>NZ_CP199751.1:0-4299722 GCF_052655965.1 Flavobacterium sp. HNIBRBA15423 | reverse complement strand
TGAACAATATATCAACAATTACAATATGGTAAGGATTAAATCAAATTTAAACATAATGAGTCCGATACAAAATCGAGCTTATCATTATCAAAATTAATTATAAATTCGTCTAAACTTTTGGATACAGTCTAAAATAGGTGCTTTTTATTTTTTTACTTTTTAAAACCATAATAAAGTTTTCTACGTAAGTGTGATAAAGTATAAAACTAAAACATTTAGATATTATGATTAAAAAGCAATTATTATTAATTTTAGCAGTAGTAACATTTGGATATGTTAACATAGTTTATTCTCAAAGTCCTATAAGTGGATTCATGCAAGGCAAAGGAAAGGGAAATGTTTCACTTTCTTACAGTTCAGAAAAGTATGATAAAGTGTATTTAGTACCTGAAGAAGTAGATGGAGTACCCATATTTAATGAAGTACAGATTTCAAGTACATCCTTGTATGCTACTTATGGAATAACTAATCAATTAGATGTCGTTTTGTCATTACCTTATATAATTGCAGAAGGAAGTGCATCTCAAGAGGTTTTAAGCAATTTAAATTATGAAAACAAAAGAAGCGGAGTTCAAGATGTTTCAGTTTTTATAAAATATAACCCATTTTATTTTGATTATGGATCTTCTTCTTTAAGATTAATTGGAGCTTTAGGTTTAAAAACTCCTTTGGGAGGTTATGAAGAAAACGAAGGTTTGCAATCTATTATCGCTATTGGTAATAGAAGTACAACTTTAAGCGCAATTGGACTTGCTATGTTTAAAATGAATTCTGGTCCTTTTGTCTCTGGACAATTTGGAGGAAGCTTAGCCTCAAATGATGTTCCAAATTCATATATATCGGAGCTTAAATTAGGATATGCTGCAAATAAATTCTACGGAGATGCTTATTTAGCTAATCAAACTTCAACAAGTGGTGTAGATATTTTAGGAGAAGGTTTTCAAGGTTTTTTTCCAGCTACAAAAGTAAATTATACAAAAATAGGCTTAAATCTTTATTCGCCCATTTACCAAGATTTTGGTTTAGCTACAGGTGTCAGTAGTCTAGTTGCTGGTAGAAATATTGGAAAAGCAACAGGGTTTTACGGTGCATTGGTTTACAAATTTTAATTACTAATTCTAAATTTAAGATAATGAAAAATATAAATATAAAAAGTACTTTATTAGCATGTACATTACTTGTAACATTAATTTCATGTGATAACGATTATGAATCTGAAACTCCTTCAATTGCTTCAATTGCAGTATCAAATTCAGCTTTTAGTACGCTTGAAGCTGCTGCAATTCAAGGTGGAGTTGCTGTGGTTTTGAGTAACAATAACCCTAATGATCCTTCAGGAAAGTATACTGTTTTTGCTCCTACAAATGATGCATTTGCTAAATTAGGTTTAGTAGATGGTGGGAGTTTAGGTGTTTTGCAAAATAGTTTTTTAACCAATACATTGTTGTACCACGTTTCAAATGGTAATTTATTTTCAAATCAAATTATAGATGGAGCCACATCTGCTTCTGCACTAGGAGTTAATAGACGCTTCATTGCTAGAGATAATGATATTTATATTAATGGATCTAAGATTATCTTAACTAATGTTCCTGCGAGTAATGGGACTGTTCATGCTATTGATAAAGTAATGATAGCTACAGGTGTTAATATTGTTGATTCGGCATTATTATTAAATGATGCAAAAGTATTTAAAACTCCCGAGTTGACTTTCTTGGTACAGGCTGTTGTAACATCAGGATTAGCTCCTGTTTTAGCTGATGAGAATAATACATTTACAATTTTCGCCCCAACAGATGCTGCTTTTAGAGCTGCAGGTTTTGCAACAGTACAAGAAGTAGCAGATGCTGATCCATCTTTTTTACAACAAGTTTTATTAAATCATGCAATTGCTGATGGTGGAACATTTACATCAGAACAATCAAGTACTACAGCAACTACAGCTGGAGGAAATACATTAACGTATAGTCCTTTTCAAAATGGAGTATTTACTATTTTAGGTAATAATAATACAGTTCCAGCAAATATGGTTATTCCTGACATTCAATGTTCTAATGGAGTTGTACATGTAATAGATAGAGTTTTACTGCCTTAATAAGTTTTTTTGAGTGAGAAGGTCCAGCAATTTGCTGGACTTTTTTATGTCTAAAAATAAATCCGTAACATTTTTTTAATGTTTTCGTCTAATTAGATATAACCAAAAAAATAAAATTATGCAAGCACACGAAATAGATTACCAAATTTTTGGTGAAGAAATGCAATATGTAGAAATTGAATTAGATCCACAAGAAGTTGTTGTGGCTGAAGCAGGTAGTTTCATGATGATGGATAACGGAATAAAAATGGAAACTATTTTTGGAGATGGAAGCAAACAAGAAGGAGGTATTTTTGGAAAGTTATTATCTGCAGGAAAACGTGTTTTAACAGGAGAAAGTTTGTTTATGACTGCTTATCAAAATATAGATTATGGAAAAAAGAAAGTTTCTTTTGCGTCACCATATCCAGGAAAAATAGTACCAATCGATTTGCAAAAATATGGTGGTAAGTTTGTTTGCCAAAAAGATGCTTTTTTATGTGCTGCAAAAGGGGTTTCAGTTGGAATTGATTTTTCAAGAAAACTAGGAAGAGGGCTATTTGGAGGAGAAGGGTTTATTATGCAAAAATTAGAAGGAGATGGAATGGCATTTGTTCATGCAGGAGGAACATTAGCAAGAAGAGAATTACAAGCGGGTGAAATATTAAAAGTTGACACTGGTTGTATTGTTGGGTTTACTAAAGATGTACAATATGATATTGAATTTGTAGGTGGAATAAAAAATACCATTTTTGGAGGTGAAGGTGTTTTCTTTGCTACACTAAGAGGACCTGGAATTGCTTATATTCAGTCACTACCTTTTAGTCGCTTAGCCGATAGGGTTTTACAAGCAGCTCCACAAATGGGAGGAAAAGACAAAGGAGAAGGAAGTTTATTGGGTGGTCTTGGTAGGATGTTAGATGGAGATAATAGATTTTAAAAAAGACATTTTTATACTAAAAAATCCTGCTTAATAAGCAGGATTTTTGTTTATATTGGGAATTTTAATTATTTTCTTAATTCTCTTACACCCATATTATACAAAGTAAAAGCTTGAATATCTACAAATTCTTGAATAATTGCACTTACAGATTTTCCTGCTCCATGTCCTGCATTTACATCAATTCTAATTAAAGTTGGGTTTGTGCCTGTTTGCTTTGCTTGTAATTCAGCTGCAAATTTAAAACTATGTGCTGGAACAACACGATCATCATGATCACCAGTGGTTATTAAAGTTGCTGGATATTTTGTACCAGTTTTTACATTATGAACAGGAGAATAGCCTTTTAAATAATCATACATTTCTTTGCTCTGTTCACTGGTTCCATAGTCATAAGCCCAACCCGCACCAGCAGTAAAGGTGTGATAACGTAACATATCTAAAACCCCAACACCAGGAATAGCTACTTTCATTAAATCGGGTCTTTGTGTCATAGTAGCACCCACTAATAAACCTCCATTTGAACGACCAGAAATTGCTAAATAATCCGATGAGGTATATTTTTCTTTTATTAAATATTCAGCCGCAGCAATAAAATCATCAAATACATTTTGCTTTTGCATTTGTGTTCCAGCATCATGCCATTTTTTACCATATTCACCACCACCTCTTAAATTTGGAACAGCATAAACACCTCCATTTTCTAACCAAACGGCATTAGCAACATTAAAACTAGGTGTCAGACTTATGTTGAAACCACCATAACCATAAAGCATAGTTGGATTTTTACCATTCAATTCTATCCCTTTTTTATAAGTAATAATCATTGGTACTTTTGTGCCATCTTTTGAAGTATAAAAAACCTGTTTTGACTCATAATTATCCGATTTGAAATCTACTTTTGGTTTTTGATACACTGTTGATTTTCCAGTTTTTGGATCATAAGAATAAATTGTTCCAGGTGTAATATAATTGGTAAACGAATAATACAAAATTGTTTCTTCTTTTTTACCACCAAAACCGCCTGCAGAACCTATTCCAGGTAATTCTATATCACGAACTAACTTGCCTTCATAATCATATTGTTTGATGTAAGAAACAGCATCTTTCATATATTCAGCAAAAATATATCCACCACCAGTTGCGGGAGATAACACATTTTCAGTTTCTGGAATAAAATCAATCCAATTTTCTTGTTTTGGATTTTTTAAATCGAAGGTAACGACACGTTGGTTAGGTGCTTCATAATCTGTTGAAACATAAAATTTAGTTCCTACATTATCAATGATAGTATTGTTGCTTTCAAAATTATCTATAATATTTATGATTGTTCCATTTTTCGACAAATCTTTATAGTATAATTCATTACCGGTTGTTGATGTAGAAGCTGAGATGATTAAATAATTTTCATCCTCAGTAACACCACCACTTACATATCTTCTTTTAAGTTTATCTCCAAAAATAATTTTATCTTCTTTTTGAGGAGTACCTAACTTATGGAAATATAACTTATGTTGGTCAGTTTTAGCAGAAAGTTCGCTTCCAGTGGGTTTATCATAACTAGAATAGTAAAACCCTTCGTTTTTGTACCAAGACATAGCACTAAATTTTACATCAACAATAGTATCACCAATGATTTCTTTAGTTTCTGTATTAATCACAATAACTTTTCTCCAATCGCTTCCTCCTTCAGAAATAGCATAAGCTGCTAAACTCCCATCTTTTGTGAAGTTTAAACCACCTAAAGAAGTAGTTCCATCTTTTGAAAAAGTATTTGGATCTAGGAATACTTCTTCTTTCCCAGAAGCATCTTTTCTATATAAAACAGATTGATTTTGTAAACCATCGTTTTTGTAAAAATAAGTATAATTTCCTTCTTTGAATGGTGCTGAAATTTTTTCATAATTCCACAATTTTTCCATTCTTTCTTTTAGTTTATTTCGAAAAGGAATTTTTTCTAAATACCCAAAAGTAACTTCATTTTCTGCTTTAACCCATGCTTTGGTTTCTTCACTATGATCGTCTTCTAACCATCGGTAAGGGTCTTGTAATTGTTCTCCAAAATAAGTGTCTGTTGTATCTACTTTTTTAGTTTCAGGATAGGTAACACTCATGTCTACTTCTTTCATTTCTTGTTTTTCTTCTTTTTTACAAGCTACTAATGTAGCAATTACAAAAAGAAAAGTAATCGATTTTTTCATTGGTTATGTTTTGGTTGGTTCACAAAAATAAGGAATTGAAATGTTAAGTAATGTTAAAAAAAATACTCCATCTTAATTAGAATGGAGTATTTTTAGTTGGTGTTTTTAAAAATTAATCTACCACTGTTATTGAAAATGTTTCTTCAGTATCTGTAGAGCCACCAGCATTTGTAATGTCACCATCTGCAACTCCACTAGCTGATTTGTTTGGCAAATGTTTTAATGTTACTGTCAAATCACCTGTAGAGGCAGTTCCTGCTACTAATGTAAACTCTATTCCTATTGGGTTCCCATCTGCATCAACATCATCATAAGTTACAGTACCTATATTAGAAGCTAATTGATAAAAAATTTGATGATCTTTTCCTTCTTCTTCGACTTCTTCTGTTATATCTTCAGCAGGATTTGTTAATTCATTCAGAAAACTTGTTGTTCCTAAATAAGTTGTTCCTGCTACTAAATTTCCTGAAACTGTAACTTCTGGATCATTTGGCCCATCTCCATCTAAATCTTTAGATACTAAAGTTATGGTTTGTCCTCCTCCCGTTAATGTTACGCTTATTGTTGTAATTACTTCTTCTTCATTTACTGGTGCATCATCGTTGTTACAAGCTGAAAAGCTAATTAATAATAAAGCTGAAACTGAAACTGATTTTAAATTTTTCATGATTGTTTTAATAATTAAATTTGAATTGAATTTGAATATTTCTACCTATTTCGTCAACAAAAAAGCGTTGACGATTTAAGTAATCACGATACGTTGTGTTAAACATATTTTGAACTGAGAACGATGCTGTTAAGCTGTTTTTTTTATTTACTTTAAAAGTCATTTCACTATAAAAATGCAATAAATGATATCCTTTTGGAGGCGAACTTATATCTACTAAAACAGGTGTTAAAGTATTATCGACAATAATATTGGTTTCAAAATTGTAGTTTGGATACTGATTTTGACGAAAAACTAATTCGCTTTTAAACTCGGTAATTAAATTAAACCACGACTCATTTTTATATTGTATTTTATTGTTCCAAACAAATGGAGGCATATCAATTAAAGAGTCATCAGTAGAAATATTTTTACCATTTACATAGGCTAAACTGGATTCGTGAGAAAAGCGTTCCGACATATTCCATTTTGTATTCAAATCGATACCTGTCAATAATGCTTCTGTTTGTTTGAAATCCCAAACTGGGAAAGCGCCTCGAATAGTAGTTTCAAAACCTACAGGCTGTAAATAGATAAAATTTGAAATACGATTTATAAAAGGATTTATTTCCATTACAAATGTTTGCCATTGTTTCTTTAAAGTGGTGTTCAATTTAAAGGATTGTTCTTTTTTAAGATTTAAATCTCCTATTTCTATTTGACCTGTAGAATGATGTAATCCATCACTAAACAATTCGGAAGGATTTGGATTTCTTGACGCTAAACTCATGTTTACAAACCATTCTATTTCATGATGGAATTGCTTTCTAAAACCAATATTTACAGATATATTATGATACTGAAACTTTGGTTTGGTAAGCCATTGAATACCTTCTTCACCTACAATAAAAGAGCTAAAAGTTGAATCATAATTACGTTCTTCCCATCTTGACTTATAATAATACTTAGTGGCTTCGATGGAAGAAAAATCATAACGTAAACCCGTTTCTAACGCGCTAGAATTGTCATACTTATAAACGGCTATTCCATAAATACCAGCATCTAGCTTTTCATAACTAGGAATTAAGGGACGAACACCAGTTTGAGGATTTGCAAAATTATTTTGATAACCAAGATTGATACCTGATTTTAATTTCCAATTTCCAAAAGAGGTGTTATAATCACTTAATAAAGTATGTGTTGCTAATTGTAAATCCAAAGCTGCTTTGTCATTTGCATTACTTCTTCTAATATCAAACTCTAATCGATTGTTGAATTGGAAAGCATACTGAACATCCAATGCAGAATTGTTGTTTAACCATCTTTTGTAATTCAATTTAGCAAGATGGTGTTGAACTTCTTGTTTTGGAGCTGAAATAGTATAAGTAAACGGTCTAATAACACTTGGAACTTGATTTTTTATAGAATTATATAAATCATTAATGTTGCCAATGTGTGAAGCTTTAATAATCCCAATTTGTGCATTATAAAAACTGTACATTGCAGTAAGATTATAATTTTCTTTTGCATATTGAATACTACCAGAAACATTTTGTTCACGATTTCCAGAATTTGATAAGATATAATCTGGAGTTTCTCTATCGCCTAAATATTTGTATGTTCCAATTAAGTTCCAACTCCAACCATATAGATTTCCTTTGTGAATTGAAGAACTTAAACTTCCACCTCTACCATTTGAATCTAAATTTAAAATAGTTTTACCTATTAAAGTATCTTTTTTAATTAATTCAGGTTCAATAACTACAATTCCTCCTATTGCATCACCACCATATTGTAATGATGAAGCCCCTTTTATAACAGTAATTTTTCCAGCTGTATTCACATCAAAATTTGGAGCATGTTCAGTTCCCCATTGCTGATCTTCTAGACGCACATTGTTATTAATAATTGGTACTCGACTACTATGTAAACCATTAATAACAGGTTTTACAATCGTACTTCCAGTTTTTAGAATAGATACACCAGAAACTTCTTTTAAAGCATCTCCTAACGTTTTATTACTATATTTTTCTATTGTTTGTGCAGTAATTATTTGTTCATTACTACTTTCAGTTTTCGAATTTTTAGCCTGCAAAACTATAGTTTCATCTAATTTAGTAATACTCAATACTAATCTAAAATTTAATACTGTATCCTTATCAATTGTTATAGTTTCTGTTATTGATTCGTAACCAATATAAGAAATATAAATTTTTTGTTTCCCTTTTGGAATATTGTTCAAAAAGTAATTGCCATCAACAGTTGATGTTGTTGCTTTATTGCCTATGTGAACATGTGTGTCTCTTAATGGAATATTATTTTCATCGGTTATTATTCCATTTATAGAATATTGACCAAAGCTAAAATAAGAAACCAAAAAGAAAAGTAAGATTAATTTGAATCGCATTTTCTTAGTTTTAAATAAAAACACAACGTATCATTTATTTTGATACTTGTACTATTTTAAACCAAGTATGGAGGACCTCTTAAATCAAAAGAGTTTATATTAATTGAAGTACAATTTTCCTTAGAATTAAATTTATATGGAATTTCTTTAAAAGGAAAGAAAAATGAATATGTGAAATTTTCAGGAGAAAGAAAACTGGCAAATTTAAAATCACAAGTATGACAATCTTGTTTTTCAGTAATTGTTTTTGAAAAAGTAGTATTTGTTTTTTGTAGGGTAACAATTTCTTTTTCAGTGTGATTATGTTGAAGGAAAATATGCAATGATTGATAGCTAACAGCTAAAACAACTGAAAGCATAAGTACAAAATTTAATATTGCAATTTTTTTCTTCATAAAAAACAAATATAGGAAGTTTATTTGTTTTAAAAACAAAAGAGTATCTAAAATTGATACTCTTTTAACTATTGTTCTTAATAATACAATCTTAAACTAAATTATTTGCAATCAAATACTCTGCAATCTGAATCGTATTTGTTGCGGCACCTTTTCTTAAGTTATCTGCTACAATCCATAAGTTTAAAGTATTTGGTTGGCTTTCATCTCTACGGATTCTCCCCACAAAAACATCATCTTTTCCTTCTGCATATAAAGGCATTGGATAGGTAAAAGTGTCTAAATTATCTTGAACTGTAACTCCTGGAGTATTGTGTAAGAGTTGTCTAATTTCTGAAACATCAAAATCATTTTCAAACTGAACATTGACCGCTTCACTATGACCACCTACTACGGGAATACGAATAGCTGTAGCTGTTACGGCTATTGTTTTATCATTCAATATTTTTTGAGTTTCACGAACTAATTTCATTTCTTCTTTTGTATAGCCATTGTTTTCAAAAATATCACACTGTGGAATTGCATTTCGGTGTATTTGATATTTGTAAGCCATATCCCCTTTTGTACCAGCATATTCATTTTCTAATTGTTGAACTGCTTTTACACCAGTTCCTGTTATAGATTGATAGGTGGATACAACAACTCGTTTTATTTTATATTTTGCATGAAGAGGAGCCAAAGCCATTACCATTTGAATGGTGGAACAATTTGGGTTAGCTATTATTTTATCTTCTTTGGTTAATACCATTGCATTAATTTCTGGAACTACTAGTTTTTTAGTAGCATCCATTCGCCAAGCAGAAGAATTATCTATAACAGTTGTTCCTACTTCAGCAAATTTTGGTGCCCAAGTTAATGACGTTTCTCCACCAGCAGAAAACACAGCAATTTGAGGTTTCATGTCAACTGCTGTTTGTAAACCAACAACTTTATAGGTTTTGCCATTCCATTCTACTTCTTTTCCAACAGATTTTTCTGAAGCTACGAGGATTAATTCGGTTACAGGAAAATTTCTTTCTTTTAATACTTTTAGCATTATTTCGCCTACCATTCCGGTAGCACCTACTACAGCTACTTTCATTATTTGTAAATTTAGTAGTGCAAAAATATACAATAAAATTGGTACAATATATAGAAAATAAAAAATTCACAAAACTTTATAAATATAACTTTTTTTTAAAAAAGAACCCCGATATTTCGGGGTTTAGTTAGAATATATAGTATAGCGGATTATCTATTTTTTTAATAAATCTCTAATTTGGATTAGTAATTCCTCTTGTGTAGGTCCAGCTGGTGGAACAGGAGCAACAACTTCCTCTTTTTTCTTTAAAGCATTTACACCTTTAACAATCATAAACATTACAAAGGCAACAATGATAAAGTCGATAACATTAGTTAAAAATTCACCCCATAAAACAGCTACTTCACCTTCAATTACTCCTTCTGCATTAGTAACTCCTTTGTGAATTACATATTTTAAATCTTTAAAGTCAGATTTGAAAATTAAACCAATTAATGGAGAAACAATACCTCCAGTGAAAGCAGAAACTACCTTGTTAAAAGCAGCACCCATAACGAAACCTATTCCTATATCGATAAGGTTTCCTTTCATTGCAAATTCCTTAAATTCCTTTAACATGATTCTTTTATAATTTAGTTAACTTAATATGCATTGCTAATTTACTAAAAAAAGTAATATTTCTTTTAGTTTTTATAAAAAATGCGTTTTACTCGTTGTGAAATTCCAGTTAGTATTTCGTAAGCAATTGTATGGGTTATATTTGCAATTTCATTAACAGTTGGCTTTTCTCCAAAAATTATTACTTCATCACCAGCCATACAATTAATTGTAGTTACATTTACCATTAGCATATCCATACAGATATTTCCTAAAATAGTTGCTTTTTGGTTATTAATCATGACATAACCTTTTTCATTTCCCCATGCTCTTCTAATACCATCTGCATAACCAATAGGTATTGTTGCTACTCTTATTTCCTTATTAACCATAAATTTTCGGCTATAACCAATGCTTTCTCCTTCAATAACCACCCTAATTTGTGAAATGACACTTTTTAATGTACTTACATTTTGGAGATTGTTATTCTCTATTTCAGAATTACCTACACCATATAAACCAATTCCTAATCGTACCATTTCTAATTGCATTTCTTTGCCATAATTAAAAATACCAGATGTGTTTAAAATATGACGAATAGGTTTTATACCTAATTCTGAAATTAATTTTTCTGAATAACGATTAAAACGATCAAATTGTTTCTGAGTAAAATCTTTGAAATTGCTGTCATCTGAAGCAGATAGATGAGAAAACACACTTTTTACGTGTACAAAATTATTGTTTTTTAAAAGAGAAATTAATGTTTCAATCTCATTTTCTTCAAACCCTAGACGATGCATACCTGTATCTAATTTGATATGAATCGGATACGAATTTATATTTTTTTGTTGAGTTAATTGCAAAAAAGCTTTTAAACCAGTAATAGAATAAATTTCAGGTTCTAAATCATAAGCAATCATAGCATTAAAACTACTATTTTCTGGATTTAAAACCATAATTGGTAAGGTAATACCAGCTTTTCTAAGCTCTATACCTTCATCTGCAAAAGCAACACCCAAATAATCAATTGCATTGTGTTCTAGTAATTTAGCTATTTCAAAACCACCATTTCCATAACCAAAAGCTTTAACCATAACCATAACTTTTGTACTAGGTTGTAATTTAGATTTATAGAAATTGAGATTATGTGTAATGGCATCTAAATTAATTTCAAGAACCGTTTCATGATTTTTTTCTTCTAGTAAAACTACAATTTCATCAAAATTAAAACTTCTAGCTCCTTTAATAAGAATGGTTTCGTTTTGAAAAGATTGTGTATTAAACTGTTTTAGAAAATCAGGTGTAGAATTAAAAGAAATTACGTTTGCTAATTCTGATAAATATTTAGAAATAGTTTCACCAATAACTATGATTCTATCAATTTTATTATTTTGGATAGCCAAAGCAACTTTTTCATATAATTTTTCAATGGGTAAACCGCCCTGAAAAATATCAGATAAAATAATAGTCTTTTTGGGGTGTAGTTTTTGTTGTTCTAGAAAATCCAAAGCAATTTTCAAAGATTGGTAATCCGAAGAATAGGAATCGTCAATTAAAATACAATTATTAATTCCTTTTTTGGCTTGTAATCTAATTTCAACAGGATATAAATTCTTAATTCTATTAGCTATAATACTTGTATCAACTTTTAAATATAATAAAGCAGCTACACAAGTCATAACATTAGTAATAGCAACTGAGTCTTGAAAAGGGATTTCTATCTGAAAAGAATTTGAATTGTAAGTGACTAATAGAATGGTTATACCGTTTTTTTGTTCTTTAATGATACCAAATACAGTAGCATTTTTATCAGTAAAACTCCAATTAAAAATAGCAGATTGAATATGTTTTTCAATAGCATCATTTTTTTGAAGAATCACAACCTCACAATTTGTAAAGAGTTGTGTTTTTTCAATAATTTTTTCTTCTGAGTTGGTAAAACCATCATCATGTGCAGTTCCAATATGAGTAAAAACACCTATTGTTGGTTTTATTATGCTTTCTAAATGCAACATTTCATCTTTTTGTGAAATACCAGCTTCAAAAATTCCTAAGTTGTGATTCTCATTGGTGCCAAAAATAGATAATGGAACACCTACTTGAGAGTTATAACTCTTCGGACTTCTTACGATAGAATAATCAGGACTTAAAAGATAATTAAGCCATTCTTTTACAATCGTTTTTCCGTTACTTCCAGTAATTCCTATAACAGGAAAATCAAACAAGCTTCTGTAATATTTTGCGGTTTCTTGTAAAGCAATAGTTGTATTGTCAACAATTAAAAAGGAAGCTTTATCAATACAGTTTTCAGGTATATTTTCTACTACAAAATAACGAACCCCTTTCCGAATAAGTTGCTCAATATAGTGGTGACCATCATGATTTTGCCCTTTTAGAGCAAAAAACAAAGTACCTGTATTATTCTGTAAAGAACGACTGTCTATAGATATGTTTTCTATAATAAAATCGTCAAATGAGCCAAGAGGTTTAGCGTGAATGAAAGATATAATATTTTTAATAGCAAAAGTCACTTATTCTTTTTCTTTAGCCTCTTTGTTTTCTTTTAATGCCTTATAAAAAGCCGCACGACTTAAAGGTTCATATTCTTCTGTTTCACCTAATAAAACCAGCTTTTCATCTAGTGATTTTCTAAAACTATAGTTAGCTAAATTTCCAGTTCTAGTACATACAGCGTGAACTTTAGTCACATATTCGGCTGTAGCCATTAGATTAGGCATGGGGCCAAAAGGATTGCCTTTAAAATCCATATCCAAGCCAGCAACAATAACTCGAATGCCACTATTGGCTAAGTCATTACAGACAGACACAATCTCATCATCAAAAAATTGCGCTTCATCTATACCTACCACATCACAACCTTGTGCAAGAATACGAATGTTTCCGGCAACTGGTACAGGTGTAGATCGTATTTCATTTGCATCATGAGACACTACCATTTCATCATGATAGCGAGTATCAACTTCGGGTTTAAAAATCTCTACTTTTTGTTTGGCAAATTGGGCTCTTTTCAAACGTCTAATTAATTCTTCTGTTTTGCCTGAAAACATCGACCCGCAGATAACTTCTATCCAGCCAAATTGTTCAGATTGATTTACTGTATTTTCTAGAAACATTTTGTTTTTTTCAGTCGATTAATAGTATTTTCTGCTATTTTTGTAATTGGAACAAATTTATTAAAAAACCATCCATATATTCAATTTCTATTCTATAAAGTTATGAAGAAAAAGTTAGATGCCGAATTAATTAGTATTGCTCATCGTGTTTTAAAACTAAAAAATCGTTCAGAAACGAAACAATTGCAAGAAGAAGCTAAAAAATTATATGAGCAATTAACCATATTGCGTTTTTATGAAGAAAACTTTGAAGCACTAAAAGAAGAGATTTCGCAGGAAGAAATAGAAGCTAAATTAGAAAACCCAAATGTTCAATTTGAAACCGAAAAAAAAGAAATACAAGTTGAAGAACCAAAACAACAAACACTTCCTGTAGCAGAAGAAACAGAAGAAGAACCTATTTTTAAAGAAGAAGATAGTAAAGAAAATGAAATTCAAGAGCAACCTGCTTTATTTGATGGTGTTTTAATTGATGACTATAAAGACGTAAATTTTGTTAAGGTAGAAGAAGTCCCAAAAGAAGTGGAAAAAGCAACTGAAGTTTCATTTGATAAAGTAGAAGTTACAGCATCTGTTATTGAACCAGAAGAAAGCACTGAAAACACTACTGAAGATGTTGTGGAAGAAATAGAACCTCAAGAAATTCAACCAGAAACTGTGGTGGAGTTGAAAAAAGAGATTATAGAAGAAGAACCTAGAACTATGTCTTTAAACGATAAGTTGACAAGAGGAATTTCTTTTGGATTAAATGACCGTATTGCATTTGAAAAGAAATTATTTGGCGGAAGTGCTCAGGATTTTAATCGTGTGTTGTCGCAGTTAAATACTTTTGACTCATTTGATGAAGCAAAAGGATTCATAGATGATTTTGTAAAACCAGATTATAACAATTGGGACGGAAAAGAAGAATATGAAACCCGTTTCTTAGAAATTGTAGAGCGAAAGTTTAATTAATTATGGGAAAACTATTTCTAGTTCCAACGCCTATAGGTAATCTCGAAGACATGACTTTTAGAGCTATTAAAGTTTTAAAAGAAGTCGATTTAATACTAGCAGAAGATACACGTAATAGTGGAAAATTGCTAAAGCATTTCGAAATCATGACGCAAATGCATAGTCATCATATGCATAACGAACACAAAACAGTTGAGAATTTAATAAAACGCTTACAAGCTGGAGAAACTATCGCTTTAATTAGCGATGCAGGCACACCAGCCATTTCAGATCCTGGCTTTTTGTTAACAAGAGCTTGTGTAGAAAATGGAGTAGAAGTAGAATGTTTACCTGGAGCAACCGCTTTTGTACCAGCTTTAGTGAATAGTGGTTTACCCAATGATAAATTTGTTTTTGAAGGCTTTTTGCCTGATAAAAAAGGAAGACAAACCCGTTTTTTAGCCTTAACAGAAGAAACCCGAACCATAATTTTCTACGTTTCTCCACATAAATTAAACAAAACTCTAGCCGAATTCATACAGTACTTTGGAGTAGACAGACGCGTTTCTGTGTCTCGTGAATTATCTAAATTACATGAAGAAACCATTCGTGGAACCGCTGAAGAAGTCTTGCAACACTTTGAAAACAAGCCTGCTAAAGGGGAAATTGTAGTTTGTGTAGCTGGAAAGAGTTTGAAGTAATTTTGTTATTTGGAAGGATGCTTTTCTATCTTTAGTTAAAGTATACCAATGGAATCGTGATGTATAGAAAATCAAACAAAAATGATACAATAATTGGCAACAATTAGAAGTTTTTAAGCCCAAAAATAAATACGTAAAACACATTGTAAAAGAATAAAACTTCTGCTAAAACAAATGGTTTTTCGCTGCAATCGTTTTAAGTGAGTTCGCATAGTAAGATTATTTCTTTCAATTTGATTAGTGCCAAAACGCTTTACTTTATGAATTACTGAATTTATTAAAGATTTATAATGCACTAAACCATCTGTATAGATGCTTTTAGGAGAAGAAAGCAATAACGAATTAGTAACATATTGAATGGTTCGTTTTGACCTTCTTCCTAAACTGAAACTAACAATTCGCTTGGTTTTTCTTTCTAATGCATACACAATCCACATCGGTTTGTCTTTACGTTTTAAATAGCAACGCATTTCATCTACTTCATAAATCTTATTCTTATAGAAAATAGGATTAGGAATCTTTTTTGCAATAGCAATAATTCTTTTCAAAACAGTAGTAGTTGAAATTTGTAATATTCTTGCTGTGCTTCTTATTCCTAGACCTTCTTTTATAAATTGAATAATTTTAGCATTTGTATTTAGTTTATAGGCTTTGTAACAATAAAAATTGATGCATCTCTTACAACAATTTTTGCAATAAAACTGTTGCTTTTTATTTTTGGTAAACCCATTTTTGACTAAGTTTTTAGTATTACAATGAGGACAAATTCTTGCATCACTAATTCTAATACACGAGGGCGACTTTTTTACCATTTTCTTCGTTTTAAGACATTATATAACACAAAAAGGAACGCAAATTGCACAGCCCCCAAAAAGTTAGACACTATTTGGGGGTATTTTTATGGAAAGAAAAGTCAAGTATGATTATGCATTTAAACTAGAATGCGTAAAATTAGTTTTAGAAGAACATTTTTCTTGTGAATATGTTTCTAATCTAAAAGGATTGAATAAATCCAATGTTTGGAGATGGGTGAATTTTTACAAAGAGTTTGGTGCATCTGGTTTATTACCTAGACAAAACAGAAATTACTCTATTGTATATAAACTACAAGTTTTACAATCCATCAAGAGCGATTATTTATCCTTGAGTGAAGCTTGTTTGAAATTTAACATCACTTCAGAATCAGTTATTATCAAATGGCAACGAGATTTTGCTAATTTTGGAGTAGAAGGCTTACAGCCTAAACCTAAAGGTAGACTAAAATCTATGAGCAATTATAAACGTAAAAAACGTAAATCAGATAAACCTTTAACAAGGGAAGAAGAACTTTTACAAGAGAACGAATCCTTACGTTGTCAAATTGATATTTTAAAAAAGTTACATGCCTTAATTCAAGCCGAAGAGAAAGCCAAAAGGCACAAGTCATAATGGAATTAAGGCATAAATATGACTTAAAAATACTTTTAGACCAAGTAAATATGGCTAGAAGTAGTTTTTATTATCATCAAAAACAGAACAAATTATCTGACAAGTACAAAGAAATTAAGAAATTAATCAAATCTATTTATCACAAACACAAAGGCAGGTATGGTTATCGAAGAATAACTGAAGAACTCCATAATAATGCACTAATAATCAATCACAAAACAGTTTTAAGATTAATGAGGTTATTAGGATTAAAAAGTATTATTAGAGTCAAAAAATATAGATCATACAAAGGAGAACATGGTAAAATAGCTCCTAACATTATAGAACGTAATTTTAAAGCAACAGCACCTAACCAAAAGTGGGTGACAGATATAACGGAGTTCAATGTATCAGGAAAGAAATTGTATTTATCACCTATAATGGATTTGTTCAATCAAGAAATAGTTAGTTACGAATTATCAGAGCGACCAGTGTTTAATCAAGTAGTGACAATGCTCAAAAAAGCATTTAAGAAAGTATACAATACTAGCAATCTCATATTACATTCAGACCAAGGTTGGCAATATCAAATGAAACATTATCAGCATTTATTAAAACAAAAAGGAATTATTCAAAGTATGTCACGAAAAGGAAATTGTTTAGATAATGCAATTATTGAAAATTTCTTTGGAACACTTAAATCTGAACTTTTTTATATAAAAAAGTTCAGTAGTATTGATCAATTAAAAAAAGAAATAAAGCAATATATAAACTACTATAACAACGAAAGAATCAAGTCTAATTTAAAAGGAATGAGCCCGATAAAATATCGAGCTCATTATTATCAAAATTAAGTTTAAATTTGTCTAAACTTTTGGGGGAAGTCTATACTTGCGTTCCTTTTCTATGCATTTTTTTAATTAAATTTTAATTTTCAATTGGTTAGCTTGTGTGAAAAGGGTTGTCACTAACTTTGAAACATTACCGGTATAGTTAAAACTTATAAAACAACAAAAGCACCCTTGTTAAAAGAGTGCTTTTGCTTTTATTCTAATTACCACACTAAAGGATTCGTGCGGTAGCTGGGTAATATTCTTATTTTAAAACATTATCATTTTGTTCAACGGTTAAAATCCCTTTTAAAATATTTACATATAACAATTTGTTATATGCATCATTCCATTCACTTTTTTTATAATAGGCTTTAATTGCTAATTCAAATGCAACTGGAGCAATATAACTTCTATACTCCAAAATATCTTCTTCTAAACCTATAGCTTTTCTTATTTTATTCTCATAAAAGTCTTCTATATAAATTGGATTTGTACCTATTTTATAATAAGGAAGTTTAATCTGACTTAGATTTGACTTATTATTATCTATTATAATCCAATGTTTATGATAAAATTTAGCGTCAAACGTATTACCAAAAAAAAGGATATTATCTTGCATTAGCTCCTTGGTGTCTGGTCTTGACTTATATAGTCCTTCAAAAATTGCTATAGTGATTGTATTCTTTTTTAAAATATTAACAATTTGACCATAACAAAGTCTATTCTCATTGAATGAAAATTCAAATATGTCTCCTACTTGTAATTTCATCATTATTTTTTTATTACATTTTTTTTATTTGAGGTACTACCACTTGGATTTGATTTGTTAGTAGGCCCTCCTAATTTATCTAACGCTTGTTGTTCTTTCAAATCCAATGAAGTTGGAAATTTACCTGAAGGATTACCTCTGTCAATTATTTCAAATTCAAAAACAGAATTTGGATTTGCTCTAGCATGTTCTGCCTGTCTAGCAAGATATCTTGCTTCATTTTTAACTTGACCTATATACGGTTTTAAATTCCCAGTTATATCTCTTCTTAAATAAATTATACCTGTAGCATTAACACGTGGTCTAACAGCTAACCCAGATGCGGCACCTATAATATTTACAGGATTTGTCCATTGACTAAGTGCTGCCGCATATGCAAATTTAAGAAAATCAGTATTATCACCAGTCTGCCAATATTTAAGAGCTAATTTCCTTGCCCAATCAGTGTCTAACTGACTTAATATATTCTCTTGGCTTTCAGACAATTCAAAACCTATCAAGAATGCCTTCCATCGACTATTCCAATCAGAACTATTTAAACGATCTTCATAACTTACTCTAATATCAGCTAAGAAAACATCCAAATATTCATCTGATACAGTTACAACTGCATTACTACCATCATTAGTATTCAAAAGTTCATTCCCTTTTTCATCAATATATTTTGTTGCAAAATTTTCTCCAGTCAATCCAGTTGGGTCTGCATAGATAACAGGATTATTATTTGCAAAATGATATACTGATTTATCTTCTGAAATCTCAGATAAAGAATCAATACCATTAAATCTACCTAAAGCATTGTCATATTGACGATAATCCATTGCAGTAACGTTTAAACCAAGCTCATCCTGCCACTCCTGTCCATTATACTTATACTTCTGAGCCACTGCATTTCCTGTAGCTAAGTTAAGTAAATTATTTGAATCTTTATGTTTTAATCCAAAAGGATAGTAGTTGTTTTCTTCTACTATTTCACTATTTGGGTTTACCTGTCTTATGCTTACATCATCAAACCATACTGTTCCTCCTCCATTGTTGTCTATTCTTAGATTTAGCTTAGTAATATTTGGCTGTACTGTTACTTTTCTTTGTATATATACCCAGCGGTTCTTTTCTCCCATATTCTCATAAGCAACTGTTGTGAAATAACCTGTCTCGGCATCTGTCTTTTCAAATAAATATATCGCAGCTACAGGGTTATCGCTATACACCCATCCAGAGAAAATATATTCGGTAGGTTGTGTAATATTTATAGGAATCCATGTGTTGCTATGAACATACTTTACTGTGGTAGTTAAATTTTCTAGTTTGCCAGATATTGCTCCACTGTGCTTTTTTGTAGTGTCGTAAGCGGTTATTGTTTCTCCATAAATTGCTCCTGTGCTATCCCAACCACTACCATTTTCAAAACCATCGTAAAACAACTCGGTTGTCCCTGAGGTAATGACACCATCATTGTTAGCATCTGCATAAGACAGTCTCACATTGCCTAAATGATCTTTGTACTGGAATACATATGAAAAAGCACCATTATTATGCGATACATAACCTTCTGGTTGTGAGAAAAATTGTAGTACATTATTTTCGTAAATATAGTTTCCTATGTAGTCCGTTGTTGTCTCATTTATTGTGTAAGTTAAATTGGGATTATACACTGTTTCATATACTCTTTTCTTCAACTTTTGTCCAGTAGCATCATAAGAATAATAAATGACTTTTGGCAACGATTTAGTGTGTCCTTCAAAAACAATCATAGTAGGTAAATTCATATAATTGTAGGCTACTTCTATAATCCCTTTATTCTTATCTGCAATCATATTCCCATTAGCATCATACTCATAATCATCTCCTACAGTATTACCATCTTTAAACCCTTCTATTCCATTGGCAGAAAGTCCATAATTATCTTTTACTCCTTTTAATTGATTGGCATCATAGGTATATGTTAAATAATCAATTCCTATTCCATTGTTTGGATTAGTCGGATTTTGACTTTGTCTATTTAAACCTAAAATATTACCATTTCTGTCGTAACCGTGTATGTTTTCAAGATACTTATTATTAGTTACATCATTTTCCGCAGAATAAGCTGTTTTTAACCTGTTTAAGGCATCATAACTATAATAATAGGATTTTACTGCTGTAGAATTATTATTAGTGGTCCAGTTGGTACTGCTAATATTCCCATTATAAAGAGCTGTTCCTGGTGCTCCAGCATAAGTGTAAGGAGTATCTTGTTCGTTATAATTTAAATGAAAGGCAAAAAGATCATTGCCTAAATGCCCTGTATTATTTATATCTTTTAACCAACCTCTTATATTATAAGCATAATCTACTTCTTGTAAGGGAGTACTTTCTGTATTTCCAACACCTTTCTTGATTAATTGACCTAACTCATCATAAGTGTTTTTAACAATCAACTGTTCTGGTTGTGTGTTTATTTTTTGTACTTGAGTTAAAAGTCTATCTGCATGATCATACGTAAACGTATCCACAGCAGTCGTTGTTGTTCCGTTTTTTGTATGACTGGTTTGTGTTTTTAAAACCTTTCCTATAAAATCTAGCTTCATTAAAGTCCAGTCTTCAGAGAGTTGGTAGTCATTCTTAACATGTGTTTCCCACGCTCTTCCTTTTGCATCATAGTAAGTAGCTGTAGTTATCCAGCTATTATTTGTCTCTAATACTTTTACTCTTGAAACTGTAGGCAATCCTTTTACATTAGCTACTGCTGTCATCCCTTCCCATGTTCCAGAGCCATTTGCAGGATTAAACGCAACTTGGTTACCTATTTCATAATTATCATAATATTGAATAGTTAGAATTTCTATTTCATCTATTTGAAATGTATTTGGAAAAGCAGTATTGCTGTAATATATACTTGTACCTGCTATGGTAATTGGGTTCACTAATTTGGTTTCGAACCAAACTGGTGTGGTTTGACTATTAACTGTATTTTGAACTGTTGCTCTTGATTGGTTGGGTGTTGGATTTGTCCATATACCAGTGTAAGTAACTCTTCCAAAGGCATCATATTTTGTAAACAACCACTTGTTTTGTGTTTTTAAGTTAGCATCTTGGGTTAAAATAGGACGATCTAGTTTATCATATATAATATATTCCCAGTCTTTTCCTGGTAGCTTCTTTTCGACTAATCTATTTCTAGAATCATATTTGTATTGATAGCCTAGTTTGTTGATATCATCAACACTTACCGATGTAGGAGCTGGACCAGTAATCGTATTAAGATCTACTTGAAAATCCATATGAACCTCCTTTGCAATCGTACCATCTCCAGTTAAATAAATATTCCCATTTTGAATATAAGCAGAATAGTGCGTATCTGAATAAGTCCCATCTGCTAACTTAATAGTTACTGGACCTAATGTCATATCTGGTAAAAGAACATTAAAACCAATAGCTGCTAAATTTATGGCAATACTGCTAGTATTTAATGGAACATTTGCATTATCATAACTTCCAAAATAAATATACAATTGATTATTACCCAAATCTGCTTCAAAATAATTTGCCCATTCTTGATTTGGATGATTATATACCGTCTCGATATTTTCATTCTCAATATAAATGTTAGGATAAATCTGTTGCTCCATGGGATAAGTGTTAATCTCTGGAGACAAAACATACGTTAAATTCCCATAATCATCATACACATAATACGTATCATGCCATTTGTTTTGGTTATGTGTCCTTTTTAAAACTACTTGTCCTTGCTTGTTTTTAAACTCTACAGTGGTATGGTCTAAAACATCAGGGGAATTAACAACTATACTTTTCGTTAGAGTTGTATTAAAACTTACTCCTTGAAAAGATTGGGTACCATTATAAATATCTTGAGCATATAATGTATTATTTTCTATATATAAATTATAAACAGCAATACCTGTTGAAACATCTACCAAGTCTCCTAAATTCACATCTTCAATATTAATAGGGAAAGATTTAATGGCACCCGTTTTGAAATTCGTTTTTGGATAACAACTAAAATTAACCGTAAGGTTTAAAATATCATTATTTATATCCAAAACAAGATTATTTCCTGACATATAACCACTTGAACCTAATTTAAAATAATTATAAGAAAAACTTTCATTATAAGAAAATGATTTCCAATTTTCATCTTTTATAACACTTTTATATAATACATTTTCTGTATAATATCCATCCGTTTCTAATTGATGATTTTCTGTTGAATTAGCTTCAAATACAACTTTGAATTTTTTTACTTCATTCGTCTTATTAGAACCATAATCAAATTTTATTTCCTTACCATTGCCCATTGCCCAAGCATCACCTGGAGCAGCTTGCTTGAAAACTCTATTTAGAGGAGATCCCTCTAGTTCTTTTTCACTAAAAGGATTATTGGTAGTCTCAAAACTAGGATTTCCTGTTAACACCAAATCATTGGAACCATAAAAATTTAAAGTACTTATTTGCGCATTGGGAGCTAAATATAGATTTTGATTATCATACACATAAGGTAAATAATCTTTGATTTGTCTACCAAAAGCATCATATTCTATATGAGAAACAATATCTTTTTTACTAGTTGATTGTTGATAGGCTACATGTTGAATAGGTCGTCCTAAACCATCAAAATAAGTCACTTGAGTACTAGCTAATTCAGGATTTTGCAATGTAGTTGTAGGATTTAAACTTGGCCCTTTTCTTATGGTTGTCTTTATATAATTTTGATCTTGACTTTGTCCTAAAACAAGAATAGGAATTAAAGTTAATATATATAGTAATTTCTTCATCTTGCTTTAGTTTTTATAATGATATTCATTTTCACTCAATATCTGACCTAAATAATCTTTTACAAATTGCAAACGATTTAACGTATCATAATGATAAGTAGTTTTGTACCTCCTTGAATCAGTTATAGAAGTGACACCTATCAGTGGTTTGTAAGTGTATGTTGTTACCATAGCATTTGGTAGGCTATTTCTTAAATCTTCTAAAGCATTCAATAAATCAGTCTCAGTACCTGTTTCAGATGCAGAGATTGCTGCGCTCATTAAGTTGGAATCAATAATTGTATATCCTTGAGTAGCATTATCATAAGTGGGTTGACTAGCATTTTCTATCTTTGCAATTGGATATTTACCCTTATAACCCCATATATAGGAAACTCTCGTGCCATCTTTTCTAGATACTTCAGTAGGGTTAGCATATTTATCGTAATTGTGATAAATAACAACATCTTCTAAATCTACATATTCTCCTTTTGATTGTTTTATTTTATCAATTGCATAAGTATTTTGAAAATAATGTGTGGTACTTGGAGTATTAATAAATTTATATTCTGTTTTTTCTAATGAAATTGCTTTTCCACCAAGCACCGTTTTATTTTCCACAACAGAAGAAATCATATTTCTATTTACTAAAAAATTATAATTTGAAGAATTACTCAAATCATATGGGTATTTTAAAAACTTCTCGAGTAATTCTCCTTTTGAATTAGTTTCACTAATTTTTGAAAGTTGATTATAATTATCGTATAGATAATTTTTATTTGTTTCAATTACTTCTCCGTTAAAAAATGTTTTTTCATTAGTAGATGTTAAAAATGTTTGCGTTGATTTTATAGGATAACTACCAACGAAAAAAACTTTATAAACATCTCTTGTATTCCAATCTCCATTTGAAAACAAATAAGACGAATGGAAAATATGTTTTAAGCCTCTAAAACATTCGAAACTACTCAAAATATAGTTATTATTAGTCTCTTTTAATAAAGTATTATTCTTATCGGTAATTACTTGCTTGTAAACACTTCCATTATCTGGATGGATCTGATAATTTGGTAAATTTAATTCAGTAAATCTTCCATAATTATCTTGACCAAAACCTATCTCAGTATTATTAATATAATATTCAATAACTTTCCCATTATTAATATCTGTACCGCTATAGTAAGATGTTTCGTTATATTCTTCAACAACATCATAGCCGACATATTGTCCCATAGCACCCACAGACATGGGAACAAAATTATTACTATTTAATGTTTTTTTCCATCCACCAGAATTATAATACGTACCATCTTGACCGACATTTGGATTTAACCATTGTATATGAGGAATATGTAAAGAATTAAAATATTTTAACTCAGACATTAATTTCCCTCCTTGATAATTATATATTTTTTTTGAAGCTACTTTACTTGTACTAGAATAATTTGTTATTTTTTTTATTCTCAAACCACCACCATAACTTTCTACCTGATTTAAAGGAAAATAATCGTTATATGTTATATTAAAACTCGATTGACTCCAGTTGTTGTTAGCAGTTGGACTATAGATTCCACAGCCTCCACTAACTTCAAATACAACAATTCCTTCTTCAATATTAAATATTTCATTAGAAGTAAATTGATCTCCTTGATTAGCAATTTTGTTAATACTTCTCGAATATATTTTATATTGGTTATATAACGTTGGATTACTAGGATTACCATCTAAAAAATCCAAATCAGCTCCAAGAACATATTTTAACCCATAAGAATTCAAATGCGAGTTATACGTTGGGTTACTTGTTATATAGTCCAACAATTCTTTTTTGAATAGTGTGGCTAAAAAATAACAATCTGTATGTGCATTTGGATATTGAGGATAACAACCCTCAGTACTAAGTAATCCACTAATGTTAAAAATTGTATTTCCCCCATCAATTATAACTATTTCCATTGTTTTGGATCCTGGATTTGGAATTGTAGTTAATTGAATGTTTTTTGACAAACCTTGATTTATGGATGGAACTTTTTCATTTTCAAAACTATTAAGTTCGTAATCAAATGTTGTGTATCCTCCTGTAGGATATGTGATTTTATCTAAAATCCCTGCTTTTGCATATTGATAGACACTGCAATTAATATTATTCTTATAACTCTGAAAAACAGCATTTTCTCTTTCTTTATTAAATTTATAGATGTCAATAAATAATGAATTGTTTGTTAAAACGCCATTATAGTTACCCCAATAATCTCTTGCTAAAGATGTCTTTTTAGGTAACTGTTCAGAATCATACTGAAATAAATAAGGTTTATTACCTACTTCGGTAACTGACACTAATTTTAATCTATGTGTTAATTCTTCAGATGTTTTACTAATTAATGAAGAAAATTTCGTTAAATATAAGTCATTGTTAGTTCCATTACTGTGTCCAATAAAATAATCATATTCAAAATTAATTTTTTTAATTATGCTCCCATTTACTGATTTTCTTAATTCTATGTTGTCTATTTTTTTAGCACCAACTAAATCAATTCTATCAGAATAATTAAAAATTAAAGCCTCACCATTATTATAAATTATCTTATATAAATATGAAAAAGGTTGTTTAGTTATAGAGTAACTAGTTGAGTTATTACCTGAATAAGATGGAGGTATTTGAAAGCCTGGTTCTGGCGTAAAATATGAAATCGATTTTGATGCGTTTGGAAAGTTTGTTATGTCATTAGTACTTAAATATTCAAAAATAAATGATTCAGACTTATTAGTTTCAATGTTTTTTAATTGATAGACTCTAGAACTTACCGACCCCGTAACATCAATACTGTTACTAGGACCAACTGGTCCTGCTGCTTGTTCATAAGAATTTAAAACAATGGTAGTTTCTTCATTTAAATTTAAAATAAATAAATTTCCGTCAGGTGTGGTTATTTTAAAACTATCGGGTCTTGCATTAGATTGTCCTACAGCTTCAATTTTTATATTTTTATTTGTGATACATGTATAAGTATTAGCAAAAAAATCATAAATGAATTTTCCATTATATCCTGGCAAATTAAAATTAAATATATCTGGTTGATAATCTTTATAACCATTTTTGAACTCATTAAAAAAATCATTATAGTTTACTGTGATATCACAATTTGTTATTCCATTAGCTGATCCATCAAAAAAATCTCCCCATAAAGTAGGGTCTCCTTCGGCTAATGTAAATGTAACATTCTCACAATTGCTCAAAATGCCATTACCATTTGCATAACATCCACCTTGTAATCCACAAATACAATCAAGATAATTTGCAACATCAAAACTATTATAACTTCTTCTTGCGCCATCGTAATCATCAAAACCATTTACTTGTTGCACAACACTCCAATTTGTATTTAATGTCCAACCCAATCCTGTTGTTCCAGCTTCCTCTTCCACTTTAAATCCATTTGAATGATAATTTAATACAATTTGAAAAGGAATACTTTTACTTTCTATTTCGAAAAGAGGAATTGTGATATTTGGAACTCCAGTGTATTTACTTACTGGTATTTCACCGAATTTCATGAACTCACTTGCTTTTGGAGACAAAGGAATATACTCTGGCAATTTATTTGATTCATTTATTTGCCCAAATGAAATGATACTTGAAAAAGTGATTAAAAGCAATAAAATATTTTTCTTCATTATCTTATTTTTGTTTTTTAGTAATTGTTTTCAATAGATTAATATTTTTTTTAATTAAACTATTCATTTAAAATATAAAGTTTGTAAGATTTTTATGTATAACAAATCTAATGAACGCAATGTTAATATAATATTAATATTGTATCTAAAATTATTTTTTTGTCTTTATTGCCGTTTTTTCCAGAAATAGAGCTTCCTGCTAGAATAAATCCATAGTCTGGTGTGGCAATAGCATCATATAGAAATTCGGCATGTTTGCCTCCATAGGATTTTTCCCAAAGGATGTCTTGGGAATAGGTGAAACTGGTCGCAAATAGGAATGCAACCAAACATAAGTGGGTGTTTTTTATCATAAGAATAGCATATAATTTTTACTCGAGAATTAATTCAGGTCTGTTACTTGTGCCTGTTACTTCCTTTTTTATACGTTGTTAAATGTCTTTTTGTTACATCTGAACTTCTCTTTTTTTTAAATAAAGAGATTAAAAAAGGCTAAAAGGTTGGTTAAAAGACTTTTATTTTTTCTGCAGCAAAAATATGTAGGTTAGGTAATTAAAAATAGCTTTATTTTAACTTTAACTTTTGAGGTAGAAAAACTGTAATTTTTGTTAATGGTTTAAAAAGATTCCTTGTTGTTTTTTAAACAACAAGGAATGAGAAACACCAATTAGAAAACACTTAAAGCACCTCAATAATATTTAAAGCATTAAATGTTTCATTCTTTAAAGAATACTGTATTCCATTTATCTCTTGATAAAAAGAAATAAAAAGCAAAAACAACTGTGTGCCAGTGCCAGTAGGAACACTACTAGGAGTTAAAACACTAGAATTTGGAGCAAGAGAAAGAGGTAAGTTTACCATCGGGCTATACGCAATCATAGCATCTTCAGTTTCAAAATCAAGATGTAAAGCAACACTTTGCATACTAAAATGGGTAGCTCCTTGTGGAAACTGTAATTGCTCAGCAGGCACAAAATCCGTAAAAGAAACAGCACCTGTAACACCATTAAAATCAAAGGGAGCAAAAAGAACACTTTGCAAAGGAGCATTCGCATTAAAATCAAAACCCTTTAAAGTTTGTTTTCCTAGCGCAGTTGTAATACCTACACCTACTTTACGTTGTCCTCTTAAGGAAATCATGTCAAGATTTTTAATTTTAGACATTAATTGTAACATACGGCTAGATAATTTACTATCCTTTGCCCTAAACACAATAGAACCTAAAGAAGAGCGAAGCAATTTTCCTGTAGCAGCACTATGACTAAATTCTGCACCATTCTCTCTTGTTCTTACAAAATTAGGATCAGTAAGAATGCGTTCTTTAGAAACACCACCTTTTCTTCTTACATAATTTTTCCCATCTTTCTTGTAGAAGGTTAAGTCCTCAACCGTACCTTCAATTTTTAAAAGTCCATTAACTTTTGCCATACTATTATTTATTTATTGTTAGAGGACAAAAATAACAATTGTTAGAAAATAATCAAACAAAAAGAAGAAAAAAATCTAATAAATTTTCAAACAAAAACGTAATTCGTTAATAATCAACAATTAATTATTAAAAAATATATGATTCTTTTAGGACGGGTCAATCAACGGGTTAACTCCATACTTACTTGCTTCTTACTCCCAATCAAAGGTTAATCAAAGGTTAGGATACTGGGAGCAAATAGTATGAAAATAGAAAATAATCTTAGCACAAATAGAATTAACAATTCTAGTAAAAAATAGTAAAGTAGTTTGTTTAAATTTGTTGGTAAAAAAAACAAAAAAATGACAACACATATCACAACCACAACTTGGAAAGGAAAAATGCAATTTGAATCTACTAATCCTAGTGGAGAAACCTTTTTAATCAATGCAGCACCAGAACATGGAGGAGAAGGAGCTGGTTTACGTCCAAAAGCATTGATGCTTTCTTCTTTGGCAGGTTGTTCGGGTTTGGATGTAGCGTCTCTATTGGAAAAAATGAAATTAGAAGTCCATGATTTTAAAATACAAACTATTGCCAATCTAACAGAAGAACATCCAAAAGTATATGACAATGTAATTGTAGAATATCATTTCTATGGAAACAATCTAGACGAAGTCAAACTTGAAAAAGCAGTCAATTTATCAGTAGAAAAATATTGTGGTGTTATGGAAATGTTCAGAAAATTTGCTCATGTTGAGATAAAAATGGTGTATCACAAAGAATAAAAAAATGCAATATCTTAAACTCTTTCAAGAACCTGCTTTTCCTTACTTTTCATTAGCCATTAATTTCTAAGTCCACAAAAGAAAAACTAGTTCCACTAAACAAACCCTTATCCGATAGTTTCAAATCTGGAATTACCAATAAAGCCATAAAAGAAAGTGTCATAAAAGGAGCATGTAATTGACTACCGTATTCTTTTGCTTGGGCATCAATTTCTTGGTATAACCTTCCTGTTTCCCAGCCGTCTTTAGCACTCATTATTCCTGCAACAGGCAAAGATAAAACACTTCTTTCATCTCCATTTACAGCACAAACACCACCTTTGTTTTCAATGAGCACATTCACAGCGCTACAAATCGCTTCATCTGTAGTACCTACAACAACAATGTTATGACAATCATGAGCTACAGAACTAGCAATGGCTCCTTTTTTTAAACCAAAATTCTTAATAAATGCAATCGCTGGTTTTGTGTTTTCATATCGATTCACTACAGCCATCTTAAGAATGTCATTTTCAATATCAGAAATAAGTTTGCCATCTTGTATGAGTGATGTACAATGAATTTCATTGGTAATCAATTGACCTTCTAAGGCTTCAATAACTCTAATTTTGTTTGCAGTACTTACAATTTCAAAATCAGCTACACTTTTTGCAGTAATATTAAAGTTATTAGGAGTATTAAAAGGAACATGCTTCACATAAGATTTTCCATTTTCAGCCACTAATTCACCCTCAATATAGGTTTGGATAACACGGAAATCAATCAGATTTTCTACAACAATAAAATCCGCAGCATCATTTTCTTGTAGCAAACCCACATTCATATTATAATGATAAACAGGATTTATACAAGCTACTTGCAATACTTTAAAAAGATCCATGCCTTTAGCAATAGCTCTTGCACACAATGCATTAATGTGGCTTACAATTAAATCATCAGGATGCTTGTCATCAGAGCAAAACATCATATTTTCGTAATGTTCAGGAAGTAAATCAATTAAAGCTTCAAAGTTTTTGGCAGCACTTCCTTCTCGAATAATTACTTTCATACCAAACGATAATTTTTCTTTGGCTTCTTCATAGGTAAAACATTCATGGTCTGTTGTTATACCAGCTCCAATATATTTTTGTAATGGTTCTCCTCTTAAACCAGGAGCATGACCGTCAACAGGTTTTTTAAAATGTTTTGCCCATTTTATTTTTTTCAAAACTTCTGCATCATCAAATAAAACACCTGGGTAGTTCATCATTTCTGCTAAATAATGAATATCTGGAGATGTTAATAATTCTTTTATACCTTCGGAGTCAATTATTGCTCCTGCGGTTTCAAAAGAAGTAGCAGGAACACAAGACGGTGCTCCAAAATGAAACTTCAGTGGCACTTGTTTGCTATTTTCAATCATATAGTAAACACCCTCTTTTCCTAAAACATTAGCAATTTCATGAGGGTCAGAAATCGTAGCAACAGTTCCGTGTAAAACAGCAATTTTAGCAAATTCAGAAGGGACTAACATCGAACTTTCAATGTGAATATGAGCATCTATAAAACCTGGAAGAATATATGATTTTATGTCATGTTCTTTTTCGATTATCGATTTTATTTTTCCATTTTCAACAGTAATTTCACCAGCGTAAATACGTTTATTTGGAATATCTACAATTTGTCCTTGAATTTGCATGCTTTAATTTTAAGTAATACTGCCAAAAATAGCCAAATTTTATTTGGTACTAAAATAAGCTTACATCAATTTTAATACTAAATTTGTATTTCAATTATACAAGCCAAAAGTAAAGAATGCTAAATTCTTAGTTCTAATTTCTAAATTAACAAAAATGCGTTGGAATTTAAAAGCAAAGCCAGAAAAACAAAAAGTACAAGCCTTACAAAATGCACTTCAGGTAGATGAAATTATCGCTACTCTATTAGTTCAAAGAGGAATTGAAACCTTTGAACAAGCCAAATCTTTTTTTCGTCCCACTTTAGAAGATATTCATAATCCCTATCTCATGAAAGATATGGATAAAGCGGTGAGTCGTATTGAAAGAGCAATAACAAATAACGAAAAAATTCTAGTTTTTGGAGATTATGATGTGGATGGAACAACAGCAGTTTCACTAGTATCAAGTTACATAAAAACGTTCTATTCTAATGCAGCTACCTATATTCCAGATCGTTATTTAGAAGGATATGGAGTTTCCTTCAAAGGAATTGATTTTGCTAATGACAATGGTTTCTCGTTAATCATTGCGTTGGATTGCGGTATCAAATCTATTGACCAAGTTAAGTATGCCAAAGAAAGAAATATAGATTTTATTATTTGTGATCACCATAGACCAGGTGATACTTTGCCAGATGCAATTGCGGTTTTAGATCCAAAACGTAGTGATTGTACTTATCCTTATGATGAATTATGCGGTTGTGGCATTGGGTTTAAGTTAATTCAAGCCTTAGGGCAAAATAGAAATCAAACCCTAGAAGATTTAATACCCTATTTAGATTTAGTAGCTACAGCTATTGCAGCAGATATTGTTCCTATGACAGGAGAAAATCGTGTGCTGGCAAAATTTGGATTAGAAGTAATTAATTCAAATCCACGATCTGGTATAAAAGCATTGGTACAAAACATAAAAAAGAAAACATTAACCATAACCGATGTTGTTTTTATAGTCGCTCCAAGAATCAATGCAGCAGGCCGAATAAAACATGGTGATTATGCAGTACAATTATTAACTGAATTTGATTTAGAACAAGCCGAAGCCTTTGCCAAAGAAATTGAAGAAAACAATACAGAACGAAGAGGTTTAGACAAACAAATTACCAAAGAAGCCTTACAACAAATTCAGGAAAATAAAGAAGAAACTCGTTTTACAACTGTTGTGTATGATGAAAATTGGCACAAAGGAGTAATTGGAATAGTAGCTTCAAGATTGACCGAAACTTATTATAGACCTACATTAGTCTTTACCAAAAGTGGTGAAAAACTAGCAGCTTCAGCACGTTCAGTTCAAGATTTTGATGTGTACAATGCTTTGGAAGCTTGCGCAGAACATTTGGAACAATTTGGAGGACACATGTATGCTGCTGGAATGACCTTGAAAGAAGAAAATTATGAAAATTTCAAAAAAGCTTTTGAAAAAGTAGTCCAAGAAACTATCGAACCTAATTTGTTAATTCCAGAGATTACCATAGATATGCAAATTGATTTTTCAGATATTAATCCAAAGTTAGTTCGCATTTTAAAAGAATTTGAGCCATTTGGCCCTCAAAATATGCATCCTATTTTTATGACTAAAGAAGTTGTCGATACTGGTTATGCAAAAACATTAGGAAGTGAAGAAGAACATTTAAAATTATTTGTCAAACAAAAAGACAGTGAAGGTATAGGAGCAATTGGTTTTGGACAAGGAAAACATTTATCCTTAGTACAAAATAAAAATCCATTTCAAGTGGCTTATATATTAGATGAAAATGAATGGAATAATCAAACGAGTTTGCAATTAAATATTAGAGCAATAAAACAAAATAATGGCTAAAAAAGATCCTTACGCAGCATTACGTTTTAAAGAGTTTCGTTTTTTTTTATTCATCCGTTTTGCCATGGTTTTTGCTTGGGCAATGCAATTTGTAATTATTGAATGGGAAGTATATAGTATCACAAAAGATCCATGGAAATTAGCTTTAATAGGATTAATTGAATTTATTCCAGCACTTCTGACCGCTTTATTTGCTGGACATGTTGTGGATCAAAAAGAGAAGAAAAGTTTGCTAATTAAATGTTTACTAGGTTTTTCTTTGATTAGTTTAGGGTTGTTTTTAATAACAGTACCAAGTATTCAAGAATCTCTTTCACTTTCTAATGTATTGCTGATTGTTTATATCCTTGTTTTCCTTGGAGGTTTTGTTCGTGCTTTCATTGGACCAACCGTTTTTTCTTTATTGTCTTTAATTGTTCCAAAGAAACATTATCCTAATGCAGCAACTTGGAGTAGTTCTACATGGCAGATGGGTTCTGTATTTGGACCAGCTGTTGCGGGAATTTCAATTGGACTCATGGGAGTACATTGGTCAATGTGCTTGGTTTTTGGGTTCACAATTTTAGCTTTAATTGGCTTAAGCCAGATTGAAAGAAAACCCATTCTCAATCCAAAAATTGGCGAACCTATTTTCCAGAGCTTGAAAGAAGGAGTGCGTTTTGTGTTTAAAAATCAAACCATTTTAGGAGCCATTTCGTTAGATATGTTTGCTGTTTTATTTGGTGGAGCAGTTGCGTTACTTCCTATTTTCGCTCAAGATATTTTAAAAGTAGGCTCAGAAGGATTTGGAGTTTTAAGAGCTGCACCAGCAGTAGGTTCAATTATAACAATGTTTGCTGCTGCATATTTTTCATTAAATAAAAATGCAGGGAAAAAGTTATTAATTGCTATTTTTATATTTGGAGGCAGTATAATTCTTTTTGGTCTTTCCGAAATTTTTTGGATTTCAGTTTTTGCCTTGTTTTTAAGTGGTGTGGCAGATGGGGTCTCTGTTGTGATTCGAAATACTATTTTACAACTTCATACACCAGATCATATGAGAGGAAGAGTTTCTTCAGTAAATTCAATATTTGTAGGGTCCTCAAATGAACTTGGTGCTTTTGAAAGTGGTGTTACCGCAAAATTAATGGGAGCAGTAAAAGCAGTTGTTTTTGGTGGATGTATGACAATTGGAACAGTATTGGTAACCGCTTGTGTGTCACCAAAGTTTAGAAACTTGGACTTAGAAAAAGAAGTGGAAGATTTAGAGAAAGAAGATTAGTTTTTATATTCTTTTAATTCAAATGTCTCTCCATCAAAGACTCCATAAGTAAAATAACCAATCCAGTCACCTAAATTTATATATTTTGAATTTTCTGATACATCAATAATCATAGGTAAATGACGATGACCAAAAACAAAATAGTCATAATTTTTAGTTTCTAATTTGCGTTTAGCATATTGAACTAACCATTCATTTTCTTCACCTAAGAATTTAACATCCTCAGTTCCTGAAATCAATTTGTTTTTAACAGATAGATATTGTGCTAATTTTACACCAATATCAGGATGCAACCATCGGAAAAGCCATTTTGAAAAAGAATTAGTAAATACCTTTTTCATTCTTTTGTAACCTTTGTCTCCAGGTCCTTTTCCATCACCATGACCTATTAGAAAAGTTTTCCCATTAAATATAAATTCCTGATTATCATGATGTACTGGAATATTCAATTCTTTCTGAAAATAATCATGCATCCATAAATCATGATTACCTACAAAGAAATAAATAGGAATTCCAGAATCTCTTATCTCAGCAAGTTTTCCTAAAACTCTAACAAAACCTTTGGGCACAACAGTTTTATATTCGAACCAAAAATCAAATAAATCACCTAGGAGAAATATAGCTTTAGCATCTTTTTTTATCTCATCCAACCATGCTACAAATTTTTGTTCTCTTGGGAAACTTTTTTCTGGATTAGGAGCCCCAAAATGTTGGTCAGATGCGAAATAAATTTTTAATTGGTTTTCCAATTTGAATATTGTTTTTGTCTTCTGCAAAATTAAACAAAAAAATGATGAGATTCTTAATAATTAAAAAGTGCATTTTAACGAAGAAAAGATACATTTTGTCGATAGATGTTTAATAGCATTAATTTATTGTTAACTTTGAAATATTAATCAAATTTTAACTAAAAAATTATAGAATGAAAAAATTACTACTTTTTTTCATGTCATTACTAACCTTTGCTTCTTACGGACAATTTTTCGAAGGATTTGAAGGTACGACAGTTCCTGACCCACCATCTGTTACAGGAAGTAACTGGGTATTGCCGTCAGGAGACTGGAGAGTATTTGACAATGGAATAGGAACTGCTCAGAGATGGAGCACTGTATCTGGTGGACAGCAATATGCAGGTACACGAGCTGCTTATTTAAATAGAGAAAATGTAACAGATGGTACTTTTGCTGAAGATTGGCTAGTATCACCTGTTCTAACTGTCCCTACTGATGGTCAATTACGTTTTTATACAAAATTAACACAAGCAGGTATTCAAGGAAGTAATTTTTATATTAGAATAAGTACAAATACAAGTACTACTCCTTCTGATATAGTAAACACAGCTAATTATACAAATATTGCAGCAACATGGGATGAATCGCAATTAATGAATGGTACAACACTTGCTGAACAAACAACATATATTCAAAAAGTAGTTGATTTGTCCGCAACTTATCCTGCAGGTACACAAATTCGTATTGCATTTATAATGCAAAATGATAATGGTGATAGGTGGATAGTTGATAATATAAATGTAGATTCAAAATGTTTAGATAATACTAATTTATCTGCTACACCGTTGGCTACATCGGCTTCTTTAAATTGGACAAGTCCTAGTACTGCTACACAATGGGAAATTGAATATGGTCCAACTGGTTTTGTACAAGGAACAGGAACAATAGTAACAGTAAACAATCCACCTCCTTATAATTTAACAGGATTATCGAGTCTAACAACATATTGTTTTTATGTACGATCTTTGTGTACCCCTGACAATGTAAGTAACTGGTCTGGTCCTCAATGTTTTACTACATCTGCATTGCCTCCTGGTTGTGGTGGTAATTTTATAGATGAAGGCGGTTCTTCAGCAAATTATCCTAATAGTTCTGATTATATTGTTACGATTTGTCCAGATAATCCTGGGGATTTTGTAACTGTTACATTTACTTCATTCAACACTGAAGCTACTTGGGATGCATTATATGTTTTTGATGGTCCATCAATTACATCACCACAAATCGCAAGTGCTAATGGTCCTGGGAATGTTCCAGGTGGATTAGCAGGTGGTTTTTGGGGTACCGCTATCCCAGGACCATTTGAATCAACTGATCCTAGTGGTTGTATAACTTTTCGTTTCAGAAGTGATACTTCTGTTACAAATCCTGGTTGGACAGCAAATATAGTTTGTGCTCCTTTTCCAACTTGTCCTAAACCAATACAAGTGTCTTATACCTCAGTTTCGCCATATAGTGGAACAGTAACTTGGAATCATAATATTGGAGCACCAGCTTGGGATATTTATATTGTGCCTACTGGTTCTCCAGCACCTACTGCTGGCACCACTCCAACTTATGCTAATGTAACGTCAGCAGGACCTCCTTATTCTTATTTGGCAACAGGATTAAATTCATTTACAGCATATGATGTATATGTTAGGGCAATATGTGATCCTTCAGATATAAGTGATTGGTCCAATGCTTCAACATTTACAACAGCACCCGATTATTGTGCTGGGGATCATTTTTTTGATTCAGGTGGACCTAGTGGAACATACGCAGCAAATGAAAATATTACAACTACTATTTGTCCAGATACTCCTGGAACTACCGTAGTTGCTTTTTTTAATTCTTTTAATTTAGATACAAGTGACTTCTTAACAGTTTATAATGGGAACTCAACTGCAGCTCCTGTTTTAGGAACATATACAGGAACTACACTTCCTCCAATATTAGTGTCAACTGCGGTAGATGGATGCTTAACTTTTAATTTTACATCTAATGGATTTACAAATTTAGCTGGTTGGGATGCGACTATTCAATGTATGGTCCCACCTACATGTCCAAATCCAAATAGTTTAAGTGTAAGTTCAATTTCAGATACTGGTGCTACTCTTACTTGGAATGAAGTAGGAACAGCAACTTCATGGGAAGTGATTATACAACCAGTAGGAACAGGATATCCAACAGGAGCAGGAACAATAGTAACTACGAATACCTATATTGCAACAGGGTTGAACCCAAATACAGCATATGAATTTTATGTTAGAGCAGATTGTGGTGGTGGTGATTTAAGTTTTTGGTCAGGACCAACTAATTTTACAACTTTATTTCCAGGTTGTGGAGGTTCGGTTCCAGCAGGAGACGATGTTCCTGAAGCAGCACCAGTTTGTAATTTGAATGGATATTGTGGAAATACTTCAGCCGCTTATACAGATGAGAATAACTGGCCAGAATTAAATACTGCTTTTTGTGGTTCAATTGAGAATAATTCTTTCTTAATTTTTCAAGCCACATCAACTACCATCTCAATGGATGTTTTAGTAGGGAATTGTTTTAACGGAAGTGATATTCAATTTATGATATTTAGTGCTGCAACTCCTGGTTCAGGACCGTTAAATGTAATTGGATGTTTCTTTCAGATGACAGTAGGCACTAATGCGTTAACATTTAATGGTTTAACAGTTGGTCAAACCTATTATTTAATGATAGATGGATTTGCAGGAGCTGTTTGTGATTATTCAGTTACAGTTACCTCTGGAGGCTCAACTACAACAGATGTTCAAATAACACAAAGTAATACAACAATTTGTATTGATGAAACTTTAACTTTAGATGTTACAGGTGGAAATGGAATATATAATTGGTCGCCAAATATCGGTTTAAATACTACTACAGGTAATACAGTTACATTTACACCTCCAGCACCAGGAACTTATACAATTCAAGTTCAATCTACTGATGCAAATGCACTTTGTGCAACTTCAGATTTTATAGAAGTAACTGTTTTAGAAAAAACAATTCCTTCTTTTTCTGTTCCAGGACCATTTTGCTTAGGTGATCCTTCCACAACATTATCGGATACTTCAAATAATGGGGTACAAGGAGTTTGGACACCATCAGCAACAATAGATACTTCAACTGCTGGTATTACACAATATACCTTTACTCCTGACGCATCTTTCCAATGTGCAGAAGTTATTACAATTGATGTAGAAGTGACTGCTGCATGTACATTTAATTCATTGGCAACTGCAGTGTTTATAGAAAGTTGTGAGACAACTCCAGGAGGAGAATTTTACAATATCACAGGAGCTGGATCATCAAGTATAGGCCCTTTAACGAATGTTTTCCCAAATAATGATTATGGAACGTTTGTTCAGAATTCAGGAAACTTAATACTAAAAGGAGCGGAATTAAAATCTTTCATGACAAGTGCCTCTAATGTTTGTGGGGCAAATCTTTATTATAGAGTTTATGAATCATCAAGTGTACCAGGTGCTTTTACAACAATTGCTCTACCTTTCTTTGATGATTGTGTAGCAGGTAACTTCCCATCAGGAGGTACATGTAATGTTGGTGATCAAAAATGGCAAGATATTTCATCTACTATAGATTTAACGACTTTTGCTCCAGGAGATTATATTGTTGAAGTGTATTTTGATTTATTAGGTGATAATGATGACCCAACTCAATGTGACGATACGATTTTTGTTAATAATGGAGGAAATAACTTTATAGCTACATTCTCAATACAAAGTACTCCAACATTTACATCTCAAAATGAAGAATGTGGAAGTTCAAATGCCTTTATAACTGTGTCTGGATTTAATCCTGGAGATGTTTATAGTGTAACTTATGATGATGATACTTTAGCAGTCGGACCAGCTAATTTTACAGCTAATTCGAATGGTGAAATTTTAATTTCAGGTTTAAATGCAGGTATTTATGAAAATTTCAATTTTGAAATAAATGGGTGTTCAATTTTTGATGCAACACCTATAAATATTACTAATTTTTCTCCTTCTGTAACTCAAATAACCAATAATTCGGATATTTGCTTTGGTTCAGATGCAATTTTTACTGTAACTGGTACAGCTAACTATTCTTTAGATTACAGTGTTAATGGAGGATCTCCACAAACAGTAACTTTTGATAGCTCCGGAACTGCAATTATTACTGTAGGAAATCCAGCTGTAGGAAATGTTAATTTAGCCTTACTTAGTATTTATAATTCAGCATGTAATATAATTTTAACAAATACAGATGTAGTAATTGTTAATCCACTACCGCAAATTACTAGTTTTGCAGCAGCCAATAATATTGCATGTTTAGGTAATGATGCAGAGTTCATTATAAATGGTACTCCTAATGCAATTGTAACTTATAGTGTAGATGGAGGAGCTAGTCAAACGGTAACATTAGATGGTTCAGGAACTTATACTATTACAATTCCTACACCTTCTTCAAATGTAGAAATTGTGTTAATTGATATTACAAATACTGCTACTACTTGTTCAAGAATTTTATCAGGAATTGTTGCTAATGTAACTGTTGTTTCAGTTCCAGTTCCTACAGCAGTAATTACTCAGCCAACTTGTGCTGTTCAAACTGCGACTGTAGAAGTAACTTCTCCATTAATTAATCAATTAAATTACCCTTCTGACTTATTCATTTCTGAAGTAACAGATTCTCAATCAGGATCTTTAACTTATATTGAAATTTATAATGGTACGGGAGCAACGGTAGATTTGAGTAATTATAAAATAAGACTTTATAATGGTGGTGGATATCCTACTTTTCCTCCTACAAATGAGTATGTTTTATCTGGAATGTTAAATAATGATGATGTAGTTGTTATTAAAATTGGATCTTCTGCAAATGTTGCAGGAGTAGTTCCAGATTTATCATTTACCGGATTTAACATTAATAACAATGATAATATAAGATTAACAAATTTATCAAATGTTGATATTGATGTTTGGGGATATTCTGATGGAAGTGTACTTCCTTATGGTATAGGTTATGATTACAGAAGAAATACTTCAGGAACAATATTGCCTTCTATAACATGGGATCCAGCGGATTGGACGGCAACAGATTGGAATACTACAACTTTTGACTATTCAGATGTTGGTAATTATACATTATTTGTATCTAGTTACGAATATACTTTGAGTGATGGCACAACACCAATAACTCAAACTACTCCAATATTTAGTAATGTTTCACCAGGAACTTACTCTTTAGTAGCATATGATTCAGTGACTGGTTGTACGTCTGATCCTTTAGATGTTACAATAAACACTGTGGCATTAACAACTCCAGTAGTAACATTTTCTTATGATTCATCTTACTGTATTAGTGGTGTAAATCCTTTGCCAGACACTTCTGCACCTGGTTTTGATACAACAGGTACATTTAGCGTTACTAGTTCTAATAGTGCTGATATCACTATTGATCCAGTGACTGGAGAAATTGATTTGTCTGCCACATCATCTGGAACTTATGAAATTACTTATTCAGTTGCTGAAGATTTAGCAAATTGTATTTCTGCAAATTCTTCTTTTGTTAACGTAACAATAAATGATACAACAACACCAACATTTGATGCAATTGCAGATTTATGTTCGGGTTCTTCTGACACACAATTACCTGCTAGTTCTTTGGAGGGTTATACAGGCACTTGGTCTCCATCATCCATTAATACTACTACTAGTGGTGTTTCTACTTATACATTTACACCTGACTCTCAGTTCTGTGCAACTAGTACAACAATAGATGTTAGTATCATTAGCTGCACGATTCAAAAAGGTATTTCACCTAATACAGATGGTCTGAACGATACATTTGATTTATCAGGGTTTAATGTAAGTAAGTTAGAGATTTTCAATAGATATGGTAAAGAAGTTTATACAAAATCAGGTTATGAAAATGAATGGTTTGGTCAAACCAATAATGGAGATGAACTTCCAGATGGTACTTACTATTATGTAATAGAATTTGCCGATATGGAGTCTAGAACAGGTTGGATTTATATAAACAGACAACAATAAAACTAAATATACTGCCTTCGTTTTTATGGAGGCAGTATTAAAAAATCAAAAATAAAATGAAGAAACTATATTTAGTAGCTTTAGGCATAATGTCAGTATTTATTGATGCAAATGCACAACAAGACCCTCATTATACACAATATATGTATAATATGAACGTCATAAATCCAGCTTATGCAGGTAGTAAGGAGAATTTAGCAATAGGGTTGTTATATAGAAAGCAATGGATTGAAATTGAAGATGCTCCTACAACAGGAACCTTATCAGGTCATATGCCAGTAGGTAAAAACGTAGGTTTAGGATTGTCTTTTATAACAGATAAAATTGGCCCAGTTGAAGAAAATAATTTGTACGGAGACTTTTCATACACCTTAAACCTTGGAGACGAACATCGTTTAGCTTTTGGTATTAAAACAGGACTTACTTTTCATAAGGTAGGTTTATTTAGTGATATAGGAAATGGAAATGTTCCAGATGCAAATGATCCTGCTTTTTCGCAAGATGTAAGCAATACTTATTTCAATATTGGTTCAGGACTTTTTTATTACACAGATAAGTATTATTTAGCTTTTTCTGTACCCAATATGCTAAAGTCAAAACATTTAGATTTACGAGTAAATGATGATCAAGTAGAATTTGGTTCAGAAACAAGCCATTATTTTTTAACAGGAGGATATGTTTTCGATTTAAACGAAAAAATTAAATTTAAGCCTTTCTTTATGTTAAAATCAGCTTTTAACGTTACTCCTTCTCTAGATGTATCCACTAATTTTTTATTTAATGAAAAGTTTGAAATAGGAGCAACCTATAGAATTGACGATAGTTTTGGAGCAATGATTAATTATGCCATATCACCAAATTTAAGAATTGGATATGCCTATGATCATATTGTATCTGATTTAAAAGTGACAACCCCATCATCACACGAGATCATCTTGCTATTTGACTTGAATTTTCCAAGAAAAGTATCTCGATCACCTAGATATTTTTAATTTAAAAGCGATAAAGACATGAAGAAACTATATATAACCTTAAGTTTTGTAATCGCTAGTGGATTGCTAAGTGCACAAAACTCAAAAACCAAAGATGCCGACAAACTATTTGATCGATTTGAATACATAGATGCCGCTTCCGCCTATTTAAAATTAACAGAAAAAGGATATGAAGACAGTTATGTTCAAAAAAGATTAGCAGATAGTTATTATAACGTTTTTAACACTGCCGAAGCTATAAAATGGTATGCTAAACTTGTTGAAGAAAAACTACAAGATGCAGAAATCTATTATAAATATGCTCAAATGTTAAAAGCAGAAGGAAACTATGATGAAGCTAAAAAACAAATGCAACAATTTGTTCAATTAAAGCCTAATGATGAAAGAGCCATTAGTTTTCAAAATAATCCAAATTATTTGGCCGATTTAAAAGCTAAAAGACCATTATTTGAAGTTAAAACCTCAGATATTAATAGCAACAAGTCAGATTTTGGAGCACTATTAACAGATGATAACACTGTTTATTTTACTAGTGCAAGAAATGAAGCTAGAAAAACCTCTGGATGGAACGATGAACCCTATTTAGATTTATACCAAGCTATATACAACGAAGATGGCACTCTTAGCGCACCCACTTTAGTAGAAAGTGTAAATACTAAATGGCATGACGGACCTGCAACTATTTCAGCAGATGGTACAATTATGTATATTACAAGTGAAAGTTTTAATGATAATAAATTTGAAAAATCAGATGATAAAAAATCTAAATTTAGTAGAATGTATCTATACAAAGCCACTAAAAATGATGGTAAATGGAGTAATTTAACAGCATTGCCAATAAATAGCACCGAATATTCATTACGTAATCCAAGTATTAGTAAAGATGGTAAAACTTTGTATTTCTCTTCAGATATGCCAGGAGGTTTAGGAGGAGAAGATATTTGGAAAGTAAGTGTTAACGGAGATGAATATGGAACACCCGAAAACTTAGGAGAAAAAATAAACACACCTGGAAACGAAAGCTTTCCTTTCATTACCAGCGAAAACATGCTATATTTCTCTTCAAACTCTAAACAAGGATTTGGAGGACTAGATGTTTTTGAAGCCGATTTAAACACAGGTTCAGAAGCTATTAATATTGGAGAACCTGTAAATACAGGAAAAGACGACTTTGCATTTAGCTTTAATACATCAAAAAAAGTAGCTATTTTTTCAAGCAATAGAGACGGAGTAGATAATTTATACATAGCAAGACCTATATGTGGTGTAAATGCAATAGTAATGGTTAAAAGCGCAACTACTAGAAAAGCAATTGAAAGCGCACTTATCAACGTATTAGATGATACCAATTCTTTAATTGCAACAAGTAGTAGCAATGATGCTGGTCAACAAAGTTATGAGGTGCAATGTGAAAAAGTATATACTTTTAAAGTATCCAAAGAAGGCTTTGAAGATGGTATCTTTACTATGCCAGCCTCACCAAATGGAACTACACTTATAGAAGCCTACTTAGAACCTATTAAACCTATAATAACCGAGAAAGAAGTTATTCTTCAACCTATTTATTTTGAGTTTAATAAAAGCAACATAACAGCACAAGGGGCAGAAGAGCTAGACAAACTAGTAGCAGTGATGAATGAATATCCAGAAATGGTAATTTTTGCAAAATCACATACAGACAGTCAAGGTAAAGACAAGTACAACCTTGATTTATCAGAAAGAAGAGCACAATCCACAGTTCAATACATTATCTCAAAAGGAATTGACAAAGAAAGAATATCTGGTCAAGGATTTGGAGAAAGTGAATTAAAAATAAAGTGTGATAAATGTACCGATGAGCAACATGCTCAAAACAGACGCTCAGAATTCTTAATCATTAAAAAATAAACAACTACCCTTAATTAAATTATAATTGTATAATTTTTTAAAACCCTTAAAGAGTTTATCTTTAAGGGTTTTGGCTTTTTATACATTATCTGATGCATACCATTCAGCAAATGATGTTTCAGTTTCTTGGAGTTTTAACGAGTGCAATTTTATTTCATTGGGTAATCTGTCGTTTATTTTTCTTGCAAAATCAATTACCATATTTTCACTAGTAGGCTGATAATCTACAAGTATAACATGATGTCCTCTATCACTTAACTCTTTTGCGAGTTCCACATGAGGAGTATTTTTATTAAAAACGGTTGCATGATCAAACAAATCCACAATTTCTTCTTTTACAATTTTTTTTAAATCAGTAAAATCGATTACCATTCCAAATTTAACATTTGAAGTGTCTGTAATAGGAATACCTATAACCGTTACAGAAAGCTTATAACTATGACCATGAACGTTTTTACATTTACCATCATAACCATATAAAGCATGACCTGTTTCAAACGAAAATTGTTTTGTTATTCTTATTTTACTCATTTTTATTATCCATAAAATTTTGCACAAAGTTACTAAATTTTAATTGTTGTTTTTTGTTTCATTTTTCGCACTATATTTGTTCTCTTTTTGAATAAATTATGAGCGAATTTGTCTTAATTCCAATGTATGAAAAGGTTATTCAAGACCTTTTAAAACAACAGTATAGTGTTGTAGACCATTTTTTTTCAATGGAAGAAGTAGAAAATCTTCGCAATAGTCTTTTGCAAAAACACGATGAAAATGAATTTAAAAAGGCTGCCATTGGTAATCAATTTAATGAGCAAATAATTAAGACCATTAGAGGCGATTTTATTTCATGGATAGATGAGACTCAAAAGAATGAACAAGAATCTGTTTTTTTTGACAAAATTGAGCATTTTACCAATTATCTCAACCGTACTTGTTTTTTAGGAATTCAAGAACGTGAGTTTCATTATGCTTTGTATCCAATTGGAACTTTTTATAAAAGACACTTAGATACTTTTCAAAATGATGATAGTAGAAAATTATCCATTGTTTGTTACTTAAATAGTGAAGATTGGCAAGAAGAATATGGAGGAGAATTAACCATTTATAAAGAGGAAGAAACAATAAATATTTTTCCATTAAAAGGTAGAATGGTAGTCTTTGAAAGTCAAATATTAGAGCATGAAGTAAAACCTGTACAAAGAGAACGACTAAGTATAACAGGTTGGTTAAAAACTAGAAAATTATAATTTTTCAGGAGCACCACATTTGGTTTTTCAGTATAAAATTCACCCGCTTTTCGCGTTACATGGTAACTTGCTACAATCGGGGCTAAAATAGAACTTTAGTAATTTTAAAGAACTATTTTTTAAACTGCAATAAAGCCTTTTTAGTAAAATCAGATAAGACTAGTCTTCCCGAAATAGCAGCTCTTTCAAATAGTAAAGTATCCCAATTTTCAGTTCCTTCCCATAATACTTTTTTCATTTCTAATAAAGCTTCAGGATTGTAACTTGCTAATAGTCCTGAAAAAGTGGTTAAATTTTCATCTAAGTCTTCAATCTTAGCAAAAACTTTGGAAAACAATCCTTTTTCATGTGCCCAATTAGCATTTTTCCAAGCAGTTGGTTCTAAAGTCATTTCAGCCATAGCAGTTTTTCCTATTTTTTTTGATACTGCTGGTTCAATTACAAATGGACCTATTCCTATTGCAAGTTCCGATAATTTTATTGTAGCATTTTCATGAGCAAAGACATAGTCACAAGCGGCTAGAAGACCTACACCGCCTCCTACAGCTTTGCCGTGTGCTCTTCCTATAATTAATTTTGGGCATTTACGCATGGCATTAATCACATTGGCAAACCCTGAAAAAAACTTACTACCTTCTTCTAAGTTTGAAACTGCTAATAATTCATCAAAAGAAGCTCCTGCACAAAAAGCACCAACCCCTTCACTTTTTAAAATAATTAGAGAAACAGTATTTAATTTTCCTATGGAATGTAATTCTTCTGTTAGTTTTTCCAATTGACTACTAGGAAAAGAATTTCCTGCAGGATGAAAAAATGAAATTATAGCAATATTATCTTGTATTTGAGTTGTTATATTTGCTTGCATATTATCTTTTTAATGTAAAATGAGATCTGAATTCTTTTAAAGTGCCATTGTCTTTGTATTCTAACTTAAACCAATAGTCAGTTGAAGGAAGTAATTCACCATTATAAGTTCCGTTCCAACCTTCACTATAAGGACTAATCTGCTTGATTAATTTTCCATAACGATCAAAAATATACAACTTAGCTTCAAAAGATTGAGGTAAATTTGCAATATTCCAAAAGTCATTATAACCATCACCATTTGGAGTAAAAAATGCAGGATAAGTTATAGCATATAATGAACTTGAAGATAAAATACCGCAACCAAGAATGTCTCTTACATAGACAGTATAGTTACCATTTGAAATATTTGTAAAAGTTGAACTTGATTGCCATTCAATTTGGTCTAAACTATATTCATAAGTTCCAAAACCACCACTAGCAATGGTTTCAATAGAAGATAAACCAGAAGAAAGAATAGGATTTACAATAGTAGCTTCAAACTGTGCCGGTTCAGATGAGAAAGTGGCAACAATACTATCAAAATTTTGACATCCAGTTGTATTATCAGCCACAATTACAGAATAAGTTCCTTCTTGAGTTATTATATAGGATGAGCTTTCATTTCCTGCTGAGTCAACATTAGGATTTGTAGGTGTCCAAGTGTAGGAATAATTTCCAGAGACTGCTGGAGTAGCATCAATTAATTGAGAACCTAAACCTGTAATTGGGTCAACACAAATTGTGAAGTTTACACCTAAATTAATTTCTGGTATAGCAACAACGTGTAAGGTTAAGTACGGACCTAGACCAAAACATTCATTGTTTAAGCTACTGTCTATTCTTACCCAAAGTGTTTGTGTATTTTGGGTAGTATTTCTGTAATCATTACTAATTGTAATGCTGTTTTGTTCTGCCAAAGCATCCATTTCTGTTTCATAAAAAGTAACCTCTAAATTTTGATTCGTTGGAAATAAATTTTTAAAATGTAAAACAGCATCATTTGAAGGATTATTAATGTCGTTTAAATTAAAGTAATCATAACCATCTACATCTGTATCATTGCTGTCAATATAATCATCACATTCATATAAGTCAAAACTATCATTTTGAGAAAGTGTTGTTGCCGAAACTAATAGATTCACTCTCGCAGTTCTTGAACAACCTTTAGTTGTTTCTATCCTTGCCCAAACCACACTTCCATTTGGAACAGTATAATTTATTTCATTTGAAACTAGATTTGTGTTATTAACTGCTCCAGTTTGTGTTAAATGATAACTAAAAACTAAATTAGGGTCATTTGAAATAATGCTATTAGCTTCTGTTAAATTAAAACTTGTTACGGCATCATTATCTGTATCACACTGTTTTAATGTTACAATTGGTTGAATAACAGGTAATGAATTAACCACTAAATCCATGGTTGTAACTGCATAACATTGAGTAGTTGTGTTTCTTAACCTTGCATAAATTGTTTTTGAATCAGAGTAATAGTTGTTTGGTAGTGCGTTTATTCCTAGCTCTGCTTCTGATTGTAATAAATGATAGGTTACAATTATTCCAGTTTGTCCTTGTAAAACTTCTGTATTTTTAGAATTTAAGTTGAAAGTAACAAAACCATTTGTATCATCACTATCTAAATCATTATCACATAGTTCATAAGGTGTAACAGGAACTATCTGTGGAATAGGATTAATTATAACTGATATAGTTGAAGATACAGCTTCACATACATCATTTGCTGGAATAGTGTATGTATAATCTCCTGAAACATCTACAGATGGATTGATTATACCATTCGGTCTTGGATTTCCATTAAATGTCCAAGAACCAGAAGTATCTGTTGTACCTAACAAAACGAACAAATCATCACTAAGGTCATTAATACAATAAGATTTAGAAGTATTTGTTCCAGCATCAGGAGCTGTTTGAATGGTAACATCTATAGTAACAGATTCTGTTACAGTAAGACCATCACAAGTTATATCATAGGTATACACATAGCTTCCCGGAGCATCAATAGCAGGATTATAAATGTTGTTTCCGCTTGCAAGTGCTGGATTCCATGTTCCTCCAGATAATGGATTTCCTTCAATTGCATCGAATAAGTTTATAGTATTATTTGAGCAAACATCAATAAAAGTATCTCTGGGTTGACTACCAAAACCTGAATAATAGCCACCATATCCAGCAGCCTGTCCGTCAGAACCAAAGACACCAACAGCTAAAGCTCCTGTAGATTCCACAACAATATCACCACTAATTCCGTCAATTCTATAGGTTACCCATCCTAGATTTCCGTTAACTACTTGTGGTGTTGCAGTTGTTAAGCTTCCATTAATATAAATATCTGATCCCATTTCTGTAACTACTATCACACCACTGTTGTTAAAAGATTTATTTCCAATAACATTATATTGAGGAATCATATTTACACTTTTTTGCCAGTAACAACTTAAAGGAGGTATGAAATTTAAACCAGAAGTAGCATCATTTGTACTTCCTGCTAGAATTTGGTAAAGATAAACAGGTTGACTGCTTTCTATATACATATTGTTATTGGTTCCTACTCCTTGATAATTAGATGTTGGAATAGTGAAATAGTCCCCAGCATTTAAAGTGATAATTGGTGTAGTGCTCCCATTTACAAATATTTCTGTGTTGTTAACAGTAGCGATAACAAGCGGTAATTCAGAATTGTTACTGCCATTACCTTTAACAACAACATATTTTTGTCCAATATTATTAAAACCAACTATTTGATCTAAATTAAAATCTTGTCCTGAACTACCATTCATGGGATCAGGTCCAGGTCCACCAGTTGCATTTCCAGTATTAACTACGATGGGTTTGCTTGATGTTATTAGGGCACCAATAAAACCAGTTTGATTAGCAACAATGTTGGTGTATCCTGAAAGAACAACAGTTTGTCCTTTATTTAAAGTGAAATTTTGTGATGGAACATTAGTATTTCCAGTTGCAGTAACAAAAGTAACTCCAGTATCATAATCGGATATGTTTACTGTTGTATTGTCTTCAGTTGCCATGAAACTGGTCACAAAATTTCTTATCGAACTATCATATTGCTGGGGAACACTTCCTACTCTAAAAGCAGTTCCCAAAGCAGTTCTGCCCTTAGGGACCAAAATCTCTGCATGATTTTGAGATTGAACTCTAAAACTTACATAAAAATCTTTAGTTGCTTCTAAAATTAATCCTTTGTCAGATTGAACGGTATTAACATCGCTTTGACTTAAAAACATTGACGAAGGTTGAGTATTTCCTATAGTTATTCTAACTGGAGCTGTCTGTGAAATTGTGAAAGGCGAACCATTTATTGGAACTCCGTTCCCTAAGGTGACAACAACTTGAAAAGGAGTTGTTTCTGGAGTAGATAAATAGATATAATGATCATTTACCGTTGTGTTTTCTCTGGAATGTAATGGTGGTATCCAATGTTTATTACTAAGTTGCGAATAGCAAGTAGAATTTACAAGGAATAGGATAATAATAGCTAATAATTTCTTCATTGGTAATGGATGAAAAATTAAAATTTAGTAAAGTTAATAAGTTTCTTATGTTTATTGGAATAAAACGTTAAAAAAATGCTCTCAGCTGTATGTTTCCGTTGTGAATTGTTTTACTAGTCTCTGATTTTCGACCTTGATAACTAATATTTATGTCTAAATATTGAGTAATGTTTTTTTGAAGAAGTAATCTCCAAACACTATTTTTACCAGCCTGTAATCCTTGCAACATTTGAAAAGCAACTGGTGATAAGGCATTTCCTGTAAAGTTATTGTTGTAAAAAGAATATTCTCCATTTAAGGTAAATCCTTTTTCACTATTTAATGAAAAAGATGTGCCTACTCTGTTCTGTTCCAGTGCTTCTAATGCATTGATGGTGTTTTTTTGATTTTTATATTCATAAAAAATGTCCCAACTCGCATTTTTTGAAAACAAATAGGAAAGTTTAGGATTGAGATCATTATTTCTAATATTAAAATTTCTACTAGCATAATTTTCAGAAGTGCTAGTTGTGCTTCCTAAACTAGATTTTAATTGTATTAGCCAATTTTTAGCTATTAAATGATTGTACTGAAATTGATGGGAAAATATGTCGTTTTCTTGTGAACCAATGTTCAAGAGACTTTTTATTTTGCTATTTAGATAAGTGTATATCATAGAGTGTTTTTGCTTGCCTCTATTATAAAATAAACTGTTCCTAAAACTATTGTTTAGACCAATGATATCCTCATTGTTTGAAAATGGATTTAAATCGAAGTTGCTTTCATTTCTTGCAATTTTTCGCTCCACTAAAAAAGAGGTTTGATTATAGAAATAAGAAAGTAGTTTTTTATAACCTATTTTATTTTGCCAAACAGATCCATTAAAGTTTAAAGATTGTGAGAATTTGTTTTGATGTGTTCGTATGAAAATTTGGTTAGGTAAAAATACCCTAACATATTTGGCTTGATCTGTAAAAGTAGCTACTTCAAATTCTTGCAATTCTTGAATACCGTTGTTGTTATAATCATTCCATGTGTAAACTCCTTGTCCTGGTTCTACTTCTAAATAGGTGAATTCTTGTTGTGCTATGGTTCCTGAAGTAGTTTCATATGCAATTGAGGTTTGTAATAAGTCATTAAAATAAGAATCGTTGTATAGAATCCTTGAATTTAGTGAAGGTTCATCTTTTTTAGATACATCTTCATATTTTAAATTCCGATAGTTTAAAAACACATTCAAACTACTCTTAGAACTCTTAATTAGTTGTGATTTTAAATAATAGGAATTAGAGCGATTTACACGTTTTATTTGCTCGCCTTGTAAGCTATCATTCACTCGATTTAAATAACCTATTTCAACATATACTTTTGTAGAATCTCCTCTTCCAATAAACGCACCGTATTCTGTAAATCGTTGACTTAAATTTGTAAATTCATTTGAAGGAATTAGTTTTTCTTTATTATTTTCAAGTCTTAAAGAAGTACCAACCCAATTTTTATAAAAATGATGTCTTATTTGAGTTTGATTACGAATAAAAGTTGAGTTTGCAACAGTACTACTACTATTTAAAGCACTAAAATTGGTATTCAAGGTCGTTTTTTTAAATTTTATAAAGGATTCAACTATATGTCTGTTTCCTGAAAAATTCTCCGAGAAGTCTAATTTTTCAAATTGATATTTTGTTGATCCGTTTTTTTTCAAATCCAAGTTTAAACCAGTAGTAAGTAAACTTTGATTTCCCAATGGATTACTTAAATTCCAATCTCTATTAAATTCGATATTGAATAAACGTTCTATGCTTTTGAAATCTCTATTTATAAATTGGAAATTACCAAAACCATCTAAGTTATATTTCCCAGAATAGAGTCTTTTATTTAAATTTATTTTCCCAGCAAGACCTTTGTTATTAGCGTCATCGATTGATGAATATAAATTTTTATCGTTATTACTTATAGCTAACTCAAAATCGATATTGGTTTTTTCTGATGGATTATAACCCCCAAGAATTGTTGCAATTTGGATTTTTTCTGGAGCTATTAAAGGAATTATTGGCTCAAAATTCCCTTGTGGAATACCTGCGTTTGGAGCAATATATTCATAAATTTTCCCAACAGCATTATTGTTTAATAAAACATAATTTCCAAGGTTTTGTCCAACAAAAGTAAATCTTACATTATATAGTTCATCATTTGGATTGTTTGAAAATTCAAAAACCTCAGCGGTTCCAATAAATGATTTTTTATATAAAATTTTATTTTCTGAATAGGAATCAAGATATGCTGATGGAGCAGTCATTAAATTAGAATTATCTCCTGCTTCTTTTAAAATAGTGACTTGCTCTTCAGATAAATTTTGTTGCAAAGGTTGATTTTTTACATCATTTTCAGAATACACAAATCCTCCTATTTTAAATTTTTCTTGTTCATGCATAATACCAGAATAAGCAACAAATCGAGTATAATTTCGGTCTGAAAATTGGTATTCAATTGTAATTCGCATTTCTGAAGTAATTTGGAAAAGTGAAGTGAAAATTACTTCTCCAGCATTATAATCTATAATGTAATCATTGTTTTCACCTCGTTCAAGCAAAACACCATTAACATATACTCTTTCTGAACCAGAAACAACTAAAACAAATAATTCACCATTATTCCCTTTTAATTTATAAGGCCCTTGATTCCCTTCTTGACCTATGAAAGTACTTCTTGCATATTGACCACGAACAAGAGCAGCAGCTGCAAAAACATCTGTTTTGTTTTCAGGTGTTCCCAATGAAAATTGAGTTGAGAGTCCTTGTACTTTTTTATTGAAATTTAAAAATTGTGATTGCCTGTTTTCAAGAAATAAATCACCAGCTTTTATACTCCATTTATCAGAAAATAATTCAATAAATATTTGATCAAATTCGTCTAATTTTTGTGAATAACCACCTTCTTGTAATGGAATATTACTATCTTGAATAGAAGCTCGTAAACTAACATTTTCCGAAATTTTTCCAGTGATTTGTAAATCTAAATTAGAATTTACTACTGTGTTTTGGTTGTTACCAATAGTTATACCTCTTGAAATACTACCAGAAGTATTTAAGCCATCAAAAGGTTTAAATTGTGGTTTGTCTTCGTCCTTTATTGTGTATAATTTTCCTGCTTCATTAGAAACTACTTTACTATCATCATAAATAGCATATTCTTTCGTTAAAAATTCTGGAAATTTTAGATAATTGACAGTTAATGTGTCTAATTTATTGTAGTTTTCATTAAAGAGTAATATTCCTTTTTGAAAATCGATTTTGTAAAACGAAGAATCAATTGTTGTTTTGTTCTTATCTTCAATTTTAAAAAAGGAAGGATTGATACTTACTTTTTCTAAAAAGATAGTGTCTTTTGTAACAATTATTTTTTTAGTTTGATAATGGTTTTGTACTTCCTGAGCAAAATTAGCAGAAAATAGCATTAAAAAAATCCATAAAAACCACTTCTTCCTCATAAATAGATAACTCCTATTCTTCAAAAGTAGTATTTATGGATTAATAATTACAATAAATTTATTAGGTTATTATTATAGTTTTTATTGAATGATTATTCTTTAGTTATAACTTGTAAAGTTTCCCTTGAAATTTGTTTAAGTAAAACTGTCTTATTTGTTTCTACTATTTGCGTAGCGTTTTCATCGAAATGCCTAATTGTATACAAGGAGACATTTTCATTATAAGCAATTTTAAATTTTTTCTCTAAAATGCTTTTTACTTCTTGAAAATTATGGAATTTATCTTCAATACAAACTGAAAAACTAATGGCTGAGTTTTGGATTAAATTTACTTTTAATTTATGTTCGTGAAATAAAGCAAAAATTTCGCTAATGTGTTCTTCCATTATAAAGGAAAAATCTAATGAGGAAAGTGAAAGTAATAGCTGGTTTTTTTTGATAATATAACAAGGTAAATGAGGTTCTAAATCTGCACCTTTTGATACACTTGTTCCTGGTAAAAGAGGGTTTATAAAAGATTTTACAAATAATGGTATTTCTTTGTTTTGTAATGGTTGTAATGTTTTTGGATGAATAACACTAGCTCCATAAAATGCTAATTCAATAGCTTCTCTGTATGAAATTTGGTTTAAAAGAGCAGGTTTTTCAAAATAGCGTGGATCTGCATTTAAGACACCAGGAACGTCTTTCCAAATAGTTACACTTTCTGCATTTAAGCAATATGCAAAAATAGCAGCTGTATAATCGGAACCTTCACGTCCAAGAGTTGTAGTAAAATTATTTGGATCAGAACCTAAGAATCCTTGTGTAATGTATAATTCGTCTTTTTCTATTTTCTTAGTTATTAATGTTTGAGTTTGCTCCCAATTTATATCTGCATCTCTATAATTTGTATCTGTTTTTATTAAATTTCGAACATCTAACCAAGAATTTTTTAACCCTTTTTCGTTTAAATAATAACTTACAATAGTGGTAGAAATTATTTCTCCATAACTTACAATTTGGTCATATACAAAATTATAATTTGGAGATTTATTACTTCTTAAAAAATATTCTAAATCATCAAAATGAGCATTAACTGTAAAAAATGCTTCATGATCTTCATCATCAAAAAGATCTAATAAAATTTGATTGTGATATTTTCTTACTTCTTGTACAGATGCATTCAATTGGTTAGACTTTTCAAAATAATTTTTAATAATTACCTCCAGAGAATTGGTCGTTTTGCCCATTGCGGAAACAACAATTAATGTGTTTTTATAACCTACTTTTTCTAAAACAGAAGTTACGTTTTTAACACCATCAGCATCTTTTACAGACACACCACCAAATTTGAAAATTTTCATAGTAAAGCTCTTATTTTTTGTCAACTAATTTAGTTCACTTTTAGGATTAATTATTTTTTAATTTTGAGATAAATTTTGATATTCCATTTTCGTTCATTTGAACTACTTTCCAATCATCTAGAATAGTAGCACCACTTTTTTCATAAAATTGGATAGCATTAGTATTCCAATCTAAAACATTCCATTCAATTCTTTTAACACCTTCTTTTTGCCCTTGTTTGATAATTTCAGAGTATAAAGCAAAACCAGCACCTGTTCCTCTTTTGTTTTCTTTTACTACTAAATCTTCTAAGTGAATCGTTTTTCCTTTCCAAGTAGAATAACGATAATAATATAAAGCAACTCCTACGACTTCATTTTCTACTTCTGCAACAAATGTTTGAAACAAAGGATTTTCTGAAAAGCCATCTTTTTCTAAATCTTTAACTGATATTTCTACAGCATTTGGTTCTTTTTCAAATTCTGCTAACTCTTGTATTAAAAGTAATACAGATGGCATATCTTGTATAGTACCTTTTCTAATTATCATTTCTCTTTATTTTTAAGCTAAATTACTATTGTTTTTTTGTATTTCAATGGGAGAAATTAACTTAATTTTCATTTTCCAAAATTAAACAATTTTTTATATTTTTATAATAAACCATATTTTTATAACAATTTTTTATATTTCTGTATTTAATTATTGTTGGTAATTCTTATTAGGTTTTATCATTAAACAATCAAGTTTATTGCAAGTTTAATTATGTGCTTTTTATTTAAAAAAAGTCAATTTTAAAAAGGATTGATTAATTTATTAGTGGAAACTATAATTATAATAAAGTATTAAAATTATTTTATAAAAAAAGCCGATATTTGCTCCCTAAACACAACTACATCGTTTTCGAAATGGAAGAAAAAAACACAACACTTGGTGAATTTATAATTGAACACCAAAATTCTTTTCAATATTCTACAGGAGAGTTATCAAGAATTATCAACTCTATTCGCTTAGCAGCAAAAGTGGTTAATTATAAAGTAAATAAAGCTGGTTTAGTTGACATTGTGGGAGCTGTTGGTGAGCAAAATGTTCAAGGCGAAGATCAACAAAAATTGGATGTTTTTGCAAATGAGACATTTATACAAACTCTAATTAATAGAGAGATTGTTTGTGGAATTGCATCTGAAGAGAATGATGATTTTATTACTGTTGCTGGTTCAGATAAAGGACATAATAATAAATACGTTGTTTTAATGGACCCTCTTGACGGTTCATCAAATATAGATGTAAATGTCTCAGTAGGAACTATTTTTTCTGTATATAGAAGAATAACTCCAATAGGAACTCCTGTACAATTAGAGGATTTTTTACAGTCTGGTATTAACCAAGTTGCCGCTGGATATGTTATTTATGGTACATCAACAATGTTAGTTTATACAACAGGTCATGGAGTTAATGGTTTTACTTTAAATCCTGCAATTGGAACTTTCTATTTGTCACATCCTAATATGCAATTTTCTCCAAATGGCAAGATATATTCTATTAATGAAGGTAATTATATACATTTCCCTCAAGGTGTAAAAAATTATTTAAAATATTGTCAAATGGAAGAAGGTGATAGACCTTATACTTCTCGCTACATAGGTAGTTTGGTCTCAGATTTTCATAGAAATATGATAAAAGGAGGAATTTATATTTATCCTACTAGTTCAAAAGCACCTAACGGAAAGTTAAGATTGTTATATGAGTGTAACCCAATGGCATTTCTAGCCGAACAAGCAGGCGGAAAGGCTTCAGATGGATTTAATAGAATTATGGAACTAGAACCAAAAGAACTACACCAACGTGTTCCATTCTTTTGTGGAAGTAAAAATATGGTAATAAAAGCAGAAGAATTTATGAAAAATGCTTAAAAAAGCAAAAAGCTCTGAAAATAAAAAAGCCGAAAAAAAATTTTTCGGCTTTTAAAATCTATAATTTCTTTAACTAATATTCTAGTTTAGTATATCCAATATATTTTGAAATGGTAGCTTTCCTTCTGTTAATGTAATTGGAAGAATTTGACGCTTTAAATTTTCTTGGATTTGGTAAAATTGCAGCAATTCCAGCGGCTTCATTGCGAGATAAATTTTTAGCTTCTTTATGATACCAATATTTTGAAGCCGCTTGCGCACCATAAATTCCATTTCCCATTTCTATACTATTTAAATATACTTCCATGATGCGTTTTTTACTCCATAAAAGTTCAATTAAAACGGTATAATAGGCTTCAAGTCCTTTTCTTAAATAACTTCTTCCCTGCCACAGAAAAACATTTTTGGCCGTTTGTTGAGAAATAGTACTTCCTCCTTTTATTTTTTTACCCTTTTGATTTCCTTCATAAGCTTTTTGCATCGATTTAAAATCAAAACCATTATGTTCTAAAAATTTACCATCTTCACTGGAAATAACAGCCTTTTGCAAGTTTGGTGAAATTTCTTCAATAGGAACCCAATCGTGAGAGCATGTCATTTCTTTTCCATCAGATTTCTGCTCAATTGCCCTTATTATCATTAAAGGTGTAAATGGAACTGGGACAAATTTATAAAGCAGAACAAAAAAAACACTTATAATATTGAACCACAGTATAGCCTTCCATATAAAACGAAATATTTTTTGACCAACATTTCTTTTTTTGGGCGTTTTAGTATTTTTCTTTTTAGGAGTATTTTTTTTTGCCATACGCTATATTAATTCTGCTAATTCTTTTCCAACTAAACTACCTATTGCAACACCCATACCTCCTAAACGAACACCACAATATACATTGTTAGAGATTTGTTTCACAATTGGTTTTTTTTGATTTCCAACACCCATTATACCGCTCCATCGATAATCAATCTCAAATGGTATATTTGGCAAAATTACAGTTTTTAGCAATTGCTCCAACTTGTCTTGAATAATTTTTGTTTGTGTTAATGTTGTAGTTGTTTCTCCTTCAAAATCGAGGTTCCTTCCTCCTCCAAAAAGAATTCTATTTTCTATATTTCTAAAATAATAATAACCTTCTTCCAAATGAAATGTTCCTTTTATATGTAAATTTTCAATTGGTTTTGTAATTAATACTTGCGCTCTTGCAGGTTTTAATTCGTTTTGAGTTAATTCAGCAGCAAAGCCATTAGTTGCAAATAATAATTTATTGGTTACAAATGAAATATCGTTGGTTACAACCTCAACTTTATCATTTAAATCTTGGAAAATAGTTACATCTTGCTGGTTTAAAATTAAAATATTATTGGCAATAGCTTCTTTTAATAAAGCTTGCATCATATTTCCTGTATCTATTTGACCTTCAAAAGGATTGAAAATCAAATATTCAAAAATTTCTTTAAAATTAAAACGGTCTATTTCTTTTACAAAGACATCAGTTTTAAAAAGAGAACGTAAAACATCATTTATAAAAGGAATTTTTTGAATGCATTCGTTATAAAATTTTTCATCTTTTTTTAAAAACAATTCATAACCACCAAAAGGTTTAAAATCGATTACAATATCACCCAATCTATTGCGTAACAATTTAAGTCCTTCAACTCTTTTTTGAATTAATTGAATTACTTCCTCTTCTGTATGATTTTTTAAATCATTGATAATTTCTGAAATACTTCCAAAACAAGCAAAACCAGCATTTTTTGTACTAGCTCCTTGTGGTAAGGTTCCTTTTTCTAAAACTAAAATTTTTGCTAGTGGGTATTTATCACGTAAAGACAAAGCACAATGTAATCCGACAATTCCACTACCCACAATTGTAAAATCTACATTAGTAAACCAATTTTTTAATTCCCAATAACTTAATTGCATTATTCTGCAGTATTAGTATTTGACTTTCTTGATTTTATTGCTTTCATCACTAAAGGAAAAGTAGTAATAGCAATTAATATAAGAATAATTTTTTCAATATGTTTTTTTAAATCAATGTCAAATTGGTCTAAGAACATACCATACAAGTAATGTCCAGCAAACACAAGAAAAAAGGACCACATAAGAGAACTTAAAACATTATAAAACATGAATTTTGTCTTTTTCATATGAACTATTCCAGCAATAATAGGGACAAAAGTTCTAACAATGGGTAAAAAGCGAGCATAAATAATTGCTTTTCCTCCATGTTTTTGAAAAAAATCTTGAGATTGAAATAAATACTTTTTCTTAAAGAAGAAACTATCCTCTTTATTGTATAAAAATTGACCACTCCTTGAACCAAACCAATAGCCAAACATATTTCCTAAAGTTGCTGCTACAGCTATTAATAAAGATAAAACAGTTACATTTGAAAAATCACTTGGAATATAAAAAAAAGTCTGAACTAACTCTCTTGAATAAATCCCAGAAAGAAACAACAAACTATCTCCTGGAAGAAAAAAACCAGCAAATAAACCAGTTTCTGCAAAAACAATAAACAAAACCATGTAAACTCCTATTGGAATTCCGCCTACTTCCATTGTTATATAAAACTCTGGATTGAAAAGTTTTGTCCAGTGAAATTTTTCCATTTTATGCTAATTTATCCACAGATTTAGCAACAACCATTGATACTGCTGCATCACCTGTTACATTAACTGTTGTTCTACACATATCTAAAGGTCTATCAATTGCAAAAATTAAAGCTAATCCTGCTTCAGGAATTCCAGCTTGAGCAAGTACAATAACTAACATTACCATTCCAGCACCTGGAACTGCTGCACTCCCTATAGATGCTAAAGTAGCTGTTATGATAATTCCTAATTGCACACCAAAACTTAAATCCATACCAAACGCTTGAGCAATAAAGACAGCAGCAACAGCTTGATATAAACTGGTTCCATCCATATTTATAGTAGCTCCAATTGGCAGCACAAAACTAGCAACTTCATCATCTACTCCAAGGTTATCCACTACACGTTCCATAGTAACAGGTAATGTTGCTGCACTTGAACTAGTTGAAAAGGCTAATAATTGAGCTGGAGAAATTCCATTTAAAAAAAAGCTCGGTGTTCTTTTTGTGAAAATATAAACTATAAGAATGTAAACACCTATCATAATAATCAAACCCCCTACTACACATAAACCATAAACCGCTAAAGCTTGAAATAAATCCAAACTTGGTGACTCAGCCACTAAAGCAGCTAATAAAGCAAACACACCAAAAGGTGCAGCAAGCATTATTATGTCTATCATTTTAAGTATTACCTCATTAAAACCATCAAAAAAAGCTTTTACTGGAGCACCTACTTCTTGGGGAATCAAAATTAAAGCAATTCCAAAAAACACAGCAAAAAAGATGACTTGAAGCATATTCCCATTGTCTGCAGAAGCGCCAATTATATTACTTGGAACAATATCTTCTAATGCTTGTAATGGTCCAGCTTCTTTTTGTTTTTCAGCAGAAGCAATTTTAGAATTAGCATCATTTGCATAACCATCTACTAACTCTTGCCTTGTTTGTTCAGAAATATAATTTCCTGGCTTTACAATATTCACAATTACTAATCCTATTGAAACGGCAAATACAGTTGTTAAAATATACAATCCTATTGTTCTTCCTCCCATTTTTGAAAGTTTAGAAATATCTTTCAAATCTGAAACCCCTTTTATAAGTGAAGCTAATATCAATGGAACAGCTATTAATTTTAGAAGATTGATAAAGATATTACCAAACGGTTTTATCCAGTCTAAAATAATTTGTTTACCCCATTCAAATTGTATTAAAACAACAGCAAACAATACTCCAAAAACCATTCCTAATAAAATTTGCCAATGTAATGCTAATTTCTTCATTATTGTATTTCTTTAAAGATTGTGAAAATACATATATTTTTTCAAAAAAATGGAATTGAACAAATTTTTACAAAAAGACTTGACGCTAACAAACATAAGTATTTCATTAATAAAAATCAGTTATTAGTAAATTTTATATAAATATTTAACCGTTTTTATAGGTAAAATGTAATTTTATTCCATATATATTATATATATTTGGCGTGCAAAAAACAAAACAAAAACAAATTATGAAACAAAAATTCTTTCTAATTGTCTTAATGGCAATTACAAGTTTCTCTTTTGGGCAAAAAGGAGATTCTTTCTGGAGAACTACTCAAAAAAAAGCTAATGCTGAGGTAGTTCGAAATAAATCAATGATTCAAAATCCAAAACTTTTTGAATTAGATTTTCAAAAATTAAAACAAAAACTTGTTACTGTTCCTAAAAATGGATCTAGAGCAATTGAATCTTCCATTATCTTATCTTTTCCAAATTCTCAAGGTGTATTAGATAATTTCAGAATAGTAGAATATTCAAACATGGATGAAGCATTGGCTGCTAGATATCCACAAATTAAATCTTACGTAGGACAAGGAATTGAAGACCCAACTTCAACAATTTACTTTAGCATTTCTCCGCTAGGATTACAAGCTATGACACTATATGCAGATAAAGTAGCAGAATTTATTGAACCATACACAAGCGATTTAAGTGCTTATACTGTTTACAGAAAAACAGATAAAAAAGCTGCTTTTTCAAAATTTGAATGTAGCGTTATCGATGAAGTAAGTCACAAGATGTCACCAGGAAATAGTGATTTATTACGTCCAAACGCGGATGATTCTAAATTAAGAACTTTCCGTTTGGCAGTTTCAACAACAGGAGAATATACTGCATATCATGGAGGCACAAAAGCATCCGCTTTAGCCGCAATAAACAATACTTTAACAAGAGTAAATGGTGTTTTCGAAAAAGATTTCAGTGCAAGACTTGTATTAATAGCTAATAATGACGATGTTATCTACACAAATGCATCTACCGATCCTTACACCACTAGTTATAATAGTCAATTACAAAGCACATTGACTTCTGTTATTGGAAACGCAAACTATGACGTTGGTCATTTATTTGTAAGAGCTAGCAATAATGGAAATGCAGGATGTATTGGTTGTGTGTGTGAGTCTGGTAAAGGTAGCGGATTTACTTCCTCTACTATTCCTGAAGGAGACACATTTGATATAGATTATGTGGCACATGAAATTGGACATCAATTTGGAGCAAACCATACCTTTTCAATGAGTAATGAAGGAACTGGCGTGAATATGGAACCTGGTTCTGGATCAACAATCATGGGATATGCAGGAATTACAAGCCAAGATGTTCAACCAAATTCTGACGCATATTTCCACGCAGCAAGTATTCAACAAGTTACTAATAATATTAAAAGCAAAACTTGTCCGACCGTAACAAACACTGGCAATGCTGTACCAACAGCAAGCGCTGGCTCAGATTACACTATCCCAAAAAGCACTCCTTTCGTATTAACAGGTACTGGTACAGATGCTGATGGCGATGCCTTAACTTTTTGTTGGGAGCAATTTGACAACGCATCCTCTTCACAAACTGGAGCAAGTTCAGCTGCAAGTGCTACAAAAACTTCAGGTCCAACATTTAGATCTTACAGTCCAACCACAAGTACGCAAAGATATTTTCCACAATTATCGAGAACTTTAGCAGGCGCAACTACAACATCTGGTTCTGAAATCACAGTAGAAGCTTTACCATCAGTTGCAAGAACAATGAACTTCCGATTTACAGTTCGTGACAATAGAGCTGGAGGAAGTGCAAACAATAGTGATGACATGGTAGTTACTGTTAACGGTACTGCAGGACCTTTTACTGTATCATCACCAAATAGTGCTGTTTCTTATGTTGGAAATTCCTCTCAAACCATTACTTGGAACGTGGCAGGAACAACTGCAAACGGTGTAAACTGTGCTAATGTAGATATTTTGATTTCTACAAATGGAGGAAATTCATGGTCAACATTATTAGCTTCAACTCCTAATGATGGATCTCAAGCTGTTACTATTCCAAACACACCATCTTCTCAATGTAGAATAATGGTTAAAGGAACTAATCATATTTTCTTTGACGTTTCAAATACTAACTTTACTATTACAGCAGGTTCAGGAAATGACACAACAGCTCCATCAACTCCAACCAACTTAACAGCTTCTGGAACAACGCAAACAACTACTAATTTATCTTGGACAGCTTCTACAGATAATATAGGTGTAACAGGATATAATGTATATCAAGGAGCGACACAAATTGGAACAGCAACAAGTACTACTTATGCAGTAACAGGTTTGAGCCCTGCAACAGCTTATGGTTTTACAGTTAGAGCTAAAGATGCAGCTGGCAATTTATCTGCTTTAAGTAACACGGCAAATATTACAACATTACCAGGAACAACAGATCCTACGTACTGTACAAGTAAAGGAAATAGTGTATCTGATGAATACATCGGTAGAGTTCAATTAAACACTATCAATAATACTTCTACAGGAAACAATGGGTATACTGATTTCACTAGTATATCAACTAACTTAACTAAAGGAACAACTTATACAATTACAGTTACTCCAACATGGACAGGATCAGTTTATAGTGAAGGATATGCTGCTTGGATTGATTATAATCAAGATGGTGATTTTGAAGACGCTGGTGAATTAGTATGGAGTAACCCTTCAAGTACAACTACACCAGTTAGCGGAAGCTTTACAGTATCAACTTCAGCTACAAATGGAGCTACAAGAATGAGAGTTTCAATGAAATATAACGGAATTCCAACATCTTGTGAAACATTCTCTTATGGAGAAGTAGAAGATTACACAGTAAATCTTGCTACTGGTTCTGCTGATACTTCTGCTCCTACTGCTCCTACTTTATCAGCTTCAGGAACAACTCAAACTACCACTGATTTATCTTGGACTGCATCTACTGATAATGTTGGAGTAACTGGATACGATGTATACAGAGGAACAACTTTAATAGGTAGCACAACAACAGTAAGAACTTTTGCAGTAACAGGTTTAACTGCTTCAACTGCTTACACATTCTCAGTAAGAGCTAAAGACGCTGCTGGAAATATTTCAGCTTCTAGTAATGTTGTAAATATAACCACATTATCAAATACAGTTACATATTGCAGTTCACAAGGAAACAATACAAATGATGAAAGAATTGCAAGAGTAGTATATGGAACTATTAACAATCCGTCAACAGGAACTGCTGGTTATGAAAATTTCACCTCATTATCAACTAATGTAGGAAGAGGAACATCACAAACTATAACAATTACTCCTTTATGGACAGGCACAATTTACAATGAAGGATATGCTGTGTGGATTGATTTCAACCAAGATGGAGATTTCTCAGATTCTGGAGAATTAGTTTATTCAAGAGCTGCGACTCAAGCAACACCTATTAGTGGAACAATTTCAATTCCTAGTAACGCAACTCTAGGGGCAACAAGAATGAGAGTGTCTATGAAATATAATGGCATTCCTTCAACTTGTGAAGCTTTCTCTTATGGTCAGGTAGAAGATTACACAGTAAACATCACATCATCTGGAAAAGAAGTTAACAATGAAGTTTCTTTACAAGAGATAAGCTTATATCCTAATCCAACTTCTTCAATATTGAACTTAACATCAATAACTGAAAAAGCAACATTTAGAATATATAGCTTAATAGGTCAAACTGTTTTAAACGGTAAAATTTCTAATAATTCTATTGATGTATCAACATTACCTGCTGGAAATTATATCATTGAAATTTCTGACAATGATATTGTTACTAGTAAACAATTCATCAAGCAATAAATAAGAAACTTTATATTTTTTAGAAAAGACCTTCATTTTAGAAGGTCTTTTTTTATTTTATGAATTTCTAAACTACTATTCCCTTAAAAATAATTATTTTTAAACTTTATTTAAAAGCAAAAAAACAATGAAAAAATTAGCTTTAATACTTATTAGCATGACAGGTTTAGCAGCAACAGCTCAGGAAATAATGACACCTGAATTATTATGGAAATTGGGTCGTATTTCTCCATTAGGCATTTCAAAAGATGGAAAAAATATTATTTACAAAGTCAGCACTCCTTCAATGGACGAAAATAAATCCAATTCCGAGTTTTACAGTATTCCTATAACTGGTGGTAAAGCAAAAGTTATTAAAGAACATGAAAGCTTAATAATTGACAAAAACACCTCTAAAGACGGTAAATGGATTCTTTCTAATAAAGAAGTAAAAATCAACAACGTTCATGGAAAAGATTTTTATCCAGAATTAGAGAAAAGTGATGTGCAAATTTACAACGCATTAGACTATCGTCATTGGGATACCTATAACGATGGCAATCACAACCATGTAATAATTACAAATGACAAAAAAGAGGAAATCGATATTATGAAAGAAGAGCCTTTCGATTGCCCTCAAAAACCCTTTGGCGGAGATGAAGATTACATCTGGTCTTCAGATGGTTCTAAAGTAATTTATGTTTCAAAAAAGAAACAAGGAACAGCCTATGCCACAAGTACTAATACAGATTTATATGAATATGATTTAACATCCAAAACGACTAAAAATCTAACTGAAAACAATTTAGGTTATGATGTAGCACCACAATTTTCTCCAAATGGAGACTTATCTTGGTTGCAAATGAAACGCGATGGTTATGAAGCAGATAAAAATAATATTATTGTTCGTCATAAAGGACTAGATATCAATCTTACATCAAATTGGGATGGAACAGTAGACAGCTTTACATGGAGTAAAGATGGCAAAAAGATCTATTTTCTTGCTCCTGTAGATGGAACCAAACAACTTTTTGAAGTAAATTTTCCTGGTTTAACCAAAATCGCTGTTCATGTCCAACAAATTACTGAAGGACAGTTTGATGTGAATCAAATTATCGGTTTTCATGAAAATACTGTTTTGGTTACCCAAAGTGACATGAATCACGCTAATGAAATTTTTAGTTATGATTTAAAAAAGAAAACTTGGAAACAACTAACCAATATTAATACAGAAACCTATTCCAAACTATCTTTACCAAAAGTTGAAAAAAGAATAGTAAAAACTACAGATGGGAAAGACATGTTAGTTTGGGTAATTTTACCTCCTAATTTTGATGCTAAAAAGAAATATCCAACACTTTTATATTGTCAAGGTGGTCCACAAGGAGCATTATCTCAATTTTATTCCTTTAGATGGAATTTTCAAGTAATGGCTTCACAAGGTTATATCGTTGTAGCACCAAATAGAAGAGGAATGCCTGGCCATGGAGTAGCTTGGAACGAACAAATTAGTAAAGATTGGGGTGGACAAGTGATGGATGATTATTTAAGTGCAATTGACGATGTTGCAAAAGAAGACTATGTAGATAAAACACGATTAGGAGCTGTAGGTGCTAGTTATGGTGGTTATTCCGTATTTTATTTAGCAGGAATTCATAAAAAAAGATTTAAAACCTTCATTTCACATGCAGGAATTTTCAATACACAAAGCATGTTCGGAACAACGGAAGAAGTTTTCTTTACTAACTGGGACATGGGTGGAGCTTATTGGGAAACCGAAAACAAATTAGCCCAGAAATCGTATAAAGAATTTAACCCAATAACACTCGTAAATAATTGGGATACTCCTATATTTATTATTCAAGGAGCCAAAGATTATCGTGTACCAATGGGACAAAGTCAAGAAGCTTTTCAAGCCGCTCAATTAAAAGGAATTAAAAGTAGATTTATGTTATTTCCAGAGGAAAACCATTGGATTTTAAAACCTCAAAATGGTTTAGTATGGCAAAAAGAATTTTTTAAATGGTTAAAAGAAACGTTGTAAAAGTACGAAGTCTAAATTTTAAATTTTATACAGTCATTTTAAAAAAAGCGAAGAATTAAAAATTAAATTTGGCACATAAAAAAACTCCCAACAATTGTTGGGAGTTTCTATATATATTATTCTTCTATTTTATCTTTCATTACAAAAGATTCCATAAATTTTGTAGTGTAATTACCAGCAACATAATCTGGCTCATCCATTAATTGTCTGTGAAAAGGAATTGTTGTTTTAATTCCTTCGATTACAAATTCATCAAGGGCACGTTTCATTTTATTAATAGCCTCTTCTCTTGATTGAGCTGTTGTTATCAGCTTAGCAATCATAGAATCATAATTAGGTGGAATTGTATACCCAGCATAAACATGAGTATCTAAACGCACTCCATGACCTCCTGGAGAATGCAAAACTGTAATTTTACCTGGTGATGGTCGAAAATCGTTATAAGGATCTTCTGCATTAATACGACATTCAATAGAATGTAATTGAGGAAAATAATTTTTACCAGAAATTGGCACTCCAGCTGCAACTAAAATTTGCTCACGTATTAAATCGTAATCAATTACTTGTTCTGTTATAGGATGCTCTACTTGGATACGCGTATTCATTTCCATAAAATAGAAATTTCTATGCTTATCTACCAAAAATTCAACAGTCCCAGCTCCTTCATATTTAATAAATTCAGCTGCTTTAACTGCCGCATCACCCATTTTTTGACGTAATTCATCAGTCATAAATGGAGATGGAGTTTCCTCAGTTAATTTTTGATGTCTTCTTTGAACCGAACAATCTCTTTCTGAAAGATGACACGCTTTACCAAATGAATCACCAATAACCTGAATTTCAATATGTCTTGGTTCTTCAATTAATTTTTCCATATACATTCCATCATTACCAAAAGCAGCTGCGGACTCTTGACGAGCTCCTTCCCAAGCTTTTAATAAATCTTCTGCTTTCCAAACTGCTCTCATTCCTTTTCCACCACCACCAGCTGTTGCTTTAAGCATGACAGGGTAACCCATATCTTTAGCAATTTTTTGAGCTTGTTCAAAAGACTCTAAAAGACCTTCAGAACCCGGAACACAAGGTACACCAGCAGCTTTCATAGTTGCTTTTGCAGTTGATTTATCTCCCATTTTATCAATCATTTCAGCCGAAGCCCCAATAAATTTGATACCATGTTCTTCACAAATTTTTGAAAATTTAGCATTTTCAGATAAAAATCCATATCCAGGATGTATTGCGTCTGCGTTAGTAATTTCTGCAGCTGCAATAATATTAGACATCTTTAAATAGGAAAGATTACTAGGTGGTGGACCAATACAAACAGCTTCATCCGCAAAGCGTACATGTAAGCTATCTGCATCAGCGGTAGAATATACTGCTACCGTTTTAATTCCCATTTCCTTACAGGTTCTAATTACACGTAGTGCAATTTCACCTCTATTTGCTATTAATATTTTTTTAAACATAATAATTTAATTAGATAATTAGACTTTTCAACTTAGAATTTAGAATTTAGAATTTAGAAAAGAAAACTTTAATTTTTCAATCCAAACACTTCTAACTTCTGATTTCTAATTTCTAACTTCATTAAGATGGGTCAACTAAGAATAAAGGCTGATCGAATTCAACTGGTGATGAATCATCTACTAATATCTTAACAATTTTACCAGAAATTTCCGATTCGATTTCGTTAAACAATTTCATTGCTTCAATGACACACACTACATCTCCCTTAGAAATAATACTACCTACTTCTACAAAAACAGATTTATCTGGTGCTGGTTTTCTATAAAAAGTACCAATAATAGGAGATTTTATAGTAATATATTTTGAATTATCATCTCCGTCATTAGATACTACAGGAGCAACTGGTACTGTTGGAGCAACCGGTTGATTAGCTGGAGCATGTGGTAATGCATTAGAAACAGGTACTTGTTGTACATAAGTTGTACTTTCTGCACCTTCATTTGTTGTTTTTATGGTGATTTTAAAATCGTCCATTTCTAACTTTACTTCGGTAGCTCCTGATTTTGCTACAAATTTAATTAGGTTTTGAATTTCTCTAATATCCATACTATTTGACATTTGGTTTGGTTTGTTATTGTTTATTATAAGCCCATTTTAAATAGATAGCTCCCCATGTGAAGCCTCCACCAAAGGCTGCAAAAATGATATTATCTCCTTTTTTTAATTGATTCTCAAAATCACATAATAATAATGGTAAAGTAGCTGAAGTAGTATTTCCATAACGATGAATGTTAATTAACACTTTAGATTCTTCAACTCCCATTCTATTTGCGGTAGCATCAATAATTCTTTTATTTGCTTGATGTGCTACTAACCAATTTACATCATCATGAAGAAGGTTGTTTCGCTCCATAATTTTCTCACTTACATCTGCCATACCAGAAACGGCATATTTGAAAACTGTCTTACCATCTTGAAAGACAAAATGCTGCTTATTTTTGACTGTTTCATCAGATGCTGGTAAAATAGAACCTCCAGCTTCAATTTTTAAAAACTCTCTTCCTACTCCATCACTCCTTAAAATTTCATCTTGTAGACCTAAACCATCTTCATTAGGTTCAAATAATACAGCTCCTCCTCCATCACCAAAAATGATACATGTTGCTCTATCTGTGTAATCTATAATTGATGACATTTTATCGGCACCAATTAATAGCACCTTCTTATATTTTCCTGATTGAATGTAAGCAGAGGCTGTAGACATTCCATATAGGAAACTGGAACAAGCAGCTTGCAAGTCGAAAGCGAAAGCATTAGTAGCTCCTATTTGAGTAGCTACATAAACTCCTGTTGAAGCAACTGGCATGTCTGGAGTTGCCGTTGCCATAATAACTAAATCTATATCTTTTGGATCAATCTTTGCTTTTTCAATCAAATTTTGAGCAGCTTTTATTGCCAAAAAGGAAGTTCCTTGTCCTTCTTCCTTTAAAATTCTTCTTTCTTTAATTCCTGTTCGGGTTGTTATCCACTCATCGTTAGTATCAACCATTTTTTCTAACACTTGATTAGACAAAACATAATCAGGAACATATGAGCCAATTGCTGTTATTGCGGCTGTAATTTTATTCATAAAAATATTTTTTCTTTTTTAAAAATCGCTTAATAAAAAAGTGTTTGAAATTACAAAAAAAAAATCAAACCCAAGTAAAATAAAGACTTTAATATAAAAAAAGCATATTAACAAAAAAACTCTCACTTCGTGAGAGTTTTTCTCTATTTTATGAAAGCAATTAAGCTACTGCTTCTGCTTTATCAATTACTACCTGACCTCTGTAGTACATTTTACCTTCATGCCAATAAGCTCTGTGGTACAAATGCGCTTCTCCTGTAATAGGACATGTTGCAATTTGAGGAACAGACGCTTTATAGTGCGTTCTTCTTTTGTCTCTTCTCGTTTTTGAGGTTTTTCTCTTAGGATGTGCCATTTTACTATATTATTTATCCGTTAATAGTTTTTTTAAATTTTCCCACCTTGGGTCTATATTTTCTTCTTCTTTATTCTCTTCTTTTGGAGATAGCTTATCCAATTTATCTAAAACATCTGTCTTTAAAGTTCCATCTTTAACTCCAGGATGAATCCTTTTAAAAGGAACAGAAAGAACAACCATCTCATATATATATTGAGAAACATCTACTTGAAACTCACCATGAGGCAAAATGAGCAACTCTTCATTTTCATCGTTAAATGAATCTCCAAAATTAACAATCAATTTCAATTTACTTTTTACAGGTAAATCAAATGGTTCATTTGTCAAATCACAAGGAACATTTACTACTCCTTTATGCTTAAAATTCAATTCAAGCATTGTGTTTTTCTTTTCCAAAATCAAATCCACTTTAATATCAACATTATTAAAATCGTCATAATTAAAGTGCTCAAAGAACGAATTATCTAACTGATAATCAAACTGATGCTTCCCAATTTTTAATCCAGAAAACTGAATCAAATATGCTTTTAAATTTTTCATAACAACAGTCAACCTTTCTTTAAGGGGTTGCAAAGATATAAAATTATTATAAATTCAAACGTGTTATAAACATTTTTTTGTTTACAACTAATTTTGCTTCACTTTTAAAGGCTTTTTTGTAAGTTCTTGATATTCATTTCTCTTATTATAAATATCCAAAGCTAAATAAACAGCTTCTTTAAAAGAATCATGTTTCGCAATTCCTTTTCCAGCAATTTCAAAAGCTGTTCCATGATCTGGTGAAGTACGAACTCTATTTAAACCAGCTGTATAATTAACACCATTACCAAACGACAAAGTTTTAAATGGTATAAGACCTTGATCATGATACATAGCTAAAATTGCATCGTATTTTTCATACTGTAAAGAACCAAAAAAACTATCAGAAGCGTATGGTCCGAAAACCATTTTCCCTGAATCAAACATTTTTTTAATTGCTGGCTTAATTATTTTTTCTTCTTCATCACCTATTACTCCATTGTCACCACTATGTGGATTTAAACCCAATAAAGCAATTTTAGGTTTAGAAATTCCAAAATCCTGTTGCAAAGTCTTAATAATTGTCTCCACTTTTTTCATCAACAATTCCTCTGTCAGATGCTTAGAAACCTCATTAACAGGAATATGATCTGTAAGGAGACCTACTCTCAACTGATCATTCACCATCAACATCAGGGCATTACCAGATAATTCTTTATCTAAATAATCGGTATGTCCAGGAAATTTAAAATCATCTGACTGTATGTTGTACTTATTAATAGGAGCCGTAACCAAAACATCAATAAAACTATCTTTTAAAGCTTTCGTAGCAGCCTGAAAAGATTTAATTGCATATTTACCAACTACATCATCGCTTTTTCCAAATTCTAGATTGACCCCTTCTTTCCACACATTTAAAACATTAATTTTCCCCAAAACAATTTGTTCTAAATTATCAATTCCATGCAAGCTAGAATCTAAATTTAGATTCTTTTTAAGAAAAGATATAATTTTTACATTTGCAAAAATAACCGGAGTGCAAAGTTCTAACATTCTATTATCTTCAAATGTTTTCAAGACAACTTCAGGTCCAACTCCATTTAAATCCCCTATAGATATTCCTACAATTATATTTTCTGCCTTTTTAACCATAACTAGTTAGTATTTATTGCTTACTTTTGAGCTACAAATTTAGTAAAATAAATCAGTTATGTTTACAGGTATTATTGAAACATTAGGAACCATAAAAGAAATCCGAAAAGAAAAAGAAAACTTACACTTAAAAGTAGTCTCAACAATAACAAATGAACTTAAAATAGACCAAAGCGTTTCTCACAATGGCATTTGCTTAACAGTTGTCGCAATCGAAAATGACATTTATACAGTTACTGCCATAAAAGAAACTATTAAAAAAACAAATATCTCTAATTGGAAAGTAAATGATATTGTAAATCTTGAACGAGCAATGAAATTAGGAGATAGGCTCGATGGACATATTGTTCAAGGTCATGTAGATCAAATAGGAATATGTAAAAACATAAGTGAAGCCGAAGGAAGTTGGTACTTTACTTTTGAATACAACAAAGAACAACAAAATATAACTATTGAGAAAGGTTCTATTACTGTTAATGGGACAAGTTTAACTGTTGTAAATTCTAAGGAGAACGAATTTACAGTAGCAATTATTCCATACACTTATGAGAACACAAACTTTAAAAATTTTAAAGTAGGTACAATTGTAAACTTAGAATTTGATGTTATTGGAAAATATGTAAAAAGAATACAAGATTTAAGAATTTAAAAAAAGAAAGGTTATTGAAAACCTTTTTTTAACTTTATATTTCTCACAACATAACACCCAAAAAGTACACCGATAAGAATCATAGCGACAATTCCATTATCAATAGGCACTCCTGGTGGTGGCGTTGGTGGTGGTGGTGGTGTCGAGTCAGAAAAAGCACTCTGAAAAGACAGCAAAACCAATAAAAGAATAAGTCTTTTGTTCATCATAATTTCCATTAGGTTACAAAAATATAAACTTTTTCTTATTTTAAAAGAAATTGTTCTTTAATATTTTATGAATAAATTGAGGCCAATCATTTTATTAGTTACGAAAATATAAATATTTCTGTATTAAACAATTTTTTTTACACAAAAACTTTAAAAATATTTTTAATAAAAAAATAGCCTTTTTAAAAGGCTATTTTTTTCGTGGTCCCACCTGGGCTCGAACCAGGGACCACCTGATTATGAGTCAGGTGCTCTAACCAACTGAGCTATAGGACCAGTTGTTTGCAACTTAAAATGCTTCAACAAATAAAACCACTGGCTTTATTTTGAGGTTGCAATATTACTACTATTTTTTTTTCGTTGCAACATTTTTTTACTTTTTATTTTACCTCTTGACAAAGTTCTATTAAAACTCCATTAGTTCCCTTGGGATGTACAAAAGCAACCCACTTATTATCAGCTCCTTTTTTTGGCTTATCATTAAGTAAAATAAAACCTTCCTTTCTTAATCTCTCCATTTCAATTACAATATCTTCAACATCAAAAGCTATATGATGTATTCCTTCTCCTCTTTTCTCAATAAATTTTGCAATTGGGCTATCCTCTTTTGTTGCTTCCAACAATTCAATTTTATTTGGACCAGATTGAAAGAAAGAAGTTTTCACGCCTTCACTTTCAACTTCTTCTTGTTTATAAGACGGAGCACCTAAAAGCTTCTCATAAATATCATTTGAAACTTCTAAATTTTTAACTGCTATACCAATATGTTCAATTTTCCTCATTCTGTTCTTTTTTCCAAATACTTTTATCTAACTCCAAGCAAGGTCAATAACCTCCTACATCCTCCTACATACAGAAACTAAATATAAAAGCTAATACATAAGATTACACAAAATAACAAAAAGATTAGCTTCAAAAAAAACAAATGAATCAAAGTTTATAACTTTATGCTTATTTTTGCATCATGGAGACGAATAGACAAAAAAAAATAGGAGCATTACTACAGAATGATTTAGTAGACATATTGCAAGGTGAAATAAGAAAAAATGGAATTAGCAATTTAATAATTTCAGTATCTAAGGTAAACGTAACATCTGATTTATCCATAGCCAAAGTGTATTTAAGTGTTTTCCCAACTGACAAAGCAGGAGAAATTTTAAATGCCATTAAAACCAACACTCCTTTAATTAAACATGACTTATCTCAACGTGTAAAAAATCAATTGAGAAAAGTACCTAATCTTATTTTCTATATTGATGATAGTTTAGATTATATTGAAAAAATTGACAATGCGTTAACTGGTAATGAAAATCCAGTTTTAAACCCTGAATTGCTTGATAAAAGAAAGAAGTCTTAAAACTTGAATTTTCCATTTTACATAGCAAAAAGATACGCTGTTAGTTTTAGTAAAAATTCAGCAATAAATACAATCACTATAATTTCTTCTATAGCTATTGTAGCTAGCGCTATGTCTTTATTTGTTTTTTTATCAATTTTTAGTGGTTTAAGAGAATTTACTTTAAGTTACAGTAATTCTTCCGATCCGGATTTTAAAATAGAGGCAAGTCAAGGAAAATCTTTTTTTTTAACTGAGAATGAAATAGTAGAATTAAAAAAAAACATATCAATACTCAACTACAGTACAATAATAGAAGATCGAGTTTTATTCCGTTATGACAATAAAGAACAAATAGCCGTTATTAAAGGAGTAGATAGCACTTTTATCAATGTAAACAAAATAAGTGACTATGTATACGTTGGGAATTGGCTTGAACCAAATTCTCACGAATCGATTATAGGAAGTGAAATTGCAAGAAAATTATCATTAGGCTTATTTGATTATCAAAATTCGCTAGATGTATATGCTCCAAAACCAGGGAAAGGCGTAATAGAAAGTAACGAAAACGCATTTAATATAATTACATTACAACCTGTTGGCCTTTTTAATATTAACGAAGATATTGATGGCAAATATGTGTATTGTGACATTGAAATAGCTAGAAAATTATTTCAATTTAAAAAAAATCAAATCAGTAGTATTGAGTTTAAAACTAATTCAAAAGTATCTGAAGAAAAAATAATTCAAGATCTTAAAAACATTTTTAAAAACAAAGTTAAAATCAAAACTAAAGCACAGTTAAACGATTCTTTATATAAAATGCTAAACTCTGAAAATCTATTTATTTATCTTTTTAGCACTTTAATAGTAATTTTAACTCTTTTCTGTTTAGCTGGAGCGATTGTCATGATAATAATCGATAAAAAAGAAAACATAAACACCTTATATAATATAGGTCTAACATTTAAAGAAATTAGGAATATCTTTTTTATTCAAGGAATAATCATAACCACAATAGGCTTACTATTTGGGCTTTTATTAGGAACTATTCTCATTGTCATTCAACAACAATTTTCTGTATTAATGATTACTTCTAACATTGCTTATCCAGTTCAATTTAAAATTTTAAATATTTTATTAGTTATCGGAACCATAATTCCATTAGGATTAATTTCTTCATGGATAGCTTCCGGAAGAGTAAACAAAGAAATTTTAAAATAAAAAAGCTCCAACTTAAAGTTGAAGCTTTGTACCTTGGGTGGGAATCGAACCCACACTCCGAAGAACACGAGTTTGAGTCGTGCGCGTCTACCAATTCCGCCACCAAGGCAAAAAATACTACTCAAAAAAGTTCTATAATGTTTTTGAGATTGCAAATGTAATTATTTTTTCAAAAACAGTACTAAAAATACTTGAAAATTTACTTTCAGAGTCGAAATTTATTTCTAAATTTGCACCTCGTTAACACAACACGGCACTAAACAACTACTAAACAACAAATTAAGATGTCATACAACGAGCCTGAAGCAAAAATATTTGCATGTTCTCAGAGTGTGTACCTAGCGGAAAGAATAGCCGAAAGCTACGGTGTCCCGCTTGGGAAAATTACGTTCTCAAAATATAGTGATGGAGAATTTCAACCTTCTTTTGAAGAATCAATAAGAGGTTTGCGTGTTTTCCTAGTTTGTTCTACTTTTCCTAGTTCAGACAATTTAATGGAATTATTACTTATGATTGATGCTGCGAAAAGAGCTTCTGCACGTCATATTACAGCAGTAATACCTTATTTTGGATGGGCAAGACAAGATAGAAAAGACAAACCAAGAGTTCCTATAGGAGCAAAGTTAGTGGCTAAATTATTAGAAACAGCTGGTGCAACTCGAATTATGACCATGGATTTACATGCAGATCAAATTCAAGGATTTTTTGAAAAGCCTGTTGATCATTTGTTTGCTTCTACTATCTTTTTACCATATGTGAAAAGTTTAAAATTAGAAAACTTAACAATTGCCTCACCGGATATGGGTGGTTCAAAGAGAGCCTATGCTTATTCTAAGTTTTTAGAATCAGATGTAGTCGTTTGTTACAAGCAAAGAAAAAAAGCCAATGTAATTGACACTATGGAGCTTATAGGAGATGTTACAGGAAGAAATGTCATACTAGTTGACGACATGATAGACACAGGAGGTACTTTAGCAAAAGCTGCTGATGTTATGATGGAAAGAGGAGCATTAAGCGTAAGAGCAATATGTACACATCCTATTTTATCAGGAGAGGCTTATGAAAAAATAGAAAATTCTAAATTATTAGAATTAATTGTTACCGATTCTATTCCTTTAAAGAGAGAGTCAAAAAAAATAAAAGTGGTTACTTGTGCTAATTTATTTGCTGAAGTAATGCATATGGTACAAAACAACAACTCCATAAGTGGAAAATTCTTAATGTAGAGATTAAGAAATTAAAGAGAATTATTTTTATTAATTATATATTTTAACAATGAAATCAATTACGATTAAAGGATCAGAAAGAGAAAACGTAGGCAAAAAGGCAACTAAAGCCGTACGTGATGCTGGAATGGTTCCTTGCGTTATATACGGAGGAAATCAACCAGTACATTTTACAGCAGATGAAAGAGCATTCAAAGACTTGGTGTACACTCCAAACGCTCATACTGTTGTAATTGAATTAGAAGGTAAAAAAGTTGATGCAATCTTACAAGATATTCAATTTCACCCAGTTTCTGACAAAATTTTACACATCGATTTCTTCCAATTAAATGACGATAAAGAAATTATTATGGAAGTTCCTGTGAAAGTTATTGGAAAATCTCCTGGTGTTATGGCTGGAGGTGTTTTACGTTTAAACCAACGTCGTTTAAAAGTAAAAGCATTACCTAAAAACTTACCTGATTTTGTAGAAGCAGACATTACTGCACTTGAAATGGGTAACAAATTGTATGTTACTAAATTAGAAGCAAACAATTTCAAATTGATGCACCCAGATAACACAGTGGTTTGTCAAGTAAGAATTTCTCGTGCTGCAATGAAAGCGGCTCAAGAAGCTGCAAAAGCTGCAAAAGCACCAGCAAAGAAAAAATAATTTCACATTATTTTATCATACACAAAAGCATCAGTAAACTGATGCTTTTTTATTTTAAAACTATTAGTCCGTTTTTTATGCAATTGGAATTCTAATCAGTATTAATTAGTAATCCTTTTACTATTGGCAAAACAACAAAAACGAACTATTTTTGTACTATGAAATGGTTTAAAAGTTTATTCACTAACAAAAAAGAAAATAAAGTAGATTCAATGAAGAAATTCTTAATCGTTGGCTTAGGAAATATTGGTTCCGAATATGTAAATACACGTCATAACATAGGTTTTAAAATACTTGATTATATCTCAAATCAAGAAAGTTGCTCATTTCAAACAGCAAAACTTGGAGATATAGCTGAATTAAAAATAAAAGGACGCACTTTACTTTTATTAAAACCTAATACTTATATGAATCTGAGTGGAAAAGCGGTTAAATATTGGATGGAAAAGGAAAATATTGCTAAAGAAAATATCCTAATAATCACAGATGATTTAAATTTATCATTTGGAACTATTAGAATTAAAAGCAAAGGTAGTGATGGTGGTCATAATGGTCTAAAAAATATTCAATTACTATTAAACACTTCCGAATATCCTAGATTTCGATTTGGAATAAGTGATGTTTTTAAAAAAGGACAACAAGTTAATTATGTTTTGGGAGAATGGAGTGATGAAGAAAAAGAAAAACTAAAAGAAAGACTTGAAATTTCTTCTGAAATTGTTAAATCATTTGCTTTAGCTGGACTAAACAATACCATGAATTTATTTAATGGCAAATAATTGGTTTGTTTTTTGAGTATATTTACTACAAACCAATACATTACCGCATGATAAAAATAATTTTCACACTTATTATAACTTTATTATTTTCTTGTAACAGTATTAAAACCAAAGAAAATAAATTGGAAGAAACAAACAAATCTAACCTTTCTTGTCCTGAAAATGGAGTATGTACAATTGAAATCATAAAAAACAAAGGTTTAATTATAAAAAGAGATGAAATAAACAGTATTTATTATCAAACCGAGGACAATATAAACTATTCAATCGTCAAATATAGTTATACAAAAAAAACAGAAAAGGGACTTCAAGATGATAATTACATTGAAGAAATTATTTTTCAACTACAAAATTCTGATTCTGATTTAGAATTAACTGATTTAGAATTACAAAACACAAAAATGCTATTTGGAAAACATTGTTTTTGTAAAGGTCAAGCAGGATATTACTTGATAGTTAAAGGGAATATGAATTTTAACAAGAAAAAAGAAGAGTATAATTTAGTCTTAAATTTTATTGTTCCAGAAGTTTCTCAAAGAGTTAATACAATTAAAGCTTCTTTTAAATAAAAAATCCCTTTATTTAAAAAACAAAGGGATTTTTTAAGTTTCTAATAATTATTTATTCAATAATTATTTTCTTCATTGTTTTTTTAGTTCCATCAATTATTGAAACTAAATAAACTCCAGTTTGAACATTATTTAAGTTTATATTTTGACTAAAGTTTCCAGTGTTAGAAAATGACTTTTTATACACTTCTCTTCCACTAATGTCATATACATTAATACCTATGTCATTTGATGAATTAGATAAAAACTTAACCATAAAACTACCATTATTAGGATTAGGATACAATGCAAATTCTTCAAAATCAAAATCCTCATTTGCTAATGGCTGAACTGTACAAATATTTAAACTCCAACTATTTAAAGAACCACCATCTTGGTTGAAGGCGTCAGATATTGTTAAAACCCAAGTCCCTGTAGAAGTTTCTCCATTAAAAGCAGATAATAATTGATTTGGTAATATAGTTCCAGTTACTGCTGGATTACTACCACAAACCAAAGCAGAACCAGAATCATCAAAAGTAGCATTTACATTATCCGCAGACCCACATACATCACTAAATAAAACAACTTGTGTGCCTGAAGGGCTTGTTAATCTTGCTGTCAAATCACTAATATAAGTATGTGTAATATTCATAGTAACATTCACATCTGATATTGAACCTCCCGATGGAATAGTTAATGATGAAGTAATTGTTGGTGTTCCAGATGCTGAAATCGCAACTGGAACATTAGTTGAAGATGTACTTGCACATGAAATTGTTCCTGTTGTAAATTTATATGCGTTTCCATAAACACCTGTACAAGTAGCATTTTTAGGCAATACTCTCCAGAAATAATCTGTTCCTTGATTCAATCCTGAGACACTATATGAATTTGAAGTTACATTTCCAGAACTTACAATAGTTGTAAAAGTATTATCTGTTGCAACTTGTACATCATAAGATGTTGCATTAGGATTAGGATTCCACGTTAAATTTAAAGAAGTATTTTGTGCCATTGCATTATTAGCAGGAACAGTCAAAATTACAGGGTTAATACCAATAGACAAGTAAAAAGGAACCGTTTTAGTAACAGCTCCAGAAGTAGCATTAACTAATATTTGATAATCTCCATCTGCAACAGAAGCTAAATTTCCTAAAGTCAAAGTAACCGTTCCTGTTGTACTAATAGAGCTAGGATTAAAACTTACAGTTGAGCCAGAAGGATTACCTGTAGCAGTAAAAGAAGTGCTTGAACTAAACCCACCTAAAGCTGAATAATTTATTACAAAATCAACTGTATTTCCTGAACAAATTGAGGTGTTTTGAGTCCCCTCAACTCCTGAAAAAGCAACTGAAAAAGATGAAGGAGGAGCAGTTATAGAGAAATTAGTATTAGATATATCATAAAAAATATGATTATAACCTCTTACCATAACTCTATTTTGAGAACCTAAGTTGTTTGGAGCAGTAACAATCTCAGAACCATCATTTGGCACTTTACTAGCTAACAATATAGGATAAGTAAATCCTCCATCTGTAGAAAGTAAAACATCAACATAAGATGCATTTATACCATTTGAATCTGTTCCTGCAACTGTCCAAGTCACAGTTTGATTGGTACCTGCTACCCATGAAACTGCAGTATTTGGAGAATTGACTAAGAAAGGACCTACAGTAGAAGTTGTAATCACTGTATTATCTATTCCAGTTTGTCCGCCATTTGGAGCTCTATTATCTCTAACAGTTAACGCAAAATTCATAGTTCGAGCAACATTAGGAACAACTTCCCATGTTGGAGCTAAATTATTATTAATAACATCTTGAATTCTTGGCATATATCTATCTGGCGATGTTACTGGTAAATTTGATCTAAAATTTGGCCCTGAAGTTGATGTTTGTGATGGAGATTGAGTAGATATTTCAGAATCCGTTTGTTCCCAACAATAAGTCAAAGCATCTCCATTTGCATCTGTTGCTAAACCTTTTAATATAAAAGCTGTTCCTCTAGGAATTATATAATCTGATCCTGCATTAACTACTGGAGCTATATTTCCATTTGGTGTGACTGTTGCACAAGAAGTTCCAAAAAACGTTCTCGTGTTCGCTTCAGCTATACTAATAAAACTAAAATGCGCATCTGAATTGTTTTGTACGTTTGGTGCACATATTCCTGCATAAGCCATTATTGTACTTCCACTTCCAGGTTCCACAGCTGTAGATGAATTTCTATTTCCTCCACAAGAGTTATTAAAAGTATGATTACATCCAAATTGATGCCCTACTTCATGAGCTACATAATCAATATCAAATGGATCACCAACTGGGGCAGATGAACCAGTTACACCTCTTGCTTTTTGGGAATTATTACAAACAACTCCTAAACCTGCTACTCCACCACCACCAGTACTTACTACATGTCCAATATCATAATTTGCAGAACCAATGATATTTGTAACATTAGTTTGATTTTGACCTAACATTGTACCACCGTCATTATTTGTATAAGGATCTGTTGCAGAATTTGTATAGATTAATAAGTTATTATTAGCAACTAAATTTAATCTTGCTGAAAAATCTCTTTCATAAATTGCATTAACCCTATTAACTGTAACAACAATAGCTGCTAAAGCACCTGAAACAGTACCTCCATGAAACTGGGCATATTCTCCAGTACAAGCCATTGCTAACCTATAGACCCTAAAATTACCATCACTTGTTCTTGATAAAAGATTACTTTCATCAATTAATGGCTTAAAAGCTTCATGGTTCAACTCGTCAAAATCACACTCAAAACTTTTAGTTCTTATTAAACTTGACCTATTATAAACAATATAATTCTTTAAATCCGTTGTATAAGTATCAATATAAGTTGTTCCTGTTGTTCCTGACAATATCATAGTATGCAACCCAAATTCTGTAATACTAAATCTCATTACAGCAGAAGAATCATCAATTCCTTTTCCTAAATAAGTTTTTATACTTGGAAATTTTATAGCTAAACCTTCTTCCATTACTGGAGAATCATAAATTTTAAAATTTGACATTTCTCCATTAGCATTTGGAAAAGCGATAATTACAGTAGAAGATTGTCCACTTAAATCATTAGGCACTCCAATTAATTTAGTTTTTAATTCTTGTAGGTCTAAAGAAAAAAGCTGATATTCTAATGGCATTGAAGATCTGTCTGTCTTTTTAAAAGCATTCAATTGCTTATCCGACACACTCTTCCACAATTCTTTTTGAGCATGTACATTGCAAAAAAGCAGTAATAAAAATGCCTTTAATAGTAATTTTTTCATAATTTGTTAGTTATAAGTTAGAAAACAAATATAATAATAAAAAACAATACATTATTTATTTTATTAACAGTCAATCAATTACATTAAAAAAGGAGCATTAAAAATGCTCCTTTTTTAATTTTTACTATATTATTAAAAATTATTCGATAATTATTTTCTTCATTGTTTTTTTAGTTCCATCAATTATTGATACTAAATAAACTCCAGTTTGAACATTATCTAAATTTATATTTTCATTAAAGTTTCCAGTATTAGAAAATGACTTTTTATACACTTCTCTTCCACTAATGTCATATACATTAACACCTATGTTATTTGATGAGTTAGATAAAAATTTAACCGTAAAACTACCATTATTTGGATTAGGATATAATGCAAATTCTTCAAAATCAAAATCTTCATTTGCTAATGGTTGAACCGTACAAATATTTAAACTCCAACTATTTAAAGAACCCCCATCTAGGTTGAATGCGTCAGACACTGTTAAAATCCAAGTTCCTGTAGAAGTTTCACCATTAAAAGCTGACAATACTTCGTCTGGCAACACAGTACCAGATATTCCTGGATTATTACCACATACTAAAGCCACACCAGAATCATCAAATGTAGCTACAATATTATTTATACTTGCACTTGGATTACATTCTCTAGAAAACAATTGCACGACAGTTCCAGAAGGACTTGTTAATGTAGCTGTCAAATCATTTATCCAAGTATGTGTAATATTCATAGTAACATTCACATCTGCTATAGAGCCTCCTGATGGGATAGTCAATGATGAAGTAATCGTTGGTGTTCCAGATGCTGAAATAGTAACTGGAACATTAGTTGAGGATGTACTTGCACATGAAATTGTTCCTGTTGTAAATTTATATGCACTTCCATAAATACCTGTACAAGTAGCATTTTTAGGCAACACTCTCCAAAAATAATCTGTTCCTTGATTTAATCCAGAAACATTATATGAACTTGAAGTTACATTTCCAGAACTTACAATAGTTGCAAAAGTATTATCAATTGCAACTTGTACATCATAAGATGTAGCGTTAGGGTTAGGATCCCAAGTTAAATTTAAAGAAGTATTTTGTGCTGTTGCATTATTAGCAGGAACTGTCAATGTAACTGGACTTACACCAATAGACAGATAAAATGGCACTGTTTTAGTGACAGCTCCAGAAGTAGCATTAACTAATATTTGATAATCTCCACCTGCAACAGAAGCTAAATTACCAACTGTTAAAGTAACAACACCATTAGTAGATGTAGAACTAGGACTAAAAACTATTGTTGAGCCAGCAGGATTTCCAGTTACAGCAAATGTTGTAGTTCCACTAAAACCATTTAATGCAGCATAATCAAAATTAAAATTTGCTGTCGTTAAAGTACAATCTGATATATTCTGTGTCCCTGAAAAAGCAACTGAAAAAGATGATGGTGCAGCTGTTATAGAGAAATTAGCGTTAGATATATCATAAAAAACATGATTATAACCTTTAACCATAATTCTTTTAGTTGTACCTACATTATTAGGAACTGTAATAATCTCAGAACCATCATTTGGCACTTTACTAGCTAACAATATAGGATAAGTAAACCCACCATCATTAGAAAGATATATATCTACATATCCTGCATTAATATTATTTGCTGTTGTTCCAGCCACATTCCATGTTACAGTCTGATTAGTACCTGCCACCCATGAAACTGCAGAATTTGGAGAATTAACCACAAAAGGCCCAGCTACGTCATTTACAGTTATTACAGTATCATCAAATCCAGTTTGACCTTGACCAGCAACATTATCTCTTGCTGTTAATCTAAAATTCAATGTTCTTGATACTGAACTTAAAGCTTCCGAAACAACATCTAATCCATTAGTTGTTTGACTATTTCCAATTGTAGAAGTTAAAATTGGAAAATGTCTTACAGGAATAGAGGTGTCAACATAATTTACCCAATTAGGACCTGATACTTTAGTTGCAGAAGCTGCACTTGCTGCACCTGTATTGCCAGTAGCATTATCAAATTGTTCCCATGTATAAGTTAATCCAGAAGCTCCACCAGCATCTGTTGCTGAACCTGTTAATACAAAAGGAGTGTTTCTTGGTATAGTGTAATTTGCACCTGCATTAACAACAGGAGCTGAATGAGTAATTGCGCTTGTAGTTTGACAAGATTTACTAGCCATGTTCGCTTGAACTTGAGCAATGCTAGCAGCATGAAAAACATCTATTGAATGCAAATGAGTATCATAAGGAGTAATTCCAGCGTATCCCATAATTGTTACTCCTGAACCTACTTCCATATTTACTCCAGAACCTTCATTTCCATGTGTGAAGGTATGGTTTGCTCCAAATTGATGACCAATCTCATGAGCCACAAAATCAATATCAAAATTATCTCCAACTGGCACTGTACTTGTTGTATAACCACTACCCTTTTGTCCGTTTACACAAACACAACCTATACATCCTGCATTACCATTATTACCAACTCTTCCCATTAAATGACCAACATCATAATTAGCTTCTCCAACAACTGAGGTTAAAGTTGACTGTAATTCAGAATTATAATTCGCATCAGTTGCCCCATATGGATCTGCTACTGAACCATCATAAATAATAGTTAAATTATTAACTAAATTCATATGAATAGCAAAATCCGTTTCAAAAACTCCATTTACTCGAGTTAAGGTAGTATTTATTGCTGCTAATGCTAATGGTTTTGTTCCTCCATGATAAGAAGTATATTCAGGTGTTACAGACATTGCTAATCTAAAATTTAACAATTGCCCAGTACTAGACCTTGATACGGAATTTGCTCTATTTGTTAAATCATTAACTAACGCATCATCAACTGTTGAACATGTAAATGGTAACTTACCTTTAACTCTAGATGATTTATAAATAGCATGTACTTTACCATCATTAGAGTAAGGCTCAATAAACTCACTTCCCTTGTCAGCTCTAGAAATCATAGCATTTAAGCCTCTTGGATCTATGCTCATTCTTAATCGAGCATGCTTATCATCTACTCCATTACCAGCATAAGAACGAATCTCTGGAAATTGGGCTTGTAAATCAGAATCAAAATTTGAAGCTTCATAAATTTCAAATCGCTCTAAATCTCCTTCTGAATTTGGTAAACTAATAATAATTCCTTTTGCATTCTTAGAAAAGCGATCTGAAACACCATTTAAAGACTGTTTTAAAACTGATATTTCTAAAGTCATTAATTCAAATGATTGTGGAAAGGACTCTCTTTCAACATACTTATTTTTTTTAACATTTTCAGAAAATGTTCTATGCCATAAGACATCCTTCTGTGAAAAACACAAATTTGCTACAAACAAACAAACTGTTATTAGTAATAATTTCTTCATAATTTTATGGAATTTGTTTTATATATGACAAATATAATCATAAAAAATAATTTAAATTACATATATATATAATTCTCTTTTATCATTTTTAATTAAAATATTCAACAATAAAATTAAATCATGAAAAAATATTAAATTGCGAAACTTTAAAACTTTAAAATATTTCATTAATGAAAAAATTAACTTTACTATGCTTAACATTTTTGTCCTTGAATTTAAATGCTCAAATTAGAAAAACTTCTACTCATTTTAGCAAAGAATTAAATAACGGAAATCTCTCGCCAAGCGGGCATATAAGATGTGCTTCAGTAGAATATGAAGAATTACTTAGAAAAAATGATTCTAAAAGATTAAACGATCAAGAATTTGAAAATTGGATAGCCCCTTTAATTAAAAAATACAAAAATTCTGAAAGCTATCGATCTGAAACTGGTGGAATTATAACAATTCCAGTAGTTGTTCACGTTATACATAATGGTGATGCTTATGGAAGTAATGAAAATATTAGTGACGAACAAGTGGAATCACAAATAACTGTACTAAATCAAGATTTTAGAAGATTAGCTGGAACTCCAGGTTTTGGCATTGGTGTTGATACACAAATACAATTTGCTTTAGCAAAAGTAGATCCTAATGGAAACCCAACAAATGGAATAGATAGAATAAACCTATGTAGAACTGACTGGAATGCAGGAACATCAAATGCGACCTTAACATTAGTAAATACAGAGGTAAAACCACAAACTATCTGGAATCCTGAGGATTATTTGAATATGTGGTCAGTTAATTTTGGATCATTAGGTTTATTAGGGTATGCTCAATTTCCTAGTTCATCTGGACTAGGAGGATTAAATGTTTCTGGAGGAGATGCCAACACAGATGGAGTTGTTTCAAATTATGGTACATTTGGCTCAAGAACAATCTATCCTTCTGGCAATTATGAGGGCACACAATATGACAAAGGAAGAACAATGACGCATGAAGTTGGTCATTGGGTTGGATTAAGACATCTTTGGGGAGATGGTGATTGTACAGTTGATGATTTCTGTGCTGACACTCCTAATTGTTCTGGAGATTACTATGCCGGAACTGGAACTGGAGGCTGTATAGCTCCTACACAATGTTCTGGAACTAGACAAATCCAGAATTATATGGATTATTCTGATGATTCTTGTATGAGCATTTATACTCAAAATCAAAAAGACAGAATGGTAACCGTTTTCAACAATTCTCCTAGAAGATTATCTTTAAGAACATCTACAAAAGATTTAGCAATTGCATTATTTGCAAATGATGCAGAAGTGAAAATTGAAAACATCTGTAATACTACTGAAGCTACATGTTCAAATCCTAACCCTTCTTCTCCTGCAAAAATAATTTCATTGTACAATAGAGGAACGTCAACATTAACTTCAGCATCTATAAACTACAACATTGATGGTGGAACAAATTATGTTAACAATTGGACAGGCTCATTGGCTCCAAATAAATTTGCATATATAACTTTACCAAACACTGCTTCTAATGGAACTTTAAATGTTTCAATCACAGCAGCAAATGGCGTAACTGACCAAAGAACATCTAACAATTCTGCATCAAAAGTTTTCAACAACAGTATTAGTAATTTTGATTACACAGCTTTCACCTTTGACTTAGTTGGAGACCCTTTTGGATCTGAAACAACATGGCAATTAACTAATCAGTCTGGTGCAACACTATATTCTGGAGGACCTTATACCAATCAAGCTTCTGCCGGAACACAAGCATTGGTAACTAATCAAACATGGAATTTACCAGCAAATGGATGTTATACTTTTACAATCAATGACTCTTATGGAGATGGGATGGCTGGAAGCACAACTGGAGGAGTTCCTAACAATGATGAAGGCAGTTGGACAATTAAAGCTAATAGTGGCACAGTAACTGTTGGTTCTGGTGGAGATAATTTTGGTTCAAGCGAATCTTTTTCTTTTTCAAATAATGTACTTAATTCAGACACTTTTAACCCTCTTGAAAAAATAACTTTATACCCTAATCCTACTAATTCATTTTTAAACATTAACATTCCTAATGAGTTAGAATCACCGTCAAATTATGAAATTTACAATAATCTAGGACAAGTTATTAAGTCTTCAAACACAACAACTAGTTCAGATTTACAAATAAATACTTCTGAACTATCAAACGGAATTTATTTTCTAAAACTAAATTTTGAAAATGCTACTAAAACTTTACGTTTTATTAAAAACTAAATAATTTAAAATAATAGAATAATTTAAAAGAGGATTGATAAAATTTTATCAATCCTCTTTTTTTAACTGAATTTAAAATACTTATTTTTGCTATAAATATTTTCACATTGAACATTTTTAATTCAATTTCTTCATTTACTACAAAAAAGAAAACTATTGTAACAATAGGAACTTTTGATGGTGTACATATTGGTCATAAAAAAGTACTTCAAAAATTGCATAATTTGGCAATTGAAAAAGATGCAGAAAGTGTCTTACTGACTTTTTTTCCGCATCCTAGAATGGTATTACAACAAGATTTAGACATTAAACTTTTAAATACTATTGAAGAAAAAAAAGAATTAATTTCTGAATTTGAAATTAATCATTTAATCATACATCCTTTTGATTTAGAATTCTCTAGACTAACTGCTGAAGATTTTGTGAAAACTATTTTAGTTGACCAATTAAACATTTGTTCAATCATAATTGGATATGATCATCGTTTTGGAAGAAATAGAACTGCAACTATTGATGATTTAATTGAGTTTGGAACAAAATATAACTTTGATGTACAACAAATTACTGCAAAAGAAATAGATGAAATTGCAATTAGTTCAACCAAAATCAGGAATGCTCTTTTAGAAGGAGATATTGAAACGGCTAATACTTTTTTAGGCTATAATTACACTTTGTCTGGATTAGTAATTGAAGGCAAAAAAATAGGCCGTACCATAAATTTTCCAACAGCAAATATAAAAATTGATGAAGAATACAAACTAATTCCACAAAATGGTGTCTATATTGTTTCTGTTGAAATAAATAAATCTACTTATTTTGGTATGATGAATATTGGCACTAATCCAACAATTTCAGATAGTAGTCAAAGCATTGAAGTACATATTTTTGATTTTAATCAATCCATTTACAATCAAAATATTAAAATTTGTTTTTTAGAACGAATTAGAGACGAAGAAAAATATACCTCTTTAGATGAATTAAAAAAACAACTTGAAAAAGATAAAATTTTTTCACTTGCAAGAATAAAAAATTATTAATGAATAGTACTTTATTTAAAACCATTGATATTGCTCCTTTAGCTGTTTTTAGAATTTTTTTTGGATTTCTAATTGCTTGTGAAAGTTTTGGTGCCATTATTTCTGGTTGGATAAAAGACGTTCTGATTGCTCCACAATTTACATTTTCTTTCATTGGATTTGAATGGATTCAACCCTTATCTGGAAACGGAATGTATTACTATTTTGCCTTAATGGGAGTTTTAGGAATCTCAATAATGATAGGTTTTCGATATGTCCTTTCCATGTTTTTATTTTGCCTTTTATGGACAGGAGTTTATCTCATGCAAAAAAGTTCTTATAATAATCATTATTACTTATTGATTATAATCAGTTTTATGATGATTTTTTTACCTGCAAATCGCTATAAATCATTAGATGTTAAATTTGGGTACACTAAAGAGTCTGTTGAAATACCATATTGGATTAATCTTATTTTCATTATCCAAATAACCATAGTCTATTTTTATGCTTTTGTTGCCAAACTTTATCCGGATTGGTTAGATGGAACTTTTACAAAAAACCTACTACAAGGAACCACTACGAGACCTTTTTTTTTAGAGTTATTTGCTCAAAAATGGTTTTATTTATTTATAGCCTATGCAGGAATTTTATATGATTTATTAATTATTCCATTTTTATTATACCGAAAAACTAGAACTTTAGCATTATTAGCCTCATTACTATTTCACTTATTCAATGCAATAGTACTACAAATAGGTATTTTCCCTTTTTTTGCATTAAGTTTTGCGTTATTTTTTTACAATCCTGACACAATTAGGAAAATCTTTTTTAGGAATAAGATAACAAAACCTTTATTTCCTTCTTTAAATTTTAAAAATAAAAAAATTCTTTATTTCTTATTTACACCTTTTTTATTTATACAATTAATTTTACCATTAAGACATTATTTTATAAAAGGAGATGTTTTATGGACAGAAGAAGGACATCGATTAAGTTGGAGAATGATGTTAAGAGAAAGGAGTGGTTATATTTCATTTGAAATAGTTGAAAACGATACAAAACAAAGTATGATTTATGATTACTCTAAAAATCTAACTTCCAAACAAGCTAGACAACTTCCCACAAAACCTGATTTTATTTGGCAATATTGTCAGAAAATAAAAGAAGAATACAACGGCAAGAATATCTCTATTTATGTAAATTGTGCAAATTCAATAAATAGAAAACCTTACAAAATATTGATTGATCCAAAATACGATATGGCAAAAGCAAAATGGAATTATTTCTTTCATAATGAATGGATACTAATAAACAATTAACTATTTTTTACATTTTGATTACCAATTGATTACGATTTTTTTATTACCTTTATGTATAACAAAAATCAACAAATTATGAAAAATTCAATTGAAATCAAAAATGGGTTCCTCATTTTTTTAGGAATAGGAATATTCTTTCTATTAATGGATTTGTTTGGCTTAGCAGACAAAAATTATTTAAGAATTTTGAATGCTTTTATTGTGCTTTATGGGATAAATAAAACTATTCAATTTAATTTTAATCATGGAAATTCAGATTATTTAGATAATTTAATATCTGGATTTAAAACAGGTATTATTGGTGTAGTTCTTGGAATAATTGGACTAATTCTTTTTGTATATATAAAAGGTGGAGAATCTTACTTAACTAAACTTTCAGATACTTTTTTCTTTGTTGGAAAAACAAATATTATCAAATATTGTAGTGTTTTATTTTTTGAAGGAATTGCATCAAGTTTAATTGGCTCTTTTGCTTTAATGCAATATTGGAAAGATGTAATCGTAAATTCAAAATACTAATTGATTTCATAATTTTTTTAATGTTCAAAAGTAATTCCCTATTTTTGAGCATTAAAAAAAAATTAATGAATACGATTAGATATAATTGGACTAAGCAAGAAATAATTGAGCTTTACAATAAACCCTTAATGGATTTATTATTTGAAGCAGCAACAACACATAGAAAATTTCACAATCCAAACGTAGTACAGGTTTCAACACTCCTATCTATAAAGACTGGTGGTTGCCCTGAAGACTGCGGTTATTGCCCACAAGCAGCTCGTTATCACACTAATATTGAAGGAAATGATTTAATGAGTGTGTCCCAAGTAAAAGCACAAGCTTTAAGAGCTAAATCTTCTGGCTCTTCAAGAGTTTGCATGGGAGCAGCTTGGAGAAATGTAAAAGATGGTCCAGAATTTGACCAAGTATTAGAAATGGTAAGAACCATCAACAAATTGGATATGGAGGTTTGTTGTACCTTAGGTATGATTACCGAAAATCAAGCAAAACGTTTAGCAGAAGCAGGCTTATATGCTTATAATCACAACTTAGATTCGTCAGAAGAATACTATAAAGAAGTTATTTCAACACGTGGTTTTGAAGATCGCTTAAAAACAATTGATAATGTTAGAAAAACCAATGTGACAGTTTGTAGTGGTGGAATTATTGGAATGGGAGAAAGTATAGAAGATAGAGCTGGAATGTTAGTAGCTTTGGCCTCTTTAAACCCACAACCAGAATCTGTACCAATTAATGCATTAGTAGCTGTCGAAGGAACTCCATTAGAAAATGAAAAACCAATTGAAATTTGGGACATGATAAGAATGGTAGCAACAACAAGAATTGTAATCCCTGAAACTCAAGTTAGACTTTCAGCAGGAAGAACACAAATGAGTCGTGAAGGTCAAGCAATGTGTTTTTTTGCTGGAGCCAATTCAATTTTTGCAGGTGACAAATTATTAACTACTCCAAATCCTGATGTAAATGAAGACATGAAAATGTTTGAATTATTAGGTCTTGTTCCTCAAAAGCCATTTATCAAAAAAATGCAGCCTGAAACAGTTGAAGCTGAAAATTCAGAATATCAGACACTTGGAGAAAAACCAAAATGGTCAAGACCTGGTCATACTATTGACAGAAATCTTGAAGCTTCACAAAAAGCAAAATAAAGTTTTCATAAATTTTAAATAAATTTGATAACAATTAGATAAATTTGCTCTAAGGAAACTTAGAGCTTTTTTTATGTCTTCATTACATCTAACAGAAATTGAACGTGTAGAAACCATCTCAAAAGAAGATTTTTATACTAACTATGTAAAAAAACAAAAACCAGTAGTTATTGAAAAAATGACTAAAGACTGGCCAGCCTATTCTAAATGGGATCTTGAGTATATCAAATCATTAGCGGGTGATAAAACTGTGCCTTTATATGATGACAGACCAGTTTCTTATAAAGATGGTTTTAATCAAGCACATGCAAAAATGAAAATGAGTGAGTATATTGATTTATTACAATCTAAACCCACTAATTATCGCATTTTTCTATACAATTTAATGAAAGAAGTACCTTTGCTTCAAAATGATTTTAGATGGCCTAAAATTGGGTTAAAATTAATCAAACAGTTACCAATGCTTTTTTTTGGTGGAGAAAATTCAAAAGTATTCATGCATTTTGATATTGACTATTCTAATATTTTGCATTTTCATTTTCATGGTAAAAAACAATGTATTTTATTTTCACAAGAATCTACCCCTTATTTATACAAGATTCCTCATTCCTTAATTTCAAGAGAAGATATTGATTTTGAAAATCCAGATTTCGAAAAATTTCCTGCTTTAAAAAAGGCTAAAGGCTACATTTGTAATTTAAAACATGGTGAAATGTTATACATGCCAGAAGGATATTGGCATTATATGAAATATGTTACTCCTGGTTTTTCTATGAGTTTAAGAGCATTACCTAAAAAACCTAAACATCTTATAAAAGCGGTTTATAATGTTTTGATAATGCGTCATTTTGATAATTTTATGAGAAAAAGAAAAGGGCAAGTGTGGATTGATTATAAAAATGAAAAAGCAATGAGTAACACTAATAAAAGTATATAAAAAATGCCATTCAAATGAATGGCATTTTTTATTATTTACTCATTTCACTAAAATACTTGTAGAACAATGGTATTGTTTCAATTCCTTTTAAATAATTAAAAATACCAAAATGTTCATTTGGAGAATGAATTGCATCACTATCTAAGCCAAATCCCATTAGGATTGTTTTACTTTTTAATTCTTTCTCAAACAAAGCAACAATTGGAATACTTCCTCCTGAACGAACAGGAATAGCAGGAACTCCAAAAGTTTCATTATACGCTTTATTTGCTGCTCGATAACCAATACTATCTATAGGTGTTACATAACCTTGACCACCATGGTGCGGCTTTACTACTACTTTAACCGATTGTGGAGCAATACTTTCAAAATGATTTTTAAATAATGCTGTAATTTCTTCCCAATCTTGATTAGGCACTAAACGCATTGAAATTTTTGCATACGCCTTACTTGCTATAACTGTTTTTGCTCCTTCACCTGTATAACCACCCCAAATTCCATTAACATCTAATGTAGGTCTAATAGAATTTCTTTCATTAGTAACGTAACCAGTTTCACCATACACTTCATCTATATCTAATGCTTTTTTATAGTTTTCCAATGAAAATGGTGCTTTTGCCATTTCCGCTCTTTCTACATCTGATAACTCCTCTACTTTATCATAAAATCCAGGAATAGTAATGTGATTATTTTCATCATGAAGGGAAGCAATCATTTTAGTTAATATATTTATTGGATTAGCAACTGCTCCACCATATAAGCCAGAGTGCAAATCTCTATTTGGCCCTGTAACTTCAACCTCAACATAACTCAAACCACGAAGACCTGTTGTAATTGATGGTTGAGTATTTGAAATCATGCCTGTGTCAGAAATTAATATTACATCATTAGCTAACTTTTCTTGGTTTCGCTCAACAAACCAACTCAAACTTTTCGATCCTACTTCTTCCTCTCCTTCAATCATGAATTTTACATTACATGGCAATGTATTTGTGGCAATCATATATTCAAATGCTTTTACATGCATATACATTTGTCCCTTATCATCACAAGCACCTCTAGCAAAAATAGCTCCTTCAGGATGAATATCTGTAGTTTTAATTACTGGTTCAAAAGGTGGAGATGTCCATAAATCTATTGGATCTGCTGGTTGTACATCATAATGACCATATACCAAAACAGTTGGTAGACTTTTATCTATTATTTTTTCTCCATATACAATTGGATAACCTGGAGTTTCACACAATTCTACAAAATCACAACCAGCTTTTTCTAAACTAGACTTTACAGTTTCGGCTGTGGTAATTACATCATAAGCATATGCACTATCCGCACTTACCGAAGGAATTTTTAATAATTCTATTAATTCATTTATAAATCGCTCTTTATTTTTTTCAACGTAATCTTTTATGTTTTCCATTCTATTTTATTGGTTTGTAAACCAAAGTTACGAAATAATATATTTACAAAAAAAATGAGTTGTCATTTCTGACAACTCATTATACAATATTATCTTATTCTTTAAAAAATAATCTTTTTATTTACTATTTGTCCATTACTTAAAGTAATTTTAACAAATAATGCTTGATTGGTGGATTGCATTGTGTTTATAGATAAACTATTTTGATTAACATTCTCATTATCTATTAAAATTCTCCCCAATACATCAAATATACTAATTGATTTAATTACTTCTTTTTCTGAATTTATAGTAATTAAATTATTCTGAGAGAAAATAATTACTTCATCATCATTAACAAAGACATTAGAATCTAAAGTTATATTTTTATAGACTACCTCAAAACGATCATTAAATGTTCCTGCTTGAGTTGTAAATGAATATGAAGATTGTTTAATGTCATGAACAACATTAGTATACTTGTCTTTCAGGTAAATATCTTGGTTATCGAAAAGACCATCAAATCCCTCAATACCAATTGAATAACTGCCTGACAACTCTGCTTTTAAACCTAAAACAACAATATCATCATTATTAAACGGTAAACCTTTCCCTTGAATTACAAATTCATCATCATTTATTATGCTATATAAATAAGTATTATTTGAAGAGTCGAGTGTTTTACCATCAATTGTGTTATCTATACCACTAGTTGCTCCTTCTTTATAACCCACTAATATTTGATTATATGCATCTGAATTCCCATTTAAATTTAGCCAATATCTATGAACTTCACTATTAGTTTGTATGGACGAAGTTCTAAAAAATTGTGTACTTAATGATGCATTTAATCTTTGGAAATTAGAAAAATTAGCATTTCCAAAATCATAAGCTCTAACAAAGAAACCTTGACCTGTTTGTATTTTACCATTTGGAATAGCACCTCCTGCTGCAGAAGCAGTTCCTCCCAAAGTTGTATAAGAAGCGTAATTATTAACTGGATATACACCTCCAGTAACTGGTACTGTATGGGTCCAAAAATAAAGCGCACCTACTGTAGTTGCATTGTCTTGCAAAAATCTATCTGCATCAATTGGAGAAGGATAAGGATTTCCTATAAGATTATACCCTTTTCCTAAACTAACAGTTAAATCTCCATTAAATGGAATGCCAGTAAATTGTCCATTATAAACTGTAGGAATTGTTGTAGACCAATTATTATCTACACGAATCATATAACCTTTACCAATAGTAAAATTGTTAGTTGGCGTAACTGACTGATAAGCAGTTGGTGTTGAGATTCCAGTATATAAATACTCATAAAAACGAGTTAAAACAGTATTAGGTGAAAAAGCTAATAATTGTTGTCCTACAACGGGTGATGTCCATGCTGTATAATCTTGACGAATCATAGGAGTAGAATTTCTATTAACCACTATATTTCCAGAATTTACTGCTGTAGCATCTATTTGAACTAGAGCTGCATTATTTTCAATTGTCAATACACCTGTTCCATTTACTACAACTTCATTTCCAATAGTCAAAGTATGACCTGAAACTATTGTTACATTAAATCCCGAGTTTACAGTAAAAGAACATGCTTCTAAATCTCCTGTTGAAATATAATTTCCATTTATAATTGCAGCCACATTTTTTAACGGAACACCATTTGACCATGAAGTGCCATTCCAAGTTGTTGTAATTACACCACAAGCATTAGGAGTCTCTGTAATTTGTTTATAACATAACTGAATAGTAAAACTATTTAAAGTTCCTGTTCTTCCGTCAGTAACAGCATCTGCTACTGCAAAAATCCATGTCCCAGCTGAATTCAAACCGTCAAAGGCAGTTAAAGGGACTAAAGGCTTCATATTTCCAAAATTATCTGTTACTCCACAAGCGGCAGCATTTGAAGATTCATCATCAAATGTTCCATTTAAATTTGTGATTGCATTCCCACAACTTCCACCTTGAAACAAATCAACATCAACAAAGGTTGTTCCAGGGCTTCTAACAAATGCATATATTTGATTTCTTCTACTATGTGTTATTGTTGTAGTAATATTAGCGTCAGAAATAGTAAAACTATCTGGTATATTAACAGACCATCCTGCATAACTACCTTGCGGAATATTCCCATTAGGTGTTGCTGTATAAGAATTACAAATACTCGTAACTGTATAACCAATAGCAAAATCCTGAGAATTAATCGCATAAAAATCATTTCCAGTAGGCTCTATCAAAATTCTACAATATGGAGCAGAAACGTTTGGAATAGTGACCACTTCTGATCCATCGTTTGGAGTATTTGCTAGTAAGACAGTAGGAAATGTTTGCCCTCCATCTATTGAAAGCTTTATATTAACATTTGATGCTCCTGTCATTGTATTAGTACTATTGACAGACCAAGTTATTGTTTGAGTAGAACCTTGAGTGTAACTAATACCTAAAGCATTTTGAGAAGTAACTAGAAATGGTCCTTTTGTGCTATCGAAAGTAACATCTGTATCTACACTTTCATTTGCACCGCCACCAGCTTTATTATCTCTTACCGTTAATCTAAATTTTAATGTTCTATTAGCACTAGGATTATTAGGAATTATTTCCCATTGATTACCCACAATGCCATTAGCAACATGATCTTCTAATCTTGGAAAATACCTAACTCCGTTGTTTTTTGGCATAAATGAACGGAAATTCGCTCCATTTGTTTTAGTTTCAGTTGGATATGATGCTACTGCTCCAACAGTAGTGGCATCATCAATCTGTTCCCAATTATAGGACAAAATATCACCTGAATCGGCATCTGTTGCTGTACCTATTAATTTAAAAGCTGTACCTCTTGGCACTATTTTACTAGCAGGTGCAGAAGGAATTGGTACCGCATTGGAAACATTCACTATAGTTGGACACGATTTACTTTTTATATTGGTAGTAATTTGTTCAATTGAACCTGCATGAAAAATTGGAATTGAATGACTAGCCACATCTGTTGCTCCTGTAATACCAGCATAACCCATAATTGTAACACCAGATCCTGGTTCCATATTTACACTATTGTTCTCTGTACTCATTGAAAAAGTATGATTACCTCCTAGTTGGTGTCCAATTTCGTGAGCTACATAGTCAACGTCAAAATTATCGCCTTGAGGTATAGCATCAGACGGAGACGTATATGCACTACCTTTTCCTGTTTCACAAACACATCCTATGCACCCTGCATTTCCTCCTCCTCCATCGGCACCAAATAAATGACCTATATCGTAATTTGAATCTCCAATTACACTTGTTAAAGTAGCTTGCAATTCAGAATTCCAGTTACCTAGGTTGGCTGAACTTGAATATGGGTCTGTTCCTGCATTATAATAAATAACATTAGTAGTCGTAGCTATTAGTTGCATGGTACAATTAAAATCAGATTCAAATAAAGCATTTACTCTTGTATAAGTAGCATTAAAAGCAGCTAAAACTAAATTTACTTGTGCTGCACTTGTAGCTCCAAAATAGTTTGCATATTCTGCAGTACATGATTGAGCCATTCTAAATATTCTCAATTGAGAATCATCTGCATTTTTAAAAGAATTATCCATTACTTCATTTGGATATCCAAATTTTTGAATAGATTCGTCTGTTGTACAACTAAATTTTCCTTCCGATTTTCCAGATTTAGACTTATCAAAAACAATAACTGTTTTATAATCTATTGAAATGGGATCTATAATGAAGGTTGATTCTTTTGAACCTGAACGCACTATAGCACTTATTCCATTATAAGGAGAAATACTGAATCTAATTGTATTTGATGGATTTGTTACACCTTGACCAGCAAAAGATCTAATTTCAGGAAATTGGGATTGCAAATCATCTTCAAAAGTTGACGCTTCAACAATTCTATATTCTTCCATCTCACCAACAACATTTGGTATTGATACAATCACATTTGAAACACCTAAAAACTCATCTCTTTTAGGTACATTTATTAAATTAGATTTAAATTTTTCATAGTCAAATTCAAATAATTCATATTCTAATGGCAATGATGACTTTCTTATTTTTTCAGCGTCATTAAAGGTAGTTCTTTCAATTCGTTTCCATCCATTTTCTTTTTGAGAATAGATCTGTAAAATTGAAAAAAACAGGAATAATGAAAGTATTGTTTTTTTCATTTTAATTTTGGTTATAGGTAATTTTTCTTAACATTAAGATAACAAATGTATAATTATTTTAATATTATTTTTAAACTTAAATTAAAAAAATAACTATAACCGATTCTTTTTGTTGTTTTTTTAGTGAAATTTTTAATAAATAATCTTTTTTGATATTATAATATTATTATCGAGTTTAATTTTAACTATTAAAGGCGCATTAATTTTATTTAAACTACTTATAATAACACCATTATTGTTAATGTTATTTTTATCAAAGATTTTTCTGGCTAAAATATCATAAATAACAACTGATTTTATATTCTTATCTGATAACAACTTTATCTCTATAAATTGATCACTATTTATCTGAATCTCATTCTCATTAAAAACAAACTCATTTGTTGATAAAGTAGCATCTTTAAATCTTAAAAGAAATCTATCATTAAAAACACCTAATGGAGAATCAAAACTATAGGCAGTTGTTTTCAAATCATGAATTATATTCAAATATAAATCTTCTAGAAAAATATTTTGTTGATTAAAAAGACCATCGACTGCAAAAATCCCTATGGAATTAGTTCCCTCTTTAGTTATTTTTACCCCTAAAGGCACCACATCATTTTCACTAAAAGGAAATCTACCTTGAATACTCATTTTTTGATTATCAACAATAGAATAAATAGAAGTTTCTGTTGATTCTAATGTAACAGCATCATACATTCTATCTTTCCCTATAGTTGCACCACTTACATATCCTACAAGTGTTTTTGCAGATTGATTATTAGCATTGTTTAAATCTAACCAAATTCTATGTTTGTCTTCAGTTGATGTCCTTGAAGAAATTCCTCTATAAAATTGTCCATTATCATACGTTTTGTCTCTCATTGAATTATTAAAAAAGACATTTTGAGAAGAAGCAACTCCATCATTCATTATTGTAAAAAATCCTTGACCTCCAGCGATAAAACCATTAAATGTTCCTGGACCTGTACTCGAACCTGTACTATTATATATTATATAATCATTAATTGAATAATTAGATTGATAACTTCCATAAAAAGGATTTTGTATAGCATTAGAAGGTGAAATACCATGTGACCAAATTCTAACCGCTCCTTCAACATTTGTATTTGCTAAAAGAAAATCAATTGCATTAATTGAAGATGGATAGGGATTACCCAATAAATTTAAATTATCATCTAAATTCGTAATTACTACCCCATTTGTTCCTGCATAATTAGAACCTGTATAGCTTCCTCTTTGAATAGTAGCAGAAATTATTCCATTTCTTGCAACTCCATTGTCAAAGGTTTTAGAAAAAACATCTCTCATTATATAACCAACTCCTGGTTGCATTGTAGTTCCTAAAGAATAAGTCCAATTACCCAAACCACCATTAGAATTGACGATTGTAGGGCTCCATGTAAATACATAACCACTACTAGGTGTACTGTAACCATCAACAGGTGAAGACCAATATACATAATCCAATGCATTGCCAGAGGTGATTCTTTCATAAGAAATATTGCCTGTATTAACCCCTAAATCGTTTACTTGAATTAAAGATCCATCGTCTAAAACATTTAGTGTTCCATTTACGGTTAAATCATTTTGAATTAAAACAAAAGTAGTCGCTTGAATATTCAAGGCAAAAGTAGCATTAACTACTAGACTGCAACATTCAAAATTTCCATTAGTAATAGTGTCATAATTTCCATTAATTGTTGCTAATTTAGATATATCAGGCAGTCCATTTGACCAAACAGAACCATTCCATGTAGTTCCAGAAATTTTTAATTGAGCAGCATCAGACATTACTGAACAAGCTCCATCTTGAATAACTTCACAATAAAACTGATAACCATTAAATGCTGTAAGAGATCCTATCAAATTTAAAGTAGCTGAAGAAAATCCAGTAGTAGTTACTCCTGAAAAAGAGCTATTACTAACATTTGTCCATCCATTGGCAAATCCATCATTATAATACCATTGATAAGTTAAACTTCCTGAACCAGAAGCTGTAGCGTTTACTACAAAACTAGCATTTGTTTCACAACTAAACACATCAATAGGATTAGTATCAACTGTTGGTAAATTTGAAGATAAACCTGTGTAATTAAAAACACCAAGATTTGATGTCGTTTCAGCATTAGTATGAGTCCAGTCAGAAGGATTACTAACTGTATTTGGCCCTGCAGTGTTCACATTCCTTAAAGCGGTATATCCAATTGTATTATTTGGCACTACATAAACATCAATTAAAGTTAATCCGTTATATAAATGAAGAATGTCACTCCCATTAATTCCTGAACTATTTGAAAAATCAAAATCAGGAGAAGCTATATTTGCATCATTACTAATTCTACCATAAACCACGCCTCCATTAGGAATAGTTGTAATACTAGGAGTAAAAAAGAAATCAGTAAAGTTATTAGCAATAAATTCTGCATTATCTCCATATCTTCTTACAAAATAATTTGTTAAATCAATAGAAGAACCAGTTCCATTATAAACTTCTATATATCCCAAACTACCTCCATCATTATCATAAACTTCAGTCATTATTAATTCAGACAATCCACTACAAATACCGTCTTTTTTCAATACGGTAAATCCAATAGTTGTATCACAAGGCTGACTATCTGTAATAGTTATATCTCCCGTTGCCGCTCCACTAGGAACTTCAACAACCATTACGGTTCCTGTATTTGAAACAATTGTTGCATTAATTGCACCAAAAAAAACAGATGCACCTGATAGACTACCAGAAGATGCAGTTATGGTTACCTCTGTTCCTATAGGACCAGAAGATGGAGCTATTGCTATTGTTGGTGGTGTACAAGCATTGTAAGCAGTCCATGAAATATCATCAATTTTAATTTGTGCTCCTGAAGTTCTTAATTCAAGACTTACATTTCCAGAAACATTAATTGATTGACTATAGTTTATTATTGTATTTGAAGTTGGAGAAACCGTTATAGTAGTTCCAATTTGAACACCATTTACCCATACTTCTAAACTTCGAGAACTCGTACCTGTAAAAGCTCTTACATAAGAAAAATTCAAAATCCCCATTCCTCCTGCATAAGTTGGAGAAGAAATCGTTCCTGATCCGTTAGTACAAATAGCTTTTGAATTTAAAGTTTGATCTGTTCTAGCAGATGTTGCATTCCAAGAAACTCCATCTGTTCCAATCCATGATCGTGATAAATAAGTTGTAGAACTTGCTGTGGGAATGTTTGAAAAATCTTCTAATCCTTGCGCACATGCAAAACACCCCATAATAAGGGTCAATAATTGTAATCTTAGCTTCATTGGTTAATAGCTTTTAGATTTGGTTAATAGTAAAATAGCATTTAAGAATATGTAAAAATATTTAATAATACCTATTTTTGATAAAAATTAAGTTTATTAAATCGTTAAGAGTTTGGAGAAAAAAGAAAATGTAAATCACTCATTACAAGAGATTCGTGCAAAAATGGAATATTATTGTGCTTATCAAGAACGGTGTTATAAAGAGGTAGAAGAAAAACTATTTTCATATCATCTCCCACTCGGTGAGAAAGAGATTATTCTTATTTATTTGATTGAAAACAACTACATTAATGAAGAAAGATTTGCAAAAAGTTTCACTCGTGGTAAGCATAATTATAAAAATTGGGGAAAAAATCGTATAAAAAACGAATTAAAATTTAGAAATATTTCTTCAAAAATTATTGAAATCGCTCTTCAAGAAATTGAAAATAAAACCTATTTAGAAAATTTCAACTCATTAGCAGAGAAAAATTGGAATACCATAAAAGAAAAAAAAGGCCCAAAAAAAAATAAAAAATTTATTGATTTCCTTCTTCGTAAAGGTTATGAAACCCATCTAATTTATGACAAATTAAATGAATTAGAAAAAGAACAATAAAAACTCAACCCATAATTTTTCTTTTAAACTAAAGTCTTTTCTCTGTTTTCCATCATCTATTCTATCAAAAAACTATCTTTGCAATAAAAACAATACTACATGTTAGAAGATAAAAATCAAAAAAGAACTAGTTTAGCGGAATTGGGTGAATTTGGTCTGATTGAACATTTAACTAAAAATATCACTATAAACCAAGAAACAACAATAAAAAGCATTGGTGATGACGCTGCAGTTTTAGATTTTAATGATAAAAAAGTGGTGGTTTCAACTGATTTATTAGTTGAAGGTGTTCATTTTGACTTAGCATATATGCCATTGAAACATTTAGGCTATAAAGCAGTCGTAGCTAATCTTTCTGATATTTGTGCGATGAATGCAAAACCATCACAAATAACCGTTTCTTTAGCAATGTCAAATCGTTTCCCTTTAGAAGCTATTGAAGAACTATATGAAGGAATTCAATTAGCTGCAAAGATTTATAATGTTGATATAATTGGTGGAGACACTACTTCTTCACAAAAAGGACTAATTATTAGCATTACTGCTATTGGTGAAGCAATTTTAGATGATATAACCTATAGAAGTGGTGCACAACCAACGGATTTGTTAGTTGTAACAGGCGATATTGGTGCTGCTTATATGGGTTTACAAGTCTTAGAACGTGAGAAACAAGTATTTCAGGTTAACCCAAATAACCAACCTGATTTAGAACAATATTCCTATTTAATTGAAAGGCAATTAAAACCTGAAGCTAGAACTGATATTAAAGAATTACTATCAAAACTTGAAGTAAAACCTACTTCAATGATTGATATCTCTGACGGATTATCTTCAGAAATATTACACATTTGTAAGCAAAGTAATGTAGGTTGTAATCTTTATGAAGACAAAATTCCAGCCGACCCACAATTGATAAATGTTTGCGAAGAATTCAATTTAGATATCACTACAATAGCTTTAAGTGGTGGTGAAGATTATGAATTATTATTCACCATAAAAATGGAAGATTTTGATAAGATTAAAGCTAATCCAAACTTTTCCATAATTGGTCATATAGTTGAAGAAAAAGAAGGGAATCATTTAATTACTAGAGCGAATACTAAAATTCCTTTGAAAGCAAGAGGATGGAATGCAATGACAGAATAGTTTTGCATTCCATCTTAGTGATTTTTTAAACTTATTTTAAAATATAAAAAAATCCAGAATTCAATTGAATTTCTGGATTTTTTTATATTCTTTTTTGGTTTTAAAACTACATCTTCATCAACCAATTTCTAATTGAAACTTCATTATTAATGATACCTCTTAATTCTGAGATTGCCACTCTTTCTTGCTCCATTGAATCTCTATGACGAATAGTAACTGTTTTATCTTCTAAAGTTTGATGATCTACAGTAATACAAAAAGGTGTTCCCAAAGCATCTTGTCTTCTATAACGACGGCCTACAGCATCTTTCTCATCATAAGCCACATTAAAATCCCATTTTAAATCTTCAATAATTTCTTTAGCCACTTCTGGCAAACCATCACGCTTAATCAATGGTAAAACAGCTGCTTTTGTAGGAGCTAAAACTGAAGGTAAACGTAAAACTGTTCTTGTTGAGCCATCTTCTAATGTTTCTTCTTGTAATGCTTTTGAAAAAACTGCTAAAAACATTCTATCTAAACCAACAGATGTTTCTACTACATAAGGAACATAACTCGAATTTGTTTCATTATCAAAATACTGTAATTTTTTTCCCGAATATTCTTCATGTGCTTTCAAATCGAAATCAGTCCTAGAATGAATTCCTTCTAACTCTTTAAATCCGAAAGGAAAATTAAATTCTATATCTGCCGCTGCATTAGCGTAATGCGCTAATTTTTCATGATCATGAAAACGATAATTCTCAGCACCTAAACCAAGAGATTTATGCCAATTTAATCGTGTTTCTTTCCAATATTCATACCATTTCATTTCTTCACCTGGCTTCACAAAAAACTGCATTTCCATTTGTTCAAACTCACGCATTCTAAAAATAAATTGTCTTGCAACAATCTCATTACGAAATGCTTTTCCTGTTTGTGCAATTCCAAAAGGAATTTTCATTCGTCCCGTTTTTTGTACATTTAAAAAATTCACAAAAATACCTTGTGCTGTTTCTGGTCGTAAATATAAATCCATTGCAGTGTCTGCAGAAGCTCCAAGTTTTGTAGCAAACATTAGATTAAACTGTCTTACTTCTGTCCAGTTCTTTGAACCACTTTCTGGGCAAGCAATGTCTAATTCTTCAATTAAAGCTTTAACATCTGCCAAATCATCATTTTCTAATGAACGTGCCATGCGTTGCAAAATAGTATTTTTTTGTTCTAGATATCCTTTAACACGCTCATTTGTAGTAACAAATTCTTGCTCATTAAAAGCTTCTCCAAAACGACTTTTTGCTTTTTCAATTTCTTTTTGAGCTTTGATATTGATTTTTTCAGCATAATCTTCAATCAAAACATCGGCACGATATCTTTTTTTAGAATCTTTATTATCAATTAATGGATCGCTAAATGCATCAACATGACCAGAAGCTTTCCAAGTGGTCGGATGCATAAATATAGAAGCATCGATACCAACAATGTTTTCATGCATTTGCACCATTGCTTTCCACCAATATTCACGTATATTTTTCTTTAATTCAACACCGTTTTGTGCATAATCATAAACTGCACTTAGTCCATCGTAAATTTCGCTTGACGGAAAAATAAATCCGTATTCTTTTGCATGCGAAATTACATTTTTAAATAAATCATCTTGTTTTGCCATGTTGCAAAAGTAAAAATAGGTTTTTAATAAAGAAAAGAAATTTTTAGAATAATTTGAATATTAATCATATTCAAAAATAGTGGAGCCAATTTTAGAGAATGAATTATAAATATTGATAATATATTTTCCTTTTATGGTTTTATCAGCTTCTAAATCTACATAAGTACAAACATCAACATCTTTTTTATTATACAAAGCTTCCATTTTTGCACTATAGATTAGTTTTACATTATCTAATTCTAAATAAGTATCTTTTACAGAAATAATTTGATTCTTAGGATTTACAACTTGTACGTACAATTGTTTATTCCCATTTCTAACAAACTCATTCCCTTCTAATGTAAAACAAACTCTAATTTGTTGGATCTTTTTACCTCTACTTTTTGAATACAAATCAGATAAGATTTTAACACCTCTTGCATTTAAATTAATAGCATTTAATTTATCATGTTTAGCCTTACTTTCATTTTTTTTGTATGATTCTAACTGTAATAAAATTTTTTTATTCTTTGTGATATTACCATTTATTTTAATAATCTCATTAGAATCTTCACCTATTTTTGTTTTTAGGTTATAAATCTGATTTTCAATAGTTTTAGTATCGCTTATTGGGTTTTTTACATTTTGATTAAATCTCTTAGAATCCTCCATCGCATTTTTTATAGCTTTATCAACCTCTACTGCTTCTTCTTTTTCAGTTACAACATTAAGGGAATCATATTTTTTTAAAATTTCATCAAACTGATTTTGAAGTAATCTATTTTCTGTATTAGATTGATCTAATAATGCGTCATACTTAGCACAAATATTATAATATCCAAAAAACAACAATAACACTAAAAAGGTTAAAATTGTAAAGGAAATTTTTATAAATGTTCTTTTTTTGAACGACATTAAATTCTATTTTTGATTAAATTAAATGAAATTTGACTTTCCTTAAATTTATTATCGTTATAATGCATAAAAATCTGTTAAAATTGTTATTTCCTCCGCTTTGTTTTGGCTGTAACGAGCTTTTATTAAACAACGAAAAAATAATTTGCACATCTTGCGTTCATAATTTGCCATTAACAAATCATCATTTACTTGATACAAATGATACAGAAAATAAATTTTATGGTATTGTAGATCTCGAGTTTGCATTTTCAATGCTTTATTTTCATAAAGAAGGCATTGTTCAAAAACTAATACATCAATTAAAGTACAAAGGAAAACAAGAGATAGGCTCCTATTTAGGGTTAATTTATGCATTATCATTAAAAGGATTAAAAGAAAAGTATAATATTGACGAGATAATACCTGTACCACTTCATCCTAAAAGATTTAAAGAAAGAAGTTATAACCAAGTTGATACATTTTGCCTTACCTTATCAAAAGAATTAGGCATTCCCTATAACAATACTCTTTTAATCAGAAATAAATATTCAAAAACTCAAACAAAAAAAAATAAAGCAGAACGACAAGTAATAAATAAAACCCTCTTTGAAGTAAAGGATTACTCAACTATAAAAGGAAACCACTTTCTCTTAATAGATGATGTAGTAACAACTGGAGCCACAATAGAATCTTGTACTAAAGCGTTATTAAAAATTCCAAATGCTAAAGTGAGTGTAATTACAATAGCTTACACGCAATCATAAAAAAATTTAAAAAATTATGTTTAGACTAAATATAGTTGTTATTTTGTAAAGTTTTATTTAAAATAATAAATGAAAAATATATATTTTATAATTCTTACCATAGTTTTAGGATTAACAATTTTTACCAGTAGTTGTGCTAAAAGAGGAACGATTACGGGTGGATCAAAAGACACAATTGCTCCTAAAATTATCTCAAGCAGTCCAAAAAATTTCAACACAAATTTTCAAGGAAATGAAATTAAAATTACTTTCAATGAGTTGATTAAAGTAAAAAACATTAACAAGCAATTAATCATTTCACCACCTTTTAAAAAACAACCTATTATTGTTCCTCAAGGAAGTGCAAGTAAGTTTATATCTATAAAAATAGTAGATACTCTAAAACCAAATACTACCTATAGTTTTAATTTTGGTCAAAGTATTACCGATAACAATGAAGGTAATCCTTATTCTCAATTTAAGTATATCTTTTCAACTGGAAGTTACATCGATTCCTTGTCTTTACTAGGTAAGATAAAAGATGCTTATGAAGAAAAACCAGATAATTTTGTATCCATTCAATTATATGATGCAACTACTTTTAAAGATTCTACTGTTTATAATGAAACTCCTTTATATGTTACTAACACTTTAGATAGTTTAAAAGTATTCGCTCTGGAAAATCTTCAAGCTGGAAATTACAAAATCATAGCACTTAAAGACAAAAACAATAATTACAAATTTGATCCTAAAACAGATAAAATAGCCTTTCTTGAACAAACGATTACATTACCAAATGATACAGTTTATGAATTAGAGCTTTTTAAAGAAGAAGCCGTTTTCAAAGCTGATAAACCCATCCAACAATCAAACAACAAATTCTACATGGGTTTTCAAGGAGATCCAAAAAAAGCAAAAATAACTGCGAAAATAGGAGAAAAAATCCTTCCAATTAAGATGACAAGATTTCCAGATAAAGGCAAAGACTCTGTTCAATTATTTTTCCCAATTATTAAACCTGATTCTCTAACTTTTACTATTGAAAACGATAATTATTCTAAATCTTTTGACGCCAAAATTAAAGAACTTAAAGAAACCGATTCATTAGAAATCCAATCTCCACAAAGAAGTCTTAATTTTAGAGATAATCTTACATTAAAAACTAAAACACCTTTAAACTCAATTGAAAAAAGTAAAATTAAATTAATCAATAAAGACTCAATAGTTTTAGATTTTGACTTTATTTATAAAGAATTTGAACAAGAAATAGTTTTCGATTTTAAAAAAGAAGAAAGTCAGAAATACACTTTGGAAATTCTCCCAGAAGCAATTGAAGATTTTTACAACACTAAAAACGACTCTCTTTCATTCTCATTTAGTACAAAAGCTCTATCAGATTTTGGTAACTTAAAAATTTCAGTTAAAAACGCAAATCGCTTTCCCTATATAGTTGAAATTTTAAATGATAAAGGAGATGTAATTGCATCCGAAAGCAGAGCAAAAGAAGAACCAGTATTTTTCGAATCAATAGAGCCTCGTATTTACACGCTAAGAATAATCTACGACGACAATAAAAACAATCTTTGGGACACAGGTAATTTCTTAAAAAAGAGACAAGCAGAAGAAATTATTTATTATTCAAAAAAAATTGATGTAAGAGCCAATTGGGATGTAGAACAAGAATTTCTTTTAGAGTAATTAATTGAAAATTTCAAAATCATCCTTATCGTTTAAAAAGTTTAATTTTTTTCTAGTTTCAAGCATTTTTTCTTTATTTATTTCAACAATAAAAAGCCCTTGCTCGTCATTACAATTTATCAATTCGTTACCCAAATAATCAATTGCTTGGGAACTTCCTGTATATTCTAAATCATTATTATCTAATCCTATACGATTAACACCTATAGTATAGCACATGTTTTCAATAGCTCTTGCCTTTAATAATGTATTCCATGCATTTATTCTTGGTTTTGGCCAATTTGCGACATACAATAACAAATCGTAATTTTCAATATTTCTACTAAATACTGGAAAACGTAAATCATAACAAATTAGAGGGCAAATGTCCCACCCTTTATAATGAATTATCTTTTTAATTTCTCCTTTCGTATATACTTTTTCTTCTCCTGCTAAAGAGAATAAGTGTCTTTTATTATAAAACTCAATTTCTCCATTTGGAAACACAAAAGCGAGACGGTTAAAGTAAGTTCCATTTTCTTCAACAACAAAACTTCCTGTAATAGCTATTTGTTTTTCAGAGGCTATTTTTTTTAACCAATTCATCGTTTCACCATTCATGTTTTCAGCAACTTCTTGGGGATTCATGGTAAAACCTGAAGTAAACATTTCTGGTAAAATCAAAAGATCAAATGATTCATCACAAGAATCTATGTATTCTTGAATTAAATTTCGATTTGCTTCTGGCTTTTGCCAAATTAACTTAGTTTGAAAAATAGCTATTTTCATTTTTAACTGAAATAATTTTGATATGATATAAAATTAGAAAAATAAAATAACTATTAACCTTTTTCCATTTAATTTAAAATTTATAAATCCTTAATAATTATTGACAAACTTTTACTTAATTAAAACCTTTAATGTTTTAAACTAAAGTTTTATCTTTGCAACTTATTTCAAAAAGGACATAATGAATAAATTACTAATAGTTGGTACTGTAGCATTTGATGCTATCGAAACACCATTTGGGAAAACAGACAAAATTCTAGGTGGAGCTGCAACATATATTGGCTTATCATCATCATTTTTTAATGTAGATGCTGCAATAGTTTCTGTAGTAGGAGAAGATTTCCCTAAAGAACATTTAGATTTATTAGAGAACAAAGGAGTAAATATAGAAGGAATTGAAATTGTAAAAGGAGGAAAAACTTTCTTTTGGAGTGGGAAATATCACAATGATTTAAATTCAAGAGATACATTAGTAACTGAATTAAACGTATTAGCTGATTTTAATCCAGTTGTGCCAAATGCTTACAAAAATGCTGAAGTAGTACTATTAGGAAATTTGCATCCGTTAGTTCAAACTGGTGTATTAGACCAAATGGAAACAAAACCAAAATTAATTGTTTTAGATACTATGAATTTTTGGATGGATTGTGCATTACCTGAACTTTTAGATGTTATTAAAAGAGTAGATGTTATTACTATTAATGATGAAGAAGCTCGTCAATTATCAGGTGAATATTCATTAGTTAAAGCGGCTCAAAAAATCCATCAAATGGGACCAAAATATGTGGTAATCAAAAAAGGAGAACATGGTGCTTTATTATTTCACGATAAAGAAGTATTCTTTGCTCCTGCTCTTCCTCTTGAAGAAGTATTTGATCCAACAGGTGCTGGAGATACTTTTGCTGGTGGTTTTGCTGGCTTTATAACACAAAGCGAAAACATTTCATTTGACAATATGAAAAATGGAATCATTTACGGTTCAAATTTAGCTTCATTTTGTGTAGAGAAATTTGGAACTGAAAGAATGGAAAAACTAGAAAAAGAAGAAGTAATTGCACGTTTACAGCAATTTAAAGCGTTAACGCAATTTGAAATAGAATTAGATTAAATTTTTATGCCTCGAATTTTCGGGGCTTTTTTAATAATAAATTTTCATTAGAACAACTACTCAAAACAACACAACAACAACTTTATGAGTGATGCTATTAAACACGAATGTGGAATTGCCCTTCTAAGGCTTCTAAAACCATTAGAGTACTATAAAGAAAAGTACGGTTCTTCTTTTTATGGTGTACAAAAAATGTATCTCTTAATGGAGAAACAACACAATCGTGGACAAGATGGTGCTGGATTAGCCAGCATAAAAATGGATATTGATCCAGGACAACGATATATAAGTAGAATTCGTTCAAATCATGCGCAACCCATCCAAGATATTTTTTCACAAATTAATGGACGAATAAGTAGCGAACTTCAAGAACATCCAGAATATCTTAATGATATTGATTTACAGAAAAAGAACATTCCTTACATAGCCGAATTATTTTTAGGTCATGTTCGCTACGGAACTTTTGGAAAAAACAGTATTGAAAGCGTTCATCCTTTTCTTCGTCAAAACAATTGGATGCACCGTAATCTAATTGTTGCAGGAAATTTCAATTTAACTAATGTTAAAGAATTATTCCAAAGTTTAGTGGACCTAGGACAACATCCAAAGGAATTAGCAGATACAGTTACAGTAATGGAAAAAATAGGTCATTTCTTAGATGATGAAGTGACAGATTTGTATCAAAAATGTAAAAACGAGGGTTATTCCAAAAAAGAAGCTTCAGCAGTTATAGCAGAACGTTTAAACATTCCTAAAATACTAGAAAGAGCTTCAAGAAATTGGGATGGTGGCTATGCAATGGCTGGATTAATTGGTCATGGCGATTCATTTGTCTTAAGAGACCCAGCAGGCATTAGACCTGCCTATTATTATAAAGACGATGAAATTGCTGTAGTAGCTTCTGAAAGACCAGTTATTCAAACTGTTTTCAATGTTCCTTTTGACGAAGTAAAAGAATTAGAACCTGGAAATGCAATTATCATTAAAAAAAATGGTACTGTTTCTATTGAAGAAGTAAGAAAACCATTACTTAAAAAAGCATGTTCATTTGAACGCATTTATTTTTCAAGAGGTAGTGATGCAGAAATTTACCAAGAACGTAAAGAACTAGGTAAATTAGTATTCCCTTCTATTTTAAAAGCAATAAATTATGACACCGATAATAGTGTGTTTTCATTTATCCCTAATACAGCGGAAACTTCTTTTTACGGAATGGTTGAAGCTGCAAATGATTTTTTAAACCAAAGAAAAATCAAATCTATTTTAGAAAACAAACAACAACTTTCTGAAGAAAAACTTCAAGAAATCCTTGCTGTTAAATTACGTACAGAAAAAGTAGCCATTAAAGATGCTAAACTAAGAACATTTATTACCGAAGACAGTAGTAGAGATGATTTAGTAGCTCATGTTTATGATGTAACTTATGGAGTGGTTAAACCCAATGACAATTTGGTAATTATCGATGATAGTATTGTAAGAGGAACCACTTTAAAGCAAAGCATCATTAAAATGATGGATCGATTACAACCCAAAAGAATTGTTGTAGTTTCCTCTGCTCCACAAATTAGATATCCAGACTGTTATGGTATTGATATGGCAAAACTAGAAGGACTAGTCGCTTTTAAAGCCGCATTAGAATTACTAAAAGAACGCAATCTATATCATATAGTTGATGAAGTTTATAAAAAATCTAAAAGTCAAGAACTTTTTAACGACGATCAAGTAATTAATTATGTGAAAGAAATTTACACTCCATTCACAGATGAAGAGATTTCAGCTAAAATTGCTGAAATGTTAACTCCAGAAGGGGTAAATGCTGAAATTAAAATTATTTATCAAAAAGTAGCCGATTTACATAAAGCATGTCCGAAAAATCTTGGGGATTGGTACTTCACAGGAGATTATCCTACTTCAGGAGGAAACAGAGTAGTAAATAAGGCATTTATGAATTTTTATGAAGGAAAAGACGCTAGAGCCTATTAAAAAACAACTGTTCATCGATTTTTTTCGTTATTGAACAATTTTTTTGTGCTAGAAACAAACCTTATTCTACTTTAGCACTACCAGAAAATTAGTAGGTTAAGTTTTATGGTAGATTTGGGGCAAAAAGGGTGAAAGTAATTTCACCTTTTTTTTTGCATTTATTTTATTAAAATCCATTAAAATTATCAAAAAAAGCGTATTTCATCGTTTTTTTTTACATTTCAACAATTTTTTTATGCAAGCATACTAGTTCTATACTACTTTAGCACTACCAGAAAATTAGTAGGTTAAGTTTTATGGTAGATTTGGGGCAAAAAGGGTGAAAGTAATTTCACCTTTTTTTTTGGGTTAATTTTAAGTATAAAAAAAGGAATCAATAATTTATTGATTCCTTTTTTTATTAAAATAAAATAAAAAGTTTTTATTTCTCTATTGCAAATCTTCTTGTTACTTCAGTCCAATTAATCACATTAAAGAAAGCCTCAATATAATCTGGTCTTCTATTTTGATAATTTAAATAGTAAGCATGTTCCCAAACATCAAGACCTAAAATAGGCGTTCCTTCACAACCAATTCCAGGCATTAAAGGATTATCTTGATTTGCTGAACTACATACTTCTAGTTTTCCATCTTTATTAATGCATAACCAAGCCCAACCTGAACCAAAACGAGTAGCTGCGGCTTTTGCAAATTCAGCTTTAAAAACATCAAATGAACCAAAAGAACTATCAATAGCTTCTGCCAATTCCCCAGATGGCTTTCCTCCTCCGTTTGGAGACATTATTGTCCAAAACAAGCTATGATTATAAAAACCTCCACCGTTATTTCTAACAGCAGCATTATTCATATCAAGGTTAATTAAAATGTTTTCAATTGTTTTTCCTTCTAAATCGGTTCCTTCAATTGCATTATTAAGATTTGTCGTATATCCATTATGATGCTTAGAATGGTGAATTTCCATTGTTCTTGCATCAATATGTGGTTCCAATGCATCATATGCATATGGTAATTTCGGTAATTCGAATGCCATAATGTTCTTTTTTATAATTAGTATTAGTGAATTCAAAGTTATAAATTTAACTTTGGATTAAAAAATAGAATGTTCCTATACAACTATAATTAAGATAAATATAACATTTGAAAAAAGCAGCTTTCACTTTATATAATGCATCAGCAGGTTCAGGTAAAACTTATACGCTAACAAAAGAGTACTTAAAAATACTATTCTTAGCAAAAGGAGATGATGCCTACAAACAAATTCTTGCCATTACTTTTACTAACAAAGCAGTAGAAGAAATGAAATCACGCATTGTAGACAGCTTATATCAATTTTCAAAAGAAGACACTTCTGAAAAAGCAATCGATTTTTTAAAAACACTTAGTTTAGAAACAGGATTATCGATTGCTACATTGAAAGACAAATCAAAAGCTATTATAAAAAGCATTATTCATAATTATGCTGCTTTTGGAATATCAACTATAGATAAATTTACTCACAAAGTCATACGATCTTTTGCTCAAGATTTAAATTTACCAAATTTTGAAGTCAGTTTAGATACAGACTCTATTCTTCAAGAAGCTGTTGATGTAGTTATTTCAAAGGTTGGTGAAGACAAAAATTTAACTCAATTACTAATTGACTTTACAAAAGACAAAACAGATGAAGATAAAAATTGGGATATTTCCAATGAACTTCTCGAAGTATCGAAACTTTTAGTCAACGAAAATAATGCGAATGAAATAAATGAGTTTCAAGAGAAGACTTTTGAAGATTTCAAACACATAAAAGATATTCTAAAAACCAAAATACTTTACTTTCAAGAAGAAAATAAAATCTTGATTGAAAAATGCAACGATTTAATTAAAAAAAATGGCGTTTCAATAGATTCTTTTTCTAGAAAAACATTTCCAAATCATTTAGAAAAAATTTCAGAAAACACATTACAAATAAAAGACAATTATAAATACCATTCTTTTGATGATATAGCAATTAATAAAACGGCAAAAGACAAAGACATTATCGAAACCATTTCAAGTGAACTTTTAATCATTCTACAAAAGTGCTATTACAACATCTCTAAAATTGCTTTCTATGAAGCCTTTTTGCAAAATATAAACCCTCTTTCGCTTTTAAATACTATTAATTTAGAATTTAAAAAAATACAAGAAGAACAAAATATCCTTTCTATTTCCGATTTTAATAAAATAATATTTAATGAGATTCAAAATCAACCTGCACCATTTATTTATGAACGTTTGGGCGAAAAATACCGTCATTTTTTTATAGACGAATTTCAAGACACTTCGGTAATGCAATGGCAAAACCTTATTCCTTTAATTGACAATGCACTTTCAAGTGAAGACAATGGTATAAAAGGCAGTCTAATGATTGTAGGTGATCCAAAACAATCTATATACAGATGGAGAGGAGGAAAAGCAGAGCAATTTATTGAATTAAGTAAGGATAATGTAAATCCTTTTTCAAATAAAGACAAAGAAACTATTCAGCTTGAAACTAACTACAGAAGTTACGAAGAAGTAATCCAGTTCAATAACCAATTTTTTTCTTTTTTATCAAACAAATTTGAAAATGAAGATTATCAGAAATTATATTTAGAGCATAGCTATCAGAAAACAAATAACAAAAAAAAGGGCTACGTAAACATTTCTTTTATTAATACTTCGGATGAAGAAAATCAGCAAACAGATGATGATAACGAATACTCTTTAAAAACAAAATTATATCTTGAAAAAACACTTCAAACAATTAATGAAGTTTTAGAACAAAAATTTGAATACCGAGATATTGTTCTTTTAACTCGGAAAAAAGCAGACGGTGTTTTTTTAGCTAATTTTCTTACTGAAAAAAACATCCCCATTTTATCATCTGAAACTTTATTGATTCAAAATGCAACAGAAGTAAAATTAATTCTTGATGTACTTCGATATCTAAAAAACAATAAAGATCAAGAATCAAAAGCTAGAATGCTGTATTTTATTGCCAAATACAATCAAAATAATTTACCCATTCACGACTTTATTATAACCACAAAAGATTTATCTGAAAACGAATTAGAAGCCTATTTAAAAACTATAGAAATCAAAATCTCATTTAAAAACTGCAAAAAAAAGTCTTTATATGAAGCTGTAGAAATTATTGTCTCTACCTTTATAAAGGGAAAAGCAAACATCTCTTATGTTCAATATTTTTTAGATTTGGTTTTAGAGAGAGACAATAAAACACAATCTGGAATTTCAGATTTTATTACTTATTGGGACAAAGTAGGTTTTAAAAAAAGTATTCCTTCTCCAGAAGGGAATAATGCTGTTCGAATTATGACCATTCATAAATCTAAAGGATTAGAATTTCCAGTCGTGATTTATCCTTTTGCAGAAGAAAATTTTTCAGCAAATAGTAGAAACAAATTATGGATTGATTTTGATGAAGAAGAAGCTATAAACTTTCCAAAAGCGTTAGTAAATCAAAAAAAAGATGTTGCCATTTATGGAGATAATGCAAAACATATTTATAACGAAAAAACACAAGAGGAAATTCTAGACGTTATCAACGTATTATATGTTGCTTTAACCAGAGCAGAGGAACAATTATATATTATTTCTAATCATTTAATTTCAAAATCAGGTTTACCAAACAATCTTTCTTCTTATTTTATCGAATTTCTTCAACATACAAAAAAATATGAAGAAGGCAAATTAACATATGAATTTGGTGAGCCAAAAAGACAATCTGAAGCAAATTATTTCAAAGACAAACAAAAATTAATTGAAATCGTTTCAGAAAAATTAGAAAATAAGAAAATTAAAATTGCTCAAAAAGAAGCTTTAATGTGGAATACAGAGCAACAAAAAGCAATTGAATTTGGTAATCTATTACATGAAATACTCTCATTTATTAAAACTCCACAAGATATTGATATTGCTGTCAATATTGCATTGGAAAACGGATTAATATTGGTTACCCAAAAAAATGAAATCAAAGCAAAAATAAGTGAAATTGTTAACCATAGTGATTTAGCTCATTTTTTTGACGGAAATGGAATTTCATTCAATGAACAAACCATTATTAAAAAAGGTCTTGGAAATGTTAAACCAGACAAAGTAATCATTAAAGATAAAAAAGCTTTTTTATTAGATTACAAAACTGGAGATATGCTAGAAAAACACAAAAAGCAAGTATTAGATTATGCAATGATTATTGAAGAAATGAATTATGAAGTTGTAAAAAAAGTATTAGTTTATATTGGAGAAAAAATAGAAATAGTACTTTTGTAACAAACAAACCTTATATAAAATGTACGGCAAAATAAAGCAACACTTACAAAACGAATTAAATACCATTCAAGAAAATGGTATCTTTAAAAAAGAAAGAGTGATAACCTCACCACAAGGAGCAGAAATAACAATTGCAACAGGAGAAACGGTTTTAAATTTTTGTGCCAATAATTATTTAGGATTATCATCACATCCAGAAGTGGTTCAAGCTGCCAAAGATGCATTGGATTCTCATGGCTTTGGAATGTCTTCTGTACGCTTTATTTGTGGAACACAAGACATACATAAAGAATTAGAACATAAGATAGCTCATTTTTACGGAACAGAAGACACCATTTTATATGCAGCTGCTTTTGATGCAAATGGAGGTGTTTTTGAACCTTTGTTAGGCGAAGAAGATTGTATAATTTCTGATAGTTTAAATCATGCATCGATTATTGATGGAGTTCGTTTGTGTAAAGCAGATCGCTACCGTTATCAAAACAATGATATGTCAGATTTAGAAGCTCAATTAATAAAAGCTAACGAAGCAGGACACAGATTTAAATTGATAGTAACAGATGGTGTCTTCTCAATGGATGGTTTAGTTGCTCCTTTAGATAAAATCTGTGACCTTGCAGATAAATATGATGCAATGGTAATGGTTGATGAATGTCATGCAGCAGGATTTATTGGTGCAACAGGAAAAGGAACACTAGAAGCAAAAGGTGTTATGGGAAGAGTTGATATAATTACTGGTACCCTAGGAAAAGCATTAGGAGGCGCAATGGGCGGATATACAACTGCAAAAAAAGAAATCATAGAAATATTGCGTCAACGTTCAAGACCATACTTATTTTCAAATTCATTAGCACCATCAATTGTAGGAGCTTCATTAAAAGTTTTTGAAATATTAGAAAAAGACACCTCTTTAAGAGACAAACTAGAGTGGAATACTAATTACTTTAAAGAAGGAATGAAAAAAGCAGGTTTTGATATTATAGATGGAGACTCTGCAATCGTGCCTGTTATGTTATATGATGCAAAACTTTCCCAAATAATGGCAGATGAATTGTTAAAAAAAGGAATTTATGTAATAGGCTTCTTTTTTCCTGTTGTTCCAAAAGAAAAGGCTAGAATAAGAGTACAACTATCTGCTGCTCACACCAAAGAACATTTAGACAAAGCCATAAATGCATTTGTAGAAGTGGGTAAATCATTGAAAATAATAAGTTAAAACTTAAATACCCCTTACTTTTTTTAACAAAACTTTTTGTATTTAAAAAAAAATAGTATTTTTGTTCTAATTATAACGCATTGTAATTTAATTAATAAAGTATGAAACATCTAAACAAATTATTTGCTGCTGGTTTATTGCTTGCTGGTTTATCAACGCAAGCACAGAACGGTGACAATCCATGGGCTGTGTCCTTTGGAGCAAACGGGGTTGATACCAAGGTAAGTGCCGACGGTAATTCTAGCCCACAATTTATCCAATTAGCAAACGCTAGAGACAATTGGAACATTTTACCATCTGTATCTTATTTAAATGTATCTAGATATGTGGGAGATGGATTTTCTGTTGGATTAACTGGTTCGGTTAATAAAATTGACAAATGGTTAGAAAGAGTTCCTGGAACAGAGAATACTGATGCTATTTTAAATCTTGGTGATTTATCTTATTATGCAGTTGACGCTGTAATTAAATATAGCTTTCAAGATTTAATCAAATCTACTTGGTTAGATCCTTCTCTTAACGTTGGTGGTGGTTACAATTTCTTTGGAGATGCATCTGCTGGAACTGTTAATGGAGGTTTAGGATTAACTTTTTGGTTTACAGAAAATGTTGGTCTTCAATTACAATCTGTTTACAAACATTCATTTGACGAAAATAGAGTTGCTGATGCAGACGTTCCTACTCATATCCAACATTTCGCAGGTCTTACTTTCAAATTTGGTGGTAAAGATACTGACGGTGATGGTGTTTATGACAAAGATGATGCTTGTCCTGAAGTAGCTGGTTTAAAAGAATTAAACGGTTGTCCTGATACTGATAAAGATGGAATTGCTGATAAAGATGACGCTTGTCCTGAAGTAGCTGGTCCAGCTGAATTTAATGGTTGTCCTGATACTGACGGTGATGGAATCATCGATAATGAAGATGCTTGTCCTGAAGTAGCTGGTACTAAAATCATGAAAGGTTGTCCAGATGCAGACGGTGACGGTGTAGCTGATAAAGATGACGAATGTCCTACTGTTAAAGGAGAAAGAGCAAACAAAGGTTGCCCATGGCCTGATGGTGATGGTGACGGTGTATTTGACAAAGATGATGCTTGTCCTACAGTAGCTGGTACAGTTGCTAACAATGGTTGTCCTGAAGTTTCTGATGAAGCTGTTAAAAAATTAAATGATTATGCTAAAACAATATTATTTAATTCAGGAAAATCAACTTTCCAACAACAAACTTACCCAGTTTTAGAAGCTATTACAGCTATCTTAAAAGAGTATCCAAATTCTAAATTCTCAATTGAAGGTCACACTGATAGTGATGGTAAAGATGAAACTAATCAAGTTTTATCTACTTCAAGAGCAGAAGCTGTTAAAGCTTACTTAATTGAGCATGGAATTGATGCTAGTAGATTATCTGCAACTGGTTTTGGTGAAAAGTATCCAATTGATACTAACAAAACTTCTAAAGGTAAAGCTAACAACAGAAGAGTTGAAGTAAAATTAGTAAAATAATTTACTCTCAAAAATAATTCTAAAACGCTCCGATTTATCGGGGCGTTTTTTTATTTTTATACAATGATAAATGATACTTTTTTAGACAAACTTTCAAAACATATTCTTAACAGTTTTGACAATAATTTACAAGACATAATTGTTGTTTTGCCTAATAAAAGAGCAAAAGTATTCTTATTAGATAGTTTGCATAAACATACTAACAAAACTATTTTCGCACCACAAATAACAAGTATCGAAGATTTAATTCAAGAAATTTCAGGAATTAGAGTTATTGACTCTATTGAACTACTTTTTGAATTTTATGAGGTTTATAGTTCATTAACTAAAAAAGATGATCTTCTAAACTTTACTATATTTTCCAATTGGGCAAAAACATTATTACAAGATTTTAATGAAATTGATCGTTATTTATTAGAACCTAATTTTGTTTTTTCTTACTTAAAAGACATTGAGGCTTTAAAACGTTGGGATTTGCAACCAAAAGAAACCACTTCATTAATAGATAATCATCTTGCCTTTTGGAAAAAAATACCAGATTATTATAGTTCATTATATGAATACCTTAAAAATAAAAAAATTGGTTATCAAGGTTTAATCTATCGTGAATCTGTTAAAAATCTTAAATCTTATTCAAATAATTTATTAAACAAGAAACTCGTTTTTGCTGGTTTTAACGCACTCAATCAGGCAGAAGAAAAAATAATCCTTCATTTACTTACAAACAATCAAGCATCAATCTATTGGGATATCGATTCCTATTTTATTAATAATCCTTATCATGATGCAGGTTTATTCATCAGACGCTTTAAAAATCAATGGAAAAATTATTTTACACAGCCTTTTGAATGGATTTCAGAAGATTTCCAACAAGAAAAGAATATAAATATAATTGGCACACCAAAAACTATTGGCCAAGCAAAAATAGCTGGAAAAATAATTGAAGAATTAACTCTCAAAAACGAAGGTAACAACAAAACAGCAATTGTATTAGGAGACGAAAATTTATTAATTCCTATTCTATATGCTTTACCTAATTCGATAAATACTTTAAATATTACAATGGGCTATTCGGGTAAAAACAATCCTGCTCAATTATTAATTTCGAAACTATTTAAATTGCATTCTAATGCAATTAGCCGTAATGTATCTAACTATACATTTTATTACAAAGAAGTTTTAGAAGTCTTAAATCATCCTTTAGTAGAACCTTATATCAATGTTAATGAAGTAATACAAACAATACACAATAACAATTTTACATTTTTTTCTTTGGAAACCTTGTTTCGTTTGAAGGAAGAAAAATACAACCTTCAGCAAAATGACTATTTTGATTTACTTTTCTCTAAATGGGATAATGATGTCTTAAAAATACTAACACGCATAAGTTCAATTTTATTACTAATAAAATCCTTTTTAAATAGAGAAAGCGAAGAAGAAAAAGTAACTAAAGCGTTTGTCTATGCTGTTTTTAAAGTAATTAATAAGCTTATTAATTATTGTGAAACTTATGAAGGCAAAATAAATTCCATTGAAGCTTTATATGATATGTACAAACAAGTTATTGATTTGGCTGAAGTTTCATTTGAAGGTGAACCATTAACTGGCTTACAAATAATGGGCGTTCTCGAAAGTAGAGTTCTAGATTTTGAAAATGTAGTAATCACTTCTGTAAATGAAGGTAAATTCCCTTCTGGAAAGTCGCAAAATTCATTCATTCCATATGATGTAAAACGTGAATTAGGCTTACCAACTTATAAAGAAAAAGATGCTATTTATAGTTACCATTTCTATCATTTACTTCACAGAGCTAAAAACATTTACTTGCTATATAACACCGATAATGAAGGAATTGATGCTGGAGAAAAAAGTAGATTTATTACCCAATTAGAGATCGAAAAACAACCAAAACACAATATAACGCATACTATTTACAATGCTGTTTTACCTGAAAAAGCATACAGCATAATGAATGTTCCTAAATCGGAACTAATGTTAGAACGTTTACATGAAATAGCTACAGTAAAAGGCTTTTCTCCTTCTTCCTTAACATCCTATATTCGTAATCCTATTCAATTTTATTTTCAAAGAGTTTTGCGCATTAATGAAATGGACGAAGTAGAAGAAAACATTGCAGTAAATACATTAGGAACCATTATTCATGAGGCTTTAGAAGGTTTATATCAACCTTTCTTGGGCAAATTTCTAGCGATTCATCATCTTGACGAAATGATTTCTCGAATTGACAACGTTACATTGGAACAATTCAAATTAGTTTATAAAGAAGGAGAAATTAAAAAAGGAAAAAATTTATTAGCCTTTGAAGTTGCCAAACGAAATATTTATAATTTTCTACAATTAGAAAAGAAAGCAATTGAAGCGGGTGAAGCAATAAAAATTATTGCTTTAGAAGAAAAACTTGAAGTAGTAATTCAAGACGAAAGATTACCTTATCCCATAAAGATTGCAGGAAATGTGGATCGAATTGAGATAAGAGATAATATCATCCGAATTATCGATTATAAAACAGGTAAAGTAGAAGCAAACACGCTAAAAGTTAACAATTTTGATGGACTGACTTCGGAAATTAAAAACGAAAAAATAATCCAATTACTATGTTATGCCTTAATGTTTAAAAGCAATGAAAATTACCCAGTTGAAGCAGGTATCATTTCTTTCAAAAATATGAAAGAAGGCTTTATGCCTTTTACGTTAGGAAAAGGCCGTGGGGTAGTTTCAGAAACAATGATTACAGAAGAAGTTTTAGAGGCTTTTAAAGAAGAAATAATAAAATTAATATTAAATATCTTAGATAAAGAAATTCCACTTAAGGAAACAATCAAATGAGTTGATGGAATATGGGATTAAAAAATTTAATCTTTGTTATAATTTAAATTTTATCAAGTTTTTCTATTTATCAATTTCCAATTGTTAATTGTGTAAAATAAAATACAAAACTTTGTTTAGAGTTTAGAATTCAATATCTATAATATTTAGATTTTTATAATGAAAAAGATATTAATCTTTATTTTGAATTTAGAAAAATAAAGATTTAGTTCACTAATTTATATAAGAAACTAAGGCTGTCAGAGTTAATAAAAATGGGATAAAATTTAAAAGCTTCGATATTATCGAAGCTTTTAAAATAAAAACAAAAGTTTTTTAATATTTAATAATCATTTTTTTGCTGTCAATTTTTTTGTTACCAACAAAAAGAGTATAATTATAAGTTCCAGAGGCTAATCCTTTAGTGTTGACATTTAATTCTTTCTCACCTGTTTCAGTTAATTCAACAGAATCAATAATTTTACCTGTCATATCACTAAATACAATGGCTCCTTTTTCACTATCTAAAGGTAAAAAATATTTAATAACAGATGTATTGTTAAATGGATTTGGAATATTTTGATATAATTTTGGCCTAGAGTTTTTATTTTCGTCATGACTTGGACTAGCAAGAATTCCTCCACAAGCGCAAGCTTCAATAATATCTAAACGATTTAAAATGTCATTAATTTGTGCTTGTTGATTTGTGTTTTCAGTTTGTAAAGCACTTAAAATTGGTGATAAATCAACATTTACTGATGTTCCATTTTCAATTTCAATTGTTAATGTGTTCCCTGATAATGTTGCTGAAGTTAAGTTTTGAGAATCAGTATTTACATAAAGAGATAAGTCTACAGAAGTAGCGTCATTAGTTAAACTTAAAATATTTCCTGTTAGAGCTAAATCTTGTGAATCTGTCCCAGCTAAAGAAGATAAATCTACAGTGTTAGTTCCACCAGAAATACTTAAAGTAGAACCTGATAATGTTAATTCTTGGCTATCAGTATTGTCTAAATAACCACTTAAATCTACAGAAGTAGCGTCATTAGTTAAACTTAAATTATTACCTGTTAAAGTTAAATCTTGTGAATCTGTCCCAGCTAAAGAAGATAAATCTACAGTGTTAGTTCCACCAGAAATACTTAAAGTAGAACCTGATAATGTTAATTCTTGGCTATCAGTATTGTCTAAATAACCACTTAAATCTACAGAAGTAGCGTCATTAGTTAAACTTAAATTATTACCTGTTAAAGTTAAATCTTGTGAATCTGTCCCAGCTAAAGAAGATAAATCTACAGTGTTAGTCCCACCAGAAATACTTAAAGTAGAACCTGATAATGCTAATTCTTGGCTATCAGTATTGTCTAAATAACCACTTAAATCTACAGAAGTAGCATCGTTAGTTAAACTTAAATCATTACCTGTTAAAGTTAAATCTTGTGAATCTGTTCCAGCTAAAGAAGATAAATCTACAGTATTAGTCCCACCAGAAATACTTAAAGTAGAACCTGATAATGCTAATTCTTGGCTATCAGTATTGTCTAAATAACCACTTAAATCTACAGAAGTAGCATCGTTAGTTAAACTTAAATCATTACCTGTTAAAGTCAGGTCTTGCTCATCAGTATTATCCAAATAAGAAGATAAATCAACAATGTTAGTTCCACCAGAAATGCTTAAAATATTACTTGCATTAATAGCTAATTCCTGAGTGTCTGTATTTTTAGCACTTGACCATTCTGATCCATTCCACACATAAAGTACATCATCATTTGTATCATAGACAATTAATCCTTTATCAGTAGCTGTTAATCCACTTCCTAAAGTTGTTCTTAGAGCGTTAGTTAATCGATTTACTTGTAAACCTTTATTAGTGTCTGCTAAATCTAAAGAAGCATTTGGATTTGGTGTATTTGTACCAATACCAACACTTAATGGATTAGTCGCACCACCTAAAACCATTGTATTATCATTAACTGCTGTTGCAGCATTACCAATAGCAACTGAATTATTTCCTTCTACATTTGCTGAATGACCAATAGCAATATTGTTTAGTGGATCTAAAGTACTAGTGTCTGTTGAAGAAGCTCCATAACCAATAACAATTGCACCATCATTTTGTGCAATAGAATTAGAACCTATTGCTATGGCTTGAGTATTATCAACATCAACTAAGTTTCCTATTCCAATACTATAAGATTGCGAATTATTTACTTGATAACCAATACCTACAGAATAATCTGCATTGGCATTCATATTAGTTTGATATCCCATTCCAATAGCTCCAGTACCTCTTAGATCCATATCGTTTCCAATACTAACAGAATATTGACCGCTATTATAGATACTATACCCCATCATTATGACATCATTTTGTGCAACGGTATTATAGGCTCCTATAAAAGTATTTCTACTTCTCACAGTGTTGTTAAAATCAGAAAATGCCCCCATACCTACGTTGTCTTCTCCTTCTCTGTTAGAGTATCCCGTAGCTCTACCTACATAGGTATTACGGTTTGCATTACTGGTGCTGTTTGTTCTGTTGTTATCCCAACCTGCTTCAGCTCCAATAAATGTATTGTTATCTGCATATTCAGTTGCTACTCCAGATGCAGCTCCCACAAAGGTGTTATAAATACCAGTACCAACATCTATTCCGGAAGAATCTCCTAATGCTGTATTGTGATGTCCTGTGTCGATGTCACTTAATGATTCACTTCCTACCCCAACATTTCTAAACCCAGTCCCATTAGTAGCAGCAAATCCATATCCTCCAGCTTCATTTCCAACAAATACATTCTTATAACCCGTTACAATTTTACTTCCAGAATCTTCACCTATGAAAGTGTTTTCATATCCAGTTGTATTGCTTACTCCTGATTCTTCCCCTATAAAAGTGTTGTCATAGCCCGTTGTGTTGCTTTCCCCTGATTCAGCTCCAAAGAATGTATTATCTCCTCCAGTTGTGTTTAGTCTTCCAGATTCCATTCCTACAAAAGTATTGTCAAAACCAGTAGTGTTAGTATAACCAGCCAAATAACCTATAGCTACAGTTTCACTGGTCGTATTATTTTTCCCCGCAGCATAGCCAAGAAACACGGTATAGCTTCCTGAAGTAAGTGTAGAACCAGTACTGTCTCCATACATAGTGTTATAGTCTCCAGTAGTAATGCTTACTCCAGAACCTGTTCCTTGAGATTCGTTTAATGTTTGAGACTGAGTTAAATTTAAAGTAAACAGTCCAACAAAAAGTGAAAAGAGTAATGTTTTTCTCATTTTTTTTTGTTTTAGTTTTAACAAACTTAATAAATTCATAATAATAAAAAACAATTTTAGTGTTTTAAATTAAGTTTTAATTGATAAAGCGCCATTTTTTTACAATAAAATCTATTATATTGCACTATTCGAAATATGTCTATTTATCATGAAAAAAATTGAGAAAGTAATTGAAGCAGTACTTTTTATTTTCGTATTTACGATTTACACTTTTTCAACATCAAAAACTATTACTTTTTGGGATAGTGCTGAGTTTATAACGAGTAATTATCATTTACAAAGTACCCATCCACCAGGAGCTCCATTTTATACTTTATTTTGCAATTTTATATTGCTTTTTTTTCCAGCAAATTATGCTACAATTATTAGTAATTTAATATCTTCATTCTTTGGAACACTAACAGTAATAATTTTATATAAGATTGTTAATTTTATAGTTTCAAAAATATTGGAAGATAGCACTATTAAGTACAAACTCGTATTATGTGTTCTATGCGGATTGTCAAGTGCTTTAACATTGGCATTTTCTACAACTTTTTGGACAATTGCAACAGAAACTGAGGTTTATACAATGTCTACTTTTTTATTATTGGTTTCTTTTTACATTATTCTTTTGTGGAATGAATCTAAAGATATTTTACAATCTAGAAGACTTATGCTATTGTTTATTTTTCTCTTAGGAATTTCTGTTGGAGTACATTTAATTAATTTATCTATTATAATTCCTTTGTCTGTTTTGTATATTCACAAAAAAGAGAATTTAAACTGGAAATATATAACTCTAGCTTTATTTTCAAGTACAATATTCTTCTTAGTAATTTATTTATTTGGCATTCAAGGGTTTTTAAAAATTGCTTCCTTTATAGACATACAACTGGTAAATCATTATAATTTGCCCGTTAATTTAGGTATGTTTGTATTAATTGGTTTCTTTTTGACTGGTGTTTTCTATACTATTTTCAAAACTAAGAGAAGCGGAAATATTAAATTATATCATTTCACTTTAGGCATTCTTTTTTTTGCTATTGGATCGAGTTCTTACTTAATGCCTATTTTAAGAAATAATTTAAAGACACCATTTTCAAATCAAATTGTAACAAGCAATCAATTATTAAAATATGTGAAAGCAAAGCAATTTGGTGTGGATAATATTCCATTAGTAAAAGGAACAATTTTTAACGCTCCTCTAGACAAAAATCAACCTTTTCTTAATGATGAACCCACTATTTCTTATAATAATGAAACAAAAAAATATGATATAACAGATGACGGAAAATATAGTAAAATAAATTATGCTAATGAATTTGATATGTTTTTTCCAAGAATGTACAGTCAGAAGCCAATTAGCGCTAAAGGTTACACAAGCTGGATAAATATTAAGGGGGGAAAAATAACCTACCCAGTTCAAGGGAAGAATGTAGATTTACTAAAACCAACATTTTTCGAAAATTTACAGTTTTTCAAAAAATATCAGATAGACTGGATGTATTTGCGTTATTTAAATTGGAATTTCATTGGAAAACAAAATAATAATAAAGGAACTGGAGAAGTTTTTAATGGAAACTGGGTTAGTGGTTTTAATAATATTGATAAAAATAGAATAGGAGAACAATCAATAATTCCTGAAAGATTTAAAAAAGATATTAGTTATAATACCTACTATTTTTTACCTTTTATTTTAGGTTTAATTGGAATTTGGTCATTAAGAAAGCATCGTGTCTATTTAATAACGTCTATAATTTTCTTTTTGACTTTTGGAATAGGAATTACTATTTATTTGAATCCATTACCAGAAAGTATTTTAATAAGAGAACGTGATTATATTTTTCTGGGTTCATTTATTATTTTTTCACTTTGGATAGGATTGTCATTTATAACACTATATAATTGGTTAAATAAAATAACTTCCAATAAAGTTAGAATTGGAATTGTAGCAATTTTAGTTTTTAGTTTATCTCCTATTCAGTTATTGGCTAAAAATTGGGATGATCATCAAAGAAGTGATGAAACTTTTGCTTATGATTTAGGTAAAATGTATTTAGACTCTTGTCCAAAAAATGCTATCTTAATTACAAATGGAGATAATTTTACTTTTCCATTGTGGTATTTACAAGAAGTTGAAAATTATAGAACGGATATAAGAGTAATTAATTATGACCAACTTAATTTAGAATCTTACATTGATAAATTGAAGTATAAAAGCTTGAATTCAGAATCGGTTTCATTTACTTTTTTAAAAAAGAATTATATTGAAGGAAGCCCAAAATTATTTCCGCTTAGAAAAGAAACAAAAGAATCAGCCGACCTACAATTAGTATTTGAATTTTTAAATAATGAAAAAACAAAAATAAATTGGAACGGGAAATTTCAACACTATATTCCAACAGATATTTTTAAAATAAATGTTGATTCTTCAAAAATGGAATATAATTTATTCCATCCAAAAACAGTAAATGCAAATTATATACCTTCTATAAATTGGAAATACACAAAAGATTTCTATGCATTAAATGATTTGGTTTTGATGGATATAATCCAAAACAACATCCACAAAAAACCCATTTGTTTCGCTATAAATGGTAAAAAAGAGCATTATTTAGGACTGCAAGATTTTATGATTCAGAATGGATTTATTGAGATTTTATTTCCAATGATAAGAATGGATAAAAACTTAAACCCTAAAATTGTCAATATTGAGAAAATGTATCCTATATTAATGAAAGAAACAGCTTTTAAGGAATTGAACAATAAGATTACAAGTATCACTTTTGAAAATAAAGAATATATACAATCCATTGTTAGAAGAAATTTCTACTTTTTGGCACAAGCTTTAATTGAAGAAGGAGATAAAGAAAAAGCGAGACAGGTTTTAAATAGATGTATGCATTTATTTTCAAATGAGACTGTTCCTTTTAAACAATTTGCTTTTGCATTGGGCAAGTTATACTATAGAATTGGAGATAAACAAAAGGGTGATTTTGTTTGTTTAAAAGCAATGGATAATATAAAAGAAGAGTTGAATTGGGTTAGTTCTTTCAATACAAACAATCCCATAATCAATAAACAAAAAACTTCTCAATTAAAAGAAATGTATGAGGAAATGATTAATCAACTAAGTAAATACAATAATAAGGAAGCAAATTTTAGAAAAGCAGAAAATAATATTCGATAAAATAATTTCAATTATATGTTGAAGAATTTTAATTAGACCTTTTTAAAAAGGCTAAAAGAACGTTTTTTAATTCTGCTTTATTTTCAAAATGACTCATATGACCATCATTGAAAGTAACTAATTCTACATTCGTATTCTTAACTTGAGATATATTTTCAATATAATTTAGAACAGGATCTTTTTTACCTAAAATAAGCATTTTAGGATAAGAAGTAGTATGTAATAGTATTTCTCGATCTTTTCTTATTTTCATTCCTTCTTGAGCAGCAATAATCCCTTGTAAAGAAGTTTTTAAAGCTTCTTTTTTAGCCCATTCAATTTCATTTGTCAATTTTGTTCTGTTTTCTTCGCTAAATAAATTGGCAATTGACATACTAATGGCATTTTTGCAATTCTGTTTTACAGCTAAAATAGCTCTTTCCCTATTTTCCTTTCGTTCCACACTATCTTCTTTTGCTGTAGAATTCATTAAAACCAATCCTTTTATGATTTTAGGATATAATTCAGCAAAAGCCAAAGCAACATAACCACCCATTGAATGGCCAACCAAAATTACTTCTTCAACATTTAATACTTGAATTACATGATATACTGCATCAGCCATGTCTTCCATAGTATGTAAATAACTTAAACATTCTGTTTTACCATGACCTAATAAATCGATACAAACTAAACGTCTTTCAATATTTATCTCAGGAACTAAACTGCTCCACATCTTGCTATTTTCTAGAAAACCATGTAAAAAGACAACCGTCTTTCCTTTTCCTGAATCTGTATAATGAATTTTAATATTTTTGTATGTAGTGAATTTCATGAGTGCAAAAATAGAATTTAGTGACTAATGAAAGAACTTATTTCTTATAAATAGTTAATTTTGAAAAAAAGATTTTTATGCTTGATGAATCTCCAAAACGATTTGATCGAATAATCTCAATTCTAATCCAGTTACAATCCAAGCGAATTGTAAAGGCTCAAGAATTAGCCGATCGTTTTGAGGTAAGTTTGCGCACTATTTATAGAGATATTCGCTCACTAGAAGCTTCTGGAGTTCCAATATATAGTGAAGCAGGAATTGGTTATTCTTTGGTTGATGGTTATCGTTTACCACCTGTAATGTTTACTCGTGAGGAAGCAAGTAGCTTCATAGCTTCTGAGAAATTAATGCAAACATTCATTGATAAAGAATTAGGCAAGCATCATGCTTCAGCCATTTTTAAAATAAAATCGGTTTTAAAAAACTCAGATAAAGATTGGCTTTCGTCTATTGAATCCAAAGTAATTATTCAACAGCCATCTGAAAAATTATTTAATGAGAATGTTCCAGATGCAATGAATATTCTTTTTAAAAGTATTGCAGATAAAACCCAAGTAAAATTACTTTATCAAGCTTTTGATGCTGAAGAAAGTTTAGAAAGAATTATTGAACCAGTAGGCATTTTTCATGATAATAATAATTGGTACATTTTTGGTTTTTGTCATTTACGAAATGATTACAGACAATTTAGGGCGGACAGAATTCAAGGTATTCAAAAAACAGATTTTCCATTTTTGAAGGAACATAATCCTTTGGAAACATATCTTAACAAAGAAAAAGAATGTCCCACAACAAAGGTGATCATTTTGGTAGAAAAAAAGATCTCTAAATTTCTCGCTAGTGAAAAGAAATATCATGGTTTTGTATCACAAAAGAAAATAGGTGATAAAATTGAAATGACTTTTTTAAGTAGAGATATAGAAAATAGCTTTTCAAGATGGTTATTAATGTTTGCCGATTATGCTACAATTATTGAACCACAAAGATTAAAAGATAGAATGCTTGAAATGTTGGAATCATATAAGATTAATCTCTTAAAATAAAACCCAAAAATAGAATCTACTTTTGGGTTTACTCAATTGCATTTTTTTATTGCTATTAATTTAAGATGCTATTTTTTTGATTTAACAACGGCTAGATTACTTATTAATTTCCATTGATTATCAGTATCTAAAACTAATGAATTATAAGAAATAAAATAGTTTTCTGCACTTTCTAATGAAAGTTTTACATGAGCAATTGTTTCAAAATCATCAATACTTTCAATTTTCATTTCTCTTGGTAATCCACCAAAAACACCTTCTCTAATGTTAGCTATATACTGTTCTTTATCAATAATTGTAACACCAGATGTTCCCATAAAACCATTACTAGTAACTCTAAAACTAGAATGTAAAACATTCTCTAAAAGATTTATATCGCTATTATCTCCGCCTCTAACAAAATTTGTTATGGCTAATTCAATTTTCTCTCTTTTTGTCATCTTTTTCTTTTAAATACTTATAGCTCTAAATAAATTATTCTCTTGTCCAGAAAAAAGGTGGTTCAATTCCTAAAGCGCGAAGGTAAACATAACCTTGACCACGGTGATGGATTTCGTTGTCAATAAAATAAAAAATATTTTCAATGATAGGAAATTCATATTGACCAAAAAGATTAAAAGTCTTCTCAAAATCTTCAACAGGAATTTGTTTAAAATAAAGATTGATTTCTTCCGTTGCTTCATCCCATTTTTGCAAATACTGTGCTTTTGTTGTAAGTGTTTCTGTTGCTTCTTCAGAATATGGTTGAGCATCACGATTTACAATTCCTTTTAAAGCAGGAACAGCAATGGATAATAATTCTGAAGCTAATTTAGAAAAAGGTCGCATTCCTCCTATTGAAAACTCAAAAAAATCTTTTTCAGGAAAAGCTTCAATTACATGTCTTGTCAATGCTCGATGTCCTTGCCAATGTTTTAATAATTGCTCTGGACTAATCACTTGAGGTGCTGTTGTAGTGTTCATAATGTATGTTTTATTTGATTATGACACAAAGATAAAACGGCAATGTGACAACAGTTTGTCAGTAGGTTTTTAAAAAAAAATAAATATCTTTGATTCATAAAATTATCCACAATATGTTCACTATCCAACAAATTAAAGAAGCACATGAAAAAGTAAAGAGCGGTGCTGATTTCCCAAAATACATGCAAGATATCATTGCATTTGGTGTGACTTCTTTTGAAACTTTTGTATTTGATAATCATACCAATTATTATGGTGAAAATAATTTTAAAATCACTTCGGAAGGTTTTTTAGAAACACTGAAAATTGCAGATAAAAATAACATCGAACAATTTAAATCAGATTTAAAATTACATCAACATGGTAAAACAGATTATATTACCTTTTTAAATGATTGCGCAAAATCAGGAGTAGAAAAATGGATAGTAGTTATGGACAAAATGACTTGTAGCTATTATGACAAAATAGGAAATATAATGCTTGTTGAAGTTATTCCAACTATTTAGTTACAAACTAAATCTTTTTATTAAAAAACTTGTTTTGAAATCCAAAACTTTTGAATCTAAACAAATTTGCAAAAGTTTACAAAAAAACGACCCACAATTGTGAGTCGTTTTTTTAACTAATCACTAATTCTTAATTATTGTTATTATTTATTTTTCATATCTTAAATTTTATGACTTGTATAAATTTCTAAAAAGCATATCTATCAAATAATTCATCTGATTTAACAACGACTTCTTTTATTTTTTTGCCACAAAAATTATACACAATAAGTTTTCCAAATTCTTTATTTGTTAGACAAATAACCTCATGAATTTCTTTATTAATAAGTACTAATCTATGAAATTTTCGGAAAGAATAGATATCACCGCTTTGAGAAGATTTCATCTTAATTTTCATTAAAATATTTCCATTTTCTCTACTATTTCATCAATTCTTTTAACTCTTTTATGATTGGTATTTCTAAAAAAGAAATATTTATGTTTTATTTTGAATTCTGTTTTAATTGTAAGTATTTTTCCATCACAGTTAGGATTACTATTATTACCACTCACCTTTTGGACAGAAATTACTACTACAACGATACAAAATATTATTTTTAAAGAGTTAATCATTTTGTTTTTATATGAAAGAGTATAAATGTAATAAAAAAAACGACCCACAAAGGTGAGTCGCTATTTTAAAAAGCTAATCACTAAGTACTAGCGACTAATTACTCTTTTAACTATTCATTATTGATTCTATCTCCTCAACTTCAATAGGAATATTTCGCATTAAATTGAAAGGTACTCCACTATTTTGAATGACTACATCATCTTCTAAACGAATACCAAAACCTTCTTTTGGAATGTAAATACCTGGTTCTACTGTGAAGACCATATTCGCTTGCATTGGTTCATATAGTAAACCATAATCATGAGTATCTAATCCCATGTGGTGAGATGTTCCGTGCATAAAATACTTTTTATAAGCTGGCCAATCTGGGTTTTCATTTTGCACATCCGCTTTGTCTAATAATCCTAAACCTAATAATTCAGAAGTCATTAATTTACCCACTTCTACATGATATTGTTTCCAAAGAGTTCCTGGAACTAACATTTTAGTAGCTTCATTCTTTACTTTCAAAACGGCATTATAAACAGCTTTTTGTCTATCATTAAATTTTCCAGAAACAGGAATAGTTCTGGTCATATCACTTGAATAATTAGCGTATTCTGCACCAACATCAAGCAATAACAAATCACCCGCATGACATTGTTGGTTGTTTTCTATATAATGTAAAACATTAGCATTATTTCCAGAAGCAATAATCGGTGTGTAAGCAAAACCTTTAGAACGATTTCTTAAAAATTCGTGAGCAAATTCTGCTTCAATTTCATATTCCATTACATTTGGTTTCACAAAATTTAAAATTCTTCTGAATCCTTTTTCAGTAATATCACACGCTTTTTGAATTAAATCTAATTCTTCACTTTCCTTAACCGAACGAATACGTTGCAAAATAGGATTGGACTTTTCTACTTTATGTGCTGGATATTCATTTTTCCACCATTTTATAAAACGCGCTTCACGAGTTTCCGTTTCTATTGAAGCTCTATAATGCTCATTTGTATTAATGTACATCGTTTCAGTATATGCCATCACTTCTTTTAACGTCTTATGAAAATCTTGCAACCAAATCACCGACTTAATTCCTGAAACTTCAAAAGCTCTATCTTTAGTTAGTTTTTCACCTTCCCAAATAGCAATATGTTCGTTGGTTTCTTTTAGAAATAAAATTTCTTTCAAATGTTCATAAGGAGCATCTGGAAAAAGCAACAAGATACTTTCTTCTTGATCTACTCCACTTAAATAAAAGATATCTCTATGTTGTGCAAAAGGTAAGGTACTATCAGCAGAAACTGGATAAATATCGTTTGAATTGAAAACCGCAACACTATTTGGCTTCATTTGAGAAACAAACTTTTTACGATTTTTTATAAATAAGTCTTTGTCTATTTGATGATATTTCATTTGTATTTGTATTTGATGCTCAAAGTTAAAAAGATAAATGCTAAAAGCTGTTAAATTGAAAATAAAAATTTTGAGAAGCTTTATAAAATGAGTAATTTTCAGCAAAATTCTATTTCATGAAATCTAAAATTACGCTTCTGTTTTTGGTTTTCCAAAATTTCCTTTGGTCACAAACTAATGATTTTTCCGCTATGAAATTTCAAAGTATTGGCCCAACTATCATGAGTGGTCGTGTTGTAGATATAGCTGTTAATCCAGAAAATCCAACCGAATTTTATGTTGCTTATGCTTCAGGTGGACTTTGGCATACCAATAATAACGGAACTTCTTTTGAACCAATAATGGATAATGCTCCAACATTAAATTGTGGTTCAGTAACTGTAGATTGGAAAACAGAAACAATTTGGATTGGAACTGGTGAAGTAAATTCATCTCGTTCTTCTTACGCTGGAATAGGTGTTTTAAAATCTACAAATAAAGGCAAAACTTGGGAAAATATTGGGCTACAAGATAGTCATCATATTAGTAGAATTTGGGTTAACCCAAAAAATAACGACGAAATTATAGTCGCATCTTTGGGTCATTTATATACTCCTAACGAAGAAAGAGGTGTTTTTAAAACAACTGATGGTGGAAAAACTTGGAAAAAAACCTTGTTTATAAACCAAGACACAGGAATTATAGATTTATCAGTAGCTTCAGATAATCCATCTATTATGTATGCTGCTGCTTGGGAACGTGAACGTAAAGCATGGAATTTTAAAGGAAACGGCAAAGATTCAGGAATTTATAAAAGTGAAGATGGAGGAAACACATGGAAACTAATTTCTACTTCTGAAAGTGGTTTCCCAAATAATGAAGGTGTTGGAAGAATAGGTTTAGCAACTTTTAACAAAGACATTTTATATGCAATAGTTGATAATCAAAACAACAGACCATCTGAAGAAACGACTAAAAAAACAAAATTACCTCAACCAGAAATGTTTAGTGCTCCTGGGGAAGTATTCCTTCAAAAATCAAACAAAGAAATTAATGCATATTTAAAAAAACATGGATTAAGAGAAAAATACAGAGCAGAAACTATAAAAAACTGGATTAAAAATGGAGATTTACAACCGATAGAGGTAAAAAAGATATTACAAGATGCCAATAAAGCTCTTTTTGAAACCGAAGTAATTGGTTGTGAAATTTACAAATCAATTGATGGTGGAAAATCGTGGAAAAGAACGCACGAGCAATTCATTGATGATATGTATTATAGTTATGGGTATTATTTTGGTATTATTTCAGTAAATCCTAATGATGAAAATAAAATTTATATGGGTGGGGTTCCTTTACTTTACTCTGAAGATGGTGGAAAAACAATAGTAAATATTGATAAAAAAAATGTACATGCTGATCATCATGTTACTTGGATAAATCCAAAAAATCCAAATCATATAATTAATGGAAATGATGGTGGAATTAATATTAGTTATGACAATGGAGCGCATTGGATAAAATGTAATAATGAAGCTGTTGGTCAATTCTATGCTGTGAATGTTGACAATAACGAATCGTATAATGTTTATGGAGGCTTACAAGATAACGGCGTTTGGACAGCCAATAATAATTACTCCCATTCCGTTTCTTGGCAAGCAGAAGGAAAATATCCATACGAAAATATAATGGGCGGAGATGGAATGCAAGTACAAATTGATACTAGAAATTCGAACATTGTTTTTACAGGTTTTCAATTTGGGAATTATTACAGAATAGACAGAAGTAAAGACAAACAAGAATTCATTTCTCCAAAAGCAAAAAAATCTGAAGCTTCAGGAGAAAAGCCATTACGTTACAATTGGCAAACGCCTATTTTACTATCTTCTCATAATCAAGATATTTTATATATAGGTTCTAACTTTTTGCATCGTTCCATGAATCAAGGAAAAACATGGGAAATAATTTCACCAGATGTAACAAAAGGAGCTGTAGAAGGCAATGTTGCTTATGGTACAATTACAACTATTTCAGAAAGTACGCTTCAATTTGGGCTATTATATGTAGGTTCAGATGATGGATTTATTCATGTTTCTAAAGATGGAGGTGTTATCTGGGATAAAATTTCTGATAAATTACCACAAGACTTATGGGTTTCAAGAATAAAAGCTTCAACCCATAAAAAAGAAAGAGTATATATTACATTAAATGGCTACAGAAACGATGATTTTAAAACTTATGTGTATGTTTCAGAGGATTACGGAACTACTTGGCAAGACATTAGTGCTAATTTACCACAAAGTCCAGTTAATGTCATTCTAGAAGACCTTGAAAATGAAAACATTTTATTCATTGGAACAGATAATGGATTATTCATTTCCTTAGACAAAGGTAAAACTTGGGAAGATTTCTCATCTGAAATACCAAATGTTGCGGTTCATGATTTAGTTATTCAGGCAAAAGCCAAAGAGCTAATTGTAGGAACACATGGTCGTTCATTATATAAAGTTGGGATTGATAAATTACAAAAACTAACTTCAGAAATTACCAATAAGTCTTTATATATTTATGAAATTCCATCGATAAAAAAATCAGAACGATGGGGAAATAGTTGGAGTACTTGGGGAAAACCTTATGAACCTAAAGCGGAAATTTGGTTTTATTCCAATTCGAATGAAGAGATTACAATTTCTATTCAAAACGAAACTGGACTAGAGATTTTCTCCAAAAAAGTAACTGCAAAAAAAGGATTAAACCTAGTAGAATATGATTACACACTATCTGATAATGTAATTACCAAATGGAAGAAAAAAGACAAAAAAGCTACTTTTGAAAAAGCTAAAAACGGCAAGCAATATGTACTTCCAGCAAAATATTCCATTCATTTGACTAAAGGAGGTGAAGAGGTTTTTACTAATTTGGAGGTTTTGGAAACTGTAAACTAAAACTAGTACATGACAGTTTTAGGTTAATACTATTTTGAGCTCATTGTTATCAAAATAAATTATAAATTGGTCAAAACTTTTAAGAGGTAAGTTTATTTCGTTTTTGATTATTCTACTACCAATTTTGCAGTGTATAATTTTCTTGAATGTATTTTAATTATATATACTCCTTTTGCTAGATCTTGAGTAATTAAAGAGTATTTGTTATTATTTATATTATTGGTTTTATATAGTAATTCTCCTTGTAAATCAAATAATTCGATAGCATCTATGGGATAATCGCATTGTACAAATGTTTTATTATCATTCTTAGTTGGATTTGGATACATTTTTATACCCTCATCAATATTGAATTCTTCATTGTTTAATGGATTTATCATCTGAAAGGAAACACGATTTGAAACTTCGTTATAAGAATCATTAGTAAACATAACAATGAAATAATTACCTTCTGCTGTAGGCATATTTTCGGGTGTTATTGTAGCATTACCTTCTGCTATTCCATTAAAATATTGGTAACTTATTAAAGGATCTAGATTTGGATTATCACCTTCGTTATAGATACCTAACCAGTCTTTTACAATTCCTGGAGCATCTGTCCATGATGCGTTAATTTGTTCTCCTAAGTTATAAACTGGACTATCAATCCATAATTCTGTTACAATATCTCCAACTTTAAAGAATACTTTTTCTCCAATAGGATTATTACTATCTTGAATATAATATTGTGCATAATAATATCCTTTTGGTAAATTAGTAAATGTTTTTGTTCCATTTGTTGTAGTAACATATTGCCAAGAAGTGGAAGGTGCATCTCCTGCATTTATTCCCATTTTATAAATTCCTATCCAGTCATTCGTTAAATTAGGACCATTTGCAAAAGATATAATCACTTCTTCTCCTAAAGCGTATTCGTTTAAATTAGAAGTCAAAACAGGTATAGCTCCCACATAAAAATATACTCGGTCAGCGACTTCTGAATAACCATCATTTTCAAATACAGCCGCATAATAACGCCCACTTTGTGCTAAGCCTGTAGTGAAATTTATTGTTCCACTTCCTGTTCCGTTTGTATATTGCCAAATTTGTGATGCTGGTCCACCAGGTGTTTGACCATCTTTGTAAATACCAATCCAAGTATCATTTGCTGCTGGCACATTTACATAATTAACCAAAATAGCTTCATTGTTGGCATAAGTAAATGAGGTGCTATTTATAGTAATTTCTGGAGTTGCAACATTACTGTTAATAATATCAAATGTTACTACATCACTCCATTCAGACCATTCAAGGTTTCTATCTCTATAACGAAGTCTTGCATAATGTGTTCCGTTATCTAAAGCATTTGAAGGAATAGTAATTTTTGTAATATCGACACCTAAATTAACATTAACGGTTGAATCACTTTGGGTAGCATATTTTCCAAATAGATTTTCAAAATCTCGGTAATATTCTTTTTCAAGTGTATTAAAATCTTGAAAATTAGAAACCTGAAACTGAGTAGTATTTAGCAATTCATTTTCAGTAGTGGAAAAACTAGTTCCTTCTAATAAAAGTGGTAACTCAATAGGTTGTGTAAAGGTATTCGTTATCGAAGGTTTTGCAGGTGGAGTTTGATTTTTATAATGGTGAAACTCATCCATCAACTGATTATTTTTCCATTTAAAAACACTTCCAATAGAGTAACTTTCTACATCCATTTTCCCATTTACAACATCAATATCTACAATTTGATACATCCAATTGCTAATTGTTTTTTGTACATCTTCAAAATCTTGTTCTGTAGACATTGACCAATATTGATCCCATGCTGTTCCTCCTGATATTATTTGATAAACATTAGCGTTTTTAAGTTGACCTCTGTGATACAAATGATGATGTGCACCAATATGCATACTATATTTATCTGATGTAACTAAAAGCGGTACAGCGGTTTGTCTTACCCAATTGGAAATATCTCCAACATATTGTTCTGCTTGATAAGGACGATGGCTCAAGGAGAAAATCCAATCTACTGTTGGGTCAATTTCCGCAGCTGCAAGTACTTGTTGTAGCCAAGAATATTGAGCAGTTCCAGTATGCTCAGAACTCATACTAATAAACAAAACATTACCTGCTTGTTGTGCATAATAGTTTTCTGTATTTGATGAAATCCCTTGATAGGATAATTCACTCATGAAAAAGTGACTATAATAAGAATTCATGCCTAATGTTCCATAGGTTTCATGATTACCTACTGTTGTTTGGATAGGAATATTTCCTGAAAGTTCTCTGTTTTTCTTAAAATGAACATTTTCATAATGATCTAATGTTCCAACATCTACTTGATCTCCAACCATAAATGTCATTGCAATATTATCATCTGGAGTAAGAGTTGAACCCCATTTTTCTCTAATTTTTCTTTTTGCAGCGGAAACCAATGAATCATATCGCGGTTCATTTTTTAACTGATTATCACCCATGATTAAGAATCTAATATGACCATCAGCTGTTGCCGGTTCTCCAGGATTTGGAAGTGTTTTAAAAGAGTAAACATCAGAAACATTTGTTCCTGTTTTTATTTTGTAATAATACTTTGTATTAGCCGTTAAATTTGTCAGTTTAGCTGAATGATAATAGTAGTTTGCTGGATAGCCTGAATCTGTAAAAACATTTGTGTTTCCTGTTACCGTAACATTTAAGTTGGTTTCATCTAAACCATATTCAACTGTAGTTTCAGTATTAGTATCTGTTTTCCAACTTACATAAATAGAATTTGGAGTGACATTTTGAAGATAAGGATACAAGGTCTGTGACATTCCTGATAAGGAAATAAAAAACAAGAATAGAAGTAACTTTTTTTTCATAATGGTGTTGCTTTTTAGCTGAAGCAAAACTATATACAACACGCTTTTTTACTGTTTTTAAAAAGTTATATAATAATGAAGATTTGATTAGTTTATTGTTAGTATTGTTACCAACAAGTTAAATTTAAAAAAGAGGATAGTCTATTAAAATGCATTCAATTTTAGTAAAGAATCTTTAAATTCATTATTTGTTTTTTTTAAATCATTGGTTTTTCTATTTGTAGTTGTGCTTTCATTTCCGTCAAAACCTCATTCAAAATAGTATTTAATGAATCATTTTTTCTAGAAAGAAGATAAACTGATGTTTTTGGCATTTTTGGACTATCCCAAACTAATTGTATGCTTTTGCTTTCTAAAAACTCTTTAGCATTTATGCTCCATACTATAGAAAGTCCAGTGTTTTTCGATAATGCGTTCAGCATTTCATATTCAGATGGAATAATATAATTGGAAACCAGAGAGGGTCTTTTTTTATCAAAAACGTAGAGCCAAAATAGTTTTACATGTGGAATTCGAGCATCAAAATTATACCATTTTTGCTGGTTTAACCAATTCTCAACTGCAACTAAATTGTTGTTTTTGATTTCTCTTTTTACAGTTTCTAAATCCAAATCATTGCTCGCAATCATAATTTTATTGATTTGACCTAATTCTTTTTGAATGGTATCAAAAGTGTCAAACTTCTTGGTAACTATAGCAAAATCTATCTTTTTAGAATCGACTAATTGGAATAACTCATCATTTTCTCCATAAGTAAAATCTATAAAATCAAACTTTGAGAGTAACAATTTTCCAATACTAGAAAATAAATGTTTGGAGATACCAACTGAAACCAATTTATTCGAGTTAAAAGCTTTTTCTCTAAATCCGTTTTCAACATTTTCTAATCGATCTAGAGCTTCTATAATTAAATTATTGAGTAACTTGGCATATTCAGTAGGTTCTACTCCTTTAGACTTTCTATTGAATAGTTTATAACCTATGTGTGCTTCTAACATCGCTATTTGCTGACTTACTGCTGGCTGACTAATAAATAGTTCTTTGGCAGCATTTGAAAAATTACCGTTTTTATAAACCGATTTAAACGTTCGATACCATTCTAAGTTAACCATGATATAAATATATTTATTACAAACATAATTTAAATTGTTTTTACTAATATCATTTATATCGTAATTTTGATAGAAAATTAAAAAATCATGAAACGTATAGCACTAGCCTTATTAGTAATTTTGACTTTCAGTTGTAAAGAAAAAGAAAATACAACTGAACCAACAACTCAAACCGAAGAACAGACAACAAAAAAAGAAACTATGAAAAAAGTATTATTTGTATTGACTAGTCATGATAAACTAGGAGACACAGGAGAAAAAACAGGATTTTGGATTGAAGAGTTTGCAGCACCTTATTATGAATTAGCAGATAAAGGTGTGGAAATTACAATTGCTTCACCACTTGGGGGTCAACCACCTATTGATCCAAAAAGTGCTGATCCATCATCTGCCACTGAAGACACTAAACGATTTGACAACGATTCTGTTTTACAAGAAAAATTAAAAAATACAGTAAAATTAGCCGAGGTAAACCAAGCTGATTATGATGCTGTCTTTTATCCAGGTGGTCACGGTCCTTTATGGGATTTAGCTACTAATAACAATTCTAAAGAACTAATTGCTTCTTTTTATACAAATAACAAACCAGTTGCTTTCGTTTGTCATGCTCCAGGAGTATTAAAAGATGTAAAAGTAAACGGAGCGTATTTAGTAAAAGGGAAAAAAGTAACTGGTTTTACCAATGCAGAAGAAGAAGCTGTTGGGTTAACCAAAGTGGTTCCTTTCTTGTTAGAAGATGCTTTGCAAGCTAATGGAGCAATTTATAGTAAAGGAGAGAATTGGGCACCCTACGCAGTTGAAGATGGTTTATTAATTACTGGTCAAAATCCAGCTTCATCAAAATTAGTTGCTCAAAAATTATTAGACCAATTAAATAAATAAAAACATGTTAGATTTCGAATTATATAATCCCGTAAATTATGTCTTTGGCAAAGGACAAATAAAAAAACTTAAAGATTTAGTTCCAACTGATACCAAAGTGTTAATTGCTTATGGTGGTGGAAGTATTTTTAAAAATGGTGTTTATGAGCAAGTTAAAGTGGCCTTAGAAACACAATTTTCTAACAATAGTATTGTGGAATTTGGAGGAATAGAACCAAATCCACGTTATGAAACGTTAATGAAAGCAGTAGCAATTATTCGTAAAGAGAAAATCGGATTTATTCTAGCTGTTGGTGGTGGAAGTGTAATTGATGGTGTAAAGTTTATCTCGGCTGCAGTAAATTATGAAGGTGATGCGGCTGATATTTTAAGAAAACGTATTTTATTCAAGGATGTTTCCAAAGTAATTCCGTTTGGAACTGTTTTAACATTACCTGCAACAGGTTCAGAAATGAATTCGGGTGCTGTGGTTACTATTGAAGCTACACAAGAAAAATTAACTTTAGGCGGAAGCGCTTTATTTCCAGTTTTCTCTGTGGTTGACCCAACGGTTATTACTTCGTTACCCAAAAGACAATTACAAAATGGCGTGGTGGATGCTTTCACGCATGTAATGGAGCAATATTTAACATATCCACATGATGCAATGTTACAAGATAGAATTGCTGAAGGCATATTACAAACGTTAATTGAAATTGGTCCTGATGTAGTTGAAAACCCTAATGATTACAAATTAGCTTCAAATTTTGTATGGAGTGCTACTATGGCCTTAAATGGTTTAATCCAAAAAGGAGTTCCTTCTGATTGGGCAACGCACATGATTGGTCATGAATTAACTGCCTTGTACGAAATTGACCATGCTAGAACTTTAGCTATTATTGGTCCAAATTTGTATAGAGTGATGTTTGAAACTAAAAAAGATAAATTAGCTCAATATGGAAAACGTGTTTGGAATATTTCAGGTAATTCAACAGAAGAAATTGCAGAAAAAGCCATTGAAAAGACAGTTGAATTTTTTCACACTATGGGAATGAAAACTAAAATTTCTGAAAACACTATAAATTATGAAAAAACGGCAGATTTTATAGTAAATCGATTTGAAGAAAGAGGTTGGAAAGCTATGGGAGAAAGACAAAATATTACTCCAGATAAAGTAAGAACAATCGTAGAAATGAGTTATTAATTTTCCATATAGAACGTTTTTTAAGTTTAATTATAAACGGATGAGAGTAATTTCATCCGTTATTTTTTTGCATTAATTATAACTTTAATTTGTATTTTTATCTCTAAGTAAAAATAAATAAAACATAAAAAATACTCATAAATAAGTATTTTTAGTCAAATGCTAATTTTTATATTTGCTTTAAGCTTTTGATATTTTGGAAGTTACATTCTTTTAAAATTTAAGATGGATTTTAAAGAAAAACGCTTACTTATTATTAAAAACTATATTATTTAAAAATCTAAAAAATTAAACAAGTATGAACAACTCATTAAGTTTTGACAAAACATTAATGACTTCCCTTGAAACCAAAATTAAGGTTGAAAAATGGAAGGAATCATTAGATGCTTATAAAGCAGAACAATACAAAGACTCTTTTCTGAAACTTTTAGATTATATTGATTCCAATATCAGGAAACAATATTCAAATAGTGATGAAACTCATTTTAAAGTACCACATGGTTCTATTGAGGTAGAAATTGAAATTACTGATACTTTATTAAAAATTAAAGCTCCTTTTTTAAAAGTAGGCAACACACATAAGGTTCCTGTTTTTAGAAGGATTGCAGAAATTAATTTTTCTCCATTAAATTTAGCTCAAATAAGATATAATAATGATGAATTAGATTTCTATTTTGAAACTTCACTAAGTTTATGTGAACCTTATAAAATATACTATGTTTTAGAAGAAATTTGTCATAAAGCCGATAATTATGATGACGAACTTAAAGATGCATTTGATGTAGATTCTTTACATGAACCGAAAATAACCAACTATAACGAAGAAACTCTAGAAGAAATTTGGACAAGAATAAATACTTATATTGATGAAGCCTATGAATATTTTGAATATTTTGATAAAGAAAGATTAAGTTATTTTAATTGGGACATTATTAATATTACACTTAAAAAGATTGATTATTGTATGTCTCCGCAAGGAAAGCTAAGAACCGATATTGAAAGAGAAATTGTTAATTTAAGATCTCAAGATAATATTAATCTTCGTATTCAAAAAGGAAAACAATTCTTACAGTCTTTAAAGTCTATGGCTAAAGAACAAATGCTTCAAAATTTTTATATTGCCGAAACCTTTATTCCTATAAAAGCCAGAAGTGAGATTAATCATTTGAAAAAAAATCTTGAAAGTACTTTAAATGTAGCAAGTGAAGAAATGAATAAATCAGATAATATAGGAGCGACTTTTACATTGCTACTCAGTTTTTATGATATGTTATATTATAATATGGTTCCTAATGATGTTTATGAAAAAACACAGGATACGCTGGAACATGCTAGTAAAAAACCATGGGAAGAAGCTGCTTCCATATTATATAAAGGAATGGAGTCTATTGTAGATGAACAACCTCTACCATTTAAAACGGAAACTGTTAAAAAGAAAGGTTTCTTTTCAAATCTATTTAAATAAACAAGAAATATGCAAACTTTAGATAATCTTAAAAATGCCACATTTAAAATTCTTACTTCATCTTCAACTGGCAGTGGTTTTTACTTAAAAAATGAAGATGTACTAATTACAAATCACCATGTTGTAAAAGGATATAAAAAAGTAGCTGTAGAAGATAATAATCAAAATAGAATTATTGCTAATGTTATTATGATAAATCCTGACATTGATATTGCTATTCTTAAACCAGAACAACCCATTGATATTGAACATGCCTTTTCTATAAACTCTTCACTTGTAATAACCACCCGACAAAAAGTATATGTTTTAGGCTATCCTTTTGGAATGCCATTTACAATTACTGAAGGTATAGTTTCAAATCCAGAGCAACAAATGAATGGCAAACATTTTGTGCAAACTGATGCAGCAATTAATCCAGGAAATAGTGGAGGACCTTTAGTAACTGAAGAAGGTTTTTTAGTAGGTATAAACTCATCAAAATTCAATAATGCAGATAATATGGGATTTGCTATTCCTTTTAAAGAAGTTGCCTCTGCTATTGAAAGTATTAAATCAAACATTGATGGAAAATTCTCTTTACAATGTCATTCCTGTCATTCTCTAAGTTATGATCCTGTTGATTATTGTAATAATTGTGGGTGCCAATTGTCAAAAGATGAATTTATTGATGAAGAATTAGGAGAATTAAGCAACTTTATTGAAGATGCAATAGCTCAACTTGGGATTAATCCTGTTTTAACAAGAGCTGGTTATGAATATTGGAATTTTCATCAAGGCAGTTCGGAGATAAGAATATTTATATACAAAAGGGATTATTTATATATAACCTCACCTATTAATACTATTCCTAAAGAGAACCTACTTGATTTATATACTTATTTAATCTCTAGTAACCATTCCCCTTTTAAGCTAGGTATTTATCAAAATACTATTTTTATCTCTTATAGAGTTCATATGGCTGATATTTTCAAAGATGAAGACAGTAAAAATTATGTAAAAGAAAAATTAAAAGATTTAGCCTTGAAAGCTGATGAAATGGACGACTTTTTAGTCAATACTTATGGTTGCCCAATGACTACTTATTCTAAAAAAGATTTAAGAAGATAAATTAGGTTTTTATCTACCCATAAAAAGAAGATTGTTTATACTGTATTATGCTTATAGTAAATATAATACAGTATAAACGACTTTAAAAAATCAAAATTAAGAATAACAGAATCTCAAAAGAAAATTATTATCTTTAATAATGGTAAAAGCTCATCAAATAGGGCCATAAAAAACTATTACCTATTATTTTTTTTAGAAATTTTATTCACAAGAAGTAACAAAAGATTAGAAAAACATGGTATTTTCTAAATCCTGTTAAATTAAGCTAATTGCTCACAATATTTAATGGAGATTATCTTTTTTAAAACCTTTCGTAATTAACCAAAGCCCTAAAATAAGTTCAAATACTGCTATTGGCACATTCAATATTAAATATTGAAATGTAATTACTTCTATTAACTGAAATAAAAGTAAAACACTTGCAAAAATTGATACTATAGTACCTAATATACCCCAAACAGAGAGCCATTTAGGAATTAATCTTGATTTTAAAAACAATATATATAACATTAGATTTCCAATACCTAATGTTAAAACCATGAACACGTGATTGCTATAATCTCTTGTTATTTTAAGTACGTTTCCGAATGCTTCAAATATCATCTGACTTTCTGAAGTGTTCTTTATAAACTCTTGGCTTAAAGCCAAAATGGATAATAATATAATAGTGCCTATAATTAACAAAAGGCTTGCAACTATTCTGAAACTTAAAAACCCTAGAGCTAATCTTTCATTAAACTTCTTAATTATTGGATATAATAAGATTGCAAAACCTAAGTAAGTTAAGAACAAGATGAATTGAAATATAGAACTAATTAGAACTTGATTTGAGTTTGTAGCAGCTTCTGTTAAATAATGAGATGAATCAATTACTGTTGAAATACTAAATACACCAGCAATTATGCTAATAATGATTAGTACTCCTGCTCGTTTTATTTTGTTTTTTAATACCATCATAACCTCTTTTATTCTTTGTTTAAAATATTCATTTTCCCTCCTTGTGTGATGAGTAATTGCTGTTTCTCTACGTCAAATGCAATAACAATTCCCGCAGGCTCGTACTTAAACTCTCCTTTTGCAGTAGCCTGTAAGTTCATTTTAGAATCACCTGTTGCCTGCATATACAATTGTTTTGCAGATTTAGTAACCCTTAATTTCACTGGAAATGAATCACTAGAATAGACCCCGATATATTGATCTAATTCTTTAGATTTTGGTTCATAGATTCTAAAGTCTGGAATGTCATAATGTTTATTGAATAGGCTATTAACTATTGTTCCCTCAATTAAATTGGAACTGTAATTTTCACCATTGGAAGTAATCGCAAAGGCATAATTTTCATTGGGAAAATATCTTAAAATTGAAATAAACCCATCTATTTCACCATTATGACCAAAACTAATTTTATCGTAATATTTTATTTTGAAAAGTCCCATTCCAAATTTGTCTTGAATGGTTTTCATTTTGGCCACATTTTTTGCTGAAAGTAGCTTGTTGTTGAATAGTGCCTCGACAAAATGAATTAAATCGGTTGGTGTGGAAACAATACCACCAGCACCCATATCTATTGAAGGGTCTGTCTCGTCCGTTTTTTGCCATTGCTTATCAAACTTATAGGCATAACATTCGTTATTCTCTATATTTATTTTGCTTCCAAAAAACGTATTCTTTAAATTTAAAGGTACAGTTATTTCATCTTCTAAAATATTTGCGAATGGTTTTTCGTAAAGCTTTTCTAGAATATATGACAGCAATAAGTAGTTTGAATTACTATAGGCTGCTTTTTCATTGGGTTTAAAATCGCTACCGCCTTTACTAATAATTTCAAGCATTTCTTTTTCCGTTTTTGGTTGGGTATGATAGTTCAAAAATGCTTCTTTATTTTCTGTAAAACTATGAATACCACTTCTGTGATTGAGTAAACGAGAAATGGTGATTTTATTTGAATTTTCAATGCTTGGAAAATAGTGATTAATGGTTGTGTTAAGTGTGATTTTACCGTTTTCTATCGCTTTAAATATAAGTACTGCAGTAAAAACTTTGGAAACCGAACCAATTCTATATTTGGTATGTTTGTTTGATTTTTGTTTTGAATTAGTCTCTAAAAAACCAACTTGCTTATTGTAAATTATTTCGCCATCTTTTAAGATAGCTATGCTACCCATAAACTTATTGTTTGCTTCCAATGTATTGAAATAATTATCCAGTTTTTGGGCATCAATATTTTGGGCAAATCCAATTTGAGTTATTAGGTTTATAAAAAAAACCAACAAAAAAAGAATGGTTGTTTTTGGATATAATGATTTCATAAATAATAATTATTTTTACCTTTCAGTATGCGTTTATTTTTTAATGTTTCTATAATATAAATTCCAAGTTCCAGAATTAGCCTCTATAATATCAAGTAGTCCATCATTGTTTAAATCTCCAATAGTTATATGGTAAGTATCATCCTTTATATCTTCTCTTAATCCAATTTCTTTAAATTTCATATTTTCTTTACCCAAAAAGACATAATTTCTATCTTCTGAATTTCCTTCCACAATATCCAAATAACCATCTTTGTTTAGGTCGGCTACTTTTATTGAGGAAGTCATGCGTTCGCTCGAAAATTTAAAGTGTTTTCTAAAACTTAATGTTTCATCTCCAAAATAGATTATATTCTTTGCTCCTAAATTTCCAGTTACAATATCTAAAAAGCCATCCTTGTTAAAGTCGCCAATATCTATAGAACGTGTTTCGTCATTTTCACCACCAAACTCCAGAACCCTGTTAAATAACAGTTTTTCATCACCCAAATAGATTTTGTTTTTTCCTTGTCTTTCAGCGGTAATCAAATCCAGATATCCATCATTGTTGATATCCAACACAAGCGTTTGAATAGTTTGATCTGACTCATTTCCGAAATTGATAATCGTTTTGAAGTTGCCTTGACTATCATTTAAACAAATTTCATTTTTAGCTTTTCTGTTCGATATAATCAAATCAATATTACCATCATTATCTATATCGGCTATTTCAAGATTACGTGAAGGAGAAATGGCTCCAAAAGACGTCTCTTTTCCAAACTCATTATTGCCTGCACCGAAATACAGCTTATTTTTAATATTGTCATTTGCAACTGCAATGTCCATAAAGCCATCATTATTAAAATCGGCACTTTTAATAGCGTAGGAAGCATCTAGAAACCTACCTATTGGCAGTGCTTCTTTAAAATCTCCTTTTCCATCATTATAGTACAAGTAATTTTGTTCTGCCCAATGTCTACCGTTTGCAGTAAGCGCATCTAAATCCCCATCTTTATCAATGTCAACCAAAGTTATGGATGCCGTTCTATTGGATTGTGTACCAATGGAGAAAAAGCCATCTGCATTAAAAAATGATATTTCTTGAGAAAACCCAAGATTTATAAAAATGGTTAAGAAAAGTACAACTGCTGTTTTTTGATTTGATGATGTCATAATAAATGAGTTTTCCTGTTAAAATAGTAAATAGGTTAATTTTTATTACTTTGGATTTCGCTATATACCTTTTCAATCTCGGATAAACTGGGTTCTCGCTTCATCCATTTCATGCGTTCTTCCTGCGGATCTATCCATCGATAAAGCCAACTGATGCCCCACTTTTTATAATAGGCATCTTCTTGTTTATATATCGGGTCTGTTAGCGATTCTTTAAAGCTGACAATGTTATAGTCTTCTTGTTTTAATCTTGATATGATTTCTGTTAAAAAATCAGCATTAATGGCGTTGTCGTGGCATAAATAAATATGTTTGATCGGGCGGTTGTAAATGGCATTGGCCAAGGTTTCATAAAAGGTAACCAGTTCTATGGTTTTATCCACGTATTGTTGGCCTATGGCTTTGGCTTTGACCGTGTCTCCTGCGCTTAAATAATATTGGTATACGGAATCGAACATCCAATCCGAACTTTCAATGGTGAAAGGCGCTATGGTGTAATTTTTTGACTTTAGGTATTCCCTGATTTGTATATGTTGGGTGGAATCCTTCCCCATATCGTTAAAGGGAAACCGAAAGTATTTGAGGTCTTTATTGTACTTTGAAGCGTATAGTTTTGTTAACTTCTCTCCTTGTTCAATATCCTTTACAAAGCTTTCAAAACCTACTTCTGAATATCGGGAATGACTATAAGTATGGTTGCCTATTACAGCTTGGTTGTTTTTAATCCATTGTTCCAATACCTCTTTGTTCCTATCTAGAAACTCGGTTTTATAAATTTTGTCTTCGTTGATAAAAATGGTAAAAGGTATCTTTAAAGAGTCTAATAGATTTAATAGTTTGGGATTGAAACTATCCTTTTGATATTTAGTTGTATTGGGCACATCATCAATAGTGATAGAAATAGACTTTTGTTGTGAAAAAGCTGTCGCATTGATGAGAAAAATAACACCCGAGATCATTAATTTATAGTTCAATATTTTCATTTTTTGATTATTCTTTTAAAGAATTTATTATAGAAACATCCACCCAATAAATATCCTGGTTACTGGTGTAGAAAAAATATTTACCATCATGGGTTACAAAAGGACACAATTCGTGACCTTCGGTATTAATAATTGGCCCCATGTTTTTAGCTTTCGACCAATGGCCTGCTTCATTTTTAAAGCTGATATACAAATCTCCTCTGCCAAAACCATCTTTTCTTATGCTACAAAAAATGAGGTAGGATTCATCCGGTGAAACAAAGACATCGGCTTCGTAAGCTTTCGTATTTATTGAATCACCGAGTAATTTTGGTTTTTGAAATGCTCCATCTTTAAATTCAGAAGAATAGATATTAAAATTATGCTGTTTATTTTCTACAGCAGCTTTATTTGAAGAAAAATACATACCTCCATCCTTTGCAAACGACATATAATACTCGTTTTTATTGCTATTGATGTTGGTGCCGGCATTTATCATTTTGAGATTCCATTTTTCTCCTTCCCGTTCAATATACCAGATATCATAATCCTTTTTTACATCATCACTTTCTAACGCCTTATTAGATATAAAGTAGAGTCTGTTTTCATCAGGTGGTAGATAAGGGTCATTTAAACTGTACTTATCGTGAGATAGTAAAACTTTAGGTTTGCTCCATGTTTTACCTTCTAATTTGGTATAACGTATTTCTGCCTTCCCGTTAACATCAACTCCATAATAAAACTCGGTGGCTTCCTTATTAAAAACCGAGCCAAACTCAGATTCGCTCTTTTTTGAAATAAGTCCTGGGGCAAAAATTTCTGGTTTTAATTTAGGTGGAGTTTGACCAAGATATTTGAGTTCCTCTTGGTTAGCCTCAATACTTCCCAACATTAAAGGCATCGTGAGCAGAGGAAATACTTTGATTGTGTATACTTTCATTTTTTGATTTATGTATTTAAAATCATGTGACGTCTATTCTAATTGAACAGCAGGTAATATGTATTCGTTTACAATTGAAAAAGGACGGTCTTCCATGTCCGGAAATAAATTATAGTTGCCCCCTGTCATAGTGATGGTTATTTCAATTTCGGGAATTATGATGAGAAATTGACCTCCGTTGCCCCAAGCTTCAATGGTCTTCATCTGTTTTCCACCTACTTCACGTTCCAGCAGCCTCCACAAGTACCCATAATCGGAGTTTTTGGGCCAACTTCCTTTTATATGTGGTTTTATAGATTCATCTATCCATGATCCTGCAATCAGTTGCTTCCCGTCCCATTCTCCCTTGTTCAGCATCAGTAATCCAAACTTGGTAAAATCGATGGGCCGCATATAAAATGAGCCGGCCAAATACCCTCTTCCCTCTGGCGATGTAAGCATTTGAAAGTTATGGATTTCCATGGGCAACAATAATTCCTCGTAAATGAAAAGCGGAAGATAAGTGTCAACCGATTTTTGAATAACTCCTGTTAATAGATTACTGCCCCCTGATGAGTATTCATATACTTCTCCGGGTTCATGCTTCATGGGGAGGTCTAGTTTATAGCCAACCCAGTCATTATGGCCCCATTGCATTTCATCTTCATTTTCAAGTTGTATCCCTGTACTCATGGTCAACGCATGGTGAATAGTAATCCTTTTCTTTTGAACATCATTAATCTTGTATTCAGGGTAATAATCTAAAATGGCGCTTTCAACATTCAACTCTTTGTTTTCCATCATTGCCTTGCCCACTGCCAAGGATGCCATAGATTTAAAAGCGGACCGTACATCATGAAGGTATTCCCTATTATATCCATGAAAATATTCTTCAAATACAAGTTTTCCGTTCTTTGTGATGATAATGCTATGGATGTGTTCAAGGTTTTTGCTATTTGCTTCTTTCATAAAGTTCAAAAGTGACCTATCGATGCCCACATCTTCCAAAGAAGCTGTTTGTATAGTGGAATCCGGAGCTTCTGGAACATTGTACAGGTAGTTTTCGCTTGGTGACCTTGGCAAATAGCCTTCCTGTTGATTATCGTTGAGTTTTTCCAACTGAATTTCCCTTTTTCCTCCAGCATTGCCATACGTAAGGGCTATATTCCTTTTCTCTGTATCATACACAGCCGAAATCCCGAAACGGTCGTTCGTAATCTTGAAATCGATATGATTTTCTTTGATTAAAACCTCATCGATTGTAAAATGCAGTTTCCTATTCTCCTTATTGCTTTGAATATTGGCCTGTACCTTACCTGTAGAATCTTTATAGAATTCCAAATAGACGATATAATCAGTGTCTATTATTTCGGGTTTGTGGATTTTAGACACCCAAGTATCTTCCTTTTTTTCAAAGTTTAGACTTTGCACCCATAGATTATTGGTTAGAACGCCATTGATAATTTTATTATCGTCCGATAGAAACGCATCAAACCGAAGTCCTGAATCATCTTTAAAATTCAAATTTCTACCCATACTTAAAAGTGGATAGGTAGTTTTTTTTGTGTCTTTATAAAGATGAATTTCAGTAGGGCTGTTGGCAGGTGATATCATCAATGAATCATATTCTGATTCAGTTTGAAATAACAGTCCGGACCAGACTCCAATTAATTCATCAGTCTGAAAGTTTGATTTTTGGTTAGAACAAGCTGAAAATAATACAAGAAACAGTAAAACAAAAAGTTGCTTTATAAAAGACTTCATAATCACTTGCTTAAAACTAATTAGCATACATATAATAGGTTAGAATGATTGCAGACATATTATACACCCCATGAGCTACTATTGAGGCTGTAAGTTTCTTGGTAGTTATAAATAGTAAGGTGTACATTATGGTTGGCACTAGGATATCAAACCAATCCAATGCAGTAACTGGCATATGCCCAAATGAAAATATGACAATGGACAAGATTGCCGATATCCATAACCCTGTTTTTGGGTTTTTAAAAACATCCTTTAGGATATTGATAAAATAGCCTCTATTGAAAAATTCTTCCGTAATACCACCACCAATCACACCAAGGGCAATAAAGGATAGAAGTCCTATGATACTGCCATCATACATCTCCAGCATGCCTTTAATATCCTCACGATTTGCTCCTCCTGTGTTGGGAATCAATAGAGTAAACTGTAAGACGGTCCACAATGCTCCAAAACCAATGCCCAAAAGAATATCTTTTTTGAGGTTTACGAATTTGAATCCGATATATTTAAAATTCTTTTTCAGAAGTTTTAGCGACCCATACAGTAATGCCGTAATAGAAAAAAACTGAAACAAAGCCATAAACAATAAGTTGATGCCCTTTTTTCCGCCATTGATTTTTGTCACGCCAAAGAATACATCCGGAATGATAAAAAGTGCATAGCCCAAAATGATGGTCAGGATAAAAACGATTATCGTTTTTGTTTTACTTACTGTGTTTTTATTAGTTGTCATAATCAAGGTTTTTAAATCTCTTGTTGTAATTATTATTCTATTCCAAACTGCCCTTCTATTTCTTTTAAAATCAAATTGGGGTCGTAGCCAATACCCTTTTTAAAAACCGTTTCCACGTTCTTAATGACAGAAGCATCTTCTGCTAAATTTCCATTTAAGATAACAAAATCGGCCCTTTTGCCTACTTCAATTGTTCCTATATCAGAACGTTCCAATGCCTTGGCTCCATTACCGGTCATAATTTTGATAGCTTCTTCTACGGAAAAACCCGCTTCGATGAGCAACTCATAATTTCGTTGGTCACCAAATCCCGGAAGTACATGCCTGCCCGCATCTACACCTGCACACAACAAACCTCCCATTTTATAGTACTGGTATTCAAACTGCATCATCCGTTTTAATCTGTTGTTTCTTGTGATGTCTTTTATATTTTCATCAAAACTTGCTCTTCTTTCTTTATATTGATTCAGCAGAAAGGGCGACATGGCTTTTAATGCTCTTTCATCAGCATAAGCTCTATTGGGTATACTGGCTTCATAAATCGACAAGGTAGATGTTAAAAACACTTTGCTGTCAATCATCAACCGTTGTAATGATTTTACTGCTGGACTTTCTATGATGAGTTCATCCATATACTCACGTCCACCATTACATATGCCATATGTTTTATCGGTTCTAAAATCGCTCGTACTATTTAACCCATGTTCAATTCCGTCAATTCCTGATTTGGTGGCTTCTTCAAAGGTTACGGAACATAAATGCCCTCTTACTTTACAATTATTTTTATGGGCTTCCTCTATTATTACTTTTAAATCATCGGGATTTGTATTACGGTACACTTTAAACCATTTTACACCCGAATTTATCCAATAGCCCATCGTATCTTTTAAATGTACTATATTTCTTGGGATAATCATATTAGGATTACCTCCCTTTCCTGTGATAAAAGGTGCACTTGGAATTATGTCAGGTCCAATTTGTTTCCCCTGCTCTATGGCTTTTGAAAGTGCTATTTCTTTATCTGGTGAGGCCGCTCCACAAGTTTGAATAGTAGTCACTCCTGATGCTAGGTACAATTTGGCTGCTACATCACCTACAAAAGGAAATCCTGGAATATGTAAATGGTTGTGCATGCCAACAATCCCTGGAATAATGGTTTTTCCTTTAAGATTAATTGTAGTGGCCTTTTCGGGAATTTCAATGTCAGTAGCATTTCCGATAGCTTTGAAAATGCCGTTTTCAATAATGACTGTTTGATTTTGTTTTATAGATTTGCCTGTACCATCAACAATTGTCGCATTGGTTAAAACCATCAAATCCTTTTGATATTTAATATAAGGCTGTAAGCTATCGGACAAGCTCCTATTTTGATCCTCTTGTTTGCTCAAAGTACCATTAGCATTGCCTTCCAAAGTGTTATTACAGTTTACAAAACAATTTACGACAGCTATCAAAATATAGCCATAAAACAATTTAGGTGTTACCATCTATTCTTTTATTTTTTTGCTTCAAACAAGCTGTTTAAAAAACGTTCATAAGACTCTTTATCTGTTCTTCTTCCATAAACTCCTTTCGTTTTTAAAGCCACAACAATATCCATAGAAGGAATAACAGTGATATATTGCCCTTGGTTACCTGTAGCTGTATAAGCACCTTTTAATTCAGGTCGAATGTTTGGACTATCCCATATTCTCCACATAAGTCCTTGTCCCCATTTCCACCAAGGCCAATCTTTTAGTCTAGGATCCACTTTATACATCTCTTCATAACTTGTAGTAATGGTAATCATTTTTTCTACCCATGATACAGGTATCACTTGTTCATTTTTCCACTTTCCTTTTCTTAACATAAGATAACCAAGCCTTGCCATATCTCTAGTGGATAACTCAAAATGATAGGCTTTGAATTTAGATTTATTGATATCTCCTGATTTTTGTTGTTTAGACCTGTCCCATTGTTGAAAGTCTATTTTATTTGCAATATCATTTTCAAAAGCTTCGTAAATATCTTTTCCTGTTTCCTGTTCGAAAAGATGACCTGCTACATTAAAATCCCAATTATTATAAATGAAATAAGTTCCTGGTTTTTTACTACCACGTTCTGGAAATAACCATTCATTTCCTCCAGGATTACTTGCTGGATGGTATACTCCTGATTTCGATTGTAGAATATCTAAAATTGTTGCTTCTTTTTCAATCTCTAATAAACCTCCGATATCATCTATGTTTAATTCCTTAAGTGTTTTATTTAGATTAATAATCCCATTTTCTACATATTTTCCATATAACATTGATAATAAGCTTTTCCTAACCGAAGCTATATAACTCAATTCATGTGTATCTCCATAGTCATATATCATTTTACCACTTTGGATAACAATAATTCCTGTAGCATTTGTGCTATCAATGGCATATCTATAAAGCTCATTGATTTTATCTTGACTCCAACCAAAATCCGACACATTTTCCATCATTTCCCATTCCTTTTCAGGATATGTGATGTGTTTCTCTACAGGAATATCTCTCACATATCTCACGCTAAATCCACAACCTTTATTTCCGTATTCTCGTCCAATTTTTTCATTATTCACTCCCATCAAACGTTCGTGAGCTCTTACAGGATCCTGTGAATCTGCTACCCAGAAATTAGCATGTTCATTTTGAAATCTAAAGTCCCCGTAATCTGTACTCCAACCTGCAAATTTTATATCAAATCCTGAACTTCCATTCTCTTTTAATGCTGTAATGCTCTTTTCATTTCCTCTCCAGCCATGTTTGACAGCTAACTCTTTGGGCATACCCACAGCTGTTTCCAATTGCATCCAATCGGCATCTGTTGGTAACCGCCATCCTTTTGGTGCTAACTCATTTGCTTTTTCCCATGAGTATAACACTCCATATTTTTTATACGATTCTGTCTTTTTCGCTTTCTTTACTGAATTCCCTTTGTAACCGTAAACGGATATATTTACTGTATCTACTTCTGGCAGATAAGCGAAGTTTTCGGCAAACCATACTTGGGTACCGATGTTTACGGTCTTATATTCTCTACCATCCTGTGGGTCAATAAATGTATTCTTCTTGGACTCTGAATTAGTTTTTGATTTCTGTGCTTTAACATGATTCTGAAAACCAATTGTAAATACTGTTAAGAGAATGATGATAATTTTTGATTGATTTTTCATTTTGATTTTGATTTTGATTGATGTTATTTTAGTACTATTTGTTATAGTATACTTTGTATAGCGTCATGTTACAGATTTATTAAATGAATTATAGGTTAGCTTTCTCCAAAGAAATTCTAATGGGCCTTGTTTATGATACCTCAACCAAAGAAATGTACATGTGATTTGAACAGCCCAAATTGCCACAACAAAACCTAACAGTTCAAATCTTGAAAAGGCATTAAACATTCCAAAACCATAACCATAAAATAAAATTCCTAAAAGGATGCTTTGAAAAATGTAATTGGATAAAGCGGTTCTTCCTATTTTGGTAAACACTTTAAAGCTTATATTTCTTAAATACTTTTGATATATCCCATTTAACAATAATATATAAGCAATGCCTAAAATTTCTTTAGGGAATGTGAACAACAGTCCTTTAAACATGCTAGTATTCGGAATATGATCTTCATAAGTCCAATGATAATAGCGTAAATAATTTATGATTAAACCAATTATTACAAATAATAAAGTAATAATCCAATAATATTTCCAAGATTTATAATTTGAGAAGATTCCTGTTCTGAATAATAACATGCCCACAATCATAACAATTAACGAAGACAATATTAACGATTGATAATAAAACTCGCCTTTATGAACATTATGATGTTTATAAGAGTCTTTAATACCTTGCCAATAGTTAGGTTTTGGAACCTCTATTTCTTCAGAAAGGTCAGGTTTCTTTATAGAATACCTGCTTTGCCAAGAAGATATTAACTTCTTATCTTCTTCAGTTCTATTGCTTTCCTCTTTATTTAATGCTTTTGTATAATTTACAAAAGACAATTTTCTATTTGTTACATTTTCATACGATTTTATAAATAAAAAGGATGCTAAAAACAGTATTATTAGCACTAGGTTTTTACTTTTCATAGAACGGAATGGAAGCAAAAACAAACCGCATATAGCATAGTGATACAATATATCTCCATCCCAAATAAAATAGGCATGAACAACACCTATTACAAAGAGCCAGAGCAATCTTCGAGCATAAATATCCATTGCTTTTAAGCCATTTGTTTTTTGCTGGAGACGTTCCATAAAAATGGCAAATCCCACACCAAAAAGTAATGCAAACATGGTGTAGAACTTGCCTTGAGTTAAAAAATATACCCAAAAGCGTGTATTGTGGTCTATATATCTTTCATAACCGTATTGCCACGAACTCCATGGATTGGGATAGGCAAAGGATTCTATATTAATAAACAGAATTCCAAGAATGGCTATTCCTCTTAGAAAGTCCAAGGAAGGAATACGCTCTGAAAAACCAGTTGGTTGAATAGGATTCTTATTCATGAAATATTTATTATTATTAATATGAATGTTTAACTATTTGCAACAATACATATAATCTGTAATCATCATTTTTTCGCTTACCAATCTTTTATAAAAATTTTTATTCGCCCTTTTAACCACTTATTTCAACGATTCTATATTAATAAACACTATTCTCAAAAAGATTGTCCTTCTTAAAAATCTAAAGAAGAGATGCGTTTTTGATATATCTATTGATTATATAGAATTCTTATTCATATAATAATGTTAATTTAAAATATGGATTTACATCTAAGAATTTTTCATAAGAAAATGAGTATAGTAAACTTGTTATAACCGAGTAATCATTTATATACTGTTGAAAATCATTTACTCTTTTATGAATTTAAGAGTATTCCCATCATCAAATTTCAAGAAATATATCCCGTTAGTTAAATTTTTAATTTCAATTTTTTCATTATTAGATATTTTTCCATTTGCTATTCCAGAACCAATAATATTGTATATTTTATAATTCTCTGATTTAGTCAAGCCTGATAATTGAATAAATTCTCTGGATGGATTTGGATATAGCTTAGTTTTATTAGTTGTTACTGCGAAATCATCTATAGATAGTGCTGGATTAAGTCCAAATGTCATTGCCTGCTTAGACTGTTGTGTACCACCAGGCAGATTACCAAGTATAGTTAAAGTTAATGTAGTTATGGGGTCGGAAAACTCAATGATTCCATCTGAAAAAGCTACTGTATTTAATTGGTTACCACTAGGGTTTTGTAAATTACTACCTGATAAAATTGTAAAAGAATGATTAAAAGACACCTGCATAGTTCTCCAATATTTACAATAAAGTCTTAAGTTATTAATAGGAGTGGCAAAGGTTATCGACCATTCACTATTATATGAATAATCGAGACATGATTGAGAGTTGCTTAGTGGAGCACTAGAAAAATCGTAACCTGACAAATTATAATTTTCTATAGAGCTATTGTTTATATTACTCATGGTAAATGCCACGCCTCCTAATGTTCCTGTTGTGGGAGTATTGTAAATAGCTCCTTCTTGGGAATATGTTCTAGAGGCAACTGTAATAGTAAGTATTAATAATAAAATGTTGTAAACTTGTTTCATTGTTAAATAATTTAATAGTACTTTTTAGTTTTAATTTTTTAATAACTTATTTCTTTGAATCAAATAGAGAATGATTGCAATGGTAGGGATAATGAACATGGTCAATACCCAAAAGGTCTTATTGTGGATTTTATTTTTTATCATATCGCTTAACATGATTATCCAAGTTGTAAAGAAAACCGTTAGTCCGACAGTAAGGAATATTTGGGAGAACTCCCAGTGTTGAATTTTCATGAATGTTCCAACTATTATCAGCAAGAAGTTTCCTATTACTAAGAGCCAAATAATCTCACTACTAATTTTAAAATCTTCGTTCTTCAATTTTATTTATTTTTAAGTGTTTTTGTTTTTTGTCAGTTTTACTTCTTCTTAATGCAACCCAACATTTTGCTATTGCTTTTATTTTTTGTTAAGTGGTATAATTCTATCAATTTCACCATTAATAACTACAAATAATGCATTTAAAATGGGTGCATTTCCATAAGAATCGTCTTCCCAAGTATAGTTGTGTAAATGAACAAAATCATTTAGTTGTTCTTTGTCAGCTTGTCTTGTGATTATCATCATACATCTCCGTCTTGGAATAGAGACTAATAATTCGTTTGAATTTAAAAGTTCGTGAGCTTTTAGCATATGACTTTTACATAATATTTTCTCACTTGAAAAGTCTTGTCCTGAAGCAGTTAAAACTTTATTATTAAGAGTTTCAGAAATCTCAAATTTAGACTCAATCCTTTCTAAGTTTTCATAGGCTTCTTTAAGTATCTGATTTGGGTCTTTTCCTTCTAAATCTTTGGGCATAAGAAAAACAAAATTACTTGGTGCATCGTAACCAAATGCCACAACAAGTTCAGGTTTTTCTTGTGTTCCCAATAATGTCTGCTTTAAGGCTCCCGCTTGAATTCCAACCCAATCCCCAGGTTTCAAAATCGGAAAGATTTTGTTTACTTGTCCTGATTGAATTTTTTCGATATTACTTTCAAATCGTTTGTCTGATTCTGAATTGCCTTTTCCAAAAATTCTTTTAAATAATGACATAATTAACTTTAGTTATTTTTCGTTTATTAAGACTATAGTCGCCTTATATGTAACTAATATTCTAGATATTGAATTATTTTAATAATGAATCTTAACTGAATCAACCTGATTAAGACCCATTTCATGGAATCTTTTTACCAATTCATTTCCAAAGTTCATAACCAAATCGTCTTTTAATTTATCCATAGCAGCCCATTCTTCCGTTCCAACCCTATAGCTAAAATCTATTTCATCACTATTAGTTGCATAACAAGGTATTGAACATATAGGTTCAATTTTATCCCAATCAACTACTATTAATAGACCAGACAAGATACCAGGTGAATAGGAATCGCCATCTAGTGTAGGGTATTTTGACCGAGAATCAACGGTATAAAAAATGGCAACATTTTCTTCTACAAATTTTTCCGACCATTCCGCTAATTTGGGAATCAAATTCTGTACATTATCATTTTTCTCTATTACTTTTTCCCAGATAGTATCTTGTTCAGTAATATAGGAATAAGCTAAAAAACTCATTTGTTTTCTCGAATTTGCATTGGCACAAAAATGAAAAAGATTAGGAGATTCCCTTTGGTAATAAACGGGTTTTTTATTCTCTTTTCCAAACTGCATTAACATACTAATATCAATAACATTAAAATTTATCTTTCCATCCTTCACCTTAATATATTTACTAATACTATCTGAACAAAGTGTATTAATTTCATCCTTACTCAGATTATAATTATGGGCAAGTCCACGTAAGTTTCTTCGAAACCTTTGTATGTCATCAAGTTGTTCTTGAGGGCTTGGATAAGTCCCAACAGAATCGCAGTATGTAAAAAAACAAGCTACCACTACTAGAAAAAAAAATAATTTACTGATTTTCATAATTGAATTAATTTTTAAAATTTAAAGCTACCATCAGATACAGTAATGATGTAGCATATTATTTGAAGATTTTTTACAAATTAGAAAGAGACTTTTCAAAGTCGTTTAATTACTGCATAAAATCTACTCGTAGCAGTCTCCTGTTGCAACTGGTTCTTTGGGGTAATCACTGACCATAAACTTTAAAGGTTTTATGTAAATTCTATTTTTTAATTCTATACTAAATGCAGTTGATTCATCCCATTTCCATATCTTCTTTTTGCGGGTTACCACTTTATCTGAAATCACTTCGGAAATTTCTTCTTCTCCAGTTATTTTTCCACAAAATACTTTTACCACCATTTTAGTACCATCTAGATCTCTTTTAATATTAGTATGTTGCAATAGGGAGCGGGTAAAACCCCACTTCGACCTTTCCTTCATATCTTCTGAAGAAAACACTTTGAAATAAGCATATTTTTTGCCCCCAAAAAGTGCAGTAAATTCTTCTTGTCTCAGACCCCCTTTATTATACATCTTTTTTCCCACAAATATCTCAATGTCAATCCCATCACAATTAAAATGCTCTTCTTTCAGGTCGAAAGACAAGATTAAGTCTTTAAAAGTATAACACTCAAGTGCGTCGATTTTTTGACTGCCTCCTTTTACAAAGAAGCCTTGAGTAGCAGATTCCGTTTCCTGTTCACTTGAAGTTTCCTGTTCAATTTCAATTTGAGCATTTAAGGGTAATGCTAATAAGATTAGCATCATCGAAAATAAGATAGATTTTCTTTTCATTTTTCAATTAGTATATGTTAAATTAATAATTCAAAGCTGTTGATTACTGACAATTGGTTTCATATTGGTTCCCAGTTGTATAGTGATAAAGTGTTTTGCTATAGTTTCCATTCTCATACATAGATATCATGTCAAAATACTGGAAGGTACAATGACCATCTGACCATGTAGCTTTTGCAGCTACTTCAACAATACGACCAATGTAAGATGCAGTGATTACATCACTCCAACTACCAGAGGTAATTACAACCTCGTTAAATTTCTCTTTCCAGCCTTTGTCCTTTGCATGTTTTTGAAGTGCTTTTAAAGCTTCCGTTTTTATTTCATCATCAACCATGGCAGTAGCAGGCATTTTAGGATTGTCTATCCAGCTATTCATAAATATTTCTTTCTGCTTTCTGAACTTCTTTTCTATATCATCCTTAGCCTTGAATTCCATTTCCATAATTTCTTGTTCGTTATATTTTTTCTTTTCATCTCCAAATAGAAATATAGATTTATTGCCTTCATTATAGATATAATGAATTCCATCTGCACCAAAGTATATATACTCGTCCGGATCACTTCTCCCCCAATACGTGGGAGTATCATAATTCATAAAGATATTTGGATTTAAATGATGTCTGTAAAAAGTTTGGGTATCCATTCTACCTTTAAGTGTAAGCATTTTTACTTTGGCTCCAAAAACTACATCGATTGTATTTTTATCGATTACTTTCACGTGCATTGTACTCTTCTGACCCAATGAGCTAATTCCTTTATAATATTTATCAATTTGAAATCTTTCATTTGCTGGTGCTTTGGCATATTTAGTCAACAGTCTAGGAAAGTAGAATTTTTCCTTTCCGCTTTCCAGCATTTTTCGTCTTAATTCTGCGGAACTCTTTTTGGAATTGACCAAGGATTGATCTTGGGAAAGGATTTCATAATAATCAGCCGGATCTGCGGTGGCATAATTAAAGTTACCGTTGAATATGTATCGTTCAAGATATTCATCGTTTTCAGCTATAAAGTAAAAATACCCATCACCTACAAATAAGTATAGCCCATCTGTACCTTGAACTGCTTTCATATCTCTAGTATTTTCTGTTCCGTCTGTGTTTTTAAAGGTTACGGTAAGTTTTTCATTATCGCAGCAATTAAATATTTCAATAGTGCCATCACTAGCAGTACGATAATAGGTACCATTTTTTAATTGTTGTGCTTGGATTGTAAAACCCATACAAATTAAAAATAAGCATAAAGTCATTTTTGCTGTTCTCATAAAAATAAATTAGTGTTTAAAATGGGTTGAAAATCATTTTTCAATATGAAATTAATATGCTGAAAAAAGGTTTAATAAAATAAAAATAATTGTTGTCGTTCTATACAAAACACACAACAGGTTAGTTAAATGAAGCATTCAAGGCCAAGCACTTGTACTATAGCTACTCATAGCAATTACCTGTTGCAACTGGTGCTGGAGGAAAACCTTTCATTAGAAGTTTAAAAGTTTTTATGTAAATTCTATTTTTTAATTCGATATCAAAAGTAGAGGAATCCGTCCACTTCCAAGTATTGTATTTACGGGTTACCACTCGATCTGAAACCACTTCTGATGTCTCTCCTTCTCCCGTTATTTTTCCACACAATACTTTCACCATCATTTTAGCACCTTGAACATCGCTTTTAATACTAGTATACTGCAATCTAGAACGTGTAAGAAAGTGCTGTGAAATCGTACAATACCACTTCGCCTTTTCTTCTATATCTTCCGAAGAAAAGATTTTGAAATAAGCATATTTTTTATCACCAAAAAGTGCAGTAAACTCATCTTGATCTATACTAAAATTTTTATAAGTTATCCAGCCAGTTTCTGCTGTACCTATTTTAATTTGAATGTCAACCCTATCACAAACAAAATGTTCTTTTTTTAGGTCAAAGGATAAGGTTAAATCTTTAAAAGTATAACACTCAAGAGCTTCTATTTTTTGACTACCTCCATTTACAAAAAAGCCCTGAGTAGCAGATTCCGTTTCATTTGAAACTTCCTTCGCCATTTCAATTTGAGCATTTAAGGGTAATGCTAATAAGATTAACATAGTATACAATAGGTTTTTAATTTTCATGGTAATTTTTTATGATTAACTTTAAAATGATACTACAAACTCGTTTATACTTTTTGCTATCAATATTTAGATGTGTTTACTTTCCTAAATGTTTCTTTGCTTTTTTTGCATAACGTCCATTAGGAAATATTTCCAAATATTTTTCAATTAATTTTGTAGTGTTTGTTGTTGAACTTTCTTTCTCTTGAAATTCTAATTTAGAAAAAGCTTCTGCTGCTTCCCAAATGTTATCATCCATCATACTTTTATCTCCACCATTGTTAAGTGAAGAGGTATAATATGTAACTGCATTTTCATAGTCTCCTAAAAAATAGTAGGCAACTCCTATTTGACTTTCATATAGGTCTTTATTATTAGGATAATTTTCAGAGAGTTTTTTATATAAATCTAAAGATTCACTAAATTTTCCACTTGTCATTAATTTAGAAGCATTACGCATCATTTCATTTTCGTCGTTCTCTGCTATTGGATTCTTAGCTATGAAATCATCGTTTTTTTTATCCAAATCTTGCAATGAAGTTTTCTTTTTTCCAAATAAAGCATTAAATAGTCCCATTTTTATATTATTTAAATATTTTCCTACTCGTTTGGCTTTTCGGAGTCGCCCCGTTTTTTTGAGCGGTCACTGGTTTCCGCTTTTGTAATGCAATACTATTTTCAAAATAGTCAAGAATTGTCATAAAAATCTTTTGTAATTTTTAATCCTGTCTACAATTTCTTTTTGTAAATTTCCTCAGAGTCTAGATGCAACACATATAACTATTTTTCTGGAGGAATGATTACTTAAATAAAGTTTTATCTAAAAAGCTTAAAGACAATTTGTACTATAAGTAGCTGTAGCGTCTTTGCTCCAAGAACTAGGAGGCGTAAATCCTGAATCTATTTGAATACAGGTTAAATTATTATTATAGGTTGCCGTCATATCTGTTAAGCTATTATTATTCCCATTAGCAAGGTTTAGCCAATTCAATGATGAATTACTTTGAATCCATAATTTAATTAATTGAGAATTATTCGATACATTTAAATAACTCAATTGATTACTTGAAACCACAAGGGTTTTTAATCCAATAGTAGTAGAAACATCTAAACTACTTAATTGATTACCTGAAAGATATAAAGATTCTAAAGCAGTGTTTTGTGAAAGATCTATAGTAGTTAATAGATTCCCTTGAGCCCACAATGTCTTTAAATTGATATTGTTTGATATATTTAAATCAGATATTTGATTATTATCTAAATTCAAATACTCTAAATTTATATTTTGCGAAGCATCTATATTAGTGAGATTACTTCCCTGAATGCCAAACTTTTTTAAATTGACATTGTTTGAAATATTTATATTAGTTAGCAGATTATCACCACAAAATAATTCTATTAGATTTAGATTCTGTGAAACATCTAAAGTAGCAATGAAATTATTACCACAAAATAAGTCTTTTAGATTTATATTTTGGGCAACATCTATATCTGTTAACTGATTATGGCTAAAACTTAATCTTTCTAAAACTACATTTTGACTTATATCCAAACTAGTTAGTTGATTCTGAGTACAATATAAATCTTTTAGATTTATATTGTGAGAAACATCTAGACTTGCTAATTGGTTGTAACTGCATTTCAATTCGCTTAACAATATGTTTTGAGAAATATCTAAAGTGATTAACTGGTTCTGTGCACAATCTAATTTCTTAAGAGCAACATTTTGACTTATATCTAAATTAGTTAACTGATTTATTCCAATGTTTAATTCAACTATATTTACAAAAAACTCAATACCAGTCAAATCACTAATGCTTCTATTATAACAATGAATTTTTCCTTCGTAAGCTTGCGCTTCACTTATTTGAATTTCACCATCGTCATTGGTGTCAATTTTACTAATTCCTCCTCCAGTCATACTATTTCCGTGGGCTAATAAAGCAGCCTTAAAATTGGCGTCTGGAATAGTAACAATAGTAGGTAGCTCAGGAGTAGGTGTTACTTGTGTTTCATCCTCTTTACTACAAGAAACAATAAGAACAACTGTAGTAATGAACAATAGGTTTTTAATTTTCATAGTTAATTATAATTTATTAAAAATTAGGTTAGTTTTTTTATTTAAAATAGCTATTTGTATTAAATTGTATTTATTTTTAAATGTGAAATAATGCTGTAATACTATGTGTAATACGGTTTACTAAACTCAAGTGTATCAAGTTTTAGATAAATTTTATTTAAAAATATTAATGTTTGCATTGCTACTTTTCCGCCATTACTTATATTTATTATTGGTGCTGTCAGCTATTCCTCTGATAAGAGTTTTATATCTTCTAAACTTAGCTCCTTATTATAAATTCTAACATCATCTATCTTCCCTTCAAAAGGTGCACACTCTCCAGCAGCACAATGTCCCATTCCTATATAAAATGGAATTAACGATTGAAGATAATCGCATGGAATAGTTCCCGTTTCGTGATTCTCGGTATCCAGTTGTATACCATTAATGTATAATTTAAACCCACTTGAAGTTAAAGTTCCGTCCCATGTTCCTAATATATGAACCCACTCATTAGCATTAATTGCATTTGGATTGGTTTTTCTACCAATGAAATTATCTCCATCAATCGCATAATGAATGTTTAATTGTTTATCATCTGTTACTCCAAAATTAAATCCAATTCTCTCATTACAGTTTCCTGATTGCCCCTCTCCATTATAATTGCTTAATACCCTTCCTGTAGTTTCACCTGTATAATGGATCCATGCTGAAAAAGTTAAGCCAGTCGAAAGTGCATCATCTATTTGCGTTGTGAGTACTACCTTAGAATTAATCCCGTTAAATTCCAATGCTCCATTTTCTTTCTCCATTCTGTCGGTTGAACCATTAGCTTCAATAATTTCTCCATCATTATTATTTATACTTTTATCCAAAGCTTCGTTATCTAAGGTGTAATAGGCTACCAATCCATCTGATGGTATATTTTTCAAATCATCCTCTTGGTCTTTGCTATCTTTACTACAAGAAACAATAAGAATAGCTGTAGTAACATACAATAGGTTTTTAATTTTCATGACAAATTATATTTTTTTAATTAATAGGTTAATTTTTAAATACTTGTTGCTAGAATACTTTTTCATATAAAGCGATTCTTGTTTCATCTCCTTTATGTATCCATGTTGTGCATACAACCATCTAGATGGCACTACCTCTTTAGAAATCCAATGATGGTATTTGTTCTAAAGTTGATGTAAGTTTTATGCGTGATACATAATGAATAAAAAAGCTACTTATTCAGTAACTCTATAAGTTATTCTCCAAAGTATAGGTTCTACCGTTTCTATATTATCCCATTGTACTTCAATTGTTTTTGGAAAATTATGTTCATTATATTGGTAAATCCATCTCGTACCACTTTCCCTATTCTCCGTCATATTGTTTTGAGAGATATTTTTTGCCAAGGTTGCTTCAGTACCAAAATATGGTAATGGTTCAAATGGTAACATATCATTTATTCCAAAAAATGGTTTTAATGCATTGTCATATTCATAATCAAAGTATTGATCCTCAGTTTGACCACCATCTTCTGGTAAGTTATTTCCAGAGCCTAGAAGTTTAACTCGTTCTACATTTTTGGTGCCATCATACAGAAGCGTTAGATATTCTACATTATTGTCATCAATAAGACCTTTCATCTTACCATCTGGATAATATATATAGTTTTTACTGCCAACTAATTGCCCATTTTTAAAAGTACCAGCCTTAACCATTTGACCTTGTTCGTTATAATAAATCTTCGTGAAATGGTTAAACTGTGGAAAAGTATGGTCTGTATAAATTATTCTATTTACTCTGTTATTTTCATATTCCAATTTGTAATCTGAACTTTTATTGTTTACTGGATCGGTATCTTTACGCTTTATCAATTGATTATTCTCATTGTAGAAATACTCTGCCAATAAGTTGTTGTTATAATCAAATACTTTATCCACCAAAAATTGATTTTTATTTGGCATTGTGTCATTAACGTCATCATTTTCACAACTTATAAATAACAAAAATGCCATGCTTATTATTATTGCTATTTTTTTCATACTCTTCTTTTTTTATGGTTCTTAAATGTATTTATACCATTGTAACATATTAAAGACAACTTGTACTATAACTAGCCGTAGCGTCTTTCTCCCAAGAACTAGGAGGCGTAAACCCAGAATCTATTTTAATACAAGGTGAATTATTATTTGATGCTTTCATAACTATTAGTTCATCGTTATTACCATTAGCAAGGTTTAAACTGATTAATTGATTGTCATAACAATGTAATTGTATTAAAGCTACATTTTGACTCACATCTAAACTTGTTAATTGATTGGAAAGGCAAGCTAAAAGTGTTAAAGCTACATTTTGGCTTACATCTAAATTTGTCAATTGATTGGATTGACAATTTAATTGTGTTAAAGCTATATTTTGACTTACATCTAAACTTGTTAACTGATTCTCATAACAGTAAAGAAATTTTAATACAGTATTTTGCGAAACATCTAAACTTGTTAATTGGTTCCCTCCACAATTAAATACCTCAAGAGCAGTATTTTGGGAAATATTCAAACTTGCTAATTGATTGTTTACAACTCCCAAACCTGTTATATTTATAAAAGCTTCAATTCCTGTTAAATCACTAATGTTCTTATCAAAGCAATTAATGGTTCCTGCATAAACTTGCGCTTCACTTATTTGAATTTCACCATCATCATTGGTGTCAATTTTACTAATTCCGTTTCCAGTTATACTATTTCCATGAGCTAATAGACTAGCTTTAAAATTAGCATCAGGGATAGTAACTATAGTAGGTAGTTCAGGAGTAGGTGTTACTTTTGTTTCATCCTCTTTACTACAAGAAAAAAGGGTTATAAAAAGAAGTATGACTGCTTTTAAAGAAGTTTTCATAATATGGGTTTTTAATAAATGTTTTTGTATAATTTAAAAAGCAAAGGTAGACTTGTAGTACATTTTTTTTCCCACCCATAATGGGTAGTTTTTAGTTTTACAATGTTAAAAATCATGTTTTTAATGCCGTTTTAGTGGTTTTTTGAGTTTTATTTTTTTTACTTTACCGAAGTTTCTAATTTAAAAATATGTGCCTTAGAATTATTGTATTCTTTTTTTGTTGGTATGGTGTTGCTCAAAATAAACCTATTCACTACTCAACTTCTAATGGATTGCCTCATGATATAACCTATGGCTTATTTCAAGATTCTTTTGGATATATTTGGATTGGTACAGATAATGGATTGGTAAAATATAATGGTAATGAATTTAAAACATTTACCATAAAAGAAGGATTGCGTTCTAATTATGTTATTGATATTAATGAAACTAAGGATAAAAAAATAGCTGTAGGAATGTGGGGTGGTGGTGTACAACTTATCCAAAATGATTCTGTTTTAATGTCCAAAGGTTCGACTAATTATTTTTCAAAAATTAGTAAAATTAATATCCAAGAAAATACAATTATAGCTAGTTCAGGCCAAAATAGCTTCCATGTTTTGTATAAAAGTGGAAATAATTATATTGAAGAAAAAAGAAATTTTAAAACTAATGAGGACGCTATACTTTTTAATATAAAAGAAAAGATAGGATCTGTTAACTCAAGAGTTTTAAGTCCAATTAAAACTAATGGTAAATTATTCTATATAGGAGGTAATAATTTTGGTCTTCAAAAAACAAAAGGGATTATTTCATTAGATTTTAAAAAGTTTTCCCACAAAGAAGAGTTTCCCTTTTTAAATGATAAAGAAATTAACGATTTAGTCTATAAGGAAGGAATTTATATAGCGTTGACAGATACAGAAGAAATTGTTTTTAATGATAAAAAAATCCTAGAGGTTAAATCTATAATGGTAAAAACGGTAAAAAATAAGTTTAAGTTTAAAAGATTTGTAAAGACCAATAGGTTCAATGTCTATGTTTTAGAAGATGACTTTCAAATAAGTGACCAAATAATATTATATGATAAGATAAGTAAAAAAGAAATTAATTTTTCTTCTGAACAAAAAATAAATACGCTTGTCAGTGATATTATAAAAGATAAAGATGAAAATATTTGGATCTCATTATATGGTCAGGGAGTTTATTTTATTCCTAGTACTTATGAACATGATACTAAATCTTTTTTTGATAATATACCATTGCATGATGTAACCCAATTAAATAATAATAGCCTATATTTTTTATCCTTAACTTCCATTTATTCCCTTAACACTAACGAACATAGTAATATTTACCCTCTTTCGTGTTTTTTAAAGGGTTTTAATACTACTTCTTCCAACAAAGATTCATTAATCGTTACAGCTACTTCTTTAAATAAACATCATGGTAACGCTGGTAAAGGACTAGACAATGTATCATTATTAAGTTCCTTCTATAAAAAAAGAATTAATGGGTCTGACATATCGGTATCTTTTTGGGGATATATACTAAAAGTTTTTGTTCATGAAAATAAGACCCCGCTAAAGATTAATTTTAAAGAAGAAACTCAAATAAATGACGTACAACTAATTAATAATGAATTATGGGTCGCCACTAATTTTGGTTTTTTTATTTACGACTCAAAAAATTTTAAAGAGAAGAGAAGAGTGGCTTCTTTACAAGGCTTATCTAATACTAATATAAAGTCTTTTACCGTATCAAAAAACAAAGTGTATGTGGCAACTATTGGAGGTTTAAATGTCATAGATAAAGATTCTATAAAAGTTTATACTAAAAAAGATGGATTGCCTTCAGACAACTTAAATCATGTTTTTGTAGACCATCATAACATTGTTTGGTTGTCACATCAGAAAGGGTATTCTGTATTTAAAAATGGGAATTTTTACAACTTTACTAAAGAAAATGGAAGTTCATTTTCTTATGTTAATAAAATTATAGAAGACAATAATAACTTTATTTGGTTAGTGGGAAGTAATGGTGCTAAAAGAATAAAAAACACTTTACCTTTTAAACCAGATAACAAACCTTCTATACAAATAAGTAGCAAAAAAGATCAATTTAAATTAAATGTAATTGACTTTTCAGGAGAAACCTTATTAATACAGTATAAAATTGGAGATAATCATTGGGTGTCAACGCAAGAAAGAGAGTATAATTTTTCAAATTATCAATATGGTTCGCATACAGTACAATTTAGAGTAAGAAGATTATCAAGTGATTGGAGTTATTCTACTATTTATAGTTTTTCAAATGTGGCTCCTTGGTATAAGACTTGGTGGGGTGTGTCCATAATTTCTATTAGCATTTTACTTTTTCTAGTGTATAGAATTTTAACCATTCATAAAAAAAACCAGTTGTTAAAAAATTCAATAGCTAGTCAAAAAAAATTAGAAAAAGAACTTAGTGAAGTAAGAGAAAATGTAGCTAGCGATTTTCATGATGAATTAGGTAATAAATTAGCAGGTATAACCATTGTTTCAGAGTTAATGCTAAAAGATGAGTTTATAAAACAGTCAAATTCTTTTGAGGCAATTAAGCAAATCCAAAAAGATTCGAAAAGTTTGTATTTTGGCATAAGAGATTTTGTATGGAGTATTGATAGTAAAAGCGATTATCTAGAAGAATTAATTATTTATTTGTCAGATTTCGGTGAAGAGTTATTTCAAAATTCTGAAATTACTTTTAAAGTGGAAAAAGAGATTAGTCAAGAAATTAAAAAATTACCTAACTATTGGAGTCGCCAATTATTATTACTTTTTAAAGAAGCAATGACAAATAGTTATAAACATTCCAATGCAACTGAAGTTATTTTGTCAATTAATTTAAAGAAGAATGTATTAAAAATCGAATTAAAAGACAATGGAAAAGGATTTATAGAATCAGAATTAAAAAGAAAAAATGGCTTAAATAATATGCAAAAGAGAGCACAGAAGATTGACGGTGAATTGCAAATAATTACTGGTAAAGAGACTAAGGTTATATTTACAGGACTAATAAACATGTAAAAAATGAGAAAAAAAATTGTACTCATAGAAGATTATCAAGTAGTATTAGATTCATTTATTAAAATAATTAATAATACTGAAGATTTTATAGTGGTAGGGGAATTTAATACTTGTGAAGATGCTTTGATTAAGATTCAAGAGATAAAACCAGATTTTGTATTAATTGACATATCACTTCCAGGAATGAATGGGATTGAAGGGATAAAAAGAATTAAAAGCTTGCTTCCATCTATTTCAATTATAGTGGTAACAGTACATGAAAACTCTAGATATGTGTTTGATGCTCTATGCGCAGGAGCAGTAGGATATGTCACTAAAAGTAGCGGAGGTGAAAAATTAATTGAAGCTTTGTACCAAGTAGAAGCTGGTGGAGCTCCTATGAGCATTAATATTGCTAGAATGGTTGTAGAGTCTTTTCAAAAAAAGCAGATTTACAATTTAACTGATAAAGAAAATCAGGTATTGGATTTGCTATCAGATGGAAAAACCTACGCATCTATAGCAGAAGCCTTAAGTGTAAGTGTTAACACAATAAAATTTCATGTTCGTAATATTTACGAAAAACTACATGTAACTAATAAAGATGAGTTAATTGATTTGATTAAGAATAAATCTAATGGTTAAACAAAGTTTCTTCTTTTTTACAATAATTATACACTCTACATCCGTTCCATAAAAACTTGATTATAAATTCATTCTTATAAGGAATCAAAAAATAAAACAAAAAAGCGTTCAAAATTGAATTTTGAACGCTTTTAACTAACCAACCAAAAACTAAATAATTTAACCCAAATTATTTAAAATATATCTATACAACGCCATGAAACTAATTTAAATTGCATAGAAAAAATTAAAAAAATGTTAAAGTTAGTTTATCCACTTTATGAGCTATATCATTTAAGTATTTCAATATTAAAAGTATTTCTTTACCTTTGAATTTCGTAAATCATAAATAAATGGAAAAACCAAAGTTTGCAGTTATTGGTGGCGGAAGTTGGGCAACAGCTCTTGCAAAGATGTTATGTGCAAATCAGGATAAAATTGCATGGTATATGAGGAGCACATATGCTTTAGAATGTATCAAACATCAAAAGCATAATCCTAACTACCTTAGCTCTGTAGAATTTGATAACAATAAATTATTTCTTACTAATGATATTAATGAAGCAATAACATTTGCCGATTATATCATATTTGCTATCCCTTCTGCTTTTTTAAGTGCTGAATTAGAAAAATTAACAGTTCCTATTTCTGAAAAAATAATTTTTTCAGCTATTAAAGGTATTGTTCCTGAGTCTAGTTTAATTGTAGGTGAACATTTTAATACTAAATATAATATTCCTTTTGACAACATAGGTGTCATTACTGGACCTTGTCATGCTGAAGAAGTAGCTATGGAACGTTTATCTTATTTAACCATTGCTTGTAATGACAAAGAAAAAGCCAAATATGTAGCCAAAAATTTAAGTTCTTATTATATAAAGGCTAGAACGACAGATGATATTATTGGTACTGAATATGCAGCTGTTTTAAAAAATATTTATTCAATTGCTGCAGGAATTGCTCATGGTTTAGGTTATGGAGATAACTTTCAAGCTGTATTAATGAGTAACGCAATTCGTGAAATGAAGAAATTTATTCGAAAAGTACATCGCATGAAGCGAAACATTAATAATTCTGCCTATTTAGGAGATTTGTTAGTTACTGGTTATTCCGTTTTTTCTAGAAACAGAATGTTTGGTAATATGATAGGTAAAGGATATACTGTAAAATCGGCTCAAATGGAAATGAGCATGATTGCAGAAGGATATTATGCAGCAAAAAGTGCTTATCAGTTAAATAAAGAATACAAAGCAGACACACCAATAATTGATGCTGTTTATCGCATTCTATATGAAGGAAAAGAAGCTAAAGCAGAATTTAAGAAATTAACTGAAAAATTAAATTAAAAAATTAACTTTTCATTAGATTATATAAAAAATAAACCTATGTAGTTGAATTTCAATTATATAGGTTTTTTTAATTGTTTTAAAAATTGACATAAAGTATTGAAAATAAACCATTTACAGTCTAATCTCTTGGGTAAAAAAATAGATAATATTTTCGCAAACAAATTCTAAAAAATATGGACTCACTAATTAATCATCCAGTAATTCTAAGTGTTTTTTCTGTAGTAATTATTGGAATGTTACTCTTAGATTTAGGCGTTTTAAATAAGAAAAGCCATGCTATAACTAGTAGAGAAGCAGCCTATTGGTCGATTTTATGGGTTTCTTTATCAATGGGTTTTAGTGGTATTATCTATTATTATTTAGGTTTTGAAAAATTTTCTCAATTTCAAGGTGCTTATTGGATAGAAAAAGCATTATCAGTTGATAATTTGTTTGTATTTATTTTAGTTTTTGGTTATTTCAATGTTGCTAAAGAATTACAGCATAAAGTTTTGTTTTGGGGCGTTTTAGGAGCATTAGCATTTAGAGCCATTTTTATTTTCTCTGGTGTTTGGATCTTAAATTATACTTATCTACCCGAAATGGAACTTTTTGGAAAAACTGTAACCATTAATTATTTACTAACCATATTTGGGTTTATTTTAATTGTAGCTGGATTTAAATCTTGGTTTAGTAATAGTGGAGATGATGGAGACAAAGATTTTTCTAAAAGTCCAGGAGCAAAATTAGTTCACAAATTTTTTAAGGTGAGTCCAAATTTTGATGGTGATAAATTCTTTACTATTCAAAATGGAATAAAAATGGCAACTCCTTTATTTGTTGTTGTTGCAATTATTGAATTTACCGATTTGCTTTTTGCAGTAGATAGTATTCCTGCGATTTTTGCCATTGCTCCAAATGATCCTTTTATTCTTTATACTTCTAACATATTTGCAATTTTAGGTCTTCGTTCGCTTTATTTCTTACTGGCCAACTTCATGTATATGTTTAGCCGTTTACATTATGGATTAGCTCTTATTTTAGGCTTTATAGGTGTAAAAATGATAATTGCTCCATTCATACACATATCTTCTTTAGTCTCTTTAGGAGTTGTAGGTGGTGTAATACTTACTTCTGTAGTTTGGTCATTACTATTTCCTATTAAGGATTAATATCTAAAAATGTAACATATTTACACGTTTGTTGTACTTCTCCTTTCTCTTTTACACAATTGTGTATTTTAACAAAAACAGATAACTATCTGACATATAGATGTTTAAATTTTTAAATTTAATGATTTTTCTTATGGCACGCTTTTTTCTTTTACTTAAGCAGACTAATAAATAATTAAAAAAGTAAGTTATGAAAAAAGTAATTTTAACAGCGGTATTCGCTTTTGCAACACTAACAACATTTGCAACAACAGAAGTTAATTCAGTAGAAACTCAAAATGTAGTTCTTCAAGAAGAGTTTAAAGAATTGCCAGTAGAGGAGTTACCAAGCGCTGTACAAGAAGCTGTAAAAAAAGATTTTAAAGATGCTAAAATTCAAAAAGCATTTGTAAATGAAAGTAAAGAGTTTAAGTTGGAGTTGATAGTTGGTGGAGCTACACAAACAGTATACGCTGATGCTAACGGAAATTGGTTGAAAAAGGAGTAATATAAATTCACTTTCTTTTGAAGAAGATGCTATCTCTTGTGAGGTAGCATTTTTTTTATATTATTTTTAAGAAGATTACTAATAAAAATCTTTACTTTTATTTAAAAAAGAATGCCAAAAATTTTAATTGTTGAAGACGACACTACTTTTAACAATATGCTTTTACAATTTTTAAAGCGTAATAATTATGATGCTATACCTACTTTTTCTGTAAAAGAAGCTTTAGCAGAATTAGATTCAAAATCCTTTGATATTATTCTTTCCGATTTACGTTTGCCTGATCAGGATGGTTTAGCATTACTTTCCATTTTAAAACAACAAAACAAATCAATACCGTTTGTTTTAATGACGGCTTACGCTGATGTTAAAACTGCCGTAAAAGCAATAAAAACTGGTGCAGCAGATTATATTTCTAAACCCTTTGTTCCAGAAGAGGCCTTATTAGTTTTACAAAAAATACTTTCTAATGATAAAAAACCTGAAATAGCTTTCAAAAAAGAAAACAAAACTTCTGTTAAATCAGATTTTTATTGGGGAAAAGGAATTGCTTCTATCAAACTTAAAAAACATATCGATTTAGTTGCGCCAACTCCACTTTCTGTATTAATTACAGGAGAAAATGGTACAGGTAAAGAAGTTGCAGCAAAAACTATTCATAAAAAAAGCAATAGAACCAATTTACCTTTTGTTGCAGTAGATTGTGGTGCCATACCAAGAGACATTGCAGGAAGTGAATTTTTTGGACATATAAAAGGTTCCTTTACAGGAGCCATAAACGATAAAATAGGTTGTTTTGAAGCTGCAAATGGTGGTTCCTTATTTTTAGATGAAATAGGTAATTTATCCTATGAAAATCAGATTTTATTATTACGTGCTATACAAGAACGAAAAATTAAACCTATAGGTTCCAATAAAGAAATTGAAATAGATATTCGATTAATTTGCGCGACCAATGAGGATTTAAAAAAGGCTGTTGCCAATGGCTCTTTTAGAGAAGATTTATATCATAGAATAAATGAATTTTCGATTTCTATTCCTTCTTTACGAGAAAGAAAAGAAGATATTGAAGCCTTTTCCTATTTATTTTTAGAGAAAGCAGCTGAACAATTAAATAAAGATGTTACTAAAATTTCTAAAGAAGCTTTATTAGCTTTAATACAATACCATTGGCCAGGTAATTTGAGAGAACTTCAAAACTATATTAAAAGAGCAACTCTTTTAAGCTTAGGAGATGTTATAGAAATAAATTGTTTACCCGATGAAATTACTACTTATAAAGAAGAACAAGAACATTCAGATTTAGGATTAAGAGATGAAGTTGAGCGGAAAGCAATAGTTGATGCACTAGCAATGACAAATGGAAATAAAACTAGAGCAGCAGAGATACTAGGAATATCAAGAAAAACTATGTATAATAAAATTACACAGTATCATTTGTAACTAATTTTTCTTTAAAAGCATTCAGTTTTTGAAAAAGCGCATTATAATCTATGGTTACATTTCCTTTTTTTGATTCCAATTCAAGAAGTTGTAAGGAAGTATATAATTCTTTTTCTTCAAGTTGTCCTATCATAGTTTGCATTTTATGACTTAAGACAGCGATTTCTTGCCAATTTTTATTTGCAACAGCTTTTTCTAGATAGATTATATCTAATGTTAACCCTTCTTTATATTGTTGAATAAATCGTTGAATTTCTTTAGGGTTATCTCCAATAAAGCGTTTTAAAACTGAACCATAAGAATCTTCATTTGTAATTGTGTGCTTCTCTATTTTCTTACCTGAAATTTTAGAAAGCAATGCTAATAACTGATTTGATGTATAAGGTTTCAGTAAGAAATCTGTGTACATTTTTGGTTTGTTTTTTTCATCATCAGGAACTTGACCACTAATAAAGATTACTGGAATATTTTGTGTGTTTGGCAATTTTCTTAATCTTGATACAAAATCATAACCATTCATTTCTGGCATTTGAATATCTGAAAAAACAACAGAAGGAAGTCTCTTTTTACAAAATTCTAATGCTTTGTTACCAACTGTAAAAGTAACAATAGAATTAAAATATGGTTGAAGTAAAGATTTTGTAAGTTCAATTTGAGAACTATCATCGTCTAAAATTAAACAACTATCTAATTCAATCTCATTTTCTACTTTAATTTCATTAGCAAAAATATAAGGCAAATTAATTGTAAAGATAGAACCTTCGCCTAATTTACTTTCCAAAGTTATTTTTCCATCTAATAAATGAACTAATTTTTTACAAATGGAAAGACCTAATCCTGTTCCACCATATAATAGTTCAATTTGATCGTTTTCTTGAGTAAAAGATTCAAATATTTTTTCAAAAGATTCTGAGGCAATACCAACACCTGTGTCTTTTATAGAAATAAATAGTCTATTTTCTTGAACTTTTGTTTCAACAGTAACACTTCCTTGAGCAGTAAACTTGAACGCATTTCCTATTAAATTATAAAGGATTTGCCTAATTTTATTATAATCTCCATAATAAAACAAATCTTCAGTTTCCTGAATAGCATATTTTAAAATAACTTCTTTTTCTTGATGTAAATCGGCGATACTTTGAGCTGTTTCTTCTAATAGTTCGTTTAATTCAAATTCTTGTGAAAAAACTTTAATTTTTCCTTTTTCCATTCGAACATAATCTAACAAATCTAAAACCAATTGCTCAATGTAATGTGTAGCCGATTTTATCTTTATCAGTTTATTTCTGTTTTGAAAAGACTCTTCTTTTTCTAATAATTGTGAACTATATCCTATAACCGATTGTAAAGGTGTTCTAATATCATGACTTACAGAAGCCATTAATTGCTCTCTAGATTCTAGAAGCACTTCTGTTTTTTGCTTTTGAATTTCAAGCTCTTGCCTGTATGTTTTATTTTTAAGAAAATCAGTAGATAAAAGAATGAAGAAAAAGACAACTAAAAGCAAACAGATTATTGCAGCAATAGTTACTAATTTTAAGGAGTCACGCTGGTTTTCCACTCTACTAACTCTCGCTTTTTCTTGTTCTTTTGTAATTGTTTCTCTTAATTTTGAAATAATGTCTGATAATTTTTGTGCAATAAAAAGTTCGTTCCTAAGTAATTCAACTTCTTTGTTTTTTATAGCTATAGATTGTTGATTACTTTTCTTTTGAGATTCTAATAGGATTATTTTTGAAGCCGTTAAAATAGAATCTGCTTCTTTAGCTGAAATTGTATTACTACTATCTTTTGGAACATTTTCATTTAAATAATCCACAAAATCTTGTGCTACTCTTTTTTGATAAGGATTAAAATCTTCTGTATTTATAAATAAATTTTCAATTTTAAGTTTCCCTTTAACATCCTCAAGATTTTCAATTTTCGAGACTACTTGAGCAATAGGTAAAGAACTGTTTGAATTTTTTTGAAGTTTTAACAATTGTAAAACATTCTCTTTTTTATAATTTAAGAGTTGCTGTAGCGTATCTATAATTTGATTATCTGGTTGTAATAAACCCGATTTTAGGCTATCTAATTTTAGTAAAATTTTGTCGTTTTTATTTAAAAACAAAGTAACATTTTTCTTGCTTTTAGTTTGTAAAGCAACTTTAGATCGATTATCTGTTTCATATAAATCTCTTATTAATTCTGTATAAACCAATTGATTTTCATCCATGGAATCAGATTTTAATAATTGATTTAACTTTAATTGCTGATGAAACAAATACCAAACAGCAAAAGCCATTAGACCAAGTAATAATAAATAACTTAGTAATAGTTTTAAAGATGTATATCTAGAAGTGTTTGTCATTTAAAAACTTACTTTTACAATAAGTAATACTCTTTAAACGAAATTAATTTACAGTTATTTCATCAATAAATATAAAAGCGTTGCCATCAAAAGGATGTCCTTGATGCCACTCAGGTAATTTTCCAAAATTTTTAGCAATAATTTTTACATAACGACCACTTTCTTTAACTGAAACTTTAAAATCTTTAATTACTGTATTATATTCTTTTGGGTCTATTGTGTTATTTACAGACGCAACTTTAGTAAAATTTTTAGCATCTTTTGAAACATAAAAATCTACATATGTTGGCATTAAAATCCAAGCTCTTGTATCTTGAAGAAAATTGGCACTTATTTTTTCAATTTTAATTTCTTTTTGTAAATCTACAACCGCTTCAAAATCTTGATTTTGATATCCTTGCCATTCTCCTTTTCTCCAATTTTCGGTTCCTAAAATGCCATCTAACAAACCTTCTGCACCACCTGCATGATATTGCGGATTGTATTTCGATTTAATGTTGATTGTATAATTAGTTGGTTTTTTAAAAAATTGTGCAGAAATGGTGTTGCTTTTTTCTTTCCATTTATTTGTTGAAAAAGTATAAATATGAGTAGATTCTGAAATATCAAAAGGAGTAGTATATTCTAGAAAATCATTTTCATTAGTAAATGAATAAAATATGTTCTGTTCATCCTTTGCTTTTAATTCGACTTTTAATTTATTCTTAAAAGATTTGCTTTCAGCTTCAATTATAGGAACTGGAATGATGTCTTTCACAAAACTATTTTCAATTTTCCCTTCATAATTCTCTCTAAAATGATAATCATTTACAGCAATTTCCTCCAACTTCATTACTTCAGTTTTTTCATTGATAATTAAAGTTCTTTTATCTTCAAAATGCACTTTAATAGTTTCAAAATAAGGCTTTACGGTTTGAAAAAATGGTTGTCCTGGTGTAACTGAATAAATTCCCATTGAACTCAACACATACCAAGCACTCATTTGTCCGCAATCTTCGTTTCCTATTAAGCCATCTGGTGTGTTTTTATAGAAAGTATCTAAGATGTATTTTACTTTTTCATTTGTTTTTTCTGGTTTTCCAATGTAATTGTATAAATAAGCCATGTGATGACTTGGTTCGTTTCCATGAGCATATTGTCCTATTAAACCAGTAACATCTACTTGTTCGCGACCTGTAGTTTTACTTTCACTGTTGAACATTTCGTCTAATTTCGCTTCAAAATCTTCTGGTCCGCCATAAGCCTGAATCATTCCTTCTATATCTTGAGGAACGAAAAACGTGTATTGCCAAGCATTGCCTTCGGTAAAATTATTATTGACTTCTTTTGGGTCGAAAGGTTTGTCCCAACCACCATTTTTCTTTGGTCTGATAAAACTCGTCTCCCAATCGAAAAGATTTTTCCAATTTTGAGAACGCTTCATGAAATAGTCGTAATCTTCTTTTTTATCTAAAAGCATAGCCATTTGTGCGATACACCAATCATCATAAGCATATTCCACTGTTTTTGAAACACTTTCGTGTTCGTCGTCAATAGAAATAAAGCCTTGTTCTTTATAAGCTTTCAAACCTAAAACATCTCGCATTGCGGATGCTTTACTAGCTTCGAATGCTTTTTCATAGTTAAAACCTTTGATACCTTTTACCATTGCATCTGCAATTATTGAAACAGAATGATAGCCTATCATACAATCGGTTTCATTGGAAGCTAATTCCCAAACGGGTAATCTGCCACCTTGTTCGTATTGTTTGATAAAAGTATTAATATAATCAGATGTTCGTTTTTTATCTATTAAAGTATATAATGGATGTGCACCTCGAAAAGTATCCCAAAGCGAAAAAACCGTGTAATAATCAAATCCTTCTGTTTGATGAATTTTGTTATCTCTACCTCGATATTTTCCATCTAAATCTTGGGCAATGTTGGGTTGCATCATCGTGTGATATAATGCTGTGTAAAAAATAGCTAGTTTATTTGTATCATCTGAAGTGACTTCAATTTTTGATAATTCTTTGTTCCAAAGCGTTTCTGCCTCTTTTTTTACTTTCTCAAAATTCCAATGATTAATTTCTGAACTGTTCAATTTAGTTCCTTCATAACTCGTTGGAGAAAGCGACACTTTTACAAGAATTTTTTCTCCTTTTTTTACTAGTTTGGAAAAACTTAAGGCTAATTCTGTTCCTCTATATACTTTATCTGTTTTAGTATCATTAGCTTTAGCTAAATTAATTTGCATGGGAACATTAAATTCCAAACGCGCATAAACATACTGATTAGTTGCCCAAGCTTCACTTCTTCTTAAAATTTCAATAGTTTTATCATCTATAATTCTCACTTCTCCTTCCAATAATTTATCACGATGGTTTAAATCGAGAATAATATTGGCTTGACCACTTTTATTAAAAATATATTCATGCAATCCAACTCGAGTAGAAGCTGTTAATCGAACATCAATATTGTGTTTGTCTAATTTTACACTATAAAATCCTGCTGAAGCTTTTTCGTTTTCATGAGAGAATGAAGAAGAATATATTTTATTATCAAAAGAAGGTTTTCCCATTGTAGGCATTATCATGATATCACCAAAATCAGACACTCCGGTTCCATTCAAATGGGTGTGTGAAAATCCATAAATAACACTATCTGAGTAATGATATCCTGAACAACCATCCCAACTTCCATCAATTCGAGTATCAGGAGATAATTGTACCATTCCATAAGGAACAGTCGCTCCAGGAAAAGTATGACCGTGTCCACCAGTTCCAATAAATGGATTTACATATTTTGCAAAGTCTTGTGCAAATGTGATATTTGCGATAAAAAGGATTGATAATAGAAAATTCCTCATTTTACAGTTTAAATTAGACTATAAAATTGAGGAATTTTTATGAAGTTTGCAATATTTTGTAAGTAACTAAACACCCATTACACCTCTTTTTGCAATAACAGGCAAATCGGATTGTGCTTTTTCGTTGATGCTGTTCACTTTGAAGATGAATTTTTTATCAAACATTTGATTACCTATAAAATAAGATAATAGGAATTCATTGTTTAATTGCAACACATTATTTTCTAGAAACTCTATTTTCACAGCTGTTTGCGGTTCTACTTTTGCAAAAGCATGTCGTAAAGACATGGTGTTTCTATTTTCTCCATTAATCAAACCATAAGCTCGTGAAACAATCATGGCCATTTCTAAGGTTTCATTGGTAGCATTTAATAAATAAGCATACCAACAATTCTCTTGAAAATCATCGCTCCATTCTTGTATAGCTACAATATGTACGTTTTCTACTTTTGGAATTATTATGTCTTTTTTCATGCAATAAGTCTTAAAGTTTCAAAGTCGAAAGTCTTAAAGTAAGAGTAACTAACCCTTTCCACTTTATGACTTTCGACTTTATGACTGTTTTAAATAGATGATTTGAATTGTTCTAAGAAACGCACATCATTTTCATAAAACATACGAATATCACCAATTTGGTATAATAACATGGCAATACGCTCAATTCCCATTCCAAAAGCAAATCCTGTGTATTCGTCTGGATTGATGTTACAGTTTTTTAAAACATTTGGGTCTACCATTCCACAACCCATAATTTCTAACCAACCTGTTCCTTTAGTGATTCTGTAGTCAATTTCATTATTTAATCCCCAATAAATATCTACCTCAGCACTTGGTTCAGTAAATGGGAAATAAGAAGGTCTTAATCTAATTTTAGATTTTCCGAACATCTCTTTGGTGAAATACAACAACGTTTGTTTTAAATCAGCAAATGAAACGTCTTTGTCAATATATAAACCTTCCACTTGATGGAAAATACAATGTGACCGTGATGATATATCTTCATTACGAAAAACACGTCCTGGAGAAATAGTTCTGATAGGTGGTTGATTGTTTTCCATATAACGTACTTGCACTGATGAAGTATGTGTACGTAGTAAAATATCAGGATTAGTCTGAATAAAGAAAGTATCCTGCATGTCTCTTGCTGGATGGTATTCTGGTAAATTTAATGCGGTAAAATTGTGCCAATCGTCTTCTATTTCTGGTCCTTCAGACACATTAAAACCTACATTTGAAAAAATATCAATAATTTGATTTTTTACAATAGAAATAGGATGACGAGAACCAATGTTTATTGGCTCACCTGAACGAGTTACATCTCCATAAATTCCTTTTACTACTTCTTTGCTTTCTAATTGCTCTTGAATAGCAGCTACTTTGTCTTCGGCAGTATTTTTTAACTGATTTACAATTAGTCCAAAATCTTTTCTCATTTCATTTGGAACATTTCTCATATCAGCAAATAACTCTCTTAGCAAGCCTTTGCTCCCTAAATATTTAATACGGAATTCTTCTAATTTCTCTTTACTATCAGTATGAAAAGCTTTGGCTTCTTCAATATGACTTTTAATCTTGTCTATCATTGTAAATCTTAAAATGGACTGCAAATTTACAAATTAAATTTTTTTGTTTTGATTTAATTCTAAAGTTTGTCTATTTGTATAATAAATCTTTAAAAACTAAACTTTTCCTCTTGTGCCAAGTTTGGATGCCAATATACTAATAATGAAAATTTGAAAAGCATGAAATAACATTAAAGGCAAAAGAATTATTCCAATGGAAATAGTCGATGGAAATAAAATTTTAGAGAAGACTGTTCCATGAACCAACGATTTTTTAGTTCCGCAAAATTGTGCTGTTATTTGATCTTCCTTATTAAATTGAAGTTTTCTGGACAAAAATCCAATTAAAGAATAGACAACAAAAAAGAGCACCATATCTACAGTAAAAATCAAGATTAAATCCATTATTTTAACTGATGTAAATACCTTTCCTTCGAAAGATTCCGAAAAGCTTTTATAAATAATCAATAAAATAATTGACTTATCAAATAAAGTCAATTGCTTATTATATTTGGCAGCATATTTCCCTAAGTAACGTTGCAAGATAATACCCAAAATAACTGGTAGGAGAATTTCTGTTGCTAATTTGATATAAATTGTGCCTAAGTCAAATTCGGTTGTGGTTTGTTGTAAAAATAATTCCATCCAAAGTGGTGTAATTACTATTCCAATTAATCCTGAAATACTAGCGTTGAAAATTGCTGCTGGTATATTTCCATTAGCTATGGAAACCATTACTACTGATGAAGAAACTGTTGAAGGTAAAGCGGCTAAAAATAAAAATGCCAACCAAATCATTTCTTGATTATCAGAAGTTATGAATGGTTTAAACAACAATACTAAAATTGGGAACAGTAAAAAAGTAGCGAGTTGAACTAAAATATGTAATTTCCAGTTCTTTAGTCCATTTTTAATTTTATCAGGATGCAATTTTAATCCGTAGAAGAAAAAAATTAAGGCAATACCTATACTTCCTATTAAATCTAAAGGAATGTTACTCTCTTTTGCTCCTAACTGTGGAAAAAGATAGGCTAAAAGAACTATTATTATAATAGCCAATACAAACTTATCGATTTTCATTTTGTGTTATTAAAACTAATCTATTAATTCTTTATCAAGGAAATAATTTACAATAGCATCTTTCATAAGAACCGATTGTTCTCCCGCTTTTAAAGGTGGTAATTCTTCTTTTATTTTGTAATGCGGCCAACCTTCGTTATCAAAATATTCAAATTCGTAATAACCATAAGGTTCGAGTAAACGACAAATAGCAATATGCATAAGGTTTACTTTTTCATCTTTTTTAAATTCTTGCTTGAATTTTCCCAATTCTTGAATTCCTATTAAATAAATAATTGCATCTAAATCGAGTTCTTCTCCATCTGCAAATTTATTCGATAATATATTGACAACACTTTCCCAGCGTTCTTTTAATTGTTCGTCTCTTGACATTTTATTTAAGATAATAGAGCAAAGAAGAAAGAAAAAAGACTTTCTCCCTGTGTTCATTTTAATATTGTGCAAAGATATAGCTGAAATTTGGTTTTAAATAATTTCTATTATCTTTATTCTTTAATCTTTTAGAATGAGTTTTATTGATATTGTATTTGCCGTTTTGTTGTGTTATGCTTTGTATAAAGGAATTAAGAATGGTCTTTTTGTAGAATTGGCTTCCTTGATTGCTTTAGTTACTGGAATATTTGTAGCTATTAAATTTTCTTATTTAGTGAAAAATATTTTAGAACCCAAAGTGACTTGGGAACCTAAATACATTGAAATAATTGCCTTTGCTTTAACTTTCATCCTTGTGGTAGTCTTGATTCACCTTTCTGCAAAATTATTGACTAAAATAGCTGATTTTGCCTATTTAGGTTGGATTAACAAACTAGCTGGAGCTATTTTTAGCGCTTTAAAAACAATTTTATTATTAAGTATAGTGATTTTATTATTTGAGAAAGTGAATATCAATAATGCATTAGTAAAACAAGAAACATTAGACAAATCTATTTTTTACAATCCTACTAAAGAAATTTCGGCATTTTTATATCCAAAAATTGAAGAATGGTATGAGAAGCAAGTAAATAAAACTGACGATGATGAGAAGAATGAAACAAATGAGGAGGAACAAGAATAGTGTTCGGTTTTCAGTCGCAGTAATCCTTTGTCTTTAAACTAACTAATCTCCTCCACAACCACCGCAACCTCCACCGCAAGAACTACCGCAACTTGAACCGCAAGAGCTTCCACAACTTGAACCACAACCAGAAAAATAATTGGAACTTGTATGTGTATTTGCTATAGGAATAAATGCAGCGGAAAGTAATGCTATTCCATTTAAAAAATAATTCCATTCCCAACCTGTATGTTCTGTCTTGGTGTTTGGAATAATTTCGTTTTTAAAATGTTTAGGAATTGTTTTTTGAACGATACTATAAAGAATCTTTTTCAAAAAAAGAAAGGAAACATAAAAGACTATTGCCATTAAGAGTATTAAAAACAAAACAGCTTTTTCTCTTATTATTCCTACAACCAATCTACTCGAACCAATAGCAAGAAAAAGGATAACAAAAACATAATTGGTAATAAATAATTGCATATTATTCTTGGAAAAAACAAGTTCTTTCTTAATTACATCTGTAGCTTTTAAAATTGTTCTAAAAACAGGCTTGCTAATAAGCACACTAAGCAACTGACTATATTTCAATGCCTTTTGGCCTTCAAATGTATCTACAATAGCTTTTTCTATTATATTATTTAATTCCTTACGACTATTTACTTTAGAAATTTCTTTAGAATCATTAATTTTTAATTTTTTTCCTACTATTAAATTATTGACATATCCGTGAATTACCACTTTAATTTGATTAGTTTTTAAACAAATTAATTCGCTAGCAGTTAGCTTTTCAATAATTTTATTTGAAAGAATCAACTTTGTTTTCTTTTCAATACTAATTTCATTATAAGTATTTAAGATTTTGAAAAGTATAAAACCTAGAAGTAAATATGATAATAGAAAAAGGGACCCATTTATTACAGTATAAAAATCATAAAGTACATATCTAAAAAATAAAATTAAAAAAAACAATAATAAAATTCCAAATGAGATAATAGTACTTAAATGTATCTTCGACTTTTCAACCTCTAAAACCTCAATAAATGTGTTGTATTCCCAAAATTCTTTGGGTTGTAACCCAAATATACTTTCATATAGTTCTTTAGTACGCTTTTTAGCAGCTATAAATTTGTCTTTTTCTTCTTTGTTATGTGTGGAAGGAATGTGCTCTATTTTTTTACCTAAAATATCGCAAAATTCTTTATAAGATTGAGTAAAAATAAGATGTTGATGCCAAACAATATCCACAATTTCAGAAGGAGAAACCATTTGATTTGAAGTCGCTGCCAAATACATAAACTTTTTATATTCTTCTATGGCTTTTTGGGTAAAGAATGTTGTCCATTCATTTTCATAAGCTAAACGAGTAGAAAAACCATATTCTGAAAGGGGAAAATCGAAATCAAATTTTTCTATTTCATTCCAAAGCGTTTTATTCATGTAGATAAAATTTCAATCTTCTCAAAAATAGAAAATAATTTTATTCTTTCAACTCTTTAATTGCTTCTTTCTTTATCCATCCTTCTGACTTATCTGTTAGTTCGATACGTTTCCAGTTGTCAAGGGTTTCTTTTACAAATACTTTTGTGCCTTCGTGAAGCATAAATGCATTTTCTGCAGTTGTTTTAGGTTCTGTTTTTACATTCACTAATTCTTCAAAGACAATTGCGGGTCTAATTTTCTTGTCTAATTGCTTTTGAAGAAATGCAAATACGACGCTTATAACCATAAATCCTAGTAAGACAAACATTCCTAAGAAAAATATTCGCTTTAAAATGGTTTTTGATGAAAAATAATATCCTATAAAGAAAAGTAAAAATAAGGTAGAAAAACCAACAGCAATCCAAGCCCAACTATCATAAGCAAAAATAGCAGTTGTTTTGTTCAAAAAGTTTGAAAAACCAACCTTTGGCATCACTTTTATGTCATCGATTGCCATTTTTTGAGCAAAATTTAAATTAGTCTGTATCGCTTCATCATCTGGATTAAGTAATAATGCTTTTTCAAAATTATATATTGATGGTGCAATTTTACCTAATTTATAATAACAATTCCCTATATTAAAATACAGTTCAGGTGATTCTAATTTATCTTTTTTTATAATTGATTCATATTTCTCAATCGCTTCTGTATATTTTTCATTTCGATACAATTCATTAGCTGCATCAAATTGTGTTTTTGCATTGTCTTGTGCAAAAATAAAATTGGTAATTAAAACAAGTATGTAAACTAATTTTCTCATCTTTATTACAGTTGTTTTTCAAGGTCAGAAATTAAACTTACCGCTTTTTCAAAATCTTGCTTCATAGCCACTTCTGTTGCTGGTGCATATCGAGCAAATTCACAATCATTCATTAACTGAATAAATTGATGTATTGTTTCTGATTGTGCTTTCTTACTTTCTAATATTTCTTGAATGTTTTCCTTACTCATTTCTGAGGTTTCAATATGTAATTTCGCTTTTAAGAAATTGTGTAATGCTCTTTCCATTGCCATATAAAACGGGATTTTATTACCCATTTGTTTCTTAGCTTCTGAGAGATATTTCTTAGCTAGTTTATTATTTCTTCTTATTTTATTGCCAAATTCATCTGCATCAATTGCTTCTTTTTTCTTTCTAGCTAATACTATTATTGGAATAAACAAAAATGGAGCTAATAACAGTCCATAAAACAATTTAGTTTCAAAGAATTCTTCTTTATATTTTGGAACAAACTCTGATTTTAATTTAATAAATTGAAACGTATTATTGTTTTTTATAACTTGCTGTTTGTTGTTATCATTTTGAACAACTTCTTGTTTAGCCGATGTAAAATTTGGATTGTCTAAAACATTTATTGTAATCTCTTTTGAAGAAATCGTTTTATAGGATTTCGTATTCAAATCAAAATAAGAAAAATCAATAGGTTTTAGTGTATATTTTCCTTTAAATTGAGGAATAATAGTGTATTTATCAGAAATTTTTCCATTCATTCCAGATAATGGTGTGTTCACTTCTTCCTTATGTTCTGGGTCGAAAACTTCAAATGAGCTTGGAAATTCTGTTTTTGGTAAAGTAAATAGTTTCAAATTTCCTGATCCAGAAACACTTATTTCTAAATCTAATGATTCTCCACTTCGCAATTCTGTTTTAGAAGATTTTACTTCAAAATTAAATTTTCCAACTGCTCCAGCAAAACTAGCTGGTTTTCCTTCTTCTGGTAATGGTTTTACTTTTATTGTTTTGGCTCCAGCCGAAATTGTTTTGGTAACCGATTTGTATTCTGGTTCCATGAAGAAATTTCTTCTACCTGTAGGTACATCGATATCTAGATTAATCGTTAAAGGTTCTAATGCTTTGGCTCCAGCTTCTTGAGGATAAAGAATAACCTTTCTCCAAACTACTAATGCATAGTTTTGACCATCATATTTACCTTGAACTGCTTGTAATTTATCAATATTGATTTGTTGACTCCAAAAACCATTGTATTTTGGATTATCTACTTCTTGAACATTTCTTACCTGAAATCTTGGATTAAAATACAATTTATAAACAACTGTTACTGGTTCATTCAAATAAGGATTTGCATTTGAAACTTCTGCAACTAAATGAACTCCTTCACCTACTTTATAATCGGGATCATTTGGATCTTTTGGTAGTTCAACAGCATCTGTTACTGTTACTTTTACTGGTTGGGTTTTATAAGTTTGTCCATCAAACTCTATAATACCTTGTTTTATAATTAATGTTCCTTTCTGAGTAGGTTGTAGAACATAAGTATAACTTCTACTGAAAGATTTTACTCCATTTACCCAAGAAAAATTTGTGGATTGAAATGGACCACCAATAAGTCTAAACCCATCAAAATTAGGTGCTTGAAAATTATCTCCATCTTCATTAATTGCAAAAGTAACTTGCAATCGTTCGTTTAAACCAATAGTAGATTTACTGACTTTTGCTTCAAATTTAATTTCCTGAGCTAAAAGTGCAGTTTGAATAAAAAGTATAACTATAACAAAAAAATTCTTCATGTTACCAATCTTTTTCATTTGTTGATGGTCTAGCTTTTACCTTTTTTGCATTTAATTTATCTTGAATTTTCTTTTCTGCGTTGTTCACTGCATCTAACAAGTTTTCTATTTGTTGTTTATTTACACCAGAAGGTTTCGGGTTTCCTTTTTCATCTTCTTTTTTATCTCCGTCTTGCTTATCTTGTTTATTGTCTCCTTCTTTTTTCTTATCGTCTTTATCTCCGTTTTCGGAATCTTTTTTGTCTTTATCTTTCCCGTTGTCTTGCTTGTCTTTTTTATCTTGACCATCTCCTTTATCTTCTTTTTTATCCTGATTTTTTTGGTCTTGATTTTTATCTTTATCCTTGTCTTTATCTTTGTTTTTATCGTCTTTAGGAGGATTTTCTTTTTGTTTTTTCTTTGCTAAAGCATAATTATAGCGTGTTTCTTCGTCTAATGGATTATTACGTAATGCATTTTTATAAGCTTCAGCTGCTGCTGCATAATTTTCTTCAAGCATAAGTGAATTTCCTAAATTATGAAACGCTTTATGCTTCTCTTCTTTTGTTTTAGCAGATTCAACTGCATTTAAAAATTTGTATTTTGCTTCACTAGGTTGATTTTGTCGGTAAATACTATTTCCTAGATTATAGTTAGCCACCGCTTTTTTTTCTTCATTATTAGATTGTGAAATTCTAAAATCGCTTTCAGCAGATGTATAATTTTTTGTACCAAATAATTGAGTTCCTTCAAATAAGTTTTTATCCTTATTTTGACTAAAAATAATTGAAGTAATAAATAATGCTATTGTTATAATTATCTTTTGCATACTATCTTTCATTAAATAAATTTAACTTTTGCAACCAAGCTGTCTTTCTTTCTAAAAAGAAAATATCGAGCAATAAAAGAAAAAAAGCAACTCCTATAAACCATTGATATTGGGTTTGATATTCTGCTATTTCTTGTGACTCAAACTCAGTTTTTTCAATATTATCTAATACACTTTTGACTTGTTCTAATACTTGTTTGGTATTATTTCCTTCCATGTAAGTAGATTTTGTGTTTTGGGCTATATTTTGAAGTGTTGAAGGATTTAATTTTGTAATAACTACTTCTCCTTCATTATCCTTTTTATATTCAGCTACTACACCATTATCCCCTTTAATAGGAATAGGACCACCATTTACGGTTCCTACACCAATTGTCGTAATTTTAATTCCTTTTTCTTTAGCTATTTCACTTGCTTCTTCTGCTCCGTCACCATGATCTTCTCCATCTGAAACAAGAATAATCAATTTACTTGTATCTTGTGCGTCAAAAAAGGTAGTTGCTAAATTAATGGCGTCATTTAATGCTGTACCTTGGGATGAAACCATATTGGTATTCATGTTTTGTAAGTACATCTTTGCAATGCTATAATCCGTTGTCATAGGTAAAACAGGATAAGCACTTCCAGCATAACCAACAATTCCTATCCTATCATTTCCTAAACTATTAATAATTTGACTTATTAATTGTTTGGATTTTTCTAAACGATTAGGCGCTATGTCTTCTGCTAACATACTTTTTGAAATGTCTAAAGCAAAAACAATATCGATACCTTGTCTTTTAACTGTTTCTATTTTTGTTCCTATTTTTGGGTTAACCAATGCTAAAATAAGACCAGTTAATGCTAATAATACTGTAACAAACTTTAACGCTGGCTTAAATATTGACTTTGTAGGACATAGTTTTTTTATTAGCTCTAAGTCTCCAAATTCTTTTTGTTTTTTCTTTTTCCAATATACCTGAAATAAGAATAACAGTACTAATACAGGAAGTACTAGTAGTAAATATAATAATATTGGTTCTTCTAACTTATGATACATTTTCTTAATTTTTTAAACAAATCCTTTAAAAACAGTGTTTCTTAAAGTAATTTCTATCAATACTAATCCAAAAGCAAGCCAAACAAAAGGTTTGAATTTTTCATCATAGTTGAAATATTTCTTTTCTTCGATTTCAGTTGTTTCTAGTTTATTAATTTCTGCATAAATCTCTTCTAATTTCTTGTTATTTGTTGCTCTAAAATATTTCCCTTCAGTCGTTTTAGCAATTTCTTTCATTAAATCTTCATCAATCTCAACCTTCATATTTCGGAATAAAAACTGCCCGTTAGAGGTTTTTGCATAAGGAAAAGGAGCCATACCATTTGTTCCTATACCTATTGTATAAACTTTTATGCCATATTGTTCTGCAATATTGGCTGCCATTCTAGGATCTATTGTTCCTGCATTATTTACACCATCAGTCAATAGAATAATTATTCTGCTTTTCGCCTTACTATCTTTCAATCTATTAATTGCTGTGGCTAGTCCTACTCCTATTCCTGTTCCATCTTCAATAATAGAATCATCATATTCTACCGTTTTTAAAGATTGTAAAACCACTGTTTTATCTGAAGTTACTGGTGTTTTTGTATAACTTTCTCCTGCATATACTACTAATCCTATTCTATCATTAATTCTGTCTTCAACAAATTTTGAAGCCACTCTCTTTAAAGCATCTAATCGGTTTGGCTTTAAATCTTTGGCTAACATACTTCCAGACACATCAATTGCCATTACAATATCTATTCCTCTTGTGGTTCTCGATTTTGCTGTAACATCTACACTTCTTGGTCTTGCTAAAGCTACTATAATTGCTGATAAAGCTACTATTCTTAAAACAAAAAGTAATGGTTTTATTCTTGAGAGTACTGTTTTACTATTTGCAAAAGGAGCTAATGAGCTCATCTTAATAGTAGCTGTATGCCTTTTTCTAGAATACAAATACCAAGTTATGGCTAATGGCAAAGCCAAAAACAACCAGAAAAATTCAGGATGTAAAAAGGTTACATTTTTCATTTTTCAGTAGCTTTTCTAAGTTCGACAGAAGTAATTACTCTTTCCATAATTTGTTTCGCATATTCATCATCATTTTTATAGATAAGGAAAAGTTCCTGTGCTCCACCTGATTGAGAAAAAACATATAATTCGTAATTCATTAATTGATTTTCCTTCTCTATAGGATTTGTAACTGTAAAACTACCATAAGCTTTTTTACCTGTTAATCCTTTTGGATCTTCATAATCTTCTTCTTTTACAGTAATATTTTGAGCACCTAATAATTCCATATTTTTTAAGTCGTATTCAATAACACGATCTAAATCTACAGAAGTAGTGTCTTTATAGGAAGTAGTGCTTAATGTAATTGAAAAATTATCTAATAAACTACCATAAGTAAATTTAGCATTTGCTTTTACATGAGCTGGTAAGTTATTTTGGATTCTTTCGTCTGAAAGGCGTTTTAAAACTTTAGGTGTTGAAATAATAATAGCTGGATCACCATATTCTGAAGAAACCCATTCTTCGTTTAATAATGATTTTGCACTGTGACCTAACCAATTATTTCTTATATAATCTGTTCCTTTGGAAACTCCAATAAAAACTCCACCCATTAGTAATAAGAAAAGAACTAGTGTTAAAGGAATTGCAATACGTTTTAATTTTTGAGAACGATTTCTTTTTCGTTTTAATTCTTCAGTAAATAAATTCTCTTTCTCTTCATCGGTTCTAGGAATAGCTTTATCTAAAGAGATTAAGAAAGAATCAACCATTTTCTTATCGTTTTCAATTTCAAAATCTAATGGTTTTGATTTGGCAAACTTAACTAAATCAGCATTAGACATTACTTTTTTGAATTTCTCTAAGACATCTTGACTTAACTTAATTTTTCTCTTTTTAATAGTGCTTTTTAATGTTTGAAACAACTCATTAGAAGTACTTTCCATAGCTGGAATTTCTACAGCTTCTTCAAGATAATATCTTGTAATATCAGTTAACTCAGAATAATATGCTTTTGTTTCTCCTTTTTGCCAAAGTTCCTTTCCTTCTAAACTTTGTAATTGTGATAATGCTTTTTCGATAGGAGAAGCAAATAATATTTCGTCTTCTTCATTCTTTTTAATTTGTCTCTTTTTAATGAAATAATAAACTAAAAAACCAATTCCTATAATTACTACTAATCCTAATAACACATACAACCAAAAATAATCGGTTGGTTTATCAACCGTTATAATTGATTTAATATCATACATCTGCTGTTTTAGAGTATCAACAACTACTGGATTAACAACTATTGCAAATGAATCTGTTCGAATAGTTTTATTATTAATTATTACCTGAAGTGGTGGAATAACATATCTACCAGAATCAAATTGGGTTAACCCATATTTCTTAATTAACTCTAATTTATCATTGTTTTTTATTGAATCTATTGGATAAGATTCTAAAACTTCTACTTGTCCAAAAAATTGTCCTTCAGGAAAAATGACTTTATCTTTTAAAGTAACATTTGCTTTAATCGTTAAATTGAATTGAGAGCCAATCTTAATTTGGGTTGAATCTACAGTAGATTGAATCGATTGTGAAAAAGCAATCGAAGTAAGTAACAAACAAAATAATATTTTTATATTCTTTAACATGTTAATTTCTTGCTTTAAAATATCCCAATAATTTAGTAACATAACTTTCATCTACTCTTGTACTTACTCTTCCAGCACCACATTTTGAGAAAATTTCAGTAAAATACTTTACATTATCGTTATAATATTTTCCATAATTCAGGCGAACGCTTTTAGAATTTGTATCTACTAAAAAAGATTCTCCTGTTTCTGCATCAATCATATTTACCATTCCAAGATTAGGAATTGATTCCTCTCTTTTGTCGAATACTCTAATTCCTGTTAAATCATGCTTTTTTGAAGCAATTTTTAAAGTATGTTCATAATCTTTTACCATAAAATCAGAAATTAAAAAGACAATTGCCTTTTTCTTCATGACACTGGATAAAAATTTTAAAGCTTGTGCTAAATCAGTTTTTTTACTCTTTGGCTTAAACTCAATTAATTCACGAATGATTCTTAAAACATGCGATTTTCCTTTTTTTGGAGGAATGAATAATTCGATTTCATCTGAAAATAAAATTAAACCTACTTTATCATTATTTTGAGTAGAAGAAAAGGCTAAAGTTGCAGCAATTTCTGTTACAATTTCATTTTTAAACTGATTGGTTGACCCAAAAGATTCAGAGCCACTACAATCTACCATAAGCATCATGGTTAATTCTCGCTCTTCTTCAAAAACTTTTATGTATGGTTCATTGTAACGAGCTGTAACGTTCCAATCTATAGCACGAACATCATCACCGTATTGATATTGACGTACTTCAGAAAAAGTCATTCCTCTTCCTTTAAAAGAAGTATGGTATTCTCCCGAGAAGATATGATCACTCAATCTTCTGGTTTTTATTTCTATTTTTCTTACTTTTTTGAGTATTTCTTTGGTATCCATTTTTTTCAGTGGTCAGTAGTTAGTGGTCAGTGATTAGTTTAAGTTGCTGCAAGCAACTGATTACTGTAAACTGATTACTGCAAACTGAATTAAGGTACTTCTACTTCGTTCACAATTTTATTAATGATATCTACAGAAGTAATATTTTCAGCTTCAGCTTCATAAGTAATTCCTATTCTATGACGTAAAACATCATGAACAACAGCTCTAACGTCTTCTGGAATTACATATCCTCTTCTTTTAATGAAAGCATAACATTTAGCAGCAGTTGCCAAATTGATACTTCCACGTGGAGAAGAACCAAAACTTATAAGAGGTTTTAAACTTTCTAACTTATATTTTTCAGGGTAACGTGTTGCGAAAATAATATCTAAAATATACTTTTCTATTTTTTCATCCATGTAAACTTCGCGAACAGCTTGTTGTGCTCTAAGAATTTGCTCTAAGGAAACTACTTGATTAATTTTTTCATACGAACCTGTTAAGTTTTGACGAATTACCAATCTTTCATCTTCCATTTTTGGATAATCGATAACTGTTTTTAACATAAAACGGTCAACTTGTGCTTCTGGTAAAGGGTATGTTCCTTCTTGTTCCACTGGATTTTGTGTAGCCATTACTAAGAATGGTTTGTCTAACTTAAAAGTTGTATCTCCAATAGTTACTTGTTTCTCTTGCATTGCTTCAAGCAAAGCCGATTGTACTTTTGCTGGAGCACGATTGATTTCATCTGCAAGGACAAAATTGGCAAAAATTGGACCTTTTTTTATAGTAAAATCATTTTCTTTGACGTTATAAATCATTGTTCCTACAACATCGGCTGGTAATAAGTCAGGTGTAAACTGAATTCTACTAAAAGAACCATGCACTGCTTGCGAAAGCGTATTAATTGCTAATGTTTTTGCAAGTCCAGGAACACCTTCTAATAAAATATGTCCTTGACCCAAAAGTCCAATTAATAATCTTTCAATCATGTGTTTTTGACCTATAATGACCTTATTCATTTCCATTGTTAGTAGATCGACAAAAGCACTTTCTCTTTCAATTTTTTCATTAATCGCTCTAATATCTAGAGTGGCAGTATTTTCTTCCATTTTCAATTTATTTTGGTTCAAATTTTCAAAAAAAATTTAACAATTCAAAATTGAAAATTTATTTAGGACTACAATGTTAACATAGCGTTAAAAAAATTCAATATAAGCCTTATTTAAGCCTTATTTATGATTTTGTTTTTATACTTTTAAGAAAAAAAGTAAAATTTATGATAAATAAACGTTTACTCATAAAAAACTTATTAGCTCATAATGATGAAAGTAGCTTTTACGATAAAAAGCGTCAATTAAATTTACATACCAAAGAGGGAAAAGCAAAATTTTTAAAACATATATGTGCTCTATCTAATTCAAATCCGGTTAATAATTCCTATATTATTGTAGGTGTAGAAGACGAAAATAATGAGATTGTAGGTGATGATTTTTTTGATGATAGTAAAATACAAAATTTGGTAAACGCATATATAGAAAACCCTCCAAAAATTCAGTATGAAAATGTTCCATTTCCAAATTTACCCAAAGACAAAGTAGTAGGACTGGTTACTATTAAACCTAAAAGTAAAATTTCTTCTTTTAAAAAAGGTATATATACTATAATTGCAAATACTGTTTTTATAAGAAGAGGTAGTAATTCTATACCTACAGATGAAAAAATTCCTTTTTCAAAAATTAATACTGAAACGATCATTAGCATTGAAAATAATTCTAGAAACAGTATTGAACATACTCTTGATGGTGTACAAGATTTTATTAATAACAGGCATAAAGACTTGTTTTCCAAATACAAAGTATTTAAAGAGCTTTTTGTAGTGTGCTGGGCTGGAATTAAAAAAAATGTAAGAAATGATGTTTTCTACTCTAGGGTTGATATTGAATTAATAAATGAGCAAGTAAAATTATTTTATTCTGCACAAGATGATGTTACTATAGAATATGATGATACTTCTTTTACCATTACAGAACACATTGCCCTAGGTATAAATGATAAAACAAGTTACTATCCTTTAGAAAAACTTACCCTCACTTTTTTTGATAATGGTTATTACAAAATGGATACACAAATGCTATTTGAACCTCCCCAATATAATAGAAAGATGCTTCATCATATTTACAACTCAAACATTAGTATTTTAAAAAAAATGGCGAAAGACATTTCATTAACTGAGAGAGAAAAAAAAGAAGCCTTAAATATTCCTTCCACATTAATGATATGTTATCTGAATGGTTTTGAAGAAGCTAAACAAAAATTAATTGAAAGCAAAGTTTCCCTCAAAAAATTCCAAAATCCTAATGTATATTCAGAATTTAAAGAAGTAATGCGCGTTTTGAGAAAAATGAAATACAATTAATCTTTTTATATTAATTAAATTTAGACAAACCCTTGCTTTTTAGCTTCTCTCACTATATCTTCATCAGTTCCGCCTTTTACACAGAAATAGTCCTTAATTTGAGCTTTTCTTTTATCAATAGAACTTTGTGCCAAATTAATATAATTAGGTAAATTTTTAGATAAGACACCCTGAGCTAATAAAGAAATGATAGTCCTATTATTTTCATCTAAGAAAACGTTGTTTTTTACTTCTAACATTTCTTGAATACTTTCTTTAACTGTCTTACTAATGTATTTTTCTTTATTAATGATCATTTCAAAGGCTTTTAAAAACTCATCTGCTGTAAAATCGCTTTTAACCAAAAGACCGTCAGGATCTATATTAGTTTGTATATCATATAAGATAAATGCTTCTGCATGTGATGTTAAAATAACAATTTTAGCAAAAGGATATTTTTTCTTTGCTATTAATGCTAAATCTTGACCAGAATTAATTTTTTTCTCTTCATAAGGAGGAAGACTTAAATCTAAAAAAACCATATCAAATTCATACAAATCTTCCGATTTCATCATTCTTTTATAAGCGCTTTCGCAATCAAAAGCAGAAGTTACGTTGATTTCATATCCTAAATCATTATAAGATAAAATGCTCTTATAACCTTCAATCATAGAAGGATGATCGTCAATCATGAAAATGTTTACTTTCTTAGAATTCATTATAATATATAGTTTTAATTGATTGGTAACTTAATAAATATAGTTGTTCCTTTTCCTATTTCAGATGTGATGTTAAATTCTCCTTTTACAGCTTCGGTTCTTTGAAGCATATTTTTCATGCCAATTCCTTTCTTGGCTTTATTTGTATTAAAGCCATCACCATCGTCTGTTATTTGTAAAGTTACAATTTTTTCTTGTTTATCGATATTTACATAAATATTTTCTGCATTTGCATATTTATTACAATTATTTAAAGCTTCTTGCAAAATTCTATATAGATGCATTTTAATTTCAATATCTATATTTTCCCAATTAATATCCTTATCAATTTCATAAATACATTTTGGACTATATAACTCACTTTGTTCAGTTAAGAGTTCAGTTAGTATTGTTTTGAAATTACCTTTTTCTGAGAAAGTATCGTTACTTAATTCATGAGCTATTACTCTAACTTCTTTTTCAATATTCTGAATTTCATTGATATGTCCAATACATTTTTTTATCGTCTCTTCATCAGTCCTTTTTGTAAGAACAAATAAATTAAGCCTAGTACTTGCTAATTTATTCATTATTCCATCATGTAATTCCCTAGCAATTCTATTTTTTTCAATATTTTTTACCTCATCAATTTTTGCTTGTTGATCAAGCATTAATTGATAAATCTCTTCATTCGCTTTTTGTTGCTCTTGAGTAAAAATCAATTCTTTTTGTTTAGCTCTTTGAAATAAAATAATAAATAATAATCCACCAATAAAAGCAACAAGAATGGAGACCGTTAATATTGTTTTTTTCTGACTAGAAATTTCTTGATTTTCGCTAATAATCTCATCTGTTTCATATTCAATTCTTGCTAACTTATTTCTAGTAACTCTTTCTAAATTATATAAACTATCACTTAAAGCAATATATTGTTGCGCATAGTTTAGACCATTTGAAGGATTAATTTTTGTATATAGCTCTAACGTTTTTAATATCTCATTATTATAATTAGATTCTTTAGCCAAATAATAAGCCTCATTATTTAGTTGTAAAGCTCTATGCGTGTTTGATTTAGAAAGATAATATTCTGTTAAATGAATTTTGCTTTTTATAATTCCTGCAATATTATTAATACTATCTCTTAAAAATAGAGCTCTATTTAATTCTTCAAATCCTTCATTATTATTCAGTTTAAATTTAGAATAGGCATAATTATCAAGTAAAGCAGAATATAAAACAGGTTGTTTTTTAAGTATGTTCTTAATTTTTAAACCTTGTGAAAAATTTTCTAGTGCTTTTTCATGTTGATTATCATTTTGGTAAACCAATCCAATATTATTGAATGTTTGGGCTTTAAAATCTTCATAAAAAGGAGTGTTTTTTATTTTCTCTAACTGATTTAATGATTTTTTATGATAAAAAAGTGCTCTGTCATAATTTTCAAGTCCCATTAATGAACTGCCCAAATTTACATAACATTCATAAACAAGAACATCATCACCTATTTCAGTTGAAATATTTAAAGCTTTTATAGTTGTTGCTTCACTGCCTAAGAAATCTTTTTCATATAATAAAAGATAAGCTTTATGTAAAATTGTATTGGCTAAGTTTTGTTTATCCTGTATGCTATTATAAATTTTTTCGGCATTATTATAATACCAATAAGCACTATCATTTTTAGCATTTTCAAAAAAATAATCACCTAAATAATATAATGCTTTCCCAATAGTCGCAGAATCTTTACTTTTTTCACCTAACTCTAAAACTTTATTAGTTATCTTTTTATATTTTTCTAATTCATATAAAGGAAAGTAACGATTAGCAATTTTAAAATAATTTCTTCTTGTTATAGAATCATTTTTATTATTTTTAATGGTCTCATAGGCTAAATCTGCAAATCGAATTCTCATCTCTTTGGATATAGTCTCTTTTTGAGCCAAAGAAAGATAGTTATTGATTTTTTGATTTTGCGCATCAAATTCTTGCTCTTTACTTTTACGTTCAGAACAACTTAAAATAATAATAAATAGAATTAATAATGTAAAATATCTCAAGTTTAAAAAAATTAATACATGTATCTAAACAAATTTACTGATTTTCTTACACGAACTAATCTTTTTTAATAATAAGTATTGGATTATAAGAATTTCCTTCTCCTAATAAAACAATTTTATGATTACTATCCTCTTGAAAAAACTTCTCTTTTTCAGTAGTTAAATCTGTTGTCAAATAAGAAATTACTACAAAAGACATTAATAATAATATAGCTAAAGAATATATTGCTTTTTTCATAATAAATTTAGGTTTGGGTTATAAATTGTTTTTGGAAAGTTAGTCTCTTTTTGGAATAATGATTGGGTCAGTTTCTTCGGTTGTTTCTCCTAAATCATCAGTTTGAATTGAAAAATTGTTTCTTTCCATATCTGCATCATAGGAATCGGTAGTACAAGAAACAGCTAATAAAGATATAGTTAAAATAAAAGCTAGGGTAAAGATTGCTTTTTTCATAATAAATTGGGTTTGAGTTATAAATTGTTTTGGGAATTAGTCTCTTTTTGGAATAATGATTGGATCAGTTTCTTCGGTTGTTTCTCCTAAATCATCAGTTTGAATTGAAGAATTGTTTCTTTCCATATCTGCATCATAGGAATCGGTAGTACAAGAAACAGCTAATAAAGATATAGTTAAAATAACAGCTAGGGTAAAGATTGCTTTTTTCATAATAAATTGGGTTTGAGTTATAAATTGTTTTGGGAAATTAGTCTCTTTTTGGAATAATGATTGGATCAGTTTCTTCGGTTGTTTCTCCTAAATCATCAGTTTGAATTGAAGAATTGTTTCTTTCCATATCTGCATCATAGGAATCAGTAGTACAAGAAACACTTAATAATGATACTGTTAAAATAACGGCTAGGGTAAAGATTGCTTTTTTCATAATAAATTGGGTTTGAGTTATAAATTGTTTTGGGAATTAGTCTCTTTTTGGAATAATGATTGGGTCAGTTTCTTCGGTTGTTTCTCCTAAATCATCAGTTTGAATTGAAAAATTGTTTCTTTCCATATCTGCATCATAGGAATCAGTAGTACAAGAAACACTTAATAATGATACTGTTAAAATAACGGCTAGGGTAAAGATTGCTTTTTTCATAATACTAAAATTTAAATTTGTTTATATTATTATTTTTACTATTTTCATTAACTTAGTGTGTTACTATATGTTTTTTGTAACACCTTATTTTTGTTACTTCAAAAATAAGGTGTTACAAAGTTTTAATTTTACAAGTTTTCTGCCGTTTTTGTTAAAGTTTTATAGACTCACTAAACAGTATTTACAATTATTTAACAATATTTAAATGAAAACATTTGTTATAGGTGACATTCACGGTGGTTTAAAAGGTTTGAAGCAAATAATGGATATCGTTGCTCCTCTCACAACTGACAGAATTATTTTTTTAGGAGACTATGTTGACGGATGGAGTGAATCTAATGAAGTTATTGATTTTCTTATATCATTAAAAAAAACAAAACAAAATTGTATCTTCTTAAAAGGTAATCACGACGATTTACTATTAAAATACTTAAAAACAAATAAATATAACGAAGAATGGTATAAACATGGTGGACAGTCAACAATTAAGGCTTATAAGAAAGTAGACCAAAAAACCATTAAAAAACATATTTCTTTTTTAAACTCATTAAACTCATATTTCATTGATGAAAAAAACAGATTGTTTATCTATGCTGGTTTTACTAATTTAAAAGGAGTAAATTTTGAATATTTTAAACCTCTTTTTTATTGGGATAGAACTTTATGGGAATGTGCATTGGCCTTAGATAAATCTATCCAAGAAGACAATATATATTATCCAAATAGATTAAAATTATACTCTGAAATTTATATAGGACACACGCCTGTGAGTGGTATTAATAAAACAACACCTCACAATGCAGCAAATGTGTGGAATATAGATACAGGTGCTGCCTTTAAAGGACCATTAACTATTTTAAATGTAGAAACTAAAGAATTCTGGCAAAGTCAACCAATGCATATGCTTTATCCAGAAGAAAATGGAAGAAATTAACTTATATTTTTATCTTTGCATCAAAATGAAAACAAAATGAAAAAAATAACAGTTTTATTAGTATTATTCATCTTTGGAATAACTAATGCTCAAGTTTTCTCAGGTAAAGGAGATAAAAAATTTCAAGTTGGTGCAAATTTTCAAGAGAACGGTACAGGTATAATAGCCACGTTTGATAATGGGTTAGGTAAAAATATGTCATTTGGCTTTACTACTTTATACTTATTGGGAATTGAAGAAGTTTTAGGTGAAAAACCAAATTTTGATGATCGTTTTGACATTAGAGCAAGATTTAGTGCAAACATTGCAGATATTTTTAACATAGAAGAAAAAATAGATATTTATCCAGGATTAAATATTGGAATAAAAAATTTTGGTGGACATTTTGGTGCTCGTTATTTCTTCTCTGAAGGATTTGGAATTTATTCCGAAATTCAATTTCCTATTGCCCAATATGATAACGACCCAGTAGGATTTGAAAAATATAATAACCAATTTAATTTCTCTATAGGAACAAGTTTTAATTTATAAGAATGAGTATTATTGAAAAAAAACTAAAGGATAGAAGTGGTTCAAAATGTGAACTATGCGGTAACGAATATGATTTACAAGTATTCAGTGTTCCTCCTCATTCAGAAGAAAGTTTAGAACATTCAATATTAGGATGTAAAACATGCATAAATCAAATTGAAAATACAGATGATTTAGATTTAAATCATTGGAGATGCTTAAATGATAGTATGTGGAACGAGAATCTTCCAGTGCAAATTGTTTCTTGGAGAATGCATGCAAGACTAAAAAACATGGATATGTTAGAAATGATGTATTTAGATGAAGAAGCTTTAGATTGGGCAAAAGCAACTGGAGAAACAGATGATGATGAAGGAAAAATAACACACAAAGATTCTAATGGAAATATTTTACATGACGGAGATTCAGTAGTATTAATAAAAGATTTAGATGTAAAGGGAGCAAATTTTACGGCAAAAAGAGGAGCTGCTGTACATAACATTAAATTAGTTTGGGATAATGCTGAACAAATTGAAGGTCGTGTTGAGAATCAACATATTGTAATATTAACTCAATACGTTAAGAAAACAAAATAATAACTAATACATTTTTTTAAAAGGAGCTGACTAAATAAATTTAGTCAGCTCCTTTTTTATACTTATATAAGAAGAGTAAAAACACCCTTTTAAAAAAGGATATTTCCTTTATTCATTTTAAAAAATCACTGCTCAAAAAAAGGTAATCAACCTATTTAAAAAACAGGCAATCCGCTCTAATACAAAGTTTTAATTAATAGCAATTTTACAGCATCAAAAAGCAAGTAAAATAAACCAACAATTAAAACATACAAATTATGGCAAAAAAAGCAGTTATAATAGGAATAAACGATTATGCTCCTATTGGCCCAGGAGGTCCAGATTTAAATGGTTGTATTCATGATGCTAGAGACATGGCAAATACATTAGTAATTTGTGGTTTCTCACCTAAAGACATCCGAATACTTACCAATCAAAACGCTACAAAATCAAATATTTTAAACTATTTAAAATGGTTAGTAACCACAAGTAAAAAAGGAGACTCACTCGTTTTTTATTATTCTGGACATGGAACAAGAGTAGCAAGCATGAATGATGATCTAGAACTTGATGGTCTTGACGAAGCAATATGTCCTCATGATTATAAGACCGCGGGTGTTTTAAGAGACGACGACTTCAAAGCAATTTTAAACACCTTACCAACAGGTGTAAACTTAGATGTTTTCTTTGATTGTTGTCACTCTGGATCTGGTACAAGAAGAATAAAATTTGATGAGTTTAACAATCTAACCAATGAAACTCCAAGGTTTATTGAACCTATGCTTGAAGACGAATTCTATATTAATTTTTCTCGAGAATTAGAAACTAAGTCCGAAAAAGAAATAAATACAAAATCCGAAAAAAAATCAACTACAAAGTCTTTGATCAAAGTAAGAGCAATGAATCATGTCTTATGGGCGGCTTGTAAAGAAAATCAAGTAGCAATGGAAGGAGATTTCACAGGACAGACAAGAGGATATTTTACCTACAACTTATGCAAAATATTAAGAGCTACAAACGGAAAAATTAACAGGACTCTTCTAGATATACAGTTGTCGAATGCTTTGTCAGCAATGGGTGCGGCACAAATAAATCAGACAGAAGGAAAAACAACAGAATTAAAACAGTTCCTATTTAAATAAATCAATAACAATTACAAAACAATTAACATGAAAAATCAAAAAAATGAAAAACCAATGTCATCAGACGAGGTTAAAAAATTAAAGTCTGTAAAAGCAAAAAAAACAGACATATTAGATGAAAATGGTCTTTTAGAAATAGAAGCCATTGCTGTTGAAAAAATTTCAAAGGGAGCAAGATCACTAGGAGATGTAGAAGGCTTTATTCCAGAAAATGTGGATCAAGATTTTAATCCCCCTCTAGACAAAAAAGGAGCAAAAAAAGCAAAATTCATTGATCGAGAAACATTTATGCAACCTCAAGGAAGCAAAACTATCTTCGGACCAGATCAGAGAATTGTCTACAATTCAACTGCTTACCCGTGGAGATGTGTGGGTAGAATAGAAACCGCTTTAGGCTATGCTAGTGGAGTAATGATTGGACCTAGACATGTATTGACTTGTGCTCATGTAATAGATTTTTTGAGCAATGGTTCAACAGGGTGGATTAAATTTTCTCCAATGTATTATAATGGTCCAAATGCTACTTATGGAACGGCAAATGCAATTAAAACCTATTATAAATACAAAGTAAAAGGGCCTACAATCGATAGTACTGAAGCCAAATATGACTATGCAGTAATAGTGCTAGATAGGAATATTGGCAACACAACGGGATGGATGGGAGCAAAGGCCTATACAGATTCTTGGGATGGAGGTGCTTATTGGACACATGCGGGTTATCCAATGGATTTAACAGGAGCACAACGACCTATTTATCAAAACAGTATCGCTTTAAATGGAGACAATTCCACTATAGATACCCATCAAGCAATTTATCATCAAGGTGATGTTTGGCCAGGTCAAAGCGGTGGTCCATTTTGGGGATATTGGGGATCAACACCTTATGTAGTGGCTGTTCAAAGTTGGCAAAATGCTACAACAAATGCAGCAAGTGGCGGTAATGATTTATTGGATTTAGTGAATAAGGCTAGAGCCGAGTATCCATAAAAATCAATAAATAAAAATTAAACTAAGGATTTCTTTTCCAAAATTCAAGATTAATAGGAAATAAATTCAAGCAATTGAAATTTTCATTTAATCAGAATCGTTTAAATGAATTTCCAAAAAATAATTAATGAATAAAAAAGGCGGAAACCGAAAAGCCTTAATAGAGTAGGAAAAAAACTTATAAAATTAAAAATTATGTCAACATTTGTTCCAATGCCTGATGAAAAAGACTTTTTAAGTTATTTATTAGGTGATGTTTTTAAAAAAATGACTAACGGTGGTGATGCAAAAATGTTAGGGCCAAACAATTTTATTGCATGGGAACCTGTTCCTGTTGTTATGGATCCTGAAGCTTTTGATTATGCATTAAAAGGCTTTTTTGGAGCTACTCCAAAATTAGAAAATATGTCAGATGAAGAATATGAAGATGCAAGAAGTTCTAAAAAATACAGTAAATATGCTTATTCTGAAGAATTTGCTAGAATTGCAGATCAAATTCCAAGTATGATTCCAGAAATTGACCGAGCAACAGGTGCAAGAAAATTTACCATTTTCAGTCCACATCCAGATCACACAAAATCTAATGTTTACAGTGATGTTTTAGAGTATTGTGTAGTAAAAAATTCTAAAATTGATCCAAAAGTAGAAAAGAAATTGGAGACATTGAGAAAAGACATTGTTACTATAAAGAAATTAAAAAATCCAGATTTTGATGACACTATGGTAGAGCATCCTGAAGATAATCCTAAGTACATCTACCAATCTTTTCCTTCACCTAAATATGTAAAGTATTTAGAATATGAAGCTCTTTATTATGAAGCAGAAGATAAATTAACGGATTTACAAAAGCGAGTAGCTGATGGAGATAGTGAAGCCATGAGCGAAATGGCTATTAATGGACGCAATTTTATTAAGAGAAGAGATGATGCCTTAAAAAGATGGGAAGGAATCGGTTATAAAGGGAAAATTGAAAAATCATTAAATTATATTGATGAAATTGAAAGTAGCAACTTTATAACAATCAAAAAAAGATATGAATCAGAGTTATTAGCAGCAAAAAGAACTGGTTTAGGCGGAATGAATTCTTATTTCTTCTCGGCACCTATTCCTGCTAGTACACTAGCAAACTCTACAAAATGGTTGTCTTACGAATTCAAAAAAAGCGATTATGAATCAAACTATAAAAACACAGCTCATAGTTGGAGTGCAGGTGCATCGTTTATGGGTGTTTTTGGTGGAGCAGCAAGTGGAAAACATAAAAAAATTGATTCTAACTTTAATTTCAATGATTTTGAAATGTCCTTCAGAATTGGTAAAGCATATGTTTCTAGCCCTTGGTTTGGAAGTACATTCCTAAAATCTCGTTACTGGAAATATTCTAAAAATGGTGCAGAAATATTGAATAATCAAATGATTAGCGATGGTAATGGAAAAGGATTGTTACCTGCTGTAACTACAGAACTTTATTTTATTTCTGATTTAAAAATTGGTTTCAAAAAAGGATCTGATTCTTATAAAAAAACAGAAGATGAAGTAAAAGCTGGAGCAGCATTAACAATAGGGCCATTTGCAATTGGTGGCTCTTATGGATATAGTGATACTCGTGTTAACAGAACTGGTTCTAGAGAAAAACAAGGTATGTCATCAGGAGGTATACTATTATTAGGAAGAAAGTGTAATATCTTAGATTTATCACCTAATCCTCTACCTTCTATTAAAGAGGATGAATGGGTAGAAGTAAATTAAAATAATCATTTAAAGCCCAAACTTCTATTAGCAATGTTTGGGCTTTTATTTAAAATAAACATCATGAAATACTATGCCGCATTATTCCAAAAAATAAAAGATTATTACAAAACACAAACAACTAATGATCTAGAAATTCCATTAATATGTCCTTCATTAAGAGTCTATGAAGAATCTGAAATGAAGTTATTACTTCCTCAAATGCTTATTGAGGAAAAACTTAAAGGAGAAGCATTACTCAAAAAACAAGACATCTCATTTCAATTAAATTCTATTCCATCATCTGATAAATATTGGGATATAAACCCAAGCAATACACTTTTTGATGCTTATAGCAAAATTATCAATACAGAACAAAGTATTACTATTGAAGAAAATCAATTAGAAATTGAAGACGCAAAAAAAATACTATATGATGCAAAAGAAAAACCTACAAAAGAAAAAAAAGCATATGATAAATACATTAATCTCTTTGATAATTTAATTTCAGAATGGGAAGAACATGTTTTAAAATTCAATAATTTAACAACTGATGATGAAAAACAAGTTTGGTTAGAAAAATTAAACATTATTTTGTTAAAAAAGGAAAAATTAATTATTGATCATAAACTTTTGGGATATAAAGATAGTATTGAAAAGGCAATGAAAGTAATTAATAAAACTGATGGGTTTGATGTTTTTTTATCCAATCTCATCAACTCCAGAAATATAATGGAAAACTCTAAAAAGACTGGACTTCAATCTTTAGAATCCTATCATGATATAAACTTTGTCCCATATGATTTCATGTCAAACGATAATGGCTGGACTAAGTTATTAATGGATAAAAAAGAATTAGATGAATTATATGAAAAAGTAAAACTTGAAAAAAATGATTTCCCAGAAGAAATTATATCAATAGATTATGATGAAAAAAACATCTTAGGTATAGAACTAGAATTCTCAATAATTAACATGCAACGCAATTGGTTTAATTTATCACCTATAATTTCTAGCTTTTTCAAATGGACAGAAGTAAAATCAATTTCTGATGGTCAAACAATAAGCAATGAATTTTTATTACCAGCCTTTTCAAAAAAAATGATTTTAATGAAAAATCTAAAAATAAATATTGATCCTAGCATAAATTCTGAACAAGTAAGTAATATTAATCAGCTTATTCATTTTGGTCCCATAATAATGAAAAACCAACTTTTTGTTAATTCCCAAAGTAATGTGAAATTTGTTAAAGCTATAAAAAATAAAGAAACTTTAAAATCAAATAATATAAATTATTACAGAACAAAAGCCAATATTTCCGATGCAACAATCAGCAAACCAGTAACTAGAACAGCTCCTATACCTAAACCAACAGCAGATTTTAGTAGAATTGCAAGACCAATAACTAGAGTTACTCCTGTTAAACCTGGAGCTATTAATCCAAAACCTATAATTATGGCTTCAGCAATTAAACTTAATCCCATCTTGTTTCAGCCTGCAACAGTTTTAGCTATAAATAACAATTTAACAACTATAGTAGTAAATATTAAAGATGCTGTTACAAAAGAAGCAGTATATAAATCAGAAATTTCAATTATAGGAACTAATAACAGTTATTTTAAAGAAATAGAATCTGATAAAGAAGGCACAATAGATTTCAAATTACCCATAGGCAATTATAAAATAAAAATTGTAAAAAATGGCTATAGCATCCTTGAACAAGAATTAAAAGTCGAGAATAAAAACACTATTACAAAAGAATATTCTTTATCACCAGAATCGGTTAATTATGATAGTTATTTTTTAATAGGTATGATTTGCGAAAAACTACCTAAAATCCCTAAATAAAACCTTATGCAAAAAAGTATAGAAACAAGGTGGTTATTAAGTTCAAATGAATTTAAAACGATAGAACATTGGTTTAACCAAAAAGATGTTTATTTTAAAAACACAGCTGATTTTCCTAGACAAGATTATTATTTAAAACTAGTAAAGAACACTAACCTAGGTATAAAAATAAGAGAACCAAAATTGGTTAATAATGAACAAAAATCTAAGCTAGAAATAAAACTACTCTTAGAAGATAATGGTTCTCAAAAATTCAATAATAACAATCAGGGCATAGTAAATACTTGGGAAAAGTTCAGTTTTGAAACCATTGGAAATGAACCAGAAACCGAAAAAATAATAGCATTATTTACTTTTAACGGTTGTGACTTACAATCTTGGATTAAAGTTGAAAAAGACAGATTATTGGTAAAATTTGATACCATCAAAAACACAATAGTTTCTGCTGAAACTATGATAGGTGAAGGAAGTGGTATCGAATTAACCAAATTTAAAATTGAAAACAAAATATACTATTCCCTAGGAATTGAAACCTTTTCGACTTCAAAAAAAGAAAAAGATAATTTTAATCAAACAACAAATTATATCTTCAATGATATTAAAATATCAGGACTTAGTAGTTTAAAATCACTCTCTTATCCAGAAATCATTAGTAATCATTTTCTAGGTTATTAAATAAACAAATTATCATGAGAACTATAAAATACAACAATAAAGCACCAGAAGTTGCTACATTATGCGATTTGCTTTCAAAACTAGGTTATAATTTAGTAGTTTCAGATTCTTTTACCCTTCAAGTAGATGCAGCGGTAAAAGATTTTCAATATAAAAACAACTTAGTTGTAGATGGAATAGTTGGTATAAAAACTTGGTCAAAACTATTTGAATTAAGTAATATTACAACACACAATAACAAACTATTATCGGAACGAGATTTAATAGAATTTGCAAATGAATTCCAACTTGAATTGCCTTGTGTAAAAGCTGTAAATGAAGTTGAAAGTAGCGGAAAAGGATTTTTAGCAAATGGCAAACCCAAAATATTATTTGAAGGACATTTTTTTTGGAGAGAGCTCAATAAAAAAGGCTTTAATCCTAGCCAATATTCAAATGCAAATACGGCTGATGTCTTATATCAATCTTGGACAAAAAAACACTATTTAGGTGGTGACGGAGAATATACTCGATTACAAAAAGCGATGCAAATAAACCCTAGTCAAGCATTTCAAGATGCTGCATATTGTGCTGCATCATGGGGTTGTTTTCAAATTATGGGATTCAATGCTATATCCATAGGTTATAATTCTATTGATGAATTTGTTCAAAAGATGCATCTCAACGAAAAAGAACATCTCATTGCCTTTGGAAAATTCCTAAAAACAAATAATCTTATTCCTTATTTACAAAATAAAGATTGGGCTGGTTTTGCTTTTCAATATAATGGTCCTAGTTATAAAACCAATAAATATGATGAAAAGTTAGCTACTGCATATAGAAAATATTCTTAAAAATTTACCTTTAATTAGATAAAGCAAATAATAACCAAGATTATTATGGGGGGTAGATTCAAATAATTATAGATTATATATATGACTAATTACTACACACTAAAAACCAAATACGCACACTCAACAACCTTGCTAAATTCCTAAAAAAAACTATCGTGAATGGTTTCAATTTTGACGTATATTAACCCATACTGATGTATTTAAAGCGGTTTAATAAGGGTTTTGTCGGAGATTGTTCGGAAACACTTCTGTCAAGTAGCAAAAAACTGACACTTTTTTGCAACAACTTCCGAACGAAACTGCTACCAAACCAAGAAAGGTAAATTTTATAATATTTCTGAGGATTAACCTAAAATTGTAAACTAAAACTAGTACAAGACAACAGCTATTTTAGGACGAGTCAAAGACAAGTCAAAGTAATATTTATAACGTATATATAGCGTATATATAGTGTCTTTATAACGTATATAATAGGAATACAACAAGGGGTAAAGCAATTTCATAATAAGAGCTTTTATTCATCATCCTTCACAAAAACACCTTCGTTTTATAAAGAATAAGAAACATAAAGTCAATTTTAAAACTAATTTTTAAAGCACATAAGATTTAGCTATACCACAATTTCTTTTTTTCATCTAAAAAAAGACTACAATTATTCGAAATTTAGTATTTTCGCATCTTCAAATAAGAAAGCGATATAATGAGTACTAAATTTACTGAATATAAAGGACTTGACTTGCCAACAGTTGCGTCTGAAGTATTGGATTTTTGGAAAAAAGAAAACATCTTCGATAAAAGTGTAACCACACGAGAAGGAAACCAACCCTATGTGTTTTTTGAAGGACCTCCTTCAGCAAACGGATTGCCTGGTATTCACCACGTAATGGCACGTGCTATCAAAGATATTTTTTGTCGCTATAAAACACAAAAAGGATACCAAGTAAAACGTAAAGCAGGTTGGGATACACACGGCTTACCTGTAGAATTAGGTACCGAAAAAGAATTAGGAATCACCAAAGAAGATATTGGAACTAAAATTTCCGTTGCAGAATATAACGAAGCCTGCAAACGCACTGTTATGCGTTACACAGATGTTTGGAACGATCTAACAGAAAAAATGGGCTATTGGGTAGACATGGAAAATCCCTATGTGACCTATAAATCCAAATACATGGAAACCGTTTGGTGGTTGCTAAAACAAATCTATAACAAAGACTTGTTATACAAAGGCTACACCATCCAACCTTATTCTCCAAAAGCAGGAACAGGTTTGTCTTCGCACGAAGTAAACCAACCAGGAAGTTATAGAGATGTAACTGATACTACAGTAGTAGCACAGTTCAAAGCAATTAATGAAACCTTACCTTCATTTCTTCAAGGATTTGGAGAGGTTCATTTTCTAGCTTGGACAACAACTCCTTGGACATTACCTTCAAATACAGCATTAACCGTTGGTCCAAAAATCGATTATGTTTTGGTAGAAACGTTTAACCAATATACCTTTCGACCAGTAAAAGTTATTCTAGCTAAAAACTTAGTAGGAAAACAATTTGGAAAAACATTTTTCGAATCTGCTGAAGCATCAGATTTTGAAAATTTCAAAGAAGGAGATAAAAAAATTCCTTTTCAAGTACTCAAAGAATTCAAAGGAGCTGATTTAGTTGGAATTCGTTACGAACAACTAATGCCTTTAGCTTTGCCTAATGATAATCCAGAAAATGCTTTTAGAGTAATTGCTGGTGATTTCGTTACCACAGAAGATGGAACAGGAATTGTACACACCGCACCAACTTTTGGAGCAGACGATGCTAAAGTAGCAAAAGAAGCAAAACCAGAAGTACCTCCAATGTTAGTCAAAGACGCTAATGATAACTTAGTGCCTTTAGTAGATTTACAAGGAAAGTTTATTCAAGGACTGGGAGAATATTCTGGGAAATACGTTAAAAACGAATATTACAACGATGGTGAAGCTCCAGAGCGTTCAGCAGATGTAGAAATAGCTATCCAATTAAAAGAAGAAAACAAAGCCTTTAAAGTAGAAAAATACGTACACAGTTACCCACATTGTTGGAGAACAGACAAGCCTATTTTATATTATCCTCTAGATTCATGGTTCATTAAAGTGACGGAAGTTAAAGAACGTATGTTCGACTTAAATGAAACCATTAACTGGAAACCAAAAGCAACAGGAGAAGGACGTTTTGGAAATTGGTTAAAAAATGCCAACGATTGGAACTTATCACGTTCAAGATATTGGGGAATTCCATTGCCAATTTGGAGAAACGAAGAAGGAACAGAAGAAATCTTAATTGGTTCCGTTGAAGAACTATACAACGAAATAGAAAAAGCAATTGCAGCAGGTTTCCAAAAAGAAAACCCATTCAAAGGATTCGAAATAGGAAACATGAGTGAAGAGAACTACGATTTAGTCGATTTACATAAAAATGTAGTAGATGATATCGTTTTAGTTTCTGCTTCAGGTAAACCAATGAAACGCGAGAGCGATTTAATTGACGTTTGGTTCGATTCCGGTGCAATGCCTTATGCACAATGGCATTATCCATTTGAAAACAAAGAGAAAATAGACGTAAATAAAGCATTTCCAGCCGATTTTATCGCAGAAGGAGTTGACCAAACACGCGGTTGGTTTTATACCTTACACGCAATTGGAACCTTAGTTTTTGATAAAATTGCCTATAAAAATGTAGTGTCAAACGGATTAGTGCTAGACAAAAACGGACAAAAAATGTCAAAACGTCTAGGAAATGCAGTAGATCCATTTACTACTTTAGCAGAATATGGCCCAGATGCTACACGTTGGTACATGATTTCAAATGCAAACCCTTGGGATAACTTAAAATTTGATATCGAAGGAGTAGCTGAAGTGAGACGTAAATTTTTTGGAACACTATACAATACATATTCATTCTTTGCGTTATACGCTAACATTGATAATTTCACGTATGCAGAAGCTGAAATTCCATTAAACGAAAGACCAGAAATCGACCGTTGGATTTTATCAGAATTGCATACTTTAATTCAGTTTGTAGATGAAGCGTATGCGGATTATGAACCTACAAAAGCAGCAAGAGCAATTTCTGACTTTGTTCAGGAAAACTTGAGCAATTGGTACGTTCGTTTATGTAGAAGAAGATTTTGGAAAGGAGAATATGGAACAGATAAAATTGCAGCCTATCAAACACTTTACACCTGTTTAGAAACAGTAGCAAAATTAGCAGCACCAATAGCTCCATTCTTTATGGACAAACTTTATAAAGATTTAAATGCGGCTACAGCCAAAGAAAAGTTTGAAAGTGTACATTTAGCAGAATTCCCAGTAATGGTTGAAAACTTTGTTGATAAATCACTCGAAAGCAGAATGTTGAAAGCGCAAACAGTATCTTCATTAGTTTTGTCCTTACGTAAAAAAGAAATGATAAAGGTACGTCAACCACTGCAAAAGGTAATGATTCCGGTGCTTGACAAAGCTTTTAAAGCTGAAATAGAAGCCGTTTCAGATCTTATAAAAGCAGAAGTAAATATCAAAGAAATTCAATTGTTAGAGGACGCTTCTGGGGTATTGGTAAAACAAATTAAGCCAAATTTTAAAGCACTTGGACCACGTTTTGGTAAAGATATGGGTTTGATTTCCAAAGAGATACAAAATTTCAACCAAGAACAAATCCAAATTCTTGAAAAGCAAGGCGAAATAATGCTTGAAATATCAGGAAAAAGTATTACTTTAACAACCGAAGATGTAGAGATTTCATCACAAGATATTCCAGGTTGGTTAGTAGCTAATTCAAATGGAATTACGGTTGCACTAGACATTACAATTGATGAAAAATTACGTAATGAAGGTGTTGCTAGAGAGCTAGTGAATAGAATTCAAAACATTAGAAAAGATTCTGGATTTGAAGTAACAGATAAAATAAAAGTACATATTCAAAATAATGCGATTATTGAGCAATCCGTTATAGAAAATGAAACCTATATTAAATCAGAAACTTTAACAGAAGAATTAATTTTTGTACCAAAAATAGAAAATGGTATAGAAATTGAGTTTGATGAAGTAAAAACAGTTGTGTTAATATCAAAATAGAGTTTCTGTTGAACTCCTTCTAGATATGATTATTAGTAATAACCTTAATAAATAGAAATGATGATTGATGAAAAATTAAGATATTCAGACGCAGATTTAGCTGAGTTTAAAGAAATTTTATTAAAAAAAATAGAGAAAGCACAAGCCGATTTAGATTTGATCAGAAGTGCTTATATGAATGATTTAAATAATGGAACAGATGATACTTCTCCAACGTTTAAAGCATTTGAAGAAGGCAGTGAAACAATGTCTAAAGAAGCAAATTCTCAATTGGCTACACGTCAAGAAAAGTTCATTAGAGACTTAAAGAATGCGCTTTTCCGTGTGGAAAATAAAACATATGGTATTTGTAAAGTCACAGGTAAGTTAATAAGTAAAGATCGCTTAAAAGTGGTTCCTCATGCAACTATGAGCATAGAGGCAAAAAACTTACAACGTTAATCTTTATATAAAATAATATTAACGCTCCTTTAGGAGCGTTTTTTTTTATTAAAATCCTTATTTTTGTTCAAATTTTAAACAGAATGTCATTAAAGAAAGCTTATTTTATAGTAATACTTATTCTACTTATCGATCAAATTTCTAAGATCTATATCAAAACACATTTTTTTATTAACGAAGAAATAAAAGTCTTTGAATGGTTTCGTATTCATTTTATTGAAAATGAAGGTATGGCATGGGGAGCAGTAATTCCTGGAGAGCATGGGAAATTAGCGCTTACCCTTTTTAGATTAGTAGTAGTGCCAGGAATAGCTTGGTGGCTTTGGGATTCAATTAAGAAAAAACAATCAAATTATTTAATTACTGCAATATCTTTAATATTAGCTGGTGCCATTGGAAATATTATAGATTCTGTTTTTTATGGAGTAATATTTAATGATAGTTATCATCAAGTAGCAACTGCGTTCGCTGAACAGCCTTATGGAACATGGTTTCATGGTGAAGTAGTAGATATGCTTTATTTTCCATTTTGGGAAGGAAATCTACCAGAATGGTTGCCATTTTGGGGAGGAAAACATTTTTCTTTCTTTAATGCAATTTTTAATGTTGCAGATATGGCAATTTCAACTGGTGTAGGTATATTAATTGTCTTTAATAAAAAAGCATTTTCCAAATAGCTTATTTTAATCAAAAAATATTGAAGTATAAAAAAAACGCTTTGCATTTGCAAAGCGTTTTTTGTGTAAATTATTATCAGTTTTTTATAAACTAGCTTTTAAAAATTCTCTATTCATACGAGCAATGTTTTCAAGAGAAATTCCTTTAGGACATTCAACTTCACAAGCTCCTGTATTTGTACAGTTACCAAAACCTTCTTCATCCATTTGTCTTACCATGTTTTGTACACGTTGAGTTGCTTCAACTTTACCTTGAGGCAATAAAGCATATTGAGAAACTTTCGCACCTACAAATAACATAGCAGAACCATTTTTACAACTTGCTACACATGCTCCACAACCAATACATGCGGCTGCCATAAATGCTTTGTCTGCATCATCCTTAGGAACAGGAATAGAGTTAGCGTCAATAGTGTTTCCAGAAGTATTTACAGACACAAAACCACCTGCTTGTTGAATTCTATCAAAAGAACTTCTATCTACTACTAAATCTTTAATTACTGGGAAAGCTTTGCTTCTAAATGGCTCAATATATATTGTATCACCATCTTTAAACTTTCTCATGTGTAATTGACAAGTAGTAGTTCCAGTTTCAGGACCATGTGCTCTACCATTAATGTAAAGAGAACACATACCACAAATACCTTCTCTACAATCATGGTCAAATGCTACAGGTTCTTGTTTATTATTAACTAATTGTTCGTTTAATTGGTCTAACATTTCTAAAAACGAACTAGCTGTAGATACATTATCTAATTTGTAATCTACTATGCCCCCTTTTTCTTTAGCATTTTTTTGACGCCAAATTTTAAGGTTTATATTTATATTTTTTGCTGTACTCATAATTTTCTATTTATAATTTCTAGCTGCAATTTTAATAAATTCATACTTCAAGTCCTCTTTATGAAGTTCTGCTTTAGTAGTATCTTGACCTTTGTATTCCCAAGCACCTACAAATGACATATTAACATCATCACGAAGTGTTTCTCCTTCAGCATCTTGATACTCTTCTCTAAAATGTCCTCCACAAGATTCTTTACGTTGTAATGCATCCATTGCCATTAATTGTCCTAATTCTAAGAAATCAGCTACACGAAGTGCTTTTTCTAATTCAGGATTCATTTCATCAGCACTTCCAGGGACATAAACTTCTTTGTAAAACGCTTCACGAATTTGACCAATTTCTTCAATTGCTTCTTTTAATCCTTGTTCATTACGAGCCATACCTACCTTATTCCACATTACGTGTCCTAATTTTTTATGGAAATGATCAACTGTCTTTGTTCCATTGTTATTTAAGAACATGTTAATTGAATCTTTTACATTCTTTTCCGCTTCAACAAATTCTGGAGCATCAGTTGAAATTTTACCTGTACGAATTTCATCTGCTAAATAATTAGAAACAGTATATGGTAATACGAAATAACCATCCGCTAAACCTTGCATTAAAGCTGATGCACCTAAACGATTGGCTCCATGGTCTGAGAAGTTCGCTTCACCAGCAACAAAACAACCCGGAATTGATGATTGTAAGTTATAATCAACCCAAACGCCTCCCATTGTATAGTGAACTGCAGGGTAAATTTTCATTGGTGTTTCGTATGGATTTTCGTCAGTAATTTTTTCATACATTTCGAATAAGTTACCATATTTCTCTTCCAACCATTTTTTTCCTAATGTGATAATTTCTTCTTCAGAAGGATTGTGGTTTCCTTGTGCATAAGCAACCTCTTTTCCTTTACTTTTCACTTCAGAAGAAAAATCCAAGTAAACACCTTCGTTAGTATCATTAGCTTCAATTCCATAACCTGCATCACAACGTTCTTTTGCTGCACGAGAAGCAACGTCACGAGGGACTAAGTTACCGAAAGCAGGATATCTTCTTTCTAAATAATAATCTCTATCTTCTTCAGCAATTTGTGTTGGTTTTAATTTACCTGCACGTATTGCTTCTGCATCTTCTTTTTTCTTTGGCACCCAAATACGACCTGAGTTACGTAATGATTCCGACATTAACGTTAACTTTGATTGGTTAGTTCCATGAACTGGAATACATGTTGGGTGAATTTGTACATAACATGGGTTAGCAAAAGCAGCACCTTGTTTGTGAATTTTCCAAGAAGCAGTTACGTTACTTCCCATAGCATTTGTAGAAAGGAAATATACGTTTCCATAACCTCCAGAGGCTATAACCACAGCATGAGCAGAATGTCTTTCAATTTCACCAGTAACTAAGTTACGTGCAATGATTCCACGAGCTTTACCATTGATTTTAACTAAATCAAGCATTTCGTGACGGTTGTACATTTTAACACGTCCTAACCCGATTTGTCTTGATAAAGCTGAATACGCTCCTAATAATAATTGTTGTCCAGTTTGTCCAGCTGCGTAGAAAGTACGTTGTACTTGTACACCACCAAACGAACGATTGTCAAGCATTCCGCCATATTCGCGTGCAAAAGGAACACCTTGAGCTACGCATTGATCGATAATGTTTCCCGAAACTTCTGCTAAACGGTGAACATTTGCTTCTCGAGCACGGTAATCACCACCTTTTATGGTGTCATAAAATAAACGGTAAATAGAATCACCATCATTTTGATAATTTTTTGCTGCATTAATTCCACCTTGTGCAGCAATGGAGTGCGCACGACGTGGAGAATCTTGAAAACAAAAAGCTTTTACATTATATCCCATTTCTCCAAGAGAAGCAGCTGCTGAAGCACCTGCTAAACCAGTTCCAACAACTATAATGTCTAATTTTGGTCTATTATTTGGAGCAACTAATTTTAAATGATCTTTATAATCAGTCCATTTTTTATTTAATGGTCCTTCTGGTATTTTAGAATCTAACTTCATATTATATCTGATGTTGATTATTTAGTAAAATGAATGTATAATGGGATAATTGCAAACAATAGTGGTACAATTACAGAAAATGCTTTCCCAATAAATTTAATAGTTGGTGTGTATTTAGGGCCATTTAATCCTAATGATTGAAATGCACTTGAAAACCCATGCCATAAGTGAAATCCTAAAGCAAACATTGCTAATACATATCCAATTGTAAACAATAAACCATATTTTGCATCTCTAAAAAATGCCATTGTAATTTTATGTAAGTCTTTATATAAATCGGTAATTTTCACATTAGCTTGAGCGTGATATAATTCCGTTTTATTAACTAATTTAAATTGTTTTGGAGCATGATTGTGTTCCTCTGTATGGGTGCCAATTTCTACTTGATCTATTGGGTAGTATTGACCCGATTGTGTGCCTACGTAGAAGTCTTGTTTCATACCAGGTTGACCTTCAATAGATTTAGTCATCAAAGGCATATTTTTATCAAAATGCATCTTTGCCCAAAAATTAACCATGTGAGTTACAATAAATACTAAAACAATTGTTCCTAAAACGGCCATGTTTCTTGAAGAAAAACTACTGTTAGCTGAAGGATTTGTTTTTGCGTATCCTATTGGTCTTGCTTTTGCATTTTGATAGGTTAATAAAAATCCATCAATAGCATGAAAAAGAATTGAAATGTAAGTTAAATAAGAAAGAATTTTTACTGCAGGATTAGTAGTCATAAATAACGCATACTCATTAAATTGTAATGCATCACCAAAAATCAATTGAAGATTTCCGGCTAAGTGACCAGCTAAAAACAAGCATAAAAATAAACCTGTAAGAGCCATCCAGTATTTCTTAGCAATAGATGACTTTAAAAGTGCTGATTTTGCCATAATTTTATTTGATTGTTCTAGTTTTAAAAATCAAACAAAAATACTGCATAAAAAATTTAACTACAACCTTTTAGTGGTAATTTATAATCAATTTAAAATATGTTTAATTGTCTTTGTTAATCAAAGGGTTACAGTTCTAGTTATCTAGTAAATGTTGGCTGTAAGCCTCTTATACCCATGTCAATTACATTTTCACCCGCAGTAGGTTCATATTTTCCATCTGCATTTACCTCTTGCCATTCAAAACTATTGTTTGTAGAAAGTGAAAGTGTTACAACAATGTCTTTATTTTCATTTCCAGTAATGACTAAGTTGTTTGAAAATTTACCGGTAACAACACAAGATCCCGATGGAATCGAAGATGTAGAAGCTATAGGGTTTGGTACGGTTGTGGTTCCTTGTGGAGTTTGACTTGAAGTTGCATAAGGGAAATCATGCAAAGCTAATGCCCAATATCCTTGTAAACGATTAGCATTCACATTAAAAATATTATTACCAATATTATGTGTTGTGATGTAAGTGTTATATCCTACAAAACTTTCTAAAGTTGCCGTATAATCATTTCCATTATTTAATATTGAAATATCATAATTTTGATAAGATAATGATACTCTAACATATTGATAACTTCCTTGATTAATGTTGCTTAATGGTATAGATAAGAATGTTTCATCTTCAAAAACTATTTTTGACTGAGAAAAATCAATAGCTGCATCTCCACCAGAAATAGTTTCTGGAGCATGATATAAAACAGTACCTTCTCCTAATTGAGTAAATTTGTTTTGGGTTAATTCAAAATAATGAGCACTTATAGTATTGAAAATAGGGGATTGAGCTGCATTTCCAATTGGAATTGATGAGGGCTGACCAAGATTATCTAGTCTAAACTGATTTTCATCAAACTTAAATTTTATGATTAATTGAGGTTCTTCGTTAACTAAATTATCGTCTTTGTCTGAACAAGAAAAGAAAATCACGCAACCTGTGAAAAACAGTATCAATAAAAATTTATTCATTTCTTTTCTAAAAATTTAACAATTAACACTTTAGTTAGTCTCTTTAAATATATTATTTAATAACGTGTAAAAATAGAATTTTATTGTTAATAATTATTGTTTAATAATGTTAAAAATGCAGATTGATTATTCTAAAATTATTCTGTGATTATATAACAATTTATTGTGAATTATAAAACGGAACTAATCTTTTATTTATAATTTAATAAAAATGAATTTTACTTGTTTTTTCTTGTTTTAAACAAGAGTTTTTTTTGACTAGAATTGTAAATTTATGGGCTTAAAAAAATGAATATGAAAACAGGAATCGATGCCATCGCATTTGATATTGCAAAATTATATTTGCCTATAAAGAAGTTGGCAATTGCCAGAAATATTGAGCCTGAAAAATTAGAAAAAGGACTAGGCTTATTAAAAATGACATTGTCTGATATTCATCAAGATACCGTTGTTTTTGGAGCCAATGCTTTGACGAAATTAATAGTAGAACAAAACATCAATTTAAGTGATATTTCCAGAATTTATGTAGGAACTGAAAGTGCAATTGATAGTTCAAAACCAATTGCTTCGTTTTTAAGTTCATTAATGGAACAAAAATTTGGTTTTAATTCTCTTTCAGAATGTGATGTTGTGGATTTTACATTTGCCTGCATTGGTGGTGTAGATGCTTTGCAAAATTGTATTGATTTTGTTCGATTAAATCCCGATAAAAAAGCAATAGTTGTTACTACTGATATTGCCAAATATGACTTAAATTCTGCTGGTGAATACACACAAGGTGCTGGTGCTGTAGCAATGTTAGTAAGTTCAAATCCTAGAATTATTGCTTTTGAAAATCATTGGGCAACTAGTACAAAAGGAGTTTTTGACTTTTTTAAACCATATCGAAATCTTTCAAAAGAAACAATTACAGGAAATGTATTTAATGAGAATTGGTTCAATAATTTAGAAGCAGAAATTGAAATTCATAAAGATCAACCTGTTTTTGATGGTCAATATTCTAACCAATGTTATATGGATCGAACAAAGGAAGCTTATTTTTCGTTTAAAAAACTAAAAAACACTGAAGACACCATATATTTTAGCTGGTCAAGTATTATTATGCATTTGCCATATTCGTTTCAGGGAAGAAGAATGCTGTCTGAAATTTATGCTTTGGATTCGAAAGAAATAATAGTTGATTCTAATTCTTTGGATTACCAAAATAAATTAAAAGAAGTGAGTAAATCTGAAGCATATCAAAAATTTGTTTCGGAAAAATTACAACCAGCAGAAATTGCTTCATCAATTATTGGTAACCTTTACACAGGTTCTATTTTTATGGGATTACTATCTACTTTATCTCATTTTTATAATATTAATAATGAAATTAAAGGAGAAAAATTTGGTTTCTTGGCTTATGGAAGTGGTTCCAAGTCTAAAGTTTTTGAAGGTACAATTCAATCGCAATGGAAAGAAGCTTTAAGTAAAATCCATCTTTTTGAAACCTTAGAACAAAATCACGAAATTGATTTTGAAACTTATGAAAAGTTACATAAAAAAGAACAAAAAACTAGTATAAGAACTCCAAAAAACGAATGGATTATCGATTATATTGAAAAAGAAAACCCAAATTTGATAGGTGCTCGTTATTATAAATGGATAGATTAACTTTCTAACTATATTTCTCCATGTATTTATTTACAATTAAATCCGTATTTTCATTACGAATTTTTTGTTCCAATTGTACAGGAGCTGCAGCTCTTTCTAAACAATCTTTAACCGCACAAGTTTCACAAGTAACACCAACCACTTGTTTTACAATTGATTCATTATCAATAAATTTAAATTTCTTTTTTAAAGTTGGTGTAATTAAAATCCCAACAGAAATGCTTCTAATATGATTTTTCTTAAAAGGATCTGGTGTTGCTGATGAGAATACTAAATATTCGTTTTTACTATTTTCATAACACGAAATTTGAGCATCAAAAAAATGTTCTTTTTTTTGTTTTAAAGATTCAACCATAGTTCGAACCGAAACCCATCTTCTGCAATAATGTTCGTTCATTTCATTAGCATGTGGTTCTTGCTGATTTGTGATATGTAATTCTTTCTTAATCTTATAATTATCACTTCCTATTTTATGCGACATACGTAAGAAAAAAAGATTTTTTAACTGATAGTCTTTTGGTAAAAGATTGGTTAGTCTTTGGTAAAAAGACTCTGGAGAAACCTTAAAGTCAGTAATCAATTGAACAAATTCTTGTGGTTTTGGGTTTTCTTTGGCAATAAATATGTCTAGTTTTTCGATCATCTTCTTTCTTGGTAATAACAAAGCACCAGCAAAATAAGAAGCATAAAAATTATTTAATACTTGATCAAAATTTTCAAATTTTATCCAACTAAACGTGTATAGTCGTTCTTCGATTTTTAAATAATTATAGGCAATTTCTTTAGCAAAAATGAATGCTTTCTGAGAATTATCAACATCGGTAGAAATTAATAAGGTTTTGCTTTTTGCAACAAAAATTGAACGCAAATCGCCTAATTCCTTTTGTTCATTAAAAAGTAATTCTTCTATTTTGTAATTATACTCTTCTATTAAAATCGATTTTAATTCCTCTAAGGAAATTTCAGCATCTAAATCAATATGAAAGGCTTTTGCAAAATCGAGTACTTTTTGCTCTAAATCTTCAAAGTAATTATTTTGAGCTTCTTGATAAGAGCGCAAAGCAGCTAAAAAAAAACTTTCTCTAGATAAATTATAGTGTTGAGCAATTTCAATAATAGTACTAATAAAAGCATTTACTTTTGCTGGAGCATTGGCAATAATATCAATTAAATCACTTTCTTCAATGCCAAAAATATCTAAAGGGATTTCTTTTAAGATTCCAGAATTTAAAATTTCACCAATAGGAGCAAGATTATTATCGAGCTTTAAAGAGACCATGTTGTCATAAGGAATCTCTAATTTTTCAGATAATAGTATGATTTTATCTGTTTTTGGATATTTTTTCCCTTTTTCAATTTCGTTTAAATACGATTTTGACAAACCTGTAATTTTTGCTAAACCAAATAATGATAAATTCTTGTTTGTTCGAGCCTGCCTAAGTTTCAGCCCAAATATCAATTTAATATAATCTCTTTCCAAATTCATAATATCAAAGATACGCTAATATTTAAAATAACAAAAAAATAATTTTTTTACATTTTAGCGTACGTTCGCTTGTTTTGTAAAAAACTTTTTTATAATATTGTACGAACAAAAATATTAAGTCATGGAAAATCAATTAGAAACAACTGCAAAAACATTCGAATTAACCAAAGGAATAAATGAGAAATTTCCTGCTATTTTAACTGAAAGTGCTATTCTTTTCTTAACTGAGTTGCATGATAGGTTTAATGATAAGAGAATTGAATTACTTGAAAAAAGAAATGAACAACAGCAAAAATTTGATGAAGGAGAATTACCTAGTTTTCCAAAAGAGACAAAAGACATTCGAGAAAAAGATTGGTTTGCAGGAACAACTCCTGAGGATTTACTAGACAGAAGGGTAGAAATTACAGGTCCAGTTGACAGAAAAATGGTCATTAATGCTTTAAATTCTGGTGCCAAAACATTTATGGCAGATTTTGAAGATAGTACTTCACCTACTTGGAGTAATTTAATGAATGGGCAACAAAATTTAAAAGATGCAGTTGAAAAAACGATTTACTTATTTGATGAAAAGAAAAATAAGGAATATAAGCTAAATGATGAAACAGCCGTTTTGATGGTTAGACCCAGAGGAATTCATTTAAATGAAAAACATATTCTAATAAATAAAGAAGAAACTTCAGGTTCATTAGTAGATTTTGGTTTGTATGTGTTTCATAATCATAAAACTTTAGCAGAAAATAACACGGCTCCTTATTTCTATTTGCCAAAATTAGAACATTATTTAGAAGCAAGATGGTGGAATGATATTTTTGAATTTACTGAAGAATATTTAGATATTAAGAAAGGCACTTTAAAAGCAACAGTTCTTGTAGAAACCATAACGGCAAGTTTTCAGTTAGATGAGATTATTTATGAATTGAGGAATCATATTGTTGGATTGAATTGTGGTCGTTGGGATTATATTTTTTCCTATATCAAAAAGTTTAGAAATAATGATAAGTTTATTGTGCCAGATAGAGATCAGGTTACGATGACAAGTCCATTCATGAAAGCTTATTCAGAATTGGTTATCCAAAGATGTCATAAAAGAAATATTCATGCAATTGGTGGAATGGCAGCACAAATTCCTATTAAGAATGATGAAGATGCTAATGAAATTGCTTTTAATAAAGTGAAGGCAGATAAAGAACGTGAAGTCAAAAATGGTCATGATGGCACTTGGGTTGCTCATCCAGATTTAGTTGAAGTAGCTATGAGGGTTTTTGATGAAAACATGCCAACGAAAAATCAAATCCACGTAAAAAGAAATGAATTAACTATTATAGAAGCTGATTTGTTAGAAGTACCAACTGGTACAATTACTGAACAAGGTGTTAGAAAAAACATTAACATTTCTGTTTTATACATTGCTTCATGGTTAAATGGTCAAGGTGCAGCAGCTTTAAATCATTTAATGGAAGATGCAGCAACAGCAGAAATTTCTCGCTCACAATTATGGCAATGGTTACGAAATACAGTAGTTCTAGACAATGGGAAAGCATTAACTGAAAAATATTACGACAAAATTGCGATGGAAGAATATGAAAAAATTAGAAATCAAGTAGGAGATGAGAATCATGAAAAATATAATTATAGATTGGCCGAACAACTTTTAGATATTTTAGTAGTCAACTATAATTTCATCGATTTTTTAACGCTTACAGGATATAAATACATTTAACACAACCCTATATTATAAATAAAATGAAAACACAAGAAACAAGAATCCAGGAATTAGTAACTGATTGGTTAACAAACGAAAGATGGAAAGGTATAGAACGTCCTTACACAGCAGAAGAAGTTGTTAAACTACAAGGCTCCTATAAAGTAGAACATAGTATTGCAAAAATGGGTGCTGAAAAACTGTGGAGAAAACTAAATAGCCAAGATTTTGTTGCTGGATTAGGTGCTTTAACAGGAAATCAAGCAATTCAAGAAGTAGAAGCAGGTTTAGAGGCAATTTATCTAAGCGGTTGGCAAGTAGCTGCAGATGCTAATGTAGCTGGAGAAATGTATCCAGATCAATCGTTGTATCCTGCTAATAGTGTGCCTCTTGTGGTAAAAAGAATTAATAATGCTTTACTGAGAGCCGACCAAATTCAGGTGGTGAATCAAACAGCAGAAAAAGATAAAAAAGATTATTTAGTACCAATTGTTGCCGATGCAGAAGCTGGTTTTGGAGGTAATTTAAATGCTTTCGAATTAATGAAATCGATGATTGAAGCTGGTGCTGCTGGTGTGCATTTTGAGGATCAATTAAGTTCAGCAAAAAAATGTGGTCACTTAGGTGGAAAAGTATTGGTTCCAACTCAAGAAGCGATTAATAAATTAGTGGCAGCACGTTTAGCAACTGATGTAATGGGAACACCCACTTTAATTGTAGCTCGCACAGATGCAGATGCAGCTAATTTATTAACAAGTGATATTGATCCAAGAGATGCAAAGTTCATAACTGGTGAAAAAACAAGCGAAGGATTTTTTTATGTGAAATCTGGGATTGAGCAAGGAATTGACAGAGGATTGAGTTATGCTCCTTATGCAGATTTAATTTGGATGGAAACAAGTAATCCAGATTTAAAATACGCTAAGCAATTTGCAGATGCTATTCATGCAAAATATCCAGGAAAAATGTTGGCTTACAATTGTTCGCCATCTTTCAATTGGGCTGCTAAATTAAGCGTTGCAGAAATGGAAACGTTTAGAGAAGACTTAGCAGCAATGGGTTATAAATTCCAATTTATTACTCTAGCTGGGTTCCATGCTTTAAATACAAGTATGTTTGAATTATCAAAAGCATACAAAGAAAGAGGTATGGCTGGTTACTCAGAATTACAAGAAAGAGAATTTGCTTTACAAAAAGACGGTTTCAAAGCTGTAAAACACCAAGGATTTGTAGGAACAACCTACTTTGATGCGGTTCAAAATACCGTTACTAACAATAGATCTTCAACAACAGCAATGAAGGATTCTACTGAAGTAGCGCAGTTTTAATTTATTTTTAGACAATTTGGTTTGACAAAAATGCCTTGGGAATTTCTCAAGGCATTTTTTTTATAAAAAATACCCGTTGGGTGTAATTATTTGCAGTAAAAAAATTGACTAGATATTGGTCAAGATACTGAAATTCAAAATCTTGAAATCGCCCAACAAGCCAATATCTATGTCAAATATAGTGAAAAATTATTTTAGAGTTTTAGAAGTTATAAGTTCTTTGAATTGTAAATTAGAGAATAGATCAGATGTTTGAAGAAAACAAAAAATATCTGATTTAGAAGTAGTTGCATTGAGTTTGATGGCTGAATTTATGTCTGTTGATAATGAAAACTCCCTGTTTAAAGAGATAAATAGTGAACAAATTTCCAATTTAATTGAATGAAGTCAGTTCAATAAAAGAAGACGAAAATTGTTTTTATTTTTAGAAGAAGTAAAAACAAAATTGGCATCTCGATTTTTAGAATTTGAAGATTATTCCATCGTGGACAGTATACCGTTGGAGGTTTGCAAATTTGCTCGTCATAGGAGAATTAAAATCTGCAAAAATGAGTTTGAAACTACTCTTTCAAAAGGGTTTTGTGCTTCTCAAAATAATTGTTTTATGGATATAAATTGCATGGAATTTATTCTATAACTGGAGTTTTTCACTCATTAGATATTACAAAAGCAGAAGTTCACGATGTTCATTTTTTAAAAAACATAAAACAACAAATGTCTGATTGTGTGTTGCTTGGATATAGAGATTACTTGTCTCAAAGCATTCAATTAGATTTGTTTCAAACGGTAAATATTAAATTAGAAACCCCAAAAAGGACTAATCAAAAAGATTATAAGCAAAACCTTATATATTTAGGAAATCAAGAAAAGAATTGAAACATTATTTTCGCAATTATTTGATCCGTTTAGAATTAGAAACAATTATGCTAAAACTTTTGAAGGTTTTAAAACAAGAATTTTAGTAAAAATAACAGCATTAGCATTGGTTCAATATATCAATAAATTCATTTTTGATAGACCAATGAACCATATAAAAATCAAACAATTTAATTACACCTAACGGGCTATAAATTAAGCAAACAATATAATACCAAAATTTAACGATTTAATTACAAAAAAATCCCACTAAAATTTAAAATTCTAGTGGGGTTTTTCCTTTTGTCAAAATGACAATGTGATATGTATATTTATAAATATTACCTCACTCTCTTGCGAATATCTTCTAAAGCATGGTCAATTAAAAGTTTTCCATCTCTGAAGACTTCTTTCATTTCGCCTTGTTGCTCTTCGTTCCAAGAAACATTATCTGTTAAGGTGTAATTTCCATCTACTAAATCGATTTTCATTAAGCCTTTGGCTGATTTTTTGGTTCCGTCATCTGTAATTGGGTCTTTAAAAATAGCTCTTCCTTCTCCATTTACTTCTCCATAAGTTGCTTTCATAGCAAATCCAAAGGTGTCACGCGTATTATATTGATACGTAAACGAACCAATTCCTAGAACGACATTGGTAGATGCAAATCCTTTTTTCTTTAATTCTTCACAAATTTGGGTAGCTCTATCAATCGTGATACTATCTCCGTAAATCGCTCCAATTTGTGGGACCAACTCTTTGTAGCCTTTTGCATTAGTAGTTCCTCCAAAAGTATCCCAAAGCAGCTCTACCACTCCTTTTCGTTCTTGCTCGGTTTTTCCGTTTGGATTTCCGCATAAAATATGGATTGGATCACCACTATCTGGTCTAACGACTACTTTTCCTTCTCTGCTTACAATTTCATCTTTTAATCTTGGTAAATAATCGGTTAATACTTTCCATAAATCCCAAGTATCAGAAACGATAGATACAATTCCTTTTGGATAAACTTCGCAAATTAATCTTTTGAAAGTATCATATTCTCCTTCTGTTGTTCCCATACACATTACAGAATGTTCAGTTGCTGCTACGGAACCACCTATTAATGTTGCATCGGAATTTGCGTTATAATATTCTTCTAAGAAATCAATTGCTGGAATAGTATCTGTTCCTGTGAAACTCAATAAGTGACCCGCTGCTGAAATTACGGCTGCTTCAATTCCTGCCATTCCTCTCATAGAGAAATCATGTGCTTGCCAATCCACAAATTCTGTAATTGAGGAGGTTTCATGAGCATACTTATCTAATACTTTTCGATATTGTTTCGCAATGGTAGCCGAATTGCATGGCATCCAAACTACTGCTGAAAGTAAGGTTTCAAAATAATTGGTTAACCAAAAGAATTCTGATTTTGTATTGTACATGGTGAACATTGGTGTACGAATAGGTACAGAAACTCCTTCTGGTAATGCTTTAAACGCCATAGGAATATAGCCTAAATCGTGTAAGTCTTCAATATGTTGTATTCCAACTTGGTTTTCTCCTAAATAATTATTAATTCTCCGAGCGTATTTTTTAGCTACTTCTTCTTTTGGTTTACCAAAGAAATGTGCTTGAAAATCTTCTAGAATATATTTTTTAATGAAATATTGTAAGCCAAAGAAAACTACCTCATCAATTCCTTCTATTCTTGATTTTCTTGGTGTCCAGTTGGAATATACTAAGGTTGTTCCGTTTGGGTATTGTCTTCTGTGATCTACTTTGTAACCGTCGGTTAATAGTAATGGGTTCATAATAATTATGTTTTACTTTATTGCTTTAAAAAATTTAGATTCTGGTGAATAAGAACCATAAATTGTGTCAAATTTAGTCTTTAATTTATCAAAATTAACTTCTTGTTTGTATTGATCCAAACAGGTTATTACTAAATTGCATTTTGTTGCTTTTGAATATATTTGGTCAATTTGCATTGCATGAAGTAACAACTCTTCGTCTAATTCTCCAAATCGAAGTTCTTTTTGAAATTCATTATATATACAAGTTTCTTCTTCATTGTTTACCAATTGCATTTCTTTTTCATTTGGCATCCAACCACTTCCATGTCTTGTGATGTAACATCTAGAAACATAAAATAGTTCTACATCTTGAATGTCTAACTTTTTACAAATTTCTATTGCGTTTTTTGAAGTTGTATTCGCATAAGTCACATTTGGAAATACACCATGATCCATATCCAACAAAACGCCTTGACTACCTTCAAAGATAAGGGTTTCATAGTTTTTTAATGCATTGTAATTGGCAATTTTCCAATCTATTCTTTCAATGCATTCTAAGAAGTATGCTACTTCATTTTGTAATTCAATAGTATTGGAAACACCATAATAAAATCCTATGTTTTTCAGTTTTTCAATTAGAAGATTTTGTGGTCCAACTAAATCTATGGCAAATAATTTATACGGCCCTTCGTTTCTTTTCATGGTGGCTCCAATTCCTTTTCCACATGAACCATGTACTAAGTTCTTGGAATTATTTCTATTTTGCCAAACATCAAATGGTGTAGTTATTTTTGCTAATGGATGAATGTATAAAGTGGTGTTTCCTTCTTTTTCTTTTAATTCAAGAAATTCATTGTATAAAAGTGATGGATGAATCGTACAATGTTCGCTAAAATAAGAGGGTAATCCTCGCAAAGCTCCACTTGCAAAACTAGAATGCACGTGCTTTTTTCCGTTTAAGATTACTGTGTGAGCTGCTTGTTGGCCACCTGAAAAACGGATTACTATAGCTTCGGGATTTTGGCTACAAAGAAAATCGGTTGTGATACCTTTTCCTTCATCGCCAAATCCTAAACCTATAACAATTTTTGCTTTTTTCATTTATAACATATCAATATGATCAAATCCTGTTGTTTCAGAGGTGCTTGAATCTCCTGTTAACCCTGATTTTGACTTGTATTTTTCACAAATGATGGTTTTAATAACATCTGGAATGGTTTTATAGTCTTCCACCGAAATGCAATTTTCTCCTAGCACTTCTTTCCAACCAATTTCTGCTGTTTGTGCTCTTGTAGAATGTAATACACTTATGTGGTAGACTTCGTATCGTTTTTTGGCTTCAGCCAATAATTCTAAATCACTATACGTTTGTTCTCCGCTTCCCATAATTTCTTTGATAGCAGAAGCTGGCAACACTTTCAAATTAGGTTCATCTCCAATGGTGAATAACAATCCTTTTTGGTTTCTTTTTTCGAAAGCGTCGATTTTAGTATGAAACGCTGCAAAATACCATGCTAATAAATAACTCTCTCCTGCATTTCCTCCACCACCCGATTCGATATAGGTTCTGGTTAACCACATGTCTAATTCTTCATCACCCGATTCGAATTGTCCTACTTGCAACGGATAACCATCGCATTCATGATCACCAATTCCTAGAAAAAGAAGTGCTGGATCTGGAACACCTCCATCTATAATTCCTCCCATTAGTTTTGGTAAACCTTCTTTTACTAATTCGTGTGGAATATGCCCCATACTTCCTGTTACGTCTAATCCTAAGATGATTGGGTATGAATTAGGATTTGCTTCAGAATCTCTAGCTTCTCTAAAGGTTACTCCATTAGGATTCATTGACTCATGTGCCTTTCTTAATCTATTCTGTGTGAAAATTTCATTAGCGGCTTTTGAAGCATATCCTTCTTTTGCTGCTTTACTAAGACGTGCACTAAAATTATATTTTGTTCCTCCCATGATTAATATGTTTTACCGAATAAGTATTCGTATCTTGTTTTTGCTATTTCAAATTGGATTTTTAGGTTTCTAATACTCAAAGACAATTCGATATCTCTTTGTACAAAAGTATCTGGATTGAAATCGGCAAAGGTTAGGCTATTTTTGTCTAACGGACTAATGTCGATACAGCTTTCTTGTTCTCTTTCTAATCGTTTTATTTTTAATTCGATGTCTTCAATGCGTCTTTTATAGATTAGTTCTGAGTCTTCTGCAATGGCTTTGGCTCTATCTTCTCTTATTTGGTCGTTGTTTCTTCGTAAAGCATCAACGAATCTTGGTTTTAAATCGTCACTCATATTTTTAGTTTTTATAGTTTTAGAATGTTTCTATTTTCTTATTATTATTTATCAGTTATTCTACCTCAAAGATACGTTCGTAAAGGCTTCTTCAAATCATCATAAATAATGATTTTCTTATCTTCTTCTAATTTCTTCCTCTTTCGTTTGGATATAAAGTTTGTACGACATCACTTTGCCAAAATTCTTTTGTTTCTATATCTAAACAAGTTAGTTTTCCCATGAAAGCTGCTCCAGTATCTATATTCCAAACGTTTGCTTTGTTCATTGGAAATTCTTCTCCATAATTTGTCGTTGGAGTATGTCCAATATAAATCTCATTATAATGTTTCAATCTTTTTGGATATAAAATAGAATCAATTTGTATTGTCTTATCCATTATTAAAACTGTTTCCCACAAAGTTCTATCGAAATAATAATTAGATTCGTATTCTTCTTTTCCCACTCCATGAATGGAAGTAAATCCTGCATGAAGAAATAGATTATTATTCTCGTCTATATGATAGTTTTTCAATTGTTGAAAAAAGATTTTGTGGTCTTCGTTAATTACATAACCTGTTTTCAAATAACTAGCTTTAGTTAATTTCCCACCATGTTCTTCCCAAACTGGATTTGAAGCTCCCAACTCTAGCCATCTTCCACACCACAGATCATGATTCCCTTTGATGAAAATACATTCTTGTTTTTCTGCTACTTCAATTAAAAATTGAATCGTTTCTGCTGATTCACTCCAACCATCTACATAATCTCCTAAGAAAATTAAGGTATCATCAATAGTGATTTTTGCTCTTTCAAATAATTGTTCTAAAGCTTTTAATCCTCCGTGTATGTCTCCGAAAACGAGTGTTCTTTTTTGTTTCATTTTAATAATCCCAAATTAATCCATTTTCATTTAAACGAAACTGATATTTTTGTGTATCTCCAAAGGTTTGATAGTCTTTATAATTTCCGTTTATTATTTCATCATAAGCCAAAAACATTTGATTCGATGCAATATGAAATGGCATTCTTCCACAACCTGTTGCTAACCCTGGAATAGCGACCGTTTTGATGGCTTCATTATTTTTGCAAGCAATTAATATGGCTTTCATCGCTAAATAAGCATTGACAGATGTTGCAATATTGAAACTCATTGGCACACGCATAGTTGGTGCTGAAATTAGAAATGGAATTCTCTCATTTCCTGTAGCCAAAGTAATAGATTTTCCAATTAGTAATTCTCTTTCGTCTAACTGAGCAATTTGTGCTTGTAATTCTTTTTGTAAATGCCAACCTAGTTTTTCAGAAAGATGCAAATCCAAACCTCCATCCATAAATCCGAAGGAATTTGCTGGACTTACTATGGCATCGCATTCGACCTCTAAAATATCTTGATTGATTACCTCAACATTTGGACAGTTTTTGAAATCTTCTTTCCAAGCTGTGCCTAATTCCTCTTCTCTGTATACTAATTTAACTTGTAACATGTTTTTAAAATTCAATATATTCTACTGGTATTTTATCAGTAAGCCAAACTCCGTTTTCTGATATGTAAAATTTGAGACCATCTTTGTGCATTTTTGGTGCATTAATACTCAAAATTATGGGTTTTCCTCTTCTACTTCCTACTTTTATGGCTGTTTCTCTGTCTTGACTTAAATGTACGTGTTGTCGGCTCATTTTTTGTAAGCCTTCTTTACGAATGGATTCCATAAATTTATCTACTGTTCCATGATATAGAAAATGTAATGGTTCAACTTCTTTTAATTCTAATTCGACCGAAATGGAATGCCCTTGACTGGCTCTTATTTTAGTTTTATCTTCATTGAAAGCAAATCTCTTTTTATCATTGTTTTCGACTACGTAATCGAGTAGCGTATTATCTAATTTCTTATGAAACTTATTACATTGTGTAAGTAGCTCGTCTACATTTGCCCATCCATTTTCGTCTAGGGTTAATGCTATGGTTTCTGGTGCATGCCTTAGTACTAAACTAAGGAATTTGCTTATATTTTTGGTTTCTATCATAAACATATCGCTCCGCTGGAGCTAGTTCTCTTATTATATATATTAAACTCCGCTGGAGTTTATAAAAGTTGTTCGTACAACTTGTAATTTTCTTCATCAAAACATACAAAGGTTATTTCTAGTATGTTTTCAACTGGATATTGCTTAACGGTTTCAATGGCAATTTTTGCAGCTTCCTTTTTAGGAAAGTGATAAATTCCTGTACTAATATTTGGAAAAGCGATTGATTTTAATTGGTATTGCTCTGCTATTTTTAAACTGTTTTTATAACAATTAGCCAACAACTGTTTTTTTTCTTCTTTATCTCCATTCCAAACTGGACCAACTGTATGAATGACATATTGAGAAGGTAAATTTCCTGCTGTTGTGATAACTGCTTCACCAACATTACAACCTCCTTGCTTGTTTCTGATAGCAATACATTCTTCCAAAATGGCTTTCCCTCCTGTTCTATGTATGGCTCCATCAACTCCACCACCACCAAGCAAAGAAGTGTTAGCTGCGTTTACGATTGCGTCAGCGCTTATTTTTGTTATGTCGTCTTGTGTTAGTATTATTTTCATATATACATGTCGCTCCGATGGAATCTATAAATATTCCGCTCCGCTGGAGCTTTTTTTATCTTATTATGTTTAAATTATAAATATTAAACTCCGTTGGAGTTTTTAAAATCGCTTTCACTATTTCGCTTCTTTTACTAATACGTCAAATACTTTTTGCATTCCTGTTGTTGCTTTTTCTTTTACATAGATGGCTCTTCCTCCATAATTTCCTCCGTCATGTTCAGGATTAATGATGATTAGCTGTGCGTCGTTTTTAATAAAGCTTAACAAGTTGGCTGCTGGATAGACTTGCAAAGAGGTTCCAATTACCATAAAAATATCGGCTTGTTTTACTATTTCGATAGCGACAGGATATAAAGGCACATCTTCCCCAAACCAAACAATATCGGGTCTTAACTGGGAATTATCTTCTGCTTTATCTCCTATTTTTATATCTTCAAAACATTCGTATACTAATTTTCTATTAAGCGAGGAACACATTTTGTTTAATTCTCCGTGTAAGTGTATTATGTTGTTTGAACCTGCTCTTTCGTGCAAATCGTCTATGTTTTGTGTAATGATATGTACTTCGAAATGTTCTTCTAATTGTTTTACTAAATGATGGGCTTTATTGGGTTCTACTTCTTTTAGTTTTCGTCTTCTTTCGTTATAGAATTCTAATACTACTTCTCTGTTTTTTCTCCACCCTTCTGGTGAAGCGACATCTTCTACTTTGTGGTTGTGCCATAATCCATCTGCATCTCTGAAAGTTTGAATACCACTTTCTGCACTTATTCCTGCTCCGGTTAATATTGCTATTTTTTTCATTTTATTTCTTTTTAATCCACCCTTTATACTTTCTTTCTTATTTATAAACGGTTCTCGATACATTTTTTACTCCACTTCGTTACGCAAAAAACACTTGAACTGACGAACTAACTTATTAAAGAGAATCTATTTCTTTTAATCTTTCCTTCAAAGTTTCATTTTGAGAATTTTGGTACTTTTCTCCATAAAACACTTTTACTATTTTTATTTCTCCTACGATATTCTTATTAAACACTTCTAATTCTTCTGAGGGAATCCATAGTTCGTTATGGTTTTTATCGCCTACATTTTGAATTTCAAATTGCTGTAAATAATCACTATTGACATCGAAAGCAGTTACAATACCACAATAACCTGAAAATTCATCGGGTGTGTTCCATTCTTTTGCTATTTGTTCCGCATATTCTTGGTTCATTACTGGATAAAATATGGTTTGCCAATCTAGTCTGGGTGGAAAAGATTTGAAATCACTTTCTGTAATGAGTTCCATTTCTTTTAATCCTACTGGACGGTATAGTTTTGTTGTTTTCATTTTACTTCTTCTTTCATTCTATACATTACATCACTTCGTAATGCGTATTTGTAACCACTTTCTATTTTCTTTCCTTCATGTTTATAGGAATGATAAAAGACCAATAGATCACCTGTTTTAGGTTGGATTGTAAACAAATCTTCAAATTCGGTTTCACCTCCTTCAAATTCTTCATTAAGATAAATTAGGAATGTAAAAAAGCTTTTTTCTCTTTCATTTCTTTTAAAACTTCCATCTCTATGCATTTTAAATCGTTGTCCAGGACTGTATTTGTAAAAACGGAATAGTTCGTTTAATCCTATTCTATCATAATTCCCAATTTCATTGGATAATAAAGGTTCTGCTCTTTTGTATAGTTCAGTTGCTAGTACTTCATCTTTGTATAAAATCCTATCATTATCCCTCACACTTTTTAACATCGATTGGGTATTTGTTCCCGTTTGTACTTTTGCTTCTTCATAGCCTATTTGTTCACTTTTCTCTATTAAAGTATTACATTCTTCTTTGGATAGGAAGTTTTCTATTACAAATATGTCTTTGTTATAAATGATTTTTTTCATTGTTCTTTCTTAATTCGTCTCTAACTTCCATTAAAGCAAAACCTAACAAATTTAATCCTTTCCATTGTTTTGGATCTTCAATATGTGATCGTGTACCAATTCCCCAAATTTTATCAAATGGACTTGCTTCAACAATAATTTGATTATCAGTGTTTAATAAAAATTCTTTCAGATTTTTATTTTGACTAAACTTATGAATATTACCTTCAACTACAAGCTGATAGCAATTCTCCTTCCACAATACATCATCAAAATTCTTAACTGCTCTTCCGTATTTTTTAGCCATTGCAGGACTTTCATTAGCCAAAATATTCTCATATTGTTCCTTATCATCAAACAGCAAAGCTTTCTTTGCCATCATCCAATGTTCAGCAGTTTTATATTCTATTCCTTCAACTGTAAAACTACTTTTCCACCATTGACTGAAACAAGTTTTTGTGATTGTTCCGTCTTTTGAAGGTTGGTGACCCCAAAAGAATAGGAATTTATTTTCTGTATTTATATTTTCAATTGTATATTTCATATTTCTCACTTAATTTATCACATAGTTTTGTGATGTCGTTTTTTCTAGCTAATACATTAATCCATTCTTCTGGAATACTTTCATAACCATATAGTAATCCTGCTAATCCTCCTGCGATGGCTGCTGTTGTATCGGTGTCGCCTCCTAGATTTACTGCTTTTAACACTGTTTCTTCATAACTAGTGGAATTTAATACACACCATAGACTGGCTTCGAGGCTACTTAAAACATAACCACTTGAACTTATTTCTTTTTCTTCTAATTCAGCTAATTTGACTACTTCATAGCCTTCAACTTGATTTTCTAATATTCTATGAAATTTGTCTACTTCCGCTTGTGAACAAATAGGATTATTTGTTAGAAAATCATTTACTTTTTCTTTCATTTCTCCAAAAGCTTCCCCTTTATTTTTCCCTTCTAAAAGTAATAAAGCATATTCTATGTAAATAAAACAAGCTATTACAGATCTTATATGAGCGTGTGTTATTGATGAAACTTCTTTAACCGTATCAAATCTTTTGGTGATACTAAAATTTTTTACATAGAATAACAATGGAAGAATTCGCATTAACGAACCATTACCGTTATCTCTTTCAGATGTTCCGCCAGCAAGTAATGGATTTGTTCCATTTTCGATGGAATGAATGGCAAAGTTTGTAGCAATTCCTATATCGAAAACACGTCCATGTGGTGTCCAAAGTTGTTCTTGTCTCCAAAGCACGAAATTATTTGCAATGTCATTTACATTATATCCTTTGCACAAACTTTCAGCCAGACAAAAGGTTAGCGAACTGTCATCGCTCCATGTTCCTCTTGGTTGTGCATGTGAACCATTTTCTCGCATATTGGTTACTGGAAATCTAGCTAATAGTTCTCTGTCTTGAAATTCTACAGGAACGCCTAATGCATCTCCAACCGCTACTCCAAATAATGCGCTATATATCTTGTTTGTTTTCATTTTTTTATTCAGTTACTTTATGAAACTATTTCTTCAAAAGCTTTCAACACTTGCTTCTTTTCTGAAGAATCTCGAATAGCAAATACGATTTTTTTAAATGCTTTTGCATATTTTTCTTCTATTACTTTCCTAAATAAAGTTGCTACTTCTTTTGGTTCGTTTCTAAATACTCCACATCCCCAAGCTCCAAGAATTAGTGTTTCTATCTTTTGTTGATTTGCAATGTGTAAAACATGTTCAATTCTTTTAATAAAAACTTCTTCAATTTGTGCTATTTCCTCTGTTCTGTTCTGTTGTAACATAGCTCCTTTATTAGGCGCAGGTGAAGTTATAACGTCTACTACAATCTCATTTGTTAGTGTATGACCTTCATCATTAAACCAAAATAAAGTGGCTGGACTATAAATCATATAATCGGAATATAAAAAAGAACGCTGGTTTTTATTATATTCATACATGGTTTTGTCTTTAGTTAGCGAGGCATACAAACTTGATGATCTTGCCAAACTTTCTTCTTGTGCAGATGCACCTCCTAAAAAACCTCCTCCTGGATTTTTTGCTGATGCAAAATTTAGAATAGCTATTGTGGTATTATTTTCATAAAACATTGCCTCCATAGTAGAACAATTTTTAACTACTATTTCTGCTGATTCCTTATTTTCAATTATTGGCTTACTCATTATTGCACTCCATTCTTCTAGTGCTATAGTAAACGTTTTTTCAATATTGTTTTTTATTTGAAAATTGACATCTTTTTTCTCATTATTTACATAATAAAATCCGTCATCAATTATTTGTACTGTGCTTTGTGCTATTGCTAGCCTACTATTTTTATTCATTTTTTTAGTATTCCGTTTTTAGCTTAATTTTTTAGTATTCCGTTTTTAGCTTAATTTTTTAAATGAGTTTGGAATTTATTAGATTAGGTTCTCGATACATTTTTTGTTCCATTTCATTCCACAAAAAACACTCGAACTGACGTGTGAAATAATCTAATTCTCTGCTTTTTTAAAATTAAATCTGTTTTTTTGATTATCAATACTTATTCTCGATACATTTTTTGTTCCATTTCATTCCACAAAAAACACTCGAACTAATGTTTAACGAACTGTTATTTTATTTTTAATGGAATCACTTCTACTTTCTCATTCTCAATATCTTTAAAGGAGTTAGTAGTGAATATCTTTTTAAATACGCTTAAACTTTCAAATCCTTTGTTGAAAATACCGTGACTTATTGCTAAGTATAAGTTACCTGCATTTTTCTTTTTTAGTTCTTCGGCTAAGCCAATGAATGTGCCTCCTCCATCGCAAATGTCATCTACAATTAAACAGTCTTTACCTTGTAAATCTTCTGAATAGACTTTAAATCCTGACAATTTTCCTGTTTTGACGTCTCTACTTTTGCTGCATTCTATTACTTCTATTCCTCCTAAATATTCTGATACTTTGTAGATTTTCTTTAAAGCTCCTCCATCTGGTGAAATTAACAACACTTCACTTCCAATATTTTTAATCACTTTTTGTATGAAATCGTAATTAGTTACTACTTCGCAGTTGTTCAGCAAGGCTGGTGTTACTTCTGAGTGTGGGTCAAATACTTGAATTTTATCCAGATGAAGACCATTAATAATATCTGCATATACTTTAACTGATAATGGCTCACCAGGAATCATTACACGATCTTGTCTTGCTGCGGGAAAGTATGGAATAAAAGCATTTATGTTTTTTACACCCATTCTTCTTAAAGCATCTATAGCTAAAGAAAATAAGCCTAAATCATTGAAAGAATTTAATCGATGTGTAACGCACACAGTTTGCGTAGTATCAAAATTGGTAGTAATTTTTATATGTGGCTCTCCTCCTGAGAATATAAAACTTTGAAATTCAATAGTGTTTTGAGTTCCTAGAGGTGTAAAGTGAGTATCTAAATTAAGTATCATAACTATTTTGTGTTTATTTTACACAAATATATGATTTAATTTTTTATTGACAAAATAATATTTTGTGTTTTTTTTACACTAACTTAATTTCGAAGTGAATTCCCTCTTTTTCAAGACGCTTGTATTCAGCTGTATTGAAGGTATAGAGCTTGGCAGGACGGCCTGTTTTTTTTGTAGCATATTCTTCAGTTTCGATAATAAACCCAAAACTCATCATTTTTTTTCTAAAATTTCTTCGGTCAATTTCTTTACCAATGATGGTTGTATATAAATTTTCTAATTGGGAAAAAAGAAATTTATTGGGTAACAAATCAAAACCAACAGGTTGATAGGTTACTTTATTTTTTAATCTTTGAATACCCATTTGAATAATCTCATTATGGTCGAAAGCTAAATTAGGAATTTTATCGATTTCTATCCAGGATACATGCTCTGCATCCGTATCGGCAATTAGGGTAAGTTTGGAAGGATCTACCAAAGCGAAATAAGCAACAGAAATAACTCTATTTCTTGGATCTCTTGTAATATCATCACCAAAAGTGTATAATTGCTCTAAATAATTTACTGAAACGTTTGTTTCTTCTTTTAATTCGCGTTTCACAGCTTCTATTAGTGCTTCATCCTCTTGCACTAAACCACCAGGCAGCGCCCAATAGGTATTTTGACTTCCAAATTTTTGTTGGATTAATAAAACATATAGTTTGGATTTTTGGTAACCAAAAACAACAGCATCAACCGCTATTCTTATATTTTGATGATTTGCAGACATAAAAACGTGTATATACTACGCAAAGATAGTTTTTTTTGGTTTTACTGTATGTATTAAATGCTTTGTTTTGCTTTTCACTATACTTTTCAATTACTAATACTTCCTATTAAATACGTTATAAAGACGCTATATATACGCTATATATATGTTATAAATATTTGATTGACTCACACTTGACCCGTCCTAAAATAGCTATACAGATTGTCTCGTCTTGAAATGACTAAAAATTCGAAAGACTCTATTTTTAAAACCATACTTTCTATATTTGATTCCAGCAAAATCCAAATCTTTTCTTAAGACTGTTAGTGGTAATTTAAAAAAATAGACCGACTTGTCTGTTTTTTCGAAAATTTGTTTTACATTTGTCATGTGAAACATTCTGAAATAAAAAATAAAATCATTGAAACCGCTTCATTCTTATTTTATAAGAACGGATATAATTCAACAGGAATAAACGAAATCATTTCGGAATCGGGTATAGCCAAGGCTACGCTCTACAATCATTTTAAATCAAAAGAAGATATATGTCTTGCCTATCTTAAGTTTAAAAACACTACATTTTTAAAAGATATAGAAGCATTCTGTAATTCAAAGGAAAAAGGAAAGCCTCAAATATTGGCCATTTTCGATTTTCTTCAGCTTTTTTTTAAGGATAAGGATTTTAATGGGTGCTGGTGTATTAAAACAGTTTCTGAAATACCCAATGATAATGAAATAATTAGAAATGAAATACAAAAGCAAAAAAATCTTTTTATTTATTTAATTGCAACACTTATTACGAACAATCTTGAAAACATTGAAGAAGAAGAAAAAATAAACTCTCTTGCCAGACAAATTTACCTCCTTTATGAAAGTGCTGTTAGCGAAAGTCACTTGCATCAACAGGATTGGCCTATTAAGGAAACAAAGAATTTATGTTCGCAAATCATAAAATAAAAAAAATTGCCCAGTAAAAGACAGACTTGTCTGTCTTATTATTAATTTTTGTATAAATAAAAGAATGAAAGAATTTGAAAAAAAAGTAGCCCTGGTAATTGGAGGCACAAGCGGAATTGGAAATGCAACGACAAATGCCTTATTAGATGGTGGGGCAACGGTGCATATTGTAGGCAGAAACGTTGACAAAATAGCTGATGCTCCTAATCTGATTAAGCATTCGGTAAATATTTCTGACATGGAGGAGGTTAAAGGCTTAATCTCAAAAATTGAATCTTTAGATTATTTAGATTATTTAGTTAACGCCTCAGGAATCTTTGGACCAAAACCATTCCTTGAACACACATTAGAGGATTACAATTCGTATTTAGATCTAAACAGAGGCTTCTTTTTTATTACGCAAAGTGCAGCTAAAAAAATGAAAACTACCAATGGAGGATCAATAGTGAATGTGGGCTCTATGTGGGCGAAACAAGCTGTAAAAGCAACACCATCCTCTGCCTATTCCATGCAAAAAGCCGGTTTACATTCTTTAACCCAGCATTTGGCTATGGAGCTGGCAGATGATAATATCCGAGTAAATGCAGTATCTCCGGCCGTAGTAAACACACCTGTTTATCACGGAGTATTTGGAGGTAAAGATGAGGCTGAAAAAGCATTAGAAGGCTTTAATGATTTTCATCCAATTGGAAAAAATGGCACGCCTACAGATGTTGCCAATAGCATTCTATTTCTGCTTTCGGAAAAAGCATCCTGGGTCACAGGTGCTATTTGGGATACAGATGGTGGTGTGATGGCAGGAAGAAATTAAAAAGCCCCATACCATTCTAGAAAAGTAATAGCGTTTTGGGTACACGCTTAACAGCTATTGTTTATAATCTATATTCTATTTTTTTAGACTATAGAATAATTTTACATCTTTTACATAATTATTAATTTAAAAATCAACATAATGCAGGCACAAATAATCACTTACCAATTAAAGGATATTTCACAAGAGGAATTTCTTAAGCAAATGGTAGAACCAGATGCACCAATCTTAGCAGAAGTAAAAGGTCTTATTTCAAAAGTTTGGCTGGCAGACAAAGAAAAAAATACTTTTGGCGGTTTTTATTTATGGGAAAATAAAACAGCAATGGAAAACTTTATGCACTCTGACCTAGTAAAAGCAGTTGTAAGCCGGCCATTCGTCATGAATGTCAATTCGGTTGACTACGAAGTAAATCAAAATGCTTCATTAATTACCCGTGGCTTAAAATAAGAAATTGAACTTTTATTATATCGACAAAAGCATCTGCTACTATTGATTTTATAAAATGAGGGCTGACGTACATCATGGAACGTCAGCTCTTTTGTTTATAAATACCAATTTATTTCATTCCCTAGCATGTCAAATATAAAATCGTTTTTGGCGTTTTTCAATCATAAATCTGTTTTTGAAATCACAAACGATGATGTTATTGTATATACTATTGAATACATTCTAAAAAACAGACTTTCTTCCTCTTATCAAAACCAAATTGTGAATGCTATAAAATTATATTTCAAAACCATTCACAATGAAATTCTTGTCATTGATAAAATTCATCGTCCACAACAAGAAAAAGTTTTACCTACTGTTTTGAGTAAGGAGGAAGTAAAACAAATTCTTTCTGCACATACTAATTTAAAACATAAAGTAATGCTTTCCATGATTTACAGCTGTGGTTTGAGAAGAAGTGAATTATTGAATTTAAGACCAAACGATATTGATTCTAAAAGAAATATTGTAATAATTAGACAATCAAAAGGCAAAAAAGATAGAATTACTCCATTATCTCCAAAAATATTAGAAATGTTACGGAATTATTATATAGAATATAAACCAAAAACTTGGTTATTTGAAGGGCAAAGTAAAGGAGAACAATATTCTGAACAAAGTCTGCAAAATATTCTAAAACAAGCCTTACAAAAAACAAAAATTACTAAACCCGTAACCTTACACTGGTTGCGACACAGTTATGCCACACATTTACTAGAAAGTGGAACAGATTTACGTTATATTCAAGAATTATTAGGTCATAATAGCAGTAAAACAACTGAAATATACACGCATGTAAGTACAAAAAGCATACAACAAATTAAAAGTCCATTTGATGAATTGTACTAATTTTTATATATTTACAAATGAAATAATGTATGATGTTTATCATACATATCTACCGAAAAATAGAGAGATATGTATGACGCAATCATACATATAAACAAGTTATGCATTAATTAGAGAAATGAACAAACTCAAAATCATCTTACTATTTACAATTGTCTTTTTGAGTTGTAAAAATGAAAACGATAATACCAAAATGAATTTTTTAGCTGACGAAATTCCGAATAATACACCTTTTGAATTCAAGCAAAATTTAGTTCCTGAAAATAAACTTATTCATAAGGGAATGTTTAGCCCTAACTTAAAAGAATATTATTATACTATTTCAGATAATAGCTTTGAAAAATTTGATGTTTTCGTAATAAAAAATAAAAACGGAAATTGGTCTGAACCAAAGAAAGCATTTTTCAACAGTAAATATAACGAACACGGAATGAGTTTTTCACCTGATGGAAATTCTATCTATTTTAGTTCAACAAGACCGACAAATATTCAAGGTGTTTTTGAAACTTGGCATATTTGGAAATCTGACAAAATTAATGGAGAATGGAAAGAACCTATTTTTGTTGATATCCCGAACTTAAGAGACAAATTAGTTTCTCATCCTACAATTACTAATTCTGGAACTTTATATTTTCACTCAAGCAATTTAGATTATAGCGAAATGGATATTTATCATTCAAAAAAAGTGAATGGTAAATTTGAAAACGCAGAAAAAACTACAATTTCGATGAATTCCAAAGCTGGAAAATGCACACCATATGTTTCCCCAAATGAAGACTATTTAATTTTTGCTTCAATTGGAAACGAACTCGACTTAATGATTAGCTATAATGATGGAAAAGGTGGATGGATAAATACAAAAAAACTGAATGATAAAATTAATAATAAGGGACAAGGGAATCCATATATAACACCCAATGATAAGTTTCTTTTTTACACGACTGGAGGGCATTTAGAAAAAGATTGGAAAGTAAAATGGGTGAATATAGAATCTGAAATAAACAATAACTAATGCCAACACCGTGTATAATTAATTGCTTGGTTTTAGCCAATTCACGAAAGTCCTCGCGGGCTTTCTATCTGTGTTTTATTTGCTAACTTTAGTGATTAAAACACGCAACTAATCATACACAACAACGTTGGCAACCATTAGAATGAAACAACATCAAATCATAATTCTTCTTTTTTTCAGCATTAGTGCTTTTGGACAAAAAGTGACATATAACCACGTTGTTGATTCAACAAATGTAGAAACTAAAGAAGTAATGATGCTTTTTGAAAACTACTTGGCTTCAAATCCCCAAAACAAAGCAAAAAATCCATTTTGGAATATTGAAGAACAACAGAAACATAAAAACTATGACTTCTTGGAAAGCGAATTTCAGCCTTCACTTTATATGGGATTTCCAATTCACGTTTTGAGCATAAAATTCAAAAATGACATCTGCCAAATTAAAGTCCAGTTTTCCTATTGTAAAGAAGATGGAAGTCCATATGTTTTAGCAATAGCAAACTATATCGCGAAAAAGGAAAACGAAACGTTTAAATTGTTCAATGCTTTGACTGTAAATAAACAAACTTGGAATTGCACAACGGTTGGTGTTGTGGACTTTTATTATCCAGCATACCATAAGTTCGACTACCAAAAGGCTCAAAAGCTTAATGATTTTATTAACGAGACTTGTGAGAATTTTGGTGTTCAACTGAAACCATTTGAGTATTATCTCGCTGACGACTATGATGAAATCCAAAAACTAAAAGGACTTGATTATTACATAGGAATGGGCGGACAGTCAAAGCCAAGTGGCAAAGCAACAGACGATAAAGTTTATTGTGGCGGTTTGGGAGAATATTATGCACACGAAGTTTTCCACGTTCAAATAGACGAACACTTTCCAAACAAGCATTTTTGGGTTTCTGAAGGAATAGCAACATTATTAGGCGGAAGTCGAGGAAAAAGTTTGGATTGGCATATAAAACGAACAAACTTCTATGTACAGAAACACCCTGAAATAGACCTAAACAATATGCTCAAGCTAACAAACTTGGATGGCGAAACTTCTTATCATTATGTTTTGGGCGGACTAATAGCCAAGAAAATATTTGAAACAGGTGGTTGGAAACTTCTCAAAGAATTTATGTCAAGTGGCAAAACCGATGAAGACTATTACAATGCGATTGAAGAACACCTTGGAATAAATAAAACAGAACTTAACGACTATATTCGAGAGCAATTAGAAATTGAATCAAAAAAATAACGGTTGCCAACATTGTATAAGCGTAATCCGGGCTAAAGTGCTAAATATAAACGAATTGAACATTAACAAACATACGGCTAAACCGAAAGTTAGTACATTTAAAGCCCGCACTACGCTTATACTAGACCGTTGTAAGCAATTTGATCAAAAACCGAAAAACATACTTCAAGTTACAAAATGAACGAAAATAAATTTATCGAAAAATTCCAAAATAAAACTGATTCGGAATTAGAATATATTTTAGAAAATAAAAAGAGTTATAATGAACAAGCTATTTCTGCTTCAATTCATATTTTGAAAGAACGTAACGGAAAAACATCTGAAATAGAAACCGTAGAGAATGAAATCAAAATTGAAAAGGAAAAGAAACAAATAGCTCAAAAGAAATTTGTAAAAAAAGAAAAGCAATATTACGGACGACCCAAACGTACCTGAATTACATTCAAAAAAAGTAATTATGGTTTTTTCTGGACTTTTTTCAACCATATTCGGAGCTATTTTGTTGATGTATAATATGAAGCAAACAGAAAATCAAACTGGTCGAATTCAAGTTTTGATTTTTGGAATTTTATATACAATTGTAACTTTAGTTGTTGTGAATTTAATGAATATTGGCGGAAATATCGCTTTGATTTTTAATATTGCTGGAGGTGGAATTTTGACAGAATATTTTTGGAATAAATTTATTGGAAAAGATTTTGAACACAGAAAAAGAAGTTGGATAAAACCAGCAATAATATCAGTTTTAATAACAATTCCGTTCATTTTAGCAATGATTTATGGGCAATAAAAAACTGCTTACAACAATGTATAAAAATAATGCGTAAGTTTATTTCTAAATCAAAAGTTAGTGCTTGTTTGCTTGCATCTGATTTTCCTTCGGAAAATCCTCGCACTCAAACTACGCACTATTCTTATACGTAACCGTTAGCGGTCATTGTAAAACCACACACCGAAAGAGAAATTAAATGATTAAAATACTTTACATTTTCACAATAGGACTTTTGACAAGTTACTCAACGTTTGGAATTTCTGTTGAAGATAGAACTCAATTTGAGTTTAGTTTGGACACTTTAAAATTATACGACCAAAGCAGACAGAGAGAAATTCCAATTGCAATTTATAAACCAACCTCAAAAGTTTCTGGAAAACAAAAAATTATCATTTTCAGTCATGGCTATGGACAAAATAAAGGTGGTGATTATTTGGCGTATTCATATCTGACAGAATTTTTAGCAACAAAAGGATTTTTCGTTGTAAGCATTCAACACGAACTTGCAACTGACAGTTTATTACCATTGACAGGAAATCCACAAATTGTAAGACGACCATTTTGGGAACGTGGTGCAGACAATATTTTATTCGTTATCAACGAACTCAAAAGAACAAATCCTGATTTAGACTTCAAACACATTACACTTATTGGACATTCTAACGGTGGTGATATGACTGCTCTTTTCCCACAAAAATACCCGAACACCGTTGAAAAAACAATAACGTTGGACAACAGAAGAATGGCGTTACCAAAAATAAAAAAGGTTAAAGTTTACTCGTTACGTTCAAGCGACCAACTAGCGGACGAAGGTGTTTTGCCGACAGAAAAGGAAGTTAAAAAGTATAAAATGAAAATAGTAAAATTGGCAAATACGACCCACAATGAAATGGACGACAATGCTAATGACGAGCAACAAAAGGAAATTCAAAAATATATCTTAACGTTTATAAATGACTGAGAAAGAAGAACAACGAACCGCTAACAGCGATAACTGTTGCACAACTACCATTTTTTAAAACATCCCGAAGTTTCAGAATCAAAATCATAAAAACCCAACCTCTTTTAAAGTGATTTAAAGGAGGTTTATTTTTAGATGAGTTTATAAATGTAAAAATTTTGTTGGCTTAAAATCCAGTTTTTAAAGTTGTAAAACATGGTTTTTACAAAAACAAAGTTCTTTCCTTGTTTTAGGGAAATAACTTGACTTAAAATAGATGTTTTTTTGATGGTAAAGCGCAAGTATTTCTTCAAGTTATACGTTAAACTTGCCATTAATACATGCTTGTTTGCGTTTTTAATACCTCGTGTGTTTACCCTCTTCATATTCGTAAAGTTGACCAAGGTTCCTATGACTGGTTCTACTGTTTTGCTTCGCACTCTTGACATTTTCTTGGCATACTTTTCATTTTGGGTCAGCTTTTGATGCATTTTGTCGTAATGTTCTTTGTGGATGCTATCATCTATCTTTTTGAACTTAGTACTTTTACCACAACATTGTTCTCTTAGTGCACAATGCTTGCAAGCCGATTCACTGCTTCTATAGGTGCGTTTGGTGTAGTCTTTACTATCGGTTTTTTCGCCTTTGAATAAAAGTTTGGCTTGGTTACCTCTAGGTTTAGTACATTGGTAAATTTTCTTCTTTGTTAAATATAAAGCCTTCTCGCTCGGGTTTGTATTGACCAAAGTTAGGAATGTAGGCATTGATGTTTTTTTCGTGTAAATACGCCAAAGCTTCGCCACTACTGTAACCACCATCAGCTAAGAGTTCTTCTAATTCAATGTCGTTTTCGGCTAGGTTTTCCTGAGTAAGTTCTACAATTTTTTCAATACATTGACTATCGCGTTTGTCAGCAAAATCAGAACACGCTCCTGTGATTACATGATGAGCATCGTCTACAGCGATTTGTCCAAAATAGTTTAACTGTCTGGCTTTACCTGGTTTTACACTTACTTTAGCATCGGGATCTGTAGGAGAATAATGGGTGTGATTGGATACGTATTTAGGTCTAATTAAATTGCCGTTCTCATCTGTTTTATCTCCTTTTTGACTACCTTTTGGCATTCCTTTATAAGCTTCTTTTTTCCAATTATGATGTTGTTCTACAATCTTTTTTCTTGTGCTTGTGGTTTTAAACTCGCTGTTTTCTTCTAATTCATTTACAAAAGCACTCGCATCGTCTAAAATTTCTTTTTCCACTATACTGTCCATAGAAGCATTTGCTTTTATAAAAACGCTATCTACTGCTTGTCGCTTGCCTCGAACCATACCTTGACTAACGCACATTTTTAGCACTCGTTTGAATAAAACTAAAAATATTTCTTCGCCATACAATTGACGCGTTCTACTTATCGTACTATGCCATGGTAAAGTTTCATGAACATCATATCCTAAAAACAATCGAATAGACAAACTATCGCTACAAAATGCTATCAAATTCCGGTCTGAATTTATGTTATTCAAATAACCTACCAGCAAGATCTTAAAGAAAACAACTGGATCTATACTCTCTTGCCCTTCTTTGCCATAATATTTTTTAGTAGCTTGATATATGAAATGTAAATTGAGTTCGCTTAACAACTTTCTGTAAAAATTATCCTGTGGAACTAGGTCTAATAAATTGACAGATACAAATAACTGGGGAGTAAAATTTTTCTTTCCTTGCATGCTTAAATTTACAAAAAAGTAATCTTTTCAATGTTGCCTTTTTGTTATCTTTGATGGAGTTGTGCAACAAGCACAGCCGTTTGGCGAGATTGGGGGTTCAGTGCTTCGATTGAAAAATAAGTACTAAATTTGAAGTGCGGTTCTTCGTAGAAAAGTTTGGTGCAAAAAAGCCCCACCTGCGTATAGCCGTAAACCATTAGCTGCAAGCAAAATAATGACCTTAAATAAATAAAATGAAAAAAAAGACTATAATCTTCTTATTGATTTTTATCTCATTTGGACAGTTAATTTACGGACAGAAAAATAAAATTAAGATAATTGAAAACAATCTGACTGAAGTAAAAGATTTTATTTTTGAGGATAGTATTATTACAAAATACAACATTCTGGACAGAATGGATTTTTACAAAATTCCATCTGTTTCTATTGCAGTAATAAATGACGGAAAGATAGAGTGGGCAAAAACTTATGGTTACGCAGATATCGAAACAAAAAGATTAGCTAACAAAAAAACATTATATCAGGTTGCATCAATAACCAAATCTGTAAATGGCTTGGGCATAATGAAACTTGTGCAAGAAGGAAAGCTTTCTTTAACCACCGACATCAGAAAATATTTAAAATCTTGGACTTTCCCAGACAATGAACTTTCTAAAAACAAACTGATTACTTTAAAAAATTTATTGAGCCATACAGCAGGATTAAGTGTTCACGGCTTTATTGGTTATTCAATAAATGATAGCTTGCCGACTATCAATCAAATTCTGAATGGTGAGATGCCAGCCAATAACGAAGCTATAATACCAATCTATCCAATAAACGAACACTTTGAATATTCCGGAGGCGGTTATACTGTGATAAGAAAAATATTGGACGATAATATTTCGGCTAATTATGACAGTTTAATGAAAACAGTTGTGTTATCACCACTGAAAATGACAAACAGCACTTTCAGCCAGCCTCTTTCAAAGCATTATAAAAATTATGCTTTTGGCACAGACCAAGAAATGCAAACACTAAATGGAAATTATTATATCTATCCTGAACAATCAGCAGGCGGGCTTTGGTCAACAGCTACTGACATCGCAAAATTTGTTATTAGTATTCAAAATGATTTAAAAAGTGGCCCAAACTCAATACTTAATAAGAAATCAACACAAGAAATGCTTACTCCTATTTTAAATAATTATGCTTTGGGATTTGGCATTGTTGAAAAAGGTGGTGAAAAATATTTTTGGCACGAAGGCGAAAGCTATGGTTATAATTCTATATATTATGGAAGTTTTACAACAGGCAAAGGGGTTGTTATTCTAACAAATGCTTATCCAAGCAACGGACAACCTTTTATACAAGAACTTTTAAATAGTGTTGCAACAGTTTATAATTGGAAAGACTTTTACAAACCTATCAAGAAAAAGTTAGCTTTTGTTCCCGAAACATTAATTTCAAAATACATTGGCGAATATTATTCAGAAAATCCACAAATGAAAATATCAATTACTAAAAATAGCAATCAGCTTGAACTTACAGCAAGACAAACAGAAAAAATGTACGCTACTAAACTCAACACATTTTTTCTTGCTTCAGCACCAAATGACGAATGTGTTTTTTCAAGTTCAAAAAATGATGATTTTATAGATACTTTTGAAGTAGTTCAAAACAATATGATAATTATTACTGCTACAAAGAAGAAGGAATAAATTGCCAGCAGCTAACAATGTGTATAAGTAATAGCGGCTTAAGTATATAAACAAAAGTATAAACATAAAACCAAGGTCAGAGTAAAATCGAAAGGTTTGTGATTAGAAATCCGCTACTACTCATATACGAGACCGTTAGCGGTAATGCGACCAAAACCGTATCAAAAACAAAAAAACGAATGGACGAACAAAAAATAATTGAAAAATTCATAGAACTTTCCGAAGGAAAATTGACAGCCGAAGATTGGAAAACTTGGTTTTCTGAAAACGTACAAAGTGTTGAACAAATATGTGGAAGAACAAATTTTTTAAAAATAAAACCGTCAAATAGCTTTAGTGAAATAAGAAATGTGTACCACGGACAAACGGCTGTTTCAAATTGGCTGAAATCAAAAAATATAGAAGTTTCTTTATCTGACATTTATAAAAAAAATTACGAAAAGGAATTTGATGATTACTGTAAAGCACAAGACGAAAAACGTAAAAAATTAAAAAAGTCAGTTGAAACTAAATTTGGCTATTTAAAAGAAATATACCCCAAATTATTACGACAATTAACTAAATCTTACGATGGATACACTAAAGTAGAAGTAGGGAAAAGTATTGATGAAATTGAATTTAAAGAAAATGAATTATCATTAAAATTTTCAGATGAACTTAAAGTATTTTTTAATCACGTTTCAGTCTTTGAATTTGAAGGTGTAGAAATCAATTTCAATTATTTGGACAAGCAATTGTTTGAGAAAAAAGAGTTTTTAATTCTAGGAGAATTTTGGCAATATGGAGACGGAGACAAGTTGTTATACGACATTGACAATCAAAACATTTTTGTTTTTGCTCACGAATACAATCCGCCAAAAGTTATTAAACAAGCACAAACAATGACAGAGTTTGTTGAAAAAATACTTGTTCGACATTTAAAAGAATATGAAGAATAAATAGCACTACCGCTAACAGCACCTACATGCAAGCAAGGGTTTCGTGCTTCGTAGGACAGGTAAGTAGTAAAATTACGTTCTGTTCTTCGTAGGAAGTTCAGTGGTAAAAATCCCTGCCTGCGTTTAGCTGCGGCCCGTTAGCGGTCATTGCATTACGAAACCGCACAAATACATAATTAATTAAAAAATGAATATTAAAAACCTTACTTATTTACTTCTGATTTTATCATTCTACAGTTGTAGTGCACAAAAAAAAAACAAATGATGAAACTTGGAACAAAATTGTTACAGAAACTAAAACTATAAACAATATAACATACATATTCCCAACTGAAGTTGAAATTCCGCGTAGAAATCTTGCAATTGAAGAATGTCAAAAAGCAATTGAAGAAAATTTAAAACTAATTGGGGAAACAGAGCTCAATAATAAAATGGATATTGAATTTTTAAAATCAAGAAAAGAAATGCTAAAATATGGTGGAATGGCCGCTCAAGGTTTGGCTTATCCCGACAGAGGTGTTTTCTTCACTTTGCTTAAAGACAAAGGTTCGCCAATAAAACACGAGATGATGCATATGATAACAATGTATAAATGGGGAACTCCAGATAGTTCATTAACTTGGATGAATGAAGGTTTAGCAACTTATGTTGGCGGAACTTGCTTTAAATACTCATTAGAAGAAATCTATAAATATTTTATTCAAAGTAATAAATTGATTTCTATCGATAAATTATCCGAAGATTTTTATGAAAACCCTGATATGATTGCTTACACACAAAGTGCTTTTATTTGTAAATTTCTAATTGATAACTATGGAATATCTAAATTTAAAGAACTTTGGAAAAGTGGATATGAAAAACTAAACGAAATCTACGGAATTGACTCAAATACTTTAGAGAATACTTTAAAAGATTATATCAATAAAAAATATCCAAAAGATATAAATTTTGATTGGGAGGAATTTAATAAAGGATGTTAAAAGCAACGAACCGCTAACAGTAGTTAAAAGTAATGGCTTGGGCAAGGGCATACTTCCGAATTTTCTCCGAAAATTCAAAAGTTTGCGTTATATTTGTTTTGGCTTGGTCTTGGCTCATCGCCACTTCTTTTAGCTGCAAAACGTTACCCAACATTTGACCAAAAAACCGTAGAAATTGAAATTTAAAATTGGACTTTCATTATTTTTTATTTTCGGATTTTTCTTTTTTAGAATAATCGGACCAATAATTACTGGAAAACTTAAAGAGTTCCATATCAGAAATAATACCAGTTTAGTAGAGAAAGCACCTGGTATTTTTAAATTTTTCAATTTTTTTTTTAAGGGTTTTGCAATATTCTGTTTGATTTATGTTGTAATGATTTGGACAGGTTTTGTAACAATACCAAGCGAATAAATGTTTAGAAAAAGAAAAATAATATTAATTCATTTAGCATTATTCATACTTCTGACTTTATTGCTGTTGTTCACATCTGAACCTTTATTAAATAAGTTTGCAACTGGAATTCACAATGTCGGAATGTGGATAGATTTAATGACTTTTGGAACAATCGGAATTCTGATTTTGACTACCATTTCGTGTCTGATTTTCTTGAACAAAGGCAAAAAGAAAAAGCGAATTGAGAAAATTGAGCTAACCGAAAACGGATTTGAAATTAATTACGATGAAGAAATCACTAAATTCAATTGGTCAGAGATTGATAAACTAACTGGATTTAAAGTTGACCGATTTACAATTGATGATATTTGTTTAAAAATAGAATCTAATAATAAAGTGGCTTATGTGACAGAGGAATTCCAAGGTTGGCGGAATTTTATAAATAAAATGCTAACTGAATTTCCTCAAATAGACAAAAACTTGGAAGAAATTATTGCAAAGTCTGCGTTTGAAAGAAATGAAACTGAATCGTATAACCGAAATAAAAACGTTGGGTAACAACGTATATAATCCATTGCTAGTGAGAGCCTACTTACGAAAATCCTCGCGGATTTTCTATTCGGTTTTTATTTGCTAAATTACGTGCTAAACTACGCAACGTATCATATACAAAACCGTTGTGCATAATTTAGGCATAAAAATTGATCCGAAATTTAATCAATAAATTTTCAATCCATGAAACATACTATATTCTTCTTTATAGTCTTTGTAATATTCTCATGTCAAGTTCATTCACAAACTATTAAAAGGATAGATGATTCTATTATACCTGTTGAGACTCTAAATTCTAATTTTGAGCGTTTACAGCGTGAAGTCAACGTTCATGGGATCACAATATCTATCATTACAAAAGACAGTGTATTATTTCAAAAAGCATATGGTTTCAGAAACTTAAAGAAAAAACTGCCTTTAGAAATGTCGAATAACTTTTATGCCGCCTCTTTAAGTAAGCCGGTATTAGCTTTTATTGTGATGAAACTGGTTGATGCTGGAGTTATTGATTTAGACAAACCTTTAGTGGAATATCTTGATAAACCATTGCCATCCTATACTTTTAAAGAAACCTATGAAGGGTATCAAGATTTGGAAGGTGATGAAAGGTATAAAAAGATAACCGCCAGAATGTGTTTGTCTCATACCACTGGTTTTCCTAACTGGAGATATATAGGAAATTCGGGCATCAACATGAATAAACCACTAGAGATAGAATCAAACCCAGGAACTTACTACAGCTACTCTGGAGAAGGTATTCAATTGCTTCAGTTTGTAGTTGAACAAATCACGAAAAAAAGATTGGAAGAGTTGGCGCAGGCATACGTATTTCAACCGTTTAATATGACGATGACTAGCTATTTATGGCAAGATAGATTTGAGACCAACTACGCGGTAGGGCATTACGACAGAAAAAAGATACTTGAACGACAAAAAAGAAATCAGGAATATGCTGCTGGAAGCATGGAAACCACCCCAGAGGATTATGCCAAGTTCATTCAGGTGATGTTGGGAAGAAAAGGTTTAAGCCCAAAGGCATTTGATGAGATGTTCAAGCCACAAATTGCTATTACCTCTAAACAACAGTTTGGGGATAATAGATGGAAAATTACCGATGAAAATATAAATATTAACTTAAGTTATGGTCTAGGCTGGGGTATATACGAGACACCTTATGGTAAAGCAATTTTTAAAGAAGGACACATGGATGGCTGGGAACATTATGCCATATTATACCCATCAAAAAACATAGGTATGGTCATTATGTGCAATAGTTCAAACGGAGAAGGAATTTTTAAAGAGCTATTAGAAATTGCCATGGGAGATAGATGGATGCCTTGGTATTGGGAAAATTTTATACCTTATAATATTAAAGATTAGCCATGACTATTGATAAGATCAACTATGCACAACATTGTATAAGAGCAATAGCGGGTGAAGTAGAAATATCAAGACTTATGCATTTAAAAACTTTTATGGTAGTGGATAGGTAATTGCCTTAAAATCCGCTACTGCTCTTATACTAGACCGTTGGCAGACATTATAAAAAAGACCGAGAATTCAAGAACTTAAAACAATAAAGATGAAAAAAATTATATTTATACTGATTTTAATTTTTCAAATTACAAATATATTTTCTCAAACATCAACTTGGCAATGGGCATTAAATGCTGGTAACAATGAAAATGATAGAGGAAATGGAATAGCAATTGATTCAAACGGAGATGTTTATAGTACAGGTTCTTTTGCTAGTTCAAGCATAACTTTTGGTACTTATACATTGACTAATAATAGTTATTCTTCCGGTTATATATTAAAGCAAGATACACTTGGAAATGTAATTTGGGCAAAATGTATAACTGGAACTTCAAACAATATTGTTGGATGTGGAGACATCTGTACTGATAGTAATGGAAATATTTATGTAATTGGAACATTTCAAGGAATCGTAAACTTTGAAGGTGTTACTTTAACCGCAAATGGCATTAGTGATATATTCATTATAAAATATGATAGTAATGGAAATCAAATTTTTGTTAAACAGAGTACTAGCTCTTCTTTTTATTCAGATGGAGGAAAAATATTCGTTGATAATAATGGTTATATATATATTACTGGTGTATTTGGAGGTACTTTAGGAAGTCAACTTAATTTTAATAATCAAACTGTTACAAATAGTGTACAAGGTTATCAGGATGTCTATCTTTTTAAATTAGATAGTAATGCAAATGCTATTTGGGGGAAAAGTATAAGTGGAATAACAACAAAAAACGTAAAATCTATTGGAGCAGACAATAATGGTAATGTTTATTTAATTGGGGATTTCCTTTCTCCTACAATTACAATTGGTAATACAACTCTAACAAATTCTGTATCTAATAGTTCAACTGCTGATATATATATAGCAAGATATAACAATTCTGGTGATGTAGTTTGGGCGTATTCATTCGGCGGACAACAATCTGATTATGGAAGAGATTTAAAAGTTGACAGCAATGGAGACATTCATGTAACTGGAAGTTTTTATAAATCATCAATAAATTTCAATGGTACAATTCTACAAGGAAATAGTTTATGTTTAAACACATATGTTTTAGAATTTGATAATAATTTCAACATTATTTGGGGTAGAAGTTTTGGCTATGCTAACAACAATAGTAATGGACATAGTATTGATGTTGACATAAATGGAAATACTTATTTGGCAGGAGATTTTTATGTTGCATTAAATATTGGTTCTTTTAATTTAATAAATGTTGGAACTAACGGATGGGGAGATATTTATGTAATAAAATACGATTCGCAAGGAAATGTGTTACAGGCAAATTCTGCAGGTGGAAATTATATTGAAGAAACAAATAAAATTAGAGTAAATAATACTGGTGATGCATTTTTAACTGGTCGCTATTATAGTCCAACAATAACTTTCGGTAGTCATTTACTTGCGAACAATTCTATTTCCAACAAATCAGACATCTTCATTTCTAAACTACAATTTAATAGTATTCTATCCATTAATGAACAATTAATTAAAGATAAGATAACATTATATCCAAATCCAATGATTTCAAATTCATTTTTGGATTTTGAAGAAGAACAGATTAACTCTATAATTCAGATAACTGATATGAATGGAAAAGAAATAAAAAAAATTAATTTTAGTGGGAGAAGAATGAATATTGAAAAATCAGGATTAAAAAGTGGAATATATTTTATCATAATAACGAATAGTCAAAATGAAAAAGAAATTAAAAAATTAGTTATATATTAGAAACCATATAAAAACAGAACAACGATCTGCCAACAGCAGTTTTACAAAATGGCGGGTTCAGTGCTAAATTCAAGGTCAGTTCATCAAATAAACTTCAGTAATAAATTAAAGTTAAGTGCTTAAAAGTCAACCACTTCGCCAAGTTGCAAAACGTTAGTGGTAATTTTACTGCAGACGGAGAAAAATATCAATTAAAATTTCAAAAATGAGAATATTCTATTTATTTATCTTATTAAATTCTTTATGTTTCGGACAAAACAAAGAAAATGAATTTAAAGCCGAATATTATTACAATAAAGCATTTGAAATATTAAATAATACTACTCACAATGCTTTATCGGAAGAACTTTCACTTGAAGCATTAGAATATTCCAACAAAGCAATTGAGTTAAATGCAAAAAACTCAAAATATTTTAGAGTTAGAGGTACAACTTACTTTCACTTGAAAAATTATGATTTAGCACTAAACAACCATAATGAAGCGATAATAATTGATTCAACAAATTCACTTGCATGGATGGGACGAGCGATAGTTTTTGAAAATACTCAAAGATTTGAGCTTGCTGAAAAAAGCTATATAAAGGCTTTGGAATTTGACAAAGATTCATCTGCCATAATTTTTAATTTCGGTTTACTTTATAGTAAATGGAAAAAAATTGATTTATCAATATTATATTATGATAAAGCTGTAAAATTAGATCCTGAATATACTAGTGCATACATTAATCGTGGAGATATTAAACTAAAATTAGGAATGTATAAAGATGCAGTTTTAGATTTTAATAAAGCAATATCTTTAGATTCAATAGACAAAGTATCTTATAACAATAGAGGTCTTTGCAAATTTTATTTAAAAGAATATCAAAATGCAATTCTTGATTTTGAAAAAGCATTAAACATAAATCTTGGCAAATCTTTTAATGAAAATTTTGATACTGACAAATATTCATATAATAATATGGCAAATTCATATTGTTATTTAGGCAATATTGAAAAAGCATGTGAATTTTGGAATATTGCAATCCAAAAGGGTTATGTGTATAAAAAAGAGTGGAAAGAAATTTACAACATTGAAGACCCGAATGAACTAATTAAAAAATATTGCAAATAATAAAAACGCCTGCTAACAGCCACTACAACGTTGTAGTGTATTTTAGAAATGAGTAATAAAAAACGAAATTTATATTTAATCATAATCGGAATTTTATTGATATTTGGAACTATATTCTCTTGGAATTATTCGACTTTCAGCGGACTGAAAAAAAACACAGGATATACTTATGGAAAAATAGTAGCTAATTGGCAATCTGGAAAACATAATTACGAATATTCAAGATATGAATATCAAGTTAACGAAATTAAATTTCAAGGTAAACAAGGAGATAAATATCCGAAAGAAAAATTAGTTGTTATTGTTTATGACAAAGAGAATCCAAAATATAGTATGATTGCGGAATATCCTTTTGAATTAATAAATGAACAAAACGACACATTAAAAATTGAGGAAAAATTTGTAAATTATAGTTGGTGGAATTATTTACCAGTTGACAATATTTCAGATTTATGGGGAAAATAAAATCGGAATTTAAACTATAAAAACACACTATAATAGCGGTTTGCTTCAATGGCTTGTTCCGGATTTTCCTACGGAAAATCCACTGCTGAATGGAATGTTTTGTTATATTTGTAATGGCTTGGTGTTGGTTCAACGCCACTGAAAGCTAGCCTCATAACGTTAGCGAGAATTTATCGCATCGACAGAAAAACTAATGAATATGAAAAAACATCAACAATTCTATTTTTATTTTTATCGATAATAACCTACGGACAAAACCCTAATTTCACCATCAATGAAATAGACAGTATTGTTAAACGAATTGACTCAACTTGTATTCAGGGAGGGGTTGAAGATTTTATTTTCCATAAGAAAGGAAACAAACGAAAGGTTATCGGTGGCGGTGCAGAATGGTATTATACAGATGTTTCTAAAACAAAATTATTGAAAACCATTCGAGAATATTCGTTAAACTCCGAAAATTTAGACACATACTATTTTTACCAAGATTCTTTAATTTATCTCAAGACATCGAACGTAACTTATAGTGAAGACAAAAAGAAAATTAATTCGGAAGGAAAATACTATTTTCAAAACGACATACTAATTTTCAAACAAGACAATAACAATGTTAATTTTAATCCCAAAAGACATCTTAAAACGGCAAGATATTTTTTTGATTCAGGGAAAATTTGGAGAATGTAAACAAAAAACTCTCGCTAACAGCGGTTTGCTTCAATGGCTTAATTCGGTGATTCTTTAGAAAACACGATGATAACTCAAAGTTTGGTTTATATTTGTGATTGTTCGGTGAGAGCTAAGCCACTGAGGCAAGCCGCAGGGACGTTAGCTACAATTAAAACATACTCAAGTGAAAAAGACGATTTATTTGATAATTATAATACTTTCGATTTCTTGTAAAAACAATAATTCCGATAATAATTTTAGGAATGAAATTGACCGAATTAAAGATGAAGAACTTCCGAATAAAGAATACGCAGTGACAACTTTTGAATTTGATACCCTAAATGGGAAAAAGTTCTTCAGCGAAATAAAAAACATATCGAATTCTGGAATTAAATCAATTAGAATATCAACTGAATATTCTGAAAATGATAGCCTAATAGAACAAATTGAAATCGGACCATTTACCAACTCTGAATTCTTAAATCAGAAAATAATAAAAGACAGGAACGGAAATAAAAACTTGTATTTCTTACTTGAGAATGAAAATGGAGCCTTTATTTATGAAATAAAATATGAGGAAGGTAATCTGAAGAAAAGCCGAATTGAATCAAATTATTTGAATTGGAATGAGCTAATTGTTGAAATGAATAAAGAAGAGAAATAAAAGAACTGTAGCTAACAGCCGTTTGTAACAATTGCTAGGCTCAGTTTGTGCTCGGAATTTTCTCTGAAAATTCCACGAGGAGTTTTGTACTTGTAATCTTTTGTTATAAATTTACACAACTACCACAAGCGGCCAAACGTTACCAACAATGCAAAAAACAGTCGTCATACTAATTTTATTAATTCCAATATTAATATTTGGGCAAAACACAACTGATTTTGCTGAAATAGAAAACATTCAATATTTTCATCCACGACTTGATTATAGTTTAGCAGATACACTTAATTTAAAAACTTGGAAAAATTTTAAAAAAGGAAAAAAGGAAAAAATCAAAGAGAACATAATATCTTTAGCTAACGACATAAAAAATGACACTTTAGAATTAACACAAATATTATTATACGGAAAAAAACAGCCAATTAGACTAATAGTAAATAACTCAATAATATTTGACCAAACATTGACCGATGAATCTCAAAAATATGCATATATCATAAATGACTATCCATCCGACGACAAAACTTTTGAAATAACAAGTATTAAAAGAAATTCTGGAATTGTTTTAGCAACATTAATATTATTCGATTCTAAAAAAATAGTCAATTTCAAAATGGATACGGCTTATTCTGGTATTTATCTTAACACCCAAAATATTTTAGTAGGAGATATTAATGAAAACATTGAGAGTTTTGACAAAAATATCGTGGGTGACTATGGAAATAAAGAACTTCCAGTTGCCCCAAAAAAAATAGAGGTTGTAGATGAGGAATATGGTAGAATTACAATCGACCATAAAATTAAAAGAGGAAAGCACAGTTGGTAACTCCGTGTATAAAAAATTGCTAGTTTTAGCTAAAACAAAGTTGGTTGCATGTTTGCCGACTTCCGATATTTTCCTTCGGAAAATCCTCGCCACCAAACACGCAACTTTCCATACACGAAAACGTTAGCTACAATATTATGAATGACAATTTCGAATATAACAAGTTTAGTGAAGAAATCCAACATTGGGATTTTACAATTATACAACGTCCATCAGACAAACGAATAAATTCAACAAATGTTAGGATTGATTGTTTATCTCCAGCTGTAATAAAAAAAGGATCACAAAAGGAAAAAGCATTAATAACAGAATGGAACGAAGTTTTTCCAAAACTCGACAATGTAAAATATTTAAAAATTGATGTTTACAACCAAGAAATTTTTGATGGTATGTGCAAAATTCCAAATTTGGAAAAACTAACAATTACAAATTCAAATTTTACCAACTTGACTTCAATCCATTTATTTAAAAACTTAAATCGCTTTGAACTTATAAGAAACAATAAAATAACAGATGTTGAGCCACTTTCGAAATTAAGACTTGAATATTTGAAATTTGAAGAATGTTTTAATATTTCAAATTATGAAATAATCGGAAATCTAAAAACATTAATTGGACTATCTATTAATGGCAATTGGACTGCTCCCAAAAATCTAAAACTTAATTCGATAAAAACATTTGAAAATTTAAATGAATTAGTTCATCTTGATATTGAGCTTTGTAGTCTTACAGATAACTCTTTTGATAGTATTTTAAAAATGGAAAAACTTAAACGTTTCGACTATCTTGGGAAAGTAGATAAAAAAACAGTTTTAAATATAAAAAACAATCATAAAAATCTTTGTTCCGGAAGTTTTATAAATTAGAAATACTGTGGCTAACACTTGCTACAAGCAATTTGGGGATTTAGCTTAATTTGAAATTGGTTTTGTATTTGGAAGATTAGGCAAATCCGAAGAATGGGCTTAATTTAGTCCCAAACCCGCTGTAGTACCAGAACGTTAACTGCAAGCTTCAAGAAATCAATATATATGAGAAAAATTGTTTTATTATTTACTTTAATTCTTTTACAATCTTGTTGGGTTTGTCCTGAAAAGCAAAGTTTAGAGTTTACTAAATCAACAAAGACGATTAAAATTTTATCCGAGGATTACTATATAAAATCTATCAGAATCACTGAATATTTACCAATGGAAAATTACATTGAAACTGTTGATTCAAATTATGCTGAGTTCACTCAAAATGGAGTAAGAGGCGCAACTGAAATAACTTTAGAAAATAGTGGTGAAAATTATATTACAAAAGACAAATCTGATTTTGAAAGTTTACTAAAAAAAGATTATTTAGAATATGTCATAAATCTTGAAAAATTTGAAAACAAAAAAGATGGAAATTTTGATAATGAAATAATTAGGTTTGTGAGTACCGAAATAAAAGCCGAAAAAAATATTTTTAAATCAAATCATTCTTGTCCATAAAACCAGCGGCTAACTGGCGTTTGGCAAGATTGCGAATTTTGTAGTAAATTCACGTTTACATTTCGCAAGAAATTTTATCTTTAACAGAAAATAATTAGTTCCGTAGTTCGCAACCTCGCCAAGCGCCAAGACGTTGTGCGTCAGTTTGGCGAAACGTAGAAAAATATTACAAAAAATTAAGAAACATAGATGTTAAATAAATTAAGCAAAAATCAACTTTACTTATCAATCACAATATCTAATATATTATTTATTTTTCTGAATTTTTCAATTGGACCAACTTCTGTTTTTGGTCTTGCTGAATTTATACAAAACAAAACTGGATATTTTTTTGGTGTTGACATAAATACTCTTGATTATTTTTTAATTTCACTAATTCCTATTTTTGGATTACTACTAAATTCTGAAAGGAAAGTTAATAATTTCGTAGAAATCCTAAAAGACAACTTAACCATTTTATTATGCTGTATAATAACTTTTAGTGTTGGATTATTTATTTTGGTAACGAAAATTGGAAGTCCAAGCGTAAATCCACTAATTCCAGAGTATTTGCGTGTAGAACCATTTAAGATTTACTCAACTTTTTTTATTGGAATTGGAATTATATTGCCTTTTTTAATAAATAAGAAATACGTTGAAAAAACAGAAAATGGAATTGAGGAAATTGGAAGATAAAAACTAAAAAATATTTATGGATGTGGATAAATTGAAAATTTGCGATGAATGTAATAGTGAATTCAATAAAGAATCTTCTGAAATGGAAAATCTTTGTCCAGAATGTTCTTCAGTTTTATATGGCTATCCGAATTGTGAACATAATTTTATAGAAAATCGTTGTGAAAAATGCTATTGGAATGGAAAAACTAGTGAATATATCGAAAAACTGAAAGCTGAAAAATAAAAAACGAACGCACAACAAGCGTTTGGCAAGATTGCGAATTTTGTAGTAAATTCACGCCTATGTTTCGTAAGAAATTTATAATTTAACAGAAAATAAGAAGTTCCGAAGCTCGCAACCTCGCCAAGCGCCGGAACGTTGTAAGCAAGTTTAAAAATGAGTGCTAAAAAGAAAACCTTTGTTGGAATCATATTTTTATCAATTTCCTTAATAATTGTTTCTGTTTTTTATGGTTTATATTTAATGGCTGACGAAGATAAATATGGTGATTTAGTTTATATAAAAGAAAAAGTTGAAGATGGAGATTTAATCTTAAAATGTAGCAGAGAATCTGTATTTGACGAAATTGGAATAATTGAAAAGGCATATGGTAAAGTTTATGTTTGGGATAATAAAAATACTTTAAAGAAAACTTTGTTTGATTGGTGTGAAAAACAAAACGCACAGAAAGTTATAATTTTGAGAGCAAAAAGAAAAGTAAAAAATGAAAACATTCCAAAAATTGAAGACAAATATAATTACTTGTTAAACTCAACCGAATACGAAAAAATAACTGAAACTTTATAAAAAAACCTACTTACAACATCCATTTGTAGCAATTACTAGGTATGGCTTGGGTTCTGAATTTTACTTCGTCTGTTCGCTTCGCTCGGGTCTCCGAAAATTCTAAAGTAGTTTTGTACTTGCAAACTTTTGTTATAAATTTACGCAACTGCCACAAACAGCAGGACGTTGTGTAGCATTATAAATACGATACAAAAGAATGACAGTATCCATCAAATATTTATTGACTTATTTATTTATCATATCTATAATGACCATAATTGGGTTAGAAATGGACTTTGACATTATTATATTTTTAATTTCATATGGACTTGTTGGACTTTGCCTTTTTTACTTTTTAAAGAGGTTCAAATTTTTCGGATTAAAATCAAGTACTATTCCATTCATAATTATTACTTCTGTATTTTTTACATATATTCTTATGACAAGTATTATTATTTATGAGACTGACTTGGCTTATGCAAAAATAAAATCAATACCAATTGACAATTTGGTTCAATTCTATAATACTAAGGACATTCAAAAGATACCCCAAGAGAAACTACGAGCTTGGATAGGAGTCAGATATAAGGAAATAGGAATTGTCTCAAAAAACAGAATTAGAACTATAAATGCAGTTGGATGGCGAGGAAATTCAGTATTTGCTTATTATGATTTTGACGAGAAAAAATTTAATGGAAGTTACCATTGAAATGAGAAGAAAAACGCTACATAATAGCAGTTACAAGAAATTGGCGGTTCGGTGGTTAAATCAAGCTTTGTACTTCTATCAAAGTTTGTGCTTGGTTGACAGTGAAGTGCTTCTAAATCACCTCCTTAGGGTAGATGCAAAACGTTAGTGGTCAGCTTAGACAGACAATGAAACAGACATTTTACATATTGACATTTTTGCTTCTAACAAGTTGCGGACAATCAAAATCCAATCAGACAAGCACGACTGTTTCTGACACGATTGTGGCAACCAACAATGTTGTTAGAACAGACACGGTTGGACTGAAAGAAACTTTCAACGAAGAAGATTTACCTGTAAACGAATTTTTAACAATCAGGCTGAAACCAATTAGAGCGAATTTTAAGAGAATTAACTCAATAACAAATTGGACTTCCATTGATACCAAAGAATTATCGGAATCAACAGAAGGTGGAGAAGCAAAGTTTTATTATCAAAAAGGACAATTAAAAAAGATTGTTACACGACACTATGGCGAAACATTTCAACTACTGACAGAATATTATTTGCTGAACGGACAACTTTCATTCGTTTTTGAAAAACGCCACAAATACAACCGACCTTTGTATTACGACACGACAGCAATGAAAGAAAACAATGACACCGAAGCGTTTAATATTGACAAATCAGAAATAATTGAAGACAGAAGTTACTTTGAAAACGGAAAATTATTGCATCAAATAAACAATCAAGACTGTGGTTCGCCATTTGCAGACGAATATTTACTTGAAGAGCAAAAACGAATAATAACTTATTTTGACAAACTAATTGGACAGAAAAAAAAGAAATAAAAGCCGAACCGCTAACAGCAGTGGCTGTTGCACAACTAATAAAAGTATGTAATTCATAGTTTTCAATAATTTTAAAAAATTAAAAGTAATTAATATTCAGATACTTATATTTTTATTAAAATCACAAAATTGGCATTTAAATAGAAATTATTAGTTGTGCAACAAGCACAGCCGTTTGTAGCAATTGCTAGGCTTGGTGTGTATTCGGAATTTTCTCCGAAAATTCCACGAGGAGTTTTGTACTTGTACTCTTTTGTTATAAATTTACGCAACTGCCACAAGAGGCAACACGTTACCACCAATGCTAAAAAAACGACCTATCACATAATGAAACAAATCCTATTGACACTGTTGGCGATTCTCTTGCTGACAAGTTGCGAATTCATTAGTAACACATTAAAATATAAAGACAAGACCGAGGAGTTTGTCGAAACCTTAATTAAGGAAGACTATAACAAGTGTGTTGACCTGATGGCTATGAACCACGAAATAGCAAAGAACACAAACATCGATACCATGAAACTTGGATTGGCCAATTTCCGGCAATTAATAGTTAAGAACTGGGGAGAGGAGTTGGAATATTCATTTATGAAATCCGAAAAGAAGTTTTCAACTGTTGAAGCCGACAATACACCTCCCAATACGACACTTGTATTGGTTGAATTTAATAATGAAAATGATTTTGGTGTTCTTGAAGTTCTTTTTGACGATACTTCTAAAAAAATATTGAATATAAAGACACTTGACGTTAAGGCACCAATTCCGACAATGACTTATTTTTGGTTATTTGGAATACTTGCTATTTGTATTCCTGTTTTCAACATTTATGTTATCAGACAAATAAAACGGAGTGACTTAAATAAGAAGTGGCTGAAATATATTGCAGTTATTTTCCTCAATGTTCCAGCAATAACTTATGCAGCAGTAAGTGGACTATCATTTAAGCTTTTGAATTTTCAAATTCTGTTAGGAGTTAGTTTTGGTTATATGGGTTATCTAAATTCCTATTGGACGTTTGGAATTCCACTTGGCGGGCTTTATTGGTTTTGGAAACTTAGACAGCGAAAAAATGAAGCGTCAGAAACAAAAATATTAACTGACCAAGATATAGAAACAGAAACAATGGCTGACATTAACAAACCAAAGACTGAATAAAAGTACAGGTGGTAACAGGTGTTTGGCTCAATGGAAAAATGGTTTTGTATTTGGGAGATTTGGCAAATCCGAAAATAGGGCTTAATTTAGTCCCAAACCCGCTGTAGTACCAGAACGTTGTATGCCCTTTTGAAAAACCGACAGACAATAAGAAATCATCACAATAAAAATAGTCCCACAGTTATTATTACAACATAAAAATGTCCGAAAAATAATGGTCGATGGGTTGTCTTGTATTCTTCATAAAACTATAGATACCATAGATATTAACACTGACCACTTTCTTTCTTCTAATGTTTTATCAGTAGTACTTAAAGGCGAACTAAAGTTAGAGACGTATTATGAAGATAGCAGGTACTTTGTAACAAATAATCAAATGGTATTTATACCAAAGGGAAGGTATTTGATTTCAGATATAATCCCTAAAAATGGCGAATTTGAAGCTGTATTTTATTTTTTTGAAACCGAACTTTTAAATCAATTTTTGTCAAGTATAGACCAACAAAAGGTATTAGAAGACGTCTTTACTCTGAAACTTGAATACACTGACCAAATTAGAGTATTTACCGAAAGTATTCTGAACATATACACAGAAATGGCAAACAAAGGGGTTACTAAAATTAAACTATTAGAACTGCTTTATCTCATTTACAACTCAAAACAGCAACAAATTTTTTTACAAATACTTCATTCATTAAACAGTACAAGAAAAAGAAATCTTGAAAATTTAATGATAGAGAATTTCGACAAACCATTATCAATTGAAGATTATGCTTGCCTAACTGGTCGAAGTATTTCATCATTTAATAGAGACTTTCAACGACGATTTAATACAACTCCCAAAAAATGGCTTATAAAAAAGCGACTTGAAAAAGCTGAAAAGCTCTTGCTTACATCAAATCTTCCAATTCAACAAATTTCTCTTGAAGTAGGCTACGAAAACACTTCTCACTTTGTGAATATTTTTGGAAAACTTTATGGTATATCTCCAAAACAATTTCTTATCAAAAATAGACTTATCAAAGAAATTTGAATTTTTGACGAGAAAATGATAGAAATGATTTTATACAATATTTCACTCATTTATTCTTATTTAGCTTTGCTCAAATTTTAAAAAACAAAAAAATGACTAAAGAAAAAGTAAGTGTTAAATCACAAGGAGAAGTAAAATGTAATAGTTCATTAGTTTGGCAAAAATTAATTGAATTCGGAGGTACTGAAAAATTTGTTCCCGAATTAATTGAAAAAACTATTGCAGAAGGGGTTGGTATTGGTTCAATAAGAACGATATATTTAAAAGGAGGAGGCGTAATAATTGAAAAATTCACTTCACTTAATGTTGAGAAAATGGAAATGAAATTTATAATTATTTCTACTCCAATGCCTATCGAAAACTATGAAGGAATTTTTACAGTAAAAAACATTGACGATGTTTTATGTTTTGTATTGTTTGAATCCATCTTTGAAGTAAATCCACAACAAAAAGTTGAAATAAGCAAAGTGATTAAAGATTTTCAAACAGTTTTTATATCTAATTTGGACAAATAAAACGGCATACAACAAGGGTTTGGCAATAGCGGGCGGAAAGTCTAAAATTCACGTTTTGTACTTCGGTAGAAATTTGTATTTTAGTTGAAAGTTTTGGCTTCAAAATGCCCACCATCGCAAAGCCCAAAACGTTGTAAGTAATTTAAAAAAAGTACTCAAAATGAAAATATCAGGAAAATCTATCAGATCTTTTATTGGCTCAAAAAACTATAACATTTCTCGAAAATTTTATATGGATTTAGGATTTGAGGAAGTAATAACCTCTGAAAAGATGTCATATTTCTATATTGGAGAATTCGGTTTTTATTTACAAGATGCATATGTAAAAGATTGGATTGATAACTCAATGATTTTCTTTGAAGTGGATAATTTAGAAAATACTTTGAAATTCATACAAAGTTTAAAGTTGACTGAAAAATATGAGAATGTACGATTATCTGAAATAGTGTTTAACGAATGGGGAAATGAGTTTTTCCTTCACGACCCTTCCGGAATATTATGGCATTTCGGAAATTTTAAATCTTAAAAATAATAGAATATAAAAACTGCTTACAACATTGGTGGCTATAAGTAATTGCTCGGTCTCGTCTACTTCTGCAAATACTCACAGTTTTTTAGTTTTGTGTGTACTTGCAAAGTTAATAGCTAACCAACGCAACTACTCATAGCTGGGGACGTTTTGTGTAATTTTGAGACAAAGATTATTGAAATAAAATTATATGATTAAAGAATATAAATTTAATAAAGAAAGAATATTATTAGGCATCTTTTTTTTGCTTTTAATGCTTTTTCTTTCATTTAATTTCTTGTTGGAACCTGAAAAATTTATTACAAATGTTTTTACGAGAAAAGAAAAATTTCAAATTCTTGGAATAATAGGAATTTTTCTTTTTTCAGCTTCAATATTCTCCTTATTAAAAATTTTATCAAGAAAATATGCTATACAAATTACTGATGAATTTTTGATTGACAATTCAAAATATGAATCATTTGGAAAAATTGAATGGAAAAACATTTCAAAAACTCAAAGAATTAAGAAATATAGCATTGAAATATTTTTAACCGAATCTGTTTTTAAAGACAGAAAAATTAATTTACTTAAAAAATTTCTTCTTTTTATGTATAATTGGAATTATAAAAAAAGTATAATAATTTCAAGTGCTGTATTAAACTGTAGTATTGAAGAACTTTATAAAGAAATTAATTTAGCACATCAAAAAAACAAAAAAACTATACACAACAACCGTTTGTAGCAATTGCTAGGCATGGTTTGTGTTCGGAATTTTACTTCGTCTGTTCGCTTCGCTCGGGTCTCCGAAAATTCTATGAGTAGTTTTGTACTTGTAATCTTTTGTCTTAAATTTACGCAACTGCCACAAGCGACTTAACGTTATAGGGCATTTTAATAGACCACAATAAAACAGATAATTTACATATTGATATTAGCTTTTGGACTTTGGGGTTGCAACAATCAGACAAAGGTAAAAACCGTTGACAAAAGCTCGGTTGACACTTTACCAAATGTTTCAAATGTTTCGACCGACAAACAGAAGCAGAAAATTATAATTAAAAATAAATCGCAATACGACCAGTCGTTTATTGACGGACTTTCCGAATATAACGAGCCAATAAAGCTTATTGAAAATTATATTTTAGTCGGACAAGACACAGTTTATTTCTCCGAGGATTTACAACTTAATAAAGAAACCATTTTCAAAGGAACTAAAGACAAAAAAAACTTTGTTCTAAGCGTTACAAGAATCAACTTGACAAGTTTGAATTACACTTTTCAAATTTTAAATAAAGACTCTAAAGCAATAAGTAACAAATCAGGCAGGGCAACATTGGGTTCCTTGTTTTTTTTAGGTTCAGAAACTGACGATGACGATGACGATGACGATGAGACAGGCGATGGATATTTAAGTGTTGAATATTGGGACAATTCAGCCGACTGTTCTTTTGCAATTAGAATTGGAGAAAAGGACGACAACGGAAAATTTAGAGCTAAAATTAAACTTTCCTGTAAAGACGATAAATTAAAAAACATAGGCTTGGACGACAATCCAACCTTACGAACAGAATAAAAACGCATTATAACAAGCATTTGGCAAAAAAGCGGGTTCAGTGGTTAAATAAAGCTTTATGCTTCGTATCAAGTTCAGTGCTGGCAGAAAGTTTCGTGCTTCGAAATCCACTTCTTCGCCAAGCGGCAAAACGTTGGTGGCAATTATAACGACAGAAAACACAATGAAAAACATTAGACTGATTTTGATTTTGCTAATAGGTGGATTTCTAACATATTTTGCATTTCAATCTCAATACAGAGTTTACTTTTTTGACAGCATTATTGAATTTGGATTAGTAATTATTGGGCTTATAGTTTTCATTTGGACATTTGTTTCAAACCTAAAAACTTACAAAATTAAACATCAAATAAAATGTTTTACTTTGACAATTTTGTGTTCTTTTTTTTCATTAATCATTTTAACACTTCATATTAGAACACAACTAAAATTTGACAAACCAACGTTGGTGAAAGTGTTTTATGATGGTGATTTTAATGGAACAGGAATTGATTTCAAAACTGACGGAACATATATTTTTGACAATTCTACAATAGGATTATTAAGCGACTATTTTTATGGAACATAAAAATTTCTGGAAATAGAATTACGATGGACAAAGACCAAATTGACAATCTTAAAAACTTGAAGTATTTAGAAATTAAAGAAAAAAGTATTGAAAAAAATAATGCAGAATTATACTTATTTAAAATTGATAGTTTAGGAAACTTGATAGATAGTTCAGAAGAATACAGAGTAACAATTGACAACAGAACAAACGAAAAGGAAAAATAACAGCCACTACAACGGATTTAGGCAATTGACTTAATTTAGTTCCAAACTGCTTATAGTGCCAAGACATTGGCAATAATTATGAAAAAACATCATGGCTAAAGAAAAACACTTATATCGGATTTTATTTCTTGCATCAATATGTCTTTTATTGATTAATGACTTATGCCTTAAATATGAATATCATAATTATCTGACTGGAAAGCTGTCGGACTTTGCAGGACTTTTTGCTTTCCCATATTTTTTCAGTTGCTTTTTTCCAAAAAAGATAAAGCCGATTTATATTTTAAGCGGACTTTTATTCGTGTTTTGGAAATCTGAATTTTCACAACCAATTTTTGATTTTGCTAACTTAAACGGAATTGGAATAAACCGAACAGTTGACTATTCTGATTTTATTGCCCTGTTAATTCTTCCAATCTCATACAGCTATTGGAATAGAGAATCTAAACTTTTGATTGAACCTAAAAAATTTTTGAAACCAATAGTAATTGGAATTAATTGCTTATCATTTATTGCAACAACACTTCCTAGAGCTTATGGAGATATCCGAATGAAGTCTGATTTTGAAACTAAAAAACAAGCTAACTTTGAAGAAGCTAAAAGAGCGATGACATTTTATGAATCTTCGCAAGAAGAAAGATTTATTTATCATATAGAAATTCCTAAAAGAAAAATGAAAATTGCGACAAAGATTGCGGTTACAGAAAAACCAACAGGAGTTTTGAATATAAAATTGGACAGTATTTTAAGTTATACAGTTCAAGGAAGTGGATTTATTTTTTGGAGCGGAATTGACAAAGACGATGTGGATTATGCTGAAAATTTGACAAAAGAAGAAATTGAAAGTTTGTTTAGAGAACAACTTGATAAACAAATAAAATAAATAACTATTGCTAACAGCGGTTTTTAAGAAATTGGAGTTTAGAGCTTAATTTAAAGTTTGTTTTGTACTTTTGATTTTAGGTCTTTAACAGAAAGTTTTGGAATGCTTTTCCCCAACTTCTTATAGCCGCAAAACGATAGCAGTAATTGTAAAACTACACTCCCACTCGCCCTCATTTATCACAATATTTTGGTCTTGATTACATCGATTTTATTTTATAAATAAATCGTAGCGTTTGTAATGCAGTTAGCTAAAACTGGACAAACCTGAAAAAACTTAACTTTTAGTTTTTAGTTTTCTTAAAATCAATATATTTGAAAGAAAAAATGATTGAGAAATATTAAAATTACTAATCGTATGGTTACAACTTTTATACTATTACAGTTATAGATTATGTTTGTATAAAGCCATGTTAAAAAGCCTTATTCTCGTTCATTAAGTAAATAGTACTCGTTGCAAACGAACCAGAGGGTAAATAAGTAAGAAACAATATTATGAGTGACGATAAATATTATATTATTAGTGTAGATTATACTTATGGTGGTATTGATCCAATGATGCTTGGTAGCATGCCCGACCTACCTGAGGATAATGAAGACGATTGGATGTTTGGCCAGCCATTTACCGTAGCGCCAGAAGAACCTATTTTCGTTGCTATTAGAGAAGATAACGAAAATCTTACACCGCTTAACTTTTATAAAGACCCACCAGTTGCGACTAAAGCTTTTATTGATGCTTTAGTAGAGGCGGGCGTGAATAATATTGTGACTTATGATGTCTTGCTAAGAAGTCGCACTAACCCCTCAATCACTATTGATGGTTACAAAGCCATTAATATTATTGGATGGGTCAAAGCGGCTGGACCTGGAACCGTTTATCTAACGGATTCCCGAATTGCTGATGCAAGTATGAAAAATGTGGAACTGGAGCCTCGTTCCATTAAAGGTTTATACATGTTCCGCTTGGCTCAAAGTATGCGAACCATTGTTGTCCACGAAAAGGTCAAACAGCATTTGGAAGCGAAGGGTTTCGAAGATCTAATCTTCACAGAACCTGGTGATGCCCTGATTTTGTAGCGTCACTCACTCCCATTGGTGACCTAAAACACCATGAAAAGTGGTATTGGGATAATTTTGCCTCACTTGTTCGCTATCACTTGGGTGGCAAATCTGAAAATAAGGCATAATTTAGTCCCAAACCCGCTGTAGTAGCAGCATATGTTAACCGCAATTAATCAAACCAAAAAATAAAACAGTATGGAAGACGGATTAAAACTTTTTTGGAATAGGTATTTTAAACTCGATTGGAAGTTTGGATTATTTCTTTTGTTATTACTTTGTATTCCAAGATTTGCTTTAGTGCTCAAAGCTAATGAAACTGGTAACTATAGCCTTATTGGAATAATAATGTTGATTTCTGCGATAATCCCTTTTGTTTTCCTAAATAAGCTTGGCCGAAAACAAATAGGAATAGTAAAAACGAATAAACTTAACGCATTAATTTTTGCATTGATTGCAGGTCTTGTTTTTAGTTACGTATTATACTTGATAGGGAATTGTTTATATGGAAATACTTATGAAAACTGGTATGAATATATTGGTAAATCCTATAACATCCCTGACAAAATAAGTGGGCAAGAAAAGAAAATAATGTTTGCAATTATGGCAATTACAGGAATGACTTTTAGTCCAATTGCTGAAGAGTTGTTTTTCCGAGGAATCGTGCATAATAGTTTTGCTAATTCTCTTGGAGATAAAAAAGCTTCAATTATTGACAGTTTAGCTTTTTCTTTAACACATATTTCTCATTTCGGATTAGTTTTCATAAACAACAACTGGGACTTTTATTTAATACCAACCTTGATTTGGGTACTTAGCATGTTCCTTGTAAGTTTACTTTTTTTTCAAATGAAAAGAATTACAGGTTCAATTTGGGGAGCAGCTCTTTGTCATTCTGGATTTAATTTAGGAATGATTTATTGTGTTTTTTATTTGATGTAGAAATGAAATCAAAGAATAAAAGCCGCTAACATACAATATAGCAAATGGCTGGGAAGTTAGTAAATTCGGGTATTGTAGCCCACATTAGGTTTTTATCTTGGAGGATAGGAACGTCCTCCGAAAACCGCCACTTGCCCTATTGTTAAACGTTAGCCGTCAGTTAAAAAAATAGAAATGGATAAATATTTAGAAACATTTGAAACTTGGAATAAAGTAGCAAAATTATACGAGGATAAATTTATGAATTTAGATTTGTATAATGATACTTATGACAAGTTTTGCGAATTATTATTGAAGAAAAATCCATCAATTTTAGAAATTGGTTGTGGTCCCGGAAATATCACAAAATATTTATTGAATAAAAGACCCGATTTTGCAATTCTAGGAACCGACATTTCACCAAATATGATTGAATTGGCAAAAACAAATTGTCCTAATGCAATGTTTGAAGTAATTGATAGTAGAGAAATTGAAAATATAAAGAATAGATTTGATGCAATTGTTTGTGGATTTTGTTTGCCCTATTTATCCGAATTGGATGTTGAAAAATTCATAATGGATTGTAAAAATTTATTAAATGAAAACGGGAAAATATATTTAAGTTTTGTAGAAGGTGAAAAAGACAAATCTGGTTATCAGAAAGGTAGTAGTGGAGACAGAATTTATTTTTATTATCACAATTTAGAAAACGTAACAAATCAATTAAAACGTAACAATTTTGAAAAGCAGTATTTGATACGGAAAAGTTATGAGAAAAATGATAAAACAGAAGAAATACATACAATTATAATAGCGTTTAGTATATGAAAAGTAGGCGATTTCAAAGCACTAAACTTTCGATTAAGCACAAACTTTAATACGAGCATTAATTTACGAATTCAGCACTAATTCGCCTATTTTTTATATACCTTGTTACAAGCTGCCCTTTTGTTTTTTTGGATAGTCAGCTTTGTTGCTATTATGATTTCAGTTTACAATTTGAGTAATTTTTGAACAAAAAATGCTGTTTCTCAAAATGGAAACAGCATTTTACACTATTAACAAAAGGTTATTTTAGCCTTTTACATCTGCCATTGATGCTCCAAAATTGATGTGTAACACATTTCCGTTTGGCGTTACCAAAGCTGGAACAGATTTTACTCCTGCTTTTTCTGCTTCGACAATCCGTGATTTATCGATACCAAAGTGAACTACTTCTACTTTATCTGAACCCAAAAGGTTGATTATGTCGTGTTCTGCACTTAAGCATACAGGACAGCCTGCGTGATAAAAAAATGCTTTTTTCATTTTTATAATTGTTTAAAATTTTGAAAGGATAATTGTTAGTTCTTCTATTTCTAAGTCATTCATTGGTTTAAGTGGGCTTCTTAAATTACCGCCATTTTCGCCTAAAATGGTTAAACCTGCTTTGATGGCTCTTGGCAAACCTTTACCTACAATAAATTGCAAAAGTTCTAATTGTTTGTAGAATAACTCTTGTGCTGCTGTCAAATTATTGTTTTGGATTGCATTGTATAAACTAATATTTAATTCAGGAATAAGGTTCGGAGCGGCTGTGCACCATCCTGTTGCACCTGCGGCAAAGGCTGCTAAAGCAAGCGGATTTGAGCCATTGAAGAAAGCAACATCTTTACCTAATTCTTTTCTTAAAAAATGCATTCGTTGTACATCGCCACAACTTTCCTTAATCATAGTAACATTAGGTATTTCAAGCAATCGTTTTAGCAAATTTGGTGACATATCCACGCCACTTGTTGCAGGATTATTATAAGCCATAATTGGAATGGAAATGCTACTTGCAACTTTATCATAATGTTGCAAAATTTCATCGTCAGTAAGTTTCCAATAACTCATTGGAATAATCATTACAGCATTTGCACCTGCTTTTTCTGCAAATTTAGCGTGGTGGATTGTTCGTTCAGTCGTTAGATTTGAAACACCAACTAAAACAGGAAGTCGACCATTTACTTGTTGTATTGTTGCTTCTGTAATAGCCTCTTTTTCGTCATCGTTTAAGTAGGGCAATACGCCAGTACTTCCCAAAGGTGCTATACCGTGAGAACCGCTAATAACTAAACGTTCTAATAGTTTTTTAAAGAGTTTTATATCAACCTTTTCGTTATTATCAAAAGGCGTGATAGGATAGGCAATTATGCCTTTAAAAGGTACATTCTTCATATATTTATTTAATTGAGAGGTTTGTGTCGTTTATTTAAAGGTCTCTACCTTCTTCTTCCCGAAGTGCAACACCTAAATTTTGAAGGTGTGGAGCATTTTCACACGCAAGGTATTTCGCACTATTTTTACTGTTAAGATTACCGTGTCTATGCCAAGCCCAAGAAGGAATGTAAACAGCATCTCCTGCTTTCCATTCTATTTTTTCATCTTCAATTTCTGTCCAGCCTTCTCCTTCAATTACATAAAGTACTGTTTCGTAAGTGTGTCTGTGCCTATTAGTGATTTGGTCAGGCAACAAACCGCCAATAGTCATACTTACATTTTTTGATGGAAGGTCAATAAAGAAAACAGGATGCTTCCTTTCTGTTGAAAATTGGTCGTGCTCGCCTGCCTTTTCTACGTTTCTATGAACGAATTTTGAAGGTTTCACATACTGTGGACGAGCGTATGTTTCGTGAAAGTCCTTTGAGCTGAATTGCTTTTCATTATTCTCCATTGTTTTTATTTTTCGTTAAAAATTTAATTACAACACAAAAGTACATTATCTTTGGACTACCTAAATAGTCCAGTAATAATGTAAAATAGTAGTCCAGATGCTTAGACCTTGGAAACTCCAAATTGAACTTGTTTTCAATTGTGAAAAATCAATTTTTTTTCAAATTGCTGATGCCATAATTGACGCTATAAAATGTGGTCAATTACAAAAAAATCAAGCCTTGCCAGGTAGTCGACAATTAGCACAACAATTAAAAGTAAATCGAAACACTATTGTAAATGCCTTAGATATGCTTATTGCTGAGGGTTGGATAATTTCCATAGAACGGAAAGGAACATTTGTCGCAGATATTTTGCCTATTCATAAAACCTTTAAAAAGAATGAAGTAATAAGTGTTTCAACAGAAAAATCTTCAATTGGTAAAATAATTTTTGACGATGGTTTACCAGATAGTAGGCTTGCCCCAATGACCGAATTGGCAAGAGCATATCGACAAATTTTTAATCGTAAGGCTCGTTGGCAAATGATGGGTTATGCTAACGAATTTGGGGATTTAGATTTTAGAAAAGCAATTATTTTAATGCTTAATTTCAATAGGGGAATGAATGCTTCTGAAAATGAAATATGTGTAACACGTGGAAGTCAGATGGCATTATATCTCACTGCACATTGTTTATTTCAAAAAGACGATTTTGTAATGATTGAAAATCCGGGTTATAAATCTGCTTGGCAAGCATTTGAAAGTGCAGGTGCAATTTTAATTCCTATTTCAGTAGATAATGAAGGTTTAAACGTAGATGATATTGAAATACAGTTAAAACAAAACAGAAAAATAAAAGCAATTTATACCACGCCACACCACCAATTTCCTACTACGGTTACAATGAGTTTGCAAAGGCGACTGCAATTAATAACATTGTCTAACAAATATGGTTTTACTATAATTGAAGATGATTATGATAATGAATTTCACTTTGGTCAAAGACCCATAATGCCTATTTCAAGTTTTGAAGAAGCTATAAATTTTGTTTATATCGGCACTTTGAGTAAAGTAATTGCACCCGCTTTACGTATTGGCTTTTTAGTGAGTAACCTCGAATTTATTCAGAAAGTAGGTAGTCTGCGTAAAATTATTGATGTGCAAAACGACAATATTATGGAACAGGCTGTACTTCAATTGATAAATGATGGCGAAGTAAAACGCCATCTCAAAAGAACAATGGCAATATATTTAGCCAAAAGGGATTATTTTGAAACTTTATTAAATAAATATTTAGTTGATAAAGCAACATTTATAAAGCCAGAGGGTGGCTTGGCATTTTGGATAGTTCCAAAAATAGAACTTGATGTGTTTGTTATAGCGGAAAAATTAAAAACTCAGGGAATAGAAATTGTCACACCTGATAAATTTAGTTTTTCGACCTCAATAAGTGGCTTTCGTCTTGGCTATGCTTCATTGTCAGAAAAACAGTTGGAAGAAGGCGTAATTGCACTTTCAAAATTATTGTAGATGTAGTTGTTTGTTTTTTTAGGTCGGTTTGTTAGGGTTGCTTGTAACAGAAAAATAACCAAACGGCTAATAGTTCCACAACTGATTTGGGCAATGGGCTTAATGGAAAAATAGTTTTGTATTTGGGATGATTTGCTTCGCTTGTTTGCTATCGCTCGGTTGGAAAATCTAAAAATAAGGCTTAATTTAGTTCCAAACACGCTGTAGGTACTGGAACGTTAGTGGGTATTAAAAGATGACAGATTCAACAATAAAAAACAGGCAAAAAAGTGAATAGAAATATGAGTAAAATAATTTTTGACAGTGGAATATCTCTTGACGGATTTTTCGCAGGAGACAATAGAAGTCCGAAAAACCCTATGGGTGGTGTTTCAGGACAAATTCATTCTTGGATGTTTAACCAAAAAGCATTTTGGGAATATCTAGGAATGGAAGGAGGCAAAGAAGATGGAACTGACGGGAAATTTATAAGTGAGACTATTGAAAGAACAGGTGCATTCATTATGGGAAAACGAATGTTTGAGGAAGGCGAAGTAATTTGGCCAAATGACCTCTATAAAGCAGACGTTTATGTTTTGACACACGAAAAGCGAGAGCCTTGGGTTCAACAAGGCTCAACAACTTTTCACTTCATTAATGACGGAATAGAAAGTGCACTTGAGAAAGCAATACGATCCGCAAAAGGAAAGGATGTAAGAATACAAGGTGGAGCAAATACCATTCAACAATTTCTGAATGCTGGACTTGTAGACGAATTTTTTATTCACATCGCACCTGTTTTCTTGGGTAGTGGAATCCGATTATTTGACGAAATTGACAAAGACAAGTATGACATTGAAATCGAAGAAGTAATCCCATCTGACTTGACTACTCATTTGAGATATAAACTGACAAAGAAATAGAAAAACGACCCGCTAACAATGTTTATAAAAACCTAATTATTTATGAAACACTTTTTATTATCAATGATTTTATGTTTTTTAGGAAACATTGCTCTTGGACAAAATAGTCCAAAAGAGATATCTCCGGAAATTTTGAAAAAAATTAAAGCAGAAGTAGAAACTCAAGTTCCTACATTAAAACTGAAACTTTCAAAACAAGAATTAAATGCTGATGAAATAGAATTTAAAATAGATACATTTCGAATAGAGACAATAGCTTCCAAGAGAATAGAAATTGATTATTCAACAACAGGTATGAATATATCGGTTGATGAAATGACCATTGCTTATGATAAGTTAATGAATAAGTATTACAATAAACTTATGAAGTTGCTTAAACCCGAAGACAAGAAGGTTCTTATTACAGCCCAAAAAGCTTGGTTGGTTTTTCGTGATGCTGAACTTAATCTAATTGGAACTATGACAGATGATGATTATTCAGGAGGCGGAACAATTCAGTCGAACATTCGAGTAGGCTTGTATTCATCTTTAGTTGTCGAAAGAACAATTGAAATTTTTAATTATTATAACGGAATTATTAAAAATGAATAAAGCCATCCGCTAACAGCCATAACTGTTGCTCAACTCTCAATTTTCAAGAATTATAAAATTCAACCTCTTTAAAAACAATTTAAGGGAGGTTTATTTTTACTGCCTATATCTTTATTTTTCTAAACTACAAAAGCCTTTTTAAAGTACTCTTCGATTTTTTTCCTCTTTAAATTGATAAAATTATACCTCCAAAAAAAGTTTTTTATTGTAGCTTAAATCAGCTATTTTTACTTTTAATATAATAGAAATTAATACAAACACAGGTTATTAGACAAACTGATTTAGCCACCATTTAAAACAACAATATGTTAGAAAACTTTAAAAATCATTATCATGCAGAAGCTAACAATATTCTTGCTTCTGAGGAATTAATTAATGAATACAAAGAAAAAGTGCCAAAATTATTAATCGATATATGGACAACTACTGGTTTGGGTAAATATAACAAAGGAATTATAGAATTAATTAATCCTAAAGACTATGAATCGAACCTTTGGACTTGGCTTGGAAAAGTGGTAGAAAACTATACTCCTTTTGCAATTACTGGATTTGGAGAATTATTATATTATCGGAAACTAACGGAAACAGATGAAGATATCTGCATGATTGATATTCAATATAGGAAAATAGAAACATTAGTTTGGAGTATGGAATCGTTTTTTGATGATTTTTTAACAAATGACGAAGACAAAAAAATGTGGTTGAGAGAAGATCTTTTCGTAGAAGCAATTTCAGAAAAAAGTAATTTACAAAACGGTGAAGTTTTTACATTTGTTCCAATTCTTGCCATTGGAGGAGCTGAAGAAATAGATTATTTACAAAAAGGTAGTGCTTGTGTGTATCAAGATTTAGTTTTTCAAATGACAAACTAATTGAGAAATGGTAAAAATAAACTATAGCTAACAGCAGTAATTGTTATACAACTCCTCTTTTTCAAGAATCATAAAACTCAACCAATTGAATTGGAAAATTTGAAATAAAATCTCCCAATAACATTCTATAAGCATAATGCGAGCGAAAACAATAAATTTAAATGTATTGAATATTAACAAACATATGAAAACAGTAGTAAATTGAACATGCTAATAGGAAATAGAAATGAATGATAATACAAAAAGACTTTCACGACTAACTACAATTTTAACACAATTACAAACAAAACAACTTTTGACGGCTTCGGAACTTGCTAATAAATTTTCAGTAAGCAATCGGACAATTTATAGAGACATCAAAGCATTAGAAGAGTCGGGAGTTCCTATTTTAACGGAAGAAGGAAAAGGATATTATTTGATGGAAGGTTATAGAATTCCACCTGTAATGTTTACTGAAAGTGAAGCCAATGCCTTAATCACAGCCGAACAACTTATACTTAAAAATAAAGATACTTCCTTTATAAAAGAATATACCGAAGCAATCAATAAGATAAAATCTGTGTTGCGATACAATACAAAAGAAAAAGCAAATTTACTTTCAAATCGAGTAGTTTTTAGATATAATACGGCTAATGATCAAACCAGTAATTTTTTGTCCACATTGCAATTAGCTTTGACCAATTTTACCTGTTCAGAAATAAATTATGTAAACGAAAAAAACGTAATTACTAATAGAATTATAGAACCATTTGCACTTTACAACACACAAGAAAATTGGGTACTTGTCGCATTTTGCCGATTAAGAAAAGATTTTAGGGCTTTTAGATTGGATAGAATTCAATATTTAAAAGTACTTAATGAACAATTTAAGCCACACAAAATGACACTTCAAGAATATTTTAAAATGTGTGAAATTTAATTTTAACCCTTGACATAAGGCTGTCGCAAGCTCATTTTATTTTTGCAGAATAATTAAAAATTCAAAAAAATGATAAGAGTAAGCAACAATTTTGCAAAAGCCATGGAATTTACAAGTTTCAAGAAAAAAGAAACTGTAACAGATGATGAGCTAATAAATGCAGTCTTGAAATTTGAGACTGTCTTAGAGAAACAAACTGGAGTTATTTTTCATTGTCTGGTGCGTAACTTCAAAAATGAATATGCAAATGTACTTTTCGTAACAGAAATTGATGATTTGAAAAATTTAGAAAAAAAAATAATGGCACTTTCAGAAGCGCAAGATTTTTTCAAATTAATAGATGAGTTAAGTATTAAAATGACATTTCATGCTATATTGAAAGACGATTTTGAAGTGCCAAATGATTTTTCATGCGTTGAATATGGTACTTTTTCCCTTAAAGACAAAAATGAAAATTTCACATTATTGAAAATTTCAGAGGACATTGAAAAAGAATATTTAACTACTTTTGAAAATACAAAAGCTCATTTTATAGGTTCAATAGCAGAAAATAGATTTTCAGAAGTAACAATGGGGAAAACTTTGGGGAAGACCAAAGAAATTTGTTTTGGGTATTTTACTAATCCATTTTGCAAACCATTATTAGAAATGGCAGACGAAACCACAATGGAACTTGATTTTTGGTATTTAATTGCTTAGAAAATGAAAGAACAACTCCCATTAATTGATAAAGAATATTTACTAGAAAAATTTCCAGGTAAAAGTGGTTGGACATTTGCAAAAATTCCCGAGATAATGCAAAATAAAAACACCCCTTTTGGCTGGGTAAGAGTACGAGGTACAATTGACCATTTTGAAATTAAAAATTACAATTTACAATCCATGGGAGATGGTTCTCTTTTTTTGCCAGTAAAAGCTGAAATTAGAAAGAAAATAAATAAAAAAGAAGGCGATTATGTTCACATCATTTTATTTACTGATAATTTACCCACTGAAATTCCTGAAGAATTAAAACTTTGTTTAATGGACGAACCGATGGTTTATGAAACTTTTTTAAATTATTCCAATGGCGAACAAAAAACAATTATAGAATGGATTTATTCTGCCAAAACAGACATAACAAAAGTAGAACGAATTGCTAAAACGATAGATAAAATAATAAAAGCAATAAATTGACCTACTTAAGCACTTACTAATAATAACAATTTATCAAAAAGCGGATTTAGTATTGCTTGACAATTTTATATTTTGAAACCAATTTTTTTGGTTAGCACCAAAACGCTAGTGGTCATTATAACAAACGAATAAAAAAAATTAACCTAAAATATTATAATTATGCTTACAGATGTTAATCCGAAATTACCAATGCGAGACAAGGCAGTAACAAAGAATTACTACTTAAATAATTTAAATTTTAATGAAGTTGGAGATTATGATAATTATTTAATAGTTAGCAAAGACAAAATAGAAATCCATTTTTTTATATTTAAGGAACTTGATCCAAAAGAAAACTATGGACAGGTTTACATTAGAACAAGCGATATTGATAAACTTTATCAGACACTTTTAGACAACAATGTTTTGATTCATCCAAATGGACCTTTAGAAACAAAACCTTGGGGACAAAAAGAATTTGCTTTACTTGATCCAGATAATAATTTACTAACTTTTGGACAAAGCATTTAACTAATAGAACTGATTTAAACTTTTTTTGAATAAAAAAGTTTAAATCAGTTCATATACTAAAAACATTCTGTTGACATACGTTTGTCATTTGGACCTTCTAATTTTGTAGAAAAACAAAATGAAAATTGAAAATTTGAAACCGTTTAACGGACAACATTGTGAAACGACTGCCACAGGAACTTTGTTATTACAACTTGGAATTGACCTATCTGAACCCATGCTTTTTGGTTTAGGTGAAGGACTTGGTTTTATTTTTTGGAATATGAAATCAATGAAATTTCCATTTATCGGTGGACGAATAAAACCAGATGCTTTAACAAAAAACATAGCCAGAAACCTAAACCTTGAATTAAGGGTTAAAGAAACCTCATCGGATAAAAAAGCATGGCAAAATGTTAAAGAACTTATTGATAATGGACATGTTGTTGGACTAAAATTAGACTGCTATCATTTAGAGTATTTTTCAAGAGTATTTCACTTTGCAGGACATTATGTGGCGCTGTATGGTTATGATAATGAAAACGCTTTTTTGGTGGACACTAATCAACAAGGTGGACAAGTGAAAACAAGTTTAAAAAGTTTAGCCTTAGCAAGATCTGAAAAAGGTCCGATGGCTTCAAAAAATTTGTATTACATACTGAATAAAACAGACAGAAAGTTTGATAAAGAAAATGCTATCCTAACTGCTATTTATAATAATGCAAAAGACTATCTTAATCCTCCAATTAACAACATTGGCTATAAAGGAATTTTAAAAACAAGTAAGGAAATATACGCATGGTTTGACACGACTAAAGATATTGAAGGTGACTTTTCTACTTCTGCAATACTTATGGAACGAGCAGGAACTGGTGGAGCATTGTTTAGAAATTTATATCGCGATTTTTTAAAAGAGAGTTACGACTTGTTACAACTTGACACACTTAAACAGGCACACAAAGAATTTGTTGACATTGCAAACTTATGGACAGACGTTTCCAATTTGTTTATGCTAGTCAGTAAAACTAAGGACAAAATATATGTTGAACAGGCTTCTGGCATTTTAAAACAACTTGCAACAAAAGAAAAAAATGCAATGGAAAAATTAGCAGAAATATAGGTAGATGCCTAATAATGATGAGTGCTTCACAGCCTCTTTAGAAGACCGAATTTTCAAAGAGCCTTTCTTTTTAATCTTTCCTTCTCATTATACTTGAAGAGTTGTGTTACAAGCTAAAAAACGACTAAAACCAAAATATAAACAATGAATTCAATTGAAATACTTTTATTGAACTTTTCCGAAACTAGAAGACGTAGTATTAAACTATGGAGCGGAATTCCAAATGAATACCTGAATTGGAAACCTGATGAAAATGCGTTTACCATTATAGAGATGATAAGACATGTATTGGAAGGGGAACATCTTTTCCATAAAATTGTAGAAAACCGAGGAAATTTAGGAAATTACCAATCGCCTTGGAATGAATTAAAATACTCTGACTTGAAAAACGAATTGGATTTTTCCCAAAAGTATAGAGTGGAATTTTTGAATATGGTAAACGAACTGAACGAATCTGAATTAGAAGATATAAGAATTGAGAGAAAAGAAGTTGGGCAAAGTAAAAAATTGGGAGATTATCTAAATCGAATCGCTTATCACGAATCAGTTCACACTGGACAACTGTTGGACTATTTAAGAACAATTGGTATTGAACGACCACAAATATGGGATTAATGAAAAGACAAATTGCCATCATCATCAGCAATTTTGAGCAAAAAAAGAGAATTTTTTTAAAAAGAAACGCAACTAATTACTAAAATTTGCATCTTTTTACTAAATAAACTTATTTCATTGGGCATAATTAGTTTTTGATGAGGTTTTTTTGTTAATACGAATTATTTTCGATAGAAAATAGTATTGAGAATAAGAAAAATTTCATTAAAAAGGTTATCGAATTATTTCGATTATCATTGGCACCTTCGAATTAACGTTTTTAATAATCACACCTAACAGGTTAAATAATATAATTATGAAAAATGTTTTAACTTTAATCATCATTACCGTTTTATTTTTTAGTTGTTCAGAAGATAGTTCAGAAGAGCCTTTAGTCCAACCTCTTCCTGTAAATTCCTCAGAAGTAAATTTGGCAATTGGAATTAAAAATGATGCCGATTTAAATTTAGTATTAAACACATTAAATGGATTGAATTTTGACATTAGACAAATGAATGGCTTTTTTTATAATTCAACTACTCCAGCAAATGAGGTTAGCAATTTAATAAATTTGTTAAATCAGAAAGCTTACATAAATACAGGTGCTTGGAGTGCAACACCTCATAGTGTTTATTTTGATCAAACAGAAAATAAAACCCGTATTTTAAATAGTTTTTTTAATATGAATGTTACAAACCAAACTGACTTAATTAATTTAATATCTTCATTAAATTTGGAAGACAGATTGAGTGAGACAAAAAACATTTGTTTAAGTGTTCCTGTTGGAACTCAAGACTATTGGAAAACTCAAATGATGACTTATCCTTTTGTAAAATGGACGGAAACATTTGACCAAGTTTGTTTATCATATGAACATGCAAATGTAATTTCGGCAAATGTTCCTACTAATGGAAATGTAAATCAGACCATTCCAATTGACATTACTTTTGGCATTTATAATGGTTGTGGTGGTTTTGGTAATATTACCGAAACAAATTCTGGAAATACTAAAACAATAACTGTTACTGCTAAATATGAAGGTTGTTTTTGTACTCAAAATATTGGAACTGTTCAAACTACTTATAATTTTACTCCTACCACTATAGGTATTCATACTATACATTTTTTGCAACCAAACGGAGATCTTTTAACGTATTCAATAAGTATTCAATAAGAAGTATTTGTCAACACACATGCTTGTTGCACAACTCCTTTAAAAGACTAAATTTTCAAGGTAATTATAAAAAATAAACCTCTTTTAATTCCAAAATTTTGGAAATTTAAAAAGAGGTTTGTCTTTTGTCCTACTTTGAGAAGTTGTGTTACAGAAACAACCATTTGGCAAAATAACGTGTTTAGCACAACTTTAAAGTTTTTACATATCTTTGAAATTCAATGTTTAACTAAAATTTTAAGTTTCCTTATTCTGCAAAAGTGGCAAATTCTGGAAATGTTAAAGTCATTCTTAAATAGTAAGCAGAAAATAAATTTGATTCAAATTAGAGCATTCATTATGATAGAAAAAAAAGATGGTTTTAAATTAATTGGGCTAAAATTAAAAGATAAAACTACAAATAAAAACGACCAATCAAGTAAAGATTGTGGTAATTTATGGCAGAAATTTGAAACGGATAAAATTTTTGACCTCATTCCAGCAAAATTATCTAATGAAATATATGCCGTTTATTTTGATTATGAAAAAGACGAAAAATCACCTTTTTCATACTTTATTGGATGCAAAGTAGATAAAGATTTGGAAACACCTAAAGAACTTGAAGAATTAATGATACCCGCTCAGGAGTATTGTAAGTTCAAAGCAAAAGGCATTATGACTAAATGTATAACTGATGCTTGGAAAGAAATCTGGAAGTCTGAAATAAAACGAAAGTTTGATTTTGATTTTGAAGTGTATGATGAAAGAAGTCAGGATTGGAGTAATGCAGAAGTGGATATTTATATTTCGGTAATTAACAAATAGCATATTGAAACTACTTGAAAAGAAACAACGAACTACTAACATTGACTTATTACAATGAGAGCTTGATGTGCAAAATAAGAACTTGACACATCTATTCAAATTCAGTTCTAATAGATAAATTAATGATTCAAACCATTTATACAATACAAAAAAACACTTAAATTCAACAATTTATGAAAAATATAATCCTTTTATTCAGTTTGTTTTTTTGTGCCTTTAGTGTTTTTGAATACAAAGATTTCAAAGTAGAGTGGGTAGAAAATCTAGTTGGAGATTTTTCATTTTCAAAGGAAAATAGTTTGCAATGTGATGCTTGGTGTTACGAGTATGCAGGAGTTTCTGAGATTGAAGCAAAACGATTAAAGAATAAAACTATTCAATGCTATACTTTTACCAATATTGCCACTCATTCTACATTGAATTTTGATATAGTGGGTGATGTTATTAGTAATGCTAGAATTGAATTAATTAGTATTGCCAGCAAAAAGTCAACCTATTTTTGTAGTGAAGGAATAATGAAGATTGATAAGCAAGCTATGAAAAGAGGTATTTTAAAAGCTGAATTTGACATGAAATTTGATCATCCAGAAAATCCAAAAAAATTAATGTTTTGGAAGGGGAAAATCTACACTAAAATTAAATAATACGTAGCATTTATTAACTGGTAAAAGCCATTGTTCTTTTTGTGGTAAAGCAAAAGTATTTTCCATAACTTTGTTTTCAGTAGCTGAAAGATTCTAGATTTTATTTCCGCAAAGAGTATCTACCAGCGAAATATAAAGCAATTAAATTATGTGTAGATATTCGATGACTTCATATAAACCTCATTATGCATGCTTCAAATGTAAAAAGACATTTAAGCGTAGACTTATGCGGGACATCATTCGAGGTAATAATGATTTGGTACAAGCAAAGTGTCCTCAATGTAGCGAACTAATGGCAAATATGGGATTAGATTTTGCATCTCCAAAAAAAGACAATAGTAAAGAATGGAATCATATTAAAGATCTTTATTCTGTTGGCATTACATTTCATTCCTGTGGTTGTAGTGGACCAGGTTATATTCCTAAAGATAAAGAAATGCTAATTGAATATTTTGAGAAAATACTAGTCGATTATGATAAACAATTAACTTTTTGGCGCAACAGGACTGAGCCACTAAACAAAAAGGAAGTACAAAGAGAAAATAGTAAAAATTGGGAAAATTTAAGTCAAATTCCATCTGACAACAGACCAAAAAAGGGAGCAATATCTAATGAGGATGCGAAAAAATATTGGATAAACAAAAAAAATGAAGTTAGGCAAAAAATAGACAAACTCAAGTTGACAAACAAAGCTAAAATCTAAAGTTGCCCAAATGGTTGATAGCAATTTGTAATAATGGTAGAGCTTGAGTTTCTCTCCTATTTTCTCTAAGAAATCAAAAAAAGAGTTTTAATTTTGGGATTATTAGTAATAAATCGTCACAGCAATTACAAGACATAACAAGTTGTAACCAATTTAAATAAAAACTCATTACTAATCATAAAAGTTATACTATGAAATTAAAACTCTTAATCATTTTCTTATTTATCAAAATAGTAGTTTTTGGACAGGAATTTGTTGTAGAAAAAATAAAATTAATTGAAACTGTTACTAATAAGACCGTTTCAGAAATTCCTAAAGTAAGAGATTTAACAAATAGAAACAATCCAGTGGTTGAAAAAATTAACTCTCAAATTCTTGATCGATTTATGATTAATAGTTTTGAACAAACTGAATTGGAAGAAGAATTTAGATGGTTTGATGTTAAATATAACTCTGAGATAAAAGAGAATATTCTTTATATTTCATTTAGTGGAGACTATTATGGTGCTTATTCCAGTTTTATTGAAGACGAATTTTATTTTAGTTTAAAATCAGGAGAATCTTTAGCATTAACTTTATTACCTTTTCAAGCTTTATTTACCTTATCGGGATATTTAGATTTTCTCAACAAATATTGGCTTGAAGGTGTAAAAGAAGAATTTATAGGTGCTATAGAATGTGCAGAATTTGAGCCCTATTGTAGCTATTATGATATTTATAGTTATACTGTTACTAACAATAAATTATCTGTTTCACTTGCAAATGATTGCTTTCCACATGTAGTTCAAGCATGCACTCCTGAATATGGAATAACAGTAGAACTTGATTCTATTAAACAATATTTAAATGAAGTAGGGAAATATGTTCTTTTGGAAAGTAATTATTTATCGAAGTCACCTATTGAAAAATTTATAGCAAATGAGACCTTAAAAGAAAAAGTTCAAAACAACTTATTTTTATTTGGAAAAATTGATAATAAATACGCCATTAGTATGGCTATTAATAGTGATAATCAAGGACAAATTTCAGGATATTATTATTATGATAAAAAGCTTCAAAAATTAAATTTGAAAGGACAAAAAAAGGGTGAAATTATAATATTGACTGAGACATTCGACAATAAAAAAACAGGAATTTTTGAACTAAAGTTTAGTAAAGATTATGATTCAAAAGGATTCTTTTTATCAGCTCCAGATGAAAATGATAAATACATAATTGGAAAATGGATGAATTATGAAAAAACAAAAAGTTTTGAAATTAAATTTACAGAAATAAAGACAAATAATAAAAACTAACGTGAACACATCTTATAGCACTAGAGAGTTTCTGAAAATTAACCAAGTATGAAGCTAAAAAAGCTAGATAAAAACGTTTCGTAATCTCGCACAACATCATGCTATAAACAGTTAGTAGAAATATTACCCAAATAAAGACGAATAGAAAGAATTAAAAATAAAGACCATAAATTATGACAGATAAAGAAATATTTTTTGCAGATGGAAATAATCCAAAAATGATTGAGGCTTTCAAAAATGCTCAAAGAACATTTAAGTATTTTTGGAGAGAGTTGTCATGGGAATACAGAAGAATAATTCCAGGGCTTAATGTGGCTTGTGTAAAAATTGCTTTTACACAAGAAACTGAAAATAAAGAAATTGTAGAACATATGTGGATTAATGATGTACAGTTTGATGGCAAAAAAGTAAAAGGAATACTAATAAATAATCCCAACGAATTGACAAATATTTCTAATGGAGATTTTGTAGAAATTCCTTTAAATCAGATAAGCGATTGGCTTTTTGCTATAGCAGAGAGTAAGCCTAAAGGAGGACTTTCAAAATTATTTTCTTCTACACCAAAACCAAGAGTTTATGGAGGTTTTACAATTCAAGCAATGCGTTCTGAAATGTCAAATCAAGAAAGAAAAGAACATGACAATGCTTGGGGTTTAAATTTTGGTGATTATAACGAAGTTTTGCTTGTGAATGAACAAAAAGAAAATCCAGAAAACTTAGTAGAGCATCCTATGAGCAAAAACATGAAAGAGAAACTTATTGAATTTCTGAAAGAAAATCCTAATGAAATAACTAATGTAGATGAAGATGGTATGACGTTATTACATAAAGAAACAATTGCAGGAAATTTGACGTCGATTGAAGTATTGCTATCAGTAGGTACAGACAAAAATAAAAAAACAAATCAAGGAGAAACCGCTTTAGACTTCGCAAAAAAAATGAATTGGGAGCATATCATACCAGTATTAGAAAAATAAATCGTACCTATCCCTTTAATGGAATGAATTAATTTTGTAAGTGTTATAAATAAAGGCAAAAGTAATGAATTTAACAGAAGTAAATAAAAATTTCAATACACAAGCTAAATGCTTGAAATTATTAGAACAAATACGTTGGGGTAAAAACGTAAAGTGTACTTTTTGCGATTCAAATAGGGTTAAATCGATAAAAAACGAGCAAGGGCGGTACTCTTGTAAAAATTGTAAAAGGTCGTTTTCCGTTATTGTTGGAACAATTTTCGAGGAAACAAGAATGCCTTTACCAAAATGGTTTCAGATTATTACTTTGATGCTTAATGCAAAAAGTAGTGTTTCTGCAAAGGAAATACAACGTAACATAGGTATTACATACAAAACAGCGTATTACGCTTGTATGAGAATCCGAATAGGTATGTTGATGCACTAAACAAATTAAAAATATAGCGTATGGAAGCTAATGAACAATCAAAACCAAAATATAGTGAATTTGAAAAAGACTTTATAAAATTCAATGAAGCAAAAAATGAATTTTTAAAAAAGCATGGTCTTGTAATAGGTGGATTTAGAACATATAAATTTAGGAGTGAAGAAATGCACAGAATAGAATTAGAAACTCTTACTGATGAAAAGGCATTAAACGAACTATATGATATGAAAAACTAAATATAATAAAGATTAACTACATCTAATGAAATTGGCTTTTCTTCTAAAGTATATAAATGTTTAGTTTCAAAAGATATTACATAGTCATCTTTAATTTTAGGGTTTTCAACAATCAAAATATCTAATATTTGGAGTTTAAATTTTGCATCTTTATGAGTTAGTAGTTTGTAATTACCATTCTCATTTGTGTATTGAGATTTAATTTTAGAAAGTTCTGATTTACATTTTTCAAATTCCATAAAGTATATATTAAATATTGAAAACAAATATAAATAAAAAACAGTCTATTCCATTAAAGGGATAGGTGCGAAATAAATAATGACTTTTAACAAAATTTGGAACACACATAAAAAACATTTACTGAATTTCATTAAAACAAAAATTAGTGATGATTTTACTGCTGCTGATATTTTGCAAGAAGTTGGTATAAAATTACATAATAGTTTAAACAAAGAAACTGATATTAAAGACTATAAAACATGGCTTTTTCAAGTTACTAGAAATACAATAGCCGATTATTATAGAAAAAACAAAAAAGAGACGGAAATTGTTTTAATTGAAGATGAAATTGCTATTAACACAAGTGCTTGTGTGTGTGATTTATCAGGCTTTATTATTCAAAATTACCTTCCAGAAAAATATAGTAAGGCTCTTTATTTGAGTGATATTGAACAAAAGTCGCAACAAGAAATTGCTGAAATATTGCACCTGAGTTTAACGGCAACAAAATCAAGAATACAAAGAGCTCGGAAAAAATTAAAAGAATTAGTGATCAATTGCATTGCTATTTCCTATAATAGCAAAGGACAAATCTCTGATTTTAATTTAAAAAAAGATTGTGAACTTCCTCAAGAATTAAAAGCTGAAATGGAAAGGATAAATTTTATTCCATAATCTTGCGTCTTTTTACTTTCTTCTAACGACTACAAGAGAAAGTAAATAAATGAAACATAAAGTAGCACCATTAGTAGTTGTACCAGTATTATTGATTTTAACAGGTACATTGAGTTATTTAACTCTTAAAAACAATTGGAATTTTGAAATAGTATCTTATTCCATTTTTTTGTTTACCCTCGTTTACATTTTAATTTTAGAGCGAATTATGCCTCTTAAAAAAGAATGGCAGCCCAATAAACAGACATTTTGGACAGATATTAAACATTTCATTTTTTCAGCTGCCTTATTTGATGCTTTTGGAAAAACACTCGCTTTATCATTGATTGTTAATATACAAAAGCATTTTTTTACCACGTCTGACTTTTGGAATACCTTGCCTTTTTTGGCAACCTATGTTATTGCCAATCTGATAGGTGAATTTTTTCCTTATTTATATCATAGAATTAGTCATAAAGGAAATACAAACTCCTTTTTGAGTCTTTTTTTATGGAAAATACATTCCATACATCATTTACCAACCAGTTTAAATTGGTTTAAAACAAATTGGATTCATCCAATCAATATGTTTTTAAATACATTTCTTAAAATTACACCAATATTGCTTTTAGGTTTTAACCAAGAAATCATTTTTTTAGTAGGAATTACACATATTGTGATTGCTTATGTTTCACATGCTAATATTGAAACTAGGAAAAGTTTTTTGGATTATTTGATTGTTACACCACAAATACATCATTTTCACCATAGTCAAAACATTGAAGAAGCAAAAAATTTTAGTACTATTTTTCCTTTTTGGGATTTATTATTTGGAACGTATTATAATAGAAAGGGAGCAGTTGAAAAGGTTGGAATTATTAAAGACAATGGAATTTATTACCCAAAGGATAAAGATTATTTTAAACAACTACTATTTCCAATAACAAGCTCTAAAAAGTGTTGCGATTAAGATAAAGCTAGTGTAAATTTATTGTATCTATAAAGACAAATCTTATTTAATAATATCTTAGACTTTCACTTTGTTGCTTTTTACAACCTCTTGTGTAGTGTATGTTGGTTAGTACTGAATTTTATTAACCCACTTCCTTCTATTTTGTTTCACAATTAGTATCTTTTATGATGTGCTAATGATTTGGTTTGGTAAATTGCTTATATAAGATTTATATCTCTGAAAAAAGCAAACAATCTTGGACTTGTAGAATTAAAAAAAAGACCTAAAATTAATTAGGTCTTTCCTTTTTGGTTTTAGATTGGTTCTAACTTTTTTTACTGAATTATTATTTTCTTTGTCATAATCTTATTTTCAGCTTTTACCAGAACCATATAAACTCCTTTTGCCAAGTTAACCGAGACTTTAATAGTTGATTCATTAGAATTCAATTCTTTTTGCATCATTTCTTGACCAATAACATTGAATAATTTTATATTTGATATGAATTTGTTTTCTGAATTATTAATTTGAAGCCAATCATTCTCGTTATTAAAAAACATTGTAAGGCCTTCAATTTGAAAATCACCATTCATTAAAGTTGGATTTTGGAAAACTATTTCAAAACGATTATCAAAAGTACCTGCTTCTACTGTTGTAGTATAATTACTAGTTTTGATATCGTGAATAATCCCTAATAAATTATCTTTTAAATAAATCTCTTTATTAACTGGAATATTCTCTAAATCTTCAATAGAAAAAGTAGCTAAACCTGTATCTCTTGTTTTAACTTGTAATGGCAAAACTACATTTGCATCTATTGAAGGAACTCCTTGTATAATGTACTTTTCTTGTCCTATTTTCCAGTTTAAATCATCAAATTGTGTATCGATATTTTTACCATCATATCGATTGTCATACTCAAAAGTGGTGTTTTCATCCACTGTGACTAATAACTGTCTATGAATACCTCCTGGCGATTGATATCCTAATCTAATTTTCATTCGATCATCGATATAATTAGAAATAGTACTATTAGTAGCTGATCTTACGAAAATTGAATTACCAGAAGTTTCGGTTACAAATTCTCTTTGTCCGTTATTAAAATGAACGATTCCATCATTAATTGCTTCGACAAAAAAGCCTTGTGCTACAGGTATTGATGGTTGTGGCAATTTAGTAGGTGTTCCCCCAGTTCCGACTAATGGATCGTTAATTCCATAAGAAGCATTTACAACTGAACCTGATAAATTTAGCAATGCATAGCCTCCTTGGTATTCTGCTAAAACATGACTTCCACCACCCCAATGTTCCCAAAATTTGAGAGTTCCTGTAATATCAGGATTATCCAAAATAAATTGTCTTGCATTAAGCGCTGAAGGATAAGGATTACCTACTAAATAAATATTATTAGAGGTTATTGGTAAATCTATATCGCCATTATTTGGTTTTCCTTCAAATACATAGTTTTGCTCTTGTTCTATATTTCCTGTATTTGGACCTTTCAGGGTAAAACTTTCACCAGCATTTAAATTACCATTATGCCTTACTTGAATCCAGTTTGCATATAATCCAGGTAGGTTAGTAAATTTCCACATCCAATATGTACTTAATGTTATTGGATTTGTAGGAGCTCCATCAGCAGCGGTATACAAAGGTTGAAAAGTAATGGATGCAGGATTATCTGGATCTGTTCCATCTCTTAATACTTCTTGAATAGTATATGTTCCATTATTAATACTTGTATTAACAGGTGTTACAGGTGAAGAAAAATAATTATAAGTAAAGTTATCCGCAGTTCCTTGTTGGTCTCTTTCTACACTTCCTGAACTCGTTACATCAAGTATACTTCCAAACGTTTGAATTAGTTGGGATTCATCTTGCAAATCAATTTTGCCATCTAGTTTTAAATACCAATTTGTAGTTAAGGCTAAGTCACCAATCATATTTAAAACATTTCCATTATCTACAATTAATCCTGAATTTTCATGACTTGAAGTGGTGTTAATATTGTTTTTTATGTGAACAATTGACCATGGTCTTGTTACTGCATCAATATCCCAATATTGTCCGTATTTCCATGTTGTAGGATTGCTCCAATCGCCATCTGAGGTAGTCTCATAAGGCAATGGTGCTGTTTGAGCATAAATATTTTTAATATTATAAAGTTTTGCTCCTGTAACCAAATCTACACCCGGATTGACTAAATCATCAACAATATCATCTTTAAAAGTATCCATTCTATAATAACGAATTAAACTTGATGCATTTAAAGAAGGAACGTTTAAAGGTATTATTGAGCCCTGAGCAAAATTTGTATTATTTAATTCTTGATACACTATTTTTTGAAGTTGATTATCACTCAACGCTTGATTAAATACTCTTACTTCATCTATTTCTCCTAAAAAGAAATTAGAATTAATAGGTGCAGGTAAACTTCCTATTCTAAATAATTTATTTGTTGAAGTATTAATAGTATTTCCTACAGATTCTGTTATTTTTAATTCTCCATTAACATATAATTTTAATAAAGAATTAGTGCCATCAAATACTCCTGCAATATGAACCCATTTATTGGTTGGTAGTATATTTATAGCTCCAGATAGGGTATAATTTGCTCCATTAAGACTAGCTCCTAATATTTTTGTGTTTGATATTTTTAAATAAAAATTTTCTTGACCAACTACAACTCCCTCGTTACTAAAAGTAGAATCTAATTTTATCCAAGCCATAATTGTAGCTTGATTTAAACCTAATATAATATCCCCAGAATCTTCTACATAATCATTTCTTCCATCAAAATATAATGAAAATTTATCATTAAGATCTCTTGGAGAGCCATAATGTAAGTCATCGGTATCAAAAACATCCATGATACCATCACTGTCTGCATCCAAGGTATCGTCAATTACACCATCATTATTGGCATCTAAACTACTATAATATGTGGTATCAATGTCATAAACTCCCGTGATGTTATTATAAACGTCTAGATAATCGGGCATACCATCACCATCAGTGTCTATAGCTCCCAAATAGCCGTTTGTACCAAAATCATTACAATCAGAGTCATTATCATTTGAATCTGCAATATGCAAAATCCCATCACCGTCTAATTCATCATTGCATATTCCAGAGTTAATATCGTTTCCATCACCTATTCCATTACCTGTTATGTCTAAATCACCTAATCCATCAAATTCTAAAACATCAAAGATTCCGTCATTGTCTGAATCTAAATCAAGGTGATTTGGTACTCCATCACCATCGAAATCATTCGGAGTAAAACCTTCAAATGCATCATGCATTCCATTGCTGTTTGCATCAATCCAAGTTGGTCCAGCTGTTGTTGAATCTTGATCTGGATCTGGATTTGGAATCATAGCCGCTTCAACAATATTAGGAATTCCATCATTATCATTATCTAAGTCAAAAATATCGGCAACTCCATCACCATCAGTATCGCAGAGTGTTTGAGTTATTCTAATATCATCTAATGCCAAATCATTTCCATTTCCACCTGGTGCATTGTTTACAAATTGAATAACAAACTCATTTACAGGCAAAATTATTGAAGTTAAAAATTGTTGCCATTCAGATTGCAAACAAGTATTTCCTGCTGCAGTACATCTTGAAATATCACCCGTATTATAGGTAGCAAGTAAAGCGCTATAATCTGTAGAATAAAAATTTACTGTAATGTTAGGTAAAATTCTAGGCAATGCGCTTGCTGAGAAATTAGCATCCAAATTATCGATATTTAATGCCCAAAAACTATAAGTGATAGGTACTCCAGGTAATATACCTGTAATTTGAGTTTCATAAAATACTCCAGGTGTATAAGAAGCATTAAAAATAGCCATTCGACCATTAGTGTCTCCAGGTGTATGATCATTTGTGGTCGTCCAAGCTCCATCTGCCCAAAAAGCTAAATCAGTTCCTGTATTTGATACGTCATTTGGAGCTACACCATTAGAAATTGAATAGTGAACAGTGTATTTTCCATCACCCAAATTAGAATCTGAATCACATTCATCAACAGCCATAGCTGTCGTACCATCTTCAAAACAATAAGTTGTATTAACACCTGGAGTTCTATCGTCAATTCGAGCTCTATTCAGTCCACTTCCAAAATCTTCAAACAAAAATAAAGTTTCAACCACTACAGCTAATGAATTAGATAAACAATTTGTTTGTTCATTAGAATCGGCTATTCCATCATTATCATCATCTATATCTACATTATCAGTAACACCATCGCCATCAGTATCAAGGTAAGTTTGTGAACCTTCAGCTTCAATTAAAAATGTAAAAGGGTTTTCGTTTGGATCATCACTTACAATAACAATAGTTGCATTAAAAGCACCTATTGTAGCTGGATCAAATGCAATTGTAAATGTAGTCGAATTGCCTGAAGTAAGTATTGTATTCGGAGCAGGCTGACTTATAATTGTAAATGCAGAACTTGAACCAACTAAAAAAGAAACGGGAACATTACCCAAAGTTAAATCTAATAAACCATTATTTTCTATAGTAAATGTTCTTAGTTTTGTTCCTGAATTAATGTCTTGTATACCAAAATTGGTAAAATTAGTTACTTGAGTAGTTGTAGAACCATTTATAATTGTATTTAAATTACCAGTAATTTTTATATTTTGGACAGTCGTTGGAATTTCAGAAATTATAATTTCATAATCTTCAAATTCTTCTGGTTGCCCATCACTATTACCACAAGGATTGTTAGAAGACCAATATCTTCGAGTACCAACTCTCATTATTGTATTGCCTTCAAGTGCAGATGCAGATACAGTAAAATTTATTGGTAAAAAAGGATATGTAGCTACTTCTCCATTTGAATCATAAATTTTTTCATCAACATCAGAAAAGTCTCCATCATGATTATAGTCTATATATGCCGCCCATCCTGAGTGGTGATTGGAACTATTAAGAGATGGATTACCTGTGATAGTAAGAGGATAAGTAGAACCAATATATAAGTCTGCTGCGGGTATATTTGTATAATTTGCATAACCTCCATCATCTCCTGATGTGTTATTTATTGTTGTAGTTTCACCTATTAAATTAACATTAGAAATAAAATGTGTACCTTGTGATTGATTGATTGGAACACAGGCACCAAGTCCTACAGTAATATAAACTGTTGAAGTAACACAATCTCCAGCGGCATCACAAATTGAGTAGTTAAAATTATCTGTTCCAATATAATCAGCTAAAGGAATATATTGGAAAACACCATCAGAAATTTCTGAAACTGTTCCACCCTGCGTTGTTGTTAAAGGAGATGGAATGGTTGTGTAATCATCACCATCTGAACCATCTGAACCAATTACATCATTTAATGAAACATTTATTTGGTTTGATATTCCTGATGTACTATTTGCAATTACAGATAAGTAATCACTCATTGCAATAGGATTAGTAGGAGCCACAATAGTAACAGTATAATCTTCTGTTTCTCCAAAATTAGTTCCATCTATAGCGCAATGATGAGGAATGTACCAATTCACCATGTTTATTCTTAATCTTTTACTACCTAAACTTACACCCACAGGAACTGTAAAGGTGTAATTCACTACTGAATCTGTAGTTGTACTAATTGTTCCTATTTGTTCATTTGCATCATCAAAATCACCATCATTATTATAATCAATCCAAATTCCATAACCTGCTGAACGCCATGAATCAACTCTAAAAGAATGAATTGAAATTGTGTAAGTAGTTCCTTGAGTCAAACTAGTGTTGTTTACTGTTAAGTCTGAATAACTATTTGATGGACTCACAAAAGTTTGACTTACATCTAAAGAGTTCAGTTGAACTCTACTGATGTATAATTGTGACGGGTCGGCAAAATTTGGTGTACAATATTGAGAATGTCCCAATAGCGAATAAAGAAAAGAAAAAAGAAAAATTAATTTAACCTTATTTTGAAATAGCATAATTGTAATTTTTGGCAAAACTAATAAGAAGCGTCTTACATAAAAATTAAATAATAGACAAAAATATTGCAGTGATTAAATAATATATTATTTTGATAAAATAATACAATTAAAGATTTGGTTTTTTTTGAATATATTTAAAAAATAAGCTTTAATTTATTAAATCAAATGAATTATGTTTAATAAATTATATTAAAAACACCCAAGTTAATAAAGTAATGATTTTTTTATTGATTACGAATCATAGTATAATTATGAACAATTTTCTTTATAATAGCTAAATTTTTTATTCCTAAAAAAAGTAATTAATCAAAAATTTGTGTCAAAATCTCTATAGATTTTATTTTTTTACTGTTTTCAATATTAAAGCTATAATAATCAATTAGAATTTTTAAGAGTTGTCTTCTTTGAGAAGAAGAAAAAAGTTTTTCTGTAGAATTAATGTTTACATCTAATAATTTTTTTAAAAGCTCAGATTCTTCAATCGTTAAGGAGTTTAATGATTGAAATTCAGAAAAAACACCTTCACTAATATTAAAATATTTTTTATCAGATAGATTCTCTTGAGGATAAAAACCAAGGTATTTAGTAAGCTGTAATAATAAAATTAGATGAAAATTAAACACTTTATCTTGTGTATCAAACCATTGCAAAGCACTTTCTAAATAATCAAATAATTGTTCGTCTTTACCTTCTTCCTTAATAGTATTATGAAGTATTTCAGACAAAAAAAGCACTATTGATGATTTTATAATATCTAGATATATACTTTGATATGGGTAATATATTTTTACTTCCTTTATTCTCTGTAAATTGCTCTTATTATTATGATAAGCTTCAATCTCAATTTGATTCAATGGTTGAAAAAAAACTTTTTTTTGCTTATTATTTTTCCCTGTAAAAGCATTGTGTATAAAATAAGTTTGAATTCCGTCTAATCTAGTTAAACATTTAACAATTAGACTTTTTTCATTATATTTTAAAGAAGAGATAACAATTGCTTTCGTTTTTATTAACATTATCTAACAATCATTATTTTTTTCACTGTTGAGTCTAAGCCATCTTGAGAAGCAACAAAAACCATATAAACTCCAGAAGCTACTTTGTAATTACCAAAAGCTGAAGTATCCCATTCTATTGTTCCTCCTTCAGAAGTTGTTTCAAAGACTAGATTTCCTTCAATATCTGTTATTTTTACATTTGCTTTATCAGTAAGTCCTGCAATTTTTACTGTTCCGAAAAACTCAGGTCTAACAGGGTTTGGATACACATAAACATTAGTTAAATCATCACTTGATTTTGTTGATACTCCTAAGAAAGAAACCAATCCTTTATCAGTAGCAAAAAACACTTCACCAGTTACATCATCAATCTCAATGTCATTGACATTATTACTTGGTAAAGGAGAATTATTTTTGGTAAACCTATAAATTGTTTGTTGACCATTTGGAGAAACTAAGAAAACACCAGCATCAGCAAGAGACACCCATTTTCTATTTGCGCCATCAACTTTAATATCTAAAATAGATTGTTGATAGAAAAGTTCTTGTGCTAAATCTCCTTCTTGAATAATTATTGAAGTCGTTGTAAGTTCATTTTCTGAGATAAATCTATCTACACTTGAAAGAATTCTTAGCCCTTTAAAAGTACCTATCCATAATTGATTTCTATTATCTATAGCTACACAATTAACTACTCGATCAGGAAGATTACCATTTTCAAAATTAATAACTATAAATTTATTATTTAACTGATCGTTAAATGCTATTATTCCTTCATTATAAGCAGGTATCCATTTTGTGTTGTTTTTATCAATTGCCATTGATCCGTATCTACCAGAAGAATAAGTTGGAGAAATACCATCTAAACTATATGATTGCCATTGCCCATTAGCTCTTAAAACTTTTATAGCCCTCTCAACAAAGGCATTTGTAACCCATAGATTATTATCTTTATCAAAAGTAGGGCTATTAATTCTTATGTCTATATAAGTTGGATCTGGAGGTGATAGAATTAAAGATTCTAATCCATTTGGTCCAGTATTTGTATTATTTAAAATTGTCTTATCTGAACCCTCAAACTTTAATAATCCAGAAAAATAGGAACTAAAATAAACTTGATTTTGATTGGTAGGATTAATAGCTAAATCAGAAATTGACTTTGCTCCTAATAAATCTTCATAAGGGATATTTTCCCAACCATTATTTGTAGAAAAATTACTTACAGGCAAATCATCTAAAGGGTAAGGATTATATTCTTTAGAATAGTCTCCATATACTGCCCATAAAAGATTGGGCGCTTTTTTCACTCTAAAGACATTATTTCTAAATGGTCCGTCTGGTGATATATTTTCAAAAACAAAAGGATTGGTTAAAGAAGTAAAAAAAAGTCCGTTTTTTTCTGTTCCAATAAAAATTTGACCATTCACAACATTTGCTGCTGAAAAATTAACATTAAAATCAGGAATATTCGTAATATGTGCAATTTGATTAAATTGATTATCCAATACAAATACATGGTTTTGAGTAGTTACAATAAGTTCGCTACCATTAGTTTTTATTTTCCTTCCAAATTGACTGTGATTTAAAATAAGTTGAAACGAACCATTAAATCGATAAGTATTATTATCGGTATTCATGGCTACAATTTGATTATTTAAGGTGACTATTCCTAACCAATATCCAGAATCAAAAGTTTGCCATTGACTATAATCATATAAAAAAGGATTTGATAAATCCCCTTTTCTAATTCCATTCTGTCTTGTAACTGCATATATTTCATCATTCAAGACTGTAGTTTGAAGAACTTCTAATTCTTCTCCTGAAGTTCCAATAAAATATGTTGTAATAAATTCAGTAGTTGAAAGATCTAAAACAGAAATTCCATAATCTGTAGCAATATATAATCTACCATTGTGTTCATATAAATCATTTATTTTCTTTTTATTAGGAGCAACTGGAACTTCTTCAATAATATCTACTTTTGTAATAACGCTACCATCATTATTTACAATCAAAAGTAATCCATCTTTATTACCTGCTATTGTTTTTTTGAAGCTTTCAGAATAATGAATCGCTGTTATCGTAGTTGGCTTAAACCCATTTATTGAATTTAAAATAGTTAAATCTTGCTCATTTGTTTTCTTAGTAAAAATACAATTTTCAGTTGCAGCCAAAACTGAAGTTGAAGAAGTTTCAACATCAACAATTTCATTATAGGAAAAATATCCTTTCCACAGTAAATTACCCTGAGATAAAATAGTTTGGCTAATAAATAATAAAAAAAGAAAAAATTTAAATTTCATTATTATAATTTTTACAAATATACTATAAACGTAGAATATAAACTTTAGGTATAAATTTTACAAAAAAAAGGCTCACAAAAAAATTGTAAGCCTTCTTCTATTTTTTTATAAAAAGTATTAAACAACGCCTTGACCTAACATTGCATCTGCTACTTTTACAAATCCCGCAATATTAGCTCCTTTCACGTAATCAATATACCCATCAGCATTTTTACCATACTTAACACATGATTCATGAATATCTGACATTATACGTTTTAATTTCTCATCTACTTCTTCACTAGTCCAACTTAAACGCAATGAATTTTGTGACATTTCTAAACCAGAAGTTGCAACTCCTCCTGCATTTGATGCTTTTCCAGGTGCAAATAATATTTTTGCTGCATGGAAAACTTCAATTGCTTCTGGTGTAGAAGGCATATTTGCTCCTTCAGCCACACAAATACATCCATTTGCAACTAAAACTTTAGCTTCTTCACCATTTAACTCATTTTGAGTTGCACATGGTAAAGCAACATCGCATTTCACTTCCCATGGACGTTTTCCCTCAACAAATTTTGCGTTTGGATATTTAGTTAAATAATCGCTAATACGACCATAATTAACATTCTTTATCTCCATTATGTAAGCTAATTTTTCAGCATCAATACCAGCTTCATCATAAATATATCCAGAAGAATCTGAAGCTGTTACAACTTTTCCTCCTAATTGAGTTGCTTTTTCAATAGCATATTGTGCAACATTTCCTGATCCAGAAACTACAACAGTCTTTCCTGAAAAACTTTCTCCTTTAGTTGCTAACATACTTTGTGCAAAATACACATCACCATATCCTGTTGCTTCTGGACGAATTAATGAACCTCCAAAAGTAATTCCTTTACCAGTCAAAACTCCAGTAAATTCATTTCTTAATCTTTTGTATTGTCCAAACATATAACCCACTTCTCTTCCTCCTACACCTATATCTCCAGCAGGAACATCTGTATCAGCACCTATATGCTTTGATAATTCAGTCATAAAAGCTTGACAAAAACGCATGATTTCAACATCAGATTTGCCTTTAGGATCAAAATCAGATCCTCCTTTTCCTCCACCCATTGGTAAAGTTGTCAAAGAATTTTTAAATACTTGCTCAAAAGCTAAGAATTTCAAAATACTTAAATTTACAGAAGGATGAAAACGCAATCCACCTTTATATGGACCAATAGCTGAGTTCATTTGAATTCTATACCCTCTATTGACTTGTGTTTTGCCAGCATCATCAATCCATGCTATTCTAAACATTATCACTCGTTCTGGCTCAACCATTCTTTCCAAAAGCATTTTGCCTTGGTATTTTTTATTTTCTTCGATAAAAGGGATAACAGTTTCTGCTACCTCCTTAACTGCCTGCATAAATTCAGGCTCGTTTGGGTTTCTTTTAGCTACAGCTTCAATAAAAGATGATACACTTTCTTTCATGATTTTTGGGTTTAATTTGTAATAAATTTAGTTTACATTTTCCTCTTAAGAAAACGTTTTCGTTACTGCGCTGCAAATATACATTTTATTAAATCATGTAGTGTTCAAATTCATAAAAAAAACATTTTCTAAGACCCTTTTTAAGAAAATTTTATCTAAAAAAAAGAAAAAAATTTTTACCTGTCTTTAGTTTTTATATATTTGTCTACAAATGTAATTCTTTAAAGATGCCTAAAATACTAAAAAACCTACTGTTTTTAACTGTTTTTATACCATTTTATGGAAACTCACAGTTAGGATTTTCTCACGAAATTGGAGCTTTTGTTGGTGGTGTTGCCTTTCAATCTGATTTTGGAGTTAGACATGATTTTGATACAAACAAAGGGAATACAGGATTTGCTCTTGGTATAGTTCATTACCTAAATTTTGCTTATAGAGCAGAATGTAATTGCTATACACCGGACAGTTATTTTAACGACCATTTTAAACTTCGTTCAGAATTATCTTTTAACAGCACCAAACTAGAGCACTTTGGAGAATTTGCTGAGAAAAATTCTACTTATGGTAAGCAATTAAAAGCAATGAAAGGTGAAGCTAAAGTAACTGACATTGGTATGCAATTAGAATATTATCCATGGAGTATTAGACAATTTACTGGAAGTACTTCTGGATCTTGGGCTCCATTTGTTGGCTTAGGAGCACATTTTTCTTTCTTTCAAAATAATACTTATTCGGAACTTGGACCATTAGGCACATTAGCGACAACCTATCCAGATTATTTACCCGATGGCTATTCTTCAGAAGGAGGAAATGCTTTTTCTGTTGTTTCTAGTGTAGGTACAAGATATAAATTAACCCCTTTATCAGATTTATTTGTAGAATTAAGATGGCAATATTACTTTTCTGATTGGGTAGATGGTTTAAGAAAAAATCCAGATATTTATAAAGAAAACAAATCAAACGATTGGAATCTTTGGTTAAATTTTGGTTATATTTATTATTTAGATTAATAAAATAAAAACATTATATAATAAATAAAATGCCTTGAAAATTTCAAGGCATTTTTTATTTTGTTCAAATAAATATTCAATTATTTAAGTGCTTGTTCTAAATCAGCTAATAAATCATCTATATCTTCTACTCCAACACTTAAACGAACTAAATCATCTGTTATGCCTATTTCTGCTCTTTTTTCAGCCGGAACAGAAGCATGTGTCATAGTTGTTGGATGATTTGCAAGCGATTCCACACCACCTAAAGATTCAGCCAAAGTAAACACTTTTACTTTTTCTAAAAATTTTACAGCATCTTCCATTTTACCTGAATTGAATGTAAAAGTTACCATTCCACCAAAACCACCAATCATTTGTTTTTTGGCTATATCATGATTTGGATGACTTTCTAATCCTGGATAATATACTCTTTTTACAGCAGCATGATTCTTTAGAAATTCGGCTACTTTTGCACCATTTTCACAATGACGTTGAACACGTAAATGCAATGTCTTTATTCCTCTTAATACTAAATAACTATCCATTGGCCCTAATGTTCCCCCAGTTGCAAATTGAGCAAAATGCAATTTCTCACCTAACTCTTTGTCTTTAACAATCAAAGCCCCTGCAATAACATCAGAATGTCCTCCTAAATATTTTGTAGCTGAGTGCATCACTATATCTGCTCCTAAATCCAAAGGTTTTTGTAAATAAGGTGTTGCAAATGTATTATCTACCGCAAATAATAAATTATGTTTTTTAGTGATTTTTGCTATTTCTGCAATATCCGCTAATTTCATTAATGGATTTGTTGGTGTTTCAACCCAAATTAATTTTGTGTTTTTATTGATTAAAGATTCTAATTTCTCTAAATCTGTCATATCCACAAAATGGAATTTGATGCCAAAATCTTGATAGATACGGGCAAACATTCTATAAGTTCCTCCATATAAATCATCCATAGCGATTACTTCATCACCAGGTTTTAAAATCTTCATAACCGAATCAGTTGCTGCTAATCCAGATGCAAATGCTAAGCCTCTTGTTCCGTTTTCTATACTTGCCAAAGCGTCTTCTAAGGCTGTTCTTGTAGGGTTTGCCGCTCTACTATATTCATAATCACCAACTGGTTTTCCAGGAGACGTTTGTGCAAATGTTGATGTTTGAAATACAGGAGGCATAACTGAACCTGTAACTTTTTCATGATGTTGACCACCATGTATCGTTTTTGTATTGAATTTCATCTTCTTTTATTTTTTGTAAAGATACAATGATTATAAGAATTTTCTAATTTGGAGTATAATTCCTAAATGTACTCCTTCATGAAAGTTATTGAATTCTAAAGCTTGTTTTGCATTTTGAATAGTAAACCCAGTACTTTTTGTTGTGTACTCATAAAAATTCACGAAACTATTTTTTTTGAAATCTTCTTCTATTTTTTCAAATGAAGTAAACAAAATACTTTTTATATAATCTACTTCTTCTTGATTTGTTTTTCCTGTAGGAACTGAACCGTTTTTATAAGTTTCAATAAATTCATCTGAAACATTCATAGGTAAACCCGACAATTTATAAATTAAGGTTTGTTGAGTTGCAATACAATGTCCAATATTCCAAATTACATTGTTACTAAATCCTTTTGGAGTTGTATTTAATTGCTCTAAAGTATAATTTTCAAGAAATTTTAAGAATTGATTTCTAATACTTAATGTGATTCTAAAAGCTGTTTCCATACTACTAAATTTGATACGAAGATACTTAAATGTGTAGAGAAAAAAAGTTAAGATTTTAATAATTTAAACTGCTAGTTTAACTATTATTTAACGACAAACCGCTTTTAAAAAAGAATATTTCGCATTAAATTAGTGGAGAAATAACATTCCTAATAAAAACTATCTTTTAAAATGAAAAAGCTACTCCTTCTTATCGTCCTATTTTTTTCACTTTCTTTTTTAAATAGTTATAGCCAAGAAAGCACTTCAACTGATTTTAAAGATAAAATTTATATTATAAATACTCCTTCAGGAAGTTCTTACAATCATATTTATTTTCCTAAGACCAATTTTATTAAAAAAAGAGGTGGATTTGCTAATTACGACGCGCTTATTGGGAAAAAAATTATAGTAACTAAAATAGTTAAAGAGAAAAAAAAGGGGACAATTGTTAGCATTAAACTTGAAGACGGAAGTAAGTTTTTTGGAATTTATCCCTCAATTGATTCAAACATTAGCAAAGCCATTGAAAAAAAAGAACTACTAGAAGTAAATTAAATACATATTTATCTTTTAGAAGTTAAATATGTACTTTTGTAAAAAAATAGAATGAAAAATACTGTCTTTTACTTAGCTTCTTGTAGTACTTGTAAAAAAATTATAAAATCATTGCCGCCTTCATCTGAACTAGTTTATCATGACATTAGACAAGAGCCTTTAACTGAAGAAATCATAAAAGAAATGAAAGATTTGGCTGGAAGCTATGAAGCTTTATTTAGCAAGAGAGCTCAATTGTATAAAGAACGTGATTTAAAAAACAAAACCTTAACAGAAGACGATTTTAAAGCTTTACTTTTAGAGCATTACACGTTTTTAAGTCGTCCAGTTTTTGTAATTGATAATAAAATTTATATTGGCAATAGTCAAAAAGTTACAAATGAGGTAATAGAAGCTTTAAGCTAATGAACAAAAGAACATTAGCCTTACTTGGAGCCACCTTTGTTGCCTTAATTTATGGTGCCAATTTTACCATAGCTAAAGACGTAATGCCAACTTACGTTAAACCTTATGCTTTTATTTTAATTAGAGTAATTGGAGCCTCAATTTTATTTTGGGGTTTAACTTTTTTTGGTCCAAAAGAAAAAATAGAATTAAACGATTTTCCTAGAATCATTGCAGCATCTTTATTTGGAGTAGCTATTAACCAATTGTCTTTTTTTAAAGGTTTAAGCTATACTTCTCCCATAAGTGCTTCAGTAATTATGGTTACAGCTCCCATTGTAGTTTTAATACTTTCTGCTATTTTGTTAAAAGAAAGGATTGAATTCAAAAAAGTAATGGGCATTTTAATTGGTTTAACTGGAACTTCCATTTTAATTTTATACGGTAAGGATATTCAAAATAGTCCAAATGCCACTTTAGGTAATTTTTTGGTTTTTGTAAATGCATCATCTTATGCGGTTTATTTAATTATTGTGAAAAAATTAATCTCAAAATATCATGCTTTTACCTTTATTAAATGGATTTATACCTTTGGCTTACTATTTACTTTACCATTTGCTATTGGAGAATTTAATGAGATTAATTGGCGAACTATTCCAACAACTATTTATTATAATATTGGGTTTGTTGTTTTATTTACCACTTTTCTTGCATATTTAATAAATCTAATGGCTATGAAAGAGTTAAAACCAACAACTCTTTCTGTTTTTATCTATTTACAACCTTTATTTGCCTCCATAATTGCTATTAGTCTTCAAAAAGACGAATTGAACAGTATAAAATTAGTTTCGGCTGTTCTAATTTTTATTGGCGTTTATTTGGTTACCCAAAAGAAAGTAATTAATAATGAGTGATTAGTAACTAATCTAATTTCTAAATAACTAATTACTTTTTACTTGTCACTAACCACTATTTCTTATCTTTGACACTTTTAAAATATTATATGATACTATCCATGACTGGTTTTGGTAAAGCGACAAAGCAATTACCAAATAAAAAAATAAATGTTGAAATAAAATCATTAAACAGCAAAGGGCTTGATTTGAACATGCGAATGCCTTCTGTTTATAGGGAAATGGAATTAGGACTACGAAATGATATTTCTCAAAAATTAGAGCGTGGTAAAGTTGATTTTTCATTATATATTGAAGTGACAGGTGAAGAAACATCATCAAAAGTAAATGCTCCAATAATAAAAGCTTATATCAACCAAATGAAAGCTATTTTACCAGAAGCTGATGCTACTGAATTAATGAAAATGGCGGTGAGAATGCCTGATGCTTTAAAAACAGAACGTGATGAAATTGATGAAAACGAATGGGCAGAGATTCTTGTAGTTATTAATGAAGCCTTAGAAAACATCCAAACTTTTAGAAAAGACGAAGGAAAATCACTGGAAAAAGAATTCCAATTGCGTATTGCTAATATTCGTTTGTACATGGAACAAGCCTTAGTTCTTGATCCAGAACGTGTAAAAAACATTAAAGACCGCTTACAAACAGCTATTGACGAGCTAAAAGTAACTGTGGATGAAAATCGTTTTGAACAAGAATTGATTTATTATCTTGAAAAATTAGACATTACAGAAGAAAAGGTGCGTTTAAACAATCATCTAGATTATTTTTTAGAAACCTTAAATGGAAATGAAGCTAATGGTCGAAAATTAGGATTCATTACTCAGGAAATGGGAAGAGAAATCAACACTATGGGTTCCAAATCGAATCATGCTGAAATGCAAAAATTAGTGGTGATGATGAAAGATGAATTGGAGAAGATCAAAGAACAAGTTTTGAATGTATTATAAAAGTAATTAGTAAACAGTGATTAGTAATTAGTCGTTATGAAGACTTTTGCTAATTACTAATTACCAATCACTAATCACTAAAATATGAAGAAAGGTAAATTATTTGTGTTTTCTGCTCCTTCAGGTTCAGGTAAAACAACGATAGTAAGACACTTATTAGAAAAAGAAGAATTAAATTTAGAATTCTCCATTTCTTGTACCACTCGTGAACCTAGAGGAAAAGAACAACATGGAAAAGATTACTATTTTATTTCTTGGGAAGAATTTAAAAAGCACATTAAAGCAGAAGAATTTGTAGAATGGGAAGAAGTTTACACCAATAATTTCTATGGTACTTTAAAAGCGGAAGTTGAACGTATTTGGGCTTTGGGCAAACATGTCATTTTTGACATTGATGTAGTAGGCGGTTTACGAATCAAGCATAAATTTCCTGAAGAAACTTTAGCTGTTTTTGTAAAACCTCCTAGTGTGGACGAATTAAAAAGACGATTAAAATTACGCTCTACGGAAAGTGAAGATAAAATCAATATGCGAATTGCCAAAGCTTCTGTAGAATTAGCCACTGCTCCACAATTTGACAAAATTATTAAAAATTATGATTTGGATACTGCTAAGGAAGAAGCTTATCAGTTAGTGAAGGAGTTTATTGGAAAAGAGTAAAAAGAGTAATTAGTGATTAGTCCTCAGTACTTAGTGATATGTACGTCTGTGAATTTTTAGTAGTTAGATAAAATATTTATGAGTGGCATTAAGTCTTATAAAGAATTACTTATTTGGCAAAAAGCATTAGAATTGTTGTTCTAGTATATAAACTTACCCAGAATTTCCCTAAAGAAGAGGTTTATGCATTAACGAGTCAGATAAAAAGTGCTAGCGTTTCCATTCATTCTAATATTGCAGAAGGATTTGGTCGTCAAACAGATAAATCATTTAATCATTTTTTGAATATTTCTAGAGGCTCCTTAAACGAATTAGAAACACAGCTAATTATCGCAAAAGAATTAGAATTTAATTTGGATGAAAAGATACTTAATGAAATTATGCTTTTGATTGAAGAAGAAAGTAAAATGATACATTCTTTTTCAAAAAAACTAAAAGAATAAAAACAGTAATTTAGCACTAAATATTAAAACTAAGTACTAACAACTAAGCACTATGTACTAAAAATGAAAATCGGATTGTATTTTGGAACGTTTAACCCTATTCATATTGGTCATTTAATTATTGCCAATCATATGGCTGAGCATTCTGATTTGAATCAAATTTGGATGGTGGTGACACCTCATAATCCTCATAAAAAGAAAAACACATTACTAGATGATTACCATCGTTTGCACATGGTTCATCTAGCAACAGAAGAATATCCAAACATTCAACCTTGTGATATTGAGTTTAAATTACCTCAACCGAATTATACCGTTCATACTTTGGCACATTTGCAAGAGAAATATCCAAAATATGAGTTTTCATTGATTATGGGTGAAGACAATTTGAATTCGCTACACAAATGGAAAAACTATGATGTCATCCTTCAAAATCATGATATTTACGTCTATCCAAGATTAAATTCGGGTGAAATGGACGAACAATTTGCCAATCATCCTAAGATTCATAGAATAGGTGCTCCAGTAATTGAATTGTCCTCTACTTTTATTAGAAATAGTATTAAAAACAATAAAAATGTGATTCCTATGTTACCTAATAAAGTTTGGGAATATGTGGAGCATAATTTGTTTTATAAGAAGTAGGAAGGAAGTATTAAGATTTTTTAAAGTGTGAAAGTCATTAATTATAACTTACTCACTTTTAGGATAGTATCTCTTAGTATAAAAATAACACATATCTCAACAGAACAAAACCTCACAGTCATATCATTTAGTGGAATAAGAAATCTTACTAAGATTAATACTATTTAAAAGTTAAATGCCCTACAAAGAGATTTTTTGCAGGGCACTTTGTAATTTAGTTATAATAATCTATAAATCAAATTTTATTCCTTGAGCTAAAGGTAATTGATCAGAGTAATTAACAGTATTTGTTTGTCTTCTCATATATACTTTCCAAGCATCAGAACCCGATTCTCTTCCTCCTCCAGTTTCCTTTTCTCCACCAAAAGCACCTCCTATTTCTGCACCAGAAGTACCAATGTTCACATTAGCAATACCACAATCAGAACCAGCGAATGACAAGAACTTTTCAGCTTCTTTTATACTATTTGTCATAATTGCAGAAGATAATCCTTGTGCAACACCATTTTGTATATCAATAGCGTTTTCAACTTCTCCACTATATTTCATTAAATATAAAATAGGAGCAAATGTCTCGTGTTGTACAATTTCAAAATGATTTTCAGCTTCAATAATTGCAGGCTTTACATAACATCCAGATTCGTATCCTTCACCTGAAAGAACGCCTCCTTCTACTAATATTTTTCCACCTTCTGCTTTTGCTTTTTCAATAGCCGCTAAATAGGTATTTACAGCTTCTTTATCAATTAGCGGTCCTACATGTTTATTTTGGTCTAATGGGTTACCAATTTTAATTTGACCATAAGCACCAACAATTGCATCACGAACAGTATCATAAACAGATTCATGAATAATTAATCTTCTTGTTGAAGTACAACGTTGACCACAAGTTCCTACTGCTCCAAAAACCGCTCCTGGAACTACAACTTTTAAATCAGCTGTTGGAGTAATAATTATTGCATTGTTTCCTCCTAATTCTAATAAAGATTTACCAAATCGTTCCGCTACTTTTGCACCAACAATTCTTCCCATACGAGTAGAACCAGTTGCTGAGATCAATGGAATTCGAGTATCAGTAGTCATCATTTCACCTACTTTATAGTCACCATTTATAATACATGAAATTCCTTCTGGTAAGTTATTTTCCTTTAAAATTCCTGCAATAATGTTTTGACAGGCAATAGAGCATAATGGTGCTTTTTCTGATGCTTTCCACACACAAACATCTCCACAAATCCAAGCTAAAGCTGTGTTCCAAGACCAAACTGCTACAGGAAAATTAAATGCAGAAATAATTCCTACAACACCTATAGAATGCCATTGCTCTCTCATTACATGACCTGGTCTTTCTGAAGGTATTGTTTGACCATTTAACTGACGTGATAAACCTACTGCAAAATCACAGATGTCAATCATTTCTTGAACTTCTCCATACCCTTCTTGCAAAGATTTACCCATTTCATAAGAAACCAATTTACCTAATGGTTCTTTTAGTTCTCTCAATTTATTTCCAAACTGACGAACAATTTCTCCTCTTTGTGGAGCTGGCATAGCTCTAAAAGTTTTGAAAGCTGCTGTAGCTTTTTGCATTACTTTCTCGTAATCTTCTTGTGTAGTAGCTTTTACTTTTCCAATTAATTGACCATCTACTGGTGAATAACTTTCAATTAATTCTCCATTTGAAAACCATTCATTTCCCGTTGATGTCCCTAAATTAGTCGCTTTAACGCCTAATATTTCCAATGCTTCTTGCATTCCAAACTGTTGTGCTATTGTTGACATTGTAACTTTTTTACTTGTTTTTGTTATATTTTTACAAATGTATGAAATTGATTTGAATTACTAGCCCTGATAGTAATGATAGCTTTTTGAAAAAAAACTTTAAGTTTTATTGGGATAAAAAAGCGACTAAAAAAAGCTCCTTTTATCGCTCATAAAACCAAAGAGTCTTAAGAAAACTAAAATGAATAGCAGGAAAAGCTACTATTATTCTGTAACAAATCGAGAATCGGTTTCCATAACTGTTCCACACTTAGAACAAGTTCTTAAATTCTCTGAATTATAAAAATGATTAAAATGTTTTAAAAAATCCACTTCAATATTATTCAATTCAAAATAAACTTCATACAACTTATGATTACAATTGTCACAAAACCAAAGCAAACCATCTTTTACAGGCAAATGATTACGTTTTTTTTCGATAACCAGTCCTATAGAACCTTCTAATCTATTAGGTGAATGAGGCACTTTAGCTGGATGTAAATACATATCACCAGCAGTTAATGTCATCGCTTTCTTTTTTCCTTCATCTTGCACATAAACAGTTATCTCACCTTCTAATTGATAAAATAATTCTTCCGTTTCATTATAATGGTAATCTTTTCGTGCATTTGGTCCTGCCACAATCATAACAATATAATCATCAGAATCTACATATAGACTTTTGTTTCCTACTGGAGGTTTTAATAAATGTCTGTTTTCTTCAATCCATTTCGTTAGGTTGAATGGTTTTTGTATGCTCATTTTGAAATATTTTAGATACGTAAAGTTACAAAAAAAGAAAAAGGTTAGTCGAACAATTCTAACTAACCTTTTTATACTCTATTTTATATTTTTTAATTTACCTGTTTAATCAAATAAACGTAAACTGGTAAGTGATCACTAAAACCAGGTACACCATTTGAATTTCTCTTTGGATATCCTTTCCATCGTCCTTCATCTTGAATTAAATAAGGTTTTTTAAATACGTTTGCTTTCCAATAAGTCCAAGAAGAGTAATTTCCTTTTACTAATGGTTCTGAAAGCATAATTTGATCAAATATATTCCATGAGTCTCTATAGCCTAAAGTACCTATACCTTGTTTATACATTTTTTCCATAGGGTTATAAATTCCTAAAGGTTCTAATTCATCTTTACTTCCTACAGCACCAACACCTTTTTTTACACTTTTATTAGTTGGATCATCATTTAAATCTCCCATAGTAATAATTTTTGCTTTAGGATTAATTTTATATAAGGAATCAATAATTTTTCTATTTAACGCACCTGCTGCTTCACGATTTGGACTACTTTTTTTCTCACCACCAGAACGAGATGGCCAGTGATTTACAATAAAACTGATTTCTTCTCCATCTAAATAACCTGTCACTAATAATTGATCACGAGTATAAATTCTTTTAGTAGAAGAATCTACCTCAACATTATCGTCTGTTTCCTCTTCTTTTTCTTCTTTGTTTTTCTTACCATTATTTTCAGCATCCTTATAAATATATAATGGAATATTAGTATAACTTACAGGTATAAAGTATTTTTCCTGATATAAAAGAGCAACATCTATTCCTCTTTTATCAGGAGAGTCAAAATGAACAATTTTATATCCCTTATTAATTAACGTTGGGTGTTTTACTAAATCTTCTAAAACACGTCTGTTTTCAATTTCACAAGCGCCTATCACAACAGGAGAATTAGCAGGATTTTCATCAGTTCCTAATTCGATAATAACGCGACTTAGGTTATCTAATTTTTTTCTGTAATTCTTATAAGTCCATCCTTTATTAGGTAAATACTCTTCATCATAAGTGATTGGATCATTTATCGTATCAAAAAGATTTTCAAAATTATAAAAAGCCACTGTATGAATTTTAAATTTCTTATCTTGTGAATATGATCTGTTTATTGCGAAAATCACAATAAAAGTGATTAAAAAATGTTTAATTTTCATGAAATATATGTTATGTTAATATCAATTTTGGTACAAAATCGGTGCCAAAGGTAAATAATATTATTAAAAGTTATACATTTGCAGGCTGTTAAGTTTAAACCACTTAAAGTTTAAATTATTATTAATTTTTATTCTTTCTATGAAAAAACTTGTATTAAGTACATTATTAGTACTACAAGCCGTTTTTGTTTTTGCACAACAAACCAGTGCCTTAAAGGGTAAGGTAGTTGATTCCAAATCACAAAAACCATTACAAAATGTTGTTGCAACGATTCAAAGTACCAATCAATCTGTTACTACAGATTCAGAAGGTAATTTTACAATTAAATCGCTTCCAGTAGGTGAACCTGTTCTTATAGTTAGTTCCACTGGTTACAGAACACAAACATTTATTTTGGAGGTTACTGCTGGACAAACTTTAGATTTAGGAACAATTGTATTAGAAGAAGATATCACATCAGAACTACAATTAAGTTTAGTTACACTTACTGAAAATGATTTAGGTGATGATAACACAGGATCAGAAAGTACTTCTGGACTTCTACAGTCCTCAAGAGACACTTATCAACAAGCAGCTGCTTTTAATTGGGGTCAAGCACGATTCAGAATTAGAGGTCTAGATAACCAATATGGTACTACCATGATTAATGGTATTTCTATGAATAAGATTTATGATGGAAGACCACAATGGAGTAATTGGGGTGGTTTAAATGATGCCACTCGTAATCAAGAGTTTACAATGGGTTCAGCTGCTTCAGATTACACTTTTGGTGGCATACTAGGAACACAAGAAATAGATACTAGAGCTTCTCACTACAGACCTGGCAATCGAGTTACTATGTCTGGAACAAATACTAACTATAGTTGGAGAGCTATGGGAACACATGCTTCAGGTTTAAATGATAAAGGATGGGCATTTGTAGTTTCAGGTTCAAGAAGATGGGCAGAAGAAGGTTATTTTGAAGGAACAGATTATAGTGCAAATTCATTATTTGCAAGTGTTGAAAAGAAATTTAATGACAAACATAGCCTCAACTTCACTTCTATTTACGCAGAAAACAGTAGAGGAAAATCGTCACCAAACACTCAAGAAGTTACCGATTTAATGGGTGTAAAATACAACTCATACTGGGGATGGCAAGATGGTCAGAAAAGAAATTCAAGAGATAAAGATATAGCAGAACCTATTAATATGTTATCTCACTATTGGAAAATAACTGAGAATACAACTCTTAATACTAATGTGGCTTACCAAACTGGAAAAATTGGTAATAGTAGATTAGATTATCAAAATGGTAATAATCCAGATCCAACTTACTACAAAAAGCTTCCTAGTTATTTTAACAACTTAGGTGCTTATACTGATGCTGAAATTACAGGTTTTGAAAATGATTTCATTAATAATTCACAAATTAACTGGAATGCTATGTATATAGCAAACCAAAATTCTGGCTTTTCAGGAAGAAGTATTTTTGTTTTGTATGAAGACAGAACAGATGATTCACAATGGAGTGCAAATTCTATCTTAAACGCTAGATTATCTGATAATATATCTATGAATGCTGGTGTTAATTTTAAAAAATTAAAATCTCATAACTTCCAAAATCTATTAGACTTAATGGGAGGTAGTTATTTTGCAGATATTGATCCTTTTTATTCAGGAGATAACAGCCAATCTGATTTAAACAACCCAAATAGATATGTAGGTGAAAATGATACTTATGGTTATAACTATAATTTATTTGCAACTGTCTTTGATGGTTTTACCCAATTTAAATTTAATTATAACAAATTTGATTTTTATATAGCTCAAACTTTTTCAAGAACAGAATATCAAAGAGAAGGATTATACAAAAATGGTATTTATGCCGATAATTCTTATGGGAAAAGTCAGAAAACTACTTACGAAAACTTTGGTTTCAAAGGAGGTTTAACTTACAAAATTAATGGACGTCATCTATTAGATTTTAATGGATTATACATGACAAAAGCACCTATAATGCGTAATGTGTTTTCCAATGCACGTTTAAACAATAGTATTACACCAAATTTAACTAACGAGGATATTGTAGCTGCTGACGCAAGTTATATTGTTAGAACGCCAAACCTTAAAGCTCGATTAACTGGTTTCTATAATAAAATTTCAAATAGTTCAGAAATTTCTTTCTATTATGCAGAGAGTATTGGTGATGCAACTAGTGGAGATACTGATTCGTTTGTAAGTGAAATAGTTACTGGATTAGACAAACAATCTATGGGTGCAGAACTTGGTTTAGAATATAAAATTACATCTACAATTACAGCAAATGCTTCTGCTTCTTATGGACAATATATCTATTCTGATAATGCTAACTTAATTACAAATGATGATGGTAGAGCTGCTGAGGGATTGAATCCATTACGTGATTTTGGTACTGTATATCTAAAAGATTATCATCAACCTGGTTTACCTCAACAAGCTTATTCTTTTGGTTTAGAATATCGTGATCCTCACTACTGGTGGATTGGAGCAAATATTAATCATTTATCTGGTAGTTATGTTGATGTTTCAAGTATTTTAAGAACAGATAATTTCATTATTGATTCAGATCCAAATAATACTCAAGGATACAGTTATCCTGGAGCTACAGAACCAAACGTAAAAAGAATCTTAAAACAAGAAAAGTTTGATGACTTTATGTTATTAAACTTAATTGGTGGTAAATCTTGGAGAATTAGTTCAAAAAACAGAAATACATTTGGATTTTTTGCATCCATCAATAACTTGTTAGATGTTGAATACAAAACTGGTGGTTTTGAGCAATCTAGAAAGGCTACATATCCCGATTTAGTTGCCGATCAAGCAAATGGAACACCATCATTTGGAACAAAATATTTCTATGGATATGGAAGAACTTATTTTGTTAATTTTTATATTAACTTCTAAAAAATTGCACCATGAAAAATTATTTTAAAACAATTTTATTTACAGCAATAACTTTAGTAACTTTAAGTTGTTCTAAAGAAGATGATTTTGCTGTCTTTTCAGATTACATACCAGTAGTGATAGGCGAAAATTATGAGAATAGTGATACAGGTTCTGGCTCAAATGAAGTAGCAGCATCTACAATTGGATGGCTAAATGTTAATTTTGCTGGAAGTGGTAGACTTTGGAATGTAAAAAGTTATACTGATCCTGCAACTGACATTAAAAATCAATTTGCTGAATTTTCTTCATTTTATTCTAATGCATCAGATCCAGATGATGAAGTTTGGATGATTACTTCTAAAATGAATTTTGCCGAAACTCCTATTACTGAAAGTTTCACTTTTGATTGTCAAACAAGATTTTCAAATACCGCGGTATTAAAAGTATTAATATCGACTAATTTTAATGGAGAAGAAAATAATATTACTAGTGCTACTTGGGAAGAATTAGCTGTAACATTACCTTCAACAGATAATGTTTGGACAAATAGTGGAGTAATCGACATGAGTAATTACCAAACATTTGAAAATGTTTATATTGCTTTCAAATATACAGGAAGTAAATCTACAGGTGCAACAACTACATTTAGATTAGATAATATTAGAGTTTTTGAAAATAAATAAGCTATGAAGAATTTAAAAATAATCTTAACAACAGCTCTTTTTGCAACTTTTTCTAGTTGCGTAACGGGTGACGATTACAATACTCCAGATTTATCTGGTGAATGTGTAACAATGTCTGCTGATATAAGCATTCAAAATGTTTCAAATTTAGCAACTGCTAGTCCTCAACTATGGAATATTGCTAATGGAAATATTTTAGAGGCTTATGTTACTTCGTCTGACGAAGGAGGTAATTTCTACAAATCCATTTCAATGGTTGCTTTTGACGATAATAACAATGAGTATGGTTTTACTGTTCCTGTAAATGAGTACAACTTGTTTAATATGTATGAACCAGGTCGTAAAGTTTATATTGATTTAACCAATCTCCATTTTATGGAAGATGATTATACCGATGATTTACAAATTGGTGAATTATTTGGTAACGATATTGGTCGCATAGCCTTAGAAAAGTATAAAAATAAAATTTTCCGTTCATGTGAGAAAATAAATGAAGATGAGTTGGTTCATCATATTACTTTAGCAGAAGCATCTAACATAAACTATTTGCATAAATTAATTGAATTTGATAATGTTCAGTTTTCAAACTCTGCTATCGGAAAAACTTATTTTGACGCAAATAACACTGCTGGTTCAGGAACAAATTATTCAATAGTAGATCAAGATGGTAATTCAATACTATTAAGAACAAGTGAATATGCTAATTTCGCTGGTGAGAAAGTCCCAGAAGGGAATGGTAAAATAAGAGGAGTTTTAACAAAATATGGTTCTACTTATCAATTCTTAATAAGAACATTAAACGATGTACAACTTAACAATCCTAGAATTGTTCCATTATTTGAGGAATCTTTTGACACTAATTTTTCTAACTGGACAAATTATAGCGTATCAGGAGCACAACAGTGGTACTTAGCTACATACGGAAATCCAGCTCCTTCTGCAGCTATTAGTGGTTATAGTGGTGGAGCTAATAATGTAAATGAAGATTGGTTGATTTCCCCAGCAATAGACTTAAGTACTGTTTCAACTGCAACTCTTACTTTTGAAACAGCTTCAAGATTTACTGGAAATCTATTAGAAGTGAAAATATCAACAAATTATGTTGGTTCTGGTAATCCAAACTTGGCAACTTGGACAGATTTATCAGCTACTTTAGACACAAACACTGGGAGCTTTATTTGGACAAACTCAGGACCAATTAACCTTTCTTCTTATACAGGAAGCAATGTTTATTTAGCTTTTAAATATACCTCAACTGCATCTGCTTCTAGAACATGGGAAGTTGATAATATTAAAATAGAAGAATAATTATAATTTCAATAATCATAAAAACGCCCAGAAATTCTGGGCGTTTTTTTATGCAAAATTATCTTTAACTTTGTAAAGTTAAAGAAAGACTATGTTAGAAAAAATTGAAGAATTATTCTGTAAAAATTCTATTATTGTAAAATAACACCACATTAAAATCAAGTTGCAAATTTACTTCCTACTATCTACAAAAGTAGATACAGCTGAACTGAATGACATTTTAAACATACTTTATGGATTTATAATAAAACGCCCCCATTACCTAATTCACAACAAATCTAAGACTTAAAATACTAAATCATTGAATTGTGAAGCGAATAATATCGTTACATAAACAAGTTTTTTCTTTGATGCTAAGTTTTCCTCATATTAAAAAACCACTCTAACGAGTGGCTTAATTCTGTTTTTTAGTAATTACCACGCGATACGATAGGATTCATGCAGGAGAAAGGAGTCTCTTTTTACATAATTTACAAATAAATTATTGTCTTTTATTGGCTGTAAAACCATTTTTAATAATATTATTGGAACTACAGCTTGGACAAATTTTGTTATCACTAAATCTGATACACAAGGTTTCATCTTTTGTCTACTGTTTTCTTAATTTATTTATAAAACGTCTTTCAAATTCTTTTTTCTCAATTTCCTTTTCAGAACTATTAAAATCTTTATCTAGTAATTTCCATTCTCCATATTTATTTCTTATTGACACTAAAGCTAAACTAGTGCTAGTTACTGAATTTGATCTAAGCCAACAGTTAAGAATTTCTTGATCTTCTTTATAAAAAACATAAAAATGATACCAGTAATCTTTGTCGTTTTTTCTTCCTTCTATTAAATTATAGCTTTTAGGAATCTTAAGGTTCGGTTCTATTTCTCTTAATTTATTAATCTTACTTATTAATTCATCTTCAGAACAGTTAAATTCATATTTTATAATATTGTTATAACTTCCTGGTGCAAAATTTATCCCAAACCAAATGACTACAATACAAAAAAATATAACTATTGATAGGATAATTTTTATTTTCGATTTTTTCATGAATTTATTTTTTATCAGGTTGATTTGTTACCCCTGCATTTGAAATATGGTACCACATTTGAATTTGCATATAACCTTGCGAAGAAGATAATTTTACTATAGTTTTTGGTAGTGCAGATAATCCTAAACCGATACCTAAAACTCCAGCGTTAATTCGAGTTTTAAGAGGTAGAAATGTATTGGAAGCAATTATTAGTTCTTCTTTTACAAATCTAAAATCAGCACCAATTGCTCTTGTGTCTGTAAATAGTCCAGATGCTCCTTGAATATTAAGTTTATCATATCTTCTATCATGACCAATTGCAGGATATTCAGACAAGTCGTAAGGAACATATGTATAATCATAATCTCCAGCATACGTTCTTGGATTTTCTCCACCAGGATATGTAAGACCAAAGAGATTTTGTCCAATTGTTGATGGATCTAACGCATTGTCATCTACTCCCACCACAACTTCATTTAATTGTATTACTGAATTTCGAGTACCATCTGCATTTAAATTATCACCTTTAATATATTCTATACCATTAAAATTATGAAGAGGTAAATCTGAAAAAGAACACTCCATACAAAGGAAAGTTGATCCAAAAGGAGTATTCTCTTGACTAGTTACATTCGGATCATATCTCACTTCTTTTGTAATATTATCCTCAATCCAACCTTCAGCTTGCATCCCATCAGGATCAACAAAATATATTGGATTATTATAAGCATAGTTGTAAGGTGTCCATCTTCTAGAATTCTCTGCTAATGGGTCAATATTCATCCATCTGCCTATTGCAGGGTCATAATTTCTCGCCCCATAATCGTAGAAATTAAGTCCTAACTCGTCTTGATACTCTTTCCCATTGTACTTGTACTTCTGAGCCACTGCATTAGCTGTAGCTAAGTTAAGTAAATTATTTGAATCTTTGTGTTTTAATCCAAAAGGATAGTAGTTGTTCTCTTCTACAATTTCTGTATTTGGATTTACCTGTCTTAAACTTACATCATCAAACCATACTGTTCCTCCTCCATTGTTATCTATTCTTATGGATAATCGGGTAATATCTGGTTGTACTGTTACTCTCTTTTCGATATAGACCCATCTATTTTTTTGAGTAGTTCTTACATATTCATTTCTATAGCCATACCCTTGATCTACATCCATATTTTGGAATAAATATAAATCTGCACTAGGATTATCACTATAAACCCATGCTGAGAAAATAAATTCTGTGGGTTGCGTTATATTTATAGCTACCCAATTATTTTGCTGTACAACTATTTCTCCTGTAGTTAATTTCTCTATTTTACCAGAGAAGTTACCAGTGTGTTTTTTATTGTTGTCATAAGCAGTAAGAGTATTATATCCTCCATGACTTGTACTTTCCCAACCACTACCATTTTCAAAACCATCGTAAAACAACTCGGTTGTTCCTGAAGTAATGGCACCATCATTGTTAGCATCTGCATATGATAGTCTCACATTGCCTAAATGGTCTTTGTGCTGGAATACATATGAAAAAGCACCATTATTATGCGATACATAACCTTCTGGTTGTGAGAAAAATTGTAGTACATTATTTTCGTAAATATAATTTCCTACGTAAGCTGTAGTTACTGTTGGGCTAGAACTCATTACTACTTTTTCTACTTTTGTTCCAGTAGCATCATATTTGTACAATAGCTTCGGAGATCCTAGTTGATTTGCAAATTCAATTTTAGTGGGTAAATTTAAGTGGTTGTATTCAATGGAAGTAATCCCTTTATTGTTATCTACAACCATATTCCCATTTGCATCATACTCATAATCATCTCCTACAGTATTACCATCTTTAAATCCTTCTATTCCATTAGCAGAAAGTCCATAATTATCTTTTACTCCTTTTAATTGATTGGCATCATAGGTATATGTTAAATAATCAATTCCTATTCCATTGTTTGGATTAGTCGGATTTTGACTTTGTCTATTTAAACCTAAAATATTACCATTTCTGTCGTAACCGTGTATGTTTTCAAGATACTTATTATTAGTTACATCATTTTCCGCAGAATAAGCTGTTTTTAACCTGTTTAAGGCATCATAACTATAATAATAGGATTTTACTGCTGTAGAATTATTATTAGTGGTCCAGTTGGTACTGCTAATATTTCCATTATAAAGAGCTGTTCCTGGTGCTCCAGCAGAAGTATAAGGAGTATCTTGTTCGTTATAATTTAAATGAAAGGCAAAAAGATCATTGCCTAAATGCCCCATATTATTTATATCTTTTAACCAACCTCTTATATTATAAGCATAATCTACTTCTTGTAAGGGAGTACTTTCTGTATTTCCAACACCTTTCTTGATTAATTGACCTAACTCATCATAAGTGTTTTTAACAATCAACTGTTCTGGTTGTGTGTTTATTTTTTGTACTTGAGTTAAAAGTCTATCTGCATGATCATAAGTAAAAGTGTCTATGATAGTTGTAGTAGTTCCGTTTTTTGTATGACTGGTTTGTGTTTTTAAAACCTTTCCTATAAAATCTAGCTTCATTAAAGTCCAGTCTTCAGAGAGTTGGTAGTCATTCTTAACATGTGTTTCCCACGCTCTTCCTTTTGCATCATAGTAAGTAGCTGTAGTTATCCAGCTATTATTTGTCTCTAATACTTTTACTCTTGAAACTGTAGGCAATCCTTTTACATTAGCTACTGCTGTCATCCCTTCCCATGTTCCAGAGCCATTTGCAGGATTAAACGCAACTTGGTTACCTATTTCATAATTATCATAATATTGAATAGTTAGAATTTCTATTTCATCTATTTGAAATGTATTTGGAAAAGCAGTATTGCTGTAATATATACTTGTACCTGCTATGGTAATTGGGTTCACTAATTTGGTTTCGAACCAAACTGGTGTGGTTTGACTATTAACTGTATTTTGAACTGTTGCTCTTGATTGGTTGGGTGTTGGATTTGTCCATATACCAGTGTAAGTAACTCTTCCAAAAGCATCATATTTTGTAAACAACCACTTGTTTTGTGTTTTTAAGTTAGCATCTTGGGTTAAAATAGGACGATCTAGTTTATCATATATAATATATTCCCAGTCTTTTCCTGGTAGCTTCTTTTCGACTAATCTATTTCTAGAATCATATTTGTATTGATAGCCTAGTTTGTTGATGTCATCAACACTTACCGATGTAGGAGCTGGACCTGTAATCGTATTAAGATCTACTTGAAAATCCATATGAACCTCCTTTGCAATCGTACCATCTCCAGTTAAATAAATATTCCCATTTTGAATATAAGCAGAATAGTGCGTATCTGAATAAGTCCCATCTGCTAACTTAATAGTTACTGGACCTAATTGCATATCTGGTAAAATAACATTAAAACCAATAGCTGCTAAATTTATGGCAATACTGCTAGTATTTAATGGAACATTTGCATTATCATAACTTTGAAAATAAAAATATAGTTGGTTATTATCTATACTAAGGTCTCCATCATTTGACCATCCTTGTGTAGGGTGACTATATACTGTTTCTAAGTCTCCAAATCCAATATATGAAAAAGAATAAATTTGTTGCTCTATGGGATAAGTGTTAATCTCTGGAGACAAAACATAAGTTAAGTTCCCATAATCATCATACACATAATACGTATCATGCCATTTGTTTTGATTATGACTTCTTTTTAAAACGACTTGTCCTTGCTTGTTTTTAAACTCTACAATGGTATGGTCATTTATATTGGCTTGTGTTGCTGACCAATTTTCGTCTTTGGTAATGGTTTTATAAAGTTCATTAGCATTATAATAACCTAGATTACTTAAAGAAATATCATATAATCCTAAGGTAGCCTCCCAATTTGCTATAGCTTTAAAATATTTTACTTCATTAGCAATGTTAGTCTGATAATCAAACTTTATTTCTTTACCATTGCTCATTGCCCATGCATTTCCTGGTGCTGCCTGTTTAAACACTCTGCTTAAAGGTGAAGCTTCTAATTCCTTTTCACTATAAGGATTTGTTGTAGTTTCAAAATTAGGATTCCCTGTTAAAGTCACATTATTAGAACCATAAAAACTTACTACTTCATTTGGTTTAATATCTAATGAAGGGGTTGTTGAGGCTATAAAGGGTAGATACTCTTTGGTTTGTCTACCAAATGCATCATATTCTATATGAGTTACAATGTCTTTACCACTTGCAGACTGTTTGTGAGCAATTTGCTGAATAGGCCTTCCTAGTCCATCAAAGTAAGTAATACTTTCGGTCAATCTTGACTCAGGACCAGTAATTCCTGCAAACTCACTTAAAGGATAAGTAAAGATGCCATTAAATGAATTAATATCTCCATAATTATATGAATAATTATCTTCTAAATAAAGCATATTATTCAATACTGAAACTTTAATCAAACCTAAAAAATTAACGCCACAGTCTAAGTTACCTAATACTATATTAGGCAAAGGTATATTTGTTTCTAAAAACGATGTTTGCGACATAGTATTAACGCTCCCATAACTATTAAATATTGAATTAAATTCAACAGTTAATAAATCATCTGTAATGTTTATATTTATAAAACCATTTCCATAATCAGTGAAAAAAGCCTGAGCGTCATTTGTGGATAAATCAATATTTAAATTATAATCCTCATATAAATAATTAACTACATTATTAGGATTTGGAGATTCATAGTTGTAAATTGTTGTCTTAATAAAATTTTTATCTAAGCTTTGTCCAAAAACAAAAACAGGAATTAGCATTAGTATGTATAATAATTTCTTCATCTTGTCTTAGTTTTTATAATGATATTCGTTCTTTGAAACCTTTATCCCATTTGCATCTTTTATAGACTCCAAACGATTAAAATCGTCATATTGATAAGTAGTTATATAGCCTCTCGGGTCGGTTATAGAAGTGACTCCTACTAATAGTTTGTAGGTGTAGGTAGTCACCATTGCATTGGGTAATGCAGTTCTTAAATTATTTAAAGCGAGTAAGAGTTCCATTTCATCATTATCATTTGAAGCGGTTTCTATGCCTTGAATGATACTCGTTGGTAGGGAAGCATAAGTAGCATTTTCTATTTTAGCAACGAGTTGGGTTTTGTTATAGCCCCAAATCAACGACACGGCTTTATCATTTTCTATTGTATATTCAATTAAATTATTCTTATCATCATATTTATTATATCTTATTTTTCTTTCTAAAGGTCCATTTGCTTTAGATGCATAAACTTCATTAGGTGTAACAGTGCTTTGATAATTAGTTACAGGGTTAAAAATCCTATATGTCTCTCTATAAGTAGACAAAAGATTACTTCCTAAATAATTATTAATTTGGATTTTTGCTGATCTATTATTTTTTGGACTTACTAAATATTGATACATAGATAAATCGTTTAAATTCATTGTAGTTCCTGGCAAACTATTTAAATCAACAACATCTGTTGGATAATAATATTCAGTTTTATTAACTTCTCCTCCGTTTACTAGTTTTTCAATAGTTTTAACTAATCCATCTGAATTATAAGTGTAATTATATAAATAATTAATTTCTTCATTATTGCTAAATGTACGAACTGTTTTCTTTATGGGTAAAAAACTTGAGGCTCTATATTTTTTCTTCATAGTTATAAACTTCATAGTTTTCTCCACATTTTGAGTATGCCTTTGCTTACTAGTAGGTTGCTTAAATGTTAATGTAGTATAAACATTATCTTGATATTCATTCTCAATTTCTTTAATTAAATTTTCATCTTCATCATAAACTTTCTCTAACAAGAGCTTTCCCCTTTTATAGGAATTATCTGTAAAAATATTAGCTCCAAAAGCACTATTTGTTATTAAAAAATCATTCATACAATAATTGTAGCTGGGAAAATTTATAATATTAACATATGCATTATCAGCATCATACCGTACTATTTCATTCTCAAACCCAGATAAGTTATTTGAAGTGAATGTAAATTCTTTTTTACCGTTACCTGTTTCTATTTCTGTAACTTTAGAATATCCTACAAAACTACCTGATGTAATATCCTCTAAAAGATTACTCTTATCAAAAAGTTTCCAATGATCTGTATCAAAAGGATGATTGGGAGGAGTAGGGTTTTGAGGGTCAAAAATAGGATCGATTTCATAATCTTGACTATAATATAAATATGAATTGAAGAACTGATTTAAAGGGTGTCCGAAGTATGGATATGAAAATAAAGTTCCAGATGCAATTCCATCAATATTTTCATAAGAATAATTCATTTCTTTGACAATATTTAGATTTTCATCTTTTAAAATTTGTTTCTTTAGTCTAATTCCACCACCATTTACTTCTTGATTAAAAACCTTAAAACTGTTAGACTCGTATTCTAATTCCGAATAACCTCCTGTAGGATATTTTATTCTCTTTAAGCTCCAAGCTTTTGAAAAATTATTTGCTTGTCTATTAAAATGACCTGGAATTGTTGTATAACTCATTCCAGTAATTGGAAAAGGTAATAATGATTTTTCAAATTGATTTGGGTAATAATATAGTTGAGGGTGTTTTTTATTAGTAATTAAATCAGTATTACTTGTAATATCATTAGAATTATTGTAATAACCCGCAAAATCGACTGAAAATGAATTCACTGGAGGTAATTTTATACTTTCATCATACTCAAACTCATAAGCAGGTTTACCAACTTCCTCAATAGATACTAATTTTAAACGAGTATATCTATAACTACTGTATTCGTTAAAAGGATTAAACTCACCTACATTGTAGTCTGATTGAAATTTATCGTAATTCAAATTAAATGATGTTATAATCTCATTATGTTTGTCTTTCACATAAATTTGAGTAATAAAACTACCATTTGCAACGTCCATTCTTGCAATTCCTGGACCACCTATTCCTTCATGATTATAATTAAATTCTATCGATCCTTCATCAAAAACGATTTTCTTTAATATTTTTCTCACAACATCTACTCGAGCAGAAGCAGAAAGTAGATATCCATTTGTAAAATCATTCCATGGAGCATAATAATGACAATTATTCAAATCCTGTAAATCTGGAATGGTCGTATAAGAGTATGACATTTGTGAGGCTTTAAAATCAAAGCCACTATTATTAGAACCGTTAGTATTTGAGTGTGTGGTCTCATATATAAAATTAATTTTTTTTTCAGAATTTCTATCTAAAATCTCTGAAATATGCCATGCAGATATTTGTGCTGGTGAATCAACCTTTTCATAAGAATTATTAACAAAATTATTAGCTGTACCTACTTGAAATTGTTCATTGTAGGAAAAATCACAATCATTAAATGAATATTTTATTCCATTATTAGACACAATAGTAAAATTAAAAAAATCTTTTGTATATAAGTTGTGATTATAATGCCAAGAATTACTAGCAAAATAACCTCTATTTGTTGGGATTTTTTGCAAATCAGTCACTCCATGAATCGATGTCCCTTTTGGTTCCATTTCAACGGGAATACCTATATCTTCGTAGAAAAATTTTGTTTTAAATTCTGGAGAATAAAAATTGTAAATATCTGGGAGAAAATCTACTTGTTTATGATTTTCATCCATTTTTGTATTATTTGTTTTTTGTAAAAAATAGCCAGTTTTTGAAGTATAACCATTATTTTGAAATGCTTGATAATTTTTTTGACTTTCTAGTTGAGGTAAACTTGAATAATCTGGATTTTGGAGATCTCCAGTATTATCAAAATCATTTGCATTTTGAATTGTTCTAGTTATCATAGCACTAGAAAGACTCCAACCTAAACCTACATTTGATGCAATTTGATCAACTTTAATACCGCCAGTATCATAATTTAAAGTTATTGGATATTCAATATTTCCTGTTTTTATGGTGAATATAGGCACTGAAATATTTGCCTTCCCAACGAAATGATTTACAGGATTTAAATTCAACTTTTCAAACGAATACACATCTGGACTGGAGATAGAATACTTTTTAATTTTTTCATTATAGTCAACGTCTGGACTTTGAGAAAATAAATTAGAAATAAAAAAAATATTTAAAATAATAAAAATGATGGAAGTTCTATAATATTTCATGTTTGAATTTTTTGCTAAAAAATACTTTTCCCTTTTGGAAAAAATTCAAAAATACATTTCTTAACGTAAAATTAACAAGTATAAACTACTTTTAAAGACGAGTTTTTTATAAAATATTCCCTCTTGTCTTTCTAAATCATATTTAATCATTTAACGCCCAGAAATTCTGGGCGTTTTTTATACTAAATAATCTTTACCTTTGTAAAGTTAAAGAAAGACTATGTTAGAAAAAATAGAACATCAATTTGAAAAAACGGCTATTGTAGGAATTGTTACTCAAAATCAAGATGAAGAAAAATTAAGAGAGTATCTAGACGAACTGGAATTCTTAACTTATACTGCTGGCGGAGAAGTTGTAAAACGCTTTTCACAAAAAATGGATAAACCAAATCCGAAAACTTTTGTGGGAACTGGTAAACTAGAAGAAATCAAATATTATATAAAAGATAATGATATAACAACCCTTATTTTTGATGATGAGTTAACCCCTTCTCAGTTAAAAAACATAACAAAAGAATTAGATTGTAAGGTCTTGGATAGAACTAATCTTATTCTAGATATTTTTGCACAACGAGCAGAGACTTCTTATGCAAGAACGCAGGTAGAATTAGCACAATGTCAGTATTTATTACCTCGTCTTACAGGAATGTGGACTCACTTAGAACGTCAACGAGGTGGTATTGGGATGCGCGGACCAGGAGAAACAGAAATAGAAACCGATAGACGTATTGTTCGTGATAGAATTTCATTATTGAAAGAAAAAATTAAAACTATCGATAAACAAATGGCTGTTCAAAGAGGTAATCGTGGAGCAATGGTAAGAGTTGCTTTAGTTGGTTATACCAATGTAGGAAAATCTACATTAATGAATGCCATTGGGAAAAGTGATGTATTTGTTGAAAACAAACTTTTTGCAACACTAGATACAACAGTTAGAAAAACCGTTATAAGAAATTTACCGTTTCTTTTAAGTGATACTGTTGGTTTTATTAGAAAACTACCCACGCAACTAGTAGAGTCTTTTAAAAGCACCTTAGACGAAGTTAGAGAGGCTGATTTATTGTTGCATGTCGTAGATATTTCTCATCCTGATTTTGAAGATCATATTGCATCTGTTAATGAGATATTAAAAGATATTAAAAGTAGTGACAAACCCACAATAATGGTTTTCAACAAAATTGATGCCTTTAAATCGGTTTATTTTGATGAAAATGACATAAGTCTTGAAAAAACATCTAAATATTTTACACTTGAAGATTGGAAACAAACTTGGATGAATAAAATGGGAGAAAACAATACTTTGTTTATTTCAGCAACCGATAAGTTAAATTTTGAAGAATTTAGAGAAAAAGTATATGAAGCTGTTAGAGAAATTCACATAACTCGTTTTCCATATAATAAATTTCTTTATCCTGAATACAAAGAAGCTGTTGAAAATGATAATGAGTCTGAGTCCTAAAATAACAAAGACCACTATACTAATAAAAACAAAAAACTGGATTTAAATCCAGTTTTTTGTTTTTATTAATTAACATTAGTCTAGTTTAAAACTTCTAGAACATAGCAACTTTCCTTTTGAACTAAATATATTCAGAAAATAAACCCCTTTGTGCAAACTAAGACCTTCTGTAGAAAATTCTTCTTGTACTTGACTAACTTGTTCTACATATTCCACATTAGATTTAAAACTGTAAACTAGTTCCTTATCATCAATAAAAAGAGTTTTTGTTTTTCCCACATTTTTATTGTTAGTATCAAAAATTTGAACATAAAAATCTGTTCTTCTTTTATCATTACTCTTGTCAACATATAAAGTATATTGTAGTTCCAAACTATTCACCTTAGATGCATTTGTCGTTTCCTTTTTAAGTCCTGATTCTTTTTTATGATACGTTTGTACACTAGAATTTAAGAGTCTAACGTTTCCTTCATATTCTCTAACAATATCTTTAACAGGTGATTCATTATCTTCTTCGCTAATTGAAGTTTGGTCAAATGCAGAATCAATTATATCATTACTTTCTTCATTTGAAACGATTATTTCTTCTACAATACTTTCTTTATTTAAAGGAGGGTTTTCAGCAGGTTTTATTTCATATTGCTTTTTTGCCTTAACTAATTCTCTTTTTAAAGCCATTAATTTAGAAACATCATTTTCTAATGATTCAATTTTAAGAATTAACTCTTCAATTTGTTGATATTTTACATCAAGTTCCGATTTAAGAGAATCATTTTCTGTCTTTAATGTTTGTACTTTTTCTAATTGTACTTTTAGCTCTCGCATTAAAAACTCTTTTTCACTAATCAGTTTTTCAATTTCAATATAAGACATCTCTAAATCAGATTGCAACTCAGAAGAATTGAAAAAGTTCAAATTTTTACCAAAAGTTGTTTTGGTAAGTAAGAAACTCGATGCTAAAACCGTTAATGTTACGGTAGATAGCACCAATGACCATAAGGCCATTTTATACTTTTTTCTTACCATGGTGGTTAATAGTTTAAGTTGGTAATTAAAATCCGTAATTAAATCCTAAGCCTAATACTTCTCTAATTTGAAATGCTCCAATAGCATTATCATCATAAATAGCTTGAAAAGCTACATTAGTAGAAATGTATTTATTAATCTTCATAACCAAATTCATTTGATAGTCAATATCCACATTTTGTGGTTTCTCCAAATAATTTGAATATAAATTCAATATATTTTCCATAGAAATATTTTCCATGATATTGAATTTATAATACCCGTTTAAAGCTGCTCCAAATTCAAAACGTGATGATTTTCCCTGTTCCACACCAAAAGCAGATCCAAACTCTGTAAAATGCTTGTGAACATATATTAAACGTGAAGTAGCTGGTGCAAAATTTACTTTTAAATTATCACTTTTTTTCCACAACATACCTGGTCCAGCTTGTAAATATGCAGGAGAAAAGAAATGAGAGTTTTTTACAAAAATTGTTTCGTTAGTTAAAGGATCTGTAAGCTTTACAAAACCAGCATCCATTTGAGTTTTAAAATTTAAAAAACCTGAATAAAACCAATATCCTTTTGCTTTTTTACCTAATAATGAAGTAAATTCTAAACGATCATCAGATTTTGTAGTTTCCTGTCCTTTTAATTTATTTATACCATAAGCAGCAATGAATTTATTATCCCAAATCAATTCTGGTGTCTTATAATTAAAATCATAATTTAAACCTGCGTTACCAGCAATGTTTGAAGTTCCTCCTCCTAACCATTCATTATTGAAAGCTGATTGATTGAAAAGTAATACAAAATTACCTCCTCTTTTCCAACCCATATTAGTTGTGTCTCTAGCCTTTGCTTCAGCAGCAGAAGTAGTATTAATTAACTCTCCTTCAGTCTTCTGAGAAAAGACACTTAAAGTAGTAAATGATAATAATAAGAGTAACTTTTTCATTTCTATTCCTTTATAAATATAGCTAATTTACACAATTAATATATAAAAACTTACAAACAAAGAATAAAAATTCAGTTAAAATGGTATTTTTTATGGTTGAAATACATTATTTTGACTTAAATAATGGCACTGCAGAACATGCCTCACCAAACATAATGCTCTTAGCAAAAGGGATTAATTTTTGGATAGCTAAGGTATAAATCTGCTGAGGAACGGGCTTTTTAGCACATCCTTTTAAAATTAATGGCTTTTCAGTATAAATACTATAATCCAAACCATCTAGTGAGGTTTTATATGCGAGCAGTAAATAATCATTAATGCTTCCGTGTACACTATTTTTTACAAAAGGTTGTAAATATGCAGCCACTAACGCAAAAGTCCATGCTGGTAAAATAGCTTCTGAACTACAAAAAAGAGCAACACCTTTTCCTGAATATTGTGACCAATTATACTTTTTTAGTTCATCTCGAAAATCTTTTTCTTTCAAAATAAAACCTTCAAAAAGCAATTGCGATATATCTAAAGCTATTATCTCTTCTTTTGGAAAATAATCTTCTAAATCAAAAACTTCTAATTTGCTATTTGCAACTTTATTAACTATCTCATTCTCCATAATTCTTCTTTTTTTATTGATATCCTTCTGCTTGTAGTTGAAACAACTCAGCATATAATTTATCGTTTTGCATTAATTCTTCGTGAGTTCCAGCTTCAAGGATTTTTCCGTCTTCTAAAACAATAATTCTATCTGCTTGACGAACTGTACTAAAACGATGAGAAATAATTACACTTGTTTTATTTTTAATTAAATGAATGAATCGTTCAAAAACTTCACTTTCAGCTTTTGCATCTAATGCTGATGTAGGTTCATCTAAAATCATTACCTCAGCATTTTTCATATAAGCTCTTGCTAAAGCAATTTTTTGCCATTGTCCACCAGATAGTTCTTGTCCTTTTACAAAACGCTTGCCAAGTTGTTGCTCATAACCATAATCTAATTCAGAAACTACTTCTTCTGCTAAACTTAATTTTGCCGCTTTTTCAATTCTTTGAATATTTTCAATTTCATCTATTTTACCAATGGCAATATTTTCCTTAACTGTAAATTCATATCTAAAAAAATCTTGGAACAGAACACCAAAATAAGCTTGGTATTCCTTTTTATTATATCGATTAATATTTATACCATCTAATAAAATTTCTCCTTTCGTAGGCTCATAAAAACGAAGTAATAACTTAGTCAATGTTGTTTTTCCAGCTCCATTTTGACCTACAAAAGCTATCTTTTCACCAGCTTTAATAACAAAGTTAACATTTTTAAGTATTTGATGTTCTAATTCTGGATAAGCAAAATAAACATTTTTAAACTCAAATCCTTGTTTGATTTCTTTTGGTAAAGGCACATCTTCTTTCGTTTTAGGTTCTGATGAAATATCTATGAAATCAAAATAATCCTTAAGATACAATGCGCTTTCTGAAATTCGAGTAAATCTTGAGAAGAAGTCTTGTAAACTTTTCATTAATCGATTAAAACTTCCAGACAAGAAAGTTAATTCTCCTAGAGTAATTACTCCAGATAAAACGCGATAGATAATAAAAACATAAGCTGCATAATAACTTATTGAACCTAAAACATTAAACAAAAAACCATAACTGGATCGTTTAATAACTAGCTTTTTATTTAGATTAAAATATTTGTTTGCCAATGCTTGGAAACGTTCAACAATAAAATTAGTTAATCCAAAAAGCTTTATCTCTTTAGCTGTTTTATCATTAGCTCCAATATATCTTAAATAATCCAATTCTCTTCGCTCAGAAGTCCAACTTCTTGCTAATGAATATTGTTGTTGACTGAAACGAATTTCATTTAAAAAAGAAGGAATTATACTTAAAACAAGTAAAATAATTAAATAAGGTTCAAAATAAATTAAACCAGCAATTAAAGTGATGATAGAAATAGTCGTTTGGGCTTGACCTAAAACATTTGACATTAAATCTACACGACCCATGGTTTGCGTTCTTGCTCGCTCAAGTTTATCATAAAACTCAGAATTTTCAAGAAGGCTTATATCTATTTCATTAGTTTTTTGAATAATTTGAACCGATGTTTGAATATTATATTGGTCACCCAAAATCCCATCAGTTAAAGAAATCGATCTACTGACTAAATCTGAAGCTATTACTAAAACAAATTCGATAGCAACATATTCCCATAATTGAGAATAATCGGTTGTTGAAGTCGTTGTAATACTAATAATTTCATCAATAATCATTTTTCCAACCCAAAGTATTACAACAGGAAGTAAAGCAGCAATAAATCTACAAAATGCAGAAACTAAAAATAATTTTTTATTGGTTTTCCAAATTTCTTTAAAAAAACGAGGTATAAAAAAAAGCGAATTAAATGATGTTTTTAATCCGATTTTTTTTTTGTCATTTAGAGATTTTGGTTGAACTCGTGGCATTTTTGATAGTGTTCAGTATTCAGTAAGTAGTGTTCAGTAATATGTTTTCTGCCAACTAACCACTGAACACTGCCAACTGAATTAAAGCATTCCTAATTCTAATTTAGCTTCTTCGCTCATTAAATCTTTGCTCCATGGTGGATCGAAAGTAATTTCAACTTCAGCAGATTTCACAGCATCGATAGATTTAATTTTTTCTTCTACTTCCATAGGCAGAGTTTCTGCAACTGGGCAATTTGGTGATGTTAATGTCATTAATACTTTTACATCATTATCTTCATTAATCATCACATCATAAATTAATCCCAATTCGTAGATATCTACAGGAATTTCTGGGTCGTAAATTGTTTTTAACACTTTTACAACATTTTCTCCTAGATTTATTTCGTCTTTATATTCTTCCATTTTTTTAATATTCAGTATTTTCTAATCATTTGAAATTCAACTTATATGACTTTTGTCTTTAATTATTTTTCGCATTAAAAGCTAAAGCATACATTTTTATTTGTTTTATCATTGAAACCAATCCATTGGCACGAGTAGGTGATAAATGTTCTTTTAAGCCTATTTCGTCTATGAAATCAGTATTGGCATCTAAAATAGCTTTTGCCGATTGGTTTGAAAAAGCACGAATTAAAATTGCAATAATCCCTTTTGTCAAAATCGCATCACTATCAGCTGTAAAAACAATATTTCCATTATTTTCTTCTGCATGAACCCAAACTTTAGATTGGCATCCTTTTATAATATTTTCTTCTGTTTTGTATTTTTCTTCTATTAAGGGTAATGTCTTCCCTAGTTCAATCATGTATTCATAGCGTTGCATCCAATCATCGAACATAGAAAATTCATCCACAATTTCATCTTGTATGGCTTGTATTGTCATTATTTATTTAATTTTTTCTGCAATTTTTAAAATTGTATTGACTAATTTTTCAATTTCAACTGGTGGAAAACCACCATCAAAATCAGGAGTTGAAAAAATTTCATCTCCTTCTTTTACAACTAAATTTGTTATTGGTGCACCATCGTAAAAACGCTTTTCTGTTGGGGCTTTAAAACCTGCTAATTCTTTTGGATTTAACCCATTGTACGCCTCTTCTAGCATTTTTATTTCACTAGTTGACAGTTCTGCAACCATAGGTTTTTCTTCACTTGAATTTTGAACAGCAATTTTTGAATTTTCAATTGTTATTTTTCTAAAATAACCTCTAGACCTTGATTCATAAATTAATACAGGAATTGTTTGAGTTGTAGTCATTTTTTCATTTTTTTCAGAACCTACTACTTCTGTATTTTCTGATTGAGAAGCTAAAGCCTTATCAGTTGCTTTCTTTTGGCAATTACAACTAGTTATAGTGATAATTAGAGTTGATAAAATAGTTAGTGCTTTCATGTTGTTTTTTGTTTTTTAAGATAACATTAGTTTTGCCTTTTTAACGGCTTCTACAAAGATATCAATTTCTTCTTTGGTATTATAAAACGCAAAACTTGCTCTTATTGTGCCAGGAATCTTAAAGAAATCCATTATAGGTTGCGCACAATGATGTCCAGTTCGTACCGCTATACCTAATTTATCTATAATCGTGCCAATATCATAAGGGTGAATTCCTTCAATATTAAAAGAAATCACTGAAGCTTTTTTAGATAAATCTTCTGGACCATAAATTGTTACTCCTTCAATCTCTTGTACTTTTTTTGTTCCATAAGCCAATAATTCTTCTTCCTGTTTCGCTATGTTATCAAAACCAACAGTATTCATGTAATCTATTGCAGCTCCAAAGGCAATTCCTCCACAAATATTAGGCGTTCCAGCTTCAAATTTATGAGGCAAATCGGCATAAGTTGTTTTTTCAAATGTTACGGTTGCTATCATTTCTCCACCACCTTTGTAAGGAGGCAATTTTCGTAACCATTCTTCCTTTCCATATAACATTCCAACACCTGTTGGGCCACACATTTTATGAGCAGATGCAACATAAAAATCAACATCCAAAGCTTGAACATCAGGTTTTAAATGTGGACAAGCTTGTGCACCATCAATCAAAACTGCTGCACCAACTCCATGTGCCTTTTTAATGATATACTCAATTGGATTTAGAGTTCCTAAAGCGTTAGAAATATGATTACAAAAAACTAATTTTGTTTTATTAGAAAGTAATTTATCATATTCTTCCATGATTAATTCTCCGTGAATACTCATGGGAATCACTTTCAAAATTGCACCAGTATGTTCACAAAGCATCTGCCAAGGCACTATATTACTATGATGTTCCAAAGCAGAAACAATAACCTCATCATCTTTTTGTAAAATTGACGCAAAACCATTAGCAACCAAATTAATACTTTCTGTTGTTCCAGAAGTTAAGATAATTTCATAGTTGTGTTTAGCGTTAAAATGTTTTTGAATTTTCAAACGCGCTTCTTCATAAGCGTCAGTTGCTAATTGGCTTAACGTATGTACTCCACGATGAATATTAGCATTATACCTTGAGTAATAATCGACAATAGTGTCAATTACTACTTGAGGCGTTTGTGACGTAGCTCCATTATCGAAATATACTAAAGGTTTTCCATTTACTTGTTGAGATAAAATAGGAAAATCGGCTCTTACTTTTTGAACATCAAACATTTCATATCAATTTGAATGCAAATTTACAACTTGATTATTTAAAATTGGAATAAATAAAGGTTAAAAATAAAAAGTAAAATTTATCATTTAAATTTAAAAGCAATTTTTAGCTTAACTAAGCGTTTTGTAAATTAAATTTTTGTCAATTTACTTTAATAATATTAACTTTGTTTAAGTTCCTTTAATCATAAATCCTCTGATTTGGATACATTACACCTCATCAATTAATTTTAATAACTACCCATGTATTTTGAACTAACAATAGATATTCTTTCTGATTTCGGCATCGATCGTCCTCAAAATCTACCCACCTTTCTGAGTTTTATTAGCGGTAGCGTTATTACTGAGAATGTTGACAACCCCATGGTATTTAGCACAAATGCTTCATCTGTAGATGAAGTTCCTGATTTTTGGGGAGGTGGTATGCCAATAATGTCCCAAAGTTTTTTAACGCTTTTAGAACAAGCGGGTGTCAACAATCTGCAAAAGTTCCCTGCAGTCATTAAAAGCAATATAAATGGTGAAGTATGGGACGATTATTTTGCGGTTAATATCCTTGGAATGATCCAGTGTGTAGATTTCACCAAATCCACCTACACAGAGATTTTTCCTGGAAGCTTTGACTTTGATGAGTTGGCTATAGATACCAGTCTAACAAAAGATACACTTTTGTTTCGTCTACAGGAATCACCCTCAACCATTATCATGCATAAAAGCGTTGGTAAACACATTATGCAAAGCGATCCAGATGGAATATTAAGTGGATGGGATGTTAAGGAAATTATTCAATAAATTAAAAAAACCGTTACTCATAACGGTTTTTTGCTATTTAAACTTCATTTTAAATCTTTTCCTACAACTCAAATCCCATTTTTACACCTAACTTATTAGCTATAATTTTAGTGATTCTTTGTTTTAATTCTGGTATTTTGATACTTTCAATTACTTCATTTGAAAATGCATACATTAGCAATGCTCGTGCTTCTTTTTTAGGAATTCCACGTTGTTGCATATAAAACATAGCACTTTCATCTAATTGTCCAATGGTACAACCATGTGAGCATTTTACATCATCTGCAAAAATTTCTAATTGTGGCTTTGCGTTGATTGAAGCTTTTTCACTCAATAAAATATTGTTATTTTGTTGGAAAGCATCTGTTTTTTGCGCTTCTTTCTCTACATAGATTTTACCATTGAAAACACCTGTTGCACTATCTCCAATTATTGTTTTATAATTTTGATGGCTTTCGCAATTTGGTTCTGCATGATGTACTAATGTGAAATGATCCACATGTTGCTTATCTCCAATGATTGTGATGCCTTTTAAGGTAGAATCGATACGTTCTCCTTGATGATGGAAATTTAAGTTGTTACGAGTGATATTTCCTCCAAAAGAAAATGTATGCACTGCTACTCTACTTTCTTGTTTTTGTGCTATGTAAGTATTGTCAATCAAATTAGCCGTTTGCACATCATTTTGAATTTTGTAATAATCCACATTGGCTCTTTTTTGTGCAAATATTTCAGTAACACTATTCGTTAAAACTGGATTTGAGTTTAAACTTTGGTGTCGTTCAATAATTTGTACGTGTGTATTTTCTCCAACAATAATTAAATTTCTAGGTTGTACCATCAAAGCGGCTTCTGTTCCTGTAGAAAAATAAATAATTTCAATAGGTTTGTCTGCAACTTTACTTTTTGGTATATTAATAAATGCTCCTTCTTGTGCAAATGCAGTATTTAAAGAGGTTAATGATTCATCTTTATTAGCTATTTGATTAAAATACGTTTCTAAAGTAGGTTTGTATTTTGGCTTTGTTAAGACAGATGACAATAAACATACATCAATTCCTTCGTGTGTTGTTGATGATAAAAAGGAACTAAATTTTCCATCTATAAATACTAATTTATAAGTATCTACTTCATGAAGAAAGTATTTTTTTACATCTTTAAATTCAATTGCATTTTCTTGCTTTGGGAAAACCGAAAAATCATTCTTTAAAATTGCATTTAGAGAAGTGTATTTCCAAGATTCCTCTTTTTTGGTTGGGAAGCCTTTGCTTTCAAAGTTTTTTATGGCTTGATTTCGTACTTCATGCAAATTGGAATCCATATCGAATTTTTCTTCAATTGCAATGTATGACGAAAGTAATTTATCTTTTAAATCCATTGTTTTTTAGTTTACAGTTAATAGTCGCAGTTTACAGTCTGAATACTGAACACTGAGACCACTTACTGAATTTCCGCTTTTATCCAGTCGTATCCTTTTTCTTCTAATTCTAAAGCTAAAGAAGCATCACCAGATTTTACAATTTTCCCATCCATTAAAACATGTACAAAATCGGGAACGATATATTCTAAAAGCCTTTGATAATGTGTAATAATTACTACAGCATTATCTTTGCTTTTTAATTTATTAACACCGTTTGCAACGATTCGAAGTGCATCAATATCTAATCCTGAATCTGTTTCGTCTAAAATGGCTAATTTTGGTTCTAACATAGCCATTTGAAATATTTCATTTCTTTTCTTTTCACCACCAGAAAAACCTTCGTTTAAAGAACGAGAAAGAAATTTTTTATCCATTTCTAACAATTCCGACTTTTCACGAATCTTTTTCAACATCTCGTTAGCAGGCATGTCTTCTAATCCTTTTGCTTTTCGACTTTCGTTAATAGCCGTTTTAATAAAGTTAGTTACAGAAACCCCTGGAATTTCAACAGGATATTGAAACGAAAGAAAAACTCCTTTGTGTGCTCTTTCTTCTGGAGCTAATTCGGAAATTTCTTCTCCATCTAAAAAGATTTCTCCTTTAGACACTTCATAGTTTTCATTTCCAGCTATTATTGAGGAAAGTGTTGATTTTCCAGCACCATTTGGTCCCATAATAGCATGAACTTCTCCTGCTTTAACCTCTAAATTAATTCCTTTTAATATTTCTTTGTCTTCAACTGAAGCGTGTAAATTTTTAATACTTAACATTGTCTATATTTTATATAAAAGCTAATTCTAAATTTTGTGTTTCTTCAGGCTTGTCTGCATTAAAATGCTTTTGTCCTAAATAATTCATTCCTAAATAATCCGCCGATTTTTTAAAAGGAATATAAAAATCATAATCAATTTCACTATCGTGCGAATTTGAAATAACTGCCATGTTTTTACCTCTTAATTTTCTGCCTGTTTCCTTTTCTATTCGAATTAAATCAGAAAATCTATCAAAAAATACTTTCATTATACCACTCATACTATACCAATATACTGGTGTTGCAAAAATTAAAGTATCGTACTTTTCAATTATTTCTTTTACTAATTCAAAAAAATCGTCATTTCTATTCTTGCTTTCGTAATCATAATAAGAAAAAACATAATCACTTAAGTTCACAACTTCAATATTGAATTGACTTGAAATTTCACTTACAATTCGTGTTGTGTTGCCATTTTTACGGGAAGAACCAACTATGATTACTGATTTACTCATTCATTAATTACTTTTTAATTCTTCTATTTCCTCCTTTTTCTCAGGTAAAATTTCTAAAAAGTAATAAACAATTTCTGATATTATTCCTGTAAATACAAAAAGTAACACCCACATTAAAATTTTATTGTTTGTGTCATTTTTATTTGATTTAGTAAGATGAATAATATCGAAAATCTTTATTCCTAAAGATATTAATACAGTAAGGATTAAAATAACAAATGCTCCTATAAATCCTCTAAAAAAAGCCATTGGTGGATTTCCTTCTAAACTATCTTTTTCTAAGCTTTCTATGTTTCCAATGAAAAAAGAAAAAAAGAAAACGAAATATCCAATCATACCAATAATTGGCAAGAAATGTAAAATTCCGATGAGTGTTTTTTGTGTTTTGGTTAAATTCATGATTAATTTTTTTATCCTACAGAACCTTCTAGTGATATTTCCAATAATTTTTGTGCTTCAACAGCAAACTCCATTGGTAATTTATTTAATACTTCTTTACTAAAACCATTAACAATTAAAGCAATTGCTTTTTCAGTTGGAATTCCTCTTTGATTACAATAGAAAACTTGGTCTTCACCAATCTTTGAAGTAGTGGCTTCATGTTCTATTTTTGCAGAGGTGTTTTTACTTTCAATATATGGAAAAGTATGTGCTCCACATTCGTTACCCATTAGTAAACTATCGCATTGAGAAAAATTACGTGCATTGTCTGCTCTTGAAGAAATTTGAACCAAACCTCTATAACTATTTTGTGATTTTCCAGCAGAAATACCTTTTGAAATAATAGTTGACTTGGTATTTTTGCCTAAATGAATCATTTTTGTTCCCGTGTCTGCTTGCTGAAAATTATTGGTAACTGCAATTGAATAAAATTCACCAATTGAATTATCTCCTTTTAAAATACAAGATGGATATTTCCAAGTTATTGCAGAACCTGTTTCAACCTGTGTCCAAGATATTTTTGCGTTTTTTTCACACAAACCTCTTTTGGTTACAAAATTATAAACTCCTCCTTTACCTTCTTTACTTCCTGGATACCAATTTTGAACAGTAGAATATTTAATTTCAGCATTATCCAAAGCAATAAGTTCAACAACTGCAGCATGCAATTGATTTTCATCACGACTTGGAGCTGTGCATCCTTCAAGATAAGAAACATAACTTCCCTCATCTGCAATTACAAGTGTTCTTTCAAACTGACCTGTCCCTCCTTGATTAATTCTAAAATAAGTTGAAAGTTCCATTGGGCAACGAACTCCTTTTGGAATATAACAAAAACTGCCATCAGAAAAAACAGCAGAATTTAAAGCTGCATAAAAATTATCTTTTTGAGGCACAACTGTTCCTAAATATTTTTTAACTAATTCAGGATGCTCTTGGATTGCTTCAGAAATTGAACAAAAAATAATTCCCTTTTCTGCTAATGTTTTTTTAAATGTGGTAGCAACTGAAACCGAATCCATAACAATATCCACAGCTACACCACTTAATTTTTTTTGCTCATCTATAGAAATTCCTAATTTTTTGAAAGTTTCTAATAATTCTGGATCAACCTCATCTAAACTTTCATATTTATCCTTCTTCTTAGGAGCTGAATAATAAGATATTGCTTGAAAATCAGGCTTAACATAATTTACATTTGCCCACTCTGGCTCTATCATTTCTTTCCAAGCTCTAAAAGATTCCAAACGCCACTCTGTCATCCATTCTGGCTCATTTTTCTTTTTAGAAATAGCACGAACAATCTCTTCATCTAAACCAATAGGAAATGTATCCGACTCTATATCTGTATAAAATCCGTATTCGTATTCTTTGTTTTGTAATTCGACTTTTAAATCGTCTTCTGTGTATTTACTCATATTTTTTACTATAAAGAAAAAGATTCACCACATCCGCAAGTTCTTTGCGCATTTGGATTATTAAAAACAAATCCTTTTCCATTTAAACCTCCTGAAAATTCTAAAGTAGTTCCAATTAAATAAAGAAAACTTTTTTTCTCAACTGCAACTTTTACATTATTATCTTCAAAAACTTTATCATTTTCTCCTATTTCTTTGTCAAACTTTAACTCATAAGATAAACCTGAGCAACCACCGCTTTTAACACCCACTCTCACAAAGTCTTTAGTGGCATCAAAACCATCATGGCTCATCATCTCAATGATTTTTTTACTAGCAGTATCAGATACTTTAATCATAACCTAGTTATTTTGATTTTGTCTAAATTAACTGCAAATATAATTCATATAATGCTTATTACAAGGTTTCATAACATTTTTATAACTTATAAATTCATAACTTTTATTTATAAGTGAGTATTCGATTCAATTTCTTTTGAAATTTTGTAAATTGCAAAAAATTCTTCAAATGAACTTATACCCTATTGAAGCGGGTAATTTTAAACTAGATGGAGGTGCAATGTTTGGTGTTGTGCCAAAAACCATTTGGAACAAAACTAATCCTGCTGACTCTAATAATTTAATTGATATTGCAGCTCGTTGTTTATTAATTGAAGATGGTGACCGACTAATCTTAATTGATACAGGAATGGGTACAAAACAATCTGATAAATTTTTCGGTTATTATCATCTTTGGGGAAATGCTTCTTTAGACAAATCCCTAAAAGAGAAAGGATTTCATAGAGATGATATTACCGATGTTTTTATGACACATCTCCATTTCGATCATTGTGGTGGTAGTGTAAATTGGAACAAAGACAAGACAAGTTATGAAATAGCTTTCAAAAATGCAAAATTTTGGACTAATGAAAATCATTGGGAATGGGCTACAAAACCAAACGCAAGAGAAAAAGCCTCTTTTTTAAAAGAAAACATATTACCTATGCAAGAAAGTGGGCATTTACACTTTATTTCTAGACCAAAAAATGGATTTCTAAATGAAAGCGAACTTGGTTTTGGTATATTTTTTGCAGATGGTCATACAGAGAAGCAAATGATTCCTATGATTAAATATAAAGGGAAAACAATATGTTTTATGGCAGATTTATTACCTACAGCTGGTCATATTCCATTACCCTATGTAACAGGTTATGACACTAGACCATTATTGTCTATGGATGAAAAAGATATTTTCTTAAAAACTGCAGTTAATCAGAATTACTATCTTTTTTTAGAACATGATGCTCATAATCCTATCATTACTTTGCAAAATACAGAAAAAGGAATTCGTTTAAAAGATGTTTTTACCTGTGAAGAAATCTTAAAATAGTGTTAACACATTAGTAAAATGTAATTTTTAAAGCAGAATTTTGTCTAATACTAATAAAATACAATAATTTAATATAAATGAGAAATTTAAGACCAATTTATTTATCTACTGCATTAGCACTTATACTGGCAAGTTGCGGTGGTGCAAAACAAATAATTTCAACACCTATAGCTAATATTGATACTTTACCTCTTAAAGTCACTCCATTAGCAGAAAATGATTTAAAAAGATGGAGCCATCTAGATTTAGTAAAAGATACTGTTCCTGGAATGAGTGTAGATAAAGCTTATACTGAATTGTTAAAAGGAAAAAAAAGTACTACAGTTATTGTAGGAATTGTTGATTCTGGTGTAGATATTCGTCATGAAGATTTGAAAAGTGTTATTTGGGTTAACCCAAAAGAAGTAGCAAATAATGGAAAAGATGATGACAATAATGGCTACATAGACGATATTAATGGTTGGAATTTTCTTGGAGACAGTAATAACGAACAGTTAGAAATGACTCGTATTGTAAAACAAGGACCTGGAACTCCTGAATATGATAAAGCAAAAGCAGAACTTGATGCTGAAGTACAAACTGCAACACAAAGAAAACAATTTTATGAAAATCTTTTAAATTCAGCAAAAGAATTACAAGACTATCTTAAAAAAGAAGATTTTACAGAAGCTGATTTAAAAGCAATGACAACAGATAGCGAAGCTTTAAATAATTATAAAGAATTCTTTTTACAAAGAGTTTTTCCAGATGCAACAGTTGCAGATTTTAAAAAACAAGTAAAAGAAGGAATTGATCATTTTGCAGATCAGTTAAATTATAATTTCAATGTAGATTTTGATGGTCGTTCAATAGTAGGTGATAATCCAAATGACATTAATGACACTAAATATGGTAATAATAATGTAATTGGACCTGATCCAGAAGGTGCTAAACACGGGACTCACGTTTCTGGTATTGTGGCTCAAGTTCGTGGTAATAAAAAAGGTGGAGATGGAGTAGCAAATAATGTTAAAATTATGGCTGTGAGAGCAGTGCCTAATGGGGATGAATATGATAAAGATATTGCTTTAGGTATTCGCTATGCTGTAGATAACGGAGCAAAAGTAATTAATGGTTCTTTTGGAAAATATTATTCTCCTCACAAAGAATGGGTTCAAGATGCTTTAAAATATGCCGCTTCAAAAGATGTCTTAGTTATTTTTGCAGCTGGTAATGATTCAAAAGATTTAGATGTTGAAAACAAATACCCAAGTGATTCTTATGATGGTACACCAGAAATTTCTAACAACGTTTTAATCATTGGAGCATTAGCCCCAAGTTATGGTTCCAAAATGGTTGCTACTTTTTCAAACTATGGAACTAAAAATGTAGATATATTTGCCCCAGGTGTTAAAATCTATGCTACAACCCCTAATCAAACGTATGAATATTTACAAGGAACCTCTATGGCTTCTCCAAATGTTGCTGGTGTAGCTGCTTTAATTCGTTCTTATTATCCAAAATTAAGCGCTACTCAAGTAAAACAAATAATCATGGATAGTGGAATTTCATTAAAGAATGATGTAGCTGTTGGTGATGACCAACACAAATCTAATTTTTCAACAATTTCAAAAACTGGAAAAATTGTTAATGCTTACAATGCATTATTAATGGCAGAGCAAATGTCTAAATAATAAAAACAAGTAACCTTAAATAAACAAACCACAAAGAAAAACAACTGTTTCCCTTTGTGGTTTTTAATTTTAAAAAGTATGAAAAAAATAGTAATATTCACTTTGTTTTCGTTTTTTGGTTTTAGCCAAAATAATCCAAATCCTGGTTATTGGCAACAACATGTGGACTATAAGATGGATGTGGACATGAATGTTAAAGATTTTCAATATAAAGGTTCACAAGAATTAGTTTATACAAATAATTCTGCAGACACTTTATACAAAGTTTTTTATCATTTATATCCAAATGCTTTTCAACCTGGAAGTGCTATGGATTCACGTTTACAAACCATTTCAGATCCAGACAGAAGAATGGTTAAAACTTTTAAAGTTGAAAATAAAGAAGTACAAGAAAGTAAAATTAGTACTTTAAAGCCAGATGAAATTGGATATTTAAAAATTTCAAATTTCAAACAAAATGGTTCAGAAGCAAAAACCAAAGTAGTTGGTACAATTTTAGAAGTAGAACTAAATCAACCTATTTTACCAAAACAAAAAACTACTTTTACATTAAATTTTGATGGTCAAGTTCCATTACAAATTAGACGTTCTGGTAGAAATTCTGAGGAAAATATTGCATTATCTATGACCCAATGGTATCCAAAAATAGCTGAGTATGATTTTGAAGGTTGGCATGCGGATCCATATATTGGAAGAGAATTTCATGGTGTTTGGGGAGATTTTGACGTAAAAATTACAATTGACAAAAATTATACTATTGGAGGAACAGGTTATCTTCAAAATAAAAATGAAATTGGTCATGGTTACCAAGACAAAGGAATAGAAGTAAAACATTCTAAAAAAACAAAAACATTAACTTGGCATTTCGTTGCTCCGAATGTTCATGATTTTGCTTGGGGTGCAGATAATGATTATATTCACGATATGATTTTAGGTCCAAATAATGTAGAATTGCATTTTTTCTACAAAAACAAAGCAGAAAATCTTGAAAATTGGAAAAAATTACAACCAAAAACAGCAGAATTATTAGAATTTTATAACAAAAACATTGGTTTATATCCTTACAAACAATATTCTGTTGTACAAGGAGGAGACGGTGGAATGGAATATGCAATGTGTACTCTTATTACTGGTAACAGAAGTTATGGAAGCTTAGTAGGTGTTACAGCTCATGAATTTGCACATTCATGGTTTCAACACATTTTAGCATCTAATGAATCTAAACATGAATGGATGGATGAAGGTTTTACTTCTTTTATCTCAGACTTAGCAATGGAAAGTGTTATGCCTTCCAATGAAAAAGAACAAAACCCATTTCAAGGTGCTTATAATAACTATCGCTTTTTAGCTAAAACAGGAACAGAACAGCCGCTATCGACACATGCAGATAGATATGATGCCAATAGAAATTATGGAATATCAGCTTACAGCAAAGGAGAAGTTTTCTTATCTCAACTAGGGTATGTTATTGGTGTAGAAAATTTAATGAAAACCTTGAAAAGGTATTATAACGATTATAAATTAACACACCCTACTCCAAATGACATTAAAAGAAGTGCAGAAAAAGTTTCAGGGGCAAATTTAGACTGGTATTTATTAGATTGGACACAAACAACCAATACAATTGATTATGCAGTTAAAGAAGTGGCTGAAAACAATTCTAAAACCATAATTACACTTGAAAGAATAGGAAGAATGCCAATGCCAATTGATCTTCTTGTTGTTTATGAAGATGGTTCACAAGAAACTTTTTATATTCCAAATACTTTAATGCGTTGGGAAAAACCAAATCCATACTCTTTAACTAGAACAATTTTAGAAGGTTGGGATTGGGCTTCACCAACATTTTCCTTTTCAATAGAAAAACCAAAGTCTAATATACAAGCAATAGTTATTGATCCAAGTGGTTTAATGGCAGATGTAGATTTAGAAAACAACGTTTTTGAAAAAAAATAATTTCTAATAGAACAATTAAAAAAAGGGAATCTAATAATAAAGATTCCCTTTTTTTAATTCATCGAGTTAATTCTAATACTTGCTTTAACAAGTGCTAAAGCCTTTATTTTAGACATCTCTACATCTTTGTCCTGATGATGCTTGTTTTGGCTCACAAGCCTTACAAATCCATTTTGTTCCGATTTTTGAATGTACTTAACTGTTATGTATTCTTCACCACTCATATCCATACTTAACAAATACATTTCTCCCCAAAAAATCTCATTTTTAATATCATTTACTTCTTTATACAAAACAATATCACCACTTTTTAAAAGGGGATACATACTATCTCCTGTTACATAAACAGCTCCATCACATTTTGGTAATCTAGGAATGGAAATATAATCTAAAGGGGTTTGTGTAGTTCTATCTTGAAATAATGGAACCAATCCAGCTACTGCTTCAATATCATATAAAGGAATTTGTTGCGAATCTAAACTTTTATCGGTTTGTAAAGCAAAAGTATCTACGCTTTTATTAAGCAAAAAGTCTTCATCTTCTTTAAACATTGTACCTTTTCCAGTAAGAAGCCAAATTGGATTTAAATCAGAATAAATAGACAGAATATTTTCTATCACATTAGAGCCTATACTTTTCCCTTCTTTCACAGCCTTAGAAATACTACCTCTTCCCGCTCCAAGACTATTTTCAAAAGCATAAAAACTAAATCCTTTTTTGTCAATATATTGACCTAATCTTTCTGAAACCATTGTTATTAGCATTAAATTCATACAAACATACGAATATTTTCATTAAAAACAATATTTATTAGATTTTTTTCTATTAATAAAAGATAAAATAAGTCTTAAAATTCACAATTCGCTTAATAAAAAAAACACCATACAATTATAAAAACTGTATGATGTTTATAATTATTCAAAAAAAATCTTACCCTACTTGCTTGAATAATTTATTTATTTTTAGAGGAGAATGTATTATATTTAAATCCTATTGCAAATATATATTCTCACTTTAAACTAGAAATCACTATAAATAGTGATTTTAAAAAATTAGGCTGAATTTTTCAGTCATTTTTAACCTAATAGATATCTAAAGCAATTTTTCTATTTCATTCTTTAATTTTTTTCTATCTTCAAGAATTGTATTACTTATTTTTTCTTTTACACAAATGACTAATGTCCTATTTAAAATATGAGTTTCCAACTCATCTGTTACAACTATTTTAATACTATCAATACTATTTTTTACTTCATTACTACTTACCTCATCTATTAAAATACTTTCAAAAACAATTGGAATTTGTTCTAAAATTCTATAAACCAATTCTCTATGAATTTCTACTTCACTATCCATTAACACCTCTATTTTCTTTCCTAAGTGCTTATTTAGGTCATCTTCAACATTCTTACCACATCTTTTCAATTCTAAAAGGCCTATTTTCTTTGTTCCCTTATTTGTTTCAGATAAAAGAAGATAAGCATTGAAATCTACAATAGTAATTCCAGAAATGAGTTTGCAATTTAACAATGTAATACTACTCTTTGTATCGTTTTGATTTCTAGTTTCGAGCCAAATATTTTGCATAGATGAAAATTCTTGAAACTTGACAATTCTTCCACTAAGAACTAACCCATTTGCTAAAAGCACATCGACTTTTAACAATTCTAAACTATCTTCAACTTTCTCTGCAAATAAACTCACTTTTTTACACATCTCAATAACAGAAATGTGCTCTACCGTTTTAAAATATTCTAAATACATTTTTTATTAAATAAAGGGTTTAAAGAAATAATCATACTATTCTTATAAATATGATTCTAACAAATCTATAATGAATTACTTACTCTATAATCACTATTTATAATGATTTATTTTCCTAGGTCAATTTCTTAAATAATAGATTTTTTTCACACACAATGCTCAAATAATCATACAAATACAAAATAATTAGATTTTTTTCTTCAATACATTTGTATAATAGAAAATAATCTTTTATATTTGCATTGTAATTGATTTAAAAGATGAATTACTAAGAATATATTCTTTTCTAAATGGATGCGCAACCAAATAGATAAATTTTTACCTAATTATTTAATTTAAAAAAAATGAGTACAGAAATTAAAAACACGCTCTTCCGATTTGTGACCATAAGAACTCCTGAATCCTTAGAAAAAGAAACTGTTGACAAAGCGTTTGTAAAACATCCTGAAATGGAGGAAACTAATGAAACCTTTACAAGTGTCTATCTCTCTGAAGTACAAGGAATCAAAACTGGAAAAAGAAATGCTTTAAAAGAGGCAAGTGGAAACTTTGAAGATTTCGCTTTAACAAGAAAAGAACAGTTATTTGAAAATGAAATAATTACTAAGCAATTTCTTGATTTTTCAATATGGCTAACCAAAAACAGAAACAGTTTTACTAAAGAAGACCTGAATAATAAAATCACAGCAAACCAAAATATACTTGAAGGTATAGAGAGAAATCTTATTATTGAGTTATGGGATAATCTATTCTATCAAATAGTTAACTCGCAATCAAGTTATTTAAGAGATACCATTTTATCTGTTTTAGTAGCTAATTTTTTTCTTAAAAACTATACATCTGTCATTGAAGACATCAATGAATTAAGAAAATTAGCTCAAGCTAGAGTTATAATACCAAGATCATTATTTGAAAAAGAAAGCACTTCTGCAAAAGAAGCTTTAAAAAGACAAGCTTTGTCAAATTTACCAGAAAACACAAAAAACCTTGATAAAGAAGTTCAAGCCATTGTAAGTAATCAAAAAATTGAAATGCTTAAAAAAGCAGTTGATGAACTGAAGTTTGCACAAAAAAAATATCAAAATGAAAATCAAAAAGCGTATGATATAGCTTATAAAACCAATCAAGCTTTAGTAAAAACAGCTTATGATACTGCTCAAAAAGTAGAAAAAACTTACATTGATCCTGAAACCAACCAAGAAAGAACGGTTACAGAATATGTCGATTTAGTCTTACCTTCTTTTGAGTTTACCAATTTAGAAGAGTTAGACATGACAACTATTACAGATAGTGTCTCAGAAGAAACAGCATCAATCGTAGAAAATAGTATTGCAATCCATGATTTTGAAACATTTAATCAAGTGAATGATTTTATAAATTCTGAGATTGTTTCACAAACTAATTCATTTTTTACAAGTAACAATGCAAATCAAACTCTTATTAGTACAAATGGTGTCCTAATTCCAGTTGCTAATTCAAATACAGATACTTCTAATGCTTTCACTATTTCTGGAGTTGGTTTAGGTTTTACGCCAATAATGCCATTGCAAATTTTATTCAACCAAATTCCAAATGTATCAGACATTGTTTCTGCTTCATATACAGTAGGAGGCAAAGATACAGTCTCACAAGCAAGTACTACATTTGAAAGCACTATTGTAAACGGTAAGTTAACAGCTACAATTTTTACCGAAGGACTAGCTCTTAATGAACTAACAAATTTCGACCTTTCTGGAGAATTTGTTTTAACCAATGGTACTACAGTGATTTTTTCAGGCATAATTAAAGCATATATACCAAAACTGGGTGTGATTGGAGGCTATAGTGTAAAAGGAAAAGGAACTTTTGAATTAGAACTTCTTGATAACACTATTGATATTGGAGATGGCAATACAGGAAATGTAATTGATTATATTCCTACTGGATTTGGTATAAGTCGTTTAGGAGTAGCCGATTATAGAAAAGTAGAGCAAGAAGTATGTTGTTATGTTCCTGGTGAAGTTTCTCATATTGAAAATGTTATGGCTCGTGAGTACAAAGAAAAAACTACGCGTCGTTTAAGAAGAACAGAAGATACAACAACAGTTAGTAACGAACAAGAAATTGAAAAATTAACTGACACAACCTCAACCGATCGTCATGAAATGAACCAAGAAGTGAGTTCTCTTTTGGCTGAAGACACACATCAAGGAAGTTTCGTTAATGCAGGAATTTCATATGGTGTTTTGTCATTAAATGCTGGAGCTGATTTTGCTACAAACACCACTTCGGAAGAATCTAATTCTCAAGCAGTAACTCATGCCAAAGAAATTACAGAAAGAGCGTTAGACCGTGTGGTGAAGAAAGTGAAAGAAGAACGCATTTCTAAGATTATTGAAGAATTTTCCGAAGAAAACACACATGGTTTCGATAATAGAAAAGGAGATAATCATGTTTCTGGAGTATATCGCTGGATTGATAAAGTGTATAAAAACAAAATAGTGAATTATGGCAAGCGATTGATGTATGAATTCATGATTCCTGAACCTTCATCCTTTCACAATTTAGCCACTCAGGATAAAACCAATTATGATTTAATTCTAGAAAAACCTATCGACCCAAGAAAACCTTCAGATGAAACTGCTTTACTGTTAGATAATACATTTGACCAAAAATATTTGAATTGGGCAAAAAAATACAATGTAGCTATTCCTGAAAGGCCTGTACAAAAGATTAAAATAAGCAAATCGGTTGATTTTTCAGGAGATAGAGCAGGTTCAAGTGGAACTAAAGAATTTAATATTCCCGCAAACTATGCCATTACAGAAAACACAAAAATTCATTTCTCATGGAGAAAATGTGAAACTTATCCGGGAATCATTTTCTCTGTAGGAAATACATCTTATTCCTATTCTGGTGGACATGGAGATATTTCAATTAATTCCAGTCAATTAAAAGGGATAACAGACACTTTAGCGGTTAGTTACACTTCATGGGATATAAACAAAGTGACAATCTCCTTTACAATTGAATGTGAATTAGTATCAGAAATTAAAGAAAAATGGAAATTAGAGACTTTCAATGCTATTATTAAAGCGTATGAAGAAAAATTAGCAGCCTATAACGAACAATTAGCGGCTTTAAAATCATTACAAAGTGAAAAAGTAAAAACAAACCCTAATTTTTACCGTCAAATTGAAAATATGGTGTTGCGTAAAAACTGTATGGAATATTTAGTTAGTAATGAAGCGCTAGGAAAAGATTATTTGCTTACTTCTAGTGCTTTAAACGGTAACCGAGTAAACTATAATTCTCTAGAGTTAGAGACCTATACTGCAAAGGTAAAATTCTTTGAACAAGCTTTTGAATGGAATTTAATGAGTTACTATTTCTACCCTTTTTATTGGGCTAACAAAGAGAATTGGAAAGCATTATATAACATTAATGATATTGATGACCCAACGTTTAGAGCCTTTTTACAAAGTGGAATGGCAAGAGTAATACTTACCATAAGACCAGGTTTTGAAGAAGCGGTTAACTGGTATATGGCAACAGGTCAAGTGTGGAATGGTGGTCAAGTACCTACCATGGATGACGAACTATTTGTTTCTATCATAGAAGAACTTCGCAACCCAGAAGGAGAAGTAGATGAAACTTGGGAAAGCAGAGTGCCTACTTCATTAACGCTAATTCAAGCAGGAAGCATTGGATTAAATGTAGAAGGATTGCCATGCAACTCAGATTGTGGAGACCACTTATTGTTTGATTCTGATATGAACCCAATTGTTCAAACAAATACAGCAATAGGAGATTCAGAAACAACAACTGAAACTCCTGTGGATGAAGAACCACCAGCTGGTGCATAAAATAAATTTATTATTAACCTTAAACCCCAACAGATTGTTGGGGTTTTTAAACTAATTTGATGATGAGAGCAATTGAATATGGCTTACTAAAATATGGAGGCTACTCACTTAAGGATTCTGAAACAAACATCTTTGTGTTTAATGATGAAATTAAAGTAGAACCGAAAGAAGAAAGTAACCAAAATACAATTCAAGACAATTCTGTTTTTATAGAACTTGAAAATCAATTTACATTAAAAAAGAACGGAGTTGTTTTAAGTCAAACAGAGTTTGAATATATTAAAAACACCGAACTAACAAGTATAGAAAAAACGCATTCATCTATACAATTCTCTTATAATGAGATTCCTATAATTGCTGATATATATAAAATAAATAATCAAAATTTTGTGCAAATACCTATAGATATAGCAGATCCTCATATATATGCTGAAGAACAAATACTGTTTGGACAAAACATAAAAACAAAACCAGCAAAACCAACTTTAAATACCATTCTAAAAGATAAAAAAATGGCTGTTGTATTGTTTGTTTCAACAGATGGTGCACAAATTGAAAGAGCCTATCAATCCATTGATACTTTATATGAAAATGAAATTGTGCTTTTTATAGAGAAAAACAAAGGAGTGAATACTTTTGGTTCTGTAGTGCGTGTAAAAACGGGAAGTAATATTACCAGTTTAGGTATGTTTCCTTATAAGGATTTAAGCAAAATTGTAAAAATTTATAATACTGACATCGGATCCGATTCTTTTGAAGAAATTTTAAAAGAGCATCTAGAAGATAAAACCGAAAAAGTATATTTAGTGAAAGTTGTTTTTCTTGGTTTTTTTGATAAAGTAGTCAGTTTTGGAACCGATTTAACACTTGAAGCTTTACAACTAGTAGCCGAAGAATTTGCAAAAGGATTTGATCTACTTAAAATTGAAGAAAAAAAATGGAAATACTATAAGGAAGATAGTACTACTATAGAAAATCCTGATTTGTTTTTACCGGGTTTAAGCCTTATAAAGCAAGCCCAATCTAAAAACAATCTAAAAAACGAATTAGATACCAGCAAAATCAATGCTTTAGCCATTGCTCATATTGAGTTATTAGAAAGCACCTTAAAAAACCAAGTAAAAGAGAACCGAAAAGGAAGTGCAAAAGAAAGTTTTACCAAAGAAAAAGCTTTTAAAAAAATTATAAATTTAGTTTTAGAGGCTTTAGCCAATGCCAAAAAATTCCTAAAAAAACCATTAGGAAAAGGTCTAGAAATAGCAGAAGATGCTTTTGTAATGTATAACGCTTTCCTAGTAGGTTTAATAAACGGACTGGTAGAAGCTGTAAAAGGAATATTCGATTTGATTGCCCTTATTTGCGAAGGTTTAATCACTTTAAGAGAAACTGGAAGGGAAGTTTCAAAAAACAGCATAACCTATTTAAGCTTATTTTTTGAAATGATTGAAAACCAACTAGAAGCCTTTATTAATTTATTTAGTAAACAAAACTTAATAGCTATTTTTGAATTTTTCAATAAATGCTTGTTGTTTAGTTTAACATTACCATCTCGTGTTTTAAATTGGGTTACCGATGATAGCAAACCTATAACACTTGATACAATAGGCTATTATTTGGGATATATCATTGGTATAGTTATTGAGATGGTTTTAGAGATTTTAGCCACTGGTGGAGCAAGTAGCGTACTTGCAGCCATAGAGCAACTTGGAAAAAGTTTTGCAGGTCTTTTTAAAGGAATTATAGCAACCTTTAGCAAAGTTGCAAAAAATGGTAAAGCTTTTATAGTAGATAATTTTATTGCTATATTTGCTTTAATAAGAGAAAAATCTAAAAACTTAAAACCGTTATTAGATGATTTCTTTACGTTCATTGAAAGTGTTTTTGCTAAAGTAAAATCTTTTATTATTTTAAGGACAGCTAATGGCACAATAAGATTGGAAATAATACCTATCCAGTCTTTCATCGAAACTGTTTTAAAACTAGTAAAGACAAAATGGGTAAACGACCTTAACAAGGTTGGTTTACAAATTGCAAAAGCAGAAAATGAAATTTATGTTTTTGTACACAAAGGAGAAGAGATTTTCAGAGGCACAAAAAAAGAAGCCAAAGAAGCACTTGAAGACTACTTTAAAAAAGGAGATGAAATAGGTTTAGAAAAGTATTTGGATGAGGTTTTGGAACAGAAGCATTTAGAAAAATTAATTTCTAAAGTACCTGGAATAAAACAATTTTCTAAATGGTTTAATGAAATTAGTTTAACTGAATTTGAAATATTATGGAAAAACAGAAAAGTAAAAAATAAAATATCAGCCTTAATAAGACATCCTGGTGGCTTACATGAATGGTTGATGTGCTCAAGAGCAAATACCTTTAAAAAATGGGGAGTTACTATGGAAGAAATAAAATTACTTCGTACTAAAATAGAAGATGTAATTTTTAAAAATCCACCAGGATATCATGGTGGTCCTGGTTCAACAAAGGCACATAATGAAATATTAGACTTAATAGATAGATCAAATTCATATGATGAATTTAAAATTAAGTTAATAAAGTGGTCAGAAAACAGATTAGAAGGAGGAAGTAATTCTCTACCAAAAGGTTTATAAAAAATAATATATTAAAACATGGAAAAAGAAAATAAAGTATCCATTTGGATTGGAAAATCAAATTCTGAAAATGATTTTCAAAAATATTTGAAAGAAAATTATACTGACGATGGTGATTTCTCGTCAATTTTTATGAATGATTTCAATATAGAATATTATGATAATCAATTTAAAGAAATTCTTTTTAAAGAGAACAGTTCTAAAACAGAAGTACTTAAAGATTTTTCTTACTCTGAAAATTTTATAGAAAAAATAACGGGTATTAATTGGGAAGTAAATAATAGCTTTGTTTTGCTATATAATTTTGAGTATGATAATACCTCGCTGAAATCAGAAGTTTTAAATTTTGTAGGAGTTTTCGATTATCGTTAAATCTTAAAAGATCATAATAAAATAAAACCACAAATATTAATTGTGGTTTTATTTTTAGAATCAAAATCTAACAATAGAATATTTAACTAAAAAAACAAGATTTTGTTTTAGCATATATCTCGCCATTATTCAATCTTTTGTTGAAACTGTTTTAAAACTAGTAAAGACAAAATGGGTAAACGACCTTAACAAAGTTGGTTTACAAATTGCAAAAGCAGAAAATGAAATTTATGTTTTTGTACACAAAGGAGAAGAGATTTTCAGAGGCACAAAAAAAGAAGCCAAAGAAGCTTTGGAAGAATACTTTAAAAAAGAAGATGAAATAGGTTTAGAAAAGTATTTGGATGATTTATTACAATCTGATTTTCTAAAAAAAATAGGTGTAGAAGAAAAAGTTATTTCATTATTTTTAAAAGGTGAAACTGTTACTTTTGAATTTGTATCTAATACAGGAGGCTATGTTTCTGGTTTTTTAACTAAAACACCCAGTGAAATCAAAAGTTACATTTTTTACATAAATGATAAAACAGGTAAAGCTTTAAGATCATTTTTGGAGTACAGAGATAAATCAACTAAAATAGCCAATTCATTTAAAATAAACACACTTGAGTTGGGAGGATCTTCAATTATAAATCAAGATGTTTTGAAAATGGTAACTAAAATGGGGTTTGAAAAAAAAATAATTGATATCCCTCAAAGTTTAGGAGGTAAAAATGGCGAAAAAATGGAAATATTTGTTAAAAAATTTAAAGTAAAATAATTATGGACGCGAAAGAAAAGTATTTAGCAATTAAAAAAAATGATAAAAATGTTTTTGAAATTTTGAATGAATTAAAAAAGGAAAACAATTCAATAGATTCAATGGTTAAATTGAGAGAAATTTTTCCAGAATTAACTTTATTTGAAGCCAAAGAAATTTTAATAGTAAGTGAAACTGATCACAATAGTCTAGAAGAATATCAAAAAGATTTTTTTAATCAAATAAAAGGGTTAGAAGGGGGCGATTTGTAAGATTTTTTAGTAGAAATTTCTTATATAAATCAATTATGCTTAATATATAAAATAATTTTTAAAACACTTGTAAAATAATTTTTCACAAGTGTTTTTTGTTTTTATAAGTAATTATTTCTCTGTTATTTTAAGGACAGTTAATGGCACAATAAGATTGGAAATAATCCCTATTCAATCTTTTGTTGAAACGGTTTTAAAACTAGTAAAGACAAAATGGGTAAACGACCTTAACAAAGTTGGTTTACAAATTGCAAAAGCAGAAAATGAAATTTATGTTTTTGTACACAAAGGAGAAGAAATTTTCAGAGGCACAAAAAAAGAAGCCAAAGAAGCTCTTGAAGAATACTTTAAAAAAGGAGATGAAATAGGTTTAGAAAAGTATTTGGATGAGGTTGCAGAATTTTTTAAAAAAAGAACTAAACCAAGTAAAGCACCGAATAATCTTGCTAAACCAAAAGGGACTGTAACTAGAATTTCTAAAAAAGCTGATATTGAAACAAAAACATCACTAGAATTAGAAAACGAAACTGCTGATATTTTAGCTAAAAATGGTTTTGATATTGAACAAAACCCAATAATTAAAGGCACTTCAAAAGAACCAGACTACCTCATAGAAGGAAAAGTATTCGATTGTTATGCGCCATTTAATAAAAACAAACCTGTAAGAGGAGTTTGGTCAGAAGTTCAAGATAAAGTTTTAAAAGATCAAACCAAAAGAGTTGTAATTAACCTTAAAAATTGGGAGGGAGATGTTTCAAAATTGCAACAGCAGTTTATGGACTGGGCCATTGAAGGTTTAAAAGAAGTAATGTACATTTCAAAAGATGGGAAAATAGATTATATAACATTAAAATAATACAATTATGGCATTAACATATAAATTACAATTTAAAAGAGAACTAGAAGAAAAAAAAGAATTTAAGGAATTAATAGAAAAAAATAACAATAAATATTTTATAATTTCGGAATTATATTCATCAACAGATGGTTATTTTAATAGCAATTTTGAAGGTAAAGAGTTGGAATATGAGTTTGGTGATTCATCATCTATTTCATTTCGAGTAATAGACAAAGAAGCTGATCAAATCGCTTTCCGGAAATCTTTATTAGATACAGTTCATAAAATAACCAATGAAATATATCCAGAAGAAGATTATTATTTTGATTTCAATGGAGATATTATTCATGAAATGCGCGAAAATGGTATTGTAAAAAGAAACAGTAAATCTGGTTTTTATGTAGAAATAGAATAGTACAGTTTACAGGTAATTTATACTACAAACAGCTAATCATTGAAACCCCAACCTAAAAATTGGGGTTTTTTAATACTTTTATAATTATGACGTTCTTTGATAGATACTGCTATTGCTATATTTGCTTTAATAAGAGAAAAATCTAAAAACCTAAAACCTTTATTAGATGATTTCTTTACGTTCATTGAAAGTGTTTTTGCTCAAGTAAAATCTTTTATTATTTTAAGGACAGTTAATGGCACAATAAGATTGGAAATAATACCTATTCAATCTTTTGTTGAAACTGTTTTAAAACTAGTAAAGACAAAATGGGTAAACGACCTTAACAAAGTAGGTTTACAAATTGCAAAAGCAGAAAATGAAATTTATGTTTTTGTACACAAAGGAGAAGAGATTTTCAGAGGCACAAAAAAAGAAGCCAAAGAAGCTTTGGAAGAATACTTTAAAAAAGAAGATGAAATAGGTTTAGAAAAGTATTTGAATGAGGTTGCAGAAGTAACAAAAATAAGAAAAACAGCATTTGTAAAATGGGCAAGTAAATTTGAAAAGAAGTTTCATCATCATTTCGATGGAGAAATTGTAGTTGGTAAATGGAGTAAAAGAGACGCAACTCCAACGCTATGGTCTCAAGGAGCTCATAATCATACAGTAAATGGAACAAAAATTAATATTAAAGAGATAAGAAAACCTGTTGTTTCTCGAATTGAAGATATACCAAATAATGTTCCCTTTAAAGCAAATGTAGAAGTAATTTATAGTAACAGGAATGTTTCAAAACAAAACACATCAAGTTTTTTCCAAAAAATTGGGATATAAATAGAATAAAAGAGGAGATTGCATTGGTTTATGACGAGATGATTAATGCTGGCATACAATTAAAATATGACAATAATAAGTATTTTACTGAAAATAGAAAGTATTTTAATATTCAGATAGAAGTTGATCAATTTGGTAATTTAACAAATGCATATCCTTTAATTAAAATAATAATCATGAAATATCAATTTACCTCCAAAGTTTTTGGACAGGAAGGGATTTATGGATTACAATATGAATCTATAAACGAAAAAGAAAAAGCACTTTTTGAAATAAACTCTCACGAATGGACTTCACAAAAAGTGCAAGAATTAATCAATAAAAGTGAAGCACTACAAAATGATGATTATATTCAATATGAAGTAGAGGGAGGTCATTTAGGAATAATGATAGATAAAGAAAGTGTAGCTTTTTTTAATCTTAGAGAAAGAAAACAAGAAGAAGAAGATTTTGAATGGACATATTCAGAATTCATTGATTTTCTTCAAGAGTTTAAAAAATTTCTTCAAGAAAATAAAAAATAATAAGTATAAAACGTCTTAAGAAATTAAGGCGTTTCATTTTTTACTGTTATTAGATGATTTCTTTACGTTCATTGAAACTGTTTTAAAACTAGTAAAGACAAAATGGGTAAATGACCTCAACAAAGTTGGTTTACAAATTGCAAAAGCAGAAAATGAAATTTATGTTTTTGTACACAAAGGAGAAGAGATTTTCAGAGGCACAAAAAAAACATCAAAGAAGTTCTAGAACAACTGATGAGTTTAAAAAAACATCTAAAAAGCAAATGACACTAACCTGATAGTACATTCCTATAACAGCCTAAATCACACTCCTCAATTTCTCAATTTTTCTCACCACACTTCCTCTTTCAAATAGACGAAGAATTTTGAAGATTAAAGAAGGAATATAACCAGGATTGGTAATTAAATCGGCAATTTTTGTTATTTTTTGGTCTCTGATTAATATACTTTGTGTAAACTGAACATTATCTAATGGAGCCAATTCTACCGCATACTTCCATGCTCCGTTTCTGGCTTCTTGCATGCTAAAATCAATAAGAAAAGTATCAACCTTTTGGGTTTTCTTCAAAATCCATTTTAAAAATGGCCATACATCAGATAAAGCCGTTTCAACATTACCTACTAAAGCTGATAGGACATGATTAATCATATTAAAATCGGCTTCTAAGTCATCTATTTCATTACCTGGAGCAACTTGTGCAGCTGCAATACTTAAATCTAAATTAATATGGGCATTCATTCCTAATAGTAAATGTTGTAACACTACCATCCAAAAATCGTCTGCATATCTAAAAGCAACTTCCCAACACGATGAGGGTTGCAATTCATATTTATATTCATAATACGCTTTGATATATCGATTAGCAAAAATCACATCCAGTTGTTCCATTCGTGGTCCATTTTGAAATATTCCATCTGCAATACCTTCTTTTACTTTTTCAGTTACTTTACAATATAAAACGGCAAAATAACCCATTGTTGATTTCGAAATTATGGCTTCATCAATAATTTTATTTAAGATTAAAATAACCTCATCTATAGTTTGCGCTTGTGGAATAATTTTTGGCATAATTTTGTGATTTTATAGAATGAAAATACTTGCGAAAAATAGTGCATTTAGATCTGTTTCAAAATAAAATTTCAAAATATTTTTTTTATATATTTGGCCTTCATTAAATATCTCATGGCTTTACAAGAAGAATTAGAACAACAAGGTGTTTGGTTATTTAGATACAGAGGTGTTTTGCCTATTATTATTTTAATAATTGGTACACTGCTTTTTTTACAAACCGAATTATACCCTGAAACTTTTTTTCTAAAGAAAACGCCTTATGAGATTTATTATGAAATGCTATGTTTAGTTTTTAGTCTTTTAGGTTTGTTTATTAGAATTTGCGTTATTGGTTATGTTCCAAAAAACACCTCAGGAAGAACGGTAAAAAAGAAAGTAGCAGATAGTTTAAATACTACTGGTATGTATTCATTAGTAAGACATCCTTTGTATGTAGGGAACTTTTTCATGTGGCTTGGTCCAGCTATGTTATCTGGAAACTTTTGGTTTGTGGCATCTTTTACACTTCTGTATTGGGTCTATTACGAAAGAATTATGTTTTCAGAAGAACAATTTTTAAGAGGTAAATTTGGAGAAACCTACTTAAATTGGGCTGAAAAAATTCCAGCGTTTGTTCCTAATTTTAAAAACTTCGTTAAACCTAATCTCACTTTTAGTTGGAAAAAAGTAGTTAGAAAAGAGATTAATGGACTTTTCCTTTTATTTCTTGTTTTCTTCTTTTTTGATTATTTAGGTGTTTTAACTAAAAATGAAACTGATTTTAATCCTTTTTTATTTTACAGTTTAATAATCCTTTTTATTGCTATAATTGTCATAAAAGTCATAAAAAAGAAAACAGATCTTTTAAAACAAGAGAATAGATAAATTTGAAAAAAAAGATTTCTTAAAACTCAGTTATCAATTAGAAAATAGTATTTAATATCTATATATTACTTCCTTTTTAAGGTAAAAATTTAATATGTTTTTAATATTAAAAATGTTAAAAAATAAATTTTTATTAAGTATAAATTTCATTATACTATCTAAAAATCCGGTTTTTGTCTTAAAAGCGGCTAATTTGTATTAAAATTCTCCTTATATTTACTATTATGAATTAAGCCCACATAATGTTAAAAAAAACTATTCCTTTATTTATAACATTACTTATAATAGCTTGGGCAATTTCTTGTTCAAAATCACCTCTGTTAACATCAGTAGAAAAAAATTACCTTAAGAAAAACGACAGTATTAAAGTAGCCGTTTTTCCTTATTATCCTCCATATCAATTTACAAACGATCAAGGATATATGGATGGTATTTTTATAGAATTTTTAGAATTAATTGAAAACAAAACAGATTATAAATTTAAAAGAGTTTATTATACCAATTGGGGTCAATTATTGGAAGACGCTAAAAACAATAAGGTAGATATAATTCTTGAAATTCAAAAAACGAAAGACAAAGAAGATTTTTTAACTTTTTACCCACCTCTTTTTGAATCCAAGCATGCTATAGTTCAAAAAAAAGAAGATTCCATAATTAAAAATCTAAAAAAATTTGGTGCAAAAAAACTTATTCTTCCTTATCAATATTCAATAGTAGAAATCATTCAAAAAAAATATCCAAGCATTACTATTGGTTATGGTAAAGATGAATTAGAATGTTTACAAAAAGTAAATATTGGTGAATATGATGCCTACATAGGTCCGAAAGCTGTCATAAAATATTTAATAACTAAAAACAACTTAAATAATGTTATTATTTCTTCTGAACTTGATGTTTCTTATAGTCCTGGTTTTGCTGTTGTTAAAGACAATAAAATATTACAATCTATTATTAAAAAAAGTCTTAACAGCATTTCAAATAGAGAGAAAAAAATCATCATAGACAATTGGTTGTTTAATATGGTTACTCCATTTTATGAAAAGCCTAATTTTTGGATATGGATTACTTTTTTAATAGTTTGCATACTAATGATTTTTCTGCTTATCAACCGTTATTTAAACTTTAAAATAAAACAACGTACTAGACAATTACAAATTGCTAAAGAAAAAGCAGAAGAAAGTGACCAATTAAAAACCAATTTTATTCAAAACATTTCTCACGAAATTCGCACTCCAATGAATAGTATTATTGGATTTTCTGAACTATTACTAAAAGAAGATCTTACCTTAGAAGAACAAAAGGAATATGCTAAAATAATAGCCCGTAATAGTAAAGAACTTATTGTAAGTATAGATAATATCTTAGAAATTGCTAAACTTCAAACTGAAAAAATAACAATTAAACCCGAAGAAATCGATTTAGATGCATTATTTGAAAGTATTGACAAAAAATATTATCAAAAAGCTAAAGAAAAAAATATAAATTTTGTTGTAGAAAGCAAACTTAATAAAAATGCAGGTTTAGTTTTAATAGATAAGCCAAAACTTTTTAAAATACTATTAAACCTTATAGACAATGCTGTTAAATTTACAAACACTGGATCAGTTATTATACAATATGACATTATTGACAAAGAAATTATTATCTGTATAAAAGACACTGGAATTGGTATTAAAAAAGCAGATCAAGAAATCATATTCAACATTTTTACGCAATCAGAAAAAGAGATCTCTAAAAATTATGGAGGTTTAGGGTTAGGTCTTTCTATAGCTAAAAAAAATGCAGATTTATTAGGAGGCAAAATATCAGTAGAAACGTTAGAAAATCAAGGAAGTACATTTACATTAACTTTACCATTTATACCAGTACCAGAAGCAATTCAAAATACATCTGAAAAAAAACCTGAAACTATCCAAAAACCTGAAAAACATATTATTCTAATAGCAGAAGATGGAGATATTAATTTTATGTTTTTGAAAACAGTTCTAACCAAAATGCCAGAGTTTAATTTTGTAATACATCGAGCTGAAAATGGCAAAAAAGCGGTTGAAATTTGTGAGAAAAACAACCAAATTGAATTAGTTTTAATGGATATTAAAATGCCAATAATGGACGGATATGAAGCTACAAAGAAAATAAAACAATTAAGACCTCAACTTCCTGTTATTGCTCAAACTGCATATTCTACTGAGGAAGATATTCAAAAAGCAATAGCCGCTGGCTGTGATGATTTTATTTCAAAACCAATAGATAGAAGTTTATTAATGCCTATCCTTTCTCGTTACATATTTAAAACTACATAAACATGGCTATTTGTGTTTCTTTTTTCACTGTTAATTTTAGCATAAACCACTCTTTTAAGAATCTTTTGGTAACCATTTCATTCTAATCAATAAATACTACTTTTTCATACCAATATTAACTATGCTATCTCTTCCAAAAATACTAAGATTATCATCGAATTAACGTGGTTGTATAATTATAGCGTAATGTTAAAATTTCATTTTAAAAGTTGCCAATTTCTTAAAAACAGTATTTATATCTCTTTCTCATTTCTCACAATAAATAGCATAAATATAGTTGAATTGTCTTGCAGAATATACCTTAAAAATATAAACTAAAATATACTTTAATAAAATGAAAATATTCTTAGCGTATCTAACTACATACTCAACAAAACGGCTGTCCACACTCATTAAAGTCAAAATTGAATATTTTTTAAGATTATTTTCTGTGTTTTTATTTGCTTGTTAGATTATTTTCTATTATATTTGTATTCTAATTAATGCTTAAAAGAGTGGACAAATATACCAAACAAAGAATACAAAAATTACACCCAAGTGTAAGAGATGAGGTTTATAAAATTATTGAAGAATGTAATATTTCATTAACAGGAAAAGCAAAAATAAGAATCACACAAGGGTTACGCACTTTTGAAGAGCAAGATGAATTATATGCATTAGGCAGAACAAAACCAGGAAAAAAAGTTACTAATGGTAACGCTGGTAAATCCATTCATAATTATGGTTTCGCAGTTGACATTTGCTTGATAATAGATGATAAGATTGCCTCATGGGATACTGTGAAAGATTGGGATAACGATACGATAGCCGATTGGTACGAATGCGTTAAAATATTCGCAAAATATGGTTGGAATTGGGGAGGAAATTGGAAAAATTTCAAAGATTTACCACATTTTGAAAAAAAAGAATACAATAATTGGAGAAAATTATCTAAACTAAAAAAAGATAAAAATGATTATGTAATTTTATAAGCAAACAAATAAACTTTATAAAGATGAAAAACCTAAAAATTAAAATCGCATTATTTGCGATAATTGCCTTAACTAGTTGTCAAGCTATTAAAACTGCTGTATTTGATCAATATTCATATCAAAAAACAACCGAATTAAAAGTAGAGACTCTTATGCTAATGGAAAATGCATCCTTACCATTTGAAAATCACAAAGAAACAGTTATGAAATTACTTTTAGACATTGAAAAACTAAAAGAATATGAAAAAAACAAACCTAATAACGAAATATCTTTTGCAATGTGGAACGTTTTAACAGATAAAGAAAAAAATCTTGTTGGCGGATTTTTTAAACTTTGGAAAAACAAACAAACACTCTCACCCACTTTTGTAGAAGAATCAAAAAAACAAATAGAAGAGGCATTTGATTTATTAATTCAATATGAAATAAAGAAAGATAAAACTTCCAAAGACAATTTATTAGCAATTATATCACAATAACAAACAAAAAACAATCATGGATTTAGAAAAATTAATAAAGGATTTAAAAGAAGCGCTTTTAACCCTACTTGGAAATAAATACAAAGAATTTAAACCAGAAATTCAAAATGACGTTACAGCCTTCTTAAAAGAATCAGAAGAAAAACTGAAACGTTGGATATTACTTTTTGCTGAAGGTTCTTTAACTAAAGAAGAATTTGAATGGCTTTTAAAAAGTCAGAAAGACATTGTTGCTTTGAAAGCATTACAAACAGTAGGAATATCAAAAATTAGAATCAATAACATTAAAAACAGTATTATAAAAACAATAGTTGATATTGTAGTTGCAACTGTTATAAAATAGCAAAACAATGGCAAAAAAAATCAGAGTATTAAGTTTAGATGGAGGAGGAATTAGAGGTATTATTACGGCTGTGGTTTTAAAATACATACAAGAAGAATTACAACGTATCGATAATCCTAATGCAAAAATTGGAGATTATTTCGATTTGGTAGCAGGAAGTAGTACAGGAGGTTTATTAACCGCTATTTTACTTTTTCCAGATAATACTAAAAGTGCTAAGTTTTCTGTAGAAGCCGCTCTCGATTTGTATGCCAAAAAAGGAGATTCTATCTTTAATGTTTCTTTTTGGGAAGAAATCATCAATCCATTTGGATTATTTAATGAGAAAATTTCCCAACGAAACTTAGAACGACAATTAAAAGAAGTATTTGGTGATTTGAAATTAAACGAACTTATAAAACCCTGTTTAATTACTACTTATGATATTAATCAGCGTAAATCGAAGTTTTTTTGTAGTCATGAAGCTTATACTCCTTTAGAAAACTTTTATGTAAGAGATGTTTGTAGAGCCACAAGTGCAGCACCTACCTATTTTGAACCTGCAAAAATAAAATCGCTTTACGATCAAGAATTCACATTAATAGATGGTGGTGTTTATGCCAATAATCCTGCTATGTGTGCTTATGCAGAAGCTAGAAAAATACCTTTTTCAAAAATATTACACGATTCACAAAAAATAGATTATCCAGATATTAATGATATGATCATAATCTCAGTAGGAACAGGAGAAGTTTTAAAACCCTATACCTTTGAAAAATTTGAAAATGCTGGAAAAATAAAATGGATTTCCCCATTAATAGATATTTTATTGTCTGCCAATGCTGAAACAGTGAATTATCATCTTTCTAAAATGTATGAATCACTTGGGCCAAGAAATAAAAAGAATTATTACCGATTAATGCCCCAACTTAGAAATGCTTCACCAGAAATGGATGACACTTCTAAAAAAAATATCTACGAACTCATTCAAGCTGGTTTGTATTTTGTAGATCAAAATAGAAAAATGTTAAATGAAATTGCTAGAAAATTAGTGAAGTATAAATAAGCAGACTAAAACAATACCTTATCCAATTTATAAGCTACTTTCGAGTAGCTTTTTTATTTACAACTATTTTACATAAAATGAAAAAACAGATAATTAAATACTAATGATTTATAGAAAATAACGAATTATAATAACTCCAAATGATTTTACATATCTTTACAGCATCTTAAGCTATCATGAATTTCAAGTATCCAAAAAACGAAAAGCTAAAAAGCAAAAATACTATCGATTTACTTTTTTCAGAAGGTAAATCAGTTTCTAAATATCCATTGCGTTTGGTTTATGTTGAGAATCCTTCTGAAAATGAAATTTTAAAATTCGGAGTTTCAGTTTCTAAGAAATATTTTAAAAGAGCTGTCGATCGCAATTACTTCAAGCGTATTTTGAGAGAATGTTATCGTTTAAATAAACATGTCTTATTGGAAAACATAGAAAAAAACTACGCTATTATGTTTTTCTACCAAACTAAAGAACGACTTTCATACCAAGAAATCAATGAAAAAACAGTTTTGCTGTTTGAAAAATTCATTTCAGAACTAAAAAAATAATTTCTGGCTAAGTTTTTGTGAATCAATATTAGTATATTTAGTAATTACAAAATCTTATCTTTTATGGTTATGAAAAGAATCTTCTATTATTCATTTTTATTCATTTTATTATTTTCCTGCAAAGAAAAAATAGCAGAAAACAGTATTTCGGAAAGTTCTAATTTCAGTTATGATGTTGTTGATGAATCTGAACCAATTTCAAAAAAAAGCCCCTTAGATAAATCCATTGCGAGTGATACTAAAATAATAAAAACTGCTCATTTACGCTTTGAAACGCAAAACTTAGAAACAAGTTTTTCAAACATTTATAAAGCTGCTAAAACCTATAAAGCGTATATTCAAAATGATAATTCAGGAACTGATTATGGTTCGATATACAGAAATATAACGCTTCGCATTCCAAATACAAATTTTGATGTATTTATAAATGAAATAAGCAAAGGAGTAACACATTTTGATAGAAAAGAAATTTCAGCACAAGATGTAACTGAAGAATTTGTAGATGTTGAAGCTCGTTTAAAAGCAAAACGAACTTTAGAAAACAGATATTTGGAAATCTTAAAAAAAGCCAATAAAGTTTCCGAAATTTTAGAAGTTGAAAAACAACTTTCAGTTATAAGAGAAGAAATTGAAGCAGCAGAAGGGAAATTAAAGTATTTACAAAACCGAGTTTCAATGAGTACTATTTCCATTGAAATGTATACCGAAAAACCTGAAGGAACAGGAACAACAGTTTCTTATGGAAGTAAAATGTGGAATGCTGTAAAATCGGGTTTTAATGGATTGTCAAGTTTCTTCCTTGGAATGTTACATATTTGGCCTTTTATCCTTATTTTCGTAGTGTTAATCATTTTTGTACGAAGAAAAATTAGAAGTAAAAAGAAATTATAATGAAGCGATTTTTAAATAAAAAATATATTATTACCTTATTTAGTGTTGGATTTCTATTTTTAGCAGTAAGTTTTAAAAATGATTTTTTTGAAATTGCTAAACAAATTGAAATCTTTACTGAGGCTTTTAAGACAATAAACCAAAACTATGTAGATGAAACTAATCCAGGAGAATTAATGGATATTGCCATCAAAAACATGTTGGCCGATTTAGATCCTTACACTGTTTTCTTTAACGAACAAGATGTATTGAAATTTAAAATTAACAATACAGGTGAATATACTGGAATAGGAGCTATTGTGCAAAGAAAAGAAGGTCGTGTCTTTTTAAAAGAAATTTACAAAGGATTTCCAGCGGATAAAGCTGGTTTAAAACCTGGTGATGAAATTACACAAATAGGAGACATTAATTTAAAAGAATACAAAGAAGATGCATCTCAATTATTAAGAGGAACCAAAAACACTAAGATAAATATTACCTACGAACGTCAAGGTCAAAAACAGAATACTGTTATTATTCTTGATGAAGTTGAAGTTAAAGCTGTTCCTTTTTATGCTTTGTTAGAAGACAAAACAGGTTATATTGTACTTTCAAAATTTACTGAAAAAGCTAGTAGTGAAACCAAATCTGCATTGCTAGAATTAAAAGCAAAAGGCGCAACCAAAATTATCTTAGATTTAAGAGGAAATCCAGGAGGTTTATTACATGAAGCTGTAAATATTTGTAATTTATTTGTACCAAAAGGAGAAGTAATTGTTACTACAAAATCAAAATCTGAAAAACATAATAATACCTATAAAACAAATAATCAACCAATTGATTTAGAAATTCCATTAGCAATACTTATTAACGGAAGTAGTGCTTCTGCATCTGAAATTGTATCAGGAGCTTTACAAGATTTAGACCGTGCAGTTATTGTAGGAAATAGAAGTTTTGGAAAAGGATTAGTACAAAGACCTTTAAATTTATCTTATGGTACACAAGTAAAAGTAACTATTTCTAGGTATTACACCCCTTCTGGTAGATGTATTCAAGCCTTAGATTATGCTCATAAAGATGAAAATAGAAAAGCAATTAAAATAGATAAAAATAATTTTAATATTTTTAAAACTAAAGGAGGAAGAACCGTTTATGATGGTGGTGGAGTTTTACCTGATGTAATTGTTGAAGAAACAAAAAAGAGTACTATTACTGATGCCTTAGTTAAAAATGATGCTGTTTTTGATTATGCAACTACTCTATACTATAAAAACCCTAATCAAACTGGTATTCCTACCATTTCAGACACTGATTTTAATACCTTTAAAACCTTCATAAAGCAAGAAAAATACAGTTTAGATAGCGAAACCGGAAAAGCGTTAAAAGAATTGCTAGAAAAAGCTAAAAAAGAAGAAATTGACGGTTCAATTATAGCTGAATATAAATCATTACAATTAGCTTTAGAAAAAAGCCAGGATGCTGAAGCGAGTAAAAACAAAGAAGAGTTTAAAAAATTATTGCAAGAAGAGTTGATTACTCGTTATCAATATAAAGAAGGTCTTTATGAATTTTATACCCAAAAAGACATTGAGATTAATAAAGCTAAAACTATATTGAATGATAATGTCAAATATACTTCCATTTTAAAAAGATAATATTAACCTTTACCCTCTCAATATATGAGAAAAATTATAAATAAACTTTTCCTTTTTACACTGCTTGGAGTCTTAACCCTATTATTTGTCAATTGTGAATATGAAGAAGATTCTCCAAAAATTGAAAAAAAAGCTGCATTTAAGCAAAATTTAAAAGTTTCTAAAGTTCATTTTAAAGATTTTAAAAACAATGCTAAACTCCTCAATCAACTTACTAAAATAGGAAACAAATCTAATGCATTAACAAGCAATAGAATACTCCTTTCTAATGATAATAGTTTTTATATAGATACTGATTTTGCTTATTATATAGAAGATGAAAAAGGTGGTCATTCTTACACTTTTCAAATCAACAGAAAAAATCCTAACTTATTACTTGAAAATTTAATTTTAAATCAAAACGATAGTACTGGTTATGACTTATATATTGCTCAATATGCTATTACCGAGCAAGAGTATCAAGAATTAGAACAAGGTCATAACCCAGACCTTTCAGAAAAAATAACAATTACACCAGTAGATGGCACATTAATTGATATTAACTCTTTATTAAGTAGAGGAGATGTAGGTGGTATGTGTTTAACTACAACTATAATTCCTGGTAATACTTGTCCTGGAGCAGAACATCATAATTTAGAAGATATTCTAGGAGGTGCCTATTGCCCTTATTTTGAAAATGGAAGTTTTACAGTTTATGCAGAACAAGTGATTTATTCTTATAGTCCTTGTGGTGAAGATCAAGATGGTGGTGGCTCAAGTGATAGTAGTGGCGATAATGGTAGTGGTTATAATGAAGGAACTGGTGGTGATGCCAATAATGACAATTCTTCTACAAACGACCCTAATCCAAACGATGATATAGAAGATACGCAAAGTCCTGTAAACACTACTCCTGTTTTACAAGCCGATATTACAGAACCTTGTGAAACCTTGAAGCAATTAATTGATGCTGATAACGATTTTGAAACTAAAATAGAAACCTTAAAAAATAAAATTAATGAAGGAGTTGACAAGGAATGGATCTTTAGCTTTGAAAGAGTGAGATCTTATGATCCTGCTTCTGGTGCTAGCTATTCTTATAATACAACCCCTGTAGAAGAAGGGGAAACTACCACAACTACAGCATGGCAAGGTGGTGATTATATAGGCAACATACATCTTCATCCTTTTTTTGGACATAAAATTTTTTCATGGCAAGATATAAGAGTACTGCTAGATACTTATGAAAAAGCCCATAGAGGAAATAAAAGACATGTAGTAGTAATGATAATTTGTGAAAACCCAAACAATAGTGCACAACCACTAATTTTTGCATTAAAAGTAAATGATATCGCTAAACTACAAGCAAAAATGGAAGCAGACTGGAATGATCCTAAATTAGCATATATTACCAATGATGAACTACGGTTAAAAAAGATTCATGAAAAACTTGCTGAAAAATATGATGTAAACAAAACAAGCCTAGAAAAATATTTTTTACAAAAATTTGGCGATTATGGCATCGATTTGTACCAAGCCCAAAATGGGGATTTGAATAACTGGAACAAACTAAATCTTGCAAACAATTCCGATGGAGTACCTACTGCCACACCACAACCTTGTAACAATTAAAATAGACAAAAAGATGAAAACAATAATAAAAATAATTACTACTATACTAATTGCTAATTATAGTTATTCACAATGCCCGAATGTTGTAAACCTATATCAAAGACCTCATGTAGATGAAACTGGTTATTATTATAAAGATATAAATAACGTTTTAAGTCCATTTGAAGGTCATTACAAATACACAAATGGTTCAACCTCTTTTGAAATCATATTACAAAAAATGGAAATGTCCACACAACCTGGTAATTGGTATTGTGAAGACATGCTAATAGGTGCTTATAAGTACATAAAAGATGGTGTAGTTGTAATTGATGCATTAAATGATTTAAATAACAATTATGTCGATGGTAGTGAATATTTACTAGGTGGAAATCGTATTTTAACTGGACAGTATTTAGGTTGTAATGATTGTGCTGCAAATGAAAAAAGAGTGGTTTTAAGTATTATGGAACCAGACACCAAGCAATTTTATGATTTATTCATTCGTAAAATTACACATAACGGTCAGGAAGCTATTAAAATATTTCTGTACTTAGACTCTATGACACGAATGAGAACAGTAGGTGATCCTCCACTTCCTCCTTTACAATTACCTGTAAGCCAAGAATTAATTTTAATAAAACAGTAAATTTATTAATCTCATAACGACTTTTAGACCTATTTAAAAGTCGTTTTTTTATTAGTTTATTATTTTGTAGTTTTAATTTTAATTAGAAAACCTAGAAAAATATTTTTTACAGAAATTTGGTGATTATGGCATCGATTTGTACCAAGCACAAAATGGGGATTTGAATAACTGGAACAAACTAAATCTTACAAACAACTCAGATGGAGTACCTACTGCCACACCACAACCTTGTAACAACTAAAATAGACAAAAAGATGAAAACAATAATAAAATTAATTACTACTATACTAATTGCTAATTATAGTTATTCACAATGTAATAATATTGTAGATATTGATGATGCAACCCATGTAGGGAAAACTGGCTATTATTATAAAGACACTCACAATATATTTAATCAATTTGAAGGTCATTACAAATACACAAATGGCTCAACCTCTCTTGAAATAGTATTACAAAAAATGGAACTTTCTTCCAAATTCAACAACCGTTATTGCGAAGATATGCTAATAGGTGCTTATAAATACATAAAAGATGGTGTAGTTGTAATTGATGCATTAAATGATTTAAACAACAATTATGTTGATGGCGGTAAATATATTATTGACGGAAATCGTATTTTAACTGGACAGTATTTAGGTTGTAATGATTGTGCTTCAAATGAAAAAAGAGTTGTGTTAAGTATTATGGAACCAGACACCAAACAATTTTATGATTTATTCATTCGTAAAATTACACACAACGGTCAGGAAGCCATTAAAATATTTCTGTATTTAGACTCTATGACACGAATGAGAACAGTAGGTGATCCACCACTTCCTCCTTTACAATTACCTGTAAGCCAAGAATTAATTTTAATAAAACAGTAAATTTATTAATCTCATAACGACTTTTAGACCTATTTAAAAGTCGTTTTTTTGTTAGTTTATTATTTTGTAACTTTAAATGATAGTAAAAATCGAAAAATTCATAATTTTAATGATATATAGATGTCTGAAGACCCTACTTTACTAATCAATTCTAAAAAATGACATGAAACGGTTTGTCCTTTTTCTTCTACTCTTAAGTTCCTCAATCTTGAAGGCACAAGAGGAAGAAGTACATTCAATTTATTTTGAATTTGATAAGTTTGCTCTAAAAGAAAGTCAAACAAAAGCACTCGTGGAATTTGTAAAAAAAATAGATACTGCAACCATTGAAACAATAGAAATATTTGGTTATTGTGATGATAGAGGAAAAGAAGAATATAATTATAAACTTTCTACCAACAGAGCACTTACTGTTAAAGATGAACTTCTATTAAATGGAATTAAAAACAAGATTATAATTACAATTGAAGGAAAAGGGAGAATTTTAATTGATGATGATTTACTAGATAATATTCCAGAAGTTCGATCAAAAAACAGAAGAGTTGATGTTGTAGTTAATTATAAACCCATTTTAATTGAAGAATTAAAAATTCCGGGAGTTTACAGTACAATACCTAAAAATCCTGTTGTTGGCGATCGAATTTATTTGGATAAATTACTATTTGATAGAGGAAGCAGTCAATTATTATATCCTGCTAGAAAAGAACTAGATAGATTAGCAAAACAACTTCATAAATTTAAAAATATCGAATTTGAAATACAAGGTCATGTTTGTTGTACTCCTTCCTTTCAAAAAGAAGCAATAGATAGAGGTACAAAAAAAAGAGAACTTTCTGTCAATAGAGCGTTTGCCGTTTATAAATATCTTAGTTCAAAAAAAATTAAAAAGGAAAGAATGACTCATAAAGGATTTGGAAACAGTCGCCCTTTAGGAAAAACTCCATTGCTAGATAGACGTGTAGAAATTGTAATTACAAAAGTGAATTAGCTTCTTTTCATTTGAACATGAGGAATATCATCTTCTAAATACACTTCACTAGTTTGAACAAATCCTAATGATTGATAAAACTTGGTTAGATATTGCTGGGCAGAAATAGTAATTTTTGTATCCTCAAAGTATTCTTTAATGGCATCAATTGAAACTTGCATTAACTGGTAACCCCATTTTTTGTCTCGGTATTTTGGACTAACCACTACTCTACCTATTGAGGTTTCATCAAAATAACACCCTTTATCAAAAATCCTTGTGTAAGCAACAATTTCACCATTATAGTAACCAATTACATGTAATGCTTTTTCATCTTTCCCATCAATGTCTTGGTAAACGCAGTTTTGCTCAACCACAAACACTTCAGATCTAAGTTGCAACACAGAATATAGTTCGTTAAGAGAAAGTTCTTTAAAAAGCTTTATTTTAAATTCAATTAAAGATTCCATAAATTGTAAAAACTAAAAATCTCATTAAACCTAAAGTCTAATGAGATTTATATTATTTAACAAAAATAGCGTATTTATTTTAAAAATTTAACTGACTTAATAATTGCTTCTAGTTCAAATACTAAATCACGTTTAGATTTGGAAGGATTATATGTAAAACCCTCTAGGACTAAAAAGCGATTATTTTTGGTGTCTTTTATAGCATAATTAACAAATGGTCCAGCCATAAAATCATTTTTTAAATGCCAATTCCCTTTTGTTTCATAAGTTTTTCTTCCTGAAATTGAAACATCGAAGAACAAAGGAGAGTATGCATCCTCAGTAACCATCCATGTATTGTCTAACGTACCATGAATAAATTGTTTTCCAATGGAATCACGCATTTTTACAATATTATTGACTACATTAGAATCATTCTCTATTACATTAATTGGCACTTCATAAACAAGAATACTATTATAACCAGAATTAAATTCTTTTCTAATCCATAAAAAATCATCTTCTACCATGTCATATTTATACCCAAAACCAATCGTTAGAGCAACACCAAATCGCTCTCTAACTTTTACATCAGTGACAGCAGCTTTCTTTAAACGTACTTGGTTTTCAGTAATCTCACCTTCTTTAATAGCTTGAATAATTTCATTAGCTTTTTTTTCTAACGTAGCTAAAATTTCATCTTTATTTTTACCTACAATATAAAATACTTGTTGTGGCTTTGCAAATTCATCTTTTTTAGCACTAAAACCAGATTGATTCGATTTTTCAACAACAATAATATTTCTACTGTTTCTTACGAAACCTTCAAAAATTTTAGATGGATATTGATTTAATGTAAACGTTGGCTCTTCATTTATAAAGCCATCAATAGGAGCAGCAAATTTCTTTCGTATACTATCTCCAATTTCACCATTCCAAAGGTTTTCATCAATGATAATAGATACATTATTTATCTTTCCATTTGATTCAGTCAAAACTGCATTCTTTTCAGCTGGACTATCTTTACAAGATATTAAAAAAATTAAACTTAAAAATGTAATAAATATTTGTTTCATATAGGTGGCTTTTTATCCATTAATATTCAGTTTCATACCTGGTTTAATATTATTACCACTAATACCGTTCCATTTTTTTATATCATCAGCAGAAATGCCTGGAAATTTTTTTGCAATTGAATATAAAGAATCTCCTTTTTTAACTCTATATACCTGATTACTAGCATTATTACTGGAGTTTGCATGGCCTTTTGAAGCTACTCTTTCAGAAGATAAAATTTTTAAACTTTTTCCAGCCTGAATAGAATTTCCTCTTAAATTGTTCCAGTTTTTTAATTGAGAAATGGTTACATTGTATTTGTCTGCAATTAATCCCAAACTTTCACCGCTCCTTATTTTATGATATTTTGTTCTACTAACTAATACTTCATTAGCATCTGGTAATATTGTTTTTTCTTTAAACGTATCCAAAAAATCAACATATGCATAAACTTTTTCTTCATTTGAAACAAAAAGACCCAGTTTGTTTTTAGGCAATCTTAAATAATGTGCTTTATCTTCTTGATATGGAATAATGTCCAATTTGTAAATTGGATTCAAAAAAGATATTTGCTCAAATGGAACATCTAAAATTTCAGATATTTGCTCAAAAGAAATGCGTCTTTTAACCATTACAGTATCTGTTTCGAAATAGGTTAAAGGAGCTTTCTTTGGTACAAATTTATGCTCTTTATGGTATTCATAAATATACATTGTAGCCAAAAAAGCTGGAACATAATTAGCAGTTTCCTTAGGTAAATTTTTTCTAATGTTCCAATAATTTTGACTTCCACCAGATCTTCTAATAGCTTTGGAAACATTTCCAGGTCCAGCATTATAAGAAGCCAAAACCATACTCCAGTCGCCAAAAATTCTATATAAACTTGATAAATACTGACAAGCAGCTTCAGTTGCTTTCAAAGGATCATAACGTTCATCTACAAAAGAATTTACTTCTAAATCGAATTGTTTGCCTGTTGGATACATAAATTGCCACAATCCTGTTGCACCTACTCTAGATTTAGCTTTTGGATTTAAAGCAGATTCAACTATTGCTAAATACTTAATTTCTAAGGGAACATCATATTTTGCTAAATGCTCTTCAAACATTGGAAAATAATACTCAGAAATTGCCATTAATCTTTCATAAGCACCTTGCCTTTTCTTTAAAAAAGTCTTTATAACATTCTCTAAAGCAGGATTATATTCAATATTAAATGGTGATTTATTATCTAATTTTTTTAGTCTTTTCTTTAATAAGTCTGTAGGTAAATCAAATATAACAATAGAATCGATGTCAATTTCAGTAACATCTGAATACATATTTTCAAATATTTCTTCATTTGATAACTCAGCTAACCATCTTTCATCAATACAATTACTTGTATTGTGGTTAGTGAAAGTGGCTTTAATAGAATCTAAATAAGAAACTTTTAAAACATCTGCATTAACAATATCTCGTTTACTTTCTTGCGCTAACATTGAAAATGTAAACAAAAGAAATAGTATTATAAATTTGTTTTTCATCATCTCTTTAATTTTAGTTTATTTGAGGCTTAATTACTACAACACATTATTATTATTTTAATCGTTTAAAATGGCGGCAATACCAGGTAAAACTTTACCTTCAAGCATTTCTAACATTGCTCCTCCACCTGTAGATACATAACTCATTTTTGGTTCTAGTCCAAATTGTTTTACAGCTGCTACACTATCACCTCCTCCTACTAATGAAAAAGCTCCATTTTTTGTTGCTTCTGCAATTGATTCACCTAGTGTAATAGTTCCTTTTGAAAACGTTTCCATTTCAAAAACACCCAAAGGACCATTCCATAAAATTGTTTTAGAATCATTTAAAATCCTATCAAATATAGCAAGAGATTTTGGACCAGCATCAAGACCTTGCCAACCGTCTGGAATTTGCTTTACATCCACAACTTGTGTTTTAGCATCATTTGAAAAAGAATCTGCAGCAATAACATCAACTGGTAAATGAATTTGTACTCCTTTTTCTTTTGCTTGCTTTAAAATTTCAATCGCCAAATCAAGTTTATCATCTTCACAAATAGAATTACCTATTTTCCCTCCAAGTGCTTTAACGAAAGTAAATGTCATTCCTCCACCAATAATCATATGATTTACTTTGTCCAAAATATTCTCAATAACAGTAATTTTAGAAGAGACTTTACTTCCTCCTAAAATAGCCGTTACTGGCTTTTCAGAGTCAGAAAGAACTTTGTTTATACTTTCAATCTCTTTTGCTAATAACAACCCAAAACATTTTTTATTTGGAAAAAATTGGGCAATTATAGTTGTAGAAGCATGAGCTCTATGTGCTGTGCCAAACGCATCATTAACATAAATATCTCCAAACTTAGAAAGTTTTTCCGCAAAAGCCAAATCTCCTTTCTCTTCTTCATTGTAAAAACGAAGATTTTCAAGCAAAAGAATTTCTCCCTTTTGTAAATTTTCAACAGCTTTCTCAACTTCTAAACCAATACAGTCTTTTACAAATTTTATTTTGTAACCCAATATTTCTTCAACTGAAACAATTATGTGTTGCAAAGAATACTTGTCTTCAAAACCCTTAGGTCGTCCTAAGTGACTCATTAAAATTACACTTCCACCACCTGAAATAATTTTATCAATTGTAGGCTTCGCAGCTTCTATTCTAGTAGTATCAGTTACATTGAAATATTCATCTAAAGGAACATTAAAATCTACTCTTATAATAGCTTTTTGATTGTTAAAATTAAAGTTGTGCAGTGTTTTCATTTATTCGTTATTTTTTTAAATTGTTAAAGTTTACTACAATTCAAAAAAGAACTGCAGTAAACTTTTCAAATTTAATTGTTTATTTTTAATATACAATTCTATTTTGGGTACATGGACAGTTACTTAAACTTTGTAAAAAGTCAAACCCAATTGTAATCATGTGAGTCCCAGAATTATATGATAAAAGCTCATTTGTATTAATTTGATAGGAGTAACCAAAATAGAAATCACTTTTTCTAAGACCTAAAACTGGTCCAACCGTAACTGGCGTAAGAGATTGTTCATTTAAAAATCTTGCAGTAGCACCTATCCAAAAATAATCTTCGTAAAAATGTTTTTTAAATTTAATATTCAAATCTGTTGTCGAACGACCATCACTTTGATAATATTGAACTAAAGCAGAAGGTTCAATTTCAAAAGTAGAACCACTTCTTCTTATTTTACTTCCAAAATAAACTTGGTGATTTAATAATAAATCAGGCTCTAAAAAATTAACTTCTCTAATGTTTTTATCTAAAATATTTGAAGCATTATAACTTATAAAAAAATCTTTATATCTATATAGGAAACCTATATCAAAATTATAATTTTGAGTGGCTCTATCTCCATTAATTGCAGGATCAAGTTGATTACTAAAGTTTTCAATATCAATTCTAAAATGATTCAAATTAAATGAAATACCTAAAGATAAGTATTGCTCGCTATCATAATCTAAAATTAAATGCTGAGCAAAAGATAATTTGGCTCCATATTGTCTTGTATTACCATTTTTATCATTATATAAAAAAACACCAACACCAGATCGATCTGCAATACGAAAATCTGCTGCTAAAGATTGATTAATAGGAGAGTTTTTAATTCCAACCCATTGAGTAAGTCCATTTAAACGGATTCTTGCATTATCTCCAATACCTGCAAAAGTAGGAGACATAGTAAAAGGATTGTCAGCTAAATACTGCGTTTGTTGAGGTATTGTAAGCTCTTGAGCATTCAATTGACACAAACTGAATAGTATTAAGAATAGTGCTACTTTTTTCATTTTAATATCTTTTATTTAATACTAAGCCCATTAAAAAATAGGCTTAGTCTTCTTTTTATTATCTATATAATGTGAAATTACCTACAAACTCTCTAGCATCAGTCTCACCATTCAGTTTCAAAACATACCAATAATCTCCAGAAGGTAATTCATTACCCATGTAAGTACCATCCCAAGATTCTCCTGGACGTAAAGTAATAATTTTTCTACTATATCTATCAAACACATAAGTAACAGCTTTAGGATAGTTATCTAAATAATTAGGACTCCATCCGTCATTAGTTCCATCACCTCCTGGTGTGAAGTAATCAGGAATTTCAACATCAAAGAACTCTATAAAGATATCTTCAGTATCTGTACAACCATTTGCATCAGTAACAATTACAGTGTAAGTATCTGTTTGATTAATAAAATAAACAGTATTAGAGCCCACATAAAGAACAGTACCGTTACTATTTAAAATAGTATACTCATATGGCGGTTCGCCTCCAACTGTCGACATCGTGAATTGGTTTAATCCACTCTCTGTAAGAGTTAAAACTGGTGTTGATGGTAATGTAACTATAAAGTTTACTTGTTGCTGACATGTATTTGTATGTGTCACAGTCACAACGTGAGAACCACTAGTTACATTTTGGAATACATTATCACTAGGTTGAATTACTGCACCATTATCTAAATCAAATGTAAGTTCAGATATATCTATTTCATCATTAAACAAAATAGTTACGTTAGCTTGTGGTAAATCATTAACACAAATTGTTTCAATTATGTAATCTGCTTGTATATCTACTCCAACTCCTATATTAAATTCAACTGTAACAACACATCCATTTTCATCAGTAACAGTAAACAAATAATCTCCTGCACTTAAATTAGTAAAGATAAAATCTCCTGTTAGTGAAGTTTGAGTTGAAACTCCATCTGTTGCAGTATAACCAACTGCTCCCGACATTGTTCCTCCTGAAACCGTAAATTCAACTGATCCACCATCTCCTAAACAAATTTCTGGAATAGGTGTAACACTTACTACTGAAAATACTGGTGGCACATCGATAGTGAAGTCAAAAGGACCCACACTACATCCATTTTGATCTTGAACATAAACAGTATATGTTCCAGGACCTAAATCAGTAAACACACCTGAATTAACAGTTTCATTCGGTACAGATGAAATAGAGTATTGAATTGTTCCTGTTCCACCAGAAGCAACTACTGTAATAGTACCATCTGTTGGATTATCAGCACAAGTTATATTTGTTGAAGTTAATGTTGTAACATCAATTGGAGTAGGTTCAGTAATAGTGAATGATTGAGAAACACCAATACAATCACCATCTGTTACTTGAATTGTATAAGTTCCAGCTGGAACATTTTCAAATACACCTGGGGATAGTTGTGAACCAACATTCGGTAAAATATTATAAACATAGTTTCCTAAACCATTAGTAGCAATGGCTGTAACTGTTGTTGTTCCACCGTTACAAGAAATATAGGCATTCGCCAAATCTATAGCTACTGAAACAGGAATAACTGGTTCAACTGTAATTGAATTTGAAACAACCACAATACAATTATTGGCATCCACTACATAATACTGATAAGTACCAGCAGGAACAGTAAATTGAACTAAAGCACCTCCGAAAGGTATAAAGCCACCATTTGGAGAAGTACTATAACTATAAGGAGCTGTTCCACCAGAAGCAGTTAATTCTAAAATCGCATCCGTTTGACAAGTCGGGTCATAAATTTGTGATAATGTAGCTACCACCTGATCAGCAGGTTCAGTAATAATAACATCTGCTGTTGTAAATGTACAATTGAAAGAATCAGTAATAGTAACATTATATGTACCTGCTCCTAGATTAGTAAACAGATTACTCGTTTGTGGAGCTGATGGTGGTGTTCCTGTTGTAATATTATTTAAAACATATAAATAACCACTTCCATAACCTCCTGTTGTGCCTGAAACTGTTATAGTCGCATTACTATCGCCTATACATAATAAAGCAGTTGGTGTTGCACTTATTGAAGCAGAAATAGGTGTTGGATCTACTAGAGTAACATCTACAGAAAGCACACAACCTACATTGTCTCTTACACTTACTGTATATGTACCTGCACCTAGTCCTGTAAAAGTAGCTATTGAAGACCATGTTGGAGTAACTCCAGGTCCTTGAATCTGATATTCATAAGGTGCACCCCATCCATCTGAACCTACAGCAGAAATACTTCCATCGTTACCTGGATTACAAGTAATAGGTGTATTTGTAACATCAATAGCTAATGTGGCTGTCGGCTGAGTAATTGTAAAACTTGTTACTGCTGGACAGAAAGGACTATTAGTTAAAGTTGTTTGTAATTCATAAACTCCTGCTGATAAATTAGTTACTGTAAATGGACCAGCTGAACCACTAGAACCAGAAGTTACAAGTGTATTAGTAGAATCGTAAATCTCATAAGTAAATGGTCCAGCATCATCTGTAGGTGTCAAGTTTTGATCTACAAAAGTAAAACTCACACTTCCATCTGTGCCTCCAAAACAAGTTACATTGTTATCTACTGTTGCATTAACAATAAATGTATTTGGATTGAATACATAATGGATAGTTTGCACAATACAACCTGTAGTCGCATTTTCTACAAAAATATCATAGCTACCAATAGTTAACCCTGTGAAATTTGGGTTGTTTACTTGAGTTACATTGTATGGCAAAGTATTCGTTGGATAACCCGTTACTGTATAATTTAATGTGGTAGGAACTCCACCAGTTGTAGTCACGTTGATAGTTATATCTTCAAGAGTTGTACAAGTAATTGGCGAAGTAACCGTTACCGTTGGGTTTGATATTTGAATAAATGGTGCTATTGAAGCTGTTGTAGTTCCAATACATCCATTATTATCATAGACATTAATTGTATAATTTCCTCCAGCTACATTCGACTCTAAATAGGTATTACTTGTACCTGATTGAAGAGTTATTCCTCCTTGTATAAATTCATAATTAATATAAGTACCTGAACCGCCTGTTACTCCTGTAACAACAATAGAAGCATTGTTTACAGTATTAGTACCCGCATTACATGCAAATTCGGTTACTGTTGGAGCTGGTACAACTATTACAGCTGGTTCATTAACATCAATATCTAAAGTAGTTGTACAACCTCTTCCTGAAGTTACCACTACAGTATAAGTTCCGGCTAGCAATCCACTAAATACATTTGTATTTTGTGAAGGGAAAGTCATTGGTCCCGCAGTAATTTCATATGTATAAACTGGGTCAGGATTAGATCCAGTTAAATTAATTGTTATAACTCCATTAGAGGCTCCATTACAAGTTACATCAATTACTGTATTAGTAAATGATGGAGCTATAGGTTGAGCTAACGTAACATTAGTTGTTATAAAACATCCAGTGGTGTTATCTGTTACAGTAACATTATAAGAACCCGCTGGCACATTAGAGAAAATATTTCCAGTCTGTGTGATTGGAGCTCCATTTGGATTTATACTATATGTATAGCTTCCTGAACCACCAGCTGCATTTACAGTTATAATTCCATCACTTACACCACAATTTCCTGATGTTGCAACTGAAGGTGTAATGTTCATATTTAATGGTGGATTTATAGTAATTGTTTCTGTTTCAGTACATCCATTTGCATCTCTAATGATAACTGTTTGTGTTCCTGAATTTAATCCAGAAATTGTAAATGGATTTGTTGGATAAGTAGCAAAAGTATTTCCGTTTACACTATAAGTAAATGGAGCAACTCCTACAGCAGCATTCGTAGTAACCGTGATACTATAATTTCCTTCACTTGGGTTACAAAGTGTTGTAGGATCTAAAGTTACAGTTATATCAGGACTTGAATCTGTTGGCACAAATATACTTGTGAATGGCTGAATACATCCATTAGCATCTTGAATATATACATCATATGTACCACCTACAAGATTACTAAACACATTTGATGATTGACCTGGCCAAACAGGTGCTACACCAAAATCAGCTATTTGATAAGTATATGGTGGTGTACCATTAGAACCCGTTACTGTGATTTGTCCAGCTTCAGAACATAGATTATCATTATGAGTCACAGCTGCTGTTAAAGATAACAATACTGGTGATTCTGATATGGTAAAGTTAATAGATGTTTGTGTACAACCATCATTAGGTCCACCGTTCTCTGTAAATAATATAAAATATTCACCTGGAGGAAGTACTCCAAAATTATTTACACTTATAGGAGCACTTGGTGTAAGAACATTTCCAATACCACCTACTGGAGTATTATTTAATGCTTGATATATTTGATAAGAAACACTTGTTCCTGAGTATCCATTAATAGTAAATGAAACACTTCCATCATCAGCACCTGTACAAGTTACATTATGAGGAGTAATTGTTGAAGTAATATTTGAAGGTGTTGGCACTGGTCCAGGAGCAGTTTCAAAATAGTAACAATTTGTACTTTCATCATAAACGATAAAACTATATGTAACACCTGGTATTAAATTAACAAATGTAGAACAGAGCCCTGTAGGGTCTGTAATATCTGCATCTTGATATCCAGGACCTGGATAAGTTGGATATGGAGGAATTAAAGGTGCTAAATCTTGATAAATTGCAAAATGATAAGGCCCTCCAACAACTGCAGTATTTACACAAACTCTTATTGTCCCTCCTGTAGTACAATCTGCAGTTGGAGTAGAGATGTCAATACTTAAACTGTTAGGTGGTGAAGCAATACTAACACTATTTTGTACTAATACACATCCATTTGCATCAACTACCTCAACTGTATAAATTCCAAAGTTTAAGATTGTGAAAGAATGATCTTGCCCAGCAGCAGCAATAAATGTATCCGAATATGTTCCTGTAGAATTATCAATATTGTAAGTAAAAGGTGCTGTACCTCCTGTTACATTAACAACATCAATTGATCCAGGCTCTGTACCTGTTGCTCCACACTGAATATCTGTTTCTATAACTGTAAAATTAATTGGATCTGGTTCGGTTAAGGTAATTGTTGCTGTTTCAGTACATGAATTAGCATCCATAACTGTGACAGTATAAGTACCTGCTGTTAAACCTGTAAAATTACTTCCTGATTGGAAATTAATTCCATCTATACTATAAGTATAAGGAGACAACCCTCCAGAGGCAGTAACAGATATTGCACCATTAGTATCTCCATTACATACATTGAATCCTGTTTGTGTAAGTACAGGTACATTTAATATTGGTAATGGAATAACTGTAATTACAGTAGTAGTTACCGAACAACCTGTAACATCAGTAATTACAAATTGATAATCACCTGGAATTGATGTTGTATAGCTAAATGTATTTCCTGTCACACTATTAACTGTAGGATCTAATACTGTATTAAATATTACTTGATATGTATAAGGTGCGTTTCCACCATTGATTGTTACATCAATAGCTGCATCTGGCGAAGTCGTACAATTTAAACCACTTGTCAAAACAGCATTAGCTGTTAATTGAGGTGCTATATTTATTACTGGTAAAGTAACTTCACAACCATAATCATCTCTTACAATAATAGTATAATTACCTGGAGTTACTGAGAAAGTGTTACTTGTTCCAAAAGTACTTCCATTAATACTATAAGTATAAGGAGCGGTGCCTCCTGAAGCAGTAATAACAATTGTTGCTCCATTTGTACCATCATAACATAAATCTGATGAAACATCAACTATAGCTGTTGGAGTAGTTGGAGCTGGTATATTAATTACTACATCAATAGGGTCTGTACATAATAATGCATCTTGAACCACTACTATGTAATCACCAGGTGTTAAGTTTGAAAAAACATTATTAGCACTTAAACCTACTAAAGTATTTCCTAATCCATCTTGCAATTCGTATTGATAATTAGGTGTTCCTCCTGAAGCAGAAGCTGTAATTACACCGCCATTCAAACAAGTAGCAGGACTAGATAAAACAGCATTTGCAAGTAAAGCATTAGGCTCTCCAATTGTTTGAGTGAAAGGGAAAGAACATGGTGTTGATGATAGATCATATTGAATATCTATTGTATATGTATCAGCTCCTAAACCAGTTATTGTTACTGGTGAAGTAGTTGAATTAATTGGTCCTGTTACATTTCCACTTGAATCAGTAATCGTGTAATAAAATCCATTAATAGGATCAAAATTTTGTGCTGCTATTGTAATTTGACCATCATTAGCTCCATTACAGCTTACATCACTTGTACTTGTAATTTGTGCAGAAAATGCTTGATTACAATCAATTAAAATAGGAAAATCAACTTCAGTAATACAAGCAATAGGTAATTGGAAAACATTAATATCATCAATAACTACATCATTTCCATTAATTACATTACTATATGAACGAATAACAAAACTCAACGAGGTATAAGCTCCAGGGTTTAAAGCCAAGCTATAAGTTTCCCATTGATTTGACTTAGGAACTGCGATTGGAGAAGCTGTTGGTGTTGTAGCAACTATTATTTCTGAAGGTAAGCCTAAATCATAAATTAATTGAATTGTTAAATTAGGATCACCTAAGCTAGGGCTACCACTATTAATCAAATTCATTGCCCATAAGGATACTTGAATATCTTGATTTGGTATAATATTATTTATAGGTTTACTATATAATATTCCGCCAATCCCAGCTGTACCTCCTATGTTTACACATAAAAATCTCCCATTAGGATTAGTTCCATTTGAAGTATGATCTAATGGATCATTCCATGAACCAAATCTTGGATTAATTCTTGGAGTAACTCCGTATTCTCCATCATTAATATAGTCATCTAAGTTACAAGTATAACCTGGAGGATGAACTCCAGACTGGTCTTCAAAACAATACGCTGTGTTAATACCTGGAGTTGTTGTAGGTGCACCCACACCAAAATCTTCAAATAATAAATTACTATATGTAGGAACAGTTAATGTTTCATATTGAACTGTTACCTCATGTGGTCCACATGGCACATCAGTAAATACATTATTATCAGGAGGTGTATTTGGATTTCCATCTAATAAATAAGTATAAGCAAAATTACCTCCATTATTATTTATTGTGACTGTAGTCGTTGCAGTACCATTACAATTAAAATCTGGGTCATCTATAGTAATAGTAGGCTCCTGAGGAACTGGATCAATTGTAACACTAGAACAGAAAGTACATAAGTTTGAATCTCTAATACATACTGTATAAGTTCCAGGTGGCAAATAAGCTTCATTAGCCACTCCCCAAGTTAAACCTCCGTCAAAACTATATTCATAAGTTCCTGTTCCGCCTTGAGGGTTAGTAATTCTGACTCTACCTTCACCATTTGGTCCACAACCTGCTAATTCAGATACTCCTGCAGAAGCTGTTAATGCTATCGCTGGTTGAGTAATTGTAATCGTTTGAGCTACAGTAGAACAGTTGACTCCGTTTAGAGAATATTGAATTAAAGTTTCATAAGTTCCTGCTACTAAATTTGAGAAAATGGGATTTGAACTAAAATTACTTCCATTATCTATACTATATAATATGGTATACCCATTTGTATTGGTTACATTAAACACTATTTGTCCTGTAGATTCTCCATAACATAAAACATCTGTTTGAGTTACTGTAAATTCTGGAGCAGGAATAGCATCGATAGTTACACTTGTTGTTGCAGTACAGTTATTAAAATCTGTAACTGTAAAATTATAAGTTCCTGGTGTTGTTATTACAAAATTAGGAACAGAATAAATATCTGGATCACCGCTAATTGTATATACATAAGGTGGTGTACCTCCAACTGGATAAAGTGTTATTTCACCATCCGTACAAGTAAGTGGTATAGTTACTGCACCTGTAAGAGTTAATAACGGAGGGTCAGATATCGTTATATTTTCTGTATATGTACATCCATCTGTAGTTGTAACATTAAGCGTATAATTTCCAGCATTTAAATTTGAAAATATATAATCATTTGCGTCAATTGGTCCAGCTGAAGCAAATGGATTTCCTCCTAATAGTAATTCATAAGAATATTGAGGGTCCACATTATTTACTTGAACTCTTATTTCTCCTTTGTCACCATTACATAATGCATCTTGAACAATAACATCTACATCAAAGTTTCTTGTATTTACAACTACATTTGGAATACTGAATAAACAATTTCCTACTCCGCCACCAATTTGTTGTGTATATACTGTATATGTACCAGCTGAAACATTATTAAAAACATTATTGTTTTGTTGCCAAGGACCTGTAGCACTTGTTATACTAAACTCATAACCAGTAGGAGGAACACCATTAACTGTAATCGTACCAGGAGTAGCACAAATTTGATCTGTTGCAACAACTGTTGGTGTAAATAAGTTTTTATATACATTAAAATAGTACGTTCTAAAACATCCATTTTGAAATGTAATAGTGACTCTATATTCTCCTGCATCAACTGCATTGAAATTTGGTCCTGTTCCCACTTGAGTCCAATCAGAATCTGGACAAGTTGTATTTGGACATGTTGATGGTGGGTTAGTTGTACAATTAGCTGTCGTACTTAAAACTTCCCAAACTATAGTTTGAGCATTTAAAATTCCTGTTTCAATTAACTGACTATCTGAAGCACCACATAAATAAATTTTAGGCAATTCAGAACCATCTATAGGACAGATGTCAACTTGATCTGCATAAGGAATCACTGGATTAGGAACTACACCATTAAAATCTACAACATTAAAAGTTTCAGTAATAGAAAGACATGGAGCAGGAGCTGTATTCACAACACTATATGTTCCAGTTGTACTTACAGTATAAGATTGACTAGTTGCTCCAGCAATTGCATTTCCTGCAGTAGGTGGAGAACCATTGTGCCATTGATAAGAAACATAACCACTACCTGCTGTTAAAGTAACTGAAGATCCACACAAAACTTCTTCAGCCTGAAATGTACAATCATCAATGTCAGCAATAAAGTTAGTTGCACCAGGAGTAGGGAATAAACACGCGTCTATACCAGAAGCACTTGGTTGCTGATTTTCAACAATATTACCTGAAGTTGAACTACTATATGTTTTATAGGCTTGATTTGTAATTTCATTAGAACAAGCATCTCTTAAATCATAACAATTTTCAGCTACTCTTACTCTTATTCTAATCTGATAATTTGCTCCAAATTCTGTTACTAAATTATCAGGTATAGTAAATGTAAGTGTATTAGACGGTGGTGGAGCAAATGTATACGTTACACCAGGTGGAACAATAATGTCAGCTGGTAAAAAAGTTACATTAATAGGTAACTGATCCACAATTGTAAAACCTGTAGCATCATCATTTCCAATATTTTGAAAGTCTAAATCATAATAGATTTCTTGACCTAAAGCTACAGTAGAATTTCCAATATCATTTCCTGCTAAGTCTCTTACAACTTTGATTAAATTAATTTGCGGTTGAATAACTTCAATCGCAAATGCATTCATATAATAAACATAAGAATCATTATTAGTTTCTAATCTGATTGTAGCATTGGTCGCATTATTTGCAATAACTGCATTTCCTGGGTTTGGTACATTAATTATACCAGCATCAAATCCAAGTAGATTAGAACTATTGATGTTTCTAGTTGTATAAGCTCCATTTATATCATTAATAGTGGAATTAAAAAAGTTATTTGCTGGTCTAGTAGGGATTGTCATACTAGTACCATTAATTCTTAACCTATCATCAACATAAGCTCTATCTCCTTCTAAAGCAGCAAATGCCAATTGAGCTCTTACTGGTCCAATTGGAATAGAATTAAATCCACTTATTGGAATATCTAAAGCAGGGTCACCACTTCTAATATTACTAAATCCATCAAATACAGTAATATTTTTTGCAGTTGTTAAAGGATCTTCATATACCATTATTAAATTCCAACCTCCAGAAGTATTACCTCCCAATCCAGATTGAATATTTCCAACACCATAAGTTCCATTGGCATCTGGTAAAGCTTGAACTAATGTAGTTACATCAAAATATGCAGCGTATCCAAAATTATTACTTGAAACCGCTTGATTTACTGTAAATGTATCAAATAATGTGGTACCTGTTATATTAATATAATTCCCTCCAGGCAATTTAAATTTAACTTGATTTAATAAATTTCTATCTACTTGATTTCCAATATTATTTGGATTATAAACACCAGACCAATACAAACCAGCATAAACAATTCTATAACAACCTGCTGTAGCCACTGGAATAGTTAAATTTGCAGTCGTTGAATTAAAGGTAGAGGCATCTCCATCAATATCAATATACTGCATATTAAAATCATTATTCACTCCAGTACCATTATAGGCATTATTTGGAATTTGAGAGTTCGTTTGCCTATTTAGGATATTATTTCCTATTTGGAGCATATCTCCCTTTAGACCAATAAATGTACCTTCAGGTCTGGGATTAAATGGCACAAAATTCTGGGCAAAAATAGTAGTACTCATCAAAATTATGATGAGATATACTATTCGTTTTAGTAGGGTAATTTTTTGTTTCATAGTATTATAGATTTTAAGACCTTTAAAAGTAATAAAAATTTTAATATAAAATTAACATTTAACTTATTGAACCTGAACGATCTTCATTTTTTTATTGTATGATTTAGTTCCTCTTTTACTTAATTCGTTTGTTGCTGGACTCAATTCGTCAAATTTACCTAAGAAAACGTAATAGTTTCCATCGTAAATATTATAAAACTGATTCACACTTGTTCCACCTTCTGAGACTACTTGTTTAATAAAAGCATCTCTTTGTTTCGTATCCTTAAACTTACCTAAAACAACATAGTAACCACTTGCAACATTATTCATTTTCTTAACAATTGGAATATCGTTAGATATTGGTTCATTATCTAATAAGTTACCACTAACTTCTTGTCCTTGTGCATTTTGATTATTAGCCGTTGAACTCTTGATATTTTCTAAGTTTCTCTGATCATTTTCTATTCTCTGTTGCTCACTATCATATTGTGCTTTCTTAATCCTTCTTAATCTCTCTTCTTCAACATCAGCATTAATTTGTTTTATTTTCGAATCGGCTAATTTTTCAAGCTCAATGTATTTTTGTTTTTTGCTCTTTAAATCATCTAAGACATTTTGATAATACTCATTTAATTGTTTTGTATCCTCATTATTTAGTCCCTTTTCTTTCATTTCATTTAACCTAGCTCTATTAGCATTTTCGAAGTCAAAAATTAAATCATCAAAAACTTTTTTATTGCTTGAAATTTGACTCTTAATAGCATTTAATTGAGCATTTTGTTGTGTTGTACTCACAAATTTTCTTGCTGGTCCTCTATAATTTGGATCATCTTCTGCTATAAATGCTTTTAAATCTAAATCACGCTCTCTCACAAGTGAGTCTAATTTTTTAATTAAATCATCTGATTTTTTAGTTCTTTCATTAATATCACTCTTATAATCCTCTAATAAATTATTAGAAATATTCAATTTACTTTCTATACCAGCAATTTTATCTCCTACCGAAAGTTTGGCATTATTAGCTTGTTCTCTAGCCAATCTATCTTTCTCTGCTTGTTCTTTTGCTAATCTATCTTTCTCAGCTGCCTCTCTAGCCAATCTTTCTCTTTCTGCTTTCTCTTTAGCTAATCTGTCTTTCTCAGCTTGTTCTTTTGCTAATCTATCTTTTTCAGCTGCTTCTCTTGCTAATCTATCTTTTTCGGCTGCTTCTCTTGCTAATCTATCTTTCTCAGCTTGTTCCTTAGCAAGTCTATCTTTATCAGCTGCTTCTCTTGCCAACCTATCTTTCTCTGCTTGTTCTCTAGCTAATCTATCTTTTTCGGCTTGTTCTTTTGCTAGTCTATCTTTCTCAGCCGCTTCTCTTGCCAATCTGTCTTTCTCTGCTTGTTCTTTAGCTAATCTATCTTTTTCGGCTGCTTCTCTTGCTAATCTGTCTTTCTCTGCTTGTTCTTTTGCTAGTCTATCTTTCTCAGCCGCTTCTCTTGCCAATCTGTCTTTCTCTGCTTGTTCTTTAGCTAGTCTATCTTTCTCAGCCGCTTCTCTTGCCAATCTGTCTTTCTCTGCTTGTTCCTTAGCAAGTCTATCTTTCTCAGCTGCTTCTCTTGCTAATCTATCTTTTTCAGCCTGCTCTTTAGCTAGTCTATCTTTCTCGGCTGCTTCTCTTGCTAATCTGTCTTTCTCAGCCGCTTCTCTTGCCAATCTGTCTTTCTCTGCTTGTTCCTTAGCAAGTCTATCTTTCTCAGCTGCTTCTCTTGCTAATCTATCTTTTTCAGCCTGCTCTTTAGCCAATCTCATTTTCTCAGCTTGTTCTTTTGCTAATCTATCCTTCTCAGCTTGTTCTTTTGCTAATCTATCCTTCTCAGCTTGTTCTCTAGCCAATCTCTCTCTTTCTGCTTTCTCTTTAGCTAATCTGTCTTTTTCTGCTTGAGATAAGGCCGCTAATCTATCTTTCTCAGCTTGCTCCTTAGCTAGTCTGTCCTTTTCTGCTTGTGCTAAAGCAGCTAATCTATCCTTTTCTGCTTGTTCTCTAGCTAATCTGTCTTTTTCCGATTGAGATAATGCAGCTAACTTATCTTTTTCTGCTTGTTCTCTAGCTAAACGCTCTTTCTCAGCTAATGCTAATGCTGCCAATCTTTCTCTTTCAGCTTGAGCTAATCTCTCATTTTCAGCTCTTTCTTTAGCTAATCGTTCTCTTTCTGCTTTTGCCTTATCAATTCGCTCTTGCTCAAGTTTTGCAAAAGTAGTATTAACCGCATTTTTCTTTTTAGCATTTCTTTCTCTTAATTTTTGTGCTCTTTTTCTATAATTAAAAGAATCGTCATATTCATCAAATCTATAGGATAAAGAAAATTCATGGCTTGAACCAAAAAATAACGAATTACTAATCGATAAATTATAGGCATAACCAATTAAAAATTTATTTGAAATTGCTACTCCTATTCCTGCATTTGCGCCATATAATGAATTATAGCCTGCTTCCACCCAACCCATTTCCTTTTGATCTAATAAAAAATTTCCTGCAAGTCCAGTTGCTCCATTGCTATTATGTGCACGCAACATTGTGGAAAAATTGGCACCATCAAGAATATTATAATAACTATCTAGTTCTTTAGTATACATTAGATGACCTGAAAAAGAACTGGATTTATTTTCTTTTACAGATTCGCTCGTGGATAAATTATAAGATATTATATTATCTGCTGCGATACCTATATCAAAATTATTAAAATTTAAATTGACTCCAGGTTTGACAGAGATAACTGTTGTAGCACTTAAGTTTCCAAAAAGTGGCTCAGGTGCTTCAGTAATCGCTTTATTAACATCTATACTACTACTTGAAAAATAAGTATTAATACCAAATGTGAAATTTGCTTCTTTTTGTAAAGGAACATTTAAAGAATAATTAACAATACCTCCATTATTTTTAAATATACCTACCGATTGAGAATAAGCCCCTATTCCGAATCTTGATTCGTTACTTATTCTACCCTGATAGTTTATTAAATATAAAACTGGTGCATCTTCAAACTTTACCCATTGTCTTTTATTTACAAGGTTTATAGTTGGTGCTATTTCTCTGGCATAACTAAATGACGGGTTTATCAAAAATCTATTTAATCGTATAGAATTATTTAACGATACATCAAAAGAAGTGTATGCATTTTCTTGTGAGAATGCAGCTGTAAAAAATATACATAAAATTACACTTAAGTACTTGCTTTTCAATTGATTTGTTTGTAGGGTTATTTAATGATAGTTAAAATTCCTTCTTTTATAACTTGACTATCTTTGGACATTTTAAAATAAAAAAATGCTTTGGATTGAAAAGCTTCATCTTCATTTTCGGGCCATGTATTTTGATAATTATCAGTTACATAGACTTGTTTTCCGGAGGAATTATATATTTCGAGGCTTAGGTTATTAGAATTTGTTAGGTTGTAAGGTACTTTAAATTTATCATTAACACCATCACCATTTGGACTAATTAAATTAGGGATTTCGTCCACACTAGGATCAATGACAACTAAATTTAATTCAATTGTTGAGATACAACCAGAATTTTCAGTTATTATTACTGTATATTGACCAGCAGTAGCTATATTTAAAGTATTGGATGTTTCAGATAATATGTTTCCATTAAATGACCACTCAAAAGAAGGAGATAATGCATCTGTTGTTACAATTGCATCAAAATTTCCACCTAATTCCAATTCGTAAGGTGTTCCTACATTTAAGGTAGCATTAAAAGTGATATCATCTAAAACATAAGCTTGATTATTAGGTACACTTACTGTACAAGAACCATTATTTAATGAAGCTGTATAAGAGCCCCCTTGCGTAGCTAAATAAGTATTTGAAGTAGCATTTGGAATAACTGTTCCATTTAAGAACCAACTTATAGGAGAACCATTGGCAACAGGATTACCAGCATTATCTTGTAATAGTAACTCAACTCCAATTGATTCACAAACTTCTGTTTCACCATTTTGAGTGTTTATTTGCAACGTACTTCCACCACTAACTTCTGTAACAGTAACTTGAACAGATTTTGCATTGGTATTAGGAGAGGCAGAACTAGAACATTCAGAACCATAATTAACTTCAACATAATATACTCCCGCTGTCGTAACTGTTAAATTAGGTCCATTTTGACCAGCTATTATATCAAACACCCCTAAAGCATTCCTTTTGCGCCAAACATAAGTTAGGTAAGAATAAGCTAATGGAGTGGTATTTGGATTACCTGTATCAACAATAGAAATCGTAAAGTTTGATCCAGAACAAATAACTACATTTCCATTGGTTACATTTAAAGGAATTTGAGCATTAAAAATTATGTCATAAACAGAAATTACTTGTGATGTAGCAAAACTTGAAAGTGTGGTACTTGTTACTCGTATTTTATAATTTCCACCATAAGTTTGAGCAGGAAAGCTAAAAGTTGCTGTATAATTTCCTGTACCCGATGTTACACTTGTTAAGCTAATTGAAGGATTAGAAATTGTAATTGATGTGGCAAAATTATCATTAGACAAAATTAAATTGAATTGATTACTTCCACTTAAATTAGCATAATTAGTAACGCTAAACGTAAGTGTATGTGAAGGATTTGCACTACTTTGACAAAATGTAACAGGATCAGTAAAACTAAACCCAGGAAATCTAACATTCTGAATGCTTGGAGTTTGAAATACTATACTAGTATTTTTATCAATAGAATTTGCATTCATATTAAATACAAATAAAATTAAAAAAGCTAGTACAAACTTTATGTTATTCGTCCACATCATTTACGAAATATTATTAATCATTTTGTATTCGTTTATAACAACTAAACTGTTAAAATTGGAGTTCAACAACTCCAATTTTAACAGTTATAAAAATAATGTATTTATTTTGTATCCTATAAAATTTATACTTTAATTGATACTACCAATTTTAATTCTAAAATCAGGAGTTTTAGGATTATTTGCATCTACAAACAAATCTTGTGATGGTGTTTTAGAATATCTATTCCCATAAGCTTGTTTACCATAGTATCTTTCTAAATCATCATTTGTTACACCACCATTCTCTGAAACAATGTTATTCTTACAATTGTTGATGAATATTTTTTGCAGTTTAATTTTAGATAATCCTTCTTCTTCAATTGGAATTTTACCATCAAGATATAATGCCGAAGCAAAACCTGTTACTACACTATTTTTAAAATCAAAAAGACAATCTTTATGTATGTAGATAGCTTCTTTAACAAGACCATCAGCTACTTTACCATCAGATTCATTTACAATTGTAAAGTTATCCAAACTAACATTTGTTACTGGTTTAGAAAAATCAGTTAAATCTTTATTGATAAATGAATTTATAGTAACCGCTCTATAATTTGAACTAGCAGAAAAATAAGGGTTTCTTATAGCTAAACCATTATTTACTTTAGCGATTGTTCCTTGAGTAAAATCAAAATCGCTACTTTTACATCTGTATGATACTAATTTAGAAGCCTTTGGATTACCTCCAATAAATTTAAAAGCATTACCATTAGACATACTTACTTGAATTGATTCGAAAACAGTTCCAGAACCAACACCAACTAAAGTTAGTGCATCATACACCGAGTATCTGTCTTTACCTTTCCCTGCAAATTCAATTCTAACATTTTTCATAATTCCAGAGTTATCAGCAGGATTATCTCCACCACCCACAACGAAATTACTAGGAATATTACTCTCTATACGAGACATACTTCCAAAAGTATTTATAGGTGCGTTACCTAGTACAAATATTCCACCCCAATCACCCGATTTTCTTGCGTTTACTGGTTTATCTGAAGTAAATACAATAGGATTTATTACTTGTCCTTCTGCAACTATCTTTGAACCTTTTGTTATGATTATTGCACTAAATTCACTTGAACTAGCTCTAATTACAGTTCCTGGTTCAATTTTTAAGGTAGCATTATTAGTTACATACACTTCACCAACAAGACTATATGTTTCAAGATTTGTTAATGTTAAATCTGAAGAAATATTACCTGTTAAGATTTTTGTTGTTTGTGGGTAATCTTTTCCAACTGGGTTGAAAGAGGACCATCCATTTAACCAATTATTACCACCAACAATCCCCCAATTATCTTGAGCCTGTATTGAAAGTCCTGATAAGACTAGTGCAATTAATAAAATAGTTTTTTTCATAACTTTGACTTTTAATTTTTTCTATGCCTATTCTACTTGTACTTGATGAACAAGTTTTAACACTTCTTCATAAAATAGAATGGCGGTAATTATATTACTAGTATCTGAGTAAGGCAAAATACCTTTTAAAAACTCAGCATTGTTTGCTAAAAATTTCTCTCTATTTTCAGATTCTGTATCCAATAACTTAACATTTTCTTTTGTTGCTGGTATACCTAAATCTGTAAAAGTTACACCTGATTTATTTGTTACTCCAAAATATTGAATTACACTAAATAAAATTTTAACTCTTTCAAGATATAACGGCATTAATTGCCCCTTCGTCATTGCTTCTAAATCTTTACGATCGTGGTAAGTACCGATACCTCTGATATCAATAATAACTTTTTGGCCGTTTTGAGCTACCACATCAACTGATGCTAGTAAAAATAATGCAACTATGCATACGTAAAATTTTCTCATAATAAATTTTGTTAATTTTTCAGTAAATAGGCAAAACAACTACAAATATATGTATTTAAATGTTTTAACAAAATATTTTGATAAAAATGTTAATAAATATTTTAAAAAAAATTTATTGTAACCCTTTTTTATTCATAATTATGTTTGCCGTTAATTAATTTTTTAATCAATATATCAATTAATATCTAGGTATTCAAAATGCGTGCCAAAGTTTTTAAACTTATATAATTCAAGTATGTAATTAGTATAAAATCTTAAAAATAAATATAAAACATTAACATATGACCTTAAAATTCTTCGAATAATTCTAGATAAAGGGTAAAATTCTTAGATAATCATCAATGTACCTTTTCATAAAATTACAAAATAATTTATAAAAATTTAGAATTAAACTGTTAAAATAAACATTCGTGGCAAACATATTTAAAATTTGAAAAATGAAAAAAAGTTGTTTAACTAAAAAACAGATTGTTAATAACTAATTTTAAAAACCAAAATTTAAAAACTGCGATTTAATATAATTTAGGTTTCTTAATTTTCTTATTATTATATTTGTTTCATGCTTTTTAAAGAAATTTTAGGACAAGAACATATAAAAAATCACTTAACCAAGAGTGTTTCATTAGGGAGAATTCCTCATGCTCAATTATTTATAGGCCCTGAAGGCTCAGGAACATTAGCAATGGCTATTGCTTATGCACAATATATTTTATGTTCTAATACAAATAATGAAAACAATACTGGTAATTCAAATTGTAATTTAAAGTTTGAAAATTATTCCCATCCAGATTTACATTTTGTCTTTCCTGTTGCTACAAATGATAAAATTAAGTCTCATGCTGTAAGTTCTCATTTTCTGCAAGAATGGAGACAATTTTTAAAAGATAATCCTTATGGTGGATTGTTTGATTGGTACAATTGTATTGGTATCCAAAACAAACAAGGTCAAATAGGTGTTGATGAAGCTGCGGAAATAAATAAAGCATTGTCTTTGAAAGCTTATGAGGGTGGTTATAAAATTATGATTATCTGGATGGCTGATAAAATGAATACTGCAGCTTCCAATAAGCTACTAAAACTATTAGAAGAACCACCAAATAAAACTGTTTTCATACTAATAGCTGAATCTGTTGATGATATTCTACAAACTATCTATTCTAGATGTCAACTACTTGATTTTATTGGGTTAAGTGAAAGTGTAATCACTGAAGCTCTTATTAGTAAAGAAAATTGTGAAGAAAAAATTGCAAAAAAAATTGCACATCAAAGTGAAGGAAATTTCAATAAAGCTTTACATATATTAAAAAATGATACAGAAGATTTTCCTTTTGAATCTTGGTTTATTGAGTGGGTAAGGAGTGCTTTTAAAGCAAAAGGAAATGCAGCTGCAATTCAAGATTTAATTTTATGGAGTGAAACCATAGCTTCATTAGGTAGAGAAGTTCAAAAACAATTCTTACATTATTGTATTCATTTCTTTAGACAGGCTTTACTTTCTAATTATCAAGCTATTGACTTGGTGTTTTTAGAACCTAAAGAAAATAATTTTGATTTAAAAAAATTTGCTCCTTTTATTGATGGAACCAATATTACTCTTATATTTAATGAATTAGAACAAGCTATCTACCATATAGAAAGAAATGGTAATAGTAAAATTATTCTAACAGATTTATCTATTAAACTAACTCGCTTAATACATAAAAAATAAAATTATGATACAAATTACCCCAATTTTACTACTATTGTTATTAACTATCACCTTTTTACAATCTGGTTATGATAAAATTAAGGATTGGAAAGGGAATGTTTCCTGGTTAAAAGGGCATTTCTCTGGGACAATTTTTGCTAATTCCGTTCCATTGGCCTTATTTATCATTTTAATTTTAGAAATATTTTCAGGTGTATTATGTATTTCTGGAATTATTGAATTATTTACTAACACAACTTCAGAAATAGGTTACTATGGTGCTATTTTATCATGCATAACTCTTTTATTTTTACTTTTTGGTCAACGTATTGCAAAAGATTATGATGGAGCAAGAACGATTGTAATTTACTTTATTCCAGCTATAATGGCTGTATATCTTTTAGGATAGTTACTTTAAAGTAGCTCTAAATAGTCTTAGTTCATCCCAAGAAAAAGTATCTCCATAAACTTCTTTTAATTGGGATAAACTTTCATTTTCATATTTTTCGAAAGCTTTTGCTAATTCGGAAATTTTATCATTTGAAAGAATTTCATCAATTTCAATTACATCCATCTGAATTAATTTTGTAAAGTGATTGTAAATAGTTGTTTCTGTAAGTTTTCTTTTCTTAGCTATTTCAGAAATTGATAAATGCTCCTTAAACAATTCTAATGTTTCTTCAATAGTAGACTTTTTCTCTTTTTTGCTTTTCTTTTTCTTTGGTCGTTCATAATAAGAAACTGATTCTTCATCTTCAATTAAGGCATTATATTCTTTCTTAAAACGTTCTTTTACAATTTCTAATTTATCTGATTTATAGTATTTTAACTCTTTTGAATATAAATTCTCCTTGGTTATTTCTTTTTCTTCAACCAATAGTGTTGCAAGAATTTTTGCTTTCGTTAATTTTAATATTACGGAAAGTAATAATTCTTCTAAAACAATTAACTCATTGAAATAGACTTTAGCATTTTTTGTTCTTTTTATTTCTTCAATTTTAAATAGCAAATCTTCAAAAATAGCATCTAATGTTTTAAAAAAATAATTAAAAGCTGCATCGCATCTTTCCTTAATAAATTCATTATCAATCATTTCCTTATTAAAAATGGATTGCAATTGGTTAATAAATTTTTCAGAAGGAGTTTCTAAAGTTATAATTTTTTCATATTGAATTGTAACCCAATCAATATGCTTAGCTTTAATTGATTTAGATTCCTCTGATTTATAACTATAATAATGATTTCTCCATTCTTGAATTACCTCTTTAAATTGGAAACCATTGCATAATGATTCTAATATAAAATGTAGTTTTTCAATTGCAAAGGTGCTTTTTAAATCTTCTTCCGTAGCCTTATTTGAAGCATAATTAAGTACATTTTCATCACTTGAAATACCATTTATTTGAAAAGGGGAGAGAAGCACAAGTCCTTCCAAAGAACGTAATCGAGAAAGAGCAACATAGGCTTGCCCTGGAGCAAAAACTTGAGAAACATCTAAGGCTGCTTTATCGAAAGTTAATCCTTGGCTTTTATGAACTGTTATTGCCCAAGCCAGTTTAATAGGGTAGTGAACAAAAGTTCCTATTACTTCTTCTTCAATTTCTTTTGTATTTTCATTTACTTTAAATCTTATATTTTGCCATTCATATTTCTCAACTTCTATTGTTTTATTTTCATCTGGAAAATGAATTAAAATTTCTTCTTCTGAGAGTGACTTAATAATTCCCATTTTACCATTAAAGTATTGTTTTTCAATACTTAAATCATTTTTAATAAACATGATTTGTGCACCAATTTTAAGTTCTAATTTTTCTTCAATAGGAAATATTTTTTCTGGAAAATCACCAACAATATCTGGTAAATAGGTATGTTGTTTCCCTTTTAATTCATTTAAAGATTGCTGGTTTATTTCATTTGCTTTTGCATTATGTGTAGTTAATGAAATATACCCTTTGTGATCTTTAAGATTAAAATTAGGTTGAACATATTTATTTAATAAAGCAATGTTTTCGTTTGTAATTTTATTCTTCCGTAAATTATTTAATAACTCAATAAAAACACCGTTCGATTGTCTATAAATTTTACTTAGTTCAATGTATAAAGGAGGAAATTGTTGTATTATGTGAGCATTAAAGAAAAACATACCTGTGTAATAATTCTTCAAAACAAGCCATTCTTCCTGTTTTACTACAGGTGGCAATTGCAATAAATCACCAATAAAAATCACTTGAACGCCACCAAATGGTTTTTCAATTTTTCGAGTTTTCTTCATCATAAAATCGACAGCATCAAGTACATCGGCTCGCAACATTGAAACTTCATCTATAATTAACAATTCCATATTTCGAATAACGGAACGTTTTACTGTGTTCATTTTAAAATGACGCAATAATGAAGATCTGTTTTCAATTTTTATATTAGAAGACAAACTCCTAACATCTTTATGATCAGGAATAAATGTAGCAAATGGTAATTGAAACATGGAGTGAATAGTAACACCTCCTGCATTTAAAGCAGCAATTCCAGTAGGAGCAACAACAACAGTATTTTTATGTGTTATCTTTATAATCTCCTTTAAAAGTGTAGTTTTTCCTGTACCTGCTTTTCCAGTTAGAAAAATAGATCTTTTAGTTTGATTTACAAACTGTAACGTGTAATTGGCTTCAATAGATAAAGAACTCATATGGCATATATTAAAAAACAAATATAAAGAAATGAAAAGCAATAAAAAAGCCCCAAAAAGGGGCTAAATTAAATTTTTATAAAAAGATTACTTTTTTTCTTCTTTTTTATCTGTTTTCTCAACATCATCTTTTTTTGCTTCACCACCATTCTTCGCATTAAATTCATCATTTAATTTCTTTAAAACAGCTTCAGTTATATCATAAGGATCTTTAGCAAATAAAATCGTAGCTGCATCACCTGTGCCATATATATAATCATATCCTTCCTTTTTACCGTACTCTTTGATATAATCTTTCAATTCTTTAACTATAGAAGTTCTAATGCTATCACTCTCTGTTTGAATTTGTCTTAATAGAGCATCTTGTTCCATAGAAAGTTCTTGTTCTCTTTGTTGTAATTCAGCTCCTTTTTGTTGTGCCCAAGCCATACCCTTAATTTGAGCGTTTCTTTGAAAACCAGAAGCCTCCGTTTGAAAAGCTTTTAATTTTGCTTCAAGAGGACGACCCATTTCTTGAGATTTCACTTTGAATTTTGTGTCTTCATCTTTAAATTTAGCATAATCCTGAATCAATTTTGCAGTATCTATGTATGCAGTTTTAAAGTTGTCTTTTTTTTCGTCTTTTTTCTCACAAGAAATAAGTGCAATTGCAACTCCTAAAATCAATAAGGCTTTTTTCATTTTTAATTATTATTATTTGCTTTAAAATATTTATTTGAAATTTTTGGTAAAAATAGTAATTCCATATTAAGTACCAAACTATGTGCTTTTTTTAGTTATAAGTAAAATTTATTACTATCAATTATTATTATAATCAAACACTATTAAAAAAGAGCTTAAATAAAGGGATTTAAAGCCTTTTCTTTTTTAAGCAAAGTATTTTGTTATTAAACGAACCAAGTCTTTTTATCTGGCTTTAAATTGAGTTTTCATCGTTTTTTAATACATAAATATGAGAAGAATACTCCTTTTTAAAAACACCTATGAAATTTGAATAAAAACCAACTAAAAATCCTTTAATAAAATTCATTTTTCCACTTTTATATTTTTCCGACAAAAGCGATACATAAAAACTATCAAACCACATTGGTTTTATTTTTAATATTTTTATTTTATAATTCCAAAATAATATCTGAATGGCTGTTTTAGAAAAATGCCAAAGGTGTCTTGGCACATCATAAGCAGCCCAAAATTCTTTATAATATTTTGCATCAAAAGATTTAAAGTTTGGAACTGCAATAATTATAGTTCCATTAGGTTTAAGTAATCGTTTTAATTCTCTTAGTTGAAAATCTAAATCTGGAATATGTTCTAAAACATGCCACATAGTGATTACATCAAAAGAGTGGTTTTGTAAACTTTCTAAAGAATCTGCAAAATTAACATTTTTAGAAATAGCAATTTGCTTTGCTTTTAAATTTGGTTCTATTCCTATAATTTGCCAACCTTGCTTTTTTGCTTCCACTAAAAAATCTCCCGTACCTGCTCCAATATCCAAAACTGTTCCTTTCTGATTGTATTTAGACAACAATTTTACTTTCTTTCGAATTGCATTAGTTTTTACCAATTGGTAAATTTTTTCAAATAAAGAACGTGTTCCATCTGTATGTGAAATATAATCTTCACTTTCATAATATATACCTAAATTTTCTAAAGTAGGTTGAGGGATAGTTTTTAATAATTGTAATTCTTTATCTTCAATCAAAGAAAAAGATTCTCCTGAAACAGAAAAATCTTTAACTTGAATATATATATTGTTTTCTTTAAAATTCATTTTAATAAAAACTCAAAAGAGTAGTGGTAATAAGGTTTAACAAAATTGTTTCACGTGAAACATTTAATTTAGATGTTCAATAATTAGTTTAAGTTTACATATAAAGTTGCTAATTACAATAAACTAATTTATAAAAAAATTATCAACGTCCCATATAAATTAACAAGACAGAAATATCGCTAGGAGAAACTCCGCTAATTCGTGAAGCTTGTGCAATTGTTTTTGGTCGAATTTTATTTAATTTTTGCTTTGCTTCAATCGAAATTGACTTTATCTTATTAAAATCGAAATTATCTGGAATAATTGCGTCTTCCAAACGATTCAATTTATCAGCGTGATTTTTTTCCTTTTCAATATAGCCAGAATATTTTACTTGAATTTCAGCTTGCTCAATAATTTCATTATCTAAATCATGATCTTCAATATACTGTTTCACTTTACTAAATTTAACTATATCTTCTAAATCTATTTGTGGTCTTGAAAAGACTTTAAACATTTTATCAGGTTGAGACATTAGGCTTGACCCTTTTTCTTCTAAAACTGAATTTGCTTCTTCTGGCTTTAAACTTGTTTCTCTAAAGAAATTCACCATTGCTTCAGATTTAGAAAATTTTTCTTCCATGCGAATCAAACGTTCTTCTTTTGCTAAACCAATTTCATATCCTTTTGGTGTTAATCGAATATCTGCATTATCTTGACGTAACAAAGTTCGATACTCTGCACGAGAGGTAAACATGCGATAAGGCTCTTCAGTTCCTTTTGTAATTAAATCATCTATTAAAACTCCTATGTAAGCTTCATTACGTTTTAAAATAAAAGGTTGTCTTTCTTGCACTTTTAAAGCGGCATTTATACCAGCCATTAAACCTTGAGAAGCGGCTTCTTCATATCCAGTAGTTCCATTAATTTGTCCTGCAAAATATAATCCATCAACCAATTTTGTTTCTAAAGTATGTTTTAACTGTGTAGGAGGGAAGTAGTCGTATTCAATTGCATAACCCGCTCTAAAAAATTTCACGTTTTCAAAACCTGCTACAGAACGCATTGCTTTAAATTGAACATCTTCAGGCAGCGAAGTTGAAAAGCCATTAACATAAACTTCAACCGTATTCCATCCTTCAGGCTCAACAAATAATTGATGACGTTCTTTATCAGCAAAACGATTTATTTTATCTTCAATAGAGGGACAATATCTAGGTCCAATACTTTTTATACGACCATTAAACATTGGACTACGATCAAAACCTTCACGTAAAACATCATGAACTTCATTAGATGTATAAGTCATCCAACAAGATTTTTGCACTGCTAATGGTTTAGTAAGATTAGTATAAGAGAATTTATCTGGAACAGTATCACCAGGTTGTTCTATCATTTTAGAATAATCTAAAGAACGACCATCCACACGTGGAGGAGTTCCTGTTTTCATTCTTCCAGATTCGAAACCAAGTTTTAAAAGATCTTCCGTAATTCCAAAAGAAGCACTTTCTCCTGCACGACCACCTCCAAATTGTTTGTCACCAATATGTATTAATCCATTTAAAAAAGTACCATTAGTTAAAATAACACTCTTCGCTTTTATCTCAATTCCTAATGCTGTTTTAACTCCTACAAGTTTCCCATCTTCCGAAAGAATACTAGAAACCATTTCTTGATAAAAATCTAAATTAGGAGTCTGTTCTAACATTAATCTCCATTCTTCAGCAAAACGCATACGGTCACTTTGAACTCTTGGAGACCACATAGCAGGCCCTTTTGATTTATTCAACATTTTAAACTGAATAGCGGTTTTATCTGAAACTATTCCAGAATAACCACCGAGTGCATCGATCTCTCTAACAATTTGTCCTTTCGCAATTCCTCCCATAGCAGGATTACAAGACATTTGTGCAATATTTTGCAAACTCATAGTAATTAATAGGGTAGAGCAACCCATGTTGGCAGCAGCAGCAGCAGCTTCACAACCTGCATGACCACCACCTACAACAATTACATCATATTTTTCTTGAAATAAACTCATTATATAAAATTAGAAACTAAAAATTAAAAGCTAGAAACCTTTCTAACTATAAATTTAAAACTTCAATAGGTTTTTAAATTTTTAAACATATGTTCCACGTGAAACATATAAAATCATATATTAATAAATTGTTCCACGTGGAACTTATTTTACAAACAGAATAATTAGAGTTCCACGTGGAACATGTTGATTTTTTCTTCCTCCTTTTTTCTCATTAATCTTTCGTCTTCTTCGGTTTTGTCTTTATAACCACAATAATGCAATACACCATGAGCCATCACTCTTTTAAGTTCCGAAAGAAAATTTGTATTAAAATCAGCAGTATTATCTATAACTCTTTCAATAGATATAAATATATCTCCACTAATAACAATACCTTCTGTATAATCAAAACTTATTATATCAGTTAAAGTATCATGATTTAAGTACTGCATATTAATATTATATAAGTACTCATCATCACAAAAAATATAAGTAATTTCTCCTAACTCTTTGTTTTCAGATTTAATAATTTGACTAATCCATGAAGTATATTCTTCTTCATTATCTAAACTAAAGTTTGTTTCGTAATTAAAACTAATCATTGGCTTTAAAATATTCTTGAACTTTTTGATTATAATTCGGCTGCAAAGGTAAACTTTGTCTGTTTAATATTTCAATACTATTTAGATAATCTTTAAACTCTTTAGATAATTCTTTAGAAGATCCGTTATACTCATTTTTATTTGATTTGGATTTACGCTTATTATCTTCACCTTGTTGTTGAATAGCATTCTCAAGTTTTAATAATTCATGTTTTAAGTTAAGCATCTTGTTTAAAGTTTCATTTTTAAAACCTTTATTTATTAATTGTTTCTCGATGTCCTTCATTTGTTGCAAAGCATTTTGACCCATTCCTGACATACCTTCCTTTTCTAAAGCTTTTTGCAATGCGTCTCTTAATTTTTGCTGTTCTTTAATTATTTCTAGGATTTTTCCAGCATTTCCTTCTTGACCATTTTGTCCTTCCCCTTCACCAGCTCCACCTTGTTCGCCTGATTTATTCCCTTTTTCTCCCTTATTACCTTCTTTAGAACCTGGTTTTTCCCCAGGCTTTTGTCCTGGTTTGTCACCTTCTTTCATTCCTTCTTTCATTTTTTCACCTAAACCATCTTGCTTTTTAATAATATCTGGAAGTTGCATTCCTTGACCTTGACCTTTCTTTGGCTTACCTGAACCACTACCTTGCATCTTCATTTGATCACGAACATTGCTTAAGAAATCAGCTAAAGTATTTGCAGCCGTTAAAACATACTGTTGGTGAGATGCACCTTTATAAATATTATTATCCGCTAAAACTTCAAGCGATTTATCTAAATTGTAATGAATTTCTCCTACTTGATTTAAAACGGTTTCAGTAATCATTGGGTTTCTTAGGGAAATTGCAAACAAACTATCATCAATGTGTTTAAACTGATTCTTTAAATCTTGTTGTTCTTTTAAAATCTTATTAAACTGTAACGATTTAATAGCCGTTTTCTTTGTTTGGTTTAAAAGAATTTCTTCATCAAAAGAAAAAGAAAGCAAATTATCCAAAATTTGTCTTAATAATTTTGCATCTTCTTCCATTTGTTCGCTCTCACCACCAGCCATAGACATAGCCATTTTTTGACCCATTTCTTTCATTTTCTCACCAGCAGATTTTTGTTTTTGTTGGGCTTTATTTTTATTATCTTTCTGTAAATCTTCCTCTGATTTGTTTAAATCATTTTGAATGTCCTCCTGTTGATTTTTATCATTTGGAATATCTAAGGGTGATTTTAACTCTTTATTTTCTTTATCTAAATCATCCAGTTCCTTTTTTATTGCTTCAAATTCTTTTGTTAGTTCTTTTTGCTTCTCTAGAGAATTATTTTTGTCTTTAGCTAAATTTTCCTCTTTAGTTCCAAGTTCGTTTAATTTTTCTGCGATTTGTTCTGCTTTCTTTTCAACATAAAAACGCTTTGTTAACTCTACCAATTGTTCTAAATTCTTAGATTGGTTTTTACTATTTTGTTTTAATTTATCAGCTTTATCAAAAAGTTTCTCTTTCTCCATTTTCTTTGATAATTCTTCTAATTCTTTTAAAAGTTTTTCATTTTCCTCTGATTGCTTTTCTGCTTCTTCAAGACGTCTAATTAATTCTTCCTTATCTTTATCTAATTCTTTAGGATTAAAATCTTCTAAATTTTCAGATAATTTTTTAGTAAACTCTTTCATCATTTCATCTTGTTCTTTTTGACGATTAATGAAATCTTCTACTTTCTTTTGATCCTTAAAATCTAGATTCGATTTTTCTTTGTTTAACTTTTGAAGCTTATCTAATTCTTTAATTTGCTTGTCTTGATTTTGTAATGATTTTTCTAAACTATTGATGTTATCATTCTGCTCTTTTAATAAATTATCTTCTAATTCACTTTTTGTGAGTTCATAATGCTTAAAAACAGAAGATTTAGTGCTTTTATAATTATTAATTTGGTCATTATCAAACACTTCAAAGTAATATTCGTAATTAATTCCTTCTATTAATGGAATACCATTAGGAAAACTATAAACAAAACGATCAACAGCCTCTTTTTTTATAGGTAAACTGAATTTATTTAAAACAGAAGGACTGTTCTTATCATAATAAACTATTTGTAATTTAGATAAACCATAATCATCTGCTACTTGACCTATGATAACTTTTTCTTTAATTTTTAAACTATCAGGTGCAAATTGAGTTGTAATGCTAGGGAATTGATCTTTTATAATATTGATTTGATATTGTAATTTTTCAAAATTAGAAACATTAGAATTAGAAGTCACAATTTCATAATCAATAGGGTTTTTGACTCTAGCTGAATAAGTAAAAAAATTGTCAGCTTTTTTAAAAGAATTAATTTTTGAAGCTGAAATAAAATCAATTTTTGATGTTGAAGTTGTAGAAATTTTCCAATTAATTAAAGTTCCTTCTGGAACAATAGCGTTTCCTGAACCTTCAATAGTTTCAGGGTTTTTCTTCAAATAAGAAGGATATTGCAAATACATTTGAAAATTAGAAATAGAAGGAACATCAATTACCTTTAAAATATGTTCTTCGCTAACTACATCATTTGATTGAATATAAAAACTAGTGTTTGCAATTACATTTTTAAAAGTATACTTAAAAACACCATTACCTGTTTTTTCTAAAAAATATTCTTCATCACCAATAATTATAGAAGCATTTTCTGGCATAATAGATCCAATTGCTTTTACTGATAAAGTAAAATCCTTATTCTGTTGTATTGCTAGTTTTTCATTTGTAATTAGAAATTGAAAGGGAGCAGGTGGAATATATTGTGTTTGAAAATGAACAACTCTATCCAAACTATTTGAAATAATATTTGAATTACCTGAAACAAAAAACAAGACTAAAAGCAAAACAGGAACCATTGCATATGGTAAAAACTTTTTGTTATTTGAAAAAGAAATTGCATTTGAAAATGGAATTGGTTTTAAATTACTAGCTTTTTGTTCAATAGATGCAATAACTAATTCAGAAGGTTTTTCATCTGATGATAATTGTAAAAAATTTAGAAGTGAATCTTTAACTTCTTCAAAATGGTTGCCAATAATTTTTGAAGCTTCCTTATAATCTAAACCATTCGTTAACTTGAATAATTTAAAAAGCGGAAAACAAATAAAACGAAATAATAAAAATAACTCCACTAAAATAAATAGCCAAAAAAGGAATGTTCTTCCAGTAATAGGTAACCAAAGAAAATGCTCAATTAATAAAGTAAGAATAAAATACAACAAGCCTAAACCAATAAAAAGCAAGGTGCCTTTTATTAATTCATTGATGTAAAATTTTTTGATAAATGCTTCTAATTTACTATATATAATAGATTTTACTTCCATTTTTTAAACATTAGCTTTTAACCGATAAATTTACGATTTTATTGAATATGAACAGAATAAAAAAAATGCAACTTTAAACTAGTAATAATAAAAGACAAATATATCCTTGAATAGTTCATTCAGCTATTCAAAAGACCAATTTAATTGAAAGAATTACAAGTGAAATAAAACAAAACAAAAAACTTCTAATATCTAATTTCTGACTTCTAATTTGGTATTGTATCTTTGCGAAAAATATATTTGAAATGTCTAAACCAGTTAGAGTACGATTTGCTCCAAGTCCAACAGGTCCGTTACACATTGGTGGTGTAAGGACAGCATTATTTAATTATTTATTTGCCAAAAAACATGGTGGTATTTTTTTTATACGAATTGAAGATACCGATCAAACTCGTTTTGTAGCAGAAGCAGAAGATTATATATTTGAAGCTTTAGAATGGTTGGGAATTTCACCTGATGAAACAATAGGAAAAAATGAAAAGTTTGGACCATATAGACAAAGCGAAAGAAAAGATATTTACAAACAATATGCTGATCAATTGGTAAATTCTGGTTGGGCATATTATGCTTTTGATACAGCAGAAAAACTAGATGAACTAAGAAAAGAAGCAGAAGCTAATAAAAACACATTTATTTATAATCATACTGTTAGAGAAACTTTAGATACATCCATATTATTATCAAAAGAAGAAACAGAAAAAAGAATAGCAAGTGGAGAACATTATGTTATTCGATTTAAAACACCAATAAATGAGGTTTTAGAAATTGAAGATATTATACGTGGAACAGTAAAATTTGATACGAATCTTTTAGATGATAAAGTATTATTTAAAAGTGACGGAATGCCAACTTATCATTTGGCAAATATTGTAGATGATCATTTAATGGAAACTTCACATGTAATTCGTGGGGAAGAATGGTTACCAAGTGTACCATTACATTATTTATTGTACAAAGCTTTTAATTGGGAAGCACCACAATTTGCACATTTACCATTAATTTTAAAACCAATAGGTAACGGTAAATTATCAAAACGTGATGGAGATAAAATGGGCTTTCCAGTATTTCCTTTGGAATGGAAAACTACAGAAGGAACCTCTATGGGCTACAGAGAAAACGGATTTTTTCCAGAAGCTGTAGTCAACTTTTTAGCCTTATTAGGTTGGAATGATGGAACGGAACAAGAAATCTTTTCTTTAGAAGAACTAATTAAAAAATTTGATTTAAATCGAATTCATAAAGCAGGAGCGAAGTTTGATCCAGAAAAAAACAAATGGTTTAATCACCAATATTTACAAAAACAAAGTGATGAGAATTTAGCTGAATTATTTAAAATTGAATTAGATAAAAGAGCAATTCCAACTTCACTTGATCTAACAAAGATTGTTTCTTTAGTAAAAGAACGTGCTAATTTCGTTACCGAATTATACGATCTATCAGATTACTTTTTTGAAGCACCAACATCTTATGATGAAAAAGCATCAAAAAATTGGAAGGAAGAAACACCAGAACTAATGCAAAAAGTAATAGTTGAACTAAATAAAATAGACAATTTCACTTCAGCTAACATAGAAACGCTTTTAAAAGAATGGATGACTGCAAATGAAATAGGAATGGGTAAAGTGATGCAACCACTACGATTAAGTCTTGTAGGAGCTTTAAAAGGACCACATTTATTTGATATTATAGAAATGATAGGTAAAGTAGAAACAGTCAAAAGAATTGAGAAAGCGATGGAAATTTTATAAAAAACAAGGAACCCAGCAAATTGCTGGGTTTTTAGTTTTAATTACTTTTTTTTATTTCTTTATTTAAATCTTCAATTGCTTTGTTTGGTAATTGTTCAATCATCCCAGAAAATCTTTTTGAATATAGAATTTCACCAGTTTTAGAATGTACTACCTGCAAAATTTTATCTGTTTCAATCAAATTAAATTTCAAATAGTAAAAATCATCACCATTCAAAATTTTATTACTTATTTCTTCAGTCTTTAAAACTTCATATTGATAATCATAGTTTTTTTTAAATTTATCAAAACCATTTTTATTCTTATAAATTACATGAATATCATAATGACAATAAACTTCATAAGGAATATATAAAATATTATTTTTTAATGAAAGAATATTTTGAGAAGTAACTATTTCATTAAAAGGAGAAACTTTAGTCTCATTTAAAATATAATTATTAATGTTTTGAAAGTTATTGAATAAAAATCCTGGCTTATTATCGTATAAAAAATCTTCTTTATAAAAATTACTATAAATATTATCATTAAAATCCTTTAAGTCTGACATAAAAGTAGATGGAGAATCAAAATAGTCAAAGTACACTAAAAAATTATCACTTAAAAGAAAACTTGAAATCTCTATAATTGAATGAGATAATACTTCGAACTTATTATCAATTCTCTTAATATCTTTTATATTATTCAAATAATCTTCAGTATCTAATAAAAAAAAACTAAAATAATTGTTATTAAAAGTAGTAGTTTTTTTATCAGTAGAATTTGAAGATACTTTATTAGGAGAAGATCTATTAACAGTATTTGGTGAGCCATTTGAAGAATTTGTATTATTATCATATAAACTAGACTTTTCGAATTTGTAACGATTAAATACAACCTTATTATTTTGATATGTCGCAAAAGAAAAATTACCATTTAAATAATTGTTAATATCAAAATCATCAATACTAATAATTTTATAAGGTGTGACTGTCCATGTACTTTTTAAAACTTCGTCTATTTGCTTTTTCTCGATAAAATTTGAAAAAATAAAAATAGTTTCCGAATTCTTAAATCTCTGCATTCTACCATCATCATAATTCTTAATTTTATTATTTCTAAAATCATATCCTAAAGATATCTGTCCGTATGACCACAAAGAAAAAAATATAAATACAAAAATAACTCTCATAACTTTAACATTAAAATGATTAAAGCCAAATGTAAAACATTCAGCCTTATAATAAAATATTTTTCTTTAGTAAACTATAAATAAAAAGTAATCATTCCACTAAGAATACCATAATTAGCCTTGAACTTTTTATCACCATTTAATAATTTTAAATCGTCTTTTTTATTTAGATTATTCATGAAATTATTTACACCATATTGATAAGAAACATGTAAACGTATGTTTTTAATTCCAACAGTAATTCCAGCATAAATATTACCATTTATCTTTGTTACATCTACAATGTCATTTGCAGTTAATAACGGACTGTCTTTTAATAATTTCAATTTATCTTTTTCATCAATAGCCAATTTACCATTAATTTGAAGAACTGGTCCAATTTCTAATGTTAAATGATTTTCTATAACCATATAACTTCCTGTTAAGAATACTTGAACACCCGATAACTTATATTTAATGTCTTCATTACCAATCAATGGTTGCAATGAAAAATTACTTTCAGTAAAATTCATTCCAAATGCCATTTGCCAATCGTTGTAATAATTACCTCTTAAAGAAAAACCTGCTATCCAGCCCATTTCAGGTTTTGCATTAAATTGATCAGAGAATAAACTCATTTGGGTAACACCACCAGAAATTCCAATACGATTACTATCTCTATTACCATATTGAGCATTTACAGAAAAACTAAAAATCAGGGTTAACAAGCAAATAATTTTTTTCATATTATAAATTTTTTAATAAAAATAAGGTTATTAATCAAATCGTGTAACTTTTTTCGATAAACAGCGTATAATAACTATAAACCAATTAAACATTCATTATGAATCCCATTTTAATTATTTTCCTTGTTATAGGATTATTCATTTTATTCAGTTCTTTCTTTACTGTAAAACAACAAACTGCTGCAATTATAGAGCGCTTTGGAAAATATGCAAGTACAAGAACATCGGGTTTACAACTGAAAGTTCCTGTTGTAGATAGAATTGCAGGAAAAGTGAATTTAAGAATTCAACAATTAGACGTTATTATCGAAACTAAAACTAAAGATAATGTATTCGTAAAACTAAAAGTATCTGTTCAGTTTAAAGTTTTACAAGAAAAAGTATACGAAGCTTTTTACAAATTAGAATATCCTCATGACCAAATTACATCTTATGTATTTGATGTGGTGCGTGCTGAAGTACCAAAGTTAAAATTAGATGATGTCTTCGAAAGAAAAGATGATATTGCTGTTGCAGTAAAAAGAGAATTAAACGAAGCGATGTCAACTTATGGATATGATATTATTAATACCTTAATTACAGATATTGATCCAGATATTCAAGTAAAAAATGCAATGAACCGTATTAATGCTGCTGATCGTGAAAAAACAGCTGCAGAATATGAAGCAGAAGCAGGAAGAATTAGAATTGTGGCTAAAGCTAAAGCAGAAGCAGAAAGTAAAAGACTACAAGGTCAAGGTATTGCAGATCAACGTAGAGAAATTGCTCGTGGATTAGTAGAATCTGTAGATGTATTAAATAAAGTAGGAATTAATTCACAAGAAGCATCCGCTTTAATTGTTGTTACACAACATTATGATACATTACAAGCAATTGGTGCAGATGCAAACAGTAACTTAATTTTATTACCTAATTCACCTCAAGCTGGCAGTGAAATGTTGAATAACATGGTAGCTAGTTTTACTGCAAGTAATCAAGTAGGTGAAGCTATGAAAAAAGCAAACAGTACAAAAAGAAAAGGAACTGGTAAAAAAGATATTTTTGGAGGATCTGAAGAAAATACATCGGAAGAATAGATTTTCTAAAATTTTAAAATAAATAACAAAATAGGAAAAGGACTGCTTTGAAAAAAGTAGTCTTTTTTTGTTGAAAAAACTTTCTAAATTTTTAAAAACAAAAAAGTAATAGTAAAAATAAGTAATTTTAGTAAAAACTTAAAATAAGATTATTTAAAAGACTTTTATAACTATAGATATAAAAACACATTAACTAAAAAAAATAATCTCTTATAATTATTTTATGAATGTCAATTTTAAAAGATATTTTTTATATAAAATAATATTTTAATAGATTTATATTATAATAATTTTAAAAGATACTTTTATTTATTTACATAGTAAATAATTATAATGTAAAAACTAAAACTAATTTAATTTCAAATAAAAAACCTACAAGTTTTTCTTGTAGGTTTATATATAGATTCTGAAACAATTTCAAAATTACACAATCGATTACTGATTACTAACTTTTGCCCAAGTATCTCTTAAACCAACAGTTTTATTAAAAACTAATTTTTCTGATGAAGAATCTCTATCAACACAGAAATAACCCAAACGTTGAAATTGGAAATGATCTAATTCCTTTGCAGATTGTAAACTTGGTTCAACATAACCAGTAATTATTTCCAATGAATTTGGATTAATATATTCTTTAAAATCAACTTCTTTGTTACCATCTGGATTTTCATGAGTGAATAAACGATCATACACACGAACTTCTGCTTCAACAGCATGCTTTATAGAAACCCAATGAATAGTTCCTTTTACCTTTCTTTGACTAGCTTCTGAACCACTTCCAGATTTTGAATCTACATCATAAGTACAATGAATCTCTATAATATTTCCTTCAGCATCTTTTATAACTGATTCTCCTTTAATAATATAAGCATTCTTCAAACGTACTTCTGTACCAAGGGTTAATCTAAAGAACTTCTTATGAGCTTCTTCTTGAAAATCTTCTCTTTCAATATATAATTCTTTCGAAAAAGGCAATTTTCTATATGTCATTACTTCGTCTTCAGGATTGTTTTCAGCTTCTAACCATTCTTCTTGAGCTTCAGGATAATTAGTAATTACTAATTTAACAGGATTTAAAACTGCCATAACACGTGGTGCAACCTTGTTTAAATCTTCACGAACACAAAAATCTAATAAGGAAACATCAATTAAATTATCACGTTTAGCAATTCCAATAGTATTCGCAAAATTTCTAATAGCAGTTGCAGTAATACCACGTCTTCTCATACCAGAAATAGTACTCATTCGAGGGTCATCCCAACCTGTAACATGCTTTTCTTCAACTAATTGCAATAATTTTCTTTTAGAAACAACTGTGTGAGAAAGATTTCTTCTAGCAAATTCACGTTGTTTAGGTCTGACTTTAGTTTCATCATAAATTTGATTCAAAAACCAATCATATAATTCTCTATGAGGTAAAAATTCAAGTGTACAAAAAGAATGTGAAACTTGCTCTAAATAATCACTTTCTCCATGTGCCCAATCATACATTGGGTAAATACACCAATCATTTCCTGTTCTATGATGATGAGCATGCATAATACGATAAATAATAGGATCACGCATTAGCATATTATTTGCATTCATAGATATTTTAGCACGTAAAACATGAGTTCCTTTTTCAAACTCACCTTTTTTCATTCGCTCAAACAAGTCTAAATTCTCTTCGATAGAACGATTTCTATAAGGAGAATCTGTTCCAGGTGTTGTAGGTGTACCTTTTTGAATAGCCATTTCTTCAGAAGATTGGCTATCTACATAAGCTTTCTCTTTTTTTATTAAAAGTACAGCCCAATCATATAATTGTTGAAAATAATCAGATGCATAACATTCCTTATCCCATTTATAACCTAACCACTCCACATCTCTTTTTATAGCATCAACAAATTCTTGTTCTTCTTTAGAAGGATTTGTATCATCAAAACGAAGGTTAACAGGAGCATTATAATCGATTCCAAGACCAAAATTTAGACAAATAGCACTAGCATGACCTACATGTAAATAACCATTTGGTTCAGGTGGAAAACGAAATCTTAATTTATCCTGAGATAAACCTTTCTTTAAATCTTCTTCAATAATTTGTTCAATAAAATTCAATGATTTTTCTTCCGTTGACATAATAATTTTCAATGTTTTGACAAAGATAGAAAATGTTTAATTGTTTGAAGTTTAAAGTTGTTTAAAAGTTAAAAAAACATCCTAACTTTGAACTTGAATCAATAAATAAAACAAAATGGGAACTATCATACTACAAAATATTAGAACTTATTCTTATCATGGTTGCTTAATAGAAGAAGGAAAAATAGGAAGTGATTACAAAGTAGATTTAGAAATAAAGACTAATTTAAAAAAATCGTCTAAAACAGATGAATTACATGATACAGTAGATTATGTAGATTTAAATAAAATTATAGTAGAAGAAATGGCTATAAGAGCAAAATTATTAGAACATGTGGCTCAACGTATAATAGAGAGAATTTTGAGAGAAATACCAGCTGTTTTAAAAGTGAAAATTGGTGTTTCAAAACTAAATCCACCAATAGGAGGTGATGTTGAAGCTGTAACTATTGTAATGAAGCAGAAAAGATAATTTCTTTGAACAAAACAATAAAAAAAACAGAAAAATAGTACATAAAGTAGAAATATTAGAATTAGTTTTTTGAATATTGAAATTTTTATATCTATATTTGCACTCCTAACAAAAGGCGTCGTGGCCGAGCGGCTAGGCACCGGTCTGCAAAACCGTCTACTCCGGTTCGAATCCGGACGATGCCTCAAAAACCTCCAAGTAAACTTGGAGGTTTTTTATTTGAACATTTCAAAACGTTGTTGAAATTTCTGTTTTTCACTTGGAAACAAACCTTGTAGTACAAAAAATAATCCGAAAATTAGAATAATAATACTAATTACTCTTTTAATTTTATAAATATTTTGAGGAGTTAATTTATTTTTTAATTGTTTAGCCAATAGTATTTTAGCAACATCAAAAAATAAATAAAAGAATAAAATAGCTGCAAAGAAAATAGTAATTCTTTCAGTATCCATATTCATTTTTGGTCCATGTGTTATAATGATCATTAACCAAAAACCTAATACTCCGATGTTGATAAAATTGACTAAAAAACCTTTGAAAAATAAAGCAAAATAATTGTTTTTTTTAATATTATCTTCATCTTCAATTATTTCTTGCTTTTTTTTAAAACTTCTTTTTAATTGGATAAAAGATACTAACCCATAACCTAACATAATTAATCCTCCTATTATGAAAAGTGATGGGTTATCTTTTAATTGTTCTAAAAGTTGATTAGTACTTAAATAAGCAATAAGTATAAATAAAATATCACCAAAAACAATACCTAAATCTATTGTAAAAGCAGCTCTAAAGCCTTTGGTTATACTTGTTTCTAATAAAACAAAAAAACCAGGTCCTATAGAAAAAGCTAAAAGCAATCCCCAAGGAATTGCTGATAAAATATCGTGCCACATAAAAAGTATAAAAATCGTATTGAAAGACTAAGTTAAGTAAAAAAAACTACTTAGCTTGTTCGATTGTTCCACCTGCAATTGTTTTTTGGTTAATTTGTTTTGGTTTTCCATGAATTAAAATAGTTCCTCCAGCTCTAACCTTTGCATCTACTAAATCTGTTGCATAAACGTCTGCTTCACCACCTGCATTTCCAGTAATGGTAGTTTGTTTTGTAATTAAATTTTTAGCTTCGTATTTAGCTCCAGAATTCACTAAAATATCAGCATAATCAACATTACCATCTAATTTTAAAATACTTCCTTGTGAAGCTCTTGCATTTAGTTTATCAACATCAAGTTTAATTTTTACTTCAGAGCCTTCTTTAGCAATAATATCAAATAGCAATCCTTCAAAAATTTCATTAGAGGATATTCTTGAACCTTCATTTGCTTCAATAGCATCTATATTAGTATAATAAACTGTTGCTGAAATATTATCTCCTTTTAGTAAATTACCAAAACTCATTCTAATTTTAAGTTCTCCACTTTTATTTACTAACTCAACATCTTCTTTTTTATCTCCTTTTAAAACTACTTTGTTTTCAGTACTTTTTATTAAATAAACATCAATTTTATCAAAAGCAGTAACTTTTGAAAATTCTCCTACTTGTTTTTCTACTTGGGAAAAACCTATTGTACTAACCAATAATATACTATAAAATATTTTTTTCATGACTCTATTTTTTAACTAATTACTATTCACAAATATTTTTCTTATTCTTTTTTTCTTAAATACCAAAAATCTAATTGTTTTTTCACTAAATCAGCATTTTTAACTTTTACATAGACTTCATCTCCTAACTGTAAAATATTTTTAGAAACTTCACCTACTAAAGCATATTGTTTATCATCAAATGTATAATAATCATCTTTTATTTCACGTATACGACACATTCCTTCACATTTATTTTCAATGATTTCTACATAAATTCCCCATTCAGTTACTCCAGAAATTACACCTAAAAATTCTTCATCTTTATGATCTTGCATGTATTTTACTTGCATATACTTTATAGAATCTCTTTCAGCTTGAGCTGCTAAATTTTCCATATCTGATGAATGACGACATTTTTCTTCATAATCTTCTTCATTCACGCTTTTTCCTCCATCTAAATAATGTTGTAACAAACGGTGTGCCATAACATCAGGATAACGACGAATAGGAGAAGTAAAATGACTGTAATAATCAAAAGCTAATCCGTAGTGACCAATATTTTCAGTTGAGTAAACTGCTTTACTCATGGTTCTAATTGCTAATGTGTCAACTAAATTTTGCTCTTTTTTTCCTTGAACTTCTTCTAATAAACTATTTAAAGAGTTCGAAATATCTTTTTTAGATTTAAAATTAATAGAATAACCAAATTTAGAAATAACAGTTTGCAAATTCATTAATTTGTCTTCATTAGGTTCATCATGAATACGATAAACAAATGTTTTCTTTTGTTTACCAATAAACTCTGCTACTTTTCTGTTTGCTAGTAGCATGAATTCTTCAATTAAATGATTTGCATCTTTAGAAACTTTAAAATAAACACCTGTTGGTTCTGCTTCCTCATTTAAATGAAATTTAACTTCTACTTTATCAAAAGAAATAGCACCATTAGCCATTCTTTTTCTACGTAAAATTTTTGCAAATTCATTTAATTTTAAAGTAGCTTCTAGTATTGGTTGAGATACTTTATATTCTTTTCCAGTTAACGAAATTTCAGCAGGAATTATATCAGATTTGCTTTCAATTATAATTTGTGCTTCTTCATATGCAAAACGCTGATCGCTATAAATTACTGTTCTACCAAACCAAGAATCTATAACTTCAGCTTTTTGATTCAGTTGAAAAACTGCCGAAAAAGTAAATTTTTCTTCATGAGGTCTTAATGAACAAGCAAAGTTTGATAACACTTCTGGAAGCATTGGCACTACTCTATCTACTAAATAAACAGAAGTTGCTCTATCATAAGCTTCTTTATCTAAAATAGTACCTTCTTTTAAGTAATGAGAAACATCTGCAATATGAATACCTATTTCATAATTTCCATTTTCTAAAATTTGGAACGATAAAGCATCATCAAAATCTTTAGCATCTTTTGGATCAATGGTAAACGTTAAAACATTTCTCATATCTCTACGATTCGCAATCTCTTCAGGAGTAATCGAAGTATCTATTTTATTAGCATAAGCTTCAACTTCAATAGGAAAATCATAAGGTAAACCATATTCTGCTAAAATAGCATGAATTTCAGTATTATGTTCTCCTGGTTTTCCTAATACTTTAATAACTGAACCAAAAGGAGAATCAGCTTTTTTAGGCCAATCTTCCATATTTACTAAAACTACATCACCATGTTCAGCTCCATTAATTTTATTTTTTGGAATAAAAATATCAGTATACATTTTTGCATTAGTAGTCGTAACAAATGCAAAGTTTTTTTGGATATCAATAACACCTACAAATTCTGTTTTAGCTCTTTCTAAAATTTCTAAAACTTCTGCTTCAGGTTTTCTAGAGCTTCTTCTATTATAAATATAAGCTTTTACTTTATCATTATCTAAAGCATGATTTAAATTGATAAAAGGAACATAAACATCATCTTCTAATTCGTCACAAACGAAATAACCCGATTTTCTCGAAGTCATATCAATTGTACCTTCGTAATATTCAGATTTTGAAACAATTTGGTATTTTCCTATTTCAGTTTCATGAATTTTATCTTGTACTTTCAGTAGTTTTAAATCTCTAATAATTTCATTTCTACTTTTAGTATCATTTAATTCTAAAGCAGCTGCTATTTGTTTATAATTAAAGGATTTTGAAGGCTCCTTTGAAAGGATTTTAAATATTTGTGCGGTAAAATCTTTAGCTTTTTTACCAAATTTTTTTGGTTTCTTACTCATTGTATCTTTTCTAATTAATGTCGAAAGTTACGAAATAGTATTAAGACAAAAGTATTAAGCATTAAGATTTAAATAAAAAATAACTTATTTGTATCTTTATAAAAATGATTATCAATATGAAAGATTATGTCATTGTAGCTATTTTTAATTTTCCTCATGAAACATTTATTATAAAAAATTTATTGGATCAAGAAGAAATTGAGCATGTATTTGAAAACGAAACTTTAGTTTCTATCGATCCATTTGCTTCTATTGCTTATGGAGGCATAAAATTAAAAGTACATCCAAAAGATTTAATAAGAACTAAAGAAATTTTAGATAGCTTTAAAAATGACAATCATTTAAAAATTGTTTAGTTCTAAAAAAAGAGAGTTTTCAACAATTATTAAATACAACAAAAAAGATTTAATTAATTTTTAAAAATTTTGGTGGTTATGATAGCATGTTAATATGTAGAATAAGTTTTCTTGATATGCTACAATTTTAAAGTTTTACATAGTTATACAATTCTATTAACAGTTTCTTTTTTGTTTAAAGTATTGATTTTTAATTTCAATATTGATTTTATTTTTTAGTTATCAACAACTGTTAATTTCTATTTTTATGGTTGTTTTGTATATAACTTTCACTTTGTTTTTTGTTAATAACTACAGTTAATAAACTCATAAGTTTGGAATAAAAAATAAAAACTATTAGACTTTTATTCATTCCTATTTTGGATTATAAAAAAAATGCTACCGTTTGAAAAAAACTTCTCTTTTTTTGTCTTTACTTATTAACAACTTATGTTAATTTAAAGTTACCTGATTATCAATGGATTGTAAAATACTATTAACAATGTTGTGAATTAACGTTAGTTTAACTACTAAGTAACTGATAGATAATGATTTGTAAAATGTTTGAATTTGTGTCTGTAAGGAGTATAAAATATAGAAACAAAACAATTTAATTATAAATAATCTTTTTAGTTTAATATACTTAATTTTGTAAATAATAAACAACAACAATATTATGATTATTTCAATAGGAAATGACCACGCAGGTCCAGATTACAAAAAAGCGATTGTTCAATTTTTAGAAAAACAAGGACACACTATTTTAAATCATGGCACAGATACTTTTGAAAGTGTAGATTATCCAGACTTTGGTCATCCAGTAGCTTATGATGTTGAAAGTAGAAAAGCTGATTTTGGGATTGTAATTTGTGGTTCAGGTAATGGGATTGCAATGACTGTTAATAAACATCAAGATGTGAGAGCTGCACTTTGTTGGACAAAAGAAATTGCAGAATTAGCTCGTTTACATAATGATGCGAATGTAATTAGTATTCCAGCTCGTTTTACTTCTATTGAACAAGCAGTTCAAATGGTAGAAACATTTTTATCAACTGCTTTTGAAGGAGGAAGACATGCAAATAGAGTAAATAAGATAGCTTGTAAATAAAAATTATTAACTATTAAAATTCGTTGAAAATAATAATTTAAGCAAGAAGTTTAACTATAATATTGTTATTGATTCTATTTTGTAATATGCTTAATATTATTGGTAATTATTGTAAATGATTTTCTTTTTTTGAAAAAATTAAAATGAATAATAGTAATATTCAACCCTAATTTTTAAAAGATTCTAAGAATTATATAGTTTAAGATTAATAAACATCTTTCTTTTTCTTAAAAATAGTATCTTACAAAAACATGAGCAACGACAAACAACAATTTAAAAAAGAATATTTTCCTATAAATAAACCACTTCGTGATTATCTTGATAAATATAAAAGATTAACTAAAACGAATGTTTTTTATGATGATTTATTGCGTTTTCAAGGAGCTATTTCTGTTTTTGATAAACTAGGTAAAGATACATTATGGGTGAGAGTTTATTATAACGAATTTGAAAGAGCCGAAATAGATAAAAATCTTAAAAAAATATATACACTTTTACATTCTGATGGAAATGAAAGTAGTTTTGCTTTTTTAAATGTTGACCAAATTGATTTTTGCACTTTTGGAAACTCAAAACCATTTCGAATTAAAGTTAGAAATATTCTAAATGACAATTACACTCATTTTTATATAAAAAAAGCAGATGCTTCTAGGATTTACGGTTTAGAATTAGAACATATATTATCGCCTAATAGGATTAATTATTTAGTTTTTAAAGATACTTTAATAGAAGAGCATATTGTAGGTATTCCCGGAGATGTTTTTATAGAAAAAAATTTAAAAGAGTGTACTGAACACGAAAAAGCTCAAATAGCAAAACAGTTTGTAAAGTTTAATGAACGTTGTATGATTGGCTTATTAGGAGACATGCGTTCTTATAATTTTGTAATTATTCCTATTTATGATTTTGACCAGTTAGTTTTTAAAATTAGAGCCATCGATTTTGACCAACAAAGTTATGAAGGTAGTTTTAAATTATATAAACCCCATCTCTTTAAAGAGAATTTTCAGTATAATCAATTAGTCCAAAATAAATTAAGTCAAAGTTCTATTGAACAGTATCAAAATGAAGAACGGTCAGTTTTAGTAAAAAGATTAAGAGATTCTAAAGTAAGAATTTACGATTTATTAGAAGCGATGAAATCAACTGCATTAGCACCAAAGGAACATATCGAAGAATTGGGAAAGGAAATTTATGAATTTACTCTTGATGTTAATTTTAAAAAAGCAAATTCAATGGGAGAAATCGTTGAAGCTGCTTTGAATTTTATGAAGCGAAATTTTAGATTTGAAGGAGGTGATTAAAAAGCAATACTAAATTTATAAAGAAGATGTTAATTGATATAACTTTCATTAAAAAAATTTATAAAAGGAGAAATGAAAATTCTCACAAAGGAGATTATGGTCATGTTTTATTAATTGCAGGAAGTACAAATAAAATGGGTGCAGCTTTAATTGCCTCAAAAGCATGTTTGCGTTCAGGTAGTGGTTTACTTACAACCAGTATTCCAAAAGAAGAAAAAATGACATTTAATAATTTCATTCCAGAGGCTATGCTTCATTTTAGAGAGGAAGTAATCGATTTTTCATTATATAATGCTGTTGGAATAGGTTCTGGTTTAGAGCAAAATGAAGCAGCTCAAAAATTGGTCTATTCTACTCTTTTAAAAGTAAAAGAAAACCTTGTTATTGATGCTGATGCTTTAAATATTTTAGCAATGAATCAAGATTGGTTTAACCAATTGCCTTTAAATTCAATTCTAACACCACATCCTAAAGAATTTGATAGATTGTTTGGCAAACATAATTCAGAAGAAGAAAGAAGAGTTAAAGCAATAATAAAAGCTAAAGAATTAAATTCTATTATCGTTTTAAAAGGACACAACACTTTTATCACAAATGGGTTTGAATCTTTTGTAAATACTACTGGAAATTCTGGTTTAGCCAAAGGAGGTTCGGGTGACGCTTTAACAGGAATTATCACCGCTTTTTTGGCACAAAACTACACTCCTATTCATTCTGCAATTTTAGGAGTTTATCTTCATGGTTTGGCAGCTGATATTACTTTAAATTCGCAAAGCGAAGAAAGTATGTTGATTACAGATGTGATTGAAAAAATAGGCTATGCTTTTAAGAAGATTCAAGAATAAATTATTCACAATTTCGTTACCATTGCACACCAACTAAAGTAATTTACATAAATTGCACCTCAGAAATTTTATACAAAAATGACCAATATTCAATTTATAAGATCAGTTGTAAACACTGCTGATAAAAACATACAAGCAACTTTACAATTACTTTCAGAAGATTGTACAATTCCATTTATTTCTCGTTACCGAAAAGACCAAACTGGAAATTTAGATGAAGTTGAAATTGAAAACATTGCCAAACTTTCCAAACAATATGATGAAATCGTTAAAAGAAAAGATTCCATTTTAAAAACTATTGAAGAACAAGGCCAACTTACATTAGAATTAAAAACTAAAATTCAAAACAGTTTTGATTTACAAGAAATTGAGGATTTGTATTTGCCTTATAAAAAGAAGAAAAAAACCAAAGCAGATGTAGCTCGTGAAAACGGATTAGAACCATTAGCAAAAATCATTATGGCTCAAAATAATGATGAAATTGAGTTTGAAGCTTCTAAATATATTTCTAAAAATGTGGTAAATGAAGATGAAGCCTTACAAGGAGCTAGAGATATTATTGCAGAATGGATTAATGAAAATATTTTCATTAGAAAAAATTTGCGTCGTTTGTTCCAAAGAAAAGCTATAGTAACTACAAAAGTGGTTAAAAAGAAAGCTGAAGAAGAAGATGCACAAAAATTCAAGCAATATTTTGATTGGTCAGAACCCATTTCAAAAGCACCTTCGCATCGATTATTAGCTATGCTTCGTGCCGAAAAAGAAGGATTTATTAAATTAAAAGTTGAGGTTGATAACGAAGAAGCCATAGATTTTATTGAGGAAAATATTTTAAAAGGAAGAAACGAAAGTACGGAACAAGTAGAAATTGCGATAAAAGATAGTTACAAACGCTTATTAGAGCCAACTATTTCAAATGAAACTTTGCAAGAAGCGAAAGCAAAAGCCGATGAAAAAGCAATAGAAGTTTTTGCTGGAAATTTGGGTCAGCTATTATTAGCACCACCTTTAGGCGAAAAACGAATTTTAGCTATCGATCCTGGTTATAGAAGTGGTTGTAAAGTTGTTTGTTTAGACGAAAAAGGAGATTTGTTGTATAACGAAACCATTTATCCGCATGCACCACAAAATGAGTCGGCTATGGCAATGAAAAAAATACGTTCCATGGTAAATGCTTATAACATTGAAGCCATTTCTATAGGAAACGGAACAGCTAGTCGTGAAACAGAATTTTTTATTAAAAAAATTGCATTTGACAAACCGGTTCAAGTATTTGTAGTTTCAGAAGCTGGAGCATCAGTATATTCTGCTAGTAAAATTGCTCGTGAAGAATTTCCAACTTATGATGTAACGGTTCGAGGTTCAGTTTCTATTGGAAGACGACTTTCAGATCCTTTAGCAGAATTGGTGAAAATTGACGCAAAATCTATCGGTGTTGGACAATACCAACATGATGTAGATCAAACTAAATTAAAAGAAGAATTAGATACAGTTGTTGTAAGATGCGTGAATTCTGTTGGAATCAACATCAATACAGCTAGTAAATCTTTGTTAAGTTACGTTTCTGGAATTGGTGAAAAAATGGCAGAAAACATAGTGGCTTATCGTTCAGAAAATGGTCCATTTGAAGACAGAAAGCAAATCAAAAAAGTACCTAGATTAGGAGAAAAAGCCTATCAACAAGCAGCTGCTTTTATTAGAATTAAAGATGGAAAAAATCCGTTAGATAATTCAGCTGTTCACCCAGAAGCTTATAAAATTGTCGAAAAAATGGCAAAAGATTTAAAAATTTCGGTTAACGAATTAATTGCTAATAAAGAAAAAATAAGTCAAATAAAATTAGAAAACTACATCACTGAAGAAATCGGAATTTTAGGTTTAAAAGACATCATAAAAGAATTAGAAAAACCAGGTTTAGATCCAAGAAAATCAGCCAAAGTTTTTGAATTTGATGCCAATGTAAAAACCATCAAAGATTTACGAACAGGAATGATTTTACCTGGAATTGTAAATAATATTACTGCTTTTGGTTGTTTCGTAGATGTTGGAATCAAAGAAAGTGGTTTGGTTCACATTTCCCAACTAAAAGAAGGTTTTGTTTCTGATGTGAATGAAGTAGTAAAATTACATCAACACGTTCAGGTAAAAGTTGTTGAGGTGGATGAAGCTAGGAAAAGAATTCAATTGACGATGATATTGTAAATAATAAAAGTCCCAAATTCTAGTTATATAACTAGAATTTGGGACTTTTATTATTGGATTTATTAAGACTATTCTTTAGTATCGTCTTCTTTTTTTGTCAATTTTTGATCTTCTTCTTTAGCAGCATTTTTAAATTCTTTAATTCCACTACCTAAACCTTTCATTAATTCAGGAATTTTTTTACCACCAAAAAGTAATAAAATGACAATCACGACAAGAGCAATTTGCCATGGTCCAGTAATACCTAAAAATATTGTTAATGCATTCATGATTTTAATAATTAATAATACAAAGATAACAAGAAAAAGATAAACCTTTATTTTTTAACTAATAATTATACTGTTTAACTTAAAAAACCGTTGTAATTAGTATATTTGTATGTATATAATTAAAAGTTAAATGGCAAAAAAAAGACAGAAAAGACAGTTACTTTTAAACAAGTTATTCAATAAAAGAAGATTAGTTATTCTTAATGAAGATACTTTTGAAGAAACATTCTCTTTAAAACTAAATTTAATGAATGTTTTTGTTGTGGTAACTTTATCTGCTATTTTTTTAATTGGTATTACAACTTATATTATCGCTTTTACTCCATTAAGAGAATATATTCCTGGATATGCTTCAACACAGTTGAAAAAAGATGCTATGAATTTAGCCATAAAGTCAGACTCACTTCAAAAATCAGTTGAATTAAATGATATTTACATCGCTTCTATTAAAAAAGTATTAACTGGAGATTTAGAATATGCAAAATGGAATAAAGATTCTTTAATAGCATCTGAAAAACAAAGCATCGATGAAAATAGCATTGCTACTTCTGAAGTTGAAAAGGAATTGAGAAATAAAGTAATTCAAGAAGATAAATATAATGTTTTTGAAAACGCAAAACCAAAAGTTAATTTTGTTTTGTTCACACCAGCACAAGGAACAATTATAGAAAACTATAGTGCAAAAAATAATTTTTTAGCGGTTAAAGTTGCTTTAGCAAATAATACTCCAATTAAATCGGTTGCTTCAGGAACTATCATTTTTTCTGAATGGACACCATCCTATGGTTATGTTGTAATTGTAGAGCATCAAGAAGGGATATTATCTGTTTATAAAAATGCTGCTTCTGCTACAAAAAAGCAAGGTGATACAGTTAAATCAGGTGAAGTTATTGCGTTAGCGGGGAATACTTCAAATAAAGATGAAAGTATTAATCTTCGTTTTGAGCTTTGGAAAGATGGTTTTCCAATAAATCCCACACAGTTTATTAACTTTCAATAAGAATATGTCAATTAAGATTTTTGCTGCAAAAATTTTTGCGAAACAAGTACATCAGAAAAATCAAAAATGGATTAAAAATCCTATTGAAACCCAGAAGAAAGTATTTCAACAATTAATACAAGCAGCCAAAGAAACACAATTTGGTAAAGAGCATAATTTTAAAAATATAAAATCCTTTGAAGATTTTTCAAATGTTGTTCCAGTACGAGATTATGAGCAATTAAAACCTTATATAGAAAGTGTTGTAAAAGGAGAAGAAAACATACTTTGGAAAGGAAAACCACTATATTTTGCTAAAACATCTGGAACAACATCTGGTGCAAAATATATACCACTTACAAAAGAATCGATGCCTTTTCATATTCAAGCGGCTAGAAATGCCATTTTAAATTATATTCATGAAACAGGAAATGCGAATTTTGTAGATGGTAAAATGATATTTTTACAAGGCAGTCCTATTTTAGAAGATAAAAACGGAATAAAATTTGGAAGATTATCTGGAATTGTAGCACATTTTGTTCCAAAATATTTACAAAAAAACAGAATGCCTAGTTGGGAAACAAATTGTATTGAAGATTGGGAAACTAAAGTAAATGCAATTGTTGATGAAACTATAAAAGAAGATATGGCTGTTATTTCAGGAATTCCTTCTTGGGTGCAAATGTATTTTGAAAAATTAAAAGAGAAAACCAATAAACCCGTAGGGGAAATTTTTAAAAACTTCAATTTATTTATTTATGGGGGTGTTAATTATGAACCCTATAGAGCTAAGTTTGAAAATTTAATAGGTAGAAAAGTAGATTCTATAGAGCTTTTTCCAGCTTCTGAAGGGTTTTTTGCCTATCAGGATTCTCAAAAAGAAAAAGGGATGTTATTGTTGCTCAATTCTGGAATTTTCTATGAATTTATTAAGGCAGATGAGTTTTACACAAACTCTGAAGGTTTGGAACCAAAAAGATATACCATTGGAGAAGTTGAACTAGGTATCAATTATGTTTTAATTATTTCTACAAATGCTGGTTTGTGGGCTTATAATATTGGAGACACCATTCAGTTTACAAGCATAAAACCGTATAGAGTTATTGTTTCTGGTCGAATAAAGCACTTCATTTCTGCCTTTGGAGAACATGTAATAGCAAAAGAAGTGGAAAGTGCTTTGCAAGAAGCAACAGAAGGAACAACTATTTCTGTAAATGAATTTACAGTTGCACCACAAATTTCTCCTCAAGATGGATTACCTTATCATGAGTGGTTTATTGAATTTGAAAATGAGCCAAATGATTTAGAAGAATTTGCTTTAAAAATTGATAAAGCTATGCGCAAACAAAACATATATTATGAAGATTTAATTGTAGGTAAGGTTTTACGAACATTAGTTATTTCAAAAGTGGCTAAAGGTGGCTTTCAAGATTATATGAAATCAATAGGAAAATTAGGTGGACAAAATAAATTACCTAGATTAAGTGATAATAGAAATATAGTGGACAAATTAAAGACTATATTATAAAAATGAAAGTAAGAAAGTTTTATATACTATTATTAATTTTCATCACTTACACAATTTCAGCTCAAATAAAAGGGGTAATTAAAGATAGTCTTACTGGAAATCCTATTCCCTTTGTAAATATTTGGGTTGAAAATGAAGAAATAGGTACTACATCAGATCTTGACGGAAGTTTTTTTATTCTTGTTAAGGATATCAATAAAAAATTAGTTTTTTCCGCTTTAGGATTCCATAAGAAAACAGTTAAGGCTGTAAATGCAAAAGAAGTTTTCTTAAAACCTTCTGTCATAGAACTTAATGAAGTTGTTGTTTTAAATAAAAAAGAGACAAAAGAGATAGAAATAGGCAAAACCCCAAATGCTATTTTGCAAACATTTGATAATGGGCCTAAAATTGAAGCAAAATATTTCCCATACAAAGATTCTTATAACAAGACAAAGTTTATTAAAAAAGTTAGTATTCAAACGGATAGTAAGATTGAAAAAGCTACTATAAAAATCCATTTTTATAGTGTTAATGAAGATGGTTCTCCAGGAGAAGAGTTGTTAAATGAAAATTTATTAGTAACTATAAAGAAAGGAATTTTAAAAAATAAGTTTGATATTTCTAATTATAATTTGGTAATGCCTGAAAATGGTATTTTTGTAGCCTATGAAAAGTTAATGATTGAAAGTAACCAATTAGAAAGACAAATAATTGATCCTTATACAAAAAGAGAGAAAACGCAAAAAACATATTATCCATTAGTTTTATATAATTATGTAGAAAGGGATTTTTTGTATAGTTTTTTTGGTGGAAAATGGAATAAAAAAGTCAATAAAAAAAATTCATTGGATAAATTAACAATATTTGAACCAGCTATTAATCTAACGTTAACCAATTAAAAAATAAAAATATTACCTTTGTCGGTTAGATAAACAAAATATTAATGAAGGACATTAAGAACATTTCGCGTTCAAGAGCGCAAGAGTCGTCAGCAGCTATTGAACGACTGTACATTACGATGAGACATTTATTTAACAGAGGATTTTATAAACCTATGGGTGTTTCAGGTGAAACTTTAAGAGAAGCATTACTTTCACTTCGACCAGAAATTTATGGAAGTATAGCAGAAGAAAAAGTAGAGTTAAATGGATTATTATATGTAATTGAAAGACTTCCCATTGGAATCGAAGAATGCCGTTACATTAATTTAACTTCTGATGAAGGATATTCTAATTCACATTTTAAACCAATTGTTCCACCTAAAAGAAGGAGAAATTGTTATCGCATTGACGATGAACAAATGAATGTGGAAATTACCAGAGGTCGTTCAGATATTTATGATATTTTAACGCACCTAACATTTATTTTTATAGAATCTCATAAGATTAAAAATAGAGTTTTAATTGCAGATGATGGTTCGGTTACAAGAGATTGGCAAAAGTTGGAGCAAGTTGTGAGCCAAACTAAAAAACTAACTTTAATTGAAAGAGAGAAAGCTATTTCACATGCAGCAAATGTGTTGGGAAGAACTTTCGCTGAGGTAAAAGATATTTATGATGATTTTGCTATTTTCGAAGCACCTGATCGTTTTATTCATGTAGTTTATTGGTTAGGAAAACTTGCAATTGAAGAAATAGTAGATAATAACAAACGTACAATAACTTTTAGCCCAATTTTAAGAGAAAGATTAGGTCATCACATTTATGGTGATATTTGGGCAACCAATATAAAGGAAGTATTATTAGCAAATAATTTAATAGAAAGACCATTGCATATTATTAGTGCCAATATGCACAGTGTAATGAATTCGATTTTTGCTGAACCTGTAATAGGAAAAAAATATAAAGAGTCTTCAGAATTTCAAATTTTTGAAGATTTGAGTAGTTCTAGTAACAAAGACTTACGAAAAAAAGTGGAAGAATATGCTTTTAAACAAGGCATGATTTCTTTACCAGATACTTCGGGAACTAATATAGATGTTCAAATTTTTGATACAGCTAAAATAGATTTTAAGAAAACGATATTTTCTAATTCAAAAATAGAAGAGCAAAAACCAGTTTTAATTGTTATGGATTATGCTTTTGGAGAGCAAGCATTTGAAACTATAGATGAATTATTGAAGCCTTTTAAAACAGATAAAAAGAACAAATTGTTTTTAAACGTTGAATCAGTATCAATAATGGGTAAAGCAGGTATTTTACAAGGAGGTAAAGGAGACATTATGATTCCTAATGCTCATGTAAATGAAGGAACTGCTGACAACTATCCTTTTGAAAATGAATTAACAGTTAAAATGTTTGAAGGAAATGGTATACCAGTTTTTTCAGGACCAATGATTACAGTTTTGGGAACATCTTTACAAAATAGAGATTTATTAAAATTTTTCCATGAATCAACTTGGGAAGCTATTGGTTTAGAAATGGAAGGAGCTTATTATCAAAAAGCAATTCAATCAGCTTCAAGAATTAGAAAAAGTATTAATGCTGATGTAAAAGTGCGTTATGCTTATTATGCTTCAGATAATCCTTTGGAAACTGGAAGCACACTGGCTTCAGGAGGTTTAGGAACAACAGGTGTTAAACCAACATATTTAATTACAATTAAAATACTAGAACAAATATTTAACGTAAACTAAATTTTTTATGAGTACAAATTCTCAAGACCAAGAAATTGATTTAGGGCAAGTTTTTAAAAAAATGAAAGACTTTTTCAATTCTTTTTTAGATTTGATTTTTGATTTTATTCTTTTCGTTAAAAGAAACATAATAATTTTAATTGTATTACTTGTTTTAGGTGTTGGTATTGGTTTTTATTTAGATAAAAATAATAAAGCATATAGTCATACTATTATAGTAACTCCAAATTTTGGAAGTGCTGATTATCTTTATGCAAAAATTGATTTATTAAATGCAAAAAACAAAGAAAAGGACACCTTGTTTTTAAATTCTATTGGAATCAAAGAGATTGAAAATTTCGGTAAAATAGAAATAGAACCAATAATTGATGTTTATAAGTTTATAACGAATAAGCCTGAAAATTTCGATTTAATTAAATTAATGGCTGAAGATGGCGATTTACAAAAAATAATTGAAAATGATATAACTAGTAAAAATTATCCTTTTCATAGCATTAAATTTAATACAAAAGGAATAACAAATTATAAAAAAACGGTTGAACCTATTTTAACTTTTTTAAATACTTCAGATTATTTTGAATCGATAAAGAAACAAAATTTGCAAAATATACAAGAAAAAATGATTGCAAATGATAGTACTATAGCTCAAATAAACTCTTTATTAAACGAATTTGCATCTACTTCTTCAAACAATCAAAAGAATGATAAATTAGTTTATTATAATGAAAACAATCAACTAAATGATATTATTAAAACAAAAGAAGCATTAGTAGAAGCACAAGGTAATAACAGAATTAGCTTAATCAATTCAGATAAGACGATTAAGGAAATTAGTTCAACTATTAATATCAAAAATAATGAAGGACTTAAAAATAAAATGAAAATAGTCATTCCTTTTATTTTGCTAATACTTTTCTTTATAGTAGATGTTTTAAGAAGATTTTATAAAAATCAAATTATTAAAAGAAATCAATAAATGATGCATATTTTAATTACAGGAGGAGCAGGTTTTATAGGATCTAATTTTATTCCTTATTTTTTAGAAAACAATCTAGAATATCATTTGGTCAATTTAGATGCCATAACTTATGCAGGTAATTTAGAAAATTTAATAGAAATTGAGAATAATTCTAATTATACTTTTGTAAAAGGAGATATATGCGACAGTCATTTTATCGAAAAATTATTTCAGAAATATCAATTTCATGCTGTTATTCACTTTGCAGCCGAAAGTCATGTTGATAATTCGATTTCTGGTCCAGAAGCATTTATTAAAACCAATGTTTTAGGAACTTTTAATCTTTTAGATTCTTCTAGAAAATTATGGATGAACGGACCTAATGACTATAAAGATGAGTTTAAAAATGCACGTTTTCATCATGTTTCTACGGATGAGGTTTATGGTACATTAGGCGAAACAGGCTTATTTGAAGAAACCACACCCTATGCTCCAAATAGCCCTTATTCTGCTTCAAAAGCAGGCTCAGATATGATTGTAAGAAGTTATTTTCATACCTATGGAATGAATGTTGTAACAACTAATTGTTCAAATAATTACGGACCTAAACAACACAATGAAAAGTTAATCCCAACCGTAATACGTAAAGCAATTGCAGGTGAAAATATTCCTATTTATGGAGATGGAAAAAATGTACGAGACTGGTTATATGTAATTGATCATTGTAAAGGAATTGAATTAGCTTTTAAAAAAGGCAAATCAGGTGAAACTTATAATATTGGCGGTAGAAATGAGCGAAATAATTTATACATTGTTGATTCCATTTGTGAAATTTTAAATAAAAAGCTACCAAAGAAAGAAGGAAAATATCAGGATTTAATTTCTTTTGTTAAAGACCGACCAGGTCATGATAGAAGATATGCTATTGATGCAACTAAAATTGAAAATGAATTAGGATGGAAAGCCGATGAAAATTTTGAAACAGGTATTGAGAAAACGGTTGATTGGTACTTAAAAAAGTTTCAAGTTTAGAAGTTATAAATATGAAAGGAATAATATTAGCAGGTGGTTCAGGAACACGTTTACATCCATTAACCTTAGCAGTTAGTAAACAATTAATGCCTATTTATGATAAACCTATGATTTACTATCCATTATCAACATTGATGTGGGCAGGAATTCGTGAAATATTAATTATTTCAACTCCTCAAGATTTAACACTTTTTGAGAAATTGTTAGGAAATGGTTCTCGATTAGGATGTCGTTTTGAATATGCAGTACAAGAAAATCCAAATGGATTAGCAGAAGCTTTTATAATTGGAAAAGAATTTGTTGGTAATGATAAAGTAGCACTAATTTTAGGAGATAACATTTTTTATGGAACTGGTTTAGCAGAACTTTTACAAGCTAATAATGATCCTAAAGGAGGAATCGTTTATGCATATCATGTTCATGATCCTGAGCGATATGGAGTTGTTGATTTTGATAAAGAAGGGAAGGTTCTTTCTATTGAAGAAAAACCCACAAAACCTAAATCAAATTATGCTGTTCCAGGAATTTATTTCTACGATAATGAAGTATTAGAAATTGCAGCAAATATAAAACCTAGTTCACGTGGTGAACTTGAAATCACAGATATTAATAAAGTATATTTAGAAAAAGGAAAATTGCAAGTATCTATTCTTGACAGAGGAACTGCGTGGTTAGATACTGGAACTTTTCAATCTTTAATGCAAGCTGGGCAGTTTGTTCAAGTAATAGAGGAACGTCAAGGATTAAAAATAGGTGCTATAGAAGAAGCTGCTTATAAAATGGGATTTATTACTACAACAGAATTAAAAAAAATAGCAGAACCTTTATTAAAAAGTGGTTATGGAACTCATTTAATGAGTTTAATAAAAGAATAGGTATGAATTTTATCGAAACTAAATTAAAAGGATGTTTTGTTCTTGAACCAAAAATTATAAAAGATGATAGAGGATATTTCTTAGAAAGTTTTAATGAAAGAACATTTTCAGATGGAGTTGGACAGAATGTACATTTTGTGCAAGATAACCAATCCTTTTCAATAAAAGGAGTTCTAAGAGGGTTACACTATCAAACTGGAGAACATGCTCAAGCAAAATTAGTTCGTGTTTTAAATGGAGAAGTATTAGATGTTGCAGTAGATTTACGTCCAGATTCAAAAACTTATGGGCAATATGAATCTGTTTTATTAACTGGTGATAATCAAAAACAATTTTTTATACCTCGAGGTTTTGCACATGGATTTTTAGTACTAAGTGATACAGCACTATTCTTTTATAAATGTGATAATTTTTATAACAAAGAAAGTGAAGGTGGTTTAATTTTCAATGATTCAAGTGTTAATATAAATTGGAATTTTCCTTCAGAAAAACTAATCATTTCAGATAAAGATAAAGTATTGCCCACATTAGAAAATTCAAAAAAAGTATGGTAGTTTTAATTACGGGTGCCAATGGTCAATTGGGTAATGCAATACGATCGATTGTAGATAAATATTCTTCAATTGATTTTGTTTTTTGTGCATCTACGGAATTGGATATTACTAACAAGAAGAATTGTTTCACAATTTTTGAAAAATATAATCCTAATTATTGTATAAACACAGCAGCTTATACAGCTGTTGATAAAGCTGAAAACGAACCAGAAAAAGCATTTGATATTAATACTAATGGTGCCCAAAATTTAGCAGAAGTTTGTAAAGAATATAATACCATTTTACTTCACATTTCGACAGATTTTGTTTTTGATGCTTATTTTTCGAATGGAATAGCCTATTATGATAGAGAATTGCGTTTACCGTTAAAGAGTAAATTTGGTTTACAAGAAACCGATGTGCCTTTTCCCTCAGGTGTATATGGTTTGACGAAATTACAAGGAGAACAAGCTATTCAAAATATTTGGGATAAATATTACATCATTAGAACGTCTTGGGTATATTCGGAATTTGGTAATAATTTCATGAAAACAATGTTACGTTTGGCTTCAGAAAGAGATACTTTATCAGTTGTAGATGATCAAATTGGAACACCTACATATGCAGTAGATTTAGCAGAAATTTTAATAAAAATATGTGTTACTTCTAATGGTTTTGAAAAAGTAGTTGCTAATTTTGGAATTTACAATTTCAGTAATGAAGGAAGTTGTTCTTGGTACGAATTTGCAAAAGAAATATTTAATCAAAAGGGAATTAATATTAAATTAAAACCAATTTCAACATCAGCTTATCCTACACCTGCAAAAAGGCCAGCTTATAGCGTTTTGGATAAAACGAAAATTAAAGCAGTATTTAATTTATCAATTCAAGATTGGAAAATAAGTCTTTTAAAATGTCTTCAAAAGGTATAGTTAAATGAAAAATAATTTTTTCTTTTTATTATTTTTCTTTTTTCTTTTTTCTTTTTCGCAAAAAAAAGAAAAGAGTTCAACTTATTTTGATGCTCAAATTTTCAGAGGAAATATTTATAAACACACTAATGATATTAGTCATTTAATTACGGGTCATCCAAATGGCTTTATGTTAAGTTATAACTGGAAAACATTTGGAAAAAAAGAATGGCAACAGATTTACAATTATCCAGATTATGGTGTTTCCTTTCATTATTTAGACTTCAAAAACAACTATTTAGGACATAATTTTGCTTTGGGTATTCATTATAATTTTTATTTTTTCAATCGAAATTTAATGTTTAGAATATCACAAGGAATAGGAATTACTTCAAATCCTTATGATAAAGAAACGAACAACAAAAACAATGCTTTTGGAACAAGAGTAATGGATAACACTTATGCATTGTTACAATATAAAAAAGAGAATATTTTTGGTAAAATAGGGTTACAAGCAGGTTTTATGCTTACTCATTTTTCTAACGGAAGGTTTAAAGCCCCAAATAGTGGAATAAACACTATAGTTTTAAATTTAGGGCTAAATTATAACCTTGATGAAGAACAAGAATTTATTATAGATTCTTTACCTTCAAAAGAAAGATACAAAGAGAGAATTAAATATAACATAGCTTTTAGAACAGGAATTTCTGAAGGTCCAGTTCCTGCATTAGGGCAACGACAGTTTTATCATATAGGTTTATATGCAGACAAAAGAATTGGACGAAAAAGCGCTCTACAATTAGGAACAGATGTTTTCTTATCAAGATATTTAAAAGAGTATATTCAATTTGTTTCTGTAGCTTTTCCAAAAAACCACAAAGATTATACAGATTCAAATACAGATTACAAAAGAATAGGCTTATTTGTGGGTCATGAATTATTCATTAATAAATTATCTATAGAAACCCAATTAGGCTACTATATTTACAAACCTTTTGATTATGAAACAGATATTTACCAAAGAGTTGGTGCAAAATATTATCTTTACAAAAATATCTTTACAGGATTAGGTTTAAAAACACATGGTGGAAGAGCAGAAGCAATTGAAGCAACTTTAGGAATAAGATTATAATGAAATACTACAATTACATATTAATTATTAGTTTATTATTTATAGCAACGAGTTGTGGTATATCTGAAGATTGTTTTAAGGGAAATGGAAATAGAATAATACAAAATTTTCCATTAGAAGGTTTTACAAAAGTGAAAGTTTACGATGGAGTGGGTTTAATAATAAAAGAAGGACCAGACTATGAAGTAAGAATTGAAACAAGTGATAATATAATTGATAATTTAGAGGTTAAATTAGAAGGAGATATGCTTGTTGTTAAAGATAATTCGACTTGTAATATTGCTAGAGATTATGGACAGACCATTGTTTATTTAACCACTCCCAATTTAACTGAAATTCATTCTAAAACAAATCAAGATATAAAAAGCGAAGGTGTGTTACGTTATCCAGAATTGAAATTATATTCTATAGATATATCTGATGGGGCAGGAACTGGAGATTTTTATTTGGATGTTGATAATGGTTATATTTTTGTTGAAAGTAATAATGTTTCTAATTTTTTTATTGAAGGACAAGTAAACTACTTAGATGTATTTTTTACATGGGGAAATGGCAGGTTTAATGGTTCAAAATTAATTATTAACAATAAATTTTATGCATTTCATAGGGGTTCAAATGATTTAATTATATTCCCGAATCCAATAATTCTTGAGGGAGACATTTATTCGACAGGAAATATAATTTTAAAAAACAGACCTTATCAAGTTAATATTAATGAACATTATTATGGTAAAGTAGTATTTCAATATTAAGTTGTTAAAACAATATTAATTTTATCTGAAAAGTCATTAAGAATAACTTCTTCTGAAAATTTTTCAATAACATATTTTCTAGCATTTAAACCATGTTTTTCTCTTAATAAATTATTATTTTTTAAATCTAAAATTAGTTTGTATAACATTAAACTATCATCCTGAGATAAGAAGTGACCACAATTTGCCTCATTAAAAACTTTTTTAACTTCAGAATTAATATTCCCAGTAATAATTGATGGCCTTCCACTTGCCATCATACCCAATATTTTAGAAGGCATTACAGAGTCCAAAACGTCGGTTTTTTGAAATAAAAAATGTAAATCTGCACTACAAAGAAGGTTATTTAATTCGTTAAAAGCAACTGGTTCATAAAAATGAATAAATTTAAAATCAAATGTCATTTTTTTAAGTTGTTTGGCAAAAGTTCCATCTCCAACAATTACTATTTCTATTTCATCTTCCATCTTTATTTCATAACACAAGTCAATAAAAATATCCCAATCTTGTTTTTGACCAATATTACCTGAATATAAAATTGAAAACTTTTCTTTCTTAAAATATGTATGATGTTCAAATTTTGCTGGATTAATTTTTTGTGATGAAACCCAATTTGGAAAATAAAAAACTTCCTTACTTTTATTTTTTACTTTTTCTTTAGTTTTTTTTATCATATTAAAGCTTATACTGCTTATTATATTTGCTTTACTCAAAAGAAAACGTTCAGTTTTAAAAATAAATATTTTTAAAAAATTAGAAAGAAAATTATTAAAAATACCAGTTTCAAAGGCTAAGTCAAATTCAAAGTCTTGAATATGTATCCAAAGTTTGGCTTTTCTTTTTTTCGCCAATAAATAAGCTGGAATTATAGAAAAAGTAAAAGGAACGATACAAATTACTAAATCAGTATTTTTTATTTTATTGATATTTATAATAGTTCCCTTAAGGAAACTCATCATCATTTTTATACGTCCTTTAAAAGTTACTTTTTTTGGAACATATATTTTATATCTATATATTTTTATATCATCTATGACTTCTTGGTAATATAAACTTTTATCTTTATAATCATCAGATATTTCCCATTGAGGATAATAAGGAAATCCAGTAATTATATTTACATTGTAACCTTTACATTTCAAATCTTTAGCAAATTCTGTTGTGTAAAAGCCTATAGCAGTTTCTTCAGGATAATAATTACCTGTAATTATTGATATAGTTTTATTAGAATTCATATTAAGAAAGTGATAATAAATAAATGTAGTTTAGTGCAAAAATAATTAAAATAATATTGTTAGATAAGTATTAAATATCTAATTTTGAAAATAAAATAATATAGATGAAAAAAATAATTTTATTATTGAGTTTATTTATTCAATTGTCATGTACTAAAGAACAGAAAGAGGTTTCTATAAAACAAATTGAAAACAAATATCAAATGGAAATATTAGAAATAGATGAAGATAACTTTTATTCTATCATATTAGATAAAACTAATGGAAAAGTTTTTATTGGTTTAAATTCATCTAATTGGTATGAAGCAACTCATGAAATTCCTCTGACAAAATCTAATGATAGCAGATATACAATAAAGGTTAAAAAGACAAAAACACCTAATGGAAATGTGCCACAAATCTTTCTATTTGATCAGGTTTCTGCTGAAACTTATGTATATGTTGTTAATAATGTAGCAAATTTTTATAGTGTAGTTTCACCTTTTGACAGTATATAATAAAAAAAATATTATAATATGGTGAGTATTTTTTTGTTATTATTATTTTTAGTGATTTTTTACTACAAAAGAAAAATTCAAATATACTCACCAGTAGATATATTTTTTATTTTTTATTCTATTGTTATTTTAACAACTATTTTATATCATTATTTAGTTCCTAGTTATCTAAAATTTAATCTTTATAATTTTGATGAAATAACGAGTTTTAGATTTAGATTGACACTTAGTGTTTTTGTAAGGATGATGATTTTTTTTTTGATAGGAACATTTATTTATAAAATTTTTAATTCAAATAGAATAAATGATAGTTTAGAAACCAAAATAATTAAAGAAAGAAAAAAGATAAAATTAAATTATGTATTTCTCTCTAATATACTGATACTAACATTAGTATTAAGTTTGATTTTGGTTTTTTTTGATTATGGCTTAGAATTGTTTTCTAGACCTAAATATTTACCAAATAAAACATCTACTTTTAAAACAGTTTATCAAGTTTTTTTTATATTGATAAGTTTTTTATCAGGTTTTTTGTTTAAAAAAAACAGACTCTTTTCTTTTTTTTCAATCTTAATAACCCTTTTAGTAGGTTTAGCAATGGGTAGCAGATTCGCTTCTGTCTATTTAATTATTTTTGGAATTACTTTTTGGATTTCTATAAATTCTAATAAGAAAAGAATTGTTTTTTTACTTTTTTTTATTCCATTTATCATTTTATTTTTTGGATTTAATATTTCGTTAAGATCGGAAACAAATGTTCATGGATTAATACCTTATGCAAGAATATTATATAAAAAACCATATATAGTTTATGAATACGCATTAAAAAACATATATTATTCTGTGGTTTTTGGTTTTTATGCTACTGCCGATACGATGAAAGTTTATACTTTTTATTCTTGGAGTAAGTTGACAACATGTTTAAACCCTTTGCCTGGTAGAATGACAAATTGGTATCTTATTGCAGATAAAATGAGAAGTAATATTTTTGCTCCATTTACTGCGATAGGTGAATTAGCAAAGTTTAAAGTTTTCTTTTGTATCTATTATATAATACTTGGATACTATTTTAGTTTTGTTGATTCATTTATAAAAAGAAACTTTAAAGAAAGAAAGTATTTTTTGCCGATTATACAAATTCTTATCTTAACTATGTTTATTATTTTTAGTTTTGAGTATAATTTAAGATCAGCTAATAGGTATATTTATTATTCAATGTTTTTATTTATTTCTTTTTATTTTTTAAGAATGTTAAGTGTTAAAAAGAAAGTTTTAAATAATATAGAAACATGAGAGTAAATATATTAAGTAAATATATAGGAATTTTATTTGGCGCTATAATTTTACTACCTTTTAAGCTTAAGCCGATATTAGTTTTTCTTTTTTGTGTTTTTTCTTTTTTTCTTTTTTTTAAAAAAGAAGAAAAAGAAGAAAAAGAAAACCCTAAACCAATATTTAAAAAAATATTCATTCTAAACTTAGTATTAGTCGCATATATATTATCTTTATTCTATTCTTCTAATCTAAGCAGAGCATTTGATTATTTAATACGTAGCTCACCATTTTTAATTTTTCCACTATCTTTCTCTATTTTAAGCAACGAAAACAAAAAAATATTCGTACAATGGTTTTTAATGACCTATATTATTACAAATGCGATATATGTAATACTTATGATTATTTATATATTACATTTGGGTTACTTATCTTCTTCAAATGATTTATACTATTATTATTCTTATATAACATATGAGTTTTACTTTTTGAGTGACCATCCTATCTATTTATCAACCCAATTTGCTTTAGCAGTATTTTTTTTGATTTATAGTAAGTTTATTAAAGTGCTTAAGATAGTATTATTTGTTATTCTGATAACTGGTATTTTTTTCTTATCAAGAAAAGGAGTTATATTTTCTTTTGTTATAGTAATTTCATTTTATTTATTTCAAACTTTGAAAAGCAAGAAAATATTTTTAATTGTATTTGGATTTATATTTTTAGGATTTATTTCCTCTATGTTTGTTCCTGAAATAAGAATGAGATATGAAGAAATATTTGATAAAAAAAAAATTATATACAATGAGGAGACTTCTACAGGAATACGAACAATTCTTTGGAAAAACTCTTTAGAACTCATACAAAAGAAGCCTTTGTTAGGGTATGGTATTGGAGACTCACATGATGTGTTGTGTAAAAGAATTGAGGAAAAAGGTTTTTTAAAAATTGCTAAGAAAAAATCAAATTGTCACAATCAATATTTACAATTCTTATTAAGTATAGGTATAGTTGGTTTATTTTTCTTTTTTTCTACAATTTTTTATTGTTTTCTACAATTTAAAAAACGAGGAGATTTAAGAGCAATTACAATTTTAATTTTTTTCTTATTACTTTTTACTACAGAAAGTTTTTTAGATAGACAAAATGGAATTATAATTTTCACAACATTTATGTCAATTTTAATTTTTATTGATAACAAAAAAAAGGATTTAGTTTGAGAAAAACATTAATTATAGGCCAGTTTCCTTATCCAATTAAAGGAATAAGTTTATCCAACATCACTCTTTATAAAGGTCTGATAAAAAGTGGTTTTAAAGTTGATTATATTAATACAGAGTCTAATAATGATAGGATAGGAACTGATTTTGGATCATTTAGTTTTGCTAAGCTAAGCTTTATTAAACATTATTTTTTATCTTATAAAATTATTTTTTATCAAAATATTTATATTACTATTGGAATTACTTTTTTTGGAGTATTAAAATATGCTCCTTTTATAATTTTAAGCTGGTTATTTGATAAAAATTTAATAGTTCATTTACATAGTAATTATTTAATTACTGAGTATCAGAATCTAAGTGGAATTAAAAAAAATATATTTACATTTTTATTAAAAAAATTTGATAAAGGAATTGTATTATCTGAAAGCTTAAGGCCTAATTTACAACCATTTATTGATAATAAAGATATAATATCGATACCTAATTTTGTTCAGGATGAATTATTAAAAGAAATTAAAATTGTTAAAGATTATTCTGAAATAAAGTTATTTTTTCTAAGTAATTTGCTAGAGGAAAAAGGGATAAATATATTATTAAATGCATTAGAAAGATTACAAAAAGAGAACATTTTTTTTAAAGTGAAGATTGCAGGTTCAATGGTTCCAAGTAATCCTTTATTAGATTTTGAAAAGGTAAAAGATGTTGAATACTTAGGTGTAGTTGAAGGCATAGAAAAACAAAATCTTTTATTATGGGGCAATGTATTTTGTTTACCTACTTTTTTTTCCATGGAAGGTCAACCAATAAGTATCATCGAAGCAATGGCATTCGATAATTTTATAGTTACAACTAAGCATGCAGGAATTCCTGATATCTGTTCAGAAGAAAATGCTATGTTTTGTGATAAAAATTCTGAAGAGGATTTATATGAAAAACTTAAATTTCTATATAACAATTGGATAAACTATATTGATTTAGCAAAAAATAATGGTGTCTATGCAAGAAAAGAATTTACGGAAGTAAAATTTGTTAAAAGAATAATAAGATTATTGTAATTAGTTCTTTATAAAAACACCATCAACCTCTAAAAGTCTTCCACTTTGTTTATCATAATAACCACTCTCTATTGAAAAGGTTTCAAAGTTAAGATTTTTTAATTTTTCCGACATTTGCTCAAAAGATAACGCTCCTTCATATGTTGGCACTAAAGACATTTCAATTTGAATAGCTGTGATAAGAGATAAAGAATATTTTGCACCTTCTAAAACCATATTTTCATAACCTTGTGTGTCAATTTTAAAATAAATATTCTGATTTTTTATATTAAGACTATCAAAAATTGAATCTAATTTTTTAACCTGAATTTTTTCTTTATTTATAAAAATAGCATTAGGTGCACTCTCAGTTAATTGAGGTAAGTTATTTAAAATGGAACTACTTACTGAGTTTTTTGAAATATTAATTTCTGTCCAACCATCAAATTCCCCTAAAGAAATATTATGAACTTCCCAATTTGGATCTTTTTTAGCAACCTTACTCAATTTCTCATAGGCTTCTTCAGTCGGTTCAAAAGATATAATTTTACCTTTATAACCAATACTTCTTAATTCAGAACCATATTGACCAATATTTGCACCAACATCTAATACAATAGAAATATTATTATTTTTCAATAGTTTGATTCTTCTATATAACTCAGGTGTTGGAAATTTAACAATATCAAATTTTAAATTTGAGTTTAAAAAGAGCTTAGTTTTCAAAAGCCAACTTTTATTTTTATAAATAAAATTATTCATTAGATATTAATTGATTTAACAATTTTATAAGATTTAAAAGGTATTAATAATGTCCAAAAAAATATAATTATAAGAGAAGATATTAATACACTATTAATCCCAAAGCCCAAATCTACAAAAAAATATGACAGTGGGATTTTTAATAATATACTTATTATTAAGATAGATATATAAAAATTTAATTTCCCTAAACCACTTAAAAAAAGAATATAGAAATTAACATATATTTTTAAACCTGTTAAAATGGCTGTAAAAAAAACAAGGTTATTAGGTAAGGTTATTGGTTCTTTAATCCAAATTGAAACAACAAAGGGTGTAATAAAAGTTAAAGAGATTAGACATAATAGAATAATAATAAAGAATTGATTAAATTTTTTAAAATCATTAAGAAGTTTTGTTTTATTCTTTTCTAAATAATGTTTAGCAAATAATGACCAAAGTGGTGTCAATGCTGCAAAAAGTATCATATATGGAAACAAAAAAAGCTTATTAACTACTTCATAAGCAACCACTTCTCTAGGGTTAAATGCATTAGAGATAATATAACTGTCAGAAGAAAATATAAATAAAAACCCTATTTGAATAATCATAAACTTTAATCCAAGTTTAAAAACATCATTTAAAAATGAGTTTTCTTTTGTTTTTAGTAAAGAAATCTTTATTGATTCAATTTTAAAAAAACGTATTGTATATAGTATATTAACAAATAAGCTGATACTCCCATTTAAGAAAGATATAAGAATAAGTTTTGCAAAATTCGATAAATTTTGGTTAGAGAATATTACTAAAAAGCAAATTGAAACTAAAAATAAAAACTGATTCACGGCGATGGATTGTTCAGCGTATTTTCCCTTTAAAAAAGCAACATAAAGTGATTTATGAATATTTGCAACGAAAGTCATACAAAAAAAGATAATATTAATGAGTAGCAAATAATTAACTTCATCTTTAGATAATTCTGAAATATTGAAGTTTAACTTCAGATTAACCGTTTTTGTAATTATCAGAAAAAATAAAAAAATAATTAAAGATATAATAATTGAAAATTTGTAAGTTGAACTTATGAAAACAGAAACTTTATCTATTCTTTTCTCGTGGAAAAAAACAGGAATTCTTGTTTTTAAAGAACTTTGAATACCAAAATCCATTAAAAGAACTAATTGAAATACTGTAAAAAGTAAAACCCAAAATCCATACATATCATTACCTAAATAATCAATTAATAAACGAATGGACAAAAACAAAGACATTCCAGAAATGCCTTTATAAATTCCACTCATGATAATATGATTATCAAAAATTTTTTTCATTAAGTAAAGATTTCGTAGTTATCAGCTTTTAACCAATTTAATGTTTTTTGAATACCTTCTTTTAAATTTACTTTATGTTTCCATCCCAAATTGTTAATTTTTGAAACATCTAGTAATTTTCTTGGAGTACCATCAGGTTTTGAAGCATCAAAAGTTAAATAGCCTTCAAATCCAACTATTTTCTGTATTGTTTCAGCCAATTCTTTTATCGTAACATCTATTCCAGTACCAATATTAACAGTTTCAGTATCATTATAGTTTTGCATTAAGAAAATACAAGCTTCGGCTAAATCATCTACAAATAAAAATTCACGCATAGGTGTTCCCGAACCCCAAATTACTACTTCGTTGCTATTATTACTCTTGGCTTCAATAAATTTTCTTAATAATGCAGGTAAAACATGCGAATTTTGTAAATTAAAGTTATCATTTATACCATATAAATTGGTTGGCATAGCCGAAATGAAATTACAATCGTATTGTTTTTTATAAAATTCACACATTTTTAAACCTGAAATCTTGGCTATTGCATAAGCTTCATTAGTCGGTTCTAAAGAGCCTGTTAATAAATATTCTTCCTTTAGTGGTTGCGGTGCAAATTTTGGATAAATACAAGAACTTCCAAGAAAAAGTAATTTTTTTACATTATTTTTATAGGAAGCATGAATTACATTATTTTGTATCATCATGTTATCATATATGAAATCCGCAGGGTATGAATTGTTTGCATAAATTCCACCAACTTTTGCAGCTGCTAAAAAAACATATTCTGGTTTTTCTTTTTCAAAAAAAGCAAAGACTTCTTTTTGATTTCTCAAATCTAAATCTTTTGAAGATTTAGTAATAATATTTTCAAAACCAGTAGCTTTTAAATTTCGGATAATTGCTGAACCAACCATCCCACGTGAACCTGCTACAAATATTTTAGACGATTTTAACATACTCTGGGTAATTTTACATATTGTAAATCATGTTTCATCATGATTTTAACAAGTTGTTCAATTGACGTTTTATTTGGATTCCAACCTAATTTAGTTTTTGCCTTTGTTGGGTCTCCTAGTAAGGTTTCCACTTCCGCAGGTCTATAATAATCAGTATCTACTTCAATAAGTATTTTACCTGTAGCTTTACAGATTCCTTTTTCATTTTCATTTCTATCTTTCCATATTATTTCTATTCCAGCTTCTTGGAAAGCTAATTCACAAAAATAACGTACAGAATATTGAACACCTGTACCTATAACATAATCTTCTGGAATATCTTGCTGCAACATTAACCACATACATTCAACATAATCTTTAGCATAACCCCAATCTCTGAGTGAATCTAGGTTTCCTAAATATAGTTTTTCTTGAATACCATGTTTAATTCTTGAAGCTGCTAGAGTAATTTTTCTTGTAACAAAGGTTTCTCCTCTTCGTTCCGACTCGTGATTGAATAAAATGCCATTAACTGCATATATTCCGTATGATTCTCTATAATTTTTTGTAATCCAAAAAGCATATAGTTTTGCTACACCGTATGGAGAACGAGGATAAAAAGGAGTGGTTTCGGTTTGAGGAATTTCTTGTACTTTTCCATATAATTCGGAAGTTGAAGCTTGATAAATGCGTGTTGTTTTTTCTAATTTACAAATTCGAATTGCTTCTAATAACCTCAGTGTACCAACAGCATCTGTTTCAGCTGTGTATTCTGGCATATCAAACGATACTTTTACATGGGATTGAGCAGCTAAATTATAAATTTCATCAGGTCTAATTTCTTGAACTAATCGAATTAGATTAGTTGAATCAGTCATATCACCATAATGTAATTTAATTTTCTTTTCCTTATGTAGATCTAATAATAAACTTTCAATGTAAAGATGTTCAATACGTTCAGTGTTAAATGTTGAGCTTCTTCTTATAATACCATGAACATCATATTTTTTTTCTAATAATAATTCTGCTAAATAGGAACCATCTTGGCCATTAATTCCAGTAATTAACGCTACTTTCATTTTTCATTTTTTTTAACAACATGCAAATATAACTTTTAACAAGTTATTTTAGTGTCTAACTAAAATAAAAATTAATTAAATTGCGTAATATTTAAACTTATATCAATTGAATTTATTATCTAAATTTATTACTGAGATTAAAAAACAGGAGAAAATAAATATTTTAATTATGTGTTTATTTATTTCTGTTTTTTCCCCTATTATTTTTAGTAACTTACTTTTATGTACTTTATTTTTCTTTATTAAAAAGAAATCAACAAACATCAATTTTGCAATAACATTGCCAATATTGTTTTTTATATGGTTAGCGTTATCTTTTTTTTGGAGTATACAACCAGAGAAAACAATACATTCCATTCCTAGAGAATTGTTTTTATTACTAATCCCTTTCATTTATTTTACAAATGAGAATTTAGCTTTAAAAAAAGCAAAAGATTTTTTTTTAAAAACATACTCTTATTCAGCCTTAATTTTTTCATGTCTTTTTTTAATTAGGGCTATATTCCGTTTTATAATTACTAAAAACTATTCCTTTTTTTTATTTCATGGTGAATATCAAAACGACTATGGCCTTGTTCCTAAAGAGTTAAATGCTGTTCATGTTTCTGTATTTGTTGCAATTGCTTATTTTTATTTTCTCACAAAAAAAAATAAGAGTAAACATAATAAATTTTCAATATTAATTTTATTGCTTTTTATAATTTTATTATCTTCTACTAACATAACAATAATAACCTTTTTACTAACCATTGTATTTTATCTTTTTTTTTCCAAAATTTCTAATAGAATGAGATTAAGAAATAGTATAATTTTATTTTCTATTTTAATATCGTTTACTTTTTTTAATAAGATTTCATTATTTGTTGAATTAGAATTGAAAAACAATACAAATAAAGGAATAGGGCATAATGTAATAAATGAATCCTCAAATTTATCAAATAGGGTTACTATATATGAAGCATGGACAAAAGAGCAATTTTCTCCTAAAGACTTTTTTCCTGGGATGGCATTTCGTGTTTATCAAGCTAGAATGTTTTGTGAATTGGTAAAGCAAAACCCGATTTTTTGGAAAGGATTTGGCTTTAATGCTTCTCAAAATAAATTAGAAGAAAAAGGAGTACAGTTTAATGTTTTCCTTGGAAATGAAAATAATGAAGGTTATCAAAAGAAAAACTTTCACAATCAATATATACAAGTATTTGCTGAATTAGGATTTATTGGATTTATAATTTTATTATTACTCCTTTTTATGAATGCTAAAAATGCATTTAAAAGTAAAGATTTTACTCATATTGCTTTCGCAATCCTAATGATAAGCTTATTTTTGACGGAATCTTTTTTATGGCGTCAAAGAGGAGTCGTCTTTTTTACACTTTTTTATTGTTTATTTAATTCTAAAAGTGTGAAATAATATAATTAAAAAAAATGAAAAGAATATTAATTACAGGTGCAGCGGGGTTTTTGGGTTCTCATTTGTGTGATCGGTTTCTTGCAGAAGGCTATTTTGTTGTAGGAATGGATAACCTAATTACAGGAGATTTAAAAAACATTGAACATTTGTTCAAAGAAAAAAACTTTGAGTTTTACCACCATGATATTACAAAATTTGTTCATGTTCCAGGGAAATTAGATTATATTTTACATTTTGCGTCACCAGCAAGTCCAATAGATTATTTAAAAATTCCAATTCAAACCTTGAAAGTAGGTTCATTAGGAACACACAATTTATTAGGTTTAGCTCGAGTAAAAAAAGCACGTATCTTAATTGCTTCTACTTCTGAAGTTTATGGAGATCCATTAATTCATCCGCAGACAGAAGAATATTATGGAAATGTAAATACAATAGGACCAAGAGGAGTATATGATGAAGCAAAACGTTTTCAAGAGTCAATTACAATGGCATATCATACTTTTCATGGTCTTGAAACTCGTATTTTGAGAATTTTCAATACTTATGGACCAAGAATGCGTTTAAATGATGGAAGAGTTATTCCTGCATTTATTGGACAGGCACTTAGAGGTGAGGATTTAACTGTTTTTGGTGATGGGAGTCAAACACGTTCCTTTTGTTATGTAGATGACCAAGTTGAAGGTATTTGGAGGTTATTGCATTCTGATTATCATTTGCCAGTAAATATTGGCAATCCTGATGAGATAACGATTAAAGATTTTGCAGAAGAAATCATTAAATTAACAGGAACGACTCAAAAGATTATTTATAAAGATTTACCAATGAATGATCCTTTGCAAAGACAACCAGATATAACTAAAGCCAGAGAAATTTTAGGTTGGGAACCAAAAATTGGAAGATCGGAAGGAATGAAAATAACTTATGATTATTTTAAATCTCTTTCTCAAGAAGAGTTAGCAAAGGAAGAACATAAAGATTTTACAAAATACATTTTTTAAGTGTCACCAAGAACAGGAAGATATTCAGGCTATATTAGGCCATTTTCATACGTAGTTGACTTAACTATAATCAACTTATTAGCCTTTTATTTTCTTCCCAAAGGATTAAATAATTTTGGGTTTCATTTTTTTATCTCATTCTCTTGGATAATAATTTCATCTAATGTGTCTTTTTATGAGGTATATAGATTTACAAAAGAGTTTCAGATATTTGGAAAATTAATTAAACAATACTTGTTTTTTTTAATTTTTAACTTCGCATATCTAGGGTTTTTTTATAAGTTTTCTGAACCTTCTCAAATGGTCAAGTTTATTTCTTTATCATTAATTTTTATTTCTTTTGAGAAGTTTACTATTTATTATTTATTGAAAAAGTTTAGAGTAACTTTTGGAGGAAATTTTAGAAGAGTAATTATAGTAGGACATGGAAAACAAGTTGATAAATTGATTCATTTTTTTAAAGAAAACCCCGATTACGGTTATAAACTTGAAAAAGTAATTGATGTTAAAGAAGCAAAAAAAAATTCATTTGAATCTTGTTTTAATTTTGTTTTAGAAGAGAGAATAGATGAAATATATTGTTCGATTTCTAGTTTAAGTAATAGTGAGTTAAATCTTTTTGTAGATTTTACAGATAATAATTTAAAAAAGCTAAAATTACTTCCTGATAATAAAAATGTTTTATCTAGAAATTTAATTTTAGATTATTATGATTATATTCCAATAGTTTCTCTTCGCAATATACCCTTAGATAAAAGAGTAAATCAAATTATTAAAAGAGTTTTTGATATAGTTTTTTCTTTTTTTGTAATCGTTGGTCTTTTATCTTGGTTAACTCCTTTAATTGCGTTATTAATAAAAATGGAATCAAGAGGTCCAGCTTTTTTTAAACAAAAAAGAAATGGCTTGAATTATGAAGAGTTTTTTTGCTACAAGTTTAGATCAATGCATTTAAATCCAATTGCTGATTTAGAACAAGTTCAAAAGAACGATCCAAGAATAACTAAAATTGGAAAATTTATCAGAAAAACAAGCATTGATGAATTACCACAATTTTTTAATGTATTACTTGGTGATATGTCAGTCGTTGGACCAAGACCTCATATGGTCAGTCATACAGAAATGTACGCAAAAAGTGTTGATAAATTTATGGTTCGTCATTTTATAAAACCAGGTATAACGGGTCTTGCACAAATAAATGGTTTTAGAGGTGAAGTAGAAAACAATAGGCATATTATAAATAGAGTTAAATATGATATTTTTTATATTGAGAACTGGTCTGTTATATTAGATATAAAGATTATTTTTTCTACTATTCTAAATGCAATCAAAGGAGAAGAAAAAGCATACTGATGAATGCTTTAGTATCAATAATAACACCAACATTTAACTCAGCAAATTTTATTGCTGAAACGATTCAATCTGTGCAAAAACAAACTTATCAAAACTGGGAGATGATTCTTGTTGATGACTGTTCTTCAGATGAAACGGAAGATATTCTTAAAGCCATTATTCTAAAAGATACTAGAATTCAATTTTACAAGTTGAATCAAAATTCAGGACCAGCCGTTGCCAGAAATACAGGTATAGAAAAAGCAAAAGGTGATTATCTGACTTTTCTTGATGCTGATGATATTTGGTTTCCAAACTTTATTGAAAAAAGTATAAAAACGATTATTGAAACTAAAATTTCGTTTGTGTTTTCTTCTTATAAACGTTCCAATGAAAATTTGGAATTTATTTATTCAGATTTTATTGTTCCGAAACATGTTACTTATACAGATATTTTAAAGTCGAATTCTATCAGTTGTTTGACAGCATTTTTAGATATTAAAGTATTAGGAAAGAAATTCATGCCCTTAATTAGAAAACGCCAAGATATGGGCTTGTGGTTACAATATTTAAAAGAGATTCCGTTTGCTTATGGCATTCAGGAAGCACAAGCTATTTATAGAATTAGAAAAAATTCACTTTCTAGGAAAAAATCAGATTTAATTAAATACCAATGGCAATTTTATAGAGAAGTTGAAAAATTGAATATGTTTCAATCTATGTATTATATGTTACATTGGATGTATCATGGTTTTATGAAATATCGAAATTAAAGAGTGATTCAAATTGTTTTAATTTTCCTCTTTTAGAGCGTTTCAAGACTTCTTTTCTATTATAGATAAAATGTAAATTGGGCTCTAAATAAACAGCGATTGCTTTTTCGATTTCAGTTATTTGCTTTAAATTTAATTTGTTTTCACTCACATAATCAATTTCAAAAGTGTCTAATTTCGTTTGACGAATGATAAATTCTTTCACATTACCATCATCTTCAATAATACTTTTGGTAACATAATAAAAAGTTAATCCAGGAGATTTTTTCCCACTTGGTAAAATAGCAATATCATTTGTTCTTCCAATTAATTTCTTTAAAATAGGTTTTTTAAAAGTACTCAATTCATCTAAAACACCTATATCACCTATTTCATAACGAATAAAAGGATGTGCTTTATTAAATAATGAAGTAATTACAATTTTGCCTTCTTTACCGTTTGGAACGGGTTGATTATTTGCGTCTACTATTTCTACAAACAATGTTTCTGAATTAATTTGCCATTCACCACTATTATTCTGAAAGGCAATTAAATCTAATTCTGAAGCACCATATTCATTCACAATTGAAACACCTAAATATTTCTCTAGTAATACCTTGTCTTCTTCAAATAACATTTCTGAAGTTACCATACAGACTTTTAAAGTCGGACAAACATCGGTTAAAATAATGTTTTTTGTTTGCAGATATTTTCCAAATAAAACTATTGAACTTGTATAGCCATTGATATAATCAAATTTTTTAGTTTTGAATTTTTTCAAAATTTTTTCAAGAACTTTTTCAGACAAATCAAAAATGGGAAAACGATATCTATTACTTAAGAAGTCTTTAAAACGTTCTTTTCGGTAACCAATAAAATCTAAAGGAATTCCATAAAAACGAGCTTGATATGATTTATTAAAATCAATTCCATGCCATCCAAATCGATAAATAATTGAAGCCCAAGTTATAGCATGTGCATCTTTATCCTTTGCAAAAACAAAAGGATCACCACTTGAACCAGAAGTTTTATTTACAAAAATCGATTTTTCAGTATAATCATTGGAAAGCCTTTCTCGTAAAGGTTTTTGTAAATCTTTTTTGGTTAGAACGGGTAAAGTATTCCAACTATCACAAGTGTCTTTACCTACTAATTCTCTGTAAAAAGAGTTGTTTTTTAAATGATAGTTAACAATTTCTATTTTTTTAGTTTCGATATATTTTTGATACTCTTCTTCAGGGATATTTAAAATTTTATCCAATTCAACTTGGGCTTTTTCAATAGGAAAGCCATTTAATTTAAGAGTAAGATTAAATAAGTTGAACATAAGATAAATTTAAATTCAAAAATATAAAAAGAAGAATCGATAAACTATTGCATTGAAACTTTTTTTTCTATTGAAAACAAAGTATTTTTGCCAAAGAAACAACACAACAAAATGACTATATTACTTTTAGGTTCGGGAGGACGCGAACATGCGTTAGCATGGAAAATGCTACAAAGTCCAAAATGTACTTCTTTATTTGTAGCTCCAGGAAATGCAGGAACAGCTACAATAGCAAAAAATATCAACATAGATCCAAATGATTTTGAAAGCATCAAAGATTTCGTAAAAAAAGAATCTGTAGAAATGGTTGTTGTAGGTCCAGAAGATCCATTAGTAAAAGGAATTTATGATTTTTTTAAAAACGATTCAGAGTTAAATCAAATTCCAGTAATTGGTCCATCAAAAATAGGAGCTCAGTTAGAAGGAAGTAAAGAGTTTGCCAAAGAGTTTTTAGTAAAAAACAATATTCCAACTGCAAGATATGAAAGTTTTACTGCTGAAACGGTAGAAAAAGGATGTCAATTTTTAGAGACATTGAATGCGCCTTATGTATTAAAAGCAGATGGTTTGGCTGCAGGAAAAGGGGTTCTAATTTTGCAAGATTTAGAAGAAGCAAAAAAAGAATTAAGAAGCATGCTTGTTGATGCAAAATTTGGACAAGCATCTTCAAAAGTTGTAATTGAAGAATTTTTAGACGGAATAGAATTAAGTTGTTTTGTTTTGACAGATGGGAAATCATATAAAATATTACCTACTGCCAAAGATTATAAGCGAATAGGAGAAGGAGATACAGGTTTAAATACTGGTGGCATGGGAGCAGTTTCCCCAGTTCCATTTGCAGACAAAATTTTATTAGATAAAATTGAGCAAAGAATTGTTAAACCAACAATAGAAGGTTTACAAAAAGACAATATTGAATATAAAGGATTTGTGTTCATTGGTTTAATTAATGTTAAAGGAGAGCCTATGGTTATAGAATATAATGTTAGAATGGGTGATCCAGAAACCGAAGTTGTAATGCCAAGATTAAAAAGTGATTTGGTTACTATTTTTGAAGCTATAGGTAAACAAGAGTTGGAAACAGTTACTTTAGAAATAGACGAAAGAAGTGCAACTACAATTATGGTAGTTTCTGGAGGTTATCCAGAAGACTATGAAAAAGGAAAAGTAATTACAGGTATAGATACTATTACAGATTCTATGGTGTTTCATGCAGGAACAAAATTAGAAAATGGAAAAGTAGTAACTAATGGAGGAAGAGTTTTGGCTATTACATCCTATGGAAATTCATTTGAAGAAGCCATAAAAAAATCTTATCAAAGTATAGATAAACTACAATTTGATAAGGTGTATTATCGTACAGATATTGGTTTTGATTTATAAATGAAATTCCTCTATAAGAGGAATTTTATTTTAAAAATGAATGAGCTGTTGTGTCTTGAGAATCTTCATTATTTGCTTTGTGAGCATTTAACTGTTTCACCCAATACACCATAGCGATACAACAAATTATGATAAAAATCCAATTTATAGTATTTGCGCCCCACCAATTAGTTAATTCCATTTCTCTTAACCAGTGAAAAGGGACAAATAAATAATCGGTAAAAAGTGTACCAATTCCTTCAAAAAATGATTTCATTTTAATAATGTATTATATTTACATTACAAAAGTATAAAATATCCTGATGATAGCAAGCATTTTTAATAAAACAAGACCTTTTAATTATGTAATTATTGCAACGTTACTTTTAGTAGCATTTGTTTTATATTCTTTTTCTCATGTAACGTTCACGGGTTGGAAGGGAATTTTATATGGAAGTTTTTATTTCATAGCCATAGCAGCATCTTGTTTGTTGGTTAATTTTATATCATTAAAAAACACATTAACCAGAAATAATAATTATGCTATTTTATTGTTTTTTATTTTTTTGATGTTTTTTCCAACAATTTTTAAAAATAAGAATATTTTAATTTCTAACTTTTTATTACTTCTTTCTTTGCGAAGATTAATTTCATTGAAATCGATGAAAAACACAAAAGAAAAGATTTTTGATGCTTCATTTTGGATTTTTCTGGCTGCATTATTCCATTTTTGGAGTATTTTGTATATTTTTCTGGTATTTATTTCAATTATTTTACACGTTTCAAGAGATTATAAAAATTGGGTTATACCAGGAATTGCCTTATTTAGTGTTGCTATTTTATTTTTTATTTTTAATACAATAAGTGAAAACGCACTTTTAGAAGATATTTTTAATAAAACTTACATAAGTTTCAATTTTACTTATTTTGAAAATATTTATCAAAATATTGCTCTAGCAGTCTTTTCATCGATTGGATTTTTGTTTTTTATTAGTATGATAATGACATTAAATACAAAATCTATGAATATGAAGACCTCATATAAGAAAATCATATTTTCTTTTTTATTAGGATTAGCAATTTATACTATTTCAGCAGATAAAAACAATAGTTGTTTGGCTTTTTCATTAGCACCTTTAGCTATAATGGGAGCAAATTTTATCGAAAATCAAGAAAATAAAATTATTAAAGAAGGAACATTATATATTCTCTTTTCATTAGGATTATTATTTTTTGTATCACAATTATAATTTTATTCCATAAGCCAAGTCCCCAGCATCACCTAAACCAGGAATAATATAATTTTTTTCATTCAATTTTTCATCAAGAGCAGCAATCCATAAATGAACATTTTCAGGAACGTTTTCTTGTAAATATTGAACACCTTCTGGAGCAGCAATAGCAACAGCAATATGAATTTCTTTTGGTTTTTGCTCTAGATGTAATTTGTGTAAAACAGCCACAATAGATTGACCAGTAGCTAGCATTGGATCTATTAGAATAAGTGTTTTATCTTCTAAATTGGGAGCCGCTTGATATTCGACTCTAATTTCAAATTCATTATCGTTATTTGGATGATATCTATAAGCTGAAACAAAGCCATTATCTGCAGCATCAAAAATATTCATAAAACCTGTGTGAAGAGCTAAACCAGCTCTTAATATAGAACACAATACAATTTTATCTGAAATTTGAGTAGTCTCCTTTATTCCTAAAGGTGTTTTTATTTGAATACTTTCATAATCTAATACCTTACTTAATTCATAAGCCATAATTTCACCTATACGTTCAATGTTTTTACGAAAACGCATGCTATCTTTTTGTATGGAAACTTCTCTTATTTGAGCTAAAAAATGATTTAAAACACTGTTTTCTTCAGAAATATAATGGATATGCATGGCATTAGTTTTTAATTTTCAGTATAAAAGTACAAAAAAACCTTATTTTTGTAGAAATTTAAATTAGTTAATCATGTTTGCAGAATTTGCATTTCCCATATTTGAACGTTCAATAAAGGAATACCACATTATCGATGATGTCTACCAACCTACACAAAACCCTTATGAAAAAGGAACAATTGAGCATTTATTATATGCTAAAAATTGGGTTGACACAGTACAATGGCATTATGAAGATATTATTCGTGATCCACAAATTGATCCTGTAGCTGCATTAGATTTAAAACGTAAAATTGATGCTTCTAATCAGGTTCGTACAGATATGGTAGAATATATTGATAGTTATTTTCTTCAAAAATATGCTGATGTTCAGGTGAAACCCAATGCAAAAATTAATACAGAAAGTCCTGCTTGGGCAATAGATAGATTATCTATTTTGGCATTGAAGATTTACCATATGAATGAAGAAGCAAATAGAGCAGAAGCATCACCAGAACATAGAGCAAAGTGTCAAGAAAAATTAAACGTTTTATTAGACCAAAAAAGGGATATGTTTGCTTCTATTAGTCAATTAATTGAAGATATTGAAACAGGTGATAAATACATGAAAGTGTACAAACAAATGAAAATGTACAATGATGAGGAATTAAATCCTGTGTTGTATCAAAACAAAAAATAGTCATCAAATAAGATGTCTAAGACGAAACATATTTTAGTAATAAGGCTCTCAGCTATGGGTGATGTCGCAATGACAGTTCCTGTGTTGAGAGCTTTTTCTATTCAATATCCAGAAATTAAAATAACCGTAGTTTCTAGACCTTTTTTTAAGCCTTTTTTTATGGATATTCCTAATGTTAATTTCTTTGTAGTTGATTTAAACGAAAGACATAAAGGATTTTTAGGTTTATTGAGGTTGTTTTCAGATTTAAAAAAGCTAAAAATCGATTTTGTTGCCGATTTGCATAATGTATTACGTTCCAAAATAATTCGAACCCTGTTTTGGTTTTCTGGAAAAAAAGTAGCCGCAACAAACAAAGGAAGAAAAGCTAAAAAAGAACTAACAAGACAGGAAAATAAGATTTTTCAACCAGTAAAGTCCATGTTTGAAAATCATATTGAAACCTTTGTAAAATTAGGTTTTTCACTAGATTTATCTAATTCAGTTTTTCCGGAAAAAGTTATTTTACCAAAAGAAATTCTAAATGAAATTCCATTTTTAAACAAAAAAAAAATAGGTATTGCTCCTTTTGCTCAGTATGAAAGTAAAGCATATCCTTTGGATTTAATGCAAAAAGTAATTGATGAATTGGCTACAAATTCAAATTATTCGATTTATCTTTTTGGAGGCGGAAAAAAAGAAATAGAATTACTAAATAAGTTACAAAACAATCATAAAAATGTTGTTGTTTTAGCTGGGAAATTAAAATTGGAACAAGAACTAGCTATTATTTCTAATCTAGATGTTATGCTTTCTATGGATTCTGGAAACGCACATATTGCAGCTATGTTAGGAGTAAAAGTAATTACACTTTGGGGAGCAACACACCCTTATACAGGTTTTAAACCCTTTAATCAACCAGATGATTATTGCATAACTTCTGACAGAGAAAAATTCCCATTATTACCTACATCTGTTTATGGAAATAAACAAGTAGAAGGTTATGAAAATGCAATGCGAACTATTTTACCAGAAAAAGTCGTTACCAAAATCAAAAACGTTATTTCTTGATATAAAATTCTAATTCTTCTAAAATAATAGTTCTCGTTTGTTGTTTTATTTCTTGTCTACTTCCAAGAGTTAAGCCTTTAGTTTCAATAAAAGGAAGAATTTTTACACGCATTCTTCCTGTAGTTCCACTAAAAAAACGGAACGGAAAACGTTTTTTATTATCTAGAAAAACCATTGGAACAATAGGAATTTGGTGTTCAATAGCTAATCGAAAAGCACCATCTTTAAACTCATCTAGAATAATATTCTCATCATCAGGAACACCTCCTTCAGGAAAAATACAAATACTCAGCCCTTGATGCAATCTTTTTTGAGCTAGTTCAAACACTTTAAATCTGCTCTTGCTACTACTTCTATCCACCATAATACAAACTCGTTTGAAAAAGAAACCAAAAACAGGAATTTTAGCCAGTTCCTTTTTTCCAACAAAAACAAATGGATTATTTTTAACTACCAGAAGCATAAGCATAATGTCTAGCATAGAAGTATGATTGGCAACCAACATATAACTTTCCCCTTTTTCTAATTTTTGTTCAAAATCAATTTTATAGTAAAAACCCATTCCATATAAAATAATCTTTGCCCAAAAACGAGCTAAGAAAAAGAATTGTGGATACGTTTTCTCACTAAGAATAGTTAGAAATAAAATAGGAAATAAGATAATTATAGGTATGATTACCAAAAGATAAAACCAAATTCTCCAGACTATCCAAAAAGCATATTTTAGTATTTTCATATCTTGAAACCAAACATTAGGGTATTGTTTAAACCATTTTCCTGCTATTCGTTATATCTTTTAAACTGTGTTTAAAAGGATGCCACTACTATCAGGGTTAAATACAAACAAAAGGCATTTTAAAAAATTCCCTCAAAAATAACAATATTATTCAACCTTTTAAGAATAACCTTTTACCATTTCTGTAAAAGTGCTATTTTTGTGGCAAACAACAAGAAAAATGTCAAAAATTTTAACTGGAATTCAAAGTACGGGAACTCCACATTTAGGTAATTTATTAGGAGCTATTTTACCAGCAATTGAAATGGCAAATAATGCTGCTAATGAATCTTTTCTTTTCATTGCCGATTTACATTCGATAACGCAAATAAAAGATGGAAAAACATTAAGAGCAAATACGTATAGTGTTGCTGCAACATGGCTTGCTTGTGGTTTAGATGTTAATAAAGTTGTTTTTTATCGTCAGTCAGATGTACCTCAAACAACGGAATTAGCTTGGTATTTAAGTTGTTTTTTTCCATACCAAAGGTTAAAATTAGCACATTCTTTCAAAGATAAAGCCGATAGATTAGAAGATGTAAATGCGGGTTTATTTACTTATCCTATGTTAATGGCTGCGGATATTTTATTATATGATGCGGAACTAGTTCCAGTAGGAAAAGATCAAGAACAACATTTAGAAATAACTAGAGATGTTGCGTCAAAATTTAATAATCAAATGGGAGAAACTTTTGTTCTGCCAGAAGCTAAGATTGATGAAGAGATAATGATTATACCTGGTACAGACGGACAAAAGATGAGTAAGTCTAGAAACAATACGATTAATATATTTTTAGAAGATAAAGCTTTACTAAAGCAAATTAAAAGTATCCAAACCGATAGCACACCTTTAGAGGAACCAAAAAATCCAGATACTTGTAATTGTTTTGCTTTATACAAATTATTAGCTACTCCAGAACAAACAGCAGTAATGCGTGCTAATTATTTGGGAGGAAATTATGGTTATGGTCATGCCAAACAAGCTTTGTTTGAATTAATTGTAGAAAAATTTGCAACAGTAAGAGAGAAATACAATTATTACATCAATAACCTAGAAGAAGTAGACGCTTTACTAAAAGAAGGAGCTGCAAAAGCAAGTATAGTTGCCAATGGAGTTTTAGGAAGAGTTAGAGAGAAATTAGGGTATTAAAAAACAGAAGTTAGAAATAGGAAAAGCCTTGTAGTTTTAAATTTGTTTAGAATGTTCAAGGCTTTTTATTTAGATGCTGATTCGCCTAGGCGAATCAGCTTGACAGGATTGTGTTTTTGTATTTTGTCATTCCGAACTTGTTTCGGAATCTTTACTATTAAAAATAAACAATAGGCAAACCGAAACCATTATTTACTTCTTTCATTAACCATTTATTTTTTATCTTTTTAGAAATTACGATTATTGGGTTTATGTTATGAAACTTATATAATTCAATATATGCAATATCTTTTTTGTTGTTAAATAAAACTCTTGAAGGACTAATTAAAACCCCATTAATTTCTGGGTCATCAAAAAATTCACCCTTAGCTGAAACAGAATCTCGAAAAATAATTTTTATGTCCAAAGAACAACTATTAAACTCATTCCTGCCTATTTTTCTTTCACCTTTAACTGCTACAAAATTGTAACTTTTATAATCTTTTTTTAAATCTGGTTCCATTAAATAATTTGTTAAACCAATTTTAAGTTTTTTGTTTTCGAATGCTACACTTTTTAATGAATCAATATAAATATTTTTCTTAATAATATATTCTTCAAATATTTTCTCTTGAATATTGTTAAGTCTTATGATTTCATTTTTATTAAGACTTAATGTATCAATATATGGAGGAGGTGGAGGTAATAAATGAAACGTAGTTGCAAAATTTGGAATCACTTCGGGCAATAGATCACACAAAACCTCTGCTTCTAGTTCTTCGTAGGTTTTTTCTACTGTTTTAGTTCTTTCTTGGCAATTACTAAAAAACAAGGATAGCATTAAAATAAAAAAACTTTTTTTCATAAATAATTTTAAGGAAAGGGACGTCAAAAATTAAGCCGAAAAAAAATCATATTTGGTTAGATTGGCACAATATTTGAAAAATCCCATCCATATATAAAAACAAATAATTATTATTATGAAAAAAGTACTAGTATTTGTTGCTATTGCAACATTTGGTTTTTTAGAAAAAACTTCAGCTCAAGACATTAAGTTTGGTTTAAAAACAGGATTAAATATTGCTAACATTACAGGTAGCGATGCAGATAAAAATAATCTTTTTGGCATTCATATTGGAGCAATTTCTGAAATTATAGTTTCGGATAAATTTTCTGTTCAACCCGAATTATTGTATTCGAGTCAAGGTTCTGAAATAGGAAATTCTTTTAAGATTAAATTAGATTATCTGACTTTACCTATTATGGCAAAATATTATGTTATGCCAAAATTAAGTTTAGAACTTGGACCTCAAGTTTCTTTTTTATTAAGTGATAAAATTGAATTTGAAGGAGCTGGTAGTACTGACGCAGAAACAGATGCTGCTTCTACTGATATAGGTTTAAATGCAGGTGCGGGTTATAAATTTGATTCTGGAATTTTTATGCAAGCAAGATATAATTTTGGAATTACTACTATCTCAGAAAATCCAGATATTAGAAATAGTGTATTCCAACTTTCCTTGGGTTATCAGTTTTAGATAACTCTTATTATATTTAAAAAAAGCATTCTTTGGTAAGAATGCTTTTTCTATTTAAATTCTTTTTTAAGCTGAATTTCTACTAGCATTAATATTTCCAAATAAAGAACGCATCACGATTTTTTCATAAACCGCAATTTGCTTTTCATCTGGTGATGGATTTTCTTTTAGCTTTTTAATTTTTAATAAGGCATATTGTTGGATAGTCAATAAGGGCAAGACAATTTTTTCTCGCATTGCAACTGAAGCTTTTCCATCGGGATAATTCTCCATTAATTCTGAAAAACCTGATATTTTTAATAGTAAACGTTTCGTTTCTAAATATTCAGTATGAATAATGGTCCAAAAAGCACCATATTCTGGATCACTTTTCATATAAGCTGTTAATGGAAAAAAGGATTTACTTAAAGCCATCATACTGTTTTCTAGTAGTGTTTTAAAGAATAAGGAGTTCTTGTATAAGTTTTGTACATCTCCCCATTTTCCGTTTTCTTCAAAATGTTTTAAAGCACTTCCTACTCCAAAAAAACCTGGTACGTTTTGTTTTAATTGGCTCCATGAACCAACAAAAGGAATTGCTCTTAAATCGTCTAAATTCAATTGTGCAGATTGTTTTCTTTTTGATGGACGACTACCAATATTCGTTTTGGCATAATAATTCAGCGTACTCATGTTTTCTAAATAAGGTACAAATTTAGGATGATTTTTAAAATCGATATATTTTTGATAACTAACTTCGGAAAGCTTTTGCATTACTTCTTTTTCTTTAGCAGTCAAATGATTTTCTTCGTGATGAAACACTTGGTTATTTGCTCCAGCACTTAACAAATTCTCTAAATTATAACGACAAGAATCAAGAGTGCCAAAATTTGAACTAATGGTTTGTCCTTGAACGGTTAATTGAATTTGTTTGTTTTCAATTTCTGGACCAAGAGAGGCATAGAATTGATGTGTTTTTCCACCACCACGAGCAGGTGGACCACCACGACCATCAAAAAAAACGACTTTAATGTTATATTTTCTTGACATAGTTGAAATAGCTGTCTTAGCATTATAAATTCCCCAATTGGCCATTAAATAACCACCATCTTTGGTACCATCTGAAAAACCTAACATAATGGTTTGTTGATTCCCTCTATTTGCTAAATGCTCTTTGTAGGTTGGATTGGTATATAATTGTTCCATTACTTGATCTGCTTTTTGTAGGTCTTCTACACTTTCAAATAAAGGAACAATATCAACTGGAGGATTTTTCCAATTAGTTAAGCGGAATAAAGCCAGAGCTTCCATAACATTTAATGCACTTTCATTATTACTAATGATATATCGGTTGCAACCTAATTCACCATTTTTTTCTTGAATAGTTTTCATGGCTCTTATGGAACCAAGAGTTGATTTTGTATCATCTTCTGTAAAATCGTCTTCATTTAAATTAGCTGTAACTGTAGATAGAATTGTAATCTTATCTTTTTCATCTAAATTATTATATTCTACAGAAAACAAGGCTAGATTTTTAGAAATAATATCTTGAAAAACGGCTTGATGGATTTTACTGTTTTGTCTAATGTCTAAAGTGGCAAAATGATAACCAAAAACGCTAAGTTTATTAATTAAATCTTCAATTTCATCGAGATATAAAGATTGATGTTGATTGATGAGTAGGTCTTTAATTTTTGTAAGTTCAGTTGCTAGTTCTTCTTTGGAAATGAAAACAGTTCCTTCTGAATAGAAAACCGAACGATATAATTTATTTTCGACAGTATTTACTAATTCTTCAACACCAGAAAAAGTTAATTTTCGTTTTAATTTTCGAATATCGAGATAGTAACATTTTAAAATTGCGGTGCGTAATCTATCAGCTACTTTTAAAGTGATTTCTGTAGTTACAAATGGATTTCCATCTCTATCGCCTCCTGGCCAAAAACCAAGGTTAAAAATATCATTATTTAATTGGTCTTTCTTTTTAAAAATGTTCTTTTGAACATATTGCATCATTTCACCCACAGTATGATAAAAAACATTTTCTAAGTACCAAACAAGACTCACTGCTTCATCAAAAGGTGTTGGTTTTTCTTTTTTGATAAATGGAGTTTTTCCTAATTGAGCTAATAGTTCTTTAATAGTATTTAAATCATTTATTTTTACAGCTTCTGTTAAATCGGTAATAATTCCTAAAACAGATCCAGGATAAAACTGAGTAGGATGAGCCGTTAAAACAGCTCTTACTTTAAAGTCGTTTAAAAAAGCAATTAATTCTTCTTTTTTAAAACGTTGTTCTGCTCTTTCTTTAATACTTCTTAGCGAACCACTTCCTTCTAAATTATTAACGACATTAAAAGCGGCATCTTCAATTGCATCAAATAAAACCACTTGTCTTTCTACATATTGAATGAAACGAAACATTAAATTTATTTTTTCTTCATCTGTTGTGTTTTCTAAGTACTTAGCAATAAAAGTATCGAAGATTTCTTCTGGACTTTGATTTTTTTTATATCCTTGTTCACATACTTCTGAAAATAGTGGTAATAAAACACCTGTGTTATTAATTTCATCATAAGGTAAGGTGATGAAAATACTATTATAAATATTAAACTTTGATGCTACGTTTTGCTCGAATCGCTCTAGTTTTGGTAATGAATACATTGCAAATAAATTTGACACTAAATTACATCATTAATTTTAAAGGAGTCTATTGATTACAGTTATAAATTAAACATGTTGTTATTTTTTTATGATTTTTTAAATTAATTCAAATATTTTTCCTGGTAATGGTCTAATTACTCCTTTTAATTCCATATTTAATAAAATGGATGAGGTTTTAAAAATTGGAATTGCGCAGTCTAGTGCGATTATGTCAATGGTTTCATTATTCTTTTTTTGAAGATATTCGTAAATTTTTTGTTCTTCTTCATTTAAGGAAACAAATAATTGTTTTTGAATAGCTTTTTCTTCTTTTTTGCTTTTCGAATTAATTTCCCAATTTAAAATATAGATTAAATCGGCTACAGATGTTAATACATTTGCTCTTTGTGTTTTGATGAGGTTATTACAACCTTGACTGTATTTATCTGTTGTTCTACCAGGAACAGCAAAAACATCTCTATTATAATCATTAGCAATTTGAGCTGTAATTAATGATCCTCCTTTTTCAGCACTTTCAATAACTATAGTAGCTTCGCTCATTCCTGCTACAATGCGATTTCGTTTTACAAAATTTTCCCTATCTGGTTTCGAATCACTCCAAAATTCGGTTAGAAATCCTCCGTTTTCTTCCATTTTTACCATGTATTTTTTGTGAGTTTTTGGATAAATTTGGTTTAAACCATGTGCTAAAACCCCTATGGTTTGTAAATTAAAATCCATAGCAGCTTGGTGAGCAACAATATCAACACCATAAGCAAAGCCACTCACAATTATAGGGTTTAAAGGAGTTAATTCTTCAATTAATTTTTTAGTAAATTCAGAGCCATAAGTAGTTATTTGTCGGGTGCCTACAATACTAATTATTTTTCGATTTGATAAATCTATATTTCCAGACTGAAAAAGTAGAACAGGAGCATCAATACATTGTTTTAGTCTTTCAGGATAATGATTGTCTTGGTAATACCATAAATTAATATTTTCCTTTTCTATGAAACGTAGTTCATTTTCTGTTTTTTGAAAAACAGTTTTATCTTGAATGTTTTTTAATAATGATTTTCCAATGCCTTCAATTTTAGCTAAAGTAGCTTTTTTAGCTTTGAAAACTTCTTCGGCAGAACCGCAATGATGGATGAGTTTTTTGGCAAGAATATCGCCTACTCCTTCAACTTGCAATAACGCAAGCGTGTAGTATAATTTGTTTTGTAACATGGCGTGTAATAAAAAATAATGGCTTATATATTACACAAATGTAGTTTTTATTTTGGAATTTGCAAATAGTAAAATAGATAACTTACTAGTCCTGATGGTAGTGGAAATCTTTTAATAATTTGTAAGAAGGACGTTTTTTTGTGAAGTCAAATGTGGACAAATTTTTAAAAATTGAAGCGAACAGCAGGAATTACACTTATAAAAATTCCTAAACCATTCGCTTCTAGTTTTACTTAGTAATAATTTATTTTGAATTATTTTAAAAGTTTCACAATATCTTTTGCAAAATAGCTTGCAATAATATCGGCTCCAGCTCTTTTCATTGCTGTAGTTTGTTCCATCATAACTGCATCGTGGTCTAGCCAACCTCTTTCAGCTGCTGCTTTAATCATAGCATATTCTCCTGAAACTTGATAGACTGCTACAGGAACTTCTGACATGTTTTTGATTTCTCGAACGATATCTAAATAAGCAATCCCAGGTTTAACCATGACAATATCTGCTCCTTCTTCGATATCCATTCTTGTTTCACGAATAGCTTCTTCTCTATTGTGATAATCCATTTGATATGTTTTTTTATCTTTAGGAATATCAATTAAGTCTACTGGTGCAGAATCTAATGCATCTCGAAATGGACCATAATGTGCAGAAGCATATTTGGCACTATAGCTCATGATTCCTGTATTTATAAAGTTTTCTTCTTCTAATAATTCTCGGATATCTAAAATGCGTCCGTCCATCATATCACTTGGTGCTACAAAATCGGCTCCAGCTTTTGCATGAGATAATGCCATTTCTGCTAGTAAATTTGACGTAATATCATTTACAACTTGTCCATTTTCAATAATTCCATCATGACCATATATAGAATAAGGATCAAGAGCAACATCGGTCATTACAATCATTTCTGGAACAGCATTTTTAATCACTTTTATAGCACGTTGCATTAATCCATTAGGATTTAAAGCTTCGGCTCCTTTATTGTCTTTTAAATTATCAGCTACTTTTACGAAAACCAAAACCGATTTTAGACCCATTGCCCATAATTCTTTAACCTCTTTTTCAAGAAGATCTAAACTATAACGAAAATAATTAGGCATCGATGGAATTTCTGCTTTGATGTTTTTTCCTTCAACCACAAAAAGCGGAACAAGAAAATCGTTTGGAGTTAATATGTTTTCGCGTACTAAACTTCTTATGGATTCGTTAGTTCTTAATCGTCTATTTCTTCTTAATGGGAACATACTATAATTTAATTTAAAGTGCTTTTGAATAGTAAAAATTATCAAACAAAGTTAATGAAATTCAAATAAAAATAATGTTTTAGTGGTGTAGTATTCTTAGATGAAAGCATAAAAATTAGATTAATAATCCTAAATTTGTAAAATGAAAAAAATTATGATTTTAGCCTTGTGTTTTTTCTTAACAGGTTGTTTTGAAATAACAGAAAGAATTAAACATAACAGTGATGAAAGTGGTGATTATAGTCTAATTGTAGATTTTTCTAAATCTTGGTTTAGAACAAAATCAGCTATATGGTTAGAAGAAGTAGATGGAGTAAGTATTCCAAGTGAAGAAGATATTAAAAATAAATTAGCCGATTTTAGGACACAAGCTTCTAAAATAGAAGGTGTTTCTTCAGTTACCACTAAATATGATTTTAAGACCTATATTTTTACTTTTAAGTTTAAATATAGTAATTTAAAAGCACTTAATGCTGTTTTAAATAGTATGAATAATGAAGATCCAATTACACATTTTAGTAAATCCAAAGAAAATTCTTTTCAGCGATTTGCTTCTTATCCTATTCCAAAAAATTTGGTAAACAATGAAGATAAAAAAGAAGATTTGAATGATGCTCATATTACAACGATTTATACTTTTGATAAGGAAGTTTCGCAACTTACGAATCCTAACAGTAAACTTTCTAAAAGCAAACAAACCGTTTTTTTAAAACAAAATATATATAACGTTTTAAAAAACAATACCTTAATGAATAATACAATTTATTTTAATCCTTAATTATGAAAAAACAGTTACATGTTTTATTACTATTAGCCAGCACATTTGTTTTTGGTCAATTAACTCCTAACGAGTTTGATTATTTTGTTCAATTTAATGGAAGTCAATTTTCTAAAAAAGTGAGTTTAGATGAAATATTAAACCACGATGCTATTAAAAAGATTTCAAATACTAAAAAAGATTTTAATATTAAAGATTACACCTCTTTAATAAGAATGGATAAGGATATTATTATTCATGGAAATTTTTCTTCAGATAGTATTCCTTTTTACCAAATTACTATTCCGATTAAAAACCGTGAAGAAGTGAAAGCTCTTTTGACAAAGAAAAAAGAAGAAGAAAAACTAACTCTTAAAGATTCTATTATTGATGAAATAATCGATTATGAATCTTATTCGGTTTATAATAATTCAAAAGATCAATTTTCAATAGCATGGAATAATGATTATTTGATTTTTATAGAGTTTATTAAACCTATTTTAAGAAATGAGAGTTACTCTAATCTTTATACTATTCCACAACCCATTTATGATGAGGAGATTATTGAAATAGGAGAACCTGTGGAAGAAGCAGAATATGCAGAGGAGTATAATGAAACAGAATATGTAGAAGAGGTTGTTGTAGAATCAAATGAGAATGAAGAACAACCTGTTGAATGGGCAGTTGAAGTTGAAGATGAATCATCTGAGGATTATGATTATAATTATGAGGAAGAAAATAATGAATATTTGCAACAAGTTGAAGAGGAAAAATTAAAAAGGAAAGAAAAGCAAAACGAACATATTGATTTTCTCTTTAATAATGGCTTTATAATTCCAACATCTGATAAAATAAATCTAAAAGCAGATGTTTCTGCTTGGGTTAATTATCAATCGGTATTTAATTCCATTAAAGATTTTTCTGGAATTGTAAAATCAATGATGGGTGGTTCGAGAAATTTAAGTTCGGATGATATTGATAGTTTTATCAAAGGAGTTAATTTTAACATGTATTTTGAAAATAAAAATGCTAGAATAGAACAAATAATAGAATATTCTAAGCCATTAGCTACAGTAATGACTAAAGTAATTAATCGAAAAATAAATAAAAATACTTTCAAATATTTTCCAAGTCAGACACCTTTGGCTTATATGAGTTATCATATTAACTCGGAAGAAATATTAACTAATTTTCCGTCTATAACTGCTCAAATGTATAATGATAATAGATTTTTTAAGAAGGAAGACATGGAAATAGTTACTGATTTAATTAGCACAATGCTTGATGAAAAAGCAATTGCAACACTATTTGATGGTGATTTTACTGTTTTTCTACATGACATTTCTCAATATGATTATACTTATAAAAGTTATGAATATGACGAAAATTATGAGGAAATTGAAGTAGAAAAGACAGATAAAAGAACTACTCCTATTTTTACTTTTTTGTTTACATCAACCCATAAAACTATGGGAAATAAACTTTTAGATTTAGCAGAAAGAAAAGGAGTGCTTGCTAAAGAAAATGGGTTTTATAAAGTTAATGGTTCGGAAAAAGAAGCAGGAGATTTAAAAATAATAAAAGATGGTGATGTAGTAGTTATTACTAATGGTTTAAGTTTCCTAAATAATTCTAATTCTAATTTTACAAGTAATTTTAAAAAGCAAATTAAAAACAATTATATGTATGGAAATCTTAATTTAAAAGATTTAATTGTAAAATATGCTTCTAAAGAAAACTTAGGAAAGGATGCAACAAAAATGATAAAGATGAGCGAGCAATTCGAAAAAATTGATTTTAAATCTTCAAAGAAAATGGAAAACAATAAGTTGCAATTTGAAATGAGTTTACATTCTTCTAGTTCAGATAAAAATATTATTTTACAAACATTAGATTTAGTTTCTTTTTTAAATAATTAGTTAGAAACTACTAAACAAAAAAGCAGTAATTTAAAATAAAATTACTGCTTTTTTGTTTTACTATATCCTTTTAGGACATCACCTATAACCAATCTTTAGGGCTTTCTAATATTTTAATCAGTTTTTCTTCTTCACTACCTTTCTCAGGATGATAATTATAAATCCATTGTACATGAGGTGGTAAACTCATTAGAATACTTTCAATTCGTCCATTGGTTTTTAAACCAAATAAAGTACCTTTATCATGAACTAAATTAAATTCCACATAACGACCACGACGAATTTCTTGCCATTTTCTTTGTGCTTCTGAATAAGTTAGACCTTTGCGTTTTTCAACAATTGGAATGTAAGCATCTAGAAAACTATTCCCTATTTCTGTGACAAAATTGTACCAATCATTCATTTTCATAGTTTCGGTTTCTTTTAAATAATCAAAAAATAAACCACCTATTCCACGAGCCTCATTTCTATGTGAATTCCAAAAATAATTGTCACATTGTTTTTTATATTTTGGATAAAATTCTGGACTAAATTTATCACAAGCAGTTTTACACGTTTGATGAAAATGGATTGCATCTTCTTCAAATAAGTAATAAGGAGTTAAATCTTGTCCACCACCAAACCAACTATTGATTATTTTACCTTTATCATCATACATCTCGAAATATCTCCAATTGGCATGAACGGTTGGCACCATTGGATTTTTAGGATGAATTACTAAACTTAAGCCACAAGCAAAAAAATCTACTTCACCTACATTAAACAAATTTTGCATAGAATGGGGTAATTTTCCATGAACAACAGAAATATTTACACCACCTTTTTCAAAAAGGTTTCCGTTTTCAATTACACGAGTTCTTCCGCCACCACCTTCTGGTCTACTCCATAAATCTTCTTTAAAATAGGCTTTTTCATCTATTTCTTCAATTTCTTTACAAATTTGATCTTGAAGTTTTTGTATGTATGTATAAAATTTATTTTTCATAATTTATTTTTCAAATATTACTTTGCTTTACAAAAATAATATTATAATTTGTAAACCAACATTACTCCTCCTCGATACAATATCCATTCGCCACTTTTATTAAATTTATCTCGATTATCATATCTTTCATTAGTATTTATTTTATATCCTTTATAAAATCCTTGACTTGAACCACCACCAACAAAAATTTCAAGATTCCACTTTTCGTTAATTAGGAATTGATAACCAGTAGTCAATCCATACATTATATTATATCCTTTTTGATAAAAATTGGTTGACCAATAATTGTATTTTTGTAATTTATATATTCCTCCTCCAATATGGGCACCTAGGAAAAAACCTTTTCCAAATTCTTTAGTATAATAGCGAAATTCAGGAAAAAGTAAAATAAATTTTTGTGGAGCATGGTTTACTGATTCCCAAAATGAAACGGTAATATCAATTTGAAAAGAGGTATGACTTCCCAGTTTAGTTTCTATACCTAAATTTGGAATACCTACTAATACAAAAGCAAGATTGCCTTTTAAATTAGTTTGACCATTTAAACATAAAATGTCTAAAGACAAAAATAAAAAGAATATAAAAAATCTTATTTTTTTAAAATTTAGATTCATAAGTTATATCTTTTTATTTTTGCAATACAATCTTCTTTACTTTTTATATTCTTTCACGGCTTCTACAAAAGCTTTTGCATGATCTACAGGAATATTTGGTAGAATACCATGTCCAAGATTTACTATGTAATTATCTTTACCAAATTCATTAATCATTTCATGAACCATTTTTTTGATAACAGGAATAGGAGATAACAATCTAGAAGGATCAAAATTCCCTTGTAAGGTGATTTTTCCTCCTGTTAAATATCTAGCATTTTTAGGAGAACAGGTCCAATCTACTCCAATAGCAGAAGCTTTAGATTTTGCCATATCATTAAGCGCAAACCAACATCCTTTTCCAAAAACGATAACCTTTGTTGAATCAGCTAAAGCTTCTACAATTTGATTAATATATTGCCAAGAAAACTCAGTGTAATCAGTAGGAGATAACATTCCACCCCAAGAATCAAATATTTGAACCGCATTTACACCATGTTTTACTTTTTCTTTTAAATAAAGAATGGTAGTATCTGTAATTTTCTGTAATAATAAATGTGCAGCGACTGAGTTTGAAAAACAAAACCCTTTAGCTTTATCAAAACTTTTCGAACCTTTTCCTTCCACAGCATAACAAAAAATTGTCCAAGGAGAACCTGCAAAACCAATTAATGGTACTTCATTATTTAATTTCTCTCTTGTCATATCAATAGCGTCCATTACATAGCCTAAAGTTTCATTAATATCTGGAATAAAAACTTTATCTACATCGCTTGCTTTACGAATAGGATTTGGTAAAACAGGACCAATATTGTCTTGTAATTCAACATCGATTCCCATTGCTTGAGGAATTACTAGAATATCTGAAAATAAAATGGCAGCATCAGGTTTAATAATACGAATAGGTTGAACTGTAATTTCAGATGCTAATTCAGGAGTTTTGCAACGAGTAAAGAAATCATATTTTTCTTTTATTGCTATAAATTCAGGTAAATATCTACCTGCTTGACGCATCATCCAAACTGGTGGTCGTTCTACTGTTTCGTTATTAAGAGCTTTTAAAAATAAATCGTTTTTTATCATTGATTTAAAGGTTTAAGAGTTTAGGGTTTAAGAGTTTAAAGTTGTTATTAAACTATAAACCTAAAACTAGTAATTATAATATTTTATTACTTCTTCAATTACATTTTCAACACTAGGTTTAGATGCAATTATTATGTTTTTTGATATGTTTTCTAATGTTTTTGCAGTTGTGTTTCCAATACAAAAACAAGTAGTTTGATTCTCTATTTTGTTTTTTTGTAAATAGCTTTCTACGGCTGATGGACTAAAAAATAAAATGGCATTGATTTCTAATACCATATTTTTGGGTTGTAAAACCGTTTTGTAAACTTTTATTTCATTAAAAGCAACGTCATTTTCGATTAACTTTTTTGGTAAAATATCTTTTCGAATAGTTCCGGAAAAGAAAGTAAACTTTTTATTGGAGTGCTTTTCAACAATTATTTCAGCAAGAGTTGAGGCATCTGTTGCAAAATCAACAACCTTAAAACCATTCTTTTCTAAATAAATTTTTGTTTTTTCTCCTACACAAAAACATTCTTTACTTTTAAGACTATCAATATGGGTTTTTTTTAAAAGACTTTTAATAGCGTTTTTACTAGTAAAAATGAAGTTGTCATTTATTTGGGTTAACGAAAATTTAAGTGTTTTTATTTTTATGAAATTGGCATGTACAAGGGCAAACTTTTTTTTATCAAGTAAGGCAATTTGTTTTTTTGAAAGTTTTTTTGTACTTAAAACAATCATTTAGATTTTTTTATTTCTCAAATCATATTCTTCTTGTCCCAAGCAATAATTCTCAATGTCTTTATTATTCCCATAAACCACTAAAACATCATCCTCTTGAACTATAGTTTCTGGATCTGGTCTACCAATTGATTCTTTTACTAGAGTTCTTTTACCTATTAAATTTCGCTTTTCTTTTTTACGAATAATAGTTACTAATGTTAAACTGTATTTATCTACCGAATCTAATTCTCTTAATGTTTTTCCGTAAAATTCTTTTTTTGCTCTTACTTCAGAAATAGTAAAATTATTATCTAACTGGTAATTCTCTAAAGTAGACTTGAAATTAATTTGCTTGGTTAAACGATCTGCCGAATCTTGTTCTGGGTGAATTATACTGTAAATACCCATTGCCTCAAGAACTGTATCGTGAATAGGCGATAATGCTCTACTAATAATTTTCACATTGCTTAATTTTTTAATAATAGCAGTGGTAATAATAGCTGCACCTTCATTTTCACCAATGGCTACAACTACTTTATCTGAATCTTTTAAAGGGACAGCCTCATAAGCTAATTCATTGGTTGAATCCATACAAATAGCATGAGATATTTTATCTTTTACAAGATTTATTTTATCCATTTGTTTATCTATACCAATGACTTCATTTCCAGTTTCTGTTAAACTCAAAGCCAAAGACATTCCAAAATTTCCAAGGCCAAAAACAATTATTTTCATTTGAAACTTTTTTAGTTAATCAAAATATTTTCTTTTGGATACTCATAAAATTGATGGTTCATTTGACGTAATAAACCAATCATTAAATTGAGCATTCCTATTCTTCCTATAAACATCACAGCAATAATAACGTATTTACTAGGTTCTGATAATGAGGGTGTAAAATTTAAACTTAAACCAACCGTACTGTAAGCTGAAAAACATTCAAAAACAACTGTTAATACAGGAGTGTCTTCTGGTTCAAAAATTAATAAGGCCATTATTGCTACTCCTATAACAATTAATGATATACATAAAATTGCGAAAGCACGCGAAGTTGATTCGCTCGTGATTCTTCTTCCAAAAATTTGAATTCTGCTCTTCCCTTTTGCGACAGCAAATATATTTAATGTTGCTAATGCAAAGGTACTTGTTTTTACACCACCTCCTGTAGAAGCAGGCGAAGCTCCTATCCACATTAAAAAAATAATAAATAATAGTGATGGAATTTTCATATTTGTATAATCGACTACATTAAAACCAGCAGTTCTTGGAGTAACTGAGCTAAAAGCAGCATTAGTAATTTTTCCAAAGACTGTTTTATGTTCTAATAAGGTATTATTATATTCAGAGATAAATAAAAACAACCATCCACCAACTAGTAATATGATTGTTGTATAAATTACAATTTTTGTATTTACAGTAATTACAGGTACTTGTTTATGAATTAATTTTTTATCAAATAATTCTAAAACATAAGTTTTAATATATTTAAAAAAATTGAAAATAATATTATGACCAAAACCACCGAAAATAATAAGAATCATTATTACCCATTGAAAAAAATAATGGAAGCGAATACTTTCATCATAGAGTCCGTTTGAAAAAATAGAAAAACCAGCATTACAAAAAGCAGAAATGGAATGAAATATGGAAAAGAAAAATTTATTCTCTATGGCATAATTATTCACAATAGACGAATAGATAAACAAAGCTCCTATGATTTCAACACTAACGGTAAAAATAACAACATGTAAGGCTGCTTTAAAAACATCTTTTAACCCTTCCTGAGCAATAAAATCTTTTGTATTTAAACCTTCCTTAAAGGATGAACTTCCTCTAAAGAAGAAAGCAAAGAAAGAGGTGAAAGTTAATATTCCAATTCCTCCTAATTGAATCAATACTAAAATTATGGATTGTCCTACTGTTGTAAAATCGACACCTGTATCTACAACAGCTAAACCCGTTACACATACTGCACTAGTTGCAGTAAATAATGCATTTGTAAAACTAATTCCATTTGTTGTTGCACTTGGTAACATTAGCAAAAAAGAACCAGATAATGCAAGAATTAAAAAACTACCTACAAAAACAATAGCAGGATTAAAATAGATATCATAAATATGTCTAACAAGAACTAATAGTCTTAAAAGAAAATATACAATTAAACCTCCTTCTAAGACGGGTTTAATTTTTTGTAAAATATAATGATAACTAAAATCGGTATTGGAAAGAGAAATAATAAAAGAGATAATTAGCAATAAAGAAATGATAATCATGTTCACTAAAGCTACTTTCTTATTGCTTTTGTATTTGTAAATAAAAAACTTAAAAGTATTAAAAACGAGTAGTAACACTGTTAAAATGAGTAATCCAATTACATGAGGATTATTAAAGTTTTCTGCAAAATCATAACCAAAGTCAAAGACTATAAAAAGCAGTACAATAATGTCAAAAAAGCGATAAATATAATTGAGTAATGATTCTCTTTCCATTTTTAGCAGTGATTTATTTCACTTTTAATTGTGTACGAAGTTCTCTCATTAAAGAGTTTCCTCCTTGATTTAAGATTTCGTTTGCACAATCTTTTCCAAAAGATTTATAATCAGCAAAATTACAATTTTTTTTAATGCAATGTTTCTCTTTTCCATCTAAAGAAAATAACACACCTTCAAAATTTATTTTATCATTTTCTATTGTTGCTAATGCACCAATTGGAGCCGTACAACCACCTTCTAAAGTTTTTAGAAATTGTCTTTCAATGAATGTACAAATTTCTGTTTCTTGATGATTTAATTTATTTAAAACATCTCTTGAAAAAGCATCTTTCTCCATTGCCACAACAAGCATAGCACCTTGTGCAGGAGCAGGAATCATCCAATCTAAATTAATAAAAGTTTCTGGTTTTAAATTTATCCTTTCTAAACCAGCAGCTGCAAAAATAGCTCCGTTCCAGTTGTTATCTTTTAATTTTTGCATTCTTGTATTTACATTGCCACGTAAATCTTCAACTGTATGAGTAGGATATTTATGCAACCATTGTGCTTTTCTTCTTAAACTTCCAGAGGCAATTGTTCCGTTAGTTTCTAAAAAATCTAGATTTCCTTTATGTACAAGAATATCTAATACATTAGCACGTTCTAAAACTGCAGCCTGAACAATTCCTTTTGGTAAAGTTGTAGGAACATCCTTCATAGAATGAACTGCAATATCTACTTCTCCTTTTAACATAGCAATATCAAGTGTTTTTGTAAAGATGCCTGTAATGCCTAATTCATATAAAGGTTTGTCAAGAATAATATCACCCGTTGATTTTACTGCGATTATTTCTGTTTTGTACCCTAATTCTGTAAGTTTATTTTGAACTGTATGTGCTTGCCAAAGAGCTAATTCACTATCACGAGTTCCTATACGTATTGTTTTTTCCAAAAGAAGTAATTTAATGATTTAACTGAAACACTTTTTCAATCCATTCAATACTTTCATCAACCATAGTGTTTTCATGTTTTAAATGATTGGCAAAATGTGTAGTGATTTTTTGAATGATTCGGTCACTAATAATTTCAGCTTGTTCTTCATTAAAATTATCCAATTTTTTTCTTTGATAATTTAATTCCGATTTTTTTATTGAAGATAATTTCTCTTTTAATGAATGAATTGTTGGAGCAAATTTACGTGCTTTTGACCAAGTCATAAATTCTTCTACAATTTCATTAATAATTTTTTCTGCTGCAGGAATATGTTCTTTTCTTTTCTCTATTGTTTCATCAGTTACTTGTGATAAGTAATCTAAATGCACTAAAGAAACTCCTTCAACATTGTTTACATTTTCATTTACATTTTTTGGTATCGATAAATCTAAAATAAGTAAGGGTTTTTTTAGATTTAAAATTGCAGCATCAATTGTTGGATTTTGAGCTCCTGTTGCTACAATCAAAACATCTGATTTTTGAATTTCTAGCTGTAGATTTGCATAATCTTTTACTATAAGATTGAACTTTCCAGCAATTTTTTCTGCTTTTTCTCTTGTTCGATTGATTAATACAATATGATCGTTTTTGGTATGTTTTACTAAATTTTCACAAGTGTTTCTACCAATTTTTCCTGTTCCAAAGAGTAAAATATTCTTAGTTCCAATTTCGGACACATTATTCATTATATATTGAACAGAAGCAAAAGATACTGAAGTAGCACCAGAACTAATTTGCGTTTCATTTTTTACTCTTTTGCTAGCTTGGATAACTGCATTCACAAGGCGTTCAATGTAAGAGTTTCCTAAACCTAGTTTCTTACTTTCAGTAAAACCAATCTTTATTTGTGAAATTATTTCAAAATCACCAAGTATTTGACTGTCTAATCCTGTACCTACTTTAAATAAATGCGAAATAGCTTCTCTGTTTTTATAAATGTAAGCTATCTTTTGAAAATCTTCAACAGTACCTAAACTGTTGTCACAAAGTAATTTTATTAATTGGAATGGATGTTCTGCAAATCCATAAATTTCAGTACGATTACAAGTCGAAATAACAAATAAACTTTCAATGTTTTCGTTTTTCGCTTGATTTAATAAATCTATTCTAGTCTTTTCATTCAAACTAAATTTACCTCTCATTTCGGCATCTGCTTTTTTATAGCTTAGCCCTATTGCATAGAATGTAGTGTGCTTGATACCTGTAAAGTTATCCATATATTGTACTTACCTTATAGTGAAACAAAATTAAGACAGTACTTGGTTTAAAAATAACGCTCAAAGTACTTTTTATGTCGATTGCAGATTTTTTGTAAAAATTATGATTTGTTTTTAGTATTTAAGCTATTTTTGTAGTAAAATTGGTTATTGAGAACTTGTTTATTTATAACTAATCTAAATAAGTTTAAAATTCATACCTTCTTTTTTAATTTAAAAAACAACGCTATGAGTTCATTTGAAGAAATAAAAATTGAGACTGACTTTACACTACTTCGCTTTCAAAATGATTCTAATGTGATGGAACGTATTGAGAAACAAGTAAAAACAGGGTTGATTCAATTTCACTTTAATGTGAAAGGAAAAGCTAAATTTATTTTTAATCAAGGCACTTATGCATTGGATCTAAATGAGGAAAAATCGCTTTTATTGTATAATCCTCAAAAAGAATTGCCTTTACATTTAGAGGTAAGTCCAAAAACTTGGATTATTTCAATGCTAATTTCCATAAAAAAGTTTCATGCTTTGTTTTCTAATGAAGCTGATGTAATTCCTTTTTTAAGTCAGGAAAATTTGGACAAAAAGTATTATGGTGAAGAAGATATTAGTCCTTCTATGGCTATTGTTCTCAATCAAATTTTTCATTATAATCAAAATTCTTCTATCAAAAATTTATATTTGAAAGGGAAAGGATATGAATTAATGAGTTTGTATTTTAACCAAAATGAAGATCCTAATGCAGAACATTGTCCTTTTTTAATCGATGAAGAAAATGTATTGAAGATAAAAAAGGCAAAAGAAATTGTTATTGAAAACATGGCCGAACCTCCAGGTTTACAGGAATTAGCAGATAAAGTTGGGTTAACCTTAAAAAAACTAAAAGTAGGTTTTAAACAAATTTATGGAGATAGTGTTTACAGTTTTTTGTTTGATTATAAAATGGAATATGCTCGAAAAATGCTTGATTCAGGTTCGTATAATGTAAATGAAGTAGGTTTGAAAGTTGGGTATAGTACTTCAAGTCATTTTATAGCTGCCTTTAAGAAGAAATTTGGAACCACACCAAAAAAATATTTAATGAACTTGAATTTAAATGTTTAAAAGATAAATCATTGATTTATTTAATATTCGAATAGAAAAAAATAGTAAAAATATAACATAGTAAAAATTTTGATTATTTACTTTTATCTAAGTTAATAATCATAGTAAAAATACAATTTAGAATAAATGAAAAAAGGAGTATTATTAGTCAATTTAGGTTCACCAGAAAGTCCCACACCAAAGGATGTGAAACCATATTTAGATGAATTTTTAATGGATAAATATGTAATAGACGTTCCATTTTTATTACGTGCCCTATTAGTAAGAGGTATTATTTTACAAACGAGACCTAAAAAATCCGCTGCTGCTTATAAAAAGATTTGGTGGGAAGAAGGTTCTCCTCTTATTGTACTTTCAAAAAGAATGAAAGCAAAAGTAGAACAAAATGTAAGTGTTCCCGTTTCTTTAGCCATGCGATATGGTAATCCAAGCATTGAAAGTGGTTTAAAAGAGTTAAGCGATAAAGGAGTTACAGAAGTATTATTGTTTCCATTATATCCACAACATGCTATGGCTTCAACTGTAACTATTTTGGTTTTAGCTGAAGAATTACGTAAAAAGAAATTCCCACACATGAATTTTACTATTGTTCCAGCTTTTTATAACCAAAAAGATTACATTAGAGACTTGTCAAATTCAATTAAAAAGCATTTAGAAGGTTTTGAATATGATCATCTGTTGTTTTCTTATCATGGAATTCCAGAAAGACATGTTCGTAAGACAGATGTTACAAAAAGTCATTGTAAAATTGATGGAAGTTGTTGTAATACACCTTCACCAGCTCACGAATTTTGTTATCGTCATCAATGTTATGAAACAACAAAACAGGTGGTAGAATTTTTAGGAATTGAAGAAGGAAAATACAGTCAAACTTTTCAATCTCGATTAGCTGGTGATAAATGGCTAACTCCATATACAGATGTTGAAATTAACAAGATGCCAGAAAAAGGAATAAAAAAATTAGCAGTTGTAACACCAGCCTTTGTTTCAGATTGTTTGGAAACATTAGAAGAAATAGCAATGGAAGCAAACCATCAATTTAAAGAACATGGAGGAGAAGAATTTAAAGCGGTTCCTTGTTTAAATGATGATGACGATTGGTGTAAAACTTTAAGTCGATGGATTGACCAATGGGCTTTTCAAACTGAAGAGAAAAATGCATAATGGCAGTTTCTTCTAAAGAGTTAGGTACATTGTCTATTAGGGAATTATTAATTAAACAATCTGTTCCTGCATCAATAGGTATTTTATTTATGTCGGTTAATATTTTAATCGACACTATTTTTGTAGGACAATGGATAGGTTCTTTAGCAATAGCTGCAGTTTCTGTTGTATTACCTATCACATTTTTAATTTCTTCATTAGGAATGGCTTTAGGAATAGGTGGAAGTTCTATAATTTCAAGAGCGTTAGGAGCTAATAATAGAGAAAAGGCATTAAAGACGTTTGGGAATCAAATTATGATGACCTTAGGTTTAGCGATGAGTTCTGTTATTATAGGATTTTTCTTTTCGAATGAAGTTTTACTTCTTTTTGGTGCTAACGGAGCTATAATGAAATCTGCAATGGAATTCTTTATTCCTGTTTTATATGGCGTTCCTTTTTTAGCACTTTGTATGATGGGAAATACAGTAATTAGAGCAGAAGGAAAGCCAAAATTTGCTATGATTGCTATGATTATTCCAGCTTTTAGTAATATTATTTTAGATATTTTTTTCATTAAAGTTTTAAATTTAGGAATGTTTGGTGCTGCTTTGGCTACTTCTATTTCTTATTTTATGTGTTTTGCTTTTATCTTATGGTTTTTTATTTTTAAAAGTGAATTGCGATTGCAAGTAAAACATTATTTTCTAGACTTTAAAATTGTTTCAGAAATTACTTCGTTGGGTTTTGTAACTTTTGCTCGTCAAGGAGTTGTGGCAATATTATCTATTATTTTAAATCATACTCTTTTTTTTCATGGAGGTGAAATTTCGGTAGCTATTTATGGAATTATAAGTCGCATGTTAATGTTTTCTTTGTTTCCAATATTAGGAGTTACTCAAGGATTTCTCCCTATTGCAGGCTATAATTATGGAGCTAAGAATTATGTTAGAGTTAGTGAAACAATTTCTACATCTATAAAATGGGCAGCAGGTTTAGCGACAGTTATTTTTATAATTATTTTAGTTTTTGCCGAACCCATTGTAGCTATTTTTTCTACAGATGCCACAATAATAAAAGAAACGCCAAGTGCTTTACGAATGGTTTTTGCTGCATCACCTATTATTGCGATTCAGTTAATAGGAGCTGCTTATTTTCAAGCTGCTGGTAAAGCAATTCCAGCACTTTTATTGACTTTAACTAAACAAGGTTTTTTCTTAATTCCGTTGATTTTAGTTTTACCAAATTATTATGGTATTTTTGGAGTATGGATAGCCTTTCCTATTGCAGATATTTTATCTACTTTAGTGACAGGTTTCTTTTTAAAACGAGAAATGAATCGGAAGTTAACATTAGCTCAAGATGGAATATAATTATATAAAAGCGTTACACTTAATCTTTGTAATTACTTGGTTTGCTGGGTTATTTTACATAGTTAGATTATTTGTATATCATGCAGAAGCAAAACAAAAACCGCAACCCGACCAAGATATTTTGACTAAACAATATCAATTAATGCAATATAGATTGTGGTATATCATAACTTGGCCAAGTGCTGTTTTAGCAAGTATTTTTGCCTATTGGATGTTGTTTTTTACAGAATCAGGAAAATTTTGGTTAACCCAACCTTGGATGCATGTAAAGTTGGCATTTGTTTTGTTACTCTATATTTATCATGGAAAGTGCCATCAAATTTTTAAACAGTTGCAAAAAAACGAAGTGAAACATAGTTCTAATTTTTTCAGAATTTGGAATGAAGGAGCTACACTTATATTATTTGCTATAGTTTTTTTAGTAATATTAAAAAATGCTTTAAACTGGATTTACGGTGTTATAGGTATTTTTGTTTTTTCTATTCTCATTATGTTAGGATTTAAATTGTATAAACGCATTCGAGAAAAAAAATAATTAAATAAGTAGAAGTGTACACAATTTTTAATATAAAACATATTTCTCTTCGATTAAGAATATTTCTTTCCATGATATTTTTAACACTTATTGCGTCTATTTTAATTGCCTTAGTTTCTTATTACCAATTCAAAAAAGAAGCCAGAGAATATCACCAAGACAGATTAGAACGAAAAGAAAATGCTATTATTGAGAATATTAATTATATATTAAACAATACTAGTTTTCCTTTAACAACAGAAAATATTCAATATATATTTAAAGAAAAAATACATGAAATAGCAGATATTCATAGTATTGAAATAAACTTTTTTGATTTAAAAGGGAATTTAATTATTTCTTCAAAACCAGTTTTTAAAATGGATAGTATTCGACCAGAAATAAATACTTCTACTTTAAAAATTTTACAAGGTACTATAGATAAGAAATATGTAGAGTTTACTAAAATTGACGGACTACCATATCGATCTTCTTATTCTTATATAAAAGATAATAAATTTAAACCTTTGGCAATATTAAATTTGCCTTATGAAGAAGACACCGAATTTTATGACAATGAAATCAATAATTTTCTAATTCGTTTTAGTCAAGTTTACTTTGTGATGCTATTAATTTCTATTTTCCTTTCTTATTTTCTTTCCAGTTATATTACAAAATCGTTAAAAATAATTTCCGATAAAATTCAGGAGACCAATTTTAATCAACAAAATCAAAAAATTGTATTAGACGAAGGAAGTAAAGAGATTAATTTATTGATAGAGTCCTATAACAATATGGTGGATAAGCTTGAAGATAGTGCAACAAAACTAGCTCAAAGTGAAAGAGAACAAGCATGGAGGGAAATGGCTAAACAAGTTGCTCATGAAATTAAAAATCCTTTAACGCCTATGCGCTTAACGGTACAAAATTATCAAAGACGATTTGATTTAAATGACCCAAAGGCAAAGGAAAAACTAGATGATTTTGCCAAAACTTTAATTCAACAAATTGACACTATGAGTTCAGTTGCAGGTGCATTTTCTAATTTTGCCTCTATGCCAGCTCAACAAAATGAAACTTTAAATGTTGTAAAAATTGTTCAATTAGCATTAGATATTTTTAATGAAGATTTTATTCATTTTTCATTCTCTGAAGAAGAAATTATTGCCAGTTTAGATAGAACTCAATTAATAAGAGTAATTACTAACTTGGTAAAAAATGCCATTCAAGCTATTCCAGAAGAACAGGAAAAAAAAGATATTTTTGTGAGTGTTTATAAAGATGAAAATAATGCTATTATTTTGGTAAAAGACAATGGAAAAGGAATAACAGAACAAAATAAAGCACGTATTTTTGAACCAAAATTTACTACAAAATCTAGTGGAATGGGTCTTGGTTTAGCTATAATAAAAAATATTATAGAAAATTATAATGGAACAATAACTTTTAAAAGTGAAGAAGGAAAGGGAACAGAATTCTTAGTTTCTTTTCCAATAACAGCAGAATAAGAATTTAAAAATAATTAGATAAAACTTAAAAAACATAAAAATGGAAAATATTTTAATTGACAAATTAGATAACATTGCAATTATTACAATTAACAGACCCGAAAAATTAAACGCATTAAATAAAGCTACAATTTTAGAATTGCATGAAGGATTTAAATCTTTAAATGAAGATAAGTCAATAAAAGTTATCCTAATAACAGGAAGCGGAGAAAAAGCATTTGTAGCAGGAGCTGATATTTCTGAATTTGCTCATTTTTCAGAAGAAGATGGAGGCAAATTAGCAGCAAAAGGACAAGAATTATTATTTGATTTTGTTCAAAATTTATCCACACCAGTTATTGCTGCAGTAAACGGTTTTGCATTAGGTGGTGGATTAGAATTAGCAATGGCTTGTCATTTTAGAGTAGCAAGTGATAATGCTAAAATGGGATTACCAGAAGTAACCCTTGGAGTCATTCCTGGTTATGGTGGAACACAACGATTATCTCAATTAGTAGGAAAAGGCAGAGCAATGGAAATGATCATGACAGCAGGAATGATAGACGCAGAAACCGCAAAAAATTACGGACTTGTAAATCATGTTGTTCCACAAGCAGAGTTGTTAGACTTAGCAAAAGGAATAGCTTCAAAAATTGTAAAAAATTCTAGTACAGCTATTTCAAAAGCGATTGAAGCAATTAATGCTAATTTTGAAGATGGAGTAAATGGATATGAAGTGGAAATTAAAAATTTTGGAGCTTGCTTTGGTACAGAAGATTTTAAAGAAGGAACAACAGCTTTTTTAGAGAAGAGGAAAGCTAATTTTAAGTAAATAATTTTAAAATATAATAATAGGCTGTTTGAATATAAAAAAATATCAAACAGCCTTTTTTTATTATTTATTATATTGAATAAGACTCAACTCTTTCAGTGTTTTCGGAGAAATTCTCATCAAAAATAGTATTTACAAAATTCCATTTTGATTCTACATTATTTGTTGTGAACGTAAGTGTTAAATAACCTCTATCAGATGCGTTTATATAATTAAGATCATCGATTAAAATTTGCATAGCATTTTCAAAGCCTGTAATACTAGATGCATCTATACCCAAATAATATTCTAAACCAGGTGAAGTTACTGAGGAAGTGGCAAATTCTTTTCCTATTTCGTTAGAATTATTAGCTACTAAATTAGTATACCAAGCATTGTGCGTATCACCTGCTAAACAAACTACTTTTTTGCCAGCAAAACTACTATATAATAATTCTCTTTCAACAGGATAACCATCCCAAGCATCTAAATTATAAGGCAAAACTGTGGTTATTCTTGCGATTTCTGCACTGGTAAGTGTTGGATCACCATTTAGATAACGTAATTTTATAGTGACTAATTCTGTTAGTGTTTGTTGAAATTGTTGTAAAGCAGCTTGAGAACCACCTACAACAGCACTTAAACTTAGTAACATTTCTGCTGGAATAAACATTTTACCCATTAATACTTGTTGTCCTAAAACTTGCCAATGTGCTGAACTACCAGTAACTTGAGAAATTAGCCAGTTTCTTTGAGTTGTTCCTAATAAGGTACGAGTTGGGTTTAGCCAATCCGCTTGAAAATTGGTACTATTGAAATTACCAGTTGCATCAATATAATTTACATAATCTAATTGTTTGTCTCTTCCAATGACACGAGTATCTAGCATTATTAAGTTTACTAGATTACCAATGTTAAAATTTCTGTAGATTAAACTCGAATCATTTGAACGCAAAGGTAAAAATTCGCTGTAAGCTTTAATAGCATCTGCTTTTCTAGCATTAAAGTTACCTTCGTTTGCTTGATGATTTTCGGCTCCATCTTTATAAGTATCATTTGCAATTTCATGATCATCCCAAACACAAATAAAAGGTTTCTTTTGGTGAGCTAATTGTAAGTTTTTATCCGAACGATATTGTTTATAGCGCGTTCTATATTCTGATAAATTTAAGATTTCATTTGCAGGCTCATGTGCTCTATCTAAAGAAGTTGTGTATTCATTAGTTCCATATTGACCCTGACCATATTCATAAATATAATCACCTAAATGCACAATAATATCTGCATTAGAGTTTGCCATTGCTTTATAAACATTGAATAACCCTGCTGGATAATTGGAACAAGAACAAACGGCTAATTTAATAGTGTCTGTAGAAACTGGCAAAGTAATGGTTTCGCCAGTTACCGAAACACTCCTGTCTTCCTGATTAAAAAAACGATAATATAACTTTCTATCTGCTTCTAAATTTTGAAGCTCGATAGCTAATGTATAATCTCTAGTGTTATCTGTAATGACTTCACCACTTCTAAAAACGGATTCAAAATTATTATCATAAGCCACTTGCCAATAGATTTTAGCTTCAAGTTTATTTGTATTATATCTTGTCCAAATAATAACTTGATTGTGGGTAGGATCAAAACTAGCCACACCATGTGGGAAATTATCAGGCGTATAATCTTCTGGAATACCAAAAATAGTATCATCATCAGTACAACTGATGAAATTAGGAGCTAAAAGAAGCCCACCAGTTGTTAAAATGGAATTGACTAAAAATCGTCTTCTTGATAAAGAATTCTGACTCATTACTTCTATATTTAAATTTCATCAAAATTCAAATATTAGATTTACAAAGACTTTATCGAATGATTAATTAAAGATTAAATTAGTATTTAAAACAGTAATGTTATTTGTTGTTTTTTAAGAAATGAATAAATCATCATTATTTTAACATTAATGAATTATTTCTCACCTTCCCATTCAGCATAAAATTGTGCTAGGAATTTCTCCATAAAGGTATGACGTTCCTTAGCTAATTTTTTGCCAGTTTCGGTATTCATTTTATCTTTTAAAAGTAGTAGTTTTTCGTAGAAATGATTTAATGTTGGTGCTTCACTTTTTTTATATTCTTCTTTACTCATGTTGAGGTTAGGTTGAATATTAGGATTGTAAATTGGTCTGTTTTTAAAACCACCATAATTAAATGTTCTAGCAATTCCGATGGCTCCAAGTGCATCTAAGCGGTCTGCATCTTGAACAATATCTAATTCTTTTGAAGTAAATTTCTTTTCAAAGTTTCCTCCTTTGAAAGAAATGTTATCAATAATAGCAATCACATGGGCTATTGTATTTTCGGCAACTTTTTGGTTAACCAAAAAATCTCGCGCTACTTTTGGACCTATTTTTTCATCACCATTATGAAATTTGCTATCTGCAATATCATGTAATAAAGCTCCTAGTTTTACAATTTCAAGATTGCAATCTTCATCTTTAGCAATTAGTAAAGCATTTTTATAAACACGTTCAATATGAAACCAATCATGTCCTCCTTCTGCATTTTGAAGTTTTTCTTTTACGAATAAGATGGTGTTGTCTACTAAAGACATATAATGACAGTATTAAAAAAGATGTAGTTTCATTAAAACAACATCTTTATTCTATTTTTTAAATCTATTTTACCAAAGCTGGTTGAACCCACTTAAAAATATGAGATTCTTCAGGAATAACTAAACGTTCAGATACTCTAGCCATTCTAGCGGGTAATTTCATTAAGAAATCTCTTGCTTTTTCTGCTTCGTCGGTAAGGTTTACAATTTTATCAATTTCCCATTTGTCAATTAACTTTTGCATAATATCTACATAATCATTAGCAGTATAAACACCAATACGTTGCGCAGAATCAGAAAAATGCTCAAAAGCAGTGCTTATTTTTTGTCCTGATTCTCTTAAAAAGTGAGCAGGCATTGTGATTTTATTTTTCATCATATGCTGGAAAGCTAACATCATTTCACTTGGATCAACTTCAAAAATTCTACTTACAAATGTACTATAAGCTTGATGATGACGCATTTCGTCACCTGCAATTAAGCGACACATCTTAGCTAACTTATTATCACCAAATTTCTTAGCCATTTGTGCCACACGATTGTGTGAAATATAAGTAGCTAATTCTTGAAAACTAGTGTAAACAAAATTTTTGTATGGATCATTACTTGTACCAATATCGAAACCATCATTGATTAAATGTTGGGTTGTCATTTCAATTTCACGCATATCTACACGACCAGATAAATAAAGATATTTATTTAATGTGTCGCCATGACGGTTTTCCTCACCTGTCCATTGTCTGATCCATTTACTCCATCCATTTCCTCCATTTTCTTGATCTACACCTTCTACTTGTGTTAACCAAGATTCATAAGTAGGTAAAGCTTCTTCAGTAATTGTGTCACCTACTAAAACTACCCAAAAATCATAAGGTAAATCTTTTGCAATTTCTCTTAATTCTGTGACTTCATCAAAGAATTTTTCATTTTGAGAATTAGGTAATAAATCGGTTGGTTGCCAAATTTTTTCAACTGGAATCAAAAATTCTTCAACAAAGGAATCAATTTTCTTTTCCAGAAATTGCATTACTTCTAATCGAACATTTTTTATTGACATTTTATTTAATTTTTATATTTTCTGTAATTATTTTCTCTGTTCTTTCAAAAATCTCTTCAAACGTGTAATCAGAAATTTTTAAAGGTTCATGAACTTGAAACTCTAAACGATTTCCTAATCCTAAAGGAAAAGTGCCAAAACGAGACATTTTCCATGAATTATTAATTGTTACCGGAGCAAAATAAGCATCAGGAGCAAATTTGTATAACATTTTTAAACCGTTTACTGAAAAAGGTTTTGGAACACCTGTTTTACCTCTTGTTCCTTCCGGGAAAATAACTACCGAATAATTATTTTTATTGATAAACTCACCACATTTTTTAATTTCTGATAAGGCTTGTTTTCCATCTTTTCTATCAATTAAAGCAGAACCTCCGTGTCTTAAATTATATGAAACACTTGGTATTCCTTTTCCTAGTTCTTTTTTGCTAATAAATTTTGGATGCCAATCACGTAAAAACCAAATTAATGGTGGAATGTCATACAAACTTTGATGATTAGCAACAATAATTAAAGGAACATTTTTTGGTAATTTTTCTTTTCCTTTGAAACTATATGTGGTTCCAAGAATAAAAGTATTTCTTACCAGAAATAAATTTAATATGGCAACACTCCATCGATGTGCATTATAACCAAATACATTAAAACAAATCCATTGAATAGGATGAAAAAGGCATAACCAAAATAAAAATAGTACATAATAGACTATTGATAATGGATAAGAAATTATCTTTTGCATAACAGATAGACTTTTTGACAAAGTTACTATATAAAACAAAAAAACCATCATTAAAAGATGGTTTCATTGTTTTAGATAATTGAATTAACAATATTCGTTATATGCATCTTTTAAATTTTCTGCTATTAATTCTGCTGGACGACCTTCAATATGATGTCGTTCTAACATGTGAACTAATTCTCCATTCTTAAACAAAGCCATACTTGGCGATGAAGGAGGAAAAGGAAACATTTGCTCTCTTGCTGCATCAACAGCTTCTTTATCTACTCCTGCAAAAACAGTAATTAAATTAGCTGGTTTTTTTGCACCATCTAAACTCATTTTTGCTCCTGGACGTGCATTTCTAGCTGCACAACCACAAACAGAGTTTACTACTACTAAAGTTGTTCCTTCTTTTTGAATTTCATTTTTAACATCAGCTGCTGTATATAATTCTTTAAAACCTGCTTCAGAAAGTTCTGCACGCATTGGTTTTACCATTTCTTCTGGATACATATTTTTTTATTTTAAAATAATAATACAAAGTTACAAAGATTAAATAATTGTATGTATAATAAAATCATAAAGATTTGTTATAACCTTATAAAGAAATCAAAAATCAAAGAATTCTATTCAATAGAGCGTTTATAAAAGGAATCTTGGGACATTTCCAGATAATTTTTAAATCTTCTAAAAAAGAAGTCTCTTCGTCTAAAAAACGAAAAATTAAAACGGGATTTCCTTTTTTGAATAAGGAAGAAAATACTTTTGACCCTAATGCATTGTTTTTGAATAAAACATCAATAAATAATAAGTCATATATCCAAAATTTATCTTTTTTATGAAATTTGGTTAAATCATTTTCATTTTGAAGGAATGTAACCAAAGCCTTTGATTTTTTAGTTACATTTTTAAACGTGAAACCCGTACTTGCTTTTGTCCAACCACCAGCAGAACCTATATTGATACTGTTTTTAGTATTGTGTTCCCAAAATTTATAACAAGTCATAGGAATGCTACCTTGTTCTTTTTCTACAATCTCGTATTCAGTTATTCCTAATTTTTGAATATACTTTACAAGTTCTTCTTCATATTCCTCTTTTGGAAGTAAATCTTTTGAAAATAAAGTGTATTCTAATAAGGCTTCGGTTTTTGATGTGGGTAAAACATACATGAATCTGGTATTTCCTTTTTGGGCAACTGAAAAATCCATGAAAGTGGCACAATTTGAATTAAAAACAGGTTCTTTGGATTTAATATACCAACCTATAAAATGCTGTTGTAATAAAGGATATTTGTTTTGAGAAATTACAATTTTAGGATTAAAAATAGAATTGAAAACAATATTAGCTGTAAATTCTTGTTGGTTAGTTTTTATAACACATTGATTACCCAAATCTTCAAAAGAAAGAACTTTTTCGTTAAGGAAAGTAATGTTTGTATGTTTAGAAATCTTTTCAAAAATAAAATTATAAAAATCTAAACCTCTTATCATTTTATATTGAAAGGGTTGGATTTCTAATTCTTTTATAAAAATATCATTTGTAAAGAAAGTAGTTTTCCATTTTTTCGAAATAATCTCATTAAAAATATTAGATTTATCCCAAAAACACCATGTTCGATCATTAGATTTTTTAGAATTTTCGTCAATTAATAAGATGGATTTATCTTGAAAATTAGCACTCATAATTATTTCATAAACCGTCATCAAAGCCGATAATCCTGAACCTGTAAAAACGTAATGATAATGTTGCATAACAGTAAACCGCTATCATAATTAGAGATAACGGTTTACAAAAATAAGGAAGCAAAAAGGATTTAATCTATTTTTTCGTGTTTTCTTCTGTTGAAAATCCAAAAGATGATAGGGAAGACTAAAAGCGTTAATATTGTCGCTGTAATTAATCCTCCAATGATAACAACAGCAAGAGGTTTTTGACTTTCAGAACCAATTCCAGTACTAATAGCTGCCGGTAATAAACCAATGGAAGCCATTAGAGCAGTCATTACAACTGGACGCGTTCTTACTTTGACTCCTTCTAAAATAGCTGTTGCCAAATCCATTTTTTGCTTAATGTTATTGTGAAATTCCGTAATTAAGATAACACCGTTTTGAATACAAATTCCAAATAAAGCGATAAATCCAACACCTCCTGAAATTCCAAAATTAATTCCTGTAACATGTAAAGCAACAATTCCTCCAATAATTGCAAAAGGAACATTGGTTAAAACTATAAGTGAATCTTTTGTATTGCCAAACATGATAAAAAGCAATACAAAAATTCCAATTAAACTAATAGGAACCATTTCAGCAAGTGTTCCTGTTGCTCTTACTTGGTTTTCAAATTCTCCTGTCCACCCAATGCTGTAACCTGTAGGTAATTTGATGTTTTTTGCTACATTTTTTTGAGCATCTGCAATGGTGCTACCCAGATCTCTGTCGCGAACCGAAAATTTTACACCAATAAAACGCTTAGTATTGTCTCTGTAAATAAAAGCTGGACCTGTAATTTTTTTTATTGTAGCAATTTCCTTTAAAGGTATTTTTGCTCCAGAAATAGTAGGAACTTTGATGTTTGAAATATCATTTTCATCATTACGGTAGTCTTTTTGATATCGAATTCGCACGTCAAACTTCTTTTCACCTTCGTATTTTTGGGTAGCGGTTTTTCCTCCGAAAGCCATTTCTAAAACCGCTTGAGCATCTGAAAGTTCAACACCATATGCAGCCATACGTTCACGGTCGAGAATTACACTTACTTCGGGTTGCCCTACGTTTCTTAAAATCCCAACATCTTTTATTCCTTCAACATTTTCAATTTGTTTGATAACTTCATTGGCAATTTTATCCAATTCTTCTAAATCGTCTCCATAAATTTTAACAGCATTAGAGGCATTAATTCCGGCTACACTTTCAGCAACATTGTCAATAATAGGTTGTGAATAATTGTAACCAATTCCTTGATACTGTTTTAATTTTTCATCCATTTCGCGAACTAAATCATCCATAGAAATTTTGCGTTTCCATTCGTCTTTATGTTTAAGATTCACTTGCATTTGTACATAGTAAAAACCACTAGGATCTGTACCGTCATTACTTCTTCCTACTTGACTTAAAACACCATTTACTTCTGGAAACTTTTGAAGTTCTTCTCTTAAAACTGCTGTTTTTTCAACCGTTTCTGTTAATCCTTGACTCATTGGAAATTTTGCTTCAACCCATAATGCTCCTTCGTTGAGTTGAGGTAAAAATTCGGTTCCTAAAAATTTAGCCGAAATAAAAGTAAGCACCATTACAGAGAGCGAAATGACTAATGTTTTAACTTTATGCTTGAATGTCCAGTTGAAGCCTTTTTCTACAATTCTGTTCCAAAAATCTACAAAAGGGTTGTGTTTTTCTTTTACGTTTTTATTCAAGAATAAATGGCATAAAACGGGAACTAAAGTTAAAGTAAACAATAATGCACCAAGCAATGCAAAACCTAAAGTATAAGCTAATGGAGAAAACATTTTTCCTTCCACTTTTTCAAAAGCAAAAATGGGCAATAAAGCAGTGATGATGATTAATTTTGAAAAGAAAATGGCTTTTCCAAGTTCGGTTCCTGTTTTTTTAATGACACTTCCAATGGCTAATTTGTTGAACTTTTCCATTCCTTTTTTCTTGGCCAAGTGATCTAATGTTACAAATATTCCTTCAACCATTACAACGGCTCCGTCAATAATAATTCCAAAATCTACCGCTCCTAAGGAAAGTAAGTTAGCACTCATTCCCATTAGTTTTAAACATAGAAAGGCAAAAAGTAACGAGAGTGGAATTACAATAGAAACGGTAACAGTTGTTCTCCAATCTGCCATGAATAAAAACACAATAACCGTTACAAAAAGAATACCTTCGAGCATATTATGCATTACGGTTGAAGTGGTATAATTCATTAAATTGTCTCTATCGTAAAACGTCTCCATAGTAACATCGCTTGGAAGAATACGATCGTTTAATTCTGTGATTTTTTCTTTGATTCTGCCTAATACCTCTTTCGGATTTTCTCCTTTTCGCATGACAACAATTCCTTCTACTACATCATCTTGGTGATTTAATCCTACTTGACCCACTCGAGGCATAGATGATTCTGCCACATCTGCAAGATTTTTTACTAAAACGGGATTTCCACCAGTTTCTTTTACTATAATATTTTCAATATCTGAAACCGAGTCTAATAATCCAACACCTCTGATAACATAAGCTTGTTTGTTTTTTTCAATAACATCACCACCTACATTAAGATTACTTTTGTTAACTGCTTCAAAAACTTCCAATGGTGTTACATCATATTTTGATAATCGGTTTGGGTCAACACTAACTTCATACGTTCTTTCTTGTCCACCAAAAGCAACTACATCAGCAACACCAGGAACTGCTCTTAATTGTCTGTCAATAACCCAATTTTGAATGGTTAACAAATCACGTGAATCTCTGTTTTTACTTTGTAATACATATCGGAACACTTCACCTGTAGGGCCATAAGGTGGTTGCACATCTGGAGTTACATCATCAGGCAATGAAACGTTTTGAAGTAAATTGTTTACTTGTTGTCGTGCAAAAAAATCTTCAACACCATCTTCAAATATAATTTTGATAACCGATAATCCAAACATGGTAATGCTTCGAACACTGGTTTTTTTCTGCACAGAATTCATCGAAATTTCGATAGGAGTGGTTACAAAACGTTCGATTTCTTCGGCACTTCTTCCATTCCATTCGGTAACTATAATAATTTGGGTATTGGTTACATCAGGAAATGCTTCGATGGGCATTTTTTTAAAGGCAACAAAGCCAGAAATAATTAAAATACTTACCCAAAAGAAAGTAAAGGGTTTGTTTTTTAATGAAAATGCAATAATATTTTTAATCAATTTATTCATAATTAGTCATTTAAAGCATCGTAAATAAGTAGTTGATTGGTTGTAAGAACTTTTTCGCCTTCTTGTAAACCAGCCGCAACATAAGTTGTATTGCCTACTTGTCTGAAAATTTCAATGGCTCTTGTTTCAATATTATTTTTGTCTTTAAAAATCATGACAAACGATTTGCTTTTATCAAACACTATAGCATCTGATGGAATGGCAATCATTTTTTTGTTTTCGGTATATGAAATTTTGATAGAAGCTCGCATTTCGGGTTTCAATAGAAAATCTTTGTTATCTAGTTTTACACGAGCTTTCATAGCTTTTGTTTCTGGGTCAATAATATTGTAGATTTTATCTACTTTACCATAGAATTTTTTGTCTTGATAAGAAAGTGTTGTTATTTCAGCATCGTTGCCTATTTTTACTTGACTGATGTCGGATTCATTTACATTTGCAATGGCCCAAACATCTGTAATTTCTGCAACGTCAAATATATTATCTGTATTGTCGCTTCTTAGTAGCATTCCTTCATTGATGTTTTTTTGAATAACAAAACCACTTAAAGGTGAGAGAACTTCATAAATAGCACCTGGTTTTATGTTGTAAATTTTATAGGTTTGAGAAATTCTGTTTAATTGTGATTTTGCCTTTTCTAATTCGCCTTTTGCTTCCACCACATCTTTTTCAGTGACTAGTTTACCATCAAAAAGTTCTTTAGCAACTTTGTATTTGTTTTGAGCCACCGTTACATCATTTTTAGCATCATCTAATTCTTTCTCAAAGCTAGCTACTTCAGTACTTCTAATGATAGCCAAAACTTGACCTTTGTTTACATAATCTCCTAATTCTACATTTACTTTAATAACGTTTCCACCTACAACAGGATATATTTCAACAAATTTGTTATTGTCAGAAGTTATTTTACCAAAAAAATTAAGTTGGTTTTTTAAAAATTCTTCTTGAGCTGTTGCTGTTTTTGTGGTAGATAGCATTTTATCGCTCATTACGAATGTTTCTTTAACATCCGAATTTGTTTCTTCTTTTTTGCAGGCTGATGTTGAAAACAAAAGTATCAAGCAAAAGATATTGATAAGTTTTATTGATGTCATTTTATATTTTTTTGGTTTAATAGATAAAATCATTGGTTATATAATTTAGGTTTTCACCGCTAAGGATTAATTCTTTTTTAATTTGATTTAAATAGAGCGTACTTTGATTGTAACTTTCCATGAAATCAGTAAATTCAATTAAAGAAATATTCTTTTTTTGAAAATTATTTAGAATACCTTGATTAACGGTTTCAAAATCATGTATAGATGATTCGCTTTCTTTGTATTGTTTTTGATGAAAATTATAGGTTTGAATAGCTGTTGTAACTTTAGCTTTTAATTCTAATTCTTTTTGCTCTTTTAGCTTTTTGTTTTGTTGAAGTTCTGTTTGTGCTATTTTTATATTTCCTTTGTTTTTGTTCCATAGTGGCAGCGGAATTGCCAGAGTAAGATTAGTTTGGTTATTAAAAGCCCCACCTCTTTGATCATAGCTAGCTCCTAATGTTATATCGGGTGTTGCTAATGATTTTTGCCACTTTATATAGAGTTCATTGTTTTCAATTAGTTTTAAATTAAAACGATATTCGGGGTTTTTTTCTAATGCAATTTCCTGAAGTTTAGTTTCGAGATAAAGAATTGGCTTGTTTAGCTTTTCTTTTAATTCTTGCTCATTAAGGGTAGGAAGAAAATCTTCGCTTGTTGCCGTTAATATTTTTAAATTTTCTCTTTTTTCAAGAATTTGTTTGTTGATTTCAAGCATGTCGTTTTTAAAAGCCAACAATAAAGATTGCAATCGAACCAAATCTTTTAATGCTATGTTGCCTTTATCGGTTTGAGTTTTGTATGCAGCAACTAAATTTTCTAAGTAATTTAATTGTGTTTCGATGCTTTTGAACTTTTGATATTCGAAATACAATTCATAAAAATTTTGTCGGGTTTGTAACGCTAAATTTCTAACCAATTGTTCGTATTGAAGTTCGGCTAACGCTACATTGTTTTTAGCAAAATTGATTTCGTTTCTTTTTTTTCCGCCCAAATAAATTAATTGTTCGATAGCCAATTGCTTTTGACCATTTTTTCCAGCGTTAAAGAAGCGATTTTCGTTTGGGTTATAAAAATTGACTTCTGTTGTTACCACAGGATGTTCCCATATTTTTGCTTGAATAACAGCTGCTTTTGAAGCATCAATATTATATTGTTCGGCTAATAATAATAAGTTGTTTTTTTGGAATAGATTTTCACACTCAGACAAACTCATGGTTTTTTGTCCAAATGAAAAACTGGTACAACTTAAAAAAAGGAAGAACACCAAAGACTTTTTCATTTTGTATATTTTTATTGCATACAAAATTGAAGCTGTCGTCTTTAAATCAACTTAAAATGACCTTAAAAAAGCCTTAAAATAGAATTATGAATGTGTTTAGATTAGTTTCTTTATTATAAGAAATGGTATAGTCTGAGACTTGTAAAATTCGGTTAACGATTCGTAATCCTAGTCCTAATCCATTTGTGTTTTTAGCATTACTTCCTCTCATAAAAGGCTGAAATAATGTTTTTACTTCTTCATCTGAAAGCGTTTTACCCGAATTAGTAAATGATAAAACCATTTGATTATTATGAATAGTTATGGTAACATTCACCCATTTTTCATCGGTATACAAGTAAGCATTTTTTAAAAGGTTAGTAAATGCAATTTCAATTAGTTTTGAATTCCCATTAATTTCTAATTTATCAAACAATTGTTCGTCATCAGTCATTGAAAAATTAATTTTAAAATCTGGGAAAAGTTTTTTAATCTTTTCAAAACTATTGTATAAAGCTTCATCAACCCTAGTTTTTTCTATTTTTTCGTTATTTCTTGAATCTACTTTTGACAAGATTAATAACGAATTTATTAATTCTTTAAGTTGTTCGATGTCTGAGAATAATGATTTGAAAATAACTTTATTTTTTTCGTCTACAGCTTGAATTTGGTTTTCTAGTTGAGCAGAAATACGAGCAATTGGTGTTCGTAATTCATGTGATGCTTGAGCCGTGAATTCTTTTTGTTTTTGGTAAGCATCAGAAATTCTGTTCATCATAAAGTTGAATTCGTTGCTAAGTAAGCTAATTTCATTTTTGCTGTTTTGTTTGCTTTCTAAAGTAACTTCAAGGTTTAAATCATTTATTTCACTTATTTTTTTGTGAAAATTTCCTAATGGAATAAGTTGTTTTTTTATGATATAAAAAGTTAAAAACCAAGTTAAAACCGTAAATAAAATATAAGAACCCGTTAATAAATATATTAGAAAATACAAATTTCGTTTACCATAATTATCATTTGCAGAAATTAAGGCATAATAATCTTTTTTATTGGTATCGTAAAAGAATCCATAAATTTCATGGTCTTTATCTTTTTCTAAAAACGATTTATGGGTTTTTAGATAGAGTAAATCTGATTTTGTCCATTTAATTTTTGTGTCGTCTAAACTGCTATAGATTAAATTAAAATTCTCATCAAAAATTAAGGTTTTTTCATCGTAAAGTTGGTTGATGGAATTTTTATCAATTATTCTTAAAATATCATTATCAATTTCCTTTACTTCAATTAAAAGTTTTATTGTATTAATGGCTTTTTCATTTAATCGTTCTTCAAATTCTTGTTTTCTAAAATCGGAAAAAATAAAAATGATAATAGCACAAATTAAACCAAATAGTAAGGTGAAAATAATGCTGATATAAAATGATATTTTAGATTTTATCGTCATCGTCTGTTTTTAAATAATAGCCAAAACCTACTTTTGTATGTATTAATTTTTCATTGGGATCTTTATCTATTTTTTTTCGTAAAAAATTGATGTAAACCTCTATTGTGTTTTGATTGGTTTCAATGTGATAATCCCAAAGTTCATCTGCAATTTGTTGTTTAGAAATTATTCTTCCTTTTGCATTGGCTAAGATTAAAAGTAATTTTAATTCTTTAGGTGTTAAGTTGATAATTTCGTTGTTTCGGGTAGCTGTTTTGTTTGAAATATTAATTTCTAAATCTTTAATTTTAAGAATTTCGTTTTCAGTTTGAGGTTTGTCCGTTCGTCTTAAAAGCGAAAGAATTCTTATATATAATTCTTTTAAATGAAAAGGTTTAACAAGATAATCATCAGCACCTTTTTCAAAAGCTTCAATTTTATCATCAATTTCTCCAAACGCTGTTAACATTAATATGGGAGTATTTTTGTCTTGAGTTCTTATTTGATTACAAACATCTAAACCATTAATTTTTGGAACGTTTATATCTAATAAATAAATATCGTATTTTTTGGTATTTATTTGCTTAAAAAATAATTCGCCATCAAAAACAGCGTCTATTTCTATGTTTTTAGACAAGAAAAAATCTTTAATTTCTTTTGATAAAACATAATCATCTTCAAGCAATAATATTTTCATTTGTAAATTTTTAAATAAAGATGTTTAATTATTCCCAATTCAAATCAATAAATCGTATATCGAATTCCTAAAAAACCTCTAATTCCTTGGTTAGGCGCATACACATAACTTGGGTCAAAAGTTAAAGCGTATGGGTTTGTTGATGTTGCTAAAACATTTCCGTTTGTATCATATGTAACATCTTCATCAAATGGGTCGTTTGCCCTAGCAATTAAAAATGGTGTGCTTTTGTTTGGTGTCCAATTCAAAATATTTTTTACACCACCATAAAGTTCAAAACTACGAAATTTTTTATAAGTAAATTGTATGTTTTGTATACTCCAGAAAGGAGAATATTCACTTCTTGGATCTAATTCACCAAGTAGTGGTAATCGCATTGGGCCATATAGATTACCTGTATAATCAATAGTAGCATTCCATTTTACTATATCATAAGTAATGCCCCATGTTGTACTAAATTTTTCAGTTAGTATAGGCGTGCTTATGATTCCATCTCTTTTGTTTTTGGATTCTAAAGCAGTAAAACCAATCATTGTTTTTAATCCGAAAGGGAAAATCAATTCTAGATTTCCTGTTACACCATAGGTTTTTGAATAACCATTTAAATTCGAGTAAATAATTTGATTAGGATTAGTATCATAATCAGGGATAATTTGATTTTTGAAATGGGTATACCAACTCGAAAATTCCATTACAGAATGGATTCCGTTGCCCATTTCAAACTTTTTTAAGTAATTGAAATTAATATTATAAGATTTTTCTGGATTTAGATTTTCTGTAATAATAACATCTCTAGAACCTGTTAATGCAGCATGTTCTTCCGTAAATAAATTTACTACTCTAAAACCTGTTCCTGCATTAACTCTAAAGATATCGTTTTTAGATGGTTTCCATTTGTAAGCTATTCGAGGTGTAAAAATTGTGCCATGAATAGAGTTGTAATCATATCTTGCACCTAGTAATACACTATGTTTTTCAGCTAATTTTATTTCATCTTGAACAAAAAGACTACTAATTTTTGTTTTTTCAGGTTCTTTAGTAGCAGTAGTATTATCATTATAAAATTGGTAACGAAATGCGGTTCCAAAAAGTAAATCATGATTATTCATTTTCTTGTCCCATGTCATTTGCCCATAAGCAATTTCTTGTTTGGCAAGAAAAATAATATCTCCATAAACTGAATTTTGATTATGATTTGTATACGAAAAAGAAGCAACAAAATTTTCTTTAACAGGTAATTGATATTTTCCTAGTAATTCATAACGTTTGGTATAAATGCTTTCTCCATAAACTTCGTTTCCTCCTCTGTAGTTTTTATTCCATTGCATTTCTCCACCCCAACGGTCTTCATAAAAATAGCGACCAGCAATCGAAAATTCTTTTTCACTTTTTCTTGCCACTGAAAATTTATTAAAAATTGAAATTCTATTTTGTAAAGTTACATCAGTAAAATTATCGTTATTATTATCAATTGGATTGTTATAAGTGTAATAATTAATACCTATAAGCGAACTAATTTTTTTACCCAAGTTATATTTGGCACCTAAATCGATATTGTTTTCTAACCATGATGTGCTGAAAGCATCTGCATAAAATAAAGGAGCAGTTTCTGGTTTTTTTGTAATAATATTAATTAATCCACCTACAGCTTCACTTCCATATAAGGAAGAAGCAGGTCCTTTTACAATTTCTATTCTATCAATCAAAGAATTTGGAATTCCAGACAAACCATAAACGGTTGATAAGCCACTTACTATAGGCATTCCGTCAATGGTTACCATAGTATAAGGACCTTCTAGACCATTAATGTGAATATCACCTGTATTGCAAATGTTACAATTTAATTGAGGACGTACACCATTTACATTTTGTAAAGCTTCAAAAATATTTGGTGTAGGGTTTTTCTTGAGAAAAGCAGATGTATAGACTTCTACTGGAACTGGAGTTTCTAATCTAGAAACAGGTTTTAAAGTTCCTGTAACAACAACTTCTTCTAAACTATGATTTTCTTCTAGTTGTATATTAAGGATTATTTCTTTTTCGTTTTCAATTGAAATATTTTGCTTTTTTGTCTTAAAACCTATGAACGAAAAATTTATAGTATAATTTCCTTTAGGTATATCTTTTAAAATATAAAAGCCATTTTCATCAGTATTTATTCCTTTATTTAATTTGGAAATAAAAACCGATGCAAAAGCTAATGGTTCACTGTTAGTTGAAATTTTCCCTTTGATAGTGGTTTGCCCAAAGCTAAATACCGATAAGAAACTAAGTAATAAAAATATTTTTTTCATTTATGCTAAAAATAAAATTTAGACAAAACTAAAAATATTTTTTATAATAACAGAGTAAATTTATTATATTTGATGAAATTTATTTTTAAAATGACCATTTCTGAAGAAAATTATTTAAAAGTTATTTATCATTTATCATTAGTATCTCCCAAAGGAGTGAATACAAATGCTATTGCGGGAATGCTTGAAACAAAGGCCTCTTCTGTGACAGATATGTTAAAAAAACTAGCCGAAAAGGATGTTGTAACTTATAAAAAATATCAAGGAGTTTCCTTAACTAATAATGGATTAATCCAAGCTAAAAAAATAGTAAGACGTCATCGCTTATGGGAAGTTTTTTTAGTAGAAAAATTACAGTTTTCTTGGGATGAAGTACATGAAATTGCGGAAGAATTAGAACATATAAAATCAGAAAAACTGATTAATAGTTTGGATGCTTTTTTAGATTTTCCTGCTTTTGATCCTCATGGTGATCCAATTCCAAATGAAAAAGGAGAAATGAAAAAATTAGACAAACAATTACTATCTGAAATACCCTTAAATACTTCTTGTAAATGTGTTGGTGTGAAAGATTCTTCAGCAGAATTTTTACAATATTTAGACAAACAAAAAATTACTTTAGGTTCTGAAATTAAAATACTTGAGAAGGAATCTTTTGATGAATTAATTAGAGTCGAAATAGATAATAAAACGATGGTTTTATCCAACAAAATTGCCACTAACTTATACGTACAATAATTATGTTTGATCAAATATTACATTATTTAGAAGGAATTGATCCTATTCTTGCTGCCTTATATGCTACTTTATTTACATGGTTAGTTACAGCAGCTGGGGCTTCATTTGTATTTTTTTTTAAGAATATGAATCGTGCCGTTCTTGACGGAATGCTAGGTTTTACAGGAGGAGTGATGGTAGCAGCAAGTTACTGGAGTTTGCTTTCTCCTGCTATTGAAATGAGTGAAGGAGAAGGTTTTGTAAAAGTAATGCCAGCTGCAATTGGTTTTTTAATGGGAGCTTTATTTCTATTTGCTTTAGATAAAACCTTGCCTCATTTGCATATTAATTTTAAAGAAAGTGAAGGAATAAAATCACCTTGGCAACGAACTACTTTATTAGTTCTGGCCATTACACTTCATAATATTCCTGAAGGATTGGCAGTAGGCGTATTATTTGGAGGAGTTGCAGCTGGAATTCCAGAAGCTTCTATTGCAGGAGCAGTTACTTTAGCAATTGGTATTGGAATTCAAAATTTTCCAGAAGGAATTGCTGTTTCTATGCCATTGAGAAGAATGGGAATGAGCAGAAGAAAGAGCTTTATGTATGGTCAAGCTTCAGCTATTGTTGAGCCAATTGCTGGTGTTGTTGGTGCTTTAGCAGTTACATTTTTTACACCTATTTTACCTTATGCTTTGGCATTTGCAGCTGGAGCGATGATCTTTGTAGTGGTAGAAGAAGTTATTCCCGAAACGCAACAAGACAAAAATACAGATATTGCTACCTTAGGATTTATAGGTGGTTTTATAGTGATGATGAGTTTAGATGTGGCTTTAGGATAAAAGTTGGTAAATAATTGTGTATTTTTGGGTAACTATAAAAAATACAACATGAAAACGATAGTATTAATTTTAACTATTTTTTTAACTCAATGTTCTTCAAAACAAAATGAAAGTAGTAGTAATTTTGAGGTTGAAAAAGAAATTACTCAAGAAGCTTATCAATTTAAACTAAAAAAAGTAACTGCTGATTCTCGTTGTCCAGAAGGATTAAATTGTGTTTGGGAAGGACAAGTTGAAATGATAGTTGAGGTCTATAAAGCCAATAAATTAGTAGAAGAAAAAGAATTAATCGTTAATTCTAAAACTGTGAATGAAAATGCAACTTGGGCTACTAAATATAGTGATAAGCCAATTACTTTTATTGGGATTTCACCAAATAGAGTTAAAGATGAACTTATAAATGATTCTGACTATAAGTTGGTAATTAAATATGATTAATGACATGCACAGTCATCACCACAAGAATTTGATTTTTTAGGCTTTTTTTTCCAAAGAAATTTTCTAATTAAATAACCAATCGCAATGGCAAGTGTTATGTAAACTAATATTTGTTGAAAATTCATAATTTATTATATTTAAAAGTAAATTCCAGCACCTAAAGTTACAAAATTGTAAGTTGGTGTGGCAATTTTTAAGCGTTCAAATCCTACAGAAAAAAAATAATTCTTTTTATGATATTTACTTTGTAACTCAAAAGTATTAACAGGTTTTGTGTTTATTTTACTCCATTTGGTACTTCCAGAAAAACTTATGTTTTTATCTAGAAAAAAATCCATAGAAGCACCATAAGTAAATCCTGTTTTTCTTACATCATTACCAATGTAACTTACTCCTAAATTCCAGCCTAGATTAAATTTGTCTAATCTGATTCTATCATATCCTAGGGTAAAATGAGAAAAGTATAATTTGTAATTAATATCATTTATAGGGTCAGATTCATATACTTGCCTAAAGTCAGTTTGAAGATAAAAATATTGAAAAGGTCTAATTTTTATTTTAAAATGATTGCCTACTAAGTTTTTAGTACTATACATAAAACTATCTTCAATATCAATACGCATTTTATTCTTAGATAAACTATCTGCACTATTAAAATTGCCATAACAACTTCCGTCTTTATATGGATAATGGCTTAGATTATTGTATAAATGATCTTCATGGGAATAATCTCCAATAATTCCATATTTGAAAATACCTATAGTTGCCCCAACAAAAACATCTAATAAAATTCCTCCGAAAAAACTTTCTCCATTATTATTAGAAGAGGAATTACTTCTACTTGAAGGATAAGTTGAAGAGGTACTTTGTGAATTTACACTTGATTTTTCAGTTAATTCCTGTTTTGATTTTTCAATTTTCTTTTGACCAAATAGAGTGTGAGAGACTAATATAAAGCCAATAATTAAGAATAAGCTGTTTTTTTGAATCATAAGGAAAATTTGGGTTTACTCATCAAAAACGGAACCAATTATTTTAATATTTGATAAGCAATCAAAGCAGTTAAATATGCAAACCCACTCATAAAGACAAATTGAATAATAGGCCATTTCCATGAGTTTGTTTCTTTTTTTACAATAGCAATTGTCGACATACATTGCATCGCAAAAGCATAAAAAAGTAATAAAGAAATACCTGAAGCAAAATTAAATATCTTTTTACCAGTAACTGGATGTACTTCAGCTGCCATTCTGTTTTTTATAGTTACTTCTTCATCACTATGATTTCCCACATTATATATAGTGGCTAATGTGCCTACAAAAACTTCTCTAGCTGCAAAAGAACTTACAACGGCAATTCCTATTTTCCAATCATAACCTAAAGGTCTAATGACAGGTTCTATAGCTTTTCCAACAATACCAATATAGGAATGTTCTAGTTTGTAACTATTTATTTTATTTTCAAGAATTTCAGGTTCAATAGTAGTATTCTTCTTTGCTAATTCTTGTAATACAATAATATCTGCGTTTTTAAAGTTTTTAGTTGGTCCATGCGAACCTAAGAACCATAAAATAATAGATAAAGCCAAGATTATTTTTCCTGCACCAGTTACAAATGCTTTTGTTTTTTCAATTACATTTAAAGCTACATTTTTGAACATAGGTACTTTGTAAGAAGGCATTTCAATAACAAAATAAGACTTACAATTTAATTTTAAAATAGAATTTAATAGAGTTGCAGAAAGCACTGCCATCCCAAAACCTATTAAATATAACAACATAAGAGTTAGACCTTGTAAGCTCAGAAAACCAAATATTCTTTCTTCTGGAATGATTAAAGAAATTAATATAGCATAAACAGGTAGTCTTGCTGAACATGTTGTAAAAGGTGTTACTAAGATAGTTATTAAACGTTCTTTCCAGTTTTCAATATTTCTTGCACCCATAATTGCAGGAATTGCACATGCTGTTCCAGATATTAAGGGTACAATACTTTTTCCAGAAAGACCAAATCTTCTCATTATTTTATCCATAAGAAAAACAACACGGCTCATGTACCCACTTTCTTCAAGAATTGAAATGAATAGAAATAAGAAAGCTATTTGAGGAATAAAAATTACAATTCCACTAATTCCTGGAATAATGCCTTCACTTAAGAGATTTGTAAATTCTCCTGCAGGAAGATGATTTTTTGTGTATGAACTTAATGAAGTAAATGTTTCATCGATAAACTCCATTGGAATTGTACTCCAATCAAAAATAGATTGAAAAATGATCATTAGTATTCCAAAAAAGATAATATATCCAAAAACTTTGTGTGTTAAGATGCTATCTAATTTTGCACGCAAGTCGGTGGCTTTTGAAGCATCAATTTTTTGACCAATTTTTAAAGTGTCATTTATAAATTGATATCTTTTAATTGTCTCTTTTTGTTGTAATCGTTTTAAATCGGAATGTGATTTTGTAAAAGAACTTTTAATTTCATTTCGTTCCAAATTCAAAAAATTAACATCTTGAGTAATTACCAACCATAGTTTATACAAGAGTTGATTAGGGAAAGCCCTTCTTAAGTTGTTAAAATAATCTGGATCTATAACTGAAGCATTTAAACAAGGCTCGGTAGATAGGGATTTGTAATTTAAGATTAGAGATTTAAGATCAGAAATTCCAGTTTTTTTTCTAGAACTAACTAAAGCTATTTTTGTATTTAATTCTCTTTCTAAAATTGGAATATCAAATTCTATTCCTTTTAATGTCATTCTATCAGCCATGTTAATGACTAAGATAGTAGGGATTTCTAAATCTTTTATTTGAGTAAAAAGGAGTAAGTTTCTTTTTATGTTTTCAACTTCGGTAACTACTACAGCTACATCTGGAAAATCTTCATCTTTTTTATTTAGAAGTAATTCAATTACAACATTTTCATCAATTGAACTTGCATTTAGGCTATACGTTCCAGGTAAATCAATTATTTTTGCTTTAACAGTATCGGAAAGTTTGCTAACTCCTTGTTTTTTTTCAACAGTAATACCTGGGTAATTTCCTACTTGTTGGTTTAACCCTGTTAATTGATTAAAAACAGATGTTTTACCCACATTTGGATTTCCAATTAAAGCAACTTTTATGGTGGATTTTGACATTAATTAAACTGTGGTTACTACGGTTACGATTATTTCTTTAGCTGTTTCTTTACGAATTGCTACATGAGAATCGTTGATATTAAAATAAATAGGATCACCAAAAGGTGCAATTTGGATTAATTCAATAAAATTGCCTGGTAAACAGCCCATTTCTAATAATTTTAAAGGGATTTCGTCTACATTTATTTCATGAATGTAGCCCTTTTCTCCTTTTTTTAGATCTGATAATACTTTTTCCAAACTTATTTAGATTGATTTTAAATACAAAGGTAGCTAATAAATAGAAATGGAGAATATATTTTGGAGAAAATTTAGAAATTGTTATTTACAAAGAAAGAGAATATCCTCATATAATTTTTCTACTTCTTCAAGATTTGTTCCGTCATAGAAACCACGAATTCTTCTTTTTTGGTCTATTAAAACAAAATTTTCGGTATGAACCATATCATATAATTCTTTTGGATTACCTGTTTTTACAACTAAATAAGATTTTCTGGCTAGGTAATAAATGTCTTTTTTATTTCCAGTTACTAAATTCCATTTTTCATCAATAACTCCTTTTTCTTTCGCATAAGCTTTTAAAACAGCAACATTGTCAATATCTGGAGTAACTGAATGGGATAATAACATGACTTTTGGATTATCTTTAATTTTTTCTTGTAGCCAAACCATGTTATTGGTCATAATAGGACAAATGGAAGGACAAGTGGTAAAAAAGAAATCGGCTACATAAATTTTATCTTTATAATCTGCTTGAGTAATAGTTTTACCATTTTGGTTAGTGAAAGAAAAATCGGGAATAGTATGATTATATCCAATGTGCTGTATAGTTGAATCTACAAGCTCAGGATTAACGTCTCTAGGTGTAAATAGTTTTAATTTTTTTTGTGGTTTTAAAAGAGAATAAATGCCTATAAAAATAATTATAGATATTATAGTAAATAAGAGAATAAAACCAGAATATTTATTTTTTCGTATGTTCATAATAGAATACAAATTTAAAATTTTCAGACTTATTTATTGCAAAAACAGTTGTTAATCTTTTAAAAACTAAGAACATTTAAATAAAACTAACTATATTTGCGGAATTTCAAATTTAATAGTTAATATTATGAAAAACAGTTACTTTCTTGTGTTATTGTTTGCTACATTGGGTTTTTCTCAATATAATCCTTCTGCTTTATGGAAAGAGACAATAGAGACTTCTAGAAAAGGAAAAATGAATATAGATGAAGAAGTTGCCTTATTTAATGAATATTGGTCAACAAGAGATAAGAATGTAAGAGGGTCTGGATATAAACCTTTTATGAGATGGGAAAATCATTGGAGAACATTAACTAATGAGCAAGGTTATATTATAACTCCTCAAGAGATCTTTGCGGCTTGGAATGAGAAAAATAATTCTAAATTAAATAGAAGTTCCAATGCTGCTTTTTCATTACCACCAAGTAATTGGCAACCTGTTGGACCTTCAACACATACAAATACGGGCTCATGGTCTTCTGGACAAGGTAGAGTAAATTTTGTTTATGAAGATCCAACAAATTCAAATACTTTATATATTGGTGCACCAGCGGGAGGAATTTGGAAATCTACTGATGCAGGAATAAATTGGACACCATTGTCTGATTATTTACCACAAATTGGAGTATCTGGAATTGCTGTAGATTATACAAATCCAAATGTAATTTATATTTCAACAGGTGATAAGGACAGTAGTGATACTTATTCCATTGGAGTACTAAAATCAATAGATGGAGGACTAACTTGGAATACTACTGGTTTAGTGTTTAATACTACTAATCGTTTATCTGGAGATATTATTATGAATCCAACTAATAGTCAAATCTTATTTTGCGCTACTAGTATTGGTATATATAAAACTATTGATGGAGGGACAACATGGACAAATGTTAGATCGGGTGATTTTTCTCAAGGTTCTATTCGGTTTAAGCCTAATGACCCAACAGTAATTTATGGAGTAACAAATAATACATTTTATAAATCAATTGATTCTGGAAACAATTTTAGTTTAGTTACAAGTGGTTTACCTTCTTCTTCCAGTAGACTATTATTAGATGTTACACCAGCCAATCCTAACTATGTTTATGTTTTAAGTCATTTGTCTTCCATTTCAGCTAATAATGGTTTTCAAGGTATTTATAGGTCTACAGATAGTGGAAATAATTTTACATTAAGAAATAGTACTACTAATATTTTAGAATCAAATCAAGCCTATTATGATTTAGCATTAGCTGTTTCTGATACTAATGCAGAAGAAATTTACACGGGATGTTTAAATGTATGGAAATCAACAAATGGAGGTACTTCATTAACAAAATTAAATAATTGGAGTTCTCCAACAGCACCTTCTTATACTCATGCAGATATTCATTATTTAGGATTTTATAACGGAAATTTATTTTGCGGTAGCGATGGAGGTGTTTACAAATCAACAAATGGGGGAACAAGTTTTACTGATTTAACTGCTACAGCACAAATTAGTCAATTTTATAGAATATCAGTTTCAAAACAATCTGCTGGAAATATGGTAGGAGGTCTTCAAGATAATGGAGGTCATGCTTATAGTGGTGGAGGTTGGAAAAATTATTATGGAGCTGATGGAATGGATACAGCTATAAATCCGAATAATCAAAATGCATATTATGGATTTATCCAATTTGGTGGGACTTTGTATTTATCTAATAATGGAGGAAATAATTTAACAGGCAATGTTAGTGCACCAGCAGCAGAAACTGGAACTAATGATGATGGAGGGAATTGGATTACTCCTTTAAAAACAAACAATGCTGGAGAAGTTTTTGCAGCCTATGAAAGATTGTATAAACTTAATGGAAATACTTGGGTACAACAAAGTATTGGTACAATTGGTTCTGGAAATATTGAGAATATTGAAATATCTCCTACTAATGATGATATTATGTATTTATCTAATGGTTCAACATTATATTTAAGTACAAATCATGGTGTTAGTTTCACTACTGTTTATACTGCTTCTTCAACTATTACTTCAATTGAATGTCATTATACCAATTCTAATATTGTTTATTTGACAACAAGTGGAATTTTGGGAAGAGTTTTAAAGTCAACAGACGGAGGTTCTAATTTTACTAATATTTCTTCAGGGTTACCTAATATTGGGAAAAATGTTATTGTACATCAATCTCAGAATACTGATAATCCTTTATATGTTGGAACTAGCTTAGGTGTTTATTATTTAGATGATACTATGTCTACTTGGCAAGCTTTTGATACAAATTTACCAAACGTTTCTGTAACAGATTTAGAGATAAATTTAAATGATGGTAAATTAATAGCAGCAACTTATGGTCGTGGAATTTGGCAAACTGATATTCCAATTCAATTACCAAATAATGATATTAAGTTTGTTCAAATTCAAAACCCAACAACAGGAATTAATTGTGGTTCAAATCTTTCTCCTGAAGTTGAAATTAAAAACAATGGTTTAAATCCTATCACTTCTGCAAGTTTTAATTATACTATAGATGCTACACCTTATAATTATACTTGGAATGGTAATTTGGCATCTAACTCATCTACTGTTGTAGTTTTACCTTCTGTTACTCTATCTAGAGGTCAACATAGTATTGCAGTTTCTACGACTACAACAAATGACGCTTTTTCAGATAATAATGATGGAAGCACAACATTTAATATTAACGATGATGGAACAATAGGTGTAGTAAATACTTTTACAACTACAGGAGATGAGCTTATTTCTTATGATGAAGGAAGTACAACTTCTCAATGGATTAGAACAGTTCGTACAGGAGGTTTAATGGATAGTGCTGGTAATTCAGTATATTCTACAAATGATTCAGCAAATTATCCAGATAATACAAAATCATATTTAGTTTCTCAATGTTATGATTTAACTTCAATTTCTAATCCTGAAATTCGTTTTTCATTTAAATATGATTTAGAGGAAAATTGGGATTTAGTTTATGTTGAATATTCAACAGATTTTGGTGCTAATTGGAATGTTTTAGGTACAAGCGGTCCAAACTGGTATAATAGTGATAGAACTCCTCAAACTTCTGGAACAGATTGTAATAATTGTGTTGGAGCTCAGTGGACAGGAACAAATACAACTGAAGCAATATACAGTTATCCTTTAAATGCATTCAATACTGAAACAAATATTATTTTTAGAATTGTTTTTCATTCAGATCAATCGGTTAATAAGACAGGAGCAAATGTGGATAATTTTGTTATAGATGGAACTACATTGTCTTCAGATACTTTTGAAAAAGAATTGGTTTCTGTATATCCAAATCCTTCTAACGGATTGTTTACAGTTTCAACTAAAAATATGCAAGTTACATCTATTGATGTTTATGATGTAACAGGGAAAAATATTCTTAATAGAAGTAACTTACAAAGTTCTAATGAAATAATATTAGATTTAACAAATGCTTCAATTGGAATTTATTTTATGAAAATTAATTCTGAAACAGGAATAATTACAAAAAGAATATTAAAAAAGTAAGAGAACAAAAAAAGAGTTGGCTTGTAAAAACCAACTCTTTTTTTAATTAAATGATCTTATAGCTTAATCTATAGAATCTAATAAATGGATTTCATTATTGTGTTCATAAATAAATTTATCCTCAATGAAAAACAGATTTTTAATTCTTACATTTTTATCATTTTTATTTGGCTTTAGTCAGCAAACAGAAGAAATTAAAATAGATAAAACTAATCAAAAGACATTATATTTTGGTTCAAAAAAATATTCTTCAGAGCAAGCGTTATTTCAATTTGCTAAAGCATATGGTTTAAACGATAATTATTCATTTAAACTGTTATATTCCAATCAGGATAGAATTGGGCAAACTCATGAAAAATATGAACAGTTTTATAAAGGTATAAAAGTTGAATTTGGAACAGTAATTACACATTCAAAAGGAGAACAAGTTAGAATGATTAATGGAGAGTTATACAATGCAAATGAGTTATCATTAACACCAAAAATAAGTCCAAGTGTAGGTTTACAATTGGCTATAAAGAAGATAAATGCTAAGTCTTATCTTTGGGAAAATGAAATGCAAGCTAAACTAATGAGTTATAAAAAACCTGAAGGAGAGGTAGTTATATTTCCTAATAGTAATAATGGGAAAATTTATTTAGCTTACAAATATGATATCTACGCTACTAATCCTATTTCTAGACAAGAGGTCTATGTAGATGCAAATACAGGAGAATTTTTGTTTTCTAATCAAATTATTAAACATGCTACTAGCTTAGTAACTGATGAAGAAAGAATAACAAGAAAAAAAATAGTAGAAGAGAAAATTATTTTTTCATCTGGAACTGCTGATACAAGATATAGCGGAACAAAAAATATTGAAACAACTTTCGACACAGATAATTCAAATTATATTTTACGAGACCAAACAAGAGGAGCAGGAATTTTAACCTTTAATTGCCAAAATGCAAATTCGTTTCAAGATATAGACTTTACAGATGATGATAATAACTGGTCAGCAGCAGAGCATGACAATGCAGCTAAAGACAATGGAGCATTAGATGCACATTGGGGAGCCGCAACAACATACGATTTTTGGGCAAATATTTTTACTAGAAATAGTTTTGATGATAATGGTGGAGCAATTAGAAGTTATGTTCATTTTGGTACCGATTATAATAATGCAAGTTGGAATGGTATTGCTATGAGTTATGGAGATGGAACTAGTTTTGATATATTAACATCAATAGATGTATGTGGTCATGAAATAGGTCATGCTGTTTGTACTTATACGGCTAATTTAGTTTACCAAAATGAATCAGGAGCTATGAATGAAGGTTTTTCAGATATTTGGGGAGCTTGTATAGAACATTATGGAAGGACAGGTGGACTTTTAAATCCAATTCCAAGTTCTGTATGGCTTATAGGTGAAGATATTGCAACTTCTCCTATTCGATCTATGGAAGATCCAAATTCTAAAAATGATCCAGATACTTATCTAGGAACAAATTGGTACATTGGAACAGGAGATAGCGGTGGAGTACATACAAATTCAGGAGTATTAAACCATTGGTTTTATATTTTAACCGCAGGTAAGTCAGGAACAAATAACGCTCCTTCACCAGATACTTATTCAGTTACTGGAATTGGAATGCAAAAATCATCTGAAATTGCTTATTTAGCAGAAAGGGATTATTTAACACCAAATTCCACTTATGCAGATGCAAGAAACGCAACAATAGCAGTTGCGAGTGATTTATATTGTGCTAATAGTCCAGAAACAATTGCGGTAACCAATGCTTGGTTTGCTGTAAATGTAGGTGATGAATATATGGCTGCTACGGATGATGTAGCATTACAAGCAATCGATGATTCGGAAACTATTTCTTGTATATCCTCTTCAATAACAACCAATGCTTTAATAAAAAATCAAGGATTAAATCCAATTACTTCAATATCTATTTCTTATACTGTAAACGGAATTAACCCAGTAAATATGACTTGGAATGGAAATTTAGCACCTTGTTCTGAAATTTCTTATCCAATTACTATTAATGGATTAACAAGAGGAGCTCATAATTTAAGTGTTACAACTACCATTTTAAATGATGGAAGACCAGAAAACAACACAAAAGAGGCAATTATTTTAGTTAATGATGAAGGATCTGTGGGTGTAGTAAATGAATTTACAAATATTTCTGATGAATTAATTTCTTATAACGAAGGAGAAACAGGTTCTTTATGGACAAGAGGAATTCATACAGATAATCCAATGAATGATATGGATAGTAATGGGAATATGGTTTATGCAACAAATTTATCTGGAAATTATCCAGATAATACAAAATCATATTTAATTTCTCAATGTTATAATTTATCGACAATTTCAAATCCAGAGATTAGTTTTTCCATGAAGTATGACTTAGAGAACAATTGGGATATAATTTATGTGGAATATTCTACAGATTTTGGTGCTAGTTGGGATGTCTTAGGTTATAATGATTCTGCTAACTGGACAAATTGGTACAATAGCGATAGAACTCAACAGACAACAGGAAATGATTGTTTTAATTGTCCAGGAGCACAATGGACAGGAACGAACACTACTTTAACTACTTATTCTTATCCTTTAACAATTTTAAATAGTCAAACAAATGTTCTTTTTAGAATAGTATTTCATTCAGATCAAGCTGTTAATGAATTAGGCGTTAATATTGATGATTTTGTTATTGATGGCACATTGTCAAATGCTAGTTTTAACCAAGATGTAATAGCTATTTATCCAAATCCTTCAACTGGAAATTACACCATTTCATTAGGAAATGTTCAACCTATTTCAATTAAAGTATATGATGTTAGTGGTAAAATTATTTTAGCTAAAAATGATATTTTGGTAAATAATAATAAGACAAATGTTGATTTAACTGCTGCTTCAAAAGGGATTTATTTTCTTGTAATTAATTCTGAAAATGGAATAATTTCTAAAAGAATTGTTAAAGAATAAAGGCATTTTTTTAGAGATAATGCAAATAAGGTATATTTGTCTAACAACTATACTTTAAAAAACACAGAGTAATGAAAAATTATATTTTTAAAGGAAGCTTGGGCTTCCTTTTTTTAGTTTCAATCCTTAATTCTTGTAAGTCAGGAGAAAATGTAGTAAAAGAAAAGAACCAAACTGTTGGAATCAATACAAGCTACATGGATAAAACAGTTGATCCAGCTGATGATTTTTTTCGATTCGTAAATGGACAATGGTTAGATAAAACTAAAATTCCTGCTGATAGAACTAGATGGGGTAGTTTTGATGAACTTCGCGAAAAAACGGATGAAGATGTGATGATTATTTTGAAAGAGGCTTTAAAAGATAAAACAATTGATCCAAATTCAGATCAAGGGAAAGCTTTAAGTCTTTATAAATCCATTTTAGATACAGAAACTAGAAACAAACAAGGAATTTCTCCTTTAAAACCCTATTTAGATAAAATAGATAAAGTAAAGAACGCACAAGAAATGGTTGCTTTAATAACTCAAGTAGAACCAGAAATAGGATTGGGTTTCTTTGGAAGTTATATAGGTACAGATGCTAAAAACAGTTCAAGAAATGTGGTTTATATTGGTACTGGAAGTTTAGGATTGCCAGATAGAGATTATTATGTGTCTGATGCTGCTGATAACAAAGAGAAAAGAGAGAAATATCTTCTTCATGTTGCAAAAATGCTACAATTTATAGGTAATGATGAAGCTACTGCAAAAGTAAATGCGGAGAAAATTCTAGCATTAGAAACTAAAATGTCAGAATCTACTTTTGATAGAGTAGAAAGAAGAGATAGAAGAAAAAGTTACAATCCAATGACTGTGGCTGAGTTAGAAAAAATCACCCCAACAGTAAAATGGAATGAATACTTAGAAGGAGTTGGTATAGGGATAATAGACTCCTTAATTGTTTCGCAACCAAAATACATGGCAACCTTAGAAACTATTTTTAAAGAAAATAAACTCGAAGATTGGAAAGCTTACATGAAATGGACTTTATTAAGAGGAGCTTCGGATTTATTAACAACAGAAATAGAAGATGCTAATTGGGAATTTTATGGAAAAACTTTAACTGGAGCTGTTAAACAAAGACCTGCTGAAGAAAGAGCTTTGCAAGTTGTTAATAGAAGATTAGGAGAAGCATTAGGGAAATTATATGTAGCTAAAAAATTTCCACCAGAAGCAAAAGCAAAAGCACAGGCTATGATTGCTAATGTGTTTAAAGCTTTTGAAAATAGAATTGATAACTTACCTTGGATGACAAAAGAAACTAAGGAAAATGCAAAATTAAAATTAAAAAAGTCAAGAGTTAAAATTGGTTATCCAGATGTGTGGGAAGATTATTCAAAATTAATAATTACTGCTCCTAAAGATGGAGGTACTTATTTTGAAAACTCAAGGCAATATGCTATTTGGAGACATAAAGATAATTTAGAAAAATTAGGAAAGCCAGTTGATAAAGAAGAATGGGGAATGTCACCACAAACAGTAAATGCTTATTTCAATCCATCAAATAACGAAATTGTTTTTCCAGCAGCTATTTTGCAACCACCATTTTATGATTACAGAGCAGATGAAGCAGTAAATTATGGAGGAATTGGAGCTGTTATTGGTCATGAAATCTCTCACGGATTTGACGATTCAGGTTCAAGATATAATGCAGAGGGTAATCTTATAAACTGGTGGAGCGATGAAGACTTAAAGCAATTTACAACATTAGGAACAGCTTTAGCAGATCAATACTCAGCGTTGCAACCATTACCAGGTATTTATGTAGATGGTAAGTTTACATTAGGGGAAAATATTGGAGATTTAGGTGGTGTAAATGCAGCTTATGATGGTTTACAAATCTATTTAAAAGAAAATGGTAATCCTGGATTAATCGATGGTTTTACACCAGAACAACGTTTCTTTATTTCTTGGTCAACAATATGGAGAAGTAAAATGCGTGATGAAGCCATAAAAAGTCAAGTAAAAACAGATCCACACTCACCAGGAATGTATAGAGCCTATGTGCCTTTACAAAATGTAGATGCTTTCTATCAAGCTTTTGGTGTAAAAGAAGGTGATGGCATGTATATTGCTCCTGAAAATAGAGTTAAAATTTGGTAATCAAATAAATAGTACATTATTTAAATCCCAAGTGTAAGCTTGGGATTTTTCATAGTTTCTTTATTGCTTTATTTACCAAAAATAACCCAGTAAGGGTAATAAATCCACCAATAGCTATCGAAATGGTAAAAGGTTCATTAAATAAAAGATAACCAAAAAACAAAGCTACCATTGGATTAATATATGCATACAAACTACTCACTTCTTTAGGCAAGTTTTCCAAAGCATAAATAAAAGCGATAAAAGTTAACACTGAACCAAAAACCACTAAATAAGCAATGGACCACCATGAAATAGCTGGAATTTCAGATAAAGGAATAGTTTCACCTGTAGTTTGAATCACACTAAAAATAGCTATACAGGAAATTAACATTTGCAACCCTAAACTAAAATACGGATTGAAATTAGTTCTGTTTTCTCTTATATAAATAGAAGATAATGCCCAAGTAAAAGTAGCAATTATTGAAAGCAGTATTCCAAAGCGAAATTCAGGTTCTAAAAAATCGTTAAGATAATCGTAGAAGATAACACAAATTCCAGAGAAGCAAATAACCAAACCTAAAACAGCTTTCCATGAAATTCTTTCACCTCTAAAAAAACTGATAATAACAATCCAAAGTGGAAAAATAGAACCAATAATTGCTCCTAAACCACTAGAAATATATTTCACACCCCAAGTACTTAAACCATTACTCAACATAAAATTTAAAATACTTAATACTAAGATATTTCTCCATTGTCTTTGTGTAGGCCAAGGTGCTTTTTTGTATAAGAAATAAACTAAATAGAATATACCTCCAAAAAATTGACGTAAAACAACCAATTGCATGGCTGGCATGTATTTTACACCTTCTTTGGAAGCAATCCAAGTTGTACCCCAAAAAAAACTAATCCAACAAAGCGCTAAAAAAGGTAATCCAATAGCACTCTTTTTTTGCTTAATATATTCATGAAAAACACTAAAATAGGCCATTTTTATATCTCTTTTTTAAAAGTATAAGATAATACAGTTTCAATTTTAGTGCTTAAGATAATTTTACCTTTTGATTCTGTATTTTTCGCAAAGATAGGTAAAGCCAAATTCATATTTTTTGCTTTTTTGTGATAATATTCTACTCTTTTTGGATGTTGAGGTGAAACGGCATTAAACACTATATTGTCATGCTGAACTTGTTTCAGCATCTCATCATTCTCTTTATTATCAGACTGAACCTGTCGAAGTCCTTTTTCAATAATTGCTGTAATTATTCCAATACAATCTTCCTGATGAATAAAATTAATAGGACTATCAGGATTTTCGACATTTTCTTTTCCAGCGAGGTATTTTATAGGATGTCTGTCTTCTCCAATTAACCCTCCAAAACGGATAATTATGGTTTCAAAATTTGGGTTACCCAATAATAATTGCTCTACTTCAACTAATTGTCTACCACTTTCAGTATCAGGATTTGTGGGTGTTTCTTCTGTTATTTCTTTAATAGGAAATATATCGCTATAAACAGAAATCGAACTCACGAAAAGCACTTTTTTAATTTGAGATTTTTCTATTTGGGTAACCAAAGTTTTTATTTTATCCACAAATGAAATAGAAATGTCTCTCCTCAACCTAGGAGGAATATCAATAATTAAAATTTCAGAATCGTTTAAAAAATCTTTACTATTTCCTTCTATTTTGTTTTCAAATAGAGAAAGTAAAAACGGTTGAATTTTGTTTTTTTTTAATAAAGCAAGTTTATTTTCCGAAGTGGTTGACCCTTTAACTGAAAAACCGTTTTCAATTAATGTTTTGGCTAATGGTAAACCTAACCAACCACAACCTAGTATGGAGATTTTTTTATTCATCTTCATTTTCAAATTCTAATATTGGTATTGGTAAATTATTGAAATCTATAGTTGATAGTAATTCTAATTGCTTAGCTTCAACCGTATTAAAATCTAAAATTTGATTTGGAAAATATTCTATTGTTAAATCATCAACTCCTTTTTCTCTACCAATAATCCGACAAGCTTTAAGATATCCTTCTCTTGAATAGGAAAGAAGTTGCATATATTGAGAAAGTAATGGGTTTTTTGGGAGCTCTATTGAAATTAAATAATTTTCGTTTTCAGTTATTTTTTTTGCAATAGTATTTGCAATATCATTACAAAAAATGGGATTGTTGTTTAAAAAAAATTCATTTTTATTTGTTAAATGTAAAGTAATAAGATTTTCATAGTTAGGTTTAAAAGAATTATTTTCAAATAGACCTACAGAATGTTCTTGGTAGATTTCTTTTTTCAAGTTTATTTCTTTTGGATATGCAGCAAAAGCGACCTGATAATTAGAATTTCTATTTATTATTTTTAGTATTTTATCAAGTTTTTTCATAGGAACATTTTCGTCTATATTTAACTGAATAAAAGAATTAAAACTACTTGAATGACTATAAAAATAATCATCTTTAAGATTTTTGATAAGGGCAATCGAATCGAGTACTTTATTGTTATAAATAATTTTTAAATCTTTAGTTATAAAAAACTCCTTTTCTTTATGTCTTAACGAAAGTGATTCTATAAAATGGACTTTTGGTAATTGGATATTTTCTTTTATATAAGGATTTTGAGCATGTTGTTCCTTAAAATATTTTTCAAAATCAACCAGATTAATATTGGTAAAACCAAAAGCTAAAACGGAAATTAATAGAAAAGAACCCATTAAGTATTTGAAATAATTGCGAATGGTTAAACCTAACCCTTGCCAAGATTGTAAAAATAAAGTAAGTAGAATTAATACTAACAAATAAGGATATTCTTTATAAAAACTAAAATATTCATAAAAAACAGGTGCATAATTTACTTTTTGTCCAAAACCAACCATGTTTAAAAAACTATACATTGTAGCGAATCGGAAAAACCATAATAAGAAAAACCATATCCATATATTTTGGTTATGGACTATTTTTTTTCGTTTGAATTGAATGCGTTTTTCTCCAAATTTCTTATTGGTATCAAAAACTATTTTTAGAAAATAACTTTGTCCAATAATTAAAGCCAAAAAAGCGTAGAATAAATTATAAAAAAGGAGTTCGTTTTCAGAAAATTCCAAATAATTGAAATGATCACTAAAAGTAAGTAAACGAAGCAAATCTCTACCAAAGATAAAAAATTGGTACAATGAAAAACTAAGCAAAACACTTATGATAAAACCTGTCCAAAAGCGAAATTTTGAAATGGGTATGGGTTCATTAAATTGAATTCGTTTAGTTAAATTTTTTATTCCCATTTAGAATGTTCGATATAAGTATTGGTTGCAATATCATGCTCGTAATATTTTTTGTATTTGAAACCTGCTTTTACTAAGGAAATCGAGTCGGGATAAATATTGGCAGCTAATACAATACGGTTTTCTTCAGGATTTTCTTCATTATATTTAATTTTATAGAATTTCTTTAAATCACTTTTATATAAATCTTTCCCAGATGTCTTACTAACATATCTAATCTCATTGTTGTAGAAATAGTAAATTAAACCTTTTGTTTTACCAGTAGTTTCAAAACGGCTTGCGAAGGCAATCGTTGTTTTATTAAAAGTTGTGTTTTCTTTATTGTTTGCCTTATATAGAGCAAATGTAAATATGCAAAATAAAATACCTATTGCAAAAATGGAGGAAATGCTTATTTTCTTTTCTCTTTTCTCTTTCATCTTTTTTCTAACAATCTAACTATCCTTCTTAACCAACACAAAACCATCATTTTCAATAGCCATATAGCCTTGATCGTATAAAAAATAATAAGTATTTCCTGTTTTGGTTTGATAAATGGAAGTGAAAAATTCAAAATCGAAACCTTTGCTTACCAGTTTAGTTTTTGTAGTCTTAGTTTTATCTTCTGGATTTAATTCACAAAGAATGCGATAATTTTTACGCAATTTGTTGTTAATGTTACGCATTAAATTATTTTGATCTTTGTTCATTTTGTTGTTATATGCATTACGACAACCATCAGAACAGAATTTTTTATCTTCTCTTCCTATAATTTTTTCATTACATTCTAAACACAATTTTGCCATAATTAAAACTTATTTTCATGTAGTAAAGCTTGCTTAATATGTGCCAAATGATGTTTGCAATGCCAAGCGTAAAGACCAGCTACACTTTTTAGTGTAAATGCTTTTTTAGTTTCTGGATGATAATAGGTTTTCTCCCAATCTTCTTCATCCATATTAATTAAAACTAAATGCCATTTGTGATGCAATCCTTTTAAAATTAATAAAGAATAGGAAATATCATCATCAGTTCCATCAATTAACTCGGCCCATAAATCTTCTGCGTAGGGTTTTATTGTTGGGTTTTCTTCTGTGAGTGCCAGCTTAAATCGAATAAAAGCATTCATGTGACTGTCCGTACAATGATGCACTACTTGTTTAATATTCCAACCATAAGGACGATATTTCCATTGTAATTTTTCTTTGGATAGTTCATTGGTAACAGCCACTACATATTCAGGAAAATGTTGGATTTCAGAAATCCATGAATGTAAAATGTCGTCTGTTATTACTTCAGGACAGTTGAATTGTCCAACTGGGTATTTTAGTTGTTCTAGTTCCATGTTAATTTGTTAGTTTTCCATCTTTATAAGTATTCTCAAATTCATCACCATTTTCTTTTAAGCAATATTCTGTACCATTTTTTCTACCATTATAAAAATTACATTTATACTTTAAAATACCATTTTCAAACTCTTCAACTAATGTTTTTTCTTCATTTTCATTGTAATGAGTAAACCATTTATATGTGTGATCTAATGAGTATTTTATTTTTGTCTTTATTCTTCTTGTAGGATAATAAAATCTAGTTTCTGAAATAATTTTCTTTTTTCCATTGAAATAGACATTACCTTTTTCCATAATTCCTTCTATGAAAAACACTTCTAAAACTAAATGATTTTTATGTTTATATTTTTCAGCTATTCCAGTAAAGAGTTTCCTATTATTTGATTTAAAGGTTAAATTGTTTTCAGTATAAATTTCGTCAAATTTTAAAATGTCTTGACTGAATAAATTAGTAGAAGCTATAAGCAATATTAAATAAACTTTACTCATCCTACTTCTTAAAATTAAAAATTACTTCTTTTTTAGAGTCTTCAAAATAAGCATACAAATTCACTTCATTATCTGAAACTTTTTCAAAAGTAAAGTTGTCAAAATACATTCTATTACTTTCTTTTTTGATGAATCTAAAATCCTCTGATTGGTCTTTTTCTTCCCAACCTTTTAAATTGGCATCAAAATGTTTGATTTGATATAAAAGCGTTTTGTCTTTTTCTATAATATGACCAATTTCATAAAAAACCACTTTTCCATCAACCACTAATTTGAAATCGAACATCATAGAATTTCCTAAAGGATTACTCCAGTTTTCTTGAAATGTTCCTCCAAAAGCTTCTCCTTTCCAATTTCCAACTAACCAAGAAATATCATTAAGAGTTGCTTTTTCAGAACCTTTTTCATCATTATAATGTAAAGTATTTTGGGCAAAGCATAATGAAGAAGTCAATACAAATGCTAAAAGAAGTTTTTTCATTATTTCATTTTTTTAAGTTGGTACAAATCATGTCTTCTGTCTTTCATGGTATTTACGCTACCATGTTCATGTAATTCTTTCAATAAATCCATATCAACATCTACAATTAAAGTCATTTCTGTATTTGGAGTTGCTTCTGCTTTAATTCCATTACTAGGAAAAGCAAAATCGGAAGGAGTAAAAACGGCTGCTTGTGCATACTGGATGTCCATATTATTTACCTTAGGTAAATTACCTACACAGCCGGCTACAGCAACATAACATTCATTTTCAATAGCACGAGCTTGTGCACAATTTTTTACACGAGTATAACCATTTTGAGTATCTGTTAAGAAAGGTACAAATAAAATATTCATACCTTCATCAGCCATTAAGCGTGATAATTCTGGGAATTCCACATCATAACAAATCATAATTCCTATTTTGCCGCAATCGGTATCAAAAGTTTGTATAGTATCTCCACCTGTAATTCCCCAATGAAAAACTTCATTTGGTGTAATATGTATTTTACGATACATTTCGTTTGTTCCATCTCGTTTGCATAAAAAACCAACATTATAAACATGTTCATTTTCTATAAAAGGCATGCTTCCAGTAATAATATTGATGTTGTAAGAAATAGCAAACTCTTGAAATTTAAGTTTAACTGCTTCTGTATGGCGGGCTAATTCTCTAATGGCTTCTGCTTCAGATAAATGGTTATAATCAGCCATTAAAGGAGCTGTAAAAAATTCTGGAAACAAAGCAAAATCACTACTATAACCAGAAACTGCATCAATAAAAAATTCAGCTTGTTCAAATAAGGCTTCTAAATTGTTTAAGGAGCGCATCTGCCATTGGATTAATCCAAGTCGTACAACACTTTTTTCGGTATTGATTAATTTTGGGCTATCATCATAATAGATATTATTCCATTCTAATAAAACAGCATATTCTTGTGATTCCGTATCACCTTCTAAATAATTTTTAAGAACACGAACTTCATGAAAATCATTGCTTAATTGAAAAGATAAAACAGGATCATATATTTCTTTTTTCTTTACTTTTTCAATATAGACTTTTGGAGTAATTTCATCTTTGAATTTCCCATAGTTCGGAATTCTTCCTGCAAAAATGATAGATTTTAGATTTAATTGTTCACATAATTCTTTTCTAACATCATATAAACGTCTGCCTAATCGAAGACCACGATACTGAGGGTTGATAAATACATCAATTCCATATAAAACTTCTCCTTTAGGATTATGAGATTTAAAAGTATAATTAGAAGTTATAGCTTTGTAAGTTCTTGTTTTAAAAGCAAAATCTTCAGTTACTAATAAGGATAATGCAGAGCCAACTACTACTCCATCAACAACAATTACTAATTGTCCTTCTGGAAACTTATCTAGTAGAATTTCTATATGACTTTCTTTCCAAAATGAATCTACCATTTCTGGATAAGATTCAATCATAGATTTTTTTAATTCTTTATAATCTTCAATTTGTAAATTACGTAATTCTATAGATTTAATATGTGCTGGCATATAGATGTTTGATTTTTACCAAATGTAGCAAAAAATAATTCCACTTACAAACGTTTACAAGTAGGACTAGAATCTTATAACTTTCTATTGAAATCTTATAATTTTTTTTAGAATTCTTTTCTTACTTTTATAGTTAAATCGAAATTAGTATGACTTTAGAAATAGGTATTGTAATTGTAATATTAATTATTGCTTTCATCCTATTTGTGAGCGAGAAATTCACAGTAGATAAAACGGCATTTTTTATTTTAATTAGTTTACTTGTTTTTGGAATTGTAACTCCTGAAGAATCGATTTCTGGTTTTTCAGATAATTCAGTATTAACGATTCTTTGCTTAATGATTATTGCTATTGGATTAGAAAAAAATGGTGTAGTTGCTTTGATGGCTCAAAAAATAGTTCCAATAATGAATTGGCCTTTTTGGATTTTTTTGCCATTGCTAATGATTACTGTTGGTGTTTTTTCTTCTTTTATTGCAACAACAGCTGTAGTTATAATCTTTATTAAATTAATAAATGAATTAGACAAACTTGGAAAAATTGACAAAACAAAAGTGTTATTGCCTATTTCTTTTGCAGGAATTTTAGGAGGAAGTTGTACCCTTATGGGAACAAGTACTAATTTAATTGTTTCAGGAATATCAAACAAAAGTGGAATAGGAAAATTTTCCTTTTTTGAGTTTTCCCTAGCGGGTGTTGTTTTTCTTCTTATTGCTATTCCTATAGTTTTTCTCTTGTCTAAACTTTTTTTACCAGAACAACAAAAAGAAGAAGAAATTCATCTAGCAGATAAGTTTAATTATATTACTTCTGTAAAAATTAGAGAAGGTTCTAAATTAATTGGAAAAAAGCCTTATGAGACAGAAATTCGAAATGAAAATGGTATTCGGTTAATAAAAATACAAAGAGGAAAACGCTATTTAAGAACAGATTTAAAATCAGAAATTTTACAGGAAAATGATATTCTTTGGCTCGATTTAACAATTGAAGATTTAACATCAAAATCTGAAAGTCTTGGTCTAAATATTCTTGGAGTTGATCAAAATTTAATTGAAGACCAATATACTAACGAATATCATGAAGTAATTATTTTGCCAAATTCTAGATATGTAAATATGACTGTAAAAGAGTTTAATGAAAAATTACCAGAAAATATTTCAGTAAAAGCAGTAACCAGTGAAAAAGCATATGAGAAATATCCAAATATGATTACTAAATTTTTCTCGAAAAAGTTTATAAATCCAGGAAATAGAGTTTTGTTAACAGGTAATTTAAGTGAAATACAGAAAATTGCCAATTCAGATAATTTACTTTTTGCTAATTCAGTATTGACTACTCCTAATATTCCAAACTATAAAAAGTTAATTTCTTTTTTAGCTATTTTAGTTGTCATTATTCTTTCGGCAACTAATACTTTTTCTATTTTAAAAAGTGCATTAATTGGTGTTGCTCTGTGTCTGTTTTCGGGATGTATTCAATTAAAAGATGCTTATTCAGGAATAAATTGGCAAATTATTTTTCTGCTTGCCGGAATGATTCCTTTGGGAATTGCTATGAAAAATACAGGAACAGATGATTTTATCGGTGGTCATTTGTATTCATTCTTAAAAACAGTACCTACATCTGCAGTAATTGCCATTGTATTTGCCTTTAGTTTATTAATGAGTGGTTTTATTTCTAATAATGCTACAGCTATAATTTTTGCACCTATTGTTATTGTTGTTGCACAAAAGATGAATTTAAATCCAAAGCCATTATTATATGCAGTTATGTTTGGAGCTAATTTTAGTTTTTATACACCAATGGGTTATCAAACAAATGCCATTATTTATGGTATGGGAATTTATAGATTTAAACACTTTTTGATTATAGGAGGTATTTTGTCATTAATTCTATTAGTAATTGCCTCTATTATTTTACCAATACTATATACTTAATATTCAGATATTTATTCATTTTCAAACGATTACAAACACTTACAAACGAAAGTAAGTAGATAATTACCGAATACTTTTTGAAACATATCTAATCTTTGCACTGTCGAAATGAAACGGTTACAATTGCATTCTCAAAAATCAATTTAAAAGTTTTATTAGACAAAAATAATTCATATAAACCATTTAAAATTTTACACGCCATGAAAAACAGAGTACAATTAATCGGACACGTAGGTCAAGAACCAGAAATCAAAACATTAGATGCTGGAAAAAAATTAGCCAATTTATCAATCGCTACAAATGAAGTTTATTACAAAGATAACGGAGATAAAGTAGAGAAAACAGAATGGCACAGAGTTACTGCATGGGGAAAAACGGCAGAAATTATTGAAAAATATGTTACTAAAGGAAAAGAAATAGGAATTGAAGGCAAATTAACAAACAGAAGTTACGATGACAAAGATGGTGTTAAACGTTATATCACAGAAATTGTTGCCAATGAAGTTTTGCTTTTAGGAAAATAATTTTTTGAAAGAGGTAATTAAAACAGAAGTTTTGTTAATTAGAACATTTTTTGATTACCTCTTTTTTAATTTAATCTTTTAGTAAATATGAATATTAGAGTTTTCAATATACGATTGAGCAAAGAGTTTTGTATAATAGATCAAAACCGTATGAATGAATTTTTAGATTCTGTAGAAGTAAAGTTAACTTCAACTAATTTTGTTACTACAGGAACCACAGATTATTGGTCAGCAGTGGTTTTTTATGAACCTAAAAATCAATTTCAAAATGATTTAAAAGACAAACTGAGTTTTGAAGATTTATCCACTCTTGAAAAGGAAATTTTTTTAGCATTAAAGCAATGGAGAAATGATTATGCTTCAAAATTAGGTTGGTCAGCTTTTAGAATTTGTCATAATTCACATTTAATGGCGATTGCTAAATCAAAACCAGAAACGGTAGAAGACTTGGTTCAATTGAAAAGCTTTGGAGAAAAAAGAACTGAAAAATATGGTGATGAAATTATAAGCGTGTTGAATGCTTTTTAGAAAAAATTTTTAGCAACTCTATAAGTGTTGGCATGTGCTTCGATAATAGTTTTTATAGTTGGAGAATAACCACCACCCATAGAAACTTGAATAGGAATTTGAAATTTATCACAAAGTCCAAAAACAATTTCGTCTCTTTTTTTGCAACCCTCAATGGTACAGGAAAGTTTACCTAATTTATCACTCTCTAAGATGTCAACTCCAGCTAAATAAAAGATAAAATCAGGTTTTTGTTCTTCAATGAGTTTTGGGATAACTTCTGAAATTGTTTTTAAAAATTCATTATCAGTTGTTCCATCAGCGAAGGCAATATCAAGATCAGAAACCTCTTTTTTGAAAGGATAATTAGTTTTACCATGAGTAGAGAAAGTAAATACTTTTGAATTGTTTTGAAAAATTTCAGCTGTTCCATTCCCTTGATGCACATCTAAATCTACAATTAGGATTTTCTTGGCTAAGTTGTTATCTAATAAAAATTGAGCACTAATTGCTTGATCGTTTAGTAAACAAAAAGCTTCACCACTATTAGTGTAAGCATGATGCGTTCCTCCTGCGATATTAAAAGATATCTTAGTTTCAAAAGATTTTATTGCACCATCAATTGTTCCTTGTGCGATACGTAATTCTCGTTCAACTAATGCTGCCGAAAGAGGGAAACCAATTTTTCTCGCGGCTTTAGGTTCTAATGTGAGTTTTAATAAGCTGTCAACATATTCTTTAGAATGAATTGCCAATACGTGTTGTAAATCACAAATTATAGGTTCAAAAAAATCGATTTCTGTTGCAGTTCCTTCATGTAATAATTGTTGAGGTAACAATTCATACTTTATCATGGGAAAACGATGTCCTTCTGGCAAAGGATGTTTGTATATAGAATGATAAGCTATTGGAAACATAAATTAGTAATCAAAACCATCTGTAAATTTACTAAGTATAATTTCATTGGTATTTTTATCATAATAACTCAAGATATAGAAATCTTTATAAGGGAAATAATGTTCATATTTTACATTTCTGTTTTCTGTAATGAATTGAGCAATTTTATCAACAAAAAGCGGTTCAGTTGTATTGTCTATTTGTTTAAAATTAGAGTTGAAACGTACATCGAAAAACACATTTTGATTAATGAAATTTCCTCCTAAAAAATCAGAATCAAATCCAGTACCAGTTGCAATAGATGATAAACCTAATCCAACACCTAAAAGGATGTCTCTATTTCGTATAATTTCTTTTGAAGCACCAAAAGTAGCAATATAACTTCCATTTAAGTTATATAAAGAGGCACCTATATCTCCATAGAATATTCTTTTTATAAATTTCTTACTATTCTTAATTGTTCTTGGAGAATTATTTCCTGTTTGAGTAAGAAATTTGGTGTTAATTGGTAAAGGTTGGTTTTCGCTAATTTGATATTCTTGAACAAGATTTTTATTTGAATAATCTAGAATTTGTATATCAAATGCTTCTTTATTTAATTCTAATAGAACTAAATAATTTTCAAATAATAGCGAATTAGTTTGCTGTATGTCTGGTATATTATTTTGATTAAAAACGGATTCTTTTATTTCATAAGATTTCAGATTAATTTCAAAAATTTGTGTTTTTCTAGTTGTATTATCTAAAGTGATTACTAAAGTATCATTTCGCAAATAGTATTTTATAGGATTAGTTCCTATAACATACGAATTAAATCCTTTAGTGTCAATTTTAGTAATTCCGAATTGATGAAGTAATTCTAATAAAGTTGCTTTTTTCAGATTTTGATTATCAATTGTAAATTTTGAAAAATCGAGTTCATTTGTAGTTACTTTGTGACCTTGAATAGAAATTAACTGAAGAGATTTTGACTCTTTTTTTTCAGTAAGAAAATATAGAATTCCCTTTTCTGAAAAATCAGCAAAAACGGTTTGATTTTTTAAATTGACGTTATATTGAATTGTTTTTGTAGTATGAGAATTAAAATCAAATTCAATGCCTATAAATTTTTCTAAGTCCTCAGTTGCCCAATAACACACAGGATTATTGCTTTCAGTAAATCCTGAACCCATTATATAACGAAAGTTAAAAGGTTTTTTGACAGATAAACTATCTGAAAAGAAAACAGCATTATTAAATTTTATGCCAGTAAATTTTTCTTTATCAGAAGCAAAAGAAAAGATTTCAGCTGTTTCTGGATTGACTTGTGTAATTAGTTGATGAAAATCACTACTTCTTTTTAATTCTACAGAAACATCAGCTAATTTTATTTGGCCAAAAAAAGAAAAACTCAAAAAAAGATAACACAAAAGAAAGTTTTTTCTCATAAATAAAATTTTAAACCAAATATAAATCAAAACGCATTATTGTTCAGTTAAAAGTATGATAAAAGTTTAATATACAGTGAAATGTTAAAAAATTATATTTATATGTAATACTAAAAAAGGGTTTTCAAATTTCGGAAAAAATCAAAAATACTATTCTCAATTTCAATTGGTAATATTAGATTCTTTTTCAATTTTTAACTAGTCTGCAAAAGAGGTAAAATTTCAGTAATAGATGTGATTGATTTAAAATTTTCATGTTCAATTTCAAAATCAATTTTTTCATATTCCCAAGTTGTATGATAAGGCACATGAATGCCATAACCACCAATATTTAGAATAGGTAATACATCTGATTTTAAGGAATTTCCAATCATTAAGAAATCTTGAGCATTAATTTCTAAACGGCCAAGCATTTTAGTATAATCTAATTCTGTTTTATCACTTAATACTTCAATATGGTGAAAATAATGACCAATTCCTGAATCATGTAATTTTCTATGTTGGTCTTTTAAATCTCCTTTTGTAGCAACAATTAGTTTGTATTTTCCTTTTAGTTCTTGTAATATTGTTTCTACATTTGGCAATAATTCAACTGGTTTTTGTAATAAATCTTTACCAATAGTCAGGATTTTTTCAATCCCTTTTCCAGTAATAGTATGGTTGGTGATTTTTAAAGCAGTTTCAACCATAGACAGTGTAAAAGCTTTAATTCCAAAACCATAAAGCGGTAAGTTTTTAACCTGATGATTTAATATTAAACCTAAAATTTCTTGACTAGAAGCATAATCTTGAAAAAGTTCGCAAAAACGCGCTTGTGCTTCATCAAAATAAGGTTCGTTATGCCAAAGTGTGTCATCAGCGTCGAAGGCTATTGTTTTTATATTTTTCATACTAACTAATCAAAGCTCCATTTATAACGCCTTCACCATCAGGATTTACAAATACTAATTTTCCTTCAGCATTATTGGTCATTAAAATCATTCCAGCACTTTCTACACCACGTAAAGCTCTTGGTGCTAAGTTTACTAAAACGGTTACTCGTTTCCCAATAACTTCTTCAGGCGAAAAATGTTCTGCAATTCCAGAAACGATAGTTCTTACATCAATTCCAGTATCTACTTTTAAAACTAAAAGTTTATTTGCTTTTGGCATTTTTTCAGCTTCTAGAATTGTACCTACACGTATATCCAATTTTGAAAAATCGTCAAATGTTGCTATTTCTTTTTGAGGTTCTGCTTTTGCATTCTCCATTTTGTTAGCTGTTTTAGTCGCTTCTAATTTATCTAATTGTCTTTGAATTTCGACATCATCTATTTGTGCAAATAAAATTTCAGCTTGACCAATTTCATGTCCTGCTGGAATTAGATTAGTTCTTTTAGAAATGTCATTCCAGTTTATATTGGAATCATTTTGTTTTAATATACTCTTTAATTTAGTAGAGGTAAAAGGTAAAAAAGGTTCACATAAGATACTTAATGCTGAGGCAATTTGCAACGCTATATACATTTGTGTTTTTACTCTTTCTGGGTTTTCTTTTACCATTTTCCATGGTTCTTCGTCTGCCAAATATTTATTTCCTAAACGAGCTACATTCATTACTTCACCTAAAGCTTCCCTAAAACGAAAACGTTCAATCGAACTAGAAATAACTGCTGGATAAGCTTTTAATTCAGTTAAGGTTTGTTCATCAACTGCTGTAAATTCATTTGGTGTTGGAATTATACCTTTGTAATATTTATTGGTTAAAACCACCACACGATTAATAAAGTTACCAAAAACAGCTGCTAATTCGTTATTATTTCTTGCTTGAAAATCTTTCCAAGTAAAGTCATTGTCTTTCGTTTCTGGAGCATTTGCTGTTAAAGCATAACGCAATGCATCTTGCTTATCTGGAAAATCTTGTAAATATTCGTGCAACCAAACCGCCCAATTTTTTGAAGTAGATAATTTATTTCCTTCTAAATTCAAAAATTCGTTTGCAGGAACATTATCTGGCAAAATATAACTTCCTTCCGCTTTTAACATCACTGGAAAAATAATACAATGAAATACAATATTATCTTTACCAATGAAGTGAACTAGTTTAGTTTCTTCATCTTTCCAATAAGGTTCCCAATCTTTTCCTTCTCTTGTAGCCCACTCTTTTGTGGCAGAAATATATCCAATTGGTGCATCAAACCAAACATATAATTTTTTTCCATCTGCACCAGCAACAGGAACATCAATTCCCCAATCTAAATCACGAGTTACAGCTCTTGGTTCTAAACCACCATCAACCCAAGATTTCACTTGTCCGTAAACATTCGATTTCCAGTCATTTTTATGTCCTTCTAAAACCCATTCTTTTAGAAATGAATCATATTCATTTAGAGGTAAAAACCAATGTTTTGTTGATTTTAAAATGGGAGTGTCTCCTGTAATAGTCGATTTTGGATTAATTAAATCGGTTGCATTTAAAGATGAACCACATCGTTCGCATTGATCTCCATAAGCTTCAGGATTCTCACATTTCGGACAAGTTCCAGTTACAAAACGATCTGCTAGAAACTGATCCGCTTTTGCATCGTATAATTGTTCAGTAGTTTGCTCAATGAATTTATCTTCACTATGTAATTTTTTAAAAAATTCTTGAGCAGTGTCATGATGAATTTTTGAAGATGTTCTTGAATAATTATCAAATGTAATTCCAAAATCTATAAAAGATTGACGAATAATACCATCATATTTATCAATTACTTCTTGCGGAGTTATGCCTTCTTTCTTAGCTTTCATAGAAATAGCTACACCATGTTCATCGCTTCCACAAACAAAAACAACATCTTTTCCTTGTAAACGTAAATATCTTGCATAAATATCACTTGGAACATAAACACCTGCTAAGTGTCCTATGTGGATTGGACCATTAGTATAAGGTAAAGCTGCAGTGATGGTATATCTTTTCGGACTTTCTAACATAATTTAATTGTATTTTAGATTCTGATATTCATTCAGAAAAACATGCAAAAATAATTCTTTAGGAATGATTTGACGAATTTTTATATCTTATTTATGTACTTTTGGGATAAACTTTTACAATTTATGAAGTTTAATTATATTGTAATACTAATTTTTTTATCATTATACTCACATTCTCAACAAAAAATGAAAATTCCACCTTATCTTAAAAAAGGCGACACAGTTGCTATTATTTGTACCGCTAGAAAATTTATGCCAGAAGAAGCTAAACCTGCGATTGAATTATTAGAATCTTGGGGTTTAAAAGCAAAATTAGGTAGAACGATTGGATTAGATAGTTGTCAATTAGGAGGAACTGATACAGAACGTGCTGCTGATTTGCAAAACATGATGGATGATGATGATATAAAAGCAATTTGGTGTGCACGAGGTGGTTATGGTACTGTTCGTATTATTGACTTGTTAGATTTTACAAAATTTAAACAAAAGCCTAAATGGATTATGGGGTTTAGTGATGTGACAGTTTTACATAGTCATTTGAATACTTTGAACATTGCTTCTCTGCATTCAATTATGCCTTTTACTGTTCCAAGAGCTCCAGAAGAAGTAAAGGAAACATTCAAAAACGCTTTGTTTGGTAAAAAATTAGAATATATCATTTCTTCAAAAACTTATGATATTCTAGGTAATGCCAAAGGAGAATTAGTTGGTGGAAATATTTCTATATTATATAGTTTATTAGGTTCCAAATCATCGATTAATACAAGTGGTAAAATACTTTTTATTGAAGATTTAGACGAATATTTATACCATATTGATCGAATGATGTATAATTTAAAAAGAAATGGATATTTCGAAAAAGTATCAGGAATTATTGTTGGAAGTATGCATGATATGCATGATAACGAAATTCCTTTTGGACAAAATGAAGTTCAAATTATTACAGCTATAGCTAAAGAGTATAATATTCCTGTTGCTTTTGAATTTTGTGCAGGTCATCAAAAAGATAATCGTACTTTAATTTTAGGTAGCCAAGTAGAATTTGAAGTTAACGAGAAAGAAATCAAATTAGTTTTTAAAAACTAATCCTTTTTTACTATTTACTAACCACTTGAATAAATGGCCGAACATAATGAATTAGGGAAATTAGGAGAAGAAAAAGCTGTTGTATTTCTTCAAGAAAAAGGATATGATATTTTGGAGACTAATTGGGTTTTTGATAAAGCCGAAATCGATATTATTGCTCAAAAAGACAATGTTTTAGCTGTTATAGAAGTCAAAACCCGTTCTAGTATCGATTTTGGGTTGCCTCAAGATTTTGTAAAGCCAAAAAAAATCCAATTATTAGTAAAAGCAATTAATGAATATGTTATTTCTAATGATTTAGAAGTTGAGGTTCGATTTGACATTATTGCTATTCATAAAGAAAAATCAAAATTTGTTATAGAACATATTGAAGAAGCTTTTTATTATTTTTAAGTTATAAATATAACATTTTGTGTTTTTTGCTATATTTGTAAAAAATAAAGCATAATGAAAACTATTTCTTCAGTTGTAGAACAGTATATTAAATCAAAACCATTTCTTTTAAATTCCTTATCACAAGGAATAATTAACCTTACTTCCTTATCTAGAGTAATGATGCCTTATCTTGAAAAAGAACTAGGAAAAGATGTTAAGCAAGGAGCTGTAGTTATGTCATTAAAAAGACTTTCAGAAGAACTAGATTTTAAAATTAATCATAAAATTTCTAGAGTTTTAAAAAACACAGGAGAAATAACGGTTCGTTCTTCTTTAACTGATTATGCTTTTACTATTTCCGAAACACTTTTAGATAACCAAGCAAAATTATTATCTGAAATTAATAAAGAATCAGATGTTTTTTATACTTCATCAAGAGGTGTTAATGAATCTAATATTATTATCAGTACATCAGCTTCATATTTAGTAGCAGATTTATTGAAAACAGAAAAAATAACACATAAAATTGAAAACTTATCTTCAATTACAGTAAAATTACCTCAGGAAAATGTATCCGTTCCAGGTGTTTATTATTATATTTTTCAAAGATTAGCATGGGAAGGAATAATTATTCATGAAGTGATTTCTACGACTAATGAGTTTACAATTATTGTTAGTGATAATCAAATTGATATTGCTTTCAAAGCTATTAAAGATTTAAAAAGCATTCAGGATTAGCGTAAAAAAACGGTTGTTTTTTTTTACATCAAAAAAAGAAATGTATTTTTACCATTCTTTATACTAAAAAGAGAAATTTGTAGTTAAAGAATTAAAGCGTTTTATCTTGAAAAACAATATACTTAAATACTCATTTACAGTTGGTTTTCTTTTCTTTCTAATAGCATGCTCTGTTAAGAAAGATAAGTTTATCAATAGAAATTTTCATGCAGTTACAACAGAATATAATATTTTATATAATGGTAACTTAGCTTTAGATGCAGGTAAGGCTGATTTAGTTTTGACATATAAAGATAATTTTTGGGAAATATTACCTGTCGAAAGGATGCCAGTACAAGAAGAGGATATGATGCCAGGAGAAGCTAAAAACCCAAACTTTGAAAGAGCAGAAGAAAAGGCTGTAAAGGCTATCCAGAAGCATTCAATGAATATAAAAGGGAAAGAGAAAAACCCTCAAATGGATGAAGCCTACCTTTTACTAGGGAAAGCACGTTATTATGACAATCGTTTTTTACCTTCTTTAGAAGCATTGAATTATATTCTTTATAAATATCCAAATAGCGATAAAATTTATCATGCTAAAGTTTGGAGAGAAAAAGTTAATATTCGTTTAGAAAATGAAGAAACAGCAATAAAAAATCTCAAAAAATTACTGGAAGACGAAAAAATTGAAGATCAAGATTTAGCAGATGCCAATGCAATATTAACGGAAGCTTATATGAATATAGGTGCAAATGATAGTGCTATTGCTACAATTAAAATTGCAAAAGAGACTACAAAAAATAAAGAGCAAAAAGCTAGATATTCCTTCATTTTAGGACAATTATATGAGTCTTTGGAATATAATGACAGTGCTTATGTTGCTTTCCAAGAGGTGATTGATATGAATAGAAGATCACCAAGAAGGTACGTTATACAAGCTCATGCAAGGCAAGCGGCTCAATTTGATTACAAGAATGGAGATACACTACTGTTTACTGAAAAATTCAATAAATTAATTGAAGATAGAGAAAACAGACCTTTTTTAGATGTTTTGTATCATCAGATGGGTGTTTTTTATGACAAACAAGAAATAGATTCAACTGCAAAAAAATGGTATAATAAATCTTTAAGAGCATCTTCTCAAGATAGATATTTAATGGCTTCTAATTATAGAAACATTGGAGAAATGTATTTTAAAAATGCCGAATATAAAGTGGCAGGTCAGTATTATGATAGTACTTTAATCCAACTTGATAATAGAACAAGAGAGTACAGAAAAATTAAAAAGAAAAGAGATAATTTAGAAGATGTAATTAAATACGAAACTATTGCACATGAAAATGATAGTATTCTTTCTATTGTAGCAATGGGTGAGAATGATAGGAAAAATTATTACGAAGAACATATTAAAAAAATAAAAGCAGTAGATGAACTAAAAGCAAAGATTGAAGCTGAAAAAGCTGAATTAGAAGCTATAAAGCAAGAAAATCAATCAATATCAACTGCTAAAAATTTAAATTCGGGGAATTTACCTCCAGGAATTTTTCCACCAAATGATAAAGAAGAGCAAAGTACATTTTATTTTTATAACCCTGTGACAGTTGCTTATGGAAAAAAAGACTTTCAAAGTAAATGGGGAAATCGAGAATTAAGAGAAAATTGGAAATTATCTGAAACTAAAAACAATTCTTCTAATACTAATGAAAATGAAGAAGAAGAGAATGCTACTGCAAGCAACGATTCCTTAAACACAATTGTTAATAAACCAGAATATGATGTTTCTTTTTATCTTTCAAAATTACCTACAAAACAGTCTGAAATAGACTCTTTGGCTAGAGATAGAAATTTTGCCTACTATCAATTAGGAACTATTTATAAAGAAAAATTTAAAGAATATGAATTAGCTGCAAATAGGTTAGAGCAATTACTTAAAAATAATCCTGAAGAAAGATTAATACTTCCAGCTAAATATAATTTGTATAAAATATACGAAATTATCAGCCCAAACAAAGCACAAAGTTTTAAAGATCAAATTATCACTCAATATCCAGAAAGTAGATATGCACAAATACTCAAAAATCCTTCTTTAAATGTTGATGATGATGATTCTAGACCAGAGGTGGTTTTTAATAAGCTTTATAAAAGATATACAGAAAATCAATTAAGAGAAGTTTTTAGTGAAGTTCAAGAAAGGATTGAACAATATTTTGGAGAAGAGTCATTACCAAAATTTGAAATGTTAAAAGCAAATGTAATAGGAAGACTTAAAGGTCTTGAAGAATATAAAAAAGCATTAAATTATGTTTCTTTAACATATCCAAATACAGATGAAGGGAAAGAAGCAGAAGAATTACTACAAAATCATATTCCTAAGTTGGAATTATTAGACTTTGGAACCAATGAATCAGATTCTTGGAAATTAGTTTTTCCTAAAAAAACTACAGAAGAGCAAGAAAGTGCTAAAAAATTAATTGAAAAAATTGATAAGTATTTAGAATCAAGAAGAAATGATGATTTAAAGCGTTCAGTAGATATTTATACAATAGATGAAGATTTCATTGTTATCCATGGTTTTATTACAGAAGAAGTAGCCAAAGCCACTTTAAGTGTATTACAGGAGTATAAAGATTATAAAATTAAAGATAAAGTATATGTTATTTCTTCTAATGACTATAAAATAATACAAGTAAAGAAGAAACTTCAAGAATGGATTAAATAAAGACAACATAATAAATAACCCCCAAAGTCTACAAAACTATGTTTGATAAAAATAAAAAGCCAGAAAATAACCCATTAGGAAAAACGAACCGAATAGTACAAGGAACTATAATAAGAGGAGATATTGAAACTAAAGAAGATTTTAGATTAGACGGTACTCTAATAGGAAATTATACATCAGGTGGAAAATTAGTAATTGGAACATCAGGTGAAGTTCAAGGTGACATTAAATGTAAGAATGTTGATGTTGAAGGAAAATACACAGGAAAGCTAGAAGTAGACGAATTATTAACAGTGAAATCTACAGCACATATAAAAGGCGATGTTGTTGTAGGAAGACTTTCTGTTGAGTCTGGAGCAATTTTTGAAGCCACATGTTCAATGAAATCTCAACAAAAAAGTACAATTGAGACTGTAAAAGGAGATAAGAAGTAGTGCTTTCAATGTTATAAAACGACAAAAACCCCTTTTTTAAAGGGGTTTTTGTCGTTTTATAACATTGTTTTTAAAAAAATAATGCAGTTCTGTATTTTTATTTTTTACCTAATAAAATAACAAGAAATAATAATTATTTATTTTTTTGAAGAAGAATTTTAATTTTAATTTTAAAATTTTAACACTAAAAAAACAGTTAATTACACAAAAAATAAGAAAATCATACAAGAATGTTATTTTATTAAAAAATCCAATTTTTTTTTAACTTTTTTTTTAGACAAAATTTGCACTCGTTTAAAAAACATGTTTTTATGAAAAAGATTTTTTACTATTCACTGGTATTTTTATTAGTTTTAAATTCCTTTCAGGGATATTCACAAACAAAGTTCAAAGGTGTTGTTAAAGATGATAGAGAAAAACTTTCTTTATTTGGAGCATTAGTATCTATTAAAGCAGATGGAACTTCATCTGTAGATCAAGCTTCAGTAGATTTTGACGGAAGTTTTCAAGTAATTACTACAAAAACTTTTGGAACAGTTGAAATTTCAATGAATGGATTTATAACAAAATCGATTCCTTTTTATGGTAAAGGAGATGAGTCTACAATTGATTTAGGAGTAATTTATTTAGAAGAAAATACAGTTACTGAAAGAGATATTATAGTAACTACATCGAGTATTGACGTTATTAAAGATAGAAAAACACCTATTTCTTCTTCAACAATGAGAAATTATGAAATGCGTGAAAAAGCATCTAATAAAGATTTTATCGAATTAACAAGTCAAATGCCAGGAGTTTATACTTCTAGAGTAGGTGGTGGATATGGAGATACTAGAATGAATGTTAGAGGTTTTGAGCAAAACAATATTTCTCCAATGATTGATGGTATTCCAGTATATGATTTAGAAGCAGGTATTGTTGACTGGGCAAATATTGCTTCAATGAATGATGTCGCTTCATCAATTCAGTTACAAAGAGGATTAGGAGCTTCTAAGCTAGTTAATTCATCTGTAGCTGGTACCATGAATATGATTTTAAGAAATGCGAATTATGATAAAGGAGGATTTTTATATAATTCAACAGGTAATGATGGATATAGAAAATTTGTAGGTTCTTATGCTACAGGTTTGTTGCAAAGTGGTTTTTCAGCAAATGTTTTATTAAGTTTAACTTCAGGAGATGGATATGTAAAATCTACCAATTTTGAAGCTTATTCATACTATATTGCTTTAGGATTTAAGAAAAAGAAACATGATTTTCAATTTAAAGTTTTTGGATCACCACAATGGCATAATCAAAGAGTTTCAGATATTGCTTTATCAACTTATATTGAAAGAGGTAATGGTGTAGATGACCCAAACTACAAATATAATAGTGATTGGGGTTATTTAAATAATGAAGAATATGCGACAAAAGTAAATTTTGGACATAAACCTTTAGGGATATTTCAATGGGATATCAATTTTACAGATAAAACACAATTATCGGCTAAATTATATGGTTCAAAAGGAACTAGCGGAAGTACAAACTTCTCTGGAGGAATATTAGGACTAAGTTGGGATTATTTTGTTGATGCAAATGGACAAGTAGATTTAAATACAATTAATAGTTTCAATTCTGGTGAACCAACAGATTTACCTTTTTATGGTGTTGTAACTCGTTCTGAAAATTATAATGGTCAATACATCAATTCAATTTGGAATGGAGATCAAGGGAATGGTTTTGTTAGTACAGATACTGGTATTTCTTTATTGTCTGAAATAACAAACCAAACCTTTTATGGTGGAATTATAAACCTAAGTACACAATTAACTAATAATTTAAAATTAAATTATGGTTTAGATGCTAGAAAAACAGTTTATAATAAAACAAGAATTGTAAATGATTTATTTGGAGCAGATGGTTATGATCCTGACTACTATACAACTCCAAGTTTTTCATTGAATACAAATAATACAGCATTACCTGAACCTCTTTTAGATTTTACAAAGAAAAATTTAGGAGCTACTCCAGTAGATTATAAATATGATGCTAAAATTGCTTACTTGGGGTCTTATGCACAAATCGAATATGATATTTGGAAATTAAATTTCTTAGCACAAGGAGGATTTAATAGACAATTTATTCAGAGAGTTAACTATTCTTTAGGAAATTATGCTGAGTCTAATCCAGGTTCAGATGTGTATGATATAGACAATAATACAAGTAATGCTACAAGTGAATTGCCTATTGATGGTTATAATGCGAAATTCGGTGTTAATTTTAATGTTACTTCTAAACATAATGTTTGGGCAAATGCAGGATTTGTTTCAAGACAACCAGTATTCGTAACAGTATATAGTGGTTTAAATAATAATGTTAATCCTTACTATAAAAATGAGAAGTTTAAATCAATTGAAGTTGGTTACGGATTTAGGTCGAGAAGTATTAGTTTAAATATTAGTGCATATTCATCAGATCATAAAGACGCTGAAACACCATATTATAGCCCAGAAGATGGAAATTTTGGTACTACTTCTGGAATTAATAGAGTTAACAGAGGAATAGAGTTAGACATTACTGTTGCTCCAATAAGAAGATTGATTTTAAACGGAACATTGTCGTTAGGAGATTGGAAATATAGTTCTAATGCAATATTTTATGATTTACGCCCAGGAAGTACAACTCCAGTTTCTACATTATACATAAATGATCATAAAATAGGAGGAGCTCCACAACTTATGGCTTCTTTTGGAGCTGATTATGAGTTCTTTAAAAACTTCAGATTTGGGTCTAATATTAAATATGCTGATAAAATGTATGCTTCTCCATCATTGGAAAGATATGACCCAGCTTTCTACGGAGATGATTTTGCTTTTAAATCACCAGTTAGATTACCAAGTTTTGCTGTAGTAGATGCGTTTGCTTCTTATAGATTCAGAATTAACGTAACTAATTTTATAGATTTACGTTTAAATATAGATAATGTATTAAACAGAAAATATATTTCTGAATCAAATACAAGTTATCAAACAAATGGTGTTGATCCTTCTGATGTAAATGGAGCAACTTTTAATGAAAATGGGAATATATATAATGGTATCGCTGGAGGTAACAATGCTTTCTTTGGTTTAGGAAGAACATGGAACTTTACAGTTAGATATGAGTTTTAAATAACATTATGAATTAGTTTTAAAAGAGGTTGTGTTTCGCAACCTCTTTTTTTATATCTATCTTTGTGGTGTGAAAAAAAATCAATATAACAAATGGTTATCCTTATTAACAATTCCATTTCAAATGGCATTTGTAATTTTTATATTTAACTACTTAGGAGCTTTTTTAGATGATAAATATCAGACAAATTACCTAGAAAATGTAATAACTTTGTTAGGCGTTTTTATATCACTTTATTTTGTTATTAAACAAGTAAATCAAATCAATAAAGAAGACTCATGAAATTAGATAGAGCCTTATATTTACAGTTTATACTATTTATAATTGTAATTTTTTTAGCCAATATGTTATTAGTTTCTGTTTTTCAGTTAGAAACAAAATTTGAAAAAACAACTTACTCTTTAAGCAAAATGCTTGTTTTTTTTACGATTTCCAGTCTTGTTTTATTACTAATTCATGACTTTATACGCTATAAGAATAAAGATAGTTTAGGATATGTTTTTATGGTTACGCTAACAATTAAAGTAATTTTCTCTTATTTTTTTATTGCTCCAGTATTAAATGCAACAGTTGTAAATAGTTTTGAAAAAACTTACTTTTTTTGTTTATTCCTTATCTATTTATTTATAGATGTCTATTTTACAGCAAGATTATTAAACAAAAAGACATAAAAGATAAAAAAAATAGCAAATTCACAAAAAAAAGTATTTTAGAAACTTGAAATATTAATTAAAATTGTACTTTTGCAAAAATTTTTAACGACCGTAAAAAGAACATTTTATAACGTTATGGTGATTTCAAAAAGACCACTTCATTTATTTGTAGCTTTCGCACTTGCGATTGTACCTTTTTTTAGCTCAGCTAATACAGTTTTAGATTCTGCTCAAGTAGTTGTTGAAGAAACTCACGAATCTCATGTTGAAGGACATGAAACGGAAGAGCCTTTATCAAAAAAAGATAAAGTTAATGCTTATATCGAACATCACTTACAAGACTCTCATGATTTTAATTTCTTTTCTGATGAAGAAAAAGGAATGCATTATGGTTTTTCCTTGCCTGTAATTTTGTTTGATAATGGGTTGCAAGTTTTTTCTTCTTCAAAATTACATCATGGAGAGACTGTTGCTGAAAATAATGGAAATTATTACAAATTATACCATGGTAAAATTTATAAAACAGATGCATCAGGTGAATTAACCTTTGATGAACATCATCATCCAATTAATGATAAACCATTAGATTTTTCAATTACGAAAAATGTGGTTTCTATGTTGTTCACTTCTGCTTTGCTATTGTTTATGTTTATTGGGTTAGCAAAATCTTATAAAAAAGGACCTATTCCTACAGGTTTTGGTAGAGTTTTAGAGCCACTTATCATTTTTATTCGTGAAGAAATTGCAATTCCAAACATTGGTGAAAAAAAATATAGAAAATTCATGGGTTTTTTATTAACTGTGTTTTTCTTTATTTGGTTGTTAAATTTATTAGGAATGACTCCGCTAGGAATTAATGTGACAGGTAATATAGCAGTAACTGTATGTTTAGCTTTATTTACTTTCTTAATTACTCAATTTAGTGCTAATAAAGATTATTGGAAACATATTTTTTGGATGCCTGGAGTTCCAATACCAATGAAAATAATATTAATGCCAATCGAATTATTAGGAACATTAACAAAGCCTTTCGCATTATTGATTCGTTTGTTTGCCAATATTACTGCGGGACACGTAGTAATCATGAGTTTGATTGCAATGATATTTGTGGGCAAAAATCTTGCAGCAGATATGCCAATCTCATTAGCATTGACTTTATTTATTTCAATTATTGAGATTTTAGTTGCATTTTTGCAAGCGTTTATATTTACAATGTTATCTTCTTTGTTTATAGGAATGGCTGTTCAAGATCATCATCATGATGAACACCATAGTGAGGATTTATTAGGAGATCATGATAATGCAATTGTTTAATTAGAATTTTTTGTTTAATAATTATATAAATCAATTTTTATGTACAATTTAATTGGAGCTGGTTTAGTAGTAATCGGTGCAGGTTTAGGTTTAGGTAAAATCGGTGGGTCTGCAATGGATGCTATCGCTCGTCAGCCAGAAGCTGCTGGTAAAATTCAAACTGCGATGATTATTATCGCAGCTTTATTAGAAGGTTTAGCATTTGCTGCTTTAATCTTAGGAAAATAATAAAGAACAAAAAAACATTACCTGTGACGGTTGGTCACAGGTAATGTTTTAAAAAAGAATTATTTTTAAACATATATTTTCAAAAAATGGATAAGTTAATTAACGATTTTTCATTTGGTTTATTTTTTTGGCAAGCACTTATTTTACTAATATTGATTTTTTTATTAGTTAAATTTGCATGGAAGCCTATTATGAATGCTATTAATGAGCGTGAAGAAGGAATTAATAATGCTTTATTAGCAGCTGAGAATGCTAAAAAAGATATGCAAAACCTAAAAGCTGATAACGAAAAATTATTAGCAGAAGCTCGTGCAGAAAGAGATACTATGATTAAAGAAGCACGTGAAATCAAAGAAAAAATGATTGCAGAAGCTAAAGGAGAAGCACAAGCACAAGGAGAAAGAATGATTGCTCAAGCAAAAGCAACTATTGAAGGAGAGAAAAATGCAGCTATGGCTGAAATTAAATCTCAAGTTTCTTCTTTATCTTTAGAAATTGCAGAAAAAATATTAAAAGGAGAATTAGCTAACAATGATGCTCAAACTAAATTAGTTGAGAAAATGTTAGATGATGCTAAATTAAATTAAGTATGGCAACAAGTAGAGCAGCTATTCGATATGCTAAAGCTATTCTTGATATTGCTAAAGCAAATAACACTACAGTAAATGTAAATGACGATATGTTGCATATTGTTAATACTGTAAATGAAAGTAAAGAATTAAAAGATTTTTTACAAAGTCCTGTTGTAAAAGGACCTGCTAAATTTGCTGCGATATCAGAAGTTTTTGCTTCTGCACAAGATGAAACAAAAGGATTATTTCGTTTACTACAAGAAAATAGTAGATTTGAAATTTTATCTGCAATTGCTTCTCAATATAATTCATTGTTCGACGAATTAAATAATGTAGAAACAGCTATTGTTACAACAGCTTTTCCTATAACAACTGATTTAGAAGCAAAAGTATTAGCTAAGATTGCTACTTTTTCAAATAAAAAAATAACACTTAGAAATAATGTAGATCCAGCAATAATTGGTGGTTTTATCTTACGAATAGGTGACAAACAGTACAATGCTTCTGTTGCAAATAGTTTGCAACAATTAAAAAGAGAGTTTAGTAATTAATAATAGTGATCGCACTTCTTTAAGTGTTAAAATTATAAATTAAAATGGCTGAAATTAAACCTGCTGAGATATCAGCAATATTAAAAAAGCAATTATCAGGTTTTCAATCTGGTACTTCATTAGAAGAAGTTGGAACAGTACTTCAAGTTGGTGATGGTATTGCACGTGTTTACGGATTGTCAAATGCTCAATACGGTGAATTAGTTCAATTCGATAACGGATTAGAAGCTATCGTTTTGAACTTAGAAGAAGATAATGTTGGTGTGGTATTATTAGGTCCTTCTACAGGAATTAGAGAAGGTTCAAATGTAAAAAGAACACAACGTATTGCTTCTCTTAAAGTAGGTGAAGAAATCGTAGGTCGTGTTGTAGATACATTAGGTAATCCAATCGATGGTAAAGGTGCAATAGGTGGTGAATTATATGAAATGCCATTAGAAAGAAAAGCTCCTGGAGTTATCTTTCGTCAACCAGTAACAGAACCATTACAAACAGGTATTAAAGCAATCGATGCAATGATTCCAGTAGGTAGAGGTCAACGTGAGTTAGTTATTGGTGACCGTCAAACTGGTAAAACAACAGTTTGTATCGATACTATCTTAAATCAAAAAGAATTTTACGATGCTGGAAAACCAGTATATTGTATATATGTAGCTGTAGGTCAAAAAGCATCTACAGTTGCTGCAATTGCAAAAACATTAGAAGAAAAAGGAGCAATGGCTTATACAGTTATTGTTGCTGCAAATGCTTCTGATCCTGCTGCAATGCAAGTGTATGCTCCATTTGCTGGTGCATCTATAGGAGAATATTTCCGTGATACAGGTCGTCCTGCTTTAATCATTTATGATGATTTATCTAAGCAAGCGGTTGCTTATCGTGAAGTATCTTTATTATTAAGAAGACCACCAGGACGTGAAGCATATCCTGGAGACGTTTTCTATCTTCACTCAAGATTATTAGAACGTGCTGCTAAGGTGATTGCAGATGATGATATCGCTAAAAACATGAATGACTTACCTGATTCGTTAAAACCAATCGTTAAAGGTGGAGGTTCATTAACCGCTTTACCAATTATTGAAACACAAGCAGGTGACGTTTCTGCTTATATTCCTACAAATGTAATTTCGATTACAGATGGTCAGATTTTCCTTGATGGAGATTTATTTAATTCTGGTGTACGTCCAGCAATTAATGTTGGTATTTCTGTATCACGTGTTGGAGGTAATGCTCAAATTAAATCAATGAAGAAAGTAGCTGGTACATTAAAATTAGACCAAGCACAATATCGTGAGCTTGAAGCTTTCGCTAAATTTGGTTCAGATTTAGATGCTGTTACTTTAAATGTAATTGAAAAGGGAAAACGTAACGTTGAAATTTTAAAACAAGCAGTTAATGATCCATTTACTGTAGAAGATCAGGTTGCAATTATTTACGCTGGTTCAAAAAATTTATTAAAAGAGGTTCCAGTTGAAAAAGTAAAAGAATTTGAAAGAGATTTCTTATCTTATTTAAATGCAAAACATAGAGATATTTTAGATGCTTTAAAAGCAGGTAAGTTTGATGATAATATTACCGATGTTTTAGCAAAAGTGGCTAAAGAAATTTCTGCAAAATATTAATTTATTAGGTGAAAAGTAATTAGTGAATAGAACTAGTTTTACAAAAGCAACTAATCACTAATTACTAATCACTAAATTACTCATACAAAATGGCAAACTTAAAGGAAATTAGAAATAGAATTAGTTCCGTTTCATCTACGATGCAGATTACATCGGCAATGAAAATGGTTTCTGCTGCAAAGCTTAAAAAAGCGCAAGATGCTATTACTGCAATGCGTCCTTATGCAGAAAAATTAACGGAATTATTACAAAACTTAAGTGCTACTCTCGATGGTAATACAGGAGGAGCTTTTGCTGAACAAAGAGAAATAAATAAAGTTCTTGTTGTTGCTATAACGTCAAATAGAGGATTGTGTGGCGCATTTAATTCTAATATAATTAAGGAAGTTAAAAGTAGAGCTGAGTTTTATAAAGGAAAAACTGTAGATGTTTTTGCTATTGGTAAAAAAGGGAATGACGTTTTAAAGAAAACTAATAAAGTTATCGATAATCAAAGTGCTATTTTTGATAGTTTAACTTTCGAAAATGTATCCGCTATCGCTGAAGTTTTGATGGATAAATTTGTAGCTGGTGAATATGATAAAATTGAATTAGTTTATAATCATTTTAAAAATGCTGCTACACAAATTGTAAAAACGGAACAATTTTTACCTTTAGCTCCTATAACTGGAGGAGAAGCTATTCCTTCTGATTATATTTTTGAACCTTCTAAAGAAGAAATTGTATTAACATTGATTCCAAAATCTTTAAAAACACAATTATATAAAGGAGTTAGGGATTCATTCGCATCAGAACACGGGGCTAGAATGACAGCAATGCATAAAGCTACTGATAACGCAACTGAATTAAGAAATCAATTGAAATTAACATATAATAAAGCTCGTCAAGCAGCGATTACTGGAGAAATTCTTGAAATTGTTGGAGGAGCTGAAGCTTTAAATAGTTAATTAAAAATAAATTAAAGACTTATTGTAAGGCTATTTGGATTTCCAAATAGCCTTTTTTTCTTTATATTTGATATATGTAAAATTTTTTTTGATTGAATTTTTTTCAAAAATGTAACTTTAACAAAGTTTTTGCGTATAATTAAGAACAATATAACAATCAATCAATGTCAAAAGAAAGTTTTAATTGGAAGAGTTTATTCATAAATGAATTAGAAAATTCCACTAAAAAAGAAGAGTCATCAAAGATAAACCCATCAAATCAAGCGATACATACTGCTACGCAAACAAATAAATTTCCTGAAGAGAAAATTGCTCAATCTACAAATGATACTTTCGCAAATCCATTTGTAAACGAAATTTTGGGAGTTTATGAAAAAGGATTTGAATCTTTAAATTTAAGTGATTTTGATTTTTTTGAAATGTATAAATCTGTAGTTGCCGTTGGAATTACTAATCCACAAAGCTATCAAATGGCTTTTACAATGGGAAAATCAATTAAACCAGATTTAACAAAAGAGTATTTATTAGAGAAATCAAAGTTTTATATTGAAGAAATTAATAAAGTTCATACAAAATACGATTCTACTGGAAATGCTAAAAAACAAGATTTAACTAGCTTAGTTCAGAAAGAAAAGGAATCTTTAACAGTTTCTATTAATGATTTAGAAGCAAAAATTCTCCAAATTCAACAAGAATTGCAAGAAAAGAAAACTTTGTTAGCTAACATTGATAGTAAAAATGAAAACGAATTAAAAGAACTTCATTTAAAAATAGAAGCTAATAATTTTGCAAAACAAAAAATTGTAGACTCAATTAATTTAGTAATAAGTGGTATCAATCAATATCTATAAATCAACATGAATAAATACGAACAAGAGAAGAGTACTTTACTAGAATTGCCTATTTTAAAGCACTTTGATGAATCTAAAGGAGAAATAGCATTAAATGCAAACACGCTAAAAAAAGGGGAAAAAGGGTTGTTTTGGGTAATTGCTTTAGGGCTTTTAGGAATTGGAGGTTATTTAACATGGACTTATATTATTCCACCTTTATTTACAATGTTAGGACAAGTTATTGCACTTTCTGCAACAGCAATTTTCCTGATTTTTTTAGTAATGATGTTTCCTGTTATAATGAAAGCACTTCGTTTTGCTACAAAAAACTTACATAAAGCGCTTATTCAAAGCAATCCATTTAATGAATTGGAAGAGCAGAAAAAGAAAATGGTAAAAAATAGGGAAGTTTTTAAGAATACTAAAGCAAAGTTAAAAGGACTTAAAAATGAAATGGAAATGGAAGCTTCTAAATCTGAAAAGGAAGCAGCAAATTACCAAGAAGAACTGTTAAGTTTACAACGTCAAGCTGAAAAACTGAAAACAGCAATGGATGAAATGGTAAGAATTAATGGTGCTGCTGCAAAAGATACTGATGAGTATGTAGCTTTACAAAGTGAATTGGCTAAAAAATTAAGTAACTCACAACGTATTTCTAACCAATATGAACAAAGCAAAAGTTTCATTCAAAAATATGGAGTAAGAGCAAATGTTCTAGGTAAAATGGATAGAAAGTTAACTCTTGCAGGAACAGCAATCGATATTAAAATTGCCGATTTTGATGCTACAATTACCATGCTTAGAAAAGAGTATGAATTTGCTAAAAATGCAAAAGCAGCTACAGAAAGTGCAAAAAATGCAATGATGTTCACCAAAGATTGGGAATTAGAATATGCCTTAGAAGTAGTAACATCTACTATAGCTCAAGATATTGCTAGAACATCTGAAAATTTATTAGATATTGATACATTAACTTCTCAATATTCTGTGGATAATGACGAATTATACTCGCGTTTGGATTCTTTGGCAGACAAAATCAAAACAGGAGACAATACCATTCCTGATTCAACAAAATACACGAATCCAAACTACAAAATGTCTAAAGAAGACAAGCAAAATGCAGGTGGATTTGGAGATATATTTTAACTAACTAAAAACTAAATTATTTATATAAAATGGGAAAGATTCTTAGAACAAATAAGCTAACCACATTTTCAGAATTACTTATTGTTATTTTAGGTATCGGTGGAATTTTAGGTGCTATCTATTTTTTATCTCCTGGACTTAGAACTGAAGTTTCAAAAAAATTAGATGGTATCGAATTAAATGATACAGATGTGAACAATGTTGTAAATGCAGATAAAATTGAATTACCTTCTAAAGAAATTTCTAACGAAGTTGCTAATAAACCAAAAGTAAGAATTGCTGGTTATGCATGGAATGCACAGTCTGGAATGATTGTTTCAAATGGTGGACCAAAAACAACAAAAGGTTCGTTAATGGAGAAAAATGGTGTAAATCTTGAAATCATTCGTCAAGACTGGTTGTCAGAATTACGTAACATGCAAATGAAATTTATTGAAGAATTTGATCAAGGAGCAAAGTTTCCTACATCAGATAAAAGTGCATTTGCAGTAATGATTATGGGTGATGGTGCTCCGTTTTACATCAGTTCTGTTCAAAAGTCATTAGATGAGAAATATGGTAAAGATAAATACCATTTACAAGTTATGGGAGCAGTTGGAATGAGCTATGGTGAAGATAAATTAATTGGACCACCAAGTTGGAAATCAGATCCACAAACAATGAAAGGTTCTGTAATTTCAGCTGTATTAGGAGATGGTGACTGGGTAACAACTGTAAATTACTGTTTTGCCAATGGTTTAAAAGTAAATCCAGATCCTACAACTTATGATGCAGACGCAGTAAACATCTATCCTTCTGAAAATGACGATTATATTAAGTCAGCTGAAGAATTAATCAAATCACAAACTACAGGTTGGACTGTTTCTTTGAAAGAAGTATCTAATGGTAAACTAACAGGAAAATCAGTAAATAGAAAAATTGATGGTTGTGCAACATGGACACCAGGAGATAAAACAGTTTTTGATAAATTATCAGGTTTTGTAGATATTGTTTCTACTAAAGAATTCAATAACCAAATGCCAACCGTTTTAATTGGGTTAAAAGAATGGGCTTCACAAAATCCAGAAATAGTTTCAAATATCTTAAAATCAGCTTTAACAGCTTCGAATCAAATGAAAAATTACGATGATTGGAGAGTTAGAGCATCTGAAGCAGTAACAGACACCTACCAAATGGAAACTCCTAAATATTGGTATGATATGTTCAAAGGGCAACAAGGAACTAAAAACGGTTTAACTTACAATATGGGTGGATCAAAGGTATTTAATTATGCAGATGCTATGCAATACTTTGGATTATCAGATGGAGTAAATAGATATAAATCAGTTTATACTCAAGTTTCTAATTATTTAACAGAATTAAATCCTTTTGGATTTAATGAAAATGTAGGTAAAGTTTCAGCTTATGAAGATGCAGTAAATTTATTTTATTTAAAAAGCATTAATGATATTCAATCAACAGCTCCTGAAAAAGCAGATTATACAGAACAAGCTACTGAAGTAATGGCTTCTGGTGAATGGAGAATTAATTTTAATACAGGAAGTGCACAAATTTCGAATAGCTCGTCAAGCGAATTAGAGAAAATTTATAATCTTTTAATTCAGGCTGAAAACACAAAATTAACTATTGTAGGTCACACAGATAATGTAGGGAATCCAAATTCAAACTTACTATTATCTAAAAACAGAGCAGAATCTGTTGTAGATTATTTAAGAAAAAAAGGAATTCCTTTAAACCGTTTCCAAATGATTGATGGAAAAGGATCTAATGAACCAACCGCAGACAATAGTACTGCTGAAGGTAAAGCAAAAAATAGAAGAGTAGTAATTACTTTATTAAAATAATAAAATAAAAAGAGCTATTAAATTTTTAGTAGCTCTTTTTTTATAAATAAGATGATAAAACTAATCACCCCTTTTCAGACTATTTCAAAATCTAAGAAAACAATAATTCTTAGTGTTTGGATTGTACTTCTGTTGATTCTATGGTTTGTAGGAACCTCAGGAGAAAAACATTTGTTTCCAAATCCACAACAAGTATTTAAAGGATTTTCAGAATTGTATAATGAAGGTTTGGTTGTCCATATTTTCAATTCATTGAAATTATGTTTTCTATCTATATTTTTAGCTACAACAATAGCGTTGTTGTTTGCTTATAGTTGGCCAATACCGCTAATCAAGCCAGTTGCCGAATTTGTAACTAAATTTCGTTTTTTACCTTTTACAGGTTTGTCTTTTTATGTAGCTATGGTTATTCATGATGCAAGAAATATGCAAATTTGGATTATGGTTATTTTCCTAACTACTTTTTTAACTACATCATTAATTTCAGTTGTAAAAGATATTCCTCAAGAAGAATTTGATCATGCAAAAACCTTAAAATGTAACCGTTTTGAAGTATTATGGCAAGTTATTGTCTTGGGAAGATTGGATTATGTAATTGATGTTATTCGTCAAAATTTAGCCATCACTTGGATGATGTTAGTAACTGTTGAGTCAATTGTAGTAGCTTCTGGAGGACTTGGATTTTTAATCAAAAACTCCGATAAATTCATGAATCATGGTAGAATCATTGCCTTACAAATCATTATTTTATTAATTGGGTTATCCTTAGACTGGTTTATTAACTTTTTAAGAAGAGCACTGTTTAGATACTCTAAAATATAAATTTATGAATTTCGAATATAAAGAAACGCTTTTATATGTGGAAAATCTTAGTGTTGCTTATGATGACACTATTATTATTAAAGATATAAATTTAGTAGAAAAAGACGTTGTTCGTCAAGATCATAACAGTACATCACAAGTAATTGCAATTGTAGGACGTTCAGGTAGAGGAAAATCTACTTTTTTTAAAGCTTTAACAGGTTTGGTTCAGCCAAGAACGGGTAAGATTCTAATCAAGGATTTTAATAGTACAGAAGCAGCAGCTGCTAAAGAAATTAAAGAAGGAGATATAGGTTTTGTAGATCAAAAATACACCTTGTTTAGACATAAAACAGTGCATCAAACTTTAAAATTTGCTTTGCGAAAAACGACATTGAGTGATAGCGAAAAAGAAGAAAAAATAATTGAATATTTACATAAATGGGGTTTAGATAATTTTGCAAATAAATATCCAAACGAACTTTCTGGCGGTCAAAGACAACGTACGGCTATTATTGAACAACTTTTTTCTTCAGATCAATTTATTGTTATGGATGAACCTTTTTCAGGTTTAGATGTGGGGAATATTATTGAAGTAAAAAAGTCATTTGATTTATTAAATTCAACTTCAGAATATAATACTATTATTTTCTCCACACACGATATTGAACTAGCTGTAGAATTAGCACAAGTAATTTATGTAATTGGTTACCCAACAGTAAATGGTGAAAAGCAAAATTATGGTTCTATTGTAGGAAAATACGATTTAAGAGAGTTAGGCTTAGCTTGGCAAGAATTTGGTGAAGAACATTTACATTTAACCAAGCAAATCATCAATCAGATGATGCTTTCGTAGTTTTATGACATTTACAAAAGAATATATCACAGATCTTAAAAATGCTACAACAATTATCTTAGCAATTTCTGATGCTTTAAATAGTGACGCTAAAACAATTTCTGAATTAAATGAATCGTTGCCTCAAAAAGGAGAAAATAAATTGTTGTTAAAAGCTGAAAAAATCTTTATTTCCGATTTTATCTTTGTGTTTAGTAAGATTAAAAACTTATCTGAAAAAGCACAATTTGGTTTAGCTTACTATTATGATGCTATTAGAAATAGGCATTTTGCTAACGAAAACGATTTGGAAAACCTAAACAAATTGGTTGCCACCAATGCTTTTAAAAGTCATTTTAATAAAATTGTTCAGGATAATATTTTATTTGATTTAGATAAAAGTAAAACTTATTTGTTGAATTATCTAAAACAGAATAAGCACCCAAAATTTGAAGAAGCAAAACAAGCTTTCAATACCTTTTTAAATTTAGTTTGTGATTTTGATGTCCAAAAAAATCAAAATGCAAATGATGTTTTAGGAATCGATTTTAAAATGCATACTGTTCATGAAGTTGAAAACGATTCTTTAGAAAAAGTATTAGATGAACTAAATAGTTTAATAGGATTAGAAAATGTAAAAAAAGATATAGCCGAATTAGTCAATCTTTTAAAAGTACAGCAAAAGAGAACCACTCAAGGTTTAAAAAACATAGAAATAACGTTACACACAGTATTTTTAGGACCACCAGGAACAGGAAAAACTACAGTAGCAAGATTGCTAGGTCGAATTTTCAAGCATTTGGAATTTCTAACAAAAGGGCAAATGATTGAAACCGACAGAGAAGGAATGGTGGCAGGCTATGTAGGTCAAACCGCAACAAAGGTAGATGCAATTGTAGCAGACGCAAAAGGAGGTGTTTTATTTATTGATGAAGCTTATGCTTTAAGCCAAAATTTAGGTAACGATTATGGAGGAGAAGCTATTAATACATTGTTGAAACGAATGGAAGACTTCAGAGAAGACTTTGCAGTAGTTGTGGCAGGTTATGATGAGCCAATGCAAGTTTTTATAGACTCAAATCCAGGTTTGCGTTCACGATTTAATCGTTATTTTCATTTCAATCATTTTTCTCCAGATGAATTGTTTGCCATTTTTGAAATCTATTGTAAAAAAGCTGATTTTATAATTACTGAAGAAGCCCAAGAAAAACTAAAAGATACTTTCGACTTATTATACCAAAAAAGAGATGATAGTTTTGGTAATGCTAGAGTTATCAGAAATATCTTTGAAAAATGTATTCAGCAACAAGCCAATCGAATTGTAAAAATTAAAAGAATAACTAAAAAAGTACTTCGCACTTTAACAGAAGAGGACATTCCAGAACCGATGGAAACCGTAGAACAAGTTTTTTTTAAAAATAAAAATGATAATGAATAAAATTTTTTTAAAAGTAGCTGTATTATTACTAACAACAGCCGTTTTTTCACAAGAAGAAGTAAAAGAAGAAAGTAAAGTAAAAGTAGATTTTTCAGGATATTTAGAAACCTTTTACGGTTATGATTTCAATAAACCAACAACTCCAACACGATTAGGCTGGATTTATAACCATAGCAGACATAATGAATTCAATATTAATATAGGAATGTTACGTTCGACAATAAGCTATGAAAATGTATATGCTAATATTGCCGTTCAAGCAGGTACTTATGTAGATGATAATTATACAGCCGAAAGTTTAAAATTATTTCATGAAGCATATATAGGAGTTTATTTAGATACTAGTAAAAAACATGTAGTTGAAGCAGGAATTATGCCTTCTTATATAGGTTTTGAGTCTTCTTCTACATTTTCTAATTTAACTTTGACACGATCGATAATGGCAGAAAGTTCTCCATTTTATTTTACAGGAGTAAAGTATAATTATGTACCAAATGACAAATGGAGTTTAGCTTTCATTACTACAAATGGTTGGCAACGAATTGAAAAACCAAACAACAAAGCACTACCAACATTTGGAACTCAAGTTGTTTATACACCAAATGAGAAAATGACTTTAAACTGGAGTACTTTTATAGGTGACGAACCAGTTGATGTTGATGTTTTAAGAACTAGATATTTCAATGATATTTACATAGATTATGCATGGAATGATAAATGGAAGACCATTGCAGGATTTGACATGGGTTACCAAAGAAATCTTTCTGGAGACGATTTTCAAGAATGGAAAACACTAACATTAATTACACAATATGCGGTTTCTAATAAATGGAATTTAGCAGCAAGAGCAGAATATTTTGAAGACAAGGAAAATGTAATCGTTGGTATTGGAGCTCCTTTTGAAGTTTTTGGAGCATCATTTAATGTAGATTTTATTCCCAACTCAAAATTAAAATTAAGAACAGAAGCTAAATGGTTTGATTCTAAAGAACCTATTTTCACTAAAGAAACTGGAACATCAACTACCAACTTTTTTGTTGCTACTTCATTAGCATTTGAGTTTTAACAAATCTTTATCATATTATACAAGAGTCAAAGAAATTTGGCTCTTTTTTTATTTTTATATTTGTTGAAACTCAAAGTAATCTTACTACATGAAAGCTATTTTTTCTATTGTATTCTTTTTTATCTTCTTTTTAATCAATTCCCAAAACCTTCAATTAGAACAAATAATGAAAGGCGATGGTTTTATTGGTAATCAACCCGATAATCAACGTTGGTCGATTGATGGAAGTACGGTTTATTTCGATTGGAATCCTAAAAATGAAATGGGAAATAGTACCTACTATTGGAAAATAGGAATGAAAGAACCAGAAGTTCTTCCGGAAGGAGATTTTGACTTTTCTGATATTAATATTCCATCACAAAACGATTATGAAATAGTTTATTATGCAAAAAGAGGTAATTTGTATGCTTATGATAGAAAAACAAAGAAAATAAAAAAAGTATATCTTTCAAATGAACGAATATACGGAGTAGAAAGAGGTACAAATCCAGATATTGTTTTTTTTCAAATGAATCGCAATGTCTATCAATTAAATACAAAAGATTTTTCGGTTATTCAAATTACTAATTTTAGAACAGGTTTAAATTCGGAGAAAAATGAGAAAAGTCAAAGTTATTTAGAAAAACAACAAGAGGAGTTATTTCAATTTGTAAGAGATACAAAAGCAGAAAATGATTGGTTCGCTGAAAAATACAAAAACAATACTTCTGATTTGCCAAAATCTATTTTTTATGGTGATGAATCGTTAGAAGAATTACAACCTTCACCAGATGGAAAATTTGTTACATTTCGATTATCTAAATATACAACTTCTAGTTCAACAAATGTTGAACATTTCATAACAGAAAATGGGTATACAAAAAACGAATCGGCTCGTTCAAAAGTTTCTGTAAAGAATTTAAGCAAGCATAAAATGGGAATTTATAATGTCGAAAAGGATACAGTGTATTATGTGTCGTTTTCCAATTTAACCGGCATAAAAGATTTTCCTACTTATTATAATGAATATGATGATTTAAAAGACAAAGAAAAAGAAGAGAAATTAATTGTGATGACTCATCCTATTTATAACAAAATTGGAACTAAAGCAGTTTTTGAACTTCGAAGTCAAGATAATAAAGACAGATGGATAGTGCTGTTAAATTTAGATTCTAATGAAATCACAGAATTAGATTATCAACACGATGAAGCTTGGATAGGTGGTCCAGGAATACCAAATTATTCTTTTGGAAGAGGAACTTTAGGTTTTTTGAATGATAATCAAACCATCTATTTTCAATCAGAAGTTTCTGGTTACTCTCATTTATATACTTTAAATTTAAACTCAAAAAAGAAAACCCAACTTACTTCTGGAAATTGGGAAGTAAGAGAAGCGTCACTTTCGCTTGACGGAAAATCTTTTTATCTTACTACAAATATCAATCATCCTGGAAATAGAGAATTCCATAAATTAGATATAGCTTCTAAAAAACTAACTCCTATTTTAAATGCAGATGGAGCTTATGAAGTAGTTTTATCTCCAGATGAGAAAAAAATAGCAGTTCGTTATTCTTATAAAAACAAGCCTTGGGAATTATATATCGCAGATAACAAACCAAATACTTCTTTAAAACAGATTACTTTTTCTACCACTCCAGAATTTAATACTTACCAATGGAAAGTTCCTGAAGTAATTACTTTTAAAGCAGAAGATGGAGCAAATGTTAATGCAAGGCTTTATAAACCAAAAGCAGAGAATAAAAACAAAGCTGCTGTTATTTTTGTACATGGAGCAGGTTATTTACAAAATGCGCATAATTATTGGAGTTCTTACCATAGAGAATATATGTTTCATAACCTTTTGTCTGATTTAGGCTATACAGTTTTAGATATCGATTACAGAGGAAGTGATGGCTATGGAAGAAATGTTCGCACAGGAATTTATAGATACATGGGAGGTTTAGATTTATCCGATCAATTAGATGGTAAAAAGTATTTAGTAGAAAATTTAGGTATAGATACCAATAAAGTAGGTATTTATGGTGGTTCTTATGGTGGTTTTATAACATTGATGGCCTTGTTAACAAAACCTACTGAGTTTAAAGCAGGAGCAGCTTTACGTTCTGTGACGGATTGGGCACATTATAATCAAGGATATACAGCAAATATTTTAAATTTTCCAGAAACCGATTCAATAGCTTATAGAAGAAGTTCACCTATTTATTTTGCTGAAAATTTACAAGATAAATTGATAATGCTTCATGGTATGGTTGATGATAATGTGCAATTTCAAGATGTGGTTCGTTTATCACAACGTTTTATAGAATTAGGTAAAAAGAATTGGGATTTGGCTGTTTTTCCTGTAGAAGAACATGGCTTTAAAGAAACATATTCTTGGATAGATGAGTATAGTAGAATACTAAAGCTATTTAATGAAACGTTATTGGATAAGTAAACGGATGTTAAATTTTGGCTTTCTTTTTGTTAGTAGATAGTTGTACCTTTATAATTAAAACAAAACATCATGATTTATAAATTAATTTTTTTCTTTTTTAGTATGTCAATTTTTTCATGTAATTCTACAAAAGAAGTGTCTACTACTGAAAAAGAAGTAAAAGAGAGCAATGAATTGCAAGGTGAAGATTTAGTAATAAAAGAAATTTATTATCAAAAATGGATGGCTGGTATTAAAGGAGGAGGAAGTGGGATTAATTTACATTTTACTTTAGAGAAAAAATTAGAAAGAGGAATAAATATCTACAAAATACAAATTGAAAATATTGAAACCACTACTATTAAGAAAATAGATGAATTAAATTATGTTGCTAGCTTTGAAACTAAGCAGAACGATTTAAATTTAGACGAAGATCCTTTAAAAGAATATGGGAACGAAGCTCCAAAACAAAAAACAACTAACCTTAAGAAAGGACAAGTAAAAATCTTCTTAATGAAAGACAGCAAAACATTTTATAAAATAATTGATGATGTTAAAGAAAAACCTACGATTGCCTATCCTTCAATGAAGCCACAAAACAATGATGAATAAACAAAAGAATTAATTACTTTTGCCTTAATTTAGAAAGCATTACAATTGAGTTTATATAAAAAATTATTTAAACAAACAGCTATTTATGGTTTGGCAACTGTTATACCCAGATTGCTCAGTTTTGTATTAAATCCATTATACGTTTATTATTTACCTAATAAAAGTCAAATGGGAGAAGTATCAATTATTTTCTCCTACTTAATTTTTTTTAATGTAATACTTTCCTATGGAATGGAAACAACATTTTTTAGGTTTTACAATAATGGGGCAAATAAGAAATCGGTTATTTCAACAGCCATGATTTCTTTGTTGTCTTCCACTACTCTATTTTTATTTATAACTTTATTTTTAAAAGATAATATAGCCAATTGGACTGGTTTTAAAGTAGATTATATAGTATATGCTATTTTAATTTTAGCATTAGATGCTTTTGTAATCATTCCATTTTCAAAATTAAGAGCAGAAAATAGACCAATGAAATATGCATTCATAAAAATTATGAGTGTTGCCATTAACTTACTACTTAATATTTTCTTTCTCGTTGTTTTACCAAAATTAGAAAGCTCTTCTAGTTTAATGAATAGTATATATATCGCTGATTTTCAAATTGGATATATCTTTATTTCTAACCTTATTGCAAGTTTATTTACATTGTTAATTTTACTTCCTATTTATTTTAAGTTGAACTGGCAATTTGACGTTACGCTTTGGAAAAAAATGATAAGATATGGTTCTCCTATTTTAATAGCAGGAATTGCCTTTGCGATTAATGAACATTTCGATAAAATTCTTTTAGAATGGAAAGGCACTTCCTTGTCTGATATTGGGGCGTATTCAGCTTGTTATAAAATAGGAATGTTTATGGTGCTTTTTAGAACTGCTTATACATTAGGAATAGAACCTTTCTTTTTTAGTCATGCCAAAAATGAAAATGCGCCACAAACTTATGCTGAAATCACAAAGTATTTTGTAATATTTGGTTCTTTTATAAGTTTAGGAATTATAGTTTTTGCAGATATTTTAAAATTGGCTATTGTACCTAATCCTATTTATTGGGACGCTATGATAATTGTTCCTTTAATTGTAATTGCCAATTTTTTTTTAGGAATATATACCAATCTTTCTGTATGGTATAAATTGATTGATAAAACTAAAATTGGAGCTTATATTTCCATAGTTGGAGCAATAGTTACTTTGCTACTTAATTTCTTCCTTATTCCAGTTCTTGGATATGTTGGTTCAGCAATTGCAACTATTTTTGCTTATGGTATAATGATGCTGATTTCATATTTTTTGGGTCAAAAAAAGTATCCTATTCCTTATGACAAAAAAAGAATTAGCTTGTATTTAGGACTTTCAATAGTGCTGGGAGGCTTGTCTTTTTATGTTCCTATATTTAGAAGCACTTATATTTTTGGTATACTAAGTTTATTAATTTTTAGTTACTTTGTATATCGAAATGAAAAACAACTCTTTCTTACAATCATAAAACGAAACTAATGCAAATTAAAATCATCAATAAATCACAGCATTCTTTACCTAATTACGAAACAATTGCTTCAGCAGGAATGGATTTGAGAGCAAATTTAACGGAACCAATAACTTTAAAATCATTAGAAAGAACGATTGTTAAAACCGGACTTTTTATAGAACTTCCTATTGGTTATGAAGCACAAGTTCGTCCTCGTAGTGGATTGGCTGCAAAAAAAGGAATTACAGTTTTAAACTCTCCAGGAACAGTAGATGCTGATTATAGAGGGGAAATAGGAGTTATCTTAGTCAACTTATCAAATGAAGATTTCACCATTGAAAACGGAGAACGTGTAGCTCAATTAATAATTGCCAAACATGAGCGTGCCGAATGGCTGGAAGTTGAAGTATTATCTGAAACTTCTCGTGGTGAAGGAGGATTTGGAAGTACTGGGGTGAAGTAAAAATTCCTGCGAAGGCAGGAATCTCGTGAATTGAAATACATTTTTTGAATAGTGATAAATAGGATTCTTGCCTTTGCAGGAATAAGAATATGAAATTATGGTATATTTATATAATGACTAACAAACCACAAGGGGTTATTTATATTGGTGTTACCGATAATTTACATGAACGAGTTAAAGAGCATAAATTGAAAATTCATCCAAATTCTTTTACAGCTAAGTATAATTGTGATAAACTAGTTTATTTTGAAGAATGGAATGATGATTTTGAAGCCACTCAAAGAGAAAAGCAATTTAAAAAATGGAAAAGAGATTGGAAAATTAAATTAATTGAAGATATGAATCCATCATGGATGGATATTAGTAAAAATTGGAATTTCAATTTCAATAAAATAAGAGAATAAAGTTTAACTAAAAAGATACCCGCTTTTTCGGGCATGAAAAAATGAAAATAATAGTTCCTATGGCAGGACGTGGTTCACGTCTTCGTCCACATACATTAACCGTTCCAAAACCATTAATTCCAGTTGCAGGTAAGCCAATAGTTCATAGATTAGTAGAAGATATCGCGGGTGTTTTAAACCAGCCGATTGAAGAAGTAGCTTTTATTATTCATGAAAGTTTTGGCAAACAAGTTGAAAATGATTTAATAGAAATTGCTCAGAAGTTAGGTGCAAAAGGAACTATTTATTATCAAAATGAAGCACTTGGTACTGGTCATGCTATTATGTGTGCTAAAGATTCTTTAAGTGGTTCTGCAGTTATTGCTTATGCAGATACATTAATTCGTGCCGATTTCGATTTAGATACAACTGCGGATAGTGTTATTTGGGTAAAACAAGTAGACAAACCAGAAGCTTTTGGTGTAGTAAATCTGAATGCTAATGGTGAAATTGTAGAATTGGTAGAAAAACCAAAAGAATTTGTTTCTGACTTAGCCGTTATAGGTATATACTATTTTAAAGATGTAGCTATTTTAAAAAATGAATTGCAATCAGTGTTAGATAATAACATTATTCATGGAGGAGAATACCAAATCAATGACGGAATTAAGCAAATGATGGAAAAGGGCATGAAATTTGTACCAGGAAAAGTAGATGAATGGATGGATTGCGGAAACAAAGATGTTACTGTTGAAACAAATACTAGAATGTTGGGTTTTTTACACAATGATGGAGAACATTTAATAGATTATGATGTAAAAAAAGAGAACTCAACTATTATTCCTCCTTGTTACATTGGTGAAGATGTTGTTTTAATTAATGCTACAGTTGGACCAAATGTTTCTTTAGGGAAAGGATGTCATGTAATTGATTCAGAGATAAAAAACAGCTTAGTACAAACGCACGCCCATATTAAGAATGCCAAATTAGACAATGCTATGATAGGAAATCATGCTAGTTTTGATGGTAATTTTAAAAGTATAAGCATAGGAGATTATTCCGTTTTAGAATAAATAAATTTTATGAGTAAATTAAAAAAACAATTCTTTTTTATTTTATTGATTACTTTAAGTAGTCAACAAATAGTATTTGCTCAAGAAAACCCTGAAGATATAGCTTTAGCAGAAGATAAAACGGAAAATAATTTTTACGAAGGGTTGAAACAAAGAGCCATTGAAAATTATGACAAAGCAATAGTAGCTATTGAAAAATGCATCAACAGTGATACTACAAATCCTGTTTTTTATCATGAACTAGGTAAAAATTATTTAGATTTAAAGCAATATCCACAAGCAGAGCAAGCCTTTCAAAAAGCTGTAGATTTAAACCCTAAAGAACGTTGGTATTGGAATGGATTATATGATGTGTATTACCAATCTAAAGATTATCAAAAGTCGATACCTGTGGTTATAAAGTTAATTGAGTTTGATCCAAATATGAAAGAAGACTTAATTTCTTTGTATATGTATACTAATCAAAGAGAAAAAGCTTTAGAATTATTAATGGAAATGGAAAAAGAAATGGTTTTAAGTAAAACCATGGAATTTTATAAATTAAAGATCCAAGAATCAAATGAGTATGCTAAACCAGAGAAAAACGACCTAGAAAAAGCAATTGAAAAAAATCCGAAAGAAGAACAGAATTACATCGAATTAATGATGTTGTATTCTAATAGTAATCAAGAAGAGAAAGCCTTTGAAGTGGCAAAAAAATTAGCAAAAGAAATTCCAAATTCAGATTGGGCGTTAGTTAGTATATTTAAGTTTTATCTTTTAGACAATAAAGGGAAAGAAGCTTCTGATGCATTACTCACCGTTTTAAGAAATGATAAAGTAGATATGAAAATTAAGCAACGAATGCTTAATGAATTTCTATTATTTGTAGTAAAAACAAACACATTTGAACCTGAATTAATGCAAGCTGTTGATTACGTTTCTTCTGATACAACTATTAATTCGCCATTAGAAATTGGTAAATTTTATTTCAATAAACAACTTTATGACAAAGCAATTGTTTATTTGGAAAAAGGATTAAAAAAAGACCCTGAAGATTTTAACACAGTTGTTCTCTTGATAAAAAGCTATGAAAATATTCAAAATTTTGAAAGTTTAGCAAAACTAACAGAAGATTATATCGATTTATTTCCTACACAGGCTAACCTATATTATTATGCAGGTTTATCAAATAATAAATTGTCAAATTATAAAAAAGCAAAAGGATATTTAGATACTGGATTAGAGTTCTTAGTAGAAGATGTCGATTTGGAAATGCAATTCTATATACAATTAGTTGAAGTATTTAAAAATTTAGGAGATAAAAAGAAAGAAGAATTTTATTTGTTAAAAATAAAAGAATTAGACAAAAAAAGAAAATAATGAGAAAGCTGTTTTCCTTGTTACTAATTGTGTTTATTTTTTCTTGCAAAAGTAAAAAAACAATTACAGAAGAAGGTGTTGCAAATAAAGAATTATCAAGTATAAAGATAATCCAAGGTCACTATAAAAATAATAAAGATTTTAATACGATTGCCATCAGAGCTAATGCAAAGTATAGTGATGATAGTCAATCTCATTCTGTAAATGCAGATATAAGAATTAAAAAAGATGAAATCATTTGGATTAATGTAAAAATGTTAGGTTTTCCTTTAGCCAAAGTACTGATAACTCCAGAAAAAGTGACTTATTACGAAAAAATAAACAACACTTACTTTGAAGGAGGCTTTAGTGTATTAAGTAATTGGCTAGGAACCGATTTAGATTTTTATAAAGCACAAAATTTATTATTAGGAAATCCTATTGATGATCTTACTAAGCAGAAATATGAAACTATAATAGAAAATAATCTTTATAAATTATTTGAAAAAGGGAAAAAAGATATACAAAAAGAATTCTACTTTGAAGCCTCTAATTTTCTATTAAAAAAAGAAAATTTAAGTCAAGCTAATGAGAATAGAAAACTGGAAATTAATTATCCTTCTCATCAAAAACAAAGAGATATTTTTATACCAAATGAAATTCAGATAAAAGCAATTCAAAAAGAAGAGATTAATATTGCGCTATTCTACAAAAGTATTACTTTTAATGAAGATTTGAACTTCTCTTTTTCAGTTCCAAATGGATATGAAATGGTTAAAATAGATTAATTATACATACAAACAAAAACAAATTAAAATGAATCGATTAATTATTTTATTATTCTTTTTCTTTACATCTATTGGTGCATTTGCTCAATTAACGGAGCAACAAAAATTAGAAAATCGTAAAGAAGAAATTAATAAAGAGATTGCTGCTTTCAAAGCCTTATTAAAAGTTGAAAACAAAAAAGAAAAATCGGTTTTAAGTCAAATTGCAGAACAAAATGCAAGGATTCGTTTAAGCGAACAATTAATTAGCACTACTGCTAAGCAAATGCGTTTGTTAGATGATGATATTTATCTAAAACAACTAGAAATTAATAAACTTAATAGAGAATTAAAAATTCTTAAAGAGGATTATGCTAAGATGATTGTAAAATCATATAAAAGCAGAAACGATCAAAGTAGAATTATGTTTGTTTTATCTTCTCAAAATTTTTTGCAAGCTTATAAGCGAATTCAGTATATGAAACAATATGCTAGTTTTAGGAAAATGCAAGGAGATGAAATTGTTGAAAAACAAGAAAAATTAGCTGATGCTAAGAAAAAACAGGAAGCAAGTAAAAAAAATAAAGAAAAAGCACTAGCACAAAATCTTGCAGAAAAGAAAGAACTTGAAAGTCAGAAAGTGGAGCAAGAAAAATTAGCTAAAGAATTACAAAAAAACAAAAAGAAATATAGCTCAGAAATTGATAAAAAAGAAAGAGAGCGAAAAGAAATAGATAGAAAAATTAAAAAGTTAATTGCAGATGCTATTGCAGCAGCCAATAAGAAAAATGAAAAGAAAACAGGAGTTAAATCATCTGGTTCTTCCTCAAAATTTGATTTAACACCAGAAGGTAAAATAGTGTCAGATAATTTTAAATCAAATAAAGGAAAATTACCTTGGCCAGTAGAAAAAGGGTATATACAATTAAAATATGGAAATTATCAAGATCCTATTCATAAAAATGTAACGCATTTAAATAGCGGAATTGAAATAGCTGCTCTTTCAGGAAGTAATGCTAGAGCTATTTTTGATGGTGAAGTATTACAAGTGCAAAAAATTAATGGAGACAAAAAAGCTGTTTTTATTAGGCATGGGGATTTTATTACAGTTTATTTAAATTTAGAGACAGTTACTGTTTCAGTAGGAGATAAAATTACTATCAAACAGAATTTAGGTAAAATAATGTCAGATGATTCTGGAAAAACCATATTAAAATTTATGGTTTACCAAAACGCAAACACATTAAACCCTGAGCAATGGTTGTCAAACAAGTAAAAATCATTAAACTTTAACAAAAACGGCAAAAAAGTTGTAACCAATTTAACAAAGAGTAGCTGTATATTTGTAGTGGTTAATAGCAGTAATTTTTTCTACTCGAGAAAAAATTTGAAAAGCCGAAGTGTAGACTTCGGCTTTTTTCATTTTAAAAAGGTATTTGTAAGATAAAATTTTAACAAAAACGGCAAAAAAGCTGTATCCAACTTGACATTGAGTAGTCGTATATTTGTAATGGTTAATAGCAGTAATTTTTTCTACTCGAGAAAAAGTTTAAAAGCCGGAGTATTCACTTCGGCTTTTTTCATTTTAAAAAATATTTGTAAGATAAAACTTTAACAAAAACGGCAAAAAAGTTGTATCCAACTTGACATTGGGTGGTCGTATATTTGTAATGGTTAATAGCAGTAATTTTTTCTACTCGAGAAAAAGTTTAAAAGCCGGAGATTCACTTCGGCTTTTTTCATTTTAAAAAATATTTGTAAGACAAAACTTTAACAAAAACGGCAAAAAAGCTGTATCCAACTTGACATTGATTGGTCGTATATTTGTAATGGTTAATAGCAGTAATTTTTTCTACTCGAGAAAAAGTTTAAAAGCCGAAGTATTCACTTCGGCTTTTTTCATTTTAAAAAATATTTGTAAGACAAAACTTTAACAAAAACGGCAGAAAACTTGTGTACAACTTAACATTGAGTAGTTGTATATTTGCATTAGTTAATAGCAGTAATTTTTCCAAATTAAGGAAAGGGTAAAAATTATTAGGCCGAATTTCTCATTTTCGGCCTTTTTTTATGCTTAAAAATAAGCGCAAAAAACTTTAACAAGAAAGGCAAAAAAATTGTATCCAACTTAACATCAGAGGAGCGTATCTTTGGTGTTAGTTAATAGCAGTAAATTTTCCAAATTAAGGAAAAGGGTAAAAATTAAAAGGTCGAATCATCTCAGTTCGACCTTTTTTTATACCAAAAAGTCATGAAAGACATTTAAAGAAGCAAAACTTTAACAAGAAAGGCAGAAAAGTTGTAATTAACTTAACAATACTAATCCGTATATTTGTAGTGGTTAATAGCAGTAATTTTTTCTACTCGAGAAAAAATCTAAAAGCCGAAGTAAACACTTCGGCTTTTTTCATATCTTAGAAATAAGTTCTAAAGCTTTATTAATCGTTTTTACGTTATCAAAAGTTAGTAGTAAACGCAATCCACTTTTAGTTTGTTTTTCTTTCATTTTACAAATGTTTCCATTTTGTTGTACAAATTGTACTACTTTCATAAAACGATTACTCTGATAGAAGTTACTTTGTTGGTCACTAATAAAATAACCAATCATTTTACCTTGCTTAATTACTATTTTTTCTAAACCAATTGCAGTAGCTCTCCATTTTAAACGCACACTATTAAGTAAAGCAACTGCTGGTTTTGGCAAGGCTCCAAAACGATCTATTAATTTTTGTTCAAATCGTTCTAATGTGGTTTCATCTTTTATAAAACTTAATTCATTGTATAAGTTTAAGCGTTCCGTAATATTATTGATATATTCATCTGGAAAAAGAATTTCAAAATCCGTATCAATTTGAATATCTTTTACAAATTCTTTGGTTTCTACATCATTATCCTGAGGATATAAATCAGCAAATTCATTTTCTTTTAATTCTTCAATAGCTTCATTCATGATTTTTTGGTAGGTGTCAAAACCTATTTCATTAATGAAACCACTTTGTTCTCCTCCTAATAAATCACCAGCTCCACGAATTTCCAAATCTTTCATAGCTATATTAAATCCGCTACCTAATTCACTAAATTGCTCCAAAGCCTGAATACGTTTTCTAGCATCTTCAGTCATAACAGAGTAAGGAGGTGTTATAAAATAACAAAATGCTTTTTTATTACTTCTTCCCACACGACCACGCATTTGATGTAAATCGGATAATCCAAAATTATTTGCATTATTAATAAAAATAGTATTAGCATTGGGAACATCTAAACCACTTTCAATAATAGTTGTAGCTACTAATACATCAAATTCTCCTTCCATAAAAGCGAGCATTAATTCTTCTAGCTTTTTTCCATCCATTTGACCATGACCTATTCCTACTTTTGCTCCAGGAACTAATCGTTGTATCATTCCAGCTACTTCTTTAATATTTTCTATTCGATTATTAATAAAAAATACTTGACCACCACGTTCAATTTCATAAGAGATAGCATCTCTAATAATTTCTTCATTAAAAGAGACCACTTGTGTTTCTATAGGATAACGATTTGGTGGAGGAGTTGTAATCACCGATAAATCTCTCGCTGCCATTAAAGAAAATTGCAGTGTTCTAGGAATAGGTGTTGCTGTAAGAGTTAATGTATCTACCGTTTCGGAGATAGTTTTTAATTTATCTTTTACATTAACTCCAAATTTTTGTTCTTCGTCAATAATTAATAAACCTAAATCTTTAAACTTTACATTTTTATTTACTAATTGGTGTGTGCCAATAAGAATATCTAATTTCCCTTCTTCAAGTTGTTCTAAGGTTTCTTTTTTTTGCTTGGCAGTTCTAAAACGATTTAAATAACCTACAGTTACTGGCAAGTCTTTTAAGCGCTCCGAAAAGGTTCTGTAATGTTGGTAAGCCAAAATAGTTGTTGGCACCAAAATAGCCACTTGTTTACTGTTATCAACGGCTTTAAAAGCAGCTCGAATAGCTACTTCTGTTTTTCCAAAGCCTACATCTCCACAGACCAATCGATCCATTGGTTTGTCACTTTCCATATCCATTTTTACATCATGAGTGGCAGTAACTTGATCTGGAGTGTCTTCATAAATGAATGAACTTTCTAATTCTTTTTGCAAATAACTATCTGGTGCATAAGCATATCCTTTTTCTAGTTTTCTTTTGGCATATAATTGAATTAGATTAAACGCAATGTGTTTTACACGTGCTTTTGTTTTTTGTTTTAAAGCTTTCCATGCATTACTTCCTAATTTGTATATTTTAGGAGGAGCACCGTCTTTGCCATTGTATTTTGATACTTTGTGTAAGGAATGAATACTTACATAAACGATATCATTATCGGCGTAAACTAGTTTTATAGCTTCTTGTTTTTTACCTTCTACATCAATTTTTTGTAAACCACCAAATTTACCTATTCCATGATCGATGTGTGTTACATAATCGCCAACAGATAAAGAAGTTAGTTCTTTTAAGGTAATGGTTTGTTTTTTAGAATAGCCATTTTTAATGCTAAATTTATGATAACGCTCAAAAATTTGATGATCTGTATAGCAAGCTACTTGTAATTCTTCGTCTATAAAGCCTTGGAACAAAGGAAAAACAATAGTTTTGTATTGCTTGCGAGTGGTTTCATGTTGTTCCGAATCGATATCTTCAAAAATATCATGAAAACGAGCCGCTTGATTATCATTGGAACAAAATAAATAATTGGTGATATGGTTAGCATGATTATCACTCAAATTATTCAATAGTAAGTCAAATTGTTTATTAAAAGATGGTTGAGGTTGAATATGAAATTCAATTTTTTTTTCTGATTTAAAAAGCGGTTTTGTATGTAATTCTACTATTGAAAAGTCTAAAGCTTTGTGTAAAAACTGTTTTTCGTTTACAAATAATTCTTCTGGTTTGGCATGTTTAATATCAGTAGAGAGTTTGCCAAAAGCTTCATTTGCTTTCTCAAATAATTTATTTAATTGCTGTCCTAGTGCTTCTGTATTTTGTATAAATAGTACTGTTTTTTCGTTGATGTAATCTAAAAAACTTTCTCTATTTTCTTCTAAAAGTTTGTTTTCAACATTTGGTATAATACTAATTTTTTTCAGTTTTTCAACTGATAATTGCGTTTCTACATCAAAACTTCTTATACTATCTACTTCGTTACCAAAAAACTCAATACGATATGGATGATCATTGGAAAAAGAGAAAACATCCACAATTCCACCACGAACTGAAAATTCTCCTGGTTCGGTAACAAAATCTACTCTTTTAAAGTTGTATTCAAATAGCGTTTCATTAATAAAATCGATAGAAACCTTGTCGTTTACACTAAGTTTTAGTGTGTTTTTTTCTAATTCTCTACGAGTAACTACTTTTTCGAAAATTGCATCTACATAAGAAACAATGATAGCTGGTTTTTTTCTAGAATTAATTCGGTTTAAAACTTCGGCTCTAAGAAGTACATTGGCATTATCTGTTTCTTCAATTTGATAAGGTCTTCTGTATGAACCCGGATAAAACAACACATCTTGATCGTTTATTAATTGTTCTAAATCGTTCAAATAATAAGCAGCTTCTTCTTTATCATTAAAAAGTAATAAAAAAGGCAATTCCGATTTTTTAAAAATGGCATGAATGACAAATGAAAACGATGATCCTATGAGTCCAGTTACATTTACCTTTTTTCGATTTAAGATACATTCAGAAATTTGAGAAATTTTTGGCTGTTTCTCATATTTTTGGATTATTTCAGAAGCTTTCAAGTCTTGTTTGTATGTTTAAAATTAAATAGAATCTTTTTGTTCAAGTTGTTGATTTTTTTCATCTTCTATCACTTTCTCTTGAAACTTTTTATTGGCTAATCGAGTAGTATCTAATGCTCGAATCATATCATCTTCTCCTACTTCTTTTGGAATGGCTTTTTTTATGATAATTTCGTTCCATTGCGTATAAACTCCTTTTATTTCTTCGTTAATTTCAGTAATTAATTTTAGTACTCTTTTTTCTGGAATTTCATCCAAATGGATATAAGTATCTAATGATTTGATTTTGGTATTTAAAGTAACTAAACGACTTCTCACTTGAGGAATGTTGAAACTTTCAGGAACAGTTAAACTTAAACTATCCGATTTTTTAGAAACGGTTTTTACTTTTAACTGAAAAGCAAGTAAAGATGTCTTTGGCTTTTCTTGAAGTTCTCTTTTAAACTGTTCCCATTCATTCCAGTTTTCAATGGTTTTGTTTACTTCTGGTTTTGCTTCTGGAAAAATAAACAACCATTTTTTGGATATGTTTTTAAAAACGGCTTCTTTCTTTTCTGCTAATTTTAAAGATTTTTCATTTTGTTCTGAATAATCATTGCAAGAAATTAAACTTAAAAAAAGGATAAATAGTGTTACTATGTATTTCATTTTCATTTATAATTAGAACAAAAATACTAATGTTTGTTTAAAGTAAAATTTATTTATATGTTTTCTTAACATTTGCCACTAGAAATAATTTAATTAAAATAAATAATTCATCCTTACGAAAACCTTATATTTGTTCATTAATTTCATTTAAAGCATGGATACAAAAGTTTTAATAATAGGAGCTTGTGGACAAATAGGCACAGAGCTTACAGCTAAATTAAGAGCAACTTATGGAGTAGATAATGTAGTTGCTTCAGATATAAGAAAACTAGAAAATGATGTTGTGAACAACGGTATATTTGAAGTTGTGAATGCTTTAGATTACAATCAGATTGAACATTTGATTGAAAAATATGAAATTACTGATGTGTATTTAATGGCAGCTTTGCTTTCGGCTACAGCCGAAAAAAACCCTGCTTTTGCATGGGATTTGAATATGAATTCTCTTTTTCACGTTTTAAATTTAGCTAAAGCAGAAAAGATTAAAAAAATATTTTGGCCTTCTAGTATTGCTGTTTTTGGACCTACAACTCCTTCACACAATACTCCACAGTATACCATTATGGAACCTACTACGGTTTATGGAATATCAAAACAAACTGGAGAAAGATGGTGTGAGTATTATAACAAGCAATATGGTGTAGATGTTAGAAGCATTCGCTATCCTGGATTAATTAGTTGGAGTACAGAACCTGGAGGAGGAACTACTGATTATGCTGTTGATATTTATCACAAAGCAATTACTGAAGGAAAATTTACTAGTTTTTTATCTGAAAACACAAGATTGCCTATGATGTATATGGATGATGCTATTAAAGCTACCATAAGTATTATGCAAGCTCCAAAAGAGCAAATAAAAATACGTTCTTCCTATAATTTAGCAGCTATGAGTTTTACACCTAAAGAAATAGCGGAAGAAATTAAAAAACACTATCCTGATTTTACAATTGATTATGATCCTGATTTTAGACAAAAAATTGCAGATAGCTGGCCAGAAAGCATAGATGATAGCATAGCAAGAGCAGATTGGGGTTGGGAGAATGATTACACAATTGAAAATATGACTGTGGAAATGTTTGAAATGCTTACTAAAAATATTTATTAGTTAAATAACGCTCTTTTTTAATAATTTACATACTAAAAAAATCATTTTGTAGTTCTTTAAGCATAAACAAACAAAAAAACAACAAAATGAATTTATTTTTACACTTGAAGCGCATTTCTGCGCTGGCAATCGCTATTTCATTTAATAGCATTTGCGCACAAACACAACCTTTTCCTGCAAACGTTACCTTCTCTAATGGTTTAATGGCTACTAATAAAAATGATGCGGATGCAACAAGTAGTTATGATATTTGGAAAACCAATTTTATTGAAGCTTGTTCCAATGGTCGTTTTAGAGTAAAATTTGACAATCCAGGAGAAACGGTATCAGAAGGAATTGGATATGGCATGTTACTAACGGTTTATAAAGCAGATAAAGTTACTTTTGACGGGCTTTGGAACTATTACAAAGACAACCGCAATTCTAATGGTGTGATGAACTGGAAAATTAGTGGTTGTTCTGGAACAATAGGTCAAAATGGAGCTACAGATGCTGAAGTAGACGCAGCAATGGCTTTAATTGTTGCGGATTACCAATGGGGAAGTAGTGGAACAATTAATTATAGAGCAGATGCTGAAGCATTAATTGCTGCTATAAAAACACATGAAGTAGAAGCCAATACTTATGTGTTAAAACCAGGTGATATGTTTGGAGGAAGTCAATTAACAAATCCATCTTATTTTGCTCCTGGTTATTTTAGAGCTTTTGGCGTTTTTACAAATGACACTGCTTTTTGGAATAGTGTTGCTAGTAAATGTCACACGATGATTACTAATAATTTAACGCAAAATAATGCTGTAGGAGGTTTGGTTTCTGATTGGTGTCAAGAATCTGGGGCTTATTCTAGTCAAAGTGGTGGTTATCATGCACAAGGTCATACTTATTACTATGATGCAGCTAGAACACCTTGGAGAATTGCTGTTGATTATGTATGGTATGGCAATAATGAGGCTAAAATCTATGCTAAAAAATGTTCTGATTTTGTAAGGGTAAATCTTGGTGGTACTGCTAATATTGTGGATGGCTATAATCAAAATGGAAGTGTAACAGGACAGTGGCATAATGCTACTTTTGTGGGCGCTTTTGCTTGTGCAGCTATGGCTGGAGAAGATCAGGCTCATTTGGATGCTTCTTATACCGATTTAAAAAATCTTAATGAGCCCAATGCTTATTTTAATCAAACTTTAAAAACGTTGTACCAATTTTTATTGACAGGGAATTTTTATTTGCCTTCAAATGCTACACTTTCTAATACTAATTTTGTTTCTAATGAATTAGAAGTTACGGTTTATCCAAATCCTACATCGGGTATTTTTACTTTATCGGCTCCTTTGGCTTCTAAAGTAAGTGTTTTAGATGTACACGGTAAAGTGGTTTTAGAAAAACACACCACTAGTTTGTCAAGTGCTATCGATATGAGTGCTCAATCTTCTGGATTGTATTTTTTAAAAATAACAAGTGAAGACAAGCAAACATTTAAAAAAATAGTAATTAATTAAAATAATTATTTTTCATAATCTTCTATTAAAGCATCCTCAATGGGTGCTTTAATTTTTATAACCTCATTAGAAGTGTCATTTGGAATAGTCATCGATAAAACATAGTGTATTATTTTCCATTCTTTGTTTTCTTTTACTAGAACACCACTTCCTCTGCAAATTTTCATTTGTGTGTTTAATAATTCATCAAACCAAGCTGTTTTACCATCTTTTGCGAAGAAAATATGACGTTCTAATGGTGTAAAGTTCCATGCTTTTCCTTTATCGAAATAAGGTTTTGCAAAAGCAATAAATGCTTTTTTATCCCAGTTTTCTGTAGCATCTGTACCTATGAAAATCGATTCTTCTGCCATAGCATTGAAATAAGTATCAAAATTAGCTTGGGAAGCCGCTTTATGCCAATTGTCTAATAGACTATTTATTGCCGTTTTTTCTTTCTCGTTATTTTGAGCGATAGCAAGAGTAGTAATGCAAAAAAGTAAGATGATTTTTTTCATAGAGTAAGTTTTTATAAATGTATAAAAGTAGCCTGAATTATTCAAATGAAGCGGATGAAATTCAAAGGGAATTAGGACTGAAATCCTAATTTTGTTTTTAAATTAGGCACTTCCCATTGAATCATTTGTTTTAAAAATTCGTCAACTCGTTCAATAATAAATTTTTCGGTAATCTCTTCGGGTTTAAATATTCCTAATTCTATTGAACTGTTTTCAATGGATGTGTCTTCTACTATTGGAAATAGAATAATAACATGAACATCTCCACTGTAAGATTGGGAAAAAACTAAAGAACCACCTTGAATGAATTGGTACGAAGCAATAAGATTTGTTTTTTCCATAAGTTCTGGTGGAAAAGAATCAAAAGTGATATTAATGGCTTCGTTACTTTGGATCCAATTTAATTCTTGAACTTGCCAACCAATATTGTATTGTGTAACGATGCTGTTTAGTGTTTCTAATAAAATAGTTCTAGTTTTTTGTTTCCAAAATATTTTCTTTTGTATTACAATTTCAATCGATTTTTTATAATCGTTTACACGTTCTTCCAAGTGTTCCGTTTTCATTTTTTAAGGAATTACAAATTATTGTTTTTCATTTTTCTTTTGCCTTTCTAATTTTCTAAAATAACCTCTAAACAAGAAATTATGTTTCAAAGCTTCCATGTTTTGATTGAATTTATCGGTTCCTTCATTTAAATTTTTAATGGTTTGGTCTAAATTTTCCACAAATTCTTTGTCATTAGAAAGGTAATTGATGGCTCCTTTTCCATTTTTAACATTGGCAATCGTTTTATTTAAACTATCAATCGTTGTATTAATATTTTGGCTTGTAATTTCTAAATTGGCAATAATCGTTTTCATTTTTTTGGCTTGTAATGTATCATTTAATAATACACCAGCTACACTTTTGTCTAAATTTATGGAGGAGATAATGCCATTTAATGATCGGATTGTTTTAGAGGTTTCATAACTGGTTTGTTTTAAATTGGTAACAATTTGTTTAATATCATTTGAAATAACACTATCATTAATAAGCATTCCTAATGGTCCTTTTTCCTTGTTAATGGCATTGGTTATTTTTAATAAATCTACCGTTAGTAAAGCGGCATTTTCATTGGTAACACTTAATGTATTCAGCATATCAGCTGTGCCAATTTTTGTGTAGGACTTTATAAAATCTCCTTGTTTTACAGGTGTTTGTTCTCCTTTTCCAGGAATAATGTTAACAATCATATTTCCTACAAGTCCGTCTGTGCTAATGGTTGCAATGGCATCTTTTTTAATGTGTTGTATCATTTTTTCTTCGATAAGTAAATCGACTTTAATAACCGAATCGTTAAGCATGGTAATGTCTTTTACAATACCCACATTTATTCCTGAATATCTTACATTATTTCCTTTTTGCAAACCGTTTGTATTATTAAATTGGGCACTAATTTCTATGCTTTTGCCAAACATGTTTTGACGCTGACCGATGAGGTAAACTCCTGCTGTAAATAGTAGTAAACCAATTATAACAAATAGCCCTAATCGTAATTTTTCATTTGCTGTTTTTTTCATACTCAATGGTTTCTTATTTTGTTATTTGAAAAAAGCTCTTATTTTTTCATCTTTTGATTTTTCTAAATCGGTAAATTTTCCTTCTATATAATTAGTTCCATCAATTAATAGAACCATTCTATTGGCAATTACTCTGGCACAATCTACATCATGAGTAATTATAATGGATGAGGTTTTGTATTCTTGTTGAATGTTTCTCATTAATTCAATAATTTCTTTGGCAGTTATAGGGTCTAATCCACTTGTGGGTTCGTCATAGATAATTATTTTTGGTTTTAAAATTAAGGCTCTAGCCAATGCTACTCTTCTTTGCATTCCACCTGAAAGTTCTGCAGGCATTAAATCGATAGCTTTTAGTAAACCCACGCTTTCTAGTGCTTTTTCTACTAGTGAAGTGGTATCGACATTTTCACCAAATTTCTTTTTATGTCTTCTTAAAGGGAATTCGAGATTTTCTCTTACTGTCATAGAATCGTACAAAGCACTTCCTTGAAATAAAAACCCAATTTCTGTTCGCAATTCATCTAATTTAGTTTGCGAAAGTTGGGTAATATCTTCACCCATAATGGTAATACTGCCCGAATCAGGTTGGATTAAACCAATAAGACACTTCACCATGACCGATTTTCCAGAACCTGATTTTCCCATTATGACCAAGTTTTCTCCTTCAAATAATTCCAGGTTAAAGTTGTTTAAAACCTGATTTCCTCCAAAGGATTTGTTTAGATTTTGAACCTTTAAAATGGGTTTCGATTCATTAGTTTGTATCGTATTTAGTGTATTTTCTGTGAGCATATTTTTTAGGTGTTTATATGAAAATATCGGTTATAAATACAGCAATAAAATCGATAACAAACAAGAGCATGGAGGTAAAAACTACTGCCGAATTAGCAGCTATGCCTACTCCAACAGTTCCTTTTTTACTATTGTAGCCTTTAAAACAGCCTACGAGTCCTATAGCATATCCAAAAAAGAAAGTTTTAATAGTAGCAGGCATTAAATCGCTAAATTCTATAGCATTGAATACTTGGTTGAAATAGAGAACAAAGGAAACATCGTCTTTTAAGTTTTCTACTATAAATGAACCCACTAAAGCCACTACATCACCAAAAATGACTAATAAAGGCAACATAAGCGTGGTGGCAGTTATTCGTGTAACGATTAAAAATTTAAAAGGATTAGTGCCAGAGACTTCCATAGCATCTATTTGTTCGGTTACTCGCATGGAACCTAATTCTGCACCAATGCCTGAACCTATTCGACCAGCACATATTAGAGCGGTAATGATAGGACCAATTTCTCTTATGATAGAAATGCTTACCATAGATGGCATCCAAGATACAGCTCCAAATTCTTGTAGAGTAGGTCTTGTTTGCAAGGTTAATACTAAGCCAATGATAAAGTTTGTTATGATTACTAATAACAAAGACTTGTTTCCCATGTTGTAGCATTGTCGTAACAATTCTCTCCATTCAAAAGGCTTGCTAAAGAATTCTAAAAAAAACCGATTTGAAAAATAGGTTATTTCTCCTATTTCTATAAAGAAAGCTTTAATTCTTATGCTTATTGAGTTGTTTTGTTCCATGAATTAAATTTTCAATTTTTAAAAGAAGATTTTACTAGGTTTTTTTCTTTTTTATAAAGTTAAAAGTTAAGAATTTAAAACACAAGTTTTTATGATAAATGTTAGTTTAGTGGCTAACTTGTTGTAGAAACACGCTATGATTTCCTAATTAGTTTATTGTAGATAGGTGGTTTTTGTAGGGTGAAAAAAGATTTTGTTGTTTATGGTTTTTGATTTACTGCTTGCATACTATTTGTTCCTAGTATCCTAACCTTTGATTAACCTTTGATTAACCTTTGATTGGGAGTAAGAAGCAAGTAAGGATGAAGTAATGGTTATTTTGACCCGTCCTAAAATAACTATAAGACAATTTTAAGATTATAGTAAAATTTTTGGTAAGAATGAATTGGATTCTATAAAAGATAATAATGAATCATCGTATAAATGTTTAGCAACAATTAATTTTTTATTGTGTGAATAAAAACATTTACCATTTAAAAGTTTAAAATTATTTTCTACTAAAAGTGTTGCCTCATCATTGGTTAGTTCTTTTTCATAGAGTTCAAATTTTGAAATAGTTGAATTATTAAAGAATTTTATAAATTCATTTCTAAACTCTAGTTTCGTTTTATCTCTAAAATTTTTAATTTTAGTTTCGCTAAATGCAGAATAAGATTTTAAAACATAAAGGAAATTTATTTGATATTGATGGACAAAAAGAGTATCCCTATCAAATAATCTATCTACAAAATGAAAGGATTTTATAGGAATTTCTTTTTTATATTTTAACGAATGTTTTTCAAAATCGTGAACATTTTCTATGTACCCATAAATAAAGAAATTTGGAGTAATATTATAGCCTTCTGTTATTTCATCTCTGTATCTAATATTCTCTTTATAAACATCATTATTGTTTAGTAAATCAATATTAAATTGAATAACATTTTTAGCATAAGTAAATTGTTTGTATTTGGATAATTTCCCAGCTTCATTTCCTGATTTATAATATTTAGAATCTCCAATGTAGAAAATATCGGAAGTGTCTATTAATGATTTATAATCAAAAATATGATCAATTATTTTACCATCTTCATTGTATTTTAATTCGTCTAACGAAATGCTATCAACTTCTTTCTTTTCATCTAATTTGTCTGAAAACAGCTTATCAATCATATCTTCAAAAACTAGGTTATAGTTTCTTACTGATATAAATTCTTCTTTCTTCTTTTTACTACTACTTGTATCCGTTTTAGAAAAATATAACTCACACAAAACATACATTCGCTTTAAAATATCAGAGAAATAACGATACTTTATCCTCTTTAATTTTGATAAGCCGTTTTTTTGTAATTTCTCAAAACTTTCCCCTTTGATAAGATTGTAACTAGGATCAATTTTAAGATGAAGTTGATGCTCTTTATTAAAATGATTTAATATTGAAAAAAAATAAGTTAAGAGTTCTTCTTCTGAATTTACAACTTTCTTTTTATTGTTTATTTCAAGATAGATTGGTGTGTTGTTTGATGAAAGTATTGGCAACGATTTTCTAATGGTTTTATCCCATTTAGGTTTCTTTACTTGGCTGGATTTATATTCAATATGCTTATACAGAATGGTGTTTTTGTTCTTTTTATAAAAATTCGCAAAGCTTAAGAGTAAGTCCAAATAAGAATATTCTAAATCTCCAAGATTGGTGTTTAACTCGAAAACTAATGAAGATTCAATAATTGAAGTGTTTTTAATTCTTCTTTTATATTCAGTGAGACTATTGTAGAAATAAACTAATAATTGACGGATCCATTTGTAATCTTCATTATGTTTTATTTCTAATTTTTTAATATCAAATAAATCATTTATAGAGATGCCAAAAACAGTTTCTTGGTTATCTTTCATAAAGACTTTAGGCAACATATAAACCAGTTCCTTTTTTTCAAAAGAATGATAATATCCTACCGAAATTATTTTGCCAAGACTTCCGTTTTGATTGTAAAATTTAGGATCGTCAAAAACAGAAGTTAAGTTGTCAATTGAATAATCTTCGCCTTCAATTAGAATTTTCATTTTAGATCGTTGCTTTTACAATAGTTTCTATTTTTAAAGCTTCTAGAATCTTTATAACTTCATTTCTTCCATTTATATTAATTGGAAAAAAATCTTCATAAGAAGTTCCTTTTTCAAAAATAGAATCAGAACTATCTTCATCTTTAAAAACATCATTCCATAAATAGAAAATAGCTTTATTTATAAACTCATTTAAAGCTATTTCTTTTGAATCAGATTTAATAAAATAGTTTCCAATGCATTTATCCATTCCAAGGTTTTGGTTTGTTTTTATTACTGCATTTACATTTTTGATAAAATCAATCCATTTAAAATAAGTTGTTTCATCAATTTTAACTTTGTATTCAAATGACTCGTTTTCCGGAACATCATCATAACAAATTGGAATGTATTCCCAATCCCAACGCCTTTTGAAAGCACTATCCATTGGAAAGAGTGATTGGTCAGAAGTATTCATTGTGGCATAAATAGAAAGATTTGGCGGAAGTTTTAATCCATTACTAATTCCATCTTTATTAATAAGAACTTTGTGTAAATGTTCTTTTAATTCATTAGAAGCCGAAACAGTATAATTACTCTTTCTATCTAAAAGTTGAAAAATATCTCCAAATATTTCTGCACAATTTCCTCTGTTAATTTCTTCAATAACTAAATAATATTGATTATCTAAATCATTCCAAGCTTTTACGTAGATATTTGTAAAGGATTGTGGAACAAATTCATAATTTATTTTACCATCAACAGATTTTGGTCTGTAACTTCCAATAAACGAAGCGTTATCAAATTCTGGGTGAAATGTTATTCTTTCATAAAAATCAGCATCAACATCTTTTAAAGTTTGTTCTACTTTATGTGATTTTCCAGTTCCTGGAGCACCATAATATATTTTTTGTTCTGTTTCCTTTAAAGGAGATTTTTTATTGTTTTTAAAAATCAAAGAGTATAATTTATCTTCCCTTATTATTTCTAATTGATTATCTGAAATTTCTCTTAAGTAATTATTAAAATTATTTAAAGTCAATCCAGTTCCTTCTACATCACTCCACTGAGTTGTGAAATATGAAAAATTATTTTTAAAAATATTAATATTTTCATCAAAATATCTTTCAGTATTACTTGATTTTAAATTTTCTTTGAATTGTTCATTTTCAAAAACTCCAAATAAATTGTCAGTTCCAAAATATATCGGCAAATAAAAACCTTTGTAAATAGTATCATTTATTTTACTTTCTTTTTCTTTAAGACCTTTAGTAATAATTTCTTCATCATAACTTGTAAGCAGATATTTGAAAGTATTAAAAATTATCCATTTTAGTTTTTGCTTTTTAAGAATAACTTTTTTTTCAAGAATAACCTCTTTAGGTTTAAATTTATCTGCTAATTCGTCAAGCTTAAGAATTGTGTTTTTTATTAATTTCTCTTCTAAAACTATTTTTTGATCAGTATTAATATCATCTAAAGCTGGATTATTTGCCCAAACAATTAATTTACTTAAAGTAGAGAACAACGGCTTAGTTTGAACTGTAGCCATAGCATTTGAAGTGCCATCCGTATAATATTGATTTCCTAAATCTCTCCACTCACCCTCAATGTAATTTTGATGTGATGAAAATTCATTTAAATTTTCTAAAATATCACTTAATGTATTTATCAAAGAATCTAGCCCTAAAGAGAAATATTTTACACTGCCTCTTTGACCAGAATTACTGAATGTTATATAACCACCTCTTTCGCTTAGGCTTGATTTAAAAGGGCTTTCAATTGATTTTTGATTTAGAAAATCATATAAATCTTTATTCATAGTAATTGTTTTTTAATTTCATTGAAAACTGCCTGAATAACTGGAACTGAAACACTATTGCCAAATTGTTTGTAGGCTTGATTATCAGAAACCGGAATTATATACTTACTTGGATAACCTTGTAAATTAGCAGCTTCTCTTGGAGTAAGTTTTCTAGGATTTAAATCTTTTTGTTCTATTAATATTTCGCTTCCATCTTTGTAATAACGAGCAGAAATTGTACTTGTGTATTGAGAATTTTCGTTGACTGAAGAAAAACCAAAACCATTACCTTTTTCTTTATGTTCTTTTCTTCTTCTAATATGACCAGCATATAATTTATCCGAAATTGTATATTTTTCCTCTGGATTTTTAATTAATATATCTCTAACTTTTGTTGTTTTAATATTAATTAAATCTTCTTTTTTATAAATAATTTCTTCTTTCTCATTAATGCCTAATGGAAAATTAAAATCTTTATTTTTATTTTTTAACCAAGCTACAATAAAAATTCTTTCTCTATTTTGAGGAATACCAAAATTCCTAGAATTTAAAGTTTCAGTTTTCACCTCATAACCTAAAGTATTTAAAGTTTTAACTATTGTTTTTAAAGTTTTTCCTTTATCATGATTCTTTAAACCCTTAACATTTTCTAAAAATATTATATCAATAGGATTGCCATTTTCCTTTTTTCTATTAATTATATCTGCAACATCAAAAAATAATGTTCCACGGGTATCTTCAAATCCTTTTTTTAATCCTGCATTTGAAAAAGGTTGACATGGAAACCCTCCACAAAGCACATTAAAATTATCAGGTATAAATGATTTTGTAGATTCTTTTGTTATATCACCAAAAGGTGTTTCTCCAAAATTAGCTCTGTAGGTTTTTTTTGCGTATTCATCCCATTCACTTGTAAAAACACATTTACCTCCAAGATTTTGTAATGCTAATCTAAAACCACCAATTCCAGCAAATAAATCTATAAATTTAAAAGTATAGTTTTCAGGTGTTGGAAAAGGTACATTTTCAACTTCAAAAAGTAATTGTTGAAGTGCAACATCAGAAACATAGTTTAATTCCTCTTCTTCATTTTTGTATCTAACAATTTGATTTAAATATTCAATTGCTTCTTTTTCATAATGTTTTTTTACACCATTATGATAATTATGAAGATAATGTGTTATTACAGCTTTTCTATTATCTTCTTCTTCAACAAATCGAATTTTAAATTTTTTACCATCAAATTCGTCAATTGATATTTCCTCTTTCATTTTCATTTCTTAAATTCTTTGTCGTTAAAAAATGTTGAAAAATCACTTTCTAAACCAATTATTATTTTTTCAATTATTTCTATTGAAACATTTCTTTTTCCTTTTTCTATATCAGAAATGTAATTTCTATCTACATCAGAAATATTTGCCAATTGCTCTATAGATAAGGCTTTTTGTTCTCTAAGTGATTTTACTTTTTGACCAAACTTTACTTTAATATTCATAACCTTTAAAATTAATTTTATGCTTACAATTGACCCGCCTACAATTGTAAGCAAGGACTAGTTAGTTGTTAACAATATTTTGAAAAGAATTTCTACGTTTTTATATGTCTCTTAAAACAGGAAAAACCCCTTTCGTAAAACAGGGAAAAATCCCCTTTTAATTCTAGTATATTTCCTTGTAAGTATTTGATTATTTGTTAGTTAATTTGTGTATTCATTTACAATAACAGGCGGTTTGTTGTATTTGAATTTCAAACAAACAAAGCAAACAAAACCACATGGATTTAAAAGTAGTTATAGAACAATTAAGTAAATTAATTGATCCACAGGAAGAAATAATCAATGTTACTAACATTGCTACTCTTAATGATGGTGACGACTTTTTGGAATCTAAATCGCCTATTATTTTATCTATCGTTAATATCGAAGAGGATAAAACACAAAAAAATCAGTCGGTTTATCTAGGTCTTGCAGATGATCAAAATATATCGCGATACAACCAGCCAACTCAACATCTTATTATTTCCTTATTATTTAGCTCTTATAATAAAGATTTATCTAAATACTTAGATGGTATAGATAAACTTAAAACGATTGTTCAATATTTTCAACAAAACAAGTCTTTTTATTATAAAAATGATGATTCTGAGCTACTCGATTATGCTAGTTTTTTAGCAAAAAATGAAGTAGCACAACAGGATTATTACAAAATTACTATGGAGTTTGTGAGTTTGTCTATGGAGCAATTAAACCAAATGTGGTCTTATTTAGGTTCTAAATATATGCCTTCTGCTTTGTATAAAATGCGATTGTTTATGATTCAAAATGAGACCACAATTGAAGAAAAAGTAATTAAGAAGGTTAAAATTAATCTATGGGAAAATGATAAGAATAATCCAATAGGTCTTTTAGAAACTGGTGAATTTGAAAATTAAAAAGTGAATAGAATATAAACAATAAATAAAAATGTCATGAATGTAAGTTCTCTTAAAACACCCGGAGTATATATCAACGAGATTGATGCATTTCCACCTTCTGTAGCACAAGTTGCCACTGCAATTCCTGCTTTTATAGGGTATACCGAAAAAGGCCCTTCTGTGCCTGTACGAATTTCCTCTTTACTTGAATTTCAACAAATTTTTGGAAGTGCACCTAGTCCAGATAACATAACTATAAATATGGGTTCCAATATTTATGAAGTAGCAGAAAGTAAATTTAAGTTATATAATAGTTTGAATTTGTTTTATGCTAATGGAGGTGGTGTATGTTACATTGTATCAATTGGGCAATTCTCAAGCAATCCTACATTTGCTTCTTCAGATGATTTTATAACAGGATTGAATTTATTAAGAAATTTTGATGAGCCTACTTTATTGTTGTCTCCAGATGCTGTGAATTTATCGGCAGATAATCTAGCGGCACTTCAACAACAAATGTTACTGCAATGTAGCGATTTAATGGATCGATTTTCAATATTTGATGTTAAACCTATTACTGAAGTTAACAAAAGTAATTTAATTGCAAGTAGCGAAAGCTTTAGGGATAAAGTGGGTAATATGAACCTTAAATATGGTGCTAGTTATTATCCCGATTTACAAGTAAATGCTAGTTATAAGTTTAGATTTAGTAAAATTGATGCACAAGTTAATTTTGCTAGTATTTATGCATCTGATCCAGTTGTATTGCCTCTAATAACAAAGTTTAAAACGCAATATGATATTGTATATAAACCTACAGCAGTTAAAGGTATAGTGTACCAATGGAATGAAGCATCTTTTCAATCTACTAAGGATAAGGTAGTTATAGCAAATGATTTTACAAATACCAATGCTTATTTTTTAAAATTAGTTAATCTATTAGGAAAACTAGGCAAAACATCAACTATTTCAGATAGTGATTTGAAAAAATATGTTGAAAATGTTATTGCTACTTCATTGCGTCCTTATTTGCAAAGTTTAATAGATTTCAAAGCCGTTTATAATACTTTGAAAGATCCTGCAACTAATGCTGTTTTTATTGGTGGGAAACTGATAAGTGCCACTATAATTGCTGCCGATTTTGAAGCTATATGGGGAACACTAGCGGTTTCTGCACCTAATCCTTATACAGGTTTATTAGAAACTAGTACACCATTAGAGGCAGATTTAAACAAAATTCAATTAGCATTAGATAAGTTAAGAACTGGTATTCTTGCTGCTATGAATAGTGGAATGACATCTATTGAAAACTATATTGAACAACAAGAAACTACTTTAATTGCTAATATGCCATTGTATGCAGAAATTGTAGCTAAACTAGCTGTTTCTATGAATACCGTTCCACCTTCAGGAGCTATAGCCGGTATTTATGCCAAAACTGATGCAACAAGAGGGGTTTGGAAATCTCCAGCAAACGTTAGTATAAATGGAATTATTGGTTTAACCGATGATATTAATGATGCGAACCAAGAAGACATGAATATTCATGAAACAGGAAAATCGATTAATGCGATAAGAAAGTTTACTGGAAAAGGATTTTTAGTTTGGGGAGGAAGAACTTTAGCTGGAAATTCTAATGATTGGCGCTATGTAAATGTACGACGATTGGCTAACATGATTGAAGAGTCGGTTAAAAAAGCGTGTATGCAGTTTGTTTTTGAACCTAACGTGTCGTTAACGTGGGTTAGTGTAAAAGGAATGATAGATAATTATTTAGCAACCTTATGGAAAGATGGGGCTTTAGCAGGCAGTAAAACGGAACATGCTTTTTTTGTTTCCATTGGTTTAAATGAAACCATGTCGGCTCAAGATATTTTAGAAGGAAGAATGATTGTTAAAGTAGGTTATGCTCCTTCTAGACCAGCGGAATTCATTATCCTTGAATTCAAACAAATGCAACAAAAATCATAATAAATAGTGTTTAACTTTAAAATATAACGATATGCCAAATACAAATTTTCCGCTACCAAAATTTCACTTTAGTGTGCAATGGGGAGGAAGTAAAATCGCTTTTACTGAAGTTTCAGGTTTAAACAAGGAAATGGATGTTATAGAGCACCGTGTGGGTTCTAGCCCTAATTTTTATAAAGAAAAAATGCCAGGGATGCAAAAGTTGAGTAACATAACTTTAAAAAGAGGTGTTTTCTTAGGGGATAATGAATTTTATGATTGGTACAATACAGTAGCTCAAAACACAGTTGAAAAAAGAACCATTACAATTTCACTTTTGGATGAGAATCAACAACCAAAAGTGGTGTGGACTGTTAAAGACTGTTTTATTGTTTCTTTAAAATGTACTGATCTAAAATCGGATGCAAATGAAGCTGCCATTGATACTGTTGAAGTGGCTAATCATGGTGTAGATGTATTGTTTAAAAGCTAATTATTATGCCAAGTAATACTCCTATAGTAGGTTTTCACTTTTCAGTCATTTTTGAATTAGTCCCTCAATTTTCTATTGATACTAAATTTCAAAGTGTGAATGGGTTAAAAGCTACTATGGAAACAGAATCCTATACAGAAGGGGGACAAAATCGTTTTAAACACAGTTTTCCGGTTCGTTCAGGATATCAAGATTTAGTTTTAAAACGGAGTTTGACTTCTGATTTGTCGGGAGTAGCCATGTGGTGTAATCAGGCCTTAGAAGATTTTATTTTTTACCCAGCTAATTTGGTGATTTCACTTTTAAATGAAAATGGAAATCCTATTAAAGTTTGGTACGTATCGCACGCTATTCCTCTAAGTTATGAGGTTAGCGATTTTAATGCGGAAGAAAATAAAATAGTAATCGAAACCATGACGCTACGTTACAATTTTTATAAAGAAATCCCTATTCCAGGGTTTTAATCTACCAATATGGCTATAGAAATTAAAGAATTACGAATCAAAGTGACTGTTGTTGAAAACAATGAAACTACTCCTTTTACAGAGAAGATAGGAACTGTAAAATGGCAAGAGTTAAAGGCTTCCATTGTGAATGAATGCACTTCAAAAGTATTAGAAAAAATTAAAGAAAAATCGGAAAGATGATACTAGGACTTTTAGGAATAATAGATAAAATGCGCATAGAGGTTTTTCCAACAAAAGAATATGCGGAACCACCTAAGAAAACCATTTTTGTTCAGTTAAATCCTGAAAAATATTCCATGAGACATAATGTCGAGTTTTGTGAGAATCAGGCCATGGGTACTTCTGGAACCGATTTACGCTTTAATAGAATTGAAGGTGAAGAAGTGAATTTTGAATTCTTTTTTGATAGTTCGGGTATTGTTCCTCCAGGAAAAATTAAAGATGGAAAAGGTGAAGAATCGCTATTAGATGCCGTAGGTGATATTGCTAATGCTTTAAAGCCAGCGATAGTAAATCCTTTTGGTGAAGTAGAAACGGTAGAAAAAGAAGTGGAAGAGTTCAAAAATCTGTTAATGGGCTATGATGGTGAAACGCATCAAACGGCTTATTTAAAATTGCTTTGGGGTGGTTATAGTTTAAGCTGTCGCTTAAAAAGTATGGATATCGAATACACGCTTTTTCGAAAAGATGGAAGACCTATTCGTGCTAAAGTAAGATGTGTTTTTAAAGGAACTATTGATTATAAGTTAATGGTTGCCAAAGAGAATAAAAACTCGCCCGATTTAACACATGAAAGAACCTTTAAGATGAATGATAACTTAGCCTTACTATCAGAATCGATTTATCAAAATAATACTTTTTATATCGATGTGGCTAAGAATAATAAACTATTGAGTTTTAGACAGATTGATTTTGGTCAAAAAATAAAATTCCCACCAATTAAATAATATTGTAATGCCAACAGTAAAGCCTTTTTTTCCTTCTGACACGTTACTAAAACTAGAATTTACCATTAATGGTGAAATTACTGGATTAGATACTTTGTTAACAGAAGCAAAGGTGCACTTTGAGTTGAATAAAATTCCGTTTGCCAAATTTACTTTCGCTACTGCTGAAGAAGATTTTGAAGACAATGATGATTCTCCTTTACATGCATTACACCATGAACCCACAGATCCTCCTCTTGAAATAGAGGTGAAAATTAGTTTTGAAGGTGCCATGGAAACTCTTTTCAAAGGGGTTATAAAATCGTTAGATCAACAATATGAAAATTGTATGGTAGTTGCCAAAATTGAGTGTAAAGATGTGGCTTTACGATTGTCTCAATCTTCCACAGAAGAGGAGAATAACAATCAAACTTTTGAAGAAAAGTTAACGAATTATACTACCAATTTAATTTTAAGTGACAATTTACAGGGTCAATCCTGGGGAGAAGAAGAAATTACTCATAATAATACTACAGTTCCTTGGGATTACCTAATTGGGTTTTTAGATTCTATTGGTATGATGGTGGCTTTACGAAATAGTGAGTTTGTAGGGATTGATATTCTACAGCCTGAAAGTGAGCCTATTTATGTAGCAGAGAACGGTATTAATGTTTTTGCTTTTACAGGACGTTTAGATGCAGAAAGAAGAAAATCGGCTGTAACAATTGAACGCTGGGACATCGAAAATCAAGAAACGGTAACTGTCTCAGCTTCTCAAAGTACTCCAGATAATCCGCATACCGTTCGATTAAGTGAAACACAATTGCAAGAGGCTACTTTACAAAGAGTTGCAGATACTATCATAGCAAAAAGTAATCTGGCTGCCATAACAGGAAAGGTAACCACATTTGGTAATTTACTAGCTAAATCTGGAGACTATATAACTTTTACTAAAGTAAATACTCAAATTAATGATGAAGTCTTATTAATTACACAAGAAGAACATAGTATTCAAAATGGCTGTTGGAAAACAGAATATATGTATGGTTTAGAAAGCGAAAGATCGTTTACTCAAAATACCACATCTGGTGTAAATAATACTCATGCAGAAATTGGTCAAACAAATACTGTAAATGGCTTACAAATAGGAATTGTTACTAAGATTATCGAAGATCCTAATAATCAATTTCGAATTAAAGTAAGAATTCCCCAACTGTCAAGTAGTGGTGAGGGTGTTTGGGCAAGATTAGGCACTTTAAATGCTTCTAGCGATATGGGAAGTTATTTTATTCCTAGTATCAATGATGAGGTTATTGTGGGTTGCTTAAATAATAATCCAGACACTCCTATAATCTTGGGTAGTTTATACAGTAGTAACAAAGCGATGCCTTATCCTATTGAAGAAAACAATTATAAAAAAGGATTTGTTACCAAAGAAGGAACACGCATCCTAATGGATGATGAGAAAAAAAGTATAGAAGTAAGTACTAAAAAAGGCAATAAATTACTGATTAGTGATGATTTGAAGGGATTTGTTTTAGAAGATGAAAATAAAAATAAAATCACTATGAATGATCAAGGTATTACAATAGAGAGTTGTAAGGATTTAAACATGAAAGCAAAAGGCAATATAAAAGTAGAAGGTATTAATATTAATGCTGAAGGAAGTGGCAATATGATTTTAAAAGGAACAATGATAAATTTAAATTAAAATGGCAGCAGCAGCAAGAATTACAGATATGCACACATGTCCTATGACAACAGGAACTGTTCCACATGTAGGTGGTCCTTTAATTCCTGGTGCAAATAGTAGTGTATTAATAGGAGGTTTGCCTGCATCCATTGTAGGAGATAGTTGTGTTTGCACTGGACCACCCGATTCACTTTCTGTGGGTTCTTCCTCTGTTTTTATTGCAGGAAGTCCAGCGGTGAGAATGGGAGATGCAACTGGTCATGGAGGTGTTGTGGTTGCTGGTTGTCCTACAGTAATAATAGGAGGATAAAAAAATAAAGGCATGGAAGATAAATCATTTTTAGGAACAGGTTGGAGTTTTCCACCTACATTTAAAAATCAGTTGGCTACTATTGAAATGGTTACCAATGAGGATGATATATTTCAAAGTTTACAAATATTATTGACTACTCAAATAAATGAAAGGATCATGCGATCTGATTTTGGTTGCGATTTGAGTGCTTTACTTTACGAAAGTATCACGGTTACTTTATTAACCAAAATTAAAGGCATCATAGAAAATGCGATACTAAAATATGAACCTAGAATAGATTTGTTAGAGGTCGATTTTACATCAGGGGAAACCGAAAGTAATGCAGGCATTATTAATATTGAAATAACGTATAAAATAAGAGCTACAAATTCTAGAAAGAATTATGTATTCCCTTATTACTTAGAAGAAGGAACGTTTGTAAAAAAATAATTCATACAAATGAAAAATTGTAATTCCATATTATCGATACATGAAGGCATAGGAACCACGCAAAAAGACCGAGTAAGACCGGCTTTACAAACCAGTTTTTTTCTTTTAGAAGAAAGAAGTGAAGAAAGTTTTCTATTGTTTGTACAGCGTCTTTCTAAGTATGTAAAATTTTATAATGAATTTGATACTAATGATGGAGATTGGTCCAACTTTTTTCAAAAGGAATCTACTGCTATACTTATTTATATTGCTAGTTGGAATATTGAAATGTTAGAAAATGCTTTTGAAGTTAAAAAGAATGAAATTTTTATAAATACCGATTTTGCAACCCAAAAAGTTTTATTACTAGAGTATTTCGAGGAAGTAAAAACTGCTTTTATGGATTTTTTAGAAAGAGCAGCAACATTAGATGACGAAATCATAGAAAAAGAAAGTTTGGTAGCTTCTTCTTATGCAATAAAAGCGCAATTTATTTCGGTTTTTAACCAAATTAATGCCACAACAAATATTACTTCACTACTAAAAAATTATGTGTTTTTAAAAACAACCCAGCAACTTTTTGGTTTGCTTTTATCTTGGAAAAATTATTCACAGAAAGCTGTTGCTTACCAGTTAGAAAATTATTCAAAACACACACCACATTATGCTCTTTTTCTTTCTTTCTTAAAATTACTGTCGGTTGCTAAAGATAAATTTAATGAGTTTACTAAAAATCATTTGGATTTTTATTACAAAGATGTTTTAAAAATTCAAAACAAAAATGCACAGCCCGATTATGTTCATTTAGTGGTAGAACCTTTTAACACCAAGCCATTTTTACTACCAAAAGACACTATTTTTTCTGCGGGTAAAAACGGAAATGGGAAAAATAAATATTATGCCTCAACAGCAGATCAAACTATTAATCAAATTAAATTAAACTCTTTTTTAAGTCATTATAGAAAAGACAATCACTTCTTTAAAACCGATTTAATAAAAGTAAATGCAACGGGAAAAAGTTTTGATGTTTTTGCTAGTAATCAAGAAGAATTTAAAGAAGGTATAATGATTGCCAGTCCGTTGTTGTTTTTACAAAGTGGCGAAAGAATTATCTCTTTGCAATTTAATAACAGCACTTCTTACAAAGCAAATGATTTTAATTTCTATATAACAGGTGAGAAAGAAGCCATTGAAATTACACAAAAAGCAACTAGTAATGGTTTTATAAAACTAACAATTCCAGCTACTGAAAAAGCCATTATTCCTTTCAATAAGGAATTACACACCGACTTTTTAGTGCAATCGCAATTTCCTGTTTTGAAAATTATACCAAAATCTAAAAACACTCTTACTTCCATAAATAGAATTGAATTAGATGTAGAAGTAAATCAGTTTAAATCTTTCGTTTTAGAATCAGATTTTGGAACTATTGACATAGAGAAACCTTTTTATCCTTTTGGGGAATTTCCAAAAAACGGCAATGGAATGAATATAAGTTCCAATGAGTTTTTTATGAAGAATAAAGCAGTTGCTACATTTCAAACTATCTCTCTTTTAAATAATTCTGTTATAAACAATGCCATTGCTGCAAGAAATAAAGTAACAGATAAAACACATGCTGAAACAAGATCTAATAAAGTTATAGATGAAATTTCACAACAAACAGAAATTACTAATCAAGTAGAAGAGCTTGAAAAAGCTAACATACACTATGTATCAGAAATAAATTGGATAAATGATAAAGTAACTGTTTTTCATTTAAATAAAGGGCAATGGAAAGAATATTCAGATAGCTTAACCCCTATTACCAATACTTATCCTTTAAAAGAATATCATTTTGATGAAGTAGCAACTGATGAAATTGTTTCTAACGGGAAATTTAGAATTGAATTAGAAGATTCTGCTTACAACGGTCAAAAATATATGGAAGATTATATTTTAGCCAGTCAAAATAAAAATAGTATCTCATTACCTTATAAGCCTAGAATTAAAGAATTTGTTTTTAATTATAAGGTTTCAGAAACCATTAATCTAGCCACAAGAACTAATGAAAAAAATCCAGTTGAAATTTTTAAAGTTGTGCCTTTTGGGTTTGCCAAAAAGGAAAAAGGAACATTGCATTTCTCCACTTTAAATACTAATGAAGGTTACATTTATATTGGTTTTGATACTATAGAACCTCAAAATGGATTAAATTTTTTAGTACAGTTAGAAGAAGGAACTGCAAATCCATTACTAGAACCTGCTGTAATTTCTTGGCAGTATTTAAGCAATAATCTATGGTTAGATTTTCAAGAAAATGAACTAGGTGATGAAACTTATTCCTTAACGCAATCTGGTTTAGTTAGTATTACTGTTCCAGAATTTAAAGCCAATACAAATACTGTTTTACCAGAAAATTTATTCTGGGTCAGACTATCGGTTTCTAATAAGCAAGCCATCTGTAAATTTTTAGGAATTCATGTTCAAGCTTTTAAAGCGGTTTTAGTAGATTTTGAAAAAATAGGTACTCAATTTTTAGAAAATACTCCAAAGGAAACTATCACTAAATCGTATAAAGCTATAAATGGGGTTAAAAAAATCAAACAACCGTACAATTCTTTTTTAGGCAGAATAGCAGAAACAGACGATGCTTTATACATAAGAACTAGTGAGAGATTGCGTCATAAAAATAAAGCTATTACTAGCTGGGATTATGAAAGAATTGTCCTTGAAGAATTTCCAGAAGTGTATCGCTTAAAAACTTTGAATCATTACCGATATGATACTACTTTATCCAATGTTTCTGCAGGTTACGTAACACTTATTCCTATTGCAAAAGCATCTGCTTCAGAGAACATTACATGGAAGCCACTTTTAAGCTTGAATAAAATGCTTTTAATAAAAGAACATCTTTATAAAAAAGCTTCTCCGCAAGTAAGAATAAACGTAAAGCCACCAAGATTAGAAAAAGTAATGGTACAATTTAAGGTGAAATTTCACAATTCACCAGGTATGGATACTCGATTGTATATCGACCAATTGAAGGAAACAATTAATAATTATTTAAGTCCTTGGGCCTATGAAGAAGACGATTTCAATTTTGCTAACGAAATAGAGTTTTCCTCAATAATTCAATTGCTAGACAATCAAACCTATGTAGATTATATCACTGATTTTAAGGTTGTCCAATATAAATTAGACGAAAACAATGAAATTATAGGCAGTGCCATTCAAAATCTAAATAAGATTTTACCACAATCCGATTTTACTTTATTTATTCCCACTGAAACGCATTCAATTACAGAAATATAAATATCATGTCAACAGAATATTACATAGAAAAAGACAGAAAATTGCTTCCTTCACAAGACTTTCAATACTTGTTAGGAGAAGGGTTCAAATATATTGAACAGTTTGGTTCTAAATTCTGGACAGACTACAATCCTCATGATCCTGGAATTACTATTTTAGATGTGCTTTGCTATGCCATAACAGAATTGGGTTATCGTGCAGATTTCGATATTAAGGATCTTTTGACTAGTAAAAACGGAAAAATTGAAAATAGTACATTTTTCTCTGCGGCAACTATATTTACTAATGCTCCTTTAACGGTTATTGATTATAGAAAACTACTTATTGATATTGAAGGGGTTTCAAATGCTTGGCTATTGCCAACAAAAACTACAACCGATGCAAATGGTTATTTTAAACCGAATGATAACGAAGCTTCACTATACATCAATAAAATTGAAGATAAATTAAGTTTAAAGAAAACTGATAAAAACAATACTCCATTACCAAAATTAGTACTGAGAGGATTAAACAAAGTTAAAATTGAACTAGATGAAGATCCCATTTTAGGAGATTTAAACACTTTATTATTAGAGTTTGCTTTTTGGGAAAATAATCGTTGGGTTAATCTTAAAATAGTACCTCAATTTACTAATTGGAGTCATCCAGATACGCTATTGTTTAAAAAAATGAACAAGCCCTCTAAGATTACAATTGACAGTGTTAAGAAAATGCAAGATATTGTTTTTCTAGTGGTAAATAGAGCTAGCAAACCTTCTGATTCTTTACATTTTAGAATTTTTCCAAATGATATTGCTGAAATCGATTTAGTAGTAAATCACTTTTCAAAAGAGAAAAATGTGTGTGAAGTCATTTCGTTATTTGAACAAAAGAAAGATAAAATACAAGAAATTTTTTCTACAATAGCGGTTTCATTACATCAAAATAGAAATTTAACCGAAGATTATTTGTGTACCGAAATAATTGAAAAAGTAGACATAGGTATCTGTGCCGATATTGAATTGCAACCAGGAACAGATGCTATTGAAGTAATGACGCAAGTTCAAATTGCAATTGATAATATCATCAATCCAAAAATTACTTTTTACACTTTAGCACAATTAGTAAATGAAGGTTATCATTCTGAAGCTATTTTTCTAGGACCAAAATTAACACATGGTTTTTTAAAAGATGAAGAGATTGCAAAAGCGCAATTACCTAGTGAAATACATGCTTCCGATATTATTGCTGTTTTAATGGAGATTGAAGGAGTAAAATCGGTCAAAAACTTTATGATGACCGCTTATAATGAATTGGGCAAGCCAATTGCAAACGCTACGAATGAAAAATGGATTTTAAAGCTTTCAGGAGAGGTAAAACCTATTTTCAATGCTCAAAAATCAAAATTGTTACTGTTTCAAAAAAATATTCCTTTTTTACTTTCGGAAACCCAATTAATGTTGGTTGAACAAAAAGTAATTTTATACAAAACACAATTTAATCAGAAGAAATTACAAAATACTAAAAACGATTTTGAAATAGAAAATGGTGATTATTTTGATTTTAATAGGTATTACAGCATTCAAGATGAGTTTCCTAGAAATTATGGTTTGGGTAAAAACTATGTTTCAGAAAAAGATACTCCCTTACGAAAAGCTCAAGCGAAGCAATTAAAAGGATATTTGTATTTCTTTGAACAAATTTTAGCTGATTTTTTCAGCCAATTATACAATGCTAAGGAATTGTATGACACCAAAACGATTACGCAAACTTACTTTGCCACTTATCTTGAAACCAATCCTTTAACAGGTGAAGATTTTTATTCTAAAGAAGTGTTTTTAGATGATTTAGAAGCAAAATTACTTACTGGAACAACAGCAGAAGAAGTTTCTCTTTATGAGACAAAAACAGAATTTTATGACAGGCGCAATAGAGTTTTAGACCATTTATTAGCCCGTTTTTCTGAAAGTTTTAATGAGTATGTATTTATGATGTATCAATTATCTCAAAATACTTCTGGAATGGGTTCACTGAGTTTTGACTATGAAGATTTAATTGAAGACAAACAAAAATTTATTAATACTTACCCTGAAATAAGCAGTAATCGTGGATTAGGAATTGATTATTTGAATGCTAAAATAAATGAAACTACAAAAGTTTTAGAATTTGAACCATTTTGGGATTCAAATCACAGAGGCGGTTATGAAAAACGAGTTGCAAAATTATTAGGAATAAATGAAATTCTGCTACGCAATATTGTTACTGAAGAAGGACCACAAACCCAATGGACAGTAGAAACGGATTCAGGTAACTTTTTATTTAAAATTATTGCTCCTGCAGTTAATTTACCTGAAAAGTGGGAATGGGCTCAGCTTCATTTTTTAGATCAAAATTTATATAAAATAGACAATTTTGGACCTAATTATTATTTGTATTTAGTAGATGGGAACAAGAAGATAGCCAAGTTGAATAAGAAATTTCTTTCTGAAACGGAAGCGTATGACTATTTAGTAAAAATGATAAGAATTATGAATGTTTACTATGAGAATTTTTATTGTTTGGAACACATTTTACTACGACCTTTTAGCAATAGTACTTTTTCGGATGAAGATTTATTAACGGTTTGTTTAAATGATGATTGCGACGATGAGGCTAATAATGATCCTTATTCTTTTAAAGCTACTATCGTTTTGCCAGGTTACATTTCTAGGTTTAAAAATTTGATTTTTAGAAAATATGCAGAAAAAATATTTAGACAAGAAGCACCCGCTCATGTTTTATTGAAAATATGTTGGGTCAATGCGAGTGATATGCTTGGTTTTCAAAAAAAATATAAAAAATGGATTGAAAATTATAGACACTACAGACTCCATTTTTGTGAAAATACACTTACAAAAGCACAAGAAACAAATTACATTAAATCATTACACGAACTCATTTTAGCCTTAAAAGAGCTCAATACATTATATCCAGAAGGGAATCTATATGATTGTCAATTAAGCGAATCAAACAATCCTATTATTCTTGGAAACACATCATTAGGAACATTATAAAAAAAAGATCATGGAAGCATATAACACCTCTATTTATCCAGTTTTTGAAGCCGATCAAGTGCTTAGTCAAAAAGAATTAAATTTACTTGTAAGTCATTTAGAAGAACAGGATCGTATAACGCGAAAAAGCTTAATTGGCTTAGGAATTGTTTGTGGATTAGATCTTTCTTTTTCTATTAAAAACAACATAAATAGTGTAACAATAAGCTGTGGAACAGCTGTAACTTCTTTAGGTTTTCAAATTAATTTTAAAGAAACTACGTTTACGCAATACCACGATTTAGAACTCTCTGACCAATTTTTAAAACCAGACTATATAAGAGAACCTTATTTAGATGCAATCTTTAAACATGCTTCCAAATATGAGGCTATTAAAAACTGTTTCGAATTATTAACTACAGATGCTTCTGATGTTGATGTAAAGCCAATTCCAGCTAATTTTTTTACTGATAAATTAGTAATCTTATTATTAGAAGTTACCTTAATTGATCAAAAGAACTGTGTTACTACAAATTGTGATGATAAAGGGAAACGTATTGAATTTACTATTAGACCATTAGTAATTTCTACTAATGAAGTTACAGCAGTTTTAACTAAAGTGTATCAATTACCAGAATTATATTCTAAAGTTACGTTTCCTAGATACAATGTTCCTTATAAAAATATTATTACTGCTACAAATGTTCTTGATGGGTTTAGAAAAGTATATAAAGACAGTTTTTTAACTGAACTAAGCGATTCTATTGCTTCTGTTTATAATGATTTTAAAGAGGTCTTGTCAGAAGTAAGTAACTTAGACATTTTGGAAGACTGTAAAAATACCATTTCAACAACGGTAGATAATTATAAAGGAAGCGTAAACTTGCAATATGTTTGGGATTGGATTGCTGATATAGTAGCTACTCAAAATGAAATTATTGATTTTAAAAAAATCAATCCTAGTTTTTGTTGTGTGGATGAAGGATTATTCCCTTTTCACGTAGTTCTTGGAGGTGATACAAATGGTGAAGCAATTTATAGAACACCTTTTATCAAAACTTTAGATGGAAGTAATGAAGAAAATGCAAAGCTGAAAGAATTGAACTTACTCTTTGAAAAACTGGTTCTTATTCTTACTTCATTTGAAATTCCAAATCAAAATGTAATAAAAGTAACGCCTTCTTCTTTAGGGACTATTCCTTTAAGTGAAAAAGCGATTCCTTTTTATTATAATTCCATTTTAGAGTTAAATAAAAAATGGAATCCACAATTAACTGTAAAGAAAGAAAATAATACGATTCTTTCCTATCATTCAACAATTCCAAACTATACTAATAGACCAGAAGTCAAAGAACCTTTATTATTTGATATAGAACCTTATAATTTCTTTAGAATTGAAGGACATATAGGTATGAATTATAAAAAAGCTATAAATGACCTTAATTTAATTAAAAATAGTTATGCTTTACCATTTAAAATAACAGCATTAAATGCAGTTGATTTTGTAAATAAAGAGGTAGATATTTTAAAATTTGATGGTCGCTGGGATGATTTAGAAACAGATTATGATTTAGCTCGAAAAAGAGTGTATAATATTACTGAATTTGTCATTAAATGGATGGATTTGAGAAAAAACACATTAGATGAAAATAATATTATTACTATAGAAAACATTAATAATTTTAAGAATATTTTATCGCAATTAAAGAATTTGTTAACCAATGATTTAAAAGAATTTTTACCCAATTATAAATCTTTTTATGACATCTTTAAAAATCTAAATCATGTTTTTTTATTTCATAGATGGTGCATTCAATTATTTAATCCTAATCTATCAACTATTGCAGAAGATTTAATAGATAGATTAGATGATATTAACGAATTATTCCTAGATGACCCATTTACTGTTATTTATGAAGAAGCCAATTTAAGATGGCAAAAAACATATAAGGATTTATTCTTTTCTACATTCTTAAAAAAACATCCAGGAATTGAACATAAAGCAGGTGTTACAAAAGGAGGAACTTTTGTGTTAGTATATATTGATACTTCTATTTTTAAAGCATCAAATCCTCCTTTAATTTACACCAATTTACTTGCTGCGGTTACAAATTATAAGAATAGTATTCCTATTGATAGCAATATTAAGGATGAGTTAATTAGTAGCGTGAAATTTGATGATTATAAATCTCAGATTAAAACAAAGCCAAAAGGATTAGCAATTGATAAATGTAAAGAAGAATCAGACAACATTAAAAATGATTTATTAGAGATAGCTAAGTATAATTTAGAAGCTAATTATACAGTTCAAATGAGCGATTATATTTTGGAAAACATTAAGGGGGTTTTACAATATGAAGTAGGCTCAACAGTTGAAAAAAATCCTTTCCAGCAAACCATTATTGCTGATTTTTATTTGCCTTATGTGTGTTGTAGTGAAGGAAATACTTTGGAAGTTAAAATAGAAGTAAAAGAACCATTAACAATTTCTTTAGAACAGTCCAAATATTGTCAAACCGACGCAAAAGAATATGAGGTTAAAATTAAAGGAAAAGCTGGAGGAATTTTTACTGGAACTGGAAAAGAGGCTATTATTCAAAAAAGCGATAAATATTATCTTAAACCTAATCATGCCTCTATTGCAACTCCAAAACTATATGATTTGCAATATGAGGTAGATGAAGAACTGAGCAATACAATCGAATTTGAAATAGTTAGTCCAAATGAATTGCAGTGGTCAATTATTAGAGATGTGAATGAGCCTAATGTAATTAAATTTGTAAATAGCACTACAAATGACACTCATGAATATGAATTCGATTTTGGAGATAATTCAGATATGATTACAACAAATGAAAATACTGTAGAGCATACATTTGAATTTGATAACAATAGGCAATTTACTATTACTATAAAACAACTAGGCGAGGTTTGTGAAAATATACAAACAATAACTGTTTCTCCTTTGACTAGAATAGGCGATTTCAACAAAAACGATTTCAATACAAACGATTTCAATACAAACAAATAAAAATAACAGAATCATGGCAGTAAAAACAAAAACACAAATCATTGCAGATATAAATAGAAAAATCATTACAAATGGTGATATTAAAGCAGTAGATACAAATGCAATTTTAAAAGATATTTTAGATTGTAAAGAACTGAATGAACAATCAACAACAAACCTGTCCACTTTTAGTTTTCAAAGCACAACGCCCTTGATAGATGATAAAGGTGGAAGATTAAGTTATTCTTTAAGAGGTATAGCAGACTCATTTGTAAACATTACTTTTAGAATAGTTATTTTTGAAAATAGTGCTAACAATTTTACTTTTTTACATAATGATGTGAAAATTTTAGAAGCACTAAAAACAATTATTGAAGACTCAAATATAGGAAGTGATATAGATTTCTTAGTAAAAATAAAAAGAAAGCAAAGTACTTCAACAAGTAATAAATTTAGAATTGGAAGTTTAAATTTTAATTGTACAGAAAAAGAATTTCTTATTAAAATTGAAAGCCAAGAATTAAATGACAATTTATTTAATGGTGATCAAATTTTTGCTTCTTTCTCTATTCACTGTCCAAAGGATTTCTAAAAGTAAAAGATTATGCATCTGCTTCAACAACATACTTTTGATATTCATTGTTCGTCTCAAGCTTTTGGGAAAGAATTACATAGCCAATTGAGTTTGTTGTTAGAAAAAGAATTTTATCCAAAATTGGAAGTTTTATTTAATAAATATGATATTAAAAACAAGGTTTGGGTTATTGATGCATTATCTATAGAAATACCAAATGTTTCCAAGAAATATTGGAAAACTGAAATTATTCAAAAAGGACTAACACAAATTGAAGATTATTTGAGAAAAAATAGAATTTCATACTCTGAAAACAGAAATGATGAGATAATAAATTCGAATAATTTTTTTTCTAAAAGTACTCATTCAGAATACATTTTTTTAAATTTTTTAGAAACAGGAAGAATTATTGAAAATGCAATCTCTAAAAATTTAGAAGAGATAATTTTAAAAATTGAGGTAACTGAAGTATTTATTGAAAGGCTTCTTTTAAACTTGGAAACCAATCAAAATTGTTTAATCCGATGGATTTTTTCAGTTCCAGATTTTTTTAAAGAGATTGTTTTCAGAAAACTAAATAATTTTCCTAATGAAACAGCTATTTTTTTAAATAAGATTCTAGATATCAATGGCAAGTATAATCATGAAATTAAACAAATTATAAAAAAAATAACTAAGAATAATTTATTAAAAAAACAATGGATTGAATTAGTACAATGGATGAATTATTTTCAAAAAAGATCCGTTTCAAAAGAAATACTTGTAAAAGAGTTTATTCAGTTTTCAAAAGAATTTTGGGAAATAACAACCCATGATTTAAGCTTGATTTGCCAATATATTTATGAAATAAGTAGTAATTCATCAAACACAATTACGACAGAAATTAAAGATTTTTTTTTAAAAGTAAAAAACAGTATTCTAGAGAATTCTATACAAGAAGATAAAGTTAAAACACTTGAAAATAGTAGCCAACAAGAAGATAATTCGGAACTTAAAAACGGCAAAAAAGGTACTGATTTAGTAGGGAAAGCACAATATGTTAACAATGCAGGATTAGTGCTTTTACATCCTTTTTTGAAAGCACTTTTTGAACAATTGAATTTGTGCGAAAACAATGGGAATTGGACCAAGAAAATAAACCAACATAAAGCTATTTTACTTACACAATTTTTAGTTTCCGGAGAAGAAAAAATAGATGAAAGTGATTTAGTTCTTAATAAGATTTTATGTGGGTTTCCAATTGAGGCAGTTGTAAACGTAAAATTGAAAATGACTAAAAAGGAAAAAGAGAAATGTAAAAGTTTACTGGAAGCAGTTAACGAACATTGGAAAGTAATGAATAATTCTTCTATTGAAGCACTCCAACAAACATTTTTACAAAGAGAAGCAAAATTAGAACTCTTAAATGGAAATGAATATGAATTATGGGTTGAAGAAAAGGGATATGATATTTTATTAGAACAATTACCATGGGGAATAGGTATGATACAAACACCATGGATGGAAAATTATCTAAGCTGTCATTGGAGTTAAATTAAAAATGAATTTCTATGGAAAGAGCAATGTTACAAAGAGAAAATAAAACCACTACAAAAAGTAGCTCGTTTTTTAAACCAACCATTCAAAAAAAATTGAGTATAGGTTCGGCTAATGATTCTTATGAAGTAGAAGCAGATAACATGGCTAATAAAGTCATGCGAATGACTGAACCTTCACAACAAAATGTTTCACAAACAGGATCATTAGTACAAAGAAAATGTACCGCTTGTGAACAAGAAGAAAAAATTCAAAAAAAGTCTTTAGTTGAAAATATAACCCCATTAATTCAACGCTCATCAAATTCTGAAAGTGGTGGTCAAGCACCAAATCATGTTGAAAGTCAAATTAATAGTTCACGTGGAGGAGGTTCAAGCATGGATAATGGAACAAAAAACTTCATGGAAAGTAGATTTGGTACTGATTTTTCAGATGTAAAGATCCATACAGGCAGTCAAGCTGTTCAAATGAGTAGGGAATTAAACGCACAAGCTTTTACTGTAGGCAATGATATTTATTTTAACGAAGGAAAATACAGTCCAAATTCTGATTCAGGAAAGCATTTATTGGCTCATGAGCTGACGCATACCGTGCAACAGAGTGGTGGTATTGGAAAGAAAATACAGAAACAAACTTCAAGGAGAAGTTGTAGAGCAAGTAATGTAGAAAATTTTTCGATACAGAATTTTACAAATAGAAGTATAACAATTCCTTCTGGATGTTCAGGTAATGTAACCTTTTATACGAGATGGCTGCCATTTTGTAACGGTCCAGGGGCAATGGGTTGTACAGGGTCTGAAGAGTATACTGTAAGAGTTACCAATGGAAGTAGGGTAAGAACTTATAATTTAAGATCAGTTGGAGCGCATTGTGGAGATGCAGAGCAACCAGAACCAGTTCAAAGTAGAACCATTTCTTTAAGAAGTGGCACGAATAATTTAAGAATTTCAGTTGATAGATTGAATTGTGAAGGAATTAGAATGAGTTTTAGAATGGAGGTAATTGTAAGATAAGAGAATATAGATGAATCAAATTTTAACACATAAAGAATCTCAACCAAAATCAATAAAGTCAAACCTTTCTTTTTTCAAACCTACAATCCAAAAAAAACTAAGTATTGATACAACAAATGATTCTTATGAGGTAGAAGCAGATAACATGGCTAATAAAGTTATGCGAATGACTGAACCTTCACAACAAAATGTTTCTCAAACAGGGGCTTTAGTACAAAGAAAATGTACCGCTTGTGAACAAGAAGAAAAAATTCAAAAAAAGTCTTTAGCTGAAAATATAACCCCATTCATTCAATGTTCATCACCAGAAGGTGGTGGTCAAGCTTCAAGTCATATTGAAAGTCAAATTAATAGTTCGCGAGGTGGTGGAAGTAGTTTGGATAGCCAGACAAAGAGCTTCATGGAAAACCGTTTTGGTGTTGATTTCTCAGATGTAAAAATCCATACAGGAAGTCAAGCCGTTCAAATGAGTAGAGAATTAAATGCACAAGCTTTTACTGTAGGTAATGATATTTATTTTAATGAAGGAAAATACAGTCCAAATTCTGATTCAGGAAAACATTTATTAGCGCATGAGTTGACACATACGGTGCAGCAGAGTGGTGGCATTGGAAAGAAAGTGCAACGTTTTGTAACTTGTGAAACACAAGAAGATTGTCCACCAAGAGAAACAGGAGAAGTTGTAAGATCTAGAAGCGAACCTTTTGAATTATTTAATCTCACCAGCGGAGGTGTAGGTATGCTTATTTCCAATTTTGCGGTTAATAGTGGTAACATTGATGGAGATTTAACTCTTAATCCTAGGTGGAACACTTTTGTTAGCGATTTGATAACAAATACTCATCTTACGTGGGAAATATTAGGTTTTACAGATTGTCAAGGAGATGAAGCGCTTAACTCTAACTTGAGAACCCTTCGTGCAACAGAATTTTATTTTGCTCTTCCTGAAGCTGCAAGAGCTCAAGTTGAAACCTATGGAGCAGCACCTTCTTCAAGTTGTATGAGAACAAATAGTACAGAAGCTAATCGAAAATTAAATCGTTCTGCTATTATTCGATTAAAAACTACTCGATATGATTTTGAAGAAGAAACTGTTAGAGGAATAGTTACTCAATTAGAATGTTCAGATGGAAGAGATATCTCACGAAATAGTGATAATGATTTAGATAAAGTACCTCACGCACCTCAAGATAGGAGTCCTGATATATTTATTTATGACAATGTATTAGGAGAAAGTGGTGCGTTATCTGACTTTAGGATTGGATTTTTTACGGGAACATCAGGGGAAAGTACGACTGATGATAATCGTTTGTTTAATCATTTTCTTACAGGAAGCGGTAGTTCTATTGACTTTCCTGTAGGGAGCGATATGTCAAGAATTATTGGAAGCACTGATGCTGTTACACAGTTTTCTCAACAATTTGAACAAAGTGTAATCGATTATTTTAACATTCACAATTCATTATCAGGATATAATTGTCAATCTGAATTAATAAGAACAAGACCTGGTTACATTGGTAAATGGGATAGTTTATTCTCAGTGGCAGTTATGGGCGGATACCAAAGATTAGAAGCTAGAATACAAATTCGTGATGGAATACTAAATATACGATATAGAATTTTTGACCATTATGGAGGTGGAGTTAATGATGCTTGGAGTTATTTACCTGGATTATCTGGATTGTATTATCTACAACATTACGTTACTGGATCGACTAATACATATCAACCCTTTATTTGGTCAGTTGATGTAAATAAAAGACGTCGATTATAATTTTGTATATAAATTAAACATAATGAATCAAGCTTTAACACATACAGAATCAAAACCAAAAGCAGCATCCAATAATGCTCCTCTTTTCAAACCTGTAATAGTTCAAAAAAAGATGAGTGTAGGTGCTGAAAACGATTCTTATGAAGTTGAAGCCGATGCAATAGCCGATAAAGTAATTCAAATGAATCCTATTGGTGAACATCGTTTTAATCAAACAAGTTCATTAGTACAGAAAAAATGTGCCCATTGTGAAGAAGAAGAAAAAGTCAGAAAAAAACCTCTAGCCGAAACTATAACGCCTTTAATTCAAAAGTCATCCCTTATTTCAAGTAATGAATCTCAAGCTCCATCTCATGTAGAAACTCAAATTAACACTACTAAAGGTAGTGGAAGTCGTTTGGATAATCATACTAGAGATTATATGGAAGAACGATTTGGAGTAGATTTTTCTGAAGTAAGAATTCATACGAATAGTCAAGCCATTCAAATGAGTCAAGATTTGAGTGCTCAGGCATTTACTGTTGGTAATGATATTTATTTTAATCAAGGACAATATAATCCTAATTCTAATAAGGGGAAACATTTATTGGCTCATGAATTAACCCATACGGTACAACAAAGTGGAAGTCAAGTAAAAAAACTTCAGAAAAAGTCTGATAGTCAAACCATACAACGAAATGTCTTTGGAGATATTGGAAGAGGAATAGCAAGAGGAGCCTCAACTGCTTGGGATTACACAGGAGGAGCTGCTATTCGTTTTGGAGGACGAGTTATTGAATGGGTTGAAGATAGAGCAGAAGAAATAATTAATGAAATTGCTCCAGGGTTATTACGTTTTTTGCGTTCTAGTATTTGGGAACCAATAAGAGACATGATAGCTAGAGGGTTAGATGCTATGACAGGCGGTTTATTTAGTCGGTTACAAGAAGAAGGGTTATCAGGAATTTTACATGAATTTGTTGATAATATAATAGAAACTTTGCAAGGAAATATTGCAGATGCTTGTAGAAGTTTTGCACAATTAGCAGAAAAGATATTCAACTTTATAAGTTCACTTAGTAGTAGTGCTTTAGCCCGATTAAAAGCTACTTTTACTAAAATAAGTGGTTTTTTTAGTGAAATTTGGAGTGATTATGGGAAACCAGCAATGGATGCTATAAAACACTATGCAAGAGCAGCGTGGGATTGGGTGGTAGAAAAAGCACAATGGTTATGGGATTTGATTGCTCCTATTCGTAATGCCATTCAAAGAGCTTGGAATTGGATAAAAAGAATGTTCAATATTGCATGGGAAAGCGCTACTTCTGCTTGGGATTGGTTGGTTGAAAAAGCCACTCAGGCATGGGAATGGATAAAACAAGCTATTGAGCCTATTAAAGTTCCATTAATGATTATAGGAGGTATAATTGTTCTGTTATCACCACTAGGAATTTTTGCTGTTATTGGAGCAGCAGTTTATGGTATTTATAGAGCGGTTCAATGGGTAAGAGCTAATTGGAATGATGAAGTGTTTGTTCGTTTTAGAAATTTTTTACAACAAAACATCTTTGATCCTATTCAAAGAGGAATCCAACAATTGCAAATCTTAGTAAATGTTGCTATGCAATGGTTGAGCGGTTTGTTTCAACAATTGCAAGCTGCTTTTCAATCTTTAGTAAATGCAGTGGCACAGTCTTCTATATTTAGATTTTTAAGAGGAATAGTTCAAAGGGTTTCTTCTATGATTCGTAGTGTTACTATGTGGATTGTAACTCAGGCTACACGATTAGGAAGATTTATTGCAGATGTGGCTCAAAGTATTTGGTCTTTTATTCGACCAGCAGTGGTTTTAGTGGGTAAACTAATTATTTTAGCCAATTTCCCTTGGTTAATTCCAATAGTAGTTATGGCTTGGTATTGGAGATTAATGCCAGATTGTTTCAAGCCACCAATCATTAATTTTGTATTAAGAGTAATGATAGGTGTTCTTAGAGCAATGCCAAATTTTGCTATGTTTGGAGAAACTTGGGTACAAGTTAAAACTAGAATTGTAGGATTTTTACAAGAGACATTAGAAAAATCTGATGAAGAAAAAATAACAGTTGCAAATAGAGTGGCTCGAATGGTTTCTGAAATGGATTTAAGTTTACTAAGCAATCAAATAGCAGCAGCAGCAGGAGCACCAGCAGAATTTGAAGGACAAATGGAAGAGGAATTATTAGGAGTTAATTTAACAACAGCATTACCATTTGAAAGAACCACTTTTGAAGAACCATCATTACAATCGCAATTTCAATCTTCTGGTTTAGGAGATAATGTTCCAGCAAGTGATGCCGCTTTATTCAGTCGTTCGGAATATACCAATCAACATATAGGAGTAGATAGTGTAGGAGAATTTGCTCCAAGTGAAGCTTTACAACAAGCTATTTTAAGTAGAACAGGAACTGAAGACGGAACTGTAGAATTTGGAAACTCTGATGATCCTTCAAGAACAGTACATGGAATTCTTTCTGAAATGATTCCATCTGGGCCTGCAGTTAGTGAAGGTGTAGAAGGAGGAATACCAGTAGAAGAAAACACTCCAGATTTTTTACAAATGACCCCTGAGGAAGAAACAGAGTTTCGTTTGCAACAAATGATCGATCAAAGCAATGAACGAATAGCTGAACAAGCCTGTACTCCTCCTTCACCAGAAGGAGCCTCACCAGAAGGAGCTGACGAAGCTTACCCTGAAGAGGCAAAATTTGGCCCACTTACGCGTTCCCAAAGGGGTCGTTACACTATGAGTCAAATGGCTTCTGGAATGGGTCATTGGTGGAGATGTAATAGAAATTGGCTTATTCCAACTATCATTGGAGTTATCATTGGAGTTGTTTTAGCTTTAGTTTTAACTGGAGGAACTGCATCTGGAGCATTAACCGCTATAGCAGGAGTTTTAATGCCAATTATGATAGGTGTTGCTGTTATTAGGGCTACATATTATTTAGGTGAATATGTATATAAATCTATTAATGGCGATATAGCAGGTGCAAGTAGAGCGTTAGCAAGAGGATTTGCAGTTGCTGCAGTAGAAGCTATTTTTGCACTTTTAGGAAGTTCTGCTTTTTGGAAATCATTAAAAGGAGGAATAAGTGGAGCAGGAAGAATAGCAGGAAGAGGAGCTAGAGCTTTAGTAAGAGGAACGGGTAGATTATTAACACGAAGTGGTCGTTTAGGCGCAGGTCTAGTTCGAACAGTTGGAGCAGGAAGTCGATCTGTTTTAAGAACAGCAGGAGCAGTTGTTACTAGAGGAAGAGTAATTCTGCAAGGAATTAGAGGTAGAATAGGCTCGGGTATTAGAACTCTTGAAGAATTAGGAGAACGATTGTTAGCCAGAACACGTTTTAGAGGATTTAGAATTCGTATTATAAACCGATGGTTTATTTTAGAAGCAAATATTAATCCTTGGACGATTATAATGGAAGGCCCATTAAGAGGTCAAATTGTTGAAGTTGATGATTTAATGGTAGCTGGAAAAAATATAGGGGATGATATATTTACAAGAGCTGGAAACGCAGGAACACGTATGCGTATTGTTTCAACGCGATCTAGTATGCCAAGAAGTTATAGAAGAATTTTCGAGATATTTCATGGATTACCACGAGGTGGGTCTGCAGGAACAGTTATTCATCACTTAGTTGAACAACAAACACGTACACTTTCAAATCTTATCACGAATGTTTTTTTACATGGTCCAGCTAATTTAAGAGCTATACCTAGAGGTTTTATTGAGCATTTTATTCATCTTTCACAAATAAGAATAATATGGAATAGATTTTACACTACGTTGCATAGTTTAATAGGTGTTGGGTCATTAACTGAAAGACAAATGTTTCAAGCATTGAGACATTTTGAAATATACACAGATGATTACATAAAGGCAATGCTTCAAATAGCCGAACAAAATAGTCATCTATCTGATGATATGTTAAGAGCCTTGTTAGAAACTGAAAGCACTCTTTGGCAACAAAATCGCACATTACAACAAGCAATATCGGATGCTATAGATTTCGGAAGATTACATTAACTTATTAACTAAAAAAAGGATATTTAATGATATTTAAGGTATAATTTTTTATGGAAAAACCAAATATATATGTTTTACATAGTGCTATAGTTATTGGAATAATTGTTAATTCAAAAGTAATAAATGAAGAAATTATTTGTCAAAAATGTGAGCTAAAAAAACTTCCAAAACAGTATAAAGAAATAAAGTATGAAATAGATTACTGGAATAATCAAGATATAGTCCAAGGAGAATCAATTTTCATGGTTAGTAATCGTTTAAAGTATGCATTAGAAGAAAGTGAAATAAAAGGCTGTTCTTTTGAAAAAGTTGAAATTCTAAAAAGTTCTTTTTTTGAAGATAAAAATCAAAAAGAAGAAACTAATTTACCAGTATTTTGGTCTTTAAATATATTAGAAAGATACATTGGTCCTGAAATATGGTGGAGAAAAATTCCATGTAAAGATTGTGACAAAAAAAAGTGGGATATTACTAATGCGGGTATTATTTCAATTTCAGTTCCATTTAATATAGATCCAATACCAACTAGAAAAGTTTTTTTTGATTCGTGGAAAGGAGCTGATATTTTTTACTTACAAGATCCAGATGCACCTATAGTTACTGAACAATTTGTTGATATATTAAAAAAATTCAACTGCGAAATTAATTTATTAGAAAGTGATTGGGTGTGAATTTTTATTCTAAAAACAAAAACAAATATGCTATTTGAAAATTTAAAAAACTATATAATAAATTTCCTTAAATCAGGAAATGAATTTAAGGATAACATTTCCTTTGTAGGCACTTTTTCAGAAATATTAGGAAGAGAAACCACTCATGAAGAAGGTTTTATTCTTTCCTTAGGATTAGTACCTCATATACTTCCAAGTTTTTTAGATGAAATTATTAAAGAAGTCTATCCAGAAGGAGGCGATTTTCCAGAATTAGGTGGAGTAAAAACAGAAAATCATAGAGGATTAATTCCTACAGGACAAACGGCTTTATATTTATTAGCTAAAAGCGATGTTGCCTATCGATTAAAAATTCAACAATTATTTTCACCCGAACATTGGTTTTTCAAAGATAACATTTTGTTTGTAGAAGAAGTTAAAGATGGAGAACCATTAATGAGTGGCAAACTGATTTTAGCAAAAGAAATAGTGCATTTACTTTGTTATGGTGAAATTCAAAAACCAAAATTTGGTACAAATTTTCCAGCTAAAGAAGTTACTACTTTTATGGAATGGAATGATTTAATAGTAAATGAATCGGTTCATACTCAAATTAACCAAATTAAACTTTGGATTAAACACCAGAAGACCTTATTAATGGACTGGGATATGAAAAAGCATGTGCTTCCAGGCTTTAGAACTTTGTTTTATGGACCGCCAGGAACAGGAAAAACCTTAACCGCAACATTATTTGGAAAAGAATTTAATCGTCCTGTATATCGAATTGATTTATCGCAAGTAGTGTCTAAATACATTGGAGAAACAGAACAAAACTTGGAAAAAATATTTAATCAGGCAGAAAATAAAGATTGGATTTTATTATTTGATGAAGCAGATGCTCTTTTTGGGAAACGTACCAGCACAAAATCTTCAAATGATCGTTATGCAAATCAAGAAGTAAGTTATCTTTTACAAAGGGTTGAACGTTTTAACGGATTGGTAATTCTAACATCAAATTTTAAGAATAATATAGATGATGCTTTTTTAAGAAGGTTTAATTCTATTATTAAGTTTTCAAAACCTACAGTAGAAGAACGGATTAAATTGTGGACAAATACAAGACCTAAAGACATTGATATTGATTCTAATTTAATTGTTCAATTAGCTACAAACTATGAATTAACTGGAGCGCAAATTGTTTCTGCAATTATGCATGCTTCTTTGCTTGCTATAGATAAAAAAGAAACTCACTTATCTAAAGAGAATTTATTATTAGGCATCAAAGGAGAATTTGATAAAGAAGAAAGACAGTTTAATTTTATTTAAACAAAAAAAGTTCAACATTTCTGTTGAACTTTTTGCTCCCCCTCTTGGGCTCGAACCAACTCCGATAGCTATCGGAGCTCTGATTAACAGTTGGTATACTTTTGTAGTAGTTTTTGAATTATTTCGGGATATTTCATCATGTTTTGAATATAAATTTTGCTTTTCATTTTTTTAATATGTTTTTCAATAACTAGAGTTTGTTTTTTATTTTCGCAATCAATTTTTAGAAATAAAACCCAATCAGTTGCATTATAGGTAAACTTTTTCTTACCAGCATTTTGGTGAAATTCTAGACGTAAGTCAAAATCTGAGGTGTAGCCTATGTAAAATAGATTTAATTTTTCAGAAAATAAAATATAAACACAATTCATAGTGAAAAGATAAAATATATACAAAACAAAAAAAGTCCAACATTTCTGTTGAACTTTTTGCTCCCCCTCTTGGGCTCGAACCAAGGACCCTCTGATTAACAGTCAGATGCTCTAACCAACTGAGCTAAGGAGGAAGGTGTTACACCGTTTTTGCGAGTGCAAATATAGAACACAATTTTATATTTGCAAACATTTTTTTGAATTTTTTTTATTTTTTATTGAAGAAAACTTCGCTTATCCAAAAGTAAATATCTTTACCAAAAGTTAAAGCCATCAGAGTCAGTAAGATAATCATTCCAGCGGTTTGAACATAGCCCATAGCTTTATCGCTTAAAGTTTTTCCAGTTATCATTTCTGCAATGGTAAAAAGTGCATGACCGCCATCTAAACCTGGAATAGGCAATAAATTCATAAAAGCTAATCCTATTGAAAATAAGGCTGTGAAATTCCAAATAAATTCCCAGTTCCATGTATCAGGTAATCTTCTTGCAATTCCTATGGGACTTTGAACTTGTGTGTAAGCACCTGTTTTAGGTCTTGCAATCAATTTTAAGCTTTGAACATTGTATTTAAATAATGACCAAGATTGTTTTACAGCTTCAGGAAAAGCTTCTGCAAAGCCTAATTTTTCTACAACAGTAAATTTCTCTTCTTCTTTATCATCTAACCCTATGCCAAGTTTTCCTGTTTTATCTAATTTTATTTTTATAGATTTTTCTTTACCTTTTCTTAAAACCGTTAGGGTAATTTCTTTCTCTTTATTTTCAGATAAAACTTTATTTAATTCTTTATTGGTTTCAATTTTGGTGTTATTAATGCTAACCATTCTATCATTAAATTCTAATCCTTGTTTCTCTCCCACTGAATTTTCTGCAAGACCACTTATAAAACTATTTTTTAAATTATAATTATAAGCTAAACCATAATTTTTTAAATTAGTTAGACTGGTATCTACTGCCGTTTTTACATTAATTTCTGTATTATTCCTATTTATTATAAAAGTAATAGAATCATTTTTAAGATTTTTCATGATATCAACAAATTCATCAACATAAGTGAATCGTTTATTATTTACACCAATTATCTCATCATATTTTTCAAAGACTTTATTTTGCCCTGTATATGAGTCAATAAAATAGCGATTTATGTTTGATCTTGCATGAACAAATCCTCTACCTTCTTTTTTTATAATTTCTCCTTTTTGTTCATCTGTTAATAATAATTCAATTTTTTCTCCTTGACGATCAATTTCTACTTTGTCACCAAAAAGGACACCCATAGTCATGAATTTAAAATCATCATGAAATTTACCATCAATTCCTATGATTTTGTCGCCATTTTTAAAACCCACATGTTGACCTACTTCACCAAATGATAACCCGTTTTTTTGTAATTCTTCTGTAGAGATAACTTTTTTACCAACAGTAGTATACATGATAGTAAAAATGAACCATGCTAATAAGATATTAACTATAATTCCACCAAGCATAATGATTAATCTTTGCCAAGCTGGTTTTGAACGAAACTCCCAAGGTTGTGCTTCTTGTTTCATTTGTTCTGTATCCATACTTTCATCTATCATTCCAGCTAATTTTACATAACCTCCTAATGGTAACCACCCAATTCCCCATTCGGTTTCTCCAATTTTTTTCTTAACTAGTGAAAAACCAGCATCCATAAATAAGTAGAATTTCTCAACTCTTACTTTAAACATTTTTGCTGTTATATAATGACCAAATTCATGAAGAATAACTAATACTGAAAGTATAAATAGAATTTGAACTAATTGAATCATGTGTTTTATTTTTTTATTGGAAAAGCAAAAGTAAGGTTTTCACCTTACTTTTTATCATTATTTTTATAGGAGACTATTTTTTTATAAAATTTTTATGAATTATCCCTTCTGAGGTGCTTATTCTAGCAAAATGAATTCCGTTTGTTAATTCTTCTATTGAAAAATCTTTAGTATATTTAGTTAAGACTAATTGTCCTAATGTATTATAACATTCTACTTTTTGTATAGAAACAGAACTAGGAAGTTGGATATGTAAGTTTTTATTAGATGGATTTGGATATAAAGAAACAGTTTCTGCTAATTCAAAATTTTCATTACCTAAAGTAGCAGTATTGTTTTTTGAAATAATATGTTTATTAGGATCAAATTCAACATCAGTTACAGTAAATGGAACTGATACAATGAATTCTTGTCCTTCAAATTGATGTTCTACTACTACATCGTGAACTTGACCATTATTGTCTGTTAATCTGATTTCTAATGGCATTTCAAAATAAGAAACACTTGCATCTGATTGTGTTTGGAATACTGTAATTTTAGCCTGTCCAGCTCCCCAATTTTGAGCTGTAATAGAATAAGTTGGATAACCTTGTCCGTATAGCCAATCATTAAAATATTCATCTAAACTACTTCCATATATTGCCTCTAAATGTGATTTTAAATCATCGGTTACAGCATACTTATAAGCAAGATTGGAATCGGCCAAATAATTTTTAATGGCTTGAAAAAATGCCGCATCACCCATTTTCCATCGAAGCATATGAACTACCATGGATCCTTTATTGTAAGTTAATCTACCACTAAAAATTCTATTTACATTTAAAGCCTCTGTATCAGTAAGATATACTGCACCACCTGTTTGTGAGGTTATATTATTTATTTTTCCATTTTTCCAAGAGACAAAAGAAGCATCTCCGTCTAAATTTTCCACTACTAGGCCAGATAAATATTCAGCAAAACCTTCATTTAACCAAATATCCTTCCATGTTCCACAAGTAATTTTATCTCCAAACCATTGATGTGCTAATTCGTGAGCAATTAAACTTCTTCCAAAACTACCCATGAAAGAGACTGTGGTATGTTCCATTCCGCCTCCCCAACCAAACTGAGCATGCCCATATTTTTCATCATGAAATGGATATGGTTCAAATAAAGTTTCGAAAACATTCATTACGGGTAAGGTTTGGGCTAATTGAGTTTGTGCACTTGAAAAGTTTTCAGGATAGATATAATTTACAATTGGAAAATCATTAGGTGCAGTTCCTGCTGTTTGAGTAAATATTTGATAGTTTGTTACTGCTATTGCTACTAAATAGGCAGGTATTGGATAACTATGATGAAAATGAGTAGTTTTTGTTCCATTTCCATTATCTATAGCTGATTGTTCTAATCCATTTGAAACACTAACATATGCTGTGGGAGCAGTAATGTAAACATCAATACTTTCAATCTTATCATTTAAATCTTGTTTGCAAGGCCACCAGTCTCTTGCTCCAAAAGGTTCTGAAAGAGTATAAATTACAGGAGTACCATTATGAGTTGAAGCAGTAAAGGCATCTTCACCCGTTGCTGGAGCACCAGAATAAGTTATAATAACAGTTCCACTATTTCCTGAAAGAATAGTAGAGGGTAGCGTAATTACTAATTCATCATTAGTATTTTGAATAAATGATAATGAATTACTATTCATTGTAACATTACTAACCGTTAATTGATTTGTTAAATCGAAAGTAACTGTACTCATATCAGACAAAGCGGTAAAAGTAGTTGTTACTTGCCCTGCAATATTATAGACTGCTGGATCAACTGTAAAACGCAATTCTTGATAGGTAACATCGTAATTTTGGGTATTAGGATTTACTTGAATATTTTGTAATGAAGAAGCCGATTTCATTTCAGCTTCAACCATCTTATTAAATTCTTCATTTTCAGTTTGTGAATAACTTACAAATGAAAGTAAGGTAAAAAGGGATAAAAGATATTTTTTCATGTAGGTATAGGTATATATTTTTTGCTAAAGTATTAATTTTTAAAATATTATTTAATTCTTAATGTAGTCAAATTTTAAAAACGCAAAAAAAATGATGGTAACACACAAAAATTCAATTGGATATCATTTTCAAATAGATCTTCGATTTTTTCTTCTGGTTCAAAAAAACTTAGCCCAATTTTAATCACATTTGGGTTGCATTCGGAAAGAAATTTATCATAAAAACCTTTACCATAGCCTACACGATTTCCTTGTTTATCATAAGCTAGAAGTGGGACAAAAACGACATCAATCATTTCTGTAGGAACATTTAAACCAGTCACAGGCTCAGGAATGTTATACTCGTTTTTCTTTATTTTAGTATTGTCGGTTAATAAGAAATGAGTCATTGTAGTAGTTTTAAAATCAGATTTTGAAACCACAACCTCTTTATCTTTACCAGCTAAAATTTGTAAAATATATTCTGTATTTACTTCTTTTTGTTCTTCAATGGGTAAAAAAACATGATAATAAGTTTTGTCCCAAATGTCCATTTTTAATAATTGATTGGCTATAGCCAAACTTTTATCTTCAATTTCTTCTTGCGAAAGTTGCTGTCTTAATCCTTTGTATTTCTGTCTTAGTTCTTTTTTATTCATGAATAGAAATTTTCAGTTCGTCTATAAAAGTAGTCAAATGTTCAATTTCCACATGATCCATTAAAACAATTTTATACCACTTATTGTGTTCGTTGTGTTGTTGAGGAACTAAATCATATTTTTCTGCAATAGTTTCAGGAATGTTTTGAGAATGAATAGTCACAATATTCATGTGTGGTTCTCTAAAATATTTTATTCCTAGTTTATCTAATTCGCTACATAAAAAATGAGTTCTCATTTGGAGAATGCTAATTTTTTCATACCAACCATGAGGACCATAAGTAAATAAAATCATCCATACCGCAACTGCATTTGCACCTGATCGACTTCCACAAAGTGTTAAATCCATTCCTTCTACATATTCTGCTTCTTTAGTTAATACATTTTCAATTAAGCCTTTTCTGCAAATAAAAATGCCCGTTCCATAAGGTGCTTGAAGCATTTTATGTGCATCAATTGTAATAGAGCTTATTTTTGGATTGTTAAAATTAATTTCAGAAAGTTTGTTGCTAAATGGATAGACAAATCCTCCATAAGCACCATCAATGTGTAATTTATAGTTAGCATTATGTTTTTCTAATGCATTTGTATAAATGGAAGGATTGTCAACAGAACCAAACATAGTTGTTCCCATATTGGCAACAGCCATGAAATATTTTTTACCATTTAAAATGGCTTCAGTAATGATTTGATTCAATTGCTCTTTTTGAATTTCTCTTGATTCAAATTCTACAGGGATTTTTAACCAATCAATTTGTAATAAATTTGAACCTTTAGGAATGGAGTAATGAGTGTCTTCTGATGCTAAAATAACAATCTCATTTAATTTAGCATTAAATTGATGCATGAAATAATTTCTAAAAACCCAAAGAGCTTGAATATTAGCCTCAGTTCCTCCTGGAGCAATATAACCATCAAATTCTTTTTCTTTTGCATTAAAGACATCAACAGCAAGCACATTTAAGACTTCTCTTTCAATTTCTTGTGTTCCGCTAAATGCTTTTTCTGATGTCCCAAAAGTATGACAACCTATATTGTTTGGATTGGCAACATAAGTTTGTAAAGTAGGAGCATCTTTTAAAAAAGGAGCATCATCATAAAAGACTTTTCCGTCTAATTTTGAAGCAGGGTAACCTAAAGAAGTGTCTTTAGAAAAATTTACATTTTCTTTTAAAGCTTCTTGTATTCTATTTCTTAACTGATCGTGTTTAAATTTTTTCCAGAATTGCATGTCTTTTTTTTACAAATTTACAATTTTGAAAATCTAGAAACATGATAAATGTTAGTTTTCTAAATGAGTTGAAATATGAAAAATAGCATCACCTTGATAAACAATAGAAGCATCATTTGCATTAATTAAGTAGCCACTATTGGGTGCTTTTACTTTATGCTCTACTTTTCCAAAAGGATCTGAAATAGTAGCAAGAATTTCTCCCTTATTAATGTAATTGCCTACTTTAGTTAAGCCAATAAACATCCCTGAGTATTGTGCTCTAATCCAATTTGATTTTTCAATAAAAATAGTTGGGCTTTCAGTAAAATCAGCATCTTTTTTAGGATTTAACATGTCTAAATGAAATAAGAATCGCTTACTTCCCTCAATTCCTGCTTGCGTAATTTTAGAATTTAAATCTAAGGATTTTCCACCTTCGAAAAGCAACATTTTTACATCTAACTTAGTGCAAGCATTTCTAAATGAGCCTTGTATGTTTTTAGAATATAATGTAAAAGGAGCATTAAATACCTTTGCTAATTCTTTTAATTGGGTGTTGTTGGGAACAATTCGTATCTGAGGAGCATTAAACCTACTGGCTCCACCTGCATGAAAATCAACTGCATAATCAATAACTGGAATTATTTCTTTAACTAAAAAATGAGCAAATCTACTAGCTAACGAACCCGTTTTACTACCTGGAAAAACACGGTTCAAATCGCGACCGTCTGGAAATTGTCTACTTTGATTTACAAAACCAAAAATATTAATAATTGGGATACAAATGATAGTGCCACATTTTGGTTTATTGATTTTTCGTCTTATAATTTGTCTTACTATTTCTGTTCCGTTAATTTCATCTCCATGTAAACCAGCACTAAATAAAACAACTGGACCATCAATTTTGGAACGCTCAATTATAATAGGAATTTTAAGCTTAGTCATTGTTTGTAATTTGGCAATTTCCACTTCCACTATTTTGCTTTCTCCTGGCAAAATATTTTCTCCTAATAACTCTAAAGGCTTGCTTTTCATTTTCATTTAATAATTTGATAAAAGTAATAATTTATTGTGTGTAATTAATATTCCTAATTTTGTAATTTTGTTCAATGCAAACTTCTCTCGAACTACAAATACAAACTTTACCCGATAATCCTGGAGTTTATCAATACTTTGATAAGGATGATAAGGTTTTATATGTAGGTAAAGCCAAAAATCTTAAAAAAAGGGTTTCGAGTTATTTTACTAAAAGTCATGATAATTATAAGACGAGTGTATTAGTAAAAAAAATTGCTTCTATTAAGCATATTGTTGTAACTTCAGAATCTGATGCATTACTACTTGAGAATAATCTTATAAAAAAATTACAACCACGTTATAATATTCTTCTTAAAGACGATAAAAGTTACCCTTGGATTTGCATTAAAAATGAACCTTTTTCACGAATTTTTCCGACTAGAAGAATGATTAAAGATGGTTCAGAATATTATGGACCATATACTAATTTTAAAACCGTCAATACCATTTTAGAAGTAATAAAAGAGCTTTATCCTTTAAGAACTTGTAATTATGATTTGTCGCAAGGAAATATTAAATCTGGCAAGTATAAAGTGTGTTTGGAATATCATATAGGTAATTGTAAAGGACCTTGTGAAGGTTTAGAATCATTAGCTAATTATCAAAAACAAGTTGAAGCCATTCGTCAAATTTTGAAAGGAAATTTTAAGGACAGTTTAAAAGATTTCAAAAAGCAAATGATTGATTTTGCACAGGATATGCAATTTGAAGCAGCTCAGAAAATTAAAGAAAAAATTGAAGTTTTGGAAAATTATCAAGCAAAGTCAACAGTTTTAAATTCTAAATTATCAAATATTGATGTGTTTTCAATAGTTTCGGATGAAACTATGGCTTATGTAAACTTTCTTCAAATTTCACATGGAGCAATTGTACGTTCGCACACTATGGAAATCAAAAAGAAATTAGAAGAAACGGATGAAGAATTATTAGAATTAGCAGTGGTAGAATTAAGAGAACGTTTTAAATTAAATTCCAAAGAGATTATTCTGCCTTTTCCATTATCATTAGGAGAAAACCTTAAAATTACAGTTCCTCAATTAGGAGATAAAAGACAAATATTAGATTTGTCAATCCGAAATGCAAAATATTATAGAATGGATCAACTAAAACAAATTAAAATTGTTGATCCAGATAGGCATACTAATAGAATAATGGCTCAAATGAAAAAAGATTTGCGTCTTTCTGTTGAACCGAGACATATCGAATGTTTTGATAATTCTAATATTCAAGGGACAAATCCTGTAGCAGCTTGTGTAGTTTTTAAAGATGGTAAACCTAGCAAGAAAGACTATCGTCATTTTAACATAAAAACAGTTGAAGGGCCAGATGATTTTGCTTCTATGGAAGAAGTAGTTTACAGAAGATATAAAAGATTATTAGATGAAAACCAGCCTTTACCTCAATTAATCATTATTGACGGAGGAAAAGGACAATTGTCTTCAGCTTTAAAAAGTTTAGATGTACTTGAGTTAAGAGGTAAAATTGCTATAATTGGTATTGCAAAGCGACTGGAAGAGCTCTATTATCCGGGTGATTCAGTTCCTTTGTATTTGGATAAAAAATCGGAAACATTAAAAATAATACAGTTTTTAAGAAATGAAGCCCATCGTTTTGGAATCACACATCATCGAGATAAAAGAAGTAAATCTGCTTTGACTAATAGTTTAGAATCAATTCCTGGAATAGGAGAAAAAACAATGATTACGTTATTAAAACATTTCAAAAGTGTTAAAAGATTGCAAAATGCATCTGAAAATGACATTTCTGAGATTGTTGGTCTTTCAAAAGCCAAAAAAATTACCGACTTTTACAAGACTATTCAAGAATAGTTGTAATATGAAGAGAATTTTACTCATTTTAGCCTTTTTATCTGTTTCTTTACTTAGTTTCGGACAGGACTCTATTGTTCAAAAAAAGCCAAAAATAGGTTTAGTTCTTAGTGGTGGAGGTGCTAAAGGATTGGCTCATATAGGTGTTCTGAAAATAATAGATTCCTTAGGGATAAAAATTGATTATGTAGGAGGAACAAGCATGGGAGCAATTATCGGAGGGTTATATGCTTCAGGCTATTCGGGTAAAGAATTAGATTCATTGTTTAGAGAAATTGACACTGATGCTCTTTTACAAGATTATACTCCTAGAGATTCTAAGACTTTTTATGAAAAACGGAATGATGAAATTTATGCCTTTTCATTACCTTTTAATGATTTTAGAGTAGAATTGCCTAAAGCACTTTCTAAAGGATTATACAATTATCACTTGATGTCAAAATTAACTAAACACGTTTCTAATGTGACTGATTTTAATCAATTACCAATTCCTTTTTTATGTATTGCTACTAATGCTGAAACTGGTGAAGAAGTTATTTTAGACAAAGGAACTTTGCCAAAAGCATTATTGGCAAGTGGAGCTATTCCTACATTATACAATCCCATAGAAATAGATGGCAAAATGTTGATTGATGGTGGAGTAGTTAATAATTATCCAGTAGAAGAATTAATTAAAAAAGGAGCAGATATTATTATTGGTGTAGATGTGCAAGATGGATTAAAAAAAATGTCAGAGATTAAAGGAGCTACGGGCATTTTGGCTCAAGTGACTAATTATTCTATGATTGAAAAAATGAATAAGAAAAGATCTTTGACAAATATTTATATTAAGCCCAATATTAAAGGATATACTGTTGTTTCTTTTGAAAAAGGAAATGAAATTGTAGTAAAAGGTGAAAATGCAGCAAGAAAACATTTAAATGAATTAGTACCGTTAAAAAGCAATTATGAAAGACCTTTTGTAGAAAAGGAAAAGGTAAACACTTTGTATGTTAATGAAGTTGAAATTAATAATTTGGATAAATTTACAAGAGCCTATATTATAGGTAAACTAAAATTTAATAGTAATTCTAAGATTGAATATAGTGCTATAGAAAAAGGGATAAATAATTTAAATGCTACTCAAAATTTTGAATCTATATTCTATTATCTTCAAAAGAATGGTGATGGTGAAAAATTAGTAATAGATGTAACAGAAAGTAAAAAAAATACCTTTTTAAAACTGGGTTTGCATTATGATGGACTTTTAAAAAGCGCCTTACTTATTAACGTTACAAAGAAAAATTTAATAGCAAAAAATGATGTTTTTTCTTTAGATGTAGGTTTGGGGGATAATTTTAGATATAATTTGAATTATTATGTAGATAATGGTTTTTACGTTAGTTATGGATTTAATTCTAAATACATTGATTTAAATCGAAATTTACAAAATGACTTTTCTGGCAACTTATTATTGAATAATGCAGGATTATCTTCTTTGAATATCGATTTTTCAGATTTTTCAAACCAAGCGTATATTCAAACTATTTTTGCTCAAAAATTTTCAATTGGAGCAGGTGTTGAATTAAAACATTTAAAAATCGAATCAAAAACTATAATACAAAACACAGAACCAATAATTGATAACAGCGATTATTTTTCGCTTTTTGGGTTCTTAAAATATGATTCTTTTGACAATAAATATTTTCCTAAAAAAGGATGGTATTTTATAGGAGATTTAAAACCAGTATTATATTCTTCAGATAGAATGGATAATTTTGAAAAATTCACCATTGCAAAAGCGGATGGAGCAATTGCGTATACGATAAATAAAAATTTTACTTTTAAAGTGCAATCAGAAGGAGGTTTTTCAATAGGCGAAAATAGAGTACCTTACTTAGATTTTGCATTAGGAGGCTATGGATATACTCAAATTAATAATTTAAGACCATTTTTAGGATATGACTTTATTGCTTTAAGTGGTAATAGTTATGTTAAAGGAAGTTTAGTTTTTGATTATGAAATTTTCAAGAAAAACCATTTGAATTTTACGGCTAATTATGCTAATATTGGAGATAATATTTTTGATGATGGAACGTGGATAAAAAAACCTGCTTACAGTGGTTATGGTTTAGGTTATGGTATAGAATCATTAATTGGACCTATAGAAATAAAGCATTCTTGGTCACCAGAAACAAAAGATCATCATACTTGGTTTAGTATAGGTTTTACTTTTTAATTTTTTTTCCGATATTTGTATAGATGAAAAAATGGGACAACTTATTAATCCTTTTAAAATTCCTCATCAAGAGAAATCCTGAGTGAGTTGGTTTGTTGTGGTTACTTTAAAGTTTGGAAACAACTTTAAATTTTTAAATGTTAAACTTTTAAATTAAAAACAAATGCCAATATATCATAAACTTGGAAATATTCCCCCTAAAAGACATATACAATTTCGTAAAGAAAATGGAGATTTGTATTATGAACAATTATTTGGTACAATAGGATTTGATGGTATGTCTACCAATATGTATCACGAGCATCGTCCTACACAAGTAAAAGAAATAAAAAAACAGTATAGTGTAGCACCTAAAATAGCAAAGGCTAATAATATTCAATCGTATAGATTAAGAGGTTTTCAAGTAGCACCTCAGGATGATTATTTGGAAAGCAGAAAAATCGTTTTAACAAATTCAGATTGTCATATTGTTTTAGCTGCTCCTAGAAAATCTACCCACGATTATTTTTATAAAAATACCGATTCAGATGAGGTGTTATTTATTCATAAGGGAACAGGAAAATTAAGAACCATGTTAGGAAATTTAGATTTCAAGTATGGAGATTATTTAGTTATTCCTAGAGGGATGATTTATAAAATAGATTTTGATACCGAAGATAATCGCTTGTTCATTGTTGAATCTCGCAGACCCATTTACACGCCAAAACGTTATCGAAATTGGTTCGGACAATTATTAGAACATGCTCCTTTTTGCGAAAGAGACATTCGAAGACCTGAAGAATTAGAAACACATGATGAAAAAGGGGATTTTGTAATAAAAGTTAAAAAGAAAGATGAAATCTTCGATATGATATATGCAACTCATCCTTTTGACGTTGTAGGATATGACGGATACAATTATCCTTATGCTTTTTCAATTCATGATTTTGAACCTATAACAGGAAGAATTCATCAACCACCACCAGTACATCAAACATTTGAAACAGATGCTTTTGTAATTTGTTCGTTTGTTCCACGATTATACGATTATCACCCTTTAGCAGTTCCAGCTCCTTATAATCATAGCAATATAGATAGTGATGAGGTTTTGTATTATGTTGATGGAGATTTTATGAGTCGAAATGATATTGAAGCAGGACACATATCATTACATCCAGCTGGAATTCCTCATGGACCACATCCTGGTGCTGTCGAAAGAAGTATTGGAAAAACAGAAACAGAAGAATTGGCAGTTATGGTAGATACTTTTAAGCCTTTAATGGTTACAGAAGAAGCTATGAAAATTGCTGACGAATCTTATTATCAATCTTGGTTAGAAAAATAGTTAAATAAATGAATTATAATAAATTACCAGCAGATCCTATTGCTTTAATATTAGGAATAGTTTCACTTGTTGTAGGATTTGCAGGTTGTTGTTGTTGTTATGGTATTTTTGCTTTTGTTCCTATACTATTAAGTATAGTAGGTTTAATAATGGCAAATAAAAGTTTGAAAGAATTTGACCAAAATCAACAAGTATTTTCACCACAGAGTAGAAATAATGTAGTAATTGCAAAAACATTAAATATAGTTTCAATAGTTATAAATAGTATTATTTTTATCTCAGTTATAATTGTTTTTATTTTCTATGGAACATTACTTTCACAGGATGTTTTTAAAAATTATAAAAAGGAATATCAAATTGAAGATCAATATGAAATGGAAGAAGATAGTACTTATAACGATTTCGAATTATTAGAAGAAATCGATTCGAATGAAATAGAAACAACTCGTATTAAATTAAATAACTAAAATCATGTCAAAAGAAATAAAATCAGTAAACTACGGTTTAGAAAAAATATTTGAAGGAGCTCAAGACTTTCTCCCATTGCTAGGAACAGATTATGTAGAGTTTTATGTAGGAAATGCAAAACAAGCTGCACATTTTTATAAAACAGCTTTCGGTTTTCAATCATTAGCTTATAGAGGTTTAGAAACTGGTTCGAAGGATTCTGTAAGTTATGTATTAAAACAAGACAAAATCAGATTAGTATTAACGACTCCTTTAAATAGTAAGTCACCTATAAACGAACATATTGTTAAACATGGAGATGGTGTAAAAGTTATTGCTCTTTGGGTGGAAGATGCTCGAAGCGCTTATGAAGAAACAACAAAGCGTGGAGCAAAATCATATATGGAACCCGTTGTTGAAAAAGATGAATTTGGAGAAGTAGTTCGAGCAGGAATTTATACTTATGGTGAAACAGTTCACATGTTTGTAGAGCGTAAAAATTACAATGGTACATTTATGCCAGGTTTTAGAGAATGGAAATCTGAATATAATCCAGAACCAACAGGACTTAAATATATTGACCACATGGTTGGAAATGTAGGTTGGGGACAAATGAATATTTGGGTAAAATGGTATGAAGATGTAATGGGATTTGAAAATTTCCTTTCGTTTGATGACAAACAAATCCATACAGAATATTCTGCTTTAATGAGTAAAGTGATGAGTAATGGAAATGGAAGAGTAAAGTTTCCTATTAACGAACCAGCAAAAGGAAATAAGCGTTCACAAATTGAAGAATATTTGGATTTTTACGAAGATGCAGGTGTACAACATATTGCTGTAGCGACAGACGATATTATAAAAACGGTTTCTGCTTTAAAAGCAAGAGGAATTGAGTTTTTACCACCACCACCACAAGCTTATTATGATGATATTCCTAATAGACTGGGAGTTCATAGAGATATGATGAAAGAAGATATTGCTGAACTTCAAAAACTTTCTATTATGGTTGATGCTGACGAAGAAGGTTATTTATTACAAATTTTTACTAAACCTGTAGAAGATAGACCAACGCTTTTCTTTGAAATTATTCAACGAATGGGAGCAAAAGGTTTTGGCGCAGGTAATTTTAAAGCCCTTTTCGAGTCTATAGAAAGAGAACAAGCATTGCGAGGTACATTGTAAAATGCCAAAAAAATTAAATATTGTTAAAATTTAGTATTAAATATTAAAAAAAATTCTGTTAAAAGAGTTAAAGTTGATATTTTGATAAATAATCCTCAAAAAACTATATACATTTGCACTCGCAAAAAAGGAAATGATTTTTATCTCCAATTTTGCAAGTAAGTTTTCATAATTTATAGTTTTTGGTTGGTTAATAGCATAAAAACTCAGTCATTAATTTTGACTGGGTTTTTTTGTTTCTTATTTTTGGAACAGAAATTGCATACTTTCTATAAAAAAATAAATTATGAAAAATATTATAGCTTTATTATTAGTTTTTATTACTACAAATTCTTTTGTAGAACAAGAAGATGCTTTTACTACTGGAGAATGGTTTAAACTAAGAATTCACTATGGAATAGTGAATGCCGGATATGCAACTCTTGAAATAAAAGAAGCAACAAGAAATAATCAGAAAGTACATCACGTTCAGGGAAAAGGTTGGACTACTGGTATGACAAAATTGTTTTTTGAGGTTAAAGATGATTACCAAAGCTTTTTTGACAAACAAACAGGAAAACCATATCAGTTTTTAAGAAAAATAGATGAAGGAGGTTATACAAAATATCAAGAAGGTTTTTTTAATCAAAACAGCAATACTGTAAGAGTTAAGGATTATAAAAATGATACAGAAAACACTTATTCTGTACCAGAAAATGTTCAAGATATTGTTTCTTCATTTTATTATTTAAGAAATCATCCTAAGATAGATACACTAAAAGAAGGAGAATCAATCACTATTGATATGTTTTTTGATAATGAAACTACAAAGTTTAAGTTAAAATATATTGGTAAAGAAGATATAAAAACTAAATTTGGAAAAATTTCTTGTAAAGTTTTCAGACCTTACGTTCAAGCAGGAAGAGTTTTTAAAGAAGAAGAAAGTTTAACTGTTTGGATTTCAGATGATGACAACAAAATTCCTGTAAGGATTAAAGCTAGTTTAGCAGTTGGATCACTAAAGGCTGATTTAGATGCTTTTAAAGGATTAAAACACTCTTTTAAAGTAAAAATTGACTAATGGAAGTAACACCAGAACTACATCATCAATTAGAAAAAATTGATGAAAAGTACAAAGCTATTAACCAAAATACCGAAACACATCTTGAAGGGCTATTGTGGTCTAAACCCATTACATATTGGGATTATATTCAAACGGATGCATTGCTGAATTTACAAATTCAAAGAACAACATTACCAGATGAAATGGTTTTTATCATGTATCATCAGGTTAATGAATTGTTGTTTAAAATGATACTTTGGGAAATAGAACAATTATCTCATACAGAAAAGCCAACAACTAATTATTTTACAGATAAATTAGGTAGAATTAGTCGTTATTTTGATATGCTAACAACATCTTTCACTATAATGACTGATGGAATGGAGCCAGAACAATATTTAAAATTTAGAAATACGCTTACGCCAGCGAGTGGTTTTCAAAGTGCTCAATACCGATTAATTGAATTTGCAACTACAGATTTAATCAATCTAATAGATAATAGATTTAGAGCCACTATAGACAGAAATACTCCTTATGAGCATGCTTTTGAACATTTGTATTGGCAAGCTGCTGGTAAAGATTATAAAACAGGTAAAAAAACATTTCTTATAAAAGAATTTGAGAGGAAATACAAAAAAGTCTTTTTAGATTTTATGGAAGAGTATAATACTATTAATCTTTGGAGAAAATACAAACAGTTACCACAAGAAGATCAAAATAATGAAGTATTAATTCAAGCAATGCGACATTTAGATAAAACAATAAATATTACTTGGGTAATGGGACATTTTAATACTGCAAAAAAATATATTGAAAGTGTTCCAGGTAATCATGAAGCTACAGGAGGAAGTGATTGGAAAAAATATATGTTGCCTAAATATCAAAAAAGAATTTTCTTCCCTGAATTATGGTCAAAAGAAGAGATAGAAAATTGGGGAGAAGAAGTTTAAAATTTTAAAAACTATTATATTGAGATACTTAGCATTATTACTACTGTTTACCACAATTATTTCCTGCGAGAAAAAAGCAGAAAAAAAAGAAGAACCAAAAAAAATTGAAAAGAAAGAACCTATTATAAAAGAATTTGGGTTCATTTTTAATGATTATGAAGTAATCAGAGATACTATAAAATCAGGAGATAATTTAGGTTTAATATTTGATAAATATAAATTACCTGATAGTTTAAGAACATATGATGTTATTGAAAAGGTAAAAGATTCTTTTAATCCAAGGATGATAAAAATAGGAAAACCTTATTTGCTTTTTTTGGATAAAAAAGAACCTAAAGAATTAAAGGCATTAGTATATGTTAAAAATAAAATAGAATTTGCTGTTATCGATTTTAGAGATTCTATTCAGGTTAGTAATAAGAAAAAAGCAACTTCTTTAAAAAGAAGGACAATTGCAGCAGAAATTGAAGGTTCTTTTTCTGAAACTCTTGCAAAAGCAGGAGCAACTCCAGCTTTAGCCTCAAGATTAGCAAAAGTATATGAATATTCGATAGATTTTTTTAAAATTCAAAAAGGAGATAAATTCAGCACAACAATTAATGAACTTTATATAGAAGATTCTATATATGTTGGCGTTGAAAGCGTAGAATCAACTTATTTTAAACATAGAGGAAAAGATTTTTATGCATTTCCCTACAAATTAAGTTCAGAACAAAAAATTCCAGATTATTATGATGAAAAAGGGAATGGTTTAAAAAGTATGTTCCTAAAGGCACCTTTAGATTATTTTAGAATATCTTCTAGATTCTCAGGAAAGCGTTTTCACCCTGTCCAAAAAAGATGGAAAGCTCATAATGGAACAGATTATGCAGCAGCTACAGGAACACCTATTAAAACTACAGCTTCAGGAGTTGTAGAAAGAGCAGGTTATACTTCTGGTAATGGAAATTATGTTAAAGTAAGACACAATGGTACATATTCTACACAATACCTACACATGTCTAAAATTTTAGTAAAAAAAGGACAGTATGTTTCACAAGGGCAAGTTATTGGTAAAGTTGGAAGTACAGGTTTAGCAACTGGGCCACACGTATGCTATCGTTTTTGGAAAAATGGAGTTCAGGTAGATCCACTTCGTTTAATACTTCCAAGTGCTGAACCAATGAAAGAGAAAGATAAAGAACAATATTTAAAACATATCGAGCCTTTAAAAAGAGAGTTAGATAGTGTAATGACTAATAAATTTAAAGAATAATGACTTTAGAAGCAACAAATCCTTCAGGAACAGTAGCTTGGCAAAAACTTCGAGCTCATTTTGAAAAAATGGAATATGTTTCTATCAAAGAAATGTTTTCCAATGATGGAAATAGAGTTGAAAAATTTAATATCGAATGGCAAGATTTTATTTTAGATTATTCTAAAAATAAAATTTCGGAAGAAACGGTTAGTTTACTAGTTGAATTAGCAGAAGAAGTAGGATTAAAAAACGCAATAGAGAGTTATTTTGCAGGAGAAGTAATTAATCAAACAGAGAATAGAGCTGTTTTACACACAGCTTTAAGAGCAAAAGAAAGTGATACTGTTTATGTTGAGGGCGAAAATGTAATTCCAGAAATTTATAAAGTAAAGAAAGATATTCAAGTATTTACTAATGAAATAATAGAAGGAGGAAGAAAAGGTTATACAGGCAAAACTTTTACAGACATAGTTAATATTGGCATAGGAGGATCAGATTTAGGACCAGCAATGGTGGTAGAAGCGTTACAATATTATAAAAATCATTTAAACGTTCATTTTGTGTCTAATGTAGATGGAGACCATGTGAATGAAGTGATAAAAAAAATAAATCCTGAAACAACTCTTTTTGTTATTGTTTCCAAAACATTTACTACTCAAGAAACATTATCAAACGCAGAAACTATTCGTGAATGGTTTTTACAATCAGCAACACAAGAAGATGTCGCTAAGCATTTTGTAGCAGTTTCAACAAACGTAAAAAATGTTACTAAGTTTGGTATAGCAGAAGCGAATATATTCCCAATGTGGGATTGGGTTGGAGGTCGTTTCTCATTATGGAGCGCTGTAGGTTTAAGTATTAGTCTGGCAGTAGGTTTTGATAATTTCAATAAATTATTAAAAGGAGCCAATGAAATGGATGTGCATTTTAAAGAAACACCATTTGATAAAAATATACCTGTAATATTAGCTTTATTAAGTATTTGGTACAATAACTTTTTTGGAGCAGAAACAGAAGCTTTAATCTCATATACACAATATTTACAAAAATTAGCTCCTTATTTACAACAAGGTATTATGGAGAGTAATGGTAAAAGCATTGCAAGAGATGGTAATCCAGTGAATTATCAAACAGGAACAATTATTTGGGGAGAACCAGGAACCAATTCTCAACATGCATTTTTCCAATTGATTCATCAAGGAACAAAATTAATTCCTACAGATTTTATTGGATTTAAAAAGTCTCTGTACCAAAACAAAGATCATCATGACAAACTAATGTCTAATTTCTTTGCCCAAACAGAAGCATTATTAATGGGAAAAAATGAAAAACAAGTAAAGGCAGAGTTTGAAAAAGCAGGAATAACAGGAGAAAAAGCAAAATTCTTATTGCCTTTCAAAGTATTTGAAGGAGATAAACCAACAAACACCTTATTAATAGAAAAATTAACCCCTGAAACTTTAGGGTCGTTAGTTGCTGCTTATGAACACAAAATATTTGTTCAAGGCATTATTTGGAATATATTTAGTTACGATCAATGGGGTGTAGAATTAGGAAAACAGTTAGCTAATTCTATTTTAACAGAAATAAATTCAGGTGAAGTTAAAGCACACGATAGTTCTACCCGTTATTTATTAGGAAAATATCTGAAATAGTTTTTTAACAAAGTAATAATTAACAAAATGACTTATTATGAAGATAAACACAATAAGTCATTTTGTTTTATTTGTATAGTTTTTTTGTTAGAAAAGTTTCTTTTCTAACCTCTTATGTTTATTAGATACTCATTTTAAATCAAAAAAAATCATCAATTCATTAGTTTTAAAAAGAAATAAATAGAATAATTGGTGTTTCATATACAAAATTATAAAAAATCATCATTTTGTAATAAAGATAAACCCTTAAAATGTTAACATTCACTTAACATATAAATCAAATCCTTGTACCAATTTTGTAAAAAAATTAACAACAAATGAAAGTTTTTAAAAAATTAATGATTTTTGGGCTATTTTTAATAGCAACCCAAACCATTTTTTCTCAGTCTAAAATATCTGGAATAGTTATAGATGGGGATTATAACGAACCATTACCTGGTGCAAATGTATTTGTAAAAGGAACAAAAGACGGAGCAACAACAGGATTTGATGGTAAATTTGAATTTACTACAAGTATGGCTTCAGGTGAAATTGTTGTGTCTTACTTAGGATTTCAAACGATTGTAATTCCTTTTACAGGTTCAACTAATTTAGGAAATATAACTTTAAAATCTGATGAAAATCAATTAGAATCTGTTGTATTGATTGGTAAAGGTGTCATTGATGTGGCTAAGGACAGAAAAACTCCAGTAGCTGTATCAACAATAAAAGCTGCTGAAATTCAAGAAAAATTAGGAAATCAAGAATTCCCAGAAATGTTAGTAAATACACCGTCTGTTTATGCTACTAAATCAGGGGGAGGTTTTGGTGATTCAAGAATTAATATTCGTGGTTTTGATCAGAGAAACATTGCTGTTATGATTAATGGGGTTCCTGTTAATGATATGGAAAATGGAGCTGTATATTGGAGTAACTGGGCGGGTTTATCTGATGTAACTTCTGCTATGCAAGTTCAAAGAGGTTTAGGTTCTTCAAAATTAGCAATTTCTTCAGTTGGAGGTACTATAAACGTAATTACAAGAACTTCAGAAATGAAACAAGGAGGAGTAGTTTCAGTAGGAGTAGCAAATGATGATTATCTAAAAACTCAAGCTTCTTATTCAACTGGAAAAATGGAGAACGGTTTTTCAACATCTATTTTATTATCTAGAACAATAGGTAATACTTTTGCTGACGGAACAAAATTTGAAGGACATAATTATTTTATTGCTTTTGGATATGAATTAAATGAAAAACATAATTTCCAATTTACTTTCACAGGAGCACCTCAATGGCATAATCAAAGAAGTTTTGCTAATAGAATTTCTGAATATATTAAGTATGGTGATCCAGTAAATAAAATACCAAATATTAGATATAATTCTGATTGGGGTTATTTGAATGGAAGAGAATATTCTTGGGTTAGAAACTTCTATCATAAACCAGTGGCTTCTCTTAACTGGGATTATACAATAAATGATAAAATGAAATTAACTACAGTTCTTTATGGCTCATGGGGTCGTGGAGGAGGAACTGGAAATATAGGTAAAAGTCCATTTAATTTCAAGACAGCTGATGGTTTAGTACCTTTTGACGATTTTGTGGCTTTCAATAGAGGACAATATGATCCTGCAACAGGTCAAACAGTTGCTCCTGGTATTAGTGGTGCAAACAACCAAGTAGGTCAAAATGCTGACGGAGAATATCAAACAAGTAGATCAATTGGTTTTACAAGAAGAGCTTCTATTAACTCTCATGACTGGTATGGTGGTGTAATCAATTTAAATACAAAATTAAATGATGAATTAACATTAGATTTTGGTATTGATGCTCGTACATACAAAGGATATCACTTTAGAAACATAAATGATAGATTGGGTGCAGATGTTTATTTTGACGACAGAGATATCAATAACCCTGACAGATTATTATATGAAACTTATGAAGCAACTCCTAGTTGGAATCCTATAACAAACATTAAGAATCAAGAAAAAATTGAATACAATAATAATGGATACGTTAGATGGTATGGTGCTTTTACGCAATTAGAATACTCTAATGATAAATTATCTGCTTTTGTTCAAGGAGCAATTTCTCAACAAAGTTATAGCAGGGAAGATACTTTCTTATACTTGGAATCTGATCCATTATATAAAACGGATTTTGAAAAACTTCTTGGTGGTAATGTTAAAGGAGGTGCAAACTATAATATTGATGAGAAAAATAATGTATTTGCAAATGCTGGTTATTATTCTAAACAACCTTTCTTTAATTCGGTTTACCCAAATAACCAATCTGAGTTAAATGAAAACTTAACTAATGAAAAGATATTAGGTCTTGAAGCAGGTTATGGTTTTAGTTCTCCATATTTTAATGCGAAATTAAATTTATATTACACTTCTTGGAAAGATAGATACCAAAGATCAAATGATATTGATCCAAATAATCAAGGAGGTTATTATGATTTTGCTGGTATTACAGAAATACATTCAGGAGTTGAATTAGAGTTAAATGCTAAACCAATTTCTAAATTAAATCTTAACGCAATGTTCTCTTTAGGTGATTGGAAGTATGATGGAAACGTTACAAGTAATAGGTTTGATCAAAATAATACACAAATTGGAACTGGAGAAACTTTGTATTTAGATGGAGTAAAAGTAGGTGATGCAGCACAACTTACCGCTTCATTTGGAGCAGGTTATGAAGTTTTAAAAGGTTTAAAGTTAGATGCTAATTATAGATTTGTAGATAAGTTGTATGCAAGTATTAATCCAGCAAATTTCGATTCTGAAGACCACAAAGGCTCATTAGAATTGCCAAATTATGGCTTAATGGATGCTGGTATATCTTACAAAATGTTAGTTGGTAAGGACAAAGATAAATCAGTAAGTTTAAGATTTAATATGAATAACGTACTAGACGAAATTTACATTGCTGAATCAAGAACTAATATTTTTGCAGATGATAATGTAAGTAGTTCAAATCCAGCTGCTGGTACTTATGCATCAAATGATAGATTATATAATGGTGTTGCAGATGCTAACCAAGTGTTTTTTGGTTTTGGAAGAACTTGGAACTTTACTTTAAGATACCAGTTTTAATAAAAAACATTTTAAAATTCCAAACCGCTTAACTTTTTTGTTAAGCGGTTTTTTTATTTCCTATCTTTGTTAAATAACATTAAAATAAACAATTATGTATTCAGCATTACAATCAGCACATTCCATTTTTGCTTATATCGTTTTGGTAGTTTTGTTTTTAGCAGCTGTAAATGCCATTATGGGAGTGGTTTCTAAAAAAATATTTACCGATAAAGATTTACGTATTTCCTTATTTGCATTAATTTTATCACACATGCAATTGCTTATTGGTCTAATTCTTTATTTTGTTTCTCCTTTAGGTTTAGCATCATTAGGTAACATGGAAAAAGTATTTCGCTTAACTTCATTAGAACATCCATTAATTAACATTATTGCATTAATAGTAATTACAATTGGATGGTCAAAACATAAAAAAGAAGAAAGTAATAATGGTAAGTTTAAAAAAATAGCTTTGTTTTACTCGATTGGTTTATTATTAATTTTAGCAAGAATACCTTGGTCTAGCTGGATGAGTTAGAAAAAATAAATATAAAGACAGAAGAATATGAAAGTTTATAGCGTTACCATACTATTTTTATTTCTTCTTATCAGTATAAGTAGTTTTACTTGTAAACAAAATGAACCGTTTTCAAGTAAAACTTTTTTTTTAGATACTATTCGAAAAGATACTGTTTTAGTAGATTCCATTAAGTCAAGTGATTCAATTACTGTTCCTGTTGTCGATTCATTAATGACAATTAGTTTTTATAAAACTAAAGTTCATGCGTCTTATTATCATGATAAATTTAATGGTAAAAGAACTGCGAGTGGGCAAAAATTTGATAATAACCTTTATACAGCAGCACACAGGAAACTTAAATTTGGGACAAGAGTTAAAGTAACTAATATTGTTAATGGTAAGTTTGTATTTGTAACCATAAACGATAGAGGGCCTTTTGTTAAAGGAAGAGAAATCGATTTGTCAAAGAAAGCCTTCATGGAAATTACTGGTCATGTAAATAAAGGGTATTTAGAAGTTAATATTGAAGTTGTAGAAGAATAAAATCAGTAAATACTGATTTTTTATGCTTAAAATTTAACACAAATTCATGTTTGGTTAGTTCGATAATTTGACACTATCCTAAAAAGTGCGTAAATGATAGTACTGTAATAATAAAGAACAGCAAGATGGTTACCAGTTTACAAACGGATTTTTACTCAAATAACTATTATAATAACGACTGTCCTGAGTTACTTCCTCGCCTAACCAATCAGGACTTTCAAAAGCTTCTCCTTCACTAGAAAGTTCAATCTCTGCCATAACTAAACCTTTGTTTTCTCCAGCAAAAACATCTACTTCAAAAACATGAACGCCTACAATCACTTCATAACGCGTTTTATCAATAATCTCTTTTTCGCAAAGGGTTAGTAATTGTTCTGCTTCTTCAATAGGAATTTCCTTTTCCCATTCCATTCTACTCATTCCCGTTTCATTACTTAGACCTTTAACAGTTAAATAACCATTGTTGCCTTTTATACGCACACGCACTGTTCTTTCAGGATGACTAGATAAATAGCCTTGAACAATTCGATTATGTTTAACCGCTTCTTTCATAAAAGCAGTCGATTTTACTAAAAATTTACGTTCAATTTCAATCATAAACCACTATTTTTATTTTTTAGGAGCTATTTCCTGCTATTCGTTACAATCTGTCATTGCGAGATACAAAGCAATTTAATAACAAAAATTCATTACGCAACGACAGGATTTTCACTACTATCAGGGCTAGGGAAACCAAATATACCATAAATTTGTAACATGGAAGAGGCAATTCAATATCGAAAAATAATTCATATAGATATGGATGCCTTTTACGCGTCTGTAGAACAACTCGACAATCCTTCTTTAAAAGGAAAACCATTGGCTGTTGGCGGTAGCGAAGCAAGAGGAGTAGTTAGTGCAGCTAGTTATGAAGCAAGGAAATTTGGGGTGCGTAGTGCTATGAGTGGCACACAAGCCAAAAGAAATTGTCCCCAACTTATCTTTGTTCCACCAAGATTTGACCGATACAAAGAAATTTCTAGAAAAATTAGAAAAATATTTTTTGAATATACCGATTTAGTTGAACCACTTTCCCTAGACGAAGCTTATTTAGATGTCACCGTAAACAAGAAAAATAATCCAAGTGCTTCATTAATAGCCCAAGAAATAAGAAAACGCATTTTTGAAGAAGTTGGCTTAACCGCTTCTGCAGGAATTTCTATTAATAAATTTGTAGCCAAAATAGCTTCCGATTATAACAAGCCAAACGGGCAAAAAACAGTTAACCCAGACGAAGTAGAACTATTTTTAGAAAAACTCGACATTAAAAAGTTTTATGGCATTGGTAAAGTAACAGCCGAGAAAATGTACCAATTGGGTATTTTTACAGGCTATGATTTAAAACAAAAAACACTAGAATTCTTAGAAAAACAGTTTGGCAATAGCGGAAATTATTATTATCAAATTTGTAGAGGAATTCACAATAGTCAGGTAAAGCCTAATCGTACCCTAAAATCAGTTGGAGCAGAACGTACTTTTTTCGAAAACCTCTCTTCAGAAGTCTTTTTAGAAGAAAAAATAATCAGTATAGCTAACGAATTAGAAAAACGCTTACAAAAGAGCAAAATAGCTGGAAAAACGATTACATTAAAACTCAAGTATTCCGACTTTACTTTGCAAACCAGAAGTAAAACCTTGCCTTATTACATTTCCGATAAAAATTTATTAATCGATGTAGCCAAAGAATTATTATATCAAGAACGACTAAAAAACTCAGTCCGACTTTTAGGTTTGTCCTTACATAATTTAAATAATCAAGAAAAAAAGAAAACAAGCGAACCCATTCAAAAAAGTATTTCCATACAATTGCAATTTGAGTTTAAGGAATAAAAAAATAAAATTTTGTCAATCTGTTCGTCTAGGCGAACAGATTCTAAATCCTATTAAAAATCAAATAATTCTTTAGGCTCTATTTCAAGAGCTTTAGCTATTGCTTTAACAGTACTTATAGTTGTGTTTATTTCTCCTCTTTCAATTCTTCCAATTTGAGAAATAGGTAAGTCTGATGAATAAGCTAATATTTCTTGGGTAAAATTTTTGTTCAACCTTAATTTTTTAAGATTAGAACCAAATTCTTTTATGTAGTTTATATCTTTTACATTATTCACAATGTAAAATTGATAATAGATTAATGAAAAAATAAACTCATATATGCGTTATTAAAATAATTTTTTTACTTTTGCGTTTATCAAAAATACTATTAACTTTATATTCTCTATATGAAAAAACTAAAACCTTTATTATTTGCCTTTATTATTTTGTTTTTTACCAATTGTGAAAAGGATTTTGATATAGATGAAGTTACCACTAATAAAAACAACTTTAATTTCAAAACAATTACTTTTAATGAAGTAGCAAAAATTAATAAAAAAGTATCGCTAAAAGTTTTAGAATTAAAAAACGATTTTTCACAAAGAAATGCTATTATTCAAGGCGTTTTAGTAGACACTACAAACATTGTGCATTTACAAAGAGAAGATGGTTTCAATTCCTTTTCTTTTAAAATACAACAAGATATCAATCTTGACCATTTTCAAAATCTGGTCATAGAAAATTTCCCTAATGGAGAACAAAGAACCTTATTAGTAAAATTTAATCTAAATACTCCTTTACTATTCTTAGACAAACAATCGATTTCAAATGCTACTACTTCTATCGAAGCAACTAATTTGTCAAACAACAATACTTCTGCCAATAGAGGAACAGGGTCAGACTGTATAACAGTAGGTTATTATGAAACAGTAGATATGTGTGAGGGTGAAGCTGACCTTTCAGAACACCCTGAATGTCTTAATGCTGATGGAACTAGAGCTACCAAAGAAGTATTTATAACTCTTGCAGAAGATTGCAGCGATGATGGAGGTGGTGGAGATGGAGGTTTTAATGGAAATCCAAATGACCCAAATAATGGAGGGAATAATGGTTCAAACGGTGGTGGTACTTATAATGGGTCTGGTATTTTTATACCTAATATTTATAATGGTGATGAAGACCCAACTAACTCTGAATTTGTTCTTGCAGGTCAAGTAGCTAACTATTTTAATGCCTTACCTCAAAATATAAAATCACTTACAAGTAATAATACTTGGGTGTATGCCTATCTAGTAGCATATTTTAGAGATCATGGAAATACAGTTAATAATAGAAACACACCAAATGCTACAGCAGCACTAAATAATTTTTATAATTTTCAATTAAACTCCTACAGCCCTAATTTATCACATGTAGCTCATGAAAAATTAAACTTTTGGGCTTATTATAATTTTTTAAATAACAATCTTATTAATGTTAATACACAAACCATTTTTAACATTAGAGATTATGTTATACAAACAGCTAGTTCACAAAATGATGAATCTATTATAGATTATCTTTTTAATAATTATCAATCTAATGAAGCCTTAGAGTTTATAGAACAACTAATCGAAAACAGCGTAGAAACTGGCTTAACTTTTGATGTAGAATTATCTAAAAAATCACCAGCAAATATAGATTTCTCTGAAATTAACAAAAACACTCCAGAAGGACAAAAGCTAGATTGTATTTATAAAAAACTAACCAACTCTCCAGAATTTAAACGATTGTTTGAAGGCACCTTTGGTGGAGACCAGCAAAAATTGAATATAAAGTTTAAAATGCAAGCTAATTTAGTAAATAGTAATGGTAATGTTGACAGAGGGAAAACTGTACCTGTAGATGCTCCAGCGGGTAGTGATGGTATTTATCATGAAATTATTATTAATAGTGATCATTTGGCTGGTCCAAATGCTACATCAAATATATACATTGCTAAAACTATTATTCACGAATTAATACATGCTTATTTAAATGTTAGATACAGAAGTATTGATAATGGCGTATCTTTAACTTTTCTATCAGATTTAGAGTTGGAAGAGTTATTGTTTTATGTCTTCTATGATCCTGATCCTATACAAATAGGAATTAAACAACATAATTTCATGTCTGATCATATGATTCCTGAGTTCCAAACCATTTTAGCTGAAATTGTAAACGATTTATTATCGGCCCAAGATTTATACAATTTCAATAACTTTGATATCATTGACGCTAATGACAATATTATTGAAAATTATAATTTTCAACATTTTTATACTTCACTGGCTTATGAAGGATTGCATCATACTGATGGCTATTTAAATAATATAGATAATAACATAATTGAAAAAACTAAACATATACAATATAATAACTATGCAAGTACAACATCACAAAACTGTCAATAAAACCAAATGGATATTGTTTTTTTGTATTACCTATTTTTCCTTGAACGTAATATACTCACAATCTACAGAAAAAATAAAAAGTGTGGATACAGTATATTTATTTATTGATAAAATAAAAAAGAATGTAAGAGTATATCCTGATCCAAATAGAAATAAATCTATTTTTTTACAGAATTGTATAATTTATGAGTTAAATACTAATCAAAAACACACAATTCTTTTTGTAAGTAATACATATAAAAACACGGATGATTTCGAAAAAGGTATTAAAAACGATGAAAGAATTGAAAAAAAAACCTTCTTAAAGAAGTATAAAGATATTATTTTAGATGTTGATTTTTTTGAAAGAAATGGTTTTAAAAACACTTTTAATCTACTTTACAAGAAAACTATTTATCTCATTGACAAAGATGAAATAAAAGGCAGAAAAATAAAGGTAAAACAAGTAAGAATGAGTTGTTTTACTTGTTTTGAAGAATAATTTTAAAAAGACTAGTTTTCAACAAACTAGTCTTTTTGTTTAATTTTATATCTCAACACATGATACCAGTATTTAAAACGATACTTTCTCAAATCATTTCTGATGTAATACCGCAAAGTGATATTAATAATTTAAATAATCTACAAATAACTGATGCAAATGGCACATTTATAGAAAACTTTAGTCTTACCAATTTTTATACCTATCTTGCTTTTGAAGGTTTACACAATACACCATGCTATATAAGTGACATAGAAAACAACCCAATTGAATTAACAAAATATGAAGAATATAATAACTATGCAAAAAATTCATCTCAAGACTGTCAATAGAATGAAAATAATACTAATATTTTGTATTACTTTTTTTTCTATAAATATCACATATAGTCAATCTTTAGAATCACTAAAAAAAACAGACACTATATATGTTTATTTTAATAAAACACATAAAAACACACTTAAATATTCTGATGCAAATAAACATGTCGAATTTTATAAAAACTGTATTACTTATGAATTTAACTCAAATCAATTAAATACTATTTTTTTCATAAGTAACACATACAAAAATTATGATAATATGGAAAAAGGTATTAAAAATGATGAATTTTTAGCAAAAAAATCATTTTTAAAAAAACACAAAGACGTTATCTTAGATTATGATTTTTTTGAAAGGAATGGTTTTATAAAAACTTTTGATGTTTTATATACTAAAGTAATTTACTTAATTGATAAAGATGAAATAAAAGGTAGAAAAATAAAAGTAAAGCAAGTAGATATAGCATGTTTTACTTGTCATGGAGAATAATTATAAAAGGCTAGTTTTAATTAAACTAGCCTTTTTGTTTATAGTTCTTTTTGTCTAAATTAGGACTAGAAGAGTTAATCTATTATTATTTTACACCAGCTACCGAACATAATTTTATGTTTAACCAAATGATTCCTGTGTTTCAAAACATTTTATCAGAAATTATAGATTTTTATTCAAATATAATAAAACAGGCAATCTTTAAATTTAAAGATTGCCTGTTTTATAGATCTAAAATTCGATAAAATTAATCCCTACTAGATAACTTAGAAAGTAATCTCAAAAACTCAACATATAACCATACAAGAGTTATCATTAAGCCCATTGCACTAAACCATTCCATGTATTTAGGGTATTGTTGTTCGGCTCCTTTTTCAATTTGATCAAAATCTAAAAATAGATTTAAAGAAGCAATTACAATTACAAAAACACTTATTCCTATACTCATTAATGAATTTCCTCTGTGTACCGGTTCAAAATTCATAAATAATGATAGAACCCATGACAAAAGATAGTAAGTAGCAATTGCTAATGTAGCTGCAATAACTATCGATTTGAATTTTTCAGTAACTTTTACAATTTGGTATTTATATAAAGCAAAACAAATAATAAAAGTAACAAATGTGCAGCTAACCGCTTGAATAACTATACCAGGATAAGCAGCTTCGAAAAAGGCAGAAATTCCTCCTATAAAAAGACCTTCAAATAACGCATAACCTGGAGCAACCCATGTAGAAGTTGCTGGCTTGAAGGATGCAATTAATACAAGAACAAAACCTACTATTCCACCACCAATTGCAAAAAGCATTGGGTTATAACCATTATAAGCCAATAACCATGTTGCTATTGCTGAAACTAACAAAATGGTTAATAAAGTAAAACTTTTGTTGATAGCTCCATTAACAGTCATAGTTTCTTCAATGTCTATGATAGTAGCTTCCACACTTCTTGAAGTATTATTAAAGGTCTTAGATCCTAAAAAAGGATTTTTTGATTTTAAATTCATATACTATATTTTTTACAAATATAAAAATTATTCTATTTCAGAAACACGTAGTGTGTTTACCATTCCTTTTTTAACAATTGGCATAGCGGCAAGATTAATCACCATGTCACCTGTTTTTACATAGCCTCTCTCATGGCAAATTTGGTTAATATCATCAATAGTATCATCTGTACTTACAAACTTGTCATAATAATAAGCTCTCACACCCCAAAGTAAATTCAATTGCGTAAGAATTCTTCTGTTAGAAGTAAATACTAAAATATGGGATTTTGGTCTCCAAGCAGAAATTTGAAAAGCAGTATAACCACTGTTAGTCAAGGTAGTAATTGCTTTTGCACTAATGTCATCAGCCATTATAGCAGCATGATAACAAATAGATTTGGTTACAAAACGTTTAGTTCTTACGTGAGGAGGATTTAAAGGCACCTTAATAAGTGGAGAATCTTCTACGCTTTCAATAATACGTGTCATGGTTTCAATTACTTGTACAGGATAATTTCCTACAGAAGTCTCACCAGAAAGCATTACAGCATCTGCACCATCCATAACCGAGTTAGCTACGTCATTTACTTCAGCTCTTGTAGGAGTTAAACTGGTAATCATGGTTTCCATCATTTGCGTAGCCACAATTACAGGAATACGAGCTGTTTTAGCTCTATGAATTAGTTTCTTTTGAATTAAAGGAACTTGTTCTGCAGGAATTTCAACACCAAGATCTCCACGAGCGACCATTAATGCATCACAAAAAGCAACAATTTTATCGATGTTTTCAACTGCTTCAGGTTTTTCTATCTTAGCAATGATAGGAATTTTATGATCAGAATGTTTTGCAATTAAGTCTTGTAATTCTTCTAAATCTTTAGGTGTTCTTACAAAAGATAAAGCAATCCAATCTACTTTGTTTTCAATGGCAAAAATAGCATCTTTAATGTCTTTTTTTGTTAAAGCGGGCAATGAAACTTTAGTATTAGGTAAGTTAACTCCTTTTTTAGATTTTAAAGGCCCACCTTGAATTACTACTGCTTCAACTTCTGTCTTTTTATCTGTTTTAACCACTTCAAAAATAAGTTTGCCATCATCTAGTAAAATACGTTCTCCAGGATTTACATCTCTTGGAAACTCTTTGTAATTCATGTAAACCTTAGAAGCTGTTCCTAATATATCTTCTGCAGTTGTAAAAGTTATTTTATCTCCTTTTGCAACTACAACATCTTCTTTCATTACTCCAACTCTTAATTTTGGACCTTGTAAATCTCCTAAGATTGATGTAGTGTAGCCAAATTCTTCATTTAACTCTCTAATCATCCCTATTCTTTCTTTTACATCGTCATAATCAGCATGGGAAAAATTAACTCTAAATACGTTTACTCCAGCGTCAATCATATCTTTTAACACTTCTTTTGAACTAGTTGCAGGTCCTAATGTGGCTACAATTTTCGTCTTTTTTGTTGTTGGCATTTTAATTAAAAAATTAAATTATTTTTTGATTTAAGTTTGTTCTGGTTAATGGTATATACCATGGAAATCTGGTCTATTGCCGAAAGTTTTTGAAGTATAGTTTCCAAAGGGAAAAAAGGACTTTCAATATTTTCGATTTTTAAAATGTAATCTGCTCTTTTATATTCGGGCAACATATACATAGTAACGTCTATAGAATCAAAAATTCCATTAGTATTTTTTTCAGAAGGTATAGCAGTAGCCTTATTTTCAAATACATTCCATATAATATCATGAACTTCATCATCAAAGATAAAATGACTAAAAGAGCTTTTACCATCTTTAGTTTCTATTTCAATGTTTGTGTCGTTTTTACTTAATTGAATATGCAATGCTTTGTTTATAAAATAAGCCAAACGATAATCTTCAATACTAGAATGTATGGCAATGAGCTCATAATCTATCGAAATAAAATCATTTATTTGAATTTTATGAATAGCCATATCTCTGAAAAATAAGTTGTAAATATACTATTTAAAATATATAAAAAGTATTGTTTTTAAAGAAGTTAAGGATAGTTTACTAACGAAAACGTTTTAGTTTCCAAATTAAATCGTTATTTTTTGTCAATTTTTTCTTGAAGAGCAAAATAAGCTCTTTTTGATGCTTTTTCTTCTGCTTTTTTCTTTGAAGTTGCTCTGCCTTTTGCAATAATTTTTTGGTCAATAGTTAGTTTTACACCAAAATATTTTTGATCTTCTATCCCTGTATCATCAAAAATTTCAAAAGCGAATTGCTTTTTTTCTTTTTGGCACCATTCGATGACTAAGCTTTTATAACTAATTACTTTTCCTTCTAGTTTTGGAATATCAACATAAGGTTCAATAACTTTATCATAAATAAATTTTTCACAATAATTAAATCCTCTATCAAGGTAAATGGCACCTATGAATGCTTCAAAAATATTACCATGAATATTTTCTCCAAAATGTTGCGGATTAACTTTACTTTCAACAAATTGAATTAAATTAAAATCTCTACCCAATTCATTTAAATGTTCTCTACTTACAATTTTTGAGCGCATTTTTGTTAAATATCCTTCATCACCAGTAGGAACTTCATTATATAAATGTGCAGCAATAACACTTCCTAGCATTGCATCTCCTAAAAATTCTAAGCGTTCGTAATTAAATGGAGTTCCTTTTTCATCTAATTTGTTTGTAGAACGATGAGTAAAGGCTTTTTTGTAATATCTTATTGTTATTGGCTTAAAGCCAAGAATTTTGGTAATTTTATCAAAAAAAATCCCGTCTTCATGAGAACGGGAATTTTTTATTATTTTTTTAAAGAATTTACGCATGAATAGTTATGCTTCAAGTTTTTTAAATAATACACAAGCATTGTGCCCTCCAAAACCAAAAGTATTGCTCATAGCTACTTTGATGTCTCTTTTTTGAGCTTTATTCAAAGTTAAATTCAACTCTGGATTTATATTTTCATCTACAGTAGTATGATTAATAGTTGGAGGTATAATTCCTTTATTAATAGCTAAAATAGAAGCAATAGCTTCAATTCCACCAGCAGCACCTAATAAATGGCCAGTCATGGATTTTGTCGAATTGATATTGATATTTTTAGCATGCTCACCAAAAACAGCACTAATAGCTTTCAATTCAGCAACATCTCCTAAAGGTGTAGAAGTTCCATGTGTGTTAATATGATCAACTTCTTCTGGATTCATGCCTGCATCACGCAAACAATTTTCCATTACAGCAATAACACCTAAACCTTCTGGGTGAGGAGCAGTTAAATGATAAGCATCTGAAGACATTCCGCCACCACCTATTTCACAATATATTTTAGCTCCACGGGCTTTTGCATGTTCATATTCTTCTAAAACAAGAGCACCTGCACCTTCACCTAAAACAAATCCATCTCGAGTAGCATCAAAAGGTCTTGAAGCTGTTTCTGGACTATCATTTCTTGTAGATAATGCATGCATCGAGTTGAAACCACCCATTCCTGCAATAGTAACAGCAGCTTCAGAACCACCTGAAATAATAACATCACACATTCCTAAGCGAATGTAGTTAAAGGCATCAATCATAGCATTTGCTGAAGAAGCACAAGCTGAAACAGTAGTGTAATTAGGCCCCATAAAACCATTGCGCATAGATATATGTGCAGGAGCAATATCAGCAATCATTTTTGGAATGAAGAAAGGATTAAATCTAGGAGTTCCATCTCCAGCAGCGTAGCTTAATACTTCTTCTTGGAAAGTTTCTAAACCACCTATTCCTGCTCCCCAAATAACACCAACACGGTGTTTGTTAATGTTGTCTGGAGTTATTCCAGCATCCTTTATAGCTTCATCACTTGCAATAATTGCATACTGTGAAAATTTGTCTAAACGTCTAGCCTCTTTTCTATCGATATAATCTTCAATTTTGAAGTTCTTTATTTCGCAGGCAAATTTGGTTTTATGTTTTTCTGTATCATAATAGGTAATGGGAGCCGCACCACTTTTTCCACTGATTAACGCATCCCAATATTCTTGAATGTTATTTCCTATTGGAGTTAGCGCTCCTAGACCAGTTACAACAACACGCTTTAATTGCATATAGATATATTTTGATTATATATAAAAAAACCCAAAGTGCTTTTAATAATAACTAAAAGAAACAATGGGTATTACATAGTTTATTTTTATGATTGTAATACAATCAATGTTTTCTACTAATAAAATAAATTTCTCGTTATAAATATATAATTAAAAAATTTATTTAACTTAACCTTTGAGAGTATTTAACATAAATCAAAGGAAATCTAATTCAAGATTTTAAAAGTAAAAGCGAAACAACAACACCCATATGAAAATAATTCAAATGGGTGTTTTTGATATTATTTCTTAGCTTCTTCGATGTAAGAAATAGCTTGACCTACAGTAGCAATGTTTTCAGCTTGATCATCTGGAATTTGAATATCAAATTCTTTTTCGAATTCCATAATTAGCTCAACAGTGTCTAATGAATCAGCTCCTAAATCGTTAGTGAAGCTAGCTTCAGCTACAACTTCATTTTCGTCAACACCTAATTTGTCTACGATAATCGCTTTTACTCTTGATGCAATGTCTGACATAATCTTTTAATTTTAATTTAATTTGTTGGCAAAAATAAAAAACTTTATTTTAAAACAACCTTTTTGTTACTAAATAAGACTACGAAATTAAAAAAAATAATTCACAAAGACTTCATTTTTCTATTTTTTACCAATTATTATTCTTTTTTTTGTGTAATAAAAATTACAGGGTAATGAAAAAAATAGTCATATTTGCTTCTGGTACTGGTTCCAATGCCGAGAAAATAATATTACATTTCAAAAAATCAAATCAAGGAAACGTAGTCGGAATCTTTTCAAACAATCCTCATGCCAAAGTTTTAGAATTAGCTAAAATACATGATATTCAATCGGTTGTATTTGATAAACAAGAATTAAATGAAGGTTATGTTTTGCAAGAATTAAACAAGATTCAACCTGATTTAATTGTGTTAGCTGGATTTTTATGGAAGTTTCCTGTGTCAATAATTGTTCAGTATCCTAATAAAGTAATAAATATTCATCCTGCACTTTTACCTAATTATGGAGGAAAAGGAATGTATGGGATGTATGTTCATAAAGCTGTTTTTGAGAATAGTGAAAAAGAAACCGGGATTACTATACATTATGTAAATGAGAATTATGATGAAGGAGCATTTATTTTTCAAAAAACTATAAATATTGAAAATTGTGTAACTCCTGAAGAAATTGCAAAAAAAGTACATCAATTAGAACATCAATATTTTTCTGAAGTTATTTCTGAAATTCTAAATACTCAATAAATATTTTGGCACACGAGGTTCACATATATACAGATGGTGCTGCTAAGGGAAATCCTGGTCCAGCAGGTTATGGTGTGGTTATGGAATTAATTGATACACCTTATAAAAAAGAATTCTATGAAGGTTTTCGATTATCTACTAATAATAGAATGGAATTATTAGCTGTAATTGTAGGATTGGAAAAATTAAAAAAACCAAAAACAAAAGTCTTAGTAGTTTCAGATTCTAAATATGTTGTTGATGCAGTTGAAAAGCGTTGGGTGTTTCAATGGGAGAAAATAAACTTCAAAAACAAAAAAAATCCTGACTTATGGCTACGTTTTTTAAAAGTGTACCGCAAGCATCAAGTTGATTTTAAATGGGTAAAAGGACACAATAATCATCCACAAAATGAACGTTGTGATGAATTAGCTGTTATGGCTTCCCAACAAGAAAAGTTATCCATTGATTCTTTTTATGAAGAAAGTGATAAATTGTTTTAAATTGTTTTTGGTAAGTTTTTTCAGAATTAATTCAAATGGGAAAAATTATTTAAGGCTAATATTAAATAAAAATGAGTTAATAAGTTATTGTAAAATAGATAAATAGTTTATAAATAATTATTTTTGCAAAAATTAAAATTATGGAACAAAGGAAATTAAAATCATTTAATCTTCAAGAAATGTTGATAGTGCTAGCTATTATTGGTATATTATTGTTATTAGCTTTGCCAAATTTAATGCCTTTAATTACAAAAGCAAAAAGTGTAGAAGCACAAACACAACTTAAGTTTATCTATAATTCGCAAAAACAATATCATTTTATGTATTCTAAATATAGTAATGATTTAAATGAAATTGATTTTGAAAAACCAAAAACTGTTAAAGAAAATGGAAGTGCAAACTATGTTTATGAAATAATTCAATCTACAAATTCTGATTTTAAGGCAAAAGCAACTTCTATTACTGATTTTGATAATGATGGGATTTTGAATGTATGGGAAATTGATCAAAATGGAGTTCCTAAAGAAATTGTAAAAGATTAGTGTGATTGTTATTCTTAAACTTTTTATAATTTCAATTTTTGCACTTGTTTTATATCAAGATACAAAAGACAGAATGGTCTATTGGTTTTTATATCCGCTCATAGGTCTGTTGGGTCTTTTAATCCAATCATTTTATATTCCATGGAATGCTATTTTGATTTATATTTTTATAAACCTAATTTTAATTTTAGTTCTGATATTAATCTCCTATTTATATTTAACTGTAATCTTAAAAAGAAAATATATTAATGAAAGTATAGGGTTAGGTGATTTATTATTATTTATTTCTTTAAGTCTTGTTTTTCCAACCATTACTTTTTGGGTACTATTTGTAATTTCATTATTATTTTCATTAGTTTTATATTTTTTCATAAAAAACATTAAGAAGGAAATAAAAACTATTCCTTTAGCTGGCTATATGTCCCTTTTTTTTGGTATCATATATCTAGTTACTTTATTTGCAAATAAAAACATACTTTATATTAATTAAATGACTGAATATATTATTCCCATTTCAATACAACAGCTTATTACTGCAGAACAAGCCTACAGATATAGAATTGTACCAACGTCATTGAAAGATGATGGATTAATTATTTTGATATCAGATTCAAAGGAGTTAAATATTCTAAAAAATGAATTAGAAATAGTTTTAGATAAGAATATTGATTTGGAATTTAAAGAAACTTCTATCTTAAATCAATATTTATCAGTTAACTACAGAAAAAATACAAACAACACAGTTTCAAATATTGAATATACAAATGACTTTTTAGAAAAGATTGTTATTACTGCAAAAGAAATAGGTAGTAGCGATATCCACTTTGAACCTTATGAGAATAAAGCTCGTGTTCGTTATCGCTTAGATGGAAAATTAAAAGAACAATTTCATATTTCAAATGAAGAATATCCAGTTATAGTTAATAAAATTAAAATTAGAGCACAATTAGATATTTCTGAAAAAAGATTGCCACAAGATGGAAGAATAACAATTTCAACAGAATATGATGATTTTGATATTCGAGTATCAATTCTACCTACACTACATGGTGAAAAAGTAGTTTTACGTTTACTTAGTAAAGATACGTCACATGTAAATATTGATTCTCTTGGTTTTAGTGATGATGAATTAAAAATTTATTTAGAAAACATAAAAAAACCAAATGGAATTGTTTTAATTTCTGGACCAACAGGTTCTGGAAAGACAACAACCTTATATGCAACCTTAAAGTTATTAAATCAAGTTAATACAAATATTTTAACTGTTGAAGATCCAATAGAGTATACTTTAGAGGGTATTAACCAAGTACAATTAAAAGAAAGTATTGGACTAGATTTTGCTACTACTTTACGAACATTTTTAAGACAAGATCCTGATATAATTATGGTAGGAGAAATTAGAGATGTTGCTACTGCAAATATGGCAGTAAGAGCTGCGCTTACAGGTCATTTAGTGCTTTCTACCATTCATACCAACTCTTCGTGGGCTACCGTCTCTAGATTAGTGGATATGGGTGTTCCGTCTTTTTTAATAGCAGGTACTCTAAATTGTAGTATAGCTCAAAGATTAGTTCGTAAACTATGTAAGTCTTGCCGAAAAGAAGAAAATATTAATCATTCAATATTTCCAACAGGATTTGATATTCCTAATGACTTACAAAAACATTACATAGCTGTTGGGTGTAATAATTGTTTTCATACTGGTTATAGTGGAAGAAAAGCAATTTATGAAATACTACCTATTACATTAGAATTATCTGAATATATAAAAAACGGAAAAACAACAATAGATGATTATATAAAAAGCAACAATATAGCAACATTGAAATCTAATGCTTTAAAAATGATAATCAATGGTGAAACTTCTGTAGAGGAAGTATTTTCGTTATTAATGATTTAAATCCTATATATTTGACAAATTTTTATAATTGAAAAATAATGAAACAATTTCTTTTGATTTTTATTCTACTTGTCACTTTTTCATTAAAAGCTCAAGATGTTAGAATTCAACAAATTAAAAACAATATTGAAACTATAATTCCAGAGTCTACAGGGTTAGGACAAAAGGTAAATATAAATATAAAGCAAGCTTCTCTTTCAGAATTTTTATTAGCTGTTTCAGAAGTTCATAAAGTAAATATAAGTGTTACACCTTCATTAGAACAAATTATGATTGTAAATAATTTTTCTGATGTGACGGTTTCAGACTTATTAGTTTTTTTGTGTAAAGAATATAATTTAACAATAGATTTTACAGGAAATATATTAGCAATAAAGCCATATCAAAAACCTCAAGAAATTCCTATACAAAAAGTAATTGATGTAAAATACAAATTATCTGAAAATCTACTAAGTCTAAATTTGAAAGACGATAAGTTATATGATGCATTCAAAAGGATAACAAATGAAAGTGGTAAAAACATTGTTTTTGCACCAGGTTTAGAGAATAAGTTATTAACAGCATATATAATTGATATGCCTTTTGATGACGCATTAAATAAATTAGCATTTGCTAATAATTTAGAAGTGGAAAAAACTAAAGACAACTTTTATTTGTTTGACAATTTGGGTGGTGAGTATGAAATAAGTTCAAATGATAAAACAAATCTAAGTCAAAACAAGCCATCAAGACCAATTCGATCTAGAAAATCTAATTTTTATTTTGTTGTTTTAGATGCTGAAAAGAAGCTCTTAGAAGTAGATTTTGAAAACACCCCTATATCGAATATAGTTTATGATATTGGTAATGAATTAAATTTAGATATTTTTATTTCAAATCCATTAGAAAGTGCTGGAACAGCAACTTTAAAAGCAAAAGAAATTACATTTGATGATTTATTAAATAAAATTTTTGAATCTAAAAATAATGTTATATCTGGAAACACTGGAAATTTTCAGACCCCAAATAATAATAATTCACAAGGATTAAATGAATCAAGTGCATCAACAGATAATTATACTTATTCTAAAAAAGATGGTATATATATATTTGGTTTAAAAAATCAATTAATTGTTAGGAATATTAAATCGATTCCTCTAATGCATCGATCCATAGAGATTTTAAGTGATCCAAGCAAAGAAAGTAGTAGATCGGCAGGTAGATTAAATAATACTAATAATACCTTTAATAATTTTAATTCCACAAATGACTCTTCAAGAAATGCATCTAGTTATTCAAGTACCTCTGCTAGTCAAGAAAAAACTGGAGGTAGTATTTTAGAAATTTTTCCCAAAGAAATTCTTTCAGGAATAGATGTTAAAATTGATACAGAATTAAATAGTTTTATAGTAAGTGGACCATCAGAAAACATTGCTAGATTTGAAGATTTTGTAAAATATATCGATAAGCCTGTTCCTGTAGTGTTAATTGAAGTAATGCTTTTAGAAGTGAGTAGAAGTGCCTCTATAGAAACAGGTATTTCCGCAGGAATAGGAGATAAACCCACTACTACGTCAGGGACAGTTTTTCCTACTGCAGATATCAATTTAGGAGCACAAACTTTAAATAAAATTATAAATCGTTTTGATGGATTTGGTTCGTTGAATATTGGGAATGTTGTGCCTAATTTCTATCTAAGCCTTAAAGCATTGGAAAGTAATGGTTCAATTAATATAAGATCTACTCCAAGACTCTCAACGCTTAATGGTCATAGAGCTTTTCTTTCCATTGGAGAAACAACATATTATGTGGTAACCAATCAAAATTATTATGGATCACAAATACCGCAAACTTCTGAGATAAAAAATTATCAGCCTATAGATGCAGAATTGTCATTAACTATAAGACCTTTAATTTCTGGAGATGGTCAAATTACTATGGATATAAAAGTTGTCCAGTCTAGTTTTAATGGACAAAAAGTAGATAAAGACGCTCCTCCAGGAATCAATTCTAGAGAATTTACATCTATTATTAGAGTAAAAGATCAAGATTTAATTGTTTTAGGTGGTTTAGAAGAGAAAGTAAAAAATGATACTGGTTCTGGTGTGCCTTTATTATCAAGAATTCCAATAATTAAGTGGTTCTTTAGTTCAAGAAAAAGAGAAGATTCTAAGAAAAAACTATCGGTGATAATTAAACCAACAGTGATTTATTAATGATTAATTCAAAAATAGAAAATAAAATAATTGGGAAGCAATTCTTAGGTATAGAAGTTTTTTCTAATGCGAAAATAGAAAAAATAAACTGTGTATTAGTAAATAAAGATAAAGATGAACTTTCAGTAATTGAATACTATAAATTTAATTCTATTAATGAGATTTCATTTGATAAAGTAAATAATACACCAGCAATTATAACTATTAATACAGATAAAGTTTTAATAAAAGAGATTGATATTGTCGAAAAAAATGATTTGATTTTAGTAAAAAAAGCTTTTCCAAATTTAAATTTAGATGAGTTTTATTATGATATTTGGAGATTAACTGACAAAAGTATTGTATCAATTGTTCGAAAAAATTATTTAGAGAATTTAATCAATAGTCTTAGAAATACTTTTAAATTAAAAATTGCAACTGTTTTTATAGGAATAGCCCCTATAAAAAGTACAATAAATTACATCTCGCAGAACACTATTGATTTAAATGGTAGAAGTTTTGATAAAATAAATAATAGTTTACTATTTAGAACTTCTTTTGAAGATCAAAGTATTTATGAAATAAGTGGAATGAGAATTAAAGGAGAAGATTTATTATCTTTTTCAGGAATTGTTTCTTTCGTTTCTTTAAATTTAGGGACAGGTTCAGTTCTTGAATTGAACACAATAATTAAAAATGATTTTTTGCAAGATGCTATTTTTAAAACTATTTCTCGTTTTACTGTATTTAGTTTGCTTGTTATTTTGTTAATTAATTATGTGTTTTTTACACATTATTTTAATAAATATGAAGAATTGACTTTAAAGAATGAGCAAGAAATTAGTAATCAATCAAAACTTGAGGTGCTAAAAAAAAATGTTTTAGAGAAAGAGAAAAAATTAAAGGAAATTGTTTTGTCAAGTTCTGAAAAAATAACTGTAAAGGTTAATACTATTACAAAATCAATACCTAATACAATACTTTTAGAAGAATTTCAATATCAACCTGTTGAAAAAAGAGGAAATAATGAAAAATTAACAATATTTCATGAAAATAGTATTGAGATGAAAGGGATTACTACTGACAATGATGATTTTACAAATTGGATAGAATCTCTGTCTCAACAAAATTTTATTGAAGAAGTAATAATTATTGACTTTGGAAAAAATGAAAATAAAGAATTAGCATTTACCATCAGCATAAGTCTAAATGAAGTTAAATAAAAAAAATAAAATATTACTTATTGCGATAATAATCTCGCTTATATTAACTTACAAACTTGCTATTGTTAATACAATACATTATCATAGCTTATTAAATACCCTAAATAAACAATTAGAGAATTCTTTAGAACAACATAACGCGTCAAATACTTTGGTTATAAAAAATAAAAGATTAGATGTTATTCTAGAAAAGTTAAATTATAGTAGCGAAATAAAAAATCAACAAAATAACCTTTTAAAAGTAATTAATGAAAATGCTGAAAAATATAATTTAATTGTTGTTGCATTTGAAGAACCTAAAACAATAGTTGAGGCAAATAATAAAATAACTCATTATTATTTTAGAGTTATTGGAGAATATAATAAAACATTGTTACTGCTAAATTATTTAGAAAATAATGCCATTTTCGGAAAAATTAAACATTTTAATACCGTAAAAAAAACAAACTATAAAGAAAACAGGAAATTCATTACTACTGAAATTATACTTGAAAAGAAAACTTATTTAGATAATAAGAACTAATTTAGCCTATAGCATTACTTAACTGGAACATTGGCAAATACATTGCAACTAATAAAACTGCTACAATTAATCCCACAATCAAAATAATAAAAGGCTCTAATAATGTTGACATTATTTTTGATTGTTGTGTAACCTCCTGATTATATTGATCGTTTAATTGTTTAAAAACAAAATCAGTTTGATTCGTTTCTTCGGAGACTTTTACTAACGAAATCATTTTATTATCAAAAAACTTACACTTTTTTAAACTTTCATGTAAAGAATTTCCTTTTAAAATGCCTTGTTCAACTTTAGTTAGATCTTCTTGTAAAGGAATAAAATTAATCATTTTACTCACTAATTGAATACTATTCAAAATAGGAATTTTAGAGCTAGTTAATAAACTTACCGCTTGAGTAAACTGAGCTAAATAAACTTTTTTAATAAAAGAACCAAAAACAGGAGTTTTTATGATTAAGTTTTGTGTAAATTTTTTAAAAATTAAATTCTTATTAAAATAGTTAAATCCCAAAATAAAAAGAACAAATGCAATAAAAAAATAGACTCCATAATTTTTAATAAAATCAGACAAATTAATTATCATTTCTGTAATCCATGGTAGTTTTATATTGTTTTGTTTAAAAATATCTTGAAACATAGGTACAACATAACTCAGCATAAAAATAATGACTAGTAAAGCAGTACTTAAAATAATGGCAGGATAAGTTAAGGCAGCTACAACAATCCTTTTTTGTTCATTCTTTCGTTCAAAAAACAGACCTAATTGTTCGGTTACTTTTGCAATATTACCAGTTTCTTCTCCAATTTTTAATGAAAAATATTCATAGTCTGAAAAAGATTTAGTTTCATAAATACTATTTGAAAAAGATTTACCATTAATAACTTCATTTAGAACTTTTTCAAATAAAGTTTTATCTTTTTTATTTTTTTGGTTTTCAATTATTAAACTTAGTGCTTCTTTCAAAGTAATTCCAGCTTTAAGCAAAACACTTATTTCTAAATAAAACGAATATTTCTTTTTATTAGAAAAGGATTTCTGAAAAAAAATAACTTCCGTTTCAAGAATCTTCTGAATTGAAAAATTATTTTCTTCTCGTTTAGTAGGAATGTTATTTTCTAGTTTAAAAGACATTTAAGTTGATTTCATTAAGTGCTGTAGCATCATTCGTTTTGTAAATAAACAAGGTTTTAAAAACATCCTTTTTAGGCTCTAAAGTTACTTTTAAAGCATCAATTCTTCCATTTTTTACCAATGCGTTTTTATAATAATAATCTATATGGTGAAGTTTATTAGTTAATGTATCTTTATTGACAATGATATAACTATCTATTATAGTATAAAAAACAGAATCTACCTCATTTTTGAATTGAAACAAATTCTCTTCTTTAATTTTAATTTCTGAATAACGATTAAAATCTACAATTAATTTATTTTCTAGCAATTCTTTTTTAGTTGTTTCCTCGGCATTAGTCTGAAGAATAACAATTTGTTTTCTTACCAATGATAATACTGAAAAAGCTAAACCCACAACAATTGCAGTAATAATCAATACTATTAACATTTCGGATAATGTGAAGGATTTTGTTTTAGTATTCATTTGCAATTAATGTTCTTTTTATTTCCTTTTTGGTAATCTTATTGGTAGCAATTAATAAAATATATTGTTTAGAATCATTTTCTTGTGTAATAGTTATATCCCAATTTTCTATTTCTTCTATATAAGGAATTTGTATTGTTTTATTTAAATAGGAATATTCTAACTCATTAAGTCGAGTCTCTGCGATCTCTTTTTTTTGATGAAATGTATTAAAAAACAAATTATTAATTACTAAACTTGCAATTAAAAATACAACTATAATTAAAACAGTTGCAATTAATGTTTCAATTAGTGTAGCCGATCTTATTTTCTTTAATACAACCATTTCATAATGCTTTTAGACTGATTTTCGAATAATAAGCCACTGTAATAATCAGGAAGTTTTTCAGATGTTAAAGTGGAATTGTAAAGATGGTTTATAAAGAGTGTTCCAGCTGTGTTTGAAATAAATTGATGTGTATATACAGAACCAACGACTCTTCCTTTTAATTCAAAATTTCCTTCACAATAGACTTCTCCCAATATTGTTGATTTTTCGCTACAAAACAATTCTGTTGAGAAATTACTAACTATTTTATTTTGAGTAAAATAACAAACAATTCCTTTGATAGTAGAGTTCTCATCTATAAAAAGCATATTGTCTTTTTCATTGTCAATTTTATTTTTCTTCAAAATAAGAGAAGAGGGATAATTTAAAACAACATTTTTGCCCACCTTAATGCTATTGGATGCAATAACTTGGAAGGTTCCAGTGACATTGTCTTCGATAATTATGGTTGGTGCAATCAAAACAATATCTTTTAATTTGGATGTGTTTGTTATTCTAATTAAGGTATCTGATTTAATTATAATATTTCCAATAAATTCATCTTTAATAGTCAAAATAGAATTGCTGTAAAGCCATTTTGTAGTATCAAAAAAGGAGTTTACATTTTTTAAATTCATTTCCAGATAATCATTGTTTTTATTTGGTTTTTTGTATTTTAAAAGATAATCAATATTTTCATAAAAGCTATTGTTTAATTCAGGAAGTTTATCCGAACTTCTTTCTATTCTTCCATAAATTAATTGATTACCATAATAGCTATTACCTGCAATATTACCTGGACGAATTCCTTGTTCTGCTAGAGAAGCTGTTCCTTCAATTCTTGTGTTTCCTACCACTACAAGGGGTTTAAATAAATCTTTAAGATATAATGTTTTACGATCTTGATGTTCAAAATGAGACCCTATAAGAGCCACTTTTTGAAATTTTTTATTGTTTTTAGAAGTTACAATTTTTGTTTTTTGAAAGATACCCCAATAATCACTTATTGCTTTTGTTATTTGAAAGGAATCTTCAAAACTAGGAATTATAAGAGTATCATTAACAATTTGATTTTCTTTTAAAACAGTCGAGAAGCCTTTATCTGTTGCCTTTATATTAGTATTATTACTGTTTATTTGTTGTCCAAAAAACGAAAAAGTATGTAAATATAAAATAAGTCCAAAAAGGAGCAATGCTACAACTGCAGCGGTGTAAATAGCAAATTGTAACGCACCTGAAAAGATTCTTTTTTTTAAAAAATTATTCGACAATAGCAATAGTATTTGATTTTCCTCTGTGCTTAATGGTAATGGACTCTCTATTTCCCTTAATTAATTTAACATCTTCTTCTACATCTCCTTGCTTCATTAAATAAGTGTTTCCGTCAATGATAATCATAAAAACTTTTATCTTGTCATTTAAATCAGATACAATTCCTTTGTAATTGATAACAGTTTCTTTTTCTTCATCAATTTTAGTAGCATAATTTTTGTTTCCATTCGATACAATTGCTACTGGATTTTCGTTTTTTTGGTCTAATTTTCCAGAAAATGGATCTCTATAATCTATATGTATTGCTGTTGTGTCAGGTTCTGTATAATTTATTTCTGGTAGTAAAGAAAAATTTTGAGTAGGAATGTCTTCTGTAGAAGCAGTGCTATAACCTAGAAACTGATATATTATCATCCCCCAAATAGCTATAACTAATGCTAACAATAAGTATATCCTTTTTTTGTTTTTCATTATCTATCTCAACAAATTAATTAATAATAAAACTGAATGTACCACTTTGAGCGCTTACATTTCCAGCGACATCAAAGGCTTTCATTTTCCAAAAGTAAGTTCCTGCGTTAGAAATGGTTTCAGAATGAGGACTAGTTACCCTATCTTTTAATAGTAAATTATTTAAACCACTATCAGTATAGACATATAAGCTATCAAATTCTGAGCTTCCTGTTACTGGTGTTCTTGTCCAATTAAATAAAATGGTATTATTTGTAACAGTTGTGTTATTAGCTGGAGAAGTTAAAGAGGGTATATTTGGATTTGTTGTATCAATTAAAGCAGTCCTAGAGTTGTATAAAGTATAATCACTACCATTAGTGGCTCTTACTTTCCATGTAAATGAACCTTCAGCAAATGTATAATTATATGAAGTTGTTGTTAGATTTTGATCCAGTAGTAATGTACTAGAATTATCAAAAATTTGTAATTGATAAGCGGTTGCGCCTATTACTGATGACCAACTTAAATTTTGTGAAGAAGTATTTGTAATTAAATTATTTATAGGTGTATTTAAAACTACAACATTGCTACTAAAATCATCATTACTTACAACGGTAACTATTCTAGTAATATAAGGAGTAGTATAGGAACTATTCAAAGCTCTCACTCGCCATTCATAAGTCCCTACATTTAGTTGTTGTATAAAAGAAGTTTCAGTGGTTTTAGTATCTAAAATAATTTCAGTTGCATTTGCAAAATTAGGTTTTGCAATTTGGATTTGATAATTAGTAGCATCTTCAACTGCTTCCCAAGAAAAAGTAACACTAGTAGAGTTAAACTGAGCATTATTGCTAGGAGCCAATAAAATAACATTTTTATCTGAAATATCAGTTTCTAGAACAATTTCTTCACAACTAATAGATAATAAGATTAATAAACTAAAAAAAAAATATTTCATATCACTTAGCATTACATTTTATACAAACTCTTTTCTTTTTTCTCTTTTATTCTTTTATAAGTTACTCCTTTACAAGAAGTACCTTTAGTAACGATATCTCCTATTTGCCATTTTCCTCTATTCGTTTCAGTCCAACAAAATGAACTCACTTCATAGCCTAAAATAGTATTAGCTAAAATAGCTACTAAACCTGTTTTTTTTCCTTGATTATATAAGGCAATTTGATAGTTAGCATCATCCGTTTGAACTAAATAATAAGTATCTGCTTGTCTAATTTTCTCAATTTCTGCTGAAGATAAATGGGCTAAAACACTTGTAATTATAGAAGTTCTTTCACTATTTTGAATAAGATTTTTTATTTGAGTATTTTTATCTGAGTTTAATTCACTAATCAGTTGGTTTATATCAGCGATTTTTATGCTTACCACTTCAGGTTTTATGGGTAAACTATCAATATAAGTAACAGCAGTTTGCTTTTGATTGTATTTTGCTTTAGCAAGAGTAATGGTATTAATTTTTTTGGTAAAAGGAACAATAGCTATTTGTACTTTTATTTTTTCAGTAAGTTCTGGGTAAGCGGTAATTTGAAATTCATTCTTTAAACCTGCCAATGAAGTTGCTTCACCTAGAGCACCAAGTTCTGTAGTAGACTTTGAAATACTATAAGTTGTATCTTTGACTTTTACAGACTGGCAAGAATATAGAATACTAAAAAACATAAGTAAAACTACTTTTTTCATGGAATTCACTTTATTATTTAAAAGAATTAGTTAAAAATAACTGCTGTAAAAGTAGTTATTTTTTTAGAACACTCAAACCTTTATCTTTTCAGTGTAAAATGCCCTTTTATGTTTCTTCCATCTTCTAAATGTATCGCATACCAATAATCAGAAGAAGGTAGTGGTTTTCCATTAAAAGTACCATCCCAGCCAGTGCCTAAAGGACTTATCTGTTTTACTAACTTTCCATAACGATCAAAAATATAAATAATCGTATTGGCATTTAATTGTTCATTTACACCTTGAATATTCCAAATGTCGTTAAAACCGTCACCATTAGGAGTGAAGAATTTTGGAATACCCAAAACACTAATCTCTTTAGAAGCAATACCACATCCATAAATATCATTTACATAAACGGTATAAATTCCTGCTTCTAAATTGGTAAATACATTCGAGGATTGATAACTACTGTTATCCAAACTATATTCATAATCACCGGCTCCAGATACTAAAACAAGGATAGAATTACTATCTGACAAGTCCGTAATCTGAATATCATTTATAATGGCAATATCAGAAGCCGTAACGGTAATGGTTCTTGTTCTAGAACAGTTACTCATATTGGTTACTGTTACTGTATAAACACCTTCCGTGTTAACTGTTAAATTATAATTCGTTTCATTTGGAAGTATAGCTCCATTAAAAAACCATTGGTAAGTATAATCATTTTGAGTATTTGAATCTAATAATCCAGCATCTATATCTAGTGTAAAAGTAGTATTGTCACTACAAACTAATCCATCTCCATGTAAATCAATTTCTGGAACTGGGTTAACAAGAAAAGGAATCGTCATTGTAGCAGTACAAGTAGCATTAGCTGGATTAATTACTTCAACTAAAACATTTTGATTACCCGTTACAAAAGGATTGGGCAACGGACTTGTCAATGCGTTTCCATTTTCATCATAATAATTTACTTGCATTCCAGTTTGAGTTCCTAGAATAGTACTTTGAAAACTACTAGTGTCAAAAGCATACAAACCATTTTGCAAACTTGGATTCACTTCATCATCACAAACCGTTGTAAGATTTGTTGGTATTGCAAAAGCTTCTGGTAAATCATCAACTGTAAAAGTAATAGTAGTTTCATAAAAACAAGCCGTTGCCGTATTGTTAGTTACTCTAACGGTCAATACCTGTGAAGCAGTAATAAAAGGATTGGTCATGTTTATAGGATTTCCCAGAGCATCAAAATAAGTCACAATTACATTACTTAATCCATTTAACAAATCATTTTCTAAAGTTGTAGTGTTAAAACTATATAATCCATCATGGTCATCATCACAATGGGTATAGCTTTGTGGTGGAACAATTGGAATCGATTCCACGTTTAAAGTAATATGATGTCCTAATCCTAAACAATCATTATTAACTTGACTATCCACTCTCACATAAATAGCTTGAGTAGTTGGATACCCAATGTTGGTATAATTTGTAATATCACCAATCGCATTTTGTTCAGCTAGAGCATCCGTTAAATTCCTATAATAAGTAATATCTAGTAATTGTCCACTAGGATATTGTGCTACAATTTGTGCATTGGCACTACTAAAATCAAAAGTAGCAATACCATCTGTATTAGAACCCGAAGCCATATCATCGCAAACCGTAAAGGCTTCTTGAATAGTATTCGAAATTAAAGTGGTCGAAACTACCAAGTTCAATTCTGAAATACTATAACAACCATTAGTATTCGTTATTCTTACATACACTAAATCCGAACTTACTATTTGATTCGTATAAGCAATTAAATTGGCAATAGGATTTGTATTGTTTTGAGCATCAGTCCATGTTTCAAAATAAGCAATGGTCAATCCTGCTGTATTCGTAACAATTAAGGGTTCAGCTTCTGTTAAATTAAAAGCACTAAAACCATCATTATCATCATCACATTGCTGTAAAGTAACAGGAGAATTAACCGTTGGATTGGCATACACTTCAATTTCAAAAGAGGTTGTGCCTACACAATTTATATTCAAATTATTAATAACCTGCACATAAATTGTTTCCGTTGCGTTACCATTTACATAATTGTTTGGATTTGCAATCATGTTTGTAAAACCAGCATCTGTATAATAAGTAACTGTAAAATCACTAGTCGATTGTCCGTTTAAAATTGTGGCTTCATTTTGGGTTAAATCAAAAATAATTCTATTATCATTTGCTGTTCCAAAACTAGTATCATCACATTGTCTAATAGCAGGAATGACAGAAGCAGGAGTAGGAGTTTCAAATACTTGAATGTCAAAAGTAGTGGTAGCATTACAATTACCATTGACTAAATTATACACTTCAGCTACTATTGTCTGACTTTGGTACCCTACTAAATTTTGATAATTAGTAGGATTGTTTATCACAATCTTATTCGCATAATCGGTTGCATGGGCATAATAACGAACTGCAAATTCAGTTGGTGATTGACCATTTAAAATTACTGCTGTATTTTGTGTTAAATCGAAAGCATAAAAACCATCGTTGTTAGTATCACAAGATAAAATAGCATTAGGTTGTGTAGCTGTAGGAACTGCTGAAATGGTGATGTCTTTGGTTTGTATAATGGTTTCAGATAAAGTAGTTACTGTTGCCGTAACGGTATAATCACCTGTGAGTGCATAAGTGTTATTTGGATTTAACCCTGAACCTGAATTGCCATCACCAAAATCCCAGCTTACAGCAATTACGCTATCTACATTAGTTAATGAAAAAGTAGTGGTATTGCCTAAACAAAGATTTTCAGCGATAATGCCTGTTGAAAAATATGACTGTATAAATTGGGGAAGACCCGCTTTACACAAACGACCGTTAAGACTGACTCCATTTGCTACAAAGTTGCAACCTACACCTAAAGTATTGGGGTTGTTTATTACTGATAAATAATCACGATCGAAATTAGTACAATATAATTTTCCATCTGGACCTAATTGCAAGGCACCTATTTGATGATTAATATCATTTGTAACTTCATGAATTAATGTGGCTGTAGCAGGAATATTGGCATTGGTTAAATCAAATTGTAATAGTTTGAAAGTTCCCGCTGTTGTACCTGTAGTAAGATAAGCAAGGTTTCCAGAAGGTGAAAATTCAACTCCATAGTTTCGAAAAAAGGGAATGTCGTAAACAATTTTTTGATTGGATATAGTTCCTGTACTTGCATCAAAATCAAACAACTCTACAAGTCCATAAAAAACAGAGTTAATTATTTTATCACCATTAGGAGATACTTTTAAATAACCGACAGAATGAACAGCAGCTGAAAAATTAAGCAAAGGAATAGGTGTTCCTACACTGCTAATTACAGGAGTAGAACTTACTCCAGCACCCGACACAAGATAGGCTCTAAAATTATTGGTAGTAGTAGTATCATATATTTCATGAAAAATAACCCAATAATCAATGCCATTTTCATGTTTTACTGCTGTAACCTTTTCACAAGAAGGAGTAAAAAGCTGTATGTTTTTCGCTGCCGTAATATCTCCTAAGCCACCATTTAAATTCATGTCTATTTCAGAATAATTGGCGCCATCAGTACCTGCATCAGAATCTGTGGTGAATAGATAATAAATAGAAGTACTACCTGGTTTTGGAATAGCAATAGCAGACTGCGTACTTGAACTACTTCCTAACAAACCATTGCCATTTGGCATTACCTGGTGATTGGCATTCCATACTTGTAAACCACTACTATAAAAAAGAACTTGACCTAGACTATTAGAAATAGTAGTGCAACCTTCAGAAATTTGCATTTGACTGTCAGTTAAAGCCACAGGGGATCCACTATTAAAATCGATACCCGCTTTACCACCAAAATACCAAATATTTGCTTCTCCTTGTGAAAAAGCAAAACCATACAGTAGTAAAAAAAAAATAAAGGTACAGCGTTTCATAGTTTGTGTTTGAACTGCAAAAATAGCATTGTTTTTTTAATGGTTTTGCTATTTTTATTAGAAAGCTAAAAATAGTAAGCATCATTCATTAGCTGCCATAAATTTTAAATAATCTGCTTCGTTTTTTAATTGTTTACTTAAAAAATCATTGGCAAAAGTATGTATATAGTCTAATTCGTCTTTTTTAACTGTTTCCTTTGTGGTTAAATAAGTAAAAACCAATTCTTTATTTTCATTAATGGAAACTTCTAAAAAAGGCTGTGGATTATGATTTACAAAAATTTCTAAATAATTGTAAGTCATATTCAAATCGCTAACTTCTTCTATTTTAATGTTTTTCATAATAACATTAATTAAGTCCTCTTTTTAAAAAAACTAATATTTTTATTTTTTATCTCGAAAACATACAAAACTAATATAAAAAGTTAATTTTATTAGTTCAGATTAACTTAATTTCCTTATAAAACTGTTCTAAATCACCTCTATATTTACAATATTTTTCAATATAAAAATCCTCATTCATACGTGTGCCAGTAAAAAGTAGTTTTGAATTGAATTTATCTACTATAATAGGAGCATTTCCACCAACTATAAAATCTTCATTTTTTGATTCAATAAATTTCTTTGATTGATAAAAAAAGACCCATCCAAAATCAAAAGTAATTGTTTCGCTTTCCATAATACCCAGTTCTATATTGGCTTTTACCTCTAATTTCTTGAGTTCTTTTTTTACTATTTCTTGCGCCTCTTGAAAACTAATCATATTTTTCATTTTTTCATTAGCTTTAAGAAATAGTTAAAATATAATTAAGCTTTCATAAAACCGCATATTGTAATTTCTAAATTTTTTTTTCTGTTTTTTGGTGAAAATGTCATTATTTCAGGTGTCCTAAAGCCTTTCTCTTCAATGGCTCTTTCTATAAATGAAATAAATTCTTTTACCATTTCAACTTCAATTTCAAAAATGAGATGTCCATCTACAAAGGAAACAAATTCATTTTCATTATTTATTACAAATTTGAAACCTCTTAATTCTTTGCCCTTATAGATTTTATATTTATCAAAAGAAATTATTATTGTTTCATCCTGTAATAATTTTTTTAAAAGTTTTATAAAAGCTTGTGCACCTAAATAATCATAATGAATATGAATATTTTGGCTGTTAATAATATTGTATTCAATAGGCATTTTTTTTATTTTAAAGGTATATGAATTTTTTTTTCAATTACGTAGTTAGCAGATGTTGTTTTTCTCAAGAATTCTAAATGAACCTTTGTTAAAGAACCTCTTCGACTACTATGGTGGTATTATAAAAAAATGGTTATATTAAATGTTTTACTTATAATTTACCAATTATATTTTTTTAAAATTTCACTCACCTCATATGCCATGTTTACTATATTTTTCCAATTGTTATCTGAAAGCATTAGTTCTATATTGTTAGATTCATATTCCATCAACTTATCGTTAAAATTTTCTATTACCTTTTTCTCATTCTCTGTCACTCTAATATTATTCTCATTTACATCTACAAAAAAATCATAGTCCTCAAGTAGATTTACAGCTTCTTCAAAACTCGATACCCAATCCCAATATTTCCCTTCCAACCAAACTTCTTTTTGGAAATTTATGTCAGAAATTTTTTTTAATATATCAATTACGTTTACTGATTTGTTTTTCATCATTCTGTAAATTTAAAATTTGAAATAGGCATAAGTAAAATCTGGAAATTTATTTTGAGTTTTTACATTCTAAATAATTATATAACTATTTGTACTTTTCTTAAACTCTCACATGTTTAAATCCTAATAAAATTAAAATCTATTTTTTTCACAAAGAGTATTTTATATATCTTTTAAAAAATCATCAAAAGAGATACCAAATTCTGAATTGACACCTTGTACTAATGCAAATCCTCCTGATGTATTTAATGTAAATCCTGACAAATTATCAGCTATAATAGTTATAAAATCATGATTTTCGTTATTTAATTGAATAATATTCAAATTGGCATTTATATATTTAAAATTTCCATTTAAACTTTCACATCCTACACCAACAACATAAAGGACTTCTTCTATATTTGAAAAACTTAGCCTCAATAGAATTCTTTTGAGACTTATATTATACATAACTATTTCTAGCTTTGCTCCAGCATAATGTTTTAATAAATCATTCGCCTCTTTTATATTAGTTACTATTTTCATTTCTTTTGTTTTTTACTCAATAAATTTTATACCATCTCAAGTAACATTAATTCCATCTCGTATAAATGTTGTTTTTTGGAGTAATGAAGGGTTACTTAAAATATGATTAAATTCAAAATTTGTAATTCCTGGTTTAATATAATGTGGGTTGAAATTTGTTATGTTAAACTTAATTTTATCTGCATTTTGAACTGCTTCTTGGAAGGATTGTTTGAAGTAAAATTTTCTATTATAAATCTACCTAATCTACTTTAGTAATCCTGCTTGTTGCCATCCAGCATTTTTATAGGTTATCGCTCCAGTCCCTCTAAGAAGTGATAAATCATCATCAAGCGCTAAACCTATAGAGATTCTCTGCTCAATAGATGCTACTTGTTCTATCTTATTAATGTTATTCGTTAAATTTACAACACTTTTAATCTTTGCAGTAATATTAGTTACCGCTTTTGCTTTACTAATATTACCTAAACCTTTTGTTCCTGCTATAGCAACAGCAAGTTGACCCCAAGCTTCACCAGCTATTTCTGGATTTTCACTAATTAGATTATTACTAAATTTATTCATCACCGCACTCATACATGCAACATTATCAGTAGCAGTATGTGTACCAAATCTTGTATCAAAAATTGTTGCGTTTGTATGATGACTGTTTGGAGCAGCTTTACGCCCAAAATACCAAATATTCGCTTCTCCTTGTGAAAAAGCCAAACCATGAAGTAGTAAAAATAAAATAAAAGTACAGCGTTTCATAGTTCGTGCTTGAACTGCAAAAATAGTATTGTTTTTTTTATGGTTTTAGTATTTTGTTAGAAAGTAAAAAATAGCACTTTTAACTACTCATACATTTTTGCAGCCATTAAAATGTCTGCAAAAATTCTCCAAGCTATATTTTCAGGTATAGGAAAATCAATGTATTTGTAATATCCATTCATATTATCATCAGTCCATCTTGATAAAGCCTCTAAATAATCGGGTATATTTTTATTTTCCCATTCTTCGGAATTTTCTTTAAAATCGAGATTTAATAAATCAACAAATTTTATAAAATCTTCTTTTGTTTTAATGCCGTTTATTATAGTTGTAAAAATTTCCAATTTAAATATTTAGTATGGTTTTGAATTTTCAAAAATTAAATCATGAGGAATATCATACAAAGTTTTAAAATTGGAGTCATTATATTCAATAGCCATATCAATTTCATTAACTTCACCTACAATTGTTTCATTTATCTCCATTCTTGAAATAGTAAAAGCATGTAATGTTTTTACATTCCAAATCATCATATATCCATTAGTACTTCCCCTAAATTTAAACAATTTAAATTTAAATATATTTTTATTGAATTCGAGAATATTACCTTCTGTTTTTAAGGCAAGTAACGAAATTTTAAGCCAATTAGTTACCATGTTTGTAGTAATTTATAAAGGTGTCTTCTATTCTAAAATTTCATCTTAAAAAGTAAATTAAATTATCTATTTAAATCTATTATTTCAATTAAGTACTCTAAATAATTAAAATCATTTAAGCTTTTCCATTTTTTATCTAAAATATATTTTTTTGAAGTTTGAATAAATGATTCTTTTTGATTCCAATTAGGAATATTATCTTTATTCAGTATTACATAATTAAATTTAAATAAATTTTCGTTTTCATTTGATGTTAACATTCCAAAAGAAATAATATTCCTAGGATTTGAGATTAATTGATTATCTGTAATACATCTTAACTCTGCCATAGGAAATCTTTTATTATACATTTTAATATGAAATAATAATTTATCCTTTAATAAACTTTTATTTAAACAATTCTTATGGATACCATTATCACTAAAAATAAACAATGGATCTTTTGAATTACTTGTTAATGGTGGTATTGTTAAATATTCACTCTTTTTATTTAAAGTCTTATCACAAATTGGACATTTGCTTTCTCCAATAATTAATATTCCCATTTTTTATTATTTTATAATATTTGGATTAACTGCAATAACAGGTTTGTTATTAAAACCTTCAAAAATATATTGTTTACTTTGCTTAAGAATTTGTAGAGCTTCTACGTCAGCTAAACTAGCACCAGTTACATAAGGATGTGTGTGTCCATAAATTTTTGTTATTTGTCCTGGTAAAAACTCTATACCATCTCTTCCGCCACTTACTAAAACTCTCATTCCTGGAAAAGCACTATTTCGTCCCAATTTAACTACAGCATGTTCGACACCAGTGCCAAAAGTTCTATTTTGGGCTTGAGTAATTATATCAGTAATTTTTTCTCCTTTACGAATCTCTCTAACATACTTCATAGGTGACACATATTCATTCGCTCCATTTCCTATTCTTATAACTTTAGAAAATTTTAAACTAGTTACCACTTTAACCTTTGAAGTAATATTAGCCACAACTTTAGTTTTACTAATAGAACCTAAACCTTTTGTTCCAGCTACAGCAAAAACAAGTTGTCCCCATGCCTCACCAGCTGTTTCTGGATTTCCACTAATTAAATCATTACCAAATTTATCCATCGCTGTACCCATTGCTAGAACATTATCGGCAGTATGAGTACCAAATCTTGCATCAAAAATCATTGCGTTTATGTAATGACTGTTTGGAGCTGCTATACCGCCAAAAATCCCTGATGAAGCAATGGATGTTAAGCCTAAAGTTCCTAATCCTTCTGCAGTATCTCCTAAGTAATATAAGGCTTTTCCTAAACCATAAGCTCCTTTTCCAATGCCAATTCCTAAACCTTTATAAAACTTTAATTGATTATAAAAATAATCCCATCCTCCATTAGGATCTATTCTAGAAATAGGATTATTCCCCATTCCTAAATAAGGAGAAAAATATTGTCCTTGCGGGTCAGGGTTTAACCATCTTCCTATTCTACCGTCCCATAAACGCAGTTTAAAAGCTTCCATACCTGTTTCAGGATCAACTTCTTGACCTTGAAAAGCATAACGGTAATTATCGAAAGCATTCCTGCCAGGCAAAACTTCTCCAAAAGGATAATAATCGGCATAGCTTGCTATAGTGTTAGGACTACTACTAGTAGGTTGTTTTATAACCGCTCTAATATTGCCTAAATGATCAGCAATTTCATACTGGTAATAACTACTAGACACTGTAGAACCTACAGTATAAACCCCTAAACGATCTGCTCCGTAAACTGGAAGTTCTGCTAATGCTATTGAATTTCCAGCTGGTTTTCTATAAATAGCCATTGTAACTCCAGAAGCATCGGTTACATAGTATTCAGTGAAAGTTTCTAGAAAAGGATAAAGTGTACTATGTGATATCTTCTTAAAGCGTTCCCCTCTTTCATTGTAAAAGAATTGCACCACATTATCACCATTTCTTTTAACAACCGTTACCTGTCCTGAAGCATTGTATTCATACGTTAAATTTTCCTGTGCATTAGTTTCTAATTGCCCTATGGCATTATAGGTATAATTATTTACAGGTTGACTTTGAATATTTGGATCATCATCTGCACTAGTTACAGCGCTATCGGTTACTCTATTTAATTGATTTGTAAGGTTATTATAAGAATAATTTAGATTATCTAAAGTAGTACCGTTATTATTTGTTCTTTTTAATGAAGTTATGTTACCATTTACATCATAGTTTATATTTCCTTCGTGGTAAGCATTATTAGCATTTAGGGTAATACTACCATTCCCTGTTGCATTTAGTGTTCCATATTTTGCGTTTTTCAGCCAATTTTTATTATTATATTCATATACAATGGCCTTAGGTTTAACTGTTCCTCCTATAACATCTAATTGTTTGTTGGCATAGCGAATAGCTTTAATGTTTCCATTAAAATAATCTGTATTACCTCCTGCATTTGGAGAAGTGGTAATTTCGTCATGACTGGGTCTGTTATAGTCACCTTCATAATAATCTAATGTAATACCAAAAACATCATTAGCATCGCCACCTGGATCATTTGATGCCAATAAAGAAGGGTGGTTGATGCTCTTTAACATACCACCTAGTGTATATACATAATCCAATCCTTGAAGTCCGTTAGCTATATTGGTTCGTTTTAAAGAGCCGTCTATATTATAACTATAATCCGCATTAGTAGTTAATGGGCCATTATTAAAACTAGTCTCCACTTTAATCATTTCACCATTAAAGTTGTAGGTATAATAATGTTCAAATTTATCTGTTGTAGCGTCTTTTTGGTAAATTACTTTTTTAACTTGTCCTTTTGCATCATATTCATAATGAATTGTTTTTAACCCTAAACCTGTTATGTTTTGTACTGTCCATTCTACTCGACCATATAAATCATAGCTATACCAAGATGAAGTTTCGTTATTATAGGTAGCCACTACATTTCCAGCCAAATTGTTTTGTCTATAGGTAATCGGGTTTAACCCAAAACTCGCAAAATCATTTGCAGGAGGAGCAATACCTTGGTAGTTTCCATTATAGTCATATACAATAAAATTTTGCTCCAATCTAGTAATTCCTGGCCCTGAAGGTAAATCTGTATTATCTACAGCTGCTTGAGCGGTTGACCATGTTATACCAGATAAAATACCATTTTCAATAATTCTACCCAAATTATCATATTGAATATAAGAGACTTTGTTTTGTTGTGCTTGTAAGGCATTTTGAGAAAAACGTAAAGCACCATCATTTCTGTAGGCAAATTTTGAAATACCTTCATCTGGGCTTTCACTTTCTAGTAATTGTCCTAAAGTATTGTAAGTGTATGTCGTTGCCATGAGATACACAGGTAACGCTTCTACAAAACCACCTTCTATTGGGTGTGCATCATAGCCTTTAGGTTGAATCGTTTTAATCAGCCTACTTGTTTTATCATAATAGTTTACAGAAAAATCGGTATAATTTACTTCATATTTAACCCCTAAAGCTAATGGATTATTGGTTTGAACAGCTCCATTCGTTAAATTAATATAAGTATCAAAATTAGTTAGCGGAGTATTTACAGCTTCTATACGATATGCATTTCCAGGAGAGATACTAGAAACCAAATTCCCTGTTTTTAAATTATATATTTTATATAAAGACTGGCCTTGAAGAAAAACTATAGAAGCTGGATTAATTCCAGCAGGAATATGAATATCAACAAATCCTTGTTTACCAATAGTTGAAATTACAGGATACGAATCAGCATTTACATCAACAATTCCTTGTGCTAATAGTTTGCCTTCTCCATCAATAAATGAAACACTCTCTACCCCATGAGGATCAATAGTAACTGTCTTAAAAAATTTAGTTTCAACCTTTTCTAAGGAACCTTCAATTGCACCATTAAAATAGTCATAGCCAAAAAGATAATACATTTCCTGAGCAGCAGGAATCGTAAAGGAATAACCTGTTTTCCATTCAGGTGTGCCAGAAGTTGTTATTGGATTTCCTCCATAAGTACGAATTACATTACTAGGATTTAATTGATCATATTCTATTTCTGTATAAGGGTACTCAGCTGTAGCTTGAAACTCATCTAAGGTATTGGTATTTCCATAATAATAATCTAAATAGGTGCTTTTAGCAACTGGATTAGTTAATACGTCAATTTTTTCAAAAGTATTTGGAGTAACTGTAGGGAAAGAAGATTTTGAACTTCTTCCAAAATTGTCGTAAACTACTTCGCTTCTCCAAGTCTTATCTCGCATAATATCTTTTGATAATGAAGCATTCGGTTTTCCTAAATCATCAAAGTAAGTTCTGGAGATATTAGATATGTTTCCATTAATATCATAAGAGATATCATGCGTCCAATTATAGTTATTGTCATAATCTCTAATTAGGTAATTACTTGTTGGAGGAATACAACCTTTAAAAATTGTTTCACCCACATCTTGTAAACCATCACTATTGGCATCTAAAAACCATACAGTAAGTGGATTGATTGTGGCATCATTGTCATTACAATCAGTGTTATCTGTGACATAGAAGTAAGGAGGAGTACAATGCCCAATAATACTACTGTTAGTTGTTTCATTTATATTTCCAAAACCATCACCATCATTATCCATATAAAATGTGATAATATTAATATTTGGATTTCTATCGTTACAATCATCTTGATTGCCTACATAACCAGGAGGAGGAGAACAAGCAGTTACAGTATTAGTACTTGTTGGAGTAGTATTTGAGCCTCCAGACCCAGGATCTAGGAAAGGATCTAGTTCATCTGGATCAGTTAATTCACCTAGTCCAGTACCGTTTGGCTTTGCTCCATATCCATCACCATCTTCATCTATATACCATATACGAGGAAGACCAATAGAAGCATCTGTATCATTACAGTCATTTTTATTAGCGACATAGTTAGGAGGTGCCAGATAGTTACTGGTGGTAGTAAAAATATATGGGTTTCCTAAGCCATCTTGGTCATTGTCATAATACCAAGTATATATAGTTCCAGTCCCTGTTCCGTCACCAAAATCATCATCGGGATTAGTAAGAACATTTCTTTGACTAAATACCAGTTGGCATCCAAATAGGAATAAAAATAAAAAGGTTGATTTTATATAATTTTTCATGTTTTTCAGTCTTTATAAATTAAACTTTAAAAAAAGCGTGTTATAAAATTAATTCATGTATTTGTAATTGATTTTATTTTTAGAGCTTAGTTTAAAGCCACCTATAACATTATTCGCTGGATCATCAAGAATTTCAACATATGTTTTAATTAAACGTCCTGCTACATCATACTCAAAACGAGTTGCCAAACCATTATTACTTATGATTTCAGTAAGTTCGTCATTTTCATTATAGACATAACCTGTGATTGAAGAAGCAATAGGTCGAATCATTAAATCATCGAAATACACAGTTGTATTATCAATGGATGTAACATATACATAGTTGTCTAAATTAGCTATGCAATCGAAATAATGGGTTTTCAAAACCCACTCACCAGCAGTATAGTTTTCGCCATTAAATTCCATTACTCCAATCGTATTATAGCTATCATTTATAAATGTATTATAAATTCTTGCTTTAGCCGCATTATCTTTATGTACCCAAACAGATAATTTATATTTTCCAGCCCGATGTTGATTAATTTGTTGCATATAAACTCCAAATTCTGAAGTATTTGTGGCTTTTATTGAAAACTTACCTGTATGTGCTTTTTCATTTGTTATTTCTCCATTGGTGTTGCGAACTTCTTTGCCTATCCAAAAACCAGCATTCAAGAAAGAAGTTTCAACTCCAGAGTAAAACATTTCATTATAGGCTGCATTTCCAGTAGCAATTATTTTTGTATCATCAACATCCATTTTTGTAGCCGCTTTATTATTATTAATATCTTGAACTTCTAGTGGCATAGAATAATGGTCATACAAAGTTACTTCCGAAATTTGTTTCCACCTACTGTTAGTCTGAGGTAATCCAACACCCCAAACAAACCCGTCATCACCATTCTGTGAATCATAATTTGTAAAAATTCCATTAGAATCCGTTAAACCATTCCAAGTATAAGATTTGTGTTTTCTCCATATTTTTTCTTTACTTGTTTCTAAATCTGGGTCTGAAGTATTTCCTCCTACATCTTGGTAATTCCACTCATTATTCCAAGTGGTAATTCCTACTCCTGTAATTTTATCGATTCCGTTTTCTTCAAGGTAAGAATAGCTTACAGCATTTTGCGAAAGCATATTAGCGTTATTGACGTCATCGACTTTTGCACCCATACTTTGATATTTGGAATAGGCTGGTATAGTTTTTATCTTTACAACCCTACCATCACTAGTAACTGTTTTTGTTTCTAATGGACTACCTGTTAGAAAATCATATTTATCATAGGAAACAGTACTTGTAAAGTTATTTGAAGTTGAGGTAACCGTTTCTAATTTACTAGGATAAGAAATTTTGCTTGTTGATAATACATGCCAATTAATATTACTTCCATCGAATTTCATATATCTTGAACCATAAGATTCTTCTTTTACACCTGTTTCTCCATGATTGTCTAAATTAGTTTTATAATTTAAATCTTGAGCGTGTAATAATTGTCCTTTATTGTTGTAATTTTTAACACTTAACAAACGCCCTAAATCATTAAATTTAGTTTTTATTTCATATTTTAAAAAACGCAATTTGGGACCTGCTAAATTATTTTGTAATTGTTTAATGGTCATTTTATCTCCCGAAGAAAAGATATAATTAGCATCAGTATAAAAATTAGGAAGTGTTTCAAAGGAATACTCTGTTTTTCCTAACATTTCTGCAGTGCTTTTTCCATAATTTTCTACAGTAACATTTTTATACAAGATAACTGGAGGAGGTAGTTCTGAGGCATAAGGCACTATAACAGATTCTTTATAGGGAACAAAAGAAGTTGAACCAGAAGATTTGTAGTTAGGATTACTAGGATTTTTATCATAACTAGGTTTGTTGTAATAAAACTTTTGAGAGCCTTCTATTTGTCCATTTTGAATCATACTGATGGATTTAACTCTAATTCCACCACCTTTACCTTTATAAGGGGTATTAGAGGAGGCTAATCTGTAATTAAGAAAGATTCCTGGAGAAGTATGAGAAATATTTTTATTAAGTATAAACTGTTCTCCTTTACTTTCAGAACTCCATAATCCAGAGTTATTTGTAATTCTAAATGTAACTGTATTTTGTTCAATATTAGAAACTTGTCCCTTTAAACTATTTATATTTAAATTAACTGTTCCAAATACAGCGGAAGTTAAATGATTAAACTCTAGACTCACTTTCTCTTCAAAAGTAAAATAATCTAAAAAACTAGAAAAATTCTCTATTACAGCTTCATTAGGGTTTTTTGTTACTCGAAAATAAAGTTCGTTTGTGTTTGTATCTTTATAGATGTAAAAAGACAATCCCTTATTAAAAATTCTGGACGATAAAGAAGCAACAGCATTATAATCGTCAGATTCATAATCAATACGTAAATGACCTCCAGTGGGTGTAATAATTTCTCTAAGACTCCAAGCTGTAGGGTTGTCAGAATGATAACCCCAACCATCTTCTTTCTCCGTATCAAAAGGCATGTTTGAAGAATTGTAAAAAAATTGGTATTTTGGCATATAAGAAACTCCTTTTTTTCCTCTAAAATCAACACTGTTCAAAGTTAATCTTCCTTTACTGGCAGCAACTGAATTAGGTGAATTAGGCATTAAAGGATAAGTAGGGTCGTAATCAAAGTTAATAATCTTTACTGCATTTTCAGTAATATTTATTCCATTTATGTCATTAACATCTATTACGTTAGCGCTATTATGTATATCTATTTCTTTTAAAGTATTATTACTATTGTTAACATATGGATAAAAACCATTATAATAGTTAGTTTCCGAATACCAATTTTGATCGAATTTATGAGTTATTCTAAAACCAAAGTTTTTATATAAATAAGCTTTTTTAGTTTGTGTTAAATCTACTCCAGTAGATTTATTTATTATTAAATCTGAATTGTTTTTTACTAATATTATTTTATCTAATTTTAAAGAATAGTGTTTAGGAAAGTCTTCATATACTACCGTTTCTTTATAACCTTTAATTCCAGTAGTTACAGGTATATTATATAAAGAATAATCTAGTTGTGCAGCACCTGAGCCTGGACCACCACATCCTGGACAATAATTTTGTTCAACACCATTGAAATGTCTTGCACAGCTAAATAAATCAGAGCCTGGTGAATATTTAGAATTATAATTCTTTAGTTCTTTTCCAACAGCATCTTTTCTAATGCTTTTAACAAAATAGGCTGTATGAGTTCTTGTTCTTACAGCATCTAAATAATAAATTTGTTTTCTACCTCTATAATATTCATAACGATCATTGTTTTGACCATCTCCTTTTACAACATCATAATTACCTGAAGAACTTTGCCACATATAACCATCAGACCATTTTCCATAATCAAATTCAACCCAATACCCATAATCTTCTTTGTCCAGTACATTATTATTATTAAAGTCCACATAATCAGGTCCAGTAATGGCAGTTAATAACCAGTCTGTGGCATAAGATTCACCATTTTCAACTTCATAAAATTTATTGTTTTCATTAGCTGCTTCTGTGAAATTTTTGTAATAAGTTTCAAAGTGGATTACGGGTAAAGAATAATGATACGTTTTACCATCGGTATCTGTAATTCTAAATCCTCCAATTGACTCTAGTTGATAAGTTTGTGTATTACTTCTGTTTAAATTTTTCGCTTCAATAAAATGAATGTTATGTTGGGTTACATCAGAGTTTATTTGTGAATTTGTAAAGGATTCAACAAACTTTCCAGTTCTTTTTCTGAATCCATTTTTTAAAAGTATACCTTCATTTGTGGTGTATTCATTGTATAGGCCTGAATTACTAGTTTTCGAATGGAGGTATCTATTGTAATCTTGATCAGTTGCAACAGGATTATTCATTTCTCCAATAATGTCCCAATCTATATTAGTACGATTTACTCTTAAAAATGAACTATTAGAATTACTAAATTCAAAGAATAGTTTTGAATTGAGTTTCATTTCCAAATCAGTATAATTAATATACTGGTTATAAATTAAGTTATCAGTACTTAAAAAATATGTTTTATTTGCTGGTTCATGATATAAATTAAACTCTTCATTTACACTAGGTTCAATAGGTCCGCCTATTCCTTGTCCGCTTACAAAGTATTTATCAAAGTTTGGAAGCAAAGCATTATTGTATTTATATGATTTTTCAAAATTATTGATATCTAAAATATTTTCTTCTTCTTTGTTGTAAAGAATTAAAGGATTAGTATCGAAAATTAGTCCGTTACTAACAGCAGTATAAATATTTCCTGATGTAGGATAAAACATTCCATTAAATCTATTACTACTAAGTTTATACAAATCATAACTAACTTTTGTACGTCCATAATATATTCCAAATCCTCCATATTGTTCCACACTTGTTTGTATATTATAATCACTTGCTGTAACACTCGAACTTCCACTAGAAGCCCCTGTTCCATTAGAAGAAAAGCCAGAACCTTGTCTTTTAAAACTTTCAAAAGAAACACCATTAGAAACATTACTAGTAAGATTCTCTAAAGAGTCGGAATATCCTAAGCCAATACTCATACCTGCAGATCCAGCGCCAATAGTAGCCACTGCAGGACCTACACCATAGGTAACACTACCTCCAAAAGTTTTGTTGGAACCCCAATATGCTCCTACACCTAATGTTATACCATTATAATTTCCACCAATGCCAATTGTCTGGAAAGTTATTTCACCACCAGAATCATAGGCAAACTTATGTAGAGATCCATTTTCAACATCATCAGCAAAACCATTTACATTTCTATTTATAGCTCCAGGGTTTAATGCCCAACCAAGACCAACCCAAGAAGCTTCTTGATCCATTGCTACACCTGCTTTATAGGATAATGTTAAAGGATAACCTCCTTCAGGTGAAGGAACATTTAATAATGGTAAAGTATAGGACACATCACCAGTAGCTAGATTAACCATATCTGCTGCATCTACAGGTTCAAATGTTGCAGCTTCAAAAGCATTAGGTCCATTATTACTAGCATATAATAAATTTATAGGAAATAAGGAAGGTAAAAAGATAGCTAATAAAATTAGAGCAATTCTTTTGTGGAAGGGTTTTGGATTCTTCATATTTATATAATAAGTATGCTTATAAATTCAATTTTGGTTCGTTTTTTAGAGGTTGGGTTTGTACTTTAAATTTCACTTCTCCAGTATATAAACCTAAATCCTCAATCGTAAAATTTAAATAGTCTTCTTTTAAATAGTTTTTATCTCTAGGATAAACAATCAAAATAGTAGTAGAATTAGTCATGCCATACATTCTAGGATAGACAAAATCAGTCATGGCTAGCGTGTCTTTTTCAGGAGTAAAAACATGTACTTTTTCATCCATATTAAAAGCCAAATCATTTACCATTTGCCCAAATTGTGCCTTGTCTTTTACCACATTACTCAATAATTCTTGTCCATTTAAAGACATAGAAAGATTAAAATATAATTGTTTACCATATTTCTTTCTTAATTTTTCAACTTGTTCTTTCGAGTTAGAATCGCCTAATTCTTGTTGTACTAGTACATCGGTAGGACGGTATTGCAAAGTGTAATTCACGCCATTAATTTCTTTGGTATAGCAATACCCATTTTCTTCATCAGATAGAAATGCAAAAATTTCTTCTGTAGTATCAAAAGTTTTGGTACTGCAAGAAGAAAGAAAAAGGAGTATTAAAAAAAACAGGCTACTTCTTTTTGTCATATTGTGCGTTTAAGCCTTTCAGCACTTCATCTGTTAAATCAGAAGATTCATCTGCATACATAATATTGCCACCACCACTAGCACCAAAAATAATTTTATAGCCTTTGTCTTTGCCATATTCCTTTACATAATCATTAATATCATTAATAACGGTTTGTGTAGTTTTTTTATCTTCTTCTTGTATCTTTTTTTGAATAGCTTCTTGGTAACCATTTATTTGCTGTTGTTTATTACCTAAAAGTTCTTGTTTTAATTGTAGTTCTTTTGGAGTAAGAGAAGCTCTTTCCTTTTCATACGCCTGCAATTCTTTTTGCCAACTAGTAACTAAAGAGTCAACATTTGCTTTTAAAGTAGTTGCTTTTTTATCAAATTCAGCTTTAGCTACTTTTGTTCGGGAATAACCGTCAATTAGTTTGTTTACATCAACATACACTAATTCAGTACTACTTTTTGTAAAATAAATAGCAAGGCAACTTAACAAAAGAGCAATTAAACTAACAACTAATAGCACTTTAGACAAGTCTATTTTTTTAGAAGGATTTGGCTTCATTTTAACTTTTTTATTTAAATAAAATTCCCGCAAAAATAATACCATTTTTTAAATTACGAATGTTTTTATTTTAACTTTTTGTTAACTTTATTTTGAAATTATTTTTTAAAAAGTTTAATCATTGTACAACTACCTTTAAATAAGTGTTTTATGAATATAAAAAACAGTTGTATAGTAAATTTAGGATTAAGAATTATATTTGTATAACTATAATAGGATTTATTTAATAACCTGTATAGTTATTTTAGGACGGGTCAGGAGGGGTCAAGCTTCATCCTTACTTCATGCTTACTCCATATCAAAGCCATATCAAAGGTATGGATAGTGTATGGGAAAAGTATGAAAAAGACATTCTACTTGTAGAAGTAAATTAATTTCTTCCTTCTCCCATCTTCCTCTTCTAACTTTTAAACATATTTTCAGAAAACTAAACTCAAATTCATTAAATTTGCCTCTTAAAATTTTAAAAACTATGTTACAGGTAACATTTATTAGAGAAAACAAGGAAGAAGTAATCAAACGTTTAGCAAAAAGAAATATGGATGCTAAAGATTTGGTAGAAGTAGTCATTGCGTTAGACGAAAAAAGAAGAACAACTCAAGCTGAGTTAGACAACATTCTTGCAGAGTCCAATAAATTATCCAAAGACATAGGTGCTTTAATGAAAAGTGGAGAAAAAGCAAAAGCTGAAATTCTTAAGGAAAAAACCACTCAATTCAAAGGGCAAACTGAGGAATTAAAAGAAACTTTAAGTACTGTTACTGAGGAATTACAAGTAGAATTATATAAATTGCCTAACCTTCCAGCAGAGATTGTTCCTTTTGGTAAAACTCCAGAGGAAAATGAAAACATATTTGAAGAGGGAGAAGTTCCTGTATTGTTTGAAGGAGCATTGCCACACTGGGATTTAATTAAGAAATATGACATTGTAGATTTTGAACTAGGAACAAAAATTACTGCTCCTGGCTTTCCAGTATATAAAGGAAAAGGAGCAAAATTACAACGTGCCTTAATTTCTTATTTCTTGGATAAAAACATAGATGCAGGATATCAAGAATTTCAAGTGCCACATTTGGTAAATGAAGCATCAGCTTATGGAACAGGTCAATTACCAGATAAAGACGGACAAATGTATCATGATGCAAAAGACAATTTGTATTTAATTCCTACCGCAGAAGTTCCAGTAACTAATTTATTTCGTGATGTATTGGTAAACGAAAATGAATTGCCTATACTTTGTACAGGTTATACACCCTGTTTCAGAAGAGAAGCAGGTTCTTGGGGTGCACATGTTCGTGGGTTAAATCGTTTACATCAGTTTGACAAAGTAGAAATTGTAAGAATTGAACATCCTGATAAATCGTATGAAGCATTAGAAGGAATGGTAGAGCATGTAAAAGGGATTTTAAAAGAATTAAAATTGCCATATAGAGTATTACGTCTTTGTGGTGGAGATATGGGATTTGCGTCTGCTTTAACTTATGATTTTGAAGTATTTTCAACTGCTCAGGATCGTTGGTTAGAAATCTCTTCAGTATCAAATTTTGAGACTTTTCAATCAAATCGATTAAAATTACGTTTTAAAGATAAAGAAGGTAAAAATCAATTAGCACATACATTAAACGGAAGCTCATTGGCTTTACCTAGGGTTTTAGCAGGTATTTTAGAAAATTATCAAACTCCTGAAGGAATTGTAATTCCAGAAGTTTTGAGAAAATATACAGGTTTCGATATCATTAACTAAATAGTTAATCTTAATTTAATAATGTACTAATTTGACACAAAAGTGTTACTTTAGTACATTATTTGTTTTTTGAAAGTACAATGAAAAAAATCACGCTATTTATCATATTATCTTTTACACTAATTGTTCAATCACAAAATGAACAATTAGCACTTGATTATTATGAAAAAGGTGAATTTGAAAAAGCACTTACTTTATTAGAACAAATTGCATCAAAACAAACTTCAAATTATTATTTTTTTCAAAGAATTATCGATTGTTATCAGCAATTAGAACAATTTGATAAAGCTGAAAATGCAATTTTAGAAAGAAAAAAAAGATACGATCAGCCTATATTATATATTGATTTAGGGTATAATTACCAATTACAAAAACAAGAAGAAAAAGCCAAAAAACAGTATGAACTAGCAATAAAAGAAATCGAAAACCAACCGGCTTATGCTTACCAGCTAGGAAGTGGTTTTGAAAAAAAAGTGCTAGTAGACTGGGCATTGAAAGCTTATGAAAAGGGTCAAGAGATAAATCCTGAATTAAATTTTGATTACCAAATTGCTTTACTTCAAGGACAATTAGGCAATATTGAGTTAATGACCGATAAGTTATTAGACTTTGCTTATGAAAAACAAGACAATACTACAGTGGTACAAAATTATCTAACTCGTTTTATTGCAGATGAAGCTCAGAGTACTTTTTTAAACTATCTGAAAAAGACATTGTTAATTCGAACGCAAAAAAATCCAGATATTTATTGGAACCAATTTTTGAGTTGGTTATATGTACAACAAAAGGAGTATAGTAAAGCTTTTATTCAAGAAAAAGCTATCTATAAAAGAAACCCAGAAAGTTTTAATAGCATTGTTTCATTAGCATATATGGCTTTTGAAGATAAACAAAATGAAGAAGCAATTACAATTTTAAATTTTGTTTTAGAAAACACAAACGATAAGCTTCTTCAAGTTTCTGCTCATTCTTTTTTAATGAAAATAAAAATGGAAGAAGCTAATGTTAGTGACTATGCTGAAATAAATATAGAATTAGATGCTTTGTTAGAAAAATATGGATTTAATTCACACTCACTCGAATTAATAAAATTAGCAGCTCACTTTCAAGCATTCAATTTAAATAATCCAAAAGAAGCTATTGTTCTATTGAATAAAGCACTTGAGCTACGTTTAAACAGTAGAGAAACATCAGAAGTAAAAATGGAATTAGCCGATGTTTTACTATATGATGAAAAGTTCAATCAAGCTATTTTGTACTATGCTCAAGTTGAAGAAAACATGAAAAATGATGTCATTGCTCATGAAGCTAGCATGAAAATGGCTAAAGCTAATTATTATAAAAACGATTTTGATTGGGCTTTGCAACAAGTAAAGGTTTTAAAACAATCTTCTAGTTTGTTGATTGCAAACGATGCTGTTGAATTGTTTTTGCTAATAAAAGACAACTCTTATGAAGACAGTACAAGAGTGGCTTTAACAGCTTTTGCTAAGTCAGATTTACTTTTGTATCAAAATAAAGAAGACCAAGCGTTAAATGGTTTTGTTAGTATTTTAGATCAATATAAAGGAGATAGCATAGAGGATGAAACGCTATTTAAAATCGCAACTATTTATACAAGAAAAAAAGAATATCAAAAAGCACTTTCATATTATAAGCAAATACTCGATAATCATTCAGAGGGTATATATGTAGATGAAGCCTTGTTTTTTTCTGCCGAAATATATCATAAAGAATTAGATGATGTGGAAAATGCTAAACCGTTATATGAAAAAATGATTTTTGAGCATTCAGATAGTATCTATTTTACCGAAGCAAGAAAACAATTTAGAATTTTAAGAGGAGATGCAAATTTGTAATTCTAAGAAAAGAATAATAATAGTTTAAAATAAAGAGAATGATTATATATAATGTTACTATAAATATTGAAGAAAGCGTACATGATAGTTGGTTGCAATGGATGAGAAATAAACACATTGATGATGTTCTCTCAACAGGACTTTTTATAAGTGCTAGAATGGTAAAAGTATTGGTAGAAGAAGATATGGGAGGAACAACTTATTCTGTTCAATATTTTACAGATTCCAGAGCTAAATTAGAGGAATATTATAAAAATCATGCTCCACGATTACGTCAAGAAGGATTTAAACTTTTTGCAGATAAAATGCTTGCTTTTAGAACAGAACTTGAAGTAATGAGTGAACATTACGGTAAAGAAAATTAAAGCACAAGTCTTACCTTTCTCTGAAGTTATGATTTTCTTTTTTCTAACTTCTTTTTTCTAACTTCTAACTTCAAAAAATGTCAGTAAAAGCAAAAAAACATTTAGGACAACATTTCTTAACAGATGAAAGTGTTGCAAAAAATATAGCAAATACTTTATCCTTTACAGGGTACAAAAAAGTATTAGAAATAGGACCAGGAATGGGTGTGCTTACTAAATATCTTTTGGAAAAACCAATTGAAACAAACGTCATTGAAATCGATACCGAATCGGTGGCTTATTTAGAAGAAAATTACCCAAAACTACACGGACATATTATAGCGAAAGATTTTCTAAGATATGATTTAAATGAAGTTTTTAAGAATGAAGAATTTGCTGTAATTGGAAATTTTCCTTATAATATTTCAACTCAAATTGTTTTTAAAACGCTTGAAATGCGTGACCAAATCCCTGAATTTTCGGGGATGTTTCAAAAGGAAGTTGCAAAACGTATTTGTGAGAAAAAAGGAAGTAAAGTATATGGCATTTTATCGGTTTTAACCCAAGCTTTCTATGATGCAGAATATCTGTTTACTGTAGACGAACATGTTTTCGATCCACCACCAAAAGTAAAATCAGGAGTATTGCGATTAACTCGCAAAGAAAATTATCAATTACCATGTGATGAAAAGCTGTTTTTTTCAGTTGTAAAACAAGCGTTTAACCAACGTAGAAAAACCATGCGAAACAGTCTTAAAAGCATGATACATTCTGATAATTTAAAAGAAGATAGTATCTTTGACCTGCGTCCAGAACAACTTTCGTATGAACAATTTATAGAATTAACTCAAAAAATAGCGGCCGATGGAGTTTAAAATCAGTAAAGACCTTTTAAATGAATTAGAATTTCTCATTCAAGAAAATAAGGAAAAAGAAGTATTAGATTTACTTCAAGACATACACTTTGCTGATATTGCTGAAATTATGGGTGAACTTCAATCTCATGAGGCTATCTATGTTTTTAATGCTTTAGATTCCGAAAAAACAGCTGAAATTCTTCTAGAATTAGATGAAGAAGTTCGTGAAAAAATCCTTCGTAGTTTATCTGCAAAAGAAATTGCAGAAGAAATTGACGAATTAAGTACAGATGATGCTGCAGATATTATTGCCGAATTACCACAATCTAGAAAAGAAGAAGTAATCTCGGAACTTGAAGATGTAGAACACGCAAAGGACATTGTTGACTTATTACGCTATGACGAAGATTCTGCGGGTGGTTTAATGGCAAAAGAATTGGTAAAAGTCAACGAAAATTGGAACGTGCTAACTTGTGTAAAAGAAATGCGAACACAAGCGGAAAATGTGTCGCGTGTACATTCCATTTATGTGGTGGATGATGAAAATCGTTTAAAAGGAAGATTATCATTAAAGGATCTTTTAACAACTTCTACAAAAACACCCATTAGTGAAGTATATATTCCAAAAGTAGATTATGTAAAAGTAAATACCGAAAATGTTGAAGTTGCTCGAATCATGCAAAAGTATGACTTGGAAGCTATTCCTGTAGTTGATGAGTTAGGAAGATTAGTAGGTAGAATTACCATTGATGATATTGTAGATGTAATTAAAGAAGAAGCAGATAAGGATTACCAATTGGCAGCAGGTATCTCACAAGACGTTGAAGCCGATGATAGTATTTTAGAATTAACCAAAGCACGCTTGCCATGGTTGGTTTTAGCTTTATTCGGAGGTTTTGTTTCTGTTCGAGTTTTAGGAATATATGAACCAGCAATGGAAGAACATCGAACTTTATTCTTTTTTACACCACTTATTGCAGCAATGGCAGGAAATGTAGGAGTACAATCTTCAGCGATTATAGTTCAAGGTTTGGCAAACAATGCCTTGTCAGGCTCTTTATTAAACCGATTATTAAAAGAACTTTCCTTGAGTTTATTAAACGGGTCAATATTAGCAATTATATTAATGGTGGGAAGTCATTTTTTATTAGGGATTGATATTCTAACAGGTCTTACGGTGTCTTTAGCTTTACTTTCCGTTATTATTATGGCATCTTTAATAGGTACTTTTATTCCTATTATTTTAGATAAATATGGTGTTGATCCAGCACTCGCAACAGGACCATTTATCACAACCAGTAACGATATAATGGGAATTATAATTTTCTTTACAATTGCAAAAGCTATTTTAGGATTTTAATTTTTTCTCCAAAAATTAATTTCTAAACGGTAAAAATCAAAATATAATTATCTTTAACTTTTTTATTATAAAGATGAAACCAAACACAATCAAAATCCTACACATCGATTCTAATCATCCTTTACTTTGGAATCAATTAGAAGAAGCAGGTTTTCTTAATGAAACTGATTATTCGTCTTCTAAAGAAGAAATCGAAGCAAAAATTCACAATTATCAAGGAATTGTAATTAGAAGTCGTTTTAAAATTGATAAAACTTTTTTGAATAAAGCAACGAATCTTCAATTTATTGCAAGAGTAGGTGCTGGTTTGGAAAGTATTGATTGTGAATATGCAATTAATAAAGGCGTTCATTTAATTGCTGCACCAGAAGGTAATCGAAATGCAGTTGCAGAACATGCTTTAGGAATGATTTTGTCTTTATTTAATAATTTAAACAGAGCAAATACTGAGGTAAAATCGGGAAAATGGAATCGAGAAACTAATCGCGGTCACGAATTAGATGGCAAAACAGTTGGGATTATTGGTTATGGCAATATGGGGAAAGCATTTGCCAAAAAATTAAGAGGATTTGATGTCGAAGTTTTATGTTATGATATTTTATCAAATGTAGCTGATGCTAACGCGAAACAAGTAACTTTAGAAGAACTCCAACAAAAAACAGATGTCCTGAGTTTGCATATTCCTTGGACACCAGAAACCGATAAAATGGTTAATACTGATTTTATTAATGCTTTTGCAAAACCATTTTGGTTAATTAATACAGCTAGGGGAAAAAGTGTTGTTACAACAGATTTGGTTGAAGCTCTAAAAGCTAAAAAAATTCTAGGAGTTGGTTTAGATGTTTTAGAATATGAAAAATTATCTTTTGAAACACTATTTGAAGGAGAAAAGCCAGAAGCCTTTGATTACCTATTACAAGCTGAAAATGTTTTGTTAACTCCACATATTGCAGGTTGGACTTTTGAAAGCCATGAAAAGTTAGCACAAATTATTGTTAATAAAATTAAAGAGATTTATTTTGAACCAATTAAAAAAAATGAAGATATTCGTGTAACGGGAATTGGAGGAATATTTTTTAAAACAAATAATCCAAAAGCTGTAAAAGATTGGTATCAAAAACATTTAGGTTTAAATACAGATGATTATGGTTCAACATTTTGGTGGAAAGATAAGAACGGTGATGATTGTTCCACCCAATGGAGCCCATTTACAGCTGAAACTGACTATTTTGCACCTTCAAAAAAAGAGTTCATGCAAAACTTCAGAGTAAAAGATTTAGAAGGGCTTCTGAAAAAATTATCAAGTGAAAATGTAACAATTATTGGTGATATGCAGACTTATGAATATGGAAAGTTTGCTTGGATAATGGATTTAGAAGAAAATAAAATTGAACTTTGGGAACCAATAGATAGCGCTTTTAAATAATTAACTAATAATAATCAAACAAAAATGGAAACAACAAGACCAACAGAAGAATGGAATCAATCAACACAACCACAGCAACAAGAAAACAAAAAAGTAGTAGCTGGTGTTTGTGCTCTTTTATTAGGAGGAATAGGGGTTCATAAATTTATTTTAGGATATACAAATGAAGGTATAATTCAAATAGTACTTTCTATTGTTAGTTGTGGTGTTTTAGGTATTATTCCTTTTATCGAAGGTATTATTTATTTAACAAAAACTGATGAAGAATTTTATCAAACTTATCAGGTAAATAAGAAAGGCTGGTTTTAAATTTTAAAACGTTTTTTAAATTAGTTAGTTGAAGAATATTTTTTTAATATTGTTTTATTAACTAATTAGAAAAATTATGATTGAATGGTACAAAAAAGTAGTTTTAGAAAACTATGCAAATTTTAGTGGTAGAGCAAGAAGATCCGAATATTGGTATTTTGTACTTGCTAACTTGATTGTTCAAATATCTTTATTGATTCTGTTTGCTGTATTTGCTTCAATGGATTTAGCAGGAGTTGGAATGATTTTTTATGGAATATTGATTTTGTATGCTTTAGGTATGTTTATCCCATCTTTGGCTGTTGCTGTAAGAAGATTGCATGATGTTGGTAAAAGCGGGACTTTTTATTTTATTGGATTTATACCTTTTATTGGTCCAATTTGGTTGCTAGTCTTGTTTGGTACTGAAGGAGATAATGGTACAAATAAATATGGTCCAGATCCAAAAAATCCAATAGAAATAAATGAAATAGGAACAGAATAATAAATAATAAAGACAAAAAAGGCTCAAATTGAGCCTTTTTTATTTCTTTTTTTCTTCTTTTCGTTCTAATTCTGCTTGAAATTCTTCCATTACTGGTTTAACAGTGCTTTCTGGTAAATCAGCAATTTTTATATACATTAAACCATCTACTGCATTATTAAATAATGGGTCAACATTAAAAGCAACTACTCTTGCATTTTGTTTAATGTATTTTTTAATTAAAACAGGTAAACGTAGATTTCCTGGTTCTACTTCATCAATAATTTTATCAAACTTATTTAAATCAGCTTCAGTTTCATTAAAGACGAAATCTTTATCAGCATCTTTTAGTTTTACTTTATAATCTTTTTTAGGATGAATATATTGGGCAATATAAGGGTCATAGTAATGCGATTTCATGAACTCAATCATTAACGATTTTGAGAATTCAGAGAATTGATTACTAATACTCACACCACCTATTAAGAATTTATGTTCCGGATGACGTAATGTGGTATGAACAATACCTTTCCAAAGTAAAAATAAAGGCATTGGTTTTTGTTGGTATTCACTAATAATAAATGCACGACCCATTTCAATGGATTTACTCATCATGTCATACAATTCAGGTTCAAAACGAAATAAATCATGTAAATAAAAACCATCAATGCCATACTTTGTATAAATTTGAGAACCTAATCCCATTCGATAAGCACCAGCAATCATTTGAGCATCTTCGTCCCATAAAAACATGTGATGATAATATTTGTCATATTTATCTAAGTCAATAGGCTCATTTGTTCCTTCTCCAACTTCTCTAAAAGTGATTTCTCTTAAACGACCTATTTCATGAAGTATGTTTGGAATTTTGTCTGCAGTAATTAAAAAGACCTCATAGTTTTTACTTTGTAATAAGCGACAGTTTTGCTCTCTTAAAGAAGTAATTTCTTCTAAAATTTGATCATGATTAGCGGGTTTTACAATCTGTTTTGGGCTTTTAGGTAACTTTAAAGATGAGGTGTTTATTAATTTATGCTCTTTTTCAAAAGCATTTGAAAGCATATACGTTTTCTTACGTAAAAATTCTCCATATTCTACAATGGAAGTAAACTCATTTTGCTCAGCTACAGTAATAGGTTTTCCAATTCTCACTTTTATAACTCTCTTTTTTTGAGTTAAAAGTTCGCTAGGTAATTTAGCTGTTCTTAGAGTATCATTTAATCTAGATAGGAAATAAAAAAGAGTACTGTTTTTAGCATGAAAATAAATTGGTACAACAGGAACATTTGCCTTCTTAATTATTTTTATAGCGCCTTCTTCCCAAGGTTTGTCAACTACTATTTTACCGTCTTTATAAGTAGATACTTCTCCAGCTGGGAAAATACCTAATGGTTTCCCATCTGATAAATGTCTAAGTGTTTCTTTTACACCTATTATGCTAGATTTTGCATCCTTGTGGTTTTCAAAAGGATTAACTGGCATGATGTAGGGTTTCATAGGTTCAATTCTATGTAAAAGAAAATTAGCTATGATTTTAAAATTAGGCTCTTTTTCAAGCATTAATTTTAAAAGCAAAATGCCATCAATTCCTCCTAGAGGATGATTAGAAATGGTAATGTAAGCACCATCTTTGGGAAGACGTTTAAAATCTTCCTCTGGAATTTCAAATTTAATTTGGAATTCGTCTAATATACCATTTAGAAACGCTACTTCACTTAGATGTTTGTTTCTATCATAGACTTTATTGAGAGTAGATATTTTAAGAACTTTCATAAGTAACCATCCTGAAAAAGTTCCTAAAAAACCATATTTATCAGCATTTATAGCTTTGGCTACTTCTTTGGCAGTGACTAATCCCATTTATTTTTTTTTTGAGCGAAAAACAAAGATAACAATTCTACTTAATATCAAAGGCAAATATAATGGCATTACTTAAAACTATTTCAAAAAAGCGATTTTAATTAATGTTAATGTCTTATAATTTTTTTTAAAATTAGCCCTCTTTTTAGTACTTTTGGTCCATATCCAAAAAGAAAACATGAAGATAATTTCATACAACGTAAACGGAATAAGAGCAGCAATAACTAAAGGCTTCTTAGACTGGTTACAACAAGCAAATCCAGATGTTATTTGCCTTCAAGAAATAAAAGCAACTGAAGATCAAATTCCTAAACTTGAAATTGCAGCAGCAGGGTATCCTTATCAATATTATTTCTCAGCTCAAAAAAAAGGATACAGTGGTGTGGCTATTTTATCAAAAATAGAACCTAAAAACATTGTCTTTGGCACAGGAATTGATCACATGGACAGTGAGGGTAGAAATATACGAGTAGATTTTGATGAATTATCGGTAATGAGTTTATACTTGCCTTCAGGTACTAATATTGACCGATTAGATCATAAATTTAAATACATGGATGATTTTCAGATATATATAAATCATTTGCGGGTTGAAATTCCAAATTTGGTAATTTGTGGAGACTATAATATTTGTCATGAAGCTATAGATATTCATGATCCTATTCGAAACGCAAAGGTTTCTGGTTTTTTACCTGAAGAAAGAGCTTGGTTAGACGGGTTCATGAAAAATGGATTTATTGATACTTTTCGTCATTTAAATAAAGAACCACATAATTACAGTTGGTGGAGTTATAGAGCTAATGCTAGAAATAATAATAAAGGATGGAGAATCGATTATTGTTTAGTAGCTGAACCATTGCGAGATAAAATAGAAAGAGCATTAATTTTGCCTGAAGCCAAACATTCAGACCATTGTCCGGTTTTAGTAGAGATTAATTAAATTTTTGTTCTTTTGGGGTTTTCTCTTGCTGTACAATGTATCTTTATTAATTTTGTCATATTGAATGGAGTTGAGATGTTAAAAACTAAAAAGAATATCATTCTCGTTAGAATAAAAACCTATAATATTAAAATAAAATAATAACAAGAAATCATTATGATTAAAAAAATTGCCCTTGCCATAGTAGTTTTAGGAATAACTACTTCATGTGTGTCAAAGAAAATCTATCAAGATTTAGAAAGCAAATATGCTGATTTAAAGAAAGAAAGAAACGCATTAGCTGATGAAAAGGAAGGTTTAGAAGCTTCAAAAAATCAGTTGGAATTAGATAAGAATAATTTAGAAACTGAATTAAGTAAAGTAAAATCAGAGCGTGATAAATTAGCTGCGGATTATGAAGCAACAAAGAAAAATTTAGACAATTTAAAAGCCTCGTATGCCGCTTTAGAAAAAAATAGTAGTGATGCTTTAGATAGCAATATGAAGAAAAATCGTGAATTGTTAGCCGAATTAGAAGCAAAACAAAAAACACTTAATGCAGAACAAGATAGATTAAATAAATTAAAAGCAGATTTAGAAGCTTCATCAACTCGTTTAGCTGAACTAGAAAAAATGATGGCTGATAAAGATGCAGCGATGAAAAAGTTAAAAGAAACATTATCAAAAGCCTTGAATGCCTTTGAAGGAAAAGGATTAACTATAGAGCATCGTAATGGTAAAGTTTATGTTTCTATGGAAAATAAATTATTATTTGAATCTGGAAGTTGGACAGTAGGATTAGAAGGTAAAAAAGCAGTAAAAGCATTAGGAGATGTATTAGGACAAAATCCAGAGATTTCAGTTTTAATTGAAGGACATACAGACAATGATAAGATTACAGGAACTATAGGTGGTGGAGTGGAAAATAACTGGGATTTATCTACAAAGAGAGCTACAGCTATTGTGAATATTTTATCAGAAAATAAAGCTATTGATAAAAAGAATTTAACAGCAGCCGGTAGAGGAGAATATGCTCCATTAAAATCTAATGAAACTGCAGAAGGAAAAGCAAAAAATCGACGTATTGAAATTATTTTAACTCCTAAGTTAGATGAAATTTCTAAATTGATGAACGAATTGTAATTCAGCAAAAGTTCAATTAATTCAATTAAATATAAATTAGAAAACCTGCTAGTAGTTCTACAAAGCAGGTTTTTTCTTTTGCATAAACTCCTTAACTTTACAACTTAAAGATTTTGAAAACAACATAAGAGTAAAATGAAATACACTACTTTACCTACAACGGATATAAAAATTAGTAAAATATGTTTGGGAACGATGACTTTTGGTAATCAAAATACTGAAACCGAAGCTCATTCACAATTAGATTATGCTATTGAAAAAGGAATTAATTTTATTGATACTGCCGAAATGTATCCTATTGGAGGGAACGAACATATTTTTGGAAGTACGGAAAGATACATAGGAACATGGCTTACTAAAATTGGAAAAACAGAAAGAGAAAAACTAGTTGTTGCTACTAAAATTGCTGGTCCAAACAGAGGAATGGAATACATTAGAAAACCATTGGATTTTTCCAAAAAGAGTATCACCGAAGCAGTTGAGTTGAGTTTAAAAAATCTGCAAACCGATTATATCGACCTGTATCAAATGCATTGGCCAGAACGTATAATGAATATGTTTCAAAAAAGAGGTTTACAAGAATTAGATACCAATTGGCAATACTCTATCTTAGAAATATTACATGTTTTTGATGGGTTAATAAGAGAAGGAAAAATAAAACACATAGGCGTTTCTAATGAAAACCCTTATGGAGTGATGCGTTATTTGGTAGAAAGTGAAAAATACAATTTACCAAGAATTGTTTCTATTCAAAATCCTTATTCTTTATTGAATAGATTGTATGAAGTAGGGTTAAGTGAAATGTGTATGCGTGAAAAAGTAGGATTGTTAGCTTATTCACCTCTAGGCTTTGGATTTCTTTCAGGAAAGTATTTAGACGGTATGAAACCTGAATATCGTATGGCTATGTTTCCTAATTTTAAAAGGTATACCAATGAAAATTGTTATAGAGTAACTCAATTATACAAAGACTTAGCAGTAGCAAATAATATGACTTTGTCTCAAATGGCTTTGGCTTTTGTAAACCAACAAGATTGTGTTACTTCAACAATCATAGGTGCTACAACAATAGAACAATTAAAAGAAAATATTGCTGCCTTTACTACTGTTTTGTCTAAGGAAATATTAGAGAAGATTGAAAATATTCAAGAAATGATACCTAATCCTGCTCCATAAATTAATATACTATAATGTAGTGACTCTTTCAAGTATTTTGGAAGAGTCTTTTTTTTTAATTTCTTTAAATATTTTATAGGGTGTTGTAAGTTAATGTGTTATGACATGTATAGAAAATCTATTAGTATTGTTAAATATGATTTTTAGTGGTAAAAAACATGAACTAATATGATTTTGAATTGGTTTTTAAGTTATCTTAGGATTATAAAATTTTAGTTAATTAATTTATTTACTAAAGTATTATATCAAACAAATAACAAACAAACAAAACAACATTTATGAGAAAAACTACCACATTACTTAACTATGTAATGACACTAGGAATGCTATTAGGCATTTTTCAACAGCTACAAGCACAATTCAACGAAGATGCTCCATGGATAAAAAACTTGGATGTCTCAGCAAAAAAAGGAAAACTGACTATTAATGAAATGGTTGCTTCTTTTAACCAATATTGGTTAACACATGACAAAAATAAAAAAGCTTCTGGGTATAAACCCTTTATGAGATGGGAATACCATTGGAGAAATAATGAACACCCAGACGGAACTATAATTACCCCACAAGAAATTGAAGCTGCTTGGCAAATGAAAAAAAGCCAAATACATAAAAAACAAACTGAAACAGCCTTAAAGGCTAGTAATTGGCAACCTGTAGGTCCATTCACTCATACTATAAATGGATCATGGTCAGCTGGTCAAGGAAGGGTAAATGTGGTGTATGTAGATCCAAATAATGCTAATGTCATATATGTAGGAACACCAGCAGGAGGAATTTGGAAAACCACTAATGGAGGCACAACATGGAATCCGCTCTCTGATGACTTACCTCAAATAGGAGTTTCAGGGATTGTAACCGATAAATCCAATTCGAATATAATTTATATTGCAACAGGAGATAAAGATGCAGGCGATACTTATTCCATTGGAGTTTTAAAATCTACAAATGGTGGAGCTACTTGGAATACAACTGGATTATCATTTACTAATACTTCTACAAGAGCCGGGGATATTTATATGCATCCTACAAATTCAAATATTCTTTGGGTAGCTACTAGTGTAGGCGTTTACAAAACGATTAATGCTGGAAGTTCTTGGACTAATGTTTTAGCGGGAAATATTAAAGATATCAAATTGAAACCAGGAGATCCTAATACAATTTACGCTGTTACTTCATCAACATTTTATAAATCCACAAATTCAGGAGATTCTTTCACACAAATTTCCACAGGATTACCAGCAACTTCAGGAAGATTAATAATTGATGTTACTCCTGCAAATGCTAACTATGTTTACTTGTTAAGTGCTAATACATCTTCAAATTCATATTCGTTTCAAGGGTTGTATCGATCCACAAATAGTGGAAATTCTTTCACTAAAACAACATCTACAACAAATATTTTTGAAGGATCACAAGCTTGGTATGATTTAGCATTAACGGTATCACCTACCAATGCCGATTTAGTTTTTACAGGTGTGCTAAATATATGGAAAAGTACTAATGGAGGAACTTCATTTACAAAAGTAAATAATTGGAGTAGTCCCACAGCCTCAACATATACACATGCAGATATTCATTTTTTAAGATATTATGGCAATAAATTATATTGCGGAAGTGATGGAGGTATATATGAATCTTCAGATGATGGGGTTTCATTCACAAGCAAAACTGCAGGATTGCAAATAGGTCAATTTTACAAAATAGCAGTAGCTAAACAAACTTCTGCTAACATGGTTGGAGGGTTACAAGATAATGGAGGATATGGCTACAGTGGGAATCAGTGGAAAAACTATTATGGAGCTGATGGAATGGATACGGCTGTTGATCCTAACAATAGTAATAAATTTTATGGTTTCATACAAAATGGAGGAGGTTTATATATTTCTGTTAATGGTGGAAATAGTTTAAATACAAGTGTAAATATGCCAAGTGGGGAAACAGGTAATTGGGTTACACCATTGACTATTAATTCAACTGGGCAAGTTTTTGCAGGTTATAAAAAAGTATATCGTTTAAATGGGAGTTCGTGGATTGCTGGAAATACTGCTTTTCCCACTGCCATAGAAAACGTAATTATTGATCCTTCTAATGATAATATAATGTATGTTTCTGATGCAGCCAAATTATATAAAAGTACTGATGCAGGAGTAAATTTTTCTTTGGTGTACACTTTTCCTACAACAGTTAAGAATATTTGTGTGCATTCCTCTAATAGCGCTATTGTTTATGCTGTTACTCAAGGAACATCGGGTCAAGTATATCAATCAAGCAATGGAGGGATTTCTTTTACAAGTAATAGTGCAGGACTTCCTTCTATAGGTAAAAACGTAATTGTGCATCAGGGACAAGACCTTAACAATACACTTTATTTAGGAACTACTTTAGGAATTTATCATAAAGATGATACAATGTCTTCTTGGTTGCCTTTTGATTCAAATTTACCAAATGTATCTGTAACCGATCTAGAAATCAATTATGTAGATAATAATCTTACAGCAGCAACTTATGGAAGAGGAATTTGGAGGACTTCTTTAGGAGCAACTTCAGATACAATAGTTCCAACAACTCCAACAGCTTTATCCGCTTCTGGAACTACTCAAACTAGTACAAATTTAAATTGGACAGCTTCATCAGACAATGTAGGAGTAACTGTTTATGACATTTTTAGTGGTGCTACTAAAATAGGTTCTTCGGCAACTACTTCTTATAATGTTACAGGTTTGACAGCAGCTACGACCTACTCCTTTTCTGTAAGAGCTAAAGATGCTGCTGGAAATGTTTCTGGAGCTAGTAATACGGCTTCTATTACAACACTAAATAATTCAGTAACTTATTGTGCTTCAAATGGTCAAAATGCTACAGAAGAATACATTGGTAGAGTCGTTTTTGGAACTATTAATAATGCGTCAACTGGAACTGCTGGTTATGAAAATTTCACTTCAATTGCTACAAATGTTACTCGTGGAAGTGCTTATACTATAACAATTACACCTGTTTGGCCAGAATCAACATATTCAGAAGGATATGCCGTTTGGATTGATTACAATATGGATGGAGATTTTACAGATAGTGGAGAATTAGTTTGGTCTAAAGCTACTTCAACAGCAACTCCTGCTTCAGGATCATTTACTATTTCAAGTACGGCTCTTTTAGGATCAACAAGAATGCGTGTTTCTTTGAAATATAACGGAATACCTACAGCCTGTGAATCTTTTTCTTATGGACAAGTGGAAGATTACACAGTAAATATTGTAGCTGGTTTACCAGTAGCTCCTGATGTAAACGCTTTAAATAACAATCAAGTTAAAATTGAGAGCAGTTCTATAGTTTTAAAATTATACCCTAATCCTGTCGAAGATTATTTAAATCTAGATATTGTAGGTTTTAAATCCAATGTGTTCTCTTACGAAATAATAAATTACCAAGGGAGAATTGTAAAATCAGGTATATTAGAAAGTGCTGGCCTTGATGTTAGTTCACTAAATCAAGGTGTCTTTTTCTTAAAAATAATTAAAGAAGAAGCGATTATTTTTGAAGAATTTATTAAAAAATAAAGCATAATGTTGATTAAAAAAGGTCGCTTCAAGTAATTGGAGCGACCTTTTTTTACTATTATAAGAAAGTTATTGTACTATCAATTTTGTATTGTATTGTACTTCATTAATGTCTAGTATTGAAACAGTGTAAATACCTTTCTCAAGTGTTGAAGTACTTATAATATTAGATTCATTTACTGTTTTAGTAAGCACATTTTTTCCTGCAATATCATAGATTGTAATAGTTTTTGCTATTATATTATTACTATTAGAAAGTGTGAAACTTTCTTTGGCTGGATTTGGATACACGGAAAAACCATTTTTTTCAAAATCTTCAGTGCTTAATGATGAATCTGTTATTTTATAAATAGTTCCATTATTAATCGCTGCAACATATAATTCTCTATTTACATCTTCCCCAAAAGAAACAAAATTATTGCCTGGAAAACTAGAAGAATAACTTAAATTACCCGTAGAAGTTACTATGCCTATTCTAGAATCACAATAATCAGTAAATAAATATTTTCCTTGCAAATTTGGATATGTTGTTCCATTATAAACATAACCACCAGTTATAGAACAAGCACCAGTAGAATGATTTATGTCAAGAAGTGGAAAAGTTAAAGAAGAAGAGACTGGACAACCAGCTGTATTAAATGCTGTATTCCCTTCATAGCAACGCCATCCATAATTTAATCCTGCTGTTAAAGGAAAGGTAGTTTTATTAATTTCTTCTAAATTTCCCTGACCTACATCGGCAATCCATAAATCACCTGTAGCACTATCAAAAGAAAATTTCCATGGATTACGTAACCCAATGGCCCAAATTTCTTCTTTTCCTGCTTGTCCTACAAAGGGATTTGTAGCAGGTATTGAATAAAATGGAGCTGTTGTTTCATTTACATCGATACGTAGCATTTTTCCTAAATAAATACGAGATGGATTTGACCCGTCTATAGTAGTATTTTGCGCATATCCTTGTGGATCACCACCGCTTCCGCCATCACCCATTCCAATGTACAAATAACCATCTGATCCAAACTTTAGAGAACCACCATTATGATTGTCATAGGGTTGGTCAATAGTCATTAAAATGGTAGCAGAAGAAGGATTAGCTACATTTGGATTGGCAGCATACACACTATATCTTGCTATTACAGTATCTCCAGAAGTATTGGAATAATTAATAAAGAAATAACCGTTAGTTGCATAATCAGGATGAAAGGCTAATCCAAGTAAACCTCTTTCACTAGTAGTACTTACCAATAAGGAAACATCTAGAAAAGGAGTCGTGTTTACTGTTCCATTATCATTTAAGATTTTAATTAAGCCTCCTTTTTCTACAACAAATAGCCGAGAATCTCCAGCATTTGTAATTTCTAACGGACTTGAAAAACCTGTGGCAAAAGACTGTAAACTTATGGTTTGAGCTACAGAAAAGACACTACACAAGAGTAGTAAAATTAATTTTTTCATAGTTTTTGTTTTTTGTTTGTTTGCTATAAAAGTAAGAAAAAAGCATGTAAAACACTAATAATCAAAAGTAAAAACCCTATCTGTGATGATAGGGTTTTATTGAAATTAAAGATTATCAATTATTTTGTCTTTAGGATATTTCACTTTGTAACTAATTCTGAACTTCTTGGTTTCATTAGGTTTTAAATCAATTTTCCAAGTTAGTACACCGGTTTCTTCATTGGCGGAAGCTTTATCTTTTTCTAAAAGTTCAATAGTAATTTCTTTATCTGTGCTTATAGGATATTGATCTTTTAATAACATATTGATACTTTCTTTTTTATTGTTTCTTACAATAAGATCATAGGTAAAGACTTGTTCTTTGTAAGAGGATAAAAACTTGGTTCCCGATTTATCTACTACTTTTTCACGCTTAATAGAAATCTTTTTATCACGACCCATACTTAAATTTAAAGTATCGGAAGTTGCATTTGGATTAATGAATGTCTTACCTACATAAGTTCCTTCAAATATAATATTAGCTTCTCCTGGTAATAAGTTAAATTTCGAATAATCGTTTATTTCGGCTAGTAAAAACGCTTCTTTTTCTATTTTTGGCACAGCATAATATTTGTATGAAGCTGGTAATTTAATCTCTTTTAAAGCCACACTATGCGCTTTTCCATTGGATAAAATATCATAAGGAATATCAATATCAAAAGAAATATTCAATTGATTTTCTGAAATGGTTGTATAATCTGAAATAGTAGATTCTTTTAATTCCATTTCATCTGCTTGAACTTGAATTCCTGCAACTTGTCCTTGGATACTATTTAGTGCCGAATTCTCTCTCTTACTCAAATAACCATAATTTGGGTAACCAAAGCGTAAAAACCAAGCTTGTAAAATAGGAGCTACATTACTTTGGTTTGGATTACCACTAGACAAGGTAAGCTTTACTTTTTTCCAATCGATTCCTGTGTTTTGTGTAACTTGTCCTTTGTATAACATATCGATTGGACTGCTAATATTTTCTGCTCTTAAATCGTAAAAAGGTTGCCAAGATGCTCCTTGTGTTAAATAATTAATATCTAAATCTACATTTCCAGCTAATTCATTCATTACTTGAATAATTAACTTTCCTTTCGAGGTTTTTTCTTCTTTTTGAGTATTAATTTCTAATTTTGAATTTAACTTAGCTAATTGTTCTTTCAGCTTGCTTTCTTTTTCGTAAAAAGTATTCACTAGATTACTTAATTCGGTACGTTTTGCATTATAATAGTCTACTAATTTCATTAATTCAGCAACACTCAAACTTGCATTTCCTCCCGAAATTTGTTGGTTTTTATCTAGTAATTCAATTGTTTTGGAATAAGAAGTACGTTGATTAGCTACTTTGCTAATTTCTTTAGTAACCAAATCGATACTATCTCTTACTTTTTTAATACTTGGATTACTTTCATCAATTTCATATTCTGAAATATAATTTTTGGTAAACTGAACCGATAAAACGGTAATGTTCTTTGGTGCATTGACTTGAACTGTATTTTCATTTAAATAATCAGCTACATTTTTTATGACAATTTCACTAGTTCCTTTAGGTAGATTTACCGATGTAGATTGTGATAATTCAGCACTATTGACATAAACCGTTGCTGCATTCACTTTTGCAGTTGTAAAAATGGGTTTCTGGCAGTAAAGTAATCCTGAAAACAATAAGGAAAATGTTACAATTAATTTCTTCATGATATGCAATTTTATTTATAGAGTATGTGTTTTAGAAAAAGATTGGAAAACAAAGTATAAAAATACCAATTATTTTTCGACACTATATCCTTTATTTTTACCTAATTCAATTATAGAACTCGCAATGGCGTTTCCTAAATCGTCTTGTGTTTTTTGTTTTTTCATTTCAGTGTCAATGTATTCTTGACGTTTTTTGGCTAAAACACTAATTTCTTTCTGAATTTTTTCTCTTTGAGCCGATTTTTGGGCTATGTAAGTTTTAATTTCTGCTTTGCTTTTATCTTTTAATTCAGCAGGTAATTCTTCTTTTTTAAGATTATCTAAAGCTTTTTCATCTTCGCTTACTTTATCTACTAAATCCCAACTGTCATTTTTATAGACTTGTTTTGATTTACTTACAGAACGCTCTACATAATTAGCTTTTGAAACACTTTCAGCATTTGCATCTTGAGTGGCTTGATTCATTTTTTTCTCAGTCCCTTTTCTTCCATAACTTACATAAGTTTCATTAATTTTTTGATTGTACTGTGTGATTTGGTCATCATAAGGTGTGTTTATGTATTGTACACGTTGGTTAGAATCGATATTAAAATATTTTCCATTTCCTGTTATAGCTCCATCTTGCCAAAAGGTTCTAATTCCTTCTTGCTTATCTCCACAAAAGATAGTATTGACATAAATATCATTTTTCAAAGCATTTTTAATGGCTTCTTTGTAATTAATATTCCCTTGATTGAAAGGTTCGTTACCTGCAATATAAACTAGCTTCATGTTTTTGTTTCCGTCTTTCCAACTCAATTTGGTTACGGCATCTTGAATTACTGCTCCACAATATTCTTCACCACCATTAGTACGTAAGGCAAACAATTTTTCAGAAATTAAATCTAAATCAGTTGTTAAAGGAGCTACTTGTCTAATGTAATTGCCTTCAGCTGATAAGCCATCATTTCCATATTCATATAAACCAATTTCAATTTCTGGTGATTTTCCTTGATATTTTAAAGTGGTTAAAGTGTTTACAATGTTCCACAAACGTGATTTTGCTTGTTCGATTAAACCGTCCATACTATTTGAAGTATCTAAAAGAATAGCAACTTGGATTTTGTTTTCTGAAGTAGGTTTTTCAATTGTAGTTTCAACAAGCGTTGCATTGTGAGCTAGTGTTTCTGTTTTAGGGTTTTTACAACTTCCAAAAGTTAATGTAGTTGCTAATAAAGTGCTGATGTAAAATATTTTAGTTTTCATAATATCTATTTTTAAATTATTTTTGTAAAGATTGAATATCGTTTTCTATGCTTAAGATTAATAAACTCGTTGCGGTACAAAATACAGGACTAGTGATACAGTGATGACCGTTCCAACTTCCATCTTGGTTTTGAATTTTAATTAATTTTCCTGCTACATTATCATACCATTTTTTCCAATCATCATCTTTTTTTACAATCATAGATTCTCCTGTTTGTAAGAAACTTAGAAATTCTTCTCCTCCGTTATTACCAAAACCACTCATTACATCTTCTCTCATAGCTTTTACCTTTGCCGATTTATAAACCTTGTCTGCTACATCATAAGAGGCTGCTTTTTCTTTAGTTACTCCTAATTTTTCAAGATTTTCTTTAGTTAATTTGGCATCCTTTTCAATCTTTCCTGTTTTTTTTCCTTCTTCTAAAATTTCTTGAGCTTCTTTAGCCTCTTCTGCACTACCTCTTACAGAACTACTCACAGCATACAAAACAACTCCAGCTCCGTCATCTGATTTTACTGCTTCTGTTTCTGCATTGTAATTGCTTTTTTGATAGTTTCTTGATGTTTCTAATTTCTCTTTATTTACTTTTATGTTTTTATTTTTAGAAGCTTGTTCTAAACCTGAACTAGCAAAGGAAGATTGAAGTACTCCAGCCCAACCAGCACCTTCTACTTTGCCATCAGCACCAGATGATTTTTCAATTTTGTCTACACAATTTTGTATAGCGCGTTCTACTCTAAGTTTTAATTGTTCTTCTTTCACAGTCTCTATAACTTGATTTAAAAACTGTAGTGCTAAAACGGCATCTATGTTTTCACCCAATTTTCTTTGAATTTGTGTACCTCTTATTTGAGTAATAAAAGTTTGGTCTCTATTGTTTTCAATTTCTTTTAGTAAAAATTCAAGTGCATTTTTTAAATTCTCACCATATTTTTTGGTATGAATGGAATAACCACAACGATATAATGACATAGCAGCCATTGCTGTTGTAGCTGGATCAGAACTTACTGCATGTGGATTCATTTCTCGTTGGTTGTTATGTGAACCTGCTCCCCAACCACCATCTTTGTTTTGTGCTGTAATTATCCAATTTTCTCCTGCTGCAATTTTTTCACTATAAGTATTTTCTAATTTATAAGCAGCATATCCTTCAACCGATTGTTCTCCCATAACAGACATAAATACACATGGTTTTTCTCCCACTGAATTAATTGCTAAATCTGATTGTGCTGTTTGTTGTTCTAACGATTTCTCTATTACATCATTTGTTGTCCAAGCTAATGAAGCTAATATTGTTACTATCCCAGTAATCAAAATTGTTCTTTTTTGAGTTTTCATAATTTCTATTTTTTTTATTATTTATATTTCTGTGCCTTCAAAAGTGATTCTAGTATCAAAGGCTGAGATTAATTCTGATAATTCATAGACATTTTTGTAACCATATCCATATAAATTAATGAATGTAGGAATGTTTAATGCTAGAGAAATTGATTTGGGCTGGATATCTTTTTTAGATAATGAAATTTTAGATGCAAAAAGAATAGGTTCCTTGTCGATGTTATTATTACAATAGATTAGTATTCTAGTATTAAATGAAGGAATGATTTGTGCTAAATTTTCTTGAGTAAAATCAGAGAAGTTTAAGTGTATGGCTCCTTTTATATGTTTTTTTTCAAACATTTCTTTGGAGCGTGTATCTAAAATAATGGTGTTTGTTTCTTTAGAAAATTTTTCAAAGGTTGACCAATTAATTAACCTGTCCTTTCTGTAGCTCTTCACTTCTTTGGTTAGTGTTTCAAAAGCATCAAAATCTACTATTGAAGGAGTGAAATTGTCAGATAAATCTTGTTGTGTGTTAAAGGATGTAAAAGGTAAAGCCATGATTAGCAGTGTTATTAAATTAGTTTTCATAATGTTTATTTTTTGTTATTTGATTCAAATTTAGGTTGATAATCAAAACGTTTTTTGGAGACTTGGTGAAACCCAACTTTGACTTGGTAAACACTTTTAAAAATGAATTTTAAAAGATTTATCTTTACATTGTTTAATTAAGATGCGAAATGCGAAATAGAAAAATCATATATATACTAATTTTACTGTGCGGAATATCTTGGCAAGTAAAGGCACAGGACACTATTAAGAATAAAAAGTCAAAAATTTCCTTATCTAGTTCGGTAAAGAAGTTAGAAAAATCCATTGATGCAAATGATGATTATAAAACGGCAAAGAATTATGAAGAATTGGCTTTGGTTTACCAAAAAAAGGGAGATTTAGCCAAAGCAGAAGAATACTATAAAAAATCAGAAATGATTTATGCGAAATTAAAAAAATCAGAAGAAAAAACTAGAGTGACTCGCTCTATTGCACAAGTTCAAGAAAAGCAAAACAAAATGGTGCCAGCAATTCAGAGTTATGAAAATGCAGGAGCTATTGCAGATGATGAAATCTCCCAACAACTCAATTATAATGATGCTAATAGATTGCGAAATCAAAGTAACCCAAAAGCACAATCAGATTATATAAATTCGAATATTAAACTACTGGAAGAAAAATCTAAGGATAAGGCTGTAAGAGAATTTAAGAAAGAAGATATTAAGGAAGAAGTAGCCAAAGCTTATGTGCAAAAAGCAGAATTAGACATTTCTAATGCAGCATCTGAAGAGGCAATTGAAAGTTATGAAGCAGCTTTAGATTATGTGGTGAGTAAACCAGAGGAGATTACTATAAGAAACAAAATAGCTGAAGTTTATAAGGAAGAAAATCAATTAGAGAAAGCCTTGTTTATTAATTTAAATCTTTTAGAAGAAGCTAAAAAAAATAATGATTTTGAAACGGAAATGAAACAACTGCAAGAAATTGCCGATATTTATTTTCAATCCAATCGACCTGAAGAAGCCGTTCGCTCTTTAAAAGAATCCTACACTTTGGCTAGCCAGAAAGGGAATACAAAAGAAGTGAAAAATAGTTTAAAACTACTTTTAGAGTATTATAAATCCAAAGGGGATGACAAAGAAAGTATCTTGTTATATGATGATTTTTTGACCAATTTTGACAGAATTGTTGCAGCAGATAGTTCGTTAATTGATGATAAAGTATTCCAAATTTCCGAAAAGAAAATCTTGCAATTAGAGAAGGAAAAAGCTTTGAAAGATGAATTAATTACTAAGAAGAATAAGTTCAATTACTTTTTAATTGGCTCTTTATGTTTGCTTTTTATCTTTTTTGGTTTGATTTTAAAAGCCTTGTATTCGATTAAAACGAAAAACAAAAAAATTGCATTACAATCCTTAAGAAGAGAAATGAATCCGCATTTTATTTTTAATAGTTTGAATAGTGTGAACCAATTTATTTCGGAGAACAAAGAATTAGAAGCCAATAAATATTTGAGTTCATATTCCAATTTAATGCGAAACATGATGGAAAATTCTAATAAAGATTTCATCAGTTTGAGTAATGAAATTGAGCAACTTAAAAAATATTTAGACTTAGAACATCTTCGTTTTCAAGATAAATTTGAGTACCAAATTATAGTGGATGAGAGTATTGATAGCGAAGCTACTTTTATTCCGAATATGATTTTGCAACCGCATCTTGAAAATGCTATTTGGCATGGTTTGCGTTATAAAGAAGAAAAAGGCAATTTAATCCTGAAATTTGATTTGTTTCAGAAAAAAGTACAAATTACTATTGATGATGATGGCATTGGGTTAACCCAAAGTAAAGCTTTGAAAACCATTAATCAAAAAGTACATCAATCGAGAGGAACCACAAATACTCTGGAACGCATTAAATTATTAAACGATTTGTACAAAATGAACATTACTTTTGCTATAATAGAGAAAGAAGCACCAGCAACAGGGACAAGAGTTGAAATTAATGTTCCATTATTAGATAGGATATGACTGGATTACAAAAAATAAGAAGTGTTATTGTTGAAGATGAAACAGCAGCTAGAGAAGTTTTAAAGAATTATCTTAAAAAATATTGTCCGCAAGTTGAGGTCATAGGTGAAGCAGCCAATATTAAAGAAGCTGTTCCATTACTACATGAAGTTGAGCCTCAATTGGTTTTTTTAGATGTCGAAATGCCTTTTGGTAATGCTTTTGACGTTCTAGATGCTTGTAAAGAGTTGCAGTTTGAAACCATTTTTGTAACTGCTTTTTCAGAATATTCCTTGAAAGCTTTGAATCAAAGCGCTGCTTATTATTTGTTAAAGCCTATTAGCATAGAAGAGTTGATTATTGCAGTCAATAAAGTGCAGCAACAATTATCTAATCATGATTTATTGAATAGAAATAAGATAATTGTAGAAAACTTTAGAGAACCCAAACCTGAAAAACAACAAGTAATTTTGCCAACATTAGAAGGTTTTGAAGTGGTAATGATGAAAGATATTGTGCGATTAAAAGGAAATGGCAATTTTACTGATTTATTTTTAGTTGATGGTTCTAAAAAAATGGTTTGCCGGTTTTTAAAACACTTTTCAGAGATTTTACCTTTTCCATTTATGAGAGTGCATAAATCGCATATCATTAATATTAATTTTGTAAAATCTTATAACAAAGGAGGTTTTATTACCTTACAAGATGAAGCAGAAATTGAAATTTCTAGTACGTATAAGGAGGATTTTTTGAGTAGGTTTAAATAGTTTTTAATATGAAAAATATAATTATTTTGTGCTTTTGTTTTGTTTTAAATTTGTCGCTGGTACGGATTACCATGCTTCGGGATACATGATACTTCATCAATTAGAACTAGGATTATATACAAGCTGATAGTATTATAGATGCAAAAAACAAATTAAGTTTAGAAGGAAAATTAAGATGGATAAATGGAAATTAAATAATTGGATGTTATTTCTCCTAATAGTTACTTTTATAAGTTGTAATAAGGAAAAAAAAGTAGTAAAAACATTTTATGATAATGGTAAAATACATACGATAAGATCTTTTAATAAAAATAACAAAATAGAAGGATTAGTTCAAATATTTTTTGACTCTGGAGAACTACAAGCTAATTTAATTTATAAAAATGGTGTAGAAATAGATTCTTCTGTCTACTTTCATAAAAATGGAAAAATACAAACTGTAAGTTATCCATTAAAAAATGATTATAAATTAGACAAGTATTTTTATGAAAATGGAAAATTATCTTGTGAAGGAAAACTTAAGAATCTTAATAAAATTGGTTGGTGGAAATTTTACAATCATGATGGTAGTCTTAAAGAAGAAATTGAATTTTTAGACATAAATGATATGGAACATTTAAAATTTCGAAATCGTGAGTATATTAATCAATATAAAAAATACAAGCTTGGCAAACTATTGAATAAAGAAAGCTCTTTTTTTGAGCTAAATTTGAATGACACATTAATTTTGGGTAAATCAATTGGAGATATAATATATACATCAGAATTCAGTGATCAAAGTGTAATATATGTATGTATAGGGTATGATTTAATGCCAGATTTTAGTAATATATCTCAAGTTAAATTAGATACTTTTGGTATTCAAAAAGAGGACACTTGGTTTGGTGTAAAGTATCAATCTCCAGGTAAAAAAACTTTAAGAGGTTTTATTATTGAAGACTATTACAAAAAAATTAAAACTAAATCTAATGACAAATCATATGATATAATTAAAATTCCACATAGAAAATATTTTGAAAAATCAATCTATGTGAAATAACTTATTGCTTATGGACATATAGATGGAGAATGTAATTGTTCGATAAATAATCAGCCCATTACTGTGGCAGTTGTATCGAGTACTTAATCCATTTTGTAAAAAAACAGCTTCTCTAAAAGATACTAGTAACAAAAATTTTTAATAAACAATTTAAATGAACAAGCACATTACACCAGAGCAATTAAATCAATTTTATGAAGAAGGCATTGTTAAACTTTCTAATTGTTTATCGCAAGAATTACTACATAAATTGAACCTCTTTTTTGATGAAGTAATTTCTGATGTAAATGATTCTCAAAAAGTTACTATACAAGTTGATGATAAAAAATTCATTACGAATATTGAATTGTTATGTTATAAAAACAATTTAGCTTGTTTGGAATTATTAGGAACTCCTTTTTTGTTAGATATTGCCCATGCTATTTGCGGTGCTGATTTTTTTGCTATCCAGGAATTTGCAGTAATTAAAAATTTAGGAGACAATTTACCTGTTTTGTGGCACCAAGACATGATGCATCGAAGAACTGGAAGTTGTTTTACTGTTGGAATTTACATAGACGATGCTAATTTAGAAGATGGAGCGCTTAGAGTGATTCCAAAAAGTCATTTGAGTACTAAAAGTATTTGTGAATTATCCAAAGAGGTATTTATTGAAGTGCCCATGAAAGCTGGTGACATTCTTGTGCATGATATGATGTTAGCCCATAGCTCAGAACCTTTGAAGAAGAATGAAAAAAGAAGGGTTGTTTATTTCGAATTTTTATCGGCTAAACAAGTGGAAACTGAAGCTATTTATTCTAATGAATTGGTTGCCAATCGAACTAATTTATTGCATGTAGCCTCAAGTTATTATAAAATGCAAAATCCTTCACTTGAGCAATTTGATTGGCAAAAAGAGAATTTTAATTATTATAAGACGGAGCAAGAAATAAGAAATGCTTTGGATGAAATTTATTCCATTCCTATAAAAGCAAAACCTTCCAATTATTGTTTTGAAGTGCCTAATTAAAAAGGCAAATTATCCAAATAATTCACTAACTACATCTTCAATTTTAGAAACTAACACGACTTTAATTTTAGTATTCTTTAACGAAATTTTGTTATGTTTGGAAACTAAAATAGTAGTAAAACCTAGTTTTTCGGCTTCTTGAATACGTTGATCAATGCGATTTACTGGTCTTATTTCTCCAGAAAGACCTACTTCTCCAGCAAAACAAAAGCCTTCAGCTATGGCAATGTCTTCGTTAGACGAAAGAATAGCTGCTACAACTGCTAAATCAATGGCTGTGTCATCAACATTTATTCCACCTGTTACGTTTAAAAAGACATCTTTAGTTCCTAAACGAAAACCTGCTCGTTTTTCTAAAACGGCTAAAATCATGTTCAATCGCTTGGCATTATAACCTGTTGTGCTTCTTTGCGGTGTGCCATATACTGCGGAACTTACTAATGATTGAATTTCTATCATTAAAGGGCGCATGCCTTCTAGCGTACAAGCAATTGCTGTTCCTGAAAGTTCTTCTTCTTTGTGCGAAATTAAAATTTCAGAGGGATTATCTACTTCTCTTAATCCGTTGCCTAGCATTTCATAAATTCCTAATTCAGCAGTTGAACCAAATCGGTTTTTTAAGGAACGTAGAATTCTATAAACGTGGTTTCTGTCTCCTTCAAATTGTAAAACGGTGTCAACCATGTGTTCTAAAATTTTTGGACCTGCAATGGTTCCGTCTTTAGTAATGTGACCAATCAGGATTACTGGAACATTACTTTCTTTGGCAAACTTAATTAACTCTGTTGTACATTCTCTAATTTGAGAAATACTTCCAGCAGAAGATTCAATATAATCGGTATGAAGCGTTTGAATTGAATCTATAATCACTATTTCAGGTTGCATTTCTGAAATTTGTTTGAAAATATTTTGAGTTTTGGTTTCCGTAAGGATATAGCAATTGTCGCTATTGGGGACAATACGTTCTGCACGCATTTTTATTTGTTTCTGACTTTCTTCACCAGAAACATAAAGGGTTTTGTATGGTAATTTTAAAGAAATTTGGAGTAAAAGTGTACTTTTTCCAATGCCTGGTTCACCTCCTAAAAGTGTTAAGGAACCAGGAACTAACCCACCTCCTAAAACACGATTTAATTCACCATCTGTAGTATTTAATCGTATTTCTTGAGTGGTATCTATTTCTTTAATCAGTAGTGGTTTTGCAGCCTTTGAGTTTTCAGTTGAAGTGCCCGTTTTCCAAGAAACTTTTTCTTCTTTTTGTATAACTTCTTCCACTATGGTATTCCATTCTTTACAAGCATGACACTGACCTTGCCATTTCGAGAAAGAAGTACCACAATTTTGACAGAAAAAGGCTGTTTTAACTTTTGCCATATTTAATTATTCACTTTCTTTTTTTTCTTCACCATTTTCCTCTGGTAAAGGTTCTGCATATTCCTCAACAGTAGATTTGTCTTCTTTGTCTTTCAAACTTTCGGCTTTATCAAGCATAAAAGATCTTGTAATTTCTCTAATTTCGGTTAAAGCATATCCTTTTTTATATTCTTTAGCCGCTTTTTTAAACTCACCCGATTTTTCATAATATAGCGCTTGGTGATACGTTCCTAAAGTTGTTTTTGGATATTGTTTTTCTGCATATTTGCTTAAATCTTGTAATTCGAAATAAGCTTTATTTTTAAGAATAGCAGCTTCAATTGCTTTGAAATCAGTTAAACGCGGTTTTAATTTTAATCCAAATTTTTCTTCTAGCTTAGTATATTTATCAATAAGATATTGGGCATACCCTTTATCTAGAGTAGCTATCTTTTCTTTGTATTCCATCATAGAAATAGGTTGGTAACCTTGGAAAATAAAATACAAAGCTTGAGGAATAGCTTGTGCGACTAATGAATAATGAGTAGCTCCTTTAAATTGATCAAATTGATAACTAAAAGTTTTGTTAGGAATGGCTGCAATATTTTTATCTAATATTTTTGCTCCTTGGTTAATATCGGCTAAGTCACCTTGACCAATAGCTAAGTAATAGAAAATAGGTTTTTTAATTAATGCTAAGCGTTCCGCTATTCTTTTGTCCATTTGAGGAGCCATTTCTGGAGCCAATGAAATGTATCCGTTGAAAACAGGGTCATCTTTATATAAGTAAAAATTTAAGAAACCAGCTGTAGTGTCATGTCCAGCAATAATTCTAAAGGGTTGAGTTCTGTATTTTCCTTCAATATAAGGTAATAATTCAAAACCTATAAATTCAAAAAAATTGGCTCCTTTTCCAGACGGTAAGCCAGTTCCATCATAATCACTATCATCAAAACGTTTTTCATCATAATTTTGATTAACAGCTACTATTATCATTTCGGGTAAATCGTCCCAATAGTTTCCATATTTTAGTATTCCTTCAAAAGGATTTAATAAATATTCTCCATCTAGTAAAACTAAAACAGGGTATTTTTTCTCCACATCAAACTCATAATTAGTTGGAAGTGAAACTGTAAATCCTCTTTCTTCTCCCAGTTTTTTTGATTGAATTGTTTCTGTAATTCTTTGAGAAAAAGTAAAAGAAGTTATTAAAATGAATAGTAAAAGAAGTTTTGTTTTCATTTTTTATATAATTTGTTTTTTATGATTTAATAATTTTATGACAATTTTAATGATACTATTTTTGGTATTAAAAACAGCACTTAATATGTGGCAATATACTAATTAATTTTTATTGAAAATATTCAAAAGCAAATAAGAAGTTAAGCCTAAAACGATAGTTAGTAAAGTTTGTGAAGTCCAAATAATCCATCCTAATGCTGTACCTGCATCTTCAGCAATTCCATATAGTAATAATACTTTTGCAATAGATATAGGAAAAGCTCCAATTCCTCCATTTGTAAATCCTACAGCAAGTGTTCCAAAAATGAATCCCATAATTACAATATCAAATGAAATGTTTGCTGTTTCTGGAATGGAGAAAATACAAACATAAAACATCATTAAGTAAGAAAACCAGATAAAAAAGGAATGTGCTAAGTATTTCCATTTTGTTTTCATTTTTAAAATACTGGTCATGCCTTCTGTTAAACCATTGAATTTACTTTTTATTTTAAGAATAATAGGCCATTTTGCCCATCTCCATAAGAATAAAAAAAAGAGTAAACCCACAAAACCAATTCCTAAAAGTACTATTATTTTATTAGGAGAAACATGTGAAAATATGAAGGCACTTATTTTTTCAAACTGAAGAAAAAAAGCAGTAATTACAAAAAGGAGAAAGATAAGGAAGTCTACCACTCTTTCTGCTACGATTGTTCCAAAACCTTTATCAAAAGGCACCCCTTCATATTTTTTTAAAAGGACAGCTCTGCTGATTTCTCCAGAGCGAGGAATTGTCAAATTTAATAAATAGGAGATGCTAACTGCAAAGAAAGAATTATGAAATTTAGGCTCGTAACCCAAATGATTTAAAGAATATTTCCATCGGTAAGCTCTTGACCAATAACCAAATAAAGAAATGAATATGGATAAAAAGACATAGAAATAATTAGCATTTTTAAAATAACCTTTTATTCGTTCTAACTCCTCTTCATTAAATGAAGAAAATTGATAATAAATTAAACCTATTCCAATGAGTAATGGGATGGTTGTTTTTAGAAATTTTTTAAATGAAAAAGTCAAAATTACATCAATGAATTATCTTTTTCATTAGGAAAAACTAATGAAGGTTTGAAATTTTTTGCTTCTTCAAAGTCCATAGAGGCATAAGAAATGATAATGATTATGTCTCCTCTGTGTACTTTTCTTGCAGCAGGTCCATTTAGCGTTATTTCACCTGTATTTCTAGGTCCTTTAATAGCATAAGTTTCTAAACGTTCCCCATTGTTAATGTTGACAATTTGTACTTTTTCACCTTCTATAATGTTAGAAGCTTCCATTAACGCTTCGTCAATGGTAATACTTCCTATGTAATTCAAATCGGCTCCTGTAACGGTTACACGATGAATTTTCGATTTTACTACTTGAATATGCATGGTGCAAAGTTAATTATTTTGTATAAATTAATTATTTTTTTTTAGGAAATGTGTTATTTGTTTTTTAGTTCATAACAATAGTATCAATTAATCGAATATTGTCAATAAAAACGGCAATAAAACCTCTGTATTTTTTGTTTTTGTCTTTTCTTTTACAAATGTTTAAGGTTTCTTCATCGGCTATTTCAAAATATTCTAAAGTAAATTCTTTTCTTTTTTTGAAAGCCTCTTCAACTATTTTAGTAACTTCTTTAGCTGATTTAGTAGCAAATAATTTCTTAGCACGTTGTAAAGTTTTAAAAATAAAAGCGGCTTTTTCTCTTGATTCAGAAGATAAGCGTTCATTTCTCGAACTCATAGCTAAACCACTTTTTTCTCTGTAAATAGGACAAGCAATAATTTCAACTGGTAAAGCGTGCTTTTTGACCAGTGTTTTTACAATTTGCAATTGTTGAAAATCTTTTTCTCCAAAATAAGCTTTTGAAGGATTTACAATTTCAAACAATTTTTTAACGATGGTTCCTACACCATCAAAATGTCCTATTCGGTGTTTGCCTTCCATTTTCAATTCTAAACCGTCATAATCAAAACTTTCTGATGAAATAGTTTCTTCATAAATGTCTTTTACAGAAGGGGCATATATGATAATTGATGTATTTAAAGTCTCCACTTTTTGAATGTCAGCATCTAAAGTTCGCGGGTATTTATCTAAATCTTCTTTGTTGTTGAATTGTGTAGGGTTTACAAAAATACTTACCACTGTAATGTCGTTTTCTTTAGAAGATAGTTCTATTAAAGACAAATGGCCTTGATGAAGTGCTCCCATGGTAGGAACAAGTCCAATGGTTTTATTTTCTTTTAGTAATGAACTTAAATGCGATGATAAAACGTTCTTTTCGGTAAAAACGACCATAAGGTTTTATATTAATTAGTATGCAAACTTACTATTTTACTAGATAAATCCATAAATTTTTGTAATTTTGCGTGTTTTTTAAAAACAAATTGTTAAACAAAATAAATTATGGAAGAAAAGAGGATATTGTACGTATCATCTGAAGTGGTGCCTTATTTAGCTGAGAACGAAGTTTCGTTGCAATCATATGAATTTCCAAAAATGATTAATGATATTGGGGGACAAATAAGGATATTTATGCCGCGATATGGAAATATTAATGAAAGAAGACATCAACTACATGAAGTTATTCGTTTGTCTGGAATGAATTTAGTAGTTAATGATATGGATATGCCTCTTATTATAAAAGTTGCTTCAATTCCTAAAGAAAGAATTCAGGTTTATTTTATTGATAATGATGAGTATTTCAAAAGAAAAGCTACTTTTACTGATGAAGAAGGAATTTTGTATCCTGATAATGACGAGAGAGCCATCTTTTTTGCCAAAGGAGTAGTTGAAACGGTTAAAAAACTAAATTGGGTTCCAGATGTTATTCATGTTCATGGCTGGATGGCATCCTTACTACCCGTTTATTTGAAACATTATTATAAAAATGAAGGGATTTTTGCAGATACAAAAATTATTACTTCAGTTTATAATTTAGGTTTTGAAGGAGAATTAAATTCGGAATTAGTTGGAAAAATGAGTTTTGATAATATTTCGAAAGATATTACTAAAGAAATACAGGTTCCTAATTATGAAAATTTAATGAAGCTTACAATAGATCATTCAGATGGTATTGTTATTGGATCTGAAGGCTTAAATCCAACTTTAACAAAATATATAGAAACTTCAGAAAAACCTTTTTTACCTTTCGCCACTAAAGATAAAGTGAGTGAATTATATACTGCGTTTATCAAGAAACATATTTTATAAATTACCTTTTTTAATTACATGAAAAAAATTGTTTTAAATAGTGCTCTGGTATTGAGTGTGATGTTTTTAATTTCTTGTGACAAAGATTTTAATACTTTGGGGTCGGATGTTATTGGAGATGATCATTTTGGGTTAGAGAGAAGAGACGATATTAGTGTAGTAGCTTATACAAAAAAGACAGGTGCTGTACAGTCTAATAATTTGCCTTCAAATATGTTAGGATTCTATAAAGATGGTTTTTTTGGAACCACAAAGGCTACTTTTGTAACTCAAGTAACACTGGCAAGTGTTAATCCTGATCTCGGTTATGCAGCAGAGATTAAGGAGAATGATTCAGTGTATTTATATGTGCCTTATTTGAGCACTCAAACAGCTACTGGTACAGGTAATGAATCCAATACCTATGTATTAAATTCTGTTTATGGAGAAAATGTTGAAACGGCTACATTTGATTTAAAGATATATAAAAGTGGTTATTTTTTAAGAGATTTTGATGCAGTTGACCCGACTGTTCGTCAAAAATATTATTCAGGTGATACTGATAGAGCGTTAATTGAAGATAATCTTGATGGTGCTCCTTTGAATGAATTTACGGGAGCAATTGCTTCTGAAACAACAGAATTTAAATTCAGTAAAGAGGAAATAAAACTGTACAAGAGAAATGCTAATGGAGACTTTTTAGACAGTAATGGAAATATTACTACAGATGAAACAGCGAAAGTAGTAAAAGAAAGATTAGCTCCTGGTATGTGGATTAATTTAGATCCAGAACGTTTTGAAACCATAATGCTTAATGCTTCTTCCTCAAATTTGTTAAATAATAATATTTTTAAAGAATATTTTAAAGGATTGTATTTTCAAATGAATGAAAATAGTTCGGATGATGATGCACTTGCATTTTTGGATTTTTCAAAGGGATATATTACAATGCAATATCATTCAAAAGATACAGATGAGGCAACCGCTGAATTAAAAAAGAAATCTTTAAGATTAAATTTATCTGGTAATACAGTTAACTTTTTTGAAAATGATTTTTCTACTGAATATGATAATATTTTTAATAATTCAAATACAGTAACAGGAGATGAATTATTGTGTCCAAAAGGAAACGATGGATCAGTAGTTTTTATTGATTTATTTGGTGCTGATGCAGATAACAACAACGTTCCTGATGAATTAGAAGCTTTAAGAGCTGAAAATATTTTAGTAAATGATGCTTTTTTGACTTTCTATGTTAAGAACGACGGGCAAAAAAATGCAACTAGAATTTATTTGTACGATGCAACTAATAATACACCTCTGTTAGATTATATTTTTGATAGTTCAACTGCGACTGATCCAAAAAATAATAAATTACTTTTTGGTGGAATTTTAGAAGTGGATGAAGATGATACCGATTTGGGTGTAAAATATAAAATAAGATTAAGAAGTCATATAAATAATATTATTAATGGTGAAAATGAAAACACCAATAAAAATGTTAGATTAGGATTGTCTGTTACTCAAAATATAAATAATTCAAGTAGTTATACTGTTTTTGAGGGGACTAATTTTGGAAACGAGAAACTTCCTGTCGGATCAATTATAAGTCCTTTAGGAACAATTGTTTACGGAAACAACACAACAGATGAGACTAAAAAACTGAAGTTGGAAATTTATTATACAAAACCTAATTAATTAATTTTATGTGTGGAATTGTAGGTTACATAGGTCATAGAGATGCTTATCCAGTTTTAATCAAAGGTTTAAAAAGATTAGAATATAGAGGATATGATAGCGCAGGTGTTGTATTGTATGATGGTACAGATATAAAATTGTCTAAAACAAAGGGAAAAGTTTCTGACTTAGAAGCTAAAGCCGAAAGAGAGAACACTAAAGTTGGTAAAGTTGGAATGGGACACACACGTTGGGCAACTCATGGAGTACCCAATGACGTTAATTCGCATCCACATTACTCTAATTCTGGAAATTTAGTAATTATTCATAATGGAATTATTGAAAATTATGAACCTATAAAGAAAGAATTAATTAAAAGAGGCTATACTTTTCAATCTGATACAGATACAGAAGTTTTAGTGAATTTAATAGAAGATGTAAAGAAAAAAGAAAATGTAGGCTTAGGAAAAGCGGTTCAAATTGCCTTAAATCAAGTTGTAGGAGCTTATGCTATTGCTGTTTTTGATAAAGAAAAACCAAATGAGATAGTGGTGGCTCGATTAGGAAGCCCATTGGCTATTGGTATAGGTGAAGATGAATTCTTCATTGCTTCTGATGCTACACCTTTTATAGAATATACTTCAAATGCTATTTATTTAGAAGACGAAGAAATGGCTATTGTGCGTTTGCATAAACCAATGAAAGTTCGTAAAATTAAAGATGATTCTTTAGTAGATCCTTATGTTCAAGAGTTGCAAATGAATTTGGAACAAATTGAAAAAGGAGGTTATGAACATTTCATGTTAAAAGAGATATACGAACAACCAAGTGTGATAAAAGACACCTATAGAGGAAGACTTTTGGCTAACAAAGGGATAATTCAAATGTCTGGTGTTGAAGATAATATTGAAAAATTTCTGAATGCAGAAAGAATCATTATAGTAGCATGTGGTACTTCATGGCACGCTGGTTTGGTAGCCGAATATATAATTGAAGAATTTGCAAGAATACCAGTTGAAGTAGAGTATGCTTCGGAATTTAGATATAGAAATCCAATTATAAATAAAGATGATGTTGTAATTGCAATTTCTCAATCAGGAGAAACCGCAGATACTCTAGCAGCAATTAAATTAGCCAAGGAAAATGGAGCGTTTGTTTTTGGAGTTTGTAACGTAGTAGGTTCTTCTATATCAAGAGAAACACATGCAGGAGCTTATACACATGCTGGTCCAGAAATTGGGGTAGCTTCTACAAAAGCATTTACTACTCAAATAACTATTTTAACTCTTTTAGCATTACGTTTGGCTAAAGCCAATGGTAAAATGGCAAATTCAGATTACCAACGTTACTTATTAGAATTAGAATTAATTCCAGAAAAAGTTGCAGAAGCTTTAAAAACTAACGATGCAGCAAAAGAAATTGCGAAAATTTATAAAGATGCTCCTAATTGTTTGTATTTAGGAAGAGGTTATAATTTTCCAGTAGCTTTGGAAGGAGCTTTAAAATTAAAAGAGATATCATACATTCATGCAGAAGGATACCCAGCTGCGGAAATGAAACACGGACCAATTGCTTTAATTGATGAATCAATGCCAGTAGTTGTAATTGCTCCAAATAAAGGGCATTATGACAAAGTAGTGAGTAATATTCAGGAAATTAAATCTAGGAGTGGTAAAATTATTGCTATAGTTACAAAAGGAGATACACAAGTGAAAGCTTTAGCAGATCATGTGATTGAAATTCCTGAAACTATTGAAGCATTAACTCCATTATTAACTACAATTCCTTTACAATTATTGTCTTATCATATTGCAGTAATGAGAGGTTGTAATGTTGATCAACCTAGGAATTTAGCAAAATCGGTTACTGTAGAATAGTATTTTTAAAGAGAAAAATTAATTTTTCGCTTTTTTATTGCAAAAAATTCAAAAAATTAATTGCAAAATTGTTTACAAAAAAACTATCTTTGCACTCTGAAAAATAGAAGTGTTTTTCAATACTAAATAGCTATTTAATAAATACATAAGCAATGTCTAAAGTTACAGGAAAAGTTGCAAAAATTATCGGACCAGTTGTTGACGTGGTATTTAACACGGAAAATGCTGAGCTTCCTAAAATTTATGATTCATTAGAAATCACTAAAGCAGACGGAACAAAATTAGTATTAGAAGTACAATCTCACATTGGTGAAGATACTGTTCGTACAATCTCTATGGATTCTACTGACGGTTTATCTAGAGGACAAGAAGTTGTTTCCTTAGGAACGCCAATTCAGATGCCTATTGGTTCTGAAGTGTTTGGTCGTCTATTTAATGTAATTGGTGATGCAATTGACGGTTTAGGAGATTTACCTAAAGAAGGTTCAAATGGTTTGCCAATTCATAGACCAGCACCAAAATTCGAAGATTTATCAACTTCTACAGAAGTTTTATTTACAGGAATCAAAGTAATTGATCTTATTGAACCTTATGCAAAAGGAGGAAAAATTGGTCTTTTTGGTGGTGCTGGAGTAGGTAAAACCGTATTAATTCAAGAGTTGATTAATAATATTGCAAAAGGTCACGGTGGTCTTTCTGTATTCGCAGGAGTAGGAGAAAGAACTCGTGAAGGGAATGACCTTTTGAGAGAGATGTTAGAATCTGGAATTATAAAATATGGTGATGATTTCATGCACTCTATGGAAGAAGGTGGATGGGATTTATCAAAAGTAGATAAAAATATCATGAAAGAATCGAAAGCTACTTTCGTATTCGGACAAATGAATGAGCCACCAGGAGCTCGTGCACGTGTTGCCTTATCAGGTTTAACAATTGCTGAGTATTTCCGTGATGGAGCTGGAGATGGACAAGGAAAAGATGTACTTTTCTTCGTTGATAATATTTTCCGTTTTACACAAGCTGGTTCTGAAGTATCTGCATTATTAGGACGTATGCCATCTGCGGTAGGTTACCAACCTACTTTAGCAACTGAAATGGGTGCTATGCAAGAACGTATTACATCTACAAAAACAGGATCAATTACGTCGGTACAAGCAGTTTATGTACCTGCGGATGACTTAACTGACCCTGCACCTGCAACAACTTTTGCTCACTTAGATGCAACAACAGTATTGTCTCGTAAAATTGCTGAGTTAGGTATTTACCCAGCGGTAGATCCATTAGATTCTACTTCTCGTATTTTAACTCCACTTATTTTAGGTGACGAACATTATAATTGTGCTCAAAGAGTAAAAGAGATTTTACAACGTTATAAAGAATTACAAGATATTATTGCTATTCTTGGTATGGAGGAGTTATCAGAAGATGATAAATTAGTTGTGTCAAGAGCACGTCGTGTACAACGTTTCTTATCTCAACCTTTCCATGTAGCTGAGCAATTTACTGGTATTCCTGGAGTATTAGTAGACATCAAAGAAACTATCAAAGGATTTAATATGATTATGGATGGTGAGTTAGACCACTTACCTGAAGCAGCATTTAACCTTAAAGGTTCTATTGAAGAAGCTATTGAAGCTGGAGAAAAAATGTTAGCAGAAGCATAATAACTAGTAATCAGTTATCGGTAGCAGTTAGCAGAAACTGAGACTGAAAACTGAGACTGAAAACTAAAAAAAATGATTTTAGAAATAGTATCACCAGAAGCTACATTATTTAAAGGAGAAGTTACTTCTGTAGCAGTTCCAGGAGTAAATGGTGAGTTCCAAATGCTTAACAATCACGCTCCAATTGTGTCTTTGTTAATAAAAGGAAATGTAAAAATAAATGCTCAAAACATTACAATTCAAAAAGAATTTCTTTCTAAATTCAATAAAGTGAATGAGCAAACATTTTGGTTACCAATAAATTCTGGAACTATCGAAATGAAAGATAATAAGGTTATTGTTTTAGCAGATTAAAACAATAAAACTTTATAAGTTAAAAACTCCTGCTTTTTGTAGGAGTTTTTTATTTTTGAAAAATGAAACTCCCAAAAACACTACAAGATAAATTAGAAGTTAGAAAAGCAAATAATGCTTTACGAACGCTAAAAGAACAATCTCAGTTAATTGATTTTGCTACTAATGATTATCTAGGATTTTCAAGAAGTAAAACTATTTTTGAAAAAACGCATCAATTATTATTAGATAGAGAAATAACAAGTAATGGTGCAACAGGCTCTCGATTACTTTCAGGAAATCATGATTTATATATTGAAACGGAAGCTTATATTTCGAAATTCCATCAATCAGAAAACGCGTTGATTTTTAATTCGGGCTATGATGCTAATGTTGGTTTTTTTAGCGCAGTTCCACAACGAAATGATGTTATTTTGTATGATGAGTTAAGCCATGCGTCCATTCGTGATGGAATACAAATGAGTTTGGCAAAAGCCTACAAGTTCAAGCATAACGATTTGGAAGATTTAGAAAAACTACTTCAACGCTTTCAGAATGAGTTTATTGAAATTTATGTTGTTACAGAATCTGTTTTTTCTATGGATGGTGATTCTCCAAATATGAAAAAATTAGCTCAAATTTCTGAAAATTATAAAGCTTTACTTGTTGTTGATGAAGCACATGCTTTAGGCGTTTTTGGAAATCCAGAAACTTCAGGAGGAGAAGGTTTAGTACAAGGATTACAACTTCATGATAAAGTCTTTGCTCGTATTATGACTTTCGGAAAAGGATTAGGCTGTCATGGAGCTGCTATTTTGGGGAGTAATGATTTAAAAACATATTTGGTCAATTTTTCTAGAAGTTTAATTTATACAACAGCACTTCCTCCACATGCAATAGCGACTATTTTAGTTGCTTATCAAGAATTGGCAAAAAGCCAAAAAGCAATTGAAATAGTAAAAGAAAATTCAAAATATTTTAATAAAGTAATTGGTAATTCTAATTTTGAATCTTCTATAAAGTCCATTGTGATTTCAGGTAATGAAAATGTAAAGTTTGCTTCAAATTTTTTAATTGAAAAAGGATTTGATGTAAAACCTATTTTATCTCCAACAGTTCCTGAAGGACAAGAACGTCTTCGTTTTTGTTTACATTCTTATAACTCTAAGGAAGAGATTAAAACTGCATTAGAATTTTTAAAAGAGATAATTAAGGAAAAATAATAAAATGCTGGGCTGTTTGTATATAGTTTCCGACCTTTGCAAAAACAGTTTACAATGAAACTTTTTATTACAGGAATTGGCACTGATGTTGGTAAAACTATTTCATCTGCTATTATCACTGAAGCTTTGGAAGCTGATTATTGGAAACCCATTCAAGCAGGTGATTTAGAAGATTCCGATACTCATAAAATACAACGTTATATTTCAAATTCAAAAACTATTTTTCATCCAAATAGTTATTCATTAAAAACTCCAGCAAGTCCTCATCTAGCTGCAGAATTGGATAATTTGACTATTGATATAAAAAAAATAAAAGAGCCAAAAACTAAAAACCATTTGATAATAGAAGGTGCGGGAGGAATTTTCGTTCCTTTAAATGCTACGGAAACCATTCTTGATTTAATTCGACCAGACTACAAAGTAGTTGTTGTTTCAAGGCATTATCTAGGAAGTATCAATCATACTTTGTTAACTATTGAAGCTTTACAAAATAGAAAAATAAACCTAGCTGGTATTATTTTTAATGGAGATGAAAACAAAGCAACAGAAGAAATAATTCTTTCAAAAACGGGTATGGTATTTTTAGGAAGAGTTGAAAACGAACCTTATTTCGATAAAAATGTAATTCGATATTATGCTGATTTTTTTAGAGAAAAACTTTTAAAAATTAAATAAAAATAAGAAAGAATAAAGAGAAAAGAAAATAGACTTTTATCTTTGTGTTTCATTCTATTCTAACTTTTGACTTCTAAATTCTAACTTCAAAATGACACTATCTGAAAAAGATATATTATATAATTGGCATCCTTATACACAACATAAAACCGCTTTTCCTAATCCAGTAATTATAAAAGGTCAAGGAGCATTACTTTGGGACGAGCATGGGAAAGAATATATAGACGCTATTGCTAGTTGGTGGGTAAATCCGTTTGGGCATAGTAATACTTTTATAGCACAAGCAATTTATACACAACTAACACAATTAGAACATGTTCTTTTTGGAGGATTTACTCACGAACCAGTAATTCAACTTTCAGAAAAACTTTCTAAAATTTTACCATCTAATCAAAAGAAATTTTTCTATTCAGATAATGGCTCCACTTCAGTTGAAGTAGCTATAAAAGCAGCTTTACAATTTTTTTATAATAAAGGAGAGAAACGTATTAAGATTATCGCTTTTGAAAATGCTTTTCACGGAGATACTTTTGGAGCTATGGCAGCAAGTGGCATTTCTTTTTTTACTGACGCTTATAAAGGTTCTCTGTTGGAAGTAGTTCGTATTCCTGTTCCGACCATTGGTAATGAAGAAAAAGCAATAAAAGCTTTTGAAGATTTGGTTATAACCAATGAATATGCGGCTTTTATATTTGAACCTTTAGTGCAAGGAGCAGCTGGAATGATTATGTACTCTGCAACTGTTTTAGATCAATTAATTGCAATTGCAAAAAAGCATCAAGTGTTTACTATTGCAGATGAAGTAATGACAGGTTTTGGTAAAACGGGTAAAAACTTTGCTTGTGATTATTTAGCACAACAACCAGATATGATGTGTTTATCAAAAGCTTTAACTGGAGGAACAATTCCTATGGCAATTACTAGTTTTACGCAAGAAATTTTCGACGGGTTTTATGATGACGACACGAATAAAGCCTTATTTCATGGGCATACGTTTACTGCAAACCCTACTGGTTGTGCAGCTGCTTTAGCCGCAATTAAACTATTAGAAACAGATGAAATGCAAGGTAATATTAATCAAGTAAATCAGCAACATTTAGCATTTGCCGAACGCATTAAAACACATCATAAAGTGGTTTCCACAAGAGTTTTGGGCGTTATTTTTGCTTTAGAAATTAAAGTGGATGGAAAACAAGACTATTATGGAAAATTGCGCAACAAACTTTACCAGTTTTTCATAGAAAATGGAATTATTTTAAGACCTGTCGGTAATATTATTTATATTTTACCACCTTATATTATTACCGATGTCCAACTAGAAAAAGTTTATACAACCATCGAAAAAGCATTAGCTATTATTTAATTTTGTTAGGAGCGAATGTCTGGGTATATTTGCAATCCATTTTCCTGCTGTTCACTACAATTTTTAATAATTTGTCACACTAAATTTGTCAAAATGTTTTTCTGGCAAATTATTAAAAGATTTTCGTTACCATCAGGGCTATTTATAAAACCATAAACCTTTTGAACCAAAAAATTGCCATAACAGCCATAGCGTCAATTTCTGCTTTAGGAAATAAGCAAAATCTTATTTGGAAAGAATATCTAAATAGTAAAACAGCTATTTCTAAAAAACAATTAGGTACAAAGGAAATTTGGACAGCAACTCTTCCAGTAGAAACATCTTTAGCAATTAATGAATTACAAGAATCCGATTCTAAATATCGCAATTTAGACAAGTCTGTTTTATATGCTATTTATGTTTCTCGACAAGTTATACAAAAAGTAGGTTGGACTAACAAAGATATTTTCGGAATAAATATAGGTTCCTCACGTGGAGCAACAGAATTATTTGAAAAATATCATACAGAATTTATAAAAACTAATAAAGTAAGTACTTTAGCTTCACCCACAACCACATTAGGAAATATTTCGAGTTGGGTCGCTAATGATTTACAAAGCTCTGGGCCAGAAATTTCACATTCTATTACTTGTTCTACTTCTTTACATGCCTTATTAAATGGTGTGGCATGGATGAAAGCAGGAATGGTAAATAAATTCATTGTTGGAGGCTCAGAAGCTTCTTTAACACCTTTTACAATAGCTCAAATGCAAGCTTTAAATATCTATTCAAAGCAAGAAGATGATTACCCATGTAAAGCATTTGATTTGAATAAAAAAGAAAATACAATGGTATTAGGGGAAGGAGCTAGTGTAATTACTTTAGAAGCTGGTAACGTAATAAATGCTTTAGCTTACATTGAAGGAATGGGTTATGCGACAGAAATTTTGGAGCACAATATTTCTATTTCTACAGAAGCAGATTGTTTTCAAAAATCAATGAAAATGGCTTTGCAAAACACACCTTTAGAAGAAGTAGATGCTATTGTTATGCATGCACCAGGAACTATAAAAGGAGATTTATCGGAATTTAATGCCATTAAAAAAGTATTTGGAAACCAATTTCCTTTTTTAACAACGAATAAATGGAAATTAGGACACTCTTTTGGTGCTTCTGGGATATTGAGTTTAGAATTAGGACTTTTAATGATTCAAAATCAAGAAGCCATCTCAATTCCTTTTTATCAACAAGAAAAACCAAAAAAGATTCATAAGGTGTTAATTAATGCGGTTGGTTTTGGTGGAAATGCAGTTAGTATATTAATTTCAAACTAAAATATGGATTCAATTATCAGTTATACAAAAAATATTGCTTTTGCAAAGCGCTTTTTCGGTTTTTCATTTGCTATTTTAGGAGTAACAATGCTTTTATTAACAGGAAGTTTGTTTGCTTTAATATTTATAATAATTGGGTTAGGGTTGAATGTGGCTGAAGGATCAGAAATTAATTTGTCTGCCAAGACATTTAGAACATTTAATTCATTATTTGGTTTTAAAACAGGAAAATGGAAAACAATTCCAAATTTTGAATATATATCTGTTTTTAAGACTAAAGAAAGCCAAACTGTAAGAGTTGTATCAGCAGAAACTACTCATAAATATGATATAATATTGGTAAACTTATTTTACAATAGGAATAAACATTTTACTTTTTATAAAACTGACAATAAAGAAGATGCTTTGGAAGTGGCTAATCATTTTAAGTTAGCTTTAGGAATTGATATTTTAGATGCTACTGAAATAGAAAAGAAATGGTTATAATAAAAAAGTCCTGCAATTGCAGGACTTTTAATCTTTCTAGGTAATCAAAAAATAATTATATATTAGTCTTCGATAACTACTACTTGAGCAGCTACTTTACCTTTTCTTCCTTCTTCTTCTTCGTAATTTACTCTTTCTCCTTGAGTTAATGACTCAACTCTCATTCCACTAGCGTGTACGAAAATGTCTTTTCCTGTTTCCTCATCAGTGATGAAACCGTAACCTTTTTCTTCATTGAAGAATTTAACTGTGCCTGTTCGCATGTTGTAATATAAAATAATTAATAATATTCAAAGATATACTTATTTGTGAAACAAACACGGTTTTGGATAAAAAAATTATTGATTTTCAGACTTTTCCTCTTCTTTTGGTATGTTTTTTAGTACAAAATCTTTAATATTCTTTTTTCTGTATCTATGAAAAATAAATAAAGGCATTAAAATTAAGGATAGTAAAAGAACACCTAAACCAATCCATTTATCACCTTCTGGGTTTTCAGAATTTTTAAGAAAATAACCATAACCTACTAGGCAAAAAAATGATAAAAGTAAAAAGCGTAAAATATATTTCATTTTTTAAAGAATTAAAAAGGGTTCAAAAAAGAACCCTAAAATTTTATTTTAATCGAATATGTAACTCATCCAATTGCTTATCGTCAATTTTTGCAGGAGCATCAATCATAACATCTCTTCCAGAATTGTTTTTTGGAAAAGCAATGAAATCTCGAATTGTTTCTTGTCCGCCTAAAATGGATACTAATCTATCTAAACCAAAAGCTAATCCACCGTGAGGAGGTGCTCCAAATTCAAATGCATTCATTAAGAAACCAAATTGTGCTTGTGCTTCTTCCTTACTAAATCCTAATAAATCAAACATTCTAGATTGTAAGTCTTTATCGTGAATACGAATAGAACCACCACCTATTTCATTACCATTTAAAACCATATCATAAGCATTGGCTCTAACTTTTCTAGGTGCTGTTTCAATTAGTTTAATATCTTCTGGTTTTGGAGAAGTAAAAGGATGATGCATCGCATGATAACGACCACTTTCTTCGTCCCATTCTAATAAAGGAAAATCAACTACCCATAATGGTGCAAATTCATCTGATTTTCTTAATCCTAATCGAGTAGCTACTTCCATACGTAATGCAGAAAGTTGGGTTCTTGTTTTGTCTGCGTTTCCGGATAAGATTAAGATTAAGTCACCTGCTTTTGCATTTGTTGTTTCAGCCCATTTTTTTAAATCTTCTTGGTCATAGAATTTATCAACTGAAGATTTAAAACTTCCGTCTTCTTCACATTTTACATAAACCATTCCTGAAGCTCCAATTTGTGGTCTTTTAACCCAATCAATTAAAGCATCAATTTCTTTTCTAGTATAAGATGCACAACCTGGAGCAGCAATTCCTACAACTAATTCTGCTGAATTGAAAACACTAAAATCTTTATGTTGCGCTACAGTATTTAGCTCACCAAATTTCATTTCAAAACGAATATCTGGTTTGTCGTTCCCATAGGTTTTCATAGCATAATCATAAGTAATTCTTGGAAACTTTGCTATTTCAACTCCTTTTATTTCTTTTAGTAAATGACGTGTTAAACCCTCAAACATATTTAAAATATCTTCTTGCTCTACAAAAGCCATTTCACAGTCAATCTGAGTAAATTCTGGTTGACGGTCGGCTCTTAAATCTTCATCTCTAAAACATTTTACAATCTGAAAATATTTATCCATTCCTCCTACCATCAATAATTGTTTGAATGTTTGAGGAGATTGTGGTAAAGCATAAAATTGTCCTTCATTCATTCTACTTGGCACCACAAAATCACGTGCTCCTTCTGGAGTAGATTTTATTAAATAAGGAGTTTCTACTTCGCAAAATCCTTTATCAGAAAGATATTTACGAACTTCCATACTTACTTTATGACGAAACAATAAGTTGTTTTTTACAGGATTTCTACGAATATCTAGATAACGATATTTCATTCTAATATCTTCACCGCCATCTGTTTCATCTTCAATTGTAAAAGGTGGAATTATCGCTTCATTTAAGATAGTAAGTTCTGAAACTAAAATTTCAATTTCACCTGTTGGAATATTTTTATTTTTAGATTCACGCTCAATAACAGTTCCTTTGACTTGGATAACAAATTCTCTTCCTAACGTTTTTGCTTGTTCAAAAACAGTCAAAGCGGTTCTTTTTTCATCAAATATCAATTGAGTTAACCCATATCTATCTCTAAGGTCAACCCAAATCATAAATCCTTTATCACGTGATTTTTGTACCCAACCAGCTAATGTTACTTCTGTATTAATATGTGTAGCGTTTAGTTCTCCACAAGTATGACTTCTATACATTTTCTTAAAATTTATGCAAAAGTAATAACAAATATTAATTTTATCGCTTTAATTTATTAGATTTGAAGTTTATTTTTAATTCAATTTAAGTCTTATGAAAAAATTGGTGATATTATTCCTATTTGCAGTTTTATCTGTTAATGCTCAGGAAACGTCTCAAATGGTGTCTTTCGAGGGTAAAATAGCAAATCGTAATTCAGACTCGATAGTCTTAGCGACTGGTAAAAATTTTAAGAAAACGTTACGCCTAAATAAAAGAGGGCAGTTTAAAGAGGCTTTTGAAATTCCAGCAGATGGATTGTTTCAATTATTTGATGGTTCAGAGACGACTTTATTATTCCTAAAAAATGGATATAATTTGAAGTTGACTATGGATGCTAAGAAGTTTGATGAGTCTATTAAATATGAAGGGAATGGTGCTAAAGAGAACAATTATTTAGCGCAAAAAGCCTTAACTGATGAAGCATTTGAAAAAGATTTAGATGTTTTATTCACAGAAGATGAATCTACTTTTAATGCTAGTTTGGAGAAAAAGAAAATGGGAGATTTATCTCAATTAGAAAAAGCTGGAGTTGATGCTTCTTTATCTCAAATGTTAACTTCAATGATTCAACAAGAATCGATTATGTTAAGCCAATTTTATGCTCAGAAGAAAGTGGCAGAAAAAATGAATGGAGCTATAAGTCCATCATTTAATTACGAAAACCATAAAGGAGGTAAAACAAAATTAGAGGATTTTAAAGGAAAGTATGTGTATATTGATGTTTGGGCAACATGGTGTGGTCCATGTAGAGCAGAAATTCCGTTCCTAAAAAAGGTAGAAGAGAAATTTCATGGAAAAGATATTGTTTTTGTTAGTATTTCTGTAGATACTCAAAAGGATCATGAAAAATGGAAAAAATTTGTTACTGATAAAGAATTAGGAGGAGTTCAATTATTTGCTGACAATAATTGGAATTCAGATTTTATAAAAGCATTTGGAATAAATTCTATACCGAGATTTATTTTGATAGGACCAGACGGAAAGGTAATTTTTGCTGATGCTCCTAGACCTTCATCACAAGCTTTAGATTCAACCTTAGGAGAATTTTTTAATATGTAATTATACTTTTTTTTACAATAAAATATAAAAAATACCAGTGTGAAAGCATTGGTATTTTTTTTGTTTAATATTCTCCAATGTTATTAAATTGTTAAGTAAAAGTTTTTTTTATGTAAAATATTTTATATATTTGTTAGAGAATCATTAACCTATTAATTTAAAAGATATGAAAAAGATAGTAATTGCAGCAGTTTTACTGGTTTCAGGAATGATGTCAGCTCAAGAAGTAAAACCAAAATATGAAGTGGTTGATCAAATGGTTAAAGCTACTTATTTTTATGATAATGGTCAGGTTAAACAAGAAGGCTTTTATTTAGATGGTAAATTACATGGTAAATGGGTTTCATATAATCATGATGGTTCTAAACAAGCTATGGGTGAATATGAAAACGGAAATAAAACAGGTAAATGGTTTTTTTGGAATGATACAGCTTTAAACGAAGTAGATTTTGCAAATAGCAGAATCGCAGAGGTTAAAAAATGGTCTAAAGAAGCTTTAGTGAAAAATTAAATAGATTCTTCTTTTTCTTACAGCATAAAAAAGTCCCAAAATATTGGGACTTTTTCAGTTTCATTCTTTTGTTAATAAAAGTTATGAAACACTCAACTAAAATTTAAGCTTAACTAAAAAGTTAAAAGTTAAAACTAACTCCAGAATATAAACCAACTATATAAGGTTTAAAGTTTCCAGAATTGGAATTAAAAGTATTGATTTGGTATTTAAATACGGGTTGAAAGTTTAATTGGAAAGATTTCCAAAAGTTGTAATTAAAACCCAAACCGACATTACTACTAAAATGTATATCGTTTAAATTATTTGCTTCACCTATATTCATTTCAGAACCTCTTGAAACTAAAGAAATATTGTTTTTGTTTAAAAGTAAAGTACTCATTCCTCCAATAACTTCAATTCCAAATTTTTTATCAAGAATTTTATAACTTAATTCTAAAGGAATTTCTATATATCCCATTTCTTGGTTTAAACTTGCTAGATTAGATTCGTTCAAGTTTTCTACATCATCTGATAAGGAAGAAGAGACAATAGAAGAAGGAGCATTTTTTAAAACAAGATTTTGTGCATTTGTGTTTTGTGAAATGTTTAAAGAGGAAGTACTTACTTGTCTTAAAGCACTAGAATAATAAACGTCATTAGTATTATAATTTATATTAATGGAATTAATTCCTGAACGAATACTTATTTTATTTGTAATGGCATACTGTACACCTAAGCCGTAACTTAATGTTTGTGCATAACTTTTCTCATTACTAATAAATTGTTCGTCGATTGGTGAGCCTTCAGAAATTGAATTGAAATAAACGGGTGCAGCATTACTACTAATCACCCATTTACTTCTTTTCTCTTTTTCTTTTTCATCAGCATTCTTTCCCTCTTCCTTTTCTTTAAGCAATTGTTCTAAAGCATTTACCTCAGTTTCTACTTCGGTAACGACCATAGTACTATCTTTAATAAATCCATTGTCTTGTTTTATTATGTCTAATGGTTTATTTATTGTATTGTTTATAGTTTCAGTGTTTGTTTTTTCTTTATTAGAATTATTAATTCCAACTAAATTATTGTTTTTTGTATTCGATATAATATTATTTTTATTACTGTTGTTCTCTGTAATAATCCCGTTAGAATTTATTTTAGTATCTAAATTTTTTATAATTTCTTCTGGGTTTATATTTGTTTTCTCTAATGAAATCTCACTAACAACTTGCTTATTATTGTTAATTGAAGTTGTCTCTATATTAGTATTAGAATTCTTTATTTTAGTAGTTGTGAATAATTGATTGTTAGTGATAATATCATTCTCTTCAATTATTTTCTCATTCAATTTTACTAAATCACTAGAATTGTCGTTTTTATTTTTATTTGAAACGATTGTTGATTCATTAGTTTTATTAAGAAAAATGCTTTCTTTTTCAACTATATTTTTATTAGAGTTTTCATTCTTGTTTAATGATGATTTGTCTATTTTATTATTGCTTACAATTACCACCGTTTCATTTTTTGTATTAGAGCTATTTTTTTGATTTTGAATCAAATTAGGCTGTTCTAAATTGTTTTTATTTGATGAAATTTCGTTTTCAGATTTTAAATTATTTTCATTTTCAACCACCTCAAATTCATTTTTTATAATCTTTTCTTTAGTGTTTGTTGATTTGTTTTTAATTTCATTTTTTGGCTTATTCTCTTCAAAGACAACTTTTTTTTCTAGATTAGTATCAATAGTATTCGATTCGTAATTTAAAATTAAAAGTAATCCTAGAAATAAAGATGCTGCAATTCCAGAAGCTTTTAACCAAAATGGAATTACTCTTTTTTTCTTCTTTTTGTTTTCTATTCTAGACGCTATTATATTCCAAGAATCTTCAGGTGGTAATACCTCAAAATCTTTAAATTTCTCTTGAAATAGACGTTCTATGTTTTTATTCTCTTTCATTTTATCTTTGGAATTGAAGCATTAGTGTTTGCTTCAATTTTATTTTTTAAAATAGCTTTGGCTCTTGCTAAGTTTGACTTTGAAGTTCCAATATTAATTTCTAGCATTTCTGCTATTTCTTTGTGTGAATAACCATCCATTACATAAAGATTAAATACTAATCGATATCTATCGGGTAACTCTTGGATTATTTTTGTTAAAAAATCAAGAGAGACTTGTTCTTCATCTACTTCAATTTCCGAATCATCTGGTAAGTTTTCCGAAATAATTTCAAAAATGCCCTGATTTCGATATTGTTGAAGGATATGATTAATTACTACTCTTTTTGCCCAACCTTCAAAAGATCCTTTAAAATGAAATTGATTTATTTTCTCATATAAAATTATAAAACCTTCTTGTAAATTATCCTGTGCTTCCTCATAACTTCTCGAATACTTAAGGCAAACTGCAAATATTTTTGGACTTAATAGTCTGTATATCTGCTCAAAAGCCTTAGTATTTCCTTTTTTACAATCATTTATGAGTTGGTCAATTATCAAAATTTATTTCTGTTTTATCAAATAACAGGAACTTCTACTTCATAATAAACATCTTCGCCATTTGCATCTGTACCTTGCCAAAATTTAAATATATAAGATCCATTATTAGTTACATGAAAATTAAAAGTAACTTCTGTTAATTCTGTGTCGGTTGGACTACAATTGTCTCTTTCAAAAACAACATTTCTAATAGCAATTGTTCTTGTGTTTAAATATTTGTCATAATATAATCCATCATAAACATGACAGGTTGTGGGTCTGTAATATTTTAATTTTATTTCATAAGTTCCACCTAGTTCAAAACTATCTGGTACAGTTGCTTCTTCAACAGCTAAGAGCTGAAAATGGTATTTTTCTCCTTCATCAATACTACAAGAGTTTAATACTAAAAATATACTTAGTAAAAAAAGTATCCTTTTCATAATATGTGTTATTGTTAATTTTATTTAAGATGCAAGTTTTTAAAAAGGGTTGCGTATTAAAATAAAAAATCACGAATATTTTCGTGATTTTTTATTTTAAGCATTATTTCCTTTTATGGTTTCTTTTATTTTTGCTTCGAGTTCATCCATTAATTCTGGATTGTCTTTTATTAAAGCTTTTACCGAATCTCTACCTTGACCTAGTTTTGTTTCTCCATAGCTAAACCAAGACCCACTTTTTTTAATAATTTCAAATTCTACTGCTAAATCTAATACTTCACCTACTTTTGAAACTCCTTCACCATACATGATGTCAAATTCGGCTGTTCTAAAGGGTGGAGCAACTTTGTTTTTAACAATTTTTACTTTTGTTCTGTTTCCAATTACATTTTCTCCATCCTTAATTTGTGAAGAACGACGAATGTCAACTCTTATAGATGCATAGAATTTTAATGCATTTCCTCCAGTTGTTGTTTCTGGACTTCCAAACATTACTCCGATTTTATCACGAAGTTGATTGATAAAGAACACTGTACAATTGGTTTTATGAATTGTTCCTGTTAATTTACGCAGCGCTTGTGACATTAAACGAGCATGTAATCCCATTTTAGAATCTCCCATATCACCTTCAATTTCGCTTTTTGGCGTCAAAGCAGCTACTGAGTCAATAACAACAATATCAACCGCACCAGAACGAATTAAACTTTCAGCTATTTCTAGCGCTTGTTCTCCATTATCTGGTTGAGAAATAATTAAGTTGTTTATATCAATACCAAGTTTTTCTGCATAAAAACGGTCAAAAGCATGTTCCGCATCTATAAATGCTGCAATTCCACCAGCTTTTTGAGTTTCAGCTATGGCATGTAGCGTTAAAGTTGTTTTACCAGAAGATTCTGGACCATATATTTCTATAATTCTTCCTTTTGGATAGCCATTTACTCCTAATGCTAAGTCAAGACCTAGTGAACCAGAAGAAATGGTTTCTACTTCTTCTACAGCAGCATCTCCCATTTTCATTACTGTTCCTTTTCCGTAGGTTTTATCTAGTTTGTCTAATGTTAATTGTAAGGCTTTTAACTTTGCATCTTTATCTGAGCTCATAATCTATTATTTTGCGTAAAAATACCTATTTTTTCTCTTTTTGCAATGAAATTTTATTAACAAGTTAAAATTTTATTGACTAAGATTATTTACTACTTGCATACTATTTGCTCCTAGTATCCTAACCTTTGATTAACCTTTGATTGGGAGTAAGAAGCAAGTAAGGATGGAGTAATGGTTATGTTGACTCATTTTGTTTTTGTTAAAAAACCTTAACAAAAATTACAGTTTTTCTACCTCAAAAGTTAAAGTTAAAATAAAGCTATTTTTAAATACCTAACCTACATATTTTTGCTTCGGAAAAAAATAAAAATCTTTAACCAACCTTTTCCTGTTTTTTACCCTCTATTAGTATAAAAAGAGGCAAACTACGTAAAAATACTTAGTAAAAAAGGGCAAAAATACGTATAAATACGTGTTGACTGGTATGGGAAGAATGACCTAGTTTTGTTCTCGAGTAAAAAAGTAAAAATTATATGCTATTCCTATGATAAAAAAACACCCACCCAATTTGAGTTGCAATGTTATTTGCAACCTTTTTTTGCTAAAACTTTTTTTTTGGAAAATTACACAGAAACAAAAAAACGGATTTTTTACACAACAAGTTTTTTTGCCACTTGTAATTATATTTTTAAAAATCGTATTATATACTAAATAAATATATTGTATGTTACATAAATTGCAAAGGTAATTTGTTCTCTATTATAATTTTTGTTTAAAGTCAATTAAAAAAATTAACCTTATGACACCAATACTTTTAAAAGTTAAAATTAAAGATTTCTTTAGTAAGAAATATGTGATTAATAAAATCAGATACGTTTGTTTATTTTTAGTGATGATTTTTTTTAATCTTTCTATTTATTCTCAGCAAGATGCATATACAACATATGGAGAAATAAAAAATGTCATACCCGAAGGAAGTATGACAGCTTCACCTGATGTGTCAAGTTTCCAAAAAATAAACATTTTCGACATGAACTTGTATACAGGTAAAGCAGATGTATCGATTCCATTGTATACAATTAAATCAGGAGATATTGAAATTCCTATAGGATTACAATATAATACAGGGGGAATAAAAGTTGATGATGTTGCATCATCGGTAGGTTTAAACTGGAGCTTAAATGCAGGAGGAAGTATTGTAAGAGTTGTAAAAGACAATCCAGACAATGATGTTACTTATGCATTATATTCTGAGTATGATTGGGATTTACAAACTGTTTTATTTCCATCATTAGGAAATATGGGTTTTAATAGAAAAGGAGCAAAATCTAAAGTAGATTATTTGGCTTGGGGCGCTCAAAATAGATTTGCTGTGTATTCTGAGGATTTAAATGGGGCAACTGCTATTCCAGGCAATTGGGGTGCCACTTATGGGTATTGTGATCCAATTCAAAATAACGATTTGTCACCAGATTTATTTATTGTTAATGCTCCAAGTTTGAGTTCTAAGTTTTTATGTATAAATACTTCTTCTAATGAAATATATCCAAATAATTCATCTAACTTTACTACTACTTTTTTAGAGAACCCTAGTTATAAAATGGAGTCAACTCTTATAGATATTAGAGATAGTAGTGGATTTGGATTTATGTCAAATGGGAATCATCAAGGAAGAATATATAAGAAAATTAAGGATTTTTATGAGTTTACTATTCTTAATTCTAGTGGAATGAGATATAAATTTAACGAGGAAGAAGTAAGTGAATCAATTTTAATACCAGGGAATTTTAATGATCCAAATTATAGTTCTGGGTCTTATATAGCTGCTAATCAGGCGGTTCAAGTCACTATGAATAACTACTCTAAGAAAATACATACTTGGAATTTATCGGAAATAGAAAGTTTAAAGACTAATAAAAAAGTGAACTTTGGTTATGAAACTTATGCAAATGATTACAATGATGTTAAAACTTTCACAAGCAGAAATATAACAATTAACAATACGCCTAATCCTGTTCCGCCGGATATGTGTTTGTTAAATTTTGCTTCAGAAACGCCACTAGATATCTATCCGCCTTCGGGTGCGGAAAAATATTGGGAGAAAAACCCGAAACGTAAAAGATTATCTTCAATTACATTTAATGAGGGTATAGTTAATTTTATTTATACTAATGATAGATTGGATTTTCCAGGTGAAAAGTCTTTAGATGAGATTATTATTAAAAATTTTAAAGATGAAGAAATAGAACATTATTATTTTAATTACTCCTATTTTAGTTCTAAAGAAAATTGTAGTGAACCAGAATGTAAAAGACTTAGATTAGATTCTATTTCAAAAGTTTCTGGAGTGGTGACACAAACACATTTATTTGATTATGAATATATCCAAAAATTGCCAAGAAGAGGTAGTCTTGAACAAGATTTTTTTGGATTTTATAATAATAATGGCTTAACTGGAATTACCTCTAATAGCAGTTCACAATATACTCCAAAATTGTATTTTTATCCTAATAAAAATCAAAACTCTGTACTTCCTTTCCAAAAAACTAATGACCCTAATTATACACTTATACCAGGTCAGATCGATTTAACACCTAATTCTTATTCTTTAACTGGATTACTTAAAAAAATAACTTACCCTCTCAGTGGGAGTTTAGAATTGGAATATGAAAACAATATTTTTTATTTTGAAAGTCAGACATACGTAGGTGCAGGTGCTAGAGTTAAAAAACAAAAGTTAACAGAAAATGGTTTAGTTGTAAAAAATGTTGAATACAAATACGAAGAAGAAAATGGTATCTGTTCTGGATATCTAAATAATTTACCCGTTTATGGTTATTTAAATAGATATAAAACAAACCCTTTTCAAGTTTATAGCTTTTTAGTTTATGATAAACCAAAAGGGAATTTGGAATTAACAAATGGCAGTTATATAGGCTATTCAAGAGTAAAGGAATTTGAAGTAGGAAATGGGTATACAATTTATGAATTTAATTCGCCTAAGACAATTGCAAACATACCAAGTCAAATAGTTACTCAAAGTGGTTATTGTACTGAACTTACAGATGCAAATAATAGTAGTTGTGTAAATGCAATGGTTTTAAATTCTGCATATCCTGGTTTAGGAGAGGTTGATAATGATTATAAAAGAGGAAAGTTAATCAATAAAGAAATATACAATTCTAATAATATAAAATTATTAGAAGAGCAGTTTACATATTTGAATAGGGATATAAACTCTCTAGGTATATCCAAATCATATATAGTTCCAAAGTTCAATTCAGATTTTATTACATATAATTTTAAAATAAACTCTTCAATAAAAAACGCACAATATTTAACTACAAAAATAGTAAAGAATGAATACTTTAATGGTCACAATAAGTCGACAACAACAGATTACACTTACACTCCTAATTATCCTTTTATTAAAGAGATTAAGCAATATGATAATAGTAATGAAATAACATCATTAAAATATTATCCTTTTGATGTAGAAGTTAATAGTTTGCCTTATGTGAATAATTTAGTTACTGAAAATAGGATATCGGAAGTTGTAAAAGAGAGTGTTTTAAGGGATAACCAATTATTAAATACATCACAAAATAATCTTAACAATTTTAACGGTTTAATTCTTTCAAAAAGTATATCAACATCAAAAGGAGTAAATAGTACTTTAATTGAACAAGAAATTATTAATTTACGAGATTCGTTTGGTAATATTTTGCAATATCAAAAAAAGGATAATGCCTATGTCGCAATTATCTGGGGTTATAATAAAACCCAACCTATTGCCAAAATAGAAAACGCTACCTATGCAGAAGTACAACCCTATGAAGCGAACTTACAAACCCTTTCAAATGGTACAGACGAAGCTAGTTTAATTACCGCTTTAAATAATTTAAGAACTGCATTACCCAATGCAATGGTAACCACTTATACTTACAACCCACTAGTAGGAGTCACTTCTATAACCGACCCGAGAGGCTATACAACTACTTATCAATATGACGATTTTAATCGTTTGGAGTCTATAAAAGATGCAAATGGGATAAAGGTTTCAAAGAACGAATATCATTATAAAAACTAAGACAAGATGAAGAAATTATTATACATACTAATGCTAATTCCTGTTTTTGTTTTTGGACAAAGCTTAGATAAAAATTTTATTAAGACAACAATTTACAACTATGAATCTCCAAATCCTAATAATGTAGTTAATTATTTATATGAGGATTATAATTTAAATATTGATTTATCCACAAATGACGCTCAGGCTTTTTTCACTGATTATGGAAATGGTTTTATAAATATAAACATTACAGATGATTTATTAACTGTTGAATTTAATTCAATATTTAATAGTTATGGGAGCGTTAATACTATGTCGCAAACATCGTTTTTAGAAACAAATATACCTTTGCCTAATATAGTATTAGGTAACTTAGACTGTGGCGTTAATTTTTTAGGTTTGATTAAAGTTTCAGTATTGAATAATATGCTTTATTTAGAAGATAATTATTCATATAATTATGGAGATATTAATTCATTTAATGGCATCTTTACTTATCCTTTAAGTGAGTTTGCAGGAATTACTGGTCCTGAGTCAAGATTGACCGAAAGTATTACTTACTTTGATGGACTAGGAAGGCCTATTCAGCAAATTGCTCACAAACAGTCTGCAAGTGGTAAAGACATTGTAACTCATATAGAATATGATGCATTTGGTAGACAAACCAAAGAGTATCTACCCTTTATAGCCTCAACAACCCCTTCATTAGATATTAAACCAAATGAAGTAGTAAGTTTTTATGGTTCTAATAATGTGACTTTAACAGGGAATCCTAATTTTGAAACTACAACAAATCCTTATAGTGAAAAGGAATTAGAAGCTTCACCTTTAAGCAGAGTGTTTAAACAGGCAGCACCAGGAAATGCATGGGCAATGAGCAATGGTAAAGAAATAAAGTTTGATTATCAGACTAACATTGCTAATGAAGTAAAATATTTTAAAGCTATAGCAAATTGGGAGGCTACCTTAGGATTATATGATATTTCTTTAAGTAATCTAGGTTATTATAATGCTAATGAACTTTATAAAACCATTACCAAAGACGAAAATTGGTCAGCAACACAAGCCAATATAAATGACCATACCATTGTAGAGTTTAAAAACAAGCAAGGACAAGTCGTTTTAAAAAGAAGTCATAATCAAAACAAATGGCATGATACGTATTATGTGTATGATGATTATGGGAACTTAACTTATGTTTTGTCTCCAGAGATTAACACTTATCCCATAGAGCAACAAATTTATTCTTTTTCATATATTGGATTTGGAGACTTAGAAACAGTATATAGTCACCCTACACAAGGATGGTCAAATGATGGAGACCTTAGTATAGATAATAACCAACTATATTTTTATTTTCAAAGTTATGATAATGCAAATGTTCCATTAAATACTAGCAGTATTGCCATAAATTTAGCAGCTATTGGTTTTAATGTTATTTTACCAGATATGCAATTAGGTCCAGTAACTATTAAGTTAGCAGATGGGACTTATTCAGATACGCACTATTCTGCTTATATTCAAAATGGGAATATTTATTTAACTGGAGATGGTACGATTGCAAAGGAGGTTCATATGGATTTTCAAGTAGATCTTAATACGATTACAGGTCCAGCTCCTACATCGGTAAGTGTTGATGACATCAACAAACTAGGCTATCAATACAAATATGATTCTAGAAATAGATTAGTCGAAAAGAAGCTACCAGGAAAAGACTGGGAATATATTATATATGATAAACTAGATCGTCCTATTTTAACCCAAGATGCTAACTTAAAAACACAAAACAAGTGGTTGTTTACAAAATATGATGCTTTTGGAAGAGTTACTTACACTGGTATATGGACAAATCCAACACCCAACCAATCAAGAGCAACAGTTCAAAATACAGTTAATAGTCAAACCACACCAGTTTGGTTCGAAACCAAATTAGTGAACCCAATTACCATAGCAGGTACAAGTATATATTACAGCAATACTGCTTTTCCAAATACATTTCAAATAGATGAAATAGAAATTCTAACTATTCAATATTATGATAATTATGAAATAGGTAACCAAGTTGCGTTTAATCCTGCAAATGGCTCTGGAACATGGGAAGGGATGACAGCAGTAGCTAATGTAAAAGGATTGCCTACAGTTTCAAGAGTAAAAGTATTAGAGACAAATAATAGCTGGATAACTACAGCTACTTACTATGATGCAAAAGGAAGAGCGTGGGAAACACATGTTAAGAATGACTACCAACTCTCTGAAGACTGGACTTTAATGAAGCTAGATTTTATAGGAAAGGTTTTAAAAACACAAACCAGTCATACAAAAAACGGAACTACTACAACTATCATAGACACTTTTACTTATGATCATGCAGATAGACTTTTAACTCAAGTACAAAAAATAAACACACAACCAGAACAGTTGATTGTTAAAAACACTTATGATGAGTTAGGTCAATTAATCAAGAAAGGTGTTGGAAATACAGAAAGTACTCCCTTACAAGAAGTAGATTATGCTTATAATATAAGAGGTTGGTTAAAAGATATAAATAATATGGGGCATTTAGGCAATGATCTTTTTGCCTTTCATTTAAATTATAACGAACAAGATACTCCTTATACTTCTGCTGGAGCACCAGGAACAGCTCTTTATAATGGAAATATTAGCAGTACCAACTGGACCACTAATAATAATTCTACAGCAGTAAAATCCTATTATTATAGTTATGATGCCTTAAACAGGTTAAAAACAGCTTATTCTGCGGAAAATGATGTAACTAATAATAAGTATCTTGAAAACATACACGGTTACGACAGAAATGGTAATATTTTAGGTTTAAATAGACAAAGTCAAAATCCGACTAATCCAAACAATGGAATAGGAATTGATTATTTAACATATACCTATGATGCCAATCAATTAAAAGGAGTAAAAGATAATTATGGACTTTCTGCTAATGGAATAGAAGGATTTAAAGATGGTAATACTGTAGGAGATGATTATGAGTATGATGCAAATGGGAATATGGTTGTAGATAACAATAAAGGGATTACTTCCATTGAATACAACCACTTAAATTTACCCACTAAAATTGAATTTGCAAATCAATCTGGAGCTCCTGAAATTTTATATAAATATGATGCTATAGGAACAAAAATTGAAAAAAAAGTAGTTAGTGGAACATCCTCAAATATTACTACAACTTATGTAGGAAACTATATTTATGAAAATAATGTACTACAATTTTTCTCACAACCAGAAGGTTATGTATCGCATAATAATGGTGCTTTTTCATATGTATTCCAGCACAAAGACCATTTAGGCAATGTGAGACTATCATATGCAGATGCTAACAATGATGGTGCCATTACTTCAGGAACAACCGAGTTGTTTTACGATGGTTTTGAAAATGGTAGTGGTTGGGAAAGTACAAGTCATGGAGGATATAATACTCTTACTGCTTATGACAACAATAAAAAACACACTGGTAACTTCTCTGGTAAAATAGAGAAATTAACTACAGGAGAAATAGTTGTACAGCAAAATAATTGGGTAGCTATAAATATAACGCAACCCACAGAATTTATTTTCTCAGCATGGGTTTATAGTGATAATCCTAGTGCAGATTTATATTTATTCCAAAATATGGATGTAGATCAAGGGTATGGCTATAGAAATGAATATGTAAGAACTACTCAAAAAAATAGATGGGTCTATATCGAAAAGAGAGTAACGGTACAACCAGATATTACCAGATTATCCATAAGAATAGACAACAATGGAGGAGGAACAGTTTGGTTTGATGATGTAAGCATAAGACAAGTAAACCCTAATACAGAAATTGTAGAAGAAAACAACTACTATCCTTTTGGATTAAAACACAAAGATTCAAATAATTTACTTAACTTAGCTACAGGAAATGCAGTGGCTCAGAAGTATAAATACAACGGAAAAGAACTGCAAGATGAACTTGGTTTAAATCTATATGATTATGGTGCAAGGAATTATGATGCAGCTCTAGGACGTTGGATGAATATCGATCCGCTAGCGGAAAACTCTAGAAGATGGACACCTTATAATTCTGTTTATAACAATCCTCTACGTTTTGTTGACCCTGATGGGATGCAAGGAGAGGATTGGATAAAAAGAGGAAATCAAATTTTTTATGATTCTGACATTACTACCCAAGAACAAGCAGTTGAAAAATATGGTGAAAATGCACAGCATCTTAATGAAGGTTCAAAATTATATAGTTCAACTAATAATGGTAAAGCAGATGGAGAGTATAGTTATACATTTCATGATAATGGTACCATAACAAATCAAGATGGTAGTGATGTTTATGCAAAAGAAACGTTTGAAACATCACGAGGAACAACTATTATAGGCACTGAAAGTCATGGGTCAAGTATTAATCTTGAACTAAATGCCGCTCTAGGAGGAGGATTAGGATTTGATTTGAGTTTTGTTAAAGATTCAGGAGGTAATTGGGGTGTATTTTTAAACTCTAATTTAAATGTAGGATTGGGTGTTGATACAGGATTATCTCTTAATAAGATAGAGTCTACACATGGTGGTCCATTTTTATTAGAACATAATGCAGCCGATACTTACTCAATTAATGGAGGTTTAAAAACTGGAGTAGGTGTTGGAGGCGGATATGGTGGAACATTAAGTAGTGATGTTTCAAATGCAGGTAAACTTAATCCTGCAAATTTTGGAACTAGTGATGATAATAAAGGATTTATTTTTTATTCGAGGTCTACTTTTTGGGGTGAAATGGAAGGTGGATTAATGTATAGAAGAACTATTTCAACTCAATTACATTAATAGTATGTTTAAAAACAATAAAAATATTTATATCATAATTTTTGTTATTATTTCATTAGGAATTGGAATTTATATTTATAGTTTAAGGTTTATTGATTTTAGTAATAAACATAATAATATTTATCTTAAGAAAAATTTTTATGGTAAAGTGATAGGCAAAAAAAAATCTAAAAATAATTCGACAGTTTTAGTTTTAAAAGGAGGCGAAGAAATTATATTAATACCTCAATTTGTTTGCTATATAGAAATAGGTGATTCTATTTATAAAAATGACGGCGATTCAATTGCGTTTATTTACGTAGGAAATAGATTGAAAAAAAAGATTAATTATATTGAGCCTAATAAAATTTTGGAAAAGTAATATAAGTATGTTTAGTTAGATAATTTTTGGTAATGTTTCAAAGTTAGTGACAACCCTTTTCACACAAACTAACCAATTGAAAATTAAAATTTAATTAAAATTTAATTAAAAAATGTATAGAAAAGGAACGCCATATGGCGTTCCTTTTTGTGTTATATAATGTCTTAAAACAAAGAAAATGGTAAAAAGTCGCCCTCGTGTTTAGCTTCGTTCTGTTCGCCATTACCTCAGGAACAACCGAGTTGTTTTACGATGGTTTTGAAAACGGTAGTGGTTGGGATAGTACAGGAGCAATTTATGGAGAAACAATAACTGCTTACGACACTACAAAAAAGCACAGTGGAGCAATATCTGGCAAACTAGAAAATTTAACTACCACAGTAAAGTATGTTCATAGCAACACATGGATTCCTATAAATATTACACAACCTACCGAATATATTTTCTCTGGATGGGTGTATAGTGATAACCCTGTAGCTGAGATATATTTATTTGAAAAGACAGATGCCGAGACAGGTTATTTCACAACAGTTGCTTATGAGAATATGGGAGAAAAGAACCGCTGGGTATATATACAAAGAAAAGTAACAGTACAGCCAAATATTACTAAGCTAAATCTAAGAATAGACAACAATGGAGGAGGAACAGTATGGTTTGATGATGTAAGCATAAGACAAGTAAACCCTAATACAGAAATTGTAGAAGAAAACAACTACTATCCTTTTGGATTAAAACACAAAGATTCCAATAATTTACTTAACTTAGCTACAGGAAATGCAGTAGCTCAGAAGTATAAATACAATGGGAAAGAATACCAAGACGAGTTAGGACTTAATTTTTATGATTACGGAGCAAGAAACTATGATGCAGCTTTAGGTAGATGGATGAATATGGATCCATTGGCTGAACAGATGAGAAGACACTCCCCGTATAATTATGCTCTAAATAATCCGATGTATTTTGTTGATCCTGACGGAATGGCTCCAGCTGGACTTGGTGACCCTAAAACAACGGTAAGCTACAAATTAATTAATGATAAAAAGAATATTCATGAAACTAAATGGACAAGAACCACCAGTTCAAGCATGTCATATGTTGATAAGGATAAAAACACTACTATAGTCCATACGACAGTAAGAACTGAAAATATTACGACAACTATTAATGTTGGAAAAAAAGGTAAAGCTGAGTATTCAAGTACTCAATCTATTTCGGAAACTACTTCAAAAAATGAAAGAAGAAATATAGACATAACAAATTCAAGTACATCATTACATATGAGTAATGATCCTGTGGATAGTCCATTTGGAGAAACAGAAGTTTTAAATTCTAGTAGTGAAACTAATGAAAATTTTGATTTAAGTTCAAACCCTCAAGCAGAAGCTTTTGCAACTAACATTGGCGATAATATTGATGTGAATAATGAGTATAATCCTTTTAATGGTGATGTTTCAGTAATACCTAAAGGAGCTGGTCTTATGTTAAAAATAGCAAAAAAAGCTATTGATTCTAATAACCCTTTATTAAAAGGAGTGTCAAATGCTTTACTTGCAGTTGATATTGGTCAATTTATTGGCAATAAATATAGAAATAATGCAGACCATTCAGGCAGGAAAATTACTTTTAGCGTTGATGAGAATGGTAACCTAATAAGACAGTAATAATGAATAGTACTCACATTGTAATTATAGTAATTTGGTTTATTCTTTTATTTGCTAAATTTTTAAAATTTAATAAAATTGAAGACTATACAACAATTTTAAAGCTTGATAAGTTTGCATTACATGGTTTGAAATCATTTTATCAAGCTAAATTAATAAATATATCAACATTATTATTTTATATAGCGTTTGGTTTTACAGAGTTTGATTTTAAATATTTCATTTTGCATATTTTAATATTTATTGTGAGCACTATAAAAATCGAAACTAATAAATCTAACAATATTGATTAATAAATAATTAAAAATCGAAATATAGTTATCTAAAATTGACAAAGTCCTAATCTCTTGAATAAGTCATTAACTTTGTTAGTGATATGGTTTACTCTATCAATTTAATATTAGTAAAAATTACTACTTTAGTATTAGGAAGTAAATCTAAAGGTTAGTGTATGTATCTTACAAACATCTAACGAATTGATAATCAATAAAAATTAAAAATAATTGTAAAAAAGATGAACTATATAGTTCATCTTTTTTATGTTTAAAGCTTTTAAACCAAATACAAATATTAAAATAATTCAATTTATAAAGAAGGTCTAGGAATAAGAAGTACAGCAAGAATATTACAAATTTCAACTACTACTGTATTGAAAAGAATTATTACTATTGCAAAAAAATTCCAAATCCTATTTTCTTCAAGAATAAAATTTATGAGTTAGATGAAATGCGTTGCTATTTAAAACGTAAAGACAAATCCATATGGATTGTGTATACATTGGAAAGAAAAACGAAGCGAATTGTTAGTTTCAGTTTAAGAAGAAGGTCAAAACGAACCATTCAATATGTTACTAATTCGTTATTGCTTTCTTTTCCTAAAAGCATCTATACAGATGGTTTAGTGCATTATAAATCTTTAGTAGAATCAGCAATTCATAAAGTAAAGCGTTTTGGTACTAACCAAATTGAAAGAAATAATCTTACTATGCGAACTCACTTAAAACGATTGCAGCGAAAAACCATTTGTTTTAGTAGAAGTTTTATTCTTTTACAAAGTGTTTTGTATATTTATTTTTTGGGTTGACCCATTTTAAAATAAAAACTATCTTTGCTGCGAATTCTTCCATTTAGAGTTCGTTAAAATAATAATCTGTACAGACGTAATGAGTTACGTCTCTTAAAACGTTTATAGCATGCAACTGTATAACACCTTAAGCGCAGAAGAAAGAGCCGAGCTTATAGATCAAGCTGGCAAACAACGTCTTACGTTGTCTTTTTATGCGTATGCCAAAATTGAAAACCCACAACAATTTCGTAATGAATTATTCCTAGCGTGGGATAAATTAGATGCTCTTGGGCGAATCTATGTTGCTCATGAAGGAATTAATGCACAAATGAGTGTTCCAGCCGATAATTTTGAAGCTTTTCGTGAAACGCTAGAAGTTTACGATTTTATGAAAGGTATTCGTTTAAATGTTGCTGTAGAACAAGACGATCATTCGTTTTTGAAACTAACCATTAAAGTACGTCATAAAATTGTAGCTGATGGATTAAATGATGAAACATTTGATGTAACTAATAAAGGAATTCACCTAAAAGCAAAAGAATTCAATCAAATTTTAGAAGATCCAAATACTATTGTAGTAGATTTTAGAAATCATTATGAAAGTGAAATTGGCCATTTTAAAGGAGCCATTACTCCAGACGTAGAAACGTTTAGAGAGAGTTTGCCAATTATTAATGACCAACTTCAGAATCACAAAGAAGATAAAAATCTAGTGATGTATTGTACTGGTGGAATTCGTTGTGAAAAAGCAAGTGCTTACTTTAAACATCAAGGGTTTAAAAATGTGTATCAATTAGAAGGAGGGATTATTCAGTATGCCAAACAAATAAAAGAAGAAGGTTTAGAAAGCAAATTCATTGGTAAAAATTTTGTTTTTGATAATCGTTTGGGGGAACGCATCACAGAGGATATTGTGTCTCAATGTCACCAATGTGGAAAGCCTTGTGATAATCATACAAATTGTGCTAATGATGGTTGTCATTTATTGTTTATCCAATGTGACGAATGCAAAGCTGCTATGGAGAATTGCTGTTCTACAGAATGTCTAGAAACAACTCATTTACCATTAGCAGAGCAAGTAAAATTGCGAAAAGGAAAGCAAGTAGGAAATAAAGTTTTTAGAAAAGGAAAATCTGAAAATCTAAAGTTTAAACATTCAGGTGACTCGAGAACTATGCTCGAACAGGCGAAGCAATTAACTGATGTAGCTTTAGATGTTGTTCCAAAAGTAAAACCGATTCGAGAGCGAGTAAAAGTTAAAAAAGTATTAATTGGTAAAGCCGAACATTATTTTGTTAAAGCACAAGTAGGACAATTTTTAATTGAAAATAACGAGTTAAAAATTGGAGATAAAATTATTATTTCTGGACCAACAACTGGTAATGAAGAATTAATTCTTGAAAAAATGTTGGTAAATGGAAAAGAAATAGAAGTAGCAAAACAAGGAGATAAAGTCACTTTTGAGGTTCCATTCCGAATTAGATTATCTGATAGACTTTTTAAAATAATTAGCAAATGATGTCTTCAGGAAAAATAGAATTGATGGCTCCTGCTGGTAATTTTGAGTCTTTACAAGCTGCTTTAGAGAATGGTTGTGATTCAGTTTATTTTGGAGTAGAACAATTAAATATGCGTGCTCGAGCAACTGTCAACTTTGTTTTAGATGATTTGCCTGAAATTGCTCGAAGATGTAAAGAAAAAAATGTAAGATCCTATTTGACATTGAATACAATTATTTATGATCACGATTTGTCGATTGTAAAAATAGTATTAGCTAAAGCAAAAGAAGCTGGAATTACTGCTGTAATTGCTTCAGATCAAGCCGTGATAATGTCTGCTCGAACAATGGGAATTGAAGTGCATATTTCTACTCAATTGAATGTAACTAACATTGAAACGGTTAAGTTTTATGCTATGTTTGCCGATACTATTGTATTATCGAGAGAATTGAGTTTGCGTCAAGTAAAAAAGATTACAGATGAGATAGTGAAAGAGCAAATTAAAGGACCAAATGGGAATTTAGTAGAGATTGAAGTATTTGGTCATGGAGCTTTGTGTATGGCAGTTTCAGGAAAGTGTTATCTAAGTTTGCACTCACATAATTCATCTGCAAATAGAGGTGCATGTAAGCAAAATTGTAGAAAAAAATATACTGTTATTGATCAAGAATCTGGTTTTGAAATAGAATTAGATAACGAATATATGATGTCTCCTAAAGATTTATGTACGTTAGATTTCCTAGACCAAGTGATTGATTCAGGAATTAAAGTTTTAAAAATAGAAGGTAGAGGAAGAGCGGCTGATTATGTGGCTACTGTAATAAAAACCTATAGAGAGGCTATTGATGCTTATTATGAAAGTACTTTTACTAAAGAAAAAGTAAAAATCTGGATGGAAAATCTGGCCACAGTTTATAATCGCGGATTTTGGAGTGGGTATTATCTAGGGCAAAAACTTGGAGAGTGGTCCGATAATCCAGGTTCTAGTGCTACTCAGAAAAAAGTATATGTAGGAAAAGGGGTGCATTATTTTTCAAAAACAAGCATTGCAGAATTTAAAATAGAAGCTTACGATATAAAGAAAGGAGATAAAATTTTAATTACTGGGCCAACTACTGGAGCGCAAGAATTAATTTTGGATGAAATGTATGTAAATAATGTAAACACAGAAAAAGCAATAAAAGGAGATAATTGCACATTAAAAGTGCCTTTTAGAATTCGATTATCTGACAAATTGTATAAAATTGTAGCGAATTAATGGTTATTATTACTTTACAAAGAGATAAATGTATAGGGTGTAATTATTGTGTAGAAATGGCTCCTAATTTGTTTCAGATGTCAAAAAAAGATGGTAAGACAGTACTGTTGAAGGCTATAGATTCAAAAGGATTTCATACATTAAAAACACCAGATCATACTATTGCTGAAAATGGAGAATTAGCAGTTAGAGCTTGCCCTGTTAAAATTATTTCAATAAAAGAAGTTTAAAAAGTAATTACAATACACTATATGAAACCTATTTACGTTAAAATGTAAATGGGTTTTTTGTTTTAATGCTAGTTTTCAGTTTAAATGGATAACTAAATTTGTATTATCTTTACACTCAAAATACGTTTTAGACAAGTAGTGCTGTTTAAGCGCAATCAATATATATTCAAATTATGGCATGTAATAACTGTTCGACAGGAACAACAACAGATGGTGTTCCTAAAGGATGTGGCAATAAAGGATCATGTGGCACAGGTAGCTGCAATAAATTAACAGTTTTCGATTGGTTATCCAATATGACTTTACCACAAGGTCAAGAACCTTTTAGTTGTGTAGAGATAAGATTTAAAAATGGAAGGAAAGAATTTTTTAGAAACCCTGAAAAATTAACTTTGTCTATGGGAGATATTGTAGCAACAGAAGCATCCCCAGGGCATGATGTAGGTATTGTTTCTTTAGCAGGAGAATTAGTTAAAATTCAAATGAAAAAGAAAAATGTAGGGGTAGATAGTGAGCTTCCAAAAATTTACAGAAAAGCGTCTCAAAAGGATATCGATATTTGGAGTGAAGCAAGAAATAAAGAAGAAAAAGTAAGAATGCGAGCTAGAGAAATTGCAATTTCTCTTAATCTAGAAATGAAAATTTCTGATGTAGAATTTCAAGGTGATGGTTCTAAAGCTACATTTTATTATACTGCAAATGACAGGGTCGATTTTCGTCAGTTAATTAAAGATTTTGCTAGAGAATTCAGTATTCGTATTGAAATGAAGCAAGTAGGTTTTCGTCAAGAAGCGTCTCGTTTAGGAGGAATAGGTTCTTGTGGAAGAGAATTGTGTTGTTCAACTTGGCTAACCGATTTTAGAAGTGTAAATACTTCAGCTGCTCGTTACCAACAATTGTCTCTAAACCCTCAAAAATTAGCAGGACAATGTGGAAAGTTAAAATGTTGTTTGAATTATGAACTAGACACGTACTTAGATGCATTAAAAGATTTTCCTGATTTAGACACTAAACTTTACACAGAAAAAGGAAATGCAAATTGTCAAAAAGTAGATATTTTTAAAGAATTAATGTGGTTTTCTTACGAAAATCAACCTGCACATTGGCATGTTTTATCAGTTGCAGATGTGAAAGAAATTTTATCTCAAAACAAACAGAAAATTAGAGTATCTGCAATTGAAGATTTTGTTGTAGAAACTACAAAAGAAATTGAAAAAAACTTTCAAAATGTTGTTGGTCAGGATAGTCTAACTCGTTTTGACCAAAAACCTAAAAAGAAAAACAATAAAAATAAAAAACGTCGTAAACCAACAAATTTTAAAAATGACCCTAAGAAGGAGTAAAATAGTATGGCTTATAATGGTTGTAATACTCTTTTTTTCATGTGATGAGAAAAGAGTATTTGATGAATATAAAGCTTTAAGCGGTAAATGGAAAAAAGAAGATGTCATTCGATTTACATTCAATCAGAATGATACTATTAATCCTTATAATTTATTTTTGAATATAAGAAACAATAACGAATATTCTTTTAATAATTTATTTGTAATCGTGACTCTAAAACAACCTGATAGTTTGGTTAAAATTGATACTTTAGAATATGCTATGGCAAATCCTGATGGTTCTCTTATGGGAGAAGGTTTCTCAGATGTTAAAGAGAGTAAGTTGTGGTACCAAGAAAATTTTGTGTTTAAACAAAAAGGAAATTATACTATAGAAATTCAGCAAGCTCTCAGAGAAACAGGGAGTGTTACAGGTGTTGAAGAATTAAATGGGGTAACAGACGTAGGATTTAGAATTGAAAAAATAAAATAATATATGGCTACAAAGAAAAAAGAAAATAACGACTTTTCTAGGTATATAAAAATTTTTTGGAAAACCTTTTTATTTGGATTAGGTTTTGTTGTATTACTATTTCTATTTGCATCTTGGGGCTTCTTTGGAGCAATGCCAACCTTTGAAACATTAGAAAATCCAGACTCTAATATTGCTACAGAAATTATGTCCTCTGATGGGGTGGTTTTAGGAAAATTTTATGCTCAAAATAGACTTCCTGTCACTTTCGAAGATTTGCCAAAGGATTTAGTAAATGCTTTAGTAGCTACAGAAGATGAACGTTTTTATGAACATTCAGGTATCGATGCAAGAGGGACTTTGAGAGCAATAGTAATGCTTGGTAAAGGAGGTGGAGCAAGTACAATTAGCCAGCAATTAGCAAAGAATTTATTTCATGGTAGTGATGGATCTAAAAATATTGTTCTAAGAATAATTCAAAAAATAAAAGAGTGGATTATTGCAACTCGTTTAGAACGTCAATATACTAAGAAGGAGATAATTGCTATGTATCTTAATCAAGTTGATTTTGTTAATGGAGCGATAGGAATTCGTTCCGCTTCAAAAATTTACTTTAATAAAGAACCAAAAAATTTAACTACAGAAGAAGCTGCAGTTTTTGTAGGAATGTTAAAAAACCCTTCTTTGTATAATCCAAATAGAGATACTAGAAAAAATTTAGTGCTCGATAGAAGAAATACTGTTTTAGGGCAAATGGTAAGAAGTGGTTTTTTGGATGAAGCTAAAAAAGAAGAATTAAAAAGCAAGCCAGTTGTTTTAGATTTTAAACCAGAAAGTCACAATGAAGGTATTGCTACTTATTTTAGAGAATACCTAAAGGTGTATATGAAAGATTGGGTTAAAAATCATAAAAAAGAAGATGGTTCGGAATATGATATTTATAGAGATGGTTTAAAAATATACACTACTATAGATTCGCGTATGCAAAAATATGCAGAAGAAGCAGTAGAAGAACATTTAACCATTTTACAAGCTAAATTTTTTGAGCTAGCTAAAAAAGAGAAAAACGCACCTTTTATTAGAATTACTGATGATGAAACGGAAAAAATCATTAAAAGTGCGATGAAAAACTCCGAAAGATGGAGAATTTTAAAAGAAGATGGAAAATCGGAAGCTGAGATTTTAAAATCTTTTGAAGTAAAAGCAAAAATGAAAATATTTACTTGGAAAGGTGAAAAAGATACTATAATGACTCCAAGAGATTCTATTAGATATTATAAACATTTCTTACAAACTGGAATGATGGCTATGGAACCCCAGACAGGTCATGTTAAAGTTTGGGTTGGAGGAATAAATCATAAGTATTTCCAGTATGATCACGTAGGACAAGGAGCAAGACAAGTAGGCTCTACTTTTAAACCTTTTGTTTATTCAACAGCAATTGAACAATTAGGAATGTCTCCTTGCGATTCTATTATTGATGGACCATTTACTATGCCAAGAGGGAAATGGGGTATTTCAAAAGCATGGTCTCCTACTAATGATGGAGGAAATTTTAAAGGAATGGTGACATTGAAAAAAGCTTTAGCTAATTCGCTAAATCCTGTTTCAGCAAAGTTAATGGACCGAGTTGGTCCTCAAGCTGTAGTTGATATGGCACGAGATCTTGGAGTAACTACTGAAATTCCTGTTACACCAGCTATTGCATTAGGAGCTGTAGATATTACAGTAAAAGAAATGGTTGGAGCATTTAGTACATTTGCTAATCAAGGAGTTTATATAAAGCCAACATTTATTACGAGAATTGAAGATAAAAATGGAGTAATTTTAGATCAAGTTATTCCACAATCAAAAGATGTTATGAATAGGGATGTAGCTTATGCTATTATTAAATTAATGGAAGGAGTTACAGAATCTGGTACTGGAGCACGTTTAAGAGGAGGCTCAGTAAATGGATTAACAAATTATAAATACCGATTTAGTAATCCAATTGCGGGAAAAACAGGAACTACGCAAAATAATTCAGATGGATGGTTTATAGGTACAGTGCCAAATCTTTCCGCAGGTATATGGGTTGGAAATGAAGATAGAGCAGCTCATTTTAGAAGAACACTTTATGGACAAGGAGCTTGTATGGCTTTACCAATTTGGGGTTTGTTTATGGATAAATGTTATAAAGATAAAGAATTAAAAATTTCTAAAGAAGCCTTTGAAAAGCCTGATAAAATTTCTATTAGAGTAGATTGTTCAACAGCAGGAACAGTTATAGATTCAACTGATGTTGAAGCTGTAGATATGGAAGAATTCGATTTTTGAAATAAAAGAAAATAGATTATGATTAAAAGAACAGTAAAAAATGTTAGTGAGGCCTTACAAGGAATTGAAAACGGTATGACAATAATGTTAGGTGGTTTTGGTCTTTGTGGAATTCCAGAGAATAGTATTGCTGAATTAGTAAATAAAAAAACAACAAATCTTACGTGTATTTCTAATAATGCAGGTGTAGATGATTTTGGATTAGGACTGTTATTGCAGAATCGTCAGATAAAAAAAATGATTTCTTCTTATGTAGGAGAAAATGCGGAATTTGAACGTCAAATGCTTTCAGGTGAATTAGAGGTAGAATTAACACCACAAGGAACTTTGGCTGAAAAATGTAGAGCTGCTCAGGCTGGAATACCTGCTTTTTTTACACCAGCCGGATATGGTACAGAAGTAGCAGAAGGAAAAGAAACTAGAGAGTTCAATGATAAGATGCATGTAATGGAATTAGCTTTTAAAGCTGATTTTTCAATTGTTAAAGCATGGAAAGGAGATGAAGCAGGAAATTTAATTTTTAAAGGAACAGCTAGAAATTTTAATGCTGTAATGGCTGGTGCCGCTAAGATTACCATTGCAGAAGTGGAAGAATTAGTTCCAGCAGGGACGTTAGATCCAAATGAAATACACATTCCAGGAATTATGGTAAATCGTATTTTTCAAGGAGAGAAATTTGAAAAAAGAATCGAACAACGTACTGTAAGACAAAAATAATATTATGGCTTTAGATAAAAATCAAATAGCACAACGAATTGCAAAAGAAGTAAAAGACGGTTATTATGTTAATTTAGGAATAGGAATTCCTACATTGGTAGCTAATTATGTTCGTGAAGATATTTCAGTTGAATTTCAAAGTGAAAATGGTGTTTTAGGAATGGGACCTTTTCCTTTTGAAGGAGAAGAAGATGCAGATATTATAAATGCAGGAAAACAAACTATTACAACTTTGCCTGGTGCGAGTTTTTTTGATTCTGCTTTTAGCTTTGGCATGATTCGTAGTCAAAAAGTAGATTTAACTATTTTAGGCGCTATGGAAGTTGCCGAAAATGGAGATATTGCTAACTGGAAAATACCAGGAAAAATGGTAAAAGGTATGGGTGGAGCAATGGATTTGGTGGCTTCTGCCGAAAATATTATTGTTGCGATGATGCATGTTAATAAAGCTGGGGAATCTAAACTTTTAAAAAGATGTTCTTTGCCTTTAACAGGAGTAGGGTGTGTTAAAAAAATTGTTACAGAATTAGCAGTACTAGAAGTTACAGATAAAGGTTTTAAACTATTAGAAAGAGCTCCTGGAGTTTCTGTCGAAGAAATTAAAAAAGCAACAGAAGGTAGTTTAATTATTGAAGGAGATATTCCTGAAATGAATATAGGTTAAATAGTAAAATAATAATAAATAAATAACAAAGCCACAATTCACTGAAATTCATTCGTGAATTGTGGCTAATTTTTAAGATATGAGCTATCCAAAAATAATTTTAAAACAGGGAAAAGAAAAATCGATTTTAAGACGTCACCCTTGGGTTTTTAGTGGGGCGGTTTATGGAGTAAGTAGGGAAGTTGAAGATGGAGAAATGGTTGAGGTTGTGGATAATGCAAGTAAACATTTAGGAACAGGTTTTTTTAGCGATAGAGGAAGTATTGTTGTACGTCTTTTAACTTTTGGGAATGAAATTTTTGATGCTAATTTTTGGCAAAATAAATTAAAATCAGCTTGGGAACTACGTTTAAAATTATTGGATTTAAACAGTACAAATGCCTTTCGGGTTATTCATGGTGAAGGTGATGGCATTCCAGGGTTAATTATTGATTACTATAATAAAAATTGGGTTATACAAGCACATTCCTCAGGCATATATTTGCAGGTAGAAGCTATCGCTGAAGCTATAAAAAATACTTTTCAAGAATTTTGTGAAACAATTTATTGTAAAAGTAGTGGAACACTTCCTAACACAGGCAAAGATTTTTTCTTGTTAGGTAGTCAATCAGAAACAATTGCTAAAGAAAATAATATTCACTTTCAGGTGAATTGGGTTGAAGGTCAAAAAACTGGCTTTTTCTTAGATCAAAGGGAAAATAGAAAATTGCTTGGTGAGTTTTCCAAAAATAAAAGAGTATTGAATACCTTTTGTTATACAGGTGGTTTTTCTATCTATGCAATGCATGCTGGTGCAGAATTGGTAACTTCTGTAGACATTTCTCAAAAAGCTGTAGAATTAGCTGAAAAAAACATGCAATTAAATTTTCCAGATTCTAACCATACAGCAGTAGCTTCAGATGTTTTTGAATTCATGAAAGAACATGCTAAGCAATATGATGTTATTGTATTAGACCCACCTGCTTTTGCAAAAAATATTAAAAATAAACATACAGCGACACAAGCCTATAAAAGATTAAATATAGCTGGAATCAAGGCTTTAGCTCCTAAAGGAGTGTTGTTTACTTTTTCTTGTTCTCAAGTAATTGATGATGTCTTATTCTACAATACTGTAGCTGCGGCTGCCATAGAAACTGGAAGAAATATTAGAGTATTGCATAAATTAGGGCAAGGCCCAGATCATCCTACTAATATATACCATCCAGAAGGACATTACTTAAAAGGATTGGTGTTATTTGTTGAATAATTTTTATGTTTTTGTGTTTTTTTATGAGTATAAAATAATTTTTTATTATATTTTAACAAAAAATACACTTTTTCTATAATTTTTAATGTTAAAAAAATGTTACATTTGTTTTTAACTAATCATTAACAATTAAACAATTATGAAAAACAAATTACGAAAAGCATTAGCATTGTCTTTGCTTACTTCTTTTTCATTTCTATCTCAAGCACAAGAAGTAGATAGAAATATTAAAGAGAAATTTTTTGATGAAAAAGGACAACCTACTTTAATCATCTTTAATGAAGAATCCAATTTATCTTCTTCTAATTTTCAAAGCATTTTGAAGGAAAATTTAAAACTTAAGAACGGATTTTCTTTTCAGAAAATAAAAGAAGAAATAGATAATCTTGGTTTACTTCATGAAAAATTTCAATTATATTATAATAATGTTAAGGTAGAATTTGCTACTTACACAATCAATTCTAAAGGCGGTAGAATTGTTTCTATGAATGGCGAAGTATACAACCCAACAAAAATTGATGTTAATCCAACAATTAGTGCAACTAAAGCATTAGATTTTGCAAAAAGAACTACATCAAGCACCTCTTTCTTATGGGATAATAAAAATGAGGCTTCTTTAATTGGATATTCTAAGCCACAAGGGGAATTGGTTTTATTGCCAGATTTAAAAGATGTTAATATAGAAGGAACACAACCAGAATTATTATTGGCTTATAAATTTGACATTTATGCTATCAATCCTGTAAGTAGAGCTGATGTATATATAGATGCAAAAAATGGTAAAGTATTATTTTACAATGCAACTATAAAACATGCAACAAATTTTGGACATGGTTCAGCTCATCTATTTACTGAAAAACATATTTGCTCAGAAAATAATAATGCTGAAAAAATTACAAAGACTTTTGAAGCATTAGTTTCTGGAACAGCAGCTACAAGATATAGTGGTAGTCAAAGTATTGAAACTACTCTTAGTGGAAGTAGTTATATTTTAAGAGATAACACAAGAGGAAACGGGGTTAATACTTATGACTTAAATACAGGGACAAATTATAATTCTGCAGTCAACTTTACTGATAATGATAATAATTGGACGACAGCGGAACATTCTGCAAATAAAGATAATGGTGCTCTAGATGCACATTGGGGAGCAGAAAAAACATATGATTATTGGAGTGCAGTTCACAATAGAAATAGTTTCAATAATTCTGGAGCTGCCATAAATAGTTATGTGCATTATAGTTCTAATTATGATAATGCATTTTGGGATGGATCAAGAATGACTTATGGTGATGGAAGTGGAACCTATTTTGATATTTTAACTTCTTTAGATGTGGCTGCTCATGAGATTGGTCATGCAGTTTGTACTTATACAGCTAACCTTGCTTATCAAAGAGAATCAGGTGCGTTAAATGAAGCATTTTCGGATATTTGGGGAGCTACTGTAGAATATTATGCAGCACCTAATAAAAGTCCATGGTTGATTGGAGAAGATATTGAGCGTCGTTCTGGTCATGCAGCACTTCGATCTATGAGTGATCCAAATAGTGAAGGTCAACCTGATACTTATGGCGGAACATATTGGAGCAATCCAAACTGTGGAACACCAACTCAATCAAATGATTACTGTGGTGTACATAGAAATAGTGGCGTTTTAAATCATTGGTTTTATATTTTGTCTGTTGGAAAATCTGGGACAAATGATATAGGAAATAGTTATAGTGTTACAGGAATATCTATTGATAAAGCAGCAAAAATTGCTTATCGCTTAGAGAGTGTATATTTATCAGCTAATTCAACATTTGCAAATGCAAGGACTTATGGAATTCAAGCTGCAGTAGATTTATATGGAGCAGGTTCTGCAGAAGTAATTGCAACTACAAATGCTTTTTATGCAGTAGGAATTGGTTCTGAATACTCTGGTGGTGGAGGTGGAACTACATGTTCAACAACTATTACTTCATTCCCATATTCTGAAGGTTTTGAAAATACTTTAGGAGCTTGGTCTCAAGGTTCAGGTGATGATTTCGATTGGATTGTTGATGCAAATGGAACTCCATCTAGTGATACTGGGCCATCAAGTGCTGCTCAAGGATCATATTATGTGTATGTAGAAGCTTCTAGCCCAAATTATTCAAATAAAACAACAATTCTTAATTCTCCATGTTATAATTTAAGTGGAGCATCAGCTGCAACTTTTACTTTTAAATATCATATGTATGGAGCTACTGGTATGGGAGGTTTAAAACTACAAGTAAGTACAAATGGTACTTCGTGGACAGATGTTTGGACTCAATCAGGTAATCAAGGAAATTCTTGGCTTTCTGCATCAGTTAATTTAGCTTCATATACAGGTTCAACAGTTCAATTAAGGTTTGTGGGTTCAACAGGAACAACTTGGCAAGGCGATATTGCTGTTGATGATGTGGCATTATCAACAGGAACAATCAATCCTCCTACATGTACTAATGTAAATATCAATTTCGTTTTTGATAATTATCCAGAAGAAACAAGCTGGCAAATTTTAAACTCAAGCAATCAAGTAGTAGAATCAGGCGGAACTTATGGAAGTCAAGCAGATGGTTCTTCATTAACTATTACTAAATGTTTAGCAGCTGGTTGTTATACATTTAAAATAAATGATAGCTATGGAGATGGTATTTGTTGTTCTTATGGAAACGGAAGTTATTCAGTTACTTCAAATGGAACTACGCTAGCTAGTGGTGGTTCATTTGGATCAAGTGAATCAACTAACTTTTGTGTGGGAACTACAGGTTTAATTTCTAACGTTTCTACTATTACTGAAACAAGTAAAAATGTTGATTTTGCAATGTATCCAAATCCTGTTAAAGGAAATATTTTAAATGTGATTTCTAATGATGGAATGAAAGATTATAAAGTATATAATGTAATGGGACAATTAGTTTTACAAGGTCAGATTGAAAACGACCAAATAAATGTAGGTTCTTTAAATGGAGGAATTTATGTTGTAGAACTTAATACTTACAAAGAAAAAATAACTAAGAAATTCATTAAAGAATAAAGAATTAATTAGGTTAAGTTAGTTATGTTAAAAGAAAGAGGCTACAATTTGTAGCCTCTTTTATTTTCTAATAATTATAAGTTAGCAAAAAAATCATTTCCTTTATCATCAGTAATAATAAAAGCTGGAAAATCTTTAACCGTAATTTTACGAACAGCTTCCATTCCTAATTCTTCGAAGTCTACGACCTCTACTTTTAAAATATTATCTTGTGCTAAAATTGCTGCAGGACCTCCAATTGAACCTAAATAAAAGCCTTTATGTTTTAAACAAGCATCTGTAACCTGTTGAGAACGATTTCCTTTGGCTAACATAATCATGCTTCCTCCAGCAGCTTGAAATTCATCTACATATACATCCATCCTACCTGCTGTTGTAGGCCCGAAACTTCCTGAAGGCATTCCCTCTGGTGTTTTAGCTGGTCCAGCATAATAAACAGGATGATTTTTGAAATATTCTGGCATTGGTTTACCCGAATCTAATAATTCTTTAATCTTTGCATGCGCAATGTCACGGGCAACTATAACAGTTCCGTTTAATTTTAAACGTGTTTTAATAGGGTATTTAGTTAATTCAGCTAAAATTTCTGACATAGGTCTGTTCAAGTCAATTTCAACTGCTGGTTGTAAATGAGGAGCAATTTCTGGTAAAAACTGTCTTGGATTGATTTCTAATTGTTCTACAAAAATACCTTCTTTGGTAATCTTACCTTTAATATTTCTATCTGCAGAACATGAAACTCCTAATCCAACTGGGCAAGAAGCAGCATGTCTTGGTAAACGGATAACCCGAACATCATGTGTAAAGTATTTTCCACCGAATTGTGCTCCAATTGCACTTTCCTGACAAATTTCTTGTACTCTTTTTTCCCATTCTAAATCACGAAAAGCTTGACCTGCTAGATTTCCTGATGTAGGAAGATTGTCAAAATAACCTGCTGAAGCTTTTTTTACAGTAGCCAAATTAGCTTCTGCTGATGTTCCTCCAATAACTAAAGCTAAATGATAAGGAGGACAAGCAGAAGTTCCCAAATCTTTAATTTTTGTTCGAATGAAAGTTTCCATTGATTTTTCATTCAAAAGTGATTTTGTTTGTTGGTATAAAAAGGTTTTATTGGCTGAACCACCACCTTTTGCTAAAAATAGAAATTCATATGAACTTCCTTTTTTGGCATAAATATCAATTTGTGCTGGTAAGTTTGAACCCGAATTTTTTTCTTCAAACATGCTAATAGGTACAATTTGAGAATAGCGAAGATTTTTCTTCTCATAAGTGTTAAAAATACCTTTTGATAACCATTCTGCATCATTCACACCTGTGTATACATCTTCTCCTTTTTTTGCCATTACAATAGCTGTTCCTGTATCCTGACAAGAAGGTAATTCTCCCTCAACAGCAACAGCTGCATTTTGTAATAAATTATAGGCTACAAATCGGTCGTTATCGGTGGCTTCAGGATCATTTAAAATATTTTCTAAGCTTTTTAAATGCTTGGTACGCAACATAAATGAAACATCATTCATTGCTATTTCAGCAAGTAATTCAAGCCCTTTTGGGTCAATTGTTAGAATTTCTCTGTCACCTAACTTTTCTACTTTCACATAGTCTGAGGTAATTTTTTTGTATTGTGTATCATCCTTTTCAATAGGATATGGGTCTTGGTATATAAAATCCATTGTGTTGTTTTTTGAAGCGTAAAGTTAAGAAAAGTGCAGTGATTAGAGAAATTTCTATTCGTACAAAACTATTATTATGAATTTAGTTACTAAAAAAACCAACTAGCCACTAAAACACCAGTAATCACACAAATTAAGTCAACTAAAAGCATCATTCCTAGTGTGTATCGCGTATTTTTAATACTTACAGAGCCAAAATAAACAGCAATTACATAGAAAGTGGTTTCGGCACTACATTGAAAAATACAACTTAAACGACCAGCAAAAGAATCTGGTCCAAAAGTACGCATTGCATCAATCATAAATCCTCTTGAACCACCAGAACTAAAAGGTCTTAATAAGGCAACAGGAAGTGAATCGGTAATTTGTTTGGAAACACCCATATGAGAAAAAATAAAAGAAATACCATGACTGATAATTTCAAACAAACCACTATTTCTTAAAAGTGAAATTGCTACAAGCATTCCCATTACATAAGGAAAAATCATGACTCCAGTTTTTAAACCGTTATTAGCACCTACAACAAAAGTGTCAAACATAGTAGTCTTTTGAGTCGTGAATTTCCTTTCATTAATAAAGGAAAAAACTAAAGTAAAACCAATAATTGCCAATAATAAAACACCTGATAAATTCGCTGTGAAATAATTTTTACCTATTAAATCTAAAGTATTAACGTAGAATAATAAACCAATAATTGCTCCAATTAATCCCATTAAAACAGCTAATAAAGAAACACTCTTAAAATTGATTTTTTGTTTTATACCAACTAATAAAAAGGCAGCAATTGTTCCAACAAACGATGTAATTATACAAGGTAACATCACATCAGCAGGATTCGCTGCATTTTCAGCAGCTCGATAACCAATAATTGATGTAGGAATTAAAGTCAAACCAGCTGCATGTAAGCACATAAACATAATTTGAGCATCACTCGCTTTATCTTTATCTTCATTTAATTCTTGCAAACTTTGCATGGCTTTTAAACCAAAAGGTGTAGCCGCTGAATCTAATCCTAAAAAGTTAGCTGCAAAATTCAAAGTCATATAGGAAATTGATTCGTGGCTTTTTGGTATAGAGGGAAATACTTTGGCAAACATGGGACTTAATTTCTTAGCTAATTTTTCAGAAGCACCTGAGATAATAAGCAATTCCATTATGCCACAGAAAAAAGCTAAATAAGCAATTAAGGGAAGTATTAAATCCAATAAACTACTTTTGCACATAGGTAACAATCCATCAGATTGTTGTACACCACTGTATATTTTTACAGTTTGTTTATTATAAATATAACTAGTATCAGCGTCTTTAGTATTTCTATTTAAAATAAAAATTTTATCTGTAGATTTTTGAATACTGTCTTGGACAAATTGAGGAATATCTTTTAAATATTTTTCAGAAATTAAAATTGGCTCATCTTTTTTACCATTTAAAACATAATCAATTGAATAATATTTATTGGTAAACAAACCAATTATAATAAATGTAATAGAGAAAACAAATATCGCTAACCAAAATCTACTTAAAACCATAAAACTGAATTTTTGTAAATATACAATTTATGAGATAAAATTATTCTAAAACATTTGTTTAGCAAAAGACAGTATTAATTTTTATTTATAAATTGATTTTATATATTTATAAAAAAGTTTAATTTGATTCCTTAATCCATTGATTTATAAAATGAAACAAAAAATACTAAAAACAATATCATTTATTTTTTTAACCTCACTTTCTTTTTCTCAAACAAAAGAAGATATTTCTAAGATTGTTAAAAGTTATGATGTTCAAAAAATAAAGGAAAAAATCATTTATTTTGAGAGTATAGAAAAAAAAGAAAAAGAAATTGCCATTGAAAAAGCAAAAGAAATGGGTTGGCCAATTTTCATATATGGAGAAGATGGCTCTTTTCAAGAATTAATGAAATTAACTCCAGATGGTTTTCCTATTTATTATGCAACTACTAATGCTAATGCTGCTAAATCTACAAGAGCAATTCATTTAAATTCAGGAGGAACGTTAGGCTTAAATTTGAATGGGCAAGGGATGGTTGCTAGAGTTTGGGATGGTGGAACTGTAAGACGTTCACATACTTTATTTGAAGGAAGAGTAACTACTGTTGATGACCTTTCTGGAACAACATATACTGCACATGGAACACATGTTACAGGTACAGTAATTGCATCTAATTCTTCAGCTACAGCTAAAGGGATGGCTTACCAAGCTACTGCTAGAACATTTAATTGGACAAATGACGAAAGTGAAGCTTCTAGCGAGGTTCTTGATGGAATGTTAATTTCAAACCATTCTTATGGTGTGCCAATTACAAGTGGTTCAGGAACTGTTCAGCCAGCTTGGTATATAGGCGCTTATACAAGTGCAGCAAGAAACTGGGATGAAATTGCTTATTTAGCACCTTATTATTTAACAGTCATGTCTGCAGGTAATGAGGGTAATAATAATGATAATTTAAATCCTATCTCATTTGGTTTTGATAAATTAACAGGTGATAAAACATCTAAAAACACATTAATAGTTGCAAACGCTCAAGACGCAAATGTAACTGCAGATGGAACATTAATTAGTGTAAATATTAATTCTTCAAGTAGCCAAGGACCAACGGATGACAGGAGAATTAAGCCAGATATTACTGGAAATGGAACATCATTGACATCAACAACAAGTACATCAGATACAGCTACAGCAAGTTTGACTGGAACATCTATGGCAAGTCCTAATGTGACTGGTACGTTATTGTTATTGCAACAACATCATAAAAATGTAACGAATAATTTTATGAAGGCGGCTACTTTAAAAGGGCTAGCTTGTCATACAGCTGATGATGCTGGAAATGCTGGTCCTGATGCTAAATTTGGTTGGGGATTATTGAATGCTAAAAAAGCGGCACAAACCATCACTAATAATGGATTAGATTCATGGATTTCAGAAGAAAATCTTTCTCAAAACGAAACTTTTACAATGAGTTTTGTTTCTAATGGAGATCTAAATAATCCTTTAATTGCTTCAATAACTTGGACTGATGTTCCTGGAGAAGCAAAAACTAATACAGTAGAAAATGATGCTACTCCAGTTTTAGTTAACAATTTAGATATTAAAATAACTAAAGACGGTGTAACCTATTATCCATGGAGATTACAAGCTGACCCAAATAATTTAGCAACGAGAGTTGATGATAATAATGTAGATAATGTGGAACAGATAAAAATTGATAATCCTTCTGCTGGAGAATATTTAGTATCAGTTACCCATAAAGGAAATCTGGTTAATGGAAATCAAAATTTCTCATTAGTTGTTACTGGTGTAAGTTCTAATTTTTCTTTGATATCAAAATCTGATGATTTAATACTATGTAATAATCAAAATGCTATTTATGAGTTTGAGTACAAACAAATAGGATCAGGAACAACTACGTTTTCTGCTATTGGATTACCAATAGGTGCAAATGCAGTTTTTAGTCCAACAAGCTTAAGTGCTAACGGAACTGTAACTATGACAATAGCAGGATTGACAAATGCGCAACCTGGAGAATATTTTGTTGGTATTATAGGAGATAATGGTCTAGAAACTGAAACAAGAACAAAACAATTAAAATTGTATTCCAATATCTTCCAACCTACAGTATTAATATCTCCTGTTAATAATCAAGATACAGTAGCTACAACAGTAACTCTAGATTGGGAAAATGATGTAAATGCAGAATCTTTTCATGTGCAAGTTTCCACAGATTCTAATTTTAATTTTTTAATAGCAGATATAACTGATATTTTAACTTCGGAATATATCTTAACTAATTTATCCGAAGAAACTAATTATTATTGGAGAGTTATTCCTTCAAATAGATGTGGAATGGCTACTGAAGTAGATGCAACTGTTTTTAATTTCAGAACAGGTATTATAACTTGTGGTTATTCATTTTCTGCATCAGATTTTTCAAATGCAATAATTGGAAGCACAGCAAATAGCACAGCATCGGTTCCTATTGAAGTAACAGGTGGATTGTTAATAGGAGATCTTAATATAGCTTTAGATATTTCACATACTTATATTGAAGATATGACATATTATTTAGAAGGACCTGCATCAATTGGTAGTCCTATAATAACGTTATTTGATCAACCTTGTGGAAATAATGATGATATAAATTGTACTCTAGACGATTCTGGAAGTAATTTTATATGTAGTTCATCAGTTCCTTCTATTACAGGTATAGTTAAGCCAGAAGAAGCTTTAAGTGCATTAAATGGATTAAGTGCTGACGGTATTTGGATAGTAAGAGTTGTTGATCCTTTTAATGGCGATGGTGGTTCTATTAATGCAGTAACACTTTCAATTTGTAATTTAGAACAATCATTAAGTAATACTATTAATGATTTTTCTTCTAAAATTAATGTATACCCAAATCCAGCCAATAGTAATATTACTATTTTATTTGACTCTAATTTATCAGGAAATACAAATTATACTTTGTATGATATGCAAGGTAGAGTAATAGTTGAAAAAGACGCTACAAGCTCGACGGTACATTTAAATATTGAGAATTTAACTGAGGGTGTTTATTTGTTATCTATTAAAAATGGAAATGATAAAACAATTAAAAAAGTAATTATAAAAAGATAAATTTATTTAAAAATTGAGTATAAAAAAAGAGCTATTTTTTAGCTCTTTTTTATGTTTTATACATGAATAATTTCATCATCTACTAATAAATCTTCTCTTCGAAAGCGTAAAAAGATTTGTGCTACTGCAATAACATCCTTTTCACAATAAGTAATAATCCGGTCAATGTCTTTTTCAATATAAAAAACATGAGCTACTTCACTACCATCGATATCATCTTTTGGTGAAGGAACTCCCAAGACTTTTGTAAGTAGTTTTAAAGAAGTGAAATGTTTGTAATCTCCAAACTTCCATAGCTCTAACGTATCAAGATGAGGTACTTCCCAAGGTTTTTTTCCAAATAAATTTAGTTTGTCTGGCAAAGCCACGCTATTAATAATCATACGACGAGCCATGAAAGGAATATCAAATTCTTTAGCATTATGACCACATAAAACATGTTGAGGTTGATTAAAATGTGTGTTTAATAAGTTTGAAAAATCTTGCAGAATTTTCTTTTCTTCACCCCAAAAACTAGTTACTCTAAAATTTCGGATATCCGCTTTATTGGTAAAATATCCTACTGAAATGGTAATTATCTTACCAAACTCTGCCCAAATTCCTGCACGTTCATAAAAATCTTCTGCAGTTACTTCGTCTCTTCTTTGGTATTGTGTTTTGTTTTCCCAAAGCTTCTTAGTTTCTTCGTCCATTCCCAAATAGCTATTATATTCTGGAACCGTTTCAATATCTAAGAACAATATATTGTTGAGGTTGATTTTTTCAATCATAAAATCAATTTTTTTACTTTTATCTATTTTCTTTGATTAATCATTTTATACGATTCCTCTACATAAGTGTATAAATCATTACTATGTGGATCAGTTTCTGTTTGCAATCCTTTTATGTGACCTAATCGAACAATGATTAAATTATCTTCTGGAATAACAATTACAAATTGCCCAAGATGACCTCTCAAATAGAAAAGTTTTTTATTATTTATAGTGTGCATCCAAAAACCATAACCATATTGTGGGCTTTCTGGGAAACGAGGCGTGATGCACTTTTGGACAAATGTTGAATCTAAAATTTGCTTGCCATTCCATTTTCCATTATTTAAATATAATTTTCCTAAACGAGCAAAATCTCTAGCATTACTAGCGATACAACAATAAGCTTTTTCAATTCCATCTGGTTCGTGATCTAATTGCCATAAAGCATCATTTTCTGCTCCTAAGGGTTGCCAAAAGTTCTTGGAAACATAATCGGAAACATATTCTCCAGTTGCTTTTTCTATACACATGGCAAGCAATTGTGTGGCTCCACTTAAATATTTAAAAGATTGCGCAGGCTTTTCATTAATTTCTAAGCCTAATATTACTTTTTTTAAATCATCGTCAAAATAAGCTCTTGTTACAATTGAAAACGGACTGTAATATTTTTCATCCCAGCTTAATCCTGAAGCCATAGAAGATAAATCGCCAACCGTAACTTCTTTGGCAAATTTACCTTTTAATTGAGGCAAAAAATCGACTACTTTTTGATCTAAACTTTTTATTTTTCCTTCCATAATAGCTTTACCTAACGCCATAGTGATAACACTCTTTGCCATTGAAAACGAGTTGGATTTGGAATCTTTTGTGTAGCTATCAAAATAACTTTCGTGAACAATACTGTCATTTTGAATGATTAAAAAGGCAACAGTTTTTAGTTCACTATGCGTTTTTTCTAAAGTTTCCGTTGCTGTAATTGTATTGTAATCTTTTGATGTATTCCAAGGTTGTGCAATTCCCTTTTTTATTTCTCTATTTGGGAAATGAGTATAATCTTCTAAAAAGGCAGTAGTATAGCCTCTAAAATAAATTGTTCTTACTGCTCTTAAAAGATAATCAACATCAAAAATGTACATCAAGATAATAATGGAAACAAGAATAATTGCAAACCATTTAAAGAATTTTTTAAGGAATTTCATGTTTAGCTTATAGAATTATAAGCATAAAAGTAAGGAAAAAGTATTTGCTTTTAAAATTTTCAGAAAAGACTTTGTTGTTTTATTGGATTTTCATGATCTATTAACCATTTTTTTCTCCATAAGCCACCAGCATAACCAGTAAGTGAGCCATCAGAGCCAATTACACGGTGACAAGGAATAACAATCCAAAGCGGATTTTTCCCATTTGCAGAAGCTACAGCTCTTATTGCTTTTACATCACCAAGAGTTTTAGATAATTCAAGGTAGGAAGTTGTTTTTCCGTATGGTATTTTTAGAAGAACTTTCCATACTTTTTGTTGGAAATCGGTTCCTTTAGGATTTAATTCAAAGTTAAATTCCTTGCGTTTTCCTTCAAAATATTCTCTTAATTGATTAACAGCTTCTTTTAATTCTAAAGGTATTTTTTTTGAAATTTCTCCTTCTTCATTAATAGATATTAATGAAATGCCTTTTTCGTCTCCTTTTATTTTAGCTGTTCCTAATGGAGTATTTATAAATACTGTTTGCATCCTATAAATATAAAAAAACCATCTTATTAAAAGATGGTTTTTCGTAAGTAAGATATAAAAAAATTGTTGTTTTCTTATTTGAACATCACTGATTTCTCTTCGCTTTTCTCTTCAGCTTTTACTTTACCTTTGATGATTAACACTTTAGGTGCAGCTCCTTCTTCACTAGTAGTAACAGTTACAGTTTTTGTAAAATTTCCTGGAGATGCTGCATTGTAAGTTGCAGTAATGCTTCCTTTTTCACCTGGTTTAATAGGTGTTTTTGTATAATTCGCAGCAGTACAACCACATGAAGGCTTTACATTTGTAATTAATATGGTTTCTTTAGTCGTATTTGTAAATGTAAACTCATAAGAAGCTGGTTTTCCTTTTTCAATTTCACCAAATTCATGAGTTTCAGTATCCCATTTCATTGCAGAGGCTTTTGTTTGAGCAGCAGCTGGAGCTACTGTGTTTGGAGCTTTGCTTATAGCTTTTTTTGCTTCTACTGCTTGTGCAAAAGATAGAGAACAAATGAATAATGCAACAATTGATAGTTTAAGCGTTTTCATATTAAATGTTTTTGTAATTATTTGATAAGCAAATTTAAAAAGTAATATTAACTTTGTTGTTAACTAATGTGTAATGATTGTTAATGACTTGTTAATGATGTTTAACAAATTGACTTAATTCGTACCATTACAAAAAAAATAAAGTGAAGTTTACACGGTTTAATATAGTTATTTTAGTTGGATTTCTTGCAATTTTAGGCGTTGTCGTCATGCAATTGTTTTTGTTAAATCAAGCTTACTCTTTTGAAAAAAAAGAAGTTGAAGACAAAATATACTATGCTTTGTTAGACGTTGTGGAACGCATTTATGTGGATAATAATTCCGAATTAATTGTAGCAAATCAAATAAAAAAAGTAGCTCATAATTATTATGTAGTGAATGTTAATGATGTGTTTGAAAATAATATACTAGAATTTTATTTAAAAAAAGAATTTGCGAAAGTTAAATTGGATTTAGATTTTGAATATGCAATTTATGACTGTGGATCTAACAATATGGTTTATGGTAATTATATAACCTTAAATAGCGAGCCTAGTAAAAAGTGTGTTGATTGTTTTACAAAAAATGATGAATTAATTTATTATTTTGCTGTTCGTTTTCCAACTTTAAAACAAAGTTACTTTACAAGTTTAAAGCAATATTGGTTATATACTATTGTTTTGCTTTTGGTATTAATAGTATATGTTTACTCTGTTTTGTTAATGTTAAAGCAAAAAAGATATACGGTTTTACAAAACGATTTTATTAATAATATGACTCATGAGTTCAAAACTCCATTGGCCTCAATTTTAATAGCTTCTAATTTTGCTAATGATCAAAAAGAAATAAAAGAGAATCCTAGATTATCAAAATACATTCAAATTATTATTAAGCAAAGTAATAAATTAAATGAACATATAGAACAAATTCTATCATTAGCTAAGACGGATAGTAATAATATTGAATTAAGTAAGACTAATATTGATTTTAGGAAAGTTTTAGAACTTATAAAAGAGAATATTTTATTAAAATATACAAAAAATATTGAATTTGAATTAGATTTTTCTAGTAAGCCTATTATAAAAGCAGATGAATTCCATTTTTACAACATTCTTTACAATATAATTGAAAATGCAGTAAAATATAATGATAAAGAGCCCATTGTAAAGATTTCTTTATTGGAAAATGAAAAAACAATATCAATAGTTATTTTAGATAACGGCAATGGAGTGCCTAAGAAAGATTTGCCTTTTATTTTTGATAAATTTTATAGAGTAGAAAGAAAAGACAGTAAAGAAATTGAAGGGTTTGGAATAGGATTAGCCTATGTTAAAAAGATAGGTCAATTGCATGGTTGGAAAATAAAAGCAGAAAATGCTAATCCAGGATTAAGAATTACAATTGAAATACCAAAATCAGATATTCATGAGTAAGAAAAGAATTTTATATGTTGAGGATGATGAAACCTTAGCGTTTTTAACAGCAGATAATTTAGAACAGCATTTTGATGTGGTTCATTGTAATAATGGTTCAGCTGCATTCCAACTATTTTGTGATGAAACATTTGATTTGTGTGTGCTTGATATTATGCTTCCTGATATGGATGGTTTTGAAATTGCAACAGAAATAAGGAAACGAAATAAAGAAATACCTATTATTTTTTTATCGGCTAAAACCATGAAAGAAGATAGAATTAAAGGTCTAAAATTAGGTGCTGATGATTATTTGGTAAAACCTTATTCTATAGAAGAATTGATTCTTAAAATTGAAATTTTCCTAAATAGAAGTCAAAAAAATATTGAAAAATCTCAAAGTAAATATATATTAGGATCGTTTGAATTCGAATTTGAAAATTATTCCTTAAAAAATGATAAAAAGCAAATTACATTAACAGAAAGAGAAGCTTCTTTATTAAAATTGTTTTTAGATAACGTAAATACGGTTTTAAAAAGAGAAAAAATTTTAACTTCATTGTGGGGAAATGACGATTATTTTTCTGGTAGAAGTTTGGATGTGTTTATTTCTAGACTTAGAAAAATTTTAAAAGAAGAGGCAAGTGTAAGAATTGAAAACATACCTAGGATAGGCTTTAAGATGGTTATTGATTAATTTTTAATGAGTTATAATTGTTAATAAAATTTGTTAATAAAATTTTGAAAAGAGTATTGTTTAAGTAACTTTGCAATTATGTTATTAGACAAATATATATCCGAATTATTATATCGTTATCAGTGTGTAACTATTCCTGGTTTTGGTGCTTTCGTTACCGAAATTCAGTCTGCACATATTAGTGGAAGCGCAAGCACTTTTTTACCACCTAGAAAAGTCATTTCATTTAATAGTAATATTAAAAACAATGATGGTTTACTAGCAAATCATATCTCTCTTTCAGAAAAAATTACTTATGAAAATGCGGTAATCAAAATTACCTCAGTAGTAAATTCATGGATTTCTGCTTTAGAGAATAAAGATAAAATTTCGTTAGAAAATATTGGAGAAATATATGTGAATGGAGAGTATAATTGGGTGTTTCAACCGTCAAATGCGGTTAATTATTTAGTATCTTCTTTTGGATTAAATAGTTTTGTTTCTCCAGAAATGAAGCGAGAAGCATTATTAAAGCAAGTTGAAGTTTTTGAAGTAAAGAAACCAATTGTTTTAATTCCAGAAAAGAAGAAAAACTATTCTTACTTGAAGTATGCTGCAGCAGTTACATTGTTTTTAGGAGCGGGTTTATCTGCTTATAAGATACAATATGATCAGAAAGTTGCAACAGATACTTTAACAGTTCAAAAAGAAGTTCAAAAAGAAGTTCAAAACAGAATACAACAAGCTACTTTTTTTATAGATAATCCTATTACAACAGTGGAGTTAGCTGTAAAAGAAGAAAAAAGACCTTATCATTTAATTGCAGGGGCTTTTAGAAGTGAAATAAATGCTGAGAAAGCACAAAATCTATTAATAGAGCAAGGATATCCAGCTCGTATATTAGAAAAAAATAAATATGGGTTAATTCCAGTTGCTTACGGAAGTTTCAAAACTTCTGAAGAGGCTGAATCATTAAAAACAAAACTTTTTAAGGAAGACAGTATAGAATCATGGCTTCTAATAAATTAAAATCCCTTTTTGGGATTTTTTTATGCTTTGTATTGTTTCTGCTTATTATCTTTGCATAAAAAAGCAATGCAAGTAAAATACCCTTCAGATTCACTTACTACTTTAACTGATTTAGTGTTGCCAGGTGAAACAAATCCTTTGAACAATCTTTTTGGAGGAGAATTATTAGCTCGTATGGATAGAGCAGCTAGTATAACTGCTAGAAGGCATTCTAGAAGAATTTGTGTAACGGCTTCAGTAAATCACGTTGCTTTTAATAGAGCTATTCCATTAGGAAGTGTAGTAACTGTAGAATCAAAAGTATCTAGAACTTTTAATACCTCTATGGAAATATTTATTGATGTGTGGATTGAAGATAGAGAATCTGGAATTAAAAACAAAGCTAATGAAGCGATTTATACCTTTGTTGCAGTTGATGAAACTGGAAGACCTATTCAAGTAGCACCTATAGAACCACAAACAGAATTAGAAAAAGAACGTTACGAGGCAGCTTTAAGAAGAAAGCAATTGAGTTTAGTTTTAGCTGGTAAAATGAAGCCAAGTGAAGCTACCGAATTAAAAGCCTTATTTTCATAAAAAGAAAGAGGCTGTCCGAAAAGTATTTTTTTTGTCAATCTGAACTTGTTTCAGATTCTAAATTCTATTGAAAATCAATTATATAAGATTCTGATTCGCCTAGGCGAACAGAATGACAAGTTTCCTGATTTTTCGGACAGTTTCTTTTAATTTTATACAGAAAAGAATTCTTCTAGTTCTTTTAAGGTTTCTGTAGTAGGAACTAAGTCTTTTACAATATTGCCTTTTTCAAGAACAACAATTCTATCAGATACTTCAACAGTATGTTGCAAATCATGGCTAGAAACTAAAACGGTTGTGTTTTTATCTTCTGCTAGTGATTTAATTATTTTCTTTAGTCTAATTTGAGTTGTTGGATCAAGATTTGCAAAGGGTTCATCTAAAATAATTACTTCTGGATTTCCTATTAAAGCGCCTACAATTCCTGCTTTTTTTGCATTTCCTTTAGATAAATCTCTCAAGTATTTTTTATTATTTAAAATTTCTCCATTAAAAAAATCTTCATAGTTTTTAAGAAATGCATCTACATCAGCTTTATTCCAGCCTCTAAGTTCTCCAATGAAATAAAAATATTCTTCAGGGGTAAGATAGCCTATTAAGAACGTTTCGTCAATAAAAGAATTGGTAAAGGTTTTCCAAGATTCATCTGAATTAATTTGAATTGCATTTGAAGTTATTCCACCACTAGAAGGCTGAATTAAATCCAATAGAAGACTAAAAAAGGTTGTTTTTCCAGCTCCATTATTTCCAACAAGGCCAAAGCTTTGTCCTTTAGGAATTTCTAGATTTTCTATATTTAAAACGGTAACTCCGTTGTATGTTTTTGATAAGTTAGAAACTTGTATCATGATGTTGTTATTTCAAGGTTAATGAATGTTGTGTGTTGTAAATTGCAATTATTTTTTTTGTTTATAGGCTTCAATTGTAGCATATTTTTCTTTTTTGTAAACCGATTCAATTATTTGGAAAACTTTATTTTTAAAAGCAAATCCCAGAATTCCTGCTAAGGCAACAAATAAATAGCCATATTGCCAACCTAAAGTATAATATCCTAAAGCATAAATAACCATTGGTAAGAATAACTTTGGTAAAGAAATTATTAGTGTTTTTATATTAAAAGATTTTTTATCTCCAAAGGCATTTTTGTTTGAGGTTAAATCTATAGGTGTTTTTATATAGGCTCCGCCTAATAATACTAAATGTGAGTTAACACCTATGTTAAAAATAGCTCCAGCTAATATAGCTAGATAGGATTCTATCCCGAAAAACAAATAAAAACTCGCTAATAAAGTTGTTACTGTGGTTGCAATAACCATTAACCACCATTTTGATGATAAATAATCTTTATAAGTAATGTTTTGGGTCATCATTAAAGGATAATAAGAACTATCCCAACTAGGTACAAATTGTCCAAAATTTAATAAAAATCCACCAGAAACGAATATACCAGCAAATATCTTCCAAACAGGAGCATCATAAGCTTCTATTGAGTTGGTAAAAAATAATAATCCATAAAACAAGAACAAAAAACTCATAAGGAGTGTAGTCTTGGCACGTTTATTTCTTTTTAAAAGACGAATGTCATTTTTTAAGAAAGTTCCTAAGCTGCCTAATTGATCTAACCAAGTAAGATTTTCAGTAGTGGCAAGGTCTTGTTTGATTGATAATCCTGCATCTAAGTAAAGGTTGGATTTGAAGAATTTAAAATTGATATAATAAATTGAAATTAATAATATAGCTGGAACAGCAATTAAAAATGCATGATGGTAAAAAGATTCAAAAAAAACATTTGTATATTGGGTTATATCAAAAATTGCATAATATTGAAGTACTCCAAATAGCGCAAAAATTCCTACGACAATATAAAATAGGGAGTCTTTTTTGTCTATTAAAACGGATAAGAAATTATTAATATAAATAAAGAATAAAATGCTCATACACCAAAAGATAACTTCAGGTGTAAATCCTTTAGAAAGTAAAACAATTGTAAAAGGAATAAAGAAAAACCAATGTATAAAATTAAAAAAAGAAATAATGGTTTTACTTAAAGTATAATGTACAATACTATTTTTCTTAATATTTTGATTCAAAAATGGCCTAATGGTTAAAGTAGGCATAGATTGAAAGAAAAACCGAATAATTAAGTCCAATACTAAATAATAAATAATAAATTTATTGATGGTTTTAAAAGGGTCTAAACCAGCATCTTCAATTATGAAGTAAGAACCTATTCCCAGTCCAATAAAAACAATTATAAAATAGATAGCTCCAAAAATCATTAGAATTTTTAAAGCTAAATTGGATGAAAAAGAGGAAGACCTTAGAAAAGACTTCCATTCTAATTTGAGAAATTGTTTTACCATATTTTAGTTTTGTTGGTTTCTTATTGGTAGTAATAATTGTAAAAATGTTACGATTAATTTACTAAACTATATTCTGGGTAAGTTTCTTTTAGATATTCTTCTGTTTTTGAAGGAATGATTTTCACAATAATATAAGCCGTTATTATTATTGAAATGGAAAAAAATGAAAATCCAAATAAGAGGTAGTCATTTTGCAGAAGGGAAGATGAAGAATGGCTAAAAGTATTTAATATATGAAAAGGCAGCATAAGAATTCCCGAAAAGGAACCATATCCAAAGATAATTTGTTCAAAGAGCCATATTTTTCCTGTTTTTTGTTTCCGTTTTTTAATTTTTTTATTGGCGCGAAAAAGCTCTAAAAACAGAATAAGGATTAGTAAACTAAATAGCGCAATGAAGATTTCTTTAAAATAAAACATTTTTATAAAATAGAATAAACCAAAAACAAGACAAGTTGTTAAAATAATTTTAGGTATTGAAAAAAAGTCTTTAAAATGACTCCAAACGATTTTATTATATTTTTTACTTAGTACTTTTTGTCTTTTTTCAACGACATCCATAAATCCAAAAACACCAAACTTTTTAAATTCCATTTGTAATGCAGCTTCAAAACTTAGCTTTGGATTTTCTTGCCATTGTGCTTCAATAGCATTAGCTAAATGATCCACTAATTCAGTTTGCAAATCATAATATTCTACATAATGATTACGAGTGAATTGATATAAATAATCTATTTGTTCTGTAGAAAGTTTCATATTAGTAACTCAATTTTGGGTTAACAATACTTTGCATATTTTTAATGAATTCTTCCAATTCAGAAAGTCTATTCACAGTTTCTTTTGTTCCTTTTTCTGTTAACTTGTAGTATTTTCTAAGACGATTATCTACTTTCTCTACTTCAACATCTAATAAGTCTTCAGCTTCTAATTTATGTAATGCAGGATATAAAGCACCTTCAGTAATGTTTAATTCTCCTTTTGTAATTTCTTTTACTTTTTGAGTAATTTCATAACCATACATTCTGCCATTTTCTTCTAATAGCTTCATAATGATTGTGTTTAGGCTGCCTTTATATAATTGAGAATTTTTCATTTTAGAATTGAATAATAACAAATATATGCATAATTTACTTATGTATAAAAGTCTTAGGTATATATTTTTTCATTTTTTCTTATTTAGGTTTCTTATTTTTGTATAAAATTAAAAGAAATGTCAACATTCTATAAATTAGTTATAAAAGAAATAAAAAGAGAAACACCATCCTGTGTGTCTATCCTTTTTAATGTACCAGATGAATTAAAATCGTTTTACCAATTTGTTGCAGGACAATATGTGACACTTAAAGTTACGCTAGATGGACAAGAGGTAAGAAGGGCTTATTCAATATGTTCTTCTCCTAAAAGTGGAGAATTAAGAGTAGCTATAAAAGCGGTTAAAGAGGGCTTTTTCTCTAAGTTTGCCAATGAAAATTTAAACGTAGGAAGTCTAATTGAAGTAGGTTTGCCAGAAGGTAAGTTTATTTTTGAACCTCAAATTGACAAGCAAAGAAATTATGTAGCTTTTGCAGCAGGAAGTGGAATAACACCTATTTTATCAATTATTAAATCAGTTTTAGAAGGAGAACCTAAAAGCACATTTGTTTTAGTTTATGGAAATAAAACTATAGAAGATGCTATTTTTCATGATCAATTACAAGAATTGCATTTACAATATGTAGGTCGTTTTTTTGTGCATTATGTATATAGTAAAATTAATGTGGATGGAGAATTATTTGGGCGAATTGATAAATCGGCTGTTAACTTTATTTTGAAAAATAAGCATAGCGAAAAAACGTTTAGTAAATACTATTTATGCGGACCAGAAGAGATGATAAACTTAGTTTCATCTGTTTTAAAAGAAAATAATGTTGCAGAAAAAGATGTAAAATTTGAATTGTTTACTACAACTTCTACTGAAAATGAAAATATAGCACAGTTAGAAGGACATACAAAAATTACTGTTGTTGTAGATGATGAAGAAACATCTTTTGAAATGAGTCAGAAACAAACTATTTTAGAAGCTGCTTTAAAACAAGGTATAGATGCTCCTTATTCTTGTCAAGGAGGTGTTTGTAGTAGTTGTATTTGTAGAGTTACTGAAGGAAAAGCTGTAATGAAAAAAAATGCTATTTTAACTGATGGAGAAATTGAAGAAGGATTGGTTTTAGCATGTCAAGCAGTTCCTACAACAACTACTTTGTTTGTGGATTTTGATGATGTTTAAAATATTTTAAAAAGGTATATAAGTAAAAACGCTCCGAATTTTCGGAGCGTTTCTATTTTTATAAAAAAATACTTATTCTATTACTTCAACAGTTTGTTCCTTTCTACCTCTTAGCCAAATTTTAAAAAGGTTAACCAAATAGAATAGCACAGGAACAACAATTAATGTAAGGAAAGTAGCAAATATTAACCCAAAGATTACTGTCCATGCTAATGGTCCCCAGAAAATAACATTATCACCACCCATATAAATATGAGGATTTCCAGTAGAGAATAAACTGAAGAAATCGATATTGAAACCAATTGCTAAAGGAATTAATCCTAAAACAGTGGTAATTGCTGTTAATAATACTGGACGTAAACGAGCTTTACCGCCTGTAACAATAGCATCAAAAATGTCTTCTTTTCTTAATTGTGCCTCTTTTGGAAGATTTAACTCTTCTTTCTTTCTAGCAATTAACAAATCGGTATAATCGAGTAATACCACACCGTTATTTACTACAATTCCAGCGAGGGAAATGATTCCCATCATTGTCATCATAATAACGAAAGGCCATCCAGTTACCATTAATCCTAAAAACACTCCAATAAAACTTAAAAATACGGCAACCATAATGATTCCTGGTCTAGAAATAGAGTTGAATTGGATAATCAATATTAAAAAGATTAAAAACAACCCAGTTACTAAAGCGCCCATTAAGAAAGCCATTTGTTTACCTTGTTCTTCTAATTGTCCAGTATAATCAAATTCTACTGTTTTAGGAGCTTCAAAATTGCCCATTTCTGCTTGAATTTGTGCTACAACTGCACCTGCATCTGTAAATCCTGGAGCTAATGCAGAATATAAAATAACAACTCGTTCGTATTGTTTGTGTTTAATAGCACTAAAAGAAGAAGTGTTTTTCTGAGAAGCTACAGTGGAAACAGGAATCTCTTTAATTTGACCAGATGCCATGTCTCTAAATGTAATATTTTGATTAAAAATAGCACTTTTGTTATATCTATTATCTTCGTTAAAACGAACATAAATGTCATAGTCTTCACCATCTTTTTTATAAATACCTGCTTTTTCACCAAAGATAGAACGACGTAACTGATTTCCAACTTGTCCAGCAGAAACATCCATTTCACCAGCTTTAGCCCTATCAACTACAACTTTCATAGCTGGTTTTCCTTTGTTTACATCAATTTTTAATTCATCTACACCTGGAATATTCTTAGTGGTTAAGAAATCCTTCATTCTTTCAGCCGTAGCAATTAATTCGGTATAGTCATTTCCTTTAATCTCTATATTAATAGGATAACCAGCTGGTGGCCCAACTGCATCTTTTTCGACAGAAATGGAAACACCAGGATAGATATCTTTTAAAGAAGCTTGCACTTTTTTACGAAGGTCTTCAGAATCTAAACCATTTCTAAATTTGTATTCTCGCATAGAAATGGTAATTTTTCCTTTGTGAGGCATTTCAGCAGTAGAACCGCCATCAGTTTGAGGATTTCCTGCACCTTCACCTACTTGAGAAACCGCACTTTCAACTAAATAATTCGATTGGTCTTCTGGGTTGATAAATTCTTTGGAATCCAAAACTGCATATACTCGTTTTTCGATAGATGTAGTAATTTCATTTGTTTTACTAATATCTGTTCCTTGGGGATATTCGATATAAACAATAATTTGATTTGGAGTATTATCTGGGAAGAACTCTACTTTTGTTCTACCACTTCCTACACTCCAGCCAAAATACAACCCAAGGACTAATAAGAACATGATAAACATTCCAATTACTACTACAAATGGTTTTCTTCCAGATAAAAAGAACTTTAATCCACTTTCATACCAGTTTTCCCATTTAGTTAGAATTTTGTTTTGGAATGAAAGTGTCCAACCTTTAATGGCATATTTGTATAACCAAAACATGATAGTCGTAAAAATCATCACAGATCCTAAAGCTCTCATTGCTCCACCAAATACTAGAATAATTGTACCTAAACCTCCTAAGATAATACTTAATCTAATTAATGCTTTTTTAGACAGTATTTTTTCATTAATATCCATGAATTGGGATACCATTACAGAGTTGAAAAAGATTGCAACAAAAAGTGATGAACCTAATACAACAGATAGTGTTATAGGAAAATAAATCATGAATTGGCCCATTACACCTGGCCATAATCCTAGTGGAACAAAGGCTGCCACAGTTGTAGCTGTTGAAATGATAATAGGTAATGCAATTTCACCAATACCTTTCTTAGCAGCTTCAATTCTACTCATGCCTTCATCTTCCATGAGTCGGTAGACGTTTTCTACAACTACAATTCCGTTATCTACAAGCATTCCAAGTCCCATGATTAACCCGAATAGGATCATGGTATTCATGGTATACCCCAATAAATTAAGAATCATAAATGACATGAACATAGACATTGGAATAGCAAAACCAACAAATAAAGCATTTCTGAAACCTAAGAAAAACATTAATACACCAACTACTAGTATAATACCAAAAATAATATTATTTACTAAATCATCTACTTGATTTAAGGTTCTAGAAGATTGATCATTTGCTAATGTTAATTTTAAATCTTTTGGAAAATAATTCTCCTCAGCATCTTTAACAATTTTTCTAATCTTTTCTGTTGCTTCAATCATATTTTTACCAGCACGTTTTTTAACGTCTAGCATAACAACACTTTTACCAAACTCTCTTGCATAAGTAGTTTTATCAACATCTTTGAAAGAAACTTTTGCAATATCTTTTAAGTAAACCGCTCCGCCTTGTGTTTTTACTACAAAACTTTCTAAATCACTTGGTTGCTCTACTTCACCAAGAATTCTTATAGTTCTTCTTTGTCCATTTGCAATTAAATTACCAGCAGACATGGTTACATTTCCATTTTTAATAGCATTGATAACATCGTCAAAACTAACTTTGGAAGCCATCATTTTATAGATGTCAACTGCTACTTCTACTTCTTTCTCTTGAGCTCCACGAATATCAACTTGTTTGATTTCTTCTAAAGCTTCAATTTCATCTTCAAGATATTCACCAAAAACTTTTAATTTATCTATAGGATAATCTCCTTGAATATTGATATTTAAGATAGGAACTTCTTCTGAGAGATTTAAGTCAAAAACATTAGGTTCTACTTTAGCTCCATTGAATGTTGGCCAATCTTCTCCACCAATTTTGGTATCAATCTTGTCCTTTATTTTTTGTTTGGCTGCTTCAACTGTAATTTTTTCGTCAAATTCAACCGTAATGATACCATAGTCTTCTTGTGAGGTAGATAATACTTTAACTACATTACTCACATTTCTTATTTCATCTTCTAACGGATCTACAATAAGACGTTCTATATCTTCTGCTGTGTTACCAGGATAAACCGTGCTAATATATATTTTGGTTTCTTTAATTTCAGGAAAATCTTCTCTTGGCATACTATAGTAAGCCGAAAGTCCTAAAAATAAGAACATTACCATCGCAACATATATGGTCATCTTATTTTCGATGGCCCATGATGATAATTTAAATTCTTTATTGGTGTTTGTAGTACTCATTCTTTACTTATTTGATTATGGATACTTTTTGTCCGTCTTTAACACTGCGAGCTCCTTCGCTAATTACTAAATTTCCGTCTTTAATTCCTTCTGTAATTTCTACATAATTACCTTGAGATAATCCTGTTTTTACGATTACTTTTTTGGCTACAGCCTGACCATCTTTGGTTACATTTTCGGCAATATAAAGATATTGTTCTCCATCAGCATTTTCAGAAACAATACTTATAGGTACAATAATTGTTTTAGGATTTGTATAATCTTTAATTTGAATTTTGGAAGTTAAATTTGGTTTTATTTGTCCATTTTTACTTGGCACATTGATTTGAATATTAAAAGATCTATTTGCAGGATTAATGTAATTACTAGCCTGAGTAACTTTTGCATTTATAGTTTCACCTAAAATTGGGAAATTAACAATTACATCAGTTCCTTTTTTAACTGTAGCTATATTTTTTTCAGGAACTTCAGCTTCAAGATACATATTGCTTAAGTTTACAATTCTCATAATTGGACTTCCTGGACTTACCACACTTCCTCTTTCAGTAATGATATCGTCTATTGTTCCTGAAAATGGAGCTCTAACAATTGTTTTTCCCACTTGTGATCTCATTTGAGAAACTGCTTTTAACTGCGCTTCATAATTTGTTTTAGCTTGTAAGTATTGAATTTCTGATCCAATTTTTTGATTCCAAAGATTTTGTTGTCTTTCAAAAGTAGTTTTTGCTAAAGCAGCTTGTGTTTCCATTTGAGCTAATTGTGAACTTAAACCACCATCATCTATTTTAGCTAAGGTTTGCCCTTTAGACACTTTTTGCCCTTCTTTTACATAAACTTGTTGTAAAACACCTGCAAATTCTGAGTTCAGTACTATATTTTCTTTTGTTTGAACAGTAGCTTGAAGTTCAAGATAGTGGTTGAAAATAGTGTCTTTTACTGGAATTGTAGTAATTAAAGCTAATTTATGATTTTCATCTAGTTTGCCAATTGCATCATCTAGTAATGCTAACTCTTTTATTAAAGCATCTGATTGCGCTACTAATTCTCCTCTTTTTGCTCTTAATTGTTCTAAGTTTCCTTTTTCAATTACTGCTGCAGTTGAATTCTTTTTATCGCCACCACATGAAAGTAGTATAAATGAAGCGATTAATGTAATATATATGTTTTTCATTTTCTTAGTGTTATGATTTTAGTTTTTATTAGTTATCTTGTCTAAAGCTGTTTTTTTATTAATTACATCTATCATGGATTGTAGATAATTTTGTTGCGCAGCATATAATTGGCGTTGCGCTTCAGTAAATTCAAAACTGGTGGAAAGTCCTTCTTTAAATTTTACTTGTTGTTTACTTTCAATTCGTTCTGCTAATTTTAAATTGGATTTAGAAGTTGCGTATTGTTCAATACTATATTCATAATCACTTTTTGCAGATTCATATTGAAGTTTAAGCATTTGTTCTGCTTCTGTTAATTGAGTTTGTGCTTGTTCAAAAGCAATTTTAGCTTGCTGACTTTTAGCTCTTCTTCCAAAACTACTAAATATGGGTACGTTTAAGTTTACTCCTATATTAGAAAAATTGAACCATTTTTGATCTTGTTTTAAGAAATCAAATTCATTTGAAAAAGAATTATACCCAAAATTAGCACTTGCCGATAGCGTTGGTAAATAAGCAGCTTTTTGTAATTTATATTCTAATCTTCTTTGTTCTTTAAAATTTTCAGCAATTTGATATTCAACATTGTTTTCAACAGTAAAGGATTCGCTTCCAAAAGTTAAATCCACTTTTTTGGCAGTTAAATCATCTAAATTATCAGTTAATACTAATTCATCATCGATATTTAACCCAAGCGTTATTTTTAGCATTTTAGTTGAAATGTCAATTAATCTATTGGTATTACTCAAGCTACTATTAATAGAAGCTAAAGTAATTTGAAGTTGCTCCACACTTTCTTCTTCAATTAACCCATTTTTATAGGTTTCTTCTGCTTCAAACAGGTTATTCTCTAAAGTTGCTTTGTTTTTTTCAAGAATAGCAATGTTTTCTTTAGCTAATAATACGTTTCCATAGTAATTGGTTACCATTTCACGTGTTTCATTATCTGTTTTAACCTTGTAATTTTGATAGTATTGTAAATAGGTTTTTGAAGCTTGAAGAGCTACAATATATGAGCCATCAAATATTAATTGACTTAATGAAGCATTTGCCGTCATATTGTGTTTTGTACCAAATTCTACTTCGGCAAACTCACCTGGATTACCACCAAAAAATTCAGCTGGAACAACAGATTTTTGAAGAACAATATTATTTTGATAATTTACGCTACCATTAATTTGAGGTAAACCAGTAGCAGTTGTTTCCCATTTTTTCTGTTTAGCAACTTCAATGTCTCTACTAGCATTAATGGCTTTGTAGTTATTTTGTAAGGCATGTTCAATTGCTTGATCTAGAGTAAAGGAATAGCTTTCCTTCTTTTCTTGAGCATTTGTTAAACCCACAAATAATAAAAAGGTTATTATTATGATTTGTTTCATTTGTTATTGATTAGTTATTGTTGATATTTATTAATTGTTCTAGTTTTATTACTCCTTTGGGTGTACATATACCTCTTAAATGATATTCTAAATAATTGGTTTGTACTTCTTTTATACTAAATTTTTCGGGACTAAAAATCTCTGGATCTTTAATACTGTTCATTCCAGCAAAATAAAAACGAGCTATTAGCTCTTTGTTAATTTCTTTTCTAAACAAATCTAAATGGATTCCTTTCTCTAAATTCTTTATTACACAAGTTCCCATTTTGTCAAATTGTTTAATCATTAACGATTTATGAATCTTTGGGTAATATTTGTGTAATTGATAAATGGGAGAAGTATTCTCATTTTTTAAATTTTTCATTACAAATTCTTTAATGGCAAAAAGCTCTTCAATAGGATTTTTATCAGCTAAAATTATCTCATCAATTCCACATGAAATGTTTTCATACAAATTTGTCGTTGTCGCTTTTACCAATTCATCTTTATTTGCAAAATGTTGGTAAATTGTCTTTTTTGAAATACCCATTTCTGAAGCAATATCATCCATCGTTACACTTTTAAATCCAAGTGTAAGAAACATATCAGTTGCTTTATCTAAAATTTGGTCCTTCATTATAAATCAATCATAGTATTAATAGGTATAAAAATTATTTTTTATTTCGGTGCAAATCTACAACGGAAACTTTTAATACAAAATAAGTTTCCAAAGTTTTTACATAAATTTAACATAAAATAAAGAGTAGCTGTTTTTGCACTTTATTTTATAATTTAATTCAAGCTTTTACTTTGAAATTAAAATTTAAAAAGATATAGAATGGAGTAGGGTAAAAGTAGTTTTTATTAAAGCGATATATAAAAAACAAACCTCCTTTAAATCAATTTAATGGAGGTTTTACAATAGTTATCTGCGTTAGTAGTATTTATAAAAAAAATGGGAGTTTGGCTAACCAAACTCCCAAAAAATAGAGTAAGATATTAAGATTTGTTTCTTGCTTTATCAGCTACACAACATTCTTTTTTATCTCTTGTACAGTTTTTCCTTTCTTCTTCTGAACAAGTTGTTTTGTTTAAGGAACAAGTATTCTTATCCATTTTACAATTCTTCATTTCTTCAGTCGAACAAAATTTATTCTCTTTTGAACATTCTTTCTTGTCTGTTTTACAATTTTTCAGTTCTTTTTCAGAACAATTTTTTTTGTCCACTGTACAAGTTTTTGTTTGCTCACAGCATTGTTTTTTCTCTTGAGCAGTAACACTTAAATTTACGAATAGCAAAAGCGCTACAATTGAGATTATATTTTTCATTGTATTATATTTTAAATTAAATTATTTTTTTATTATGATATTTCTAGCAACTTAATTTTTGGAGGTTGCCAAATTTTAGAAACATAATCATTAAGAATAATTTCTTTAAAATAAAATTCTTGCTTTTCAATTACAGTTTTGAAGTAAACATCAGAAAAAGCATAATTATTTGTTGGATAAACAAATATGGAGTTTAGAGTTATATTTAAAATGCAATTTTGTTTATTGCAAGGATTGTTATCTTCTTTGTTTTTTTTGTCATTGTAATGTTTCATGCATTGATTTTTACAAGAATCCATCAGTTCCATTTTAATGAATTTTGCTGCTGGGAGCAAATTCAATGAAATGAAATAGATTAATAATATGATTTTTGTAAATTTCATATCACAAATATAGGTAATTTTTTGTTTAAAGAAGTTTCTGTTTTTTTGTGCTAAAGGTTAAATTTTTCAAATACCTTACCGTTAAATTTGGCGCGTACCAAATTATAAATTGTCTGGATTATATTCTTTTTATTAATAAAAACATGGTTGTAGGTTATTCATGGATTGTTATTGGCTGTTATATGCCATTTTATTCATACTATTCTTAATGTCGAATTGCAAGTATAAAACTTTATATAAGGCTTATGGATTCCCTCTTTATTTTTGATATATTTCTGGTTTTGTCTTTATTAAACCCCATTTTAATTTTGGTAGTTTAGATAATTCGCTGTGAAGTTTTGAAACTTCTCGATTCTTACTCAATGTTAAATATTCTAAATTTTTTAAATGGAATATAGGTGAATAATCTTTACTTTGAAGACGTTCTGTTAAAAGTCTAAAGAAGCGAAGTTGTGTCATTTGACTAATAAAATTAATATTGTCAATCTTAATATATTGAGGTCCCATTCCATCGCCTTCAATGCTTAAACTTTCAAGTGTTGTTAATTCTACTAAATCATCATAATTTGTAATTTTTTGAAAGTTCTCTATCGATAAAGCTATAATGTTTTTAAGTTTTGAGATTGGTTTTACACTTACAACACCAGCACCCGAACCAATATGTAATAATTCAATATTTGACAAATTTTCAATAGCAGAAATGTCTTTATAGGCACCCCATTTTATTTCTAATCGTTTTAAATGCTTTTGATTGCAAACCGCGTCAAATAATTCTTGTGGCATTCGTGTTCCAAAATCTAGCTCAGTGAATACTGTTGAATTTTGTTTAAGAAACTCACACCATTCGTTTAAAATTCTTTTTTTGTCCTTTTCTTTTTTACCGTGTTTCTCTATCCAATAATCAAGTTGAGTACAATTTATTGAAAGTTTATCTTCACCATTAAATTCAGAAAGTTCAACAACACTTTTTATTTTGTCACGTTCCTCTTTGAAATAGTAATTAAAACCATATTCTATTTGTCTTTCATTTAATTTCATAGTATCGTTTTCGCTTTTCAACTAAAGGTTTTAGTATAAGTGCATTATAGGTTATTACAGTCGTTTATTTTCTTGTTTTACTTTGCAGGTTAGTCGCTATTAAGATGGTATCTTGTGTACATTCGTTTCCTTATCAGTTACATCCAATTTCTGGCAGACAGAGCATTGGTGGTAAACCTCCAAGTATTGCTATTCCTACTCTTTTAGATTTCAAAGTAAAATATAAATTATTATTTTCAATTTTTTCTGGTAATTCATCTGGCAAGCCCATTCTATAAATAATTGCTTTATCCAAATCATTGTTTATAAATACGAGATTACTTATTCCTCGTGGCGATTCCATTTCTCCAATTCCGATAATCTTGAAATTAGTAATTACATGATAAGAGTTCTGATTATCTAAATCCATTAATTTTCCTAAGTAAGTAATTTCCGTTTTAGTGTGTTCCTCAGTCAATATTTGTTTCTCATTAATTTTGTTTTGTAAAACAAATTGCTTGTAAAACTGTAGCTCCAAGAAACCTAAAGCGTATTTTTCTGTTAATAATTCACCATTCATGTCTTTATTAAAAACCAGCGTATCAAATAATATATTTGATTCGGTTCTTTTGGTGTTTAATTTTGACAGTTTTTTATCAGGTTCTAATTCGTTCAAATTGTTCTTTTGTTCAGATTTACATCCAAATACAAAAAAGGTCGTCATAAGAGCGATTAAAATTCTTTTCATTTGTTTTTTCGATTAATTTAGAGTGGATTATCTTAACTGAAACATAACGTTAGTGTGTGAAAAAGCTTTCGTTTTGTTAGTAACAAATATAATAAAGTATTAGTATAAAATAGGATATTTTATATTTTAAGAATGTAATATATCACGAGAATATCCCGTCAACAAATACGTTTTTCAAGTTTAGAAAACGCTATAACTTTGGATAATCAAGTAAATCTATAGATGATTTAAAGAGGTTTTTTTTGGCAATTATTTTGAAAACCTCAGTTCATAGATGCACTGTTACCACCTACAAAATCTACTATTGCTTTGCTTATTTTTTGTCCTGTAGTATTGTAAAGATATAGAATTTTAGCACTTGTACCAAACGTAATTTCGGTAGGTAGTTTAAATGGTTATAGATGATATCATAAGATTAAGTATTAATCACTAAAAATCAAATATACACCCAACAACCCCTGCCAAGTTACCAAAAAAAAACATCATGAACGGTTTTGACATGTTTTGACCTATTTAAAGCAGTTTTCTAAGGGCTTTGTTCGGAGATTGTTCGGAAGCGTTTCGGTAAAGTAGCAGAAAACAGGCACTTTTTCGCTACAATCTCCGAACGAAACTCGAACGAAACCTAAATAACTAGTTCGAAATCAAACAAAAAAAATGCAATAATTGACAACAATTAGAAGTTTTAACCCCAAAAATAAATACGCAAAACACATTGTAAAAGAATAAAACTTCTGCTAAAACAAATGGTTTTTCGCTGCAATCGTTTTAAGTGAGTTCGCATAGTAAGATTGTTTCTTTCAATTTGATTAGTGCCAAAACGCTTTATTTTATGAATTACTGAATTTATTAAAGATTTATAATGCATTAAACCATCTGTATAGCTATTTTTAGGAAAAGAAAGCAATAATGAATTGATAACATATTGAATCGTTCGTTTTGATCTTCTTCCTAAACTGAAACTAACAACTTGCTTCGTTTTTTTTCTAATGCATACACAATCCACATCGGTTTGTCTTTATGTTTTAAATAGCAACGCATTTCATCTACTTCATAAATCTTATTCTTATAGAAAATAGGATTAGGATTTTTTTTTGTAATAGCAATAATTCTTTTCAAAACAGTAGTAGTTGAAATTTGTAATATTCTTGCTGTGCTTCTTATTCCTAGACCTTCTTTTATAAATTGAATTATTTTAATATTTACATCTAGTTTATAAGCTTTGTAACAATAAAAATCGATACATCTTTTATAGCAATTTTTGCAATAGAATTGTTGCTTTTTATTTTTGGTAAACCCATTTTTGACTAAGTTTTTAGTATTACAATAAGGACAAATACCTGCATCACTAATTTTAATACACGAGGTCGACTTTTTTACCATTTTCTTCGTTTTAGGACATTACATAACACAAAAAGGAACGCCATATTGCGTTCCTTTTCTATGCATTTTTTAAATTAAATTTTAATTTTCAATTGGTTAGCTTGTGTGAAAAGGGTTGTCACTAACTTTGAAACATTACCAAAAATGAAATTCCCCTTGTTTAAATTATAATAATCTTTGGTACATTAATTTGTATAGCTGATTATTTGAATACTTCTCCATCTATGGGTAAATGATTAACCCAAGAATAGATATAAATAAAATCATCACTTAAAATATTATTCAATTTGGTAAAAACTTTCTTAGAAGGATTGAAGTTTTTATGTCGTAAAATAATACTACTATTTTCTTTTTTAACATTATAACCCTTTTTAATATTATCGATATAGTGATAATTTTTATTACCACAACCAATTAAAAATAATACTATCAAAAATATTAAGACAAACGATAATTTTTTCATATTACTTTCTGCTATTAATAATTCTGTATAAAATACCCCAAAATAGTATCTAACTTTTTGAGGGTTGTTCATATCAACTTATCTTTTTTACAATTATTTTTAATTTTTATTGATTATCAATTTTTTAGCGGTTAGTAACATAAATATCAATGACCTTTGAAACATTCCATAAATATTATCTATTTTTTTTCTAAATAATACTCTTGATTTTCTCCATTTAATCCCTTTGGTTTTAATTTACCATTTTCAAAAAGCCATACTTCATTTTCAAAAACCCGATTTGTTTCAAAAATTACACTAAAATAATTGGTTGATAAACCTTTTTTATTATGCACAGGAGATTTTAAACCTTTCTTATCTACTATATAAAATCCTTTTATTTTTTTATCTTTTATTTTAGTTATATCCCACTGATTTTCTATGCAAACAACATTACTGTGTTCTAATAATAAATACAAATTATAGTGGATAGCATTTCTGTTTTTATCTTTAACATCTATATATATAGTATTTTTATTACCTTTTACTACTTCATTAACCAACATTTTATCTTTTTGGGGGTAGCTATCCAAAATCAAACTATCTCTATAGATATGATAATTACCTTTAATTGTTATATCTAGAAATTTATTTTCACAATTATAAATAAACTTACCACTAGTACGCAAGTCTATACTTTCATGATAATTTAAAGAGTCATAAAAATAAACTCCTTCATATTCTTCCTTTGTCATCAAGGAAGAAAAAATAAATAAAATTAAAATATTAAATATAAATCTCACTTTTCCTTCTTTTTATATATAGATACTTTTGTATAACACAATTTCTAATTTTTGATATTGAAACATTATTACAAAAAACAATTAATTATTGATTGCAGTTTCCTTTTTAACATCAATTATCTCATTATTTCCGTTAAATGTAAATGAATAAATCTCACTATTTCCGAACATAGATATGTGATAATGAATGCTTTTAACATTGTTATGATTATGGAAAATTTCAACATTCAGTTTATTATCAGTTTGTTCGTCAAAGTATAAATTATACTTTGCTTTATTGTTATTATTTAAATATTTAGATATTTTAAAATATTTTTCGTCGTAAGATAAATTTTGATCTAATCTCCACAAAGAATCTAAAATTTTAGATTTTTCTTTTTGGTTTTTATTTTTAAGTAAATAAGAATACGCAAAAACTCTAGGTATATAATAAAGCGTATCAACTACATAAATACCACTATCTTTATAGGGTTCAATTTTACTTAAATACTCATATGCTTTGATGTGTTTTTCAACTTTCAAATGGTTTTTGTTTGATTTACAAAACGTAAACAAACAAATTATTAACATGATAATCAGTATATTTTTCATTATTCAACTTTTCACTACTATAATATTTATGGAGGAACGTTTCCAGTCATAAGCATTGGTATTTTTCAAATTAATTTTCTGAATTCTTAACGCTTTAACTTTGGTAGGTAAGTAGTTAATTCATAGAATAATATCCATAAGAAATACATTTTACCTCTTTAGAACTATCATCTACTTCAAATAAAAAACTATAGGCCTTACCATAAGATAATTCTTCAGATGTTGGGTTTAAATTAAATTTATGATTATACTCTCTAATTTCAGCATATAACCTATTATTAATGATATTTGAAAAAAATATTATATACTTTGTTCTTTTACTTATTTTACCCTGTTTAGAATCTAATGGTTGTTTAATAAAGTTTTTATTGAATTCAATATCTTTTATTTTTAAAGAATCAACTAATAAATCAATTTTTTGCTTTTGTTGTAAACTATAATCATTAAAATAATCATAATTTTCAACAATCTTTCTATTAATTAAACCTATATCAGAAGTTTCCATACTAAATGGAATAACTTCCTTTGAAATTTCAATTTATCAATATCTTTTATTTCCAAAACATTTTCCTTTATAATAATTTTTAATGCTTTGTTATATATATATCTTCATTTTTCGTGTTTTTATTGATAGAACACGACAAGCTTATTAATACTGTTATGATTAATATATTTTTCATCTTATACTCCTTACTTATTTGTTTGTCCAATTGTGGCATTTGTTCTTTTGTGACAGAAATCTGCCTTTCTTCAACGGTCTGAAATTCAATTTTAGCAGGGCTACTAGTTGTAAATTTTATCCAATTATATTGTAATCGCACTGGCAAAAATAATTCACTTCTAAATGTATTTATCATAGAAACTACAGATCCAGCTAAATAATCAGTTTTTGTTATGCAGCTATTTTCTGTCACTACTTTCGATACTTTTTGACCTGTTGCATTGTAAAGATATTCAATTGTGTGGTTTTAAAAAATATTTTTTTCTCTAAAAAAAACTATCACTAATTCTAATACACGAGGTCGACTTTTTTACCATTTTCTTCGTTTTAAAAGCTTTAAACATAAAAAAAATGAGCTATATAGCTCATTTTTTTTTACAATTATTTTTAATTTTTATTGGTTATCAATCTGTTAGCTGTTCGTAAGATACATATCACTAACCTCTGAAACATTGCCTTTTAAAGCTCAATTTTCATTAATATTGTAGATTCTTTATTATCTAAATCATTAATCCCATCACTACTCAATTTAATATTGAGTTGACTTAACCTAACCTTTTTATTCTTTTGTATTCTGTCAAAATTCTTTGTTTCAACAAATCCAAAATTTCCAATTTCAATATTTTCTAAATCTCCTATTTTATTATTATTTGAATCCATTAAATAATAATACCCAGAATATTTATTAAATACTTCATCTTTAAAGTTACCTTTATATACAAGCATGATGTTATAGTTAACACTCAAATCCTCACTGAAAATATTACACAATTCTTGTCTGTCAAATGATATTAAATATTCTCTAGCATTATCAAAATCTGAACACTTAAAATCAATTTGAATATTTGAAATAGGCTCTTTTGCATCAAATGAATTTAGAGCTTTAGTCTTGTAACCTAACATTACTAATGTTATTAAAAAAAATATAGATTCTCTCATTATTTTATAGTATTTTCAAGTATTGTTGGTAAAATTTTTGGATCAAAATTCATTCTTCCATAAGGACTATCCTTCGCTGATTCTTGCCATTGTAACATTCTCGAAAAGTAGTCCGACTTACTTGAACCATTATTTAGATATTCAACTCCATACTGCTGTGCTGACATAGTTGGATTTTCAGTATACAAAGGTATTCCTGATTGAAAATTAATTATTCCAACTAACATTTTTGCTTCAAACTCACGGTTACCCGCATAAGAATCAGAAAAATTTGAATAATCAAATGCTCTTGCTTCTTCTGTACTTACAGCTGAATCAAATTGGACAGCATGTACCATCTCTTCAACTATAACATGGGGAAGTAATTCTTTGTTTTCAAATGTATCAGACCCAATGTAAATATCACCACCTGCTCTATCAGGGTTCTCGTTATACTCAGGATTCAAAAGATTATAATTCTTATCAAATTCCATTTGATAATCTAATGTGTGCCCATAAGTTTTAACAAATTGTCCGGCCGCACCAGGTGCATGAGTGCCTTCCCTAAACCTATACTCTTTTTCATAATTTTTTAATTGACTCCAGATCTCTCTAAAAGCCGAAGATTTTCTTTGTTCTTTTAAACTACTACGAATTTTGCGTCTTAAAGCCCTTCTCTCTTTTCTAGTTTCACCTACATAGACAATTTTTTTTCCATCAGGATCTATTGCATTTATAGGGGTATTATTCACATAATTATAAGTTGACATATTATTGTACTTCTCTGCCAATGAATCAACATTCATCCATCTACCTAGTGCAGGGTCGTAATTTCTAGCACCATAATCGTACATGTTTAATCCTAATTCCGTTTGTAATTCTTTCCCGTTGTACTTCATTTGGTACGCATTAGAAGAAATATGGCTTTCATGTTTTAACCCAAAAGGATAATATTCATTTTCTTCTATTATTTCGTCAATGTCAATAGTACCATTGCTATCTATATCGGTATAACTTAATCTGATATTTCCTAAATGGTCTGTGTAATTAAAAACATATTTGTAACTGTTAGCTTCCTTTTTTACATAGCCTTCTGCGTGTGGAAAGAATTGTAATTCATTCACTTTATACTGAAATCCTCCAGCTAAATAGTCGGTTTGTGTTTTAATGCCTGTTTCTGTCACTACTTTCGATACTTTTTGCCCTGTTGCATTGTAAAGATATTCAATTTTGTCAGCACTCACAAAATTTATTTCTGTAGGTAAATTCAAATGATTATAGATTATATCTCTTATTCCTTTGTTGTTGTCTACCTTCATATTACCATTGGCATCATACTCATAATCGTTTCCTTCATTTACTCCGTCTTTAAATCCTTGTGGTGACTCGGTTTCATCGGTAACGGTTAGTAACTGGTTTTTATTTACATTGTCATATTCATATATTAAATTATCAATATGAATGGCATAATCAGGGTCATCTATAACACCGTAGCGATTTAGTCTTTGTATATTTCCATTTTTGTCATAAGATAAAGATTCTCTGTAGGCATTAGGTGCTGTGGTTTCGTTTTTTCGAGTGTAACTTGCGTCTAATAATCTGTTTAGATTATCATAAGAAAACTGGTACTTTCTTAGCTTGTTATCGCTATTTGTTTTCCAAAAGGTTTCTGATATATTACCATTATATAAATCTGTTGCGGTTTCTGCATCATTGTAATTGATTTTAAAAGAAAACAAATCGGTTCCTATGTTGTTGACATCATTTATGTTTTTTAACCAACCTCTTATGTTGTAATTGTAATCTACAGTTTGTAAACCAGAAGCTCCTGTTGCATCAGTTCCTCCTACGTTTTTGCTGATTAATTGCCCTAGTTCATCATTGCTGTTTTTGGTTATCACTAATTTTAATACACGAGGTCGACTTTTTTACCATTTTCTTTGTTTTAAAAGCTCTAAACATAAAAAAGATGAGCTATATAGCTCATCTTTTTTACAATTATTTTTAATTTTTATTGATTATCAATTTATTAGCTGTTCGTAAGACACATATCACTAACTCTGAAACACTACCCAATTGGTTAGCTTCTGTGAAAAGGGTTGTCACTAACTTTGAAACATTACCAAATAAACTAATGCTTGTTCCTGACGATACAAAAATTTCAACATTATTATTAATATTTTGTGTTTTGTCTTACCAAAACAATACGTTTGATACATTCCCCCCTAATTTTGGAACATTACCTATTATCTTTATCTACTGGAATGAGATGGTTTTGCATTTGTACAGACTTTCATGCATTCATATTTCCATATATTATTTGGTGAATCTTTAAGCGCATTATACATACATTCAAAATCCAATCCTTGATAATTTAAATAAATTAAGTTTTTTACGATATCATTAGGTCTAAGTTTTCTCTCATAATATAAAATTATATCATTTATCAAAGAATTGAAATCATTACTTTTAAATCCCTTTATGCGATAATACTTTTCTGTTTTTTCATTATAAATAATCGCAAACTCAGAACAAGAACTAATATTGAAAATAATTGGAACATCACTTTTGTAATCTATTTTATTATCCTGTAAGTTAAATCTATAAATTCTATAGTTATCAAAAAAATTAGGTTTAAGCATATTAGTATTAAGTTCATTTACTTCTAAACTAATATTTTCTAATAACATTTCTTTATTTAATGCTGTTATGGAATCATCAAGTTTAAGACTAATAGCATTATCTAAGACTAATAAAGTTTTAAAAATAAAATTTATTTCATTTTGAGAATATGATTTTAGACTAAAAATCACAATTGTAAATAAGATTATTGTTTTTTTCATAATTTAAAATTTTATTCCGAATAGATTATATAGAATCTGTGGTAATGGATAGTATTGTACACTTGTATTATAATGATCCTCCCAATCCAATGCGTTTTTTGAACGGAAAGAATTTTTATTGCTAGGATCTTGACAATTATGAGCTCCTTTTTGTTGACTGGACTGATTATGGTTAGTATAATTATTTACGACATGTCCCTTTTCTTGTGAAAAAGATGAGCTTTACATAACTCATCTTTTTTACAATTATTTTTAATTTTTATTGATTATCAATTTGTTAGCTGTCCGTAAGATACATATCACTAACCTGAAGCATTACAGAGCCATATAACCTTATTTGTTATCTGCAAAATCTGTACATAAAAAGAAATTTATAAAATTTTTATTAATATTATTTCCTGATTCTAAATTTATCTCATATAAATAATCATAAATATTATTTCCAGAATATAAACAATTCTTAGATTTTTTATTTATCTCATCATATCTTCCATTTATAAATAAATCAATGTTTTCTTTTTGGTATTCAGCATAAGAATTATTTGGAGTTATACTTATATCTAATTTAGAGTCTTTATATTCTAGATAAAAATATTGTTCACTCTCAAAATCATAAACAAGACCCGTGAAATATTCACTATCAATATTAAAACTAGGTTGATTATAATAAATAATATGTTTTGAATTTGGGATTTTTTTTTGGATTTCTTTAAATACTTTTCTTTCATCACTACTTTTGACTCCCATCTTTGAGTTTAATGATTTTATTTCATTAAAAAAGATTGGGTTTGCACAACTAATAAGTAAAAAGGCAATCAGTATAATAATTATTGTTTTCTTCATTGTTTCCTTGAGTTTAATATTTCGGTCCAAATTTCTAATGCTCTCTCTGTAGATTCATATTGAGTAATAAAACCTTGACTTTTTGATTTTTTTATCAATCTTGAATCCTGAACAACACTCCCATCAGTATCTACTGAATAATATAGTCTAAGTGGTAAATGCTGTTCGGATCTAACAAAATTTTCAATAAATGATGCAAATACTTCTGATTGATTTAACTTATGTCTTTTTCCATTTGAATCCATTATAGAATACCATTCTTTTGACAATATATCTAAATCAAAAACTTGATTTGCAAATACATGCGCTAATTCATGAGCAAGTGATATATGAAAAATTAAATTTTGATTTCCTGAGGTTGTTCTTACTTTTTCATTTTGATCAAATGCGGTACGAATTTTCAGTCCTGATGTAGTTGTTCTGTTTTTTTTAATATCATCAGTAAACTCATTATCAGTTATATAAGCATTTATTTTATCATTTGAAAAAAGGTTTAATAATATACTTCCAAAAGAATTTTCATCTCCATTTGAAATACTATTTAAAGAACCTACTATTTGAGCCACATAACTTCCTTCCTCAGCCTGAGTTTCCTCCCATTCATCTCCTTCTTTCTCTCTTGAATATAATTTACCTTTATCATATCTATAACCTTTTCCACTTCCATCATAAATATAAATATAGTCACCATTCATATCTATGAATTTTACAGGATTATTCGCCGTATACTGATATGTATTTAAATTGTAAAATGCTTCTGAAAAATTATCCATTGAAAAATAACGTCCTAGAGCTGCATCATAATTCCTTGCACCATAATCATATAGATTTAAACCTAGTTCATTTTGGAACTCTTTGGAGTTATAGCGATACTTGTAAAAGACACAAATAATTTTATTGCCTTACCAGAAAGATTACCATTCAAAGTTATCATCTACTTCATTATTATCTACCTCATAATTTTCTAAAATACTTATCTTTAGCACTTTATTTTTGTTTTTAAAAACTAAGAAATCCCATCTTCTAGAATCTGGAACCATGAAAAAAGAATTTTTAATATTTAATGAAGTATTATTCTTAACAAAATCTTTATGAATATATATAAATGCTTCTATTTCGTTACAACTTGTTTTGTAAGAAAAATCATTTGGTTTCATACTATTCAGTGATAATTTTACTATACTATAATTAGAGTCCAAATCATTAATATCAATATGAAAAAAAAATTCGTTATTAAAATTACTTTTAAAAATTGCTTCTTTTTTATTTACAAAAGATATTATTTCCTCCGCAAGTGAAATCATATCACTGTTATATTGTTCCTTTTTTTTTATTGATTTACAAGAACTAAAAGTCATTGTAAATAAAATTATTATTATTGTATATAATGTTCTCATATATTTTTATTTAATCTGATAAAAGTTGTTTTACATTTTTATTTAACAAACTTCTGCCTTTCCCATATTGGTATATTCCTACATTGGAAGTTACACCATTTATAGTTTCAGTTAAATTTCCTAAAACTAAATATCTAATATTTTTGTAAATGTTTATTTGATTAGTTTTTACTCCATTAATATCATGATTATCCAATGCAACATTATAATCTTGTGGAGAAGGAAAAGCATAACCTAATTTTGGGAAATCTGGGTGTCCTGGGTGAGTATGAAAAATTATTGAAATTGTTCCTTTAAAAGAGCCATCTTTAGAAGTAAAGAATGGGGAACTTAGTTGATGAGAGAAACCAGCAACCATCGAAACTCCATTTTTATCTTGCTCAATAGTACTATGAGTATAAGGAAGCAAATCTAAATAATTCTCTCCATTAGTGTTTTTATATATCATGCCTCCAAGTTCATCATGTGTATATATTGAAATATCGTATGCCAATTGTAACCCTCCTTTATAATTACTTGTTTGAAGTCCATTTTTCATAATATTTTGACCATTATATAGTAATCCTTTGTCAACATCCTCTGATATAACTTCTTGATTGGAATTATCAACAAGTGTATCTTTCTCATCATCGTTTTGTTCTAAAAGAGTAATATCTCCAGATTCAGTGTCTAAACCGTAAACGTCCTGTCCTTGCATACCATCAGGGTCAACAAAACGTAAAGGATTATTATAAACATAAGTATATGGATTCCATCTTCTTGAAGTCTCCGCAAGTGGATCAATGTTCATCCATCTACCTAAAGTTGGATCATAGTTTCGAGCTTGGTAATCATACCAATTCAGATTTAACTCTGTTTGCAATTCTTTACCGTTGTACTTGTACTTATAAGTAGATTGTATTGTAGGTGTGCCTCCTTTTAAAGTAATGGTTTCATTGCTTCCTTTTTGATACAATAACTGGTCACTATTATAATTTGTATGTTTTAACCCAAAGGCATAATAATGATTTTCTTCCATTATTTTTATAGTTTGGGTACTTGGATCTACTCCATAGCTTAGTCTTATATTTCCTAAATGGTCGGTATAGTTAAAGACATAGTTATAGTTATTCACTCCATGAGAATCAACTACGCTGACATAGCCTTCTGCATGGGGAAAGAATTGTAAATAATTGTCTTTATATTGAAATCCTCCGCTCATATAATGCGTTGTTGCACTGTTACCACCTACAAAATCTACTATTACTTTGCTTATCTTTTGTCCTGTAGCATTGTAAAGATATAGAATTTTAGCACTTGTACCAAACGTAATTTCTGTTGGTAAATTCAAATGATTGTAGGTGATTTTTGTAATCCCTTTATTATTGTCAATCGTCATGTTGCCATTAGCATCATATTCATAATCATTGCCTGTATTGCTTCCGTTTTTAAATCCTTGTGGTGAATTAGAAGCGTCATCTACCTTCACTAATAAATTTTTATTATTGGTATCATACGTATATTCTAAATTGTCAATAAGGTTTACCATTTGTGCTCCATCAGTGTCTCTGTCTCCATTGCGTTGTAAGGTTAAGATGTTTCCGTTTTTGTCATAAGAAAGTTTTTCCATATAGTTATCTGGAGTGGATGCACTAGTTGGTTTTAAATAATTAGCTTCTAGCAAACGATTTAATACATCGTAAGAATAATTATATTTTCTTAAAATATTATCACTAGATGTTTTCCAATAGGTGGATGATATATTTCCATTGTATAAAGGAATAGCACTGTCGTCAAAGTCTCCTAAAGATTCAAAATCATTGTAATTAATTTTAAAAGAAAACAAATCATTCCCTATATTTTCAACATCGTTTATGTTTTTCAACTAACCTCTTATGTTGTAACTGTAATCTACGGTTTGTAATCCTGTTGCTCCTAATCCACCAACGTTTTTGCTGATTAGTTGTCCTAGTTTGTCGTAGGTGTTTTTTGCTATCACTAATTCTGACTCGAGCCTAAAGGCGAACAGAACGAAGCTAAACACCAGGTCGACTTTTTTACCATTTTCTTCGTTTTAAGACATTATATAACACAAAAAGGAACGCCATATGGCGTTCCTTTTCTATACATTTTTTTAATTAAATTTTAATTTAATTGGTTAGCTTGTGTGAAAAGGGTTGTCACTAACTCTGAAACATTACCAATCCTCCAGCTAAATAGTCGGTTTGTGTTTTAATGCCACTTTCTGTCACTACTTTAGTTACTTTTTGTCTTGTGTGAAACAAGGGAAATTTTACGAAAAATCTTTTATAAAAAAATGAAATTTCCCTTGTTTAAATCATAGTAATCTTTGAAACATTACCGCTCATTATTAATCACTTTTTTTAAAACTATATGAAGATTCACCATCTGGACTCATATTGAGAAAATTTCCATTTATATATAAAATTCCATTACCAAATTCTTGATAATTATCTCCTTTTTCATTAAAATCTTTCCATTCATTTAGCTCAATATAACAATATCCTTCATCATTTTCTCTCCATCTCCCTATATGACTAAGTTCTGTATTTCCTTTTCTATAATAGTGTTTAAATGTTCCATTTTCTCCAAATTCAACATAATTAATTGCCTTTATATCATTAAAACAATAATACTTTTTAGATGAATCAAGCTTACATTCATTTAGATTTATACAACTAAAAAACAGTGTAAATAAAAAAAAGATAAATAATAATGAATATACTTTTAATTTTTTAATTTCTGCTAATTTCATATGATGCATTTATATATTGTTTAATTGTTGAAAGTGATTTATTACCATTTTTTCTATCATAATTACCTCCTATATGAAGCATTAAAGAATTTCTACTAGTTTCATTGTAAATTTGAATTATTAAATTATTGTTTTTAACTCCTACTGTTGCAATTGCACCACCAACAAAAAATTGAACAGCATTTGAATCTATATGTTTAATCAAGGAATTCATCCATGTTGATGGGCTAGAATTTGGACTAAACTCTAAAGCAATTTTATACGTTTCAGAGTCACCTTTCATGGTAAAATCATATCCGTCTAATGCAGCTTTCTCACTAAATTCAGTTATTATTTCTTTAATAATTCTACCACTAATTAAATCATCCGCAAATGGATGAATTCCTTTTTCAAAAGTTCTACTCTCATTTCCAGTTCCTGTAGCAAATTCCCACAGTAATATTCCAATTGTTTTAAGAGCATCTTTTTTAAAAATTTTTTGTTTTTGACTTTCATTAAGATTAGACATATCTTCCCCATCCATATAAAGTTTAGCTGTCTGCTTCAAAGATTCTACAGCAATTTCATCTATGCCTATATTTTGATTTGATTTACCTCTATCAATAGCAGGAATATAGATACCATTATTATCAAATCTATTTCTTCCAAAAATATCAGTTTCACTATCTGCCCCACTAGGATCTGACCAAAATACAGGATTATTATCAAACGCACTATACGGAGAATAATCATAATGAACAACAGGATCTTGTGCTACCCAACGAGCAATAGCTGGATCATAGTCTCTCATGTCCATGTCGTACATATTAAGTCCTAGTTCGGTTTGAAGCTCAGCCCCATTGTACTTGTACAAATAATTAGGCTGTAATGGAGCAGCTAATCTAATGGCTATTGCACCACTTTGTATTTTTTGATAGGTTTTATAGTCCATATTATAACCTTCGTGTTTTAATCCAAAAGGGTAGTAATGGTTTTCTTCTAGTATTTTTAAAGTACTTGTGCTTGGGTCTACACCATAACTTACTCGGATATTTCCTAAGTGGTCGGTGTAATTAAAAACATAATTATATTTATCATCTATTACATTGACATAGCCTTCTGGATGTGGAAAGAATTGTAATTCATTCACTTTATACTGAAAGCCTCCAGCTAAATAATCGGTTTGTGTTTTAATGCCTGTTTCTGTCACTACTTTCGATACTTTTTGACCTGTTGCATTGTAAAGATATTCAATTGTGTGGTTTTAAAAAATATTTTTCTTTCTAAAAGAAACTATCACTAATTTTAATACACGAGGTCGACTTTTTTACCATTTTCTTTGTTTTAAAAGCTTTAAACATAAAAAAAGATGAACTATATAGTTCATCTTTTTTACAATTATTTTTAATTTTTATTGGTTATCAATCCATTAGCAACTATTAAAACCTTCATCACTAACTCTGAAACATTACCAAATCCAGTACATTACCCCTTAAAAGCAACTTTTAATTAGAATAAATATTATTGCAAAAAGAAAATAGCATAAAATAAACAATGATGGAACTGTAAGATATAACCATTTTAAAGGTTTTTTAAAGTTATTATTCAAATAATATTTTAAAACTTCTAATGTTCCTATAAAAGATATTATTATAGATGGTATTATTATAAAATAACCTAATATTGCTCTTATTTTTCTATAAATATGATATTCTCCTTTCAGGCATAATTGAATTAATGCAGCAATTAAAATTATTATAAAAGATATAATGTTAACATACGAAGCTTTTTTTATTCTATTACTCATTTTGAAAGAAGATTATTAGTATAATTAAAACCATTTTGAATAGCTCTTTGGTCTGCTTCGGAATCAATAAACCCTCCCGTTCTATCTGTTGAGATCAAAGTGGTAATAAAGTTGTTTATATGAGCCCCAGCTTTCATTTCAAGAGAAGAAAAGTTATTAACTCTCATCCAAGACCCCCAAACAAATTGCGAAAAATCAGCAAAATTATAGATGCTTTTTTGTCCTTGTACTCTAAAAAAAGCTCCATTACCATCTTCATAACCATCATACTCAGTATTATGCATATCTAATTCATCTCTCAATTGATTAAACCCAAAATCAGCAGAACCGTGTGAATTTAATGCTGTTTCCAGATATCTTTGACTCATATTAAAACCACTATTAACAAAACCCGCTTTTAAAATAAGTTTTACTAAAAATGGATTATCTATAATCACATATAATTGTTCATCTACACTAGCCAAGTCTAACCATTTACTGTCATATGCATAATCATTTACATACAATTGATTACCATCTGTGTCGAAAATTCTATGAGGTTTGTCATTAATAACTATGTTTGTAATTTTCCCTTTTGAATTTACTGTAATATCATTCTCTGGTGAAGAATCAGAAGAAGTCTCTCCTAATTGACCTTGTAATTGAGAAAAAAAGTTTTGTGCATCTGCACCTGTAAAATGATAACCCTCTTTATCTTCATATGCATCTGCTCCACTAGGGTCAGCAAATATTACAGGATTGTTATCAAAAGCATTATAAGGAGAATAATCATAATGAACAACAGGGTCTTGCACTACCCATCGAGCAATAGCTGGATCATAATCTCTCATATCCATGTCATACATGTTAAGCCCAAGCTCTGTTTGCAGTTCTTTACCGTTGTATTTATACTTGTAATTAGGCTGTAAAGGAGCAGCTACTCTAATGGCTATTGCACCACTTTGTATTTTTTGATACATTTTATAGTCCATATTATAACCTTCGTGTTTTAATCCAAAAGGATAGTAATGATTCTCTTCCAATACCTTTAAAGTACTTGTGCTTGGGTCGACTCCATAACTTACTCGTATGTTTCCTAGATGATCGGTGTAATTAAAAACATAATTATATTTATCGTCTATTACATTGACATAGCCTTCAACATGAGGAAAAAATTGTAATTCATTCACTTTATACTGAAATCTTCCAGCTAAATAGTCGGTTTGTGTTTTAATACCCGTTTCTGTCACTACTTTAGTTACTTTTTGCCCTGTTGCATTGTAAAGATATTCAATTGTGTGGTTTTAAAAAATATTTTTTTTCTAAAAAAGCTATCACTAATTCTAATACACGAGGTCGACTTTTTTACCATTTTCTTCGTTTTAAGACATTATATAACACAAAAAGGAACGCCATATCGCGTTCCTTCTCAATATATTTTTTAAATTATTGTTTTATTTTCAATTGGTTAGCTTCTGTGAAAAGGGTTGTCACTAACTCTGAAACATTACCTTTTGTTGAGGCATATGGGCTTTGTAATGGGTTTGTGGATTGAGGTGAAACGTTTAGGAATCGCCTTTGTCTAATTATTTATTTTTAATATTATTATAAATCTCTAAATAAATTGATATTTTTTTTGAATCAATCTCATTTAAGTTTTCTAAAAAATAATTATTTGAAATATATTTAAATTTTTTATTATCACTTTTAATAAGAAATGTATAATTTTCACATTCATTACAATCCTTACAAGTCTGAATATATGATTTATTATCAATTTTATTTAATAGTCCATTTAAATTAATGTTATCAGTTGTAACATTATTTTTTATTAAAACATTATCAATTATTCTAGTATGCATCCACTTACCTTTTTCAAAAAAAAATCTATCTAAATAATATTCTTCACTTCCTTCTTTTTGATAATGAAATAATATATCATATTCATACTTATATTCTAAAAAAGAATTTAATTCCAAATTGCATAAATCTTCGTCATTTGAAGATAAGTTTAAAATATTAAATTCACTCTCGTAAATATTACAGAATGACTTTAATTCATTAGTAACAACTCTATTATTCACACAAGATGAAATTATAAAACAAATCAATATTAACTTTTTTAAAATCATTTGGTAGTTTTTTTATAGTAATTATATCCTGCTTTAACAACATTTGCATCCTTATAATAAATTTCAATCATACCGCTTGAAGGATTAACTCTATGTTGTCTAATATTCTTGTATGTTTTTCGCAGTGGGATTTTTTGACCAGTTGGGTCAACCTGTGCTCTAACTATATTTTCAATATGGCTTGTTTCAACTTCTTCAGTAAGTTTTACTCTTGAAATATGAAGCATTGAATTATTAAAATCATTTGGGTCGCTCATATTTGGTTCATAATTTTCTTCAACTAAACCTTGGTCAAATCTAAAAGCATGTCCTTCTTCATGAGATATTCCTATGATATTAGTCCCTAATTCTTCGCCTTCAATACTGGTACTATTAGTGTTTATATAAATATCTGTCCCAACTCCATTTTCCTTTGTATAACCATCTTTTGGTTTTGTGTGGTTTTCTATTAACTTGCCATCAGATTTTTTTTCGTTGATATGAATTGTATGTACATTACTAGATTTCTTCAATGCTCTCCAATTATTTCTAGCCTCGGTAGATTTCCTATTTAATTCTCTTTGAGATTTTTTAAATTCTCTTCTGGCTTGTCTATTTTCCTTTTTTGTTTTGTTTGGGTCGTCTGCATATTCAACAATCATACCCGTAGGGTCAACTAATTGAACTGGATTATTAAAAACATATGCATATGAATTAATACCATAATAAAGTTCTTGCATTGGGTCAGGAACGCTAAATCTACCTATAGCTGGGTCATAATTCCTTGCACCATAGTCGTACATGTTGAGCCCCAACTCGTCTTGAAGCTCTTTTCCGTTATACTTGTACTTGTAAACTGCATCTACAGGACTAGCCATTTTAATTTTTATGGACTCTTCCAATATTTGTTGATAGGTTTTATAGTCCATATTATAACCTTCGTGTTTTAATCCAAAAGGATAATAGTGGTTTTCTTCTAATATTTTTAAGGTTTGTGTATCTGGGTCAACTCCATAACTTACTCGTATGTTTCCTAAGTGATCGGTATAGTTAAAAACATAGTTATAGTTATTTATTCCATGGGAATCAACTACATTGACATAACCTTCCGGATGTGGAAAGAATTTTAAATAGTTATCCTTATACTGAAATCCTCCAGCTAAATAATCCGTTTTTGTTATGACACTATTTTCATTCACTACTTTAGATACTTTTTGTCCTGTTGCATTGTAAAGATATTCAATTGTGTGGTTTTAAAAAATATTTTTTTCTCTAAAAGAAACTATCACTAATTCTAATACACGAGGTCGACTTTTTTACCATTTTCTTCGTTTTAAAAGTTTTAAACATAAAAAAAGATGAACTATATAGCTCATCTTTTTTACAATTATTTTTAATTTTTCAATGACTATCAACCTGTTAGATGATTAAAAAACATGTATCACTAACTTTGGAACATTACCAAAATGAAATTCCTCTTGTATAATCATAGTAATCTCTGAAACATTATCAATTACCTTATATCATTTAATAATTGAAATGTCAATTTTGTCAATTTTTTTAATATCAATATCTAGAAATGTTTTAATTAATAACTGTTTTATTTTAAGAGGTAAATTATTTATTAATAAAGGGTTAGTTGGTTTAGCTACTAAATGATAATTAGTATCTGAATAATTATTTAAAATGGTCTTGTCAAAAGAATACAAACCTCGTTTTGCCATATAAGCAAAATCATTTACATATTGATTGTTTACATTCAAATCTATCATTTTAATTAATTGTTCATTAATAATAAAATCAGATGTCTCTGGTAAATTCCTAAAATATGAAACTAAAACATCATGGTTTTTAGAAAACATTTTTGAAACAGAAAGAGGAATTTTACCACCACCTGATGCTATAAAACCAATATTTTTTTCAGTTAAAAAAAACCAATCTATATCTAATGTTTGTTGCTCAATCTCTGATAACATATTTTTTATTTTTTTTCAAATATTGTTTGACAATTTTCACACATAGGAATCACCTGACCCGTTCTAGGCCTAGTCGCTGGTGTAAAGTTTATTTGGGCAGGAGTAGCTTTGGGATTCTCTAATAGCAATGAATTAGCTGCTCTAAACTCTGCACAACAACCAACAACATTACCACTACTTGTTTTAGTTCCAACACCCCCTAAAGATTCTGACGCTTGAATTAATTGTGGAGCAATTTCAGGTAGTAATGGACCACTTGTCGCAGTAACAGACTGACCGTTAAGTTCAGCTGTAACTTGAACAGCAGGTTTACTTCCGCCACCAACGACATTGGACATTTCTGCATTTGACATTGTTGTTCCAATATTTTTAGCAGCACTAGCCTCACTAGCTTCAACAGCTGTTCCACTTCCTTTTGCAACTTTATGAACAACTGTTATAGCAACAACATTAAAAACTGTTGTAGCTACTGCTTTTGCATCACCAGTTGAAGCTTTTTTAACTGTTGCTACAGCACTTTTAGCTCCACTAGTTGTATATACTTGATTAGCATATTCTTTTACTGCTCCTTTTACACCATCATTTTTGTATGCATTATAAACACTTTTAGTTGCAGTTACACCATTACTTGCATTGTTGTATGTACTGGTTGCAAGACCAGCAGCTAAATTAATGGTAGCACTCCATGCTCCTTTAACATAGTTTTTTAACCAAGCAGGATCTGGCCACATTCCATCAGGGTCAAGAAAATATACAGGGTTATTGAAACAATAATTATATGGAGACCATCTACGACCGTTCTCAGTTTTCGGGTCTATTTGCCAAAACCTTCCTACGGCTTGATCATAAACTCTATTGTCGTAATCATATACATTTAAACCTAGTTCGTCTTGGAACTCTTTGGAGTTATAGCGATACTTATAAGTAGGTTGTATTGTAGGTGTGCCTCCTTTTAAAGTAATGGTTTCATTGGTTCCTTTTTGATACAATAACTGGTCACTATTATAATTTGTATGTTTTAACCCAAAGGCATAATAATGATTTTCTTCCATTATTTTTATAGTTTGTGTACTTGGATCTACTCCATAACTTAGTCTTATATTTCCTAAATGGTCGGTGTAATTAAAGACATAGTTGTAATTATTCACTCCATGAGAATCAACTACGCTGACATAGCCTTCTGCATGGGGAAAGAATTGTAAATAATTGTCTTTATATTGAAATCCTCCGCTCATATAATGCGTTGTTGCACTGTTACCACCTACAAAATCTACTATTGCTTTGCTTATTTTTTGTCCTGTAGCATTGTAAAGATATAGAATTTTAGCACTTGTACCAAACGTAATTTCTGTTGGCAAATTCAAATGATTGTAGGTGATTTTTGTAATCCCTTTATTATTGTCAAGAGTCATGTTGCCATTAGCATCATATTCATAATCATTGCCTGTATTGCTTCCGTTTTTAAATCCTTGTGGTGAATTAGAAGCGTCATCTACTTTAATTAATAAATTTTTATTATTGGTATCATAAGTATATTCTAAATTATCTATAAGGTTTACCATTTGTGCTCCATCGGTATCTCTGTCTCCATTGCGTTGTAAACTTAAGATGTTTCCGTTTTTGTCATAAGAAAGTTTTTCCATGTAGTTATCTGGAGTGGATGCACTAGTTGGTTTTAAATAATTGGCTTCTAGCAAACGATTTAATACATCGTAGGAATAATTATATTTTCTTAAAATATTATCACTAGATGTTTTCCAATAAGTGGATGATATATTTCCATTGTATAAAGGAATAGCACTGTCGTCAAAGTCTCCTAAAGATTCAAAATCATTGTAATTTATTTTAAAAGAAAACAAATCAGTTCCTATGTTGTTGACATCGTTTATGTTTTTTAACCAACCTCTTATGTTGTAATTGTAATCTACGGTTTGTAAGCCAGAAGCTCCTGTTGCATCTTGACCGCCTACGTTTTTGCTGATTAGCTGTCCTAGTTCGTCATAGGTGTTTTTGGCAATTAATTGTTCGCTTCCACTGCCAATTTGTTGTTTGTGTAAGCTTAAACGGTCTTGGTCGGTGTATTCAAAGGTGTCTCTTACGGTAATTACACTACCATTAGTGTCATACTTGTGTGTGGTAATGGTATACTCTGTTTTTCCTGCCCAATCGAGCTTGCTGTCTACTTGAGTATAACCTCCTAAATGGTTACTGGTATAGGTTCTTACTGGTCTGTATCTTTCATCATAAATGGTATATGATAATTCAGAAGCATTTGGATTGTTTATATCTAATACTTTTGTCCAGGAGCCTGTTGGTAATCCTCTTAACTTATTCGCTGTACTAACAGTGTTTTGTCCTTCAATTTGTGTTGGAACCTGTGGAGCATTTGGAAAACTATAATCATCATAATAGTTCTTGGTCAGAATATCATTGGCACTTAAAACAAAAGGATTGCTTCCTGAAGTAACGCTGTTTTGATTAGTTGTTCTGCTTGTTGCAGAAACCGTCATTTGTTTCCAACCGGTTTGGGTTACTCTTCCAAATACATCATATTCGGTTATCATCCAGCCTATATCACTTCCTCCATAAGGGGAAAATGCTGGTCCTGTGGCTACTGGTCTATCTAGTTTGTCATAAATGATAAATTCCCATTGTTTGCCTGGTAGTTTCTTTTCTACTAAGCGACTTCTGTAATCATATTTGTATTGGTAACCTAAATTATCAAGAGTAGTTTGTGTTCCAATTCCTTCTGCTGCTGGTGGTAAAACGTAGGTTAGATTTCCAAATTGGTCATAGACATAATAGGTGTCGTGTTTATCACCATTGTTGTAGGTTCTTTTTAAAACGACTTGTCCTTCTTTGTCTTTGAATTCTTCGGTGGTGTTGTTTACTCCTGAGGTCCAGTTTTCGTCTTTGGTAATGGTTTTGTATAATTGGGTTTCCGCATAAGTCCCTAAATCATTAATAACCGAATTATAAATTTTATTATTTGCATTTCCATCCCATGAAGCTGTTGCTGTAAAAAGTTTTACTGCATCGCTAGTTTCATTAAATTGGTAGTCAAACTTTATTTCTTTTCCACTTCCCATTGCCCACGCATCTCCTGGTGCTGCTTGCTTGAATACTCGATTTAGTGGTGAGGCTTCTAGTTCTTTTTCACTATAAGGATGGGTTGTACCTCCGTTATAAGTGCTGTAAAAAGTACTTAAATCGGTAACTACTGTCGCAGGATTGGTATAATCTAAGGATGGGGTTTGATTCACATAAGGTAAGTACTCTTTGGTTTGTCTGCCAAAAGCATCATATTCAATATGCGTTACAATGTCTTTTCCTGAATTGGATTGTTTGTGTGCTACTTGTTGGATAGGTCTTCCTAGTCCATCAAAGTAGGTGATTTGTACATTGGCAACCGTTACGTCTGGGTTGGTAATAGGTGTAGTGGTTGGTTGTTTATAAATTGTGGTTTCTACCCAGTTTTGATCTAAACTTTGTGCTAAAGCAAGAACCGGAATAAGTGTGAGTATGTATAATAATTTCTTCATCTTGCTTTAATTTTTATAATAATATTTGTTGTCACTCAAAATATGATCATTCTTGTCTTTTACAAATTGTAAACGATTGAAGCTATCATAATGATAAGTCATCTTGTTTCCTGTTGGGTCTGTCACGGTACTAATTCCTACGAGTGGTTTGTAGGTATAAGTGGTTACCATGGCGTTTGGCAAGGCGGTTCTTAGATTGTCTAAAGCGGTTATTAAGTTGGCTTCATCAGTTCCATTGGAAAGGGTTTGCAGATTCGCTTCATATTGTTGTACCTCTGCATAAGTGGCGTTTTCTATTTTAGCAATAGGCTGGGTTTTATTGTATCCCCAAATGTAAGTGATAGGAATACCAGATTCTTGTTGTACTTCCAGTGGGTTACTGAACTCGTCGTATTGTTTGTATTCTAGTCGATTCTCTAGCGTATTGGCTCCTCTTAAAGTGGCAATACTTTGTGGTAAAAAGGAAATATTGTTTTGCCATACATTTCCATAATTTACTTTGGACTTAGATAATAATTCAGCTCCTCTATAGGTTTCCATACTTTCTATTTCTCCAATTCTGTTTTGAGAGTAAATAGTAGCGACTCCTCTATGATAAAAATACTTAGATTTCAAAACTTCTCCATTACTATTTGTTATAGTACTTTCGCTAATCTTTAAATTAGTTGGATTATAGCTAAAAGTTTGACTGGTTAAAGCAATTTTGGTAGTACCAGATTGATAAGAATATTCTTTTGTATTTGTAGCAGTTAATTTTGTCCATACTGGCTTTGTTGTAAAACCTCTAGAACCAAGATTAATCATAGAAGTAATATACATTAGATTTCCCCTTTCTTCAAAATCATACTCATTATCTATTGTTTTTAGTAAAACGTTTGAAGCATTATAAAATTCAGTCTTTTTTAATAAGCCGTTTTTATATCCATAATAGTTTTGATAATACGTAAAAGAACCTGTATTTATAAAATAAGGAGAGTCTGTAAATGAATCATAAGTATGTTTTATATAACCATTATTCAAGGTATTAAATATCTTCACATTTCTGTAACTCACTTGTGGAGAAGTGGCTACTCCAGTTGAAAAATTACGTAAATGACCATCATAAAGTTCTCCACTTGATCGATTACTATTATCAAACATTTGATAATCATAATTCATTTCTTTAACAGGAGATTGTAATAGTGAATGTGAATTATAATGTGAAATTTTCTTAATTCTCAATCCTCCACCATAAACCCATTCCTTAATAGGCTGTGTTGTAGTTTCTTTTTTGGTAACTTTCAAATGACCTGTTGCAGATTCATTACCAATGGTATTAATTTGAATGGTGTAATTTCCTGGTTGTACTTCGATATAATCTCCTAAACAACTTAAGGAATAATTATCAATATAAAAATTAACTCCATTACCTATTAGTCTACAGGTAGCATATAAAGGTTCATTTACTGGGTCGTTCAATTGACTGTAGTAAGGATTACTTAATAATTTAAAATATAATTTTACAGGTAAGGTACCCGTTAGGGTTAATGGTATACTATTTAAATTTGAGGTGTTATAATTTGAGTTATAAAGTTCTGTATAAATATGATTGTCAAAATTTTTTGCTTTATAAATAGCTGCTATAGGCACACCATTAAATAAGTCTGATTGTGAATCTGCATAAGAATAAGTATTGGATTCAAATTCATATTTAACTTGTCCTCCAGTTGGGTATAAAATACGTTCCAGAATACCAAAAACACATGCCTCTTTGGAAGGTCTGTCTAAGTCTAACACATAATCAATATCTATTTCGGATGGATCAACTAAACTATTTTTATCTATTGTATTTGTTAAATAACCAAAAGTGTCTAACCCATAATAAGTAGTAGAACAAAAGAAAGGATTTGTATTATTAACAACATTCTTATACTCAAAATTATATTCATTGTTTTCTGTAGAAATAGTATTGTTTTCTATAAGTTTATCTAAATACCTTCTACTTTTAACATCAGTAATTCCTAGGGTTACATTAAGAAAACCATAATTAAAATCAAATTTTTTAATTGTATTGTTAAAAAGATTTTTTACTTCAATATTTTGTAACTGTATAGGATCATTATGCGTATATTTTAATGAAGGAATGTAATCAAAGTTAAAAAGAATTTTCCCATTATCTACAGCGTGTATTTCAGAAACTTTATTTGTTATTAGATTAGTTGCTGGATGTGGAGTAGTTGGATGTGGCTCTATAAATTCTTCGTAGGTATAATTAACTAATTCTTTACCATTATTGTCAGTAACTTTTGATAAATGATGAGCTGAGCAAAAATAATATTCTGAATTTAAATATTCCTCGCTTAAAATATAATCATTTGTACCATTTGGATTGGTTAAAACTGCACTTGTTATAAGATTTCTCAGATATCTTTTATCTTTATCTTTTACATCAAAAGTGTATTTAAACCCTTTGTCATCATAAACTACAAATGATTCTATTTTCTGAGTTCCACTAATCATGTTGAACTCAATCTTTAAATTGTCCTCTTGTAATTTTTGTAATGAAAATGTATTATTAGAACCATCATATAAAATTCTAAATTTTCCTGAATAACCCATAAAATTATAACTATATACATCGTTATATTTTAACCCTGTTAAGTCAATATTTGGATCTAATGATTGATAAAGAGGAATTAAATATTCATCAGGAGTGTTTAAAATCGATCTTGAAATTACGGCATCTGCTGTCAAATTCCACCCCATACCCACATCACTTGCTTTGCTTGCAATGGCAACACCAGAAGGATGGTAACTCAGTGCCACATTTACATTAATTTCTTTATTGTGTGTTGGCAAACTAGCCAACGGAATGGATATATCAGGAACTCCCGTATGTGTATTTACTGGTATTTCTGCAAAACTCATCAAATTAGCTACTGAAGGAGCTGGACTTGTTATTTCTACTGGTGTTGTACTTATTTGACTATATCCAAATAAAGCAAATAGTCCAAAAAACAGTGTTGTTCTACTTTTGTATATATATTTCATGATGTTCTATCTTATTTTTTAATCACTTTTACGCTTCCTGTTTCAGTATTGGTTTTTATCTCAATAAGATAAATACCTTGTGGTAGGTGGCTTACTTCCATAGGAATGGTGTGTTCTCCTTTTAAGGTTTGCGTTTGTAGGCTTCTTCCGTTTAAATCGTACAGGGTTGCCGTTCCATTTTGGTAGTCAAAGTTCACAATCACATTGGTAAAACTAATCGCAGGATTTGGCATCGCTTCTACTGTGATTTTTAGCTTTTCTTCTTTTTCTTTGTCGCGTAGTTTTACTACCCAAAAATCGGTACCTCCTTTTGTGGAGTTTTTGTCTCTTGATGCGTTTCCGTTTGAAGTTCCTGCTAATAGATAGCCACCATCTCTGGTTTCAAGTAGTTTTTTTAGTACTTCATCACCTTTACTTCCTACCGTTTGGTTCCAAATTTCTTCTCCTTTGGCATTGATTTTTAAAGCAATATAATCGTTAATGCCTTCTTTATCTGATTTTTTACCAACTGCTTTCTGAACACTGCTCATTGGTGACTGAACACTTTCACTCTGTGCATAACCACCTATTAAGTAACTGCCATCTGGGTTTTCTACAATCGAGGTTAAGACGTCAATCTTACCATAGTTATAGGTTTCTTGCCAATCGATGCCTCCTGTTTTATCCAATTTTAGTACCCAAAAATCAGTGCCTTCTTTGTTGGATTTTGATTTGGAATTCGTAGCTCCTGAATTGGAATTTCCACCCACTATAAAGCCACCGTCTTTGGTTTGAAAAAGCGCAAATAAGTTGTCGTCTTTATCACCACCTAATGTGCGTTGCCATTCAATAACACCCTCTTCGTTTAGTTTTACAATCCAGTAATCACCTAATCCGTAGTTGGTTTCTGTTTTGTCTCCTGAAATAGGAGAATTGGAATATCCTCCTAAAATATAACCACCATCTGTAGTTTGGTGGATGCTTTTTAGTTCGTCTTGGTATTGGCCTCCAATGGTTTTTTGCCATTGTATGCTGCCATCTGACTTTAATTTTACTACCCAATAATCTAAGTTTCCTCTGGAATCTTCATTTTTGGAGTATTTGTCTTTTTCAAGGTCTTCGGAAGCATCTGAACTGGAAGTGCCTCCTAAAATATAGCCACCATCTTTTGTAGGAGCTATGCTGAGTAGTTTTTCCATGCTACTGCCTCCTATGGTTTTTTGCCAGATTTCTTGTCCTTTTGCGTTGAGTTTAATCACCCAAAAGTCTTCTTGTCCTTTGGAGTCTTCTTTTTTGTCGATTCCTTTATCTGAAGTAGAGGTTCCTCCTAATATAAAACCACCATCTTGGGTAATGGCAATGCTTTGTAGTAAATCTACTTTATTACCTCCAAAGCTTTTTTGCCAATCGAGATTGCCTTTTTCATCCATTTTCCAAAGCCAATAATCGAGGTCTCCTTTGTTATGGTCTTCTTTATTGCCGTTTTTACCAGAAATCGAACTTCCTGCTAGAATAAATCCATAGTCGGGTGTGGCAATGGCATCGTATAAAAATTCGGCATGTTTGCCTCCGTAGGATTTCTCCCAAAGGATGTCTTGGGAATAGGTTAAACTGGTCGCAAATAGGAATGCAACCAAACATAAGTGGGTGTTTTTTATCATAAGAATAGCATATAATTTTTACTCGAGAACAAAACTAGGTTATTTTTTCTATACCAGTCAATACGTATTTATACGTATTTTTGATGTTTTTTTATAAGTATAAATACGCATACGATTTTTGCTTTTTTATACGTATTTATACGTATATGCTTTTCAAAACACCAGTAAACACAGCTATTGACGAAGTAGTACTTTTTTGATGCCAAAAACAGCTATATTGTAGTAATAAAATTTTTTTTAAAAAAAGTAATTGATTTTTTACTCTTTTTAAAAAGAGTAATCTAAAACTATAAACTAAAACCAGTACGAGGCATTTGTTTAATTTGTCAGTCATGCACAAATTTTATAGAAAAGCAAAGTTTGATTTAATTACTGAAGCGTCACTTTTGGGTAGATACTCTTGGCAAACGTTTATTCCTTAATAATTTTTAGAACAGCTTTATGGTTTTTTTGATCAGCTATTTCTAATAGATAAATACCACTTTCTTCATTAATTTGAATCTCTATTCGTTTTTTGGTGCTTATAAAATTTGCATTTAGTACTTGCCCAAGTATATTTCTAAGAACTATATTCAGTCCCTCATGTTCTCTATCAAATTCAACTATAAGATTTCCTTTAGTTGGATTTGGATATATAGTAACACTTTCTTCAAAACTATTTGGTGTAAGTCCCAATTCATCATTTACATTTAATTTAGTTATAAAAATGTCATAACCAATAGCAGGACTAGTTAGGTTAAAAATGGAGAAAGAAGGATCAAAATCTGCTGTTTCATTAAAATAACCAGTAGTATATAAATTATTATTCATGTCTATGGCTAAGGAATTCACCCAAACTTGACTAGTTCCCGTTAACAGACCTGCCCAAACGAAATTACCCAATGCATCTAACTTACTTATGAAAGAATCTGAATTTCCTCCTGTAAGATTAAAAACACCTGACCCTGGATCAAAGTCGTTTGTACCAAAACAAAAACCCGTTGTATATACATTGCCAATGTTATCTAATGCTATGGATTGTCCATTCAATCCACCAAGTTGTTTCGCCCATAAAAGAGTACCAGCTGAATCATGCTTATTAATGACAGGAGTATATCCAGAAGGAGTCCAACCACTAGAATATATATTGTTATTCTCATCTATTGCGATAGCAGAACCTTCTCCTGGCCCCATTGCTTTTGCCCAAACGAAATTGCCTAGCGGATCTAATTTGCTAATATAAATTTCCGTTTGAGAAGGAGCTGATGAAGTAAGATAAAAAGTATTTTGACTTGGATCAAAATCCATTGTTCCACCAATAGTTCCAGTAGAATAGACATTACCACTTCCGTCTACAACTATTGCATAGCCAACTCCACCTTGAGATTGTGTACCACTAAATTGTTTTGCCCAAACAAAGTTGCCGTCAGTATCTAATTTACATATAAAAATATCGCTAGCATTATATTGAGATGTCATAGTAAAGGTAAAAGTCGGATTTGGATCAAAATCTATTGTTCCATCAAAATAGCCAGTTAGGTATTGATTACCATTGGTATCAACAGCAATAGCAGTACTATGTACTGGGGTTGGAAATGTAGGAACAAAAGGACCTCCTATTTGTTTCGCCCAAATAAAGTTGCCATTTACATCTATTTTTTGAATAAAAACATCTCTATCTGACCCTTGAGAAGTTAAATAAAAGCTTCCATCACCTGGGTCAAAATCTACAGTACCTAAAAACGAATTAGTGATGTATAGGTTGCCCAAGGGGTCTATTCCGAGAGAGCTTTTTTCACCAATAAAAGCATTATCTCCATATTGTTTCGCCCATATAAAATTACCTGCAGCATCAAGTTTACATATAAAGGCATCTTTTTCTCCAACAGAGGTAAGATTGAAAACACCTATGCTTGGATCAAAATCAACGGTTCCACTAAAAAGACCTACTGTATAAACATTATTATTTTGATCCGTTTTTATAGAAGTTCCTTCATCCCAATCAGCACCACCTATTTGTTTTGCCCACTCAAAGTTTTGCCCAAAAGAATTTGTGCTTAGGACCGTAAGAATCAAATTGCTTAGCAGGTTTAAATGAAAAGATTTTATTGACATTTGTTGTTTAGTTTTAAATGCTTACTAATCTCTTGTTGGTAGCGCTCGTTGCAAAAATAGAACCTAGAATCTTTCGACTACCTTAAACAAAGTTATGGAAATTAGTGTTGATTTTTACTAACACTACTAGCTGTTGTGCAATCGTCCTTGCTTATGCTTAATTAGCTCTAATGCTCTCTGAAGCCTTGGGCGGTTGTAACGCTGAAGAAGAATCGGATATACATTGAGGATGACATTTAAAAATAACAACCATAATGATTCAGTAAATGAAAATACAATTGTAACATAAATTGCAAAACAAAGAACAATAAAAAAAATTATTATATGTCCTAACTCAGATTGTTTTGTTCGATATTCCAAATGTGTTAAGGCTTCAATATTATTTTTAACTGGATTTGCTTTCTTATTAAGTTTTTCCCAACCAACCAAAACAAGTAATTTTCTAAAAAGATTTATTCCTAACTTCTCATAAATTTTCCCTCGACGTTCCCAAACTTTCTCTTTATAATAATTAGATACAAAATTTGATTTTAAAGTCTCGGTAAACGTTAAAACACACATCATTAATACAAAGTTCAGAACCCACGCAAACAAAAATCCTTCGACGCCTATATAAAATACAAGGGCATAAACCAACCCTATAGTAACGAAAATAATCAAACTCAGAAGTATAATTTTTCGCATAATTTCAATCTAATAGGAAATTTTTTTTTTTGCAAATTTGTCATTTGTTTTCGGAGAAAATCTTCATTATTTATAAATGTTTCAAATATTCTTCACTTTGTCGTAAGTAGTTTTTAATCTTCTTTTTCATATTTAAGACCTGGACCATCACAAGCACTCCATGTACTTGACAAAGTATTGTTAGATTGAAAAAACATCTCTTCTTTTAAATTGGAATAACAAGAACCAATAATCTCATTTTCGTCACTAAAAATAAATTCTATGAATCTTTCATTAGAAGAATCAACTAGGTTATATGTTCCAGAAACTTCTGTTATAATTCCATCTCTATTTCTCGATTTTTGGAACGTTCCATCAGTATTTAACCGATAGGTTTCCTGCCATTCCATATCAGTGCCCGTCGTTTCAGAATTGGGTATGTTACCAGTCATTTGTATAAGTTTCCAATTCCCAATAATTTCAGTTTCTAAATTATCAGTACTATTACCATCATCATTTTTATTACAAGAGAATAAAATTCCGATTATCATTAAAAATAAAATTTGTTTTTTCATAATATCTTTGATTTTATAAGGTATAGATGAACTTTATTTGATTTGGTTGCGTCAAATTACTTACAATGTTTATGTATAGCAAACACACAATTAATCTTGGCTTAGCTAAAACCAGCAATTTTTATACATAGTTTGGTAAATCATTTTTTAATTCAAATTCGGTATTGTCAAACTTAATCCATAAAAATAAATCATTCCAATTATCAAAATGATAAGAAAGTTCAATTTAAATTTTTTATTCTTTAAGTCAGTTAAAATTGTTTTTAGTTTTTCTTTATCAGAAGTCACAACTTTAGTGTTCGCAATATAATCTCCAATTCGTCTTTGAGGATTTATATATCCAACAATCACTTCTAATGGCCAAGCGATAGCTATTGTCAAATTCCTAATGAAGCATTGTAGTTCAGTCGCAGGCTTTTCAGTTTTCCGATTAATCACTCGATAACCTAAAATCCGTTTTGCTGGACTTTTGGCATTAAAAAAATCTTTGTTGACATAAATAAACACCATAGAAAAGAAAACCCTTGACAAAATTCGATTGTCAAATTTAAAAATAGCATTAGATGCTAAAATTATAAGCATTATTGGAGGAATAATAACTATAGTCATTATTATATGATCCAATAGCATACTTGAAATCCGATGAAATCTCCCATTTATATTTGATATTTTTGAAAATGATTCTTGAAAATTGGGAGTTGTGCAACGGTTATACATGTTAGCTACTGGCTTTTCTAGTTAATATCTCAAGTTAGCATTATCAATATGAATAAAAAGGTCAAAATTCCAATGCTTGTTGTAAATATCCCCATATTTCTTGATTTCGTCCACCCAGCCATAGAAACCATTGTTAATAAAGAGATAATTCCAAATACATATGCAGTCCCACCTATAATTCTTGGAAGGAACAAATCATTATTGGCTACTTTAACGGGATAACCATCTGTTGTCATCAACAGAAGTTTCGTTGACGCAAATACTGAAATAAGAAAAAAACTGGCAGCTAAAGTTGACGCTACCATTATATTGTTAGTTAACCGCGTTTTTGTTTCCGATACTAATAAATTTGCAATTACAGCTATTGAAAATCCTACAAGCAGCGAATTAATGGTTATCATTTGTTCGGCAAGTTTATTCCAATATTCAAAAGTAAGTTCCACCATTATTTTATTTTTATCATTAGTACGAATTTCGAATGCAGTTTTTTCAGTTTGTAATTAACATCAGCATGTTTAATAACCTGCGTTTGTATTAATTTCTAATATTTAAAAATAAAAATAACCATTTTAAACTACAATAAAAAACTTTTTTGGGTTATGGTTTATTGATAAAAGAAAAAAACGATGAGCGCTTTAAAAAGTGTCTTATAGCTATTTTAGGACTGGTCAAGGACGGGTCACACAGACGACTCAAAGTAAGTTATAACATATATATAGCGTATATATAGCGTCTTTATAACGTATATAACAAGAATAAGAGAGTAATAAAGGTTATGATTCATCTTAATTAACTAGGTATATTATCCTGAAAAAGGTTTATTAAACGCTTCCATCTTTTGTTTAGTTTTTTTCATTTTGTAATACAATCCTAATACTGTAATTTAGCGCAAAAATCCATTTTATGCATACAATTGTTCAATATCAAGAATTAGTTTCAGCTCATTTTAATTCATTAATAGTAGAAAAAGAACCTAAAAATTTATATGAACCCATTCAATATATATTAGGATTAGGGGGAAAGAGAATGCGACCAGTTCTAACTTTAATGACTGCTGAGATTTTTGATTGTGCATATGAAAAAGCAATTCCTGCTGCAACTGCAGTTGAGGTTTTTCATAATTTTTCTTTAATTCATGACGATATTATGGATGATGCCCCATTGCGAAGAGGGAATCAAACCGTTCATGAAAAATGGGATTTAAACACAGGAATTCTGTCAGGAGATGCTATGTTGATTTTGGCTTACCAATTTTTTGAAAGTTATGAACCTACTATTTTTCAGAAGTTGGCAAAATTGTTTAGTAAGACAGCCTTAGAAGTTTGTGAAGGACAACAGTATGATGTTGATTTTGAAACCAGAGAAGATGTTACTATTCCAGAGTATTTAAAAATGATTGAATATAAAACAGCTGTTTTAGTAGGTGCAGCCATGAAAATGGGAGCGATAGTTGCAGAAACATCAAATAAAAATGCAGATCTAATCTATGATTTTGGTTTGAATCTAGGGATTGCTTTTCAATTACAAGATGATTATTTAGATGCTTTTGGAAATCCAGAAACTTTTGGCAAACAAGTGGGTGGAGATATTATTGAAAATAAAAAAACGTATTTGTACTTAAAAGCATTGGAATTTGGAAAAGAAGAAGAGAAAGAACAATTATTACATTTATTTTCTATTCAACCTAATGATAATTCAAATAAAATTGATTCTGTTAAAGAGGTGTTTATAAGTTCTAGTGCAGCCACTGCTACTCAAGAAGCAATCAAAGAATACACAATGAAAGCTTTTGAAACTTTAGAAAAGATGGATATCGCAACAGATAAAAAGGATGTTTTAAGAGCATTTGGAAAAAAATTAATGAATAGAAACGTGTAAAATAACAATTTCAAATTCAAAAATCAGTTGTAGTTTTGAACTTGAACTTGAATTTCAAAAAGATGTATAAAGCACCCTCAAATATCGACGATTTAATAAATCAATCTGAAGAAAATCATTTGTATTTTAAACTCATTGAACAAACAAACAAGGACTTTGCATTAGCAAATGAACCAGTCGATATTCCTTTAGACATTTTTCCATTTCAGTTTAAAGAATTGGTTCACGAAAAAATATACAAATTGATTCAGTATAAATTTGCCGAATATTTAAATCTACTTTATATAATAGATGTTTCAGAAAGCGAAATAAAAAAATTAGACGGTTCAGATTTAGTAGAACTAGCAGAGCAAGTAACCTTTCTAATTTTAAAAAGAGAATGGCAAAAAGTTTGGTTTAGAAACCGGATGTAACTTTTAACATTAAATACGTAGATATTAAATTATGTGAGCTAATAGAGCTTGAATAATCAGAAACACTTTTTGTTTCAAATGTTTTATTATTAGTTAAATTTTTTCCAATTATTGAGTAGCTAATTTTTTTATTTTTTGGAGTGTAGTTTATTTCAGTTTCAAGAAAAAGATAATTATTATTTTGATTTAAATCAGGAGAAATAAAATTACTTACAAAATCAACTTTAAAGTTCTTAGCATTATTTCTATACATTATTTTAAATTGATCTGTTAAGCTACTGAAATTATTTTTTGTTGTTTCTTTTTTTACTTCAAAAGAATTATTTAAGAAAGAAATTTTATTCGAAAAATTAATTTTTGATTTAAAACTAGTTCTTGCAGTTAATTGAGAATAAAATGTTTTTCCAAGAATATTTCTAAGACTGGAATCGTTAATAATATTTTTATCAAATGATAATGAATAATTAGTATTGATTTGTATAGTTGTTCTTAAAGGATGAAAATAGGTTTCTCCAAATAAATTAACTCCATAATCTTTGTTTCCAGTATTTGCATAATACGAATTTGAAATGGTAATATTTTGATCTATTACGCTTTTGTAAAAATAATTATTTTCTCTATAGTCATGAGATAGGTTTATTGATAATTGTTGTAGATTAAAAAAGTCATTAAAACTATAATTTAATATGTAAGAATGAGTTTTTAAATATTGAAATGAAAATTCGTTAGTTGCAAAACTTCTATAATTTCTTTGAACAATACCATCAAAAAGTTTGTCTTCTTCTGGTAAAATTTGATTAAAAGAATACTTAAAAGAAGTGTTGTTTTTTTTGTTAAATCTATAAAGAAAAGTTAAACTAGGTGAAATTAATAAATCGTCTTCGTGAAGTTTTGTGTTTTTTATATAATTATTGAATGAAATATTATTGTAAAAGGTATTAAGCCCAATTTTAAAAGCGTACTTTTTATCATTAAAAACAAAAACAGGATTCATCTTAAAATATAATACATCATATTTATTGTCATTTTTATAATTATCTCCTATGCTGTTATTTAACTCATTATTTAATGATGAATTTAGAGAAGAGGTCATTTTTAAGAATGATGTATGTATTCCAAATTTTATTTTATTTCTAGTATTCAATAAAGAAGAATTTAGATTTATATTTTCTTTATTGAAGGTACTAGTTTGATATTTACTTATGACTGAATTATCAACGTTAATCAAAGTTCCAGGATTAATAAATAAATTTTGAGGAGCCTTGTTTTTTGAATAAATAAAAGTTGAAGTGACTGCTGTACTGTCTGAAAATTTATAAGTACTGCTTAAATTTTGATTAAGTAAAAATGATTTAGTAGTAATATTATTTTCTTGAACAAAAGAATTATTTGTACTTACATCATTATAATTCGTTTTTTGATAATTAATTTTTCCCAAGTAATTCCAATGAAACTTTTCTTTTTCTTTGTTTAAAAAGGAAAGATTGAAATCAAATAATGTTGGTTTTTTTTGTATAATATTGTTTTCGTTTATAGTAAAGGTTTCATTGATAATAGTAACAGATGATTCGTTTTCATTAATTCGTTTTAAGTTATCACTGTGAAAACCTGCATTTATTTTAAGATTAGATTTCTTATAAACTTTGGTAAGTAAATTTAAACTAGTATAAAAATTGTTGTTTAATCGATGAAAACTATTATCTAAAAAAGAATAAAAATTGCCTTGATTAATAAGCTCTTTAGCTAATAGATTACTGTTTTTTTGACTTTCTAACGAAATTATTTCAGAGTCAAAATTATAAGGAGTATTGTTCTGTCCTACATTGTTGAAGGAACTTATTCCAAAACCTTTAATTTTATTATTTATAGCTAAACCGTTTATGTTTGTATCATGAACGTTTTTGTAACCATAACCTAAATTAGTATTGCCAGAAAAATCGGTTTTTCCTTTTTTAAGCACAAGATTAATAGCTACATCTTCTGAACTTGAAATCCCTTTTAACAAAGTGTTTTCTTCATAATTATCTATTCCTTGTACTTTATCTATCATTCCGACACTAATGTTTTTACTTCCAATTGTATATTGAGAATCAAATAAATCATCACCATCTAATAACATTTTTTTTATTTTTTTTCCTTTATACTCTATTGCACCATCATCTTTAACAATAATGCCAGGCAATTTTCTCAATAAATCTTCAACTATTTTTTCACTTCCATCTTTAAAACTTTCTGGGTTATACGTTAAAGTGTCTTTTTTTATACTGATTGATATTTTTTTTTCTACTATAACTTCTTTTAACTTAGTCGTTCTGTTTTCTAGTTTAAAATCAATATTTATCTCATTATTATTTGAAATATAATCTTTTAAAGATATTGTTTTAGGTTCGTGAGATATACCAGAAACTTCAATAAATAAAGAATCTTTATTTTTTTTTAATAGTATTTTATAATTACCATTACTATTTGTTGTTGTAAACTGACTAATTAAGTTGTTTTTTTCTTTAATAAGAACATTTGCAAAAGGAACAACTCCCGCAGAGTCTGAAACCGTCCCTTTTAATACTTGGGAAAAAGAAATGCTGTTTATAAATAATAGTATAAATATGTATTTATTCATTGATGAAATAATTCTCTAAAACCTTTACTAATTAGTTAAGTCGCTCCATTTTTATTAACTGTTTTATGTAAAGATTCTTCGTGTTTTTTATATGTATGTTAATAAATTCTATAATAAATGGAAAGATGCAATATTATAATCAGAATATATTTCAAGTTTTCTTAAGATAAATTCACCTGTGGGTTTTTGATGTGTATAATTTAAGATAGTTTTTTCTCTATTACTTTTTGTACAAAATTGAGTCCTTACTATTTAAGCTAATTATTTCAGAATTTCATTGAGGTAAATAAGAAAGTAGATAAAAAATATTAATATAAACAATAAAAACACTACTCAGCAAAAAAGTAAAGTAGTGTTTTTATTATTGTTATAATGTAGATTTATATTTTATCAACAAAAATTTCTATACCTCTATTTGGTACAACTATTGTCATATCTTCTTCGGGCTTATAATTAATCATTTTGTGGAAATATTTTCCATATGCGATTAAAAATTCGTCCCAATTTATATATTTTTTATTTGTAAATGGATTAAATATTTCTTCAGAATCAGAATTAGAAATTTTATTTGCTTTAAATGTGACAACTCCATCATCAGAAGTTACTTCTAAAATTAAGCCAGGTAAATTATCAAAATTATGTGGACCATTCTGTATTGGGATTTTATCTGTAAAATATGCTCTATAGCTTCTTCCTCTGTAATTTCCTTTAGCTTCTTGGCAAACATATCCTAAAATAATTTTTCTATTATTAGTTAAATCCCACTTAATAGAGTAAAATTGGTCTTTTAAGTCATATTTAGGAAAAAAAGTTTCTGAGTAACTTACTCCATTTATAAAACTTTTATACATAGAAGGTTTAAAATCACTAGATTCTTGAATATGAGGTTGATTGATGTCATTAATTACAACCGTAGTATCAATGTTTTTACTAAAACTAATACTTTCAAAATTATTAGTAATTAATTTAATTTCACTAAATCCTACAACGCCATATTCATCTTTAGTATCTATTAGTGAAAAGTTATAATTTACTACTAAATTTTGACCTATTAGAGTTAATTGATTTAGAAATATAACTAAAATGATAAAGATATTTTTAATCATTATTCACCAATTGATGTTGATTCATTTGTATCTGCGGCAATTTCAAGAGCTGCTTTAGCTGATGAATCAGCAAGAGCACATGATCTAGCTTGAGCATCTTGATATGAAATTGTTGAGGTCGCACATCTTGTAACGCTAACTTGTATATAGCCAGATGTTCCATATGTTCCTGAAGCTGCTCTTCTTGTGCAACACATAACAGGGTCAACCTCTTTTAAAATTGAATTGCAAAATTCATTTTTTTCTTTGATGATACTAAAATTTATTTTTAAGTCGTTTGAGAAACAAAATTGACTTAAAACTAAAGTCATAATTAGAATAATTTTTTTCATTAAAATAATTTTAAATATTAATAATAATTTTAGTTTGATCCACTAATAACTACATAAGAGTCTTCAATTGAAGCTACTGCTTTTTTTGCTGCAACGTTTGCATTATGACAAGCAGCTATTTTTGCTGTGTTATACTCAAGAGAAGTATGGCATTTTGTTACAGTCACAGACACATATCCGACAGTTCCTGGGCTTCCAACTGAAGCTGTTCCTGTACAACAAGCGGTTTGGTCAAGATTGTAATTCTCTAGACCCTTACTTTTTTTTGATTTCTTACTTTCATTAGCAAAAACTCCAGTTGCCAAAAGAGTTAATCCTAATACTAAAATTATTTTTTTCATTTTTATTATTTAATTGATCTGTACTCACAAATATATTTGCAAATCATCTGAAAAAAAAGTTAATTCTTGTTAATTGTATTACAGAAAAAATGTAATTGCTTTAACATTGTTGAAAAAATAAATTCAAAAAACCTGTAACAATAGCACCACCAAAGCTATCGGTGCCACTAGGATTATAAGAATCTATTTTGTTTCGAGTAAGTGCATTGGTGGTGAAGGAGTGAGAAATACTATTTATTAAAGTGCATTTATCAGATTTTAAATAATTAAATTGAAGATTTAAATTTGAATCATAACTTGTAAAAGTATAGGTTTTATTTTGAAAGTAGTGTCAATGGATAGGGAATTCAAAGTAGGCAATACATAACTTTTTTTAATCTGAGAAAAACCCGAAAGCGAAAATAGAATAAATAACAAACATTTTTTTTTCATAATTATGACTAATTAAAAATAAACTCTAATAAAAGGAATAAAAGCATTTGCATAAACCCCTTGATTTTCTTTGTATAAAACATTATAGCGAAGACCAAGGGTTACATTATTTGTTCTATATCCAACACCTAGGAATAAAGCAGTATTCCAAAAGTTATCACTACCACCTCCATAAAAAGCATCATACGAAGTATTTACTCTTAATTGTTCAATTTCGGTCGAAAGTTGAATTTGTTCAATAGGATTAAACAAAGCAATAACACTTCCACCATATATATTCGATTGATAAACCCTTTTTTGATTCACATAACTATATTGTACACCTAAACCAGCAGCAAAGTATTCATTAAAATTATAAATGGCACTTGGAGCAACTGTAATAGTAGTGAAATCATTGCCAAATCCTAGTCCTAAACCACCACCAAATTGAACGCGTTCCCAGAATAGACTTTTTGATTTAACTGCTTCACCTTCTTGTGCGTTAACGCTGTGTAAAGAGGTTATAAAAAACATAAAAACAAAAGAAAATGTTAAAAAGACCTGTTTTTTCTTTTTCATAGTATCAATTCTAAAAAATTATGTCATAAAAGTACAATTTTCTTTAAAAGATTATAGCAAATGTTTTACTTTTGCATAATATTTTTTAACCAAATCGTCATTTAGACAAGACATATGGATAGGTTTTCCTTTTTAAATGCTGCTCATACAGCTTTTTTCGCAGATTTATACGATCAATATTTACAAAATCCGGATACCGTTGAACCTAGTTGGAGAAGCTTTTTCCAAGGGTTTGATTTTGCAAATGAATTTGCAAGTCCGGTTGAACAATTGTCAGCAATGGCAAATGGGAATGTGACAAATACTGAAAATGCCGAAAAAATACTTAAAGAGTTTAACGTTCTTAAGTTAATTGAAGGATATAGAACTCGCGGACATTTGTTCACTAAAACAAACCCTGTAAGAGATAGAAGAACATATTCACCTACTTTGGCAATTGAAAACTTTGGTTTGTCTCAATCAGACTTAAACACAGTTTTTGATGCGGCTAAAATAGTGAACATGCAACCAAGCACTTTAGCAGCTATAATTAAACACTTAGAAAGTGTTTACTGCTCTTCAATAGGTGTTGAGTATATGTATATTCGTGATCCAAAAGTACAAGAATGGATTAAAAATAGATTAGACATTAATGATAACCAACCTAGTTTTTCTGTTGATCAAAAGAAAATTATCTTGGGGAAATTAAATGAAGCTATTTCTTTCGAAACTTTTTTACATGCAAAATATGTAGGTCAAAAACGTTTTTCGTTGGAAGGATGTGAAGCTGCGATTCCAGCATTAGATGCTTTAATTGAAGCTGCTGCTGAAAAAGGAGTAGAACAATTTATAATGGGAATGGCACACAGAGGAAGATTAAATGTGTTAGCTAATATCTTTGGTAAAAACACACAAAATATATTCTCTGAATTTGATGGTAAGGATTATGATGATGATATGTATTTTGATGGAGACGTAAAATACCATTTAGGATTAACATCAGATAGAGAAACTAATTCAGGAAAAAAAATAAACTTAAATTTAGCTCCAAACCCTTCACACTTAGAAACAGTTGGTGCTGTTATTGAAGGTATAGCTAGAGCAAAACAAGATAGAAGATATCCAAATGAAGCTTCTAAAGTTTTACCAATAGCACTTCATGGTGATGCAGCAGTTGCAGGTCAAGGAATTGTTTATGAAATTGTTCAAATGGCAAAACTAGATGGTTATAAAACAGGAGGAACTATTCATCTTGTAATTAATAATCAAGTGGGTTTTACTACTAATTATTTAGATGCTCGTTCATCAACTTATTGTACCGATGTAGCTAAAGTAACCCTTTCTCCAGTTTTACACGTTAATGCAGATGATGTTGAAGCTGTAGTTCATGCTATGATGTTTGCTTTAGATTATAGAATGGAATTTGGTGGAGATGTTTTTATTGATTTATTAGGTTACAGAAAATATGGTCATAATGAAGGTGATGAGCCTAAATTTACACAGCCAATCTTATATAAAGCCATTTCAAAACATAAAAATCCTAGAGATATTTATGCAGAAAAATTAAGAAATGAAGGTATTATTGATGCTAATTATGTTAAAGAATTAGAAGAAAAATACAAAGCAAAATTAGACGAAAATTTAGAAGAATCCCGTAAAAAGGATTTAACGGTTATAACACCTTTCATGCAGAATGTATGGACTGGTTTTGAACAAGTTTCTGATGAAGGAATGCTTAAAAAACAGGATACTTCTTTTGATAAAGAGAAGTTAACAGAGATTGCGAAAACCATAACTCAATTGCCTAGTGATAAGAAATTCATAAATAAAATTACTAGAATAATTGATGCTCGAAAAGATATGTATTTCGAAAAGGATGCATTGTACTGGGAAATGGGGGAGTTATTAGCTTATGGTACCTTGTTAGAAGAAGGATATGATGTGCGAATTTCTGGACAAGATGTGGAAAGAGGAACTTTTTCTCACCGTCATGCAGTAATTAAAGTAGAAGACTCTGAAGAAGAAGTTGTTTTATTAAATGATATTAAAGGCAGAAAAGGGAATTTTTATATTTATAATTCCTTGCTTTCAGAATATGGCGTTGTAGGTTTTGAATATGGATATGCTTTAGCTTCTCCTAATACTTTAACCATTTGGGAAGCGCAATTTGGAGATTTTTCAAATGGAGCCCAAATTATGATTGACCAATACATTTCTGCTGGTGAAGATAAATGGAACAATCAAAATGGATTGGTGATGTTATTGCCACATGGTTATGAAAACCAAGGTGCGGAACACTCTTCAGCAAGAATGGAACGTTATTTACAAATGTGTGCCAAACACAATATGTATGTAGCAGATTGTACTACACCAGCTAGTTTTTTCCATTTGTTAAGAAGACAAATGAAAAGCAAATTCCGTAAACCTTTAATTGTGTTTACACCTAAGAGTTTATTACGCCTAGATTTAGCAGTGTCAAAAGTGGATGAATTAGCAAATGGTCAATTCCATGAAGTTTTAGACGATCCAAATGTTACAGATAAAAAAGCAATAAAAACTTTAGTACTTTGTACAGGTAAAGTGTATTATGATATTATTGTTAAAAGAGAAGAGCTAGAAAGGAATGATGTAGCCGTGGTTCGTTTAGAGCAATTATTTCCGTTAGCAATTGAGCAAATTAAGGAAATCATTGCGAGTTATCCTAATGTTGAGGATTATGTTTGGGCACAAGAAGAGCCTAAAAACATGGGAGCTTATAGTTATATGTTAATGAATTTTGATTTAGTAAAATTAAGATTAGCATCGCCAAAAGCATATAGTGCACCAGCAGCAGGAAGTTATGAACGTTCTAAAAAACGTCAAGCGAAAGCTATAGCCATGATTTTTGATAAAACAATAGTACAATAAAAAAAAATTCAAATGTCAACCCTTTCCCGAATTTTCGAGATGACTAAGGGTAAACTTTTAAACTAAAAGAATATGATTTTAGAAATGAAAGTCCCTTCTCCAGGGGAATCAATTACAGAAGTAGAAATTGCAACTTGGTTAGTTCAAGATGGTGATTATGTTGAAAAAGATCAAGCTATAGCTGAAGTAGATTCAGATAAAGCGACTTTAGAATTACCAGCAGAAGCTAGTGGAATTATCACATTAAAAGCCGAAGAGGGTGATGCAGTAGCGGTTGGAGCAGTTGTGTGTTTAATTGATACAAGCGCAGCAAAACCATCGGGTGATACTCCTAAAGCAGAAACAAAAGTAGTAGAAACAAAAGTGGAAGAGAAAAAGCCAGAATCACCAAAAGCTCCTGCAGAAACTCAAAAAACATATGCTTCTGGAACACCTTCTCCAGCTGCAAGAAAGATATTAGAAGAGAAAAGTATCCAACCTTCAGATATAGTTGGTACTGGTAAAGGAGGAAGAATAACTACTGAAGATGCTATGAATGCTGTGCCTTCTATGGGAACGCCTACTGGTGGAAATAGAGGTTCAGAAAGAACAAAATTATCAATGTTGCGTAGAAAAGTAGCAGAGCGTTTAGTAGCTGCTAAAAACGAAACAGCTATGTTGACTACTTTTAATGAAGTAGACATGACAGCTATTTACGATTTACGTAATCAATATAAAGACGAATTTAAGAACAAACATAATGTAGGTTTAGGATTCATGTCTTTCTTTACAAAAGCAGTTACAAGAGCATTAGAATTATATCCTGATGTTAATTCTATGATGGACGGTGATTATAAAGTAGGATATGATTTTGCTGATATTTCAATAGCAGTTTCTGGACCAAAAGGATTAATGGTTCCTGTTGTGCGTAACGCAGAAAACTTAACCTTTAGAGGAATCGAAGCAGAAATTAAAAGACTAGCACTTAGAGCAAGAGACGGACAAATTACTGTAGATGAAATGACAGGAGGAACATTTACTATTACAAATGGTGGTGTTTTTGGAAGTATGTTATCTACTCCAATTATCAATCCTCCTCAATCTGGTATTCTAGGAATGCACAACATCGTGGAAAGACCTGTGGTTAAAAATGGACAAATCGTTATTGCTCCAGTCATGTTCGTTGCCTTATCTTATGATCATAGAATTATCGATGGTCGTGAGTCTGTAGGGTTCTTAGTTGCTGTTAAAGAAGCATTAGAAAACCCAACAGAATTATTAATGGATAACAATCCTAAGAAAGCTTTAGAACTTTAAATAAAGGCTGTCATTCTGAACTTGTTTCAGAATCTAATATATAATCCCAAACTCCTTTTTATTGGAATTTGGGATTTTTCTTTTAAAACCAAAATTTCTATCTAGCACTTTATTGCAATAACGATTGCAGTGGCATCCTTTTTTCTCGTTCTTAAAACGTGAAAAAAGATAGAACGGAAAGCGTGGTGCTTTAGCAATTGCCCAAATGAAATTACTTCAAATACAAATAATGATTAGAGTAATCAATAATTGCGTTTCCACTTAGTAAAATATCGGCACCAATAATGCCATCAATTGGTTTGGTTTTATAACTGGTTAAGGCTTCGTTCACATGGCTCATATCAAAAATAATAACGTTAAAAAAAGTGGTTTTCCAACGGCTTACTTGTAATTGGTTTTTTTTAGATATTTGGGTGTCCATTCCTGTTGCACCTGCTCCAGCTGCTTTGGTTTCTGAATTTTCAGCAAACAATTGAAACTTTTCAATGCCTTCTAGTCCTACACAACTATTACTTGCTCCAGTGTCTAAAATAAAAGTACCTTTTACACCGTTTAAAGTGGCTTTTATGAGCAAATGTTGGGTTTTTAAAACACTAAATTTTACTTTTTTATATTTTTTTTCTTTTAAGAAATCTTGCAATTCTTCCATAAATCAAAAATAGAATAATAATCGAAAAGAATGCAAATAGATAGTAATAAAAATAATGGGTTTCTGTAGTATCAATTGCTCCATAATAAACAAAAGCACTCCAATAATAAGGCGATTTTTTAGGATTTGAAATGGTTTTGCTTTCCAAATAATTTAGTTTCGAATGATAATTAGATTCAAAAAAAGAATGGGTTGAGGTGTAGTTATCATAAAAATTAGTCATTATCTCTGAAGTAGCAAAATCATTAATTTTCCAAAGACTAAACAAGACATTTTTTGCCCCAGCATATTGAAAAGCTCTTGCTATGCTTATTGCTCCTTCTCCTTTTTGTAGTTTGCCAATGCCTGTTTCACAGGCACTCAAAATCACTAAATCTGGATTGCAGTTTTTTAAACCATATAATTCGTTTACTAGCATTACATCGTCATAGAAAACCAAGGTGGCTGGAGTACTAAATGAACCACTTGTGCCATGTGTGGATAAATGAATTATCGAATATTGACTCGTGTTTTGTTTAAAATTTTTACGATTGGCTTCTTCATTCATGAATAAAGTAGCTTTATTTTTTTCTAATGTTTTGGCTTCTTCAATGGAATATTCTAAATAAGCATTTGTGTTTTTAAAAACTGGAAAAAAGCCAACAATTTTATCGTTTTTTTTCAACGTGACTTCCTTGCAATAAAACGTTGCGTTGGTTTGATAGGCAATTTTATTTTGGTATACTAAAAAAGGAATTTTAGTATAAATTTTAGCTGTCGATTTTTGGGTAACCAAAGCATCAAAAGCCACAAAATGAAGTAAACCATCTGGAATAATAATTAGATTTTTATCTTTTTCTAATGTGTTTAGCTCTAATAGTTGATGTAATTGATACGCAACTGATGAAAAGGCTACAACATTTTTATTTATAGCATTCGCATCATCAAAATAATGAATGTATTGTTGAAGTAAAGCAGTGTTTTTTTTATCAAAATCAATTTTCTTCCAAGTAATTTGATTGTTGTTGAAGTAAAATGAATAACAGGTTTCTTTTGCCCAAAAATAATAGACCAATTGGGTTTTATCTTTCTTTAATTTTTGTTCTAATGTTTTCCAAGCTAAAGTATCGTTATTTGTTTTTTTAAATTGCGAATTAACTTTTTCGTTTGTGTTTTTTAAAGTAATACTTAAAGAGGCTAATTCGTTGTTTAAAGTAACCATTCGAGCTTCGTTTTCTTGTGTAATTTGCAAACGAATGTATTCATTAATTAATGTTTCTTGCTTGGTAAGCAATTTATTTTGTAGTTGTAAATTTTTATTATTTGGAAACTGTTCTAGTAGTGTTTTTTGGTTATTTCGTTCTTTTAGAACAGTATTTTTACTTTTTTCAGCATATTGAAATGCCTTTTGAAGCAAACTAAAATTATTATTATTTTGATATTCATTCCATAAAGCATCAATACATCTTTCGGTGCGTTTTCTATCACTAACTTGTTGAATGATTTGTGCTTCTTGTGTTACTAAATGCTCTGAAATCAATTGGCTCACATAAAAACTAAGATTGTACCAATTCAATTTTTTGAAAGTGTTATCTTCAAGATAGGCAAAACCATCAAAAATGTCTAAAAAAGTATTTTCAGCGCTTAAAGAAGTTGTTTTTGGGTTTACCCAATTTTTCTCAAATGGTAATAAAGTCTGCAAAGCTTTACTATAACTATTTCTTGCTTTTTCATATTCTTTTGTAGCTATATAAATTGTGGCTTCATCGACATATAGTTTAGCTAATTCTCTAGCTTCGAAAGTTTTATTTTTTACTAAATCAAGTTTGGCTTTTTCTAAATAAGTAATGGCTAAATCAGGATTGTTGTTTTGTAGTGCTAAAAAAGCATTGGTTTTGGAAGTATTAGAGTCATAATTTACCACATCGTTTTCTAATGGATTACTACTATCGTTTTTTTGTAATCCAATTTTATTTAGTGTCAATTCTTCTTGAATTCGTTTCTTTTGAAGGGTTGAAGCCTGATTGTTTTTCTCTACTTTTTGCAACAAATCAATGGCCGTTTTATGATTGCCGATAGTTTTATAAACGATAGACAAATTAATATAACCCGAAATTATAGTAGGTTGATTATTTTCTTTTTCAGCAATGAAGATATATTTTTTAATTATGTTTTCTGCTAATGTGAAATTGCCTGTTTTGGTATATAAAGTGCCTAAGGGTTTCAAACAATATTCTATAATGTCATAATTGACTAAATTATTTTTGGAAAACAAATTCCAAGCATTCTCATAAGAAGTAATAGCCTTTTTTTGGATATTATTCTTCATTTCAAACGAACCTTTATTACAATATAAAATGACTAAAGCTAATTGTTCGTCTTTAGTGCTAACCAAATTTGAAAATTCTTTTTCTTTTAAGGTTAGTTCTTCTAAGGAATGTTTAGTAGGATTATTAACAAAAGTGTCTATGGCATTATAGATTTTATCTTCTAAATTTTGGGAGAAATTTGAGATAGAAAATAAAAGGAATAGGTAAAAGAATTTAAAATTTCCAAATCGCATAAAGTTGCCACGAATCAAAATCGGTTTTAAAATTTTTATAATAACGAATTCCTACACTTGGGCCAATTCTAGCAAAACCAAATGTAGCATCTAAGAATAATTGTGTTTGTACTTGCGTTTTTTCGTTAGTAGTTTGTGTTTCATATTGCGATAATTCTCTATATTCATTTCCTGGAATTAATTGGTTTGGACTTGTTGGATCTTGGGTAACTTCATAATATCTAATGGTGTTTTTTCTTTCTGCTTGCGAAGAAATAATAGTTGTTATTTGTGGGCCAAAACCAACTCCTATATAATTATTAATGTTATAACGAAGAGAAATAGGAACTGTTTCAATAACTTTTCTAGATTTTTCAATTGCACTTTCTCTACTTACATAAGCTACATCAATAATTTGACCCGTTGCAGTCTCAAAAGGGCCTACTGTTTCGGGGTCAGCTGAAAATGAAGACGTTTTCTCACTTTCAAAATCATGTTTGTTTGCATACAATTCACTTTGCCAATAAAAACGATAGGATTTAAAAGGAGAAATAGTAAAACCTGTAAAATAGCTTTTAGAATTATTTAATTTTGGGAAATAATTATAACCAGCTTTAACACCTATTGAAATACCTGGATTAAATCGAGTTCTAGAGTAATTAGTTACAATAGGTTCGTTTTTATCAAAAATTATTTTTGTTCTACTTTTTGTGCCTACTTTGTGAAAATCTTTACCAAATTTCAGGCTGTATTTTACAAAACCTTTGGTAGAATCTTTTTCAGTAACATTTTTTTGCTGAGTTCCTGGTAAATAAATGTTTTTAAAAGTAAATATTATTTGTTTTTGTTTAACCAAAGTATCTAGGCAACTATAACGAACTTCTTCGTTTTTTGGACAAATAGGACATTCTGGATACATACTTTCTATTTCAAGAGTAGATTTGTCAAACATATCTGGAATATCTGTTTCTAATCGTATGGTTCTTGCTGGACCTTCACCATCATTTTGAAAACGAGTTTTGAATTTAATACGTTTAAAACGAACTAATCTATAATTGATAAACAAACCACTAGTGGACATTTTATTAGGATCATGAGAAGTAACAATCTCCATTTCCATATCCTTTATTTTATGATTTTCATAATTATCATCTGGGACATAAATACTTCTTACTTTCAAGATAGCACTGGTGTCCTTAATCATTTCTGGAGTGGTTTTTAGGCTAAAAAAGAGGTTACGTTGCTCGTTTGGATTTAAATTTTTAAAAGTAATTTTTTTTCCATTTTTAAAAGTTTGTTGGGCTTCTTCTATAGATAAAGGAAGGTTCTTCTTTTCTGTAGTATCTTGAAATTTATAAGAATTGTAAATTATATTTTCTGTAGAAGCATAAAAAGAAGTTTGGTCATCGTAATCATTGGTGTAAACCAAATCTTTTCCTAATTCAGTCACTTTTTCATTGTAGTAATTTCTAATTTCTAATAATTCAAAGTTGTCGTTTTTAAATTCTTTTTCATTGTAATAAAAATAAATAGTTCCATTAGTAACATATTCTTTTTCGTTTTTGTAACTTAAAATAACAACAAAATCTTCATCAGGTAAAGGTTCTCTGTTTCTTCTTAATTCAATATTATCTTTTAGGATATGAATTTCATTATCAGATACATCTGCTGTTTCATTGGTTTTTACTTTTGTAGGTCGTGTAGTAGGTGTTTTTCCTGTATCATAATTATTAGTTGCCCAAAGTTTTACTTCATATTCACCAGGTTTTTTATAGGTATGTTTTGGTTTTTCTTTAGTACTAAAGTTGCCATCACCAAATTCCCAATAATAACTATAAAAAGCTTTTGGAGCACCAGCAATTTGATTTAATACAGGTTTCTCTGAATCAAAAATAAATGTATTCTCATTTTGATTAGGCAAAATAGTTGCTTTTCTTGAAATAGTATCTTGTATTTTAGTTTGAGAAAATCCAAAAATACAAGTAAGAAGAAAAAGAAAAAAGACTATTTTTTTTAACATGATTGTCAGATTTTTAGGTTTAAATATAAGAAAAAGTGATGAACAAGTCACCACTTTCTCAAAACAAACTAAACTAATTATGGCAAAGCATTAATTGCAGCAACTAATTGAGCTTCGGTTCCTACAACTGTTTCCCCAAAAGTGAAATTATATATAGCGTTAGTTGTAATAGTAACAGGTTTTATAGCATATCTCCATTGGCCATTTTCTTCTGTTGCAAAAATGATATGACAAGCTAAGCCAACAGGAATTTGACCATAGTGTTCAGAAAACTGACCTGTTACTGCATCATAAGTATCTAATTTTGCTAAAGCATTTCCTTCACCATCATAATGCAAGTAAACAGCACTATTTTGAAAATTGTATCCACTAGGAACAGTTACGAGAATTTGAGTTTTTGGTCCAGGATGACTGTAAAATTTATCTACATTTGTCCACCCAAAACTATTAAAGAAAGCATAATAAGTATTTCCAGCAGTTCCTTGTTCAAGAAAAACGCCACCTTGACCACCTGTTGGATCATTTTGTTCTCTCCAGTCGATATTTCCATCTGCATCTATCGTTCCGTCCCAAAGAGTCATGTCATTTTCAGATTCGGTTAAACTAGCAGGAATTCTTAAATTCATAGCACAATTAAGTGCTAATTGTTGACCATTTTGAGTAGCATTAATATAAAATTCTCCACCAGAGATTAGCATTGCCATATCTCCAGTTGGTAAAACTCCCATAGTTGTTTTGTCGGTAACTAACATGTTTCCACCATCAAAAACTTCAATATATTTAATGTCAATTGTGCCAGTAACTGCATTTCCATTTAAGGTAATACAAGAAGGGTTTATGTCTATTTCTACACCATTTGTAGAAGTGAAGGTCGTAGTACCATTGGTAGCATTTAATTGAAATGTTTGAGTAAGTTCAAGTAAAGCATCTTCTCTTATTGCTGCAAATTCATTTGCTGTTGGTCTTGGATCGCAATCTCCATTACAATCGTTATCATCATTTTTTTCACAACTTATAAAAAGTGTAGTTAATAAACTCAACATCATTGTTGTTTTTAACAACCAGTTTGTTCTTTTTTTTAATAGATTTAATTTTTTCATGATTTCTAAGATTTTAATTTATAGTATATCAACTTTATTTTAGAATTGTTACCTTTTACTAGTAATGCACAATTCAAATTCATTTATAGGTATATCAATCAATCAAAATAATTGTTACCCTTTATTTATTTTAGTATCTATAGATATCTTTATATCTTAGCTAACAAATAAGCAAATATGAGTGAAAAAAAAATACATGAAGATCAATTTTATATTGAAGGTTTAAAGAATAATGATTCTAGCATTATCAATACCATCTATAAAAAATTTGTTCCAAAAGTGGTTCACTATATTAAAATGAATAGTGGAGATGAAGACAATGCTCAAGATGTTATTCAGGAAGTTTTAATTGCCATTTATAAACAAGCCAAAGAGAATAATTTACAATTAACATGTCCATTTGATGCTTATTTTTTCTTATTGTGTAAAAGACGTTGGTTAAACGAATTAAAAAAATCTTCAAATAAAGAGGTAACATTACAAGATGAGAATGTATCTAAAGATGAATCGTTACAAGAAATGCTGTTTCAAACCGAATTATTTACCGAAAAACAAGCCTTATTTGAAAAAATGTTTCAAAAATTAGGAGAAAAATGTCAAGAGGTACTTAAATTAAGTTTTGTAACTAAAACCATGGAAGAAGTAGCTACTAAGTTAAATGTTACTTATGCTTATGTGAGAAAAAAGAAATCACTATGCACAGGTCAATTAACTCAAATGATTCAAGAATCGCCTCAATATGAATCCTTAAAAAATCAATAAGATGCAAGAAGATATGTATGTTATTTTTGAAAATTATTTACTAAATCAAATGACTATAGAAGATAAAATGGAATTTGAAAACCAACTTCTATCTGATGCTGATTTGAATGAAAAGTTTCAATTATATAAACAATTAACTCAATTTCTTGAAAGTAAGTTTTCAAAAGAAACAGATGATTTTAAAAATAATTTGAAGATTATTTCAAAACAGCATGTGTCAAAAGAAGAAAATTTGGATAAATCCAAAGTGGTTCCAATATATTCAAAATGGTTTGCAATTGCTGCAACTGTAGTCGTTTTTATATCAGTATGGTTTTTCATGCAAAATTCAACTCCTAAATATGGAGATTATAATCAGCATGAAAAGGCTTATTTTACAGAAAGAAGTGAAGGAAATGCAAATTTAAAATTAGCCCAAGATGCTTTTAATGAAAAAGAGTATCAAAAGGCAATTGTTTATTTTGAAAAGATTACTAATAAAGATTTAGGAGAAGAAGGGAATTTGTTTTATGCTATTTCATTAATTGAAGCTAATCAGTATAATAAAGCAGAAGCAATTTTGCAAAACATAAAAGAAGATAATTCAGTTTACAAAGAAAAATCAATATGGTATTTAGGATTGTTAAAATTGAAACAAAAGAAATATGACGAATGTAAAGAAATATTAGAAACACTTTCAAAAGAGGCAGAGGAATATGATAAAGCACAAGAAATAGTAAAAAAAATATAAATAATATTGAAAAAGAAAACAAAAAGCTACTGAATAACATTCAGTGGCTTTTTTGGTTTTAAACCAATAAAGATTTTATTTTTGCAGTCTAAATCAAAAGTTTTGAATAATTTACTAAACCTTACCGATACACATACCCATTTATACAGTGAAGAATTTGATCAAGATAGAGATGAAATGATGCAACGTGCTATAAAAGCAGGAGTTTCTCGATTCTTTTTGCCTTCAATAGATTCTAGTTGTACACAAAAAATGTATGAATTGGAAAAACAATATCCCGAACAAATTTTTTTAATGATGGGTTTACATCCTACTTATGTTAAGGAAAATTATTTAGAAGAATTAGCACATGTAGAAAGAGAATTGGCTTCAAAAAAATTTTATGCTGTAGGAGAAATAGGGATTGATTTATATTGGGATAAAACTTTTTTAAAAGAGCAACAGCACGTTTTTCAATATCAAATCCAATTGGCTAAAAAACATAAATTAGCCATTAATATTCATTGTAGAGATGCATTTGATGAGGTTTTTGAAGTTTTAGAAAGTGAAAAAGCAACTGATTTATTTGGAATTTTTCATTGCTTTACTGGTGATTTTAATCAGGCAAAAAAAGCTATTGACTTGAATATGAAACTAGGAATAGGTGGTGTGGCAACATTTAAAAATGGTAAAATTGACCAATTCTTAAGTGAAATAGATTTACAACATATCGTTTTAGAAACAGATTCACCTTATTTAGCACCTGTTCCCCATCGTGGAAAACGTAATGAAAGTAGTTATACTTTGCTGATTGCCCAAAAGTTAGCTGAAATTTACCAAGTTTCAATTGAAGAAATTGCAGAAATAACTACAGCAAATTCAAAAGCAATTTTCGGAATTTAACGATGAATTCATCTTCATTAATTATTTTTTTTGTTCTTTTGTGTATTGATTTTTATTAATATGTCAAAATTCGATAGCATTCGCCCTTATTATGATTCTGAAGTAAATGAAGCCTTGTGTTCCTCATTAAATCATCCTATGTTGAAAGCAATGATGAATTTTACTTTTCCAGAAATGCCAGATGAAGTTTGGAAGGAACAATTAAAAAAAACACATTCTATTCGAGATTTTCAAATTAATTTTGTGTATCAATCGATTCAAAAAGTGCTTGAGAAAAGTTCCGATGGATTAACCACTTCTGGTTTTGAAAAATTAGAAAAAAACACTTCTTATTTATTTATCTCAAATCACAGAGATATTATATTGGATACTTCTTTATTAAACGTTTCTTTGTTTGACCATGGATTAGTTATGACGGCTTCAGCTATTGGGGATAACTTAGTTAAAAAAGATTTCGTATTAAAATTATCCAAATTAAACAGAAATTTTTTGGTTCAAAGAGATCTTTCACCAAGAGAATTATTACAAAGTTCTAAACAAATGTCAGAGTACATGTATCATCTTTTAGCTAAAGAAAATAGATCTGTTTGGATAGCTCAAAGGGAAGGACGTACAAAAGACGGTAATGATGCTACTCATCAAGGAGTTTTAAAAATGGTCGCTATGGCTTCAGATGAAAGTAATGTCATGGATTTTTTAAAGAAGTTAAAAATAGTTCCAGTTTCTATTTCTTACGAGTATGATCCTACTGATGCTTTAAAAATGCCTCAATTATTGGCTCAAGCCAAAGATGAAGTATATATTAAAGAAAAGAATGAAGATTTTATTACATTATTGAGTGGAATAATTGGTCAAAAAAAACACATTCACATTCATGTGGGTAATATTATTGAACAGGAATTAGATATAATTAAAACCAATTGTGACAATACAAATAAGCAAATACAGGCTTTAGCAAATGTAATTGATGATTCTATTCTTCAAAATTATAAATTATGGCCTACTAATTATATAGCTTATGATGTTTTAAATGATACTGAAAAATTCAAAGAATATTATACGGTAGAAGAGAAACAATTATTTCTAAGACGTTTTGAAATGAGAATTGATACTGATAATGTTACTTTAAAAGAAGGTTTTTTAGCCATGTATGCTAATCCTGTTGTTAATAAAATGAAATACCATAATGCCAAATAAGCCCACTATCTTATTAATTTACACTGGAGGAACTATTGGTATGGTGAAAAGTGCTATTTCAGGTGCTTTAAAAGCTTTTAATTTTAAAAAACTACTTAATAAAATACCAGAAATTAAGCTATTAGATTGTGAAATAGATACTATTTCTTTTGAAGAACCAATAGATTCATCTAATATGAATGTGAAATATTGGCAACAAATAGCCTTTATTATACAAGAAAATTTCACAAAATTTGATGGGTTTGTGGTTTTGCATGGTTCAGATACAATGTCTTATAGTGCATCAGCATTGAGTTTTATGCTTGAAAATCTTACAAAACCAGTTATTTTTACAGGTTCGCAACTTCCAATTGGCGATTTAAGGACAGATGCAAAGGAAAATTTAATTACAGCAATACAAATAGCTTCACTTAAGGAAAAAGGAAAATCAGTTATACAAGAAGTTTGTTTGTATTTTGAGTATAAATTATATAGAGGAAATAGAACAACAAAGATAAGTGCAGAACATTTTAATGCATTTGCCTCCCCAAATTTTCCTGAATTAGCAGAATCAGGAGTGCATTTAAAAGTAAATAAAGAAGCAATAATTAAAAATCAAGGCAATAAAACATTAAAAGTTAACCTAGATTTTGATCAAAATGTAGTTATTTTAAAAGTTTTTCCAGGAATTACAGAAAAAGTTATTGATGCAATAATTAATATTGAAAATCTCAAGGGAATAGTTTTAGAAACTTATGGATCTGGTAATGCACCAACAGAAAAATGGTTTTTAGATAAATTACAACAAGCAATAAAAAATAATATTCACGTTATCAATGTAACACAGTGTAGCGGAGGAGCTGTTGCAATGGGGCAATACGAAACAAGTACGCAGTTAAAAAACATAGGAGTTATTTCTGGACTAGATATTACAACGGAAGCAGCTATTACAAAATTGATGTATTTATTAGGACAAAAAGTATCTCATAAGGTGTTCAAAACTATTTTTGAAACTAGCTTAAGAGGAGAAATATAGTAAAAAATGATACTAAAATTTTTATACCTGAGAATTTTTACGTTATTTAGCGCCCTTGAAATTGAAGTATTGTCAATGGAGAGGTGTCCGAGAGGTCGAAGGAGCATGCCTGGAAAGTATGTATGCCCCTAAAGGGTATCGAGGGTTCGAATCCCTTCCTCTCCGCAGGAATAAAATATTTTTAATTTCATAAATAATTTTATACATTTAACCCAATTAACTAATTAAATTAAGAACAAAAGCGATGAAAAGATTATTTTCTATTTTAGCAATCACAGGGCTTATGACTTTTGGTAACATTCAAGCTCAAGAACCTACTGAAGCAGATACAACTGCAACAGCTACTGAACAAGTTGATGTAGCAACTGATGAAGCAGTGACATCTGACGAAGTAACATCTGAAGAAGAAGTTGTTGAGGAAGTTGTTGCCACAACTGATGACGAAGCTACTTTCACTCAAAAAATGAAACAACGTTTTATTGAAGGTGGTCCTGGATTTATGGGAATTGTATTAATCTGTTTGATTTTAGGATTAGCAATTGCTATTGAAAGAATTATTTATTTAAATCTTTCTACTACAAACTCTAAAAAATTAATTTCTGACGTAGAAGATGCTTTAAAATCAGGTGGTGTAGAAGCTGCTAAAGAAGTTTGTAGAAATACTTCTGGTCCTGTTGCATCTATCTTCTATCAAGGTTTAGACAGACAAGCTCATGGAATTGATTCTGCTGAGAAAGCTGTTGTAGCTTATGGTGGAGTACAAATGGGACAATTAGAGAAAAATGTTTCTTGGATATCTTTATTTATCGCATTAGCACCGATGTTAGGATTCATGGGAACAGTAATTGGTATGATTGAGGCGTTTGACCAAATTCAGTCTGCTGGATCTATGGAGCCATCATTAGTAGCTGGAGGTATTAAAGTTGCCTTATTAACAACAGTATTTGGTCTTATTGTAGCTATTATTTTACAAGTATTTTATAACTATATTATCGCTAAAATCGATTCTATCGTTAATGATATGGAAGATGCATCAATTAGCTTAATTGATATCTTGTCTGATTACAGAAAATAATAACTAAAAAAAGACAATTCTCATGAATTTACACAAGTTAACAAAAATTGCAGCTATTGTCATTGCAGTATTAGGAGTTCTACTTTTAGGATTACTTATGGCTTCTAATGATGATGGTGCAGAAAATAAATGGATTACACCTTTAATTTATTTATCTTATATTGTACTTGCAGTTTGCATTGGTATTGTATTGATATATGTTTTAAAGAATTTGTTTTCCGACAAAGATAATTTAAAGAAGACTTTAATTTCAGTTGCTTTATTTGCGGCAGTAATCTTGGTTTCATACCTTTTTGCAAGTGGAGGAGAAGTTAAAGCTAATGGAGAAGTTTACTCTGGTTCAACAACAAAATTAGTTGGAGCTGGATTAAATGCTTTTTACATCCTTACAGTTGTTGCAATTGGAACAATGGTATGGAGTGGATTCACTAAATTTAAAAAATAATTATGGCAAAAAGAGAAGCACCAGAGGTAAATGCTGGTTCTATGGCAGATATTGCTTTCCTTCTTTTAATCTTCTTCTTGGTCACAACTACCATTGGAGTTGATCAAGGAATCAATAGATTATTGCCTAGATATGAAGAAAATCCACCAGTTCCACCTATTAATGAAAGAAATATTATGCGTGTTCTTGTGAACAGGGATAATCAACTTTTAGTTAATGAAAAGCCAATGGATATAAGAGAATTAAGACAAGCTGCTATAGAATTTTTAGATAATAATGGAAAGCAAGAATGTTCTTATTGTCAAGGAAAGAAAGATCCAAATTCATCTGATGGTCCTGATGAAGCAGTTATCTCTTTAATGAATGATGGCCAAACAACATACGAAACTTATATAGCTGTTCAGAATGAACTTGTAGCTGCTTACTATTTTTTAAGAGATAGAGAGAGTATGAGACGTTTTAATAGGAAATATACAGAGATTGAGTATGTAGCAAACGATCCAGCATCGAAAGCACAAGAAGGTTTAGTAGAAGAATTACAACCTAAGGTTAAATTAATTCAAGATCTATATCCAATGAGGCTTTCAGAAGCAGAACCTAGAAAGAACTAATAACCCTTTAAGTTTTAGAAACTATGTCTAAATTTAAAAAGAAAAAATCAGGTGGTACACCTGGAATTTCCACAGCATCATTACCAGATATTGTATTTATGCTTTTGTTCTTCTTTATGACTGCTACTACAATGAAGGATAGTGATTTGATGATTGAGAACAGATTGCCTAAAGCAGACCAAACTGCAAAATTACATAAGAAGGAATTTCTTATGTACATTTATGTTGGAAAGCCAAAACAAGGTTATGCTTCTTTAGGATCTTCAGATCGTATTCAATTAAATGATAAAATTTCATCTGTTTCAGATTTAAGAGGTTTTGTTATTGCAGAAAGAGCTAGTAGAAATTCTGAAGCTGAGAAATATTTAACTGCTTCTTTAAAAATTGATAAAGAAGTAAGAATGGGATTGATACAAGATATCAAAACCGAATTACGTAAAGTTGAACAATTAAAAGTTAACTATACAACAAATAAAGGTAATCCTTTAGAGTAATTAATCTTTTCATTTAAATATATAAAAGGTACGCAATGCGTGCCTTTTTTTATTAATTTTATAAAATAATTTAAATTCTTTATAAGAATGAGTAGGCTAATCCTATTAATCAATTTACTAATTGTTTTTTTTTCTTATTCACAAGAAGGAGAAAGAACTATTCCAGTAGATTCACTTTTCAGAGAAGATCAATTTTATTTCTCAGTAACTTATAATCTGTTGAGAAATACTCCAAATGGCTATTCTCAATACTCTTTTTCTTCTGGTTTAACTTTTGGATTTTTAAGAGATATTCCCTTTTCAAAGAATAGAGAATGGGCTGTAGGGCTAGGTTTAGGATATTCATATAATGATATAAAGCATAATTTAAAAATTGCAAATTTAGAGTCTTCTCAGCAAAATGTATATAGTATAGATGATTCGTACAATAAAAGTAAATTAAGGTTGCATTATTTAGAATTGCCTTTAGAAATTCGTTGGAGGAATGCAAGTTATGAAAGTCACAAGTTTTGGAGAGTTTACACTGGTTTTAAGATTAGCTATTTATTTGCCAGTAAAAGCATTTTTGAGTCCAATACAGAAAGTTACAAAATCAAGAATAGTAATGAGCTTACAAAGCTTCAATATGGACCTTATTTGAGTGTTGGTTATAATACAATTAACCTTTATGCTTATTATGGTTTAAAATCTAATTTTGACAATGCTAAAATTGGAGAAAGTAAATTGCAATTAAATTCTTTTAATGTTGGTTTTATCTTTTATATTTTATAACCAATAATGCCAAAAAATTACTTGAGATAAAATACCAATGCAACTACCAATAATAAGTTCTATTGGAGTGTGTGATTTCATATATAATCTAGATGAGGCAACAAAACCTACAGAAACAATCATAAAGGCTACACTATTATTTAAAGGCAATTGCAAATGAAGGCTCGTTGCATAAATAAATGTGGCTAGTGAGCAAACTGCAATCATGTGTAGGCTGGCTTTAAATTTAAGTATTATTGCTATAAAAGCTAGTAATGAACTTAAAAATCCTCCTAAAAAGAAATAGTATAATTCTGGTAAATTGTCAAATGAGGAGCTAAATCTTATTAGTATAAACAATAAAACAGCCTGAATCATTATAGGAATTTTACGCTCTTTTAAACTGGCTTCTGTAAAAGATTTTACAAGACCTATGGAAAAAAACAAATAGTATAGTGATAAAGGTAATAATAAAGTTAAAATTCCTACTTGTAAAAGTATCATATAAAATGCAGTTGTATAAACATACATTTGAGATACTAAAAAATAAAAAATTGTACCATATAAAGAAATGAATATTGGATGATAGACATAAGAGAAAAATGGTAGAATTTTTTTTAAATCCATTTAGGTAAACTTATATTTTTTTTCTCAATCGAGCGACAGGAATATCCAGTAGTTCTCTATATTTAGCAACAGTTCGTCTAGCAATAGGATATCCTTTTTCTTTTAAAATCTCAGCTAATTTATCATCAGGTAGTGGTTTTTTCTTATCCTCTTCGTTAATGACGACTTCTAGTATTTTTTTTATTTCTATAGTTGAGACATCTTCACCTTGATCATTTTTCATTGCTTCGCTAAAGAAGTCTTTAATTAATTTTGTACCATAAGGAGTATCAACATACTTACTATTGGCAACTCTAGATATAGTAGAAATATCAAGACCAATTAAATCTGCAATGTCTTTTAAAATCATTGGTTTTAATTTGGTTTCATCACCATCTAAAAAGTATTCTTGTTGATAATACATAATGGCATTCATCGTTACGTATAATGTTTCTTGACGCTGTCTTATAGCATCAATAAACCATTTTGCTGAATCTAATTTTTGTTTGATAAATTGAACAGCATCTTTTTGAGCATTCGATTTGTCAGAAGTAACTTTGTAGCTTTGTAGCATTTCCTGATAATCTTTTGAAACATGAAGTTCAGGAGCATTTCTTCCATTTAATAAAAGTTCTAACTCACCATCTACAATTTTTATGGTAAAGTCTGGAACTATATGTTCAATAGGTTTTTGATTACCATCATAAGCACCACCTGGTTTAGGATTTAATTTTTCAATTTCATCAATTATCTTTCTTAATTGATCTTTGGAAATTTCATATTTTTGAAGCAATTTCTCATAATGTTTTTTTGAAAAAGCATCAAACTGATTTTCGATAACATCAATAGCTAATTCAATAGAGTCGGTTGGTGTTTTATGTTTTAGTTGTAACAATAAACATTCTTGTAAATCTCTAGCAGCTACACCTGAAGGTTCTAATTCTTGAACTATTCCAAGAATTCTAGAAACTGTAGCTTCATCAGTATAAATTCCTTGTGTAAAGGCTAAATCATCTACAATATCTTGAATATTTCTTCTAATATATCCCATGTCATCTATACTGCCCACTAAAAATTCGGCAATATCTCTTTCTTCATCTGAAAGGATAAAAGTATTTAATTGATTTAGTAAATCTTGATGAAAAGTTACACCCGCAATAAAAGGCATGCTGTTATCTTCATCGTCGTCACTATAGTTATTGGTTTGATATTTATAATCAGGTGTTTCGTCGTTACTTAAATATTCGTCAATATTAATGTCTTCAGCTTCAATTCGTTCTCCTTCATAGTCGTCATAATCCTCATTATTGGAAATGTCATCATACTCATCATATTCTGAACTTTCTTCTTTGCCATTTTCAAGTGCAGGATTCTCTACTAATTCTTCTTGAAGACGTTGTTCAAATGCCTGAGTAGGTAATTGAATTAACTTCATCAACTGTATTTGTTGAGGAGATAATTTTTGAGATAATTTGAATTGTAAACTTTGTTTTAACATTGTGAATTGGGATCGTAAAAACTATTAATCGTTTAGTCGAATAAACAAATATACAACTAAACGATTAAATTTGGAATATTAAAATTCTGCGTTTTGTGGAGTTCTTGGGAAAGGAATTACATCACGAATATTAGTCATTCCAGTAACGAATAAAACTAATCTTTCAAATCCTAATCCAAATCCTGAGTGAACAGCTGAACCAAAGCGTCTTGTGTCTAAATACCACCATAATTCTTCTTCTTCAATACCAAGAGCTTTCATTTTTTCAATTAATACATCTAAACGCTCTTCTCTTTGTGAACCACCTACTATTTCACCAATTCCAGGGAAAAGAATGTCCATGGCTCTAACGGTTTCTCCGTCTTCGTTTAAACGCATGTAAAAAGCTTTAATTTTTGCTGGATAATCAAACAAAATTACTGGACATTTAAAGTGTTTCTCTACTAAGAATCTTTCGTGCTCACTTTGAAGATCTGCACCCCATTCATCAATGATATAATTGAATTTTTTATTTTTGTTTGGCTTACTACTTTTTAAAATATCAATAGCTTCTGTGTAAGATACTCGCTTGAAATTATTTTCTAATACAAAATTTAATTTTTGTAAAAGACTCATTTCACTACGTTCTGTTTGTGGTTTTGATTTTTCTTCTTCTAAAAGTCTTCCTTCTAAGAATTTTAAATCGTCTTCACATTTATCTAAAGTATATTTTATTACATGTTTAATAAAATCTTCGGCTAAATCCATATTAGCAGCTAAATCATTGAATGCTACTTCAGGTTCAATCATCCAAAATTCTGCTAAATGTCTTGATGTATTTGAATTCTCAGCTCTAAAAGTTGGTCCAAAAGTATATACTTGACCTAAGGCCATAGCATAAGTTTCAGCTTCAAGTTGACCAGAAACAGTAAGGTTGGTTTCTTTACCAAAGAAATCTTCTTTGTAGTCTACTTTTCCTTCTTCATTTCTTGGTGTTCCATCAAAAGGTAATGCAGTTACTTTGAACATTTCTCCAGCACCTTCTGCATCTGAACCTGTAATAATAGGAGTATTTACATATACAAAACCTTTTTCTTGAAAATATTGATGTACTGCAAATGATAACACAGAACGAACTCTCATTACTGCACTAAACGTATTTGTTCTTACTCTTAAATGTGCATTTTCACGAAGAAATTCTAAAGAATGTTTTTTGGGCTGAATAGGATATTTTTCTGCATCACTGTCTCCTAAAATCTCAATTTTAGAAACTTGTATTTCTACCGTTTGTCCTTTTCCTTGGCTTTCTTGTAAATTACCAGTTACAGAAATAGCTGCACCAGTAGTAATTCTTTTTAAAGTTTCTTCTGGTGTGTTTGCAAAATCAACAACACATTGAATATTATTTATAGTTGACCCATCATTTAAGGCAATAAACTGATTGTTTCTAAAAGTTCTTACCCAGCCTTTAGCAGTTACTTCTTGTAATGTTTTTGTGTTATTTAATAGGTCTACAACTTTAATATGTTTCATTTTGTAAAAATTTAATATGCAAATATAAAATTATTCGTTTTTAGTTTCAATATCTTCTTTGTCTTCTGCCAAAATATCTATTGTGGGTTGTACAAATTCTTGCTCATTGGCAATGGAACGCTCTAATGAAAGTAACAAAGCGGGTAAGAAAATTAAGTTGGATAACATAGCAAATAGTAATGTTGTTGCAACTAATCCTCCTAAAGCAATTGTTCCTCCAAAACTAGAAAGTGTAAAAACCGAAAATCCAAAGAATAATACTACAGAAGTATAAAGCATACTTACTCCAGCATCTTTTACAGTATTATAAACCGATTTTTTAATTCTCCAATTATTAGCAATTAATTCTTGTCTGTACTTAGCTAAGAAATGTATAGTATCATCTACAGAAATACCAAAAGCAATACTAAAAACTAGTATAGTAGATGGTTTAATAGGTACACCTAAAAAGCCCATTAATCCAGCGGTTATAATAAGAGGAAGTATATTAGGTAATAAAGATATAATAATCATTTTAAAAGAACGAAACAAGTAAGCCATCAATAATGAAATAAGGAAAATAGCAAACAATAATGATATTACTAAATTTTGAACCAAATAATGGGTTCCTTTTTCAAAAATATATGCTTTTCCAGTTATGGATACATTATACCTTTCTTTCGGAAAAAGTTTATCAATTTTTTGAGCCAACCTTTCTTCTGTATGCTTCATTTTGTCTGTTCCAATGTCTCTCATGAAAGTAGTGATTCGAACAAATTGACCTGTACTGTCTATGTAGCTTTTTAGAAGATTTTCTTTTCCTTTTCCTGTAGAATTTTTTATGTAAGAGAGAATAAAAACTTCTTCTTGTTTGGTAGGAAGTTCATAATACTTTGGGTTTCCATTATAATATGTTTGCTTAGCATATTTTAATAAATTTACTAAGGAAACTGGTTTTGAGAGCTCTGGAATTTCTTCAATGGTTTCTTGAAGTTCATTTATTCTTTTTAATGTTGCCGATTTTAAAGCTCCTTTTGGACGCTTAGTGTCAATCATTATTTCTAATGGCATTACACCGTCAAATTCTTTTTCGTAGAAACGAATATCTTCGAAAAAGCCAGTGTTCTTTGGCATATCTTCAATAATGCTTCCAGAAATTTTCATTTGGTTAATCCCAATGATTCCAAAAATTAATAATCCAACTGCAACAGAATAAATGGCAATAGTTTTCTTCTTAATAGTAATTAATATCCAATCAATAAAAAACTGAATGTAATTTTTCTCTAAATGTGCCAAATGCTTGTCTTTAGGTAATGGCATATAACTATAGAGAATAGGTATAATTATTAGACTTAAAAAGAATAAAAATATAATATTTAATGAGGCAATGATACCAAATTCTTTTAGCAAATCACTATCAGTAATAATAAAGGTTGCAAACCCAGCTGCTGTAGTAAGGTTTGTCATTAAAGTAGCGTTACCTACTCTAGAAATTACACGTTGTAAAGATTTCGCTTTATTACCATGTTTTTTAATTTCTTGTTGGTATTTGTTAATTAAGAAAATACAATTTGGTATACCAATAACGATAATTAAAGGAGGAATAATGGCTGTTAAAACAGTTATTTCATAATTTAATAATCCAATAGTTCCAAACGACCACATTACAGCTATGATTACGATAATCATAGAAATTATAGTGGCTCTAAAACTTCTAAAGAAAAAGAAAAAAAGTAATGATGTAATTCCTAAGGCTGCACCAACAAAAAGGCCAATTTCACTAAGAATACTTTGTGAATTAAGCGTTCTGATATAAGGCATTCCAGATATTTTTAAATCAATACCTGAAGCCTTCTCAAAAGCTTCTATTTTTTCTTTACTTAGATATTTGTTTACAAATTTCTTTCTTTCTGGAGTGTTTACTACATCTTTGTCTATATAGATAGCAAATCGAACGGCTCCTGACTCTTTATTAAACAACATGTTTTCATAAAAAGGTAAATTATTAAAGAGCTCGTCTTTTTTTTCTTTTAAATATGCATCCGATATTAATTTATTATTAACAAAAGGAACTAGTTTGAATTTTTGATTTAAGGTATCTTTTTTAAGTACTTTTAAATCACTAATTGAGAGTGTTAAGTCAACTGCTTTGTCTTTTTTTATTTCATTAATGAAGTCTTCCCAAAGTCTTACATTTTTTTCAGTAAAAAAAGAATCATCTTTAAATCCAATAACAATAAGATTTCCTTCTTCTCCAAATTTTTCTAGGAAAAGATTATATTGAATTGTAACTTCATGATCTTTAGGAAGTATGTTTGCTTCTGTATAGGTTAATCGGATTTTTTGCCACTGAAATGCCATAAACAAAGTAAAGAGCACTAAAGCAACTAAAAGGCCTATTCTGTTTCGTAATATTTTGGTAGCAATAAAATCCCAAAAACTGGTCGTTAGCCATTTAATCATCATCGAAAAATTAGAGCGCAAAGGTAATGATTCTTACTCAATTACTTAGGGTACAATGAAAAGATTTAAGGAAATTTTAAAACCCTAAATCAATAAAATAGGAAATTTTTAAAGCAATGTTGTCTTCAAAAGTGGGTAACTGATTAGGTCCATATCTGTAAAATGCAGTTAAACCTAAACCCCTAAATAGTTTATTACATTCAACACCACTTTCAAAAAAACCATTTTCTAAGGAATTAAACGGTAAGCCCATGTGTTTATTTTCTTTGTTGATTTTTCCCCATGCAAATCGGGTTACAAAAGAAAATTCTGGATTAATACGATATCCCAAACGTATTCTATTAAAGGTGTGTTTTAATTGTAAAGACACATATTTGTCTGAGAAAAATTCGTTGAAATACATGGTCTCAAAACTGTTTTTACCTGCAAATGTTATTCTTTGTAAGAGAGCATCTCTATTTAAATTATTTGGTTGTAAACTATATAAATGCGTTAGAGGAACATCTCCAAATGCTATTCCTGTTTGAAAAAGAACAGAGCTAGATTGTCCAGATAAATAGGAGATTTCATAAAAAGTTTTGAAATCTATTTTGGTAAAATTAAAATCATTGTTTAAAACTCCTGGAATAGTTTGAGTTACTTGAAAGGATAACTTAGGATGTCTTTTTTCTATTTCAATTCTGCTTTTTGGAGTTTGCATAAAATTACTATATGGATTCCATTGAAAAGCAAGTTGGGCAGCTGTAATTGTATATTCGCTATAGTTAATATCATTATTTACGAATGTATAATCAAATTTTGGATTGATACTATTTCTTGATAATGAAAAATAAGCGTCAGTTTTGGGAAAATATTTACTTTCGACAAAAACAGAAGCACTTCTATTTTCATAAAAAGTAGAAATATTAATAGGTCTAGGGTCATATATTTTAAAACGTCTTGGGTCGGTTGCAAATGTTATCTGGGAAATTTCATTTAAATCATCTGAATAGGAAGCACTTACCCAAGTTTCAGATAGAGGTTCTAGTAAGTAGGAAGGTGTGATTCCAAATTTAAAAGCTTCATCTTTTAGACCATAAGCGCCATAGAAAGCAACTTTATAATTTTCAGATAATTTATCATTGGTAACACCACCTAATCCTAATCGGAATCCTTCGAAATTATTGTATTTTACTAAACTTCTTAAATCGACATCAATATAGCTTATCGGATAATATCCATTTAGTATTTTTTTTCCAAGAAAAATTTTTCTTTCTAAGTTTTTTGATTCCGATAAACTATCTAAAGAAGTATAGGTTCTAAGTTTTCTTTTGTCGATAGTGTCTTTTGCAAATTTTTTCCAATAGCTATTTTCTCTTTTTAAACCGTCTTTTTCAATTGAAATTTTAATTCCTTTATTATGAATCATGACTGGTTTATTTAATTCAATATCAAAAGGAGTAGATTCAATAATTAAGTAAACTTGGTCAGTTGCATTGGTATTTGGACTAGGGTCTAATGAAGAGCTGAATTTTATAGTATTTCCTAATATCTTAATATCATCTACATTGTTTCCTTTTAAAACGGTAATTTTTCTTTTTTTAGGAAACCAAAGATTCTCTTTTTCTTGGTAATCAAAAGTATAATCGGCATTAATGTATACAATACCGTAAATTCTGTAATAGGCTTTGGCAATAGCAAAAGTTTCAGCATCAATGTACAACAAACCTCTTAAACGACTTGATTTTAATTTTTTAGGTTGAAAGAAAATTTTATACGTCTTTCTGTTTTGAATCGTTAATGAATCAATCATGTAAAAATTATACAAATGACGACCATAATTTGAAATAGGATTTCTTACTGGAGTTTCCATAATTTCAAAAGGGTTTTCATATACCGAATAGGAAAGTAAATTGAGTCCTAAGTATTCATATAAAGGTTCTTTAAAACCAGCCATTCTTGAAGCTATTACTGTTTCTTTGTAGCCTTTTTTATTGTATTGAATAAGATTCACTTTTTCAGTTTGATACAAGTGGTTTTTTTCTATGAGTTTTTTGAATTTGTAATTACTAGAATCTAATTCAATTTTTCTTTTACCAAAAAGTGTCTTCTTGTATATAGGTTCTATTTTGCTTGAGATAGAATCTGGATTGGCAGTAACTAATAAATTTTCGTAGTTTTTATATTGAAAACTTTCTAAAGCTTTTTCAGGTTGGTTTAGCTTTTTATTGTCAATTACCTTTTTTATGATTTTATTTACTTTATTGTCGGTGTAAATTTCAACTTTTTCAAAAGTATTTACATCTATTGCCATTTTAATAATGACTAATTCTTGCCCTCTGGAAATATATACGTTTTTTGTTTGATAACCTTTGTATTTTATTACTAAAGGTTTGTCATATTCTTTAATGTCTAACTCAAACTTTCCTTCCCAATTTGTAGTAATGGTTTTATTAAGATATTCCACTTTGCAAAAGGCTAGTGGAACTCTACTATCGATATCTATTATTTGTGCTTTAATTTTGTTTTGACCAAATGAAATAGCAGTACTAAGTAAAACAAACCAAAAAAAGATGTATCTCATTAAAAAATATTTGATGATGTTACAAACTTACACAAAATTCCAACGTATTGAAATAAGATTTACTAATGATTAACATTTGAAATAAAAAATCCCGAAACAAATCGGGATTTTATGAGTTTTTATTTCTTCCATGGTGTTTCACCATCGACTTCTTTTATACTTATAATTTCACTAGAGAAAAAAATGCCTTTCTCAAGTTCTTTTACTTCTAGCTCGATTTCAACTTTTTTATTTTGTTGTTGTAAATCTTTTAAAGTATATGAACTAATTTTTTCATATTCTTTTTTTGGAATGAATATTTTTTTAATATCATTGTCCACTTTAAGTTGTAATGAGGGGTTTTCTAATAAATTATGTTTTTTTAAGATTGTGAAATAGTCAATAATTTCATTTTTAGTTGATATGTTGTTCTTCTCAACACTATCTAACATTATTTCAATTTTACTAACATCTTCTTTGGATATTCCTGATGAAGATGAAATAGTTACAAGTTTAAAAAATAAGTCACCATATATGAAATCATTCTTTTTTGTGCAAACTGTTGCTATTATAATTAAAATTAGAAATATTATTTTTTTATCAGTAGTAGGCGAGAACAAGTAATCCATTGTTATACACAGTCTTTTTATAATAAACTAAACGTTAAAAAATAGCGATATCCTCCTTGGTTTATCATTATCCAAGCTCTCAATTTGTCCGTTTCAGGCTCAAATAACAAAACTCCTAATGGGTTTTCAGGTTCTTCTTTACGGTAGTATGCAAAAACATTATTGTCTTTTGTATACATTTTTTCTCCTCCAACAGTTTCTAGTTTAGTTTTTTCTTCTTCGAATGGCTCATAAATTTTATGATTTTTATAAAATCTCACAGGTTTTGCATCAAGATTCTCCAATCCAATACTATCAACTGTTTTTTTGAAATAATAGAAAAGTGTATCAAATGCTACTATTCTTCTTTCTCTTCTTTCAGAAACAGTATCGTTTAGTACATAGTTAAAGAAGATATACTTATTGAACAAACTGTCTTTTGAAATTTCAGTTTTTTCTTTTTTATAGACGTAATTAGCTAATTCCTTTAGTTTTATATACTGAGTTTTATCATTTTCAGTCCAATTTTCGGTATTATTTTGTCCAAATCCTAAACTTGTTGTTAATAAAATAAGTCCAATTAATATTCTTTGCATTTCGGTTTTCATATTGTTTACAATTTTAATTTTTCAGAGATTCTTAAAAAGGTCAAATAAATTAAAAAGAGAGTTAACATTAAATATATCATTACTGGAACTGTATATTCCCAATGTTTAATAAATTTACTATTGAATGTATAAAATAAATAGAAATACTGTATAGTTAGTCCTATAAAAGCAATATATTTCTTTTTATTAAAAAAAAGAAAAAAACTTATTATTGTTATAAAAGAAATCATTGGCTCAATTAATAACGAAATACTAATTGGCTCAATTTCTAATACAAGAAAGAAATTCCAAATAACTAATAGTAGCGATATAAAATTCACAAATGCTATCTTACCTGGATAAACAATTAATAAAAAGGATAGTAATGATATAATTTTAATTATTTTTATCTTATTCATAATGATTTAATTACAGTTATTATATGGTGCACTACCACCGTTGGTGTTTTTTGTAGCTCCATTTGGAGTGGTCATATTGGACAAAACCACACCTAGAGTTCCAGGAGTTTGACCACTCCATGAAGTTGGAGATTCACAACTAGGAATGTCAATTCCTGTTTGAGATTCAAATGCCATAATTGCAATATCTGTACAGTTATTAGTTCCAATATTATATATAGGATTATTATTTGCAATAGATACAAAACTATTAATTAAATTAGTTAATGAATTTGCATTAATTGGAATTGACAAACTTATATCATAATCATGACCTTCATCATTTCCAAATATTCCTGTCGTTGAAAAAAAATCTGTAGGATTAGGTGTTAAATTGTTTGGCAAAACCGACCCAGCAGAACTAATAGGATAAAAACCAAAAGTCTTAACTTTTACTCCTTGTCTTATTGATATAAAAGCATGACCTACTCCATTTGCAGTTGTGAAAATTGCATGACTACCCCTATTAGGCTGATCGGCATAAATAGTTATTACTGCACTTTGTGAGGTATTAAAACAACTTAAATAACCTTCCATGTCAGTAATGGCTACATTTGGACCTTCAACCACTATTTGATTTATATTCATAGGAGTATAAACTCTTCCTCTATGAACGATTTGTTTTTCATCACCTTCAGGTGAATCACATGGATAAGGAATATTTTGATAGGTTACAGTTGTTCCAAGATATCTTGAATATCCAAAAGTTATATCTATAACATTACCAGCTCCATCTTCCCATTGATAATAAATATCTTCATAAGTTTCTGTTCTTATAGTAACAACGTGATTACAAGGAACGATTTTGCTTGCTGTTGGATTACTATTTGCTTTATGATTTAGAAAGTATACAAGTTCATCTAACGCAGAACTTTTATTAGTTGAAGTAGCCAAACCATCGTAAAAACCTATTTGTCCAATATATTCTCCTTTAATGTCATAAATATTAGAATAACCAGAGAAAGAAGTAGTATTTAATAAACTTAAAGGAGATTCTACCATGTTTTTAGAAAAGGTATAGTTTTCTAACAAGTATCCTTTGAAATTATTTTTAGTATTTGTAACCAATAATGAATAGCTTATTTCAGACTTTACAAAATCGGATTCTAATTTTGTTTTATTTATTTCTTCAATTTTATATTCGTAGATTTTTTTATCTTCTATTACTAGAGTAGTAATTTCTACAAAATCACTTTTTAAGTTATTAGAAATGTTTGAATTTTTAGATTTTGATAAATCAAAGTTTTCTTGTAAAAAGGAAATTTCATGAATGTCCTTTTGTGATGTTATTCCTTCTTCTTCTTCTTCTTTACTACAACTGATTATAGATAAAAATAAAATGGCTACTAAATGCCAACTGTTTTTTTTCATGTTTTACTTTTTTAAAATTTACAATGCAAACATAAATTGTAAACTTTTAATAGAATTCTCAAAAAGATAGATTATAAAATATTGAGATATTATTTTTTAAATTCTTTAGGTGATAATCCAGTATGTTTTTTAAATGCTCTATAGAAACTTGCATTAGAGTTAAAACCTGCCTCAAGACCAATAGCACTAATAGTATAATTAGAATATTCTATATTCTGTATCATTTTTTTTGCTTGTTCAACTCTTAGTTTGTTAACATAATCATTAAATTTTATTTCTTGAGAATTTATTTCTTGAGAATTTATTACTTGAGATAAGTAACTGGAATTTGTATTAATATTTTCTGCAACAAATTCCAAACTCAAATTTGGATTAAAGAAATTCTGTGAGACAAAATCTTCAAAATTTTCAAATAAATTGTCAGTTTTGGTCTTTGTTGAATTAGTGTTAATTTCTTTTATTGTATTTTTTCTAATTTCTTTTCTTTCATGAAATATATTTGATTGAAAAAGTCCAGTATAAGAAAGCCAATATATTATTACAGTAATGCAAATCCATAGAGGATAAAAAATTGTAGTTTCATTATTTGAATTATAATAGGAGAAAAAAATAATTCCTCCTAACCAAATCATACAAGTAGTTATGCCAGTTTTCAGGATATTCGTTAACCATCTAGTCTTTGCTTTTACATTTTCGCTATTTTCTTTTCTCTTTTCATATTTTTTTACAAGCAAAAATGATTTAATGATTAAGAATATTGAAAAAAGAAAACAAAATATTTCTTCGTAAAATGATGTTCCAAGAATTTTCGTATTTGAATGTAAAAAAGCATTTTTAAAAGGATTAGATGTATACAATAGAATTTTTAATGTAAAATCTAAGAGGAATGGTATTGTTAAAAGGATGATTTTTTTATTTGAAATTTTGATTTCTAAATATTGGTTAACAAAAAGATAAAACATTGGAATTATTAGAAATTCTGTTGGTATTCTTATAAAATTTAAAAATGGGAATTGTAAGTACAACTTAGAATCAATAAACCAATGTTGTAAATTGCTAATGGATAATGAAAAAGAAGTGAAAGCTAAAAAAAGATTAGTTGTATTATAGAGCTTTTTATTGAAAATTATTATAAATCCAAAGACAAATCCTTGAATTATTCCCATAAGTATTATGAGATTAAAAATATTTAGGTTTAAATTTTCCATGGTTAATAGTGCAGAAATATAAAAGTTTGAACAGCAGATAGATTTTCAAATGCAAAAATAAACAGCTTGTATGTTAAAACTGTTGCAATAAAAATACCTTTTTTGTTAAATTTAAAAAGATGTTTTTTAATCTGATTATCAAATAAAAAATCCCGAAATAAATCGGGATTTTATGAGTTTTATAAAAAGGTAAAAACCTATACTTTCATTATTTCTGCTTCTTTCACAACTAAATGATCATCAATTTTTTTAATGTAAGCATCTGTTAATTTTTGAATATCTTCTTCTGCTTTTTTGCAAATATCTTCTGAAGTTCCGTTTTTTTCTTCTTTTTTAATATCAGTATTAGCATCTTTACGAGCATTGCGAATACCTATTTTTGCATCTTCAGCTTCTGATTTAGCTTGTTTTACTAAATCACGTCTTCTTTCTTCCGTTAAAGCAGGAATGTTTATAATAATGTTTTCTCCATTGTTCATTGGGTTTAACCCAAGATTAGCAATCATAATTGCTTTTTCAATAGGTTGAAGCATGTTTTTTTCCCATGGAGTTACAGTTAATGTTCTTGCATCTGGAGCATTAATATTGGCAACCTGAGATAAGGGAGTTTGTGAACCATAATAATCTACAAAAACACCACCTAACATTTGTGGAGATGCTTTACCAGCTCTAATGTTTAAAAATTCTTTTTCTAAATGAGCAATAGAACCTTCCATGGATTCTTTAGCACTGTCTATTATAAAATTAATTTCTTCAGTCATTTTTTAGATATTTTGATTTTTTAGATATTTTGATTTTTTCGAATAATCGAGCCATCAAGTAATCGAACTCTGTCTATTTATATCGTTACTGTTGTTCCTATGGTTTGTCCTTCACATACTTTTAATAAATTCCCCTTTTTGTTCATGTCAAAAACAATAATAGGTAATTTATTTTCTTGACTTAATGTAAAAGCTGTTGTGTCCATTACATTTAATCCTTTGGCTAATACATCTTCAAAAGAAATATAATCAAATTTTACAGCATTTGCATCTTTTTCTGGATCTGCAGTATAAACACCGTCTACACGAGTTCCTTTTAAAATTACGTCAGCATGTACTTCAACTCCTCTTAAAACCGCTGCTGTGTCTGTTGTAAAATATGGATTTCCTGTTCCTGCACCAAAAATAACAATTCTTCCTTTTTCTAGGTGTCTTGTTGCACGTCTTTTAATATAAGGTTCAGCAATAGCTTCAATTTTTAAAGCAGTTTGTAAACGTGTTTGCATTCCTGCATCTTCTAGAGCACCTTGTAATGCCATACCATTAATAACAGTTGCAAGCATTCCCATATAATCTCCTTGCACACGATCCATTCCATTACTTGCTCCAGCAACACCTCTGAAAATATTTCCTCCTCCTATGACAACAGCAATTTCAACTCCTTTATTATGAATTTCTTTAATTTCTTGTGCATATTCAGCTAGACGTTTTGGGTCAATTCCATATTGTCTATCTCCCATTAGAGCTTCACCACTTAATTTCAGGAGAATTCTTTTATATTTCATTAGATCGTGTGTTTATTTTGTGATGCAAATATAAATATATATCTACAGAAAAAAAATGTTGGTGTTATTATGCATTTATTTCTTCAAAACTATTTTTAGCTTCATTATATCCAATTTGAAAAATAGCATCCATTTTTGTCTTATTGGTTTCAAATGTTCTATAATTTGCTAAATCTTTAGGTTCTATAATCCAATCACATAAACTAAATCTTTGGTAGTTGCCTTGAGCTGAAAGTAAATCAAAGGCTCTTGTGGTAACAGCTTTTATTGAATTTAAGTCTTTTGCTTCAATATTTTGAATAGGACTAACATAAACACCTATTATAAAATCACAATTTCCTTGAAGTAAATCGGTTGGAAAATGATTTAAAATACCACCATCGCTATACATTTTTTTATTTACTTCATAAGGAGTTAACATGCCTGGAAAAGAAGCAGAAGCGAGAACAGCATCTACAATTTTAGTATCGTCACTAAAAATTTTTAATTTCCCTTTGACTAAATCGGTAGCTGTAATTTTTACTGGAATAGGTAAATCGCCTATTTTGGTTTCACCAAAAACAGCTTTAAAATAAATTTTAAAAGAATCGGAATCAATTATGCCTGGTTTTTTTAAAGTAAAATGTTTCCAATTAAAAAAATAAATAGATTGAAAAAAAGTAAGTATTTCTTGAGGAGTTTTTCCAAAAGCATACATAGCGGCAATAATTGCTCCAGCACTTGAGCCAGAAATAATACTCGGTTTAATGTTTTGTTCTTCTAAAAACTTAAGTGTACCTGCGTGAGCAATTCCTTTTGAACCTCCACCAGACAAAGCTATTCCTATTTTTTTTGATTTAAAATCCATATGTAACTTAACTAACATATTATGTCCAAATTTAGCTTTAAATTTGTAAAATAAAATAGAGTAGTATGAAAAATATAATTGAGAAAGCTCTTTTAGCTTCTTTTACTTATGAAGAGTATAAAACTTTAATTTCAAAATTAATTGAAGAGGGTAAATCTACAGGACATAATCAAAGTGATGATTTGTTGCATTACTCACAATTAAACGAAACCAGATTGAAACGTTTAGATAAAACAATTGTTGTTGAGGATTCAATCGCTTTAGCATTAAACAATATAGATACAGCTTTTACTTGGTTAGTTATTTCTGAGGGTTGGTGTGGTGATGCTGCTCAATTATTGCCAATAATGAATAAAATGACTGAATGGTCTGATAGGATTGATTTAAGAATTGTACTACGTGATGACAATAAAGATTTGATGGATTTATTTCTTACTAATGGAAGTCAATCCATACCTAAATTAATTATTTTAGACACAGAAACAAAGGAAGTTCTTGCAGATTGGGGTCCAAGACCAGAACCTGCAAGAAAACTAATTGCTGACTATAAAGCATTAAACGGAGTAGTAGATGAACCTATTAAAATTGAATTGCAAAAATGGTATTTGCATGACAAAGGCTTAACTACTCAACGAGAAATAATAGAACTTATGAGTCAATATTTAGTTAATTCTAAAAAAAATCAAGAAATATTACACTAAGAATTTCTTTTGAAGAAGGTTTCTGTTGTAATTAATCTCTAAAATGTATATTCCTTTTGAAAGAATTGTGCTAGGTGAAAAAGTTAAAGTATCACCTAGTACAAAATGTTTTTTTGCATAGATAAGTTTGCCAGATACATCATGTACACTAACTTCTACATCTGTATTAATAAATTTTTTAAACGCAACATTTATCTGATTGTTTATAATAGGATTTGGAAAAAGAAGGATAAAATCATCATTTATTGATGGGTTAAATGAACCATTTCTAAATATTGGTAAGGTTTCAAAACTATTTCCTAAAACGGCAGTAGCTTGTTCGTCTGACATACAAAGCCAATCTTTCATAATGGTAGCATAGAGTTGTCTAAAATCAAATTGCATTGGAACTTGTTGGTTTACCGTAGCATTCAAGGGTAAATCTGGAGAAGAACCAATCATTCCAGAAACAGGATGCTCCGTTCCTATAACATTAGCAACACCTGTATTTAAGGAACTTCCAAAAAAGATTACAGGAGCACTAGAACCATGATCTGTTCCTAAACTATCATTGCTTTTTATTCTTCGACCAAATTCACTAAAAGTCATACCAGTTACTTTGTCTTGTTTGCCCATTTTTTTTAAATCGGCTTGAAAAGCACTAATAGCTCCAGATAATATAGCTAAATTTTCGGGTTGTCGACCTAGTTTTCTATCAGATTCTACGATTTGATTTTCGTGAGTATCAAAACTTTTATGATGATTTACAATGTAAATAGGAGTTTGCAACCCTCCATTTATTAATCGAGCTACTATTTTAAGCTGGGCTGCTAATTTATTGTCAGGATATTCTGTTGTTTGTTCTTGTGGAACATTATAAGCTGTTTGGATGGTTTCTCTATAAGCATTACTTTGATCTTTCATCAATCGTAAGAAAGTAAGTTCTAAACCATAATCGGTATTTGGAGCTGGGTCAGTGGTTTCATTAATAACATTCAACAAATCGTCAGGATCAGGTGCACTATATCCCATATTTATGTTAGGTCCTTGTAAGGAAAACGGTAAGGTAGAGCCAATTTGTACTGCAAGAGGATCTCTCATGTCTCCATTTGGGTATGCTTCTGGGTAATTTGGATAAATAGAGTCAAGAGCTCTTCCAATCCAACCTGTATCTAATGTTTCATCACTTTGCGAACCAGTAAACCAAATATCAGTAGCTCTAAAGTGGCTATAACTTGGATTAGGATAAGAAACTCCTTGAACTATCATTAATTCTCCTAAATTGTACAGTTCTTGCATTTCTACCATTGAAGGGTGTAAACCTGTAGTAATATTGTTGTTTAATTGTAGTACTTCGTTTTCGTTTATTAGAATATTAGGTCTAGCATTAGACAATTCATTCCATTTATCTCTAGGAAAAACAGTATTTAAACCATCATTTCCACCACTCATTTGTACAATGACTAAAACTTTACCACAATTAATAGCTGCATTTGCTAATGTTTGTAAATTACTGCTCTCTAGTTGAGAAGAAGCTAATACTGGAATTTTGTTAAATAATAAAGGGGCAGCAACTAAAGCGGTTGATTGTATAAATTTTCTTCTTTTCATTTTTCTACAGGTTACATTAATTGGAATTCAGCTAATTGAATGATAGTTAAAAATAGACTGTTCAAACGCGTTGTTACTGCTAATTTATTAGTTTCATTAGTTGGATCTTGGGTGTAATTATTCCAAGCTTGTGTCCAGTAATAATCAGTTGCTTGACCAGAAAGTAAATTTTGAGTTTTTAAAATATTTTTCTGCTCAATGCTTAAATCAACAGGCAAAAGATATTTCACACATTCATCTACTAATAAATTTGGATCCAAACAAGTAGAATTTGGAAATTGAGATACAAATTCTAAAGTATCAGCCTTTATTCTGGTTGTTAATCCATTTCGTGTTAATGTTATGCCATAAAAGACATACGCTATATATGCAAAACGTTTTTGGATTGTATTTGAGTTAATCCAATATTCATGAAAAGACGGGTTTTGATAAAAAGCTTGCCAACCAGCAACATTTGGAATACTTCCCATACTTTGTCCCATATCCGACAATAATAGGTCGATTTGTTGCCATATATAGTATTGCGCATTATAATTGCTAGAATCAGAAACATTTGTTTCTATATTGAATGTTCTTAAAAAACCAATAAACAAGTCTAATGGTGATTTTATATAAACACCACGATTTGCCATGTCATAAAAATGTTGACTTTTAAAAAGTTTATCTAAAACAGGCATAATATCCCAATTATTAGCTACAAAATGTTGGGCCAATGGTATAATAACATTGGTTTCTATATAAGAATCAATATCATAGTAAACAAAAAAGCGATATAATCTTCTACAGATATATTGTGAAACTACTTCTGATTTAGAAAAAATCATATCAATGAAAGCGTCAAGTTCTAATGCTCCATTATTTGGAATTATAGTATTATTGAAAAAAGGAGAAAATTGCTTGTCTGTTTCATCATGTTTATTAGCAACAAAATCTGTTGTTGGATTAGGTGTGTTTAAGTTTTGTACTCTCCAGCCTGTTAAAACTTTAGCTACTTCAATAACATCTGGTTGGGAATATTGACTATTGGAACCTTTTCCTAGAGTGAATAACTCCATAATTTCGCGAGCAAAATTCTCATCTGGTGCCGTTTTTGTATTAGCTTGATTGTTCAAATAATACATCATTGCTGGTTGTGTAGCTATACTTCTTATTAATGATTTAAAATTTCCACCTGAAAAATCTCTTAAATTTTTAATATATAAGTAGCATACTCTTGCTGTATTACCAGAAATGTACTGATTGGAGCTACCTTTAATAAATTCAAAATCGACAGGAATAAAGTGATACCAAAATAGAACCATTTTTTCTCTAATAGTAATATCTTGACTTATGGCTAAATTAGTCATCCATGAAGTTAAACTACTTATCCTTCTTCTATCAGTAGTATCACCAGTTTCATTGTCAACAAAAGGATTAGTTGTCCAATCTGTGCCATAAGGTAGACTATTTTCGTCTGGATCGTCTAGTTCATAATTGTTTATAGGTGGTGAAGGAGGAGTCGAGTCTATATTTAGAATTAAATCTACAGCTTCACTCATAGACAAGCCAGTTATAGTGTCTAAATCTGTTTTTTTGAAGCCAAAACCAGTACGTTTTAATAAATGTATAGCCTGTCTATCTGTCCAAGCACCAGTATATAATTCTAGTCCAGATGTTACAGGATTAACGCGTTCTAATTCTGGATTTGTATTTGATACTTGTTTAGAATTTCTTTCTTGGGTTAGATATTTTCTGCCAGTAAAGACTTTTCTAGAATATTTTTCAAATAATGGATCTGTTTGGGCGGCATTAAATTCAGGATTTGAAAATAGTTTACGAATGAGCGCTCTTCTGGTTAAGGTTTTGTTCCTCATATGCTCAGTTTTTTAGAAGGTTAGTTTTATACAAATAAAAGTTTTACTTCTTTGATTTTAACCCCCAGAAGTAGGGGTGTAATTCTAATTTAATGAAAAATTGTTTTTCAAGCTAATGTCTAATATAGGTTGATGATTAAATAGTGCTTTTACGCAACCTCTTAGAAATTGAATAAGGAAATTCCTATGTTAATACTATATACTTTATCTATGGAATTACCAATTATAAAACCATGATTATTGCCTTCAATAAATAAACAAATCCCATCACCATTTTCGATACCAATACTTCCCTTTTGATAGGTGCCTTGTAAATCTCCTCTTCCAATAGCTAATGATTTTCCAATTCCATATTGAAGTGTGATTCTTGTATTTTTTCCTATTTTTGGACTAATTCTAAAGTTAGTATATATAGGTGCAGTAACTAATTTGTAGCTAGCATAAAAATCTAAACTCGAATTTAAACTAATTCCTATCCATTTGTTATAATGAATACCATAGCCGAATTTTGCTCCAATTCCATCAGGCAGAAACCAATTAGTATTAGTTGTTCCATCAGGATAACTTTCTCCTCTATTTTTATTACCTTTAAAAGGAACAACAATATCAAATTGTGTATATGTTACCTTTTTTTCTATAGGAATATCGCTAGAATTGTTTATTAAAATTTCATTTTGGGTAAAACCAAATTGGAAAACAAGAAGGAAAAACAAAATTGATTTAGTTTTCATGAATCATTTTTTTTTCAAAAACTTCTGGTGTAACGGCATTTTTTATTGAATAATTCCCAATTTTAGTTCTTCTTAAAGCAGTTAAATGACCACCAGATTGTAAAGCAAGACCAAAATCATAAGCAATGGAGCGAATGTATGTTCCTTTGCTACATTTTATTCTAAAATCGATTTCTGGTAAATCAATTCTTGTAATTTCAAATTCGTAGATTGTTGTTTTTCTAGCTTTTATTTCTATTTCTTCACCAGCACGCGCATGTTCATATAAACGCTTACCATCTTTTTTTATGGCTGAAAAAACAGGAGGCTTCTGATCTATCTCACCTAAAAATTGTTTTGTAGTCTCTAGAATGAGTTCTTTAGTAATATGAGTTGTGGGAAATGTGGCATTAATCTCGGTTTCTAAATCATAGGAAGGTGTAGTTGCACCTATAGTAATTGTTCCAGTATATTCTTTTTCTTGAACCTGAATTTCGGTAATGGTTTTAGTAAACTTTCCAGTACAAATAATTAATAGTCCAGTAGCTAAAGGATCTAAAGTTCCTGCATGGCCTATTTTAAATTTCTTAGGTAAACCATAATGATTTTTCAATAAATATTTTAATTTATTAACTGCTTGAAAGGAAGACCATTTTAAAGGTTTGTCAATCAAGAGAATTTGTCCATTTTGAAAATCTTCTGCGCTCATTTTTTAGATGATGGTTAATTCTTTGATGAAAAAATGAATTATTAATATGGCAATTCCAGCTATTATTCGGTAATAACCAAATAATTTAAATCCATGCTTTGTTAAATATTCAATAAACGATTTAATGGCAATTAAGGCTACTATAAATCCTACTACATTTCCTATAATTAATAAATTAGTTTGATCTTGGGTTAGTTCAAAACCAGCTTTATAATAATCATATAGTTTTTTTACAGTAGCACCTAACATAGTTGGAATAGCTAGAAAAAAAGAAAATTCGGCAGCTGCTGTTCGAGATAATTTTTGACTCATTCCTCCTACAATACTGGCACCACTTCTAGAGACACCAGGAATCATTGCTAAGCATTGAAATAAACCAATCTTTAAAGCTGTTAAGTATGATATTTCTGTATTTTCTGAATTCCCAAACCAATCATCTACTTTTAAAAGTAAAAATCCACCAATAATTAATGAAATGGCAACTACAATTGGATTTTCTAACATGTTATCTATGAAATCATTTAACAATAAACCAAAAATTACGGCAGGAATAAAAGCAACAAATAATTTAAAATAAAAATCCACGCTTTGAAAAAAGCGCTTAAAATACAAAACCACTACCGAAAGTATGGTGCCTAATTGTATTACAATTGTAAAAAGTTTAGTGAAATCATCGTCGGCAATTCCGAAAAAAGAAGAGGCGATAATCATGTGTCCTGTAGAGGAAACAGGTAAAAATTCTGTTATACCTTCTATAATAGCAAGAATAATAGCTTGTAGTGTATTCATAATTTTACAAAAATATGTTTTTTTATAATAGTTTTAGTTGTTTTTTTGTAGTTTGGAAAAATTTGATGTTATAACGTTTATTAAGAAATAGTTTTTAATGAAAATTAATTTTGGTATTGTTTTAATTTTATTATTTCAATCTTTATTAGCTCAAAGTCCTAAAGGAAATGAATTTGAGACTATTAAGGGAAAAGTTGCTGAACTTTATATTAATACACCTCTTAAAGCAAAAAAAGATGCTTATTTGCTTCATGAATTAGCAAAAACAAATGATGAAAAAATAATTTCATATCGATACTTAGGATATATTTATGATTTTTCTGGAAATGTTGATTCTGCTAGATATTTTTTTCAAAAACAACTTCAATTTTCAAAACAGCATTTTTTAAATAAAGAATCCTATTATCAAGCAGTAATAGATTATGCAAACTGGGGAACTAATTATGTAGATAGTAATGTTCTAATAGAAGAATTAACACAAGCTTTATTAAAGATTAATGAAGTGGAATTTCCACAACAAAAAGGGTTAATGTATATGCTCATGGGTGATTTATTGTTGAGAAAAAATCAACTTGAAAAATCGAATGAATATTTTGATAAATCATTTAACCTTATTAAAGGAAATAGAGCAGAGCTGGATTATTATCTTAGAAAAAGTGAAATAGCTCTTAAAAAAAGAGATTATTTATCGGCCAAGGAAAATTTATTAAGCGGATTTGCACTTTTCAATGAAAAAGAGATGTATGAATATCCTTTATATCTTAATAAATTGGGCTATGTTTATTTGTTATTAGGTGATATTGATAATTCAAACCAATGTTTATATGAATCATTGCATTATCAAAAAAAGAATGGTTTTTTAAACTTGTTTTCTAGTACTTATCTGAATTTGTCACATTTAGCAAAAATTGAAAAGAACGAACGATTAGTAAAATTTAATTTAGACAAAGCTTTAGAAACCAATCAAGGTGATGTTCAAGTTTTGAAAGATATTTATTTAGCTTACAAAGATTACTATTCTAATCAAGGTGATTTTATTAATGAAAATGAAAGTCTAGTACAATTTAATAAGATTAACGATAGTATTTTTAATGTAGAAAAAGCAAAATTAGGAATTGATTTAGAATCAAGATTTCAACTAAGAGAAAACAAAAAAGAATTAGCTCTAAAAGAAAAAATAATTCAAAAAGAGCAAAAAATAAAATCATTATTAGTCATAGGATTTGGAATATTACTTTTATTACTAATTGCCTTAATAGCCTTGTATTTTAACAATATAAAAACACAAGAAAAGCTTAGGAATAATCAAAAATTGCTTCATGAAGAGCAGTTAAAGTCTATGCTTGAAAATCAGCGAACAGAAATTATAAAAGAAAAGATAAAAGCTAAGCTCGAAGAACGTTCAAAATTGTCTTTAGAATTACATGATGGAATTGCTAACGAAATAGGTGCTTTAAAAGTGTCTTTAACAAATGAAAATGCACTCGATGCAACCAATATTAATTCAATTGTTGATAAAATAGACAAACTTTATAATGAAGTGAGAGACTTATCCCACGATTTGCATTCCGATAAAATATTGGACATAGAGTTTTCTCAATTAATAAATAGTCTTTGTTTAATAGCTGAAAAAAAAGGAATAAAGACAATTAAAAATGTATTAATTAATGAAAAAATTAATACTTTAGAAGATTCATTTTTGTTAAATATCTATAGGATTTTACAAGAAGCTATTAATAATGTATTGAAACACGCAAATGCTACAGAGATACAATTAGATATTATACAATCAGACACAGAATTATTTTTAATAATAAAAGATAATGGTGTGGGGTTTTCTAAAAATAGTTCTAAATCAGGTATTGGATTAAAAAATATCGAGAAAAGAATAGAAATGTTAAAAGGAAAATTCAATATAATATCTTCAGAAGAAGGAACAACATTAGATATAAAATTACCTTTATAAAATGTCACATAAAATTATCATAGTTGATGACCATAAAGTTTTTGCAGAAAGTATAGCATCAATTTTAAGAAACAAATATGAAGTTGTTGAGGTTACTTCTGTTGAAAAAGCCTTACAAATTGTAAAAACATTTTCTCCAGATTTAATTCTTACAGATTTGCAATTACCAGATCAAGATGGTTTTTTCTTAATCAAATCGATAAAAAAGTTAGGATTAGCAACAAAAATTCTTGTCTTAAGTAGTCTAGCGAATCAATCGACCATTCATAAATTGGTACAACTCGAAGTAAATGGTTTTCTAAATAAGAATGTTTCAAGTATCGATTTGTTAAACGCAATTCAAAAAATAATTCAAGGAGAATCTTTTTTTCAAGCCGATATTTATAATGATTATATTAAAAATTTTAAATTAAAATCAGAAAAAATAAACGAAATTACTCCTAGAGAAATTGATGTTTTAAAATTAATTATTGAAGAGAAAACAACTAGCGAAATTGCAGAGATTTTAAATATATCTAATTATACTGTAGAAGGTTACAGAAAAAATTTGTTATATAAAACAGGAGCCACAAATGTAGTTGGATTAATAAAATATGCTATGAAAATTAACTTAATTTGAAATAAAAATAACAAACCCCTTTTTTCAGGGGTATAAGACTAATGGAAATGCTTTTACTTTGTATCAACAAACAAATAAACAAACAATAAGGGCAACTGTAAATTAAATTAAGAAATACTCTTATTCACCTACGCTGAATAAGGGTATTTGCTTTTTTATTAGTTTGTGTTTTTCTTAAAAATAGAATAGATAACAATTCCAAATCCAGCCAAAACCGTTGTTGGTGCTAAGCGAATTCTTCTAAAGCTAAAAATATCCTCACTCCATACATTAGGATCTTCACTTCCACCACCACTCATTAAAATAAAACCTAAAGCAATTACTGCTAACCCAATTAAAAGAATGGTATAATTTCCTTTTCCAAATAAAAATTCAGGTTTACTGTTTTCGTTATTTTTTTTCATAATATTTATTTTTATTTCACTGAATACTAATAAAGGTCGTCTGTTCTTAAATTTAAAAAGCGTTGTGTTGCAAAGAAAGTACTAATCCAAGTAATAATAATTCCAATAAGCAAAACACCACCAAAAACAATACTTAAAGACATATAATCCTTTAATAAACCTAAACTAGGTAAAAATTCATCTAGATAATATACTAATGCTACTAATGCTATTATTGCTAAACAAGAACCAGCTAATCCAAGTTTAATACTTCTCATAATAAAAGGTTTTCTTATAAACGATTTTGTAGCACCAACCATTTGCATGGTTTTAATAGTAAATCGATGCGAATAAATAGAAAGACGCAAAGAGCTATTAATAAGCAACATGGCAATTACAGCTAGAAAACTACTAATGATTAGCATCCAGAAACTAATTCTTTTAATGTTATTGTTTACTAAATCGACTAATTGTTTGTCATAAATAATTTCAGAAACCATTTCGTTTTTCTTTATGTCATGCTCAATTTTTTTAATACTATCAGCAACAACATAATCTCCTTTTAAGTTAATGTCAAAAGAATTTTGTAACGGATTAAACCCTAAAAAAGACATAAAATCCTTTCCTACAATATCAACATTGTTTTTTGCAGCACTGTCCTTATGCACAAAAGCATATTCTTTAATAAAACGAGAATTTTTTAATTGTGTGTCAAAAGCATTCAAGATACTATCTTTTGCCTCATTTTTAAAGAAAACCGTCATTGGAATGTTTTCCTTAAAATCATTCGTTATTTTTTTAGAATTAATTACAAATAATCCTAGAGTTCCAAGTAGGAACAAAACCAAAAAAATACTTAACACAACCGAAAAGTAAGATGAAATTAAACGTCTTTTGTTATAATTTTCAAATGAAGATGCCATAAAATTTAGAAATATGAGGTAAAAATAGTAAAGAAATTTTGTTTATATAGAATATAACAACAAAGTTTTAACTTTAGTGTTTTAAAATGTATTTTTGCAACTGATTTTTAAGGATTAAATTGTTTCAAAGACAACTTTAAACTTTTAAATTAAGAAATGACTTGAGCTTGCGACAGCATGACTTCTATAAAAAACAATATTAAATAGGAATGACTCAAGCTTGCGACAGCATGAGACCTTGGACAAAATAATAAATAGGAATGACTAGAGTTGGCGACAGCATGACTCCAATAAAAACAATATTAAATAGGAATGAAATACCATCACAACGACATCGAAGCCAAATGGCAAAAATATTGGGCAGAAAACCAAACTTTTGCAGCAACAAATCATTCAGAAAAGCCAAAATATTATGTGCTTGATATGTTTCCTTATCCATCAGGAGCAGGATTACATGTGGGTCATCCTTTAGGATATATTGCTTCAGATATTGTGGCACGTTTTAAAAGACATAAAGGTTTTAATGTACTTCACCCACAAGGGTACGATTCATTTGGTTTACCAGCAGAACAATATGCCATTCAAACGGGACAACATCCAGATAAAACCACTAAAGAAAATATTACTCGTTACAGAGAACAATTAGATAAAATAGGATTTTCATTTGATTGGAGTAGAGAAGTACGCACTTCAAATGCAGATTATTACAAACATACCCAATGGATTTTTATCCAATTATTCAACTCTTGGTATAGCAACGATTCCAATAAAGCTGAAGATATTGCAACTTTAATTTCAATTTTCGAAAAAGAAGGAAATGCTACTGTAAATGCAGTTTGCGATGACAATATTGTTTCATTTTCGTCAAGCGAATGGAACTCATTTTCATCAGAAGAACAACAAAAAATACTATTACAATATAGATTAACCTATTTAGCAGAAACGGAAGTAAATTGGTGTCCTGCATTAGGAACAGTTTTAGCCAATGACGAAATCGTAAACGGAGTTTCAGAACGTGGCGGACATCCTGTTATTCGTAAAAAAATGACACAATGGTCGATGCGAATTTCAGCTTATGCAGAACGATTGTTACAAGGTTTAAATGATATCGATTGGACAGAATCTTTAAAAGAAAGTCAAAGAAACTGGATTGGAAAATCGGTTGGTGCAATGGTTAAATTTAAAGTCAAAAGTCAAAAGTCAGAAAGTCTTCAAGAGAATCAACTTTCAGATAGTAGACCTTCGACTTTCGACTATATTGAAGTTTTCACAACTCGACCTGATACTATTTTTGGTGTAACATTCATGACTTTAGCACCAGAACATGATTTGGTAGCAAAAATCACCACACCAGAACAAAAAGAAGTGGTTGAAGCTTATATTGAAGCAACTGCAAAACGTTCTGAAAGAGAAAGAATGGCTGATGTAAAGACCATTTCAGGAGTTTTCACTGGAGCTTATGCCGAACATCCTTTTACAAAAGAACCCATTCCAGTTTGGATTGGCGATTATGTTTTAGCAGGTTACGGAACAGGTGCAGTTATGGCAGTTCCTTGTGGTGATGAAAGAGATTATGCTTTCGCAAATTTTTTCAAAGGAACGAACGGAATGCCTGAAATTAAAAATATTTTTGATCAAGATATTTCAGAAGCTGCTTTTGGAGCCAAAGAAGGTTTTAAATTAGTAAACTCTGATTTTTTAAATGGTTTAGGCTACAAAGAAGGAACGAAGAAAATAATTGAAGCTTTAGAAAATATAAAACAAGGTAAAGGAAAAACCAATTACCGTTTGCGTGATGCGGTTTTTTCTAGACAAAGATATTGGGGAGAACCCTTTCCTGTTTACTACATAAATGGTTTACCACAAATGATTGATTCCAAGTATTTACCTATTCGTTTACCAGAAGTAGAAAAATATTTGCCAACAGAAGACGGGCAACCACCTTTAGGAAACGCAGCGGTTTGGGCTTGGGACAGTATTCAGTGTTCAGTGGTTAGTAATCAGTTAATTGATAATGCGAATATTTTTCCGTTAGAGTTGAATACAATGCCTGGTTGGGCTGGTTCTTCTTGGTATTGGATGCGTTATATGGATGCACACAATGAAGAAGAATTTGCAAGCAAAGAAGCTTTAGCGTATTGGGAAAATGTAGATTTATACATAGGAGGAAGCGAACATGCAACTGGACATTTGTTATATTCTCGATTTTGGAACAAATTCTTAAAAGATAGAGGTTTCGCACCTACAGAAGAACCTTTCAAAAAGTTGATTAACCAAGGTATGATTTTGGGAATGAGTGCGTTTGTGTATAGAATTTCTTGGGGAATAACACATGGTTCTAATAACACAATTGTTTTAGATTCAAAATTCCCAAGTGTTTTTGTATCTAAGCTTTCGTATGATAAAATTGTTAAAGCAGATGAGAGCGAAATAGAAAGAGTTAGGACTTTATATGTACAAATTTTAAATAGAATTTTTCCTGATACAGGAGGAATTGTATTAGCGGCTGGGCAAGAATCAATGCAATTAATTCCTATTCACGCAGACTTAGCGGTAATTAATGATGTTACTTCTGAATTAGATATCGAAAAATTCAAAGCGCACCCATTATATTCAGATTATAAAGATGCAGAATTCATTTTAGAAGATGGCAAATACATTGTAGGTCGCGAAGTAGAAAAAATGTCTAAATCCAAATACAACGTAGTCAATCCAGATGATATTTGTAATGAATATGGTGCAGATACGTTGCGTTTGTATGAAATGTTTTTAGGACCATTGGAACAAGCAAAACCTTGGAATACGGCTGGTATAACTGGTGTTTATGGTTTCCTTAAAAAATTATGGCGTTTGTATTTTAATGATAATGGTTTACTTGTAACTAACGAGGAACCAACAGCAGAAATGTACAAATCGCTACACAAAACCATCAAAAAAGTAACAGAAGATATCGAGAATTTCTCTTTCAATACTTCGGTTTCCCAATTTATGATTTGCGTGAATGAATTGGCACAATTAAAATGCAATCACAGAGCTATTTTAGAACCTTTAGCTATTGTAATTTCTCCTTATGCACCTCATATAGCAGAAGAATTATGGAGTGCGTTAGGTCATGAAGGTTCAATTGCAACGGTAGCTTTTCCAATTTTTGAAGAAAAATATTTAGTAGAAAGTGAAAAAGAATATCCTGTTTCTTTCAATGGAAGAATGCGTTTTACAATCAAATTACCATTGGATTTAACACCAGCTCAAATTGAAGAAATCATTTTGAAAGATGAAAGAACAATTGCACAATTAGCTGGAAATGCTCCTAAAAAAGTAATTATTGTTCCAGGACGAGTAATCAATTTAGTAGGATAGTTTTTAAGCTTTTAATAAAAGAATTCTAATTCCCAAATACTGTTTCACCACTTTAGTGAAATATAGTATTTGGGAATTTTTTATTGTCATTACTTTTTTCTATTCCATTTTACTTGTTAAAAATAGATTTTTTCTTAAAAAAATCTTATAAAAATGTTAAAAAGTAATTTTTACACAATAAAAACAATGTTTAGCCCTTTATTTCTTATAAACTAAAACAAAATGACCCTACTTTTTATTTGTTTTTAAATAAAAAGGGATTAGTCGTATAAACTATCTATCTAAACTATGAATAAAACAACACGAAATTCAATTGTAGCAGTATTTATTTTTTGTACTCATTTGCTAACACTAAACGCTCAGGAAAATAACCCTAAAATAGCAAACGATTTAAATACGTTAATCACTAAATCATCTAGTTATCAAAATTATAAAGTAATTGAAAAAGGAGCTATTCTTGGTTTTCAATCTTCTTTAAATAAATATATTGAACAGGAGCAAAACACACAAAGTTTACTTAGAAAGGAAATAGGTGAAAATGAAAAGAATATTTTGGGATTGCAAAATCAAATACAAGAATTAAGAGAGTCAAATAATATCTTAACAGCTGAAAAAGCCAGTATTTCTTTTTTAGGATTATCCATTAGTAAATCGGGTTACTCAACAACGATGTGGACTTTATTTTTAGGAACATTGCTTGTTTCAGGAATTTTGTTTTATAAATTTAAAACGGCCAATGCTATTACTAAACATTCTAAGTCTGTATTAAAAGATTTAGAAGAAGAATACGAATCTTACAGAAGAGTTTGTATAGAAAGAGAGCAAGGCTTAAGAAGACAATTATTTGAAGAAGCAAAAAAAAGTAAAGAGTTTAAAAGTGTTTCTTAAAAGCAATTATTGCTAGCATATTTATATTTTTTGTAACATTTTTCATTTTTTGCGTATAATAAGTAACTAAAAACTTAAAAAATGGAAAAAAGAAATTTTGGAAAAGTAATACTAGGAATTCTATTTTTTGTATTCCTGTTTGTGGCTTTATTAATGTTTGGTTTACCAAGATATAATGTTTGGCAACAAGAAATGGCTGGAAAAGCAGAAATGGCTAAAGCGGAACAAAACCGTAGAATTTTGGTAGAAGAAGCTAAAGCTAAATTAGAAGCAGAAAAATTAAACGCCCAAGCAGAAATTGAAAGAGCAAAAGGTATGGCAGAAGCGATGCGTGTTGAAAATGGTACGCTTAGTGAAACTTATAACCAATATTTGTTCATTCGTACTTTAGAAAAATTAGCCGATAAAGGAGATTTACCTCAAATCATTTATGTGCCTTCTAATGGTTTGTTACCTGTAATGGATATTAATAAAAATGTAAAATCTACAGATAAATAATAGAAATTACTTTTATTATTTTGAGCAGATAGAATAATTAAAAAGATGGGAGAAATCCCATCTTTTGTTTATTAACATTTCGCTATCAAAACTAGTTTAAAAGCCATCACATATAATCCAAGATTCACAACCCAAAGGTGGAAGATTAGGTGAATCTTCTTTCAAACAGCATAAATCCCAATCCTTTGTGACACTTCCCTTGATTTTTTTTTGTTCATTTTTAGATAGAACGGTCACTCTGTTATTATTTAATATTGATTTTTTCATAAGACTAAAAAATAATTAATTTTGATTAACAAGTAACAATCATGCAACAACCATCGCTTTTTCTGTAAAAGCCTGTATGGTCTATACATTCTTCTTTAGTCCATCCACATACAATTTGTGTACATCCGTTTCCACTTCCCTTAATGGATTTTTGCTCTTGTTTTGATAATTCTTGAACACCACTTAATTTAAAAATTGCTTTTTTCATGATTTATTAGATTTTTTGTCTCAAACTTTTTTGCCAATTGAGACTTTTGACATTTTAGGATTAAAATTTATAAGTAATACCTATTTTTCCACCACTTGTTGCATTTCCACCACCACCTTCAAGGTTGATAGCAAATTTCTCACTAAAAAAATAGCGTCCTCCAATTTGAACACCAATTCCAAAGTTTGAATCATCTATAACAGCCTCAGCAAAATCATTGTCAAAACTCCAGTTGTAATAATTAAGACTCAGTCCTGCATAAAAATCCCATTTGCTAGGAATAGCAAGGATTTCATTAAAATGATAGTTTCCATTTCCTTGAATGCCAATAATTGTACTTTTATAACCATAGCTTTCATAAGATCTATAGGAAGCTTCAGCTCCTATTGTAAAGTTATTGCCTACTCCATAATCTAAACCTACATAAACAGGAATGCCCCATCCAGAAGTTCCTAGACCTGCATTTAATTGTAAATTCCCATTTTCTAATGGTGCCTGCGCTTTTAGAATAAAAGGATAAAGTAATAGTGATAACAGTATTTTTTTCATTTTCATTAGTTATTTAATTGGAGAGAATATAAATTGTTAGCGAATTATTGTAATACATAAGTTAGTCCACTAAGATTAATGTAGCCTGAACTTGTGGTATTTACAGTGGCACTTTTCTTTAGTTCATTTCCTATGAAGATTTTTCCAGTCAACGTTTGACCCGATAATCCAGAACCGCCTACTTCAGAACCTGCTGTTAAACCAATTGCGACTGCTTCTGTTTTATTTATAGTTATTTCTTTAGACCAAGGCAATGACACATTGTCTTCAATTTGATTTGCACCATCACTATTAGTATAAACAATGAGAAGAGTTCCAGAATAATTTCCTGTTAACTCATATTTTACATCTTTAGAATTTGATGTTAAATCGTCTTTTTTAGAATCATCACTGCTACATGATGCGAATAATAAACAGATTATTAATAAAGGAATGGTTTTTTTTAAAATGGATTTCATAGCTTGTTTTTATTATTTGATTTAATTTCAAAAGTAGAATCAATAATAAGGACAAACAATACCTGATTTGAAGTGTTTTTTTTTACCTGATTTCAGGTAAAAATGATAGGGTAAAAAAATAGAAACCAATATTCTTATTACATTTGATAAAGTCTTTTTTATATGAGAGTAAACAGAATAGTTTTTATTTTTTCATTTGTATTCTTTTTTAAAGCAAATTCTCAAAGAATACATTCATTAGATGCTAATAAAACATATATCGACAGTATTATAAATGTTAATAAAAGCACTTCTTCAGATAGTATTAAAGCGTTAAATAACTTTAGAATTTCTTTACTTTTTTTAAAATCTCAGAATTTAGAAAAGTATAGAGAACATCTAAAATTAGCCAATTCACAAATGAAGAATTTTCCTTTTTTGAAAGATATTTCTATTTATTATAATTCATATGAGTATTATTTTAAAAACGATTTTGATGGTTTTGGAAAAGAATTAGTCAAAGCAAATAATGCATTAAAAAAGTACAATAGTATTGAAGGCTATAGATTAAGAACAATTGTACTTCAGAATTACGGAATTCTACTCCAGATGAAGAGTAAAGACAAAGAATATATGAATCTTTTAGTGAATGAAGCGATTCCTATAGCTAAAAAATGTGGTGATAATGAAATTATTAGTACGCTATATAAAGGTGTTGGAAATGTTTTTATGAATACAAATCAACGAGAAAAAGCAAATGAATATCTAAAACAGGCAGAATTTTATATTGAAAAACAAGCAGTGAAAAAGTCACCAACCTTAATTGAATCTAAAGTTGATACTTATATAATTTATGCTGAAAACCTTGTAGAATTTGGAAACTTAGACGAAGCTCAAAAAAAGCTAAATAAAGCCTATTTTTATTTGGAAAATAAACCTGAGTCAAACTTAAATGCAGCTTATTCTTATGTAAAGGGAATTTTTCATGCTAAAAAAAATCAGTATGAAGAAGCTTTGAAGAATTTTGAACTAGGAATCAAAATTGCAGAGAAGACTAATAATCTTTTTATGATTAATAGAATTTTATATAAACAATATGAGGTTTATTTTAAATTGAAAGACTATTCAAAAGCCAAAGAAATACTCGAATATTTATTAGAGAAAAATCCTTTAGTAGTTGATAAAAAGAATAATTATTATGAATTAGCAAAAGTTTATGAAGCAATGGGCGATTCTGAAAATGCTTATTTGAACATAAAAAAATATAATGTTTTAAATGATAGCTTGAATAAATCAATGTATCAAAATGAAATAATTGAATTAGAGGCTAATTTTAACAAAGTAGAAAATGAAAACAAAATTACATTGTTAGAATCTCAAAAAGAAAAAGCTTTAATTGTAGCGAAAAACAACAACATAAAAAGTCTGTTTTTCGGACTTATTTCAATTTTATTATTTATTATACTTTTATTATTTTGGAAATTTAATAAAAACCAAAAAAAGTTAAATTTTCAAAAAGAGATTAATTACAAACAAGCTCTTCTTACGATGGAAAATAAACAAAAGTTAGTAGTAACAAATGCACTTTTAGAAGGAGAAGAAATTGAGAGAGAAAGAATTGCTAGAGATTTACATGACGGTTTAGGAAGTATGCTTTCAGGATTAAAAATGCATTTAAATAAAGTGGAACAAAATGAAACGCACAAACTTTCGGAAATAAGCTCACTTCTCGATGTGTCTATTAAGGAAGTTCGAAATATTTCACAAAATTTAATGCCAGAAACTTTATTAAGATTAGGATTAGAGCATGCTCTAAAAGATTTGTGTTATTCCTTGAGTAATGAAGAAAGTAATGTTGAATTTCAGTTTTTAGTAGAAAATTATACTATTCCAAAAAATAAAGAAATTGTTATCTATAGAATTATACAAGAACTAGTAAATAATGCTTTAAAATATGCTAAAGCTTCGGAAATACTAGTTTCTTGTACCCAAAATTCAAAAATGTTTTACATAACTGTTGAAGATAATGGAATTGGTTTTAATGTAGATGAGGTCAAACAAAATAATGGTATGGGATTAAAAAATGTAAGAAATAGGGTAGAGTTTTTAGAAGGGAAAATAGAGATAGATTCCAAACCGAATAAGGGAACAGCTATATATATTGAAATTACAAATGAAGAACAAATACATGATGAAAGCATATAAAACAGTTATTGTTGATGATCATCCAATGGTGATTTCAGGTATTTCAAGTTTAATTTCCGAATTTGAAGGTATTAAAGTTGTTCGAAGTTTTGAATCTGGAAATGAATTGATTGAATATTTAAATAAAAATCAAGTCGATTTAATAATAATGGATATTTTTCTTCCTGAAATTAATGGTATCGATTTGTGTAAAAGTGTAAAAAAAATATTTCCACATATAATTATTCTTGGTATGAGCAGTCAATCTGAACGTAGCTTGGTTATGCAGTTTATTCAGAATGGAGGGAATGGTTATTTTCTTAAAAACGTTTCATTAAATGAACTTAAAAAATGTATTTACGATGCTATTGAAGGTGAAATAGTATTTAGTGAAGAAGTCAAAAAAATTATAAGTAATCCGCAAGCGAATGATTTGAAGAAAATTCCCAAACTGAGCAGAAGAGAAAAAGACATTCTGATTTTACTAGCCGAAGGGAAATCAACTCAAGAAATAGCAGATAAATTATTCATAAGTTTTTTAACAGTTCAAACGCACAGAAGAAACATTTTAAATAAATATGAAGTTAAAAATGCTGCGGAATTAATTAATTATGCCTTAAAGAATAAATTATTAGAAGTGTAAAGGAAGTAAATAGTTTTTTTAAATGACAAACTGGCACTTTAAAAAATTGGAATATAATTTGATGATTATTTTGTAACTTTAAGTTTTTAAAATAATAATAATTATGGATTTTACCTATTTAATAATAATTGGAGGAATTGCTCTTTTCAGTTGGTTAGTAAGTGCAAGACTAAAAAGCAAGTTTGCTCACTATTCAAAAATTCATTTGCGAAATGGAATGAGTGGAGCAGAAATTGCTGAAAAAATGTTAACAGATAATGGTATTTATGATGTAAAAGTAATTTCTACACCTGGTCAATTAACAGACCATTACAATCCTATAAACAAAACCGTTAATTTAAGTGAAGCAGTATATAACCAAAGAAACGCTGCAGCTGCAGCTGTTGCGGCTCACGAATGTGGACATGCAGTTCAACATGCACAAGCATATAGTTGGCTAACCATGCGTTCAAGAATGGTTCCTTTGGTGAACATTTCTTCAAGCATGTCACAATGGTTGATTATGGGTGGTTTAATTTTAGGATTTGCAGTTAAAACGAGTATTGGTTTTTATGTAGCTGTTGCAGGTTTAATTTTAATGGCTATAGCAACTACTTTTAGTTTTATTACATTACCAGTAGAATATGATGCAAGTAATAGAGCATTAGCATGGTTAAAGAATAAAAACATGTTAAGTCAGCAAGAGTTTGCTGGTGCTGAAGATTCCTTAAAATGGGCTGCAAGAACTTATGTGGTTGCTGCTTTAGGAGCATTAGCTTCACTTTTATATTGGGCTTTTAGAATTTTAGGTTCTAGAGATTAATATATAAAAGCAATAAATAATAGAAATGCCAAATTCTTTATTAGAATTTGGCATTTCTATTTTAACACATTAATTTTCTAACTTCTAACTTCTAACTGTATTTGTCTATCTATTTGTTGATCTAGTGAAATAAACGTTTCTGTTCTCGAAACTCCTTTTATCGCCTGAATTTTTTTATTTAATAATTGCATTAAATGCTCATTATCTTTACAAATAATTTTAATTAAAATACTCCAATTTCCAGTAGTATAATGGCATTCTAGTACTTCTGGTATTTTCTTTAATTCTCTTACAGCATCTGAATTACTAGAGGCTTTGTCAAGATAAATGCCTACAAATGCCATAGTAGAATAACCTAATACTTTAATATCAACGGTAAATTTTGAACCAGAAATTACACCAGCTTGTTCAAGTTTTCTAAGTCTTTGGTGAATGGCTGCACCTGAAATTCCTATTTTTTTTGCAATTTGTAAAATAGGTTTTCTGGCATCTTCCATTAAATCTCTCAATATTTCTTTATCAATACCGTCAATTTCAATTTGTAGCTGATTTATCCTCATATTAATTCTATTTGTAAGCTATATAGTGTAAAAATAAGTTTTTATAAATAAAAAATCCGAAATTAATTAAAATTTCGGATTTCATAATGTTACTATTTTTTTAGCTGCTAACATTTAAAGGATTATACCCTAAATAATCTACAGGCATTTCCTTAAAAACAACTCCATAATCTTCTAATTCTTTTAGTATAGGAGTGTAAATCTCTTTAGAAATAGGTAATTGTACACCAGGTGTTTTAATTTCTCCATTTAAAATTTTTAAAGTAGCTATTGCAACAGGTAGGCCAACAGTTTTTGCCATTGCTGTATAGGTTTGATCATCACCAATACAAACCATAGTGGAGTCAATTTGTTTTTTTTCATTGTTAATAACATATCCAAATTTATGATACATAACAATCATATCTTTATCATGTGGTCGTAAAGTCCATTTTTCTGATAAAATTTTCTCTAGAACTTGAGCAGGAGTGGCATTTTTTAGGGCTACATTTTTATCTGCATTAAATAAATCTAATTCTAAAAGTTTATCCCAAATAATATCATCTTGGTCAATTTTTTGAGCATGTCTCAATTTAATTTCTACCGTATCTGTTGGATGATAAGGTAAAAAAGAATTTGTAAACTCGCGATAAGTCATTTCTTCAGAATTATCTATTGTATAAGAATCATCTGTCATTCCTAACTGAACTAAAATGTCCCACGCTCTAGAATAACCCACTCTTCGTATTGTTCCTCTATATACAGTTAAAGCATCGTCTAAACCATAAACACTTCTGTATTTCAAAGAATCTCTGTTTGCATAGGCTTCAAAACGACCAAAACCTTCAACTTCTAAAAATTCGGTTCTTCTAAATAATTTATTATAAGGAATGTATTTATAAGTACCTTCTTGAATAAATTTGGCTGCACCACCTTGCCCTGCTAAAACTACATTTCTAGGATTCCAAGTAAATTTATAATTCCAAAGATTATCATCACTTTCTGGAGCGACTAGTCCGCCACAAAAAGATTCAAATAATATCATTTTTCCACCTTTTTCTCTAATTTCATCTATGATTTTCATAGCACTCATATGGTCTATGCCTGGATCTAAACCTATTTCATTCATGAAAACTAATCCACTTTCTTTAACCTGTGTATCCAATTCTTGCATAGCTGAGCTAATGTAAGAAGCTGTTACCATATGTTTTTTGTAGGTAAGACAATCTTTGGCAACTTCAATATGCATGTGTGCTGGTAACATAGAAACAACAATGTCTGCTTTTTGAATTTCTTCTTTTCTTTGTTCTGAATTTAGTATATCAAAAGCAATAGGTCTTGCATTAGGATGATTGTTGGTTTTCTTTTGAGCTAATTCTAAAGATAAATCAGCAATAGTTATATGTAATTGTTCTTTTTCTGATTTGTCTAATAAATATTTGATTAAGGAAGATGCACTTCTTCCAGCACCAATAACTAATATGTTTCTCATTATGATTATTTACAAAAATATCACACGAAGGTAATAAAATGTTATATTTATAAAAAATTTTTACTCTTATTTTATGTTTTCTAATGCTTGTTTTTGATTAAAATGATACTAGTAAGTTTAATTTAAAAACAAAAGCGACTATTCTTTTGAACAGTCGCTTTTATATATCTTTTTAAAAAAACTATTTAATTTCTTTTAGATTATTATCAATAAGAGTTACCAAATATTCTTTGTGTGCTTTTGTTGCCAAATCCACAGAATTAGCTAAAGACATCATTTTTCTGATGTTTTTCAAATTATATAGCGCCATAGATTTTACCACATTGGAATTTCTATTTTTAGGATCATTTTTTACAATGTTTATTAATCTATTTGTATATTCAGCTTGTAGGTTTTGTCTAAAAGTATTGATGTTACTATTAGCATCTGCTTTGAAAATGGCATTATTTAAATCGTTCATGAAAGCAGAAAGTTTATATTCATTTCCATACAATTCACTATCCACAATTCTTTGTAAAGTGTTATAATGTAAAATATGATCTAAAATGCTCTCTTGATAGCTTAAGACTTGTGCGTGAATTTTTGGATCTTCTGGACCATTGAAAAAATTATAACCTCTTCTCTGCATTGCTAAGAAATTGTAAAGATCATTTGGTGCACTAAAAGCATTAGGAGAAAAAGCATAGGTTTCTAATGCATTCATGGCTCTTTTTTGGTCTTTTAAGCTAACTGGAGTAAAAGGTTGAGTTCCGTTTTCTTGTCCTGCCATTGCTCTATCCACATAAACACCACCAATATATCTAGAAATAACACCTGCAGCAATTCTTTTTTGATTACTTAATAGGTAATAAATTCTTCTTAATTCTTGGAATGATTCACCAGTTTTAGTAAACTTTGTCTTTGCTTCTTTCATCATATTATCTACTAATATAAATCGGTCAATTGAATAACTAATAGGATCATTAGATAAATCACCAATCATAACTCTAGGGTCAATTGCTTTTCCTGGTGAACGCATGTCATCTGCATCATTACCGAATATTAATTCTGGTTGAGTAGATTTGTTTAGTAATGTTCTTTTTTCAAGCTCTGATTTAAAAGGAGTATAACCAAATTCTATCGCCCAAACATCATAAGGTCCTACAGAAGTGTCATAATACTGTCCTTGTTTTGTTCTGTCTAAAGATATATTAATGTCTGCATAATCCATTACAGATCCAGTTAAGGCTTTTCCTTTGATGAAATTTGGATTGCTTAATTGTTCAGGGGAAAAAATATGACTGGCTTTCATATTATGATTTAAACCTAGTGTATGTCCTACTTCATGCATAACCAAAGCTAACATAGATTCTTTTTTCATTCTAGCCATTTCTAAATCTGATGCAGCAGCACTGCTTAAAAGAGCTTGCCCAAACATAGTATTTTCATGCATTATATGCCCTAAGGAACATAATTTATGATTGTTTTTAGCTAAATCAATTTCAGTGTTTTTTGAAGTGGCAGATAAATCAAATACTTTATCATAAAGTACTCTATTTGTAAAATGTACATATTCTAACATGATATCAGCTCCTAAAATTTCACCAGTTATAGGATTCACAAAACTGGGTCCATAACCACCAAAGACAGGATCGGGTGATGAAGTCCATCTTAAAACGTTGTATCTAATATCACCAGCATCCCAAGTAGCATCATCAGGTTGTATTTTCACTACCATAGCATTTTTAAAACCAGCTTGCTCAAAAGCTTTATTCCATTCTAATACTCCTTCAGCAATAGTTTCTCTCCATTCAACAGGAGTTGTGTTTTCTATCCACCATGTTATGGGTGTAACTGGTTCTGAAATGGGAGCATTTGGGTCTTTTTTAACCAAATTCCATCTGTGAATTAAATCTCTATAAGGAGTTGAGGAAGTAGAAGTTTGATCATTAACTTGGGTTGTAAAATAACCCACTCTAGGGTCGTCAAAACGAACTTCAAAATCATTTTCTGGTATTGCAATTAAGCTGTGATATACTTTTATACTCACATTTCTACCATCAGATATGGAGTTAGATCCATTATTTAAAACGGAAGGATTTGAATAAACATATTCAACAGCAATATCTGTGTTTTCAGGATAATTTCTAATGGCATTTATTTTTGTTTTGTCTTTGTCTAAACTTCCTAATGAAAATGAAAAAGGAGAAGATGTAGGCGATTTAGAAGGTTTAATTTGAGATAATGTTTCTTTTAAAAAAAGATCATTTGCAGAAATTAAGTATATGTTTTTAGTTGTATCAAAAGCTAAAACTTTTTCGCTAGACATGTTCCCTTTGCTCAAATTAGCATCTTGAGATTTTGAAATTGGATTGTTAGGGTCAAAATAAAAAGAAGTATTTTGTGTGATGAATTCAATTTTATCAAAATATTTTTCAATTTTAAAAACAATTGATTGCCCATAAGAACCTCTAAACTGTCCTATATCTGCAGCACCATCGGCAATTTGGTTAAAATAAATAAAATCTTTACCTATTTGGTCTTCGCTAATCAGCATCTGAATACTACCAGTTACTGTATCTTGGTAGATTGTAAAAAGACCTTCTATTTTTTTACTTTGTTTGACTAGTTCTTCAATGGTCTTTTTTTCTGGTATTTTTGTTTTAGCGGCTAAAGCAGCAGCTTCTTTTTCTTTCTTTTTTCTTCTACTTTGCGCTTCTGTTGTTTGTCCTTGAAATAGAAAAAAACAGATTAGGAATGCAGAGAAAATACGTTTACTTGTTTTAAATGTATTAGTTTTCATTATTCGTTATTGATTGATTTAATAACTTGCAATATAAAAAAAAACAGAAAATGATATTTTCTCTAAAAGTTAAAAATTATATAAAGTGTAAAATGAATATTTTAAGATAATAGATTGAAAATGAAGTTATTTTTACCAAAGTAAGAATTATGAATTAATAAGGCAGTGATTCTAATTCATAATATATTTTTTACCTTTACATATATTAAAATATTTAAATAATGGAAAAGAAAATCCTATTAACTGCCCTAATAATGGGAATTGTTGCAATTGTTTTAGGTGCCTTTGGAGCACATGGATTAAAAAAAATACTATCAACGGATCAATTAACCACTTTTGAAGTAGGTGTTCGTTATCAAATGTACCATGCTTTGTTTTTACTGTTTGTGGTTAATAATTCTTTTTTAACTTTAAAAGAGAAAGCTGTTGTGTTTTATCTAGCATTAGTTGGAGTTATACTTTTTTCAGGTTCTATCTATTTATTATCAACAAGTACTATTACTTCAATAAAAACAAAAAATATTGGTCCTCTAACACCTTTAGGTGGATTACTGCTAATTGCTTCATGGAGTTATATGTTTTATTGTGTTTTACTAAAAAATAAGATTTAATTCTTCATTCTAAAATTAAATTTATAATTTTGCACTTTAAAACATACACAACATAACTCATTTTTTATGAATAGCTACGCCCAAATTACGAAAACGATTTCGTTGGAAAAATATGGAATTAGAAACGCGTCACAAATAATTTACAACCCTTCATATGAGTTTTTATATAAGGAAGAATTAAGTGAGGGTTTAACTGGATTCGAAAGAGGTCAATTATCAGAACTTGGAGCTGTTAATGTTATGACTGGAGAATTTACAGGTCGTTCCCCAAAAGACAAATATATTGTAAAAGATGATGTTACCAAAGATACAATTTGGTGGACTTCTGATAAGGCTGTAAATGATAATAAGCCTATTTCAACAGATACTTGGAATGCTCTTAAAGAAACTACTACAAATCAATTATCGGGGAAAAGACTTTACGTTGTAGATGCTTTTTGTGGTGCAAATGAAGATACTCGATTGAAAGTTCGATTTATAATGGAAGTTGCATGGCAGGCACATTTTGTAAAAAATATGTTTATTAGACCAACAGAAACGGAATTAGAGAATTTTGGAGAGCCAGATTTCATTGTTATGAATGCTTCTAAAGCTTCTTTTAAAGATTATGAAAAATACAATTTGAACTCTGAAGTTTATGTGGCTTTTAATTTAACTGAAAGAATTCAATTAATAGGAGGAACATGGTATGGTGGTGAGATGAAGAAAGGAATGTTTTCCATGATGAACTATTATTTGCCATTACAAGGAGTTGCTTCTATGCATTGCTCGGCTAATAAAGGGAAAGATGGTGATGTTGCGGTTTTCTTTGGTTTATCTGGAACAGGAAAAACAACTCTTTCTACAGATCCTAAAAGAGAATTAATAGGAGATGATGAGCACGGATGGGATAATGATGGTGTTTTCAATTTTGAAGGAGGTTGTTATGCGAAAACCATCGACTTAAGTGCTGAAAATGAACCAGATATTTATAAAGCTATTAAAAAAGATGCTTTATTAGAAAATGTTACCCTTGATTCCAATGGAAAGATTGATTTCACTGATGGTTCTGTAACTCAAAATACTCGTGTTTCTTATCCAATTAATCACATAGAGAATATTGTAAAACCTGTTTCAAAAGCAGGTCATGCTACTAAAGTAATTTTCTTAACAGCAGATGCGTTTGGAGTAATGCCTCCAGTTTCAAAATTAACACCAGAACAAACGAAATATTATTTCTTATCTGGATTTACTGCTAAATTAGCTGGAACAGAGAGAGGAGTAACTGAACCACAACCTACTTTCTCAGCATGTTTTGGTAAAGCATTTTTGTCATTACATCCTACAAAATATGGTGAGGAATTAGTTAAGAAAATGGAAGAACACAATGCTACTGCATATATGGTTAATACAGGTTGGAATGGTACAGGGAAACGTATATCTATAAAAGATACGAGAGCAATTATTGATGCTATTTTAGACGGTTCAATAGAAAAAGTAGAAACTAAAACCGTACCTATTTTTAATTTTGAAGTACCAGTTTCTTTACAGCATGTAAATCCAGCTATTTTAGATCCTAGAGATACTTATGAAGTTCCAAGTAAGTGGGAAGAGAAAGCAAAAGATTTAGCTAGTAGATTCGTTAAGAATTTTGAACAGTATACAGATAATGTTGAAGGTCAGCAATTAGTGAAAGCTGGTCCAATGTTATAAAATAAAAATAAATAATTAAAAAGGGTTCTAAATAATTTTAGAACCCTTTTTTTATGATTAATAAAGAATAATTATTTCCCTTTATTTACTTCAACTATATATTTCTCAAGAGCACCAGTCATTGATGGCGTTCCTGGAGAAGGAGCCATTATGTCAACTCGTAAGCCACTATCAATAGCTTCTTTTTGAGTAGTTGTACCAAAAACTGCTATACGTGTATTATTTTGTTTAAAATCAGGAAAATTTTTGAAAAGCGATTTTATTCCTGTAGGGCTAAAAAAAGCGAGAACATCATAATATACATCTTTTAAATCTGATAAATCACTCATTACAGTTTTGTAAAAAATAGCAGGAGTCCAAGAAATTTTCAAGCTATCTAGTGTTTGAGGAATATCATAATTTAATTGATCGGAAGCTGGTAGTAAGAATTTCTCATCTTTATACTTCTTAATTAAAGGTGCTAAATCCACAAAGTCTTTTTGGCCAACATAAATTTTTCGCTTTCTATATACAACATAACGTTGTAGGTAAAAAGCAACCGCTTCAGATTGACAAAAATACCTCAAGTCCTCGGGAACTTTAAAACGCATTTCTTCAGCAACTCTAAAAAAATGATCTACAGAATTTCTGCTCGTTAGAATAATAGCAGTAAAATTATTTAAATCTATTTTCTGGGCTCTAATTTCTTTTGCAGGAACACCTTCTACATGTATAAAAGGTCTGAAGTCAACTTTAACTTTAAGTTTGTTTTGTAACTCAAAATAGGGGGAATTCTCTACTTTAGGTTCTGGTTGTGAAACCAAAATTGTTTTCACTTTTAAATTTGACATACGCTTTGTTCTAATTTTTTGTAATAAAATAATAGATAAAATAGTAAGGTGCTATTTCAAGGGTGCAAAGATATAAAATAAAATAAAATATTTTGCGTAATACTAAATTTTGATACATTTTTAAAGCAACAAAATAGGTTGTTAAGTTGGTAATTATGATAATAGTTACAATTCCATAGTAAATCCAGTCTTTATTAAGAATAGGATTGTAATAAAGTATCACATTAATTGGTAAAAGTAAGAAGCCAAAATAAGTTCGATAACTGACTTTTAATAAATTAAATTGCTCATTAAATTCTTCAATTTTAAAAGAAGTAGCTATAATCTTCTCAATTAAATACTTTGATAGTATAAATACAGCAAGAAAAGTAAAAATTTGAAGAAAGAGTATACCTTCACTTGTTTTTGTAAATTTAAATTGTTTTAGTAATAAAAGAATGAAAAATGCAAATGAAAAAAGCTGAACGAAAAACATCGAGATGGTAAAACTACTCATCAAATTACTCGTGTCTTTGTAAATTTTAGTATATTTATCTGAAATAGCTAATTTAACAAATTCATTAAAACGAGCTTGAAATACGTTTTTATTTATTCCTATAACAAGAAAACTCAGGACAAATAAAATTGTTGCCCAGTCTTTAAAGTGAATGACTCTCTCTTGAAATTGTATTGCTAGCATTTGTGGCAAATTTACAAAAATTAACTTCAAATAATTATTATAAATTTATTAAGAGATAAACTTAAGAAATAGTTTATTTTTGTATCCGAAAATTAAATTAAATAATGTTGAAGGCAATAGTAGTCATACCTACATATAATGAGATAGAAAATATTGAGAGTATTATAAAAGCAATATTTTTATTGAATACGACTTTTCATGTTTTAATTGTTGATGATAATTCCCCAGATGGAACTTCGAAATGTGTTGAAGAATTACAGTCTGTATTTAAAGAGAGACTTTTTCTTTCAGTTAGACCAAAAAAATCTGGATTAGGAACAGCTTATGTTCATGGGTTTAAATGGGCTTTAAGTCAAGGATATGATTATATTTTTGAAATGGATGCAGATTTTTCACATAATCCAAATGATTTAGAAAGACTCTTGCATGCATGTCAATCAGAAAATGCTGATGTAGCTATTGGATCTAGATACTCTACAGGAGTAAATGTGGTCAATTGGCCTTTAAGTAGAGTTTTGATGTCTTACTTTGCTTCAGTGTATGTGAAGTTGATTACTGGCATGAAAATACACGATGCAACAGCTGGGTTTATTTGCTATAAAAAAATTGTTTTAGAAAAAATCAATTTAGATAGAATAAAATTCATTGGTTATGCGTTTCAGATAGAAATGAAATATAGAGCTTATGTTCAAAAGTTCAAAATTGTAGAAGTCCCTATAATTTTTACAGATAGAACTAAAGGACAATCAAAAATGAGTGGCTCAATCATTAGAGAAGCTGTTTTTGGTGTAATATTATTGCGAATAAGAAAAATTTTTAACAAATTATAATGAGTACTTTTTTAATTAAAAATGCAAAGATTGTTAATGAAGGAGTTGTTTTTGAAGGAGATGTGTTAATTGAAAACGAATTCATAAAAGAAATTGCAGAGCAAATAAGTTTGAAATCATCTGATTGCGTTATTATTGATGCAGAAGGAAGTTATTTAATACCAGGAGCTATAGATGATCAAGTTCATTTTAGAGAGCCAGGATTAACACACAAAGGAACAATAGCAACTGAGAGTAGAGCAGCTATAGCAGGAGGAATTACTTCTTTTATAGAACAGCCTAACACTATACCTAATGCTATAACACAGGAATTATTAGAAGATAAATATAAGATAGCTGCAGAAACTTCTTATGCGAATTATTCTTTTATGATGGGTGGAACCAATGATAATTTGGACGAAGTATTAAAAACAAATCCTAGAAATGTTGCTGGAATAAAATTGTTTTTAGGTTCTTCAACAGGTAATATGCTTGTGGATAATCAAGAAGTATTAGAGAAGATATTTTCATCTACTAAAATGCTAATTGCTGTTCATTGTGAAGATGAAGCAACTATAAAAGCAAATTTAGAGAAGTATAAAGAGCAATATGGAGAAGATATTCCTGTGAAATACCATCATTTAATTAGGAGTGATGAGGCTTGTTATTTATCTTCTTCAAAAGCAATTGCTTTGGCTAAAAAAACGGGGGCAAGATTGCATGTTTTTCATTTATCTACAGCTAAGGAAATAGAGTTGTTTACCAATAAAATTCCATTGGAACAAAAACAAATTACAGCAGAAGTTTGTGTACATCACCTTTGGTTTAGTAACGAAGATTATGAAAATAAAGGCTCTTTGATAAAATGGAATCCTGCTGTAAAAACGGTTGATGATAGAGAAGCGCTATGGAATGCGTTATTAGATGATAGAATTGACGTTATAGCAACCGATCATGCTCCACATACATTAGAAGAAAAAATTAATCCATATACAAGTTGTCCTTCTGGTGGACCATTAGTACAACATGCAGTTGTTGCAATGTTTGAAGCTGTTCATAGAGAAAAAATTTCTGTGGAAAAAGTAGTGGAAAAAATGTGCCACAATCCAGCTAAAATTTTCAAAATAGAGAAAAGAGGTTTTATAAAAGAGGGTTATTATGCTGATTTAGCAATAGTAAATCCTCATTTACCATGGAATGTAAAAAAGGAAAATATTTTGTATCATTGTGGTTGGTCTCCATTTGAAGGAACCAATTTTAAATCTAGAGTTACTCATACATTCGTTAATGGGAAACTGGTTTATGCTAATGGAAGAATCAAAGAAGTAAAAGCAGCACAAAGATTGTTGTTTGAAAGAGAATAATTATGAAAAGACTTGTTTTTTTTTTGTTACTAGTTTCAATTTCGTGTAATGAAAGTCCGGTTCCAAAACCAGATAATTTACTGGACGAAGAAATCATGGTAGATATATTATATGATACTGCTTTGCTTCAAGCAGCAGAAGCTTATTTGCCTAATAAATTAACTGAAAATAAAATTAGAATTAAAAATTATATTTATTTAAAGTACAACATAGACAGTACTACTTATTATCAAAATCAGCTTTATTATGCTTCTGATTTTAAAAAATATAAAAGTATGTATAAAAAGGTTTCAGAAAGGTTAGAAAAAGAAAAAACATTAATTGATACTTTAGTAGCTAAAGAAGACAAAAATAGTCCAGAAAAGTCACCTTTGAAAAAAAGAAAATTTAATAATAATTTTTTGAAAGTGAATAAAGATACTCTTTCATATCAATAAAGGAATAGTTTAGCTTTTCTTTAATTTTAATGCTACTGTATTCACTTTTGTTATGTGATGCTAAACCAGCTTGTTTAGTAAATTTTCTTTTTCTGCCTGATAATTTAGATAATAACCAGTCCATTTTCCAAGCAAAATTTGTAAGGGTTTTGTTGGCATTTATAAAAGGTCTTTTTAATTTCATTGCATCAGCAATCCAAAATAAAATGTTTTCAAAAGTTACGTTTTCTGCAATAAGAGTAAAACGTTCTCCAGTTGTATTTTGCTTCATTAATAAATGCATAATAGAAACAACATCTTCAACAGCAATAATTCCTACTTTTCCTTTTGTGTAGAAAGTCATTCCTTTTTTTATGGAATTTAAAATAAGACTACTGCCTTGTTTTGGAAAACCATAACCAAAAATTACTCCTGGATTTACAATAACAACCTTTAAACCCTCTTGGTGACTTCTCCATACTTCCATTTCTGCACCAAATTTAGATATGGCATAATCACTATGTAGCTTTTCAGGATTCCATTCGGTTTCTTCGGTAATTATAGATTCATTTTCTTTAGCATCACCCAAAGCAGCTATTGAGCTCACATAACAAAGTTTTTTAATCTTAAAATCCAAACAACAATTTACTACATTGGCAGTACCTTCAATATTTGTTTTACGAAGGTTTTCCTCATCTTTTGGATCAAATGAAATTAGTGCGGCACAATGATATACTTCTGTAATATTTTCAAAAGCAATTTCTAGAGAAGGAATGTCTGTTATGTCACCTTGAATCCAATTGATTTTATCGAATAAATCTAATTGGTTTTTAAAGAGAAAAACATTTTTTACAGCTTCAATTTTGTTCTTATTTCTATATAAAGCTTTAACTGTTTCATTTTCTTGAAGCAGTTGAATAAGTAAATGTGAACCTACTAAACCTGTTGCACCAGTAACTAATATCATGTTGTAAAGATAAAAAAACTTTTAAATGCTGTTTTTTTAAACAGCTAAACTTTTAAACTTTTAAACTAAAAACTATCTTTGCCAAAATTAATTAGAGAAATGAAGAATTTAGTAGAAGAATTACGTTGGAGAGGTTTGTTTCATGATATGATGCCTGGAACAGAAGAACAATTACTAAAAGAAGCAACTACAGCTTATATTGGTTTTGATCCTACAGCAGATTCTTTACATATAGGAAGTTTAGTGCAAATTATTTTATTAATGCATTTAAGGAGATTTGGACACAAAGCTATTGCGTTAGTAGGTGGTGCAACTGGAATGATAGGTGATCCGTCAGGGAAATCTAATGAGCGTAATTTATTAGATGAAGCGACATTAAATCATAATGTTAATGGAATAAAAGGAGTTTTGTCTCGTTTTTTAGATTTTGATGCTAAAGATGAAAATGCTCCAATATTAGTTAATAATTACGATTGGATGAAAGATTTTTCATTTATTGATTTTGCTCGTGATGTTGGAAAACGCATCACAGTAAATTATATGATGTCTAAAGATTCTGTAAAAAAACGTTTAAGCGGAGAAGAAGGAGCAGAAGGAATGAGTTTTACAGAGTTTACATACCAATTAATTCAAGGATATGATTTTTACCATTTAAATAAAGAATATAATTGTTTATTACAAATGGGAGGAAGCGATCAATGGGGAAATATTACTACAGGAACAGAATTAGTGCGTAGAATGAATGTAGGCAATGATGAGGTTTCAAAAGCTTATGCTTTAACAACACCATTAATTACAAAAGCAGATGGTTCTAAATTTGGAAAATCTGAAGGTGGAAATGTGTGGTTAGATGCAGATAAAACAACTCCATATACTTTTTACCAATTTTGGTTAAATGCTACTGATGCTGATGCCGAAAAATACATTAAAATTTTTACATTTTTGGACCAAGAAACAATTGAGAACTTAATTACAGAGCATAATATTGATAGAGGAGCTAATATTTTACAAAAGAAATTAGCGGAAGAATTAATGCTTTTAGTGCATTCTAAAGAAGATTTAGATATTGCAATTTTTGCATCTCGAGCTTTTTTTAGTAAAGACATGACCGATTTGAATAATATGAACGAAAGTGAATTATTAAACATTTTTAGAGGTATTCCAATGGTAGAAATTTCAAGAGCAGAATTTAACGAAGGATTAGATATTATTGAGGCATTGGCTACTAAAACAAATTTCTTAAAATCAAACAGTGAAGCTAGAAGAGAATTGAAGCAGAATTCAGTTTCTTTGAATAAAACAAAAGTAACTGAAGAAAGAGTTATTACAGATGAAGATTTAATTAACAATCAGTTTTTGTTATTACAAAAAGGAAAGAAAAATTATTATGTAATTAGAGTAGTTTAATTTACAAAACCATTAAATTACATCCTCTAATATCAGAGTTATCAAAACGTCCCAACACTTCGAAAGAATGGTTGGGATATTTTTTCCCCAAATCTTGCGTAGCTATAAACGAACAGGAATTTATGTTTGCCAAATCAATTACGTTAATTCCTCCAGTTTTTCCAGCATCAACATAAGATAATGCATCTTCTGTATCTCTTGTAAGAATTTGCATCCAAGGAGGACATTCAAAAATACCATTTCCTAAGGAATAGGCTTGCGATAATAATTCAGTCATACCATATTCAGAATGAATGACTGGAACACCAAAACCTTTGCATAAGATTTCATGTAATTCTTCTCTAATGATTTCTTTTCGTTTGCCTTTCATACCACCAGTTTCCATGATAATAGTATTCTTTAATTGAAATTGATGTAGTTCAATTAAATCCAATAAGGCATAAGTTACACCTATTAAAATAACGTTTTGACCAGATGTGTCCAATTCTATTAATTTGGTAACTAATTCATGGTAATTCTTCAAATAAAATCCTGAATCTGGATGATTGCTACTTTGAATTAAATCATCAACCATGTAAATTAAAGAAGAACCTTCACGATCTAAATAAGATGGAAGTAAGGCTAAAACACAATAATCTTCAATATTGCCATAAAACTCAGAAAAACCTTTGCGGTAACTTTGTTCGTAAACAGAAAGGTCAGTTATAAAATGTTTACTAGTTTCCATTCCTGTGGTGCCACTACTTGTAAAAGTTTCTTGAATGGTTTCAGTTGAACTAATGATTTTGTGGCTTTTAAAAAATTGAATAGGCAAAAACGGAATTTCTAAAATCGATTTCACATTGGATTTATCCTTTTTCAAAAAAGCACAAAATTCTTGATAGACATTATTGTTATCATATTGGTATCGAAAAACTTTAAGTGCTAGTTTTTCAAAATCTCTTTTGCTTGAAATGGTCAATATATCTTCCGTTGAAATCATCGTTTTCTCTTGTCACTGATTAATATCAGAATCTTTGCAAAAGTATAAAATAAAAAAAGCACCAACGATATATATTGGTGCTTTTATGCTTTTTGAGATTCTGAAATCGAAGATTCAACGGAGTTAAATAAATTCAGAATGACAATAGTATTATTTTACTACTAATTTTCTTGTAGCAGTTTTTCCTTCTTCAGTAACTTTAACAATGTAAATTCCAGCGTTTAAGTTTCCTGTGTTGAATGTATTGTTAACCACATTTCCTTTTGCTACTTCTTTTCCTAAGATATCAAAAATTTGAACAGTCATAGTGTTATTAGCAGTAGAAGAGAAGTTTAATGTATTTCCAGATAAAGGATTTGGATACATTGTTAAACCATCAATTGCATTGAAAGATTTAGTTGATAAAGTTAAATCGCTTAAATCACGAGCAACAACTTGAGCAGTTCCATTAAATTCCGCTACTAATACTACGATATTATTTGCGCCTGTTGGAACCAAATCAGTATTAACAACATAATTTGCTTCAGCAAACATAGATCTAAAAGTCATAGTTGCTCCGTCATTAATGTCGTAGTTTGTATTTACAGCAAAAGTTGTTGCACCATTTCCATCAGCAAAAGTAACTCCGTTAATTTGTACTAATTCACTTTCATAAGCTTCAATGTCTCCTAGAATGTCAGCTATAGTAACTATTTGTGGAGTTATTGTGTTAGATGAAGAAAAAACAGTTGCATCTTCTATTGGTAATAATTGTAAAACGCCATTAAAAATTGATGTTTGGCCTCTTAAACCTGCAATTGCATCACCTTCAACCATGGTTGTTGTTATTATTGCAGTGTTATCATCAATTAATATACCAGCTGTAGCATCTTGAATATACTTTTGATTTCTTGTTGCTCTTGCATAAGTAATAATTGGATTTCCAGTAACTTCATAATATCTACCTGCTCCATTTGTAATTACATCTGCTCTTAAAGTAGCAATGTCTGTAACAGGTATAAAACTTGCAATAGAGAAACTCACTGTTGCCGTAACAGGAGTTGATAAAGGAGCTCCGGTATTGTCTACTAATTCTAATTCAACTGTGTATGATTGACCTTGAGTGACAGGTATAGTTATGTCTGTAGTGTCAAATTTATCAATAGCAGTTGCTCCATTTATGCTGTAAGTTAAATGCCCATCTCCAGTTCCGTTAGCAACATTGAAGTTTAATACATTCATACTAACGTTTACATTAGTTGTGTTTGGTGCGTACATAGTTGCATTAGCAGGAGAAGAAATAGACAATGAAGGGGTAGGTGTTCCGCTAAAAGAAGTCCAAACAATATTGTCTATAACAGTTTGCCTGTTAGTTGTAGTTACACCAACGTTTTTAATTGTAATGACAACGCTACCAGGTTGATTTATATCAAAATTGAAGTCATAAACAGTTGTTTCAGATACTGTTCCAAATGCAGGAGTTGTTGTAACCGCAACACCATTCACCAAAATTTCCAATTGTCTTTCGGTATTTCCTGTAAATGCTTTTCTATATTGAAAAGATAAATTTCCAACACCTCCAGGGATAGTTGCTTGTAAGTAACTATCTGACGCTCTTCTAAGCATTAGACCATTTCCGTCAATTCCATAAGTTTCTTCGTTTCTTGAATGACCGTATGACCATGTGAAGCCATCGTTTCCTGTGAAATTACCATCAGCATAAGTCGCAGTAGCAGTAGAATTAGTAAAGTCTTCACTCCCTTGCGAGTATGTTACTAAAGAAAATAAAGAAAATAATAAAAAGTAAATTTTTTTCATTTTTAAGTTTTTTAAATGTGTACAAATATAAGAACTATTTTCTTTTGAAAGAAAATAGCTGTGTAAAATTATGGTTAAATAAGGGTATTGAGGTTTTTGTAACTAATTGATAATTAGCTTTCGAGTAGCAGAGGTTTCTCCTTCTTTTACTTTTACAATATAAACACCAGTATTTAGAGCACTAATGTTGACTTCTTTTGTAGTAACTATAGCTTCAAATACTTTTTTTCCTAAAACATCAAAAATTTCTACTTTTTTTTCTAAACCTAGTTTTGAGGTAATGTAGATTTTTCCAGTGTTTACAGGATTAGGATAAATAGTTAGGCCCTCAATTGATGGCTCTTGAGTTCTACTAGTACTTACATTGCTTTTACTATTCTGTGATAATATATCTACAGAAAATAAAAATGTACTGAAAAGAATTATATAAAAGTATTTTTTTATCACTCGCTCTATTTTAAAGGGTAAATATAATCATTTTTTATATTACAATAACAATGCCAAATAAAAAATCCCTCATTTGAGGGATTTTTAACTTTTTGTATAGAAAAATTCTAATTAATTGCGTTTTCTATTATTTTAGAAAGCGTTAATTGAAGAATATTTATTATTGAATTAAACTAGCTCCATTAACAGTACTCCAAGCTCCAGTAGTTAAAGATGCACCAGCAGAAGTTGTTGAAGTAGTCAATTGACCAGATGGGAAAGCAACTGTGAAAGAAGAAGACCCTGAGCCAGTTTGAGTAGTTGAACCAACAATTTTTACATCAGTTAATTTAATTTTATTACCATTAACTTGATTAGTGTTTGTATTTGCATCTTGAATTCTTATAGCAACTCCATTAGCATCATTATAGCCTTCAATTAAAATATTAGAAAAATCTCCATTACCTTCTTTTTTAAATTGAATGGCATCATACTCAACAGAAGCATTTTCTGTTAAAGTACCTGCAGCTCTTTTTAAAGTAATATTTGAAACAACTGGCCAAAAATCATTATTAACTGATTTTGCTTCAATTTCCATTCCAAAATTTCCAGTTACAGTTTGATATGCATACCAGTTAGAATTGTTTTGACCTTTCCATCCATCTTGCCAGTCAAAAGAGTCATCATAATTTCCATATGAAATTAAATTTGTTGCACTTACTGTACCACCATAAAATTCATAACCGTCATCAGCACCTTTATAAGAAACTAAGTGGTCTAAAGTTGTTCCAGAACCAACAGAGTAAAAAGAAAAACCATTCATTTCTCCTGTTCCATCAGTGATTTTTTTACCAGCAAATTCAACTCTTACATATTTTAAAGTTCCTCCATTATGAGTAGGGTTGCTTCCTCCATAAGATAAATTTAGTCCATCTTCTGAAATAGCAGAGGTAACTCCACTTGCACCAACGATAGGCGCATCACCATATATTATAATTCCACCCCAAGATCCTGGAGTTTGAGAAATCTCTGTTAATACAATTGGCTCAGCTGCTGTACCTATAAGTTCTAATTGACCTCCGTTTTCTGCTACTAATGCATCAACTCCATTTGTTGCGTCTGCTGTAATCTTTGAACCTGCAGCAATAGTTAATTTTGCTCCATTTTTAACTTTAACAATTCCTTTTAAAGTATAATTTCCTGTTGGTAAACTTTTATTTGTTGTTATATCTCCAGTTATTTCTCCAGTAACAGGACCGTTATTTGGTGTTTCATCATCATCAGTTGAGCAACCTGTGAAAATTAAGCTTAATAAGGCAGCACTAAATAGTAATTTTTTCATTGTTATGTAGTTTAATAATTTGAAACAAAGGTATATTCAAGAGATTTACTTATTGTTATTCATAAATTATCAAATGATTAAGTAATTTAATGTTTGTTAATTTAAAGTAAATAAAAAACGAAGCGTTTCAAAACTATTGAAGCGCTTCGTTTCGTATTATCAAAAATTTAAGAATCAAATATTTTTTTGCAATTTATTGAAGGATTTTTAGTTCTATTTAAAACTATAAGTTAAGCCCAAAGAGAAGCCTACACCTTTTTTGTATTCTCTCATTATTAATGAGTCTTCAACAATGTTTACAGTACTTTTATCTCCTAATTCATATCTATATGATGGATTTAAAATGTTGTCTACAGAAAATTTTCCGGATAACTTTTCACTAATTTGACTTGACCAAACAAAATCTAATTTATTGAAAGGTTTTTCATAAATATGATCAAGTCCTGCAGTTCCAACTGCATATATTCGATCTCCATATACTCCATATACTAAAGACATTGAGTTTTTTAAATCTTTAGAAAGTTCAAATTCATATTTCAAATCGGCATTGATTAACCATTCTGATGCACCTTGTAAGCTTCTACTATTACTATTTTCTAATGTATTTACAAGTTTATTAACTTTAACATCAGTTTTCATTAAAGAAGTATTAAATCCTATTGAAAAATTATCTAATTGATTACTTATTCTTGATAACTGTAATATAAATTCAAGTTCTGCTCCAAATAGCGTTGCTTGTTCCGAATTACTATAAGTTGTAATTTGACCTCCACTACTTGCTGTTGGAATAAAAATTCTTTCTATTGGGTTATTGATTTGTTTTCCAAATAAACCAACTGCAAACATTTCATTTTTATCGGTAAACATTTCATACTTTAAATCCAAATTATATGATTCTGAATTTTTTAAATTTGGATTTCCTAATTCTACAGTAGCATCTGGATTAACAAACTGAATAGGTAATAATTCCATTGTTACAGGACGAACAATAGTTTTTGATAAAGCAAAACGAATATTGCTTTGGTCATTTAAAGAATATTTGACATTTGCAGAAGGTAATAAATCTAGTTTGTCATTTGAGTCTTTTGAATATGGATCATCAATTGATGCTGAAATTGGTCTAAACTTTATTTCTCTTGTTGTGTTTTCTGCTCTTAAGCCTGCATTTAACTCAATTTTTTTTCCAAAATTCCAAAATAAATTAAAATAACCAGCATTTACAAATTGATCTAACTTTACTTTATAATCTGCATTTGATTCCTCTCTAAAAGCAACTATTCCGTTTGATACATCTTCATTGATTACATCATCAATTGTGTTTAGTTCTGTAATAAACTGAGTAGGAATTAGATTTCTGCCGGCTAATAGTCTATATGTTGATGAAATATTGTTTCTGAAAGAGTTAACTCCAACTGATAGTTTATTTTGTTTTTCGTCTTCTAATTGTCCAAATTTCCAATTATATTCTAATAAACCTGACATATAATAGTTGCCTTTGATTTTTAAATATTGTCGATTGAGGTTATTTCCTCCATAAGAAATATCAATATTTTGATCATCAACCATTGTACCTACAATTGTTTTTCTATCTGGTTGTTCATAATTTGTTTTTACAAATGAACCACCAGCTTTTATACTGTGATTTCCTGATTTTGTTAAGTCATAACCTAATAAAATCTGATTGTTAAAATAATCTGATTGTTCAAATTGATTTAATCTTATTTTAAAATTTGGATTGTTTTCTAAACTGTTCAAGTATCCTAATCCATCTGTTATTAAACTTTCAGTAGAGCGAAGATAAAATGAATTTACAGAAATATATCCTCTATCCGCTTTGTATTTTAAGTTAATTAAGGCAGAATTTGAAGTGTTGTATTTATAATCTTCTCTATTTAGATTCTTGTCATAATTACCTTGTCCTTGATTAAATGTTCTGTCTACTCCTTTTCTTATCGAATATTTGTTATCAGCATTTAACGACATTAAATAACTAAATTTATTGCCATTCTCAAAACTGAATTTATCTGAGTGGTAAAATCCTATGCTTGAATTTATTGGGCTTGATGATTGATCAACATTCCAAGAGTTTTTGTTGTGTGAGTTTTTATATTCAGTAGATGTCATTTGATAACCATTAGGTACTGAACCAAAAACACTAGGCAATTCTCTATCGTTTTTAATTAATCCTAAAGTACCTTGGGTTGTATTTGCATCAGAAGAGATTAAAAACTCTTCACCATTATTCATAGTTGTATATCCAAACCCTATTGATAATTTTGTTTCAGGTTTTGTTGATTCAGAGGTTTCAATATCAATCATTGCTCCTGCAAAGTCACCTGGAATATTTGGGTTAAAAGTTTTGTAAACATTTAAAACACCAACAATATCCGTAGGGAATAAATCCAAAGGAATAATTTTTTTGAAAGGACTGTTAGATGGAGCTTGTAAACCATTAATCAAAAGATTATTGTATCTATCTTCTAGACCACGCACAAAAAGTCCTCTGGATTCAACTTTAGAAATATTGGTAACTTTAGTTAATCCTTCTTCTACATCGCTGATTCCTTTTCTTGACATTTCTTGTGCACCAATAGCTTGTTTAATTTCTACAGCCTTTTGAATGTCTTGTAAAACAGCAGCTTCAGTTTCTTTACTAACTGTATGAGTAATAACCACATCAGCTAGTTGTACTCCACTAGCTGCTAAAGTATAATTGATAACTTTTTTCTCCCCAGCTTTTATTGTGAATGGAATTTCTTTAGTTTCGTAGCCTAAGTATCCTATTTCTAAAACATAGTTTCCTGGTTTTACAGATAAACTGTATTTACCATTGTCATCAGTAGATGTTCCTATTGTTGTTCCCTTAATAAGGACGTTAGCAAAAGGTAATGGTTCGTTGTTGTATTCTTTGTCAGTAATAACTCCGCTTACTGTTCCGTTCTGTGAAAATGTTAACGTAGTTAAAAATAAAAAGCCTAATAAAAATTTTAGTTTCATCGTGTTGTTGAATTTTGTGCAAAGGAACTCCAACTAAGTTACTAGACTGTTACTTGGAAATTATAAAAATGTTTCTATAAAGTTAAGTAAATGTAAACTCATTAAATAATTGTTAAGAGCTTGAATCTTTTTATATTATCTTTACCTTTACAACTAAGAAAGAAGAAAATTTTTTATGAAAAAAAAAGAAATTAAGATATTATTAGTTGACGATGAACCAGATATCTTAGAAATTGTAGGGTATAATTTGTCTCAAGAAGGATACCAAATTGTTACTGCTACTAATGGTAAAGAGGCTGTAGCTAAAGCAAAGAAAGAACTTCCGCATTTAATTATTATGGATGTTATGATGCCTGAAATGGATGGTATTGAAGCTTGTGAAAATATTAGAAAATTCCCAGAATTAGAAAACACAATAATTACTTTTTTAACAGCACGCTCTGAAGATTATTCTCAGGTAGCAGGTTTTGATGCTGGCGCTGATGATTATATTGCAAAACCAATTAAGCCAAAAATTTTAGTTAGTAAAGTAAAAGCACTTTTAAGAAGACTAAAGGATGATTCAGATGCTTCTGATACTTTGCGTTTAGGTAATATTGAAATTAATAGAGAAGAATATAAAATCATTCGTCAGGATGAAGAAATTGTTCTTCCTAGAAAAGAATTTGAACTCTTTTATTTATTAGCTACTAAACCTGGAAAAGTTTTTACAAGAGAAGAAATCTTAGATAAAGTTTGGGGTAATGAAGTAGTGGTAGGAGGAAGAACAATCGATGTTCATATTCGTAAGTTAAGAGAAAAAATAGGGGATGATTTCTTTAAAACGATTAAAGGAGTAGGTTATAAGGTAGAGTTTTAATGGTAATCAATTTTAAAAAATCATATAAGTTTGCTGTTAAGTCAGCTACCTATATTACTCTTTTTTCTTCTGGAGTATTATTTCTGTTTAATTATTTTTTTCTAAAAAGCAATCCTTTATTTGTATTAGGATTTGCTAGTATAGTATATATTTTCTCATTTTTTGTATTGCAGTATAGAGTTGAACGATTTATTTACAGGAGAGTTAAAAAAATATATGACGATGTTTCTCTTTTAGAAAACACATCTTTCCGAAATCAGCCAGTAACTACAGATATGGCTACACTTACTAGAGAAGTACAGAAATTTGCAAGAGATAAAAAATTAGAAATTGAAACTTTGAAAATTCGTGAAGAATATCGAAGAGAATTTTTGGGAAATGTATCACATGAATTAAAAACACCATTATTTACAGTTCAAGGGTATTTATTAACATTGCTAGATGGTGCTATGGATGATAAAAATATTCGAAAGAAATACTTACAAAGAGCTGAAAAAGGAGTCGAAAGATTGATTTATATCGTGAAAGATTTAGATATGATTACTAAATTAGAAGTTGGTGATATAAATTTAGAGCTCTCAGAATTTAATATCGTAGATGTAATTCAAAATGTGTTTGAATTACTTGAAATGAGAGCTTCTAAAAAGAATATTTCTTTAACTTTTGATGCTAAGTATAAACCTATTAAAGTTATTGCCGATCAGGAAAAGATTCAACAAGTAGTTACTAATTTAGTAATGAACTCCATTAAATATGGAAAGCAAGGAGGAACTACAGAAGTTAGTATTGAAGATTTAGTTAATAATAAGGTAATAATAAGAGTTACAGATAATGGTGAAGGAATTGAAAAACAACACATTTCAAGACTTTTTGAACGATTTTATAGAGTAGATAAAAGTGGAGCTCGTAGTGAAGGAGGTTCTGGTTTAGGTCTTGCAATTGTGAAACACATTATAGAAGGGCATAAAGAGAAAATCTATGTGGAAAGTCAGTTTGGAATTGGTTCTGAGTTTTCTTTTACTTTAGAAAAGACTAAATAGTTTTTTCCAACTAACATCGGTTGTATAATTGCTAAATCCTCTATACATATCAATTTTATTTAATTTCGACATTTCAAAATCTTCTTGTTTGCAACAAGGAGCAATACCTTCTTTTTTGAATTTTTTGGCTAAATATTCTTGTTCATATTGTCCAGGTGTAGGAATAAAAAAGGCTTTTTTGCCAAGTTGAGCTAAATCCATAACTGTTGTATAACCAGATCGTGATAGAATTTTATCACTTTCATTAAAAGCGGTTTCAATTTGTTCACTATTCATAAAATTGTAGTAAGTAATATTGTTTTCTTCAATTACTTTTTGCTCTTTTTCAATGATGCCTTTTATAAAAAGTGTCTTTTCTGGATATTTTTTTAATTCACTAATTAATTTTTCTTCTAATAATGTTCTTTGAGGTTCCGGACCAGAAAGAATAATCATTAATTCGTATTTTTTAGATTTCGTTTTTTTATAAAGTCTACTAAGTGGACCTATGTATTTAATATTTTTAAATGGTTCTTCTAAGTGACCTAAATTGCCAGAGAGATTAGGGCTTTTTTCTTTATCTGGTACCCAACATTCTGTGAATTTTTTTACAAAATGATGATGCAATTTTGTGGTAAACCAAGTAGTGTTCCCTGTTAAAACAGTTAATTGATGTGTTATAAAAACAGATGGTACTTCTTTTGAAAAAACACCTAATCTATTGTCTGAAATAATTCCTTCAATTTTATATTTTTCAATAAGGTTTTTAGTAACTTTTTTTTCTTGATTTATTGCTTTTATGATATCAGGAATTTGAGAAATCAACTTTATTTTAAAATTCTTGCCTTTTTCTGCATAAGTAACATTGTAGGATGGTAACATGATGCTAATCAAATGTGGAAATTCTTTTCTTAATAATTCAAGTGCTACTCCATCTGAAGCAATAATTGGCTCAAAATTATTTTTTTCTAGTGCTTTTATAATAGGAATGCATCTTGTGGCATGACCTAATCCCCAATTAAGAGGGGCAACAAGAATTTTTTTTGACATTTGATTTTAAAATTATTTTTTTAGTATAGATATAAATTGTTCAGCTAATTGATTTTCATAATCAAAATATAAATCATCATTATGGTGTTCAACCTCAGGCTTATATTTATAAAGGCTCCATTTTTTCTTATTGTATTCTAAAGAGGTTAGGTTTTCTATCCAATCTCCTGAATTAAGATAAATTGTAGATCCTTTTAAGTTTGTTATTGTTTCTATTTTAGGCTCATGTATATGACCACAAATTACATACTCATAATTATTTTCAATAGCTAGTTCGGTACATACATTTTCAAAGTTAGTTATAAATTTAACAGCCGATTTTACATTATTCTTAATTTTTTTTGAAAGAGAATAAGGCTCACGGTTTAATTTTACTAATATCCAATTTAAAAAACGATTAATTAAAATTAATAAATCATATCCCCAACCTCCTAATTTAGCTAACCATTTGGCATGGGTAATTGAAGAATCAAAAACATCACCATGAAAAATCCAAGCTTTTTGCCCATCTAATTCAAGAACTAATTTATTTAATAAATGTAAGTTTCCTAGATGCAAATCGGTAAATTTTCTTAAAAATTCATCATGATTACCCGTTAAGTAATATACTTTTGTTCCATTAGAACTTAATGAGATTATTTTTTTTATTACTTTGAGATGATTTGCTGGGAAATAGGATTTTCTAAATTGCCATATATCTATAATGTCTCCATTTAAAATTAGTGTTTTTGGTTTAATTGAAGATAGATATTCTAATAATTCTTTAGCATGACAACCATAAGTTCCTAGATGAACGTCTGAAATAACAACTACTTCTACTTTTCTTTTTTTCATTTTATAACAATAAAAACACTATTTATTATATTGAATCAAAATACTTTAAAGTGAGTATCAACAAAATAAATATCTTACAAAAAAATAAAATTTAACTTTAATTAAGGTTAATCAATCATTATCAAAACTTTATTTCATTAATTTTACCAAAAATTAAATTATCAAAGTGGGAAGCAAAAATAAACAGAAGCGATTTAAGGAAAACGAAACTTTTACAAATGTATTTCAACCTACAAGAGAGGAAGTAGTCTCTGATGGATTTTCTTTAAAAGGAAAATGGAATACTGATTTTTTTAAAAATGATAAACCAATTGTCTTAGAATTAGGATGTGGTAAAGGAGAGTATTCAGTTGGTTTGGCTGAAAAATATCCAAATAAAAATTTCATAGGAATTGATATAAAAGGGGCACGATTTTGGAGAGGTGCTAAAACAGCAATTGAATCAGGAATGAAAAATGTATGTTTTTTAAGAACTCAAATTGAGCTTATAGAGCATTGTTTTGCTGAAAATGAAGTAGATGAAATATGGATAACATTTCCTGATCCACAAATTAAATATAAGCGTACAAAGCATAGAATGACTAATACTGAGTTCTTGCAACGGTATAAAAAGATATTAAAGCCAAATGGTTTAATGCATTTAAAAACAGATAGCGAATTCATGCATGGCTATACTTTAGGTCTTTTGCATGGTGAAGGTCACGAAGTGCTTTATGCTAATCATAATGTGTACAAGAATGAAGGTGCTCCAGATGAAGTTATAAAAATTCAAACGTTTTATGAAAGTCAATATTTAGAACAAAATAAACCTATTACCTACATTCAATTTAAGATTAAATAATAAATGGAATACTTAATCTCATTACTGTTAGGGTTTTTAATTGCTTTTGTTGGAATAATTCCACCAGGTATGCTGAACATGATGGTTGCAAAGCTAAGTGTAAATGAAAGCAAAAAAATAGGTCTTTTATTCGGTTATGGAGCTGGTTTAATTGTTCTTATACAGTGCTTTTTAGGACTTTATTTTGCTAAATTTTTAGACAGCCACCCAGTAGTAAGTGAAAATTTAAAAAAGTTTGCAGTAGTCATTTTTATAGTGCTGACATTTTTTTTTATATACAATGGTATTAGAACTAAAAAACCAAAAGAAGATGTTGAAATTAAAAGTAAAAAAAACCGATTTTTTTATGGAGTAATGCTTTCTTCTTTGAATATGTTTGCTATTCCCTATTATGTGTTTGCAAGCTTAACATTATCTTCAAAAAGCATCTTTGATTTTTCAACAGCATCTAATTTGTTTTTCATTTTAGGAGCTGGTTTAGGAACACTATTAGTGTTTTATATTTATGCAACATTATTTAAGAAAATTGAGCATAAGGTAGGTTTCTTAATTAATAACATTAATTTTATTATTGCTGCAATTACAGGAATTGTTGCAATTTCATCTATATACAAAATGGTTTCTTCATAAATATGATAAAAAAAGAAACAAATAAGGATAATTTTTTTGAACGTGTGTATGAAATAGCTCGTTTAATACCAGAAGGGAAAGTAACATCTTATGGAGCTATTGCAAAAGCTATTGGAGCTACACGCTCTGCAAGAATGGTTGGTTATGCCATGAACGCTAGTCACGATATGGAAGATGTTCCTGCTCATAGAGTTGTAAATAGGAAAGGTTTACTTTCTGGAAAACATCATTTTGAAGGAACAAATTTAATGCAACAATTACTTGAAAATGAAGGAATAAAAGTGATAGATAATCAAATAGTTGATTTTGAAAAGTATTTTTGGGAACCAAAAATAGAAATCTGATATTTTTTTGATGATAAAAAGAATCCGTTTCAAAATTAAATTGAAACGGATTCTTTTTTATTTTAATTGATTAATTAAGCCTCTTTTGATTACTTTGGTTTTTATTTCATCTGTTTCAAAATAAGAGTTTAATAAGGAATTTATTTTATCAATATCAAATGCCCTACAGGAAAAAACGTCTATAGCAACGAAGTTGTGCTCAGGCCATGTATGTATACTAATATGACTTTCTTCTAATAAAATAAATCCAGTAGCTCCAAATGGTTCGAATTGTTTATAAGATTCAGAGACTTTAGTTAGATGAATTTCAGTAACGATTTGATTTAGGATTTCTTTTATAGGTTCTACAAACTTGATTTTTATAGAAGTACAATTATAAATATCCCAGATGGTATGATGTCCAATCATTAGTTGCTGTTGTATTATTCTGTAAGGGGTTCTGTGACTTCATCTGAAGAAGAGGTATCTTGTCCCATCATATTTAGAATTTCTAAAGTGTCATATAACTTTGTAAGTAAAGTATAGTTGTCTCCTTCTTCTATTTCTATCATTTCTGGTAAGACTTCTCTAGGTCCATATTCCCATTTTACAGGAGTAATTAAGTTTTTAACAACTTCATAATTTCCCTCTAACTCAATACCTAAAAAAGTTATTTTCTTATTTGGAATAGTACTAACTGCTGAATTTTGAAAAGCGGGACTTCCATAATATTCTTCCATCATGATATATTCGCTTAATGTTGGGTTTAACATATATGCTTCTTGTTGAAAATCAAATTTGACGATGCTATCATTTTCAAGAGTAACTTGGTGTTCTCCTTTCCCCATTTCAACCCATACAACTTCTTTTGCTGGAACTTCCACTAATAATGTATCAATTTTCACTATAATAGCTTCAGAAGAAGGATTGTCGATTGCTAAGTCAACATTAGAAGAGCATGACCCTAAGGTTAAGGTTAATAGGGTTATAAAAATTAAATTTTTCATATTTTGATATTTATTAAATGATGTAGTGTGACATAAATTCGCAATCATCTGTTATTATTTTTGAATCTTGAGCTCTTAAATTTAAAGCAGATGGTTTATCAGTAAAAAATAATCCTATTTGATAAAAATATAATTCACTATCAAAAGGCAATTGATAATATTTTTGAAAGACTTTTTCTTGAAAAGCATAATCTCCTGTAGATTCTAATTCATCATTGTTTACAATTTTTATATTTTCACCCAATCTTCCATAAATGGGTTTTGTTACATAGCCATTTAATTGTGTTGAATTTAAATAAGTCTCAGCAATACAATTATTAGGAAAATATTTAGTAATATAAGTCAAGAATTTCTTGTTTTGCCAAATTGCAGTATAAGGAGGATTTAAGATAACTACCAACTTTCTTTCAATAATTGATGCTAAGGTTTTAGCTAGCTCTGGTTCTTCATTAAAAATCCAATCCCAAGGGATCATTTTAAACCAAACATCAATAGGTTGAAATTCTCCACCAATTTCATAAAATATGCCTTCATCTTCTGAAAAAGTAACATTTTCTAAATCGGTATAAAAGCATTTAAAACCTTTCTTTGAAGCTATATCAAGTATAGTGTTACAATTTAATTGATCTTCTTTGTGTCCAAAAGAAGAAGCTAAAAAATAAGGAGTTTCAAAATTAATTTTAGATTTGATAGTTTCAAGAATAAGCTCTATATCATTAGTTAAGGTGTTGAACTGTTCTTTCATTTCTGGCAATTCTTTTAGCTGAGTTTGTTGCCAATAAATGGTTTCAGGTAAAGTACTACAAGTGTCTGCATTAAATTCGATTATCTTTGCTTCTTTGTGATCCAAACCACCATTAATGTCAAATCGACCATATAAAAATGGATTATCAGATCTATTTTGCCAAGTTTCTTCAATCGTTTTATGGAAAAAAGTAGGAATGCCTAAATAATCTAATTGTTTTTCTTTTATAATCTTATTAGTTGCTTGTTCAAAAAGAGAGAAAGCTTCTTTGGAGAGATGTTTAAGGTGTTCAATTTCGGAAGAATAAAAACCAAATAATTCTTCAGAAAAATAATCTTTACCTGCAAACCATTGAAGTTGAGGTGATAGTTCTTTCTTTTTAAACGATTTGATTTCTTTAAATCGACTATCCTCCATATGACCTGAATGATTTACCAGAACCATATCCAGATGATGATTTACCAGGGATATGTACTCTTCTAGAGGTTGCAGAACTTGTTAGGTTATTTTTTAAACCTGTAGATTTATTAAAAGCGTTTTGGTCTTTATAATAACTGGAGTTAGGAGTTGTATTAGATAAATTTCTATTAAAATATGAAGCTGCTAATGAGAAAGCCAATACATTTCTAAGGCTACTATGACTAGAACGATATTCAGAATCTGTTTTTAATTTACGTAATGATAAAGTATCAATTTTACCATCTAATCGATGAACAATGGCTACAGATTTTTCTTTTTCATCAATGATTTTTTCATCAATGATTTTATAGTCGTCACCAGGTTCGATTTCTTCTACTTCAGTGATAACACCTTTAGTTGATTCTTTGATGGTTTTTTCTTTAGAATCTTTAATTCTTGGGTTTCCATCATTTCCACAACTATGAAGAGTGAGTGCTGAAACAACAAGACCTAAAAGTGCTATTTTTTTTAATAAAGTTGAAACATTTACATAATTTTTTTTCATCTTTGATTTTTTAATACTTTAATCAAACTTAAATTAATAATTTTGAATTTCAAAATAAATATTCTATCATTTTCTGTATTTATTGCAGGTTTATGCTCCATTGTTTATGAATTATTAATAAGTGCTACAGCTACGTACTTTTTAGGCGACGGAATTAAACAATTTTCTGTTTTAATTGGTGTTTATCTTTTCTCAATGGGAATAGGAGCTTATTTGTCAAAATTTTTTAAAGACAAACCCATCGATTTTTTTATAAAAGTAGAGTTTTTATTAGGTTTATTAGGCGGTATTTCCGTTCCATTATTATATTTTTTGTTTGTTACAGTAAGTCCTTTAGCTTTACAAATATTATGTTTGGTCATTATGTTTAGTATTGGTTTACTAACAGGAATGGAAGTCCCATTGCTTACTTTTGGCAACGAAAGTTTAGATTATAAAGATAATTTATCAAATGTTTTATCCTTAGATTACATAGGTGGTTTAATTGCTACTTTATTGTTTCCGTTTATATTGTTACCTTTCATAGGTCTCTTTTATTCGTCATTACTTTTTGGAATTATTAATATACTTTTAGGACTTTGGCTGAACTATAAATTAACCAAGAAGCAAAATTTTGTCTTGTATTTTGGTTTTTTTGCACTTTTATTACTCTCTTGTTTAGCATTTTATACAGGTAATTTGCTAAAAATTTGGGATGAAAAAATTTATAAAAGTCCTATTGTTGAAAACATACAAACGCCTTATCAAAAAATTGTATTAACACAAAATAATGAAAATGATGATGTTCGTTTGTATTTAAATAGAGCTATTCAATTTAGTTCTAAAGATGAATATAGATATCATGAATTATTAGTTCATGTTCCTTTAACAATACATAAAAATCCTAAAACGATTTTAATACTAGGTGGTGGAGAAAATTTAGCTAGTAGAGAAGTGCTTAAATACGAATCGATTACTATGATAGATGTTGTAGATATTGATAGCACTATCTTTCACTTGGCTAAAACCAATAGATTGCTTTTAGATATTAATCAAAGTGCTTCAAAAAATAGTAAAGTAAATCTTATAGTTGATGATGCTTTTACCTATCTAAAAGAAAATATGAAACAATATGATGTAATTATTTCTGATTTACCAGATCCTTCCAATGATGCAATTGCTAGGTTATATAGCAAACAATTCTTCATGTTGGTAGAAAAAAATTTAAAAGAAGATGGTATTTTTGTGACGCAATCTGGAGAAATTTATTTTTCAAATGTTGCTTTTAGTTGTATCAAGAATACTATAAGCGAAGTGTTTAATCATGTTGAAACTTACCATACTTATATTCCCTCTTTTGGCGATTGGGGTTATACGATGGCTTCTAATAAGGACTTGGATAATTTGACACATCAAAAATTACCCAAAAATTTAAAGTATCTCAATGAGATAGAATTTAAAAATGCTTTTATTTTTCCAAAAGACATTCAAATAGTAGATACCAAGATTAATACCATCGATAATCCTGTTATTCTGAATTACTTTTTAGAAGAATGGAATAAATGGAAAACAGATATGTCGAATAGTTTTTAATTACTTCATCAAACAAATTAAAAAAGTAGTTTTATTATCTTTGTTTTGATAGGTTAAATAGCCACCATGTGCTTCAATAATATTCTTAGATAAAGTTAACCCTATTCCTGCCCCTTCTTTTCGAGTAGTGAAAAAAGGCATAAAAATCTTGTCTTCAATTTCTGGTTCTACACCATTTCCAGTATCAGTAATGGAAATAAAAAGTCTTTTTTCTTTGGTTTCTGCTGTAATTAGAATTTGTTTATTAGTTTTATCAGCAAGTGCATAAATACTATTAGTCAATAAATTAATAAGTACTTGTTCTATTTGTAATTTATCTACTAGTAGCCAATGTTTAAAGTCAATAGCGTTAGTTACTGAAATAGTTTCTTTTTTAAATAACGGTTGCATAATTTCTAAACCATTATTTATAACTTCATTCAACTCAATTTTTTCTTTTTTGGGTGTTGGTAACATGGCTAGTTTTCGATAACTTTCTACAAACTGTTGTAAATGATTACTACGATTAAGCATGGTTTGAACACTTTGTTTCATGTCGTCTAAATCTTCTGTAGAAAGTGTTTCTTGCTCAACCAATTCTTTTAGATTTTGCGAAAGCGAACGAATAGGCGTTAAGGAATTTAATAATTCATGTGAAATAACTTTCATTAAATTAATCCAAGCTTCTTTCTCTTTTTTCTCTACAACTTTTTGAATAGAATCTAATAAAACTACATAATACTCTTGGTTGTATGTTTTTGTACGTGAAGATTGCATTACAAAAGTTTGAGTGTCTTGTTGATTCACCCTAATTTGTAATGAAGTTTTTATTTCACTAAAATTTTGCTCTTCAATGATTTTACAAAGTTTTGGTAAATGGTTTTTTAAATAATGCCATTTACTTATTTTAGGTGCTTTAAAATACTTAGAAAAATAATCATTCATTAAAAAAATATTCCATTCTTCCTTTTCTTTTTGTAAAATCAAAATACCAGTTTCAATATTATTTAAAATTGAACGATAAACAATGTCTTTGGAAACTTGCTCATTTTGCTTACTTTTTAAGGTTTCATACAATTTAAAAAGGTTTTTATAGTTTGAAAACGATTTATGTTTGGAAAAATCAGATGAAAAATCATTTTGTAATATGGCTTGAATGGTTTTGTCATAAAATTGAAAAGCATTTTTCAAGTAAGTATAAAGTTCTAATAGTAATAAAAAGCCTAATAATCCAATAAAAATCGAAGTGTAAAATAAATTTTTTTGAAATAAATAAGCAGAAATACCAAATCCAATTAGAATAAAAGCTAATCGTATGAATAATTGATTGTATATTTTAAATGCACCCAACATGTTTATGGTGTTGTAATATTGTATTTTTCAATTCTTCGATATAATGAAGCTCTAGATAAGCCTAATTCTTCCGCAGATTTGCTAATGTTGTATTCGTTCTTTATCAATACTTTTTCTATCGCAATCTTTTCAACATCTGAAAGTTGTAACTCATCATAATTTTCTTCATGAGTAGTAATAATTTCTAAATCTAAATCTGCCATTTTTATGGTATTGTTTTCACAAAGAATAATGGCTCTTTCAATTCGATTTTCCATTTCACGAATGTTTCCGTTCCAAGCATGTTTCTCTATTTGTTCCAATGCTTTTTCATCAAAGACAACTTCTTCTTTTTCATATTTCATTTTCATTTTATTTAATAGAAAGTTTGCCAATGGAATCTTATCTACGAAACGTTCTCGTAATGGAGGCAATACAATTTCCATAGTATTGATGCGATAAAACAAATCTTCACGAAAGTTTTTTTCTAAAACTTCTTGCTTTAAGTCTAAATTAGTTGCGGTTATAATCCGAACATCTAAAGGTCTAGGTTTTGATTCTCCTAACCTTGTGACTGTTTTTGTTTGAATAACTTGGAGTAATTTTGATTGAAGGTGAATGGGAACATTGCCAATTTCATCTAAAAAGATAGTTCCATTTTGAGCCAATTCAAATCGTCCTGGAGTATCTATTTTGGCATCAGTAAAAGCACCTTTGGCATAACCAAAGAGTTCACTTTCAAAAATATTTTCGTTTAGCGAGCCTAAATCAACGTGTATAAATGGATTTGTTTTTCGGTCTGAAACTAAATGAATATGATGTGCTAAAACAAATTTACCAGTTCCGTTTTCGCCTAAAATTAGAACATTTGCATTGGTTTTAGCAACTTTATCGGCTAATTCATATGCTTTTTTGATAATAGGTGAAGTTCCAGTGAAATAATTAACAACAGTATCATTTTGACTGATTTTCTTTTTAAATTTTCTAGATTCTTCTACTGCTTTTTTTATTGTATCTAGTAACTTATCATTATCCCAAGGCTTTAAAATATAATCAAAAGCACCCGATTTTAATCCTTCAACCGCTGTTTCAACTTTTCCAAAAGCTGTCATTAAAATAACTACTGTTTTTGGGGCTAATTTTTTTATCTCTTTTAAAAAATACAAACCTTCTTTACCATCTTCAAAACCAATTCGGTAATTCATGTCTAATAAAACCACATCAATGGTATTGTTTGCTAAAAGTTGTATTACATTTTTAGGATTATTTAGAGTGTGAATGTTTTCAAAATGTTTTTTTAACAACATTTTTACAGAGAAAAGAATGTCTTCTTGGTCATCGATTACTAAAATATTAGCTTGTGTTTTTTTCATGTATTGTTCAGTTTCGTACAAAAGGTGTTCAAAATCGGACAGTTGTTATTTGTTTTAATATTTAATCTATTGAAAAACAGAAATTTACTTATTTTAAAATAATGGCACGAAATTCCTATTACTCTATTAAAAATAAAATAATGGATACCATCATTAATCGTAAAAATAATAAAAAAAAGAAGCTACTTCTAGTAATTCCAATAATTTTACTTTTTGGTTATTTTGTATTTAGTTCAGTTACTAAAAAGAGAACATTTAATGTAAAAAAATCTGAAATAGTTATTAAAACAATTGAAAATGATTATTTCGAAGACTTCATCTTGTTTCAAGCTAAAGTAACTCCTTTACATTCTATGTTAGTTAATGTTATTGAAGGAGGAGCGGTTCAAGAAATTTATGTTGAAAATGGAGATATGGTTACAAAAGGACAACCATTAGTTCGTTTGTATAACCCAAATACAGAATTAACATACATGCAACAAGAAACCGCTATAATTGAGCAAATTAATAATCTAAACAAAGCAAAATTAGATTTAAGAAATCAGGAGTTAAACTTGGCTAAAGATTTAATTGCCATTGAACATGATTATTTAGATGCTGAAAACTTATATAATTTAAATCAAAAACTCTTTGAACAAGAAATAATTTCTAAAAATGAATGGAAAGTAACACAAGAGAATTATCGTTTTCAAAAAGAACGCATGAATATTATAAAACAAAGTGTTACTAAAGAAAAGCAAGCTAATGAAATTCAAATAGGTCAATTAAATCAGTCTATTGGAATTATGAATCAAAGTTTATCTATTTTGAGAAAAAATAAAAATAACTTTTTAATAACAGCACCACTTTCAGGGCGATTATCTTCATTTGAACCTATTTTAGGAAAGACTTTTACACAAGGGAACAGCATTGGAACTATAGATGTAATGCAAGGATATAAATTAGTTGCAGATGTTGATGAATTTTATTTGGATAGAGTTGCTGTTAACCAAAAAGGAGCAATAGATTTTAATGAGCAAATTGTTGATGTACAAATTGCTAAAGTAATTCCTGAAGTAAAAAATGGACGCTTTAAAGTAGAAATTAACTTTGTTAAAAATGAAAATTTAGAATTAAACCAAGGATTATCTTTTGGTGTTCGAATTAACTTATCTGAAAAAACAAAAACAACTTTATTATCAAAAGGGAGTTTTTATCAAGATACAGCAGGGAAATGGATTTTTGTTGTAAACGGAAACAAAGCAGAAAGAAGAAATATAAAAATAGGAAGAGAAAATCCTTTATATTATGAAGTAATTGAAGGATTAAAAACAGGAGAGAAAGTCATTACATCAACCTATAAAGATTATAAAGAAGTAGAAATTTTAAATATTGAAGAATAAGATATATACTACTCACTAACAACTAATTATTAAAATATGATACAAATTAAAAATCTCACAAAAGTATTTCAAACAGAAGAAGTAGAAACAAAAGCATTAAACGAGGTTTCAATCACAATCAATCAAGGAGAATTTGTAACTATCATGGGACCTTCAGGAAGTGGAAAATCAACATTATTAAATATTGTAGGTCTTTTAGATAGTGCATCAAGCGGAAGTTATCAATTATTAAGCCAAGAAATGATAGGTTTAAAAGAACAAGAAAAGTCTAAAGTTAGAAAGCTAAATATTGGTTTTGTATTTCAAAATTTTAATCTTATTGATGAATTATCGGTTTATGATAATATAGAATTACCATTAATTTATAATAATGTTTCAGCTTCAGAAAGAAAGAAAAAAGTAGAAACAATAGCAGAACGTTTAGGTATTTCGCATAGGTTAAAACATTATCCCCAACAACTTTCTGGAGGTCAACAGCAACGTGTAGCTGTAGCAAGAGCTTTAATTAATGATCCAAAAATAATTCTAGCCGATGAACCAACAGGTAATTTAGATTCTAAAAACGGAAACGAAGTAATGGAACTTTTAACCGATTTGCATGCACAAGGTGCCACCATTTTAATGGTAACTCATTCCGATTATGATGCTTCTTTTTCTCAAAAAACCATTTTTATGAAAGACGGAATGATTCTTTCAGAAAAAAATAATAGTAAAAATGTAGACGTATTAATCGCCTAAAATTAAAATCATGATAAAGATAATTGTAACTCTAGCAGCATTTTTAATCAGTATAATTTCATTAGCTCAAGTTTCAGAAAATAGAGAAGTAGCTAATTTTTCAAAGTTAAATGTTTCAACAGGAATAACTGTTTTATATACGATTTCAGATAGTAAAAGCATACAAATAGAAACAGATAGTCGAGAGAAATTACAATATGTTAAAACAGAAGTAGAAGGAGAAACCTTGAAACTATATGTTAATACAGATAGCGAAAAAAATACAAACAAAAAGCTTAAAAAAAGAGGCTGGAATAATGGTGTTAATTTTAAGGTTCTAAAAATTATCGTTTCTGGACCAAATTTGAAAGAAATAAAAGCCAATTCTTCAGCAGATGTTACAATTAAAAATACTAATTCCAGTACAAATTTAAATATAGAAATTAGTTCATCTGGCAGTATTTCAGGAAATTTTAATTGCTTAAACTTATTTATTGATGCTTCCTCTAGTGGTGAGTTTTCTGGAAAAATAAATGCAACTTCCATTGATTTAGAATCTAGTAGTTCTAGTGATGTGATTTTATCAGGAAAAGCAACAAGAATAGTTATACAAGCAAGTAGTTCTTCATCTTGTAATTTAAAAGATTTTAATGTTGAAACGGCAATAATAAGAGCCAGTTCATCTGCGAATGTTATCCTCACAGTTTCTAAATCGTTAACGGTAAAGGCTACATCAAGTGCTACTGTAGATTATTACGGAAACCCTTTACAAATTTCAAAAGAAGAGAGTTCCTCTGGCTCAGTAACAAAAAAATAATCATCAATCAAAAAACGAATAGTCATGTTAAAAAATTGGATCAATCTTTTTATCTATCATATAAAAAATAATAAATTATTTACTTTTCTTAACGTTTTAGGATTAAGTATAGGAATTGCAGGGTTAATATTTGCTACTTTATATTGGAATGACGAGCAAAGTTATAATGATTGGAATCCTGAAAAAGAAAAGGTTTTTCAATCGATAAGTAAAGTTGGACCAGATGAATATTGGGCAAGTAATATTGCTCCTCTTGAAAGCTATTTTAAAACTGATTTCCCTGAACTTGAAGCTTATTGTTATTTGGATAATTGGTATTATGATGAAATAATTCAATATAAAGGGAAAAAGGAAATTTTTAAGATAACAGATGCTCAAAAAACGTTTTTTAAAATGTTTCCATTTACTTTCTTGAAAGGAAATCCAAAGACAGCTTTAAAAGACAATACAAGTATAGTTTTTTCTGAGGAAGCTGCAGTAAGGCTTTTTGGAACTATTAATGTTTTAGGGAAAGAAGTTACCTATTCTGGAAGAAAATTAATTGTAAGAGGTGTTTATAATATTCCTGGAAAATCATCAATGGCTCCAGAAGTTGTAACTAGTTTGATTAATGCAAGAATGGAAGGTGACAAAGACAATTGGGGTAATTTTAGTTATGGCTTATTATTAAAACTGAAAAACCCAAATGATAAGGAAAAAGTAATTGCTAAAATGGAGCATTTAATGTATGAAAACAGAGTTGTTAGGAATGCAAAGCATGAAGGAATTACTATAGAAGAGTATGAGAAAAAAAACGGGAAAGATTCATTAAAAATGATTTTAGAACCACTAAAAACAGCAAGATTACATGCAATTGTTAGTGGTTTTGCAGAAGGCAAAGGAAATTACCAATTCTTACTAATCATGTTAGGGTTGTCAATTTTAATTTTAGTGTTATCTATAGTAAACTATGTCAATTTAGCTACTGCAAATGCAATTAATAGAGCAAAAGAAGTGGGTGTTCGAAAAATTGTTGGAGCTTCAAAAGGAAATATTATAAAACAATTTTTATTTGAAACGATAATTATGGTGTTATTTTCAATATTACTTTCACTAGTTATTGTTGAACTTTCATTGCCTTATTATAATGAGTTTTTAGGTAAAAAATTAATCATTTTTGGAAGTCAATTCTATTTTCAATTGATTTTAATTTTTGTTATAACAATCATTTTTGCGGGTATTTTTCCTGCTGTTTATGTTTCAAATTTTGAAACATTGAAAGTGCTTAAAGGTAATTTTGGAAGAAATAAAAGTGGAGTTTGGCTGCGAAATGCAATGCTAATTTTACAATTTTCAATAGCTACTTTTTTTATCATAGGTTCTTATATCGTATTTCAGCAAATAGACTATATCGGCAAAAAAGAATTGGGTTTTAAAGGAGAACAAGTACTTTCAATAGATTATCGTAATGTATATAACTGGAAGGAAGATGGCTATAAGGAAAAAGTTTTTAGTCGTTATAATATGATTAAAAATGAGATTTTAAAAATTAAAGGAGTAGAACATGTTGCTACAGGAGCTTTTACTTTTGGTTCTACAAATGGCTCTTCTTCTTCTTTTACATATAAAGATGGAGCAGTCATACAAGGAAAAAATATGGGTGTTGATTTTGGGATGTTAGAAATGATGCAAATAAAAATTAAAGAAGGAAGATATTTATCTGAAAAACATGCTTCTGATACTATTAATTCTATGTTGATTAATGAAACTACTCAAAAAATGATGGGTGAAAAAAATCCAATTGGTAAAGAAATAGAATGGAATGAGCATAAACTAAAAATTATAGGAGTTGTGAAAGATTTTCATCTCTATGGTCCACAAGCGGAAATTCCACCTATGGTGTTTTTTCACTTTAAAACTATTGATTGGATGTTGCAAAATGCTAACAAAATTCATGTAAAAGTAAAAACAGATGATTTAGAACAAACAATTTCAGATATTCAAAAATTCTGGGTCAAAAATGTAGATACAGAATATCCTTTTACTTATGATTTTGTAGATAAACAATATGCTAGAACTTATGCTACTTATGTAAAACAAAGAAATTTATTTACCTTATTAAATTTCATCGTTATACTAATTGCACTTTTTGGATTGTTTGCATTAGCAACCTATTCAATTCAAAGAAGAATGAAAGAAATAGCGATAAGAAAAACATTAGGAGCAGAAACAAGTATATTGCTTAAAGAGCTTTCAAAACAATATGTGGTTTTTTGTGTGATTGGTTTTTTTATTGCCTTATTTCCAGCTTATTATTTATTGAATAAATGGTTAGAAAACTTTGCTTTCAGAATTACAATTTCATGGATTCCTTTTTTAATTGGGTTTATTGTGCTAATGATACTAACCTTATTAGTGGTATTGTCAAAAGCATATCAAGCTACTAGAGTAGATGTTCTAAAATATTTAAAATATGAATAAGACATATATTTATATAATTACTTTATACTTCGTAACTTTCTTTTCAAATGCTCAAGATGATTTTTGGACATTAGAAAGATGCATTGAAATGGGTTTGCAAAATAGTTTGGAGATAAAAATTAGGCAAATTGAAGTGAAAAGAACACAAAAGAGTCATAACACTATTGTAAATAATATATTACCAAAAGTTAGTTTTGATGCCAATCAAAGTTATAATTTTGGTTCAACCATTGATCCTTCAACTAATGGAAGAGTTAGTTCTAATATTCAATATGATAATTTTTTTTTAAGTGCTCGAATGAATTTGCTAGATTTTAATGCTATTGCAACTTCACAACTTACAAAATTAAATATTGAACAAGCAAAAGTTGAAAAAGAAGTTTTGGAAAATGAATACCAACTTCAAATTTCAGAAAGCTATTTTACTGTGCTATACAGTCAAGAATTATTAAAAATACAAGAAGAACAATTTACAAATGCTTTACAAAATTTAGAAAGAATTCAAAAAGAAGATAGTCTTGGAAGTAAACCAAAGAGCGATTTGTATGACATGCAATTAAGTGTCGCTTTAGAAGAAAAAAACATTTTAGAAACGAAACAATTACTTCAAATACAAAAAAAACAATTATTCCAACTTTTAAATATAGAGAACATTAATGAAAACAATATTGAATTATTATTTTATCTAAATGCACATGAAAAAGAAACTATAAACGAAGCCTCTAATCCAAATCTTAAGCTAGCAGAATTAAAATACAAACAAAATTTGAAAAGAACTAAGCAAGTAAGAGGAAATAACTTACCTACGTTAAATGCATTTTATAATTACTCAACATTTTATTACAAGCCTTTAAATCAGCCAGATATAGTTGTTGATGGTTTTAAGGAGCAATTTTCAGACAACAAAAATCAACAAGTAGGTTTAGCTTTAAATATACCTATTTTTAATGGATTTCGTAACTCAAAAAATGTAAAAGCATTAAAATTTGAAAGTGAAAAATCAAAGTTATTTATTGAGCAAGAAAAAATAAAAATTAACCAGCAAATTGCAATTGAACAAGAAAAGAAAGAACAATTAGGGCAATTAGAAGAACAATTAGTAGCCATTAATTTGCTCTCACAAAAAACCTATAAGACTTCTCAATCAAAATATGAAGCAGGAAAGATGGATGCAGTTGTTTTATCATCTGTTAAAAACCAATTGTTGCAATCAGAATATAACCTTTTAAAAAATAAACTTCAACTTCAATATGCCATTGTTAAAATTAAACTTATACAGCAGAATCAGTTATAATTTTACAGGTATAAATTCAAACTATTTAATTATAAGAAAACTTTAAACTTTAATGCTTTCACACTTTTAAACTTCTGACTATCTTTGCAATTCAAATTCAGTCTTAATAAGGATTTGGAAAATAAAGAAATTCAAATGTAACGACCATTAATTAATATATTAAAAAAAGATATTTTATAAGCGTTGCATTGAATACCAAAATTAATAAACTCGTAATGAGATGAAATTAGATAGAAAAGAAATTCTTAAAGCACTTGAAACCATAACAGTTGCAGGTGAAGGAAAAAATATGGTTGAGAGTGGAGCTATTCAGAATGTAATAACTTTTGGAGACGAAGTAGTTGTAGATGTTCTTTTGACTACACCAGCTTTACATATCAAAAAAAGAGCTGAAGTAGATATCATGAAAGTGATTCATGATAAAGTATATGAAAAAGCAAAAATAAAAGTTAATATTAAAGTTGAAGCACCTCAAAAACAAGATAAGCCTAATGAAATTAAAGGAAAAGCTATTCCAGGAATAAGTAATATTATTGCTGTTTCTTCAGGAAAAGGAGGAGTTGGTAAATCAACTATTACTGCAAATTTAGCAGTAACTTTAGTAAATATGGGTTTCAAAGTAGGTGTTCTAGATGCTGATGTTTATGGACCTTCTATGCCAATCATGTTTGATGTTGAAAATGCAAAACCAATTTCCGTCGTAATTGATGGAAAATCAAAAATGCAACCCGTTCAAAGTTATGGCGTAGAAATTCTTTCTATTGGATTTTTTACAAAACCAGACCAAGCCGTTATTTGGAGAGGACCAATGGCTTCTAAAGCTTTGAATCAAATGATCTTTGATGCAAATTGGGGAGAAATTGATTTTATGTTAATCGATTTACCACCAGGAACTGGAGATATTCATTTATCCATTATGCAATCATTACCTATAACAGGTGCTGTAGTTGTAAGTACACCACAAGCAGTAGCTTTGGCAGATGCTAAAAAAGGAGTTTCTATGTTTGCCAATGAAAGTATCAATGTACCTGTTCTAGGAATTATTGAGAATATGTCTTATTTTACTCCTGAAGAATTGCCTAATAATAAATATTATATCTTTGGTAAAGAAGGGGCAAGAAATTTAGCAGAAGATTTAAATGTGCCATTTTTAGGAGAAATTCCTTTAGTACAGAGTATTAGAGAAGCAGGCGATTATGGTCGTCCAGCTGCATTACAAACAGCATCTCCATTAGAAAAAGCATTTGAAGATTTAGCTAGAAATGTAGTTCAAGAAACGGTAAATAGAAACGATAATTTACCAGCTACAGAAGCAATAAAAATAACTACAATGGCAGGTTGTTCTGCTGTTAAAGGAAAATAAAAATGAATAAAGAAGAAATTGTACTAAATATTGAAAAGGCTTTAAACGAGATTCGTCCATTTTTAAATTCAGATGGAGGTGATATTTCATTAGTCGAAGTTATCGATGACAAGCATGTTAAAGTTCGTTTAGAAGGAGCTTGTACAAGTTGTAGTTTGAGTATAAGTACTATGAAAGCAGGTGTTGAGACAACAATTAAAAAATATGTCCCACAAATAGAAACTGTAGAAAATATTGCCTAATTGCAAAGAGTAAAACCTGATAAAAATCATATAATTTGATTTTTATTTACAATTCCTTTGTACTACTGATTTTTTAAAAAATGATTGAAACAGATATACTTATAATAGGAGCAGGTCCTACTGGACTTTTTACTGTTTTTGAAGCAGGCCTATTAAAATTAAAATGTCATATTATTGATGCATTGCCACAACCTGGTGGACAATTAGCGGAATTATATCCCAAAAAACCAATTTTTGACATTCCTGGTTACCCAGAAGTATTAGCAGGTGATTTAGTAAATAACTTGATGGAGCAAATAAAGCAATTTGAACCTGGTTTTACTTTAGGAGAAACGGCTAATACTATTGAAAAACTAGAAGATGGAACTTTTATTGTTATTACAAATGAAGGAACTCAGCATAAAGCAAAAGCAATTGCGATTGCTGGTGGTTTAGGAACTTTTGAACCTAGAAAACCACTCTTAAAAGATATTGAATTTTACGAGAAAGCAGATCGAGGTGTTGATTATTTTGTAAAAGATCCTGAAAAATATCGTGGAAAAAATATTGTAATTGCTGGTGGTGGAGATTCTGCTTTAGATTGGAGTATCTTTTTATCTAATGTAGCTAATTCTGTTACTTTAGTTCATAGAAGAAATGAATTTAGAGGAGCTTTAGATTCGGTTGAGAAAGTGCAAGAATTGAAAACAGAAGAAAAAATTAAATTAATAACTCCTGCTGAGGTTGTTGGATTTAAAGGAAGCGAACGTATAGAATCATTAGACATAGAAATTAATGGTGCTCGCATGAATATAGAGTGTGATTATTTTATTCCTTTATTTGGTTTAACACCAAAATTAGGACCAATTGCTAATTGGGGATTAGAAATCGAAAAAAACGCAATCAAAGTAAACAATGCGCTAGATTATCAAACAAATATAGATGGTATTTATGCCATTGGTGATGTAAATATTTATCCAGGGAAATTGAAGTTAATTCTTTGTGGTTTTCATGAAGCTACTTTAATGTGCCAAAGTGTTTACAATAAATTGAATCCTGGAAAAAGATATGTTTTAAAATACACAACAGTCTCTGGAGTTGATGGTTTTGATGGAACTCGTAAAGAAGCTGAAAAAGCTGTAGTTAAATCAATTGATTAATGACCGATATTACTATAAAAATTACCGATAGAAATGGTGTAAAACATGAAGTTCTCGCACCAACGGATATGAATATGAATGTTATGGAACTTATTCGTTCTTATGAATTGGCTGAAGAAGGAACAATTGGTATTTGTGGAGGAATGGCTATGTGTGCTTCTTGTCAATGTTATGTTTTAAATGATGTTTTAAAAACGGAACGTAATGACGATGAAGAAGCTATGCTTTCAGAAGCTTATCATGTTAAAGAGAATAGTCGTTTGGGTTGTCAAATTCATCTTACAGCAGATTTAGAGGGTTTAGAAATAGAAATTGCACCCGAACAATAACGTAAAGGCATAATTATAAAAAAGCGAGATTTTAAATCTCGCTTTTTTTAGTTTAAATTTATTGGGTAATTAATGTCTTCAAACGTGATGAATTCTTCATTTACATTTTTTATATCCAGTAAACCAATTAATTCATAAACTTCATGTTTTTCTAATAGAATCATGAAATTAGATTGCAAGGTTGGAATAGGTATTTTTTTTTGATAAATAGAATTTCTATATTCTTTTTCCCAATAATCACAATCAATAGTTTTTAAATACGCAACTAAACCATTTAATTCATAATCTGAAAGATTAAAATTCAAATTTTTATAGGCTAATTGATATGTTTCAGATTTTGAACAATAAACCAAAAAGCCGTTTTTATTTTTTGTTATGTATTTAAAATGATTGCACATGATTTTTATTTTATAAATGAATCAATAATTTTATCAGTTTCTTCTTTAGTTGCAGTTGGTTTTAAGTCAAATAAGTGAGAAAATAAAGGTTTGTTGTCTACACTTTTTTCTAATTCAATAGTTTTGTCTTGATCAAAAACAGATTGCCATTTTTCTCTAACATTTTTCCACATTTTTCCATTTTCTTTCCACCATTTTTGAGCTGCTGCACATTTAGAATCTTCCACTTTTACATATAAATCTAGCCCTTTTTCTTGTGCGATTTCTGTATCATTTCCATTTTCATCTCTAACTAATTTTCTGTTATCTTGTTCATGTAACCAACCATATTTTGTTATTTCATGAATGTTTCTACGTTCTAGAACATTATAATCTTTTCTAATAGTATGTTCTCTTCTTGGTAAAGGAGCATCAGTCACATTCATCCAGTAGTCTTTTCCATCTTCGTGAATCCAAGTTGCAGTTCCTTCATATCTTGGACTATCATCTACTTGATATACTTTTTGAGTCCATTGTCCTTTGACATCTTTAGGAGCTAATTTTTCAAATTTCCAAGTTTTGTCTTTGAAAAATTGATAAAACTCGGTGTTTTCATATAACCAATCTTGTCTCCAATGTTTAATAATCATTTCATCATTTACAATTAATAAATGTTGTAATACTAGTTTGTTTGATGAATCTTCAACTAGTTCAACCCATTCTAATCCATGATCTTTTTTCGTTGGTGATGGTTTGTGAGTTGTGTCTTTTGTTGCCTGAAAAGTTTCAGTAAAATTAAATTCTACTTCATAGCAACCACACATTTGTTTAATTGATTTAATGTCTTCTTGTTTGTTCTGCGAGTAAGTTGCAGAAAATGAAATAGATGCAATTAAAATCGAGAATGTTTTCTTCATGATATTGATTTTGTGTTTAAAAATTTCTGGTACAAAAATATTAAATTAATTTAGAATAAATAAAAATAACATATATATTTGCAAAATAAATTTATTAAGACTTAATCTAAATAATGAAAAAAAGCATAACTTCTTTACTAATTATTGTATCAAATTATCTTGTTTTTTCACAAGAAGTCAATATGGATTCCTTGGGGGTAACCAAATTAAGTGAAGTAGTTGTAACTGCTCAAATTGAACCTCAATCTTTAAAAAAATCAGTACATAATGTTAAGGTTATTTCAGCACAAGATATTGCTAATTTGGGAGCAAATAATTTGGGAGATATATTAAATCAATATATTAATATTACAGTAAGGCCAAGTAGTAACTCAGGAAAATCTACAGTTTCCATGTTTGGTTTAGATGCTGGATATTTTAAAATATTGGTTGATAATGTGCCTTTAGTAAACGAAAGTGGTTTAGGAAATAATACAGATTTATCTCAGATTAATTTAAATGATATTGAACAAATTGAAATTATTGAAGGTTCAATGGGTGTAACACATGGAGCAAATGCAGTTACAGGAATTTTAAATATCATAACCAAAAAATCGACTAAAGAAAAATGGAGTATAGTTGCAACTATTCAAGAGGAAACTGTAGGAAAGGAATTTTCTTTATTTGCTAAAGGAAGACATATTCAAAATCTTAAAATTTCTCATAACATAACTGACAATTGGTTTGTAAGTATAGGTTCAAATAGAAATGATTTTAGAGGTTTTTTGGGAGAGAAAAAAGGTAAAAATCACACTATTAATGATGGAACTAGAGGGTATAGTTGGTTGCCCAAAGAACAATGGCAAAACAATATGCTTCTTTCCTATAAAAAGAATGATTTCAGAGTGTTTTATAAGTTTGAATGGTTTGATGAGGTTATTAATTTTTATGGTTCAGCAGCCCAATCTGGTTATAATTCACAGTATGGTTCTTATAAATATGGTGATGATCAACGATTTTATTCTACACGATTTTATCATCATTTAAATGCTGTAGGAAAATTATTTTCTCAGTTAAATTATAATATTTCGCTTTCTCATCAATATCAAAAAAGAGAAGTTGAAGATTTTCGATATAATATTTCAGATGACGTTGAATTAAATAATACAAAACAAAAAGATCAATCAATGGAAGTGTATTATTCGACAGGAACATTAAGTAATTTTTTTAAGAATAAAAAAGTTGATTTTCAACTAGGATATGAAACAATAAAGAACAGTGGTTTTGCAATAGTTGATGAAGAAAACAACCAGAAAAAAGAAGTTTCAAAAAGTATAGATAACATAGATTTTTTTGCTATTTCTGAAATTCAATTAACTGATTCTTTTTCAATTAGACCAGGAGTTAGATATTCGTTTCAATCCTTATTTGAAAATCAATATGCAATTTCCTTAGGAAACCGACTTTTATTACCAAAAAAATACGAAATAAGAGCTTCTATTGGTAAATCTTATAGAACGCCCACTTTTACTGAGCTTTATAGCCAAATTATTTTTGACGGACATTATTTTGTTGGAAACGAAAATTTAATTCCAGAAACAAGTACTTCTTATGAAGCAAGTATAAAAAAACAAATTGATTTAACTCCAGAAATAGATTTGAAAACAAATTTTATGATGAGTTATCTTAACGTTGATGATAGAATAACAAGTGCTTTAACAGGCTTTGAAGGTGCAACTCCCATTTATGAATATATAAATATTAGTAAGTTTAAAAGTATAAATTTTGCATTGTCAAATGCCATTCAATCGGAAAATTGGAAGCTCTCTTTAGGAGGTTCATTAACAGGTATTTCAAGAGAAATAGAGAACTTAGAATTTTCTTCGGATGATAAGTTTTTATATAATTTCAACCTTAATTCGAGTTTGTCTTATACACTTCCAAAAGAGGGGACTACATTTTCAATCTATTATAAATTTACAGGTAAAACACAGCAATATTTATTAACGACAGATGGTTATGTTTTGTCGGAAATAGAACCTTATAGTTGGCTAGATGCATCTATAAGAAAATTATTTTACAAAAATAGAATAGAGCTAACTATAGGCGCAAGAAATCTATTAAATATAAATAATGTAAATCAGTCCAATTTAAACCAAGGTGCTGGTCATGCTGTTTCTTCTCAAGTTTTATTAGCCTATGGACGAAGTTACTTTTTTAAACTAACGTATAATTTAAATTTTTAATAACTATAATTTTATATCATGAAAAAACAATTTTATTTTTTATCATTAATGATGCTTTTTTTTGCATCATGTTCAAGCGATGATTCTACTCCAGAAAACCCAGATGAACAAGTAATTAATCCTGTTGAAGAAGCTATAGTTTCACCTTTATTAGGTGGCCCAAATCAACAAAATCAAGTTTATATAGATTTAAGTACAAATCAACAAACAGCTATCTTAAGAGATTCATGGGATTTAGGATTTTCAACAGGTAGTGATTTTAGAGTTATAATTAACGGTTCCATTAAAATGGCAGTTAAACAAACTACCTCAACAGATATTTCTGAGATTCAAAGTGAAGATGCTACTGTAGCTGTTGGTTATTCTACTTATTCTACTATGGGTTATGTTGATAATCCAACTGGCGTATTACAAGGTGCTGGAGGTGGAGAAGGAACTGCAATTGCAGAAGTTTCATCAAATAATGAAGAAAACAAGGTGTATTTAGTCAATTTAGGATATGAGGTTGGAACAACTACACCAACCGTTGGTTCAGTTACAGTAGATGGTGATTCACGTGGTTGGAAAAAAATTAGAATTACTAAACAAGGGAATGATTATGTGTTGCAATATGCGGATTTAGATGCTACTACTGCGGAATCTGTTACCATTTCAAAAAATAGTGAATATAGCTTTGTATTTGTAAGTTTAAATAATGGTCAAACGATAAATGTTCAACCTAAGAAAAATCATTGGGATTTAAACTTTACTGGGTTTACTAACTATTATGCATTTGGAGCATCAAGTATTATCTATTATTTTTCTGATTTTGTTTCTACTAATATGTTAGGAGGTACACAAGTTTATGAGATTCTAGCTACAGATGCTACTCAAACAGATGTAGAATTTGAAAATTTTGTATTAGCCAATGTAGATGAAACAAAGTTTACTGTTTCATTAACAGATCAAAGAGTAATTGGTTCTTCATGGAGAAATGGAGGTGGTCCAAATTCATTACCAAGTATAAAAGATGATCGTTTTTATATTGTAAAAGATGTAGATGGAAATCTTTACAAATTAATGTTTTTAGCCTTGACCAATGATAGTGGAGAAAGAGGTTATCCTGTTTTTAAATATGAAATATTAAATTAATAACATGAAAGCATTAAAGATACTAATCATCATATTAAATATATATGTTGGTGGATTTATGATTTATGGAAGTTTAGGTAAATTTAAACCCACTCCTAAACCAACAGAGATTATAGAAAAAGTACAAAAAGGAGAAGAGGTTGCTCCTAGTGAAGATATCCTAAAAATAAAAAACTACATTTTCGGCATGAAACAATCTGGATTTTTTTGGCCATTTTTAGGGATTATAGAATTTCTAGCAGGAATTTTATTAGTAAGTCAAGTGTTTTCAAGAATTGGTGCTATTATAGCATTGCCGTTAACAGTAAATATATTTTTATTTCATTTGTTTTTAGAAGGGCATGAAATAGGGGAACTTCTTCAAACACTTGTTTTACTTGTAGCAAATATTATTTTAATAGGTTCAACCTATAAAATTTGGAAACCTTTATTATATAACAAAGAGGTTTTGAAGGTTAGTTAAATTGCGTTAGTTTTTTTAGTAACAATAAGGTTGTTGAAATTTAGGTTTTGACAGCCTTATTTGTTTTTATAATCTTCTAATTAGCATGAACCTTCTAAGAATTCTTTTTTAATTATAGTGTGTTCTACCTTCTTTAATATATATAAACCATTTAATAAGAGTGATTGTTCTGTTGATTGATTTGAATACCTATAGCATTAAGAGGATAAGCACAACTCCTATCCTAAAACAATGTAGTGTATTTCACTAGGACTTGGAAATAGAGGTAATAGTCATGATATTCTATTTTTAAAGTATTTTTCAAAAAACTATATAAGATTCCACCCTTTTGAATAAAAAGGATGGATTAAGTTAAATTTATAATAAAAAGTATACTTTCTAAGTAAGTGTTTTTTGTTTAGAATGCTAATTTTAAAAGATTACACAAATTCTTTTTTAAGAATTTCTTCTTTAATTCCATTCCAAAGAGAAATTCTTTTTTCAAGTGCTAAAATTGAAATGTCTTCTACTTCTTGCCACTTTTTTTCGTCATTAGCACATAATTCTTCAATCATTTTCATTGCCATTGGTCCGTGTTCATCTGCATCTAATTCAATATGTCTCTCAAAATAATAGATTAGTTTTGATAAATCTTTATCGGGGAAATTTTTTTCAAATTTCTTTAGTATTGCTGTAAACATTTCTGGAATTAAATCTTCTCTTCCAAAAGTAAATGCTGCTGCAATTTGATGTGAATTTCCTTCTTCTATTACTCTAAATGTGAAATCTAAGAATTCCTTTACATTAGGATGTAATCCACTATGTTTAATGGAAACAAAAATGTTTTTTGTGGTTTCAACATCATCTAAGAAGTTTTTAATAGGAAATGTATTTGCACCTAAAGCTTCCATAGCTTCTAGGTATAATTCATAATGACTTTTTCTATTTCCTTCTTGATCAATGTCAGTTTCTTCTGCAACAACTATTTCGTTAATTAAATAGCGGATTTCTGGATTACCTATTGGAAGCCATGGCGTAACTGTACAAGTTAATTTGTTCTGAAGGGCTTTTAATAAAGACATAAAATCCCATACAGCAAAAACATGATTTTCCAGAAAACAATTTAAGTCTTCAATGGTTTTAATTTTGTTATATAAAGAATGTTGTAGTAATTGTTCTTTATAAGGTAAGATGCTGTGGTTAATAATTTGGGTTCTCATAATACAGTATTTTAAATTATATACGAAATCTATATTATAATAGATTGCAAATAATGTTCCAAAATTAAAAATGCTTCACTAAAAAGCGAAGCATTTTTGATTTTTTTTATCTATTATTCTATTATTTAAATGCATTTAATCCTGTAATATCCATTCCAGTGATTAATAAATGGATATCATGGGTTCCTTCATAAGTAACAACAGATTCTAAATTCATCATGTGTCTCATGATAGAATATTCTCCTGTAATTCCCATTCCACCTAGCATTTGACGAGCATCTCTGGCAATAGTAAGAGCCATATCAACATTATTTCTTTTGGCCATAGAAATTTGTGCAGAAGTTGCTCTTCCTTCATTTCTTAGAACACCAAGTCTCCAAGTTAATAATTGAGCTTTTGTGATTTCAGTAATCATTTCAGCTAGCTTTTTTTGCTGTAATTGTGTCGCACCAATAGGCTTATCAAATTGAATACGTTCTTTTGAATATCTTAAAGCGGTATCATAACAATCCATTGCAGCACCAATTGCGCCCCAAGCAATACCATAACGAGCTGAATCCAAACAACCAAGAGGAGCACCTAATCCAGATTTATTTGGCAATAAATTTTCTTTAGGAACTTTAACATTGTCAAAAATTAATTCTCCAGTTGCAGAAGCACGAAGCGACCATTTATTATGTGTTTCAGGTGTTGTAAAGCCTTTCATTCCTCGTTCTACAATTAAACCATGAATACGTCCCTCTTCATTTTTTGCCCAAACCACTGCAATATCAGCAAAAGGAGCATTTGAAATCCACATTTTTGCTCCATTTAAAAGATAATGGTCACCCATGTCTTTAAAATTAGTTGTCATACCACCTGGGTTAGAACCATGATCAGGCTCTGTTAGTCCAAAACAACCAATGAATTCTCCAGTAGCTAATTTTGGTAAATATTTCATACGTTGTTCTTCATTACCATATTTCCAAATAGGATACATAACTAATGAAGATTGTACTGAGGAAGTAGAACGAACACCACTGTCTCCTCTTTCAATTTCTTGCATGATTAATCCGTAAGAAATTTGGTCTAAGCCAGCTCCACCATATTCAACAGGTATATATGGACCAAAACCACCTATTTCAGCTAATCCTTTTACAATTTGTTTTGGAAATTCAGCTTTTTGAGCATATTCTTCTATAATTGGAGAAACTTCTCTTTTTACCCATGCACGAGCTGAGTCGCGAACAAGTTTGTGTTCTTCATTTAATAAATCATCTAATTGATAATAATCTGGAGCTTGAAATAAGTCTGGTTTCATAATTAAGTCATTACTAGCTAAGCTATCATTATAGCTTCTGTTTATATATTAAAACAAAAGTAGGTAAAGATTTTTAACAAATCAACGAACATTTGTTATATTTTTCAACAACTATTTTTCAGCAATATGTGATACTAAACAGTGTTATATAATTAAATTTTTATTTTTTTATTTTTTTAAATGAGAAAATAATCCTATTTTAGTCTTCGTTATAATTGTATATCAATTATAACTATATCTCTTGATATAGAATTATTACTTCTAAAACCAATGAATTATTGTAAAAACTAATCCATTATATTGAATGGAATTTCACTGTTTTTATCAATTTAATTTCATGATTATCAATTTTGTTTTTAAAATAAGATAAAAGACATACGATTCAAGTGTCTTAAAATGATTGGATTTATAAGTATAATTTTTAAAACTTTTATTATGTTAAAAAAAATCTTAAAATTAAGTGGCGCTCAAGAGTTAACTAAAAACGAACAAAAAGAAATTAGTGGAGGAGCTATTCCTGTTAAACGTTGTGGAGGAGATGGTAGCTTTATTTATGTAAATGGGGAAAAAGTATGTTGTTACATTCCTTCTCAAAATAATTATATCTGTTAGAGAGAATTGCTTTAATAGACTAAGAGAAGATTACTTTTAATAAGTAAAATAAGGTTTCCGTTAATGGGAGCCTTATTTTTTATACTAATTTGTTTGGTTAAATGATTACTTGCATGATTTTTTTAAGCATAAAGTTTTTAAAGAGAATTCATTATGATATTTTGTAATGTAGTAGTTATTGCAATTGGTAAGTACCTTCAATAATTAAATTATTTTGGCTAATTTAGCTTAAAATAAAGTATAACAAAATGTTTAGACATCAAGGCAAAAGTAGAACTTTAAAACATAATCTGCGAATTGCTATTGTTTTATCTTTTGTAGCTGGAATTGTAAATGTAACAGGCTTTTTATCTTTTAAACAATTGACTACAAATGTTACGGGGCATTTTGCTTTATTTATTAATGATGTAGCTAATTTTGATTTTTGGAGAGGCACAATTTATTTTCTTTATATATTTTCTTTTCTTTTTGGTTCATTTTTTTCCAGTTTTCTAATAGAGAAGTTTAGGGAAAATAAGCAACTTAATATTTTTGTTTTGCCAACAATAATGGAATGTTTGATTTTAATATCTATTGGATTACTAAGCAATAGTATTGAAATCGAATATCCTGATTTAATTGTTTGCTTGCTACTTTTTGTAATGGGACTTCAAAATTCTTTTGTAACAAAAATTTCAAACGCAGTAGTAAGAACAACGCATTTAACAGGGCTTTTTACAGATCTAGGGATAGATATTTCTCAATTGTTTTTTCCTAAGTTGAATCCGTACAGAGAAAAACTGATAGCAAACATTAAACTACGAATTTATATTATTTCTTTCTTTTTTGCTGGTGGATTAATTGGTGGATTTCTTTATTCAAAAGTTGAATTAAAATTAAAAACATTGATTTTTGGAGCCATAATTCTACTGATAAGTTTATTATATGATAATTTTAGATATAAATTAATTATGACTAGACGAAAGTATAAAAAAAGAAAAACTATACTCAAAAACTAAGGTTTTGACGTATACAAAACAATGAATTCTTGTTAATCCAAAACCGTTGATTACTACGTTGTTATAAGGATATTGGTAAAGATACTTCAATAAAGATTCTTTAATTTTAAAATTTTAATGGGTTGTGAAGAGCCTTGGTAGAAATCTTTAGGGATTGATTCTGGGCATTCTATTACTGATTTACCAATGTGTCAATGCTATTATTTTGGAGCAGGATATCACGCTTGGAAGGCTGGTTTTTCCGTAAAAGATGTTATGCCTTATATGCGTAAACCTTTACAAGATGAAAATATTCATATTATTGGTGAAGCATATTCTGATCAACAAGGTTGGGTAGAAGATGCATTTTGTGAAGCTGAAAAAATGTTTGAAGAACATTATGAACTAATTCGTCCAATTTGGATAAATTCTGATTATTATATGGGATGGTAATAATTTATTATAAATAAAATAAGAGGCAATTGCCTCTTATTTTATTTATAATAAATTATAGTTTAATCTATTTTTTCAAGTTTTCCTTTTTTGTTTTTGGTATAAACAACACTTCTAAGTCCAATTAAATCTAAATCATTTAAAACATTTAAAGCCTCATCTACATAAATATCTTTTTCTAATTCTTCATGCCAACGAATTCTTTTTTCTTTTAATATTGCATCAGTTTTAAATAAAGCAATTTCGTGAGGAAGAGAGGTAAAGGTTAGATTGTTCTTGTAATCAGATAATGATTTGAACTTTTTAAGTTTTAAATCATTTAATTCCATTTTATCTTTAAACTTATTTATATTTAAATCATAAGTATTGTCGTCTTTTCTTTCAAATATCCATTTAGCATTTTCATCAATTAGTTTGAAATATTCATTATTAGCAATTCTATTATTACTATTAGAAATAATGGATTCAAACCCAGAAAAAATTGGATTATAGTCTGCTGCATCTATCTTATCCCAAACTAGAGCGTTTTTTTCATCACGTTCTCCCATATCTAAGTAGGCAAATCTATCTGGCATTACAATGTCACTTAAAACACCTTCTCTTTGAGTTGAACCTCCATTGATTCTATAGAATTTTTGAGTAGTTGTTTTTAAAGCTCCCAAATCTCCAAAAGAATTACTTCTTACAAATTGATTAAGGTCGATTATATTTTGAACTGTTCCTTTTCCGTAAGTATGTTTACTACCTATAATAATTCCTCTTTTGTAATCTTGTATTGCAGCCGCAAAAATTTCAGATGCAGATGCAGAAAAATTATCCACCATTACTACTAGTGGTCCTGTCCATTGTACTCCAGGATCTTTGTCAGAAAGAATATCTTTTTTTCGGTCAGAAGATTTCACTTGTACAACAGGTCCTTGTTCAATAAATAAACCTGTCATATTCACAACAGTTTCTAAAGAACCTCCACCATTTCCACGTAAATCCATTACAATACCTTGAACATTTTGCTCTTTAAGACGCTCTATCTCTATAGCAACATCTTTGAAAGCATCTCTATTGTCTTTATTATCAAAACTAATATAGAATTTAGGTAAATAAATAATTCCATATTTTGAGCCATCTTTTTCAACAATTGAAGATTTTGCAAAAGTTTCTTCAGTTTCCACTTCGTCTCTAATAATAGAAATTACAGATATTGATCCGTCAACTTTTTTAACAGTTAAACGCACTTCTGTTCCTTTTGCTCCTTTAATTTTTTTGACTACATCATCTAGTCTCATTCCTGCAATGTCAAGAGGTTCTCCATTTCCTTGTGCAACTTTAAGAATAACATCTCCTGCCTCTAATTCCTTAGCTCTCCATGCTGGTCCACCAGAAATCAATTCAGAAACTTCAACAGCATTTTCTTTCTTTTGTAATCGAGCACCAATTCCTTCAAATTTCCCGCTCATACTTATGTCAAATTTGTCTTTTTCTTCTGGTGAGAAATAAAAAGTATGTGGGTCAAATTGTTCTACAATCGAATTGATGAAAATAGAATACCAATCATTGCTATCTAATTCATTTTCAATAAAATCAAAATATTCATTTAATGATTTTAAAGAGCTTTCACGAGCTTCTTTTTCTATATCATCAAACTTTTTTTCCTTGTAATTAGGGTCTTTTTCTTTTTTGTTGTGCTCTAACTTTTGCTTATCAGTAATGGTAGATAATAAAGAAAGTTTCAATTGCTTACGCCATCTTTCTTTTAAATCTTTTTCATTTTTGGCATAAGATTGCTTTTCATAATTGGTGTCAATTAATTCATCACTTGAAAACTCAAATGGTTTAGCTAACAAAGATTTGTAAATTGATTTTGATTCTGAAATTCTTTTTAATAATCGAGCATTAGTTAGGTAAAAGAACGACAAATCTTTTGTTTTAATCATGTCGTCAATCACTTGTTTGTATTGATCAAATTCTTTAATGTCTGAAGACAAAAAGAATCTTTTAGTAGGATCTATTCCAGTAATATACTTATCATATACTTCTTTTGAAAAAGTATCGTTAATCTCAACAGGACTATAATGTCCTTTCTCCAGCACATAAGTTAATAGTTCCAGAAGCAATTTGTCTTTCTCTGGGTCTTCGGTTTTTTTAGTGGGTATAAAACTCCATAAAACTGCAGATAAGGCAGTTATCAACAAAATAACCTTATAATTTCTTTTCATAAAATCAACAATTTGGGTCATCAATAAAAATTTCTACTAATGTACATAAAAAATCATGCCATTATATTGCAATTTAAGACATTTTTTTCACTTTTACTAAAAAATTTAATTTTAAGTTTGGAAATATAACTTTCCATTTAAATTATTTAAATTAGCAAAAAAAAATACATGAAGAAACCACTTATTTTGGTAACTAATGATGATAGTATTGTTGCGCCAGGAATTCGATTTTTAATAAGTGTAATGAAAGAGATAGGTGAAGTAATTGTTGTAGCTCCAGATAGTCCTCAAAGTGCTATGGGTCATGCGATTACAATTAATAATACTTTGCATATTGATAAAGTTAATTTAGATAGTGAAATAGAGCATGAATATAGTTGCTCTGGAACACCAGTTGATTGTGTTAAAATGGCAATACATGAAATTTTAAAGCGAAAACCAGATTTATGTGTGTCTGGAGTTAATCATGGCTCAAATTCATCTATTAATGTAATTTATTCTGGAACCATGAGTGCTGCTGTAGAAGCAGGTATAGAAGGAGTTCCAGCAATTGGTTTTTCTCATTTAGATTATGGATGGGAAATAGATTTTGAGCCAATTAAGAATTATGTAAAAGAAATTACAAAGGCTGTTTTAAAAAATGGTTTGCCAGATGGAGTTGTTTTAAATGTTAATTTTCCAAAAACAGATCAAAAGCCTATTCAAGGTGTTAAAATTTGTAGACAAGCAAAAGCAATGTGGGTGGAAGAGTTTGATAAAAGAACGAATCCTCAAGGGAAAGAGTATTTTTGGTTAACAGGCGAATTTGTAAACCAAGATAAAGGAGAAGATACAGATGAATGGGCTCTAAAAAATAATTATGTATCTATTGTCCCAGTTCAGTTTGATTTAACAGCCCATCATGTAATACAAACACTTAATTCTTGGGAGTTATGATTCAAAAAAAGGATATTTTTATAGGACTACTTATAGGTTTAATAGGTGCTTTTTTAGGAACTTTTATAGCATTGCAAATTTTTACAAAGCAAGGTTTTATTGAAGGTTTTAAGATTATGAAAAATGCTGGAATGATTGGTAAAGTAATTACTCTAGGTTGTGTGCCAAATTTACTTGTGTTTTTTTTATTGTTAAAAAAAAACAAAGATATTATGGCCAGAGGAGTTGTTTTAGCAATGTTTTTATTAGTTATTATTACTTTAATTTTATAGAATGAAAAAGAATATAATTTTATTAGCTCTTTTGTTTTTTGTTAGTTTTTTAATGGCTCAAAATACTATTGAAAAAAGTGTAATTTCAGATAATAATCTAACAAAAATTATTTTGTTGCGTCATGCTGAAAAAGTACTTGATAAAACTAAAGATCCAATACTAACAGATGAAGGAAAAAAAAGAGCAGAACGTTTAAGGTTCCTGTTTTCAGATATAAAAATTGATAAAATATTTTCTTCTCCTTACATCAGGACGAAAATGACTGTGGCAGATTTAGCTAAAAGTAAAAGTCTCCAAGTTGAAGATTATGACCCTAAAGATTTAAATTTTGCAAAATATTTACTAGAAAAAGAACAAGGAAAAACTATAGTAGTGGTGGGACATTCTAATACAACTCCCATATTAGTTAATAAGTTAATTGGTGAAGACAAATTCAACCAATTAAGCGAAGATGTTTACAGTAAACTGTGGATTTTGACTTTTTCAAATGAAACTTTGATTGATTGTAGTTTGTTTAATTTTTAAAGAAACTAAATTCATATAATAAACTATGAAATATTACATTATTGCGGGAGAAGCTTCAGGAGATTTACACGGTTCAAATTTGATGAAAGCTATTTATAAGGAAGATCCTACTGCAACAATTCGTTTTTGGGGTGGAGATTTAATGCAAAATACTGGAGGAACTTTAGTAAAGCATTATCGTGATTTAGCTTTTATGGGCTTTTTAGAAGTTATTTTAAATTTAAAAACGATTTTAAATAACATTAAGATTTGTAAAGCTGATGTTGAAAACTTCAAACCAGATGTTATTATTTTTATAGATTATCCAGGATTTAATATGCGGATTGCTACTTGGGCAAAAGAAAGAAATATACCAACTCATTATTACATTTCACCTCAAATTTGGGCTTGGAAAGAGAATAGAATAAAAGCAATTAAAAAAGATGTCGATTTCATGTATGTTATTCTTCCTTTTGAGAAAGATTTTTACGAAAAAAAGCATCATTTTCCTGTTCAATTTGTTGGTCATCCTTTAATAGACGCGATTCATAATAGAGAACAAATAGATTCAGATACTTTTAGAGCTGAAAATAAATTAAGTAATCAGCCAATAATTGCTTTATTACCTGGAAGTAGAAAACAAGAGATTACAAAAATGCTTTCAGGAATGCTATCTATAGTGAAAGATTTTCCAGATTATCAATTTGTAATTGCTGGGGCTCCTAGTCAAGATTTTGCATTTTATGAACCTTTTTTAAAAAAGGAAAATGTGCATTTCATTTCTAATAAAACTTATGATTTGCTAAGTGTTTCTCATGCAGCATTAGTAACTTCTGGCACAGCTACTTTGGAAACGGCTTTGTTTAAAGTTCCTGAGGTTGTTTGCTATAAAGGAAGTTGGGTTTCATACCAAATTGCAAAACGAATTATTACTTTAAAATATATTTCGTTAGTAAATTTAATTATGGATAGAGAAGTAGTTACTGAACTTATTCAGGATAAATTCAATTCTAAAAATTTAAAAATAGAATTAAATAAAATTATAAATGGAGTGGAAAGGGAAAAAATGATCGAAAATTATACTATTTTAGAAAAAAAATTAGGAGGAGTTGGTGCTAGCGAAAAAACAGCCCAACTAATTGTTTCATCAATAAGGAAATAATCTTTATTTTCGCAAAAAAAGCTTTATTTTGAAAAAAATTACCATTTTACTTATTCTTACCCTAACTATTATTAGTTGTAAAACTCAATCTAACATTATTACCTCTAAAAAGGAAGCAGTTGAAAAAGGAGTTTATTCTTATTCCAAAAGTAAGAATACTAATCAGAATGAGAGTGTTCTTGTAAATGAATCTTTTGATATAGAAGATGAAAATGAATATGATAATGATAATTATACAAGAGTTTCTAAAAGTGAAAATGCATTGGCAAATCAAATTGTTGATTTGGCTTTAGAAAATTTAGGAGTAAAATATAGAATTGGTGGTACAACTAAGACAGGAATGGATTGTTCTGGACTTGTTTTTAGTAGTTATGCAAATTATGATGTTTCCCTGCCAAGGACTTCTATAGATATGTCTAAACATGGAGAGATGATTAGTACTAGTGAAGCACAACCAGGAGATTTGATTTTCTTTAAAACCAATGGAAAAACAGTAATTAATCATGTAGGTATAATTGTAGAAGTTATGCCAAATGAAATTAAGTTTGTCCATTCTTCTACAAGAAAAGGCGTTATAGTATCTTCTACTTCAGATGCTTATTATGGAAAAACATTTGCTCAAATAAATAGAGTTTTGAAGTATTGATGATTTGATTGAAGTATATGAAGTTTTTTAAGTTTCCAATAATTACCTTAACAGCTTCATATGCTATAGGTGTTATAATAAATCAGCTTTTAAAGCTTAATATAACGTTATTATATATAGCTTTTTTAATTTTATTGATTCTATTTGTTGTAGTGTTTTTTAAAGCCAAAAAGAAATGGTTTCAGGACACAACTTTTGGAATTGTGGTTTATTTACTAATGATTTGTTTTGGGTCATTATCTCATTATTTTTATATTGATACAAATTACAAAAATCATTATTCAAATGTAATTGAGACTGATGAAACTATAATTATAGGAAGTGTTTCTTCAGTTTTAAAGCCTAGCGATAAATTTAAAAAATATGTTTTTGAAGTTTCGCAATGTAATTTAATACCAAGTTTTGGTAAAATTTTGTTATATCAATCCAATGCTAACCAAACTTTAAAGGTCGGACAGAAAATAGCTCTTTGTAAACCAATACTTCCTACTTTAAAAGTGACAAACCCTTATCAATTTGATTATTCGAATTATCTTCAAAAGCAAAATATTTACCATCAAGTATTTTGCAAAGACAATGACATTTTGATTATTGGAACTATAAAAAATTTTAATTATTACTTACAAATTATAAGAGATAAATTGAGTAATAGTTTTGCACACCATCATTTTCAAGCTAGTACAAAATCTATTATTGACGCATTACTATTTGGTCAACGAAATTTTATTGATAAAGATACTCTAACTAATTATTCAAAATCTGGAGTAGTTCATATTTTGGCTATTTCTGGATTGCATATAGGCATTTTGTATCTATTTTTTGCTTTTGTTTTAAAACCGTTAGATAAATTAAAATATGGAAAAGGAATTCGATTAATTTTAATTCTAAGTTTATTATGGCTTTTTGCATTTATAACGGGTTTACCTGCATCTGTAACAAGAGCGGTTACTTTATTTAGTTTTCTAAGTTTTGGTAATTACTTTAATCAACAGACTAATATTTTTAATGCAGTTGCTGTTTCAGCTTTGGTTTTACTGATTTTTAATCCCAATTTTATTTTTGATGTTGGTTTTCAATTGAGTTATGCTGCTGTAATTTCCATTTTGTTGTTTCAGCCTTATTATGAGAAATTTTATTTTACCAAAAATAAAGTAGAAGTTTATTTTGTAGATATAATTCTAGTTTCTTTAGCAGCTCAAATAGGAGTATTGCCATTAAGTTTATATTATTTTCATCAATTGCCTTTACTATTTTTATTGGCTAATATTGTTGTGATACCAATTGCTAGTATAGTTTTAATTTTTGGCAGTATTGCTTTAATTTTAAATTTTATTTTTAAGCCATTGGCTGTCTTTGTAGGTAAATTTCTTTCTTTTATTATCGATTTGATGAACCATTATATCACCATAATTGCTAAAATAGAAGATGGTATTATCCAAAACATTTCTTTTACTAGTAGTATGACTATTTTGTTTTATTTGGTTTTGTTAAGTTTTATATATTGGATTTATAAATTGAAATGGTTTGCTTTTCGAAATGTTATGATTACATTAATTCTTTTTCAAGTAGTAGTAATTTATATAAAGTGGGATAAAAATAGAACGGAAGAATTGGTCATTTTTAACAACAAGCAAACTTTAATAGGCATCAAAAATGGAGACCAAATTCAATTATTTAGTAATGATTCAATAAATAATCATGAAATAGCCTTGGACTACAGTAGAGGATTGCATAGTAATAGTTCTAAATGTATGCCTTTACAAAACGTATTGTCTTTTCATAGGAAAAGAATTTTAATTGTTGATACATCATCAGTTTATGCTATAAATGAAAAACCCGACTTGGTTTTACTTTCTCAATGTCCAAAATTGAATTTACTGCGACTTATTAAAACCTTACATCCAAAACAAATTATTGCCGATAACAGTAATTCTTTTTATTTGGTTAACCAATGGAAAGCAACTTGTGAACAAGAAAAAATCCCTTTTCATGCTACTGCCGAAAAGGGATTTTATAGATTGAAATAAGAATTTTATTTATTGGCAACAATTTTTGAAGCTCCGTCAAGCCATTTTTCAGGACCACCAGCTACATAACCAGTGCTTCCAAGACCTTTTAAATTCATTTTACCTTCTTCTGTTTTTTCAGGACTTGCAAACCAAACTGTAGGATAACCTCTCACTTGGAACATATTTTGCAATTGGTAGTTCTGTGCTTTAATAGTCTCATCTTGAGGAGTTCTTCTAGGAAAATCAAGTTCCACTAAAATCACATTTTCCTTAGCCCATTTTTCAAATTCAGGAGTTTTCAAAACTTCTTTTTGAAGACGAATACACCAACCACACCAATCAGAACCAGTAAAAAATAATAGCAGAGGCTTTTTTTCTTTGATAGATAATTCAGATGCTTTAGCCATGTCGGTATGCCAAGTTAATTCTTGTGCAGTACTTGTTAGGCTAAATGTGATGATTGTTATAAATAAAAATAGTTTTTTCATATTCTTTAATTTTTTACAAAATTAGGCAAAAAAGATGCCAATTTTTGTTTGTTATCTTACACCATGCATTAGTTTTTTAATAAATGGAGACATTATTATAGAAAAAGCAGCTAAGATAAAAGATACAATAGCTAGCATCCAAAAGAAATAACTAATTCCTTTTTCGTTAGCAATTGCCTCCACGGATTCTCCAAACATACCTGCACCTTTCATTCCGATAGCTACTGCTAAATACCAAACTCCAAACATAAATGCAATCATTCTTGCAGGTACTAACTTGCTTACATAAGATAACCCAACTGGCGAGATACATAATTCACCCATTGTATGAAATAAGAAAACTAATATTAACCATATCATACTCACACTAGCAGTTTCCGCTCCTGGTTCTATACCGTTTGCTCCAAACGCTACTGCAACCATACCTAATCCTAATAAAAACATTCCAATTCCATATTTTAAATTTGCATTAGGATTATATTTACTTTCCCATACTTTAGAAAATAAGGGTGCTAAAGTTATAATAAACAATGAATTCAGAGTGGAGAACCATGTTGCAGGAACTTCGGTTAGCGGTTCATTAGTTTTAGCAATTCTTAAAAATTCTAGAGTAGCATCTGATAAATCTAAATATCCAGCAGTATAGTAATCTTTTGCAAGCATCCACAAAGCAATAAGCCAAACTATCACAAAACTAAAGCTTAAGACAATATTAGCAACTGCATATTTAGCAAATGTTTTCTTGAATAATAAATACATTACCCAGTTAATAATTAACAAAGGCACAACTGTCATAAGTGAGTTTACAATTAAAAATATGACACTAGAATTACCAGTCAAAATACGATTTGTATATTTTTCAGCAAAAACAGTTAAACTATTAGGAGATTGTTCAAATATTGCCCAAAAGAAAATAGTAATAAAAGCAAAAAATGTTACTGCAATTAATTTTTCTCTTGTTGTTTTTGAATATTGTATTAATCTATATATTAATAAGATTATAAACAATAATAAAGCTGTCACTATTGCGATACCATTTCCTTTTTCACCTAAAAAACCAAAAACATTAATAGTTCCTTTGGATATTTTTGTTACAGGAGCATTAATAATCCATAACAATCCTAATAAAGTGGAAAGTCCAATTAATCCTAATTGCCATTTTGCAAAAGGTACTCTTTTATCATTATCTTCTTTTTGCTCTTCTATAGCATCTTTTTTTACTGGTTTTAATCCAATGTTTCCAAATATATTTTGGGATAACCAAAATTGGACTAATCCTAAAAACATAAAAATACCTGCTAATCCAAAGCCATATCCCCAACCTACTTTTTCACCTAAATAGCCACATAATAGAATTCCAAAAAAAGCACCTGCATTAACACCCATATAAAATATAGTGTAAGCTCCATCTTTTTTTTCTGGACGATCTTTGTACATTTCTGAAACAATAGAGGTCATATTTGGTTTGAAAAATCCATTACCAAAAACTAATAAGACAAGACCTAAATATATTGTAAATTGTGTTTCAAAAGCCATCGAAAAATGACCTAATGTCATTAATAAAGCACCAACTACAACAGCCCATCGATAGCCAATTATTTTATCAGCAAAATAACCTCCTAACATTGTTGAAAGATATACTAATCCTACATATGACCCAAATAATGAAGAGGCTGTAGCTTGATCCCAACCCCATCCACCATCAGAAAATGAAGCCATAAAAAATAAAACTAATAACGAACGCATCCCATAAAATGAAAAACGCTCCCACATTTCAGTAAAAAATAATACAAATAGTCCCGCTGGATGACCTAAAACGGTGTCTTTAAAAAATTGATCGGTTGAATTTTGACTCATAGTTTATAATTGTAAGTTAGTTTCTTATTTTTTAGTTATTTAATTCTTTATCTACACCATGCATTAGTTTTTTAATGATAGGAGATATAATTAAAAGTAAAGCTCCAAATGCAATTCCAGTATAAAATAGGTACTCAAACAATTTCAAATAACTTTGTTTAGCAATATTTAAATCTGGTGCTAAGCCATTTGATGTGTCAACAGAAGCTATATTAGCTAATACGGAAGCAATAAACTCCGAACTTGCTGTTGCTAAAAACCAAACTCCCATCATAAAACCAACAATCTTTACTGGAGATAATTTTGTAACAGCAGAAAGACCTACAGGAGATAAACTCAACTCCCCACATGTATGTAATAAGTAAGCTAATATTAACCATATTGCGGCAACTTTACCAGCTCCTGAGATGTTAATTCCCATTACTAATGCACCAAACCCTAATCCTACAAGTATTAGTGCTAAAGAGAATTTCACAGCAGTATTTGGATTATATTTTCCTAATTTTACCCATAACCAAGCAAAAATAGGTGCTAATAATATGATAAATAATGCATTAAAGCTCAAAAACTGTCCCGCTGATAATTCAAAGCCTAAAATGTGTCTGTCTAAAATTCTATCTGCAAATAAATTCATAGAGGTATAGGCTTGTTCAAATAATGCCCAAAACACAATAGTGAATACGATCAGAATAGTAAGTGCGATTAATTGTTCTCTAGCTTTTTTGTCTAATTGAGTAATTGCATAATAAACAATATAAATAAATGATGCAGCTCCAGCAACTTGTAATGCTAAAGATACAGCATCGTGATTTTGAACCATTTGCCAAAAAATCAATGTTGATAAAATACTTCCTAAGTAAATTAACCATTCATTTTTAATTCCAAAAGTAGCTTTGTTTAAAAAGGATTGATTATTAGATTCTCCTTTACCCATAAGTAATTTTTTACCTGAAATGAATGTTAGTAATCCAAAGAACATTCCAATTCCTGCAGCACCAAAACCATAACTCCATCCGTATGACTCACCTAGCCAAACACAAACTATTGTTGCTAAGAAAGAACCAAGATTTATCCCCATATAAAATAGTGTAAATCCAGAATCACGACGTTTGTCACCAACTTCATATAGCTCACCAACTAGTGAAGAAATATTAGCTTTCAAGAAACCTACTCCTAAAATTATTAACGCTAAAGAAAAATAAAAGATTTGTAATGCAGTGTTATCTCTTGTTATTTCTCCTGTTATTGATTGTGTTGCAGCATTTCCTTCATAAGCCATTCCTAAATGACCTAAAACAAGCATAATTCCACCAAAAACAATTGCTTTCCTAAAACCTAAATATTTATCGGCAATAAAACCTCCAATGACGGGAACTGCATATACTAGAGCAGCGTAACTTCCAATTAATAAATTTCCTGAATCATCAGAAAACAAATGGTATTTTGTTAAATAAAAAATCAATAACGCTTTCATTCCGTAGAATGAAAATCGTTCCCACATTTCTGTAAAGAATAATATAAAAAGCGCTTTAGGATGCCCAAAGAAAGTTTGTTCTTGAATCGTTTTATTACTCATATTATAGTTTTTCTAGTAAAAAATTAGTCATTTTTGTATATAGTTGAAGTCTAGTTTTTCCACCATAAATACCATGATTTTTATCAGGATAAATAGCCCAATCAAATTGCTTGTTAGCCTGTACTAAAGCTTCAATCATTTTCATTGTATTTTGAACATGTACATTGTCATCAGCTGTTCCATGTATTAAGAGGTAATTCCCTTTTAGTTTTTCTACATGATTAATAGGTGAATTATCATCATATCCACTTGCGTTTTCTTGTGGAGTTTGCATGTATCTTTCAGTGTAAATGCTATCATAATATCTCCAACTAGTAACTGGTGCAACGGCAATTGCAGTTTTAAATACATCATTGCCTTTTAAAATACAATTACTACTCATAAATCCTCCATAACTCCAACCCCAAATTCCGATTCTTGATGCATCTACATAATTGTATTTTGCAATTTCTTTAGCAGCGTCAATTTGATCTTCTACTTCATATTTGCCTAATTCTTTGTAGGTGCATTTTTTAAACTCAGCACCTTTAAATCCTGTTCCTCTTCCATCAACACATATCACAATATAGCCGTTTTGAGCTAACATATAATACCAGTAATCGTTATAAGAGTTCCATTGGTTTGCAACTTGTTGTGAACCTGGTCCAGAATATTGATACATTAATACAGGGTATTTCTTTGATGCATCAAAATCTTTTGGTTTTATTGACCAAGCATTTAAAGTGTGTCCTTTAGTAGTGGTTAAAGTGAAAAACTCTTTTGGAGCAATATTGTACTTTGCTAATCTTTCTTCTGCATCTTCATTAGATTGGATTTTTTTTAATTCTTTTCCTGTTTTAGACTCATTTAGAGTGTAAAGAGGAGCATTAATGGCACTTGAATAAGAAGTAATAAAATATTGGAAATTTGGACTAAAAGTGGCATCATTTGTACCTGTCTTGTTTGTTAGTCTTTTTTTGTTTTTTCCAGTTATATTTATGGAATAAACATCTCTATTTATTGAACCATTTTCTACAGACTGATAAAATATTGTTTTATTTTTTTCATCATATCCATAATAAGAGGTTACTTCCCAATTTCCTTTAGTTATTTGATTTTGTAACTTTCCATTTTTGTCATAATGATAGATGTGATTATAACCATCTTTTTCTGAGGTCCAAATAAAACTATTATCTGTTAGAAAAGTTAAGTTATCTGTAATATCAATATAAGCATTGTCTTTTTCGTTTAAAACGATTTTCGTTTTATCTGAAGTAGCATCAATAAAATGTAAGTCTAAATTATTTTGATGACGATTCATCACTTGCGCACTTAATGTATTTGCTTCATTTGTCCATTCTATTCTTGGGATGTAAAAATCAGTATAATTACCTAAATTAATTTTAGAACTACTATTTGTTTTTAAATCATAGATATGTAAAGAAACTATTGCGTTTTTTTCGCCTGCTTTAGGATATTTAAAAACATATTGCGTAGGGTATAATCCTTCATTATATATATCCATTGAAAATTCTGGCACATCGGTTTCGTCAAAACGAATAAAGGCAATTTTGTCCCCAGTTTTGTTCCAGTCAAAAGCTTTTACAAATGCAAATTCTTCTTCATAAACCCAATCAGTAATTCCATTAATTATTGCATTTTTCTTTCCATCTTGAGTAATTTGCAAATGAGTTTGTGTCATTACATCATAAACATATAAATTATTTTCAAAAGCATACGCAATTTTGGAACCATCTGATGAAAAAGTGGGTTCTTGAATTTGTTTGTCAGTAAATTTATTTAATGATTTACTTTTAATATCGTAAATAAAATAATCAGCAGTGAAAGAATGTCTGAAAATAGGGGAAGATTTTGTTGCTAACAGTATTTTAGATTCTGTTTTATCAAAGGTATAACTATCTATTGAAGATAATTCTTGAAAATCTTTTGTGTCAATTAGAGTAGATACCTTTTCTAAGGTTGCAAAATCATACAAATCAATCTGCATGCTTCTAGAGGTTCTGTTAAAATCTAATACTGTGTATTGATTTGTGTTTTTCATGGCGTGAAGTTCATCCATCCCCTTTGTTTTAAAGGCACCAGACCAAATCTCTTCGAGTGTTATTTTTTGTTGCGCAACTATTGAAAAAGAAGCGATTAGTAAAAATAAGGTAGTAATTTTCTTAACTGTCATATTGTTTTATTTATTAAAAAACCCCCAATAATAGGGATTTTTTATCAAATATCCATCAAATTTAACTTATTTTGGTAAAGATGCATTTTTTTTGTATTTTTACGAGCTTAACTACCTGCTATTTCCTGAATATGATTAAACTTTACCATTTAATTCTATTTTCACTTTTATTTCTGATTAGTTTTCCAAATTATAGTCAGCAATATAACTTTGAAATAATAAATCAGGAAAAAGGTTTTCCCTCTTCTTCAGTTAATAAAATATTTAAATGCAGTAATGGCTTACTTTGGTATGGCTCTAATGGAACTGGTTTAATTCGCTATGATGGGAATAGTTTTATTAATTATAATAAATTCAATGATATAGAGAATTTTTTTATAACTGATATTGTTGAAAATGATGGAGAACTTCTCTTACTTACACGATATAGAGGTTTATTAGTATTTAATGGTAAAAAATTTACAAAAAGTGTAAAATATTTGTCAGTTAATGAATCTGTTGATAAAATTGATAAAATCATTAAAGTTGATACTACAGTTTATGGAATAAGTCCAAATAGAATTTATGTTATTGAACAAAATTCAACAATTCGCCCACTTTTAAATATTGAAGGAAATAAAATTACTAAAATAAATTCTGTCAGTAAATTAGAAAATAATAGTCTATTAATAGCTACTGATAAAGGATTGTTTCAATATGTTAATAATAATTTTTTTTTACTTGATTTTAAAGATAAGGATATTTGTATTACTGAAAATAAGAATACATTTAATTATGTAGGTGATGAAGAAGGTAACATTTATATCGTTCATTTTAGTAAGGGTAAATATATTTACAATAGATTAATCACAACAATTAAGGATTATTCTGGAAAAAATCTTTACATAAATAATATTTATAAAGCTGATTCTGGAAATATTTGGATTTCTGGTAAAAATTTTGAAGGAATAGGAATTGTTTATAAGAGTGGTAATTATGTTATAATAGATACAAAAAATGGATTTCCGAATACAGAAATAAATGAAATATTTGTTGAAAATAGTAGTTTGTTTTTAGGTTCAATAACTCTTGGAGTTATTCAATTTAGCAATCAAACATTTGTTAAGTATGGTGAGTTACCAGAATTAAGTACGAAATCAATATTTGCTGTTGCAGAACATAATGAAGATTTATTTGTTTACAGTAGAGATTATGGATTAAATGCTTTTAAGAAAAAAGATGTTTTTAATTTAGAATTCCGTAAAAAAATAAAATTTAATTTAAATGTTAGTGCTCTTTTAGATGTAAATAAAAAACTACTTATAGGTTCAGATAAAGGACTTTACACTTATAGCAATGACTCGATAAATGAAATAGTACCAAATATTACTGTTTCAACATTGAAGAAAGATAAAAATAATCGTATTTGGGTAACAACAATAGGTGATGGTCTTCTAATTTTAGATTCTCAATATAATATAATTAGCCATTTTTTTAAGAATACTAAAGTCACAAATACATACAATGTTGAACAAGTCAGTGAAAATGAATGGTTTGTGGCAACAGGATTAGGTTTGTATGCTTTGCGTTTCGAAAATGGAGAATTTAAAGTTAAAAAAAAGATACTGGATAAATTATTGTTTTTAAGCGCAAAAGATAAATACAATACGTTGTGGTATGCTGGTGAAAATAAAATTTATTCAATAAATAAGGAAAATAAAATAAAATCTTTTGGAACTAGCGATGGTCTTTCGTCAACATTAATTTACACCTTAACAGGAATAAATGATAATGTATTAGTTGGTTCAAATTTAGGATTAGAAAGAATTACTTCGGGTAAAAATGGAGAAATAATAAATGTAGAGAGTTTGAATTCCAGTAATATGTTTGATGGAATTGAGACAAATACTAAATCAGACTATATTGACTCTGAAGGGAATATTTATTTTGGTACAGTAAAAGGATTATATAAATATTATTTAAAAAATCAAAATCTAAACAAATCTCAAAGAGCGGCACCTATATACATAACAAAATTACTTGTAAATAATAAAGATTATGATGTAAAAGATAACGAAAATAAATATTTTAACGTTCCTAATGAAAATCATAGTTTTAGTCATTCTGACAATTCACTTAGTTTTCATATTGGTCAAATAAATAGTTCTTTAGCTCAAAACAACTATTATTCTTATAAACTTAAAGGGTTAAATGATTTTTGGACCAAACCTTCGAAAAACAAGGATATAAGTTATTATAATTTGACACCTGGTAATTATAGATTTTATGTAAAAGAAGTTGATCCATTAGGAAATGATTTAGGAAATGTTACATACTATTCATTTGTCATTGAAACCCCTTTTTATACGACTTGGTGGTTTATTTTACTTATTTGCTCATTAACAATTTTTGCTTTCAACTATCTTGTTAGAGATTCGTCTAAATATAACAAGGATTTTGTAAAAAATATATCGGAGAATGAATTACAGTATGATTTAAAAAATTATTTCTTATATTTTGGAATAATAATTATTACTACACAAATAGCTTATTTTGTTTTTGAGATTTATAATGAAAATGAGGTTATTACAAAAATTATTATTGGTTTTTGTTCTGTTTTTCTATATCTATTTTCTTATATAAATAAAATAAAGAAAAATTTAGAATGGATTTTTAGACTCTTTTTCATTCTTATTACATTGGTTGTTTTAAATAATCTAACTTATTCTGAAATCAATTTTGTTAATTTTTCCGAATTTTTACTATTACTTTTCTTCTCTTATAATGTTTTTAAAAAATTCAAAAATTACATTGTTTACACTGTTATAATTGTCTCTTTAGTACTATGTTTTTTAATTTTGGAAGACGAGAACAAAGGTATTTACATTCAGTTACTAAGCGCTTCATTCATAATTACAATTATAAATTTTTATAGAAGAATTAATTTTTTAAATACTCATGATAAATTAGTTTTTACAAATAACATTATTAATCAGTCAAATTCTCTTACTATTGCGTGTAATAAATATGGTAATGTTGTTTTCTGTAGCGATTCTATATCTGGAATATTAGGTTATACAACTGATCAAGTATTAGGGTATGAATTTTGGAACCTAACAGAAGATAAAGAGTTTGAAATGATAGATTATAATATTAAATTTCAGCCTAATATTGTTCACGTTAGAAAGTTAAAAACAAAGGACGGTGATTATAAATATATTCAATGGAGCGATTTTAAATACTCAGATGATTTGTTTATAGCAACAGGTCATGATATTACTCAAAAAATAATTGCTGAATATGAATATCAAACCTTAATTCAAAATGCACCAGATATCATTTATGATGCTAATAAACAAGGATTTATAACAATTATTAATGATGCAGCACTTCGTATCTTAGGATATAAAAAAGAAGAAATTATTGGATCTCATTTTACTAGTTTTTTAACACCAGAAGAGAAAAATAAAGCATTAAAATTTTATATTCCGGAAAACCCTGAACAAAATGATTTTGAAGCTTATGTTATACCAGTTAAAGCTAAGTCAGGAAAAATGGTTTGGTTCTCTCAAAAAGTTAGAATTAAAAGAGATTTAGATAATAATTTAACTGGTTTTTCATGTGTATTGAGAGATATTACAAACACAAAAAAACTAGAAGAGCAAATCATATATAAAAATAATATATTAACACATTTGTCTAAATACACTAATAAACTACTTCAAAAAGATGATATTGATAAAATTTTCGATAAAACTTTAGGTGGTTTTACTAAAGCAATTGAATCTGATAGAGTTTGTTTTTATGAATATGACCCAGAACAAAAAATTGTTAATCAAAAATTTGAGTGGTTTGTTAAAGATGAAACATTAAATATTAATAATCCCAATTTTCAAGGTTTAAATACTTCAGAATACCCACAAATATTTGATGCTTTATTTAAAAATAAATCTTTTCAGATCATAACAGAAAATGTAACTGATGAAGTTCATAAAAAAAGATTGCAAGACAGAGGAATACTTTCGGCTCTACTGATTCCTGTTTTTCATATAAATAAATTAATAGGGTATTTAGGGTTTGATAATTTTAAAGAAGTTAGACTTTGGGATAAGGAAGAAATAATCATCTTGGAAACATTAGCAAATAATATTGCAACTTCAATTATTAGAATTAAAAATAAAAAAGGACTTCAAGAAAGTGAGGAGAAATTTAAGTTATTAGCTAACAATATTCCAGGTGGAGTTTATCTAGTTAAATTTGATGAAAAGAGAACAAAAATCTTTCTTAATGATGAATTTGAAAAATTAACAGGTTATTCAAAAGAAGATTTTTTTACAGAAAAAGTAAGGCTTCATGAATTATATCATCCAGATGATAGAAACCGAGCTCTTCTTGAAATAGATAAAGCAATACAAAATAAGAAATCCTTTCTAGTAACAAGCAGATTAATCAAAAAAGACGGATCAGTAATATGGATTGAAGAACATGGTGAAGCCATTATGGTCGATGATACCGTTGAATATCTAGAAGGAGTTTTAATAGATGTTACAGAAAAGAAAAAAGCAGAAGAAGCTATTTTAGCAAGAGAATTAGCAGAGACCTCAAATAGAGCAAAATCTGAGTTCTTGGCAAATATGAGTCATGAAATAAGAACACCTTTAAATGGAATTATTGGATTTAGTAAATTACTCCTTAATACTAGAATTACAGAAGTTCAAAAACAATATTTACAAACAGTAAATCAGTCTGCAGAATCATTATTAGATGTGGTTAATGATATTTTAGATTTATCAAAAATAGAAGCAGGTAAATTATCTTTAGAGAACAGCAAAACTAGTTTACACAGTATTATCAATCAGTCTGTAGATATGGTTAAATTTACAGCACATCAAAAAAACATAGAACTTATTGTAAACGTTCAAGAACATATAGAATGTGATATATGGACAGATGAAGTTCGTTTAAAACAAATTTTGCAAAACTTACTCAGCAATGCAGTTAAATTTACACTTAAAGGACAGATTGAGTTAAATATAACAGCTTCAAAAATTAAGAAAAGCATATCAAAAATACGTTTTGAAGTAAAAGACACAGGAATAGGTATAAAACCAGAAAATAAAGGTAAAATATTAGAAGCCTTTTCACAAGAAGATAGTTCTACTACAAGAAATTTTGGAGGCACAGGTCTAGGCTTATCCATTACCAATAGCCTTTTGAAATTGATGAACGCTCAATTAGAGATAAATAGTGAGATAAAGAAAGGAAGTAGTTTTAGTTTTGAAGTAGAACTGAAAACAGAACCATGTGGTAATAAAAATATTTTAAATAATAATAAACTTAAAAAAGCACTTATAATAGAAGACAATCTTTTAGTTTGTGAAGTCATTGAAAGAATGTTTCGTTCTTTAAATCTACCCTGTAAAACGATTTCAACAAAAGTAGACTTACTTAATATAATAACAAATAAGGAAGAATATGACCTCATACTTATAGATTATGAATTTTTAGGTAAAAAAAATACTCATGAAATAATCGATGTTGTTAGTAAAGATCAAGACAGACATTTAATTATTATGCAAAATTCAACTTCCGATTTCATTTCAAACAAAGATTTTAAGAACATTCATAATATTATAAAGCCTTTAAAAATAAATGTTCTTCAAAACTATTTGAATAAAATAAACAATCCTTTTTTAGATAATGAAATTATCGATTTTACGTTGGTAAATGACAACAAAAATAAAATCAATATTTTAGTAGTTGAAGATAATAAAGTTAATATGTTGCTTACAAAAACTTTAGTCTCAAAAGCATTTCCAAATGCAGTTATTTCAGAAGCTTCTAATGGATTCCAAGCCGTAGAAGTATTCAAAAAAGCAAATCCAGAAATAATCCTAATGGACATTCAAATGCCAGTTATGAATGGTTATGAAGCAACAGAATTAATACGAAAAATAAATACAGATGTAATCATAATTGCGCTCACGGCAGGAGTTATTACAGGAGAAAAAGAAAAATGTTTAGACATTGGTATGAATGATTTCATTTTAAAACCTATTGATAAAGAATATTTTGAAAAAACAGTAATAAAATGGATAAAAACGGTTCATAAAATTTCCGTTTAGTATCTTTGCAGTCATTTAAAGAATATATAGTTTATGACTCAAAACATAAAGGGTTTTTCAAAATTATCTAAAGAAGAAAAAATCAATTGGATTACTGAAACCTATTTTTCTAATCCTACGGAAGCTAAGCAAATAGTTACACAGTATTGGAATGAAAGTGAAAATTTGCAAAAATTACATGATGAGTTTATAGAAAACACACTAACAAATTTTTATTTGCCTTATGGTGTAGCTCCTAATTTTGTTATAAACGACAAAAGCTATACTGTTCCTATGGCTATCGAAGAAAGTTCTGTAGTTGCTGCAGCTTCTAAAGCAGCTAAGTTTTGGGGAGAAAGAGGTGGTTTTAAGGCAACTGTAATTAGTACAGAAAAAATAGGTCAAGTTCATTTTCTGTTTAACGGTAATTTCGAAAAATTACATTCATTTTTTGAAACAATAAAACCAAAATTCTTTGCAAATACTCAGGCTTTTACAAAAAATATGCAAAAACGTGGAGGAGGAATTTTGGATATCAAATTAAAAGATAAAACAACCGAATTAAATAATTATTACCAACTTCATGCTACTTTTAATACAAAAGACAGTATGGGAGCCAATTTTATAAATACTTGTTTAGAGCAATTTGCAAAAACTTTAGAAAACGAAGCACAAGAATATTCAGATTTTAATGAAGACGAAAAAAATATTCAAGTTATCATGAGTATTTTGAGTAACTATGTGCCTAATTGTCTAGTAAGAGCTGAGGTTTCTTGTCCCGTTTCACAAATGAGCGAAGATACTTCAATCGATTCAAAAGAGTTTGCTGAAAAATTTGTAAACGCAATTAAAATTGCCGAAATTGAGCCATACAGAGCCGTTACACATAACAAAGGTATAATGAACGGTATCGATGCAGTTGTTCTTGCTACAGGAAACGATTTTAGAGCAATAGAAGCAGGAGTTCATGCCTATGCTAGTAAATCAGGACAATACAGTAGTTTATCACATGCTAAAATAGAAGATGATATTTTTACCTTTTGGATAGAAGTTCCCCTAGCTTTAGGAACTATTGGAGGTTTAACCACGTTGCATCCCTTAGTGAAATTTTCATTAGAGATGTTGGGACAACCAAGTGCAGAAGAATTAATGAAAATAGTTGCAGTTACAGGGTTGGCACAGAATTTTGCAGCAGTTCGTTCTTTAACAACAACTGGAATTCAGCAAGGACACATGAAAATGCACATTAATAACATTTTAAATCAGCATCAAGCTACTAAAGAAGAAAAAATACAAGTGTTAGATTATTTTAAAAACACAACTATTTCTCATAGCTTAGTAGTAGATTATTTAGAAAGTTTAAGATAATACTTTTTTAGGAGCTATTTCCTGCTTTACGCTGTATCTTTTATAACCTTGAGAGGTTATAAAAGGATGCCGCTTCAATCAGGGCTAAAAACAATAAACATGCAAAAACAAACCTTTTATAGCAATGGAAAATTATTGTTCACAGGAGAATATGTAGTCTTAGATGGAGCAAAAGCATTAGCAGTTCCTACTAAGTTCGGACAAAATTTAGTAGTCCATTCAGGCAGTAATAAAGAAATTCATTGGAAAAGTTTTGATTCCGATGAAACAATTTGGTTTCAAGATGTCTTAACATTCGAAGAAATCCAATTTAAAAAAATACAAGAATCAAATTCTAAAATAAAAAATACCTTATTAGAGATTTTGCACCAAGCTTTTATTCAAAGTCCAAACTTCCTTACAAATAGTAATGGCTATGTGATAGAAAGTCATTTAACCTTTCCCAGACTTTGGGGTTTAGGAACATCATCTACTTTAATTAATAATATAGGTCAATGGTTGCAAATAGATGCATTTGAATTATTACAAAAAAGTTTTGGTGGAAGTGGTTATGATGTGGCTTGTGCTCAAAATAATGAGCCTATTTTGTATGCCATAGAAAATGGGAAACCTACCACTGAAATAGTACCTTTCGATCCACCTTTTAAACAGAACATTCACTTTGTATATCTTAACAAAAAGCAAAGTAGCAAATCCGCTATTTCTAATTACATTACAAAACAACATAGAGTAGATAAAGTAATTACAAAAATAAATGCCATTACACAAGAAGTCATTCAAGTAGAAGAGGGAAGAGACTTTGCGTTATTAATGGAAAAACACCAAGCCATCATGAGCGATGTATTAGAAACTGAAACTGTAAAAGAAAAACTTTTCCACGATTTCAAAGGAGTAGTAAAAAGTCTTGGAGCTTGGGGAGGCGATTTTGTTATGGTAGTTTCAAAAAATGACCCAACAGATTATTTTATAAGTAAAGGTTATACTACGATTTTGAGTTATGAGGAAATGGTGTTGTAAATAACTTCTATTGCTAAATTAGCAAACAAAATCAGGTTATTAAGTCAAATTCTCATAAAAATATTGTTATACCAAATCATTTTGGTATTAATAAAAGAAAATAATACTTTTGAATAAAGCACTATAAAAATGAGAATAGAAACCGATTTGAAATTAGGATTTAAAGATGTTATGATTCGTCCTAAACGTTCTACATTAAGCAGTAGAGCACAAGTAGATTTGGAACGTAACTACAAATTTTTACATAGTTCAGTAACTTGGAATGGTGTTCCCATAATGGCAGCTAATATGGATACTGTTGGCACTTTCGAAATGGCAATCGCATTAGCAAAGCATAAAATATTTACCGCGATTCATAAACATTATACTATCTCCGATTGGAAGAATTTTTTAAATATGGTTTCAGATGAGGTCTTTAATTATATTGCAGTAAGTACAGGAACAGGAAAAGAAGATGAGAAAAAGATAAGAGAGATTTTTACTATTTTTCCCCAACTCAAATTTATTTGTATTGATGTTGCTAATGGATATTCGGAGCATTTTGTAAAATTTGTAAAACAAACACGTAAAAATTTTCCAGATAAAGTAATTATTGCTGGAAATGTAGTTACAGGAGAAATGGTAGAAGAATTATTACTAGCTGGAGCAGATATTATAAAAGTAGGAATTGGTCCAGGTTCTGTTTGTACCACTCGTGTAAAAACAGGAGTAGGTTATCCACAACTTTCTGCTATAATAGAATGCGCAGATGCAGCACATGGATTAGGCGGACAAATCATAAGCGATGGTGGTTGTGCCATTCCAGGAGATGTAGCAAAAGCCTTTGGAGCAGGAGCCGATTTTGTTATGCTAGGAGGAATGCTTGCTGGGCATGAAGAGAGTGGAGGTGCATTAATTGAAGAGAACGGAAAAAAATACAAACAATTTTATGGTATGAGTTCGGAAACAGCCATGAAAAAACATGTAGGTGGAGTAGCCAATTATAGAGCCAGTGAAGGTAAAACTGTAAAAGTCCCTTTTAAGGGAAAAGTGGAAGATACCATTCAGGATATTTTAGGTGGTTTACGAAGTACATGTACTTATGTAGGTGCTTCTAAATTAAAAGAGCTAACAAAAAGAACTACTTTTATTAGAGTAGCTGAACAAGAGAATAGAGTTTATAATTGATTTTTATGATATAAAAAAGCAACTCGTTTAAAAGTTGCTTTTGTTTTTTATATACTTTATGTCCACGAGCTAGAAGCTCGCAGTAGCGTTGCCGATTATTTAGAGACGCTCGCACCAGCTAGGGAACAAATTAATTTTAGGAAAAAGATTTGCCACAAACTTCTAGCAAAAACAATTGTGGCAAAATTTTTTGCCACAAAAAAAATGTCATAACTTTTTTAAAAAAATGATTGAATAGATACATCTTTTAGATTTACAAATCTACCTATACTTTCTATTTTAAGAAATTATAAAGAATAATCATTTATAAAAAACACAAAGCTACAATAAAGTAGCTTTGTGTTTTTGTATTGTGCTACGAGTTCAGGAGATCTCTTAGAGCGTATTTTATTACCCGCGTTACAAACGCTCTATTTATCTTTTTCAGTAAATAGGTGGGCTTTGTCTTTTGTATTGTGCTACGAGGTCAGGAGACCTCGTAGAGCGTACACGTTTTATTTAGAACTCTTCGGAGAGCTGGGATCGCAGAGCTTGTGTGTTTTATTTAGAACTCTTCGGAGTGCGGGGAGAGCTGGGGGTTAACAAGATAACTCCATCTTTATCAAACTTATATTTATCAAAGGAATTAGATATCTTTTCCCCTGAAATGTACTTTTCATGATTAATAGTAATTATATTTTTATCTATTTGATAATTGTAGACTCCTATTGTATCCGTTTCAGAATCTGAATCACATGTTTCTCCTATCATTATTGTATTACCATTTTTTATATTTTGATTAAAATCATAAACGAAAGAGTATTCCATTTTACAATTATAACCATAGATTTGGTAAATAATTAAATAAGTCTCATTTTTATAATAAATCATGTTACTAATACTGTAATCAAATTTTTCAAATGAAAAAGGATTAATAAAAAACAGATCATTTACAATTTTCTTAGGTAATGTAGAAGAATTTGCTTGATAAGACAATAATAATTCCAAAAAAGAAAGAGTGTCTTTTTTTGCTATTATTTCAGCAGTTTTTTCTTCTTTTAATTCATCTCTTATAAAATTAATACTATCATTAAACTCAGATTTAATATTTGAATCTTCTTTATTTCTAGATTTCATACAACCTAAAAGAAGAAAAAATAAAAAACATTTACTAAATAAAAAATTATTTATTTTCATTTTTAACTTCGGTTTGAATTAAATTATTTTTTGTTCTATCTTCATTATAAGTCTCATATGATTCTCTGATTTGACCTTCAGGTAATGGACCTTCCCAAACCTTTTTACCTGTAAATATTTCGGGATATAATGAAGTATATACTTTATCTGTTACTCTATGTGGGTGAGCAAACGTATATTTTAATAAATCACCATTTTTATCATATTTAACATTTCTCCACATTTCAACAGTCCCTACATCTGTACTGTTAGCTTCTATTGTTTTAAAAGAAGATATCTTTCCATTTATATCTCTTTTTACTTCTCCAGTTGCAATCATTACATGACCTAGATAATAAACAAAATCACCTTCTGATATTAAGTCTGGATTATTATGAACATATGCCATATGTAGCTTTTCTCCATCTTTGAAAAAATTCATCTGTACAGATGAGCCATCAGGAAGCTTATTTCCAAGTAACAACTCTTTATCTAATGCATAACCTTTTTTAATTAAGCCAGAGCAATCAATTCCAATTGAATACCCATTAGGAATCGAATAACTGTTATGTATTGAACTCACAATTTCATAATATTGAGTCCATATATCATTAGGAGTACAGACTTCATTACCTTGTTTTTTATAATGATTTGGATGATAATTTGATATGTCTCTCAAATCTGGTCTAATAGTATTTACCCAAATATTTTTATTTTCATTTGATTGAGAAATAAAACCTATACTGCCTGATACTGGATTTTTTCCTCCAAATTCATAAGGGGTTCCTATATATTTTTCAGCTTCATTAACAATTTTTGATGATTCCATTCCTTCTAATTCAATAGACATTATAGGAGAATTTGAACTGAAATGATATGGTGAATAAAAAGGGTATTTAAAATCTAACGGATCCGTTGCAAAAAACCTACCCACTCTTGGGTCGTGCATTCTAAAGGTATAATTTAACGAATTCCCTTCTCCTTTTAACTCGTCATCTTTTTCTTGTCCTTGGAAGCCGTAACGATACGCTGTGCTAGAGCTGGTGCGGCCTGGCAAGGTCATTCCAAAAGGATAGTAGTCAAAATGCGTTGATCATTAGTTTTTACAGTGCTTCGCAGTGTTATAAAAATACTAAAAATTGCACTTTTAGGCGCTTTTCGACATTTTTTTGAGCTTAAATTGGGCATTTTTTCGGCTATTTGTAAGAACGTTTTTCTATCTCAAATATAGGAATTTTTTTGAGATGGTTTTTGTGTATTTTTGCAAAAATAGTTTTTAATGAAAAAATCCAAACTGGTGCTCGTTTAACGAGTACTTACTTACTGAAAAAGATAAATAGAGTGTTTGTAACGCAGGTAATAAAACACAAAGCCACTTCATCGTGGTTTTGTGTTTTATATAAATGATAATTCCTTATCGTTTCTTAAAATAGAAAGTATAGGTAGATTTGTAAATCTAAAAGATGCATCTATTCAATCATTTTTTTAAAAAAGTTATGATATTTTTTTTGTGGCAAAATTTTTTGCCACAATTGTTTTTGCCACAAGTTTGTGGCAAATCTTTTTTCTTAAAATTATTTTGTCATAATCTTTTGATAATTAAACCCCAGCTGGTCAATATGGTAATCATCCAGAAAAATTTTATTCTGAAAAAATTTTATGGTCAAAGATAGATTACATACATATAAATCCAGTACGATTAGGATTAGTTAAAAAAATAGAAGATTATATTTATTCTAGTGCCAGTAATTATATAAATAATGAAGGACTAGTTTCAGTTGAATTAGCAGAAATACATAAGGTAGATGTTTTAAAAGAATCTTCATTTATCAAATACTTAAGTTAATAATTTTTTATATTTTAGCTCAAAGTCAGGAGACTTTTCGCAGCGGGGTTGAGCTAACTGTTGATGTTGGAATGTTAAGTTTTAACTCGACAACTAGAACTGTATATGATGTATTATCTGGCGAAACTGTATCAGCTAGTGTTTCGGTTCATACTATTGGTTGGGGATTTGAGACTACATATACAAATGCAATAGATAATAGTTTTAGAATCATAGCTGCTGGGCCGTCTATTAGCACTACCCCTGGAGTTAGTTCTACAGTAACTTCTTCAAAAGCAAGTTTTTCAGATACAAAAGTAATTTCAAAATTAAAAACAGAACAGGACTCAATAGAGTTTGCTAAGGAAAAAGTAAAAAAATACCCAAATAGTAACATATTTCAAAGATATTTAGATGGAAAAAAAGCTAAAAACAATTCTGGAAGTGGAGTCATTAAAAAAATTGACCCAAGTAAATTATAAAATACTAATATTATTTATTTTATTAACATCGTGTAATGATAGCAAATTAGATAATGAGTATAATAAATTTTTAAATGAATATAATCTAAACGCAACTATTTCAGATAAATTTATAAGTAATAAAACAATCGAAATTGATGTTGTTTTTGAAGGAGACAATAAAATTGTTGATGAAAATCATCAAAAATTATTCTGTATTTTATTAATAAATGAGTTAAATCTTTTATCAAAATTTGATATAATTAATTTTAATTGTAGTTATATTAATATTAATAAAGAGTCTGTAATTAATAAATTTAATTATGATGAGAATTTATATATATATTTAAAAGATGAAAGATTGTTAAATATATATAAGTATTGTTTAAAAAATTTTAATAAATACGATTTTTCGAAGCTTGATGGTGCGATTCAAAACGCTAGGAGTATATTTGACAATTCTGTTTTAGACACCTCTTTTTTTGAGAGCATTAAGTTGTTTAGTGATGAATGTGTTAAAGGAAATGAAAACACTAAAGCTCGATTAACATATATTGTTATTTATTCAAATTATAAAAATGCTTCAGATCCTTTTATGAAAAATATATCAAAACATATTAAAAATATTTGGGATTTTGGTGGGATGAAAGATATTGAAAATGCAGAATCAGTTCTTTTCGAAAGTTTAGAAGAGAAATAATAAGTAGCTATTCAAGTTCCTTCGAGGGTTAGACAACATTGTTAGGATAATGTTTCTAGCTAATGTTTACGAAATTATCAAAGAACAAATCTAAAGTCCAAATTGGTGCTCGTTTAACGGGTACCTACTTACTAAAAAAAGATAAATAGAGCGTTTGCAACGTAGGTAATAAAACACAAAGCCACAATAAAGTGACTTTGTGTTTTATATAAATGATAATTCCTTATCGCTTCTTAAAATACAAAGTAAAGGCGAATTTATAAATTCTATTCAATCATTTTTTAAAAAAAGTTGTGGCATTTTTTTTGTGGCAAAAAATTTTACCACAATTGTTCTTGCCACAAGTTTGTGGCAAATCTTTTTCCTAAAATTAATTTGCCACAATTTTTTGATAGTTTACCTCTGTTTTCTTTTGAATCAATTGTAATTTAAAAAGACTAAAATTCTAACCTAGCCCCGATTGTAGCTAGTTACCGTGTAACGCGGAAAGCGTGTGGAATTTTCTACTGAAAGGCTTTTGTGGTGCTCCTAAAAACTATGATTTCTTGGTTTTAACTAAGCTATAATGCTCAATCGTTCTCTTTGTACTGGTTTTACTTCGTGTTCTAAAATTTGATCTTCAAAAACGACCATTCTGTCTTTTAAAGGAAAGGTTTATGGTTTCATTGCTTTGTAAATAGGTTTAAACCAATTAAGAGAAGCCTAACAAAAGCTTTTATTGCTTTACTTGAACCAAACTGGGTTTATTATTAACTCTCCTTAAAAGGCTTTAAAACCATTTTACAATAGGATTTACTATCATTAAAAGTAAAAAAAATCCCTTACTTAAATAAAGCAAGGGATTTTGATATTGTAAGCTATTTATGTGATTAATATTTAGCTCTATTATCTGTTATATCAGCTTTGTCTTTTAAAACCTGATAAGCTCTAGATTGTGCTGAGTTAGCTTCTTGAGATTGCTTTTGCGTAATTAGAGTAGAGAAATCTTTAATCTCTGGTGCATTAGTCACTTTTTTAGTTTTAACCATGAAAACACCACTATTACCTACAACTAATCCTGAAGTTTTTCCTGCTTCTAAGCCAAATGCAGTTCCTACTACTTTAGGTTCAGAACCTATATTTGTAATAGTTGGATTTCCTAAAGCTACATCATTAATACTAATTACAGAACCTCCCGTTGCTTTAGCTACATTTTCTAAAGTAGTACCAACCATTTTCTTTTTAATTTCCTCTGCTTTTTTCTCGTTTTTCAAGATTGAACCTACAGATTGTCTTGCAATATCCATGCTTAATAAACCTGTCTCGTTGATGTCTTTTAAAGTTGCTACTACATAACCTTTTGCTGTTTCAAAACGTTTTACATCTCCTGTATTTGTTTCATCACTAAATGCCCAACGAACAATCTCTCTTTGTGCACCTAATCCTTGTACATATTCATCTGAAGCTTTCAAATTAGTTGCTGGAACTATAGTTAACTTAGAATTTTTTGCTGCTTCTTCAAAGTTTTTACCAGTTACATCAGATTCAAATTTACTTGCCATATTATAGTTCTCATCGATTGTTTGCTCAGATGGCTCTATTTTTTTAGTAATAGTAGCTAATTGAACAGCATCGTATTTTGCTAAAACTTTAATAACGTGGAAACCATAATCTGTTTCAACAACACCCACAGTTCCTACTGAATTATTAAATACAAAATCATTGAAAGTGGGTACCATTTGACCTGGAGCAATATTGTCATACTCACCTCCATTGTTTTTTGAACCAGGATCATCTGAATTAGCCTGTGCTAAAGCTGCAAAACTATTTGCATCTGCTTTTACTTGTGTTAATAAACTATTTGCTAATGCTTGTGCTTCTTCTTTTGTTCTAGTAGCAGAAGAACTTTGTGCTCCTTCATAAGCTAATAAAATATGACTTGCTTTTGCACTTGCATTTGATTTTCTTCCCATCATTCTAGATAAAGATTGGTATCCATTATTTACATAAGGTCCAAAAACTTCACCATTAGTCAAATTGAATAATTGTTCTTGAAATTCAATTGGAAGATTATTTTTTGCAACATAAGTAGAATCAAATGGAGTTTCTGATTCTTTATTAACAAATTCGGCAACATTTTCTACTTTTATATCTTTGAAACTAGGAATTGTATCTGTTCCGTCAACTTTTCCGTTTATGTAACCATAAAATTGAGTTTCTAAATCTTTTTCATCTTTTTTAGATGGTTTGTTTTCGAAAAATACATAATCAACATTTCTTGTGAAGTCTGATTTGTATTTTTTTGCATTCTTCTTCATGTAAGCCATGATTTCGTCATCAGAAACCTTAACTTGGTCATCATTAACTGTTGAAAAAGCTACAGTAACATAGTCAAAATCTACTTTTTTAGTATCTAAAACATGTTTGAATTTACCTTCTGCTTTTGTAGTGTAAATTCCTCCTTTAAGCATGTTATAATATAATTGTTCAACAGCAGATTTTTCCACTTCTTTTTCAAAATCTTGCCATTGAATCCAACGCTCTTGATTTGGATCGTTTTTGATAGATTTTACAAACTCTTTAAATTTGTTTTCATCAAAAGTTCCTGCCTCATTTAAAAACTGAGGATTTTGAGCAAAATAAGGATTTGCTTTGATTACATTGATTAGTTGTTCTTTACCAATGCCTAAACCAATTTTTTCTATTTCTTCATTTACTAGAATGCTTCTTACTTCTTGTTCCCATACAGAGTTCATTGCCTGAGTAGCACTCATAGGTTGCCCTTGTTGACTTTGCTGACTTTGTTTTTCAAGTTGAGCTGTTTTTTTCATAAATTCTTGACCAACAATATCCGTACCATTAACTTCTCCTACGTTGTTGCTATTTATGCTAAAACCACTTTTAAATAACTCTGGAATTAAGAATGCAAATAATGCAAAACCAATAATAATGATAAGTAATCCAGAACGTTTTCTAATATTATTTAAAACTGCCATTTTGTATATTAATTTAATTCAGTGGGCGAAAATACAATTATCTATTTAATAATAAAACAGAAAAGCTATAATTTCTATTAATTTTTTATGATTTTTTTATTGTTTTTCCTCTAAGATTGAAAGTCTGACTAATTCTATCTTTTTATTTGAGGCAGAATGTATGGTTATTTCAAAGTTTTCAATTTTAATTTTCTCGTTGTTTTGAGGGATTTCTTTTGTATTATGAACTATAAAACCGCCTAATGTACTATAAGAATCATTCTCAGGAATATCAAGATTGTATTTTTGATTGATAAATTCTACATCTAGTCGAGCCGAAAAAAGATAAACATCTTCTTCAATTTTTTCATCGATTAATTCTTCGCCTAAATCATGTTCATCTTCAATTTCTCCAAATAGTTCCTCGATAATATCTTCAACAGTAACAATTCCTGAAGTTCCTCCATATTCATCTAGAATCACAGCCATACTTTTTCTCTTTTTTGTTAAGATATCCAATAAATCTTTGATATAGATGGTTTCTGGAACATATTCGATAGAAATCATTACCGATTTTATTGTTTTCGGTTTTTTAAATAATTCAAAAGAGTGAACATAACCTAAAATATCATCTATAGAATTTTGGTAAACTACTATTTTAGAGTAACCAGTACTTACAAATAATTCTTTTAATTCGGTCACAGAATCTAAAATATCTACACCAGAAATTTCAGTTCTTGGTGTCATGATATCTCTTGCTTTTAATTCGGAAAATTCTAATGCATTTTGAAAAATTTGTATTTCAGAATCAATTTCATCGTGTTCTGAAAAACTATTCATCTGTTCGCTAATATAATTTCCTAATTCAACTTTACTAAAATAGTCTTGAACTTGATCTCCATCTATTTTAAAAAACTTTTTCAAAATAAAATCGGAAATCCAAATGATGAATTTTGACACCCAATAAAATAATTGGTAAAATAAATAGGCTGGTGCTGCAAATAATTTTATAAATGAATTGGCATAAATTTGAAAGAAAACTTTTGGTAAAAATTCAGCTGTCATTAAGATTATTGCTGTTGATAGTATTGTTTGAATTAAAAGATTTATAAAAGGAGATAATTGGTAACTAAAAGAAGTAATCCAATTCATCAAAAAATCTCCCGAATAGATACCATAAATTACTAAAACCACATTGTTACCTACCAACATTGCAGTAATGAATTGTGAAGGTTTTTCTATAAGTTTAGATAAAATTTTTGCATTAAAATTGTGCTGTTTCTTTTCAATAGATAAATAAACTTTATTGGAAGAAATATAGGCAATTTCCATACCTGAAAAAAAGGCTGATAAGAGTAAGCAAATAACAATAATGGCTATTCCCATACTTTATTTTTGACCTTTTTTATATTTATTGTAAAAATTTCTTTTGAAAAAGAACATAAATGTCGCTAGAACTGCAAAAAGAATACTGACAATATAGTTTTCGTTGTTTTGATATTGCACAAAGGCTTGATAAACAAAAAAAACAGCAAAGACAATATAAACATACTGAATATACTTTGTATATTTCATTTTAATTAATTTTTACCAAAAATAATAAATAAAATTGACAATAGTAAAATTGTTTTTTTAATCAACATTATTAATTTCACCATTACTGGTTTGCATATTGAAAATTTTAAAATCTTTACTAAAATCGACACCTGGACCTTGAAGAAACCCTCCTGTGCCATCAGAGTATTTGAAGTGCTTTTCCGTAAAAAACCATTCGTTTTTTTGATCAAAATACAATTGTGAGGTTTCTAATTTTTTCCCGTCTTGAGAAGTTATAGTTACATCTCCTTGTAAATCAATTATGTCGGTTTTTTTGTAAGTAATTGCGTAATTTGATTCTATAATGGTGGTTTTATTGTTTTCATCAAACATAGTTACCACAATACCTTCTGGAAATTCGGTAAATGCATTTTCTATATTACTATAGTCAAGCATTTTCTTACTTGTTAAGATTGATTTTACACGTCCTGAATCGGTATATTTTAGATTAATAGAATCAGCTTCACCAGAAGGAAGAAAAGAAGAACGATTAAATTTTTGTACATCTTTTAATGATCCTTCACAGGAAAAAAATATAGTCATGACACCAAGTATCATGACTATATTAAGTATTCTATTTCTATTTTTTTTATTCATTCTATAATGAAGGAACTGTTATGCTTTCTCCAACCCAACAGTTGAAAGCTATTCTTTTACCTGACATATTTCCACTTGGGTGGCTAAATATTTCTGTTTTTGATGGTGCTGAAGCTCTGTATCTTCCTGCCAAATCTCTAGCTGTAGCCTTTAAAGAAGAATCTGCTGCTGCTGCTTTATCACAATAATTAGCCGCTAACCAGTACATCGCTCTTTTTTCAAATTGATCTGCACCACAATCATTAATACTACTTCCATATAATTGAGCAATTAATAAATACGCTTTACCATAAGAAGGTTTTACTTGTAATGCTTTTTTAGCATAGTTACGTGATTGACTCTTGTTTGATTTTGAATAAATTGAAGCAATCTTCATATAAACATTCGCTTTTTTAGAATTATCTGAATACATTTCAGCTGCTTTATTCAAATACTCAACAGCTTTTGAAATATTTTTCTTTTGATATTCTACTATACCTTGTTTTTCATAAGCAGGAGCACTTGGATCTACTTTAAGAAGTGCTTCAGATATTTTAGAGAATAATGGATCTCCATCACATTCTTTTGCTTCTAAACGGTCTGCAGCTCTTAACAACCAAACTTTATTTGTTTTGTTTTGCTCAAATGATTTTTGATAGAAAGGTATTAATTTATCACAAGTAGACAATTGTACAATAATAGCATCCATACTAGAAGTAACAGTTGCAATGTCTTCTAAATTTGCTTCATATCTACTTTTAGCTTTAGCTTCTTTACTGTCTAATTCTTGTCCAGCTTCTTCTTTAGCAATTAAAACATCTTTAGCTTCAGAATATTCTTTTTCAAGTGCAGTCAATTTCTCTAAAATGTCATCATATTTATCAAATACTTGTTGCAATTCGATTCCTTTATTTTCTGCTTCATAATCTTTTACAAATATTTCGAAGTAAGCATAAAGACCTCTAGTTGAGTCAAAATTTGCATTATCTGTTGTAAAAGCTTTATCTAAAAGAGTATAAATTTCTTCTTTTGTGCCAAGTTTATAATTGAATAAAGCCAATCCTTTTTTCATATCAACTCCAACACCTTCACTTGGGAAATATTTATAATTTTCCTCATAAAACTTCATTAAGTCACGTACATACTTTTCTTTTTCTGCACCTGTTGCATTGTCTATTTTTTGCTTGATTGCAAATTCACCATAAGAGTAAATTCTTTTATCAAAAGACGGACAATCTTTTCTTAAAGTTGTCAAATAATCATATCCAGATGGATCTTTAGCTTTAACAGATGAAGCCATTAAACTTAAAGTTTCTGTACAAGCCTCGTTCTGAGCATTTGTAAAAAAACCTACAGCTATAACAAATAATAAAGATAATTTAGTTTTCATTTTATAATTATTCTAAAAAATTACTAATCAATTTTACGTTTCTTAAACCATTTATCACTTAATGATAATCCAACACTTATGTTGAAATAGTTTTCTCTAATTAAATTATTGTACTTAGTTCCTCTAACACCCATTTCTAAACCTAAATCGATTTTAGAATAACCTAGTGGTAACCCAAGTCCAAAATTCATGCCATAATCCTCAATGCTTTTGTCTTTAATTACTAATCCGATGTTTTCATATCTAAATCCGGCTCTATAAACCACTCTACTTAAATAACTTGAGAATGAATCAAATTTTGGAATATAATAACCGCCAATAACATATTTTTGAGAATCTTCGTAAGTTCCATTGTCGAAATCTTCAAATCTGTTTGCTAATTGACTATTGTTTTGGAAGGTAACTTCTGTTCCTATTAACCATTTATTCTTTTCACCAATTCCTAATCCAACTGCTAATTTAGAAGGCATTGTCAAATTTGTATCATTTACAGCAACATCTTCATCATCATTCACAATTTCACTTCCATTAGAAGTAAATGTAACAGTTGCTAAATTTCTTTCATTTTTGGAAGTCAACTTTGCCTCAGGAGAATAAGTTAAACTTGCATACATTTTATATTTATCAGTAATTTTTCTATTATATAGAGCACCAAAATTAAAAGAAGTTCCAGTAATTCTTGACGAATTTCTTTCTCTTGATTGTAATTGTACTATTGAATTTCCTTCAATAGTTTCTGTGTCAATATTTCCAAAGTTATATTGAAAATCGGCTCCTAAACTTAAGTTTTTATTTACTGCATAAGAACCTCCAATAAAAAACCTATTAACGTTTCCTTCTCCAGTAGAGGTTTTTACTGTTCTATTTCCAAATTCATCCTCTCCAAAATTTGATATATTATAACCTACTGCACTGTATGGTATAAGTCCAAAAGAAGCTCCTAATTTTCCCATTGGAATTCCAACAGCTAAATAATCTAAACTAGTATTTCTTGCTTTTTCTTGATCTGACTCATTTTGTAAGTTAGAAAAAGTAGTTGTTCCACCTATTGCAAATGACGTAAGTTTTAAGGAAGAATAAGAGGCAGGATTTAATAAATTTAAGCTAATACTATCTCCTTCAATTCCTAATCCACCCATTGCTCTTGAACTTTGAGTTCCTCTGAATTTCACTTCTCCTAAACCATAAAACGAGTAAGGTGAAGATGTGTTTTTTTGAGAAAAAGCTATAACACTCGTTAAAAGTGTTATACAAATTATACATTTTTTAATCATTTTTTTGTTTGTACATAATTAAATAATAAGTTCAAACTTTCTAGTAAAAAATTTGAATTGGCAAATATGGTGCTTTTTAATCTTTTAGCCAAAAAATCTGCATCTCCTCCTGTTAAAATTATTGTTAAATGTTGATATTTATGAAAATATTGTGAAATGAAGCCTTCAATTTCATGTGTTAAGCCATTAATTATTCCCGAATGAATGGATTCATTTGTTGAATTCCCTATGAAATGATTTACCTCTTCCTTTTCTAATAACGGCAATTTTGCGGTGTAATTGTGTAATACTTCATATCTCAGTCTAATTCCAGGAGAAATAGCTCCTCCCAGATAATTATTTCTCTTATCAATGAAATCATAGGTAACACATGTGCCAGCATCTATGATTAAACAATTTGAATTTGGATACAAAATACTTGCTCCAGCAGCTAAAACCATTCTATCAACCCCTAAAGTTTTAGGAGTGCTATATAGATTTTTAAATGGGAAGTTTAATTCGTGTGAAACAATTATTAATTTTGATTGTGTATTTATGTATTCTAAACACTCTTTATCTAATTTTCCTACCGAAGAAGATATAGAAAATTGAATGTTTTCAAATTTTTTTAAAATTTTTTTAAAATTTTTTAAAGCATCTTCTGTAGCAAAAACAAATTTCTCTAAAAGTGTATTTTGTTCAAATACAGCACATTTAATTTTTGTATTCCCTATATCTATAGTTAAAAGCATGTTTTCAATTTTGAGTTGACAAATATACAAATTGATTTTTTTAAAAAAATGTTTTGGAAATTACAAAAAGGGTTCTATATTTGCACTCGCTAAAACAAAGCAAGGTACCTTAGCTCAGTTGGTAGAGCAATGGACTGAAAATCCATGTGTCCCTGGTTCGATTCCTGGAGGTACCACAAAAAAACCACTCAATTTGAGTGGTTTTTTTTTATTTTTATAATTGAAAAAAACTAAAAATGAGCAACGACCCCTTACATGGTAAAACTTTAAAAGCTATTGTTGAACAATTAGTTGGTTTCTATGGTTTTGATACTTTAGGAGAATTAATTAAAATCAAATGTTTTACTGAAAACCCTTCCATAAAATCAAGCTTAACTTTTTTACGAAAAACTGATTGGGCAAGAAAAAAAGTAGAAGAATTGTACATGAGAACGTTACCAAAAATGTAATTTTTAGAAAACACGAAAATATTTTTGACCTTATTATTAGTACTAATTCTATTTCAGCAAACAACAATTTTAACAAATTAAAACCTGAAACTTTCTAACTTTCAAACATTTTTTTACTACATTTGTTTACACTTTAGGGGTGTCTGTAATATTACAGGCTGAGATTTTACCCTCTGAACCTGATCTAGTTCATACTGGCGTAGGGAAAAGTAAGATGACTTCTTTGTACATTCATGTACCATTATAGCCATTCCTAAAGTATAATTATATACTAATTCAATAAAAGGAATGGAATTAAAAATCAACAACCAAAACAAAACTTTCGATTGTAAAACACTTACAATACAAGAACTTATCGATTTCGAACTTCCCGAAAAACAAAATGGAATTGCTGTTGCAATAAACCAAACTGTAGTTTCTAAAAATGAGTGGAATACATTTTCACTTTCTCCTTCCGATGATATTTTAATCATTACCGCTACTCAAGGTGGATAGTTTAGTATTCAGTGTTCAGATTGTAGTAAGCAGTAAAAAGTCTGCTACATCTGCAAAATCAGCGTGCTAAAAAACTTTAACCTATTTGACTTTACAACTTTTAAGACTAAAAATATGACAAACGAAGAGAAAATATCAAGAGAACCGTTTCCTAATTCAAGAAAAATATATATAGATGGAGACATTCATCCTATAAAGGTAGCCATGCGAGAAATCGTATTATCAGATACTAAATTAGCTAAAGGTGGTGTAGAAAAAAATCCTCCAGTAACCGTTTACGATACTTCTGGTCCATACACTGATCCTAAGTTCGAAATTGATGTTAGAAAAGGATTGCCACGTATTCGAGAACAATGGATTTTAGACCGTGGTGATGTAGAAGAATTAACTGAAATTTCGTCTAATTATGGAAAAGAACGTTTGCATAATCCAGAATTAGATCATCTGCGTTTCGAATATTTACACCAACCTAAACGTGCCAAGAAAGGAGTAAATGTTACCCAATTGTACTATGCAAAAAAGGGCATCATCACTCCAGAAATGGAATACATTGCCATTCGTGAAAACCAACGTATTGAACAAATAGAAAATCAAACCAAAGCCATGCAATGCCAACATGCTGGAGAAAGCTTTGGAGCCAATACACCAAAAAGTAAAATCACACCCGAATTTGTTAGAAGTGAAGTAGCTGCTGGTCGTGCCATTATTCCAAATAATATCAATCATCCTGAAAGCGAACCTATGATTGTAGGTAGAAATTTTTTAGTAAAAATTAATGCCAATATTGGAAACAGTGCGGTTACTTCTAGTATCGAAGAAGAAGTTGAAAAAGCGGTTTGGGCTTGTCGTTGGGGAGCAGATACCATTATGGATTTATCGACAGGAAAAAACATTCATGAAACCAGAGAATGGATTATTCGTAATTCTCCTGTGCCTATAGGAACAGTGCCTATTTACCAAGCTTTAGAAAAAGTAAAAGGTGTGGCCGAAGATTTAACTTGGGAAATTTTTAGAGATACTTTAATTGAACAAGCCGAACAAGGTGTTTCCTATTTTACGATTCATGCGGGTGTGCTTTTACGATATATACATTTAACAGCCAATCGTGTAACTGGAATTGTCTCTCGTGGTGGTTCAATTATGGCAAAATGGTGTTTATTTCACCATAAAGAAAACTTTTTATATACACACTTTGAAGACATCTGCGAAATCATGAAACAATATGATGTTGCTTTCTCTCTTGGTGATGGTTTACGTCCTGGTTCTATTGCAGATGCGAATGATGCGGCTCAATTTGCCGAATTAGAAACTTTAGGCGAACTAACAAAAATAGCATGGAAGCACGATGTACAAGTGTTTATTGAAGGCCCAGGTCATGTTCCTATGCACATGATTAAAGAAAACATGGACAAACAATTAGAACATTGTTCGGAAGCGCCATTTTATACTTTAGGCCCTTTAACAACAGATATTGCACCAGGTTATGATCACATTACTTCTGCTATTGGAGCAGCAATGATTGGTTGGTATGGTTGTGCGATGCTTTGTTATGTAACTCCAAAAGAACATTTGGGTTTGCCCAATAAAAAAGATGTAAAAGATGGCGTTATTACTTATAAAATTGCGGCTCATGCTGCCGATTTAGCCAAAGGTCATCCAGGAGCACAATATCGCGATAATGCATTAAGTAAAGCGCGTTTCGAGTTTAGATGGGAAGACCAATTCAACTTGGCTCTCGACCCAGACACAGCAAGGGAATTCCATGATGAAACACTTCCTGCTGATGGTGCTAAAGTCGCGCATTTTTGTTCGATGTGTGGTCCAAAATTCTGTTCGATGAAAATTTCACAAGAAATTAGAGATTCTGCTGAAGCTGAAAAAGGCATGAAAACCATGTCGGAAGAATTTATTGAAAACGGAAAAGAAATTTATTTGTAAGAAAGAGAATAGAAAAAAGAGAAAAGAACAAAGAGTCTAAAAATCTGCTAAATCTGCGTGCAAAAAATGATTGTAATTTCAAATCCAGAGGAAATAATGAATGAAATAAACATAATCCATGCTCTTTTTGAAAATGGTATGGAGTTGTTTCATATTAGAAAACCAGATTATTCAAAAGATAAAATGCAATCATTTATTTCAAAAATTAATTCAAAATACCATTCTAAATTGGTTTTACATCACTATCATGATTTGGCAGAAGAATTTCAAATAAAGAGACTTCATTTTACGGAAAAAGATAGACTTACTATACTTGGCAGGTTTTTGAAACCTGTCAGGTATTTTTCAACATCTGTTCATTCGATAACAGATTTTAATGATTTACCCAATGATTTTGATTATGCTTTTTTAAGTCCGATTTATCCAAGTATATCAAAAGAAAATTATGTTTCCACGAAAAATGCATTCGAAGAAATAAAAAAACGAACCAATTGGCATACAAAATTGATTGCTTTAGGTGGAATTTCAGCTGAAAACATAGAAAAAACAGTACATAATGGTTTTGATGACATTGCGTTACTTGGAACCATTTGGAATAGTAAAAACCCAATAGAAAATTTTAAAAAATGTCAACAAATCATCCGTTTGTTTTAACTATTGCAGGTTTTGATCCTTCTGGTGGAGCTGGTGTTTTAGCCGATGTAAAAACATTGGAACAACATCAAGTTTATGGTTTGGCAATTGTCACAGGAAATACGATTCAAACTGAAAATGAATTCATCAAAATAGAATGGATTTCTATGGACTTTGTAATGGAATCTATTGAAGTTCTTTGTAATAAATATGAAATTAAAGTAGTAAAAATTGGCATTGTTCCTACTTTAGATTATCTAGAAAACGTAGTTTCAACTATAAAAAGAATAGCTCCCAAAACAAAAATTATTTGGGACACCGTGTTAAAATCGAGTACCGAGTTTAATTTCATAAATATTGAAAACCAAACCCAATTAGAATTAATTCTAAAACAAATCGATTTAATCACTCCAAATTATAATGAGATTGTAAGATTAAATCATTCAAATGAAACACCAGAAAATATTGCAAAGTCGTTTTCTAAATTTTGTGCTGTTTTGTTAAAAGGCGGTCATAATTTGGAAGCTTTGGGAACCGATTTCTTATTTCTTAAAGATGAGATAATAACAATGTTGCCAGAAACCAAATTTATTTATCACAAGCATGGTTCAGGTTGTGTTTTATCATCAGCTATTACTGCAAACATGGCTTTAGGATTTGATACCATTACTTCATGTAAAAAGGCTAAGATTTATATCGAAAAATTTCTCAATTCAAACACAACTTTATTAGGACATCATTATGCTTAGCAAATTACAATACATTTCACAAGGAAACACTTCGGAAGAACAATTTTTAAACATCCAAAAGGTTTTAGACAACGGTTGCGATTGGATTCAATTGCGTTTCAAAAACGGAAACACGAATGAACTACATATTGTTGCCGAAAAAACCAAACAACTTTGTGAGCAATACAAAGCGACCTTTATTATTAATGACAAAGTAGATTTGGCTTACCAAATTGATGCTGATGGTGTTCATTTGGGTTTAAACGACATGCGAATTAAAGATGCTCGTTCTATTTTAGGAAATGATAAAATTATTGGTGGAACAGCAAATACTTTTGAGCAGGTTAGCCAAAGAGCGAATGAAAATTGCAATTATGTTGGTTTAGGTCCTTTCCGATTCACCACTACAAAAGAAAAACTAAGTCCGATTTTAGGTTTAGAAGGTTATAAAGCCATTCTAAATCAACTGGCAAAACAGCATATTGAAATACCTATTATTGCCATTGGAGGCATTCAATTAAATGACATTCCAAGTCTTATCGAAACAGGTATTCATGGAATAGCTATTTCTGGTTTACTAACACAAAACCCAACAATAACAACAACACTCAACGAAAAATTATATGTCAACATTTAAAATTTCAAATACAACTTTTACTTCTCGTTTATTTTTAGGTACGGGAAAATTTGGTTCCAATATTCAAATGGAAGAAGCTATTTTAGCATCAGAAAGCGAATTGGTTACCGTAGCTCTAAAACGTGTGGATTTTGAAACAGAAACCGATGCCATTCTTTCCCATTTAAAGCATCCAAACATTAATTTATTACCGAATACTTCTGGTGCTAGAAATGCAAAAGAAGCTGTTTTTGCTGCACAATTAGCTAGAGAAGCCTTTGAAACTAATTTCTTAAAACTAGAAATCCATCCTGATCCAAAATATTTATTACCTGATCCAATTGAAACTTTAAAAGCAACGGAAAAATTGGCAAGGTTAGGATTTGTTGTTCTGCCTTATATTCATGCTGACCCAGTTTTGTGTAAATTATTGGAAAACGCTGGAACTGCAGCTGTAATGCCTTTGGGTTCACCAATTGGAAGTAATAAAGGATTAAAAACAATTGATTTCTTAGAAATTATTATTGAACAAAGCAAGGTTCCTGTAATTATTGATGCTGGAATTGGTGCTCCGTCCGATGCTGCAAAAGCTATGGAAATTGGTGCCGATGCCGTTTTAGTAAATACTGCAATTGCTGTTGCACAAAATCCAAAATTAATGGCAGAAGCATTTAAAGAAGCCGTAATTGCTGGAAGAAAAGCATTTGAAGCACAATTGGGTTCAATTTCTAATTTCGCGCAAGCCTCAAGTCCGTTAACCGCTTTTTTGAATGAGTAAGTGAAATGATTAATTCTCATTAAGCCAAAACAACATGAACACATTTAAAGATATATTTAAAAAATACGATTGGGATTCAATTCAAGAAAAAATCTACAACGTTTCTGCTAAAGAAGTTGAACAAAGCCTTTCCAAAAATAAATGCACCGTTGATGATTTCTTGAATTTCATTTCGCCAGTAGCACAAAATTATTTAGAAGTTATGGCTCAAAAAAGTCATATTCTTACCAAACAACGTTTTGGCAAAACCATTCAAATGTATGCTCCATTATATTTAAGTAACGAATGCCAGAACATTTGTACCTATTGTGGATTTAGTTTGGACAATAAGATTAAACGAAAAACATTAACCGATGCTGAAATAAAAGAAGAAATTTTGGTTTTAAAAGAAGCTGGGTTTGATCATATTTTACTAGTTACAGGTGAAGCAAATTACACTGTAAATATTAATTATTTCTTAAACGCTATTCAATTAATTCAAAAGCACTTTACTAATATTTCGGTAGAAGTACAGCCACTTAGTGAGGAAGAATATGTTGCTTTACATAAAGCAGGTGTGCATACTGTTCTGGTATATCAAGAAACCTATCACGAAGAAGTCTATAAAAAATACCATCCGAAAGGAAAAAAATCAAACTTTGAATTCCGATTGGAAACCCCTGATAGAATTGGAAAAGCAGGCATTCATAAAATAGGATTAGGTGTTTTGTTAGGTTTGGAAAACTGGAGAACGGATAGTTTTTTTAATGCTTTGCACATTGATTATCTTCAAAAAAACTATTGGCAAAGTAAATATTCGGTTTCTTTTCCAAGACTTCGACCTGCAGAAGGCATTATTGAACCCAACTTTATTATGAATGACAAGGATTTAACACAGCTGATTTGTGCCTATCGCATTTGGAACCCTGATTTAGAAATTTCTGTTTCTACACGTGAAAATGAAAAATTTAGAGATAATATTATTCCTATTGGAACCACGACGATGAGTGCTGGTTCGAAAACAAATCCTGGTGGCTATAGTGTTGACAAACAATCTTTGGAGCAATTTGAAACTAGTGATGAACGTTCGGCTTTTGAAATTGCAGCAATTATTCGTCAAAAAGGATACGAACCTGTTTGGAAAGATTGGGACAGAACATTTAGTTCTAAAGCGGAAAGTCGGAATGTTTAAAGTCTTAAAAACTGCAATATAAAAGAACTTATAAATTCAAAGTAAACAATGCTTAATATTCAAGATTACTTACGATATTCAAAACCTATGTTACTTCCCGAAATTGGCAACGAAGGTCAAGAAAAAATTAAAAACGCTAAGGTTTTAGTGATTGGCGCTGGTGGTTTGGGCTGCCCAACCCTTCAATATTTAGCAACTTCTGGAGTTGGAACTATTGGTGTGGTTGATTTTGATTATGTGGAATTATCTAATTTACACCGACAAGTTTTATATACTGAAAAGGATGTAAAATCACCAAAAGCAACTACATCTTCAGAACTTTTAAAAAAGCTAAATCCACATGTTGGCTATATTCCTTTTCAAGAAAAAATTACATCTGTTAATTGCGAGCGAATATTATCTCAATTTGATATTATTGTAGATGGTTGCGATAATTTTGCGACACGTTATTTGGTTAATGATACTTGTGTAAAATTGGACAAACCTTTAATTTATGGAAGTATTTTAAAATTTGAAGGACAAGTAGCTGTCTTCAATAATAAAGGTAGCAAAAACCTTCGTGACTTATTTCCAGAACCACCAAATCCTAAAGATGTCCCCAATTGTAGTTTGAATGGTGTTTTAGGAACATTGCCTGGAATTATTGGCACTATGATGGCTCATGAAACTTTAAAAATTATTACAAATTTGCCTTGTTTAACCAATGAGCTCCTTATTTTCAATACTTTGGAATGGAATTTTATAAAATTGAAGTTCTAGTATTTCAAAATCATCATAAAATCTTCTCTATCTATTTCTACACAACCTAAAGAAGCTAAATGATTATTGTAAACTTGGCAATCTAATATTCTATAATTGTTTTGTTCCAAATATTTTACTAAATGTATGAAAGCTACTTTGCTAGCATTGGAAACTTTGGAAAACATACTTTCTCCACAAAAAACATGTCCTAAATCGACCCCATATAACCCACCAACTAGCTCCTCGTTTTGCCAAACTTCTATACTTTTTGCAATTCCTTTTTCGTGTAAATTACAATAAGCTTCAACCATTTCATGAGTTATCCAAGTTCCGGGTTGATCTTTTCTGCTTATTTTTTTACAATTAGAAATTACTTCTCTAAAAGCCGTGTTAAAAGTTACTTTAAATTTATTCTGATTGAGTATATTTCGCATACTCTTAGAAATCCTTAAATCTTCAAAAAATAGAACCATGCGTTCTTCAGGAGCCCACCACATAATAGGTTCGTCCTCTTCAAACCATGGAAAAATACCATTTTTATAAGCTAATAATAACCTTTCTGTTGACAAATCTCCACCAACAGCTAAAATTCCATCTGATGAAGCCTCACTTACAGGAGGAAAGTACAACTCTTTTGTTAGAAAATACATATTCAGAATATAAATGAAAGAAGAAAGAGAAAAGATTAGTAAACAAAAACCATCCTAAAATTTAATTTTTAAAAAATTAGAATGGTAATCTTTAATTCTTTTCTCTTTCTATTTTCTACTAAAAAGGTAAATCGTCGTGTTCTTCTTCGTTAAAATTTGTTGCTGGTTCAAAAGCTTCAGATGCTGGCATAGGTGGCATTTGACCTGTTACAGGTGCTTCTGGTTGCATTTTTTCAATTCTCCAACCTTGAATAGAATTAAAATATTTAGTTTCTCCTTGAGGATTAACCCATTCTCTTCCTCTTAAATTAATTGAAACTTTTACTTGTTCACCTGGATTATAATTATTTAATAAATCCGTTTTATCCTGAGTAAACTCAATCATTATATGTTGTGGATATTGCTCTTCTGTTGTTACAACTAATTCTCTTTTTTTGAATGTTGCACTTACTTGTTGTACTGGATTAATTACCTTTACTCTTCCTGTTACTTCCATTTCTTATAAATTTATTTATTTGCTAATAGTACTTTCCAAGCACTTAAAATCTCATTTTTATCAATATATTGTTTTGCTAATTCGTGTTTTTTTGTTTCATCATCACTACTTAAAACTGCTTTAACACTAAAATTTTCGTTTACAAAGATAGTAATTTCTTCTTCAGATGGAATAACTTCAATATTTCCTAAAATTCCTAAATCATTTCCGCTAAAAACACTACTATTTTTAATAAAATCAGGAATGGCATCTACACCTATGCCTAAAGTTGAAATTGGTTTTTCTACTTCAAACAATCCCATATTGGCTCTACTGTACCAATTTCCACCACATCGTGCTACTAAATCAATTTTTTGTTGGTCTATCGCTCCATTTGCATCTAAAATAGCTTCATCTATGTGAATTTTAACCACTTCACAAATTATCAAATTTCCTGCACCACCTTCATTACCTAATGCAATTATTTCATTTACTTTACACTCAAACTGTACTGGACTTTCTGCTACTCTAAAAGGCTTCACTAAATCTGATTTCAACATGGTTAAACCTGCTTTTTCAAATTCGTTTACACCATCTGGATATTCTGTGCTAGATAAAGACATTTGTTGTACAATATCATAATTCACCACATTAATAACTACTTCTTTTATGTTTTGAGAATTAATTAAAGTATGCTTTATTGAATTATCTCTTACTCTTCTGGAAGGAGAAAATATTAAAATAGGAGGATTTGCACTAAAAACATTAAAAAAGCTGAAAGGAGATAAATTTGGATTACCATTTTCATCAATAGTACTAGCAAAAGCAATAGGTCTTGGTGCTATAGCACCTTGAAGATACCCTTGTAATTTTACTGTTGAAATTTCATTTGGTTGTATTGAGACCATTATTGGAAAAGATTTTTACAAATTTACATAATTTTGAGAGGAACCCAAATTGAATTTGCAATTATATAAATTCAACTTGCATTCTCTTTTTAACAAAATATACTTTCGCAATAAACGTTTTATACTTGAAAACCCTTTTGTTGAATACTATTTTTAGTATTTTTACTTACAAATATTTATTATGCAATTTTCTGAAAAACGAAATATAACGCGTTGGTTCATCATATTAGTTTCCTTTCTAATTGTTATCGTTATTTTATGGAATACCTATGTTTTTTTTCAAATTTTTAAAAATGACGAAAGAAAGAAAATGGAACTTTGGGTTTCTGCCCAAAAAACTTTAGCTAATGCTAATGAAAATACTGATGTAGGCTTACCGTTTGAAATTATTCAGTCGAATGGTTCAAATCCTATGATTGAAGTAAATAGTGAAGATATAATCTTAAATAGTAATAATATCGATGCTGAAATTGAAAATGACAGTATTCAATTAAGAAAACTTTTTGAAAAAATGAAATCGGAAAATCAGCCTATAAAAATGGCTCTTTCCAATGATAATTATCGTTTAATTTACTATGGGAATTCACGTTTATTAAATAAGCTAAAATATTACCCTATTGCTTTAGTTTTAATCATTATCTTATTTGGAGCAGTTGTTTATAATTTTTACAGAGCTACTAAAATGGCTACTCAAAATAAATTATGGGCAGGAATGGCAAAAGAAACAGCCCATCAAATAGGTACTCCTTTATCCTCATTAATTGGTTGGTTAGAAATTTTAAAACTAGAGAATGTAGATGCTTCAACAATTGAAGAAATTGAAAAAGATGTTAATCGCTTACAAACAATAACAGACCGTTTTTCAAAAGTAGGTAGCGAACCTGTTTTAGAAATGAAAGATATTGTTGAAGAAACCAGAAACTCATTTGAATATCTAAAATCAAGGACTTCTAAACATGTTGAGTTTAGCTTTTCTGGTCCAGATGAACCTATTATGATTCCTATAAATCCAATTTTACATAGTTGGACAATTGAAAATTTAGTTAAAAATGCTATAGATGCAATGAAAGGGAAAGGGAAATTGAATGTTTCAATTACTGAAGATAAGAATAAGGTTAGAATAAAAGTTGTAGACACAGGAAAAGGCATTCCAAAAAATCAATTTACTAAAATATTTGAACCTGGTTTTACTACTAAAAAAAGAGGTTGGGGTCTTGGTTTATCTCTTACCAAAAGGATTGTGCAAGAATACCATAAAGGAAATATAAGAGTCGTTAGTTCAGAAATTGGAAAAGGAACAACGATTCAAGTAAGTTATAATAAAGAAGTGTTGTAATAAAAATGTTATTCTATAAAAAATCCCAATTTAAAAAATCGGGATTTGCTTTATATATTTTCAGCTATTTTTTTAGCTATTTGCTCAAATTCTGTTTTTTCTAAACTTACTTTTCGTTGAAAACGCATATCATCCATGTCTTGTAAAGGAATTAAATGTACATGAACATGAGGCACTTCTAAACCTACTACAGCAACTCCAATTCTTTTGCAATCTATTGTTTTCTCAATTGCTTTTGCTATTTTTCTAGAAAAAGACATCAATTTAATGTATAAATCTTCTTCCATATCAAAAATCTTATTAATTTCTAACTTAGGTACACATAAAGTATGCCCTTTTGCGTTTGGATTTACATCTAAAAAAGCTATAAAGTTTTCATCCTCTGCAATTTTATAACAAGGTATTTCACCATTAATAATTTTTGTAAAAATAGAAGCCATAATTTATTCTCGTGTAATTTCTAATACTTCAAATTTCAAAATTCCATTTGGCACTTTAATTTCAGCTATTTCGCCTACTTTTTTTCCTAATAAACCTTTTCCAATAGGAGAAGTTACAGAGATTTTGCCAGTCTTTAAATCGGCTTCACTCTCTGCTACTAAGGTATATTTCATTTCCATACCATTAGTTAGATTTTTTAACTTAACGGTAGACAAAACAAGTGCTTTAGACACATCTAATTGAGATTCGTCAATTAAACGAGCATTAGATACTAATTCTTCCATCTTAGAAATCTTCATTTCTAAAAGGCCTTGGGCTTCTTTAGCGGCATCATATTCTGCATTTTCAGACAAGTCTCCTTTGTCTCTTGCTTCTGCTATTGCTTGCGAGGCTTTTGGGCGTTCTATACTTTTTAATTGATCTAATTCTTCTCTAAGTTTTTTTAATCCTTCTGCTGTGTAATAAGATACTGTGCTCATAACTTCATCGTTTATATAAATAGAAAGAATCCCATCGAATGGGATTCCTTTACGCAAAGGTAGTAATTATTTTTTTTAAAATTAATTTATGACTCTTTTTTAGTTTGTCAAAGTTAAATAAATTAAATTTGATTTTTTAAAATTCCTATTAATAAAATGAAAAGACAAATAATATATTTCTTCTTATTTATCATCTTAATAAGTTGTAGTAAAGATAGTGCAATAAATAATAATAATCCTTTTTTGCCAAATTATCCTGTAGATTTAACTATAAATCTTAATTTACCAGAATATAATAATTTACAGTTTGTAAGTAATTCTGTGTATATTAACAATGGAGCTGCTGGTATAAGAGGAGTTTTTGTGTTCAATGCAGGAAGTAATAATTATGTAGCTTTTGATGCTGCATGTCCAAATCAAGCATTAAGCAGTTGTTCAACCATGACTATTAATGGAATTAAAGCTGTGTGTGCTTGTGATAATGCAGAGTATAGTTTTTTTACAGGTCAAGCACCAGATAAGCAATACCCAATGAAGCAATATCGTGTTCAACAAGTTAATGCAACTACTTTGAGAGTTTATAATTAGAAAAAAAAGTATTAGTTAAGTAAAAAAAACAAAAGCAGTTTTTAGAAAAGTTGCTTCTGTGCTTTTTATATACTTTTTGTTCACGAGCTAGAGCTTGAAGCTCGTAGTAGCTGGGAGTTTAACTATCAAAAAATTGTGGCAAATTAATTTTAGGAAAAAGATTTGCCACAAACTTGTGGCAAAAACAATTGTGGCAAAATTTTTTGCCACAAAAAAAATGCCACAACTTTTTAAAAAAAATGGTTGAATAGATGTATCCTTTAGTATTTATAAATTCGCCTTTACTTTGTATTTTAAGAAGCGATAAGGAATTACCATTTATACAAAAACACAAAGCCACTTTATTGTGGCTTTGGGTTTTTGTATTGTGCTACGAGGTCAGGAGACCTCGCAGAGCGTGTTTATTACCCGTATTACAAACGCTCTATTTATCTTTTTCAGCAAATAGGTATTTGTTACAAACGAGCTACCAGTTTGGTGTTTTATTTAGAACTCTTAGAAGAGCTGGGATGGAGCTCAATAGTTTTATATAAAATTTAACTTTACAATTTGTTCAGTATCTGTATCCAATTTGAGTATTATCTCGTACTGATCCTTTTTTAAATGATAATCAATAATGCTATCTGTTACTATTTTAAAACCCCAAGGATAACATTCTTTCTTATTTATAAGAAAAAGGGAATTATCAGTAATTACTAAATAATCACTTTCTAAGGACTCTAAACCTACGAAAGTCTCTTTAAGACCCGAATAGTATAATATTTCACCATCTATGGTTGAAAAAAAGATTATACAATCCCACATATTTACTGCAATAACTTTATCTTCTTCAAAATCATATACTTCTGAGTATCCTATAAAACAATATTTTTTATGTTTTATTAGAAGTTCATAATTATCTGCTTCTATTTCTATTTTCTTTTTATTGAAAAACACATCATAATAGCCATTATTGTGTACTCTATTTACTAACTTAAATTCATAACTCATTATTCCTTTTTCTTTTTTAGTCCTTCATTACCCAATTTAATAGCTTCCTCTGTTAACTCATTTATTTTCTTACCCAACTCCGAACTGTTAACTTTTGGAATAGAAAAAGATGATACTTGCGGTAGTTCTTCTCCTACTTTATGAATAAAATTTACATTCACCTCAGTTCCATCTGCTAATTTAACTTGTTTTTTAAAATTCCTACCATATTGATTAATAATTTCTTTTCCAACATCTAAACCATTTTCAAATGCTTCTGATGCTAAACCTGCCATTTTTTCAGAAGAATCAATTCCTTGTTCTTTAAATTTTTTACTCCTGATTATAGATTTCGCCATATTCGTAATTTCATCCTTGGTTGCTTTAGATAAATCTTTTAAGACTGTAGACCCCACTCCTAATGCATAGTCTAATTTTCCTTTAGGTAATGTAAATTTTGGAATAAACTTATTCTTTAAAAAATTACCAATAACTAAACGTGTTCCCCTTCCAAAATCATCGATAGGCCCTGGAGTTTGGACTTGATTTCCTTCGTCAAAAAATCCAATTGCAAAATTTCCAGAAGCTACTATCAATGCTTGTCGTTTTGTAATCTCAAAAGCTCCTTTCCAAAACAAAGATTTTAGAAATGGAAGAGATCTCCCTCCTGTATACCATGACGTTAATATAATTACAGCAACAACTGCACCTTTACCCTCAGCATAATTTTGTTCTTTAAACTGTTCATCTGTTATTTGACCTGATAAATATTGTCTCTCTCTATGTTTAAACCTTAAATCAAATCCTGTTTCTAGACCTTCTAACTCTGGAGCATGAATTGGAGCATTAGAGCTAAATTGATAAGGTGTTTGTTCAGCATATAGTTTATATAAAGGATCCACTGCAAAAAACCTACCCACTCGAGGGTCGTGCATTCTAAAGGTGTAGTTTAACGAATTCCCTTCCCCTTTTAACTCGTCATCTTTTTCCTGTCCTTGGAAGCCGTAACGGTAGGCGGTGCTAGAGCTGGTGCGGCCTGGCAAGGTCATTCCGAATGGATAGTAGTCAAAATGCGTTGATCATTAGTTTTTACATTGCTTCGCAGTGTTATAAAAATACTAAAAATTGCACTTTTAGGCGCTTTTCGACATTTTTTTGAGCTTAAATTGGGCTTTTTTTCGGCTATTTATAAGAACGTTTTTCTATCTCAAATATAGGAATTTTTTTGAGATGGTTTTTGTGTATTTTATATTTTACTTGATAAAATTGGATATGAAATAAAATTATAATCTCGTAAAACAGTCTTCAATATGATCATTTACCATTCCTGTAGCTTGCATGTGTGCATAAACTACTGTTGAACCTATAAATTTGAATCCGCGTTTTTTCAAATCTTTACTTAAAGCATCTGAAAGTGGAGTAGTGGCTGGCACATGTTTTAAGGTTTTGGGTTTGTTATCAATAGGTTTGCCGTCTACAAAATTCCAGATGTATTTTGAAAAACTACCAAATTCTTCCTGCACTTTTATAAAAGCCTGCGCATTTGAAACGGCTGCTCTTATTTTTAATCGATTTCTAATAATTCCAATATCTTGACAGAGTTCTTCAATTTTTTCTTCGGTATATTTTGAAATTTTTTCTAAATCAAAATTATCAAATGCCTTTCTAAAGTTTTCACGTTTTGCTAAAACTGTATACCAACTCAATCCTGCTTGAAAGGTTTCAAGAATTAAGAATTCGAATAATGTTGGATCATCATAAACTGGTTTTCCCCATTCGTTATCGTGATAATTACGATATAAATCGTCTTTTTCACACCAAGCACATCTTTTTTTCATTTAAAAATCGTCGTATAAATAATTGGTATTATAATTTTCTTCTCTTTCTTTTTCGTAACTCGCTCTAAAGTGAGTGTTGTTTAGTGATTCTTTAATAATAGCTTCTATTTTTTCTTCCATTTTTTCATCTTCTTCTATTGTTCTATCATAAAAGGTGGTGTAAGCCATAGGATTTATTTCTTTTCCGTTCATGAAAAAAGCTATGGTTTTAATGTTTTTGGTAAACGTAGCATTATCTTTTTCTGTTACAGCATAAAAATAAAAGCTAATTTTTTCTTTGCGATAATCAATTAATTTTTTCTTAATAAAAGTAACTGAATCGGATGTTTTTATATCGTAAAAATTATGCAAAGCTGCAATTGCAATACTATCATTTTCAATTTTAAATGGCATGTTTTTATTTGCTAATAATTGTATCGTTATAAAAGCTGTTTTAGGATTGCTTAGCCCTTTTTTTATAGTTTCATTTGAAATGGTATTATTTACAAAATTTAATCGCAGTAATTCGATATTTAATTTTGGAATATCTAAGGCTTTTACTTTAGCAATAAACGCTTCACAATCTTTATCTTTTGGGTATCTATATATGATGTTTAAAAATGTGATAAGGTCTTCTACTGGTGCATTTTCTTCATAATAATTGTCAGTGTCTTTTTTTTCTTCTTCTTCCAGCATGTTATTTGCTTTCCAACTTTTGATTCTTTTGTATTCCAATTTTGCATTGGTCAAGATCATTTTTTGGTATTCTTTTATTTTTTTTATAGAAATTAAGTCTTTTTCTAATAATTGATAGCAAAAGTCTAGCAGTGGATTTTGGTATTCTTTTATACTATAAAATTGAAAAATACTTGGAAAAAGTTCAGTAGCATTTTCCTGATTTCTACTAAAATTAATGAACATATTAGTTATATCATATTTATTGTCTGAAAGTGGTAAATCGTATTCTAATAGTTCAATGATTTTTTTATAACTTTCTTTTGTATTTTGATTAGAAAGTGCTACTAAAATGTTAATTTGAGTTTCTGAATTAGTATTTTCTTTTTTGTATATCTTTTCTAAATAAGGAACAACTTTTTTGTTCTTAAGGGAACCTAATTCTTTTAGTAAATGGTTTTTAGCAAATAATTCACTTTTTTTAAAATCAAAATTGTTTACGAAATTGGCTATTAAATCAAAGTCAGTTTCAGTAATGTCTAATTTGTAAATAGAACTAAATGTGTTTTTGCGTAAAGTATCTTTAGCACTTGATGCATCTTCAATAAAGCGTTTTACTTTTGTGTCAAATACTGAACTAGCATCTTTTATTGGCAGTGATTCAAAAGTGTTAAATGTTTTTTCAATAAAGATGTCTTCTTTTTTATAGTCTTTTGGTACTAAAGATTGTAAAATATAATATCTATTAGTATCAAAAATTAATTTATATTTAATTGCTTGTGTTGCTTTTTTTGTTGAAACTAATGCTTCGTATGTATAAGTGTTTTTCCCTAATTTCTCTTTTTCTTCCAGTATAATTTTTGGTTCTTCTTCTTGTTTAAATAAATTCCACCAAATAGACATACTAAATCCTTTTTTTGTATAAATGGAATGATTTAATAATGAAGTTTCATTTGTTGAATACTCTTCATATTCGTCGTAATAGTCGTATTCGTTATAATTATTTATGTTTTCTCTTTTATCTAAAATGTAGTCTTTAAAAAAGTTTTTAATAGAATCTATACTTTTTAAGGTTTCATATTCATGAAATTTATTATATCTAAGAGATACTGTTTTTCCGCTTTGAGATTTAAAATTATAATCATTGAATTTAGATAATAATGGATTGTTAGCAGAAGAATAATTATCTTTATTTATGTTTAAAAATAATTTCTGATTTTGATTTTCAGGAATATCTATTTTAAAATGAGAAATAGTGTCTGAATAAGTAATAAATGAATCTGTATAAGTACTCTTCTTTAGTTCAAATGAATTAAAAAAGGTGTCATTATTAATAGGAATAGCATTTATAGAACCAAGTAGGTAATATTTATTTCCAGAGATTACTGATTTTAATTTTATGTTTTTTGAACCAATTTTAGATTCAGAAAGAAAATTATTTTTATCAAAAGAAGTATGTATTGAGTCTATATTGTGTTGGAGATAAAACTGATAATGAATTTGTTTGTGTTCAAATTTAGTGTTTTCTAAGGTGCGATTATCGTTTAGGTTTCTTTCCATTACAAAGTAAAAGCTATTGTCTTCTTTTAGATAGGATTGAATGGTATGACTGTTGCTTTTGTCATTATCGTTTTCACGGATGGTGTAAAAACTAGGTAATTTTACTTTGAAAGATGCGTTTAGTGAATTTAATTCTTCCCAAGTGTTTGAAATTTTCTTTAACTTGATTTTATCAAAAACATCATTTTCAAAAAGAGTAGTATAGTTATTTAGCCCAGACATGGAAACCATAATAATTTCGAGAGGAGTAATGTAAAAACGATAATGTTGGTTGTTGCCAGTCTTTGTAATATTTTTAATATCATAATAAGAAATTCCGTCCTTTTCAACATATTCTTTATTGAGTATTGTGCCAGGAATATTTTCATAAAGTAAGCTGTCTAATGATTTAGGGTTATAAAAATCAAAATCCTTTTTTATAAAATAATTATGATTGTTTCGAATAACACGAATTAGTCCACCGTTTGCATAATCTGGAGAGCCAATAACACCTTCTTCAGAAAATTCATTAGCTAATAATGGAATTTCCATCATTTTATCGGTTGTTATGTAATTTGAAAAGTTAGGTTTTTTAAAGAAAGTTTCAATTTCTTTTTTTTGTTTTTCACCTCTTTCAGTTAATTGACTAAAAACGGGTTTTACGGTATATCCTTTTTGAATTAATAAGTTAATAATTCCTTCTTTGCCAGCTAAGTGGGCAGCACCAACAGCAGCAAATAAACTTCCTCTTTTGGAAATAGAAGAAATACTATCAGTCATTACTTTATTTCTATTAATAATCAAAGCGTCGTGTGCTTTTTTAGAAAAGGCAAGTTTATAAATAGAATCTAATATAGTGATATTTTTTTCTCGATAATAATCCACAGTAGCTTCACCAAAAGATTTTCTCTTTAATATTTTATATAAAAGTTGAATATTTTCTTCTTTTGGGGTAGCATCATTAGCATTAATTTGAAGAATTGGAATCATAGATTCAATCGCATCTTCAAGACCTGTTATTTCTTTATTATATTTTCTTCCAGCTTGACTGATGAACATATCTAAAACAGCATTTTCCTCATGATCAGCATTTTTGTTTTCAGAAAGAGACAAGTAATTATAGAAGAAATGACTTTTATTGTTAAAAATAGCAATCACTTCTTTTTTACTTATAGGTTTTATATAAAATGAATTATATAATTGACCAGAATAGACATATTCTTTCTCTTTCATTAATTCTGAGACTATCCCCCAAGTTTCTGGATTGCTTTCATTGGCAACTATATCTGCATTAAGCAATGCATCAAAAAAGGAATCAGACAAGTTGTAAGAGACTTTATTGCTTACATGCATAGTACCATATAAATATGATTTTTTTTGTAAACCATTTCCACTGATTTCCCAAAGCATACTGTTTTCAGTTTGAGCAAATAGAAAACTAAAAATGAATAAAGCGAAGGTTAGGGCAGTTTTTTTCAAAGTAGCGTGATTTATTATAACAAATATATCATAAAAAAACCTCAATCAGACTTCTGATTGAGGTTTTGTATGGAATTAAGTAGGCAAAAATTATCCTAAAGCTACTCTTTTGAATCCTGTAACAGTTAAATCAGCATTTACTGATTTTACATAAGCAGCAACATTCATAGAACCATCTTTAATAAAATCTTGATTTACTAAAGTGTTGTCTTTGTAAAAACGTTGGATTTTACCTTTAGAAATATTATCTAACATTGCTTCTGGTTTACCTTCTGCTCTTAATTGTTCTTTTGCGATTTCAATTTCTTTTTCGATGATTGCTGCATCAACACCCGCTTCGTTTAAAGCGATTGGGTTCATTGCAGCAGCTTGCATAGAAACGTTTCTAGCAGCTTCTTCAGCACCTTCTACATTAGCAGATAAAGAAGTTAAAACAGCTATTTTATTACCAGCATGGATATAAGAACCTACGAAAGCTCCTTCTAATTTCTCAAAAGAACCAATTTCGATTTTTTCTCCAATTACTCCAGTTTGTTCAATTAATTTGTCTGCAACAGTAATTCCGTTAAAATCTGAAGCTAATAATTCTTCTTTAGTAGCATAATTTAAAGCTTGGTTAGCTAAATCAGTAGCCAATTTTACGAAAGTTTCATTTTTTCCTACGAAATCTGTTTCACAGTTTAATGTAATTACAACACCAGCAGTTTTATCAGCATTTACAACAGCAATTGCAGCACCTTCTGTAGATTCTCTATCAGAACGATTAGCAGCTACTTTTTGTCCTTTTTTACGAAGGTTTTCGATTGCTAAATCAAAATCTCCATCTGCTTCAACAAGTGCTTTTTTGCAATCCATCATACCAGCACCAGTAGCAGTTCTTAATTTATTTACGTCTGCAGCAGTAATTGTTGCCATATTGTTTTTATTTTAAGATTAAATTTTTTGTAAAAAAAAGAAATTCCAATTATAAAATCCAAATTCCAATTTTATTAAATCATCAACATTCGTTTTTGATTCTTTCGGAATTTGGAATTTATTTTTGGAATTTAGAATATTTATTCTTCAGTTTCAGCTTTAGGAGCTTGTTCAGCTACAACATCTTTAACTGGTTGTTCTTCATCTTTTTCAGACTTTCTATCAGAAAGACCTTCAATGATAGCATTAGAAACTAAACCTAGAACTTTTTCAATTGATTTAGAAGCATCATCATTTGCTGGAATAACAAAATCAATAGGACGTGGATCCGAGTTTGTATCAACCATTGCAAAAACTGGAATGTTTAATTTTTGAGCTTCTTTTATTGCGATGTGTTCAGCTTTAACATCTACTACAAATAGAGCTGCAGGTAACCTTGACATATCTGCAATAGAACCTAAGTTTTTCTCTAATTTTGCACGTAGACGATCTACTTGTAATTTTTCTTTTTTAGAAAGTGTATTGAAAGTACCATCTTTTTTCATTCTATCAATAGAAGCCATTTTTTTAACCGCTTTACGAATAGTGATGAAGTTTGTTAGCATACCACCTGGCCATCTTTCAGTGATGTAAGGCATGTTACAAGCTGCTGCTTTTTCAGCAACGATATCTTTAGCTTGTTTTTTTGTAGCTACAAATAATACTTTTCTTCCTGATGCTGCAATTTTTTTCAAAGCTTCATTAGCTTCTTCAATTTTTGCTGCAGTTTTATATAGGTTAATGATATGAATACCATTACGCTCCATATAAATGTAAGGAGCCATGTTTGGATCCCACTTACGAGTCATGTGTCCAAAATGTACACCTGCTTCTAATAATTCTTTAACGTCAATTTTGTTTGCCATTGTGTAATAGTTTACGTTCCGTGTTATAGCAATTTCCAAGTAGTTACTTTACTAGTTAGTCTTGAAAATTTAGATGCTAAACTAATTCCCTTTTTACAAGGAATATCGACAACTTTGTTTTAAATTCAATTTTAATTGTAATAATTTGTTGAAAAAATATTCGGATAAAACTCGAATATTAACGTTTAGAGAATTGGAATCTCTTACGTGCTTTTTTCTGTCCAAATTTCTTACGTTCAACCATTCTTGGATCTCTTGTTAATAATCCTTCTGGTTTTAAAATAGCTCTGTTTTCAGCTTCAACTTCACACATTACTCTAGCTAAAGCCATTCTCACAGCTTCTGCTTGTCCTGTACTTCCTCCTCCATAAACATTTACTTTTATATCAAAGTTTTCTGCATTTTCCGTCATTGTTAACGGTTGTAAAACTTTATATTGTAAAGTAGCGGTTGGGAAATAAGTTGTAAATTCTCTTTTGTTTACAGTAATTTTTCCTGTTCCTTCTGTAACATAAACACGTGCAACAGCACATTTTCTTCTACCGATTTTGTGAATAACTGCCATTACTTAAGATCGTTTAGGTTAACGGTTTTAGGTTTTTGAGCTCCGTGAGTATGCTCAGCACCTACAAATACATTTAAATTTCGGAATAATTCAGCACCTAATTTGTTTTTAGGTAACATTCCTTTTACAGCTTTTTCTACTAATACAGCTGGATTTTTTTGTTGCTGTACTTTTGCAGTTAAAGTTCTTTGTCCTCCTGGGTAACCTGTATGACGCATATAAATTTTATCGTCAAGCTTGTTACCAGTAAGATTGATTTTTTCAGCGTTGATAACAATTACGTTATCTCCACAATCAACGTGTGGGGTATAACTTGGCTTGTATTTACCTCTTAAGATCATAGCAACCTTTGAAGCAAAACGACCTAAGTTATGACCTTCAGCATCTACAACAATCCATTCTTTCGAAACGGTTGCTTTGTTTGCAGATACAGTCTTGTAGCTTAATGTGTTCACAATAATTAATTTAAATTAAACATTCCATTCCCAATTAAGGGAGTGCAAAAGTACAATTATTTATTATAAATACAAATGCTGATGGTATAATATTTTTCATTTTATTTTTCTACTAACGGATTGATATTAAATAGTTTTAGTAATTGAATGAATAATAGCCTTTAAACTTGATTTAAATTATTATTTTTACGCTTTAAATTTTAATTATGAAAGCCAAAGCGACTTTAAAACAAATTGCAAAAGAATTAGGAGTATCTGTTTCAACGGTTTCTAAAGCATTAAGTGATAGTCAGGAAATAAGTCAAGCTACTAAAGATAAAATCAAAGAATTTGCAGCTTTGAAAAATTATAAGCCTAATTTAATGGCAAAAAATTTAAAATATCAAAAAACGAATACTATAGGAGTTATTATTCCAAATATTTTAAATTCTTTTTTCGCTAAAGTTTTTAGTGGTATTGAAGATGTGGCTAGAAAAAGAGGATATAATATAGTAGTAGTTATTTCTAATGAATCTCTTGACAGAGAAAAACAGTTAATGGAAATGTTGAATAATGGAGCAGTTGATGGATTTATTTTATCTATTGCTGAGGAAACTCAAATGACTAAAAATTTCCAACATTACAATTCCATTATTAAAAGTGGAACTCCTATTGTTATGTTTGATAGAATCACAGATTTGGTAAATTCAGATAAAGTAATAGTTGATGATTTAGATTCTGCCTTTGATGCTACTCAACATTTATTAAATATTGGCTGTAAAAATATAGCGTTAATTTCTTCGATTGATAATCTTAGTGTAGGTAAATTACGTTTTGAAGGCTATAAAAAAGCTTTGGAATTAAATAAGATACCTTTTGATGATAACTTGATTGTTATTGAAAATGACGAAGAGATTTCAGATGGAAGAATAAATACACTTTTAGAATATAAAGGTATAGATGGTGTTTTTGCAATTGATGAATTATCAGCTACAAAAACAATGAAATTAGCCTTAAAAAAAGGATATAAAATTCCTGAAGAATTAAATATTATTGGTTTTGCTGATGGTTTATGGTCTAGAAGATTAACGCCTAGTTTATCCACAGTCAGTCAACACGCACCCGAAATAGGTCAAAGATCAGCGAACTTGTTAATTGATAGATTAACAGCTAAAACAGATGAAATACTAGAATACAAAACTGTTGTGATAAAGACCGAATTAAGACAACGAGATTCTACCAGAAAGTTATAACTGTTTTGCTTTGTCATCTTTCCAAGTGATATATCCTAAAATTGCATTTATAAAGTAAAAAACATACTTAAAAATATTTGCTATGTTAAGAAGCATTATACATTGGATGATTTTTGACAGATTATATATTTGCCACATAATCCAATTATCAGGATACATTCTAGGAGTATTAAATGTTCCTCCAAAAGTTATTCCAGCTGGAATGGCAATTGCAAAAAACAATCCCCATTTTATTGCTCCAGAAGAGAAATAATAGAAGCCAATATAATTTAGAAGAAGCGAAAGTATCATTCCTAGTAGTAAATTCCGATAAAAAATAGCGTCAATACTATTTAATATCATTTTCTTTTTCCAAATTTTATAGGATAGATAGTTTCCTATTACTGAAACTGGATAGGTTAAAAATGCAGCTAAATTTCCCAATAAATGATCAATTGCTCCGCTTAAAAATGTATTGAATGTATGAATAAAATTACCAAGGTTATTTTTCTTTGTTACTAACCTAGTACCTATCATTGAAAAACCAACATTCAATATTGAAAATATACCCAATGGGAAAATATAGATTGTTTTCTGAAAAGTTATAGGCACTACTGTTTTATGATATTCTAAATAAAACGAGCCTAAAAGCACTATGGCTAGTCCAACTAAATCAAGATATTTACCATTTGTAATTTCTTTGATCTTTAGTAAAATAGGATTAGGAATTTTTGATATGATATCCATTATTCCTTTGTAAAACTAATTTTCATTCCACCTTGATGTAAAATAAGATTATTTTCGCCAAAAATTATTTCAATTCCAGCTTGTGCAAAAATAAATGTTTTTTCATCTTTTATTGTTAAAGGAAATGAACTTTGTCCAGTTGCTTGTGCTAAAAGTTCACCATCTTTTTCAAAAATGGTAACTTTTAAAGGAATATCCTTTGAAGAGTAAGTTCCAGAATATTTAATAATTAAATCTTGATTAATTTTATCAAAGCTTGGAAAAGGAAATGGAATCTTATAATAGATACTTAGAATGCCAATCATAATATCGTTTCGGTTGAAATTGTCCCCATTTACTATTAACGAAACGCCTAATTGTTTTGTAGGGTAATAACCTACATTTGATCGGAAATTTTCAATGCCACCAGTATGTCCATAAAAACGTCTTTCTCCAAATGGAAATTGAATTAAAGCCTTACCATAACCCTCTTTCATAGTAGTCATTTGCTCTAAATTTTCTTTCTTTACTAATTTGCCTTGAAATAAAGCATGCATAAATTGAGTTAAATCGGAAGGAGTTGAAACGATTGCACCAGCAGCATATGCAATATCATTTTTCCATTCCTCAGCTTGTTCCCAATCTGTGCCGTTGTAAATATAGGAATAGCTTTCGTTATTTGCTGTTTGTGTTCCTTTTGACGGATAAAATGTGTTTTTTAAACCAATCTTATTAATAATTCTTTTATCTATATTTTCAGCATAGGATTTTTTTGTAATATGCTCGATAATTCCACCTAATAAATAATAATTGGAGTTGCTGTATTGAAATTTACTATTGGGTTCAAATAGCGAATCATACTTTGTAATTTTTGTAAAAATAGCTTCTTTTAAATCTGGTGCATTTAAATCTTCTTTTGTAATAGAATCTTGATTGATATAATCTGGAATTCCTGTTCGATGATGTAATAATTCTTCTATGGTAATTTTATCAGCATTTTTTACATTTGGAAAAAAGGAAGAAAGTTTCGTATCTAATTTTAGCTTTTTTTCTTCAACCAATTGCATAATGACTACAGCAGTAAATGTTTTAGTTATAGAGCCTATTTTGTATTTGGTTTCGTTATTTGCTTTAGATTTAGAATTAATATCACTGTAACCATAAGCTTTAGAAAAAACAATTTTATTGCCTTCACGCAGGGTTAAAGATCCCATGAATTTGTTATTTACTTCTAGATAAGTTAATAAACTATCAATACGTTGTAATCTAGGTTCTATTTGAGCAGAAACTATAATTCCAAAATAAAGGAATGAAAGTAAAAAAAGTTTTTTCATTATAGTGTGATTGTGTTTTATTATTCAAATGTTAGATGTTCTAATAATATTACTTATTAGAAATTTATTATATATTTTTAATTCTTTTTTTTAAAGAATAAATATAGTTTTTTTCTTCGAATACTGTTTTACTTTTTAATACTTCAAAAGATAAATTGTTTTGCAATCCTATTCCTTTTATTTTTTCAATTTTGCAATCTTCAGATAAAATCATAAAAACATTTTGAAATTCAACTTTTGAATTGAGTTGGTAAAATAATTTTTCAAAATACTCAAAATTTTCACCACAAAACCAAGCTTGTTCCTGTATGTTTTTTGGTTTTTTTGGATAGTAAGGCGGATTTATAATAATATAGTCAAAATTTATAGGCTCAATATTATCAAATAAATCTGAAGAGATAGTCATGATAGAAAGATTGTTTTTTGTTGAATTCTTGTTTAGAAAATCAATCGCTTTGTCATTTATATCAGAAGCAAAAACAATAGCTCCTTTTTTTGCTGCTAAGCATGAAATGATACCACTACCACAACCTAATTCTAAAAAAGTCTTATTTTTTAAGTCAATAGGTTTAATAAAGTCGAGAAGAATTTTTGTACTTAATGTTAGATGTGGTGGGAAAACATCAGGATGTACTTTGATGCAAATATCTTCATAACAGTATTTTCTAGGTTTATAATAATAAAGTTTTAAACCGTATTTTAAAAAAGGATGTGTAATTTTTTTTATGAAGTTTCTCATGATAATCTTCATTATTCTGAGTAAAACCCTTCAATTTCTGGTTGGCGGTATTTCCAGATTTTATGTAAAGCCTTTATTTCGTATGGATAATGGTAAATTCCAGTTTTATATCGTATTCCAGAAATTAGTTGTAAAAAATGTTTTTTAGCACCTTTAATTCTAAAATCGGAAACGGTTGGATAATACCCATTTAAAACCGTTTCAAAATTTTTAATAGTATCAATCATATACGGTTTTAGCCAAGGAGTTAATGGGTTTTTTCTTAAATCAAAATTTTCCCAACTTGGAGAAATCCAATCTTCTAATTGTTCAGGAAATGAAAACCCAGCATCTAGTATTTGTTTGTATAATTCTGAGCCTTCTGTAGGAACTGGGCTAAAAAGATAAATAATAATTTCAGCATTCGGATTTATTTTTTTTATCTCTTTTATAAAATTAATATCCCATAAAATTTGGTCATAGACTTCTTTTTCGGTTTTTGCAGGCATTCCTAATACAAATGATAATTCTGGAATAATATCTGCATTTTTCATTCGAAGTACAAAATCTTTAATCATTTGACCTGTTTGTGTACCCCCTTTGTTCATTTGTTTTAAAACAGCATCATTACCAGTTTCAGCACCTAGAAATATCATTTTGCAACCTGCTTTTCGCATCAATTTTAAATCATCATCACTATACATATTGATGGTGTCAATTCTACCTTCTCCCCAATAACTGATATTGTCGTTCATAATTAATTCAGAAAATTCTAATACTCTTTTTTTTGAAGTAAAAAAATTGTTATCATGAAATTCTATTGCATCTATATTATATTTTTCTTTAAAGTATTTTACATCTTCATAAATACGCTTGGCAGACATTCCTTTCCATTTAGCATTATAAATGGGAACAACTGCACAAAATGAACAAGAAAAAGGGCAACCCATACTAGAATGATAAGATAAGGTTTTATTTCCCATAAAAGTTTTTGCCAAATAGTTTTTTACTGGATAAAACGAGTTCAAATAATCATAAGGGAATTTTGGTAACGTGTCTTGATCCAACAAAGCTTCTACTGCAGTTTTTATTATTTTCCCATTTTCATCCTTAAAGATTAGATTTTTTATAAGAATTAAATTTTCTTTCTTATTTGATTCCAAAGCTTCAATTAATTCTGGAAAAGTATTGTCACCAGGACCATTAATCACATAGTCCACATAACCAGAGTTTAATGAAACTTTATATTGATTTGAAGCAAAATAACCACCCCAAACAGTTATAATTTCAGGAAATTGTTCTTTAATTTTTTTAGTAAAAGGAATGGCCTGACGCAATTGTGGTCCAGGCATTACCGTGGAACCAAAATATTTAAATTCACCTGTTTTTAAATAATTTTCAATGGTTTGCCAAGGATTTTTTTCTAAATTTCCATCCACAAAAACATACTTGTATTTTTCATGAATGGAAGCACCAACTTGCAAAATTGAATTAGGAATTCTGTGTTTGCCATTAGCACTTTTAGGATTGAATATTATGGTTTTGTTTTGAGTCATTAAAAAAAATTATGTGTAAATTTAAAAGTTTATTATTAAATAAAATAGAAAGTGAATGAAATTTAAATTAAACCAGTTATTAAAGAAATATAAAATTGTAGCTTTTAATTTTGTTGATGTTGGTGCAATGGACGCTTTGGAGTATATTTATGAGTTAGATGCAGTAACTTGTATTGTAGGCTTTGAACCAAATAAAAACGAAGCATACAAATTATATAAAAAATATAATAGAGTACCTTTTCAATCCTTTGTTTTAGAGACAGATTGTTTGTCTGATAAACAAGAAGAAGTTGAATTCAATATAATGAAACATGCTTCGATGAGTAGTTTGTTAGATATAGATTTTGCTAATTATAAAAAAAATTTTGGTCAGTATAAAGAATTTGATTCATGGGAGAAAAATGTTAAGATAGAAGAAAAAATTAAAGTTAAATCTATCACTATTGATGATTATTTTAAGGAACACACTTTTATCGATTTTTTAAAATTAGATACACAAGGTTCTGAATTGAAAATTTTAAAAGGGGCTTCAAAGTTAATAGCAGAAAGAAGAATTGCTATTATAAAAGTTGAGGTTTCGACAATTCCCATATATAAGGATCAAGCTGTATTTTCAGATGTTGATTTGTTTTTAAGAGAGCAGGGATATGTTTTAGTTGATTTTTTAACCTATAGAGCTATTTATAACCCTTTATTTGGTAAATCGCAAAACAGGAATAGTCATTATGCACCTTGTGGTGATGCAATTTATATTTTAAATACTGAATATTTAAATGAATCGAGCAAAATCAGAAGCGCAATTATGTTAAATTGGTTAGGATATATAAGTTTAGCAAAACATATAATTAGCAAAACAATATTAACTTTGGATGAACAAAATTATATATTAAATTATAACTTTAAGTCATTAAAAAAGATGTTTAAACAATTTTTGATTAATATTTGTCCTCCGATAGTACTTTACTATTTTAAAAAGATTTTGTTTTAATGTAATTAGTTAAAAGAGATGTTATATTTTAATGCTCTATATGAATAAGTAAAACTATTAGGGTTATTAGTAAAACTTATATCTAGGACAATATTTCCGTTTGGGTCTATTTCGGTAATGTCAGATTTATTTGCATTAATTTGGGATGTTATATTTCCTCCCCATCCAATAAAATAATTCCCGTTATTTAGTTTTTGAACCGAACCCATAATATCAAAATAACGACCAAGATCTTTATATTCATATACTAGATTAGCGGTTAAATTTGTTGCATTTAATTCAAATTCAGCTATTCGAGTTTGTTGTGGATTTTTTGTAACACCATTGTCAAACAATAGGAGGTTTCCATTATTTAGTATAGTTGCATGATGAGTATGTGAAATAATTGAGTTTCCTGTTAAATTAAAATCATCGTTATTACCACCAAAACGCCATATAATTTGTCCGTTCGTTCTGTTTATTTTGTAAATTTGATTAGTATGTCTAGCAGAGATTACAAAATTTTGATCATTTGGGTCAATAGCAATAGAATTAAAATGAAAATAATCAACTTTGGCAGCCGTGGCATATTGATTGTAATAGATATTGTCTGTAGCGCTTAATAATTCTGGATAATCAGCAGTATTCCACTCAAAAATAACCTGATTATTTTCTATTTCCTGAAATAAAAATTCACTAATATTTACAGAATTACTTCCTCCATAGGAAGTCATATCAACATTTTCCCTTGTATAATATGTTGGAATTATATAATGATTATCATTTAAGTAGATAAAATCATGGTTATCAGTTGGATAACTCCCATGACCATTATTAGGAAGTAAATCTAATTCTTTTATTATTTCAAAGTTTTCATTCATGACAATAACTTTACCTAAAGTACTATCATTATAAGAATATCTTTTTTGTTGTGTATCAGTTTCAAAAAATTTAAAATTAATTATTTGATGATAAGTTTTTTTGTAATATACAGGAAATCCGTTATTATCCAATATTGCGAGATAGTTATTATTACTAATACCAATCGGTGATAATTCAAATAAATTTATGAAAACATATCCATTAGAAGGATTGTTTTTTGTAATCATATTAATTTTAGGCATATCTGTAGGTAGATAGTGAATAGTATAGGTCTTATTACTTGAGGAATTATCGCCAAGTTTTATAATAATGTCCTCTTCAGGATTTAATTTAAGATTCGTAATTTTATTCACAACTTTAATATCATTTATAAAAATGCTCTTTGAAGAAATAAAATCATTAATGGTAACCTGTATATTGTTTAACGTATTTAAAGAAGTTATGTAATAATCAGTAATTTCTGGATTAAATGCAGGGTAAATTTCACCTGTAGAAACTTCAATTAAACTTATAGAATTGTCAATTTCGTGTGTGTCATCATCTGAACATGAGGACAATGATATAAATATAAAAAAAACAATAGTGTTAATTTTTTTCATGATTCTTTTTTAATTATTGAAAATAATAGTAAAATTAGTATTTGTGTAATTGCACTTCCTAGTAAAGCACTATTAAGGTTAAAATTATAACATAATAATGTATAGGTCAAAATAAAATTAAAGATAGCTCCAATAAATAAAACAATTACAACTGTTTTTTCTTTGTGATTTTTAAATAAACTCAATATCTCTATTCCATAAATAAATGATGGAAATACATAAAAAAAGGCTATAATATATGTCCATAAAGAATAATTATTATTTAAAAAATGTAGTTGTAAAATGGATATACAAATGAGCGCTAAAGGTATTAAAGTTAATCCAAGAAGTAGGAATGTTTTTTTAACTTTATGGATGACAACTGTATTATTTCTGTAAATGTTTTTTATAAATGGAGTGTATATGTACATAGGTATCGACATTGTAAATAACAATAGAGTGTTCATAATTTGATAGTCTGAAGTAATGATTTTGTTATGAAAACTTTCTATAATGTAAACATCTATTTTAGAAATCATAAAGCCTAAAATAGAAAGAAAAAAGAACCAGATATTTTTTTTGAAATAAGATATATCAATTTTTAAGTTTTTTAAAATATATGTTTTTTTAAAGAGTAAAACATAAAGTATACTCTTTATTAATTGATATAAACTGTATATCAATACTATTTTTTTTACATTAATTTGTGATATTTGAAAATAGAAACAACTTAAAAAGAAGACAAAGCTTAAGGTTTCAATGTATATAGATTGGATGAATTTTTTTTCATAAATAATTAGTGATTCTGGAGAATTGACGAAGAATAATCCCAATTGCCATAAGAATAAATACAATCCTAAATCCATTTGAAAGTAAGAAAAATCTATTATAGTAAATAAGATTAATATTGGGAGTCTAATGATTAAACTAGATGTAAAATTTTCTCTTATTTTACTTGGGTTTTCACTAAATACACGAATTAAATGTTCTTTGTTCCCCCAATTAATTATTTGTTGAGCAAATAAAATATAAAGTAAAAAAGATATAAACTCTCCCCAAACTATTTTTGAGGAATAGTGTATTACTAAAAAAGGGATGAAAATTCCAAATATAGACATCAACACTTGTCGAAAAGCATTAGATGATATAAATCGGATTCTATTTATAATTTTTGAAGTCAATTAATATTGATTTTTCGCAACGTATAAAACCCAATTCCTCTATCATAATCTGACAAGAAGAGAATAGTTTTATGATCAATTAATGTTGGTTTTAACTTATTACTTTTATCAAAAGTAAGTTGTTTATTGTTATAATAAATTTGGTTGTCTTTAATTTGAAGTTCTTGACTTTCTTCCGATTTATATGAAATGGAACTTGAATTTTCTCCGTTTTCATTCCAATAAAGATAGGTTAAATTGTTGTCAGAAATTTCATAATCATAAACTAAAATTGGAAAGTTTTCTTTTGAAATGGGCTCTGATTGTGTGCGGTTTGATTCTTTAAAAATTAGAAACAATGCTATCGGCAGAATTGATATTGAAATTACAATTTTCCAGTTGATGGTTTTAAAAAATTGAAATAAAAAACAAATAAACATGAATACTAAAACCAATAATCTTAAATATGAAAGAGGAAATTTATTTTCAATAAAGTAGGGTAGAGGTGAGTTATTGATTAAAAATAATAGAAATATAAAAAAGCTCTTATAAATATAGGAAACTGAACTTTTCACTATACTAATCAAAGCAAAGAATAATAAAATAAATCCATAAGTGCTTCCATAAGGTGAAATTAAAAACGATACTATTACCCAATAGGAAAATATCAATAAATTGTTTGAATTCTTCCTGTTGATATAATAGCCTATTATGACTAATCCTATTTTGAATCCTAAAACTAAACTCGAAAATAAAATAGGATAATCAAAAAATGCGTTTGGATTTTCAACAGAATCGGATACCAACAATCGTTTTAAAAACATAAAAACAGATTGGTAATTATCTACAAAAGCAGTTGCAATTTCTCCATTTGAAGCTTTTGATAAAACTGAATTTAACCAAAAATGCCAAACTTCAAAACCAGTAAATAAAAGAGATATATTAAAAAGTAAAAAAGAAATGCCTAAAGTATAAAGTAAAGGTTTGAGTTGTCTTTTAAAAACAAAAATTAACAAAAATAATATTGGGAAAACCTTTAATAAAATAGCAAAACTTAAATATAAAGCCATTTTTTTAAACTGTTCTTTTTCGTAGGCAATTAATCCTTCAGATAAGAGAAAAAATAACAAAAAATAAACTTGTCCAAAAAGAAGATTGTTCTTTATTGGAACAAAAAAAAGTATTGGTACAAGAGTAATATATTTACGGTCTATTTTATAAAAATGTAATAAACGGTAACAACTAAAAATCAATAAAATAACAGAAATGCAGTTAAATACAAGTTTAGCTTTTCCTACAGAAATTAAAGTAAATGGTAAAAAGAAAACAGCTAAAAATGGAGTATTTGGAGCATAACTCACAAATATATTTTGAAATCCTAAGTTTGAAATAGCTTTATTGAATTCATAAGGAAAATATATAATTGAATTAAAACTTCCATCAGCTAAAAACTGTGCACCAAAATAATAATTAGCAAAATCATGAATAGGAAATGCTGTAGCTTTATAAAGATAGAATAAACAAAGCAAAAGTAATAATCCATACAAATGATATTTTAGTATAAATTGTTTCATAGATTTTTAAATAGCGAGAATTTAAATAATCTTGTTCTTTGAAGAAAATAAGTAATAGAAACACGTAAAACTCCAAATCCATATTTTATACTTCTATTAAAGTTGATAGAAGAAGCTTCTTCAAAATATTTTGCTGGACAAGAAATTTCACCTATTCGGGCTTTTAAATAACAACATTTTGCTAGAATTTCATTATCAAATATAAAATCATCAGAATTATTTTCAAAATCTATTTTATTTAAAATTGCTACATCAAAACAACGATAGCCAGTATGATATTCTGATAGTTTTTGATTCATTAAAATATTTTGGACCAATGTTAAAATTCTATTGGAAACATATTTATAGAATGGCATTCCCCCTTTTAGTGCTCCTTTACTCAAAATTCGGGAACCCAAAACTACATCATATAAATCATTAGCGACTAGAGTACACATAGCAGGAATCAATTTAGGTGTATATTGATAATCTGGATGTAGCATGACAATAACATTTGCTTTTAATTCGATGGCTTTTTTGTAACATGATTTTTGATTTGCTCCATAACCTTTATTTTTATCATGTAAAATAATATGATTTATGCCAATTTTTTTTGCAATTTCTATAGTGTTGTCATTGCTAAAATCATCTGTTAGAATAACTTCGTCTATTATGTCAAAAGGAATTTCTTCATAAGTCTTTTGAAGGGTTTTAGCTGCGTTATAAGCTGGAAGTACAACTATTATTTTTTTGTTATTCAGCATTATTGTAAATGATTTACTTCTATTTGTGATTCCTCTCTTACTGATGATGAAACTTGTAAGCCTTGAAATGGGGCTAAATTTTCTATTTCATTTCTGTCATATAAATCGCCAAGAAAAGGAAATTCATTATGGGTATGAGTAGAAAGACTAGATAATAAAATTTGTACTTCTGTAACCGTCATATTCCATTCTAAACTTAATCTTTCGGCTGATGGTTCCATAAATGAAATATAAAGTAATTCTGTAAAAGTATGTTGCTGCGTTTGGGAAAAATCTACACCATCAAAAAGTTCTAATTTTAATGTTTTATTATTTTCTCGATACTTTATTAAAGTATTTTGAAAGTCTGAATATGTTAAATATCCATTGTAATCATTTTGGGTTGTAAACATTTGATTAATTATTGATTCATGACACCACATGCATTTAGCTGGTTTTCCAGCGTTTGAATGACTTGGATTTGCATTAATCTTGCGATTGCCATTTGAATCAAATATCCCAAATCTTAATTGACCATTTGGAAGTAATTCAATAGTCTCATATTCATAAATTTCTTGAGTAACGGAATCGATTTCTTGACAGAAAAACAATTGATTAAAGCCATTTTGTTCAGAAAATTGAATAATGCGATGTTCTAAGGAAACACCAGAATTGTTTACATATCCTTTTTGAGGTAATAATGTGTATTTATTAAGTACTTCATTTAGCGTATTTGGAACATCTATAATTTCATAATAATGTTCTGAAGTTCCAATTAATAATGTAACATATCTTCCTAGATCAATACTATTATTTGTTTTATATTCTGAGGTGTTTTTAATTTTATCTGATAATAGTAAAAGTTTTTGAATAGCATTTTCATTGAAACCTAGTTTTTTAATATCAATTGTTATGGTATTATTGGTTATTATAAAACCATTTGCAGTATTAGGTAATGTTGCTCCAACATAAGATAATGCCCATTTTAATCCAATTAATGATTTATCAATAGTATCATCAGGATATGATTTATTCCATTTTAAATTTAAAGTTGCAGTCTCAATTAAATCTGAATAACTATCATTTTTACAAGAAATTTGAATTAATGCTAATAGAATTAAAAAATAGACTTTCATAGTATTGTTTATTTTTTTGTACACATAATTAAATACCCATTTAAATAATTACCTTTTTCAGCTGTAATGGACATTGTTTTTTTATAATTTAAATGTTTTAATTTATTGTTTTTATTCATTTTTGATTTAAAATTACCATAACTTGAAAATAGATTTGACAAAAAAAGAGAAAGAGATATCATTTTTTTTATTCCCACTTTTTTATTTAAATCTATTTTCAAGTTATGAATATTATCTACTTCAAAACCTATTCTTTCAATAAGTTTTTTCCAATCGTTAATATATGGATATTTTTCGTTTGCTTGAATTATTCCAAAATGGAATTTACAAAAAGTATTCATTTCTTTTATGGTTTCTATTGAAAATGTCTCTGACCAAATACCTTCATTAATAATTAATTTTCCTTTTGGTTTTAATACTCTTTTTAATTCATGGAAAATAAGTTTTAAATTATCTCCTTCAAGAATGGCTAAAACGGATTCTATATAAATTTTATCAAAAAAATCATTCTCATATGGTAATGATGTTTGAGAATTATTAATTTCAAGAGTTGCGTTTTTAATTCTGCAAAATTTTAATCTGGATTTAGCTTTTGTGTACATTAGTTCATTATAATCAATCCCATAGAAATTTGTCTTTTTGTATATAGAAGAGAAAAATGTTATTGTTGCTCCTGTGCCATATCCAAATTCTAATACATTTTCATTCTGTTGAAGATTAAGTTCTGCTAATAATAACTTTGTGGCTTTTCTTCCTTTTGGATGTAAATATCCTGTATTTGATTCACAGTAATAATCTAAAATATTTTGCGAATGGATCATTATTAATTCTTTTTTGTGCTATTTTTATTATTTAAAAACATAATCAAACATAATCAAACATAATCGTCTTATGTTATATCACTTTAACTTTAGAAATTATTTCTATAAAAATCCATTTTAAATAAATAACTATAAAGGCTTCTTATAATGAATTTATACTCTCAATTTTAGCAACTTCATAAACATAGTAATTAGAATTTGATAAAATATTATTAGTAAATTTAATGAGCAATCTAATTTTAAATTTATTATTAATGATTTCCCATTTATTCTGTTCAGTATTTGTTTTTAAATCTTCTCTTGATATATAAATAATAGTTTCATTGTGATATTTAAAATTAGATAGTAATTTAAATAACTCTTTTTTTGAAAAGTTTATTTTAGAAGCTACAACCCAATTACAGTAACTTTCATAGCTATTATTGTTTAAAAAAAATATTTTTTTACTTAAATAAGGACTTAAGGCTGTTCCTTCACAGGAAAAAGTTATAAGTTTTTTTGTAGTTAATTTTTCTTTTTTCAGATAATTAGTTACTTCTTTTGCTCCACTAAAAGGGAATTTTATTTCTAATGCATATGCATAAACACCACTAAAAAAATGGATTGAGAGAATGCTATAAATGATTATATTTTTCAATGTTTTAAACTGTAAATTCAATTTGTTGCTTTTTGGGTTGAAATCATTTTCAATCCAAAGTGCAATTATAATTATAATATAAGTTATACCGTCAAATCGAGTAGCTCCTCTTTGTGTAATAAAAAAGAAAATTTGTACTCCAACGAGTGTAATATATACAAAATAAAGTGTTTTCTTGTTTTTATAAAATAATAACAAAGGTATAAAGTAAACTAATAAACCTAAAATTGAAGAAATAGATTTATTTATATTTATCAAATAATTGGAGTTCCAAAAATGAATAGTTCTAAAGTCAGGAATAGTGATTAATCCTTTAAAAAAAGCAATAAACCCTTTGATAAGTTTCTCATGAAATGGAATATTGTCAAATGAATTTAATAGCCAACTTGAGTTAGTAGTTTGTATTTGGATTAATATAAAAATAAAACCAACCCCAAAAATTAAATAACCAAACACATTCTGTTTCTTAAATAGCTGCTTATTTTGGTATTGTTCTAGTGAAATAATTAGAAAAAAGCCAAATGAAATTACAGAAAAAAGTAAGTGTACATTGCAAGCTAAAATTAAATAAAAGCAAACTAGAATAAAATTTTGTTCTCTATTTTTGAAATATGATGCCACTAAAAATAAAAATAAAACCCCTAAAATATAATTCCTGCTAATTATATTATATTCAAAGAGCATAAAGTAGCCAAAAATGAATAGTACTTTAAATGTCCAATTGAAAGGTGCTTTTTTTAGAAAAACAAATACAACAGTAGTAGAAATTAATATATGTAGAAATTGCATCCAAAATGGATTAAGAGTAAATCTTGTTATTCCATAAAGTAAAATATTCCACAAAATGGGATGACCTTCATAACGTGTGTTTTGAATAAGTTCTAAAAAAGAATTACTATCTCTCGCCAAAAGCCAATGATGTGATTCATCTAACCATAATTCATGATGTAATATACCAAATAAGCTTATAATAAAATAAAGTGCTGTTAAAAAATAAATGTATTTTGTGTCAAGTTTTTCCATTTACCTATTTAAAATCATCAATCCACTTGCTAAAACCGCTTTTGTTTTATGCTTTAAAGCTTGGGTTATATTAGTACTTTTCTTTTTATAATACTCTACTTCATTTACCACTTTAGAAACTGCATAATCATAATATTTACGAGAATAAGTTCTTTTAAAATCAATATCTCTATCCGTTGAGGTTTCCCAATCTGGAGCAATTGTTATCTTGTCTTCAATGTCATTATAAAGGGATGTGCCTTTTATAGGATATGCTATAGTTATAGTATAATGTGTAGGATTAGCATCTTTTAAATATTGTATCGTTTCTGAGATGTCTTCTTCTGTTTCTCCTGGATAACCTAGCATAATAAAAGTCCCTGTTTCAATTCCTAATTGATTCGTTTTCTGAATGGCTTCTTTTACCACGTTAACATCAACACGTCTGTCCATTAAATCAATTATTTTCTGTGAACCACTCTCTGCTCCAATCCAAATTCTAAAACAGCCCACTTCTTTTAGTAACTGTAGAATGTCATCATTTAGACGTTCCGCTCTGGTTATGCATTCAAATGGAATAACAGCTTCTTGGTTTAAAACTTCTTCTTTAAAAGCTAATAACCATTTATGACTTACTGTAAAAACATCATCTACAAACCATATAGCATCAGGGTTGTATTGTTCTTTTAGTAGCTTCATTTCTGCTGCTACTTGTTCCGCAGGTCTTCTTCTATAACTTTGGCCATAAACCGCTGTGCTACACCATTTACAAGTATAAGGACAGCCACGTTGTGTGGAAATAGTCATCGAACTTTGTCCGTGATTGTTTTTCCAAGTGTCCAAGTATTTTTGCATGCTTATAGCTTCTCTATTAGGCAAAGGTAATTCGTCAAGTTCTTTAAATTTTGTTCGTGCTTTGGTTTGAACCACTTTTTCATTTTCTAAAAAAGCAATTCCATTTATTTCGTTATAATTTTGATTATTTAATATTGCTTTGTACAATTCAAAAGTGGTTTCTTCTCCTTCACCAATAACTAAAAAATCAGCACCAGCGTTTAAGTAGTTTTCAATATTATATGACACATCTGGACCACCAAGCACAATTTTTGGTTGGTTGTATTTTTCTGTTTTTAAGACTTTAATCAGCTTAATAACTTCAATTTTAGTCATTAGATTAGTGTAGATACAAACTACTTTTGGTCTTTTGTCTAAAATGAATTGTAATTGTTCTTTTTGGGTTGAAAAAGTAGTATCAAAAACATCATTAGGCACGTTTTTACTCACTAAATAAGCAGACACATACAACAACCCTAATGGTGGATAGGGTTTCATTATCTTTTGCTCCTTAGGATCATCAGATAAATAATAAGCATGTGTAAATAAAACACTCATTTTTTTTCTAAGATTATAATGTAATGATCGGCATATTTTGAAAGTAAAGACCAATCTTTGATTCTGTTTTCCAAATGATTTAAAAAATTTAAAAGACCTATTCTATTTTTAAAAAAGGGTTCTAAATAGGATGGTGGAATGAAAAAACCAATGGGTTTACTTTCTAGAACATTAAAATTTGTTTTTGCTAAATTTACAATATCTTTTGGATTATAATAATAGGTTGGTACATTTTCTCCATCTACATTAGCTATTGCAACTTCTTTTTTTCGTCTAAAAGCTTTGGAAAATTTTCCTTTTAAAAGGAAGTAGAATTGTTCCCACGTTGTGTTTTTAGGCATGATTACCAAGGCTAATTTGCCTTTTTTGTTAAGATTATTGGTAATACTATTAAAAAAAAGTTCCAGTTCAGTTTTAGTTAAGCAGTTTAACCCACCAAAATTGGAGAAAACCATATCAAACGTTCCAATATCTTTTTCCTCAGAAATTAGATTAATGTCTAATTGCGCAAAAGTTAAGTGACGATATTTATTTTTTGTTTTTCCAACAGTAATCATTTTTTCAGAAATATCAGTCGCCAATACATTGAAGTTTTGTTTGGCTAACCAGATAGCATCTTCACCAGTTCCACAATTGATTTCAAGAATATCTTTTATTTGATATAAATGTTTTGAGAGGAATTGGTAAACTAAATTGCGTTGAAGCTTACCAATCTTTGTATTTGTAAAAGATTGATCATACGTATTTGCTGCTATATCAAAACTGGCTTTCATTATTAGTTTGAAATTATTAATGTTCCTCTTTGAAATCTTGTTAGATCTTCAATATTTACAGTTGAATTATATTTTTTCAATATATCACTGTGAATGAGTTCGTGATTTAATTCTTTTCTTTCTCTATAATTCTCTCCAATAAAATCGATTACTCTTAGATTGTTTTTTTTGCATAACTCTAAATAAAATAGAAAAGAAAGTCTATTGGTGTAGGCAATAGGGTTTCCTGACCAGAAATTCCAATATTCATCCGAATATCTTAAAAAATTAAATTCTGAAATTTTCTTGTCTTGAAAAAATCCAGGATTGGCATAATGATCTATAAAGTTGATAGTGTGAACACTAGTTTCTTTTTCAGCTAAAGTTTCTTTTATAAATTTAAAAATTTCATTTATAATAGTTGGAGGAACGTGTTCTAATACAACTTGAGATGTTATGTAATCAAATTTATGTGAATAATTTTTAATGTTGGCTAAAGTATAAGGAGCAACATATTTAATTTTTAAAATATCAAACACTATATCTAGAGTTTTAGCTTGCTGAAGTATTTCAATTTTCTCAAGAATTTCTTTTTCAGTAAGAACACTGTTAGAGATAATATTTTTTATTAACTCTACGCTTTTTAAATGTTTTATTTGTTTTTTAAATGTTGAAAATTTAATATCTCGTGTTATATCAACAGTAATTATTTCATAAAAACCTAGTAAGGATAAAACAGTAGATGCTATTAATGAGTATCCTGTTCCTATTTCAAGAGCAATTTTTTTTGAGGATAAATTTATGTTACTATGGCTAAATTTTCTTAAACATTCATAAGTTTGATAAATGGCAACATTTCTATGATAGTTTTTATGTAAAGTTACAGGAATATGGTTAAAGCTATCGCCCAACTTTGTTTTGGATAATATTTTTTGAAGAAAAGCTTTTATTTTCCAATTCATCTTCTTTAGTTTAATTCAATAAGTTTCTTTAATGACAATTTATCCAAATAAGCACTAGGAACATAATAGCCTAATTTTACAATGGATTTCAATTTCATGACAGATGGTTTTGATTGAAAAAGTTGTTTTAAATTATAAATTCCTTGGCTTTTTCTATATTCTTTATGAACAAAACGTTGCAATTTTCTGTAATAATTGGATGAATAGGTTCCTTGAAACATCATATCTAAGTCGTCAGAATCTTTCCAGTTGGCTTTTAGTTTTAAATCATCTTTTACTTTTTCATAAAATTTGGTTCCAGGTAAAGGATATGATACTGAAATGCCTATATTATCTGGTAATAATTCTTTTACCATTTGTATTGTTTTCTGAATATCGCTTTGATTTTCTGTTAGATATCCAAATTGCAAAAAGAAAGCTACTTTAATATTTTTTTCTTTTAATAATCGAGTTGCTTGGTAAATTTCCTCAACTTTAGTGCCTTTATCCATGGCGTCCAAAATTTTTTGAGAAGCGCTTTCAGCACCAACCCAAACTTCTTCCAACCCTGATTCGGCTAAAGCATCAATAGTGTCTTCTTTCAATAATAAATCAACACGACTTTGAATAAAATATTTAATTTTGATATTTTTTTTCTTTAATTCTAAATTGAATTCTTGAACCCAATTGGGTTTTAACCCAAAAATATCATCGCACATCCAAAAACGTTTTACACCAAATTCTTTTTGTAAATACTCGATTTCGTTTACTATATATTCAGGTGAATGAGCATTGTATCGATTGCCATAAATAGGTTTTGCACACCAATTACATTTGTAAGGACAACCTCTTGTTGTGGCTAAGTTTATGGTAAATTCCTGCTTACTTTGTTTCCAAAGTTCTTTATAAGAATTACTATTTATTAAATCCCAAGCTGGTAGTGGTAATTCGTCTAAGTTTTGTAAAACAGCGCGAGGTTTGTTTATTTGAATTTCTGCTTTATTTTGAAAAGCAATGCCATTAACATTAGCTATAGATTCTTTGTTTTCTATAGCTTTTATAAGTTCTGAAAGGGTTATTTCTCCTTCACCTTGAATAATGTAATCGGCTCCTTTTTCTAAATATTCTGCATAATGGTCTGTGGAATCTGAGCTAGAAACAATTACAATACAATTATGTTGTTTACCAATCTGAATCATCTCAAAACAAGCCTCACGCATGGTTGTAAGACACATTTTAGTTAGATAATTAAATCCATCATCATAAATCACTAAATACTCGGGTTTAGTTTTTTCTAAAATAGGAATGATTGTTTTTGGAGAATCTAATAAATTAGTATCAAATAAATCTACTTCAAATCCTTTTTTTCTAAGTAATGAGGCTGCATACAAAGTTCCCAAAGGAGGAAATGGCATTTTGTTTTTCCATTGCTTTGGGTCTAATTTATAATAATAGGAATGTGAAAAAAGAATTTTAGACATTTTCTTTGTGTAATTCGATTTTAAATTCAATTTGTACTTCTTCCAGTTTTTTATTTAATGCTGAGATTACTTTTTTTTGAAAATTGGATGGATGATGCTTTGATATATTTTTAGTTGATTTTAATGCAATTTTAAAATCTTCTTTATTTAGATATTTAAATTTTGAATTCCATTTTCTTAAAGTAATGGATCTAAATGCTGAGTCTGTTAAATAACCAATTTTATTACTGAACACTAATTCTACTGATTTAGAAAAGAGTGTTTTTTTTGTGTTTTGAATTGAATCTGTTTTTGGTTGAAATTTTATAAAAAAAGAATTTATCCATTGATTGCTGTTATAAAAATTTTCAAATATTTCTTTACCTTCTAATGGGATTAATGTTTTTAATTCTGTTGCGGTAAATCGATTTTGTTCTTCAATTTCTAAATGGTTTTCAGAAATAAAGTAATTAATACAAAAGTGCTTTCTAGAATTTAAAAGAAATACTTTTTTATAAAACATTAAAAATGTTCTACAAACCCAAAGTTTTGAATGTTTTGTGATTACAAAAAAATCAATATCACTATCACTATCATAATATCCTTTTGATAAAGATCCAGATACTCCAACTGCTTTTACAAAAGGGAATTTTGAAATAAATTTCGCACGTCGTTTGGCAATTATCATTGCTTTTTTAGCCTGAATATTTCCTTTTAAACGTTTTGTAACACTTTCTAAGTCATTGCCATAAACATAAAAGCCATCGATGTTTTTTATGATTTTTTCAGTTAATAAATGACTCAATTCTTTTTTAGTTTCACTTAAATCTTCATGATTTGTGTAACTGTGAATTTCATCAATATTTAAAGGATATCTAAATATTGAAAAATATAGAATAGTTTTTAGGCTGTCCAATTGTTTGTTTGTTTTTGTTTTCCCAAAAATAGTAAGTAAAAATTATCTATGCATGTTTTTTCATATACTTTTTATATGTACTTATAGATATGTTTTATATCTTACTTTAATAGATATCCTTTTTTAAATTAGGTTGCGTTGATTTTATTAAAAAAAATATATTTTAATGTGCTTCTAACCAGTCTTTACCTAATCCTAAATCTACAATTAATGGAACATCTAGTTTAAATGCATTTTCCATTTCACTTTTAATCATCGGCTGAATTTTTTCTAATTCACTATTATGTACATCAAAAACAAGCTCATCATGAACTTGTAATAACATTTTTGATTGCCATTTTTCTGCTTTTAATCGCTTATGAATATTAATCATTGCTATTTTGATAATATCTGCTGCGCTTCCTTGAATAGGAGCATTTACTGCATTTCTTTCTGCTCCACCACGCACTACTGCATTAGCGGAATTAATATCTTTTAAATAACGTCTTCTGCCCAAAACAGTTTCAACATAACCATTTTCTCTTGCAAAATCTACTTGATCAGACATGTAAGCTTTTAGTTTTGGATACGTTTTGTAATAAGCATCTATTAAATTTGCACTTTCGCTACGTGTTAAATCAGTTTGGTTACTTAATCCAAAAGCTGAAACACCATAGATAATTCCAAAGTTTACCGTTTTGGCATTACTACGTTGCTCTTTGGTTACTTCTTCTAATGGAACATTGAATACTTTTGAAGCAGTAGAGCGGTGAATATCTTCTCCTTTTTTAAAGGCTTCAATCATAGTGGTTTCTCCAGATAATGCAGCAATAATACGCAATTCTATTTGAGAATAATCGGCTGCTAGTAATGTGTAGTTTTCATCACGGGCAATAAATGCTTTTCTAATTTGACGACCTCTTTCTGTTCGAATAGGAATATTTTGTAAATTAGGATTATTGGAACTTAAGCGACCAGTTGCTGCAACCGTTTGCATATAATCTGTATGAACACGGTGTGTTTTTGGATCAACCTGATTGGGTAAAGCATCAACATAAGTGCTTTTTAATTTTACTAATTGTCTCCATTCTAATATATAACGAACAATTTCATTATCTTTTGCTAAATAACTTAAAATTTCTTCACCAGTTGCATATTGACCTGTTTTAGTCTTTTTTTGTTTTGGACCACCAATTTTTAATTTGTCAAACAAAATGTCTCCTAATTGTTTTGGAGAAGCTAAATTGAATGTTTCACCTGCTATTTCATATATTTTTTGTTCGAATTCATTAATTTCAATTTGCATATCTTTTGACATACTGTTTAAAAAACTAACGTCTAAATTGATTCCTTCACTTTCCATAGTGGCTAAAACTTCTACCAAAGGAATTTCGATATTGTCAAATAATTTTTTTGTACCAACTTTCTCTAAAATTGGTTGGAAATGCTCTTTTAATTGATAAGTTACATCAGCATCTTCCACAGCATATTCTTTTACTTCTTCCACAGCAACATCTCGCATCGATTTTTGATTCTTTCCTTTTTTGCCAATTAAAGTTTCAATCGATTTTGGAGCATATTTTAAATAGGTTTCAGATAACACATCCATATTATGACGCATATCTGGATTGATTAAATAATGTGCTATCATAGTGTCGAAGAATTTTCCTCTTACTTCAATACCATAATTAGCTAATATTTTTAAATCATATTTCAAGTTTTGCCCAATTTTTTCAATGCTCTCATTTTCAAAGAATGGGATAAATTTTTGTGCTAATGTTTTTGCTTCTTCTTGATTTTCAGGAAATGGAACGTAAAATCCTTTTCCTTTTTCCCACGAAAAGGCAATACCAACTAATTCTGCATTTAGTGCGTCTAAACCTGTAGTTTCTGTGTCAAAACAAACAGAAGATTGTTTTTCTAAATTTTGTAATAATAATTTGGTAGCCAAATCACCTTGAACAATTTGGTAAAAATGTTCTGTGGTTTCTAAAGTTGCATAGAATGAATTATGAACTTCTTCAGTAGTATTTTCATCAGAAAAGCCAAATAAATCAAATTGATTTTCGTTTTTTGGAGGAGATTTTCTGACTGTTTTTTCAGTAGGAGAATTAGTGTCTGTTATTGAGTCATATTCATTTCCTGAACCAAATAATTTATCAAATTGTGCTTTCATTTGACGAAATTCTAATTCTTGGAAAATTTCATCTGTTTTTTCTACATCTGGATGAGAAAGTTCAAAGTCTTTTTCGTTAAATTGAACAGGACAATCGAGTAGGATAGTGGCTAATTTTTTTGAAAGAATACCTTTTTCTTTATTAGCTTCTATATTTTCTTTCATTTTTCCTTTCAGTTCATGAGTACTTTCTAAAAGTTTCTCCATCGAACCATATTCTGCTAAAAATTTTTTTGCGGTTTTTTCACCTACACCAGGTAATCCTGGAATGTTGTCTACAGCATCCCCCATCATTCCTAAAAAATCAATTACTTGTAATGGATGCTCTACTTCAAACTTGGCTTGTACTTCTGGAATACCCCAAATTTCAATTCCGTTCCCCATACGAGCAGGACGATACATGAAAATATTTTCAGAAACTAATTGGGCAAAATCCTTATCTGGGGTTACCATAAATACTTGGTAACCTTCTTTTTCAGCTTGTTTTGCTAATGTTCCGATTAAATCATCAGCTTCAAAGCCCGCTTTTTCCATAATAGGAATATGCATTGCTTTTAATAACTCTTGGATATATGGAATTGCAATTTTAATGGCTTCAGGTGTGGCATCACGATTGGCTTTATATTCTGGGAACATTTCATTTCTTATATGACTTCCTCCATTGTCAAATGCTACAGCTAGATGGTCTGGTTTTTCACGTTTAATGACATCCATCAAAGAATTCATAAACCCCATAATGGCAGAGGTATCCATTCCTTTTGAGTTGATTCTTGGATTTTTTATAAAGGCATAATAGCCTCTAAAGATTAGTGCATAGGCATCGAGAAGAAATAAACGTTTCTGTGACATTGAAATGTGGTTTTAATTCAAAATGTAAAAATACAATTCTTTAAAGATTTTACTTTATATATGGTGTAAAAAATGTAGACATGTTTAATTTGTGTTATTTTTCTTATTATTGTTAAATATTCATGTTTAAGCCATTTTTATTTGTAATATGGTAATTTTTTTCATAAATTTATCACAATAACCTAAATCTTTTCCTTATGAAAAATGCTAGTACTTCTTCTGTTGTAAAAATATGTATATTATTATTTATTATGTCAACTATGTTTCAACACATAGAAGCACAAGTGGGAATTAATACTACAAGTCCAGATGCAAGTTCGATTTTGGATTTGACGTCAACCACACAAGGTCTTTTACCTCCTAGAATGACAACTGCTCAAAAATTAGCAATAGCATCACCTGCAAATGGATTGTTAGTATATGATACAGATTTAAATGGATATAGTTATTATGATTTGCCTACAGCTACTTGGGACAATATACCGCATGGGAGATCAAATTTTAAGCGAATTAAGCCTACAGATATTTTGTCTTCTGTTTTAGCAGCCGAATTAGCAGCAGGAGGAGGTACAAAGTATTTATTAGATACACAAACATTGTATGAGATTAATGGAACAATATTAGTTGACTTTCCTATAGAATTAAATAACGCTTATATTATAGGTTTAGATTCTGGGGAAGATAAATTAATAAAAGTTTCTGGAGATTTGTTTGTGGGAACGACAGGTGGTGCGATTAAAGTATTAACACTCGTAGCTTCTACTGGCAATGTATTTAATATAAATGGAGGAGGTACTCAAAATTTAATTTTTAGAGATACTATAGTTGCAAGTTCTGCCAATGTAGGTGTGCTTGAAAATTTTGCTTTAGTTTTTGCTAGTATTATCCAATTTGCTGGCAATACAAATGGAATTATTTATAGAGATATTTCAAAATTGCTATTAGATAATCAAGCATGGTTTGGAAATAATGCTGGGACTTATGAAAAGTATGAGGGGACTTTTAGTACAATTCAAAAGCAAGGTGGTTTTAGTGAACTTTATGGAGCAACTATAGGAGTTGATGTATCTTCAAATCCTACTATATCAATACAGGGAACTATGTATGCTGTTAATTTTATTGGAGCACCTACTACTGGTTTTTTTGTAAAAAAATATACAACGGGTTCTTATACAGGTTATAATTTTAATAATAAATGGGATATAAACTGTCAGGGTATTCCATTAGAAAGTGATGCTGTTGCTGTTGGAGATGTTAATTTTGATTTTGCAGTAGGTTCAGGAGTGTTGACTACATTATCTACAGGTACTCCTATTAAGATAGTAGGAACTACTACAGCGAATAATTTTTTTAGAGCTTCAACAGGATCTTCAGACAATAGATTGCAATATCTAGGTAGTCAGAAGAGATTTTTTACTATAAATGCTGCGGTGTCTTTTCAAGCAACTAATAGTAGTAATACCATTTATGTAATTTATATTGCTAAAAATGGTACTGTTATTAATCGTTCAAAAACGTATATTTTTACAACTAATACAAGTGATATTTTAGCTCTTCCTTTGCAATGTGCAGTAGAACTATCACCTAACGATTATGTAGAAGTTTATGCGGAAAGATATAGTGGAACAAGTAATATGCTTACTGTATCTTTAAATCTTTTTATGAAATAATAATCTTAATAGCATGCAAAGAAAGAATCAATGTGAAAACATTGATTCTTTCTTTGCATATCATTTCATCTAAAACAAATTAAGTTACTTTCAATCACATATACAAATTTGTATTGAGTACCTAATATTAGTTTTATATAAAAACTTGTTATGTTAATTGATAGTTTTTATAGTTTTTTGTTTTTAAAATGAATTTCAAAAACATTTTTTAATTTTTAATCCTTTTAAAATCAGTTTTTTATAATTTTATTTGAAATATTTTTCCTTTTTATTTCACTCCTCTTTTTTGACTCATTAATAAAGTAAAAAAAGAGGAGATTTTATGTAAAATTCATTTATCTACACAAATAAGTCTTTTAACGATAGTATATCTTTTGTTTATCTAAAATTGTAAAACAGCGACTTTAGTTATAATAAATTTACATTATAATTTAAAACCAGCTAATATGATAAATTTTTCTTTTCCTATTTTGAAATTGCTAATAACTACTTTCTCTGTTTTCTTAATTTTTAATGCAATGATACTAAACAGATTTGTTGATTGTGATTATAGAATGCATTTGTTTCAATTTAATGGAAGGTTCTATTGATCTAATTGCTGATAGATATATTTTAAAATTATTTAACTATTAACTATATAATATTATGAAAAAAAAGCTATTTAAACCGGAATTATGTGTTTTGTTGATTATATTAATTTTTTTCGAGCAAAACATTATTGCCCAAGTTGGGATTAACACTACATCTCCTAATGCTTCTGCAGCTTTGGATATTAGTTCAACTACACAAGGTCTTTTAACTCCAAGGATGACAACAGCTCAAAAATCAGCAATAGCATCACCTGCAAATGGATTGTTAGTGTATGATACAGATTTAAATGGGTTTAGTTATTATGATTTGCCTACAGCTACTTGGGATAATATACCACATGGAAGATCAAATTTTAAGCGAATTAAGGCTACAGATGTTTTGGCTTCTGTTTTAGCAACCGAATTAGCAGCAGGAGGAGGTACAAAGTATTTATTAGATACACAAACATTGTATGAGATTAATGGAACAATATTAGTTGACTTTCCTATAGAATTAAATAACGCTTATGTTATAGGTTTAGATTCTGGGGAAGATAAGTTAATAAAAGTTTCTGGAGATTTGTTTGTGGGAACGACAGGTGGTGCGATTAAAGTATTAACACTCGTAGCTTCTACTGGCAATGTATTTAATATAAATGGAGGAGGTACTCAAAATTTAATTTTTAGAGATACTATAGTTGCAAGTTCTGCCAATGTAGGTGTGCTTGAAAATTTTGCTTTAGTTTTTGCTAGTATTATCCAATTTGCTGGCAATACAAATGGTATTATTTATAGAAACATTACAAAATTATTATTAGATAATCAAGCATGGTTTGGAAATAATGCTGGGACTTATGAAAAGTATGAGGGGACTTTCAGTACAATTCAAAAACAAGGAGGTTTTAGTGAGCTTTATGGTGCAACAATAGGTGTTGATGTATCTTCAAATCCTACTATATCTATACAAGGAACTATGTATGCTGTTAATTTCATTGGAGCACCTACAACAGGTTTTTTTGTAAAAAAATATACAACGGGTTCCTATACAGGTTATAATTTTAACAATAAATGGGATATAAACTGTCAGGGTATTCCATTAGAAAGTGATGCTGTTGCTGTTGGAGATGTTAATTTTGATTTTGCAGTAGGTTCAGGAGTGTTGACTACATTATCTACAGGTACTCCTATTAAGATAGTAGGAACTACTACAGCGAATAATTTTTTTAGAGCTTCAACAGGATCTTCAGACAATAGATTGCAATATCTAGGTAGTCAGAAGAGATTTTTTACTATAAATGCTGCGGTGTCTTTTCAAGCAACTAATAGTAGTAATACCATTTATGTAATTTATATTGCTAAAAATGGTACTGTTATTAATCGTTCAAAAACGTATATTTTTACAACTAATACAAGTGATATTTTAGCTCTTCCTTTGCAATGTGCAGTAGAACTATCACCTAACGATTATGTAGAAGTTTATGCGGAAAGATATAGTGGAACAAGTAATATGCTTACTGTATCTTTAAATCTTTTTATGAAATAAATTTAAATTTATCTTATATAATTGAAAGGCTAATAATCTGTATTAGCCTTTTTTGTTAGTTAAAATTTTAATAATTACTACTTTGCACTGATTGAATATTTGTTACTTTGTGCAAAATTATTTCAAATGCTTCGTTGGTTAATACCTTTGTTACTAATTTCCCTTTTAGAGTTTTATTCTTTTCAAGCTGTTAAAACAGTTGTAAAATCTAAGTGGGTTTTAGGGTTTTATCTTTTAGTGTCTTTGGCAGTTATAGTTTATATAACTTATTTCTTTTTAACTCATGATAGAGGATCTGGACAAAATAAACAATCACTTTTCACTATAGGATTGTTTTTAATAGCTTTTGTTCCAAAGATTTTTTTAACGGTTATTTTATTAGGAGAGGATATATATAGATTATTATCTGGTTGTTTGAATTATTTTGTAGGTAATAACCGTAGTGATTATTTTTTCCCGCAAAGAAGAAAGTTTGTAAGTCAAATAGCGCTTAGTCTTGCAGCAATTCCATTTGGATCATTAATGTATGGAATAACTATTGGTAAATATAATTTTAAAGTTAGAAAACAAACCTTGTTTTTTCCAGATTTGCCACCAGAATTTGATGGAACAACGATTACACATATTTCTGATATTCATAGTGGAAGTTTTGATAATCCTGAAAAAATTCAATATGCAATAGATTTGATTAATGAACAAAATTCTGATTTGATATTATTTACAGGAGATATTGTAAATACACATGCTAAAGAAATGCATCCTTGGATAGATACTTTTAAAGGTATTCATAATCCTAAATTGGGTAAATTTTCGGTTCTAGGAAATCATGATTATGGAGAGTATTTTGAATGGGATTCTAATGAAGAAAAATTAGCAAATTTTAATGAGATTAAAGATTTACACCGACAAATTGATTTTGATTTACTATTAAATAGAAATGTTGAAATTAAAAAAGGAAAAGATTCAATAAAATTAATTGGAGTTGAAAATTGGGGAAAACACTTTAAGAAAGCAGGAGATTTAGCAATAGCTTCCGAAGGTGTTAGAAAAGAAGATTTTAAAATTTTAATGAGTCATGATCCAAGTCATTGGGATGCTGAAGTACAACATCATGATAATCATTACCATTTAACACTTTCTGGTCATACACATGGTTTTCAGTTTGGAATAGAAATCCCAGGTTGGATTAAATGGAGCCCAGTACAATATGTATATAAACAATGGGCTGGTTTATATGAAAATGTAGGTCGATATATTTATGTAAATAGAGGATTTGGATTTCATGCCTATCCTGGTCGAGTTGGAATTATGCCAGAAATAACTGTTATCGAACTAAAAAAGAGTGAAAATGTAGCATAATTCAGTAAAAATGCTACATTTGTATATTATTTTTGCTTAAAAATTTCGATTTATGTCAAAATTTGGAGAACTTATCGATGCTCATGTACCTGTATTGATAGATTTTTTTACAGAATGGAACGAGCCTTCAGTTGCAATGAATGAAGTTATTCGTGATGTTGCAGCAGCTTTAGGTGATAAAGCTAGGGTTATTAAAATTGATGTGGATAAGAATCGTGAGCTAGCTGAAGCTTTACGTGTTAAAGGATTGCCTACTTTGATGATTTACAAAGAAGGTCAAATGGTTTGGAGACAAAGTGGTGAAATGGATGCTAATACTTTGATTGCATTGGTTCAAGAACAGTCTTAAACGATAGTTTCAAAAACAAATCCTTTTTCTTTTAGTTTTTGTATTGCTTTAGGTAATGCATATTGTAAGTTTTTTTTAGCTTTTATGCTATCGTGAAATACAATTATACTTCCAGCAGTTGTATTTTTAACTACATTTTCCAAACAAATTTCGGGTGTACTATTTTGATCAAAATCATAGCTTAAAACATCCCACATTATTATTTTGTATTTTTTTAGCTTGATTTTTTTAGCTTGTAGTCGTTTTATTTTACCATAAGGAGGACGAAATAATTTAGAATGTTCAGTTTGCAGTTGAGGATTTGAAATTATACATTTGTCATCTTTAGAATTATCCATTTCCCTTTTTGTATTCTCTAATATTTCATCACATAGCCTAAAATTTTCATAATAAAGGTTTGAATTGGTTTTCCATCCATTTAAATGATTAAAAGTATGATTCCCAATGGAATGTTTTTCTTGTATTATCCTTTTGAAGGTTTGCGGATGCTTTTTTATATTGTCACCAATACAGAAAAATGTTGCTTTTATATTTTCTCTTTTTAAGATATCTAAAACCCATTCTGTGACTTCAGGAATAGGGCCATCATCAAAAGTTAAAAATATTTTTTGCTCAGTGTTTTTTATTTTCCAGATATAATTTGGAAATAAATATTGAATAAATGAAGGTGTTTTAATCCAAAAAGTACTCATAATGTAAATGTAAAGAATAAAAAAATGTGATAAGAAATCCTTATCACATTTTTTAGTTTTTAAAACTAATTAACTACTCCATGTCTCTTTCAAATTCTGGAAACATTTTATTGTAATTGTTGAATTTTACTTTTTCTTGGTTATAGAATTCCATATCGTTTGCTCGTTTCATAATTTCTAATAAACTTCGATAACGTTCAATATTAGAAACTATTGTCATCATGGTTTCTCTATCTAATTGGCCTTTATTAATAGCTTTATAGTAAGTTAGCACTTCTTGATACTTAACAATCAGTTTTTTGATGACTTCTCTTGCTTTTTCTTTTTTGCCAATTTCATAATACCCTTCAGCGAAAGGATCTACTAAGGTATAATATTCAAAATAATCAATTGGCATTTTATCCATTGCCAAATCAATTATGTTTTCAGCTTTCTCATTTTTACCTTCGTTTATTAATGTTTCCATTAATCGCGCAAGATTAGTTCTATAGGTAATGCCATTTTTACGTGTTTCAGGGTCGTGATACATATTTGGATTACCACTATTTCCCCAATCCCATTTTCTAATAATATTATACATCTTGTCAGAATCGATGAATCCCATTTCTAAAGGATTTGGTCCATCATTTCTACTTTTGGTCTTTACAGGAACTAATTTAAAGCACATAGCGTCTAATTCTAAGTAATCTTTCATCCATAAATAATCCTCATCTCCAAAACTTCCTCCAGTAAAGTAAATCGGGCGTTTCCAATTATTAGCATTAATGATGTCAAGCATCATTAATCTGTTCTTATACAAAGCATCTCCTTTTATTTTAAATTGCATATATGGTACAATAGAATCATAATATTTTGGAGAAACTACTTCATTTTTAATAATTGTTTCTTTGTCAATAGGTATAATAATTTTATTTGATGGAAAATAATTGACAGATTGCCCACTTCTTAAATCAATTTTTGCTCTTTCGTCTTCAAGTGACATAAATCGAATTAAATCTTGTAAAAGAATAGAATCCTTAGTTTTTTCGATAAAGAAACTGTAATCTCTATTGCTTCCTTTGTATAAATCTCTTGACATAGTAAGCGGAATAGGGTCAGAATCATAAGCTTTTCTTCTCATTTGGTCTATATACCAGTCAGTCATGAATAGGCTTGTGTTAACGATTCTAATATCTGTACGATATCCTTCAATTTCTTGTGCATACCAAAGTGGAAAAGTATCATTATCTCCAATGGTAAATAGTATGGCATTTTTATCGCATGAATCTAAATAGGCTTTTGCATTAGCTAAAGCTGTATATTTATTGGCACGAGAATGATCATTCCAGTTTTGAGAAGCCATTAAAACAGGTGCAGCTAATAGAGTTAATCCAAGTATTACTGGAATAGTAACTTTAGAGCTTAAGTGTTTTTTAATTCCGTCATATAATGAATATACTCCAAAAGCAATCCACATTGCGAATACATAAAAAGAACCAACTAAGGCATAATCTCGTTCTCTAGGTTCAAATGGTCTTTCATTTAAATAAATCTTTAATGCTAATCCAGTAAATAAAAATAAGACAAGTAAAACATAAAAACTTTTAATATCTTTTTTTGCATGATAAATCATTCCAATCACTGCTAATATAAAAGGCAAGAAAAAATAAGTATTTCTACCTTTGTTGTTAAGCATGTCTGAAGTTAAATTGTCTTGACTTCCAAGTCTAATTGCATCAAGGAATTTTATCCCACTAATCCAATTTCCGTCCAAAGAATCTCCTTTCCATTGGTTGTCACTTTGTCTTCCAGTGAAATTCCACATTAAATATCTCCAGTACATATAACCAAATTGAAATTCAAACATATATTTCATATTGTTTATAAAACTTGGCTTTTCAACAATTAAATACTCTCCATATCCTTTTAGAAATTTATTATAGTCATCATAATCTAACCTTTTGCTATTAAAAGCACTTCTAAATTCGGATACAATTTCTACTAATTCTTGTTCATCTGCATATTCTGGTTTAATTCTAAAATCTAATGGTTCTGTAAAACGCATATAGTTCTCACTATGATCATTACTCCACATTCTTGGTAAGAATGCTTTGTGGTTGTCATCTGTATTTTGATTCGCATTTTTATAATTATTGGTAATAATATATTTGCCAGACTTGTAATCTCTTTCGTAGTTAGGCTTTCCATCTGTGTATGGATTGTTTTCATCTAAACCTGAGTAAGTGTCAGAAAATTGAGGGCCATAAAACAAATGTTGTTCACCATACTGTTCCCTATTGTAGTAAGCTAGAACTTCAGCTGCATCGGAGGGTTTGTTTTCGTTAATTGGAGGGTTTGCGTTCGCTCTTATAGGTAGCATTAACCAAGTAGAAAAGCCAATTAAAATAAACAAAACAGATAATATGATGGTGTTATAAAAAACATGTCCTTTTGCTTTAGTGTATCTTAATCCAAAATAAAATAAAGCAACTAAAATTAAGAAAGCTAATATTGTTCCAGAATTGAAAGGTAATCCTAAACTGTTTACTGCAAAAATTTCTGTTTTTCCAAAAAAAGCTAAAGTATAAGGGAGTAGTAATTTAAAAATGAATAATAATATAGCAACAATTACAACATTTGCTATTAAAAAACTTTTTATAGTAATGTTTTTGTATTTTTTAAAGAAATATAAAAAGCCTATTGCAGGAAATGTTAGTAGAGCCATGAAGTGAACTCCAAATGATAAGCCTATAACTAAAGAGATAATAAGTAACCATTTATTTCCTTTGGGTTTGTCTATGTCTTGTTCCCATCTTAATCCTAACCAAAACAGTAAAGAAATTAAAAAAGAAGCCATAGCATACACTTCTGCTTCTACTGCATTATACCAAAAGCTATCTGAAAATGTAAATGCTAAAGAAGCAACACAAGCACTTCCTAATAACATAATGTAATTTTCCTTTGACTGGTTTTCTTCTTTTATAAAAATACGTTTCATTAAAAGTGTTAATGACCAAAACATGAAAAGTATAGTAAATGCACTAGAAAAAACAGACATCATATTAACCATGAGTGCTATTTTTGAAGCACTTGTAGCAAACATTGCGAAGAAGGCTCCTAGCATTTGAAATAAAGGAGCTCCTGGTGGATGTCCAATTTCAAGATTGGCAGAAGTTGCAATATATTCCCCACAATCCCAAAAACTCATAGTTGGTTCAACTGTTAATGAGAAGGTTACCAAAGCAATTGTAAAAGTTACCCAACCTATTATAGTATTCCATTTTTTAAAATTAAATGCAGTCATAAAGTATCTATTTGTCTTTTTTAATTTGTAATACAAAGAAACTACTTTTTTGTTAGCATAAAAGATTTAAAATAAATTTTAATATTTTTTTTAGAAAAACTTGCAGAATAAAAAATATGTACTAAATTTGCACTCGCATTAAGGAAATATGTCCCATGGTGTAATGGTAACACTCCGGTTTTTGGTACCGTCATTCAAGGTTCGAGTCCTTGTGGGACAACAAAAAAAACCTCTCAATTGAGAGGTTTTTTTATTTTAAATTTTTTCAGGTTATATTTTAAAGGTTATAACAGGTCTTTTAGCATGATTAACTAAATCTTCACTAATACTTCCATTAAAAAAGTGAGAAATTCCTTTTCTTCCATGTGTACTCATTCCTATAATATCAGCATCTATGCTTTTTGCAAAATGAAGAATTCCTTTTTCAACATTAATGTCGTTATAAATGTGAGTTGAAAAACTGTTTATTTTAAAATTAGATACAAACTCGTCCATTATATTTTGAGCAACACGAGTAGATTTAAAGTTATTAGGTGTGTTTATATTTACTAAATGAATGTGTGAGTTAAATTTATTTGCAAAATCAACTACTTTTTCAAATGGTTTTTTTATTTCGTCAGAAAAATCAGAAGCAAAAACAAAATCTTTAGCGTTAAAATTCTCTTCTTCTCTCTTAATAACTAAAACAGGTATTTCAGAATTTCTAACCACTTTTTCAGTGTTTGAACCAATAAACATTTCTTGAAAACCACTAGCGCCATGTGAACCCATGACAATTAAATCTGCATTATGGCTTTTTTCATTTTTCATAATTCCATCAAAAGCAATTTCAAATTGAATGAGTTTGGTGGTTTTAATACCTTCTAAATAAGGAGCGGTCATTAAATGGTCAAGTTTAGCAATCGCAGCATTTTTGAAAAGCATTAGTTCTGGTATTTCATGTGAAGAGGTTATTGCATCGTTCCCAGTAGTAGGAAGCTCAAGCATATGAACTACAATTATTTCACTATTGTCTTTTCTTGCTATTTGAGCCGCTACTTTTAAAGCATATTCGGCATGTTTGGAAAAATCTGTGGGTACTAAAATTTTTTTCATAAATTAGGTGGTTTTTTGGTTTTAATTGTAAAAGTTTACATCATAAAGTTACTGATTATATTCTAATTAAACAATTATTTTAATTTAAAAAAAATATTATGTATATTTGCACCGATTATTTATAAAGTAGTTAAATAATGAGGCACGCATTGCGTGCCTCTTTTCATAAAAATATGACATTTAAAGAAGAAGTAAATCAGTTATTGGAAGATGCCTTGAAAGAGCGTCCGTCTTTGTTTTTGATTGATTTAAAAATAGATGATTCATTTAAAATTAGCATCGTTTTAGATGGTGATAATGGTGTTAGTTTGCAAGATTGTATTGATGTAAGTAGAGCGATTGACGGTAATTTAGATAATGAAAAATATGATTTTAGTATCGAGGTAGCTTCAGCTGGAGTTTCAAGTCCATTAAGCTTAGTTAGACAGTATAAAAAAAATATTGGAAGAAATTTAAAGGTCAAAACAACAACATCTCAAGAGATTGAAGCATTGCTTGCAGCTGCTGATGATAATGGAATCACGTTAGAATGGAAAGCAAGAGAACCAAAAAAAATAGGAAAAGGTAAAGAAACAGTAGAAAAATCTGTAAATTTGCCTTATTCTGAAATAAAAGAAGCTACAGTAATAGTATTATTTTAAATAAAGAGTTGACATGGAAAATATTGCGTTAATAGAATCGTTTTCAGAATTTAAAGACGATAAGCTCATAGATAGAGTTACCTTAATGGCAATTTTAGAAGATGTGTTTAGAAATGCATTGAAGAAAAAATACGGTTCAGATGATAATTTTGATATCATTATTAATCCTGATAAAGGAGATATGGAAATTTGGAGAAATAGAACTGTTGTTGAAAATGGAGAGGTTGAAGATGAAAACTCTGAAATTTCATTAGCGGAGGCAAGAAAAATTGAACCTGATTTTGAAGTAGGTGAAGAGGTTTCTGAAGAAGTGAAGTTGTTTCAATTAGGAAGAAGAGCTATTTTAGCACTACGTCAAAACTTAATATCTAAAATTCATGAGCATGACAATACTAATCTTTACAAGCAATTTAAAGATTTAGTAGGAGATATTTACACAGCTGAGGTTCACCATGTAAGACCAAAAATGGTTGTTTTGATGGATGATGATGGAAATGAGATTGTTTTACCAAAAGAGAAACAAATTCCAAATGATTATTTCAAAAAAGGTGATAATGTAAGAGGGATTATTGAAAGTGTTGAATTAAAAGGTAATAAACCTCAAATCATGATGTCAAGAACTGCTCCAGAGTTTCTTGAAAAATTGTTTGAACAAGAAATTCCTGAAGTATTTGATGGTCTGATTAATGTTAAAAAAGTAGTAAGAATACCAGGTGAAAAAGCAAAAGTAGCTGTAGATTCTTATGATGATAGAATAGATCCAGTTGGAGCTTGTGTGGGAATGAAAGGTTCTCGTATTCATGGTATTGTTCGTGAATTAGGAAATGAAAATATAGATGTTATTAATTATACAAATAACATTCAATTATATATAACAAGAGCTTTAAGCCCAGCTAAAGTTTCTTCTGTTAAAATTGACGAGGTAACTAAGAAAGCAGAAGTTTTCTTAAAAGTTGAAGAAGTTTCAAAAGCAATTGGTAGAGGAGGATATAATATTAAATTAGCAAGTTTATTAACTGGTTATGAATTAGATGTTATTAGAGAAGGAATTGTTGAAGTTGATGATGTTGAATTAAGAGAATTTTCAGATGAAATCGATGCTTGGGTAATTGAAGAATTTGAAAAAATTGGATTAGATACAGCTAGAAGTATTTTAGGTCAAGATGTCGAGGATTTAGTAAGAAGAACAGACTTAGAGGAAGAAACTATATTAGAAGTTGTTCGTATTTTAAAAGAAGAATTAGAGGACTAGTTTTTTAAAAAAAGAACAACGCACAAAACAAAAAGAATTAGAAAAAAGATTATATGTCTGACAAAAGAGTTATAAGAATCAACAAAGTTTTAAGGGAGTTAAACATTTCTCTAGACAGAGCCGTGGACTTTTTAAAGGAAAAGGAGCATGAAATTGAAGCAAGTCCAAATGCTAAAATATCTCAAGAGGAATACGATGTCTTATGCAGTCAATTTTCTGCCGATAAAGGTAAGAAAGTAGCCTCTCTTGAAGTAAGTGAAGAGAAGAAAAAAGAGAAAGAAGCTCTTAAGAAAGAGCTTGAAAAAGAGGTTGAGATTAAACGTCAGCATGAAGAACTACAAAAACAAGAAGTAATTAAAGCAAGAGCTTCTTTAGTAGGACCTAAAGCAGTAGGAAAAATTGATTTAAATCCTAAAAAGGTTGAACCAAAACAAGAAACTCCCGTTGTTGAGGAAAAGCCAGTTGCTAAAGTTGAGAAAAAAGAAGAAACTCCTGTTGTTGAAGAAAAACCTAAAGTAGAAGAACAAAAACCAGTTATTAAAGTTGTTGAAAAAGTAGAACAACCAAAACCAACTACTGTTTCTGTAGAAAAAAATACTTCAATAGAGCAGCCTATTTCAGATGAGCCTGCCGAAGAAGTTAAAATAGCAACTAATTATCAAAAATTATCTGGAACAACTTTTACAGGTCAAAAAATTGATTTAAGTCAGTTTAATAAACCTAAAAAGAAGATTGAACCTAGAAAAGATATTAAAAAACCAGGAGACGCTAAAACTCCTAATGTTGCTGGTAACAGTAACAACAATAATAACAATTCTAATAAGAATAAACGTAAGAGAATAACAAAACCAGTTCCAGGTGCTAATAATGCTCCAGGTCAAAGTGGTGTTAAAAAAGATTTCTCAAAAGATAGATTTAATAAAGGTAAAAAAGTTGTGGTTCAAAAAACTGAACCAACTGAAGAGGAAGTTAAAAACCAAATTAAAGAAACTCTTGAAAGACTTCAAGGAAAAGGTAAAAAAGGCTCTAAAGCTGCTAAATACCGTAAAGATAAAAGAGATACTCACCGTCAACGTGTTGATGATGAACAACAACAACAAGAATTAGAGAGTAAGATTCTTAAAGTTACAGAATTTGTAACAGTTGGTGAAGTTGCTTCTCTAATGGATGTGCCAATTACCAAAGTTATAGGTACTTGTATGTCTCTAGGAATAATGGTAACGATGAATCAGCGTTTAGATGCTGAAACATTATCGATTGTAGCAGATGAATTTGGTTTTGAAGTTGAATTTATTACAACTGATATTGAAGAAGCTACCGAAGTAATTCTAGATAACCCTGAAGATTTAATTCATAGAGCACCTATTGTTACAGTTATGGGTCACGTTGATCATGGTAAAACATCTTTACTAGATTATATTCGTGAAGAAAATGTAATTGCAGGTGAATCAGGAGGAATTACACAGCATATTGGTGCTTATGGTGTTGAACTAGAAGGAGGTCAAAAGATTGCTTTCTTAGACACACCAGGTCACGAAGCATTTACTGCGATGCGTGCACGTGGAGCTCAAGTTACAGATATTGCAATTATTGTGATTGCGGCAGATGATGATATCATGCCACAAACCAAAGAAGCAATTAGCCATGCTCAGGCAGCCGGTGTACCAATGATATTTGCAATCAATAAAGTGGATAAACCTACAGCTAATCCTGAAAAAATTAAAGAAAAATTGGCAGCTATGAACTTGTTAGTTGAAGATTGGGGTGGTAAATACCAGTCACATGATATTTCAGCAAAAACAGGTTTAGGTGTTAAGGAATTATTAGAAAAAGTGTTATTAGAAGCTGAAGTTCTGGAATTAACAGCAAATCCTGATAAAAATGCTATTGGAACTGTAGTTGAAGCACAATTAGATAAAGGTCGTGGTTATGTTACTACTATATTAGTACAAGCTGGAACATTAAGAATTGGAGATTACATGCTTGCTGGAAAAAACCACGGTAAAATTAAAGCTATGTTTGATGAACGTGGTCATAATGTTACCGAAGCTGGTCCGTCAACTCCTGTGTCAATATTAGGTTTAGATGGTGCTCCAACAGCTGGTGATAAGTTTGGTGTATATGATGATGAAAGGGAAGCAAAACAAATTGCAGCCAAACGTACTCAATTACAACGTGAACAATCTGTTCGAACTCAGAAACACATTACTTTGGCCGAAATTGGTCGTCGTATTGCATTAGGTCAGTTTAAAGAATTGAACATTATTCTTAAAGGTGACGTGGATGGTTCTGTAGAAGCATTGTCAGATTCATTCTCAAAATTATCTACTGAAGAAATTCAAATTAATATTATTCATAAAGGAGTTGGTGCTATTACAGAATCTGATGTTTTATTAGCTTCTGCTTCAGATGCAATTATTATTGGATTTAATGTACGTCCACAAGGAAATGCAAAAGCATTAGCTGAAAAAGAAGAAATTGATATTCGTAATTACTCTATTATCTATGCAGCTATCGATGATTTGAAAGATGCAATGGAAGGAATGTTATCTCCAGAATTAAAAGAGGAAATTACTGGTACAGCTGAAGTTAGAGAATTGTTTAAAATTTCAAAAGTTGGAACAATCGCTGGATGTATGGTAACTGATGGTAAGATATTTAGAAATTCACAAATTCGTTTAATTAGAGAAGGAGTTGTAATTTACACAGGTGAATTAGCTACTTTAAAACGTTTCAAAGATGATGTGAAAGAAGTTTCTAAAGGATATGATTGTGGTGTACAAATTAAAAACTACAATGATCTTCATGAATATGATTTAATTGAAGCTTTCCAAGAAGTCGAGGTTAAAAAGAAATTGAAATAAATAAAAGAGATTTATATAACAAAAACCGAACTATGAGTTCGGTTTTTTGTTATAATTAAGATTTTCCTGATAAAAATCTAATCCTATATGTTTCTTTGCTTAATCTAAGTTTTATCGATGGTTAAATTAAAAAATAATTCTATATTATTAAAGCATTTTGTTAATGATGTATTGCGATTTTAGAAATCAAACTATCTTATGTATTATTAAATTTGAATATAGTTTTTAATAGATAGATATCAGATAATTTTTTTAAAAACTATATTTTAATCCACCATAAATATTTCTACCTGGAGCATTAATTCCTGATGCAAAATTTCTGTATTGCGTATCTAAAATATTTTCAATTCCTACAAACAAAGTAGCTCTTTTAGTTATGTTGAAACTTGTTTTGAAATTGTAAGTTTCCCACGCAGGCATACCTCCTTCTGGAGCATATTGGATATTATCTTCACCATTTGAAAAATAATCTTTACTGCTTTTTTTACCATTATATAAGATATAGCCTTCAAATTGCCCCCATTTTTTATCATAACGTAGACCTATTTTACCAAAATAAGGTGAAATATGATCTAACGGACTTTCGCTTTGATCCTCTACAATTCGACCATATGTATAATTGAAACTAACATTAAATTGTAAGTCTTCAATAATATAGCCTTTCATGTTAGTTGATATTCCAGTGATATAAGCTTTTCCTTTGTTTTGGTTAGCTAAAACTTGACTATTTGAACCATTGTAATTAATGACGTTTTGTCCTTGGTATTCAAAATTATCGATTACAATCATATCATATAGACGAGTGTAAAAATAAGTATTTTCAAATTTAAATCGTTTATTTTTAGATTGAACTACTATACCTACATCACCTGTTATTGTTTTTTCGGGAGCTAAATTTTCATTGGGAACAATTATAAATCCACCTCCAGATTCAAATATTTTACCAAAATCATCAATATTTGGCACTCTAAAACCAGAAGAAACATTTGTTTTTAGAGCAACATTTTTAGAAGTATTGTGCACTATTCCTAATGAACCACTATATGTAAAATTACCTTGCTGTATTTCTGAAAAAGGCAAAGGGAAATAAGTATCATCAGCGATAGTGCTTTTTAAGGTAGTATAACCAAAACGACCACCAACAGTCCAAGCTGTTTTTTCGTTTGTTTTTTCGTTGTATGATATGTAAATGTCATTTCTAAACATGTTATTGTCCCCATTTGGATAACGTGAATCTAATCCATTAGTAACTCCAGTATTTATGTTTTGTATGTAAGCTGAAGATTTTAGGGTTTCAAAATAGGACTCAAATCCATAGAACAATTCTCCTTTTTTAAATTTTCTATTGAAATCTGATGAAAAAGAATACATATTTACATTTTCTTCTCTATGTTGCAAGTTATAATTCTCAAAACGTCTATTATGTCTGCTTTCTTTTATATTTTGAAATCCAACACTAATACTCAAATCACTATTGAATAATATTTTTTCTTTCTCAATAGTATAAGCTGTTAAAATTCTCTGTTGAGGACCATAATACCATTCTGCATTTTTTAAACCTGTTGCAGTTACATCAGTCAATCTATCATATCTTGGAATATTTGAGGTAGTTGAAAATTGTAAATTTATTCCATGTTTGTAGCCAGAATTAGTTTTGTAGGCTATTTTTTGTAGTGCATTATATTGAGTATAACCTGAAAATTTCTGAACATATTTATTGTTGTTTTCAACCAATTGATCAACACCATTAATGGTTTCTATATAAAGAGACCTTTCTCCAAAGAAATCTGCATGTGGATTTTTTCTTTTCCCCATTTTTAAATCCCCAAAATCATTGTATGAAAAAATGGTTAGTGAAGCAAAATTTTCAGTGGCATAATTTAAATCCAATGAAGCTGATTTTTCTTCATTAACATTTCCGTATCTTGTATTTATTCTTCCGGAAAATTTATTATTAGTTTCGTTTGAAAATTTTGCTTTTTTTGTAGTTATATTTACAGTTCCACCAAGTGCATCACTGCCAAATAATGTTGACGTTGGGCCATAAAATATGTCAACATTTTCAATCATATTTTCGTCAACAGTAATTACATTTTGTAAATGACCAGCTCTAAATATTAAATTATTCATTCTAAAACCATCTACTAACAATAAAACCCGACTTGCTTCAAGTCCTCTGATGGAAGGGCTTCCGCCTCCTTGTTGTGATTTTTGAACAAATAATGAGCCTGAATTAGCTAACATCTCTGCTGTTGTTTGAAAATTCTGAAATTCTATTTGCTTATTATTTATAGACTCAACTTGGTTAGGTAATATTTTTTTGCTTTTAGGTATTTTTTTCGAAGTAACTACAACCTCTTCTAAAGTATTAGTTTTTATTGAGTCATTAATGGTTTGCGAAAAACTATAAAAACTAAATAATAGAATGTAAAGAAAAAATATTCTTTTCATTTGTTTTTTAACGATTTGGCTTTATAAGAAAAGCAGTAGGATATTTTTTCTTGATTTCAACTAAATCTTTTTCCGCATTAATCCTTAGCTTGTATTTGCCAACCCAAACTTTATAAGTAGGGTTTGTATACAAATAAGTAGCTTCAATATCTTTGAAATCCTTTTTAAAACCTACTAAAGCTCTCTTTGCAGATTCTTTATCTCCATAAAAAATTTGAATGGTGTAATTCTCGTCAGACTCGTTAGAATTGTCAAGATTTTGTTTTTCTTTTAATAATTTACCAAATCTTGGATCTTGAATGACGGTTGTTTTGTCTTCTTGAGAAAAAGAATTTGAAGTAATAAAAAAGCTGATAAGTAATAAGTAAAAATGATTTTTAATAGTTAATTTTCTCATAATGAATAAAATTTAAAGCAAAAGTACAATTTTATAAACAAAACAAAATAAGTAAAATTATTTAGAATAAATATAAATTACATTTTAAGATAAAATTAAGGTTTTTAGAATAGTTCTAATATTGTATTTTTGTCGGAGTTTAAAATAATGTATGCTTGAAAGGTGTAAATTATATATCTAAAATCATACCAAATCTAGTCGATAATCATTAATTAAATATGAAAAAGGTGGGTAACCATAAATCGTTTTCAAAGATTTTCTTCAGTTTAGCTTTAACGCTATCTTTTTCTTTATCTGTTTTTTCTCAAGATCCAGTGCCTGTTGATACAGTTGCTGCTCCAATAGCAGGAGGTGATCCTGCTGCAGGTAAAGCCCTTTTTAATGCTAATTGTGCTGCATGTCACGCTTTGGATAAAGTAATGACAGGACCTGCGCTAAGAGGTGTTGCTGAAAAGTATGACGTTGAATTTCTTTACAAGTGGATCAAAAACAATACTGAGCTTATTAAAGCGGGTGATGCTACAGCGTTAAAAATATTCAATGAGAATGATCAGAAAGCAATGACTAATTTTCCTCAATTGTCTAACGCAGATATTGATAATATTTTAGCATATACATCTGAACCTAAACCTGAACCTCCAGTTGCTAAAATTGAACCAGTTGATGGTAACGCATCAGGCAGTTCTGGAATTTCAAATGATGTTATTTTAGGTGCTTTAGCTTTAGTACTAACAATGCTAATCGTTATGTTGTTCTTAGTGAACAATGTATTGGTGAAAATTGCCAAAGCTAACGGTATTGAAATTCAAAAAGATGATAAGTCATTGCCAATTTGGAAAGCTTTTGTAAAAAATCAATTCTTGCTAGTGGTATCAGCAATTTTATTCTTATTGTTTGCAGCCTATTTTGCTTATGGGTTCTTTATGCAAATAGGTGTGGATCAAGGATATGAGCCAGTTCAGCCTATTCATTATTCGCATAGAATACATGCAGGTGATAACGCTATAGATTGTAAATACTGTCACTCTGCCGCTAGAGTTGGTAAGCATTCAAATATACCTTCTTTAAATGTTTGTATGAATTGTCATAAAAATATATCTGAAGTAGCTCCAGAAACTTTAGCAGAAGGAAATGAATTTGGAGTTAACTATAATAATGAAATTCAGAAGTTATATAATGCTGTCGGATGGGATAAGACTACACAAACATATACAGGTAAAACTGAACCAGTAAAATGGGTTAGAATTCATAATTTACCAGATTTTGTTTATTTTAATCATTCTCAACACGTAACTGTTGCTGGTGTAGAATGTCAAACTTGTCATGGTCCAGTTGAAGAAATGGAAATAATGAGACAACATTCGTCTTTAACAATGGGATGGTGTGTTAACTGTCACAGAGAAACTAATGTGAAGGTTGAAGACAATGCATACTATACAAAAATACACGAAGAACTTTCTAAGAAGTATGGAGTTAAACAGTTAACTGCTGCTCAAATGGGAGGTTTAGAATGTGGTAAATGCCACTATTAATTAATATAATTTAAGAAGCTAATATCAATATACAATATGGCATCAAACAAAAAATACTGGAAAAGTGTTGAAGAACTAAACGAAAATAGTTCTATTGTTGAGACGCTAAGAAGCAATGAGTTTGTTGAGCAAATTCCTGTTGATGAGTTTTTAGGAGACAAAGAAACTTTATCTAATAGTGCAACATCTCGTCGTGACTTTTTAAAATACGTTGGATTTAGTACAGCTGCTGCATCATTAGCGGCATGTGAAGGTCCTGTTGTGAAATCTATTCCTTATGTTGTACAACCAGAGGAAATTATTCCAGGAGTTGCAGATTTTTATGCTACAACTATTGCAGATGGATTTGATTTTGCAAATATTCTTATTAAAACACGTGAAGGTCGTCCAATTAAAGTTGAAAACAATAATCTAGAAGGAGCTAAAACTGGAGCTAATGCTAGAGTTCATGCTTCGGTACTTTCATTATATGATAGTTTACGTTTAAAACAACCTAAAATTGCAGGGAAAGATGCAACTTGGGGAGAAGTAAATGCAAAAATAAAAGCTAGTTTAGAAGAAGCAAATGCTCAAGGTGGTTCAGTAGTAGTTCTAACGAATACAATTGCGAGTCCATCTACAGATGCTTTAATCGAAGACTTAAAAACAAAATATCCAACTGTTAAGCGTGTTACTTATGATGCAATTTCTGAATCTAATGCTTTAGATGCATTTGAAATGGTTTATGGTGAACGTGCTTTGGCAAATTATGATTTTTCTAAAGCAGATGTTATTGTTTCAGTTGGAGCAGATATTTTAGGTGATTGGCAAGGTGGTGGATATGATGCTGGCTATGCAAAAGGTAGAATTCCTAAAAATGGGAAAATGTCTAAGCATATCCAAATTGAAGCAAACATGTCTTTAGCTGGAGCTAATGCGGATAAAAGAATTCCAATGACTATTGCAAATCAAAAACTTGCATTAGTTGATTTGTATAATGCAATAGTTGGTGGTTCTGTGTCTAAAAATGCAGAAATAGTTAAAGTTGCAAATCAATTAAAATCAGCAAAATCTAGAGGTGTAGTGGTTACAGGTTTAGATGATATGAATGCTCAGTTATTAGTATTGGCTATTAATAATGCAATATTATCTGAAGCTTTTAATCCAAATAATGCAAAATTAACTAGAAAAGGGAATGCTAAAGAGGTAACTCAATTAGTAGCAGATATGAAAGCAGGTAAAATACATACACTTATCATGAGTGGAGTTAATCCTGTTTATACATTACCAAATTCTAAAGATTTTGCTGAAGCTCTTAAAAAAGTGAAATTATCTGTTGCATTTTCTATGAAAGAAGATGAAACTGCATCTATAGTAACAATTGCTGCGGCTGCTCCACATTATTTAGAATCATGGGCAGATGTGGCTATTGAAAGAGGACATTATAGTGTTACTCAACCTACAATTCGTCCTTTATTTGATACCAAACAATTTCAAGAAGGATTATTGACTTGGACTGAAAATAGTGCAAGTTACCATGATTACTTAAAAGGTTTTGCTACTACAAGTATAGTTGGAAAATCATGGAATCAAATGGTTCATGATGGTTTTTCAGTAAATGAAATACTACCTTTAGTAGCTAATGAGGTTGATTTTTCTTCAGCAGCTAATAAATTAGCTCAATCTAAAACTTCTGGTCTTGAATTAGTTTTATACACTAAAATAGGAATGGGAGATGGTCAACAAGCTAATAACCCTTGGTTACAAGAATTTCCTGATCCTATAACTAGAGTTTCTTGGGATAACTATGTTACTGTTTCTAAAAAAGATGCTGAAAAATATGGTTTAGAGAATTGGAATGTAGCTAATGGAGGTATGAATGGTAGCTATGTTACTTTAAAAGTAGGAAATACAACTTTAAATAAAGTGCCAGTAGTAGTTCAGCCAGGTCAAGCTGTTGGAACTTTTGGTTTAGCTTTTGGTTATGGAAAAACAGCAGCTTTAAAACAAGAGATGCAAGTAGGTGTTAATGCTTACGCATTATATAAAAACTTAAATACAAATCAAGTTGTTTCTATAGAAAAAGAGGAAGGTGAGCATGAATTTGCTTGTGTTCAATTACAAAAAACATTAATGGGTCGTGGTGATATTATCAAAGAAACGACTCTTGAAATATTTAATTCTAAAGATGCAGAAATTTGGAATCCAATTCCAATGGTTTCTTTAGATCATCAAGAAACTCCAGCAACAGAAGTTGATTTATGGACTTCTTTTGACAGAACAATTGGTCATCATTTTAATTTATCTATAGATTTAAATGCTTGTACAGGATGTGGTGCTTGTGTAATAGCTTGTCATGCTGAAAATAATGTTCCTGTTGTAGGTAAAGATGAAGTGAGAAGAAGTAGAGATATGCACTGGTTGCGTATAGATAGATATTATTCTCATGAAGAGACTTTTACTGGAGATGTGGAATTAAAAGAAGGTACTTCTGGATTAATAGATTCTGTGAATACGCTTTCGGAAATGGAAGATCCATCAGAAAATCCACAAGTTGCGTTCCAACCTGTAATGTGTCAACACTGTAATCACGCTCCTTGTGAAACAGTTTGTCCAGTTGCGGCAACTTCTCATGGTAAAGAAGGGCAGAATCACATGGCTTATAATAGATGTGTTGGTACTCGTTATTGTGCAAATAACTGTCCATATAAAGTAAGACGTTTTAACTGGTTCTTATATAATAAAAACAGTGAGTTTGATTATCATATGAATGACGACTTAGGTCGAATGGTATTAAACCCTGATGTAAACGTACGTTCTCGTGGAGTTATGGAGAAATGTTCTATGTGTATTCAAAAAACACAAGCAACTAAACTTCAAGCAAAACGTGAAGGTAGATTAGTAAAAGATGGTGAATTCCAAACAGCTTGTTCTGCTGCATGTAGTAGTGGAGCTATGATTTTTGGAGATGTAAATGATAAAGAAAGTCAAGTGGCTAAATTAGTTGAAGACGAAAGAATGTATCATTTATTAGAACACATTGGAACAAAACCGAATGTATTCTATCACGTTAAAGTTAGAAACGTTAAATAAGTATTAATTAAAGAAACAATATAAAGGATTATGTCGTCTCATTACGAAGCACCCATTAGAAAACCTTTAGTAGTAGGAAATAAATCTTACCACGATGTTACTGTAGATGTAGCTAGACCTGTTGAAGGTAGAGCTAATAAACAATGGTGGATTGTATTTTCAATTGCCTTAACTGCTTTCCTTTATGGATTAGGTTGTATGATTTATACCATAGCTACAGGTATTGGTACTTGGGGATTAAATAAAACTGTAGGTTGGGCTTGGGATATTACTAACTTTGTTTGGTGGGTAGGTATCGGTCATGCCGGAACCTTAATTTCTGCCGTATTATTATTATTCCGTCAAAAATGGAGAATGGCTATCAACCGTTCTGCAGAAGCAATGACAATTTTCTCTGTAATGCAAGCTGGTTTATTTCCTATTATTCACATGGGACGTCCATGGTTAGGATATTGGGTATTACCTATTCCAAATCAATTTGGATCTCTTTGGGTTAACTTTAACTCACCGTTACTTTGGGATGTATTTGCAATTTCAACTTATTTATCAGTTTCATTGGTTTTCTGGTGGACTGGTTTATTACCTGATTTTGCAATGTTGCGTGATAGAGCTATAACGCCTTTTACAAAAAGAATATATTCAACTTTGTCTTTTGGATGGAGTGGAAGAGCAAAAGATTGGCAACGTTTTGAAGAAGTATCATTGGTATTAGCTGGTTTAGCAACACCTCTTGTACTTTCGGTTCATACGATTGTATCTTTTGACTTCGCAACTTCTGTAATTCCTGGTTGGCATACAACAATTCTTCCTCCATATTTTGTGGCAGGAGCTATTTTCTCTGGATTTGCAATGGTAAACACATTGTTAATTATTATGAGAAAAGTGTCTAACTTAGAAGACTATATTACAATTCAACATATCGAATTAATGAATATCATTATTATGATTACAGGTTCGATAGTAGGTTGTGCTTATATAACAGAGTTGTTTATTGCTTGGTATTCTGGTGTAGAATATGAACAATATGCTTTCTTAAATAGAGCAACTGGTCCTTACTGGTGGTCTTATTTCTTAATGATGACTTGTAACGTTTTTTCGCCTCAATTTATGTGGTCCAAAAAATTGAGAACAAGTATTGCTTTCTCATTTATTATTTCAATTGTAGTAAATGTAGGAATGTGGTTTGAACGTTTCGTAATTATCGTAACTTCATTACACAGAGATTATTTGCCATCTTCATGGACAATGTTCCAACCAACTTTTGTTGATGCTGGTATTTTTATTGGAACAATAGGTTTCTTCTTTGTATTATTTTTATTATATTCTAGAAGTTTCCCAGTAATTGCTCAGGCTGAAGTTAAAACTATCTTAAAGTCATCTGGAGATAATTATAAGAGAGAGAGAGAAGAACACGGTCATAATCATTCAGATAATCATTAATATCATGAGTAATAAAGTTATACACGCTATATATAATGATGATGATGTTTTAATGGATGCTGTTAAACAAACAAGAGCAGCACATCATCATATTGAAGAAGTTTATACTCCATTTCCTGTTCATGGATTGGATAAAGCAATGGGTTTAGCACCAACAAGAATTGCAATCGCTTCATTTTTATACGGATTAGTAGGTTTATCTGTTGCAACAGCAATGATGCGTTTTATTATGATAGTTGATTGGCCACAAGATATTGGTGGAAAACCAAGTTTCAGCTATATAGATAACATGCCTGCATTTGTTCCAATTATGTTTGAAATGACTGTATTTTTTGCTGCTCACTTAATGGTAATTACTTTTTATATGAGAAGTAAGTTGTGGCCATTTAAAAAAGCTGAAAATCCAGATGTTAGAACTACAGACGATCATTTTTTAATGGAAGTAGGTGTTCATGGTAATGAAGAGGATATGGTTTCTTTTTTCAAATCAACTGGAGCTGTAGAAGTTAAAGTAATAGAAAAGCATTAATACAAGATATGAAGAGCTTATATAAAATAGTAGCAATAGCAGGTTTAACTTTTATGGCAACGTCATGTCATGATAAGGGCAAACCAAACTATCAGTTTTTTCCTAACATGTATGAATCCGTTTCATATGAGACGTATTCTGAGCATGATGTTTTTAAAAATGGTAAAGAAGGACAACTGCCAGCTCCTGGCTCTATAAAAAGAGGTTTTGTTCCTTATGAAATTCCTAATACAACTGAAGGTTATGCTTTGGCAAAAGAGACATTAAAATCTCCATTAGATTCTATTTCTAAATCTCCTGAGAGAGGAAAAGAATTATTCAATATTTATTGTGCTATTTGTCATGGTGAAAAAGGGGATGGAAAAGGAAATTTAGTAAAAAGAGAAAAATTCCTAGGTGTCCCTAGCTATAAAGATAGAGAAATAACTGAAGGAAGTATTTATCACGTAGTTACTTATGGATTAAATTCTATGGGTTCACATGCAAATCAATTAACGCAAGAAGAAAGATGGCAAGTGACAGATTACGTTTTAAAACTGAAGTCCGAATTATAATTGTAAAACACTTTTTTGAAAATTATTAATATGTATACGTTTTCAAGTAAATTAAAAACTTTTTCATTAGTTCTAATGGTTTTAGGAATCATAGGAATTGGTATTGGTTTTGTTTCAGTACCAAATAAGGAAGAGGTTAAAGAAATGATAGAAAATGCTCATGATGGTCATCATGGTAAAGCTAGTACGCAAGAGTCACATGCTAACCATGAAGTTACGTCTGATGCTCATGCTCATAAATCAGATGTTAAACAGGAGTCTCGTGGTCATGAAGATGCTCATTTAGAACATGTTTTACACCAACAAGAAAATAAACCTTGGTCAGCTTTCTATGTAGCATGTATTTTCTTTATGCTTTTGACAGTTGGTGTTTTAGCATTTTACGCTATTCAACAAGCAGCACAAGCAGGTTGGTCTCCAATTTTATTTAGAGTGATGGAAGGAATTACAGGTTATTTATTGCCTGGTTCAATCATATTTTTTATATTCTTAGTTCTTTCGGGCTTCCATTTTAATCATCTTTTTGTTTGGATGGACGAAGCTGAAGTAGCCAAAGACCATTTGTTACAAGCAAAATCAGGATATTTAAATGTTCCATTCTTTTTAATAAGAGCGATCATGTTTTTGGGAGGTTGGAATCTTTATAGATATATATCAAGAAAGAACTCTATAGCACAAGATGATGCTACCGATGTTTCTTTTTACAAAAAGAATTTTAAATGGGCAGCTGGATTCTTAGTATTCTTTATAGTATCAGAATCTATTATGTCATGGGATTGGATTATGTCTGTAGATCCACATTGGTATAGTACTTTATTTGGATGGTATGTATTTGCTAGTTTTTTTGTAAGTGGTATTACTGTAATAGCTTTAGTTACATTATATTTAAAATCTAAAGGTTATTTAGAAAATGTTAATACGAGTCATATACACGATTTAGCTAAGTTTATGTTTGGTATTAGTATTTTTTGGACATATTTATGGTTTTCTCAATTTATGTTGATCTGGTATTCGGATATCCCTGAAGAGGTAACTTATTTCGTTTTCAGAATAGAAAATTATAAATTACCATTTTTTGGTATGCTAGTAATGAATTTTGTATTCCCATTATTAATTTTAATCAATACAGATTTTAAACGTTTGTCTTGGATTATTGTAATGGCTGGTATCGTTATCTTATGTGGCCATTATATTGATTTTTACAATATGATTATGCCTGCAACTGTTGGAGATCAATGGTTCATTGGTTGGGCAGAACTAGGTTCAATAGCTTTCTTTTTAGGATTATTTATCTTTGTAGTGTTTACCACATTAACAAAAGCTTCATTAATTGCTAAAGGAAATCCACTTATGGAGGAGAGCAAACATTTTCATTATTAATATTTAAAGAAATAAACAAATGACAAGTTTATTGATATTCTTTGTTTTAGTTTTAATTGGAATTGCAATTTGGCAATTAACTAAAATATTCGATTTAACTCAAGTAGGTTCAAATTCAGGTGATTCTGAAGTTGCAAACGATAAAGATAATAGTATTAATGGATACTTGATGTTTGCGTTTGTTGGTTTTATCTATATTTTTACTATTTATTCATTATTAAAATGGGGTGATTTAGTTTTGGGAACACCTGCTTCAGAACATGGTGCAGATGTTGATAACTTAATGGCTATTTCAATGTACTTAATATTTTTTGTACAAACGATAACTCAATTTTTACTACATTATTTTGCATTTAAATACAGAGGAAAACAAGGTCAAAAAGCACTCTACTTTGCAGATAATAACAAATTAGAGGCTATATGGACAATCATTCCAGTTATTGTTTTAGCAGGATTAATTCTTTATGGATTATATACTTGGAATGATATCATGTATTATGATGAAGAAGAGGAAGTTATTTATGTAGAATTATACGCAAAACAATTTGGTTGGGAAGCAAGATATTCTGGACAAGATAATACCTTAGGGAAAGCAAATATTCGTTTTATAGAGGGTATAAATACTTTAGGAGTTGATTTGTCAGATCCAGCAGCTCAAGATGACAAAGTTGTTAATGAATTGCATTTGCCAAAAGGGAAAAAGGTAGTTTTTAAGATGCGTTCACAAGATGTATTACATTCAGCTTATATGCCTCATTTTAGAGCTCAAATGAACTGTGTTCCTGGTATGATAACTCAGTTTGCATTTGTTCCTAACATGACAACTGCAGAGATGCGCGAAGATGAAGCAATAATTGCAAAAGTTGATAAGATAAATAAGATTAGAGCTAAAAAAAGTATTGAATTAGTGGCTAAAGGTGAAGAAGCTTTAGAACCTTATACTTTTGATTACCTTCTACTTTGTAATAAAATATGTGGAGCATCTCATTATAATATGCAAATGAAAATTGTTGTAGATACACCTGAAGATTTTAAAGTTTGGTTAAGTGAAAAACCTACTTTATCTTCTCAATGGGCAGAGGCTAATGCTCCTGAACCAGAAGTAATTCCAGTTCCAGAAGTGGTTGTACCTGCTGAAATTGTTACGGATTCTACAAAAGTTGTAGCTCAAATTATTAAATAGATTAAGATATTAAAATAATATAAGATTATGTCAGCACACGAACACGGTCATCATAAAGAAACATTTATTACTAAATATATTTTTAGTTTAGATCATAAGATGATTGCTAAGCAATACCTTATAACAGGTTTGATTATGGGAATTGTAGGAGTTTTACTTTCTATTTTATTCCGTATGCAAATTGCTTGGCCAGAACAATCTTTTGGACTATTTAAATTTCTTTTAGGTGAAAATTTTGCACCAGGAGGTGTAATGCGTAATGATATTTATTTGGCATTAGTTACAATACATGGAACTATAATGGTATTCTTTGTATTAACAGCTGGTCTAAGTGGAACATTTAGTAACCTTCTTATTCCTTTACAAATTGGTGCTAGAGATATGGCTTCTGGATTTATGAATATGCTATCATATTGGATGTTCTTTATATCTTCAGTAATCATGTTAGGTTCTCTTTTTGTTGAATCAGGTCCTGCATCAGCTGGATGGACAATTTATCCTCCATTAAGCGCTTTGCCTCAAGCTATTCCAGGTTCAGGTTTAGGGATGACTTTATGGTTGGTTTCTATGGCTATATTTATTGCTTCTTCATTAATGGGATCTTTAAATTATGTTGTAACAGTAATTAATTTAAGAACAAAAGGGATGACTATGACAAGATTGCCATTAACAATATGGGCATTCTTTGTTACTGCAATTATTGGTATAGTATCGTTTCCAGTTTTATTTTCAGCTGCTTTATTATTAATCTTTGATAGAAGTTTTGGAACATCATTCTTCTTATCTGATATTTTTATTCAAGGTGAAGTATTACATTATCAAGGTGGTTCACCAGTATTATTTGAACACTTATTCTGGTTTCTAGGTCACCCTGAAGTTTATATTGTATTGTTACCTGCATTAGGTATTACTTCAGAAATTATTGCAACAAATTCAAGAAAACCTATCTTTGGTTATAGAGCGATGATTGCTTCTATTTTAGCAATTGCATTCTTATCAACAATTGTTTGGGGGCACCATATGTTTATTTCAGGAATGAATCCATTTTTAGGATCTGTGTTTACTTTCACAACCCTATTAATTGCTATTCCATCTGCTGTTAAAGCGTTTAATTATATTACAACACTATGGAAAGGTAACTTACAGTTAAATCCAGCAATGTTATTTTCTATTGGTTTAGTTTCTACTTTTATTACAGGAGGTTTAACAGGGATTATCCTAGGTGATTCAACTTTAGATATTAATGTTCATGATACATATTTCGTTGTAGCTCACTTTCACTTAGTAATGGGTATTTCTGCTCTTTACGGATTTTTTGCTGGTGTTTATCATTGGTTCCCAAAAATGTTTGGAAAGATGATGAATAAAACGTTAGGTTATGTTCATTTCTGGGTAACTGCTGTTTGTGCTTATGGAGTTTTCTTCCCAATGCACTTTATTGGAATGGCTGGTTTACCAAGACGTTATTATACTAATTCAGCATTTCCTTTATTTGATGAATTAGCTGATGTGAATGTGTTAATTACTGTTTTTGCTATAGTTGGTGCTGTTTTCCAAATAGTGTTTTTCTGGAACTTTTTTTACAGCATGTTCTATGGGAAAAAAGCATCTCAAAACCCATGGAGATCTAATACTTTAGAGTGGACTACACCGGTTGAGCATATTCATGGAAACTGGCCAGGTGAGATTCCAGAAGTACATCGTTGGCCTTACGATTACAGTAAGCCAGGTCATGATGAAGATTTTGTTTCTCAAATTACTCCTATGAAAGAGGGTGAAGAAGAATTACATCACTAAGATTTTTAAAATATATTAAAAACCTTTCCTTTTCGGAGAGGTTTTTTGTTTTTAAGTTTGCTTATATTTGCTGTATGAATGAGAATTTAGATCCTAGCAAAGAGCGTTTTACTCCACAAGAAGTGGATATAGAAAAGGCATTAAGACCCTTGTCTTTTGATGATTTTGCAGGTCAAGATCATGTTTTAGATAATTTAAAAATTTTTGTACAAGCAGCCAATCAAAGAGATGAAGCTCTAGATCATGCTTTGTTTCATGGTCCTCCAGGTCTTGGAAAAACGACATTAGCTAATATTTTAGCTAATGAGCTAGGTGTTGGAATTAAGATTACTTCTGGGCCTGTTTTGGATAAACCAGGAGATTTAGCAGGATTGTTAACTAATCTTGAAGAAAGAGATGTCTTGTTTATTGATGAAATTCATAGACTAAGTCCAATTGTTGAAGAGTATTTATATTCAGCGATGGAAGACTACAAGATTGATATCATGATTGAAAGTGGACCCAATGCAAGAACTGTTCAAATTAATTTAAATCCTTTTACATTAGTTGGTGCTACTACTCGATCAGGGTTGCTAACTGCACCTATGCGTGCTCGTTTTGGAATTCAAAGTCGATTACAATACTATAATAAAGAATTATTAGCTACTATTATTGAAAGAAGTGCTTCCATTTTAAGAGTGGAGATTGATATAGAAGCTGCAATAGAAATTGCTGGTAGAAGTAGAGGAACTCCTAGAATCGCAAATGCTTTATTAAGACGTGTTAGAGATTTTGCACAAATAAAAGGAAATGGTAGAGTTGATGTTGAAATAACAAAGTATGCTTTAAAAGCATTAAATGTAGATGAAAATGGTTTAGATGAGATGGATAATAAAATCCTAACTACAATTATAGATAAGTTTAAAGGTGGGCCAGTTGGGTTAACAACTTTAGCAACAGCAGTTTCTGAAAATGGAGAAACAATTGAAGAAGTATATGAGCCTTTCTTAATTCAAGAAGGATTTATAATGCGCACACCTAGAGGTAGAGAAGTAACTGAAAAGGCTTATAAGCATTTAGGACGAATAAAGACTAATCTTCAAGGTGGACTTTTTTAATAGTAAATGAAAAGCATGAGTGATTTAAAACAGTTTCCTGAAGTTTCTTTGCCTAAATTCCTTAAACATTCTCTTACTATATTACGTAATCCTTTACCTTTTCATAAAGCTAATTTTTTATTACATGGAGATTCTTTTAGATTAAAAATTGGTTTTGGTAAATCAGTTATTTTTACTCGAGATGCTGATTTTTTGAGTTATGTGCTACAAAAAAATCAAAAAAACTATTCAAAATCACCTATTCAAACTCGAGATTTAGCAAAGTATATTGGAAAAGGTTTATTAACTGCGGAAGGTGAAAAATGGCAAAGACAAAGAAAATTAATCCAACCAGCTTTTCATAAAAGTCAGCTAATTTTATTATTAGATACGATTTATGCTATTATTCAAAAAGAATTAGATAAGATAGTTGTTGATAAACCAATTGATATTTTTCCAATATTTAATGATTTAGCTTTTCAAACAGTTGTGAAATCATTATTTAGTTCAGAAATTAAGGATGAAGAGATTAAAAAATTACAACATACTACAGAGATAACTCAGCAGATGCTTGTTAAAGAGTTGCGTCAACCATATTTAGGCTGGTGGTTTAAATTATCAGGAAAAATAAAATTTCATATTGATTTAATTAATGAATCTAGAGCTATTTTAAAACGATTGGTTAATCAAAGAAAACAAAATAGTTCAAAGCAAAATGATTTGTTAGACATGTTACTTGATGCTCGTTATGAAGATGGAAGTTCTATGGATGAAGAACAATTGCTAGATGAAATTTTAATATTATTTGCTGCTGGACACGAAACAACTTCAAATGCTTTGACTTTTACCTGCGAATTATTGGCTCGAAATCCAGAATCACAAAGCAAGATTTTAGAAGAAGTTCAAAAAATTAAAAATGAATCTTCAGATATCATGCATTGGTTAAAAAACGCTAATTATACAAAATTAGTAATTGAAGAAGCTATGCGACTATTTCCACCTGCTTATTTTATAGATAGGATAAATAAAGAAGCTGATGAATTTAATGGTTTTAGTTTACCAAAAGGTTCCAATTTATTGTTTTCGGTTTACGAAATTCACCGTCATCCTGATTTTTGGCAAAAACCTGAAGAATTTATTCCTGAACGTTTTCTAAATGAAAATGTAAAATTTTCTAAGAATTATTATCCTTTTGGAGCTGGACAAAGAATGTGTATAGGCAATAATTTCGCTATGTATGAAATGATTTTGACTATAATTACAGTAGTTGAACGATTTAAAATTCTAGAAAAAAAGGAAACTATTCAGATAAAGCCATTAATTACATTAAAACCATTTGAAGCTATTTTAGAGTTTAAGAACCGATAATGAATGCTAAAGAAAGACATACCCAAAGCATTAAAGAAGAAGCTAAACGACTTGGATTTTTATCCTGTGGAATTTCAAAAGCTGGATTTCTTGAAGAAGAAGCACCACGATTAGAAAGTTGGCTAAATAAAAATAGACATGGTCAAATGAGTTATATGGAAAATCATTTTGACAAAAGATTAAATCCAACATTATTAGTTGATGATGCTAAAAGTGTTGTTTCTTTATTATTGAACTATTATCCATCTGAAATTCAGAATAAGAATTCTTATAAAATCTCAAAATATGCATACGGACAAGATTATCATTATGTAATTAAAGAAAAACTAAAAGAATTATTACACTTTATTCAAACAAAGATAGGAGAAGTTTCAGGAAGAGCTTTTGTAGATTCAGCACCAGTTTTGGATAAAGCTTGGGCAGCAAAAAGTGGTTTAGGCTGGATAGGAAAAAACAGTAACTTAATTACGCAAAAAGTAGGGTCTTTTTATTTTATTGCCGAATTAATAATCGATTTAGATTTAGAATATGATACAACTACAACAGATCATTGTGGAACGTGTACTGCTTGTCTAGATGCTTGTCCTACAGAAGCCATAGTTGCTCCTTATGTGGTAGATGGAAGTAAATGCATTTCTTATTTTACTATAGAGCTAAAAGATAATTTGCCAAATGAAATGAAAGGAAAGTTTGATGATTGGGCTTTTGGTTGTGATGTTTGTCAAGACGTGTGTCCATGGAATCGTTTCTCTAAATCGCATAATGAGCCTTTATTAAAACCAAATGAAGCAATTTTAAATTATTCAAAAAAAGATTGGGAAGAAATAACCACGGAAACATTTAATAAAATTTTTAAAAATTCTGCGGTAAAACGAACTAAAATTGAAGGACTTAAAAGGAATATAGATTTTTTAAAAGGTTAAGAATTGTTAGTCGAATCTCTTTCTATTACTGTTGTATCCAGTAAAATGGTTCTTGGTAAAAATAAAGTTCCCTTCTTTTTATGAGACATTTCTTCAAATAATAATTTGAATGATTGAACGCCCATTTCATAACTGGGCTGGTCAATAGTGCTTAATTTTGGAGTAATAACTTGAGACATAAACCAATTACTAAATCCAATTACTTTAATTTGTTGAGGAATTTTAATTTCAATTTCATTAAAATAAGCCAAAACTCCAACAGCTACTAAATCAGTAATTACAAATATGCCGTCAATATCTTTGTGCTGTTCTATAATTTCTCTTGCAAAAGTTTTACCTTCTTCAAATGTTACTTTTTCACAAGTATAAATTAATTTTGGATCAAATGGAATGTTGTTTTTTTCTAATGCCATTTTATAACCTAAAAAACGATCTATAGCATTTTGTGGGTTTATTGGACCACGGATATGGGCTATTTTTTTACAGCCTTTTATAATTAAATGTTCTACAGCTTCAAAAGCAGCTTTCTTATCATCAATAATTACTTTGGAACAATTAACAAGTTTTGAGATTTTATCAAATAAGACTAATGGAATTCCTCTTGAAATAATTTCTTTAATATGATTGTCAAAATTGGATTGATTGGAAAGTGACATAATTATGCCATCAACTCTTTTATTAAGTAATAATTCTACTTGCTTTTTTTCTAACTCCAAAGATTCGTTTGATTGAAGTGTAATGACTAAATAACCATTTTTTTCTGCTTCATCAATAATTCCATTAATAACATTAGAAAAAAAATGATGAACTACCTCAGGAATTATTAATCCAATAGTTTTAGATTCTTTTGTTCTTAAATTAACTGCAAAACTATTTGGAGTATAATTAAGTTCCTTTGCAAGATCCAAAACTGCTTTTTTAGTTTTTTTGCTCACATCTGGATAGTTTTTTAAGGCTTTAGAAACAGTGGTTATTGAAATCCCTAAAATTTCAGCTATTCTCTTTAGTGTTACGTTATTCATTGTACAAATATGATAAAAAAAAAGCAAAACAAAAATCGAAAACGTTTTCGTAAAATCGAAAACGTTTTCGATGATTAAAAATGTAATTTTAGTGTAAAAAAAATGATAATTTCGAAATAATAAAATCAAAAATTTCAATTAACTTAAATAATTTTACATCATGAAAGTGAATTTTAGTTTAAAAAAAATTTCCTATTTCATTTTATTTTTTTCAATGAGTTTTTCATTTGCTCAAAATGGAAAGTTATCTGGAAAGGTTAAAGACGACTTTGGAAATGCAATATTTGGAGTCAATCTAACCATTGAGAATACGTCCAAAGGTGCTTCAACAGATTTTGAGGGTAATTATGTAATTGATGATGTACCATCTGGAAATGTTGTTGTTGTTGCAAGGTATCTTGGATTTAAAACAATAAAGAAGGAAATTCTTATTAATGGAGAAACGACTTTAGATTTTGTTTTAGAAGAAGATGCAACGCAATTACAAGATATTATTGTTACAGGAGTTGTAAATAAAGCAACAAAATTAAAATCTAGTGTTTCTATTACATCGATTAATGTTGAGCAAGTAGAACAGACAGCTCCTAGGTCTACAGCAGAAATTTTTAGAACTATTCCAGGTATTCGTTCAGAATCTTCAGGTGGAGAAGGAAATTCAAATATTTCTGTTAGAGGTGTGCCAATCTCTTCTGGTGGTTCAAAATATTTGCAAATACAAGAAGATGGATTACCAGTGCTTTTATATGGAGATATGTCTTTTGCAACAGCAGATATTTTTACAAGATTTGATAGAAATGTTGCTAAAATTGAAGCCATTAGAGGTGGTTCTGCATCAACTTTATCGTCTAATTCACCTGGTGGAATCATTAATTTTATTAGCAAAACAGGTAAAATAGAAGGAGGAAGTTTAGCAACAACTTTTGGAGTAGATTACAATTCTTTTAGGACAGATTTAGAATATGGTGCTAAAATAGGTGAAGGATTATATTTTCATGCAGGAGGTTTTTATAGATTAGGTGAAGGTGTAAGAAGTCCAGGATTTACAGCTAATAATGGTGGTCAAGTAAAGTTTAATATTACTAAAGAATTTGAAAAAGGATCTATTACAATTTATACTAAATTTTTAAACGATAGAGCAGTAGCTTATATGCCAATGCCTATTCAAGTAACGGGAACAAATTCAAATCCTGATTGGGGACGCGTTAATGGATATGATGCCACTTCTGGGACACAACAGTCAATTTATTTAAATCATAATGTAGCTCTAGGCCCAGATGGACAATTAAATAGAACTGCAGTAAGTGACGGAATGCATCCTGTTTCAAAATCTATAGGAGCCAATTTGGATTTCGATTTAGGAGAAGGTTGGAAAGTGAATAATAACGGTCGATTTTCAGCTAATAGCGGACAGTTTATTGCTCCTTTTCCAGCACAAGTAGCAACTGCTACTGAGATTGCAGATTCGTTTGGAGTGGGTTCAACTTTGACTTATGCTAATGATGGTTCACCTTTTAATACTGCTAATGGATTAGTTTCAAGAATTCATATGTTTGATGCTAAATTAAATAATTTAAATAACTTTATGAATGATTTGAGAGTGTCAAAACGATTTAATGAAATTGGTTTAGGAATAACAGCAGGTTATTTTAAATCAATTCAAAATGTATCAATCTCTTGGTTGTGGAACTCTTATCTTCAAGAAGTGTCTGATAACAATCCTCGTTTAATTAATGTTACTGATGCTGGAGGAAATTTATTATCTGAAAACGGATTATATGCTTATGGAACACCATTTTGGGGTAACTTAGCTAGAAATTATGATACACAATATAATGTTTCTGCTCCTTATTTGAATGTGGCCTTAGATGTAAATGATGATTTAATTGTAGAAGGTGGAATTCGTTACGATAAAGGTAGAGTTAATGGTTCATTTGCTGGAGGAACTAGTACAATTTACGATATTAACAATGATGGATCTATTTCAAACCCTGAACAAAATGTATTTGCAATTGATAATGCTAATTCAACGGCTGTAGATTATGATTATAGTTATGCGTCCTATACTTTTGGAGCTAATTATTTGTTAAATGAGCAGTCTTCTGTTTTTGGTAGATATAGTAAAGGTGCTTCTGCTAAAGCAGATAGAATTTTGTTTTCAGGTTTAAATTATCTAGATGGCGATAAAATTAATGCAAGAGATTTCTTAGCACAATTAGAAATTGGTTATAAAAGAAAATTCGCAAATGGTTATGTATTTGTAACTGCTTTTCAATCGACAACAAATGAAGAAGGAGGTTTTGAAGCAACATCAAATAGTATCATTGAGAATGATTACAAGTCTTTAGGTTTAGAATTAGAATCTTCTTACAATATAACAGAAGACTTAAATCTTAGAGGAGCGTTCACTTATACTAAAGCAGAAATTACTTCTGGACCTAATGACGGTAATGAAGCAAGAAGACAACCAAAATTAATGTATAATTTTATACCAACATATAGTTTTTCTAAAAAGAAAAACACATTTGGTTTAAGCTTTATAGGACAAACAAAAGCATTTGCACAAGATAGTAATGAATTAGTAATGAATGGTTTTGTTATTGTAAATGGTTTTTTTGAATTCACTTTGGTAAAAAATTTGTCGCTAAATATATCTGGCAATAACTTATTTGATACGCTAGCAATTACTGAAGCGGAAGAAGGAAGTATAACAGATAATACAACAAATATTGTAAGAGCTAGACCTTTACCTGGTAGATCATTATCAATGGCTTTGTCATATAGATTTTAAATTTTAGTTAGATTTTTATTAGATAAATCCCTATGCCTAAAAGCGTGCGAATTTAGGTATGGGATTTGTTTTAATAATTTGAATTAAAACGGAATAGCAAACTTTATATATTGCGAATAATGATAAAAAAAATAAGACTGAGTTTTTGGCAAATCCTAAACATGAATGTTGGTTTTTTTGGAATTCAGTATAGTTTTGGTTTGCAACAAAGTGCCGTAAATCCTATCTATGATTTTTTAGGTGCAACTCCAGATGAAATTCCGTTATTAAATCTTGCTGGTCCTGTAACAGGATTATTAGTACAACCTATAATTGGAGCATTAAGTGATAAGACTTGGCATCCAAAATGGGGGCGTAGGAAGCCTTATTTCTTAATTGGTGCGTTGTTGTGTAGTTTAAGTTTAATAGCGTTTCCTTTTAGTAGTTCTTTATGGATGGCGGCTAGTTTACTTTGGATTTTAGATGCAGGGAATAATATGGCAATGGAACCTTATCGTGCTTTTGTAGCTGATAAATTAATTCCAGAGCAACAGCCACTTGGGTTTCAAATGCAAAGTTTTTTCACAGGTTTTGGTCAAACGTTGGCTAATTTGTCGCTATTCATTTTTCCTATAATTATTATTGGAAAGACAGGATCATTACCTACTTGGGTTTACGCTTCTTTTTTCTTTGGAGCAGTTTGCTCTATAGGGTCAATTTTGTGGAGCATGAAAACTACCTCAGAAATTCCTCCTACAACAGAAGAATTAGCATTAATGAAAAGCCAAAAGAATGGTTTTTTTGAACCTATAATTGAAATTTTTTTAGCTATTGGAGCTATGCCAAAAGTAATGTGGCAACTGGCTTTAGTTTATTTGTTTCAGTGGTATGCCTTATTTTGTTATTGGCAAAATTCCTCAAAAAGTATAGCACTTTCGGTTTGGAATGCAACTCCTAAATCTAATCCTGAGGCTTATGAAAAAGCGGTAAGTTGGACAGGTCTAGTTAATGGTTGGTATAATGTAGTTACATTTTTAATTGCATTTGCTTTAGTTGGTTTTGCAAAAAAATATGGAGCAAAATGGGTGCATGTTTTTTGTTTGTTATTAGCAGCTATAGGGTTTCTTATTTTTCCTCATATAGAAAATAAAAACTTCTTATTTTTCGCGATAACAGGTTTTGGAATTGGGTGGGCGAGTATGATGGGAATACCATATTTAATGGTGGTTTCTGATATTCCTAAAGAACGTTATGGAGTTTACATGGGAATTATTAATATGATGATTGTAATTCCAATGATTATACAAAACCTTTCATTTGGTTATATATTAAGAACCTTTTTAAATAACGATCCAAGAAATGCAATAACATTTGCAGGAGTTTTATTAGCACTAGCTTCAATTTGTACTATGTTAATTAAGAATAAAAAAGAAATTAAGAAAGCATAAATAGTCATGGAAACTATATACTATGATAAAGCAATAGAATTATTGCATAAAGTGTCAACACCAAATGGCTTTTTAGCAAGTGCCGAAAACACTTCTAATTATCAAAGAGTCTGGGCTCGTGATGGTGTTATTTGTGGATTAGCTGCTTTAGCTTCAGGTGATGAAAAAATAATTAAAACATTTAAAAACACACTTGAAACATTAGCTAAATACCAACATGAATTAGGAACAATTCCTTCTAATGTGTTAGTAGGTGAAGATAAAGTTGATGTGAGTTATGGAGGATTAGCAGGGAGAGTTGATGCAGTAACTTGGTTTGTCATTGGTGTTTGCCAATATGCTTTTCATACAAAAGATGATTCCTTTATTTGGAAACATGAGAATGAAATAGAAAAAGCATTACGGTTATTAGAAGCTTGGGAGTTTAATAATAGACACTTAATATATGTTCCGTTATCTGGTAATTGGGCAGATGAATATATAACTGATGGTTACGTTTTATACGATCAATTACTTCGTATTTGGGCTTTAAAATGTTATAACTATTTTAAAAAAAGCAAAACTATTTCTATTAAAATTGAAAAAATTAAAGAGCAAATTGAAATTAATTTCTTACCTAATTCTGAAGGGCAAAAAATTCATGAAAGAGCTTATTACGAAATGGATTTTCAAGATTATTTGCCATGTTCTTTCTCTCCATCAGGATATAAAAACCAGTTTGATGCTTTTGCAAATTCATTAGCGTTATTGTTAAATATTGGAACAAAAAAAACTCAAAATAAAATTATTAACCATTCATATAAATTAGCTTTAAATACAAAATTAGGATTACTTCCTGCTTTTTGGCCTCCAATTTTTGAAAATGATGAACATTGGAACTTACTAAAAGATAATTGCAAATATGAGTTTAGAAATTATCCTTATGAATTTCACAATGGTGGAAATTGGCCAATGGTAAATGGTTTTTTTGGTTTAGCATTAATCTTTAAATCAGAAGAGTTGAAAGCAAAAGCAATTTTAGATAGAATAAATGAAGCTAATTCATTAAATAATTTTTCTTTTTTTGAAAATTTTAATTCGAATACTTCAATGCCAAATGGAGTTTCTTTTTGCGCATGGAGTGCAGCAGCTACTATTATAGTACATCAGTCTTTATATACTAATTTTAAAATCTTACTGTAAATTGAAATCAATAGATATTATATGCATAGGAGAAGTTTTAATTGATTTTATTGGTCACGAAATTAACACCTCAATCAATAGAACTAAAGATTATCATCGGTTTTTAGGTGGTTCTCCTACTAATGTAGCGGTTAACGCATCAAGAATAGGTTTAAAGCCTTTACTTGTAGCTTCTTGTGGGCAAGATGGTTTAGGAGATTATATTATTAGGAAATTGAAATCAAACTCTATTGATGTATCTAGTGTTAAAAAAATAGATACCGAACCAACATCGGTAATTTTTGTTTCAAAATCGACAGATACACCAGATTTTATTCCTTATAGACAAGCAGATTGTAATATAACAATCGAACAATTAACAGATGATAGTATTGAAAAAGCAAAAATTTTTCACACCACTTGTTTTGCATTAAGCAAGAATCCAGCAAGAACAACTATTTTAAATAGGGCAAAGAAAGCAAAAGAATTGGGTGTTCAATTAAGTATAGATATTAATTTCTCAGAAAGAATTTGGTCAGATAGAGGAGAAGCAAAACGAGTTTTAAATGAATATTTATTAAACGACCCATTAGTTAAATTAAGTGAAGATGATTGCTATAGACTTTTTGGAGAAGTAAAATCGGAAGAATTTATTTTTGATTATTTTCATAGTTTAGGTGTTACAATAATATGCTTAACCAAAGGTAAAAAGGGAGTTGTAGTTTCAGACTTAAAGAAAGGAGTGTTCTTTCAAGAAGCAATTTATATAAATGAGATAAAAGACACAACTGGTGCTGGTGATGCATTTTGGACTGGTTTTTTATATGCTCAAATAAATAAAAAACCAATAGAACAATGTATTACAATTGCACAAAAACTAGCTTCTATAAAACTTCAAAATGTAGGGAGGCTTCCAGATAATATTAATTTAGAGCAAATTTTAAACGTCTAACTTGTAATTTCTTATATTTGATGCCAATTATGAGAAATGTTATGAGAAAAAGATTATCCTTTTGTTTCGTTTTGGCATCCTTCTGTTTTTCATTTAGCCAAAATTTGCCTAATGATTGCCAGAATTATATTCAGGCCTGCGATAATCAGAGTGTTTCTTTTAATGTTTCTGGAGCTGGTATTCAAGAGATTAATCCGCCATCATGTAGTAGTCAAGAAAATAATTCATTATGGTTAAGAGTAACTATAGATCAACCGGGTACACTTGGCTTTACAATTATACCTCAAAGCCCAAGTATTAACGAAGACTATGATTTTTGGGTATTTGGTCCAGCATCAAATTGCGGTAATTTAGGAAGTCCAATTCGATGCTCTACTACAAATCCTCAAGCAGCTGGTCAATCAAATAATCATACAGGTTTAAATGCTACATCAACAGATACTAGTGAAGGACCAGGTCAAAATGGTAATAGTTTTGTAAGACAATTAGATGTTTTAGCTGGTCAAAGTTATTTTGTAGTGATTGACAGACCAGTAGGAAGTTCTCCTTTTTCTTTAAATTGGAACGGAACGGCTACTATTTTAAACCCTTTTGCAAATTTAAATTTCCCAAACTTTCCTGATGTAATTCTATGCGATGAAGGAGCAGATAACTCAGAACCATATGATTTTTCGGTTATTGATGCCACTTATTTAGCAAGTTTTCCAGGTTTCTTTATCACTTATTTTGCTTCTTTACAAGATGCATCTTTAAATAATAATCCGTTAGTTGGAATTACAAATATAAGTCAAGGAACATATTATGCAAGAATAAGCTCAGTTTCTGCTCAATGTACAGAAATTAAATCTTTCAATGTTATTTTTGATAATATTGCAACTAATGATGTTTCTACAACAATATGTGAAAATACAGGTACAGCTACGATTGATTACGATTTAAGTTCACACAATAATGAAATTTATACTGGATCACAAACGGTAACATATAGTTATTATAATTCATTGGTTGAAGCGACAAATACAATTAATCAAATAACAAATTGGCAAAATTTAAGTTTATCAGTTGGAACTCATCTTTTCTATGTGCGAACAGAAAAAGGTACTTGTTTTGATATTTCAGAATTAACTATAAATGTGATTGAAAGACCAATAATCAATACACTAGTAAGTTTAAAACAATGTGATGATGATACTGATGGATTTAGTGCTTTTAATCTTACAGAAGCAAATGAGTTGATAATAAGCAATACTTCAGGATTAACCTTTACTTATTTTTTAACCTTAGCCGATGCACAAAATAATACAAATCCAATTTTAAATGACATCAGTTTTACTAATCAAACTGTAAATATTCAAACAATTTATTATAGAGTAGCTAATACTAATAATTGTTTTAGAACTGGACAGTTAGATTTAACAGTTGCCGCAACTCAACTTCCTGCTACATTTTCAACAATAGTTATAACTGAATGTGATGCTACTTTTGGAACAAATGAGGATGGAATAGGGAATTTCAATTTTAGTAGTGCATCAATAACTATTTCTAGTTTGTTTACTGGACAAGTTGTAAATGTTACTTTTTATGAAAATTTAAACGATGCTTTAGCTGAAATTAATCCGATAACAAACACGTCAAATTATAACAATATAAATAGTCCAAATACACAAGATATTTATGTTAGAATAGATAGTGATGTCAACAATGATTGTGTTGGTTTAGGAAAATATGTTACACTTCAAGTGGAAAGTATGCCAATTGTTCTTCCTAAAATAGTTAAAGGATGCGATGATAATAATGATGGAACATTAGATTTTGATACTACAAATATCGAAAACGAATTTTTAAATGGTTTGACTAATGTAAATGTAAGTTACACAGATGAAGATAATTTAGTGTATAATACATTACCCAATCCTTTTTCAACAACATCACAAACTTTAACTGTTACTGTAACTAATAATACAACAAATGCATGTAGTTTTTCTTCAACCCTTGAGTTTATTGTTGATGAAAGACCAATGATTAATTCAATTGATTCCAACTTATTAATTAAGTGTGATGATGAGTCAGATCCTTCATTCCAAGATGGAAGTGTTTCATTCAATACTTCTACTTTTGAAAATATAATCATTGGCACACAAACAGATGTTATTGTGGAATATTTTGATGAAAATAATAATCAAATAACAAATTTTATTGGGAACTTTGAAACAATAACGCAAGATATCACTGTGAAAGTGACTAATGCAAATAATGCAAATTGTTTTACAACTGAAGTTTTATCTTTTATTGTTAATCCAATTCCAAATATCCAAATTGAAGCATTCGATAAAGTTATTTGTACAGATGATTCTAGTTCTTCAGTAACTTTAAATGCAGGTTTAATGGATGAAACAACTATTGGAGATTTTACATACCAATGGTATTTGGAAAATCAACCTATTTTAGGAGCTAATCAATACACTTATGAAGCTTCAAATATTGGTAATTATACAGTTGAAGTTACTAATTCTAATATGTGTATTAGTACAAGAAATATGATTGTAAACCCATCAAATATTGCAGTAATTAACGATATTCAAATTATAGATTTAATAGACTCTAATACCTTGACAATAGTGGTTTCTGGTGATGGTGATTATCAATATAGTATAGATGGAGAAAATTATCAAAACGATAATACTTTCTATGATGTTCAACCAGGATTGCTTACTGCTTCTGTTTATGATTTGAATGGTTGTGGAGTTTCAAATGAAACAATAAGTGTTTTGGGTGTGCCAAAGTTTTTTACACCTAATGGAGATGGAATTAATGATTTTTGGAATGTAAAAGGATTTGATGAACGATTTGGAAATCAAACAATTATTTCTATTTTTGATAGATATGGAAAATTATTAAAGCAAATTTCTTCTTCTTCTCAAGGTTGGGACGGTACTTTTAATGCAATTAACATGCCTTCATCGGATTATTGGTATACCATAAATATGATAGATGGACGAGTGCAAAAAGGGCATTTTTCATTAAAAAGATAATTAAACCGAGATTTTTTTTCATTTTCATAAAAGAGTAGCATTAAAATTTTTTTCTTTCATTGCTTATTTTAACTTTGTAAATTCATATAAAAGTGATTATATGCATAAAGATACAAAAAGAAGAGAAGCCTTATTATACCATGCAAAACCAACACCTGGAAAGATTCAGGTAGTGCCAACTAAGAAATATGCTACACAAAGAGATTTGTCTTTAGCTTATTCTCCTGGTGTTGCCGAGCCTTGTTTGGAAATTGTGAAAGATATAAACAATGTTTATAAATATACTGCTAAAGGAAATTTAGTAGCTGTAATTTCTAATGGAACAGCTGTTCTAGGTTTAGGAGATATTGGTCCAGAAGCATCTAAGCCAGTTATGGAAGGAAAAGGCTTATTGTTTAAAATATTTGCAGATATTGATGTATTTGATATTGAAGTTGGAACTAAAGATGTAGAAGCCTTCATTCAAACAGTTAAAAATATTGCTCCAACATTTGGGGGAATTAATTTGGAAGATATCAAAGCTCCAGAATCTTTTGAAATTGAAAGAAGACTGGTAGAAGAATTGAACATTCCAGTGATGCATGATGATCAACATGGAACTGCTATTATTTCTTCTGCAGCACTATTAAATGCTTTGGAATTAGCAGGTAAAGAATTAGATAAAGTTAAAGTAGTAGTTTCTGGAGCAGGATCAGCGGCTTTAGCATGTGCTAATTTATATATCTTATTAGGAGTGAAAGTAGAAAATATTTTCATGTTTGATAAAGATGGTATGCTAACTACTTGTAGAGAAGATCTTTCAGATTTACAAAAAATATATGCTAAATCTAGTAAACCACAAACATTAAAAGAAGTTATAGTAGGTGCAGATGTATTTTTAGGATTATCTGTAGGAAATATTTTTACTCCAGAGATGTTATTATCGATGAGTAATGATCCAATTGTATTTGCTATGGCAAATCCAATTCCAGAAATCGATTACAATGTCGCTATTAATACAAGAGAAGATGTAATTATGGCAACTGGTCGTTCAGACCATCCTAATCAAGTAAATAATGTTTTAGGATTTCCATATATTTTTAGAGGAGCTTTAGATGTTCGTGCTAAAAAAATTAATGAAGAAATGAAAATGGCAGCAGTTCGTGCTCTTGCCGAACTAGCAAAAAGTCCTGTTCCTGAACAAGTAAATATCGCTTATGGTGAGACCAAATTAAATTTTGGTCGTGATTATATTATACCAAAACCTTTTGATCCAAGATTGATTGTTGTTGTTGCTCCTGCTGTAGCAAAAGCAGCTATTGATTCTGGAGTGGCTCAAATTGAAATTGTTGATTGGGAGAAATATGAGTTGGATTTATTAGAACGATTAGGTTCTGATAACAAAATGATTCGAATGCTTGTAAATAGAGCAAAAACAAGCCCTAAGAGAGTTGTCTTTGCTGAAGCAGATCATTTAGATGTACTAAAAGCAGCTCAAATTGTTCATGAAGAGGGTATAGGTGTGCCGGTTTTATTAGGAAACAAAGATATTATTCAAGAATTAAAGATAGAAATTGGATTTGACGCTGATGTTGAAATTATAGATCCAAAAACAAGCGAAGAAGATAAAAGAAGGAAAAAATACGCTAAAGCATTTTGGAAATCTAGACAAAGAAGAGGCGTTACCATGCTTGATGCTGAAAAATGGATGCGAGAACGCAACTATTTCGGTTTAATGATGGTTAATTCTGGTGAAGCCGATACAATGGTAACAGGTTATTCAAGAAGTTATCCTACAGTTGTTAAACCTGTAATGGAATTAATTGATAAAGCACCAGGTGTTACTCGTATTGCTACAACTAATATGATGATGACCTCAAGAGGACCTATTTTTCTTTCGGATACAGCTATTAATCCAAACCCTTCTGCTGAAGACTTGGCTAAAATTGCTTTAATGACTGCTAAAACAGTTAGAATGTTTGGAATGGAACCAGTAATTGCTATGGTTTCGTTTTCTAATTTTGGTTCATCAGAAAATGAAAATCCTAAAAAAGTTAGAGAAGCAGTAGCCTATCTTCATAAATATTACCCAGATTTGATTATTGATGGTGAAATTCAAACCGATTTTGCTTTAAATTCTGAAATGTTAAAAAGTAAATTTCCATTTTCTAAATTGGCTAATAAAAAAGTAAATACTCTTATTTTTCCAAATTTAGATTCGGCTAATATTACTTACAAATTAATGAAAGAATTAAATAAATCGGATTCAATTGGACCAATAATGTTAGGGTTAGATAAACCAGTACATATTTTTCAATTAGGAGCTAGTGTAGAAGAAATGGTAAATATGGCTGCTGTTTCTGTAGTTGATGCCCAAGAGAAAGAAAGAAGATTTAAACAATCAGTTTTAAAATAATATTTTATATAAAAACTACTATTAACTAACATGATAACACATATCCAAGGAAGATTAGTTGAAAAAACACCAACAGAAGTTGTAATTGATTGTAACGGAATTGGTTATCATGTCAACATATCTTTGCATACTTTTTCGCTTATACCAAATGAGGAAAAAATTAAACTTTTTACTTTTTTACAAATTAAAGAAGACTCGCATACTTTATACGGATTTGTAGAAAAACAAGAAAGAGAATTGTTTAAATTACTTATTTCGGTTTCTGGAGTAGGAGCAAGTATAGCAAGAACAATGTTGTCCTCATTAGCGCCCCAACAAATTATTCAAGCCATTGCATCTAATGATGTAGCTACAGTACAAAGTATAAAAGGTATTGGAGCAAAAACTGCCCAAAGAGTTATTTTAGATTTAAAGGATAAAGTGTTAAAAGTGTATGCTTTAGACGAAGTTTCTCTTGTTTCAAACAATACTAATAAAGAAGAAGCGTTATCAGCTTTGGAGGTGTTAGGATTTGCTAGAAAAACAGCTGAGAAAGTTGTTGAAAAAGTAGTTAAAGAAGATCCTAATGCAAGTGTAGAAAATTTAATAAAACAAGCACTAAAAAATTTATAAGACTTGAAAAAGAAATTAAAAGTGAATATTTTGAACAGGCAAATAAAAAGGGTTGAAAAAATATTTTTAGGAATTCTATTTTTGCTTTTTTTACAAGTAAATGGTCAAGAAAATGACTCTATAAAAACAGGTGTTGATTTAGGTAAAATTAAGGTGCCAAATCCTCAAAGTATAGTAGAAGCATATACTTATGATGTTACAACCGATAGATATATCTATACAAATACTTTTGATGGCTTTAATGTAAATTATCCTTTAGTATTAACTCCAAAGCAGTATCAAGAATTAGTTTTGCGTGAGGAAATGCGTAAATATTATAGAGAAAAGTCGGCTGCTGTAGATGGGAAAAAAGAAGGAAGTGAAGAAAAGAAAAAAGATTTATTGCCAAGGTATTATGTAAATTCAAAATTTTTTGAATCTATTTTCGGAAGTAATACAATTGATATAAAGCCAACAGGGTCTGTAGAAATTGATTTAGGACTTAGATATACAAAACAAGATAATCCCGCTTTTTCGCCAAGAAATAGAGTAACTACAACTTTTGATTTTGATCAAAGGATTAGTGTTGGATTACAAGGTAAAGTGGGAACTAGATTAAATGTAAATATTAATTATGATACGCAATCTACTTTTGCTTTTCAGAATTTAATAAAATTAGAATATGGTTCTACTGAAGATGATATTCTTCAAAAATTAGAAGTAGGAAATGTAAGTTTTCCACTTTCAAATTCATTAATTAGAGGTTCACAAAGTTTATTTGGAGTTAAAGCACAATTCCAATTTGGAAAGACAACTGTTACTGGAGTTTTTTCAGAGCAAAAATCACAAACAAAAACAGTTACCTCTCAAGGTGGTGGGACGCTTCAGGATTTTGAATTATTTGCTCAAGAATATGATTCAGATAAGCACTACTTTTTATCTCAATATTTCAGAGATAAGTATGATAAATCTTTAGAAACCTATCCATATATTAATAGTAGAGTTCAAATTACAAGAATAGAAGTTTGGGTAACAAATAAGCAAAATAGAATAAATTCTAATGAAAATAATTTAAGAAACCTTATTGCTTTACAAGATATTGGGGAAGCTCCTTTGACTAATTTCTTACCACAGGAAGTGGTTGGAGTAAATTTAACAAATAACCCTAATTTTTTTAATGCGGTTTCTCCAGATAGCCCTTCAGATAATGGAAATAACAAGTTTGATCCAAATAAAATTGGGACCAATTTTTTAACTCAAGCAATTCGTGAAGTTGCCACAGCAAATAATGGATTTACTATAGGTGTCGATGAAGGGTTAGATTATGCTAAATTAGAAAATGCCAGAAAATTAACAGCTTCTGAATTCACTTATCATCCTCAATTAGGATACATCTCTTTAAATCAAAGATTGGCAAATGATGAGGTTTTAGGGGTTGCTTATCAATATACAATTGGAGATAATGTTTATCAAGTTGGAGAGTTTGGTACTGACGGAGTTGACGCTACACAAGTTGATAATTCTGGTATTCCTTCATCACAAGCTTTAATTGTAAAAATGTTAAAGAGTAATTTAACAGCTGTTAAACAAAAAGCGCCTAATGATTCTTTTACTATGCCAACATGGAATTTAATGATGAAAAACATTTATCAAATTCCTGGTGGTTATCAATTACAACAAGAAGATTTCAGGTTTAATATTTTATATACAGATCCTTCACCTTTAAATTATATTACTGCTGCAAATGGAACTTCTCCACTTCCAGCAGATGTAAAGGATACACCTCTATTAAAAGTATTAAATGTTGATAAATTAAATTACACAAATGATCCACAAGATGGTGGAGATGGATTCTTCGATTTTATTCCAGGTATAACTATAGATCCTCAATATGGAAGAATTATTTTTACTACCAAAGAGCCTTTTGGAGAACTTATGTTTAATAAGTTGAATACTTCAGTAGCTGAGGATTATGATGACCCATTAACTTATAACGATAATCAATCTAAATATGTTTTTAGAACACTTTATAAATCTACTCAAGCAGCAGCTCTACAAGAAAGTGAGAAAAATAAATTTCAATTAAGAGGGCGTTTTAAGTCATCAGGAGGTGATGGAATTTCCATAGGAGCATTTAATGTTCCTCAGGGCTCAGTTGTTGTGAAATCTGGTGGAAGAATATTAGTGGAAGGAGTGGATTATACAGTAAATTACCAATTAGGTAAAGTACAATTGTTAGATCCTTCCTTACAAGCTTCTAATACTCCAATTGAAATATCTGTTGAAAATAATTCTGTTTTTGGTCAACAAACCAGACGTTTTTGGGGTGTTAATGTGGAACATCAATTTAATAAGAATTTCCTAGTTGGAGGTACACTTTTAAATTTATCAGAACGTCCTTTTACCAATAAATCAAATTATGGTCAAGAATCGGTAAATAATACAATTGTAGGTTTAAATACCAATTTTTCAACAGAAGTTCCATTATTAACTCGATTAGTTAATAAATTACCCAATATAGATACAGATGTTCCTTCTAATTTGTCATTTAGAGGTGAAATAGCTTATTTGTTGCCAGGAGCTTCAAAAGCAGATCAGTTTAATGGAGAAGCAACTACTTATGTAGATGATTTTGAAGGTTCTCAATCTTCTATAGACTTACGTTCTCCACTTTCTTGGGATTTAGCTTCTGTACCATTGGAGGATAATTTTGATGGCAATCCTGATACAACTGAACCTCCATCTGATGCTCTTAATGTAGGATACAAAAGAGCTAAAATGTCTTGGTACACTATTGATCCTATCTTTTATGCACAACCACCAGGAGGAATAAATGATGACGATCTATCTCTAAATAAAACAAGAAGAATTTTTAGTAGAGAATTATTTCCTAATGTTGATATTGCACAAGGGAATTCAAATGTAATTAGTACTTTGGACTTAACTTATTTTCCAAAAGAAAGAGGTCCTTACAACTATAATCCAGCGATAGCAGCTACAAATGAGTTTTCTGATGTTGATGCACCAAATAACTGGGGAGGAATTATGCGTTCTATAAATTCTACAAATTTCGAACAATCAAATGTGGAATATGTACAGTTTTGGGTATTAGATCCTTATTTTGGAAATGCTCCTGATGTTGTAGATCCATCAAATTCAGGTAAGTTAGTGATTAATTTAGGTGAAATTTCAGAAGACATATTAAAAGACGGTAGAAAACAATTTGAAAATGGTTTACCTGAAGTTGGAGCAACAATTCCTGCTCTTCAAACCAATTGGGCTCAAGTTCCAAGTTCACAATCTCTAGTGTATGCTTTTGATACTAACGAAGCAAATAGAAATATTCAAGATGTGGGTTATGATGGTTTAAATGATGCAGCTGAAGCGGCAAAGTTTACGGATTATGCAAGTTATAGTGATCCTTCTGCGGATAATTACCAATTTTATTTAAATACATCTGGAGATATAGTGAATCGTTATAAAAACTATAATAATTTTGAAGGAAATTCTCCTGTAAATGTTACAGATACAAATAGAGGAAATGATACAAAACCAGATGTAGAAGACGTTAATAGGGATCAAACTATGAACACTATTAATGCGTATTTCAAATTTGAAGTACCAATTAATAATAATCCTCAAGTAGGGCAAGATTATGTAGTAGACATCAGAACAGTTAATGAATCGGTTCCAAATGGAAGTAACGTCACTGCAAGATGGGTTCAATATAAAATTCCAATTTTAGAGTTTACAAATGATAATGTAGTAGGTTCTATTGCTGATTTCCGCTCAATTCGCTTTATGAGAATGTATATGACTGGATTTACTGATGAAGTTACATTACGTTTTGGAACTTTAGATTTAGTAAGAGGAGAGTGGAGAAGATATGTAAAAACATTAGATTTTAACGATCAAGATCCTACAGATGATAATACAGGGTTTGATGTTGTAGCTGTAAATATTCAAGAAAATGGCAGTAGAACTCCTATCCCTTATGTTTCTCCTCCAGGTGTAACTAGAGAGCAATTATATAATAACAATACAGTTATTAATCAGAACGAACAATCATTATCTTTACGAGTGTATGATAAAGATGGGGGAAATGATGATGGTTTACAACCAGAAGATTCTCGTGCAGTGTTTAAAAATGTGAGTGTAGATATGCGTCAGTTTAAAAAAATGCGTATGTTTTTACATGCTGAAGCTTTGCCATCACCAGCAGAAACACAGCCATTATTGGATAATGAAATGGTAGCTTTTATTCGTTTTGGTAATGATTTTACAGAAAATTTTTATCAAATTGAGATACCTTTAAAAGTTTCTTCTCAAAATGCAGCTACTCCAGAAGGAATTTGGCCAGTAGAAAATGAAATTGAATTGCCACTAAGTGTATTAACAGCTCTTAAGTCGCAAATAATAAGTGATCCTAACTCAATTGCTCCTGATGTTAATGGAATTCGTTTTGAAAATGAACAGAATTTGGGTTCTTCAAATAATAAATTAACATTAGGTATTAAAGGAAATCCTAATTTTGGATTGGTGAGAACTTTAATGGTTGGGGTTAAAAACAAGAGTAATCAGGTTATTAGAGGTGAAGTTTGGTTTAATGAGTTAAGACTTTCTGACCTAGATAACAAAGGAGGTTATGCTGCTGTGGCTAATGTGGATACAAATGTGGCAGATTTTGCTACACTTTCTGCTACAAGTAGAGTAAGTACTATTGGATTTGGTGGAATTGAACAAGGGCCGAATGAAAGAAGCAGAGAAGATGTTTTTCAATATGATGTTGTGACTAACTTAAATTTAGGTAAATTATTACCTAAGAAATGGGGAATAACATTGCCTTTTAATTATGCAGTTGGAGAAGAGACAATTACACCTAAATACGATCCATTTTATCAAGACATTGAGTTAAACCAACTAATTGATAATACTTCAGACGAACAAGAAAAAGAGAATATTAAAAATAGAGCAATAGATTATACTAAAAGGACAAGTATTAATTTTATAGGAGTAAGAAAAGAACGCGGAGAAGAACAAAAGCAGCATTTTTATGATGTAGAGAATTTAACCTTGTCGTATTCTTTTAATGAAATGGAGCATCATGATTATGAAATTGAAAATTTAGTAGATCAACAAAACAGAACCACTATTGATTATGCATATTCTTTCAAGCCTTTGACTGTTGAACCATTTAAAAATTCAAAAAAACTATCAAAAAGTGGATATTATAAATTATTAAAAGATTTTAATTTTAATTTCATGCCTGCTAATATTTCATTTAGTTCTAATATTATCAGACAATTTAATAGACAGCAGTTTAGATTAGTAGATGTAGAAGGAATTGGTTTGGATCCTTTATATAGAAGAAATTACTTTTTTAACTACCAATATGGTTTTAATTATAATATTTCTAAATCATTAAGGGTTAATTATACCGCAGCAACAAGTAATATTGTTAGAAATTATTTAGATGAAAGTAATGTACCAATTGACGGATTAGATATATGGGATGATTATTGGAATATTGGAGAATCTAATCAACATAATCAGCAAATAGTTGTAAATTATGATTTGCCAATTAATAAAATTCCAGCTTTAAGTTTTATAAAATCAAACTATAGTTACACAGGAGATTTTAATTGGCAACGTTCTTCCGATGCATTTTCAACTATTGAAGCTGAAGATGGTAATGAATATCAATTAGGAAATACAATTCAGAATGCAAATTCACATAAGTTGAATACAACTTTTAATATGGATCTTCTTTATAGATATATTGGCTTAACAGGTAATAAGAAGAAGAAAAATAAAAAAGACACAAATAAAGGTGCTAAAGAAACTTTGCCAAAACCAGGTCAGAAAATTACAGCAAAAAGTAAAACAACTAAGAATGAAGGTAATATTCTTGTAAATGGATTAATTGGCGTAATAACAAGTGTAAAAAATATTCAAGCAAATTACACTCAAACAAGTGGAACAGTTTTACCAGGTTATCTACCAGGATTAGGATTCTTTGGCTCGTCAAAACCTTCATTAGGCTTTGTGTTTGGTAGTCAGTCAGATGTTCGTTATGAAGCGGCTAGACAAGGTTGGTTAACTTCTTTTCCAGAATTTAATCAAAATTTCACTCAAGTAGTTAATAAACAATTAAACTTTACAGCTCAAGTAGAGCCATTTGCAGATTTAAAAATTGACTTAACAGCTGATAGAATGTATTCAGAAAATTTTTCTGAGCAATATGATGTAGCTAATGGTGAGTATAATTCACGTTCTCCTTATAATTTTGGTAATTTTAATATTTCTACCATTTTAATTAAAACTGCTTTTAGTGAAAGTAATGAAACCTTTTCAGAATCATTTAACGACTTTAGAGATAATAGGATTTTGGTAGCAGAAAAATTAGCTACTGAGCATTACGGAAATAATAATTATCCTAGAGATGTAGAAGGTTATCCTGTTGGTTTTGGGAAAAATAGCCAACAAGTTCTATTGCCTTCTTTTAGAGCAGCTTATTCAGGAAAAGAAGTGTCGAAAGAATCTAATGGAGTGTTTAAAAGTGTACCATTACCAAATTGGACTTTAAAATATACTGGGTTAATGCGTTACAAATGGTTTAAAGACAAATTTAAACGTTTTTCATTACAGCATGGTTATAGAGCTAGTTATAATGTAAATTCATTTAGGTCTAATTTAAACGAAACACCAGTGGATGCAAATGGTAATTTTTATGCGAGTACTATTATATCCAATGTGAATTTAACAGAACAATTTAATCCGTTATTAAGAGTTGATTTTGAAATGAAAAATTCAATTAAGATTCTTGCTGAAATGAAAAAAGACAGGACTTTAAATATGAGTTTTGATAATAATCTTTTAACAGAAGTAAGTGGTAATGAATATACAATAGGATTAGGTTACCGAATTAAAGATGTAACCATTAATTCAAAACTAGCAGATAACCCAACAGGTGTTATTAAAAGTGATATTAATATTAAAACAGATTTTTCACTTAGAAAAAACAATACTATAGTTCGCTATTTAGATTATGATAATAATGAACTAGCTGGCGGTCAAGATTTATGGTCAATTAAATTATCAGCAGATTATTCATTTAGTAAAAACTTAACAGCGATTTTCTTCTATGATCATCAGTTTTCACAAGCAGTTATATCAACCTCTTTTCCAATCACAAATATTAGAACAGGATTTACCATTCGTTATAATTTTGGTAATTAAATAGATAAAGAATAAATAACATAAAATTCGTTTGTAATTCAAACGAATTTTTGTTTAAAACTATGGTATAAAAAATATGATGCAACTTATTTTAGAATTAAATTATTAAAACTACATTTGTATAACGATTAAAAACACACAAAATGAATATACCATCAAACTTAAAGTACACAAAAGATCACGAATGGGTTTCTATTGACGGAGACATTGCAACAGTTGGAATAACAGATTTTGCACAAAAAGAATTAGGAGATATAGTTTATGTTGAAGTAGAAACTTTAGATCAAACTTTAGATAAAGATGAGGTTTTTGGTACTGTAGAAGCAGTTAAAACGGTGTCTGACTTATTTTTGCCTTTAACAGGTGAGATAATAGAGTTTAATGATAGTCTTGAATCTGATCCTGAAAAGGTAAATACAGATCCTTATGGAGATGGTTGGATGATTAAAGTTAAATTTTCAGATAGTGCTGAATTAGAAAAATTACTATCTAATGAAGATTACGCAGCACTTATCGGAGCGTAAGTTTCTCTATTTTGCTTTTTTTTGGAGTATATTTATTGGTTATATATGTTTAATAACTATAAAGAAAACTCCAACTTTAGTAAGTATTCCGTTTAAAGATAAAATAGCTCATTTTTTGTTTTATTTTATTCTGTTTTATTTGTGGAAGAAAGCTTTAAATGTTAAAAAAATAAAAAATCAAATAAAAATAGTTTTTGTAGTTGTGTTGTATGGCATAATTATTGAGGTATTTCAAGGGATATTTACTAGTGATCGTCATGCAGATATTTTTGATGTTTTGGCAAATACACTAGGAGCTGTTTCGGCATTTGTTTTTTTAAGATTTGTTAATAAATAAATCTTGAAAAAATTTTAAAACTATTTTTAAATTAATTATATTAGCGACCTCAAAAACAAAATTATGGAAGTAAAGAAAAATCCTAATGTTGATCCTAAAAGAAATAGCGGACTGTTTTTTCAGATAGGACTAGTAGCCGTTTTAGTGCTGACTTATATTGGAATTGAATTGAAATCGGAAGATCCAAGAGTTGAAAACGAAAAATTTGCATTAACAGATAATTTAGTGTTAGATGAAGAGGATGTGGTTTTAACTATGCCTCCTGTTCAAAGACTACCACCACCACCACCACCTGCACCTGAGGTAATTGAAGTGGTTAAAAATGAAATTAAATTAGAGGAAAAGAAAATTGAAACTACAGAAATTGAAGAGAACAAGCCTGTAGTTGTGGTTGAAGCTTCTGAAGTAGGGGCAACTGGTCCTAGTTTAGACGATATTCCAGATGAGATGCCTTTCGCGATTATTGAACAAATCCCTATGTTTCCTGGTTGTGAAGGAGTTGCTAAAAGTAAGCAGATGGATTGTTTTAACGAAAAAATGAATGCGCACATCAAGAAATATTTCAGTTATCCAGAAAGAGCTGCAGAAAATGGTTCTCAAGGTTCTGTAGCTGTTCAGTTTATGATTGATAAAGATGGTGTGGTAAAAGATATCCAAGTAAGAGGAAGAGGAATTAAACAAGATGCTGAATTGTTAGAACAAGAAGCACAAAGAATTATTTCTAAATTGCCTAAGTTTACTCCTGGAAAGCAAAGAGGAAAAGCGGTAAGAGTGAAATATGGTTTACCAATTACCTTTAAATTACAATAAGAAAGTGCATTCTTACATATAAAAATTCCAATCAGAAGATTGGAATTTTTTTTTGGCACATAATTTGTATATGTTTTGTTAACGAGATGTTAACATTTAAAACTATATAATAATGAGAGCAAAAGAAGATTTCAAGAAAAAAATGAAAAATAGCTTTATCTATTTTCAATTAGGCCTTATCGCAGCAATGTTAGTAGCCTTGTTTGTTTTAGAGTTTAATTTTAAGGATTCTAAAAAGAAAAGCGTTTGTCAATTTCCACCAATTGTTACTATTGAACCTGGATTTGAATACAGATTAGCAGATGTTAAACCAATTGAACCAAAAGTTACACCTAAACCTAAGGTAAATGTGGTTGTTCCTAAGCTAGTACTTCCTATATTGAATGATGTAGATGTTGTTGATAATAATAAAGTTCTGGAAAAAGAAAAAAATGCAACGCAAGATAATTCTCAGGCAACGGAAAATCAAGTAGAAACAAATACATCTCCAGTAAATACAGTAGGAACAGTTGAAGGACCTGTTGCTCCACCAACAATGCTTACTGTAGAACAATTACCTATGTTTAAAGCCTGTAAGGGTTTGAAAAGATCTGAGCAAAAAGCATGTTTTGATGAACAGTTAGCTAAAGTGATTTCTAAAAACTTAACTTATCCTGAAAGAGATTATGAAAATAGAAAGCAAGGAACAGCACTTATCGAATTTATAATTGATGAAAATGGAAATATAACAAATGTAAAACCATTAGAAAACAATAGATCTACTGAAGATATGAAAAAAGCAGCAGAGAAAGCAGTTAAAAGAATACCACAATTAATCCCTGCAAAACAAGGAAATAAGAATGTTAGAATTAAATATGCAATTCCAATTACATTTAAATTAAATTAATTCGAATTATTAACTAAAAAAAAGTCCCATATCAATGGGATTTTTTTATTTTTACCATATATTCTAAATAGAAATGCTATGCATATCGAACAATATCTAGATGCTACTTATTTAAAAACAGCAGAACAAGCTGGAATTTCTAAAAAAGACAATTTAGAAATTGTAAAAAAAAATATTCAGGAAGCCATACAATGTAATTTCAAATTGATTATGTTGCGTCCTGAGTTTGTTGCCTTGGCAAAGGAAATGATAATGGATTCAAATTCAAAAGTGACTATTGGAACTGTTATAGATTTTCCAAAAGGGGATAAGTCAACTGAATTTAAAATTGTTGAAGCAAAAAAGGCTATTAAAGATGGCGCTGATGATTTGGACTTTGTGATAGATTATGAAGCTTTTAAAAGAGGTGAAATAGATTTGGTTAAAGAACAGGTTTTATTTTGTACACAATTAGGATTAGATAATAATAAAATTGTAAAATGGATTATTGAAGTAGCTGCTTTAACCAATCATCAGATTGTGCAACTTTGCGCTTTAATAAAAAATACCATAATAGCACATTTTAAAGAGTCAAATTATGAGAACGTATTTATAAAATCATCTACGGGATTTTATAAAACTACAGATGGTTCTCCTAATGGCGCAACAATAGCAACTATAAAATTAATGTTGGAAAACTCTTTTCCTTTACCAGTTAAGGCTGCTGGAGGTGTAAGAAATTATCAAGAAGCAACTGAAATGATAAGATTAGGAGTAAAAAGAATAGGAACGTCAGCTGCAAAAACAATTGTTGAAGGCAAAGAGTCAAAATCAGATTATTAAAATGAAAAAATATATAAGCCTTCTTTTTCTTTTACTTAGTATTTCAATTTATTCTCAAGTAGAAAAGGAAACTTTTCCTGTTTTTCCTGAATGTGAAAATGTACAAGCTGAAGATCTAGAAAACTGTTTTTATAATACCTTGCAAAGTTTTGTGTATTCTAATTTTGTTGTTCCAAGCGAAATTAAAGAAAAGGAGTATAAAGGCAATGTTATTGTAGTTTTTGAAGTAGATACTGCTGGTTTTTTTAAAACAATATATATTGATGCTATTTCAAATGATTTAAAAGAGGAAACACAAAGAGTGTTTAGTGCTTTGCCTAAAATAAAATCAGCTAATTTTTCTGGAAGACCAACATATTCTAAGTTTACTCTGAAATTTGCGATTCCACTTTCAAATCCTGCTGAATATAAAAATGAAGTTGTTGAAGAGAGTCAAAATAAAACCAATACAGTTCTAATTGATAATTCAAAAGAATTAACTGAGTTTGAAGCGATAGAAAAATCCTATAAACCATTTAAGAATCCTAATTTTAATAGTGATTTAAATATTTCATTTACGCACTTGAATTATTATAATTTTGATGCATTATTAAATCAGGTAGGAAGTAATAATCATACTGCTACAAAACCATATTCTTATAATGAGGTTGCTAAATATTATGATTTTGAATTAGCTCAAAAAAGTTTGTTGAAAGAAAAAGAATCTTGGTGGGGAAGAAAGTTGTGGAATGAAAATTTAGTAGCAATTCAAGGTGAGGGATATTGGTTTACATTAAATCCAATTTTTGATTTAAGAATAGGGAAGGACACAGGAAGTGAATTGTCTAATACTTTTGTAAATACGAGAGGTGTGCAAGTACAAGGGGCTTTGGGTAAAAACATCACATTTACTTCTTCTATTTATGAAAGTCAAGGTCGTTTTGCAGATTATTATAACGTTTATGCTTCTAATTTAAGACCTTCTGGAGGAAACCCAGCTATTGTTCCAGGAATTGGAATTGCCAAATTGTTTAAGGAAGATGCGTTTGACTTTCCTTTAGCAGAAGCTAATCTTAAATATAAACCCAATGAATTTATAGATTTACAATTAGGATATGGTAGAAATTTTATAGGAGATGGATATCGTTCTTTGTTACAAAGTGATGCAACTAGTCCATACCCTTATTTTAAAATTAATACTACTTTTTGGAAAATTAAGTATACCAATACATATATGTGGTTGAAAGATGTTCGACCTGATGTAACTTTAGAAGGGACTTATGCAACAAAGTACATGGCAAGTCATTATTTGAGTTATAATGTGTCTAAACGATTAAATATTGGTTTGTTTGAAAGTGTGGTTTGGACGAATACTAATGATAGAGGATTTGATGTTAATTTTGTGAATCCAATTATTTTTTACAGAGCAGTAGAGTTTTCTTCCTCTTCAAAAAGTGGAAATGCAGTTCTAGGTGCAACGGCTAAATATAAATGGAATAATCAAATTAATTTTTACGGACAGTTTCTTCTTGATGAATTTGCTATTGGTGATGTTAGAGAAGGAAATAAAAGTTGGAGAAATAAATTTGGATACCAAATTGGTGCTAAATATTATGATGCGTTCAAGATTAAAAATTTAATGCTTCAAATAGAATATAATCATGTAAGACCTTATGTGTATTCACATAGTAACCCTTTAACAAATTATGGTCATAATAATCAAAGTATGGGTCATGCATGGGGAGGAAATTTTAGGGAATTAATTGGAATAGCTAGATATTTTAATGGAAGGTATTTTGGAGAAGTAAAATTCACCTATGGTCAAAGAGGTTTTGATTTTAATTCTAGTACAGATAGTTTTAATTACGGAGGTGATATTTATTTGAATTATGAGGATAATAGACCTTTTGATACTGGTGTAACAGTGGCTCAAGGAAATAAAACTAATATCATGATAGCAGATTTGCAGTTAGGTTATGTCGTTAATCCTTCTTCAAATTTAAAGATTTTTGGAAGTTTTTTATATCGTGATTTCAATCCAAAGATTCAAACGGCAACACTACAAAAATCAAATACAACTTGGTTTTCTGTGGGTATAAGAAGTGATTTATTTAATTGGTATTTTGATTATTAACATTTATTAGTCAATTTTTCTCTTATAATTTAGACATAAATCAAAAATCTTATTTGTATCTTTGCGCCCAATTAAACAAGGATATCTGTTAATTTTGGGTACTTTAAATCATACTATTTCTAAACCATCTCTTTTTTCGAGTTTTGTTGCTATTACAAAAGCTAGATTGGCTATAAGTGTAGTTTTTTCTACATTAGCTGGCTATTTGCTAGGTGTTTCTAATTGGACAAATCAAAATTGGATTACTTTACTACTTTTGCTATTAGGAGGCTATTGTATGGTAGGTGCTTCTAATGTTTTTAATCAAATTATTGAAAAAGATTTAGATGCATTAATGGATAGAACTAAAAATCGTCCATTACCAGCAGGAACAATAACAAAACAAAATGCTTTTATATTAGGAGTTGTGCTTACAGTGTTAGGTTTGGCAATTTTGTATTATGTCAATGCCAAAACAGCTATGTTTGGTGCGATATCTATCTTTTTATATGTAAGTTTATATACGCCATTAAAAACGGTAACACCTTTATCTGTATTCGTTGGTGCTTTTCCAGGTGCTATTCCATATATGTTAGGTTGGGTTGCAGCAACAGGTCATTTTGGTATAGAAGCAGGAACCTTATTTATTATTCAGTTTTTCTGGCAATTCCCTCATTTTTGGGCTATTGGCTGGTTTTTATATGATGATTATAAAAAAGCAGGTTTCTTTATGTTGCCAACAGGGAAAAGAGATAAAAAAACAGCTTTACAAACTATATTATATACAATTTGGATGATAATTGCTTCTGTTATTCCTGCATTTGGATTTACAGGGAAATTATTTTTGACAAAATTTTCTGCTGTTCTAGTTTTGCTGTTAGGCTTGTGGATGTTATTTTATGCCATAAAACTCTATAAAGAAATGGATGCAAAAGCTGCTAGAAAGTTAATGATTGTAAGTGTATCTTATATTTCGTTATTACAAATAATATTTATTTTGGATAAATTTTTAAGATAAAATGGAGACAAAAATGACTTTGGAAGAACATAATGCGAGGAAATCAAGAACTTATAAAATGTTGTTGATTTTCGGTATGATGAGTATATTAATGATTTTTGCTGGATTAACTAGTGCATACGTTGTTAGTAAGTCAAGACCCGATTGGTTAAATGAATTTCAATTGCCAAGTGCTTTTATATGGAGTACTTTAGTTATGATAACAAGTAGTGTTACCTTTATTTTGGCACTTAAAGCAATAAAAAAATCAAATAATAAATCTACTGCGCTTTTGTTGTGGGCAACACTTTTGCTTGGTCTTTTATTTGTGTTTTTACAATTTAAAGGTTTTGGTCAAGTTATTGAAAATGGCTATTTTTTTACAGGAAGCGAAAGTAATGTAACGACCTCTTTTTTATATATTGTTGTTTTGGTACATTTGGCTCACCTTTTAGGAGGTTTTATTTCATTAATTATAGTAATTTATAATCATTATAAACAAAAGTATAATGCTGTACAAACCCTTGGTATTGAACTAAGTGCGATGTATTGGCATTTTATGGATTTTATTTGGGTATATTTGTTTTTATTTTTCTATTTTTTCAAATAGAAAAAAAGTAATAAATTTGGGAACTTTTTAACAATTAAATTATATGGGAGCGACAGTTACTTCACATGACGATCACGCTTTGCTAGACGGAGGACCAGGACCAATGGGAGCAACCTATGGTAAATTAATGATGTGGTTTTTTATCTTATCAGATGCATTAACATTTTCAGGATTCCTTGCGGCTTATGGTTTTTCAAGATTTAAATTTATAGGAACTTGGCCTATAGCCGATGAAGTGTTTACTCACTTTCCATTTTTACACGGTGTAGATGCACCAATGTATTATGTGGCTTTAATGACATTTATTCTTATTTTCTCTTCAGTTACTATGGTTCTTGCTGTAGATGCTGGTCATCATTTGAAAAAAGGGAAAGTTGCTTTTTATATGTTTTTAACTATCATTGGTGGACTTATTTTCCTAGGTTCTCAAGCATGGGAATGGAAAAATTTTATAAAAGGTGAATATGGAGCTGTTGAAACTACTGGTGGTTCAATACTTCAATTTGGTAAGTTAGATAAAGAAGGAAAATTCGAAAGAGTAGCTTTAGCCGATTTTGCTTTGGTTTTACCAGAAGAAAGAGAACAATTAACTCGTGATAAAGGATTTTGGTTCATGGATGAATCTTCATTACCATCTTATTCGGTAAATGAAGTGGTAGAAGGTTTTAAGGCAAAAAATGACTTGGTTATTTTATCTGAAAAAATTCATGATAAAGAAAAAATAGCTTTAAATAGAGAACAATCATTAGCTAGAATAAATGATGCAAAATATGTTGTAGAAGGAGCTAATTTAATTAGAAACGAATACGGACATAAATTGTTTGCAAATTTCTTCTTCTTTATTACTGGATTCCACGGTTTCCACGTTTTTACAGGAGTACTTATTAATATTATAATTTTCTTCAATGTAATTTTAGGAACATATGAAAAGAGAAGAAGTTATGAAATGGTTGAAAAAGTTGGATTATATTGGCACTTTGTAGATTTAGTTTGGGTATTTGTATTCACATTCTTCTACTTAGTATAATTATATAAAAAGAAAAGTTATGGCACACGCACACGAATCAAATACAAAAAGAATTTGGGTTGTTTTTGGACTTCTTTCAGTAATTACAACCGTTGAAGTTGCTTTAGGTATTATTAAACCAGATTTTTTATTTAGAGGTCACTTTTTATCTACAAGTTTATTAAACTGGATATTTATTATTCTAACGTTAGTAAAAGCATATTACATTATGTGGGCTTTTATGCACTTAGAGGGAGAAAAAGCTAGTTTACGTTGGTCTATAGTTGCACCTTTAGTGTTTTTAATTCTTTATTTATGTTTTATTGTTCTTGTAGAAGGAGATTACATTTATGAAGTATTTAAAAATGGACATTTTAAATGGATATTTTAACCTTTGTTTAGATATATTAAATCCCGATATTCATCGGGATTTTTTTTACTTTTGTAGTAACTAAATAATGCCTAAAAAAGTTTAACAGATGAAAAATAAAGTTGTTCTTATCATTCTTTTCATTTTGCCTATAGTTACCTATCTTATTTTTGCTTCTGCCAAACATAATTCTCTATTTCTTCCAACGCTTTCTGAAAATAATTCCGAAATTCCTCAAGATTGGACTGCACTAAGAAATGAGAAAGTGCAATTGAAAGATAAAATTACTATTTTAGGTTTTACGGGAACAGATATGGTCGAGTTTAAAGCTAATATGTTTAATTTAAATCAAAAAATTTATAATAAATATTTTGGATTTGAAGATTTTCAACTGGTTATGATTGCTCCAATAGGCACAGAAGTTGAAATTCAACAAATGATTTCAGAATTAGATCGTATTACTGAAGATATGAAAGGATGGAAATTTGTTTTTGCTACTCCTGATCAAATTCAAAGATATCATGACAGTTTGCATTTGAAAACGAGTTTGAATGCTAATGCAGGTACACCAAATGTTATTATTTTGGATAAAAACATCAATCATAGAGGAAGAATTGGAAAGAATAAAAAAGGAGAAGAAGAGTTTAGAGAAAGCTATAATTCTTCGTCAGCAGCCGATTTGCATAATGAAATGACAGATGATGTGAAAATTATTTTAAGAGAATATCGTTTGGCTTTAAAAAAGAATAAAAGAAAAGACGAATTCAAAGATAATATTGTAAATGAAGTGGAAAAATCTTCTCAAGCTAAATAATAAATTATGAAGAATAAATCATATATAGGAATTACCTTTATTGTTTTGATTTTCGGAATTTGGGCTATTCCAAAAATAATAGCTAAATTTCAAAAATCAGATTTACATACAATGGGTCATGTACCAGCTTTTGAGCTGACTGACCAAAATAACAAAAAGATAACGGACAAAGATTATTTAGGAAAGGTATATGTTGTAGAATTTTTCTTTTCAACATGTCCCACAATTTGTCCTATTATGAATCAAAACATGTTGGAATTGCAAGAGGAATTTTATGGAAACCCAAAATTTGGAATAGCATCTATAACAATTAACCCTGCATTTGATATACCAACAGTTTTAAAGCAACATGCCGATTTATTAGGAGTAAAACATTATAATTGGCATTTACTCACAGGAGATAAAGACTATATTTATAAATTAGCAAATCAAGGGTTTAATATTTACACTGGTGAAAACAAAAAAGTTGCTGGTGGTTTTGAGCACTCGGGATTATTTGCTTTAATTGATAAAGAAGGAAATATTAGATGTAGAAAAGATGAATTTGGGAATCCTATTCTATATTATGATGGTATTGAAAAAGAAGGTATTCAAGCCATAAAAGAAGATATTAAAAAATTATTAGAAGAATAAAATTAAAGTGTGATTTGCGAAGTCTGATTGATAAAGTTAAAAGTAAGTTTTAAGATTATTTAGCTTTTTAAAATTGGTGTTGCAAAAAAATATAATAAATCAAATGGAGAATAATAATATAGAAACCAAATACAATAAATTAATTATAGTATTGTCAGTAATTATTCCTTTAGCAGTTGCTATTCTTTTTGGTGTAAACCTGAGAAAAATGGGATATGATGTGCAACCTTTAACATTTTTGCCACCTATTTATGCTACAATAAATGGAGTGACAGCTATTTTATTAATTGTTGCTGTAATTGCTGTTAAAAACGGAAATAGAACCTTGCATGAGCGTTTAATGAAACTGGCAATATTGTGTTCGGTTTTATTCTTAGTAATGTATGTTGCCTATCACATGACTTCAGATTCTACTTCTTTTGGAGGTGAAGGAGTTATTCGTTATGTATATTTCTTTATTTTAATTACCCATATTGTATTGTCAATAGTAATCATTCCATTGGTTCTAATTACTTATGTAAAAGCCTTAGCACAACGATTTGATAAACATAAAAAAATAGCAAAAATTACCTTTCCTATTTGGTTATATGTGGCTATTACTGGAGTTGTAGTTTACTTAATGATTTCTCCTTATTATGCTTAACGAAGAACAAAGAACAAAGAACAAAGATAAAAGATGGTTTAGTAGAAGAGTTTTCTTAGTTCTATTCTCTATATTCTATTCTCTATATTCTTTTCCTCAATGCGCTATGTGTAGAGCAGCTTTAGAAAGTGAAGAAAGTGGCGTGCAAGCAGAAGCCATTAACGATGGAATTGTTTATCTTATGGTAATTCCTTACCTTTTAGTTGCAGTGGCTGGTTACGCTATTTATAGAATGAAATATGCTAAGAAAAAAGAGGAAAACGTAGAATTAAAAATCAAATAATTCTTTAGGTTCAATTTCAAGAGCTTTAGCTATACTGTAAATGTTTGACAAAGAAGTATTAACCACACCTCTTTCAATTCTACTAATTACAGAGACATCTACATCACAATCAATAGCAAGTTGAGCTTGAGTTATATGCTTGGCTAATCTTATTTTTTTAAGATTAGAGCCAAACTTTTTCATAAATTTTATATCTACATTTTTACGCACATACAAAATTTGTTTATTATCCTAAAAATTACATAGGAGTTATTGTCCTAGTTAGTAATATTTTTTTTACTTTTGCGTTTATCAAAAATACTATTAACTTTATATTCTCTATATGAAAAAACTAAAACCCTTATTATTTGCCTTTATTATTTTGTTTTTTACCAATTGTGAAAAGGATTTTGATATAGATGAAGTTACCACTAATAAAAACAACTTTAATTTCAAAACAATTACTTTTAATGAAGTAGCAAAAATTAATAAAAAAGTATCGCTAAAAGTTTTAGAATTAAAAAACGATTTTTCACAAAGAAATGCTATTATTCAAGGCGTTTTAGTAGACACTACAAACATTGTGCATTTACAAAGGGAAGATGGCTTCAATTCTTTTTCATTTAAAGTACAACAAGATGTCAACCTTAATCATTTTCAAAATTTAATTATAGAAAATTTTCCTAATGGAGAACAAAGAACCTTATTAGTAAAATTTAATCTAAATACTCCTTTACTGTTCTTAGACCAACAATCTATTTCAAATGCTACTACTTCTATCGAAGTAACTAATTTGTCAAACAACACTTCTGCCAATAGAGGAACAGGATCAGATTGTATAACAGTAGGTTATTATGAAACAGTTGATGCATGTGGAGGAGAATTAGTTACACCAGATGAAAACCCGAGATGTTTCAATGCTGACGGAACTAGAGCTACCAAAGAAGTATTTATAACTCTTGCAGAAGATTGCAGCGAAGATGGAGGTGGTGGAGACGGTGGTTATAATGGAAATCCAAATGACCCAAATAATGGAGGGAATAATGGTTCAAACGGTGGTGGTACTTATAATGGTTCTGGTATATTTATACCTAATATTTATAATGGTGATGAAGACCCAACTAACTCTGAATTTGTTCTTGCAGGTCAAGTAGCTAACTATTTTAATGCCTTACCTCAAAATATAAGATCACTTACAAGTAATAATACTTGGGTGTATGCCTATCTAGTAGAATATTTTAAAAATCATGGCAATACAGTTAATAATAGAAATACACCAAATGCTACAACAGCACTAAATAATTTTTATAATTTTCAATTAAATTCTTACAGCCCTAATTTATCACATGTGGCTCATGAAAAATTAAACTTTTGGGCTTATTATAATTTTTTGAACAATAATCTTATGAATGTTAATACACAAACAATTTTTGATATTAGAGATTATGTCATACAAACGGCTAGTTCACAAAATAATGAATCTATTATAGATTATCTTTTTAATGATTATCAATCTAACGGAGCTATACTTTTTGCGTACGAATTATTGATTTACTCTTTTGAAAACTCTCTAGATAGTAATTTTGTTAGTTGGTCTTTGGATTATAGATCAAATAACCCAGACGTAACTTTAGAACAATTTAAGAATTGGTTTTTAACACCACGGGAAGGACAAGATTTTTTTTATGATGAAGATTATTGGGAAAATCCTGATTTAGCATTTGAACAGCAAGATTTACCAAGTTGGGATGATTTTGATTTATCATATCCAAGAATGAATGGTGCGGATTTAGTAGATTTAGTGGGTGGGGATGTTGAAACCGCTTATAGTAATTATCCATCACTGTCTAGAGGCTATTGTGCATTAAAAGTTTCAAGAGCATTAAATTATTCAGGTGTTAATATTCCTCAAATAACAACAACCTCTGGAAATCCAGGGACAATACAAGGAAGTGATGGTAAATATTATTTTTTAAATGCTAAAGCTTTAAATAAATGGATGAGAGAAACATTTGGAACCAATCCATCAACTTCTTCAACACCTTATAATGAAAATCATATTCATATTGAAGGGTCTGAGGGAGGGATAAATGGAGAGAATTATCCCGATTTGACTTCTGGAGTAAAAGGGATTTTTTCATTAGTCTCTACAAATTCCCAATGGGCATCTGGTCATGCAGATTTAATTAATGAAGGAGAATGTGTTTTTGGATGTCATTTTTACGACTCACCACCAGCTCCAATCGAGTATATTGATATTTGGAAATTAGACTAAAAATACAGAAAATGAAAAAAATAATAATTTTAATAGTAGTAATATTTGCATCTTGTAACACTTATAAAAGAGATAAGTTTTCGTATTATCAGAATGAAAAAAAAACATGGGTAAACTCATACAAATATGAAGTTTTTTATGGATGTATTAATGAAGGGTTGGAAAACGATAGTTTAAGAATAGTTCTTAAAAATAAAGACCTTTTCAATGCTAATTTAGATTTAGATTTTGAAATAATCAATCAAGCAAGACTTTTAGGAAAAAAGATTATTCAAGAATTACCAAAAGCTAATATTAAAATCGATAAAGGAGAAGAACATTTGTTAAATAAAAATTTTATATCTTATAGTTGTTTAAATTATTATGCAAGTAGAGAATTAGATTCAATTGCAGAGAAAGCCTATAAAGATTATCTTTTATCAAAGTAAAAAACACGCTTTATGTATTACTCCCAAAAAGCTAGATACTCATTTGGGAGCATTTTTATGGAAAGAAAAGTCAAGTATGATTATGCATTTAAGTTAGAATGTGTAGATTTTGTTTTAAAGAAACATTATTCAAATGTATAACATATAAAACAACAGACTCTTCAGAAGATTCATTATAAAATTGTATGAAGCAACGGAATAAATTTACTCCATTCCGTCAATTCTAATTTTCATTTTTCCATTGGTAGAAATGAAAGCTATAATTGCTTTGTTGGTTAATTCTACTTTTTCAAATGTGAAATCGCTCATTGTTCCATTTATAAAAACACCCTTCATAGGAGAATAATTATTCAAATAAGTAGACATGTTCTTTTTGCCTTCATTCATATTCTCTTGAATGGAATACCTACAATTTTCTTGGATTTTGCGTAGAATAGTGCCTTGTGCTAACCAGTTGGCCGATTTTAATAACACACTTTTAGTATTCAATACATAATCTAATTTGTCAAAAAATATTTCTTTAGTTACTGTATTATATTGTGGATAACCCGATAAATAGATAGTTCCACTTACAGAACCTAATAAATCCAAAGCAATAATTAATTTTCCTTCATTTTGCCAAAGATTTACTTTTTGAACCGTTACTTTTTTACCTCCAGAACCAAATTCTTGTCCTTGAAAGTTCTTAGTAATTACTTTTGAAGCACTTTCATAAGTAGAAACGGCTGCAACTGCTACTTCAAATTCATCTGGGATTTTTGTGACAGGTTTTAAAATCAATTTATTTTTATCAAATGTATTTTTAGGTTCTTGACCTATCATGGTTTGCATGGTACATTTTAAACCCATATCCATGGTTATTTTACTGTTTTTTAGTTCAGCTTCTGTTACATATAATTCTACAGGAACTAATTTAAACCACGCTTCATAAGCATCATTTGTTAAAAAAGGAGTGCTTATTTTTTCCATAGTATCTAAAACCATAGGTTTAAAATCGCAAGAAGTATCAATAGCATCATCAATCATTTTAGCAATTTTACTTTTAAAAATGGCAAGTGTTGGATTAATTATATAAGTAATAGGTACTTTTTTGCCAGCAATGACAATGTTTGGACTTTCGCTCCAATTAAAATCTTTAATAGTTGATTTTGTTGTTAGTTTCCAATTGTATAAATGTGCCTTACTGTTTAGCGTAATTATCCCGTTTAAATTAATTTCTTTGGTGTCATTTAAACCCATGAAACTCGTTCCATATCTTATTTTAGTCCAAATTTTTATTGGAATTTCGGAAATAATTTCCCCATTAATTTCTGTTAGATGAATAGGAGCAGTTTTCCAAATTTTCATTTCCGTGTCATCATCATCAATGTTAGTATCTTCATAAATTAATCCATTCATGTTTTTGTTTAAAAGCATTTCAATATCTTTTAAATTAATTTCTGTTGGTAAAGAAATAAAAGAAGTTTTATTTTTAAAGACCATAGGACTATCGTCTGATAAAGGTGGTTTTAATGCTTCAATTTTACTTGTTGTACCACAAGAAACCAAGAAAGATAATAGAGGAGTTACTAAAAGAAGATTGATGATGTATTTCATTTTCAAATAATTTGACCACAAAAATAAAATATTATATGATTAGTGTAACAAAAACTTCTTTTTTTGGTCTTATAAGAAAATTCATTTATAAATTATCCATAATGATAACTAAAAGAATACTTATTTTTTTCTTACTCATAGGAATAAATGTTTTTGCACAAGAAAAGAAATGGACTTTGCAAGAATGTGTAGACTATGCAATTAAGAATAACATTTCAATAAAACAATCGGAGTTAGATTTAGAAACCACTGATGTTGAAAAATTAGAGGCTATTGGAAGTTTTTTGCCAACACTTAATGGTAATGCTAATTATAGTATTAATACAGGAGCTAATATTAATCCTGCTACCAATCAATTTGAAAACCAAACTTTTAAATCTTTTTCTGCTTCAGCAAATTCTAATATCACTTTATTTAATGGATTGGCTAATTGGAAGACATTACAAAGAACAAAATTAAATAAAATTGCAAATGAATATCGTTTAGATAAAATGAAGGACGACATTGCTTTGTCTGTAGCCAATTCTTATTTGCAAATACTATTTAATAAAGAGCAGTTAAAAGTTCAAAAGAACCAAAATCAAATTACTAAAGAGAATATTAAAAGAACACAAGAGTTAATTGATGCTGGTTCTGTTCCTGCAGGTGATATTTATGAACTAATAGCAACTGACGCTACTCAAGAACAACAAATAATAAGTACTGAAAATGCTTTATTGATTTCTAAAATAGCACTTTGTCAAACGTTATTACTAGAAGAATATGCTAGTTTTGATGTTTCAGATGAAGCTATAGATGTTCCAATGACTAATATTGTTAATGAAAGTCAAGAAGCTATTTTAGCAAAAGCAAAAGAAGCAGTTAATGATATAAAAATCGCTGAATCTAATGTTTCCATTGCTAAAAAAGATTTGTCGATAACTCGATCATCTTATTTGCCAACTTTAACTGGTTTTATAGGTTATAATACTAGATGGTCAGAAAGTGCAGTTTTAAGTTTTGCAGATCAATTGTCTTTATTTGATGGTACTGCTATTGGTTTACAATTAAATGTTCCTATTTTAAATGGTTTCTCAACAAGAGGAAGAGTGCAACGTTCAAAAATAAATTTGCAAAGAACACAATTTCAATTTAAACAAGCAGAATTAGATTTAGAAAGAAATGTGTATCAGGCATATAATGATGTAATCAATGCAAAAAAATCTTTTGAAGCAGCTCAAAAAACTTTGGAAGCTAGAAAATTAGCTTATGATTTTGCTAAAGAAAGATATGAAGTAGGTTTAATGAATTCTTTCGATTTTACTCAATCTTCAATTACTTTAGAAAACGCTCAATCTGATGTGTTAAGAACAAAATATGATTACATCTTTAGAACAAAAATATTAGAATTTTATTTCGGAATACCATTAATTCAAAAACAATAAACCATGTCAAAGAAATCGATATACATCTTATTAGGAACCATTATAGGTTTAATTATAGTGTTAGTTGCATTAAAAAAAGGAGGCGTTATAGGTAATAATGACGATAGTAAAGAGGTTGAAGTTGCCAAAGTGAGCCAAATGAGCATTGTAGAAACAGTTTCTGCAACTGGAAAAATTCAACCAGAAATTGAAGTAAAAATATCGTCTGAAGTTTCAGGTGAAATTATTCAATTACCTATTAAAGAAGGTCAACAAGTAAAGAAAGGTGATTTATTGGTAAAAATAAATCCAGATATATATGTTTCAGGTGTAAATAGAACAGCTGCTTCGTTATCAACAACAAAAGCTGGTTTAAGCCAAGCTGAAGCTCAAGTTAAAGAGGCAAAAGCAAATTATAATAGAAATAAACCTTTGTTTGAAAAAGGAGTTATTTCAAAGTCAGAATGGGATAGAATTTTGTCTGCTTATGAAGTAGCAGAAGCAAATAAACAATCGGCTTATTTTAATGTGCAAAGTGCTTCGGCTACTTTAACAGAAGCTAAAGACAATTTAGGAAGAACTACTATTTATGCTCCTGCAGATGGAACCATTTCATTATTGTCTGTGGAGTTAGGAGAACGTGTTTTAGGAACCCAACAAATGGCTGGAACTGAAATTCTTCGTGTGGCTAACTTAAATAATATGGAAGTAGAAGTAGATGTTAATGAAAATGATATAGTAAAAGTAACCGTTGGTGATTCTGCTAAGATTGAAGTAGATGCTTATTTAAAGAAAGAATTTAAAGGAATTGTTACTAGTATTTCTAATTCGGCTAGTTCTGCTTTAACTGCAGATCAAGTAACTAATTTTAAAGTAAAAGTTAGAATTTTAAAAGAATCTTATGAAGATTTATTAAAAGGAAAAGCACCTAATTATTCTCCATTTCGTCCAGGAATGACTGCAACAGTAGATATTATTACTACTAAAAAACAAAATATTATAGGTGTACCAATTAGTGCCGTTGTGATTAAAGAAGATACGACTTCTACTAAAAAAGATATTGTTGCCGAACTTGAAAAAGAAGAAGAGCAAAATAAAGGTACTTATAATCCTGATCAAAAATTTGAATGCGTATTTGTAAAAGTGGGAGACAAAGCAAAATTAAGAGTTGTTAAAACCGGTATTCAAGATGATACCAACATTGAAATAATGGAAGGATTGAAAAAAGGAGAAGAAATTATTACTGGTCCTTATTTAATGGTTTCCAAAGATTTGAATACTAACGATAAAGTAAAAGTAGCAGGAAATAAAGACGATAAAATAAAAAAGTAGTTGAATAGTTAAGGTTATTTTTTTGAGACGCAAATTTTATTTGCGTCTTTTTTTGTTTTACAGTATAACTTGAAAAATTTAAAATTATATTTGTAAATACATTTTTTAAAATTGTAAGAGTATGGAAGTAGGTATAAAAATTAAAAGATTAAGAGAGCAACATAAATTATCGCAACCAGAGCTAGCGCATAAACTAGACATTGCACAAACTACTTTAAGCAATATAGAAAGCGGGCAAACACAAAAAATAGATTTTGCTTTAATGGACAAAATTTGTAAAGAATTTGATGTCGATTTGGGCTATTTTACCGAAAGCAAACAGGTAAATAAAGTAAAAAAGAATGAAGGAACAATTGCTTATAATGTTGGAACTGTGTACAATTTTCCGGAAAATTTAATTGAGCAATTACAATCTTTAGTTACTGAAATTAAAACCAAAGACGCTAAAATAAAGGAGTTGGAAGATTTGTTGAAGAAGTAGTTCTAAAGTTCATATTTCCATTCTTTTTTAATTGGGTCAAAAGCAATAGACAAATGTTTAATGTAAGAAACAGGAACATTTGTTTTTTTATGTTTTTTTATTTCCCATTTCTTTATTTTTTTAGCTAGTTTAATAGCCTCTTTTTCAAATAGGCTAAGTGGTTTTCTTAATTTTATATTGAATTGACTAGTAAGGTTAAAGATAGTATCTGTTTTAGGGAAATAGTTGTTATGCAATGTAACTGATTTTAATTTTCCATTTTTATTTATATATAAATATAGCCACGCATAAGGTTTTTCATAATCTTTAATTTTTCCGTTTTTTAGGATTTTTTCTATATTAGTTATAGCTTGTGTACCATTAAAACAATTTTCATTGTTATAAATATAGTTTTGTAATCTAAATGAGTTACCATTATCTAGTTTTTCTTGTTCATAAGCAATTATTTTTCTCTCATTAATAACTTTTGAATTAGAACACATTCCACTGAAAACTATCTTATTGTTGTATTCACGAGCATAGACTAACCATTTTTCATCTTTTGCAGCTCTCCAATCGCAAGAGGAATACTTACCCGTGTATTCACCTTCAGCAGTTACAGTAAATTCTATGTTTTTTGGATTATCTCCATTTTTATAATGCTTAGTAATGTCAAATATCACATTATAAGTAAGACTGTCTTTGGCATACTCTTTAGAAATAATAGTTCCTTCAAATACATATTTTGATTGATAAAATTCAATTATTGGGTTCACACTATCACAAGAACAGCATAAACCTTTAAATGATATAAATAGAATAAATAATAAGACTATTTTTTTCATATTGTGATTGTTTAAAAGACAATTGCCTAATCTGTTTTATGCAATTGTCTTGTCTTTATAATAAATTAGTACCTATATTAATTATGATTGTTCTCTTTGATATTGTATGATTTCGTTGATTATTATATACCTATATTTCTTATTATCATTTAAAATTATTATTACCTTTTTATTTTCCAATTTCTTAAAAAGGTCTATGAAATTAAAGTCAAAATTGTAATTAAATTCAATTAAATTCTTTTTAACTTTTTTACATTTTTATTCCTTGCCCTCTCCATTTTACAGGATAAATGATAAATTGTTGATCAGAAATAATTTCGATTAAATAAGTTTCAAAAATATAGTTTTTGTCAAAAGTATGAATAGGTAAATTATAAGTACCTGTTTCTTTATTCTTCTTTTGAACTTCTTTAAATCGTTCTTTTCTCCATTTTTTTTATTTCTTCAATTGAAGAAATTTTATAGTTTTTCAATTTGGAAATTGAAAGCGTATCTGCTTTACAATTGTCACTAAATAAAAAGCTCTCTCTAGATTTATCTATAAAAACATAACCTTTTTCTCCTTTACTATACTCTTTTTGTATTTTAAATATGCTGGAATCTATTTCTGTTTTAACATATATCTTTATTTTGTTTGTATTTTGACCCAACAAAATGGAAGAATAAAAAAGTAGACTAGTTATTACAATTGAAATTTTCATTTCGCATTATTTGATATGTTTTTTAACCTTTTGAAAAAACATTGGGGCAATAATTTTATATTCTTTCCATTCATTTTTAGATTTTTGTAATATTAAAATATAACTGGTTGTTCTTTTAGTAATATGTACTAATGCAAATTTATTTTCATTGGTGTATATTGGTTTAGAAACATACAAAACAGTTTTATTGTTATTATTTTCTTTACATTTTTTAATTTTCGGATTTTTTATATTATTAAAATTCCAATTAGAATTATCTTTTTGTTTTAAAAGGTGTTCATATGATACAGGATTAAAAATATTTTCAAATATTTCATTTTTTTGAATACCATAATTATTTTTTATACTATCCATTTCTAATAAATCCCCTTTATCATCAATTTCTTGTAATTCTTTTACAATTGATATAATTTGGTTATTATTTCTGTTTTCTTCTAGACATATAGATTCTGAAGCATTTTTATTTACTATATAGTTTAGTATTTCATAATCGTTGTTTTTATCTTTAAAACCATATGATAAAAATATTAGAAATATAAAATTACTAATTACAAGGAATCCCTTTAGCTCCTTCTGATTGAATATTATCTTGTTCAATTGCATATATATTATTATTTATAAGTTGTTGAGTAGGTGTTAAAACTTCATTAAAAAGTTCAGTTCCAGACATTGTACCCCAAGCTAAGTTAACACAAAAATCTGGTGTAACATTAATATTTTTACTAATAGCATAATTATAAATACTATTTCCCATCTTGTCTATAAAATCTTTCATTGCATTGTGTATCTCATTATCTAAAGTAATAAAAGTATCATCAACTTGATTGTCATAAAATGCTATAAAAGCATTCAATAAATCATTATAATTCGAGCTTACTGAAACTAATTCACCTTTCAAATATAATTTCATTAAATAAGCATGAACTAATTCATGCAAAGTAGTTGCTATTATACCTAAATCAGTACTCGTGTCTAAGAAAGTATTATCAAATAAAATACTAATTGTAAAATTATTGTTATTTCCATAATAAAAAGGATTTGTATAAGCACTTCCTTCTTGTATAGTTCCATTAGAAAATTTCAAATTAACATTTTCAGAACTATTAAAAGTTTGCTTAATTAAATTAGTAAAAGGTGAAGATATTGCCATAATATCTTTAATGATTTGATTTTGACATGGTTTATTTACTAAATAAATAATCTCATTATAAAAATCCACTTCACCGCCATCTTTTAAAGCCTTTATAGCTTCTTTTACAAATATCCAAGCTTTACCGTCATTTACTCTAGGATTTAAATAATTTAAAATAGTATTTTTAGTATTTGCATTGGAATTATTCCACCAAAGCAATTCTTCAGGAGTTAAAATGTTTTCTAGTACATCGGTTATGCTTCCACCTGCTCCATCATTATATAAATTAGGGTTTGAAGTATCGTCTATAATTTCAACTGGTGTTGAGGGGTCATTACAAGTAGTAGTAATATAAATCTCGTAATGTGCATCGTTTATAAAACCGGAAGAACATGATTCTCCTACACCATGTTCTCCAGAATGGCTGCATTTTACTTCTACTATACTAATTAAGTCTCTACATCTTCCTCTAGAAAGGTTTTCTGTTTTACTTTGATGCTCTTGTTTTACTCCATTTATAAAGTGTGTTGATGCAGTTATTTCTAATTCGTTATTTAAAATTTGAGCTTCACCAGTAAATGATTTTAAATCCAATAACACAATTGGTGTTGCTGGGATGTATTTTATATAACCTGCTTTTTCAGTTTCATTATAATTTTTTGTTATAATAAACTTTAGAAAATAAGGATTTTGTTGTGAATAAGAATTAAGATTTAAAATATAAGTTGTTAGACTATCTCTTTTTTGGATTTTAATGAAAGTGACATTTTCATCATTTATTCTTGAAAAAGAATCATTGCTAAATTTATAAAAAGATTGGTTTTGTAAAATCGTTTTAATTTCTGGTGATTGTATTTCGTTATATAATTCAGATATTGAAATTCTGCTAGAACTAATACTTGCTGTGTTATCCTTTTTCATTTCTGTAGCAACTTCCTCCTTTTCACAATTGGTAAAAAAGAGAATAAGTAGTAAAAAAGATAATAACTTAATTTTTTTCATAAGTACAAAAGATTTTTAAAATTAGAATTAAAATAATTAAGATGCAAAAATTAAAAATTATATTTGTGCTTACTATTCGTTTTTAAATAAAACGCACCAAAAAACAAATAATTATGGAAGTAGGTATAAAAATAAAAAGATTAAGAGAACAACACAAGTTATCGCAACCAGAATTAGCTCATAAACTAGGAATTGCACAAACTACTTTAAGCAATATAGAAAGCGGGCAAACACAAAAGATAGATTTTGCTTTAATGGATAAAATTTGTAAAGAATTTGATGTCGATTTTGGTTATTTTACAGAGGGAAAACAAGTTAATAAAGTAAAAACTAATGAAGGTAGTGTAGGTGTAATTGGTTATAATCAAGGAACTATTAATTTGTTTCCAGAGGATATAATTGAACAAATAAAAGTATTAGTAGAAGATTCTAAAAATAAAGATGTAAGGATAAAAGAATTAGAAGCTTTATTAAATAACAAATAAATGTCCCTTATTTTAAACATAGAAACAGCAACAAAAAACTGTTCGGTTTCACTAGCCAAAGAAGGCAAAACTATTATTTGTAAAGAAATTGCAACAGAAAATTTTTCTCATGCAGAAAAGTTGCATGTTTTTATAGAAGCTATTTTGCAGGAAGTAAATTTAAGCTTGAAACATTTAAATGCTATTGCTGTAAGTCAAGGACCTGGTTCTTATACTGGTTTGCGAATAGGCGTTTCTTCTGTAAAAGGATTGTGCTATGCATTAGATTTGCCAATGATTGCCATTGATACATTAGCATTATTAGCTAGAAGAATTAAAATTGATGAAGGAATTATTATTCCTATGATTGATGCTAGAAGAATGGAAGTATATACTGCTTTTTTTGATAAAAATTATTTAAAAACAAGAGAGACAAAAGCAGAAATTATTGATGAATCTTCTTATAATGAAATAAACGATACCATTCATTTAGTTGGTGATGGAGCCTTAAAGTTTAAAGAGACATTAACATACACTAAGTTTGTTTTTCATGATGAAGTTGTTTATCCTTCTGCGAATGAAATGAGTGAGTTGTCATTTGAAAAGTACAAAAAAAGCGACTTTGTAGATGTCGCTTATTTCGAACCTTATTATTTAAAAGATTTTGTTTTGAATAAATAAAATCTTTATTTCTTTTTAATTTCTACTTGGTGTGGATAAGGAATTTCAATTCCCACTTTATCGAAGGCTACTTTACATTGTTCAAGTGTTTCGCTATGAACAGTTAAAAAGTCTTCTGCTTTTGCCCAAGGTCTTACTGCTAGATTTATTGAGCTATCTGCTAATTGCATTACTAAAACTGTTGGTGCTGGTTCTTTTAAAACCAATTCGTTTTTACTTAAAACATCTAAAATAACTTCTTTAACTTGTTTTAAATCGGAATTATAATCGACACCAATAGTTAAATCAATTCTTCGAATACCTTCTTGAGTGTAATTTTTAATAACACCATTAGATAAAGATCCATTAGGAATATACACGGTGTGATTATTGGCCGTTAAAAGACGTGTATTAAAAATTTGTATTTCTTTCACTGTTCCTATTTCACCTTGTGCTTCAATTACATCGTCTAATTTAAAAGGTTTAAATAAAACAATTAGAATACCTCCTGCAAAATTAGATAATGATCCTTGTAAGGCTAAACCTATTGCTAAACCTGCAGCTCCTAAAATAGCTACAAAAGAAGAAGTAGGAACACCTAAATTTGAAATTACTGTTATAAAGACTAAAATACGTAACGTCCAAAAAATGAAATTACCAATAAAATTAGATAACGTTAAGTCAATTTCTCGTTTACGTAATATCTTTTTTATGGTTTTTGTAATAATGCTTGTTAACCACAACCCTGCAAATAATATTAGTATAGCTGTGACAACTTTTGGAGAATATTCAACAATTGTTTTTATTATTATTTCTAAATATTGTTCAATTTTTTCGCTACTCATTTTTTATTATTTTTATAATGTTTTCGATTTTTATTTCGGGAATTTGACAAGTTCTGTTACTGCAAAGGTAAAATAAGTCCTGTTCTTTATCAAATCTATCTTTTAAAAATGGAATATCTGATTCATTAGTACTTCCAGCCACTATTATATTTGGAACGTATAAGTTGTTTATTTTTTTTATGTTTTCTAAAGCATTTTCCCCACAAACAGCTAGTTCTTTTTGAGTTTCTAATGTATTCATCCAAAGAGAAAGCCAATTTGAAAAGGCTGAGGCATAATCTATAGTAGGAAGAATACTATTTAACATATTTTGGTACACTTTTTCATAGTATGAATTCTCATAATAAATATTCAAAGCATATAGATTATGTGCCATTACCGAATTTGAAGCAGGAATTACATTGTCTTCAATTTCATAATGTGTGGCAATTAGCGCATCAGCATTTCTTGAGGTAAAGGAGAAAAATTGTTCTTTCTCGTTATAAAAATGTTCAAAACAATAATCGGTTAATTGTTTAGCATTCATTAAATATTTATTATCTAAGGTAACTTGGTAAAGAGCAATGAACGCTTCTATGGTAAAGGCATAATCTTCTAGGAAACCTTCAATTTTACTATGATTGTTTTTATAAGTGTGCCAAAGAAATCCTGCTTCATTCCATTGTTGGTTTATAATAAAGTCAGCAATATTTATAGCTTTATGAAGGTATTTTGGGTTATCCAATGCTTTATAACTATCTACTAAACCTTTAATTAGTAAAGCATTCCACGAAGTAATACTTTTGTCATCTAATCTAGGTTTTTTTCTTTCTTTACGAATGTCATAAAGAAGTTGTTCCCAATTTTTCTTTTTTTCCTTTAAAATTTCAACTGAAATATTATTGGTAGTAGCAATTTCATTTAAAGATTGATTTTGAATTAAGACATATTTTTTTTCTTCTTCCCAAAATCCAAAAGAATTGATGTTAAATACTTTGGAAAATAAATCAAAATCTTCTTTTAAAATTAATTCTAGTTCTTCTTTTTTCCAGCTATAAAAAGCACCTTCTTCTAAGTGATTTTGCTCATTTAAACTATCTGCATCAAGAGAAGCAAAATATCCTTTTTTATCATTTAAAAGTTCATTATCACAGAAACAAATTGTCTTTTCTATAACTTCTTTATATAATTCGTTCTGAGTTCGCTTATAAGCATTTGCATAAACAGAAAGAAGTTGAGCATTATCGTATAACATTTTTTCAAAATGAGGAATATGCCATTTAACGTCAACTGAATATCTAGAAAAACCACCTTCTACTGTATCAAATAAACCACCCCAAGCCATTTTAGTTAAGGTGTTGTCAATATATTCTAAAATGGATTTGTTTTTATTTTGGTGTCCAAAACGTTGAAGAAATTCTAAATTGGTGGGCATCATAAATTTAGGAGCTCTTGCATAACCACCATATTCTAAATCAAAGCTTTTTTGCCATTTTTTCAATAATTCTTGAGCTTGAATTTCTGTAAAAATAACATTAGAATTACTTTTTTGGATTAATCCAATTAATTGAATGCCTTCATGAAGTTTTTCAGCATACTCAATCATTTTTTCAGGATTGGTTTCAAATAAACTTTGTAGTTGTTCTAATGCATTTGTCCATTCTTCTTTCCTAAAATAGGTGCCACCCCAAACAGGTCTTCCGTCTGGTAAACAAACCACATTTAAAGGCCAGCCACCTTGACCACTCATTATTTGTATGGCTTTCATATAGATGGCATCAACATCTGGTCGCTCTTCTCGGTCTACTTTTATGGAAGTATAAGAGTCATTCATTACTGAGGCAACAGATTCATCTTCAAAAGATTCGTGTTCCATAACATGACACCAATGGCAAGCTGCATAACCAATACTTATAATTATAAGTGTATTGTTTTGTTTAGCATGTTGTAATGTTTTTTCATTCCAAGCTTTCCAATAAATAGGATTTGTAGCATGTTGAAGTAAATAAGGGCTAGATTCTTTATGTAGTTCGTTCATAAATAATTATAAAAAAAGCGTTCATTAGGAACGCTTAAAGATAAATAAAGAATTAAGATTATTCTAATTCAAAAGTGACTTTTAACGTTACTCTGAATTCAGTTACTTCATTATTTTTTACAGTAACACTTTGATCTTGAACATAAGCTGAGCGTATATTTTTTAATGATTTTGAAGCTTTTTCAATAGCTGTTTTTGTAGCGTCTTCCCAACTTTTTTCTGAACTTGATAATACTTCTATAACTTTTAATACTGCCATAATTGTTTGTTTTTATTGTTAATAATGAATTTAAAGGTACATAAATGATTACCATATTGCAAATTATATATTTTTAAAATTTAAAATTAATAACATTAACTTAACATTGGAAAGAAATAGTTAAAGGACTTTTGCAGTAGAATAAATTTTAAGATTAAATGGAACAAATATATCTTGTAATGCTTATAGCATTAGCACTTTTAGCTTCAATAGATTTGATGGTTGGTGTAGCTAATGATGCGGTTAATTTTTTAAATTCAGGAATAGGGTCAAAGGCAGTGCCTTTTAAAACCTTAATGATTGTAGCTAGTATTGGTATCGCTTTAGGAGCTTTGTTTTCCAGTGGGATGATGGAAATTGCACGTAGTGGAATTTTTGTGCCCGCTATGTTTACGTTTAACGATGTAATGATTATATTTTTAGCAGTAATGATTACTGATGTATTGTTGTTAGACATTTTTAATTCATTGGGTTTGCCAACATCTACAACTGTCTCAGTAGTCTTTTCTTTACTGGGAGGAGCTGTGTGTTTGGGAATATATAAAATGATTACTAATGATGATAATACAAATTCGATTTTAGATTTCATCAATCAGGAAAAAGCGACTGAAATTGTAACTAGTATTCTATTATCTGTTGTTTTATCATTTTCAATAGGTGCATTAATTCAATATGTTTCAAGAATTATTTTCTCGTTTCATTATGAAAAAAGAATAAAATATTTTGGAGCTATTTTTGGAGGAATTGGAATTTCTGCAATTACTTATTTCATTCTATTTAAAGGATTAAAGAGTTCATCATTTATGACAGCTGATTTGAAAGAATTCATGAAAGAAAATCAGTTGTTAATTATAGGATTAAGTTTTTTGTTTTGGACTATTCTGTCTCAGGTTTTAATTACTTTGAAAATAAATATTTTTAAAGTAATTATTATTGTTGGAACTTTTGCATTAGCACTTGCTTTTGCAGGAAATGATTTAGTAAATTTTATTGGAGTGCCTATTGCAGCATTACAATCTTATGATATATATATAGCAAACGGAAGTGATTCTAACATGTTGATGGGAGCATTAGCTTCCTCAGAATTGAAAGCTAACTTTTGGTTGTTATTAATTGGAGGAGGAATTATGGTGTACACTCTTTGGACCTCAAAGAAAGCTAGAGATGTTATTGCTACTGGTGTTGATTTATCAAGACAAAGTGAAGGTACAGAAAAGTTTGATGCAAATAATGCTTCAAGAGTGGTTGTTAGAGGTGTAATGTATGTGGGACAAGCATTGAATTATTTTTTGCCAAAATCCCTTGAAGTTAAAATAGACAAGCAGTTTACAAAAGTAAAATCAACTTTAAAGAAGAGTGAAGAACCTGCTTTTGACATGGTAAGAGCATCTGTAAATTTAATGGTAGCGAGTATATTAATTGCTATAGGAACTTCATTGAAATTGCCATTGTCTACTACTTATGTAACATTTATGGTTGCTATGGGAACATCTTTTGCTGATAGGGCTTGGGATAGAGAAAGTGCAGTATATAGAGTTGCTGGTGTTATTAATGTGATAGGAGGTTGGTTTGTTACTGCATTTGTTGCTTTTTTAATGGCAGGAATTATTGCAGTATTATTAAACTTTGGTAAAGTTTTTGCTTTTTTTGCATTGATGGTTACCGTAGGAATTCTTTTATACAGAAGTGCTAGAAAACATGTTAAAAAGACAAAAGAAAAAGAAGAAGAGGTTAAACTTAAAAGAGAAGACATATTTTCTATTAAAGAAGTAATTTCAGAAAGTTCATCTCAAGTAGGTAAAGTCATTCGTAAAACAAATACTTTATATACAGATGTTATTAATAATCTTGGGTTACAAGATCTTGCTAAATTAAAAGAGAATAAAAAGAAACTTAAAAAGTTAGAAAAAGATATAGATGATTTAAAAAGTAATGTCTATTATGTAATTAAGGATTTGGACGAAACATCTCTTGAAGCTAGTAAATTTTATGTTCTTATTTTAGGATATTTACAGGATATGGTACAATCTATAGGTTATATTACTTTAAATAGTCATTCACATATTAATAATAATCATAAACAATTAAAATTTAATCAAATAAGAGATTTAAAATCGGTTGATAATAAGTTGCAAAATTTATTTGAAAGATTAGATATTGTTTTGCAGAAAGAAGATTTTTCTCAGATAGATGAAATTTTAAAAGAGAAAGGAACACTTTTAGATTCTATTTCAGAACTGATTCAAAAGCAAATTATTAGAATAAGAACAACAGAGAATAGCCCAAAAAACAGTAAATTATATTTCGGATTGTTGTTAGAAACAAATGATTTAGTGAAAGCAGCAATGAATTTGTTAGAATTATTTAAAGAGTTTAATAAACAAGTTGATAAGAAGTAATATTAACAAAAAAGAGCCAAATGGCTCTTTTTTCAATTTAATAGTTTTATCTCGTAAGTTAACATTAACTACAGTTTTTATATGTCAAAAGTTAAACTTTGTATGGTTTGTTTTTTAAATCGATTAAATAATTAGATTTGCCGAAATAAAACATTAAAGGCTTTATATCGTTAAAAACAAGCACTTTATCGGTAATGATAATTATTTAACTTATGAGATATTTTAATATTTTATTTTCGTTCGATTTTTAAATTTTAACTTTTCAAATTTATGTTATTAACCAAGAAATGTGCTCTATTTTTAATTCTATTTGTCTTTATAGGATTGAAAAGTTTTTCACAAGAATCTAAATTGTTTGAAAAATCTACTATTTGGATTAAATCAGATAAAACTCAAAAGGAGAATACTCTTTTTAATGAAAATCCAATAATTAAAAAGATTGAGAATTTGGATGATTTGAAAAATAAATTGAGTGGAAAATCTACTTTATTTATTGCTTTCAATTGCAATCCAAAGTTGGAAACAAAAATAATGACTCTAGATTATGGAAAAGAGAAAATTAATGTTAGTAATCAAGGTATTTCTAAAAATGCGATTTTAGAACATTCTTTTGATGACAATTCTGCAAAAATTATTAGTTATACATTTAACAATCCTACTCTTTCTTTAAAAGCAAAAAACAAATTGATTGTAGATATATTTACAAATCATAATAGTATAGAAAATCAATTGTTAGAAGTAATTTATTTTCCTGAAGTATTAAGTACTATAAATATTAGGAAAGTAGAAACTTATTTATCTATAAAGTACGGAATTTCGTTAGGTAAAGATAAAGATTACATTAGTTTTAAAGCAGATACCCTTTGGAATTCAAAAGAGAACAAAATTTTTTCTAATAGAGTTACAGGAATAACCGATACTTATAGTACTGATTTTCGACAATTAAAATCTGGAAATTCTGAAAGAGATGGTATGTATGTTGCATTTGATACATTGAATATAAATAAAGAGAACCTTCATAATAAAACAAATTATTTTTTGTGGGGAGATAATAATAAATCGACAATCTTTAAAATTAATCCTTCTAATAGTAAGTTTGATATTTTTGAAAGAAGCTGGAAACTTCAGTATTCGAAATTTGATAATCTGCCTGATTCACTTTTCTATAATTTCATTGTTAATAAAAAAGAGTTAAAAATTGAATCGGATGAAAAAAGCAATAAAAAAATATGGTTAGTTTTTTCTGAAACGGAAGAAGGATTAAAAGATATAAATCAAGCTAAATTAGTTTCGTTAAAAGAGGAAGATTCCACTTTTGTTACTTTTGAAAGCATTTATTTATCAAAAGAAAACTATTGTACCTTATCTAAACTTCCTGAAATTTTTGTTCAATATGAAGCTATTGTAAATTGTAATACTAATGATTATGTATATAACTTTATTATAAATGGTGGTGTTCCGACTTATACTATTGAAATTTTAGATACTAAAAGAAACGTGATTGAGAAATTAAACATCAATGACACAAAATTTTCAAAAACATTTAAAATTGCTGGAAAATATAGTATTATTATTTATGATAAAATTGGTAATAAAATTACACAAGAAGTTATAATTGATGAAATTTACAATAGTGAAATACTTTTACCAACTGAAATATTTCTTAATGAGGTTGGTAAACAAATATTATCCCCACTATTCGTTGCTCATTCAGATTCAAGTTATAAGTTTGAATGGTTTTATAATGATGAATTAATAGCCACTACAAAGGACATTGAAGTTGAACAAATTGGGAAGTATATTTTGAAAGTTACAAATAAAGATTGTTTTAAAGAATATACTGTAAAAGTAATTGATAAAAATAGTAGTATTCCTTCAGAAATTGTTTTAAAGCCTAATCCTATTAAAGCGGGTGAAAAGTTCAATCTTTTATTTACTTATCCAAATAATCAAAATATTGATATAGTTATTCATGATAATAGCGGAAAAATTGTTTTTCAAAAACATTTTAAAGAAGTTACACATTTTGAATTTACTCATTCCCTTCCTGTTTCAGGAATTTATTTAATATCTATTCTTAATCAAGAGAAAAAACAAGTTTTTAAACTAATTGTTTTATAATTATCATGAATTATAATCGTACTAAAACCCTAGGTGTTTCCAATAAAATTTGGAAAACAATACATTATTTTATAGTTATCGTTATGTTGCAATCCAGTTTTATTGCACCTTCCCAAACTATCTTTAAAAAATATAATGAGTTATTTTCTAACCAAAATGTTTTTCTTCCTCTTCTTAATAATCCTGTTGTTGCTGATTCTTTTTCAGAAGATGAAACTAAAAACATGGATGTAAGCAACAAAGAAATGATAGGGGCTGAAAAATCAACTACTTTATATGATAATATAAAAACAGAATCAACAATATTTTATTCAGACATTGTTTTGGGTTCAATAGGTTATGATAATCAAATGGGTTTTGATAATCCAAAAGATAATCTATTTAAAATTAATTTGTCAGAAACTATTTTAGGTGCAAACAAAAAATATATTCTTGAGTATGAAGTAAATGGAGTAGATGAAAATTCAGTTCTAGGAAAAAGTATAAATGATAATTATGTAACGGGTGGTTATTTGGTGAAATTTAAAAATGAATGGATAAAGAAAACGGAAGAATTAGATCCAAGTTGGTTGAAAAAAGAAGGAAATATTATCTTTTTCAATGTTCCTAAAGGAGCTACATATCAATATAAGATAAGAAATTTAGTTATTAAGGTAATTGAAGACACAAAAAATACAAATGCAAAAATAGTATTGAATAACCAAAATGCTTTTTTAAGTAAAGAAGGAAAAATCTACCTGAATGGATTTGTAAAATTGAATGAACTTTCCAATAAAAAGATTTTTGCAAATGGTCAAGAATTGGAATTAAAAGGAAATCTTTTTGAAGGATATATAAAAGCTTCGGAAGATGAAGATATTGTATTTCAAATTAAAGAAAACAACACCATAGTTGATGAATTAAAACTTACAAAGATTAATTCTTTACAAGCAGATGAAAGTTATTTAATTGATAATGAAAGCACAACTATTTCTAAATACTTTGAGAGTAATAAAATCGATTTTTTAGAAATAAGCGATGCAAAATTGACAATTAAAGATAGTGCATTAATTGAAAATAAATTTATCACTAGTAAAGTACTGCGAAAAATTGACCTAGCTCCTTTAGAATCAGGTATGGTAAATGTTACAAAAGACGGAAAAGGATATCGATTTTTACCAGATGGTACCATTTTTAACAAGCCAGTAGCATTAGAAATTGCTTATGATTCAACATTAATTCCACAAGGTTTTACAGCAAAAGATATTAAAATATTTTACTTTGACACAAAAAAGAAAAGTTGGCAAGCGTTAGATCGAGATTCCATTGATTATAATAATAAACGAATTATTTCTCAAACCACGCATTTTACTGATTATATAAACGGTATTATTCAAACTCCTGAAAGCCCACAAACAAGTGCATTCACACCCACAATGATGAATGATATAAAAGCTGCTGATCCTTCTAGTGAAATGACCATTATTTCTCCACCTGAAGTATCACAAAAAGGAGATGCTAATGTAAGTTATCCTATAAAAATACCTGCTGGAAGAAATGGTATGCAACCACAAGTAGCCATTCAGTATAATAGTGATGGAGGTAATGGTTGGTTAGGTGAAGGTTGGAATATTAATACACCTGCAATAACAATAGATACAAGATGGGGTGTGCCCACATTTGATGCTATTAATGAATCAGAGATTTATAATTTGAATGGAGAGCAGTTAATGTATCCTAAAATTAAAAATAGTGAAGATCAATTAGTAGATTGGATGCCTAACAGACATTATGATGATTCCTCAATAAATACTGTAAATGCAACTACGCCTAGACCAAGGATAACAGGAGCAGTCTTTACTCCCAGAAAGCAAGGAAGTTTTGCTAAAATTGAGCGATTAGGAAATTCAAATTCACCATCTGATTATTATTGGAAAGTAACAAATACAGATGGAACAATTTATTGGTATGGAGGGAAAAATACTGTAGAACAAAATGCAGTTATTAAAAATTCAGATGGTAATATTGTCCATTGGGGATTATATATGATTGAAGATGTGTATGGAAATAATGTTAGATATACATATACCAATACAACTTTATCAAACATTTCAGGTGTAAATTCAAATTTAAATGGAGGTGTTATTTTTAGAATTTCAAATATTTATTACACGGGTTTTAATGATAGTAAGGGTGTTTATGAAGTTGAGTTTTTATCATCTAATAATTCAGGTATTAGAAATGATGTCACAGTTAATGGACGTCAAGGAATTAAACAAGTTGAACCCTATTTGTTAGAATATATAAATGTAAAGAAGTCTAGTACATATATAAGGAAATACAAATTAGCTTATGGAATTGGAAAGTTTTTTAAATCAAAATTGATAAATATTACTGAATTAGACGCAAATGATAACGAATTTTATAAACATGATTTTGAATATTATTTCAATGATGATTTAATTGAAAGAACGGATATGTTTCAGGCTCCTGTTACAATACAAGTACCTAATTTTAACGCGGATTATATTTTAAATTTTGGTAATACTATAAATTCATCACGATTAAATTCTAGTGAATCAACTGAGTTTAGTTGGGATGTAAGAATCGCTCCTGTTGGTTTTCAGTTTTTTAGAGCAAATAGTGATCCTAGAAATTTTTTCACTTTTGGAATGCCTTTTGGAGAGTCTTATACGAAAAATAAAGGAAAAATTACTTTAGCGGATATGGATGGTAATGGTCTAGATGATGTCTTATTCAAACAAAATAATAAATTATTCTATTACCCACATTATATAGATAATAGTAACATACACTATTTTGATAGTTCGTCTAAAGAAATTGGAAATATAAATAACTTTAATCAAACAAAAGGAAAAACCAAAACTATGTTTGGTGAATCTTTTGATGTTTATTTTAGAAAATGGTTTTGGGGAACCAAAAGATTTAAAACGAATGATGAAACCGATATTTTTATTACTGATGGAAACGGAGATATGTTACCAGATATTGTAAACAATAATTATGTTTATTTTAATAGGGGTTTAGATAATACAGGATTGAACATTTTTGAAACCACAAGTGAAAACACTCCAAATTTAGTTATTACGGCCGACCCAAGAACTATTTCTTCAGATGATGTTCCAGATCCAGATCCTGAATTTAATGAAGATATGAATAACTATGATGTGGTTAGAGTTTGGGAAGCACCGTTTAATGGAACCGTTGTTATTAAGGATAATATCCAATTTCAACCACAAAGCAACAATAGCTCTGTAGTGTATAGTATTGAAACTGCAACTCCAAGAACTTTTCAGGTACCATTTAGGATTTATTTAAAAGAATTTAATAGTAATAATTTATCTGAAAACATATCTTTTACAAATTATTCAGGTAATAATCCACCTTTGAATGGTCCAGATTTTTTACTTGAGGTTTATAAGGGACAAAAAATTTATTTTAGATTACATAAGAATCTTGTAAATGATAATGAGGTAATAGTTAGTAATCCAACTATTGAATATCTTAGTTCACTTGTTAATCAGTATGATCAAAATAACAATAATAGATACTACTATAACTATTTAGAAGATTATGTTTTAAGTGAAAATGAAGAATTTGAAATGCAAGGGACAGGTAGTATAGAAATTAATTGGAATCCAATAACTGTTATAAATCCTTCTGATAATATAAATTATAAAATTGTTGAGTACGATACTGATATTGACACAGGAAATGTAAATGAAACTATACTTTATAGTATTGATTGTAATATGAATACAACGACAATTGTGTCGCCTACCGCTGCTCTTAATGCAATAGTCATTAATTCAATACCTGCTGGTCATAGATATTCTTATAAGTTTTTAATGACTTCTGATTCTAATGTAAGATGGAAAGATTTTGAATGGAAACCAAAATTGATTTATACACCAGATTCAAATGCAATTTCAGAGGGTTTAATTTCTCAAACAAAATATCCAATTCCAAAATATTCTATTTTTCAAGAAGTTTTAAATAGAAATGACTATACTCTTGTTTCGAGATCACAAATAAATTGGAATTTACAAAATTATGTCACTGATTATAAAGTATTACCAGTAACTTATTTTGATCCATCTCATCCTTATGCTTTAACAGCGAGCGATAATGGAGAATTCCTATTTGTTGTAAAGAAAGATGGTATCGTCATTGGAAAAAGAAAAGTTACAGTAAATGCGGGTGTTATTACTTTAGATAGCAATATACCAATAACTTTTTATTCTGGTAATGCAACAAATGCAAGTACTCCAATAATAATTGATTGTTCTTTTTACGCAGATGGGAATTTAAATGCTCAACTCTACGATAAATACTTAAGAGCACTTAATTATGGAAGTGCAGTTACAAATGGGAATACTCAAGGAAATGTAATTGTTGGTCATACTTATGAATGGGATAATTATGATAAAGATACAGATTTCAATCATTTTAATAGGTTTTTCGGAACTTTATGCCACAATAAAAATGAGCATTTAGGGAGTATGAATAGAAACTGGGGTCAATTCTTATATAATGATGAATTGGATTCAGACAGTTCTATCCCAAGTGATAATTATAGTAAATTAATAAACAATTATATAGTTGAAAGTTCAACTAATAATTCAATTAACACTTTATTATCAGGACTAGGAATTGATGCAGATTATTGTACTTCAACATATTCTACTGAGCAAGATTTGAATAATTGTTTAGTTAGCCAAATTAATACTGCATTAGAGTTACCACCCGATAATACAATACTTGATGATAATACAGATTTAGAGGCTATGATAGATGGAATAATGAGTAATATTAATCCATCAGTATTTCTACAATTACCTTGTTTAATATCTATGCATGCTTTACGCTATGAAGATAGTCAAACAAATGTGAAAGAGAAATGGATTGGTTTTTCGGATAGTCAATATTCAAGTCCTAATGAGATGAGAGATGGAGATGTGAATAATTCTTCTTTAGCAAATATATTTATAGATCCTAATGATATTAACTCATCATTGTTAGTGCCTAATCAAGAAACTGGTATGAACGCGATTTCTAGAGTTCAGAAAAGTGTTGCTAGAAGTTATTCGGCTGGAAGAGGTAGTTTATCTTATTCAAGTAGTAGATCAAGTTATAGCACAGTTGTTTCAGATTTTATAGATATAAATGGAGATCGCTATCCAGACTTACTAACTTCTGTAAATGTTCAAAAAACTAACATGACAGGAGGGCATAATTCAGCTATTGGAGGATATAACATCAATCCTTTAAATGGAAATGATAATAGTAATAAATCTGTTTCTTTATCCGGTAGTTATACCATTGCGGGTAGAAAGGATATTGAAAGTGATAAACAAGATAATGGTAACCCTTCTTATGCCCTTGGTTTAGGAGTAAACGCTAATTTAAGTGGAAATAATAAAGAAAGAACATCCTTTCTCGATTTAAATGGTGATGGTCTTTTAGATAGAATAATTTTTGATTCTTCAAATGGAGTTTTTAAATATCAATTAAATGTAGGAAAAGAATTTGGGACTAATAATTTTGATGAATTTAGTTTGTTTAATTCTACCCAAACGATACCTAATAGATTAGGTGTTAATTTTAGTATAGGAGGGAATTTTTATAATTCAGGAAGTGTACCATTCAATCTTTCTTTAGGATATTCTTCTAATGGAGGAAATATGGATGTTTCCTTACAAGATATAAATGGAGATGGGCTGGTTGATTTATTAACGTTTACAGGTACAACAGCATTTGTTCAATATAATTTAGGAAATAAATTTTCTAATCAATTAATCCCTCTGACTCAAAATGTGCAAAGTTTAAATTTATATGAGTTAAGTAAATCGTCTTCAGCTTCATTATCTGGGGGATTAAATTATTTCCACGGATGGCCCATTTGTTGTCCAGTTCCTCTTTTAGGATTTATACCTATTTTGTATTATAAAACAGGAGGAGGAATTAGTGGTAGTGCAAATTTAACAGTATCAGAAACAAATAGAGAGTTCAAAGATTTTAATAATGATGGTTACGCAGATTATGTAGTAAAAGAAGGAGAGGATATTAAGGTGTATTATTCTAATATTGCCAGAACGGATAAATTAAAATCAGTTACAAATCCCTTAGGAGGTAAATTTACAATAGATTATAAAAACAAACAGGTTGATTACAATAATCCAACTTCAAAATGGGTTATGAGTAAAGTTACCATATATGATGGACGAAATCTTCCTAATGATGGAGTCGATTCTTATGAGAAAGTATTTGAATATGAAAAGGGCAAATATGATAGAAGAGAAAGAAGTTTCTATGGGTATGCTAAAGTTATAACAAAAGAATATAAAGATCGTTTTACCTCTAACCCTACTTTATATAGAGAATCTGTTGTGGAGTATTTAAATGATAGTTATTTTTTAGAAGGACTAGTAAAAAAATCTACTATAAAAAATGCTAGTACAGGAACTAGTAGTATTTATTCTGAATCTGAGAATACCTATCAACTATATACAGTAAATGCAGATGGTACAATTAATTTAAGTAATCCAGTAGCAAATAACTTCGATGTAGGAGGTACGGAAGGAAGAAAACAAGCTGCCGTTTTATTAACTAAAACTAAAACAACTATAAAAGATTTTTCTACTAACGCCATTGAAACTGAGATTAATTTTGAATATGATGAATATGGTCGAGTGAAGAAATATATTGATTTTGGAGATTTAGCAAACACACAAGATGATTATTATTCTCAAATAGAGTATCATGTTTTGAATAATAATATTTTAAATGTTCCAAGTGAAATAAGAGTTTTTGAGGGAACTACTTTAAAACGACATAGAATAACAGAAGTTTTAAATAGTAATACAGGTGATATTACAAAAATTAAAGCTTGGATTAGTGGAACTGATTTCTCAGAAACTAATATGACTTATGATACTTATGGCAATCTTAAAAAAATAATATACCCTCAAAATGCAAGTGGTCAGTCCATGTTCTACGAATATACTTATGATTCGACCTTGAATAAATATGTCGTTAGAATAAGTGATGCTTTTGGATATAGTTCTTCTTCAACTTATGATAATATGTTTGATGTTGTTACAAGCACAAAAGATTTAGCAGCCAATTTGATAAAATACTCGTATGATACTTTTGGAAGGATGACAAAAATTATTGCACCAAAGGAATCGGTTAACACTAATCCTTTCACTATTAAGTTTGAATATATGCCAACGTATAATCATCTTACAGCGCTTGGATATCAAAATTGCATCTCTTCAACAAATTTTATTCCCTTGGCCATTACTAAGCATTATGATCCAGAACATCCTACTAATGATATAGAAACATATACTTTTGTGGATGGTTTAAGTAGACCAATTCAAGTTAAAAAGGATATTCAAATTAATACAGGAACAGTATTAAGTCCTAATTATGAAGAATATATGTCAGTTTCAGGTGCTATAACTTATGATGAATTTGGGAGGGCAACTAAACAATATCACCCAAAACAAGAAATTAAATCGCCTTGTGGTAATTTCTTAGCGGATCTTACTAATACAACCTCTTCAAATTATTTTTCAGAATCTTTGTATGATGTAATGAATAGACCTGTTAAGACAATTGATCCCGAAGGAAATGAAAGCAATTTTAGCTATACTTTAAGTAATGATGGATTTGGTAATTTGGCAATGTTAAATAAATCAATTGTAGATCAAAATACAAGTGTACAAATTATTTCTGAGAATTATAAAGACATAAGAGGAAGAGTTACATCCAATAAAAATATAGGACCAAACGGCGATATTTGGACAAAATTCAATTATAATGCTATTAATGAATTATTGTCATATTTTGATGATGAAGGATTAATTACTAGTTATGAATATGATAATTTAGGTAGAAAAATTAGAGTTACTCATCCAGATAATGGGACTACTGATGTAATTTATGACAAGGCTAGTAACATGACTCGTTTAATAACCGCTAATTTATCAAGTATTGGTCAAGCGGTAAATTATGAATATGAATACAATAGATTGCAAAATATAATTTATCCTACTGTTAATGGGAATCAAAATATTAGTAATGTTACTTATAAATATGGAACTCCAGGCTCAGGAAATGAAACTGGCAGATTAATTTTTCAACAAGATGCTACAGGTACGCAAGATTTCAAGTATGGAAATATGGGTGAAATGATTTATAATAGTAGAACTATAGTAGCTCCTAATTTACCCACTCGTACTTTTGAAACTCGTTTTGAATATGATTCTTGGAATAGGATTCAACAATTGATCTATCCAGATGGTGAAAAAGTGACCTATGCTTATGATTTAGGTGGTAATCTAAATCAGATGACTGGGACATATAATGGAGCTAATTACAATTATATAGAGCGTATTGATTATGATTATTTTGAACAAAGAACTTATCTATTATATGGCAACAAAACAGAAACATTCTATGATTATACTCCAGCTTTAAGACGATTGAATAATCTTGTTGCCAAAACCTCTAGTGGTGTGGCTATGTTTGACAATAGCTATCGCTATGATAAAGTAGGAAATGTTACTAGATTGGATAATACCGCATCATATAATCCAGATAATTTGTTAGGAGGTACTTATTCTCATAATTATGAATATGATAATCTGAATCGCTTGACTCACGCTTCTGGTGACTTTGAAGGAGGAATAAGTGGAAGTGTTTTACCTAGTTCCACATACGATTTGTATATGAAATATAATAATACACATGGTATTGTCAACAAAACCCAGCTTCATACTCAGAACAATGTTACTAATCAATCTAACACCTATGTAAATGATTATAAATACGAAACGGGTACTCATAAGGTAGAACAAATTATCGATCAAAACACAGGTTTTACTGAAAATTTTAGATATGATTCCAATGGGAACCTTACTAGAAAAACAAATTCTGAAGGAGGTAATAGAAACTTGTTTTGGGACGAAAGTAATAGACTAAGAGTTATAGATGAAAACGACCAAATGCAACATTATATTTATGACGCAGCTGGAGAACGTACTTTAAAAGCAAGTTCACATGTAGAACAAGTATATGAAAATGGCCAACTCGTAAATAGTAGCAACATTACATTTAGCACCTACACGACATATCCAAGTGCATTCATAGTAATTGATGCCAACCAGCAATATAGTAAGCATTATTATGCAGGAACGCAACGTATTGTAAGTAAACTTGGAGAGGAAAATGTAAGTATTTTTGAAGCTAGAAGAAAAATAACAGAAGCTATAGGAAAAGACACTAAAGAACCAGAAGTATCATATGAAACGATTAAGCAAATACAAATTACCGATTTACAGGCTATTTTAGAGAAAGCCAAGAGAGGTAAAGCCTTATTTAAAGAATATAAACCAGAAAAAGAGCCTGTAGTTGATGCCGAAGGCAAAGAAATAGAAAGGGCCCCAGCACAAATAGGAATCTACTTCTTCCATCCAGATCATTTAGGCAGTAGTACCTTTTTAACAGATGGTAGTGGGAATCCTTACCAATTTTTCATAAATTTACCTTTTGGGGAGACGATGTATGAACAGCATAGTTATAGTGAAAATTTTGTGAACCCATACAAATTTAATGGTAAGGAACAAGATATAGAAACTGGTTTGTATTATTATGGTGCGCGTTATTATGACCCAAAAACCAGTATCTGGTTAAGTGTGGATCCTTTGACGGAAGAATACCCTAATTGGAACCCCTACAATTATACCATGCAGAATCCTATTAATTTAACGGATCCTACTGGTATGTATCCTGAAGGTGGTGGTGATCCTAAAACAAATGTGATGGTTTATATATATTCTTCTGGTGAATTAGAAGAAAGAAGGAGTCAGTTTGAGGGTAGAACAGGTTGGGATAATCCTATTTTTGCAATAGATATTAATGATGCATTGGAGCAACTTAGTAGTAAATATGGTAATAATACAATAGATAACCTTTTAATTATTAGTCATGGAAACAAAGATGATGGACCAACTATTGGTTCATACTATAAAAATAGTGAAGGATTTGAAGTAAGAAAACTTTTAGATGCTATGGCACTTGACACTTACATCAACTCGTCTACAAAAGCTGATTTTATGGCTGACTATCCAGATGAAGTACTTTATAGTAATATTAATGCTTTATCAAAAATATCTAATATGGTTAAAAATAATGGTAATGGAAATATAATTTTTGAAAGTTGTTTATTAGCTAGAAAAGGATTTGACATAACCGATCGTATTACTCAAATAATGGGTGGTAGTAATTTTAATTTCGTTTACAATGTTGGTTTAGGAGGTATCACTGGTGAAAATAGAGATGATAGTATAAAATATAATGTAGATCCTGACAAAGATGTTTTAAGTTATCAAGGAGGTAACAGATTTTATATTAAAGATTTGATAATAAAAAATAATAACCAAAATCCAATAGATTTTATAAAATGAAAGTAGTAAACACAATTATTCTTTTTTTTATTTCTACCTTGTTGTATTCGCAGGGTGAATTAAAAGAATTGCTTAATTATATAGAAACGAATCAAAAACAATTATCAGATTTTGAAAGTTATGAGAAAAATAGTGATAGTGTTGTTTATTGTAATCAGTTTAATTTTTTAGATTTTACTTATAAAAAAACAAAAAAATCAAATGAGGATAGAATATTTAAGTTGTTTTATCAAAATGGTGAGATAAAACTTATAAAATTTAAAAGAGGAAATTATAATTGCAAAATTTCAATATTTAATTACAAGGATTATAAGTTATGGATTTTTTTATCGGGCGATTTTTGTTTAGAAAAAGATGGAAAAGTCATATTTTTTAGAACAGATTTGAAGTTAGGTGATAATGAAACTGTAAAAGTAGATGGTGTTGATGGAATTTATCTCATGGATTCTAATTTTAATCCATTGCGTTCACTTGAATTAAGTAATGGCTTAGTATTATCAAGCTCTGTTTTTAAGTATAAAAAAAATAAAACCTATGAGGAAATTGAAATTGCGGATGGTAATACTAGTAAAGTGAATTGTTATAACGTTTATGAAAGAAATATTAATATATTGTTTTTAAAATTAAATAAAGGCAGTTCAGGGATTTGTTCTTACTTTAAAAAATTTAACATTGAATTAGAAGATCACAAAAAATCATTTCTGTGGTTTTTAATAAGGCATCAAAAAGGTGAATTTAATTTTATAGATGAAAAATAGTGTATTATTATTTATATTTTAATTAGTCATATTAAATATTTCCTCGCTCCCGCTCGAATCTTTCGCGTGGCAAGACACTGTCTTGTACTAAAAAAAGTTTACACTCAGCGAAACTGATTGTTTTTCGTACAGATAAATGCAAACAGAAAAACACTCCCGATGGAGTGTTTTTCTGTTATATCATTATTAGTGCTAAATCTAATTAAACCGCTTTCTTAGGTCTGAAAATAAAATATAATCCAGCTATAATAAAAGGAATACTCAACCATTGACCAGTTTAAAGAGAGGAGAATTTTGAAAATTTTTTCAAAATTCTCCTTATTATTTCTAACTAGCATAGAAAAATCTTATTTTGTAAATCTGTTATTATTTTAAGCATTTACAGCTTCAACTACAATTTCATTATCATTTAGCATTTGTTTTAGCATGTTTTCAATTCCGCTTTTTAATGTAAATGTAGAAGAAGGACAACCACTACATGCTCCTTGTAGGATTACTTTTACTTTTTTAGATTGGTCGTTATAAGATTCAAACATAATATTTCCACCATCACTTTGAACTGCAGGTTTAATATATTCCTCTAATATATTAATAATTTGTTGTGAAGTTGTATCTAAAGTATCAAAATAGGCTTCTTGTTGCTTTGTATGAGTTTCAGTTTTTGTAATCAGAGATTCATCTACTACAATATTTCCATTTTCAATGTATTCCTTTATAAATGTTCTCAATTCCATAGTAATCTCATTCCAATCTGCAATTTCATATTTGGTTACAGAAATGTAGTTTTCATCTATAAAAACTTCTTTTACAAATGGGAAATTGAATAGTTGTTTAGCAATAGGAGACACAATAGTGTCATCTATACTTTTACACTCAATTAATGTTTTTGTTAATAGTTTATTACAAACAAATTTTTGGACAGCTGGATTTGGAGTAGTTTCAGCATAAATGGTAATAGGTAATTTTTTAGTAGATTTAGCTTCTTCTTTAATTATTTCTCCTCCATTTTTGATGAAATTATTTATTTGTTCGGAAACAGCCTCTTGAACATCTTCCCATTCAACTATCGAAAATTTTTCAATAGCAATAAAATTCCCTGAAATGTAAACTGTTTTTACAAAGGGTAAATAGAATAATTGCATTGCTAAAGGCGAATTTTTAGTCTCATCAATGTTCTTAAATTCAAAATTTTGACCTTTTATTATGATTTCTTCTAACTCAAATTTTAGAATAGAAGGATTATTTGTGCTTTTTATCGATATTTTTGACATTATAACGTGGTTTTTGCAAAGATACTAACATTTAATTTTTGATTATTTATATTTGTTTTAAACAACCAATTTATTAACAAAACTACAACAATTAAATAACCCAATGAAACAACACTACTATTTTATCTTATTTTTTTTGTTACCTGTAATAGGTTTCTCACAATCGATTACAGTTAATACTACGACTTATACCGTACCTCAATTGGTTCAAGATGTTTTGATTGATTCACCTTGTGCTATTGTTTCTAATTTTACTTCATCAAGCCAATGTGGAATTGGGTATTTTCAATATGGAGGAACAAATTTCGATTTTTCTGAAGGAATGATTCTTAGAAGCGGGAATGTTGTCTCTACAGCGGGACAATATACAGGCGATAATATGTCTACAACTTGTTCTAATACTGCTGATGCGGATTTATTAGATATAAGTAACGCAAGTGGACAAGCTCCTAGTTTAATTAATGATGCCTCTTTTGTCCAATTTGACTTTACTCCTCTAACTGATAATTTTAGCTTTAATTTCATATTTGCTTCCAATGAATATGGGACTTATCAATGTGATTTTGCTGATGTTTTTGCTTTCATACTAACAGATTTAACCACGGGAATATCAACAAATTTAGCTGTTATACCAGGGACATCAACCCCAGTTTCTGTTGTAAATATTAGAGATATGGCTCATAATGGTGGTTGTTCGTCTGTTAACCCATTATTGTTTGATACTTATAATGTTACATTGCCTGCAGCATCTACTGTAATGAATATGAGAGGGTATACAGTTCCTATGACGGCTGCCGCTACGGTAGTTCCTAATAATAATTATAGGATAAAATTAGCAATAGGAGATTATGGAGGAGCTTCTTTTAATGATGATTTATTTGATTCTGCTGTATTTATCGAAGCAGGAAGTTTTAATGTTGGAACAGCAAATTTAACTTATCCTGTGGGTGTTGGTTTTGAAACTGCAGATATTACAGTTGCTAATGGTTTTGCTTTATGTCCTGGAGATACTAAACTTTTGGATACTGGTTTAGACCCTGCCGATTATAATTTTGTATGGACTTTAGACACTGGTTCAGGACCAAATATTATGTCTGGGGAAACTGATGCAACATTGTTGGTCACACAACCTGGTACTTATTGTGTTGAAGCTAGCAATGTTTCAGGAGGAAGTTGTATTCAAAATGATTGCATTATTGTCGAGTATTTAGCTGGTATAACAATCAATAATCCTGCTACAGATTTGCAAAGTTGTGATGAAAATTTTAATTTGGATGATAACATACCTGCTGTTTTAGGTTCATTAGATCCATTCAATTATGATATTTTATACTATTTAACAGCTCAAGATGCTATTGATGGAACCAATCAAATTTCTTCAACTTTCGTAGATTCTAGCCCACCAACAACTATTTATGTACGTGTGGAGGATTTTACATTATCATGTCCAGCTTTTTCTCAATTTGACTTAGTAACTATTCCTTCATTATGTGGACTTCCTATTGTACAACCTTCAGATTTATATGCATGTGACGATATTAGTAATGATGGTTTTGAGATTTTTGATTTAACGGTTCAGGATGGTGTTGTAATAGGTTCACTTAATCCTTCTGATTACACTATTACTTACCATATCACACAAGCAGGAGCAGATGATATTTCTGGGACTGTAGATTTAGCTAGTCCAGATACTGCTTTTAATGGTACCAATCAAGTAATTTATGTAAGGGTTGAGGATAACACAGATCCAACTGTTTATGCTACCACCACTTTTAATCTAATAGTGAACCCAACCCCAGTAGCAGATTCACCATCAGATGTAACTGTTTGTGATAGTTATGTATTACCAGGATTAACAGTTGGTAATTACTATACAGGAGCGGGCGGAACAGGTTCAATGTTAAATGCAGCTGATGTGATTACCACTACTCAAACATTGTATGTATATGCAGAGACAGGAACTACACCCAATTGTACCGATGAGAATAATTTTACCATTACCATTGTACCTGGAGTTACAGTAGATTCTCCAGCCGATGTAACAGCGTGTGATAATTATGTATTACCAGCACTTACAAGCGGAGATTACTATACAGGAGCAGGAGGAACAGGTAGTATGTTACCGGTAGGAACAATCATTACCACCACTCAATTGATTTATGTATATGCAGAAACAGGAACCATACCAAATTGTACGGATGAGAATAGTTTTACAGTAACAATAAATACCACCCCAGTAGCCGATGCCCCTGCAGATGTTACTATGTGTGATAGCTATGTATTACCAGCACTTACCGTTGGAAATTATTATACAGGAGCAGGAGGAACAGGAACGATGTTAAATGCAGGAGATCTTATCACCACGACTCAATTAATTTATGTTTATGCAGAAACAGGAACTACACCAAACTGTACTGATGAAAATAGCTTTACCGTAACAATCAATCCAACTCCAGTAGCAGATGCCCCAGCCGATGTAACAGCGTGTGATAATTATGTATTACCAGCACTTACCGTTGGAAATTACTACACAGGAGCGGGAGGAACAGGTTCGATGTTAAATGCAACAGATATCATAACGACAACCCAAACGTTGTATGTATATGCAGAAACAGGAACCACACCAAATTGTACAGACGAGAATAGTTTTACCATAACGATAAATACCACCCCAGTAGCCGATGCCCCAACAGATGTTACTATGTGTGATAGTTATGTATTACCAGCACTTACCGTTGGAAATTACTACACAGGAGCAGGCGGAACAGGTACGATGTTGCCCGTAGGAACAACAATTACTACAACTCAATTGATTTATGTTTATGCAGAAACAGGGACTACACCAAACTGTACTGATGAGAATAGTTTTACAGTAACAATAAATCCAACTCCAGTAGCCGATGCACCAGCGGATGTAACCGTTTGTGATAGCTATTTATTACCAACCTTAACAGTTGGAAATTACTATACAGGATCAGGCGGAACAGGAACGATGTTACCAGCAGGAACAGCAATTACTACAACCCAATTGATTTATGTTTATGCCGAAACAGGAACCACCCCAAACTGTACAGATGAGAATAGTTTTACAGTAACGATAAATACCACCCCAGTAGCAGATGCTCCAATAGATGTAACAGCATGTGACAGTTATATATTACCAGGATTAACAGTTGGGAATTACTACACAGGAGCAGGCGGAACAGGAACCATGTTAAATGCAGGAGATCTTATCACCACCACTCAATTAATTTATGTGTATGCAGCTTCAGGAACAACTCCAAATTGTATAGACGAGAATAGTTTTACAGTAACCATAAACCCAACCCCAGTGGCAGATTCACCAGCAGATGTAACTGTTTGTGATAGTTATGTATTACCAGGATTAACAGTTGGTAATTACTATACAGGAGCGGGCGGAACAGGAACGATGTTGCTAGCAGGAACAGCAATTACTACAACTCAAATGATTTATGTATATGCAGAGACAGCCACTACACCAAATTGTACCGATGAGAATAGTTTTACAGTAACAGTTAATCAAACTCCTCAATTAATATCTTTGGTTGCTAATGGACCTATTTGTGCAGGACAAGATGCTGTCTTTACAATAACAGGTACAGCAGGAGCACAAGTTAGTTATATGTTAAATACAGTCTCACAAAACATTGTGATTCCAGCTTCAGGGATAGCAACTATTGTTGTAACAGGAGCAACAACAAATCAGACGATAGTGTTATCTCAAATACAAAATACCACTACATTATGTAGTGCAGCTTTAACCAATACAGCGACTGTGTCTGTCATTGCGTTACCAACAGCAAGTATCGATGCACAAAGTAATGCAGTTTGTTACAATACAAGTACAGGATTAACTTTTACAGGTACACCAAATGCAACAGTAACTTTTACTAATGGAACCTCGACTTATACAGTTACATTAAATGCTTCGGGTACCGCAAATTACTCAACACCAAATTTAACAGTAGATACAACTTATAGTATAACAAGCGTATCTACAGGTACTACACCATCTTGTTCTCAAGTAGTAACAGATAGTGAAACGATAAGCATTACTCCAACGCCTACTATTGCTAGTGTAAGTTATACAAGTTCTATTTGTTCAGGAACACCAACCGATTTTGTAGTAAATCTAAGTAATACGACTACTTATGTTTGGAATGCTACTATAACAAATATAGACAACACGACTTATAATCAATCTGGAGATGAGACCAATATTAATCAAATTGTAACCTTACAAAATGGATTAAATGTAGGGTATATTAATATGCAAATCACTCCTACATTAACAGGAAGTAGTTGTAATGCAGTTCCAGAATTATATATTGTTACTGTAACACCAGTACCAAACATAACAGATATTGCAATAGATAGCTTATCCGTTTGTTCACAGGAATCAGTTCATGTAGAGATATCAGGAAACTTAGGTAATATAACTTACAATTGGTCTGCTATTTTAAATGGAGTAGTTATTACTTCGGGCACTAGTTCAGGAGCAACTACGAGGGATATAGATATTACAGTAGCGGTGTCAAACATTACCCAACCAGGAGATTTATATTTTGAAATTACCCCAGTATTAGGGAATTGTACTGGACAAATGGAAACTAGTGCTGTTATCACGGTTAATCCAATACCAGGAGCAGTAGTTTCTTCAGTAGCAGCAAATATGTGTAGTGGGGAAGTAGTGTCAGATGTTATAGATATCCAACTTGGAAGTCCAGTTTTAACTGGAACCACAGTAGAATGGATTGTACAAAGTTCAACAGGTGTATCAGGAGCTACAAATGGCACGGCAAGCACCTCACCTTATGAAATACCAGATATATTAACAACTACAGAAAATGCACAAGGAGTAGTAGTGTATCGAGTTTGGACAGTCTCTTCAACTGGATGTAGAGGAGCCTATACAGATTTTACCATTTATGTTAATCCGTTACCTCAACCTGTTTTAGAAGATGGATCGATATGTGTGGAATTAGCTACTGGATTAGTCTTCCAAAGTCATTTGTTAGATTCAGGTGTTCCAAATACCTCAGATTACCAATTTACTTGGTATTATAATGGAGCAGTAATTTCAGGAGCTACTCAGAATATGTATGAAGCAGAAGAAGCAGGAGATTACTATGTTTTAGTTCAAAACACGGTAACAAATTGTGAGAACATCTCTAATATAGTAAGTGTCACAGAAATAAATAGTGCAACCGATTTTACTTACACAGTAACTAATGCCTTTACAGATAATGCGACAGTAACAATTAACGTTATAGATGGAAATGGAAGTTTCTTATATCAATTAGATGATCAGGATTTACAAGGTTCTAGTGTATTTACAGGAGTAAGTTCAGGAACCCACCAGTTAACGGTAGTAGATCAAAAAGGCTGTACTTACTTAACAAAAGAAATATTAATAATCGATTATCCAAAATTCTTTACTCCTAATGGAGACGGGCATAATGATTATTGGAATATTTTTACCTTGAGAGACCAACCTAACACAAAAATTTATATCTTTGACCGATATGGTAAATTGATAAAGGAAATCAGTCCATTAGGAATAGGATGGGACGGAACCTTCAATTCAGAAGAGCTACCATCCACAGATTACTGGTTTACTGTAGAATATCAAGAAAACCAACAAACGAAAGTATTTAAAGCACATTTTTCATTAAAACGATAATTTTCGATGGATTTAAAAAAAAGTTATTTAATTATTGTGTTGTTTTTGGCACAGCTATCTTATTCCCAAGAAGGGGTTGCAGTTTATTCAGATTATTTGTCTGACAATTATTATTTAATTCACCCTTCCATGGCTGGAGCAGCAAATTGTGGAAAAATACGTTTGACAGGTCGTCAACAATGGTTTGGCCAACAAGATGCTCCTTCACTTCAAACTTTAAGTTTCAATACATCAGTTGATGAAGATGGGAAATCAGGAATTGGTGCTATTGTCTTTAATGATAAAAATGGATATCATTCTCAAAGAGGAGCAAAATTAACTTATGCACATCATTTGAGATTTTCAAGAGGAACTACAGATTTAAACCAACTATCTTTTGGTTTAAGTGCAGCATTTATTCAAAGTCAATTAGATGAAACTAGTTTTACTAATCAAGCCTTTGATCCATTTATTTTTGGAGGTGTATATCAAAAAGATGCTTATTTTAATGTAGACATAGGAGCTTCATATCACTTTTTAGACTTCTTTACACATGTAACAGTTAAAAACTTTTTAGCTAACAGAAGAGAGATTTATACAGAAGGAATTGAATCGGATAATTTAAGAAAGTTTTTATGGAGTGCTGGTGCAGTTTTTGGAAATGAAGACAGATTACTTTGGGAACCTTCTTTTCTATTTCAATATACACAAGAAACTACAGAAAAAGCTATCGATTTGAACTTAAAAGTTTATAAGGGGATGGATTTTGGAAGAATATGGGGAGGACTTTCTTATAGAAGAAGTTTTGATGGAGCTGAATATTTAGATGGAACTGCTATAGGTGAACAGAAACTACAGTATATAACACCAGTTTTAGGTGTTAATTATAAACAATATATGTTTGCATATACATATTCTCATATTTTAGGAGATATTAAATTTGATTCAGGAGGATTTCATCAAATAACATTAGGTATAGATATATTCTGTAAAGCTAAAGAATGGAGTTGTAATTGTCCTGCAGTTAACTAATAATTCAAAAGAAAATACAATTTTGTCCCGGAAATTTTTCGGGACATTTTTATATATAATAAATTAGGTTATGATAATTAAAGAAATAAGAGGAAAGTATCCTAAAATAGCAGCTGATTGTTTTTTGGCAGATAACGCAACAATTGTGGGTGATGTAACAATAGGAGATAATTGCAGTGTTTGGTTTAATGCAGTTATAAGAGGAGATGTCAATAGCATTGAGATAGGAAATAAAGTTAATATTCAAGACGGAGCTGTAATACACTGTACTTATCTAAAGCATCCTACTATAATAGGTAATAACGTTTCTATAGGTCACAATGCAATAGTTCATGGATGCGAAATTAAAGACAATGTACTCATTGGAATGGGAGCGATAGTAATGGATAATTGTGTAGTAAATAGCAATTCTATTGTAGCAGCTGGTTCTGTAGTAACTCAAAATACAGTTATAGAATCCGGAGCAATATATGCAGGTGTTCCCGCAAAAAAGGTAAAAGATATTAACCAAAGTGATTTTGCTGGTGAAATTGAAAGAATATCAAATAACTATGTAATGTATTCAAGCTGGTTTAAAGAAGATTAGAAACCAATCTCAAGGCATTCTTATTGTCCTTTTTCCTGCTGTTCGTTATAGTTTCTAAAATGAATTTTAGAAAGCTGCCACTACCATCAGGGTTAGATTATGATTTTACATTGTTTTCAGGAAAGAAAATTAAAAATCTTTTTCAAAAACATCATTTTCACGATTTAAAATTGTTTTTAAAACAGAAGGATTCGAGTTAGTATAAAATTTTTGCCAACTTAAATTTTTAGATGAATTAAGCAAATTATTTTCTTCTAATATCTTTTTAGTTTGCCTAGCTACCGCTTCACCTGAATCAATAATTTTTATATGATTTGGAATTATTTTTTTTATTTGTGGAATCAAATAGGGATAATGACTACAACCTAAGACTAGATAATCGATATTTCGCTCAATCATAGGTTTCAAGTAACTTTCTAGAAGATCACTCATTTCTACTGAATTAATAGCACCATTTTCAATCAATTGAACTAAACCATGACCTATTTGTTCAATGATATTTATATTGGAAAAATGGGAAATCTTTTCGTGAAATAAATCACTATTTAGGGTTCCTTTTGTAGCAAGAATGCCTATAGTTTGCGTTTTAGATAAATTAGCCGCTGGTTTAATAGCAGGTTCTATACCTATAATTGGAACATCATATTTTGTTCTTAATTCTTTAATAGCATTTGTAGTCGCAGTATTGCAAGCTACAACAATTATTTTTGAATTTTTATTTAAAAGAAACTCTGTATTTTTAATGGATAGATTAATAATCTCATCTTTTGACTTTAATCCATAAGGAGCGTTTTTACTATCTGCTAAATAGATAGTATTTTCGTTAGGTAATAACAAATGTATTTCTTTCCATATTGAAGTGCCTCCAATACCAGAATCAAAAAGGCCTATAGGGGATTCATTATTCATGAAAACAAAAGTAAAAAAAAACTGTTCAAATTAATTAAAATTGGAACAGTTAAATTTTGTTTTATTTAGATTTTATTAGAAACCTAATTCTTTTTTTACATCAACAAGTATGTTTGGACCGTTAGCAACTAATAATCCACTTCCTTCAGTAGCATCTAATACATAATCAAAACCTTTAGCAGTAGCTACTTTTTTAATTGCAGCTTGAGCTTTTTCCATGATAGGTTTTAATAAATCAAGTTCTTTTTGTTGTAATTGTTTACTTGCACTTTGTTGAAATTCTTGAATACGTTGTCCCATTCCTTGCATCTCTTTTGAGCGAGTTTCGTTTACAGCTTCACCAGCAGTAGGAGCTTCTTGCTCATACTTTTGTAATTTTGTTTGATACTCTTGAACCATACCTTTATATTCTTTATCATAGGTGTCTTGTATCGTTTTTAATTGCGATTGAGCCGCTTTCATTTCTGGCATATTCGTCATTAATTCTTTAACGTCTATATGAGCCATTTTTGATTGCGCAGATACTTGAGTTGAAATAAAAAGTACTAATGCAATAGCTAAAGTTTTTAATTGTTTCATTTTTTTATTTTAAATTTATTTAGGTTATTATTTTTCTTCTTCTTGTTCACTAGATTCTTTTTCAATTACTGTGCCATTTTTATCAGCTTCTAATTTTTTTCTCTTTTCAAGAGCTGCTTTTTTTCTGTCTTCAATAATTTTCTCTCTTGCTGCTTTTCTTTCTTCCATTAACTTTTCTCTAGCAGCTTTCTTTTCGTCTAATATTTTTTGTCTTTCAGCTAAAACTGGATTTTCATCTTGCAAATCTTCTTTTGCTTCTTGAGCATCTTGAGCTTTCTGTTCTTTTTTAGATAGTTGTTCTCTTTTTTCTGAACGCATTATAGCTCTAACAATTTGGTCACTAATATCATGTCTTTTGTCAGCAAATAGAATTGTTAAGTCAGATGATTTATCTAAAATGAAATCATATCTCTTTTGTTCTGCAATATCTTGAATAGCTGTAAAAACCTGATCTTGTATAGGTTTTACAAGAATTGATTTTTGAATAATTAAATCTCCTCTTGCTCCAAATCTTTTTTCTTGGTAATCAAAAAGCTCTTTTTCTTGAAAAGCGATTTCTTCTTCTCTTTCTTCAATTAACTCTTTAGTAAGAAGTACACGTTCAGTGGCTAGACTTTCTTTTAATTTTGTAATCTCATTTTTTTTAAGTTCAATATCCTCTTTCCATTTAGAAGCTTTTTGCTCTAATTGCATTTTAGCTTCTGCATAATCAGGAGCCTTTTCAAGAATATATTCCATATCAATATATCCAATTCTTACACTTGCTGATTGTGAAAAGCTTATGGATGAAATGAATAATGATGTTATAAAAAATAATTTTTTCATTTGTTGCTTATTTTTAGTTTTTAATTTTCAGATGTAACTTAAAAAACTGCCCGAAAGATAAGAAATGTTTTTAAAAGTTTTGTTTTCATCTTTTAATTTTAAACTAAACGTAAAAAATACTAAAATTGTTGTCCAATAATGAAATGAGTTTGCCAGCCACTCTTTGTTGTTTGACCTGGAACAGCATCAAATCCATGAGCGAAATCGATACCTAATAATCCAAATGCAGGCATAAATACTCTAAGTCCAAAACCAGCGGAACGTTGCATGTTGAAAGGGTTATAGTCTTTAAACTCGTTATATGCAGCTCCAGCTTCTAAAAAGGTTAAACCATATATTGTGGCAGCTTGTTTCAATGTGATTGGATATCTTAATTCTAATGAGAATTTATTGTAGATAGTTGCTCCAATTTGTGCTCCATTTTCATCTAATGGTGATAGAGAGTTGTTAGGATAACCTCTTAATTGTATTACTTCTCTGCCATCTAACGAAAAGTTCGCTAAACCATCACCACCTAAATAAAATCGTTCAAATGGTACTAATCCTCTATCTTGGTTGTAAGCTCCCATGAAACCAAATTCTCCTAACGAACGTAATACTAACTTATCATAAACTCTAGTGTACCAATCAGCTTTGAATTTTACTTTGTAATATTCTAACCAATTAAATCTTTTTTGGTCATATTTCCCTTGGTCTAAATCAGCATTATTGGCATCAACTTTTTCATATAATCCAGTTGTAGATGATAATGCTATATAATCTCCATCTTGAACTATTTCTCCTTCTGAATTTACTCCTGTACTTATACCACTTCCTGTTGTGTATTTTAACTTATACTCGTCAGAATTTTTTAAGTCTGCATAATCTACTCCATTGAATAAAGAATAAGGAGGTGTAAATTTACCTGTTACACTAAATTCTGAACCATAAGTTGGATAAATTGGGTTTAAACCTTTGCTATTTCTGCTTAAACCAATGGTATATGTAATATTTCTAGACGCTCCATTACCAAAAGTAAATAATCCTGTGTTGTAATTATTTAAATCATAATATTGGAATGATAAACTTTGCGATAAAACAAAGAAATCATCTGGAACATTTAATTGTTTTGCAATTCCTACTGAAATAGATGTGATGTTAAAACTTTGATCTCTAGTAACATCTCTTGTGCTAAAATTATATAAAAACTGTTTACTATGAGAAAGTGAAGTTGAAAAACTTACTGGTTTTCTTCCTCCAAACCAAGGTTCAGAAAACGATAAACTATAAGTTTGAAAATAGGAACTTCCTTGTAAACGAAGAGACATTTTTTGTCCATCACCCATTGGTAAAGGTTTGTAGGCCTCTTTTTTAAATATGTTTCTTGCAGAAAAGTTATTAAATGAAAGTCCTAGTGTACCAATGAATCCACCACCACCATAGCCACCTTGTAGTTCTATTTGGCTAGCTCCTTTTTCTACTACATTATATTCAATATCTACCGTTCCAGCTTGAGGGTCAACATTTTTAAAATCTGGTCTAATTGCTTCAGGATCAAAAAATCCTAATTGACCTATTTCTCTAACAGATCGAACTAAATCGTCTTTACTGTATTTGTTTCCTGGTTTAGTTCTTAATTCTCTGTAAATAACATGATCATTGGTTTTGTCATTACCTACAACAGAAATTTTATTAAAATAAGCAATTGGTCCTTCAGTAATTCTTATTTCAAAATCAATGGTATCATTAGCTGTTTTAACTTCAACTGGATTTATACTTGAAAATAAATAACCACTATTTTGATATAAGTTGGTTAAATCTTCTGCATCTGGTTTACTGTTGTCGGCTATTCTTTTTTGTAAAAGTACTCCATTGTATACATCTCCTTTTTTAATTCCTAGTAATCTAGATAATTGTTGATCAGTATAAACAGTATTTCCTAAGTATCTAATATTTCCAAAATAGTATTTTCGGCCTTCTTCAAGGTTTACTTTAATGTCGATAAGGTTTTTTTCTTTGTCATACTTAACAGAATCCGAAATAATTCTTGCGTCTCTAAATCCTTTTTCTTTGTATTTGTCGATAACAGTAACTAAATCTTCTTTATACTTATCTTTAATATATTTGGAAGCTTTAAATATTCGAATAGGATTCTTTTGTTTTGTGTTTTTAAAGGTTTTTCTAAGTTTAGCATCAGAAATTTCAGAATTGCCTTCAAAATCGATACTTTTTACTTTAACTTTTTCTCCTTTATCAATGTTAACCAGCATTTTTACTTCAGTTTCAGTAGAATCTGGAGTTGTAGATATAAAAACTTTGGTATTGTAAAAACCATCTTTTTTATATTTATTTTCTATGTAGTTTTTGGTTGTTGTTATTAAATTTTCATTAACAACTTTTCCTTTTTTAAGATCAATTTCTTTAATTAAATCTTCAGCTTTTCCTTTTTTAATACCTTGAATTTTTGCATCAGCAAGTTTTGGAGATTCAATTAAGTTTAATTCTAAGAAAATGCTATCACCTTTTATGTTATTTACATAAAAATTTACATCACTGAAAAGACCTAGTTTCCAAAGTTTTTTAATAGCAGCACTAATATCTTCTCCAGGAACTACTATTTTTTGACCTTTTTCTAGTCCAGAAAAAGTAACTACAGTTTGTTCGCTATATTTGCTTTTTCCAGTTACTTCTACACCTCCTAATATGTATTCTTTTCCGTTTTCTAATTTTGTTTCTTGAGCAACTAATTTAGTACTATTACCTATAATTACTATGGTAAAAAGTAATTGTAAACCTTTTTTTAACATTTTTTTCTTATGAAATTTGTTCACTTGTTTTTCCAAACCTTCTTTCTCTACTTTGATAACTTATTATGGCTGTGTATAAATCTTCTTCACTAAAATCTGGCCATAAAACATCTATAAAATAAAATTCAGCATATGCAATTTGCCAAAGTAAGAAATTACTTATTCTATGTTCACCACTTGTACGAATAACTAAATCAACATCTGGCAAATTGTGCGTGTAAAGATGCTTATTAATAATTGATTCGTCAATAGTGTCAGTGGAAATTATATTATTTTTAACTTTATCGGAAATTTTTTTAACAGCTTGAATAAGTTCTTCTCTTGCACCATAACTAAGTGCTAAAGTCAATGTCATTCTAGTGTTTTTAGACGTTTTTTGGATTACTTCATTTAATTCTTTTTGAACTTTTACAGGAAGATTTGTTAAATTTCCAATTGCGTTCAAACGGATGTTGTTTTCTATCAAAGTCTTCATTTCTTTTTTTAAAGAAGAAATTAGAAGCTTCATTAAAGTATCAACTTCTAGTTTTGGTCTATTCCAGTTCTCAGTTGAAAAAGCATAAAGTGTTAGATTCTTTATTCCTAATTTCGCACAGCTTTCTACTGTTTTTTTTACTGATTTAGTTCCGCTTTCATGGCCTAAAGTTCTTAATAGACCTTTTTGTTTTGCCCATCTGCCATTTCCGTCCATTATAATAGCTAAATGTTCAGGTAGTTTAGTTGTGTCTATTTTTTCTTTTATACTCATAATTAATTAGCGCAAAAACATGGATTTTGTCCAAAAGTATAGGTTAAAGTTATTCCTGTAAAGACATACCAATCATTGCTGTTAAGATTACCAAAGCGGTAAATGTCAAAATTGTCATTTTTAGGATTACTTCCGTCTAAATTGTCTGTAAATGTATATCTGGCTCCTATTTCAGCTCCAAGAACAAAATTTCTATAGAGTCTAGTTTTTATACCAACTGTCATTGGAATTCCTAATTGGCTATGCCTATAATCTAATTCTTCTGTTTTATTAGGAATAAAATTTTCATTATAAATAAAATAACTTAGACCTGTAAAAACATAAGGTGTAAATGCTTTTTCAGAATCATGTAAGTTAAACTCAAAAAAATTGAATTCTAAACCTACTGAGAAATCATGAATGTTATTTTTAAAACTTTTATCTCTTAAATATCTACTAGGAACATTACTATCCCTATCAGCAGATTCTATTTTTGAGTAGGTATATGATAAGCGATAAGAGTGTCTCGTGCTTCGATTCCATTTGTACAAAAAACCAAAGGCAAGTTTATTAGGCGCAATATAATCAGTAGGACCAACATCTCCAATGTAGTTTGAACCTCCTAAAAATACTCCTAATTCATTAATTTGAGCAGTGATAGCAGTAGTACTCAATAATAAGAATATGTAAACAAATAACTTTCTCATTTTTAAAAATAGTTTGCAAATATAACAATATAGATTTCTTTACCGCATTTAAATGGAAATTTTATTCCTATTAAAATCAGTTTAGTATAAACGCAAAAAAAAAGTAAAAGTTATGTAGGAGGCATTAATTTCTTCTGTCTTCGCCCCAGAGCAGTTTTTTTCGGATTGTTTTTAAAAATCCTTCTTCATTAAAAGCTACCATGTTTATTTCGAATGGGGTTTTTTTTATTTTTAGCAAGGTTTCATTTGTAACAGAGGTTATTCTAGAGTCTAAAGACACTAAATATTGTTCTTCTCTTCCAGATACCTTTAGTTCAATTTCTGTGTCATCTGGGATAACTAATGGTCTTGCATTTAAATTGTGAGGAGCTATAGGTGTAATAACCAAGCTGTTTACATCTGGAATTAAAACAGGACCACCGCAGCTTAACGAATATCCTGTAGAGCCTGTGGGTGTCGAAATTATTAATCCGTCTGCCCAGTATGATGTTAGATATTCTCCATTTAAGTAGGTTTCAATTGTAATCATGGAAGTGGTGTCTTTTCTTGAAACGGTCACTTCGTTTAATGCAAAATTTAAATCTACTAAATCAGGATTTTTTGGAGTGCAAGATAAACTTAGTAAACTCCTTTTTGATATTGTATAGTCTTTCGATAAAATTTTAGAAAGTAATGGTTCTATGTTTTTAATTTGAACTGTGGCTAGAAAACCCAGTCTTCCTGCGTTTATACCAACAATTGGTATGTTTTTATCACGCACATAAGTGACAGCTCTTAAAATAGTTCCATCACCACCAATGCTTATTAGTATATCTATATCATTTTCTAGTTCTTCGTGAGAAGAATAGGTATTGCAATTTTCTTTCAATAAAGTTCTAATACTTTTATGAAAATCTTTCTCTATAATAACAATAACATTATTGTCTAATAATATTTTTAAAACTTTTTCTACAATTTCTTCAGTGTCTGATTGGTAATATTGACCAAATATTGCAATTTTCATGTGTAGATAATTATTTGTTTTTTATATTGATAACTGGGTTAAATATTTAAATATTTATCTAAATAATCGGAACGGTCTTTGAGGTTTTTTAAATAAGAATCTTCTTGATGCTCAGAAATTATTTCATATTCATATCTTCTAAAAGTTTGTATGATTTCATTTAATGAATTTTGACTTATTTTAAGTGTGATTTCAATAAAATTAGCATCAGATTTTGATATTAATAACCCAAGTAATTTAGCATTATTGCTTTCAACGATTTGTGCTATTTGGCTCATAGAAAAATTTGAGACTTCTTTTTTTATAACTAGTATGCCTCCTTCTTCTCTTAAAAAAGGGGTTTCATGAAAAAATTTAATTACATCATCTAATTCATAATAGCCAATATACTTGTTTTTAGAATTTAATACAGGGACTATGTTTGATTCATTCTTGGCAAATTCTTCTAAAACATCTAGCCAAACCATTTCTGAACGAACATAAAAACGATCAAAATCATATCGACATTCACCAATTGTTTTATGACTTGGATTTATTTCGGCATCTTCTTTTGTAATACATCCAATATATACATTTTCTTCAGTAACAGGGAAATGAGTATAGTTGTATTCGGCAAATAGATCTTGAGCTTCTGCAATAGTTTCCTTACTTTTTAAAGGTTTAATGTCTATATTTAAAAAATCAATTAATGTGTTCATTTTAGATTTTATAATTATTTTACTGCAAATTAATCAAAAATTGATTATTAAAGCTATTTATACTTTGTATTTTTGTAAAGTTAATAAAAAATAATATGACAAAGTTATCAGTAAATATCAATAAAATAGCAACTTTACGAAATTCAAGAGGAGGAAATGTTCCCGATTTGTTGAAAGTTGCCAAAGATTTACAAAATTTCGGAGCTCAAGGAATTACTATTCACCCAAGACCAGATGAAAGACATATTAAGTATCAAGATGCTTTAGATTTAATGTCAATTGTTCATACGGAATATAATATTGAAGGAAATCCTGTAAAGAAGTTTATGGATTTGGTATTGCAAATTAAGCCTACTCAAGTTACATTAGTTCCAGATGCTGATGATGCATTGACTTCTAATGCGGGTTGGGATACAATTAAAAATGAGGATTTTTTGATGGATATAATTTCTGAATGCAAAAGAAATAATATTAGAACTTCAATCTTTGTTGATCCAGTAATCGGTATGATTGAAGGAGCAAAAGAAACAGGTACTGATAGAATTGAATTGTATACTGAAGAATTTGCCAGTCAATATGCTTTAGGAAATAAAAAAGGAATAAATAACTATATAGAAGCAGCTATAAAGGCAAATGAATTAGGTTTAGGTATCAATGCTGGACATGATTTAAGTTTGGATAATATTCGATTTTTTAAAGAAAATATTCCTGATTTGTTAGAAGTTTCCATTGGTCATGCTTTAATTTCAGAGTCTTTGTATTTGGGGTTGGAAAATGTAGTAAATATGTATCTTCAAAAATTAAAATAATGATTTTTTCAAAAATAGAAGGTCAAGGAAAGCCTTTTTTAATTATACATGGTTTTTTAGGAATGTCAGATAATTGGAAAACATTAGGTTCACAATTTGCTGAAAATGGTTTTGAAGTTCATCTTTTAGATATGAGAAATCATGGTAGAAGTTTTCATTCCGAAGAATTTAACTATGAGGTAATGGTTGAAGATGTTCTAGAGTATTGTAATATCAATAAACTAAATGATATTATTTTATTAGGGCATTCAATGGGAGGTAAAGTAGCGATGCAGTTTGCGTGTATGTATCCTGACTATATTTCAAAACTTATAATAGCGGATATAGGGCCAAAATACTACGCTCCACACCATCAAGACATTCTAAAAGGATTAAGTGCAGTTGATTTTAGTTTGAAACCAAGTAGGAGTGAAGTGGATGCTATTTTATCTAGCTATATAACCGATTTTGGAACAAGACAATTTTTATTAAAAAATTTATATTGGGTAGAACAAGGACAACTAGATTATAGATTTAATTTAAAAGTATTAACAGATACTATTTTAGAAATTGGTAAAGCACTACCTGACGGAATGCTTTTTAATAAAGAAGTACTTTTTTTAAGAGGATCAAAGTCAAATTACATTTTAGATGAAGATTTTGACACTATAAATAATTCTTTTCCTAATAATCAAATTGTTACCATATTTAATGCTGGACATTGGTTACATGCTGAACAACCAAAGGATTTTTATGACAGTGTAATGGATTTTTTAAATAAAAAGTAAAATTTATTATGAATGCATAATATTTCAGGGTAAAAAATTGTAAATTCCATATTTTATTATAATTTTGGTATATAGATATTAATAAATTCAAGAAAACTAACACATTTTAACATTATGAGAAAATTATTTTCTTTAACATTAATGGCTTTAGCGAGCTCTACTGCTTTTGCAGGTGGATATAGAGTAAGCATTCAAGGTCAGAAGCAATTGGCTATGGGACACACGGGTGTTGCCGTGGTAAATAGTGCAGAAACTGCTTTTTTTAATCCAGCAGGTATGGCTTACTTAGACAATAAATTTAATTTATCTGTGGGAGGTAGTGCTTTGTTTGCAAAAGTAAGATTTCAAGAAAACACTTTTAATACAACATCATCTTCAGATAATTTAGGAACTCCTTTCAATGCTTATGCTACTTATAAACTTACAGATTGGTTAACTGCCGGTTTAGCAATTTATACACCATATGGAAGTGCTGTTGATTGGGATCAGAATTGGCAAGGAGCTTATCTTGTAAATAATATAGATTTAAAAGCAATTTTTGTTCAACCAACAGTATCAGTTAGAGTAGGAGATCATTTTAGTATTGGTGGTGGACCTATTTATGCTACAGGTTCGGTTACATTTAATAGAAATTTATATGCTTCAAACACAACTTTTCAAGTAGATGGAGATCCAACTGATTTAACTATTGAAGCTAAAGGAATTTCTGCTTGGGGATATAATATAGGTATGATGTTTAATCCTACTGATAAAATACGTTTAGGGTTAAATTATCGTTCAGAAATTACAATGGAAGCTCGTGATGGAGATGCTAATTTTGATGATGTACCTGATTTCGCACAAACGACATTAACTAATACAACTTTTGATGCTGATTTACCTCTTCCTGCTGAAGTAACAGCTGGAATATCTGTGCAGGTTACAGATAAATGGTTGTTTGCTTTTGATTTTAATCATGCCATGTGGAGTGCCTATAAGAGTTTGAATGTTAAATTTAATAATGGGTTACCAACTTCAGTAAATCCAAGAAATTACAAAGATGCATCTACTTATAGATTTGGAACTCAGTATAAAGCAAATGATAAGTTTACATTTAGAGCAGGTTATTATTTTGACGAAAGTCCAGTTCAAGATGGTTATTTTGCACCTGAAACTCCACGTAATGACTCAAATGCATTTACAGGAGGTTTAACTTATCAAATTAATAATAAATTTGGAGTAGATTTCTCTTTCTTATATATTCACTTTGATGAGATTGATAATTCTTATGACCATAATCCTAATGGTAATTTTGCAGGTACATACAAGTCTGTAGTGTTCTCTCCAGGTGTTGGTATTACTTATGGTTTTTAATTAAAAAATAAAGAAAATGAAAAATAAATTTATATATCTGGCTATTCTAGCTGCTGGTTTTGTGTCTTGTGAACCAGAATTCGAAAATCCTGTTTCTACCGATGATTATTCTGCAGGAGAAGCTGATTTTTCTTCTTATGTAGCCGTTGGAAATTCATTAACTGCGGGTTATATGGATGGAACTGTTTATAAATCTGGACAAGCTAACTCTTTTCCTAATTTATTGGCACAACAATTTGCTTTAGTAGGTGGAGGAGCTTTTACACAACCTTCTTATGAGGATGATGTGGATAATGTTGGAGGAATTTTAGGTTTGCCTGGTTTTAATAAAAGGTTAGTTATTGATGCGTCAGAGGGTAGACCAGAGAATATTTCTACTGGAAACATTGGAGTTAATTTAACAGCTCAGGCAACAGCATACAATAATATGGGAGTTCCTGGTGCAAAATCATTTCATTTAGTTGCGCCTGGTTATGGTAATGCTGCTGGTTTGGCATTAGGTCAAGCAAACCCATATTTTGTGAGACATGCAACTTCACCAACAGCTACTGTTATAGGGGATGCAATGATGAAAAATCCAACCTTCTTTACAAACTGGATTGGAAACAATGACGTGTTATCTTATGCTACAAATGGAGGAGCCGCTTCTTCAACAAATGTTTATGATAATACAGCTGCGGCAGATCATAATTCTACAGGGAATTTAGATCCAACTACTTATGGAGGAAATGATATTACAAATGCAAATGTTTTTGGTAGTGTATATACTACATTAATTAATACACTTACTTCAGGTGGAGCTAAAGGTGTTGTCGCAACTATACCAAATGTAACTTCTATTCCTTATTTCACAACTGTTCCTTATGCACCTTTAACAGCACAAGGTTTAGGTAAAGCTTTAACTCCTCCAGGAACAGATACAGCTACACAGATTGCTGCTGGAACAGCAGCAATGAACCAATTAAACACTCAATTATATAGTCTTTTAAATGGAATCTTTTCTGCTGGAGGAGAGCCTAATAGAGTTAAACTTTTAGATCCTAGTAAAGCAAATCCAGTTTTGATTTATGATGTAGATGCTGCTGATAGATCTGCTCAAATTTCGGGATATTTACAAGCTGTTTTGAGTTATCCTACAGCTACGGCTAATGCGTTTGGAGCTATTTTTGGTAAAGCAAGACAAACTACTTCTGATGATTTAGTTACACTACCTGCTTCATCTTTCATAGGTTCTACAAATGCTAATGCTCCGACAGATATAAATAAAAATGGTATTTCATATCCATTAGGAAATAGATGGATTTTAACACCACAAGAACAATCTAAAGTTTCGGCTGCGACAACTGCTTATAACAATGCAATTAGAACTATCGCTACTACTAATGATTTAGCAATTGCAGATATGAATGCTATATTGAATCAATTAGTTAGTGGTTTAAGAGCTGATAATGGTACATTCTACACAGCTAATTACTTTGGAGGAGGAACAACAGAGTTTAGAGTATTGTTTTCTTTAGATGGTGTTCATCCAAATGCTAGAGGATATTCAGTAATTGCAAATGAAATTATTAAAGTAATTAATGCACATTACAACGCAAAATTACCATTATTGAATTCTAATAACTATCCAGGAATTCATATACTTGCTACAAATTAATTTTTTTAAAAAGTAAAATTATGTAGTATTAATTATAAAAAATTTATTCTTGATATTAATGAGCTCGATATTTTATCGGGCTCATTTTGTTTAATTTACATCATGAAATTATTATTAAAATAACAATTTCATGATGTAAATGTTTTTTATATATTTTTGCACTTTTTAAAAAATTATTTTCATGAAACATTTGTTGATCTTTATTGTTTTTATTGTCACATCATCTATTTCGGCTCAAGTAGATAGAATTTTGTTTAATTATGATTCAGCTGGGAATCAAATAAAGAGGGAATTATGTATTAATTGCTCTTCTTCTTTGATAAGAACTTCACAAGAAGAAATTAAAGAAATTGTAGATTTAAAGGAAGAGGATTTATTAAAATTTGAGTCAGAAGACTTAATATCTTATTATCCCAATCCAGTAAAAGAGGAACTCTTTTTAAAATGGGAATTAATAAACAATAATGTTTCAAAAATTGAAATATATTCTTTATCAGGACAACTAATAAAATTCTTACCCAATTTAGAAAAAGAAAATTCTAAGATAATTTCTTTTCAAGAATACCCTTCCGGAACATATTCTGTGTTGTTGTCATACACAAACGGTGAACAAAAATCAATTACTATTATTAAGCAATAACCCATGAGGAAGTTTTTACTATTAGTATTTTTATTTATTTGTATTGGTTCTTACTCACAAACAAATAATTATCACGATACACAAGGGCAGTTTGAAGTTTCTGAAAATGGTCAAGCCGTTTATACTTTGCCCATAGCTTTACCACCAAGTATTCAAGATGTGGGACCAACCATAAATTTAGTATATGCAAGTGGTCAAATGGGAGGTATTGCAGGACAAGGTTGGAGTATAAGTTCAATTTCTGCCATAGCAAGAATGGCAACACGAAAAGACATTGACGGTTATGTAGATGGTGTTGATTTTGATGCTAATGATAAATTAGCATTAGATGGACAACGTTTACAATTAGTATCAGGAAATTATTGGGAAGACGGGTCTGTTTATAAAACAGAAGTATTGTCAAATTCAAAAATTGAATTGTTTGGTTCAGAAACATCAATGTATTTTATTGTTACCTCTCCTGATGGCTCTCGTTCTTGGTATGGAAATTATGGAGGGATGAATGCAGTAGATCTAACTGCTTTTTATATAGTTCGTTTTGAGGATATAAACGGTAATTTTATAACTTATGATTATGCAAAACCATACAACAAATCACTGTGTATTAATGAAATAAAATTTAGTGCCAATGTAAATGGTTTACCCACATCTTTAAATAGTATAAAATTCAATTATAAATTAGCAAAAAGAATTGAGTCAGCATATATTAAGGGTGTAAAACATGAAAAAGTAGAATTGCTAGATAATATTGAAGTTAAAACAAATAGTGTATTATTTAGAAAATATCAATTAACACACATAGTTGACCCTCAATTAGGCTATGAAAGAGTATCTCAACTACAAGAATATAATGGAGCTTTAGAAGCAGCAAATCCAGTTATTTTTGAGTATAATGAAACTAATACGCAAATTAATGGATCTGAATATTTGACTAGTTATAGTAATAATTTAAACTTTAATGATATTGTTCTTTCTGGGGATTTTGATGAAGATGGTAGATTGGATTTTGTTACTGAAAATAAGATTTATAAAAATTTATTTCAAAATGCTACAGGTACAACAATTAATTTACCTTTTACAGTCAATAAAGAGAGTTCTTTTACAGCAACAACTTTATCAAATAATAAATTGAATCAATTTCAGTCTATAGTAAAGTATGAGGATGGAAAGCTAAAAGTTTACAATTTACTTAATGGTTCTGCGCAACTTTCATATGAGAAATTGTTTAGTTTTCCGTTTCATATGAATTGTTTTAATTTAATTATGCCATGTGATTATACAAAAACGAAGTTTTTGGAAGGCGATTTTAATGGAGATGGTATTTCTGAAGCCATAATGTATTTGACATGTGAAAGACCTAATGAAATAACGATAATGAATTCAACAGAATGCGATTATTTTTATTGGATAGATTTAAATCCGAATATATCTAGTGAAGTTGAAGGAGGAGTTTTTGCAGTAAATAATGCACCAGGTGCAGTTGTTTTGAATAATTCTGAATGGTTAAGAGGTGAAAGATATGTTTCTGATTATAATGGGGATGGTAAATCAGATATATTAGTTATTGATAAGTATAATAAGAATTATAAAGTAATTAGCTTTAAACAATTATCTCAAAATCCTTGGGTTGAATTGGAAATATTGGGAGAAGGGAATTTAGATAAATACTCATCAACAAAACAAATTCTTTTTGGTGATTATAATGGAGACGGGAAGACCGATATAATGTTACCAGATACAGAAGGAGGGTCTAATCAGACTTTATGGCATATTTATTATAGTAATCCTAAATCATCAGGAGGCTCTTTTTTTGAATTGGAATCACATAATATAGTGGAATACTGGCCTAATACAGGAAGTTATTATGATACACAAATACATTTTAGCAGTTATTATTCTTTAGATACCAATGGTGATGGTAAGTCTGATTTAGTTAGGATTTGGAGGAAATATTACGAACCAAGTTGGACAATCAATGACCATGATACACAATGGAAGGTTACAACATATGTAAATAATATTGGTAACAATCAATTAACAAGTAAGTTTACTTTAGATTATACTTCTCCATGTTATGGTTCAGGAATTAGTCAAAATTGTAATCATACAAGCGATTCACCTGACTTACCTATACCTGTAATTTCTACTTTTAGACATAGAGGTTTGTCTAAAGATCTTGTAATGGTGAGAAATCATTACAATCAGATTACATATGTTGATTTTACTAAAGATGTAAGTAAAGATGCACAAATCAAAAAAGTAATTTCTTCAGGAGGTAATATTGTAGATGAAGTTGAATATGCAACGATGGAATCAAGTACATTAAATAATGGATTTGGAAATCTTAATGAGTTTTATTCTTCATCAAATAGTTTGAATTATCCTTATGTTGAAATAAAGCGATTACCCACAAATTATTTGGTTAGTAAAATAAAAAATACAGTTGAAGGAATTTCAAGATTTCAGGACTTTAGATATCATGGTTTACAAGTTCATTTACATGGATTAGGTAGTATAGGGTTTAAGAAAACAGCTCGAAGTGAGTGGTATCAAAATGCAACATCTAAACGTATTTGGACTGTAGCAGAAAATAGAGCAGACTGGAGAGGAGCACCTGAAAAGGTTTATACACAATTGATAAATAATGGAAGTTCTTTTTCATTTGTAAATTCTGGTAATCCTAGTGGTATAATAAATAGTTCTATAAATATGTATCAAGCTGATATAGTAAACAATAGTTATAGATTAGTACTCACTAGTAAAGAAACGAAAGATTTTGTAACAGGTGTAACCAATAAAGTAGAATATAGTTATGATAATGATTACTTATTACCTGTAGCGGTAACTACTAAAAATTATACAACAAATCCATCTAATCCAGATGCTATAAAGATAACTACTACAGTATTTGAAAATAATCCAAATGGATTAGGTTCCAGTTATCATATTGGAAGACCTCTTGAAGTGAGTACCACTACTTCTGCTTATGGAGATGTTTTTTCTACTAAAGAAATTTTTAGTTACGCAAATAATAAATTGGTTCAAACTAAAAAGAAAGGAAATAATGAGGCTGATAGTGATAACTATTTAATAGAAGATTATGAGTATAACTTGGTTGGAAATTTAATTAGAAAAACTATTAGTACTAGTGGTTATAGTAGTCCACAAGCAATAACAGCACCAAGAGTTTTGGAGTATACTTATGATACTACAGAACGCTTTATAAAAACTTCAAAAGACATTGAAGGATTAATTGCAACCAATGTTTCTTTTCATCCTATATATGGATTGGTAACCGAGACTAAAAGTCCTTTTGATCTAACTAGTAAAACAGAATATGATAATTGGGGTAAAACAATTAAAATAACAGATTATTTAAATAAAAATGTAAATATCACTTATGCTAAAGCAAATAATGAATATACAGTTACAAAAAATGGAGATGACGGTAGTAGCAGTATTGAGATAAGTGATGCTTTAGGAAGGATTAAAAAAACAGGAGCAAAAACGATTAATGGAAATTGGTCTTATAAAAGTGTAGAATACGATATTAAAGGAAGAAAATACAAGGTAAGTGATCCCTATTCAAGTGCCCCTAGTTTATGGACAGTTTCTACTTTTGATGATTATAACAGATTGCTTTCTACAGTTGCTCCAACAGGTTTAACAACTACACTTACTTATTCTGGATTAACCGTTACAGCAAATGATGGGACAAAAACCACAAGTTCCACTAAAAATGCAAACGGTCATGTTGTTTCTTCTTCAGATAATGGAGGAGTTATTAATTTTAAATATTACGCGAATGGTAATTTGAAAGAATCAGATTATAACGGGACAAAAGTAAGAATGGAATATGATGAGTGGGGAAGAAAAACCAAACTAATAGATCCATCTGCTGGAACTTATGAATATAAACAAAATGTATTAGGTGAAATTTATTATGAGAGTACCCCTAATGGAGTTACTAACATAAAATATGATGGTTTTGGTAAAGTAATAGAAAAAAGCATAAAAGGATTAAATACTAATTCTAAAGAAACATTTACTTACGACACTACTACTAAATTAATAACTTATTCTAAGTTTGAAGATTTTAATGGAGGTTTCTATGATGAATATACTTATGAATATGATAGTTATAAAAGATTATGGAGGACTAATGAAAATAGATTTTTAGCCTTTTTTCAAAGAGCCACATTGTATGATGATTTTGGAAGACCTGAAACAGAGTTCTATAATATGATAAATACTGCGGATGGTAAACAATCTGCTAAATGGTTTAGAAATACTTATAAAAATGGTTATCACTGGCAAGTTTTAGATAATGATTCTAATCATATTCTATGGCAAACTAATGCTGTTAATGAAAGAGGACAATTAACTAGCGCTAATTATGGTAATGGTATAGGGTTGAATCAAGGATACGATCAATTTGGTTATTTACAACATTCAAGACATTTTAAGGATAACGTAACACCTTTTGTAGATGTATTAAATTTATATACTACTTTTGAACCACAAAGAGGAAATCTTACCTCTAGAACAAACAGTTTGTTTAATTGGACAGAGAATTTTCAATATGATAATCTAGATCGATTAACGCATTATACAAATGGTCAGGGAATCCAGGTGGAACAAATCTATGAAGATGATGGGCGTATTAAAGAAAACACAATAGGAAAATACAATTATAGTAATACCACTAAAAAATATCAAAATACTTCTATTGATATAACAGCCGAAGCCAAAGCGTACTATGCTAACAGGCTAGGTTTGTTTAATGATAGTATGGAAGAACAAGTAGGTTGGACAACCTATTATGACCCAAGTGTTTTATCATATGATACAACTGTAGGTTATACAGGAACATCTTCAATAAAAATAAACAATACTACATCAAGTGAGAAAATTATTTTTGCAGAATCATGGATAGCAATAGATAATGCTGTGCCAACTGAATATACCTATTCAGCTTGGGTAAAGAGTGATGGTAGTAATCCACAAGCTGAAGTTTTCTTGTATATGAAAACGGCAAATGAGACTGCTTATGCTACAACTTTTGATGGTGTTCAATCAGCTACTTCAACAGGATGGGTTAAAATTGAAAAAACAGTTTTAGTACCAGCCAATATTAAAAAATTAAATATTCGATTAGATAATAATGCTACAGGAGTTTTATGGTTTGATGATGTACAAATTAGAAAGACAAGTAATGCTACTCCAATTGAAAGACAATTAAATATTTCATACAATGTATGGAAGAGTCCTTACGAAATTCATGAAACAGGTGTAGATCGCATTAGTTTTACTTATAATCATCTGAACAATCGTAGTAGTATGTTCTATGGAGGACTGGAAGTTGATAAAATGCAACGTCAATACCGTAAGCACTATTCTGCCGATGGTAGCATGGAAATTAAGCATAATACGCTTACAGGTGATGTTGAATTTGTTACTTATGTAGGTGGAGATGGATATACAGCACCAGTAGTTTATAAAACAGATGGAACAACAGGAGAATATTTGTTTTTACACAGAGATTATTTAGGAAGCATTGTTGCTATTACAGATGTCTCAGGAAATATAGTTGAAAAACGATTATTTGATGCTTGGGGAGATGTTATAAAAATAGTAGATGGTCAAGGTACTACTTTAACAAATTTTGCGTTATTAGATAGAGGTTATACAGGACATGAACATTTACAAAGTGTAGGTTTGGTTCACATGAATGGTCGTTTGTATGATGCAAAAGTACATCGTTTCTTACAACCAGATAATTACATACAAGACCCATATAATACACAAAATTACAATCGTTATGGATATGTATTAAACAATCCATTAAAGTATAACGACCCTAGTGGAGAAGAATTTACATTATTAACAGCAGTTGTAGTTGGAGCCATTATAAGTGCTACAACATATACGTTAAATGCTTGGATTGGGAATTCACCGTTTTCTTTTGGTGGTCTTTTTAAAGCTTCTTTTATAGGAGCATTAAGCGGAGCAGCTACATTTGGAGTCGGAGAGTATGCAAAAAACATATGTGAGTTTGGAAGTCGATTTGTATTCCAAACCATTATTCATGGCTCACTACAAGGCACATTAGGTATTGTTCAAGGAGGTGATTTTTTTCAAGGTTTTGCAAGTGGATCATTAGCTAGTATGGCATCTGGGTTATTTAGCGGAGGTTATGTCAATAATACGGATAGTTTTTGGAATGGTTTGGGAGGTAAGTTTTCTCAGAGTACTGTAGGTATATTAGCTTTTGGAACTATTAGCGGTGGTGCTGGTGCTTCTTTAGCGAGAGGTAATTTTTGGCAAGGAGCTGCTACTGGATTGACAGTTAGTGGTTTGAATCATATTTTGCATAAAACTAAAAGTATTAATGAAGTAAAAAGTAAAGGAGGTGTAATTCAAACTGAATATCTTGGCAATAAGTCATTTGATTTAGAGGGTTTTAACCAAGCATTAAAAGACGAATTAATTGCTAATGGATTTTCAACAAATACTATTGTTGAAGAATATAGTCTTTCTAAAAGTATTGGATATTGGTTTAGAGGAATTCCTACTGCTAAAATCAATATTCTTAGTTTTTATGCAAGGGGAGCACCTATTGATAATGGTGTAGCAGGGTACGCAGCACTAGGTTCAAATAGTGTTGTGATATATGGAGGAGGAAGTATTTTGGGAAGATATTGGGATCTTGATCCAGTTAGATTAGCAAGAACTGCAGTTCATGAATTAGGTCATGCTATTTTTTCTTTTAATCATTCAAAGAGTGGAGTGATGTTTTGGCAATATGGAGGAGGTAATAAATCTGGTAGTAATGCCTTTAGGTTTAACACTAATCAACTTGAAGTTATAAAAAATTCGCAATGGGGACAATAAAAAGAAGCTATCTTTATGTAACATTAATGATAATAATGATTATCGTGGCTATTATATATAGATATTATAATATAAAAAATGATAGAGTAATTTTTGATTTATATTTTAATAACAAATCTTTTAAAGAATCTAAATTTAATTCGTATTATCTTTTTGGTATTAAAAGTAATCATTCTTACAAAAATTTTGATATATCAAAATTAGAACTAGAAAATAAAAATTTAACGATTATCTCTAGGAATGATACACCATTTTATCACAACTATATAATTTCTAATGATTTTAACAAAATTTTAAAAAATAGTGACTCTCTTTTTTATTACGAATATCAATCACTTAGTAAAACTATTGACTATGAATTATTTTCAAAACTATATGGAGATGATGTAAGTTCTTTAAATACTTACTTTAATTTGATTAGTAATAGCTTTAATAAAACAAAAAAATTCTATTACATAAATGAAATTATTGATAATAATGAATTTAAAATTGATTTTATTAAAAAAATGGAAATAAAAAAAATTATTAGTAATAATAAAAATAAAGATAAATTATATGTTTGGTTTGTTAATTATGGGTTATATGAGTTTAATTTATTAATAAAAAATGATTTGATAGTAGATATAAATGATAAATTTGTATTTTTTATTGGTTTAGAGGTAAATTAAATCCCAGCTGATGTGAGCATTCCGCTCGTATCTATAATAAATAGAAAATTAGAACCCTAAAAGTTGTAGTTTTTTATTAAGTTTTATTTACGCGTAATAAAATCTACAAACTAAAATTCGTAAAAAACATTTTATATTAAAAGACACCTATTGTAGGTGTTTTTTTTTATCTTTAAAATAAAAAATGAATTTACTAATTAAACTTTTAATCACTACTGTTCTAGTTGTGATTATTTCAAGATTTTTACCAGGAGTAGAAGTTACAAGTTATAAAAGTGCTTTTATAATTGCCATTGTGTTGGCTTTGTTAAATCTTTTTTTGAAGCCTATTTTGGTGTTGCTAACAATCCCTGCAACCATAATTACATTAGGCTTGTTTTTGTTAGTAATCAATGCAGTAATAATTTTAATTGGTGACTCTTTAGTTGATGGTTTTGCTGTGTCAGGCTTTTGGACGGCTTTGTTTTTTAGTATTATCCTGTCAATTAGTCAGTCAATACTAAATGGAATATTTGTTGATAAGAAATAAAGTAAATAATAGAAATATTTATTAATAGAGTGGTAGAAATTAAATTTACATATTTGAAATTCAATTAATTAAAAAGTTGCTTGAGTTGTAAAAAATATTTAATTTTGCAACCCAATTTTCATGTCAATAAAAAATAACATAATGAATATTACAAGAGAGCAAGTTGATGCTTTAAATGCAATTGTAAAAGTTGCAGTTACTAAAGAGGATTATGCAGATAAAGTGCAAAAAGTATTAGCAGATTACAGAAAAAATGCTAACATACCAGGTTTTAGAAAAGGGGCTGTGCCAATGAGTTTGATTCAAAAACAATATGGTAAGTCAGTTCTTCTAGATGAAGTAAATAAAATATTACAATCTTCTTTGAATGATTATTTAGTTGAAGAAAAATTAGATATTCTAGGAAATCCACTTCCAAAAATTACTGAAGATTTTGATTGGAGTAAAGATGATTTTACTTTCGAATTTGAATTAGGATTAGCTCCAGAATTTTCTGTAGATTTAGCTGCAAAGTCAAATGTAGCAAAATTTGATATAGTTGCAGATGATAAAATGTTAGAAGAACAAGTTGAGCGTATTCAAAAGCAATATGGCAAAATGATTTCTCAAGATAAAGTGAAAGAAGATCATACTATAAGAGGGACTTTTTTTAATGAAGAGAAAGGAATTAATAATACAACAAATATTACTTTGGATATCTTCAATGATAAAAAAGTGGCAAAGAAATTTGTTGGTAAAAAAGTGGGAGATGTTGTTGAGTTAGCTACAAAAGGGCTTTTTGATGATGACCATAAATTAATGGACTATTTAAAAGTGTCTCATGATGATGTTCATGGTCTAGATGTAAATGTAGCTTTTACAATTGAAGAAATTAATGCAGTTGAAAAGGCAGAATTAAATCAAGAATTGTTTGATAAATTGTTTGGTGAAGGAAATGTAACTTCTTTAGAAACTTTAAAAGCAAAGATTAAAGAAGATGCTGAAGCTCAATTTGCACAACAAGCAGATCAAAAATTCTTAAATGATGTTATCGAATCTTTAATAGAAAATACAAAGTTTGAATTACCAACACAGTTTTTGAAAAAATGGATTCAAACAGTTGGTGAAACTCCTTTATCAGAGGAACAAGCAGACGAAGAGTATGCAAAATCTGAAAAAGGATTGCGTTATCAATTAATAGAAAATAAAATTATTGCTGCAAATAATTTGCAAATTCAATTTGAAGATTTAAAAGCACACACTGCCGAATTAATCAAAAAACAAATGGCTCAATTTGGTCAATTAAATCCAACAGACGAAGAAGTGGAAGGAATTGTAGCAAGAGTACTTTCTAATCAAGAAGAAGTAAAACGTTTGTCTGAACAAGTGATGAGTGAAAAAATGTTGACGTTGTTCAAAGAAAAAATTAATGCAAAATCGAAAAAAGTAAACTATCAAGAGTTTATTAAAGAGATGTATGGAGAATAAATTCTCATAAAAAATAATTATCTTTGAACGTCAAGCTTTGGTTTGACGTTCTTAGTTTATAAACCAATAATAAAGTTACGATGAATTACGGAAAAGAATTTAAAAAATATGCAACTAAGCATCATGGAGTAAATAGCTTGTACTATGACAAAATTATAAATAGTATGACTCCATATATTATAGAAGAGCGTCAAATGAACGTAGCATCAATGGATGTTTTTTCTCGTTTAATGATGGATAGAATTATTTTTATGGGTACTGGTGTAGACGATTATGTAGCCAATATTATCCAAGCCCAATTATTATTTTTAGAAAGTACAGATGCTTCAAAAGACATAAGTATATATATAAATTCTCCAGGAGGAAGTGTATATGCAGGATTAGGTATTTATGATACTATGCAATTAGTTAAACCAGATGTAGCTACTATTTGTACAGGTATGGCTGCTTCAATGGGAGCTGTTTTATTATGTGCTGGTGCAGATGGAAAACGTTCAGCTTTACCACATTCTAGAGTTATGATTCATCAACCTTCTGGAGGTGCTCAAGGTGTAGCAACAGACATGGAAATCAACTTAAAAGAGATGTTGAAATTAAAAGAAGAGTTGTACCAAATTATCTCTCAACATTCAAAACAACCTTATGAAAAGGTTTATAAAGATAGTGAAAGAGACTATTGGATGATTGCAGCTGAAGCAAAAGAGTATGGAATGATTGATGAAGTATTGATAAAAAATTAAAAAAAAACAGAAGTAGAAATTTAAAAATTTAAAAATACTAATTTCTACTTCTAAATTATATAAAATGGCAAAAGAGGTATTAGAGTGTTCTTTTTGTGGAAGAAAAAAGCCAGAAACTAGTTTGTTAATAGCGGGTATTGATGCGCATATATGTGATAGATGTATTGAACAAGCACACGGAATAGTTTTAGAAGAATTAAAGCAAAGTGGTAAAACCGAACTTTTATCGGATTTAGTTTTATTAAAGCCAAAAGAGATTAAATCTTTTTTAGATCAATATATCATTGGTCAAGATCAAACTAAAAAAGTAATGAGTGTTGCGGTTTATAATCATTACAAAAGATTGATGCAAATACAGTCTGATGATGAGGTTGAGATTGAAAAAAGTAATATCATAATGGTCGGACAAACAGGAACAGGTAAAACATTAGTAGCAAAAACAATCGCTAAAATGTTGAATGTTCCTCTTGCAATTGTTGATGCAACCGTATTGACAGAAGCTGGTTATGTTGGTGAAGATGTGGAAAGTATTTTAACACGTTTATTACAAGCAGCCGATTATGATGTGGATAAAGCTCAAAGAGGAATTGTTTTTATTGATGAGATAGATAAAATTGCTCGTAAAAGCGATAATCCTTCTATTACTAGAGATGTTTCAGGAGAAGGTGTGCAGCAGGCTTTGTTGAAACTTCTAGAAGGAACTGTGGTTAATGTTCCACCAAAAGGAGGAAGAAAACATCCAGATCAGAAATTTGTTGAGGTTAATACACAAGATATCCTATTTATTGCTGGTGGTGCTTTTGATGGAATTGAAAAAATAATATCAAAAAGATTAAATAGGCAAGCAGTAGGTTATAGTACTTCTAAAGATATTACTGAAATTGATAAGGATAACTTATTGCAATATGTTATTCCTAAAGATTTAAAAGACTTTGGGTTAATTCCTGAAATTATTGGACGATTGCCAGTATTGTCATACATGAATCCTTTAGATGCAAAGACACTTAGAGCTATTTTAACAGAACCAAAGAATGCTTTGGTAAAACAATATAAAAAATTGTTTGAAATGGATGAAGTAGATTTTAGTATTCAAGAAGAAGCACTTCAGTTTATTGTTGAAAAAGCATTAGAGTATAGATTAGGAGCGAGAGGACTTCGTTCTTTATGCGAAGCCATTTTAACTGATGCAATGTTTGATTTGCCTAGTTCTTCTGAAAAGGAATTAAATGTTACTAAAGAGTTTGCTGAACATAGTTTGAATAAAAACTTATTACAACGATTAAAAACAGCATCATAAATAAATCAAAAAATCCCGAAAATTTTCGGGATTTTTTATTAATAATAGAAACATCATTTTCTAGTTACTCGAAGCATCACTAACTTCTAGTGTTTTATTTATTAGGAATTCAACGCGTCTGTTTTCTGAATCTTGAATTTCTGTGCAAACTTGGCATTTGTGTAAAGGTCTCGATTCTCCATATCCGTTATAACCTAATCTAGACTTGTCAATACCTTTTGAAATTAAGTATTCATAAGTAGATTTAGCTCTTTTCTCTGATAGAGCAAGGTTATATTTATCAGATCCTTTATTGTCAGTATGAGCATTGATAACTATTGTCATATCTGGTATTTCATTCAATACAGCAACAATTTTGTTTAATGATAATTGTGATTCTTCTTTAATAGATGTTTTGTTAAAGTCAAAGAAAATATTCTCCATAACTATAGCATCATTAATTATTTCTGCTTTTTTCTGATTCATATTAATGGTTTCAGCAACAAAATTGTTATCTGTTGAAGCAGTAACCGAATTTATATTAGGTTCATATCCTTCTTTATTGGTAGTAATTGTATATGATGTTAATGGTTCAATAGTTAGTTTTATTTCTCCATTATTGTCAGTTTTAGTTTCTTTTATTTTGTTGCCAAATTCATCCGTAATAATGACATTTGCATTTGGTAATTTTACTTTTGAATTATTCTCAACTACTAAAATATTTAATTGTTGCTCTTGTTGCTGAATGTCAAAACGATATACATCAAAATTTTCTTTATCGTCTTCTTTGTTTATGGAAATATATCCTTCGTTTTTGTTTACTAGGATATAGGCTACTTCGTCTTTTTTAGTATTTAAGCCAGAACCTATGTTTCTTGTATTAATATAGGTTTCATTTACTATAGAACTTCTAAAAACATCATATCCTCCAAAAGTATTGTGACCGTTTGAAGAATAAAAAATATAATTACTGTCTGGAGTTATAAAAGGATATTTTTCATCTTTTGCTGAATTTACCTCTTTCCCTAAATTTTTAATATTCTCTATTGTTCCATCCTTTTTTATATCGGCAACGTATATATCATATCCACCAAAGCCTCCAGACATATTTGAAGAAAAATAGAGTTTGTTAGTAGATTTACTTAAAAAAGGAGTTTCTACAGAGTATTCGGGTTTTGTAATGTTTATTTCAGTAATATCTTTCCAGTAACCTTGTATTTCTATATCTAAAACAGCTTTGTATAATTTAAAATTATCAGAGTTATCAGAAGTATGTGTAAAATAGATTGTTTTCTCATCTTCTGAAAATGTCATAAAACCTTCATTAAATTCAGAATCTAAGAGTGTTGAAAATTGTAGAGGAAAAGATAAGTTTCCGTTTTTGTCTACATTGGTACAATAAATATTATTATTAAACCTATTTAAAGCCTCGTTAAAAGTAGTTTTTGTATGCCTTCTTTTTTTGTTAGATACAATTAAGAATTTGTCTCTAAAAAACGTTGCGCCAATTTCAGATAATTCAGTATTAATACCAGTATCAGTTAATATGTAGTTTAATAATGAATTATTATTTAATGTTGTAAAGTTTTCTGTTTTTGAATCATCAATAAATTGATCTTGACTCATCCCTAAAAAAGGAAAACAAAAAACACATAAAAATAACTTTTTCATAATATTGGTTAATTTGACTTAGCAGTTGCAAATATTAAGTCTAATCACCCCATAAAAAAAGAATAATCGGTTAATTGTTAAAAAACTCGTTATAAAGACATCTATTACTGATTCTAAAGTTTATTTTTAGTTAAAATTTGGATAATAATTTAAAAATCAGTTTCTTACTTCTCAAAAATAAACTTAACAAATAGGAGTATATTGTATTATTTTCTGTGGTTCTTTAAACTCAATTTGACATCTTCTGTAAGGCCCACATTTGTATCTTCTAGGTCCACATGAAGAAAATAGAATAGAAGAGAAAATTAGTATAGTAATGGTTTTCATAAGCAAATAAATTTTATAATTGATAGACTTGGTGTTGTAATAATTCCTCTAAATAAACTCTATCATTAGATAGTCTAGGTATTTTATGCTGACCTCCTAATTTATCTTTTTCTTTTAGCCAATCATAAAATAAATTAGTTTTAGCAATATTAATAACTAACGGATTTAGTGTCATGTTATTGTGTCTTTTTGCTTCATAATCAGAATTTAAGAGTTGTAGATTCTTGTCTAATAATGCTGAAAAAGAGTCTATATCTAATGGTTTTATTTTAAATTCAATAATCCATTCATGTGCTCCTTTTGTTTTATCTTTCATGAAAATAGGAGCTACAGTATAGTCGGTAACTTCACAATTTAATTCCTGACAAGTTTTTGCAATAGCTTTGTCGGTATTTTCAACCATTAATTCTTCTCCAAAAACATTTATATGATGTTTGGTACGACCAGTAACTACAATTCGATAAGGATTTATCGAAGTAAATCGTATTGTATCACCAATTAAATACCTCCATAATCCAGAATTTGTAGAAATGACTAAAGCATAATTTTTATTAATTTCTACTTCATCTAACCGAATTGCTTTTTGATTACTTGTGCCAAAGGTATCCATTGGAATGAATTCGTAAAAAATACCATAATCAAGCATTAATAATAATTCATTGGAATCATTTTTATCTTGAATGGCAAAAAAACCTTCGGAAGCATTGTAAATTTCATAGTATCTAAAATTATCTTTTGGAAACAATTTTTTATACGGCTCTCTATACGGTTCAAAATTAACACCTCCATGAAAATAGACTTCAGCGTTTGGCCAAATTTCTAATAGATTGTTTTTGCCAGTGGTTTCTAAGGATTTGTTTAATAAGACCATCATCCAGCTAGGAACTCCTGCTAAACTAGTTACATTTTCTTGAATAGTTTCATTTATAATGGCTGGTAGTTTTGTTTCCCAATCTCCCATTAAAGAAACTTTATTGCTAGGAGTAGAGCTAAATTCGGCCCAAATAGGCATGTTATCTATCAAAATAGCTGATAAATCGCCAAAAAAAGTATTATTGTCTTCATATAGTTGTTTGCTTCCGCCTAAACGTAAACTTTTACCAGTAAATAGCTGTGAGTCTTCGTTATTGTTTAAATATAAGCACAATAAATCTTTACTTGCTTTATAGTGACAAAGGTCTAATGTTTCATTACTAACAGGAATGAATTTGCTTTTTGAATTTGTAGTACCACTCGATTTAGCAAACCATTTAATTGGCGTGTTCCAAAAAACATTTTGCTCTCCTTTTCTAGTTTGTTCAATAAGAGATTCTAAATCTTCGTAAGTTGAAATGGGAACTCTTTCGGAAAAAGCACGATAGCTTTTTATTGTTGAAAAATCATATTTTTTACCCAAATAAGTGCTTTCTGCCGATTTCACTAAGTTAAAAAGCAGCTCTTCCTGAACTTCATGAGGATACTTTAAAAACAATTCCATTTGATGAATCCGTTTTTTTAAAATCCAAGAAGCAATTGAGTTTATGATAGGAAATGCCATTTTTAGAATTACAAATTATGAATTATAAAATACGAATGATAACTTTACCAAAAATAACATTTTTTTTAAATCTAAACCCATTAAAAATTAAAAAGCACATGACATATCAAGGTGTACTTCAAAAAATGCAAACGGAATTAGCAAACCCTATTCAATATTATTTGGTTTTTGAAGATAGTTTTTTAAATGTCAATCAATTATTAGACAAGGAAATAGAGCTAGAATTTCAAGGATATCAATGCTTGAATTGCAATAAACAAAAGAAAATTTTTAGACAAGGATTTTGCTACGATTGTTTTATGAGTAGTCCTGCAGTAGGCGATTGGATTATGAGACCTGAATTAAGCACAGCGCATCTAGATATCGAAGATAGAGATTTAGAATATGAAAAAAGAGTGCAATTACAACCTCATATAGTATATTTAGCCTTATCTAGCGAAGTAAAAGTAGGAGTAACAAGAAAAACACAAGTGCCAACAAGATGGATAGATCAAGGAGCAGTTAAAGCAGTTCCTATTGTAGAAGTGCCTAATCGTTATCTGGCAGGAATTACGGAGATTGCTTTGAAAAATCATTTTGTAGATAAAACAAGTTGGCAAAAAATGCTTAAAAATGAAGTTTTACATGCAGATTTATCAGAAGAAAGAAAAAAAACATTTGGTTGGTTACCAAAAGAAGTACAACCCTATTTTTCAGAGGAAGCTACACTCTACAATTTAGAATTCCCAGTCTTACAGTATCCCAAAAAAATTATTGGCTTAAATCTTGATAAAACACCTCTTTATACAGGAAAAGTTATGGGTATAAAAGGACAGTATCTATTATTTGAAGATGGAACCGTTTTTAATATTCGTTCTTATGAAGGTTATGTGGTAAAGATGAGCGTGTAAGTAAAAATTCATTTCTTATTTGGATTAAATATAAATAATTTTGTAATTCAAATTTAAGTTCTTATTTTTGCACTAAATATTTTGAGATTTATGGCTGTTAACAATAATTTTGAAAATGCCATTTTGTTTGAAAGCAAAAATGGATATAGTTATCAATGTGATAAAACAAATAGCATCGTTATTAATTTTAGTGGGATAACTTCAAAATATAAAATTCAAGATTTTTTAATTTTTCAGAGAAAAGTGAATAGTGTTAATATTCTAGATATGCTATATGATTTATCTGATAAATGCGATTTTAAATTAATCGAAACTACCCAAAAGAAATTTTCAAGAAATCTTACTATCTGTGAAATCGTACAACTTAGAGAGTTGTTAAATGGAACTAAGTTTGCATTAGTACTTAATTCAATGCTTAATGAAGTATTAAGTGATGTAGCCGTTTCTTATTTAGATTAAATTCAAATTCATTCGCAATTTATTAAAGTCAGATTTATTTCAGTAAATTTATATTGAAATATAAAAATGACAGAAAATGAAAGATTTATTGAGAAGAAATTCTGCCTTGAATGAAGGAGTTGAAAAGTTATTAAACCTACAATCAAAAATAGAATGTGACGCTTCTACAAAATATTTAGCAATGGCAGCATGGTTAGATAGAAATGGCTATGTAGAAACAGCAGCCTATATGTACAAGCAATCTGAAGAAGAACGTGAGCATTTCCTTAAAGTTTTTAAATATATTACAGAAATGGGTGGAATTGCCATAACTCCAGATGTATCAAAAGTGCAACAAGAGTTTGAATCTTTTCGCGATGTTTTTGAGATTGCTTTACAAAATGAAATTACAGTGACTAACGCAGTAAACAAAGTAATTGCAAAATGCAGACTAGAAAATGATTATGCTACAGAAGAATTTATGATGTGGTATGTTAAAGAGCAACGAGAAGAAGAAAAGAATGCACGTAGAGCTTTAGAACTTTTTGATTTAATTGACGAAGATTCAGCTTGTGGTAAGTTTGAATTAGACAAACAAATTGCAAAAGTAGGAGTTTAAACAAATAATGAAAAAGAGCCCTTTATAATTTTATAAAGGGCTCTTTTTTATGAAATTAATTTAGCCATTATAGTTTTAGCTTGTTCTAAATCTACTTTGTCAAACCATTTGTTTTCGGATTGAGAATATAGAATAGGAGCATTTTTACAACGATCAGAACACTCCATTTTAAAAATTTCAACTTCCTTTTTTAAATGATTTTCTTTGATTGTTGTTTTAAAATACTTTTTTATTTCCTTGTGCTTACCACATTTACTTCCATCGCACATAAATAAAGCTTTTGAAGGAAATTCAATCTTACTCATAAGTATAAATTTAGTTAATTAATCTTTTTTTTAAATCGCATCATTGGAACATCATTCAACATTAAAGTAAGTTTTCCTTCTTCATCAAAACCATATTGATTTATTTTTTCCATCATATTCACGAAAACTTTTTCACCTTCACCACAATACATCATTGTAGTAGGTCCAGGTTCTCCAAAAGATATAGCCGACTCATTTAAAGTATATTTAGCAGTATATCCGTTGCAACTATTATTGCCTCTAACTTCACTGGTTTCTTTGTCAAAAATAAGATAAGGTTTCTTGTCTGGAAAAAGCCCTTCAAAAGCGATGCGTGGTCCAGAAATATATTCTAATTCCCACGTGGTGTTATAAAGCATATTGTCATTCACTACTTTTTTGGTGCCACAAGAACTAATAATTAAAGTGAAAATTGCAATTAATAAAATGGTTTGTGTTTTCATGATAATAAAGATTATTGTTTACTGTTTATTTGTTATTCCAAATATAAAAAACAAATCCCCATTTCAATTAAGAAACAGAGATTTGTAATTGAAAATTAGGTCTAAAATCTATTCGTCTTTCTTTTTCTTACCACCAAGTAAACCTCCTAATACATTTTTAACTTCGTTTTTTACATTCTCTTTTGGAGTAGTGGTAGTTTTTGTAGTGTCTGTTTTAGTTCCGTTGGCATTACCATTAAATAAATTAGTCAATGCACTTGTCCCTTCATTAATTAATTTCTCTTTTTGCATTTTCACAATTTGAGAAGCTAAATTAGTTGTTGCCTGTGTTAAATCGGTTTTAATGTTTGGATTGCTAAAATTTCCTGTTAAGTTAGCTGTTACGGGAACACTTTCAATTTTTTGCTGATCAGCAGGAGTTAATTTAGTTAATAAACTAGTAACTTCTGTTCCTAAATATTTAGCAGGCACATCAAATTTTACATCATAATTCATAGATTGATCAAAACCATGAGTTCCACCCACAGTCATGTTAATATCTTGATAAACTAAATTCATTGGTTTTAAAGCTACTTTTCCATCTTTGAAAGATAATGAAGCTTTTACATCATTTAAATTTAATTTGCTAACGTCTAAAAATTTTACATTAGAACTTAAAGCGGTTAGTAAAGTAGAATTTTTCTCGTTTATTGTTGTCGAAAGCAACTGTCCAACTAAATCACCAGAAATTGTTTTTAAGTTAGGAGTCATGTCATCTGTTAAATCTCCAGATAACTTAATGGTAGAATTTAATTTTCCATTAATAACATTAGCAATAGGAGCTATGTTTTTTAGCATTTCTAATTGGGTAAAAGACTCAGCAATATTTACTGCATTTAAGCCTAAATTCATATTAAATTTTGGTTTTGCTCCTTTAGTAGAAACCATTCCTGTTAATCCAATATTTCCGCCAAAAACGTCCATGCTTAGGTTGCTCAATGAGATTGCTTCATCTTTAATTGCTAGGTTTCCGCTTACATTTTTTAAGTCTAAATTATCATATACCACTGTTCCAGCTTTAGCACTAATACTGCAATCTAAAAAAGCAGGTATTTTGACAGCTTCAGTTGTGGTTTTTTTACCATCTTCTGAAGTGGTTGTTGTAGGAGACATAAAATCTGAAACGACTAATCGAGAAGAATTCATGTCAAATTTCCCTTTAAGAACTTGTTTTTTAAACAAAAAGCCATACAAATTATCTAAACCACCATTAACTTGAATGTCAGATGAACCTGTTTTTGCATCAAATTCATTCAGTCTAATTTGATTTGGATTGAAAGTAACAGAAGTTTTATTAATTTCAAAAGGTTTAGCCATTTCTGGACCTTCATATTTGAAACCAGTCAATGAGATATTTCCAGCATTTTGAATGTTTTGATACTGACTTGTTTCTACCGATTTCATATCAAATTTTGTAGTAACATCTGCTTTTAGAATTCCTGTTAAAGGTTTGTCTAATTGCACAGGATAAGCTTTAGTGACGTTAGCCAAGTTGATAGTTCCTTTTAAAGCAGCATCGATAAGAGGATTTTCTGTTAAATTTTTAACAGTTGCCTTTGCGTTAAATACATCTTGGTCTATAGAAAATGATAGATTGTCTAAATTAACATAAGTATCATTCATTAAACCAGTTTCATTAACAATATGAGTATCAATAATGATATTTCTAACCGATTTTGGTAAATCAGGATATTGGAAGGATGCATTATTAGAAGCTAATTCAATATTGAATGTAGGAATAGTGGTTTCAGTAAGTTTGCCATCTACTTTTCCAGAAACTTTAAATTCTCCAGTTGTTTTCACTTGATTGATATTTCCAGCATAAGCTTCAGGAATAAGACCTAAGAAATTTTTAAAATCTGAGGTTGGAGTTTTAAAAGTTAAACTATATAATTGACCGTCTTCTAACATTTGGATAAAACCATTAAATTCTAATGGCAATTGGTTAATTAAAGCCTTGTTGTCTTTAAAATCATACTTACTCTTATCTAAGTCAATTCCTAAAACAGCATCTAGCGACAAAGCAACGTTTTTCATGAAATTAGTATTATCCATGTTAAAAGAAACTTTTGCAGTTGTTTTAGTCTCTAAATCTAATTTTTGTTGGGCAAAATTACCTTTACCTTCATGATTAATACTGTCTAGGACCATTTCCATGTTGGAACCTTCATCTAGATAAGTAAAACGCATGTTTTTAATAGCATACTCTTGAATGTTTAAAGCAAAAGGTTTGCTTTCTTCTGTAGATTTATCCTCTTCTTGATTTTTTAAAGCAATATCAAAATTACCTAATCCATCTTTATTAAAGATAACATTTACAATAGCATTTGTACTGCTAAATCCTTGTAAATTCATAGGTTCATCATCTCCTTTAAACAATTCTTTGATACTCATTTTTAGATTCACTTCTCCAGAATAAAATAAAGTATCCCCTTCAAATGGAGCTTTGTTTATAATGCTCAATTTGTCTATAGTAACATTAGCATTCGGAAAGTTTTTAAATAAACTTAAATCTACATCCTCAAAGGCTACTTTTGCATCTACATTTTCATTTATCGATTTTAAAACCAAAGCCTTAATTTTATCTTTAAAAATAAAGGGAGCCACTGCCAAAGCAAGTAGGATTACTAGAAAAAATACTGCTACTATTTTTAGTACTTTCTTGAATGTGAATTTTTTAGCCATAGTAATTGGATTTTGAAGAATTATAGATTTGTTTTACAAATGTACTACCAAATTAAAAAAGAATGTATTAAGATTCTGATAATTTTTTATATAATTTCGATTAATCAATGACAAGTTCTTGATTTACATTTAGATTAAATCTTCTCCTAAAGTAGTACACAGCTAAGTACATAAATGGAGTATCTATCAATGCAATGAAAATTTTAAAAAAGAAACCACTAATAAATAAAGGTACGAATAAGTCCCAACTCAATATTTTAAATGAGCATAATAGAAATAATACAGAAAAGGTATCTATTGCTTGTGAAGTTATAGTTGAAAAATTATTTCTTACCCAAAGCATTTTGCCGTTGGTTATTTTTTTCCAAAAATGATAAACTTGAATATCAATATATTGAGCAAATAAATAAGCTATCATAGAAGCGATAACTGCTAGAGCGGTTTGACCAAATACTTTTGTAAATAACACATCAGTTACTGGAGAATTTTCTATAGCAGGAACAGCACTGGCAATATAAATAATCCCTAGGGAAAAAACAGAAGCAAAAATACCTGTTGTAACCACTTGATTGGCTCTTTTTTTACCATAGATTTCGGAAATAATATCGGTTATTAAAAAAGTAATGGGATAAGGGATAATGCCCACAGAGATTTGAAATAATTTGGCTCCAAAAATTTTTACATCACCAAAAGGGTACCAATAAAAGAATTTTTGAAAGATAAGATTTGAAACTACTAGTGAGCAAATAAATAAACTTGCTAAAATTAAATAGATACGTTGTGCTAAAAGTTTGTCTTGGATGCTCATTTATCAAAATTAAGAATACAAGTTTACAAAAAAAAAGCTATTTCAATCTTACGAAAGAAATAGCTTTTAAAACTAGTTTTATAAGTAAAAACTATTTTATCTTCAATTCAAAGGGCATTATAGCTTGAACCCCTTTTAATTGATTAGCTCTTTTGATTTGTTCTAACAATTGGAAGCTTTCTTCACCTATTTGTTCTTTTAATAAAGCTTCTTTAGATTGAAACATTGAAATTCCAGTAAATTTGCCAATTAAATCCTCAAAACTTTTATCATACTCTGGATAATTTTCTGTTCTAAAGTCTTTAATTTTAGCAATTTTAGCAGCATATTTTAAAGCATCGTCTAAACCACCTAATTCATCAACTAAACCATTTTTTAAAGCATCTGTTCCAGTCCACACTCTTCCTTGTGCAATAGCATCTACTTGTTCGGTTGTCATTTTTCTTCCAGTAGCCACTCTTGTTAAGAAAGTCGCATAAATGTTTTCAATACTTTCTAAGGTAACTGCTTTGAATTTATCATCAATGGGTTCAAACAAGCTATAACCAGAAGCATTTTCATGTGTTTTCACTTGTTCTGCATTAATACCAATGTTTTTTCCCAATTCGGTCATGTTTGGTAACATTCCAAAAACCCCAATAGAACCTGTAATTGTACTTGGTTCAGCAAAAATTCTATCGGCATTACAAGCAATATAATAACCACCAGAAGCAGCTACATTTCCCATAGAAACCACAACAGGTTTTTCTTTTTTGGTAATTTCAATCTCTCTCCAAATTAATTCAGAAGTTAAAGCACTTCCTCCAGGACTATCTACACGTAAAACAATAGCTTTTACATCTTCATCCTCACGAGCTTCTTTTAGAGCTCTTTTTACAGCTATTTCACCAATGATGTTTACATCACCTTCACCACCTCTAATTTCTCCTTGAGCATACACTACTGCAATAATATCTTTTTTAGAGAAATCTGTAGCTGAAGTTGCTACTTTCTTAGCATATTTTAAAATGTCAACTGTTTTGTAATCTTCATCAGATTTTACTTTTAATCGCTTTTTAATCGCATTGTGATATTCATCTTCATAAGCTACTTTATCTACTAAATGCTTAGCTAAAGCTAATTCTGGAGTTCTCGCACCTAGCGAATTAGCGATGCTGTTTAAACTATCTACCGAAATATTTCTGCTTTTTGAAATATCAGTTACAATTGTATTCCAAACCGAGTTTAATAAAACAGTAATTTGTTCTCTGTTTTCAGGACTCATTTCTTGCTTTAAAAATGGCTCAACAGCACTTTTATATTTTCCATGACGAAGAATTTCCATTTTAATGCCAGTTTTTTCCTGTAATTCTTTCATGTACACTATTTCCGAAGACAAGCCTTTGAAATCCAATTCACCTACAGGATTTAAATAAACACTATCTGCAACCGAATTTAAGTAATAATCACGTTGTGTGATAAAATTAGAATAAGCTACAATAAACTTGCCCGATTTTTTAAAATCTTCTAATTTGTCTCTCAAAGCTTTACTCTGAGCCATTCCTAATTGGGATTGATTATTTAGAATCGAAATTCCTTTTATTTGATCATCGGTTTTTGCAGCATCAATAGCGTTAATAATATCAATAACACCATCGTGCTTGGTTTCAAAATAATTAAATTCTTTAAAGTTTACTTTTCCACCATAGTCAAGAGTTACTTCAGACAAGTCTAATTCAATAACAGTATTGTCTTTTACTTTTACGGTATCTTTATCCCCACCCATAATGGCTCCTAAAAAAATAAGCCCAAAAAAGAAAACCATACAGAATACAAATATTCCAATGACTGTGGCTAATACATTTCCTAAAAATTTCATTTTCTATTCATTTAATTTTATATCGTCTATATGTCTTACAATTATATAAAACGTTACATGTTTATAAAAAAATAGAAAATTAAAACAACAAAACTAAAATTGTTCGTTATTTTGCCACAGATGAAAAAACAACATCAAATAATAGTTTCTATAGGAAGCAATCAAGGGAATCGTTTAGAGAATCTTACAACGGCTATTGCTTTAATACATCAAGAAGTAGCTAGTGTTGTAAAAACATCTAAGATTTATGAAACACCGTCTTGGGGTTTTGAAAGTGATGCTTTTTATAATGGAGTACTTTTGTTGCATTCTCATAAATCACCTCAAAAAATACTCTCTCAATTGCTTAAGATTGAAAAAAGAATGGGACGAGTGCGAACGAATGAAAAAGGTTATCAAGCTCGAATTATCGATCTAGATGTAATTGCCTATGACGAAGAAATCGTAGCTACTGAAACTTTACAAATTCCACATCCTCAAATGCAAAACAGAAATTTTGTTTTGTTGCCCATGAAAGATGTAAAAGTAGATTGGATTCATCCAGTTCTTAAAAAAACGGTTTCAGAATTAATTGAAAACACTACAGATGATAGTAAGTGCAAAGTAGCTCATTCCATAAATTCTCCTATTGAAAAATTAGGATTACAGCAGTATAATTATATCGCTATCGAAGGAAATATTGGAGCAGGAAAAACCACTTTAGCTACAAAGATTGCAGAAGATTGCAATGCAAAATTAGTTTTAGAACGTTTTGCAGACAATCCTTTTTTACCTAAATTCTATAAAGACCAAAATCGATATGCGTTTCCTTTAGAAATGTCATTTTTAGCAGATAGATACCAGCAATTAACGGATGATTTAGCACAATTTGACTTGTTTAAAGACTTTATTGTTGCAGATTATCATATTTTTAAATCGTTGATTTTTGCCAAAGTAACCTTGCATGAAGATGAATTTCGCTTGTACAAAACCATGTTTGATATCATACATCGTGAAACTTCTAAACCCGATTTGTATATTTATTTGTACCAAAATACCGAACATCTTTTAGCAAATATTAAGAAAAGAGGCAGAAGCTACGAACAGGAAATTCCAGCGGAATACTTAGAAAAAATTAATCGTGGTTATCTCGACTATATTAAAACACAAACCGATTTAAATGTATTGGTTATCGATGTTTCTGATTTGGATTTTGTGAAGAAACAAGAAGATTATGTGTTTTTGTTGGAACGTATCAAAGAAAAGTTGCAAAAACAGTAAAGAAAAAACAGCAAAAAAACGAGCAACAAAGCACTTAGAAGAGCATTGCTTTGACAAATGATGCTATTTTTTTTGGCAACAATTTTTGTAATATACTATCAGATAAAAAAATCTTACAAATAGATAAAAGAAACTTACAAATTGCGAATTTCATATTTGTTTTTTTGCTAAATTACATCCTTCAAACAAACGGCTACTACATCTAATAAACAAACAACTGCTTCTACTATTTTAAGGAGTAGGTAGAAGTATATTTTTAAAAAATATGATGAAAAAAGTTAGCAAAAACAACACATCCGATGAGAAGTCAGTAGTACCTGCTGATTTTCAAATAATTAATGAAAACGAGGATATTTTCAAACAAATGTTTAAATATTCGGTTATTCCTACTATCATTCACGACATGGAGATGCGTATAATTAATGTCAATGATAGCGCAGTGGATCAGTTCGGATATTCGTATGATGAATTTTTAAAGAAAAGCATATTTGAACTTCATATTCCTGAAGAATTAGAGCATTCTAATGAAGTGTTAAATGAAATGAAGCAGAAAGAAAAATTGAGTGTAGAAACCAGTTTTAAAAGGAAAGACGGATCCGTTTTTGTAGCAGAAGCCACTCCGTGTAAATTCATTATTGGGAACAAACCTGTTATTCATGTATTTATCAAAGACATTACTATTCGTAAAAAAGTAGAGCAGGATGTAGAAACCTACATCAAAGAAATAAAGAATAAGAACAAAGAACTAGAACAATTTACTTACATCACTTCACATGATTTGCAAGAACCTTTGAATTCAATAATTGGCTGGTCTTCTTTACTACGAGAAGAAGAGTTTGAAAATTTAGGGGCTATTGGTACACAAAGCATAGACATTATTGAAAAGTCGGCCAAAAGGATGAAAAATTTTATTACCTCATTGTTAGAGTATTCTAAACTGGGTAGAGAAAAAGAAAAATCCGAAGTACAAGTGAGTGAGTTACTTCATAATTTAACATTAGATTTATCAGATCTGATACAAAAGCAAAAGGTAACACTAACCTTTTTAGGAAAAGATATGAAGTTTGATGCCTATGAAAGTTCCTTAATCCAACTTTTTCAGAATATTATTGTCAATGCTGTCAAATATAAAAAAGAAGATGTACTTCCTGTAATAGAAATAAAAGCGGAAGAATTGCCAGATAACTACCAATTTTCAATTTCCGATAACGGAATCGGTATTGCAGAAGAACATTACGATAAAATTTTTGAAATATTTCAGCGCTTGCACACAAGAGATAAAATAGGAGGAACAGGAATTGGGCTTTCCCATTGTAAAAAAATTGTAAGCATGCATGGAGGCACAATTTGGGTTGATTCAGAAGTAGGGAAAGGTTCGACATTTTATTTTACACTCTCTAAATAAATTAAAAATGAAAAAATTAAAGCGCGTTATGTTGGTTGATGACGACCCTTTTACGAATAAGTATAATGAAATTGTATTGCATCAAATGGATGCTACAGAAAACATTGTCGTTTTCCAGAACGCCAAAGACGCCCTTCATTATTTAGCAGATAAAAAAGAAGAAGTAAACCTCATATTATTAGACATCAACATGCCTATTATGAATGGGTGGCAATTTATAGAACAGTATGAAAATTTAGAAAAAGGTAGAAAAACAGCCATTGTTGTTGTTATGCTAACTTCTTCTATGAATAGTGATGACAAAAATAGAGCCTTAGATTTTAAATCGATAAAAAAGTTTATCAATAAACCCATGACTGCTGCATTGCTAAAAGAAATTTTAGCTCTTTTTGAATAATGGGTTGGTGTAGGAAGTGTAGTGCTATAGAATTTAAAAAAGTGTTGCATTTTTTGAAATAAGTAGTTTCAGTTTTGTGTAAACTGAAGCTTGTTTTGTGCTCTAAATGCTTTACTTTGTTCTACTGCCTAAAACAACACATTTTATAATAACGGTATAAATGATCATAAACAACTAATTCATATTCCCTCTGTCTTGAAGTAAATTGACGATTCAACATCATGTGTATATGACTGCTTAAAAATGAAAATAAATCAACATCTAGATTTGTTTTTAGATTAGGGATAAGAGCTTTAATTTTCTTATTTTTTAACTTGATCTTCTCATAAATAGGAGCAAAGTCATTATCGTTTTCAAAAGATAAAAAAGAGTCAATATCTTTTGCTAAGGTTCTATAGTTTTTGTCTAATTCCTTTTTTAAATTTTTATCAGCGCTAAATTCAAGTTTAAAAGCACTTTGTGATTGGTCTAAAAGTTTTAGTTTGTCTTCGTTGGAAAGATTAAATAATGCTAGGAATTGATCAATTGCCAAAAAACTAAACAATAAGGCTGTGTTTTCATTGTCGAAATAATTTTTCAAATCGATATAAGCTAAAACCAATTCACTATCCGCTTGAAAAATAGATTCCGATGTTTCATAGGTAGTTATGCCATAACGTTCTATTTCCCTAGAATAAGTATCAGTCTGGATTTTCCAAATGAGGTTTTCTTCTTGCAAAGGTTTCAAAATTTCCTGTAAATTCTGTATTACAAACCCTAAGTTTTCTGGAGCAGTAATTTCAAATCGCAAACGAATGTGAGCATCAGGATCATTGTATCGAATAAAAAACCATTTCGAAATCAATTTGTTTTCAATAAGAAATTCGATTCTCTCTTTTAAAAAATCAGTAAGAATAAAATTGGCAGTTTTTACACCACAATAAATTTTGTAATACAACCATTCACTACCTATACTAAATTCTCTTTTCATAAATTAAATAAATTTCAATGTCAATTTTCCCTGTAAAACGACACAATAAACTGATTGGCATATTTTTTACCTTCTTCATCTTTTACAATAGAATCATTGGCAAACAAAAACTCTTCCAGAAGTACTTTTCCATTTGATTTGGCTGTTTTTTGTAGTATTTCAAAACAAATTTCTCTTTCTAAATCTAATAATAAGGTATTATCTCCACTCACAATAGTTACATATCTAGGAATTTGTTTTTTTGTTTTCCAATCTTTGAAATTAGTTCTAAAATCAACTGTTTTCAATTCATCTAAATACACATACCATTTGGCTTTAGCCAGTATCACCTCTTTATAAACCACTCTTGGAAAAGTATTGTAATGGTATCTTAAAACACCCCAATCAAATTTATAAACAGGATGCGTATTTTGTCCTTGTAAATCACATAAAAACTGATAAATAGGCAATGCATTATTGCTATAATTATGCGCATTGGATAAACAAGGAATTATAGCTTTATTTAATTTTTTCGATTTTAAAACAACCGTATTATTAATAATGGAAACCGTTAAATCTTCTATCTCAATTTGTTGTTCTTTGGGTAAAGTACTATTCGCTAAATAAGGAATTTCATAAGGTCTTAAAAAGGGGCGTTTTAAAATATTTCCCGTTCTAGATTCAGGAATATGAGCTATTTCAGCCAAAACACTATTAGGCTGTAAAGCAGCTTCTTTGGTTACAATTTCCTTGGCTAAATGATGAATGGTTTCTTCACCATTACAAAAACGACCTATTAATTTTGCAGCACTAAAATTTCCTAACGAATCCAAAACCAGTGTTTCTTTATCTGCTTCCTGAATTACTTCTATCATAGCAGAAAAAGTAGGAGGTAAGTTGAAATTGTTACTTTCAAAATGTTTAAAATCTTCCTCTTTTAAAATTAAAACCTTTTCTTGGTTTTCTAAAGCAATTTTTAATAATTTTTCTAACAGATAATCTAATTTGCTCCACTGTTCTTGTGTGGAAGTACTCTTGTTTTGCTTTGCAATAGAAAAAGAATCTAATATAGGATGCGAATCATTCATTCTATAACCTTGTAAATAACCAATTCCCACTTCAGAATCTAATACAACAGCAAGAGGCATTTCTCTAGTTTCATAACGATTTAAAAAAGCTTTTTTAAACGCTTCTAAATTTGCATTTAAGGTTTTGCTCTGCAAACGTTCTAAAAAAGAAATAGTTTGTTGGAGTTTTCGGGTAACAGAATGATTTAATGTAGCTGTTTTGGTTTTTATATATAAATCAGTTTGCAAAAGATATTTTTTATCAAAATCAACTCCTAAGTGTGTTACTTTGTTCCTTATTTCTTCTGAAATAGTACTATGAGAAAGAATATTGCTTTCTAAAAACAATAATTTTTCACCTATTTCTTTTAGTAAGCTTGTTTTTATGGCTAAAGAAGAGATAGGTTCTAAAAGAGTAAGCACTCGATTAATTTCAGCATCACCAGTAACGGTAGCTTCTAGATTGCTTACTAGGAACTGATTGTCTATGAGCTCATGAATAAAAGAGGTCGCTTCCTCACGTTCCGCTTCGCTATCTATAAGTAAAGAACTTAATTCATAAATACTTTTTCCTGTTTTACAATTTTCTAAAATAAGCGTTACAAAAGGATTTTTTCTAATGGCAGCAATAGTATGTTCCCGTCTTTTATTTACAAATTTGTATTCGATATAGCGATAAAAAGAACCTATGACATACAAAGACGAATTAGGAACATACAGTAATTTCTCTCTTACAGCTATTTCTTTTCCCAATTCTTGCAAAAGATGCGTCCAAAATTGCATATCAAACTGAGTGGGAATCCTATAATTTTCTTTGTTGCTTAAAGTGATATCTGTTTCCTTTGCAAAATAACCCGTGCTACAACCCGCAAACAAGCCAAAAGGAGTGGCCCTCGATGAAATGCGAGCGATGTATTTAAGTAAGGCTATTTCAAGTTGCTTTACCTTATCTACACTATATTGCGAAGGATTATTGGTATATTTTTCTAATTCCTCCAGCAATTCTGGTGAAGCCAGAGCAATTGCATTTTTTAAATAAGCATTGTGGAGTGTTTCAAAAACCGCTTCTTGACTATAATTTTCTAATAATGAAGTATAATAAGAAACAGGAAATAAAGGCGTTCTTATCACAAACGTGGAAAAAGCAGAAAAATTATTCATAAAAGGTAAAATCTAAAATCAATATTAGAAACCAACAAGAATAGTACTGTGTCATGCTGAACTTGTTTCAGCATCTTATTTTATAAATTATACTTTGTGTTTCAGCAAGGCAAGTTTTTGAAACCAATGTGCTTTTTAAACACAAACTACATCCACAAACTTGTCATCCTGTAAAGGATCTCATTCGCAACTCCACAAACAAAACTATTTTAACTTCTTTCCACAAACTAATTAAATCTGCGAAATCAGCGTGCTCTTTTAAACACAAACTACATCCACAAACTTGTCATCCTGTAAAAGGGCTCACTAGTAAGTCAAAAAATTAGTTTTTAATTGATTGTTCCAATTTTACTTCAGGTTCTGGTGGTATTCTCTTCTTTAAAAATAAGATTTGTCCTAAATGACTGGATTGATGCTCCATAACATGAAACCAACCAAAAAAATTATTCATATTACTATCTTCGTGAACTTCTGTTAACCACACATCATCACGTTTTTTTAATTCAGCTATTGTTTTTGCTCTTACCTCATTAAAAATATCAAGATAATATTGTGCATCATGCCCTCTTAATTCATCGCGTCCACCTTGATCCAAATCTAATGGTACTTGCCAAATCTTTTTTTCTTCCTCATTAAACTCTCTATTTTCAAAAGTATATACTTGATAGTATTTTTCAGCAGCAGCTAAATGCATAATCAACGAACCTATTCTATTGGCTTTTTCATCATGTAAATAATCCAATTCATACTGGGTCATGTTTTTTACCTGATTTTCAACTCGGTCTTTTAAGTTTTCCAGCATAGCTATTAAAGTTCCTATTTGAGGAGAGACATCCTCCATAGGGTTTATCTTATAAGCTTCTTTGTAAACAATGCCTTTTCCTTCAATTAATAAAGCTAGCTTTCCTTCTACTTTGTCAGTTGTAGAGGTAACGTCAAACTCTTTTACCTTTACGTTTTTCTCTTTTGATACACCTTGACTCCATCTTGGAATAGTACCATTTTCAACTTTTTTTTCAAAATCCCCATTGAAAACCTTTACAACTTCTAAAACTCCTTTATCATTTTCTATAAACAATTCAAAATCATCAAAAAAGAATTTACCATTATACAAACACAATCCTCCAAGGTTTAATGTTTTTGAATTTTCATCAATAGTGCCTTCAATAGTATAGGTTTGCCAATCATTTGATTTGATAGGTCTATCTCGCATATTATCAAAAAAACCGGTTTCTTTATTTTTGTTATCAACTCTTGCCCAAAGTCCAGCCCAAGCTTGTTTTTCATCGCTAATCACTTTAACTGAAGCTTCAATTTTAAATTTTTTCTTTGTCTTAGATTCAATAGATAGCGATTGAGTAAAAGACGTCCATTCTCTAGAAATTTCTTTTGCGTTTTGAGAGTAACTAGTAGTATATATAAATAGCGCTAGTAGTAAGATGATTTTTTTCATGTTTGATATTTATGTTGTATTGAAATACAAATTTAATTAAATTTTATTTCTATGTTTTTTCTGATTTCTAATTTCTGATTTTTCTTTTACTTACTTCCTCAGCCATTTTCATAGCATTATAAGTATTTAGTATTTTACCCGTTTTACATAATTCTGAGAAATGTACCATTTCATTTTCTGTTCCTGGTTTAATAACCATTTTATCTATAGTAACACCAGATTCTAAAATAATATTTTTTACTTCTTGAACCGTTAAGTTTGGATAATACAACCAGATTAAGGCTGCTGTGCCAGAAACCATAGGAGCAGCTAGTGAAGTACCTGAGTCATAATCATACTTATTGTCTGGTAAAGCAATATAGATATCTTCACCTGGTGCAAAAATATCTACATTGTTTTTACCATAGTTAGAGTATGGTGTAACCATAGTTTCATCATTTCTTTTAGAAATAGAGCCAACTGTAATAAGGTTATTAACTATTTCTGTTGAATTTACATAATTAAAATCGGAAGGGTAAAAGGGCGTTAAATCAATATTAGACGATGCGTTGCCTGATGTATGAATGACTAATACATTTTTATCTTCTGCATATTGTAAAGCAGTTGTTACTATTTCTTGATTTAATGAGAATTCCTTACTAAAAGACATATTTATTACTTTAGCTCCATTATCAACAGCATAATAAATGGCATTTGCAATATCTTTATCGTGTTCATCTCCAAATGGTGAGATAGTTAAAGGCATTACCTGAATATTATTATGAAATCCTTTAACACCTTTATTGTTATTTCTATTTGCAATAATAATACTAGAAACTTCTGTATTATGTCTCTTCAGTTTCTCATGTGAGTTAAGACTATTATTTCCATACCCTTTTTCTAAATGATGATTTTTTATTCTTATTCTATCATCATAATCAAAATTCAATAATTTTTTTACAATAGAATCTTTGTGTTTACTAGAATTTTCCATTTGTTCTATTGTAAAACTTAATCTCTTAATCATTTTCATGTAAAAAATCAAATCGGGAAATTCTCTACTAGTGTCATTCTCATTAACTCTTTCTACAAATGTTTTGTCGTTAGTTTTGTGTATTTGATACAAACTATCCAATTGTTTTGTTGTATAATCTTCTTTTGGGAAATAATATTTTAAAGTGTCTTTAGCAGGATAATAAGCAGAGATAAGTATTCCTTCTGCTTTTAAATATTCTGTATAATAATTGTACTCGCTTTCATATTTTTTTAAAGCTCTTTTATATTCTCTATACAAAGGAGTATTTATATATTTGAGACTATCTCTTCCTTGAAAAAAAACCTTATTTTTTTTGATAAACCGTACAAATTCAAAATTCGAAAAGGCTTGTATGTTATTATTACCCACTCCAATAAAATTCCATCCATTTACATCATCAATGAAACTATTATTATCATCATCAATTCCATTATTAGGGATTTCTTTTTTATTTGTCCAAATTTGACTTTGTAAATCTTCATGATTCAAATCGATTTGAGAATCAATTGTAGCTACAATAATTTTATTGTTTGATGATTTATTATTCTCATTATACCATTTGTCTAATGAAATACCATGTATTGAATCTTTATCAAAATCTTTATGATGCCAAAGAAATAAAGTATCTGTACTTTTTTCTATATCATTATGTTTATTTACTAATGATTTACAACTAATGAAAATAAATAAAAGATAACAGTGTTTTAACATTATTTATTCCTCTTACTTACTTCCTCAGCCATTTTCATAGCATTATAAGTATTTAGTATTTTGCCTGTTTTACATAATTCTGAGAAATGTACCATTTCATCTTTTGTTCCAGGTTTAATAACCATTTTATCTATAGTAACACCAGATTCTAAAATAATATTTTTTACTTCTTGAACCGTTAAGTTTGGATAATACAACCAGATTAAGGCTGCAGTTCCGGAAACCATTGGAGCCGCTAATGAAGTGCCTGAGTCATATTTATATTGATTGTCAGGAATAGCAACATATATTTCTTCTCCAGGGGCAAAAATATCTACATTTTTTTTACCATAATTAGAGAAAGAAGATACCATAGTGCTATCCGTTCTTTTAGAAATAGAGCCAACGCTTATAAAATTATCAACTACTTCTGGCAATTTATTATATCCGATGTCGTTAGGATAATCATGATACCTATCTATGTCTCTACTATCATTTGAAGAACAATGCACTAATAAGACGTTTTTGTTTTCAGCATATTGCATCGCTTCAAAAACCCATTCTTTGTGCAATGAAAAATCTTTTCCAAAAGACATATTAATTACTTTAGCACCATTATCTACAGCATAATATATAGCCATTGCAATATCTTTATCGTGTTCATCACCTGAAGCAGATATAGTTAAAGGCATAATTTTTATATTATTTGAAAAACCATCTGACCCTAAGCCATTAGAACGAATCGACGCCATGATACTAGAAACTTCTGTACTGTGAGTGTTAAAACTCCTTATTTCTTTTATTTTTGCATTAATTTTATTATTGCCATATCCTTTTTCTAAAATATTTGGATTGTCTCCAATAAAAACTCTTTCATTATAATCTATATTAAGATTTTTCTTCAAAATAGAATCGGTTTGTATTTTTTTATCTTGTAAAATCTCAAGACTAGTTATATTTGATGCGTAATTACTATAAAAATTATAGACTAATGCTAAAAAATCTTCATCTTTATTATTTAACATGTCAGAGTACGTTCTTTTGTCGTCTCCTTTAACTTTATTATATAGATTTGCTAATTTTTCATAGTTATAGTCCTCATTTGGAAAATAATACTTTAAAGTGTCTTTTGCTTTGGGATATATGAAAATATCATAATCTAAAGATTTTTGATTATTTTCATAATACTTTTTTTTATAATTAAGGACTGCAATGCATCTAGAGTATATTTTAAAATTTTCTAAATCCTTATCTTCAACATCTTCTTTTTTCTTTCCTTCAAATTTTTCTTTCCAATCTCTAATAAATCTTACATATTCAAAATTAGCCCATACAATGTAGTTACCACTTTTTGTTCCTAAAAAATTCCAACCATTTACGTCATCTATATATCCATTATTATCATCGTCAATTGTGTTGTTTGGAATTTCGTCTATATTTACCCAAAATTGATCTTGTAAATCTTCGTGATTCGTATCTATTTGAGTGTCTAAAACAGCTATGACGATTTGCTCTTTTATTTTTTTAGGGTTTTCTTTATGCCATTTGTTTAATGAAATACCATTTAAGCTATTATTTAAATGCCATTTCTTATATGTTGTTTTGTTTAAATCATTTTTTTTTAAAGGTTTACATCCAATTAAAACAATTATTAAAACAATTATTAATCTCATTTTATTCATATTTATATTTCTGTATTTGGATCTGGGTCAAATGGATTAATAGGGTCTGGATCATTTGGGTCTCTTTGGCACCCTGGTTTTGTTGAGCAATTTTCACTAGTCTTAGTACCTGTATCTGGATCTGGATCCCCATTAGTTGTTCCAGTACCTCCTACGATTTTTATTTTTTTAAATTTCGCGATTTCATATTTTTCAAATAGAAATTTTGTTTGCTTGCTTGTTTTCATTTGGATTATATTTAGAATCTTTAGCAAATTTAAAGTCTTTTTTAATCTAAAAAATATAAAATTGTTTTTTGTGTAACGAAATTCGGGAATTTTAATAATTTAAAAACATGTAATTATTTGATTTTTAGTTGTTTAATTTTTCTAATTCTTTTATGAAATAAAGAGGTTTAATTCCTGTCTTTTTAATAAAAGCGGTTGAAAAAGATTCGCTACTGTTAAAGCCAAACTCTTTAGTTAGAGCAATAATGGTATAGTTTCGAAGTTTTTTATCTAACTGTAATTGATTTATTGCATATTCTATTCTCAAATCATTTATATATTGTATAAAAGTCTTTTCTCTATATTTTTTTATAACTTTAGATAAATATTTATTGTTTGTTTCAAAACCTTCTGAAAGAGATTGTATGGTGATATTGTTTTGTAGGTAGTGCTTTTGTGATTCAAAATTGTTTAGTTTTTCTAAAATTTTATCCACAACTTCTTGAGCAATTCCAATATCAATATTTTGTTCAGTTAAAATTTTATTTTTATTACTTTCATTTGTTTTTGTTATTTTCGATTCAGAAATAATTTTTTCAAATCGTAACCTATATCGCCTTTTTTGTTTATATTGGAAAATTGCAAAGACGCTTAGACTTAAGGCTATTGTAGATACTATAACTAAACTCCAATAAAAATATTTTTTTTCTTTCTTTAAAGAGTATATAAGAGATTCTTTATCGTTGATTAAGTTAGGAACAGTATATTCATTTTGAATAGTTTTATAAACTTCTTTATAATTTTTTTGAAAGACGCTGTCGATAGACATAAATCTTGTAATGTATTTCAATTGATTTTCTTTATCTTTTTCAGCTTTATAAAATGAAATTAAATAATTGTAACCACTAGAAAATTCTGGTGTTAATTCTTTGTCTGCTAGATACATTGAATCAACTAAAAGAAAGTTTTTTACAGCTAATTCTTTATTGTTTAAGTCTGCATATATTTTTCCTAAATAATAATAGGCAGCTAAAGTATTGCCTTTGTTTTTATGTTTTATCATAATAGGTAAGGCTTTCTCTATACTATCGAGAGCAACTTTATAGTTCTGATTTAAAACTTGATTTGCACCTTCATTTAATATAAAAAGATACCTCATTTCTTCATCAGTTGAAAATTGGGATTCTATAATTCCAAGTTTATTGTAATATGTAGCAGAGTCGATGATCCTTTTAGCTTTGAAAGCATCTGCGATGTCAAATAAAATTTCTTTATAAAAATTATGGTATTTGGGATTTCGAGAACCTTTAGTTTTGTAAAAATTATAACATTCTTTGTAGAGTTGTAATGCTTCATCTATTTCTCCTAAATACTCAGATTTAATTACTCCAATATTTAGTTTTAATTCATATGAAAAATCTTCATTTTTATTTGTTTTATCAGCTAGAATATAATTATTTACAGCTTCTTTGAATTTTAATTGATTTTGTAGAATACCACCTATGTAATAATGTATCATGGGAATTACATTAGTGTCATTATTTTTTTTACTATATACTAGAGCTTTTTTAAAATAAGATAGCGATAAATTTTCATCATCATTATACACACTATACGCTAATAAGTAATAACCCCTTCCTTTTTCTAATTCATTTTTTTCTTTTTCCGCCTTTTTATAATATTGCTTAGCATATTCAATTTGATTGTTGTTTTCATCATAACCTTTAAAAAAACACACCCTTAATTCTTTATATGATAAATTTTCTAAATCATTTTGCTTGTTTTGAGCAATTATAAAAACGGGTATACATAAAAAGAGTACACTTTTGAATAAAGAATAATGTTTCATGTATGGTGAATTATTTAATAATGAATTAAATTAAAAGCATTAATAGGGGATTTGAAATGAACAAAACTATTAAAAACAATCACTAAAAAAAATAATAAATAATGAATTCCTGAATTTGTTATCAAAATTCCTGAATTTCGATATGCTTTGTTTGTGTAGATTAAAAAACTCCTCTAGTTTTGAAATCGAAATAAAGAATGATTGTAATTCTGCTAAAAGATATAATATGTTAGATTTAGATTTTATGTTTCAAATTGTTTTAATAATAACGATTCTAATCATCCTTTACTATTTGATTAGGTTATTTAAAAAAATATTAAAACTTTTAGATAAGTACGAATAAGAGAAGAAATAAGGAGAGCAATTACTGCTATTATGTTTTTCTTATAATATAGTTGGCCACTATGAAGGGATTGATTCAGCTGTTAGTAACCCATAAAAAAGACGAGCAAATAAAGAAATTGATAGAGTTTCTAAAATAAAACTATTAAACAAGAATAAAGAGAGAGTTGGCTTTTTTTTTGTTTTAAGAAAATTCCAACTATAAAAAAACAGCCATACTTAAATAAATGTTTTGTCGAACACAAGTATGACTGTAATTAATTTAATTAAATAACAAATTTATGAAAAATTTAATAAAGCTATTAATTTTGACCTTTATAATTTCGATTTTTACAAATTGTGAAAAGGAAGAAGTCTCTACTACAATAGAAAGCAATATCATTCCAAGTATTATTTCAAGTAAAATTTCTTTTACTGAACTAAATAACGAAATTAAAACACCACAGATTAAAGCAATTTTGCAAGGTGAATTATTTTATACCTTTAACAATGATTCTTTTTTAAGAACAAGTCAATCTGAGCCAACTTTTACTAAAATTCAGAAAAATGAGAGTTTAACTACTTATAGTTTATATCTAAATTCTTACTCTCAGCAAAAACCTTATTTTCTTAAACTCATTATTACCAAGAATACAAATGAATCAGAAAAAATAGGTTTTTTAAAGTATATTCCAACAACTCCTACAACAACATTAGATATAGCTCATTTTTCTGGTGAAGTTCAAATTTTAGATTTAAATTTTGAAATAACTGCAACATCAGAATACATTAATGGAGTGAAACAAAATAATGAAAGTAAAATAGAAAATGTCGCTAGAGGAAGATGTAGAGATATAATAAATATAGTAGAGGTTAAATGCAGTCATTCTGGAGAGCATGGTGTAGGAGAATCATGTGCTCCAGGTTATACAAACGATGCGCATTTTGAGATTTATGTTACTACCACTTGTAATGATCCTTCAGTGCCTGTTCAAATTATAGAAGACACAGGTAGTGCTAGTAATGGAACAGGAGGAGTTTATCCTGCCTCAATTTTTCTTAATCCTTTTCTTAATACATTAACACAAGAAGAATTAGTAGTTTATTATTCCAATCCTTCTATTCAAGAATATTTAGTAAATAATTTAATTGTAGTTCCAACCCCAAATTATAACCCTCAACTGGGTGGTGACCCTACAATGATAATTATTGAGCCACAGGCACAACAGTTTGTAGATGAATTAATGGATCTTTCAATAATTGGATTAAAAGATATTCAAATATCAACCCATAATCCAAATAATGAGCATATTATAGTAAATTCTTTATCAGATTTTAAAAATGAATTTATAAATAATCAGCAAAATTATGGTTCTTTTAATGAAACTATAAATTTACCATCTACTAATATTGATCACATAGGAACTTATGGTATTAAGATTAATTTTTTATATGGATTGAAAATTAATATTAAATTCGATGAAAATCCAGATGGCACTTATGATGTTGATGAAAACATTCTAAACATTCAAATGACAGGTCTCCACCCTGGTATAACGTGGGAAACTCTTGATGATTTAACTACTAAAGAAGTACTAAGTAATGGTAATATAAAAATTGTTATTTTTGGTAATCTTAATCACACTATTTATGTACCTCTACCTGGAACTAAAGATATTACATTCAACCAACAAATTAAAATTACATTAATATTTAATCCTCAATATGGAGAAATAGAGACTAGTTCTTGGATTTTTAACTAAAAAACTTAAAATTATGAAAGAAAGCAAAATTATTACTGAAAACTCAAACCTAGATTATTTTATAACTTTTCTGCCACTGATTATAAATACAATTATTTACATAATTATATTATATTTTGGTTTTAAATTTTATAAAAAACTTTCAAAATGTTTAGATAAATATTTAAACTCATAAATAAAAATGGTAAAAACAATTGAAGAGACAAGTTACGGGTTGATTATTTGGCAAATCCTATTAATCGTTATTCTTATATTGCTAGTTTATTTTGGATATATATTTTTTAAAAAAATAAACCTATATCTAAATCTTAAGATAAAATATTTAAAGCAAAAAATAGAGTCTAATGATTTAAGATAAAGAGAATAAATAATATAGTATCAAATCTTGGAGTTTGGTATTTAAATTCACAACTATTTATCTGCTATAGAACTAAATAAATAACTTAAATCCAAATAAATATGAAAGATGTTTTAATAATGATGTTACCTTCATTAGCTTTAATTGTTACACTTGTAATTATGATCGATTTGTATATTTTAATTCGAAAGTATTTAAAGCTAAAAATTGAAAAACTAAAAAATAATAATTTTTAGTATATCACAAACTATGTATCTTCATGAGTGGCTTTTATGTAAAAATGAGAGCCATTTTGTTTTTGGCATTTTAGCTTCATCCATGCTTCATCCTTACTCCATATCAAAGGTTAATCAAAGGTATGGATAGTGTATGGGAATAGTATGAAAAGGATATTTTATAAAAAACAAAATCAAAGCCATAACAGAAGCAATAGTTTTATAAGCCATACATACAAAAAGGGTTGCCCTATTATATGACAACCCTTTCGTCTTAAAGAATTTTATTTACAAAGTCGCTTTATGATTTGTAATAGCCAAAATGAAAGCATCCACTTCAATTAATTCTTTTTTAATGCGTTCTAAATCTAGTTCCTTTTGTAATAAAGCAACAGTTCTCCTGTCATCTTGACGAAGGAAAGATCCCACATCCATTTCCACAATCAAACACCCTCAAATTAATCAGAGTTTATTAATTATATGTTTAGCTACTTGTGAGTTCCCTCCTTCGTCGGCATGACAAGTTTATGGAAGTGGTTTGCGAATAAAATATGTCTAATTATTGTTTGTGATTAAAAAAGAGTATTAAAATAATATAGATTAAAAAATTTTCAACCACAATATTTTCACCCAATCTTGTCATCTTGACGAAGGAAAGATCCCACTCGAAACTCCACAAAGTATATCCTCAATCTATTTCCACAACCCAAATCTGCAATCAATCTCCCCAAACTTGTCATCTTGACGAAGGAAAGACCCCACTCGAAACTCCATAAAGTATATTCTCAATCCATTTCCACAACCTAAATCCACAATCAATCCCTCAAAATTACCTTCTAAATCAAAAACATTTTTTATTTTTATAAAACAATTTCTTTCCATGCAAAATTTAACAAACGGATACCATACTTATTATGTCTATATTTTAACCAACAAACATCGAACTACTTTTTGCATAGGAGTGACAAATAATTTAAAAATCCGTTTGCAACAACACATCGATTCTGTGAGTGAAAACACCCATTCCTTTGTATCAAGATATAAAACGGAATATCTAGTTTATTATGAAAAATACACTTGGATTCAAGAAGCAATAGCAAGAGAAAAAGAACTAAAAGGATGGAGAAGAGAAAAGAAATCAAGTCTTATACAATCATTTAATGAAAATTTTACCTTTTTAAATTATCAATTTTTGGAGAAATAAGAGATACACATAGTTTAACAAAAGCAGCTATTGAAGTAGATGTGAGTTCCCTCCTACGTCGGGATGACAAGTTTGAGGAAGTACTTTGCAGTTAAAAATAGTACACAAATTAAACCTATTTTATAGTTTTTTTACAAAACCATTTCCACAATCCAAATCCGCAATCAACCTCCCCAAACTTGTCATCTTGACGAAGGAAAGACCCCACTCGAAACTCCACAAGTATATCCTCAATCCATTTCCACAACCCAAATCCGCAATCAATCTCCCCAAATTTGTCATCTTGACGAAGGAAAGACCCCACTCGAAACTCCACAAAGTATATCCTCAATCTATTTCCACAACCCAAATCCGCAATCAATCTCCCCAAACTTGTCATCTTGACGAAGGAAAGACCCCACTCGAAACTCCATAAAGTATATTCTCAATCCATTTCCACAACCTAAATCCACAATCAATCCCCTAAATTACCTTCTAAATCAAAAACATTTTTTATTTTTATAAAACAATTTCTCTCCATGCAAAATTTAACAAACGGATACCATACTTATTATGTCTATATTTTAACCAACAAACACCGAACTACTTTTTACATTGGAGTGACAAATAATTTAAAAATTCGTTTGCAACAACATATTGATTCTGTACAGGAAAATACACACTCTTTTGTATCACGATATAAAACGGAATATCTAGTTTATTATGAAAAATACACTTGGATTCAAGAAGCAATAGCAAGAGAAAAACAACTAAAAGGATGGAGAAGAGAAAAGAAATTAAGTCTTATACAATCATTTAATGAAAATTTTACTTTTTTAAATCATCAATTTTTGGAGAAATAAGAGATGTACACAGATTTATAACAGGAGTTGAAGTAGATGTGAGTTCCCTCCTTTCGTCGGGATGACAAGTTTGAGGAAGTGCTTTGCAGTTAAAAATAGTACACAAATTAAACCTAATTTTATAGTTTTTTTACAAAACCATTTCCACAAACAATCCCCACAAGTTTGTCATCCCGACGTAGGAGGGAACCCACTCGAAACTCCCCAAACCACCTCCCCAATCTTGTCATCTTGACGAAGGAAAGACCCCACATCAATTTCCATAATCCAACACTTTCAAACTAGTTAAATCTCATTAGTTAGATTTTAGTTTCTTTTGAGTTCCCTCCTTCGTCGGCATGACAAGTTTGTGGATGTAGTTTGTGGATAAAATATGTTTAGTTATTGTTTGTGATTAAAAAAGAGCATCAAGATAACATAGATTACACAATATTCACACCCAATCTTGTCATCTTGACGAAGGAAAGATCCCACATCAACTTTCAATTTAAAATCTGCGAAATCTGCGTGCTATTTTATCCCAAACAAACAACCCAAAACGTGTCATCCTGAAAGAATCCCATTTTATATTACAATAAGATCTAGATTTCTTGTAAAATTTCTCCAAAAAAGTAAAAGTAACTTTGTACTTGGTAAGTTTTATCCTAAATTTACTCCATTACCCTAAGTGATATCACGTTAACTACAATATGAAACTTTATGAAATATGGATATGTTCGTTGTAACTGTTATATACAAGGAAAAACGGTTGCTCCCGCAAATGAAGAATTTATTTCGGTAACCGAAAAAAAGATTGATTGGGTTGTTCCAGAGCAGGAAAAGTATAAGGATATTAAAAAGTATTATTTACTAGGATCTGAATTTGCCGATTGGAGACTACTCGCTTGTGAACATCTAGATATGTATATGGCCAATATTTTTATTGGTACAAATGAAAAAATAAAGGCCTTTAAAATTACACTTGAAAAATTAGGAGGAAAAAATAACTACCCAGTTTTAGTCGAGCAACTAACACTTGAGAACAGTAATAAACTAGATGTCAGGTTGGCTCAAGGGCTACTCAAAGAAGTTGAAATACTACAAAGGAACACTACAGAAGAAGAAAAATACATGCTGCTTCAAAAGGGCTCAGTAGACATCCTTGCATCATTTCAGCCTGACACGCCCTTTATAATCCTTAACGCTATTCATGCCAAGGAGCATTTATGTTTAGGTGATCAAGGATTTTTTATAAATAAGCATTTTGAAAAAAGAGATGCAAAATTACAAATGGTAGTCTTAAGTAAGACAAAAGAAATGTTTAAATCAAGGCATTTCATACAAGAAACTTTACCACAAAATCAATATAAATTTACAGACTTATCCAATGGTAATTCCTTTGAAACCAAAGAGAAATTGATTTCAAAGAACAATGTACCAACGACTATAGAATTTGAGGTGATAAAAAAGAAAACAGTTGTTAATGAAGAGTATAAAGAAACGCTAAGCGCTTTAAAAACACTTGCAAAAGCATCCATTGAAACTGGGAATTCAATTTTTATGGAGTAATTTAACTACTTCTTTTTTGAAGGGAATAATTAACATTCAAAAACTTAAACGAAAATGGAAAATAAATTAATAATCAATTATGTTGAGCAATTAAAGACCAATTTAGAAGGAGATAATTGGTTAGACGAAAATTTCAAGAAAAAACTTGAAAAAATAAGCGAAGAAAATGCATTTATAAGACCTATTCCAGAAATTCATAGTATAGCAGAATTAGTTGCTCATATTTTAATTTGGCGTGTGGAAGGAATTAAAAAACTACAAGGCATAAAATCTAATGTAACTATGAATAGTCCTGAAAACTGGAGAACTAACGAGGAATTACAAAAAATAGGATGGGAAAAATTAAAAGCAGACTTGTTTAATAGTCAAATGGAACTAATAGAATTGCTTGAAAGCAAATCAGATGAGTATTTGGAAGAAAATAAGTATGCTTCAGAATATTCCTATAAATATTTGGTCGAAGGATTAATCCAACACGATATTTATCATTTAGGACAAATAGGAATTACCTTAAAGTTAATTAAAAAATAAAACTATCTACCCAACTGTAATAAGGCACTTCACTATCTCTTTAATAACACTATTTTTGATAAATAAATAAAATAATTTATAACAATAATATGAACACCATACTTACAATTTTAGTTATAGTATTAGGCATCATTGCCTTATTATTAATCCTTGCTCTTTTTATGAAAAAGAAGCATTATGTTAATCGAGAAATTATTATTCATGCACCTACGCAAGAAGTATTTGATTTTTTAAGACTACTCTCAAACCAAGAAAAGTTTAATAAATGGGCAAAAACCGATCCTGACAGGAAAATTGAAACGAGAGGAATAGATGGAACAATAGGCTATATTTATGCTTGGAGTGGAAACAAAAACGCTGGTGAAGGAGAAAAGGAAATTAAAAGCATTGTGGAAGGAGAAAGAATTGAAACTGAGATTCGTTTTGTAAAACCAATGAAGATTAGTAGTAGTGTAATTATGGAGACAAAATTTTTATCTGAAAATGAAACTAAGGTAAGTTTAATTAATGCTGGAACATTACCATATCCTTTAAATGTAATGATACCCATGTTTCAAAAGAATTTTGCAAAAGATATCGATGAGAGTCTATATACTCTGAAAAACATCCTTGAAAATAGGAACGATACATAAAAGACATTCACTAGAAACTTAGTTTAGTTGTGCCATCTTGTTTGATGAATACTTAAATTATAAAATGCAGTATCAAGGTCATTGATACTGCATTTTATAATTTAAGTTTTAAAGTTTGATTAATGTTTTCTCTGTTGTTTTTTAATAGTTTTTTCATCGATATCAAACTTATTTGTTCTCTGGTTTACATTTCCTGTCGGATTTGTTGGATTGGTCTGTTCTTTTGTTCTTTTAAACTTTTTTTTGTCTCTAATAATTCCCATAATAATTGTTTTTTAATGTTCAACCATAAGGTAAAAAATAAAAAGTAAAATGTTCTTAAAACTATCTTAAAACTAAAAAAAAGAATAGATATTACGCTCTATTTTAAACTGTTGCGACTACAATTAAATTTCCTCTTTCCTCTTTTCTCTTTTTTCTTTTCTCTTTTCTCTTTTCTCTTTTTTACTCCATCTTCTGAAACAAATCCCAAATTACAATTCCTGCACTTACAGAAATATTCAAAGAATGCTTGCTGCCTAGTTGCGGAATTTCAATTACACCCTCACTTAGGTTAATGGCTTCTTGAGAAACACCCTTTACTTCGTTGCCAAAAATCAAGGCATATTTTTCATTGGGTTTAACCCCAAAATCATTTAGCATAATAGCGTTTTCCGTTTGTTCAATCGAAAAAACAGCAACATTCTCTTCTTTCAATTTTTTAATAACTTCTAAGACATCTTTAGCATATTCCCAAGTTACTGTTTCTGTTGCACCAAGAGCCGTTTTGTGAATTTCTTTGTTAGGAGGAACAGCCGTAATACCACATAAATAGATTTTTTCAATCAAAAAAGCATCAGCAGTTCTAAAAACCGAACCAATATTATGCAAACTTCTAATGTCATCCAAAACAACAATAATAGGTGTTTTCTCAGCTTCTTTAAACTCTTCTTTATTTAAACGCTCTAATTCTACGTTGGCTAATTTTCTCATAGGGCAAAGATAAAATAATGTGTTAATAGGATAGTTTTATATAGTAGAAAATTTTGAAGTTTAATGTGTTTAATCGTTTAAAATGGTTTAAAGTTGTTGTTTGAAGAAATTAAAGAAACTTAAATCTGTAAACATATAAGTTCCGTAGGAACAACTCATATTGTAGCCACGTGATTTTAATCCGTTAGTGAAAAGGGTAAGAGCTTAATTAACAATAATTAACAAGTAAATAACAGCAATCCATATAGGAGTTTTTTATATTGCTCGAAATTTAATTTCATGAAGCAAATCCTATTTTTTTTAAGTTTAGTAGCTCTAAATGCCAGTGCTCAAAAACAAACAGTCGATTATGTAGTAAAAAATGTATCGGTTGTACCAATGAATAGTAATGTGGTTTTAAAAAATCAAGATGTATTGATTGCTGAGGGTAAAATTATCGCTATCAATAAAACTGGAAAAGTAAAAGTTCAAGCCAAACAAACCATAGAAGGGAAAGGAAAATTTATACTACCCACTTTAGCCGATGCACATGTACACTTACCAGAAAAGGAAGAAGAATTGGATAAGTTTTTTGCACTTAATTTGTTAAATGGGGTAACCAAATTACGTTCCATGCGCGGTATTTGGGAACATAAGAATTGGAAAGAAAAGTACAATTCAAAAGAAAGCTTAAATCCAAAATTATATTTATCCGCTCCACCCATAAGTAGAAATTACGATTTAACCGAACAACAAATTATAGAGTATGTAAAAGCAGCAAAAGAAAATGGTTTTGATATCATAAAAATGATGAGTATTAAAAACGAAGTTCTTTTCGTAAAATTTGATAGTGTTTGTAAAGCTTATGATATAAAAATCGCTGGTCATTTTATAAGCAACCCAAAAGGAGTTGTTATCCAAGATGAAATTATTTTTAAATCCAATTTTAATTCCATAGAACATTTAGGTGGTTTAATAGGAGAACCAGAAAAAAGAGAAGCAAGAATACAAGCAATTAAAGAAAATGACATTTATGTTTGCCCAACGCTTTTATGGTACCAAATTGCGTATGGTTTATTTGATGCAGAAACCATTACAAAAATTCCTGGTATGGAATTCTATGACCAGAAAACCAAAGAAGAATGGTTAGAGAAAACGAAATTATACCGAGATAAAACTGGAAGCAAAGCTATCGAAGAAGAACTTGCTTTTTATGGAAAAGAAATGGAAGAACGATTGCGAGTTTTAAAGCAACTAGAAACGGAAGGGATACAATTATTATTGAGTCCAGATAGTAGCTCAAAATACACCATTCCTGGTTTTAGTATGCTTACAGAAATGCAATTGTATAAAAAAGCGGGACTTTCAAATTTTACCATTTTACAAGCAGCCACTGTAAATTTTGCCAACTATTTTAAGGAAATTACTTATGGCACCATTGAGAAAGACAAAACTGCCGATTTTATTTTAGTAAACGAAAATCCATTGGAAAACCTAGAAACATTAGGAAATATACAAGGAGTTTTTTACAACAATCAATTTTTAAATCAATCCGATTTAGAAGAATTAGCGAAAAAGTATATAGCTAATTAATTTTTGTGGAACACAAATTTAAGAAGTTAAAGAAACTTTAATTCTGTGTTCCAATATTATTTCATTAGGAACTTTTGATTTTTAAAATAGTCTTAATACTTAATACTCACATCTTAATACTTTCATCAGAAATTATTACCTTCGCAAACACTTCTTAAAACAACAAATTGTGGCTAAAAAAACAGCAGAAACCAAAGAGAAAAAGGAAACTCCTTTAATGAAGCAATACAATGAAATCAAACGAAAATATCCTGATGCTTGTTTGCTATTTCGTGTAGGTGATTTTTATGAAACTTTTGGAGAAGATGCGGTTCGAGCTGCTGGAATTTTAGGAATTACCTTAACCAAAAGAGGTGCTGGTTCTGATAGTGAGACGGCTTTGGCTGGTTTTCCACATCATTCGTTAAATACATATTTGCCAAAACTAGTTAAAGCAGGTCTGCGAGTAGCCATTTGCGATCAATTAGAAGATCCTAAAATGACTAAAACCATTGTGAAACGAGGTGTAACAGAATTAGTAACACCTGGTGTTTCAATGAACGATGAGGTTTTGAGTTCAAAATCAAATAATTTTTTGGCATCCGTTCATTTTGGCAAGAAAACCTTAGGAGTTGCTTTTTTGGATGTTTCAACAGGCGAATTTTTAACTGCTCAAGGAAACGAAGAATATATCGATAAGTTGCTACAAAATTTCAGTCCGAGTGAAGTTTTAGTGCCTAAACAGAATAAAAATCAGTTTCGAGAAGTCTTTGGTGAAGATTTTCATGTGTTTTTTCTAGAAGATTGGGTGTATAAAGAAGATTATGCGGTGGAAACCTTAACCAAACATTTTCAAACCAATTCGCTAAAAGGTTTTGGTATTGAAGAATTACAAGAAGGAATCATTGCTTCGGGTGCAGTTTTGTATTATTTATCGGAAACCCAACATAACAAAATCCAACACATCACAAATATCCAACGTATTGCCGAAGATGCTTATGTGTGGATGGATCGTTTTACCATTCGAAATTTAGAATTATATCATTCTACCAATGTAAATGCAGTAACCCTTTTAGATGTTATTGATAAAACCTTGTCACCAATGGGCTCGCGTTTATTGAAACGTTGGTTGGCATTACCCTTAAAAGAAGCTTCTAAAATAAAAGCGCGTCATGAAGTGGTTGCTTATTTGAAAGAAAATCAGGAAATATTACAAAAAATACAATATCAAATCAAACAGATTTCAGATTTAGAACGTTTGATTTCCAAAGTTGCCACAGGAAAAGTCTCTCCTAGAGAAGTAACCTATTTAAACGATTCTTTGAATGCTATTATTCCTATAAAAGAATTGGCTTTGCAAAGTAAAAATGAAGCTTTAAAAGTAATTGGAGATAGTTTGCATGCCTGCGAATTGCTCCGCGAAAAGATAAAAACCACATTAAATCAAGATGCTCCAGTTCATGTAAACAAAGGAAATGCGATTGCAACTGGTGTAAATGCAGAGTTGGACGAATTAAGAGCAATTTCTTCAAAAGGGAAAGGCTATTTAGATGATTTAGAAGTACGCGAAAGCGAAAAAACAGGTATTTCTTCTTTAAAAGTGTCCTTTAATAATGTATTTGGTTATTATATTGAAGTAAGAAATACACATAAAGACAAAGTACCAGCCGATTGGATTCGAAAACAAACCCTAGTAAATGCAGAGCGCTATATTACAGAAGAATTAAAAGAATACGAGACTAAAATTTTAGGAGCAGAAGATAAAATCCAACAATTAGAAAATCAGTTATTTGAACAATTGGTCAATTGGATGGCAACCTATATTAAACCAGTACAGCATAATGCCAATTTAATAGCGCAATTAGACTGTTTGAATTCGTTTACCCAATTAGCCATTGAAAATAAATACGTTCAACCCGTTTTAGATGATAGTTTTGATCTAGAAATTAAAGAAGGACGTCATCCTGTAATTGAAAAACAATTGCCAGTAGGAGTACCTTATATTTCAAATGATGTTTTTTTAGACAATGAAGCGCAACAAATCATTATGATTACTGGTCCAAACATGTCAGGTAAATCGGCTATATTGAGACAAACTGCTTTGATAGTGCTTTTAGCGCAAATGGGAAGTTTTGTTCCTGCTGAAGCTGTTAGAATGGGCATAGTGGATAAAATTTTTACTAGAGTAGGAGCGAGTGACAATATTTCCATGGGAGAATCTACTTTTATGGTCGAAATGAACGAAACGGCTTCTATTTTGAATAATATTTCCAATAGAAGTTTGGTGTTGTTAGATGAAATAGGAAGAGGAACTTCTACTTATGATGGAATTTCAATTGCTTGGGCTATTTCAGAATATTTGCATGAACATCCAAACAAGCCTAAGACACTTTTTGCTACACATTATCACGAATTAAATGAAATGGAAGCTATTTTTGATAGAATCCAAAATTACAATGTTTCCGTAAAAGAATTAAAAGATACCGTTTTATTCATTCGCAAGTTAGTAAAAGGAGGAAGTGCACATAGTTTTGGTATTCATGTAGCTAAAATGGCTGGAATGCCTCAAATCGTAATTCAAAAAGCAGAAAAACTATTAAAAAAGTTAGAAAAAGACCATTCTAGTGATGCTTTGAACGGAATTAAAAATGAGAAGGAAGAAATGCAATTGAGTATTTTTAATTTAGATGACCCTTTATTAGAGGAGATAAAAGAGGAAATCATGAACATAGACATTAATACCTTAACACCTGTGGAGGCTTTGATGAAATTAAATGAGATTAAAAGAATGCTAACAAAGAAATAGTTTCTGTTTTAACAAAATACATGAATATATTTTAGTTTTTTAAATAAATGTTTGAGTAAAATTGGTTATTTTTGATTTTTTATAATCAAAAATGTATATTTATGAAACAATTTTACTTACTTATTTTAGTAGTTAGTGCTCCTATTTATGCACAACTTCCTTCTTATGTTCCGTCAAATGGATTGGTTTCTTGGTGGCAATTTAGTGGTGATGCTCAAGATCAAAGTCCTAATGGGAATCATTTAACCGTAAGCAATGCAACGCTTACCACAGATAGATTTGATGATTCTAATGCAGCCTATCTTTTTAATGGTACTTCTAGTTATTTAACTAATTCCACCATTAGTCATACTTTTTCTCAAACAGGTAGTTTTTCTATATCCATTTGGTTGAAAAAAAGTACTAGTAATGATGATGTAGCCATAATGAGTGGTTCTGCTACTAGTAATAATTTTATTTGGCTTATTCAAACTGGTTCATCTGTTAGTATGTTTGGTACTAATAAGCAAGGTGCTTCTTGGTTTTGGATTAATGGACCTACTTTTGTTTTAAATGACTGGGAGCATTTTGTAGGGGTTTATTCCAATGGAGTAATGAAATTTTATAAAAACGCAATCTTAGTAGGAACAACGACAAATACACATACTAGTGTGAGTCAAGCTTCACTTCCTATATGGATTGGAAGAGCTATTGGTGGAGGTTATTTTAATGGAAGTATTGATGATGTAGGAATTTGGGATAGAGAATTAACGGATACAGAAATTGATCAACTGTTTCAAGGTACTTTAACCACTACTAGTTTTTCTTCTCCATTAGCAAATGTATATCCAAATCCTTCTTCCGCTATGCTAAATATTGATTTGCCAATAGAGAAAATGGGAACAAGTTTTACTATTTTTGATGGATTAAGCAGAAAAGTATATACTGATAAAGTACAGGATGTTAATTTGAAAATAGATATTTCAAATTTTGAAAAAGGAGTGTATTTTTTGAAAATGAATGAAGAACCAACTACCATTAAATTTTTAAAAGAATAGTTTGAATGGATTTTAAGAATCTCATAAATAAAAGAAAAGTTATTTATGAGATTTTTTTTGATTTTCATATAGCTATATTAAGAAGTTTCTATTATTTGATGGTAGATTGATGAAAAGTAATATTCAATTTTGATGTTAATGAAAGTTTTACTAAAATTAAAAGAAAGATAACAAAAAAAATAAAAAAATAATTAATTCGTTATCAAATGGTTATAAAATTCTTTCATTTTTTTTACTAAAAGTCCTTGCAAAATCTAAAATATGTTTTATATTTGCACTCGCAATACGGAACAATAGGTTGTTGTTGCAAAGTTCTTAAAAAGACGCAAACGCGAAAATAGCTCAGCTGGTAGAGCGCGACCTTGCCAAGGTCGAGGTCGCGGGTTCGAGCCCCGTTTTTCGCTCTACTACCTGTAAAGATATAATGGATTTAGAAATTATCTAATGACATTTACGGTATTTGCTCGAGTGGTGGAATTGGTAGACACGCTGGACTTAAAATCCAGTGAACAGTAATGTTCGTGCGGGTTCAAGTCCCGCCTTGAGTACTAGACAGGAAAAGTGATCGAAATGATTGCTTTTCCTGTTTTTATTTTTATGTAAATCGTTGTTTATCTGGAAGATATATCGAGCAATTGAGTTCATTCGAGTGGTTCGATAACTTTTTCCATCAAACTCTAGTTTTTCAGGGAATATCGAACCGATAATATTTCTTTTTGTTTGAATCCCTCCCTCTTGGTAGAGTCTGCCTAAGTTTGTAATACTTTGAAGTGCTTTTTCAACTAATTTGTTAATATCAACAATTTTGTCGGGAGAATGATTTTTATTGAGTTGTTCCTCTAATTTTTCAATCTGTTCTTTAGTCGTTTTTTTGATTTCAATATAATCGTCATCATCAATAATTTCAGAAAGCAATTTATTCCTTGCAATAGACAATTTAGCATTTAACCCGTCAATCTCATCTGAAATATGTTTCCTTTGATCAATAGGGTTCTTTATAAAAGTCTTATAATTATCCAAAAATATCTTTTTAAGATACTTTTCCATGGTTGAATTAATATCCAATAGTTTTAATCCTTCTTCAAAAATTTCATTGGCAACCTCAGCTTTTTGACGGAAACCACATGAGGTGATACAATGGTAATAGTAATAATAATTTGTTCGTCCTTTGGAGGCACTTCCTGTTAAATTACGCCTACATTTAGGACAGGTCAAAAATCCTCTTAGAGGTAAATTAACATCAGATAAGACCTTGGTATTTGGACGTTCCGTTCTTCTATTTCCATCAAGGGTATGTTGTACTTTGCTAAATAATTCCTCTGTTATTATTGCCTGGTGAACACCCTGAACAAAATATGCATGTTCGTCTTTATGTTTTTCAATGAAGATTTTTCCACAATATACCGGATTTCGGATAGCCACATGAAAGGCACTTTTACTCAGTTTTTTTATAGCGTTCCTGTTCATCTGTTTCCGTATTTGATCAGCTGCAAGCACACCTTTTGCGATTTCATGAAAAGCCCATTTTATATTAGAGGCTTCGGGTTCTTTGATTGCTACATATTTTTTCCCATCTTCCTTGCTTCTATTTATATATCCATATGGAGCCATCCCCATTATTCGACCTTCTTTTCTAGCACGGCGCATCCCGTAAAATACATTGAGAGCTCTACGGTCGTTTTCCACTTCAGGAGCGGCTAAATATATCGCAAGCATCATTTTATTTTCTGGAATGGATAAATCCAAGGGCTGTTCTACGGCTTGAGGCTCAATACCTAGTTTAGTGAGGGTGCTTATCATTTGATAGGCATCACCAGCATTACGACTAAAACGGTCCCATTTGGTAAAGAGAACAAGGTTGGTTTTTGATCCTCTTTTTTTTAGATTGTTCATTAATCGTATCCATTCCGGTCGATTGAAAGATTTAGCGGAATGGTCTTCATAGATAGTTTGACCTATTACGATGTTATTGGTCAGACAAAAGCGTCTTAATCTTTCTTCCTGGTCTCTTTGGGAATATCCTTTGTCAGCCTGTTCATCGGTAGACACTCGTATATATAAATCGGCAACTTTCATGGTTAAATACTTTTAAAAGGTAAGGTGGAACAAATCTTTCGTAGAAAGGAACTAAGATACGAAATAAACTACTCAATATCAAAGTATTCTTGTATGATAATCATTGTAAGGCTATATAAGAAAGTCATGATTTGTTCAACCTCTTCTCTCTCCAAGTCCATTCCCTCTTCCTTAAAATAAGCCATTGCTTCTTCAATAGGTATTTCTTTTAATTCTCCCTTCTTCATTGTCCATTTTATATTGGCTCTCCAAAATAGTATAGGGAGACAGGATAATGGATAAGATGACAATAAAGGGTATTATTTGTCCTTGGATGTCCTAATGATTTTACATAAAAAAATCAATATATTGAATATCCAAAATGCTGACATCATTACTTCCTAGGGCAATTCGGGCTGTATGTTCTTCTAATGAAGGCTCAATGTGAACTTCATTGGGCGATTTTAACGAAGACCCTAATCGTTATTCTTTTGTTAGGTATCATTGTCAGTATTGTTTCAAGAAACCAGCAATATTGTTGAAGCAATACCTATTAAAATGGTTTTTGTATTATTTGTATTTTAACTTTTGCTGAAATAATTATAAGGTTTCATATAAAATTTGATAGAAAAAGCAACAAGAGTTTTATAGTAATCAATGATTTAGGATGTACTGGTTTCTTTTTCTTGCAGGATGCCTGTGGCACAAGGGAACAGATGTAAAAAGAACCGCCTGTTTAAGGCGGCTTTATTGCTTATATCCAATGATAAGGCTTGTCCTTTCTATTGAGGTAGCAGTACATTTCTTCCTTTTTGAGTTCAGGGAAGAATTTCAAAGCCTCTTCAATCGCATAATTGGGAAGAAAATAGATTTCATCACGGATAGCTGTAATCACTTTTTTATAACTATAATAACGGACAATCTCATCAATTTCCTGTTGACCGCCACGTTCTACTATACGACCGATTACCATTTTATAAGCTCCTTCCCAATCAATCTCATCAAACCTGAAATCCCAAAAGAACTTGGGATGTAAGTTTGGTATATGTTTGACTGATGTTTTCATGATTTTTTATTGTAAGAGGACAGTATCAAATTTACGTATTTTTATGTAATCTACCTACGAAACCCTCTCTTTTTCTTGATATTAACCGGTAATATTTTCCCTTCATTTGTGAATTTTTGCAAAGGCTTTTTCGTAGCCATCTCCAAACGTTTTTGGATATGCTTCCAATCCTGTTGTTTTTCTTTTAACATATCAACACCATCAAAGGTGGTAATCTTATCATAGGTATTCAGGCCTATGGATGCCCAATATGGATCTTTATTGTATTTTCTTTGACACGCTTCAAGAAAGAATTTTAATGGCTGGTGTTCCAATAAGAAGTACATATCAACAAAATCCTTATATCGCTCACCGCTTTGATGGATGGCATGGAGTTTCATCGCCCCGATATCTTCAATGGAAATCATTCGGATGTTATCCACTTTTTCGATAGAATTAAGCAAAGGATATTTATGAGAGACAATATCAACCTTTATATTATTTATAAAGGTAAGTACCGTATTGTTGTACAGCTTACTCTCCTTTTCTTTTGCTCCGTAGGCGTTTTGAAGATATTTCAGCATCATCTTCGAATCAAACTCCTTTGTGGTAAACAGGTCAATATCTACTGATAGCCTGTGTCCTAGCTTTAGTGCCAGTGCCGTACCCCCGACCAGAACATGGTCTTTCAACATTTCATCTTTCATAAGCTTTTGGAGCAGTTCCCACATCTCTGTACTGACTGTTTCTTTGTGTAACATAATTTTTCACTTTTCAGGAAGTTAATCCTGAAAGTGCAGTGCGTTCACAGAGTGGCTTTTGGTGGCGGTGTTTGGCTTTATCTGTCGTTTTAGTACAAATTGTTCCCTCTTCCTATTTTTGCCACCATTTCAACCCTCCTTTTTCAAATATTTTGATTCAAATTCCTTTGTTAACTGTATTATCTTTTGGCATAGTACCGCCATTTCTGCTGTTTGTTTTTCCAGTTTATAGAGATAGGCTGCTGCTTTTTTTTCTGAAAAATTGACGTACAACAGTTTTACAATCTGGTTATAGTTCACTCCAACGGAGCGAAACTGGCCGTACAATGTGGTGAGCCGCATATAATAATCCAGAGCTGCTTTGTCGATTTTGACCATTTTAATCTCCTTTCCAAAGAGTACTGAAATGATAAATTTTGCTTTATTGGTCATTCCCGATGCTTCAAAGAGTGCCAATAGTTTGGCATTTTCCCCGTCCGTGAGGCGAAAAACATGGCGGTGGATGCTCGGGTCACTTTTGGGTGCCCGTCCTCCTTTATTGCGTTTTTTGCTATTGTTTCCGTTCATCATTCATCCATTTTTAATTTCCACAAAAACCCTGACTTCGGAAGGTGTTTTCTGCTCCCAGCAAGGGCAAGTTGTTTTGGGGCACGAACTCAGTTTCGAGTGCCTCAAAACACAACTTGCCTGTGTTCCAATGAACACAAAAATCCGCTCTTTCAGGCGGATTAAATATAGCAGGGAAAAACAGCTTCGAGCTGTTTCCTTTTTTACCAGATAAGTCCGTGTGCTTTTGCATAAATCCGTTTATAAAAACCATAATACAAAGTAAAACCTTGTTTTTCAAAGCGTGGTAATGTAGCACAGAGCCATAAAGTGCCAATAACCTCCAATGAGTACCTTCTTAAAATAAACCTGTACATATCTATATTCCTTTGTCTCTGAAAGCAGATGTATGCAGGTAGGGACATTGATATGTAGTTCGGTAAATATCTATTTAGGGATTGGTTTATATACTGATGTGCAAACGTAATTGAGTGGATATTTCACTAGGCATAGCATTATCGGAATAGGTATTGGCATATCGAGGTAGTTAATTAAGGAAATACAGATGTAATCAAGTTTGCAGTTCGATATGCAGGTATAGGGATAGATAAGCACCTGATTGATTGGTCACATAGATAAAAAAGTATAAACAATTAAAAACAGTAAAAAATGAAAACTAGTGATCTGGCAATGGTCGTGGAATCAGAACTAACCAAGCGGCGTTCTTTTGCTTCTTTTCTTTGGTCGCAAATGTGGAAAGAAAAGAAGTCCGTCCAAAAACAAAGAGTAGGATAATGAATATCCTACCAAAAATGTTGTAACCTGTTTGATAAAATGAAACTATGGAAATTGTGGAGCGGTATATTTTGTCAAAGTGGTTGTACCGATTTGATGCAAAAAGACTGTCCCGACCATCGGGAGGGTCTGTCATTTTGCCACCCGATTTTTCGGGTCAGGCAACTTTATGAGATGGGTAGGGAAGTCCTTTAGATTATGGAAAAATCCCCTGTATGGGGTCATACCATTATGAAAGCTGTTTTTGGGCTCTCCAATAGGAGCAGTCGAAAAAGGCGGTACTCTATGCGCTCTTCTTGTTTGTTATTGTAATCGTCTGTTCTATGGCGTTATGCGTACTTCCGCATCCGCTGTCAGTCTTCCTGTGATGTTCATGATTTTTGATTTTTAAGTGATTCAACTTTTTTTTATTTTTATTTGGCAATGAGAGGTGGTGCTGTTTCGCTTCACTTTATTAAGAATTCCAATATTTATATTTTTCATTTCTGACATTTTTTTTATTCGTTTAAAGAGCCGGAGTATGCTTTGTTTCGTTTCAGGAGCATAAAAAGGTTCGTGTTTAGCAGGTACAAGGTTTTGACAAAAAAATACGACCTGGATAGGTGGAGATTTTTTTGCAAACCCGAAGGGCTTGACCTTGTGCCTGCGTTAAGAACACGTAAATACCTTTGCTCTTGAAATGGAACAAAACAGCATACTGGTTCTTGGATAAAAAAACAAAAGGGAAGCAATGAAGATGTCTTTCGATAAATAGCCAATGTGACTGGAAAGCTTGCCTATATAAGGCAGAATTTCTAAACTACTAGGGTTTATATGATGTGTAAATATGGTGGCTTAGAAAGCCACTGAAAGGGTATTGAAAAATATCATTGTTGAGTATTGCCAGGCGATTTTTTCAATATGCTTTACCAGAACATCCGGGCAAAGCTCTTTTATGAGCGATAGGGTTGCATGGGAGAAATAAATGTACTTTGGGATGAACTGTGTTTATTTCCAAATTTATTTTAGTTAATTTTCACTGAATAATATTCTTTTTTTGTTGCAATCGCAAAAGCTTGTTTCAATAGTTTGTTCACAACTGCTATTAAGGCAAGTTTTTTTGATTTTCCTTTTTCTACTAATCTATCGTATAATTCTTTACAACTTTTATTGCATCTTTTTGCTGACCAAGCACATACATAAAGCATTGCTCTTATTTTACTCATTCCCATTTTACAAATTTTCGATCTACCCTTAACACTTGTTCCTGATTCAAATATTCTTGGAGATATTCCAACATAAGAAGCAAGTTGTTTATGACTATTGAACTTGCTAAATCCTCCTGATATTACAATTAAAAACAAAGATGTTTTAGCTCCAATTCCTGGTATGCTTTTTAGTTGATTAAACATTTCTTGATGATGTATTTTAATTATTAACTCCATTCTTTTTTCAATTTGCTTAATCTCTTGCTCTATTGTTTCTAAAACAGAATTAATACTTTTTTCAAGTATTTCACTTTTAATAGGATTTTGATTAAAAGCTTCTCTTTGAACTATAAATCCTGTTCTGTTTTTATTCAATTGCTCCAAATAAGCCTGCATTTGCTTAAGTTCTAACACATAATCTGCTTCTGGTTGCCACAAACTAGGATTTTCAGTTTTTCCATATTCTGCAATAAGCATAGCATCTTTTTTGTTTGTCTTTGCTCTACTCATTCGCATTTGAGAAAATCGCCTAATTATTAATGGATTTATAACACAAACATCAATCCCGTTCTCTGATAAAAAAGTGGCTAACTTTAGATAATATGGACCACTAGCTTCCATTACACAAATAGATTCTGATTCTTTTAAAAGATTTAAAAACAAAATAAAACCTTCATGCTTATTGGCAAATTTAAAATACTTATACTTGCTTTCAGAATTACAAATAGCCACATCAAAAGTTAATTTTGAGATGTCAATTCCAACATAATTGTTACTTTTTTTCATACATTTGTTTTAAGGAAATTAAAGTAAACGGAAGAAATCTGCTTGAGACTTATCAATCCTAAATACGGTCTTAATGACCAATGAACTGTCCAAGTTCAAAAGCAGAGAGAGAAAGGAACTAGCATCCCGAACAGTCTTAATTGACCAATGACAAAATTTAGCTTTTATCTTTCTCTTTCTTCTGTTGAAATAAATTTATAAAATTTTCAAAGAACTTCCTTTTGCAAACATAGGATGAAAAAAGTGGGGAATAAAAACAAGATAATAATACTTATTATGCCTATTATGCATAAAGATTTGAAATGAAGAGTTCATCATTATTAGCATTTCAAGACCAATACATTTTCTATAAAGCCACAAGGAATACATGCCTCAACCACTTAAAAAGCAAACGTCATCTGCTTACGGAACGGTATGGGCAGCAAAATATAGAAACCTATGAGACGGAAGAATTCTTTATGTCTGAGGCAGTAGTTGTGGAAACGACTGTTATCATAGAAAATGCCATCAAGGCACTACCGAACAAAGCGGCACAGGAGACTTAGCATTAAGGACTACACCAATGATGAGGTCGCCAAGAAACTATCCATCTTTGTCAATATGGTCAAGGATTATAAAAAAATGGCATACCGTAAATTAAGAAAACTTCTGGGCTTTTTAAGGCTAGTTCTATTATAATCATCATCTAAAACTCTTCAATGTGTGGTTGGTTTAGATTTTAATCTTTGCAGAAAAAAGTTTTTATAATTTATAGCTTATAGACAACATTACTATTCTGGGTAAAGTGAACGTTTTTGAGTTAGAAATTAAGAAATCGGAAAAAGAATTATTGATTATGGTTCCGTTGTTTAAATAATTTTGAGCAGATAGTTCAAATCGGAAAGGATTATCTTTCTTTTGATAGCTTAAAAAGACATTGCCTATGCGATAGATTGCTTTTTGGTTCTGGCTATTTTCATTGAAAATAATTTCGTAATCCGTTTTAAAGGTAAATGATTTTAAGAACTCAATATCCAGACTAAAGGAGAAAATATCATTGGTTAATTTTGATGAAGTCAATCCGCTAAACTGACTAAAACTTTTATTATAACCGACACTTGCACTTGGCCATTTTTTTGTAGCTGTACTTACTTTTACTCCAATCGATTGATTGTTTCTATTGTTTGTGGTCGTTTGATTGTTTAAGGTTTGGATATAATTAAACCAACTCAGATTCGAATTCAACTGCAACCTAAATCGGTATATTTTTTTACTTATGTTCCCAAAAACTCTCCAATTCGTTTCTGGATTATCTGTAATCAAGGGTGTTGTAAATTGGTTAATTCCGTTTAACTCTATTACATTTCTTATCGTTCTTAGTTTTTTATTGAAATTCAAATTGGCAAACAACATTAAACCACGATACATGCTCGTTTTATTATATCTTAGTGAAGCACTATGAAAACGCTCATTTTGTAACAAAGCATTTCCTTTAAAAACTGAATTATAGTTTTGTAACGTAAAGCGTTCTAACAGTTGAGTGGCTTCTGGGAAATCATTAGATAATTTGTAGGAGAATTTTAAGGCTTCTGATTGATTGAATTCGTATTCACTGTTCCATTGTGGTTCAAAATAGGTTCGATTTAGGGTGTAATCGTCTGTAATTTGTTTGGTTTTCAAATGATAGAAATGTGTGTAAATTCCAGGTTTGTTAATCCATTTTCCTATTTTGAATTTGTATTCAAAGCCTACGTAAAAATCGTTTAACAGATAGTTTAAATCATTTCCAAATCCATTTTCCGCAAAATCATTGATTGTGCCATCTGTTAAAAATTGTTGTTCGGTAATTTGTAAATTGGTCGTGCCAAAGTTATTTCCAACATTGGTATACAAATGATTGTAATTGTTTAAAATCCAATAATGTTTCAATAAGGCATCTACACTATTGTTTTTTACTTTTTTAATTTGCTGAATGTTGTAAAAATTATCGTTTTCCAACGGAATTAATCCCGCTAAAAATTCGGTATCAGTTAGCCAAGTATTTACTGGTTTGTTGTTTTCATAACTTTGATTGACAACGAAAGTGGTCGTATGATTCGTATTTTTGTATTGTTTGTGCCATTCGATAAATTGTTTTAGCTGACCATTATCGGCATTGTTTAGGGTTTCAAAAGTGCTTTGTTGTCCGTCTCGTATTGATGTTAAAAGGGAAGTAGCATCGTTTGTACTAAATTGGTATTGGGCATTATAAAACCATTTGGAACGATTACTTGGACTGTAATCTAACTTTAGATTCCCTATTCCCAAAAGAGTCTTATTTTCTTTGTGTGTGGTTCTCTCTTCAAAAGTAAAAGCGTTATTTTGAAGATACTCATTCTGGCTTTCCACCAGTGAAGCGCTAAATAATTTGGAGAAAATGCCAAATCCTTCAACATCTAGTTTTGGATTTATTTCTTGATGGATGTTAAACGCTCCAAATTGCGATTTATTGGTAATCACACTAGTATTATCACTAGTAAAATTATATAAATTTGTCAGTTGTTTTCGTCCACTTAAAAAACTGCTCACTCCTCCTTGAAACCGCATCATATCTTCAAAAGAAAAGGTGCGTTTGCCTATGTTGTTGATGTCTCCTATAAAATTCACATTGGTTTTTGGACTGTAGTAAAACAAAGCGGTGTGCAGCAAATGAAAACCATTATCATTGGCTACTTCTGCAGCTGCTTCTACATCACCAAAGACAAACTTCTTTTTTTCTTCTTTTAATTTGACATTCATTGCGAGTTCATCGCTATCTGAAACTTGTTTTAGAAACCCTACTTTATTAAAATGGTCAATGACTTCAATTTTATCTAAAGCATCGGCTGGAATATTCTCTACTGCTAATTTAGATCCACCACCAAAAAAAGATTTGCCTTCGACCATCATTTGTGTAACTTTTTTTCCTTGCACGGTTACCGAGCCGTCTTTGCCTACTTCTACGCCTGGCATTTTTTCGAGGACTTCTTTCATTTTGCGCTCGTTACCGTTTGCAAAAGCCTTTACATCATAAATAAGGGTATCTTTTTTTACGACTATAGGTTTGTACTCATAATCTATAACAATTTCTTTGAGCTGTTGTCCTGTTTCTAGTAGTATGAAATGGTGTTCTTTTAAAGTACTGTTTGCTTCTATAGTTAATACTGCTTCTTTATATCCTAAATAAGAGACTTTTATTTCGTAGGATACTTCCTTTTCTAATTCGAGTTTATACCTTCCTAAATAATCGGCAATGGCAAATTTTAATCCTTGGTTTTCCGCCAAAGGCTTCGCAATCACATTTGCGTTTGGCAATGGATTGTTTAAACTGTCTTTTACTGTTCCTGTTAGGGTTTGTGAGAAGGAGTAAATAAAAACAAAAAAAAATATGATAGAAAAATTAACCCCTTTTCTTTCTAAGAGCATAATTGTTGTTTTATATTAATTTTCTTTAAATGTTCTTCTTTAGCAACCTCTTTATTTTTAGGGAAATCTATTTTAATAGACTCAATTATCGCTTTATAATTTACCGTTATGGAAGTGTAATTTTGTGAAAAACAAAATTGTGATACTAAGAATAGTAATATTAATAACTTTTTCATTTTTTACTGGTCTAAAATAGTTCCATTGATATGATAAAATTAATTTCCTTGCATACTACTTTTTCTCATTTCATAATCTAATTTCTCAAATTCAGGTCTTGAAATTATTTTTGCATTTTCAGGTATAGAAGAAATTTTTTCATTTGAATTAAATTCTATTTTTTTTAATCCATACAGTACATTATGATATTGCAATTCTAGAATTAAACCAGGCAATCCTCCAAAACCTCTTGGGCCGTAGGAATAATTAATTTCTGGACAATACCAAGCTATAACCTTTTTTTCAAAATATTTTAAATTCCCTTGATCATCATATCTTCCATTTGTATAGCGATGCGTGTGTATTGCCTTATAGCAAGTGTAACTTCCAATTTTTTTAGTTTCATTTTTCAGTTCCCAAAGGTTCAATAAAGAATCAGTTACAATAAACTCCTTGTTTTCAGATACATAAAACTTGACTTTTTTAGTAGCATCAATATATAATGGACTAGGTGTTGTGAGAATTGTTATCAATACTAATTTATTATCAATAATAGCTTTATCATTAAGCTTAAAAACAGCTTGCTCAGCATTAAATAGAAGATAGGGCTCTTGTTGTTCCGCATTTCTATTTATTTTTTCAATAAAACTATTGTCTATGAATGGTGCAGCCTTTAATGTCTCATCTTCGGAAACTTTTACATTGTAAATCGCTTTTATATTCTTTTGAGAGAAACTACAAATAGTAGATAAAACAAATGCAACTATACTAAACAAGATTTTTTTCATTCTATTTACATGTTTAATTTTGGTTAGTATATTTTTTCGCTTCACTAAAAAACTCATCTGTTTTTTCTTGAATCATTTTATTATATTCTTCTTCTTTTAGAACAATTCCTTTTGTTGGCTTTTCAATTTTTGGAATATTTACTTTTGAAATTGTCTTTACACAAAAAACTACATAAGCGTCTCTTAATTCTAAAATCAAACCAGGTGTGCCGTTATAATTTTTTGGGCCAAAACTATTAGCTATTTCAGGACAATACCATGCTGTTATTTCTTTTTCTATTGTTTTTTCTCCACTTTTAAATTTTATAATTTTTGTAGCTTTATAGCAGAGAAAATTTTGTATTTTCTTTGTTTCATTAGTGTAATTCCATTTAGTTTCATTATTCAAAGTAATTAGAAATAAACTACCCATAAAATCTTTTTGAAGTAGTAGTTCATTACTTGGTTTGTTATAATAGTAAACTCCTCTTGAAGAGAGTGCGGCTGCAACTTTTAATTTATTAGCTTCTAAGCTATTTTTAATTCTATCAGCGAGTTCAAAAGTTGATGCGTTATTTTTAATCTTTAAATCATATTCAAGCTTATTTACATTAGAATAATGACCTGCTAGTGGATTATTTGGCTGATTTTGACCTTTGTTGTAAAAGGCAGAATCAATAACAACGCCATAAGTAACTACCATGTCATTATTCTGACAATGAATTGTTATTGCAAATAGATTTAATAATGAAAATAAATATTTTAAAAAGTTTTCAATTTTCAATTTAAGGTCTTCTAAAAATTTTTTGAATTCATTTTTTTAAGTGATTTATCAATAAAATCTGCTTCATTAGTAATCTTTAGCTCGGGAATAGTAATTTTATCATCATTATTTTTTTTAAAAATTATTGAATCTAAAACAAAAGATACCTTCCCGTCAATTTGATATCCTTCGAAAACAATTCCTGGCAATCCATAAAAAATATCTGGACCAAAACTATAAGGAAACTCAGGACAAAACCACGCAATCATTTCTATAGTTTTTACCTCTTTTTTTAAAGCAGGCTTATCACCTGATTTATCTAAACCAACTACATATACATTCTTTTTTGCAATAGCTTTGTAACATGTGAAATTTTGAATTTTTTTTATTTCATTTGTTACATCCCACTTAGTGTCATTTATACTGTCTTTAACAAGAAACTTTCCGTCAAAGGATTCAACTTTCTTGAAAACGTAATAATTATTTTCCTCTTTTTTATAATAAAATGTTTCACCACCTCCCCATTTGATAGCTCCTTTATTAAAACCATCTGTATAATTTTTTTCTAATATACTAAACCGACTAACAGAATCTCCTATTATTAGTTCATATTCAGTTTCAGGAATTGAACTTATAACTTGTTTTAGATAGCTAGTTTTATTATTCCCATAATTATCAAAGAGAATTTTTTTATACTTAAACGTAGGATACTCATTATTCTCGTTTTGAGAAAAACAAATAAATGAAACAAAAAAAAGAATTTGAAAAAACACCTTATTCATATTATAAAATTTAAAAAGAAATTACCCCCCTGAACTAACAAAAGAGTAATTCCTATAATTTTGAATTAGTTTGACACCACCACCATATCACCAACGTTACCACCTAAATCTTTACAAAAGCCTAAATAAAAATCATATATATCCATCAATTCCCCCATGCTTGGACTACCATGATCATAAGCCATTAATTCATCCATCGAAGCATCTGAAGCCCACTGATAACAATCTGTTGCTTTAACAGCTTCAACTTCTTTTTCTTCTTTTGTTGTTTTCTCTACCGAATTATTTGCCATACCAGCAAACGAAAACGCTACAAGTGCTACTGCACTAAACATGAATTTTTTCATTTTGTTTGTTTTTAAAATTTTATAAAAATTGTTTCTAATACTTACAAACTTATCTACATAATGCCAAATATCAAATTTTTTTTAAATGTTTTTGTATGTTTAGTATAGTTTAACATTGACGGCATTTTTTACGTACTTTATGTTAAAAAACAAAAACATTATTTACATAATTCAATTACAAAAGGATTAGTTAATGTTATTGGTAACTTTTCAGAGATTAGTTATGTGTGTTTTATGAACAACTAACAAATTGATAATCAATAAAAATTAAAATAAATATGAAAAGATGAGCTATATAAATTACCCGCAAAAAGCTTAACACTATTTGGATGATTGTATAGAAAGAAAAATATAATTATATCATGATTAATATACACCTCAAGTTGCAACTGTATTAAGTTGACAGTATAGAAATTCAAACGAGAAAGAATTATATTACATTCTATTTGGTTTTTCGTTACAAACATAACCCATACGGTACAAAAGTTTATTATATTAGTGCCCTCTTAAGGATAATTAATCCCTAATCTAATAACGATTATTTCAAATGTCAGAAGAACAGAAAAAAATATTGGAGCAACAGCTTTGGAATATAGCGAATACTTTACGAGGAAAGATGAATGCGGATGAGTTCCGGGATTATATACTAGGTTTCATATTCTATAAATATTTGGCTGAAAAAATGGAAATTTTTGCTGACTTAATTTTAGAACAAGATAACATTCAGTTCAGGAATATTGAAGAAAACACAAAAATAGGTCAAGAATATATTGAAGCTATTAGAGACGAAGCTCTAGAAAATTTGGGCTACTTTTTAAAACCATCTGAACTTTTTAGTGAAATTGCAAAAAGAGGAAACAGCGGTAGTAATAATTTCATTCTAGAAGATTTACAAAAAATCCTGACCAATATTCAGTTGAGTACAATGGGAACTCAAAGTGAGGAAGATTTTGAAGATCTTTTTTCAGATATGGACTTAAATAGTAATAATTTAGGACGAACTGCAGAAGCAAGAAATGCAATAATAGTGAAAGTTCTAGTACATCTTGATGAAATAGATTTTAAGTTGGAGAATTCTGAACTAGATGTATTAGGTGACGCTTATGAGTATCTTATTGGTCAGTTTGCAAGTGGAGCCGGTAAAAAGGCAGGAGAGTTCTATACACCTCAAGAAGTTTCCAAAATTCTTGCAAAAATTGTTACGACAGGGAAGAATAGATTAAAATCGGTATATGATCCAACCTGTGGCTCGGGATCGTTATTATTGCGTGTTGCACGTGAGGTAAAAGATGTCAATAATTTTTACGGACAAGAGATGAACCGTACCACATACAATCTTGCTCGAATGAATATGATCCTTCACGGAGTACATTATCTGAAATTCAATATTAAGCAAGAAGATACTTTAGAACACCCGCAGCATCTGAATGATATGCCTTTTGAGGCTATAGTAGCAAACCCTCCTTTTTCAGCCAATTGGAGTGCTAATCCTCTATTTTTGAATGATGACCGTTTCAGTCAATATGGAAAGTTGGCTCCAGCTAGTAAAGCAGATTTCGCTTTTGTGCAACATATGATTTATCATTTAGCGGAAAACGGTACCATGGCGATTGTATTGCCACACGGCGTATTGTTCCGTGGCGCAGCAGAATTACATATTCGTAAATACCTTATTGAACAAAAGAATTACTTAGATGCAGTAATTGGTTTGCCTGCCAACATTTTCTATGGAACCAGTATTCCGACATGTATTTTAGTGTTTAAAAAATGTAAGGAAGATCCAGACCATATTTTATTTATTGATGCCAGCAAAGAGTTTGAAAAGGTAAAGAACCAAAATATGTTGAGAGACAATCACATCACTAAGATTGTAGAAACCTATCGTAATAGAACGGTGATTGAAAAATACAGTCATTTAGCTTCTTTAAAAGAAGTTGCTGAAAACGATTATAATTTAAATATTCCTCGTTATGTAGATACTTTTGAACCAGAAGAAGAAATCGATATACATTCAGTAATGCAGGAAATCAAATCTTTGGAAGCCAAGCGTGCTGAGTTGGACAAGGAAATTGATGTATATTTCAAGGAATTAGGACTTGTTTTTTAAATTTTTTATATCCTTAATGTTTTTACTAACGAAAATTGAATTGTCAAGATGGCGAATAAAAAATTAAAAGTAGGTAACGTTCCTAATTTGAGATTTCCTGAGTTTCTGGAGGAAGTACAAGATTTAACGTGGGGCAGGAAACACTAAGTTCTATACAATTATATTTCCCGAATATTTCTGAACAACAAAAAATAGCATCATTTCTTTCTCTGGTAGACAAACGTATCCAAACCCAAAACAAAATAATTGAGGAACTGAAGTTATTAAAGAATACGATTCGCTATCGACTCTTTACACAAATACTAAATAAAAAAAATGAATTGGTTCAAATTAAGGAAATTTTAAACTACGAACAGCCAAACAAATATGTAGTTACAAATACAGATTATTCTTCTGATCCTTCCTTAACTCCAGTTTTAACTGCAAATAAAGCTTTTGTATTAGGATATACCGATGAACTTTTTGGAATTTACAATAAAGGGAAATGCATTATTTTTGATGATTTTACAATGGATATGAAGTTTGTAAATTTCCCATTTAAAGTAAAATCTTCTGCGATTAAAATGTTGACAGCTAAACCAAATGTAAATTTGGAATTTATATTTGAGTATTTATCCTTTCTGGATTTATCATCTAATGAACACAAACGACATTATATTTCTGAAATTGAGTCAATGGAAATAACATTGCCAGATTGTCACAACCAAAATCAAATTGTGAATATATTATCAAGTATTGAGGCGAAAATCAAAATAGAATCTAAAATCTACATATTACTGGTTAAGCAAAAACAGTACTTGTTGGCTGACTTATTTATATAAACAAATCGGCTAACAAGTATTTTTTCTGTACTTCTAATTTTCGTAAGAGATCAACTTCAATGTCAATTTTTGTGTCAATTGATAAAAGGCAATTAGCGATTTTAGCTTGTTCTTTGATACTTGGAACATTGATTTCAATTTTTTCGATTTCCGACTTACTGATTTCAGTGAACGTAGATCCGTTTGCTCGTTTTTCCAATTCATATTTATTAGCTTTCAACCAATTAAAAAGAAATATGTTGTTGCAGTTTTCATTTACAATTAAAGATTGAAATCCTTGATTGGTAGTGCATTCTTCAAGCGTAATTGATGCTTCTCCTATTGTAGCTCTTGTCGTTAGTAATATAGTTCCTTTCGGTAGAAGTTTTGCAGAGGAATTTTTTAATCCTAATTCAGAAATAGTTCTTTCACTTTTAGAAACAAAATTTGATTTTATTTCAGTTGGGGTGAACCACTGTATGCTCCCATTCCAATACTCAGCTTTATTAGTTTCTGGCGTACCTCCTCCAATTATTTCACATACATCTTTTAGTTTCTTAATCTGCCAGTCCTGAAAATCATTCCCCTTATCACCCCTGTACTTCAATTGGCGTGAGAACAGTTTCTTACTAAGCGTATTCACACAGGAAATAAAATCCTTAATTAAAGGACTTTGTCAGAAACTAATTCTGTCACAAGACTCAAATATAAAATTAAAAGATTGTGTTTCTTGTTATTCATCATCATTAACTGAATCAGATGTATTAAGTGAAAAAGGAACTTATCCTATATATGGAGCAACAGGTATTATTTCGTTTACAAAAAATTATCAAATTAAAGAAGATGCGGTCTTAATAATCAAAGATGGGTCTGGAGTTGGAAAGGTTCAGTATGGAACAGATAAATTTTCGGTTATAGGCACTCTAAATTATTTAACTGCAAAGTCAGAGATTAATCTAAGGTATATCTTCTTCTGTTTGAAATTTTTCAACTTTGAAAAATACAAAGTTGGTTCTGGAATTCCCCACATCTATTTCAAAGATTATGGAGAATCTTTTATTTATTGTCCTTCTCTAGAGTTGCAACATAAAATAGAAAAGTTATTATCATCTCTTGATCATAAATTAAATATTGAAAAAGTGCTATTGCAAAAATATGAGATTCAGAAAGCACACTTGTTACAAAACATATTTATATAAATAATTTCCGCAAAAGATATTGTTTTTGACATTGATATTTCCCTAACATATTTTTTTCCGTTTTTATCTTTGTATCAACTGAAGAAAGCAATTGAGCTATGGTAATTTGTTCTTCGAGGGTGGGAATATATATTTTGATCTGCTTAACAATTTCAGCAGATAGATTCCCTTGACCGCCTTGTAAATATTTCCCTGTAATATGTTCTTTTTTATGTGATAAATAAGAGTATATGAAATAATGATTTTGTTCTGATTTTATACAAAGAACCGCTTGGTTTATTGCTCCTTTAATCTTACTAATCCCTATTTCACCACTTGTTGCACCATACAAAGCATATAAAATGTCGCCTATTTCAACCATTTTTGCAGAAGAACTTTTTAAGCCTAATTCACTAATGAATTGTTCAGTTTTGCTACAATTTATTTCACCAGAACGAATAAACGGAATATTTCCATCAAAATACTCTTTTCTAGATGTAAGGGGTGTTCCACCTGAATAAAATGTTGCTATTTCATCTAGCTTCTTCACTTCCCATTTATCAGTAAATTCCTTGAATCTAATTTTCTGAGAAAATATCTTTTCACTTAGTCCTTTAATTAAGGTTTCTAATTCTTCAATTATTTTGTTTTGGGTTTGGATACGACCATAATGGATGTTTTTTACAGTACCATTTTCATAATTCAAATTATCCCTCGAAAAGGAATTAGTTACTTTAAAATTCACAACTTCTCCTAACTTATTTATTTCCCACTCACCTGAAAACTCAGGAAATCTCAAATTAGGAACCTTAGTGATAATAAAATCTTCAATTCTTTATTTCTTTCCTTTGGAGTTCACAAAAATTAAATAATAATGAATGATCAAAAACAAATTTCAGAGGTAATTGACCTATGGAAAACAAACAAAAAACAGTATGTGAAGAAATCAAGTTTTTCTGCTTATACACTTTTAATTGAAAATCATCTACTACCCATATTTGGTAATAAATATTCGATTGAGGAAAGAGAAGTGCAGGCTTTTGTATTCCAGAAATTGGAATCAGGTTTGAGCCAAAAAACAATAAAGGATATTCTAATTGTTCTGAAAATGATTCTCAAATATGGAGCTAAGCACAAATGGTTGAATTATAATCCATTTGACATTCAATTTCCAACAGAACGAGAGAAATATTATAAAAACCTAATGAAAGAGTTGAAAATGCCAGATCTAAAGTTTCATGGACTTAGACATAGTTTTGCTACCAGATGTATTGAAAGTAATTGCGATTACAAAACTGTTAGTGTCCTTTTAGGACATTCCAATATCAGCACAACCTTAAATCTCTATGTCCATCCCAATATGGAACAGAAGAAGAAGGCGATTGAGCAAATGTTTAAAGCTTTGAGATAAACTTTAGATTATGAATTAGGAGAAGTGAAAGAAAACCCTTTATTTTGTTAAATTTGTGCATATTTAAAGCCAACACAATAACTCCTAATTCATAATCATTTTGAGCAAGCAGTCAGAACAAATCTTAGAACAACAACTAATAGTCCAATTACAAAAATTGGGTTATAAATACATTACCATTACTGATGAAAAAGCTTTACTTGCAAATCTGAAAACGCAATTAGAAAAACACAATAATATACAATTTAGCGATAGTGAATTTGAAAAAGTATTAAATATACTGAATAAAGGTTCTGTTTTTGAAAAAGCCAAAATATTACGTGAAACGAAGCATCATATCTTAAGAGATAATGGAGACAATCTATATTTTGAATTTTTGAATGTGGAACATTGGTGTCAAAATGAGTATCAGGTTACTAATCAGATTACACAGGAAGGGAAATACGAAAATCGTTATGATGTTACCTTGCTAATTAATGGACTACCATTAGTCCAGATAGAACTAAAGCGTAGGGGGTTAGAAATGAAAGAAGCTTTCAATCAAATCAACCGCTATCAGAAGCATAGTTTTGGAGCAGGAAAAGGGTTGTTTCATTTTGTACAATTGTTTATTATTAGTAATGGCGTAAATACCAAGTATTTCAGCAACTTCGGTACACATAAACAGGAATATTTGCAAACCTTCCATTGGACAGACGAGAACAATAATCCTCTTAATAACATTCTGAATGGTTTTACAGATACTTTCTTAGAACCGTGTCATATCAGTAAAATGATATGTAAATATATTGTTTTTAATGAAACAGATAAGCGGTTAATGGTGCTTCGTCCCTATCAATATTATGCTGTGGAAAGTATTATAAAAAAAGTAACTGAAAACGAAATATTAAATGGCTATAATGTAGAGAAAAACGGATATATCTGGCATACCACAGGAAGTGGAAAAACTTTAACAAGTTTCAAAGCCAGCCAGATTCTATCAAAAATTGCAGCTATCAAAAAAGTAGTTTTTGTAGTAGATAGAAAGGATTTAGATTATCAAACCAATAAGGAATACGATAGCTTCAGTAAAGGATCAGTAAGTTCAGCAACAAATACAGATGACCTTATTAGAAAATTCAATGATTCGAATGTAAAAATTATTGTTACAACTATTCAGAAGCTGAATAATGCAATTTCTGGCCGTAATTTAGGTAAAATGAAAGCCCTTCAAAACGAAAGAATGGTATTTATTTTTGATGAATGTCACCGTTCACAATTTGGAGAAACACATCAAAACATCGTGGGGTATTTTCATAATATTCAATTGTTTGGTTTTACAGGGACACCTATTTTGGCAGAGAATGCAAATGGAGAAAAAACCACAGCCAGTTTATTCGGTAAATGCCTCCATAAATATGTAATTACAGATGCTATTAGAGATGAAAATGTTTTGAGATTCTCGATTGAATATATTCAAACTTTCAAGAGAAAAGATAATATCATTGACTTGAAAGTTGAAAAAATTAATGAAGCTGAGGTTTTTGAAGCTCCTGAACGTAAAGAAGCAATTGTAGATTACATCATTCAACACCACGATCAGAAAACGCAATCCAAAAAATTCTGTGCGATGATGTGCGTTCAAGATATTGATGCCATCATTGAGTACTATGAAATTTTTAAACGTAAAAAACTGAATGGTGAACATAATTTAAAAATAGCCACTATTTTCAGTTATGCTCAAAACGAGGAAGAGATAGAGGATCAATTGGCTAGTCAACTGAATTTGGCTGCCGAGCCACAAATAGAATATGTCTTCAAACCGCACCGTAGAGAATTGTTGGAAACGTATGTGCAAGATTTCAACGAACTTTTTGGAATGGCAGAAAATATTAAGGATAGTGAAGGCTTTTACAATTATTATAATGCTGTTGCCAGAAAATCTAAACATCCTAAACATGAAACAGATATTTTATTAATCGCTAATATGTTTTTAACGGGTTATGACAGTAAAAATCTGAATACATTGTATGTTGATAAAAACCTTCAATACCATGGACTTATTCAGGCTTTTAGCCGTACTAATCGCACTTTAGACAAAAACAAGACACAGGGTAATATTGTATGTTTTCGAAATCTGAAAGATAAAACAGATGAAGCAATTGCACTATTTAGTAATAAAGAGGCAATTGATGAAATTATCGTTGAACCTTATGAAGTCTATACCGAAAAATTCAATGAAGAAATCGAAAAATTACTAGAAATTGTTCCCCAGAGTAGTTCTGTAGATAATCTATATACTGAAGAAGATAAGTTAGAGTTTATTTTGATATTCAGAGCACTTATACGCTTACACAAAAAAATGAGCCATTACTCCGAGTTTACTTGGGATGATTTGCAAATTGAGGAACAGTTATTTGCTGATTACACAAGTAAGTATTTGGATTTGAAGGATAAACTTAGCAATAGCACGACAATAGAAAAAACATCTATCTTAAATGATATTGATTTTGAATTGGAGTTGATTAGACGTGATACAATCAACGTTACCTACATTATTCAATTATTGATTAAGTTTAAATTAAAACACAGTTCAAAAGATAAGGAAAGTATTGAAAAAGAGATTTCAAACTTATTAAATACCGAAGTGTCATTAAGAAGTAAAAGAGAACTAATTGAAAAATTTATTCAAGAAAGTCTACCTTACATTGACGATACCGATATAATTCCCGAGGTATTTGAAAAATTCTGGAATGAAGAACAAGAAAAAGCACTTCAAGATTTGGTAAAAACAGAAAACCTTTCTGATGAAAAAACTGAAAAATTGATAGAAAATTATCTTTTTACAGAAAGAGAACCCTTAAGAAAAGAAATTTTAGACCTTCGTATAGAAGGAAGACCTAGTGTTCTAAAATCTAAAGAAGTGGGCGACCGAATATTAAATAAAATTTTAGATTTTGTGGATACTTTTGTTAATGGTATAACTGGAATATAATACCGAATTAACCTAATGACTTATGATATTAAATTTATGACTATATAAAACGAGACATATTTAAAATATACAATCGTGATTGGATAAAAAATAAGCCAGTAATTATGACAACTGAGGAAAGGATATGCAAAGAACTATTACACGAACCTGCTTCAATATGGTTTATCAATGACGATTTTGGAGCGAAGGTAATGATTAAGATTACTTCTCCTATTATAAAATCAATAATGAAAGGCTGTAAGGTTGAATTCCTTTTTGGCAAGGATGGCTCTCACCAACCTGCAATATTTCATTCAGGGTTACGAATTTACGATGATCCAATAAATTTCGCAGCAGTTATAGGGACAGAACTTTTCCCTGACGAGCATACCTCTCTTGCTGCAATCATGAACCGTAGCTTTACCCACATTCATTTTCACAATGAACTTGGTATTTGCGTTGCGACTGCAAAGCTCTCATTCAGCATTGCCGACCAGTTTCGGGTACTAAATCTACAAGGCAATCCCGAAAGCCTGTACTGCGGTAAATTTGATGAAAGAATTTCTCGTTCACTGGATTGTTTTGACCACAGTATTAAAATGGAAAGTAAACACAAGAATGTCTACGAAATAGAAACCATTGCAATTGATGGAAAACTACAGGACTGGATTATTATGAAAAATACAGTCATTGGATTTAACGAAACAAGCCATATAATGGTTGATGATAAGGATGAAGGTAGCATTCTCGAAAAGGAAGTGACGATCATTCTTGATGATCTTTTTAAGCAAAAGCTATACTTGAATCCTCAAATTGCACGAACTAATGGTTACCGTGAATTAACAGATGTTCTTGCGATTTCTGATAATGGTCTTTTTCTAATTGAAAGTAAGGCGGTGGGGGTTATTGACAGCGCACTTAACAAACCAATGGAGAAAAAAGTTAAGGGTCTACAAAAGCAAATCTCCACCGGAATAGATCAGATTGTTGGGGCTTCAAAAAAGGTCACGGCCAATACAACAATATATGATAGTCATTTAGAGGAAATTATTTTCGACAAAACTCCTTTTCCACACTGTATTGTTTTGGTTTCTGAATTATTACCATTCGGTGATTGGAAAACAATAGAATATAAGATATTTAAGGCTATGGCTGAAAACAAAATATATCTTAACGTTATTGATTTACGAGAATTTATGCAGTATATAGGTCACGCTCGAGGAAGTGCTGATCGTCTCAATTTAATGCTTATTGAAAGGGTTGAAGCTCTTGTGAAAAATAAGAATATCCACATGAGACTAAATGTTGTTAATAATTCATAGAATTATAATCTGTCTGCTATAAACTGCTGTTTCAATAATAAATATTTTGCAATTATATTAAGCTTTGAATGAAGGTTAAAATTTATAGAATGCTTCTATTGTAAACTTTGACATTTCAGAGAAGCATCAGAATCGATGTCAATGGCTAATTGTTCTTGGGTAAGATTTAATTAGAACCAAATTCTTTACCATCAAAAAATTTGCTCAAAGTTTTAAATAGGAATTTTTATAGAATTATTAGCCAGATTACAGCTTGTTTTATCAATCTGTTTCCAGCATTTTATTTATGACTACGGGCTGTACAGTGAAGGTCACAAAGCCCCATGGTGCCAAATAGTGATGAACAATTTATAAAAATAGTATTGGACTATTAGTATATATTGATATGCTTAAGACTAAAAATTTCAATATTTGTATTGAGTCACACGGAAACATATTGAAATAATTAAAATACATACTAAAACCACTCCCTAAGAGGGGCTTTAGTATGTATTGACTAGTTCACATAAACACTCTAAATCCTCTACAAAATGTTTCGAGATTTGTTCGGGTGGGAGTACAAAAGCTTCTAACTATGTTAGGAGCTTTTTTTATTTTATGCAATATATACTTATAGGATGAAGATTTTTAAAAAGTTGTTCAATAAGAATCGCTAGTCAATAACAAGTACTGTATCATGAGTTAGAATTAGGAGGAATCTGAAGGTAAAACTCAACGAACAGAAACATAATATAAAGCATACGCTTACACAGTGGTGTGATAGGAAAATGTTACTTAATGTTTTTGTTTCTTACTTTAATTGATGTCAAGATTCAATTAATGTCAAAACATTCTTCTTTTTGCGTTGCAAAAAATTAAAGATTGAGCTTTTACTGGTAACTATGGAAGGGCTTTCAAAGTAAAAGTTAGTTAGATTCCATACAATCATAATAGCTGAAAAGTAGTAAAGATTTAGTACTACAGCGATTCCGATATGCATAGAGATAGTTAAGAATATCCATGCTTTTCTTGTTTTTGGAATCCATACAAATAGAGGATAACACATTTCTATAATTATAGTTGACCAACCTACAAGAATGAGAATAAAAGAATGGTCGGCCATCCATGAAAAATCAAAATTAAAATCTCTATTAGCATAAGGTAAATGAATAGCTTTCCAGATAGATTCACCATTCCACCAATTAAATCCCATTAGTTTATCAAAACCTGAGAAAAAATATGCGATGCTAATGTGTATTTGAAAAAGACGCTTTATGGGCATATAATTATGTTCTTTCTTTTGATCTGATTTGAAAAAGTTACGAATGGAAAAATAAGAATCAGAAGGAAATAAAATTAAATAAAATAAGGACATACTGGTGAAAAAGTCGGCACCATAAATAAAAAAGGTACTTCCTTTCATTAATAAAATTTGAATAAAAAGTAGTATAAAAGCGCTGATTCTCGAAAAGAAACCTATGATAATACATACGCACAATAAGATATATGCTGTTTTAGTAACTATAATAGTTGTTGCTTCTGAGATACCTATGTTTTCTATCTGTTTCACTATTATAGGGAATGTTAATTGCCAGTCTTGATGAAAAGTTGCCATGATATCTGGAGGCACTATACTTTTACTAGAAAAGAATTGGTCAAAATCACTGAATATTGATATGAAATGCAATAAAATAACGACTCCTGCAGCAATTCTGAAGAATGACAGAAATTCAGAATTATTTGAAGAATTGAAGAAAAAATTTTCAACTTTTCTGTAAATTTTTGATAGTTTTTTCATTTGTAAATTTATTTGTATTCGCCAATAAGGATAAGTCTTTCCGATTTCTCCCCTTTCTGATAACTTTTTAAGTCAGGATAATGGTATAAATATAGTCTAGCTATTATCCTGTCAGTATTTGGATTTTCCTTTTTTACGGAAACAGCAATTTGTTTGATGATGATATCTAAGTATTGTTGGTATTTATTGTCTTTCATTGTGCCATTTTCGGCAGAAATCTTATCTAAAAACATATTATATACAGAAGTATATCTAGTGATACTTTCTTTGTTTTTAAACGCAGGCATAATCCTATTTTCGATCGTATTACCTTCTTTATCTTTTAATTCAAACAGTAAAACAAAGTCACTGGCTACATTTGGAGCAAAAAAGCTATATCCTGTATCAAAACCAGTATAGGATAGAAATATACTTACTGGTTTAAGTTTAATTATTTCTTCTGTGATAGTGAATGCTAGTGGTTTTTTATATTCTTTCTCTGAATAATAAAACCCATAATAACCATCAAATGTACCTTTTAATCCTACAGTGAAAACCAATAGAATGACTATAAAAATACCTACTAATTGCGCTTTTCTTTTCATTGTGTAATTCTTAATTTAAAGTATAAGACTGGTATAAACCAGCCTTATATAATTAATTTTTAACGGTATTGGCTGATTACACCTTCCAAACGAGTTTGTAAATCTTTGTCAGGTGCCACAGTGTTTACTCTAAATAAAATTCTTGAGTATTTGTTGACACCCATGAAATCACCACAAATATTAGCATCGTCAAACCCGTAGATTGAAATTCCTGACAAGGTAGAAATATCTTTGTCGCTCATTTTGATGGCTTTAGTCGCAATTTGATTGTTTGTAATTGCTATATTCCCATTGATTAATGTTGGTTTGTATTTGTTTAGAATATGATCCAATTGGCTTTTTAAATCACCAAATTGTGACCAATCGATTTGTGCTTTTTCGAAACACCCTTTGTGGATAAAGTTGATTTTTTGAATTCGTGATATTTTATCTAAGTTTTGAATTCTTTGAATGAACTGAATTTGTTGCGTATTCACAATATAGTTCAAAAACGCTTTTCCTTTAATGAGATCAGCATACTGTTTATCTAAGGACAGTAATTTCTCGATATCTCCCGAAGAGATTTCTTTTGTGTTTTGGATAAGGAAATTTCCATCAACCAAATAATTTCCTGATTCATTGTATAACAATGATTTTTTAGGTTTGCATTGCGACAGTATAAATACTCCCAATGTAATGCTTGCGATTAGAATGATTGTTTTAATTTTCATTTTTTTTTAGTTTTTAGATTACCTACTCTATTGTTGACTTTTCGGCTTACGTCTAGGATGATGTAAAGGTAGTATTGTAATTAATTGATTAAAAGAGGTTTATACCTGTAAATGATAACGGATATTTCCCCTTTTTTTAGCGAAGAGATAAAATGAGCAGTCAATTTGATTTGAAAATTTGCCACAGTCAACTACCATATTTTATCTATGATTTGTAAATCCCTAAGAATTCTGCCAACAGGAATCGTTAACCAATGGCAAGGATTTATATCATATCATGATATAGAATCTAAAAGAGTCTAGAGCTAAAACTGTGATTGACTAACGGAAATATAGTGAGAGTATGACAAAGTTAAATTTTACTTAATTTTGTTTCCCAATTTAATTATATGATTTTCTTAATAACTTCCTATGAAAATTATTTTTTACTTGAATTCAAAATAGTATTTTGCGCTACTGCGATTAACTAACACAATATATGGCGACTTTTGTTATTACTAAACGATTGAATGGAGAATATAAATATGAATTAACTTCTCGTAAGGGAAAGACTATTTTTACGAGTAATAGCTTTGAATTACGTTTTGAATGTGAAGAACATATCGTTCAGCTTCAGGAAAATATTGAGAATTTAGTTTTTATGCGATTTCGTTCTGGAAATGGAAAGTTTTTTTTCAGAATTATATTAAATGAGAAACAAATAGCCGTTAGCCGTAAATATTCTACACAGTTATTATTACAAAAAGGGATTGATGAATTTGTGAAATATGGAGTTATGGCAGAAATTCTAGATTTTTCAGCAGAGGATGATATCTTCGCAACTTTTGAATAAGTGTAAATTAAGAAGAGATAAAGCATAAAAAAAGCTCCACATGTGGAGCTTTAATCTTTCTGTCAGCAATTAATTACTTAGCAGCTTCTTCAACTTTAACTTCTTCAACAGCTGGAGTAGCAGCTGAATCAGCAGCAACTTCTACAGGCTCTTCAACAGTTTCAGCTGGTGTAGCTTCAACAGTTTCAACAGTTTCTTCTGTAACTTCTGGAGTAGCTTCAGTTTCTTTACAAGAAACGAACATCATAGCAACAAATGCTAAACTTAAAACAACTTTTTTCATCTTACTAAATTATAAAAGGTTAATTATTAATTCGGAGCAAAGATATAAATTTTTTGACTTGTCAAAATATTTTTTGACTTTTTTTTTATTTTTTTTTATTCTTTACTCTTGTCTTCATAATCAGCAAATTATATGCCAAATTTTTAAAATAAAACTACCTTCTTTTTTTGGTTTTCTTTGTAGCTTTTTTTGGATGCACTAATTTCATTTCATTAATTAAATTATCAGCATTGGCAAACTTATCAATAATGAATAAAACGTATCGAATATCTACCATAATATTTCTGCAAATTTCAGGATCATAATGAATGTCACTCATAGTTCCTTCCCAAACTCGGTCAAAATTTAACCCTATCAAATTTCCATTTGCATCAATTGCAGGACTACCAGAGTTTCCTCCTGTTGTGTGATTGGTTCCAATAAAACAAACTGGCATTTTATCGTCTTCTCCATAAATACCATAATCTTTATTTTTGTATAACTGGATTAATTTCGTAGGCACATCAAATTCATAATCACCAGGAATATATTTCTCCATAATTCCATCTAAATGAGTTACTGGTTCGTAATAAACTCCATCACTAGGATGATAGCCTTTTACTACACCATAGGTTACTCTTAGAGTGCTATTTGCGTCAGGAAAGTATCTTGCATCAGGAAAAAGCTCTAATTGAGCTTTCATATATTCTCTTTGAAGGGCGTTTATTTTTAAATTAAGTTCCGTATATATAGGAATTACCTTGTCTGTATAGTAATTAGCTAATAATTTCACTAATTCATAACCAGTATCTTTATTAAGGTCTTTAATAGTTGATTTTGCATCTCCTTTTAGTAAATCTTTTACTCCTTCATAAGAAGTTAGTTTAGATTTTTTATAAACATCTGATGTTAGTTTACTTAAATTTTCTTTAGTAAGAGAAGGAGGAGAATAAGGCGATTTGTTTAAGTAAAGTGAAAGCAATTGCTCAAAAACACGCTCGTCTACTGTAGGATTGAAATTTTTGTAGGCTTCTTCAAATTCTTTTAATAAATTGGCTTTTCGATCTGTAAATGCTTGTTCTCCTTTTGAATTGTAGACTTGTTCTAATTGGTATAATTTAAAACCAAAACTAAGAAGTTCCGTATTTCTTAAAACTACTTCATTGAAATAATCTCTTGCTAGAGCATACTCGGTAATTTCTGTATAGCTTTCTTCGAAATCTTTTAATATAGCACCATATTCTTTTGTTTTGCCCTCTTTCTCAACTCTTTTACTGAATTCTTTTTCAAAATCTTTTTTGATTTGAATTGCATTTGATTTTTCTAAACCTTGCTTTTCACCAATCCATTTTTTCCAATAGTTAGCTACACTTGCATATTTTGAAGCATATTGAATTTTGATTGCTTTATCTTTTCTCATAAAACCATCTTGTACCTTTAAAGCAGCATCTCTTATTTCAATTTTTGCAGGATTTAAAGTGTTTACAATTTGTTCTACTGCAAAAGAGGGTAAATATTCTTGTGTTCTCCCAGGAAAACCAAAAACTAAGGTGAAATCATCTTCACTAATTCCATCTAATGAAATAGGCAAGAAGTGTTTTGGAGTATAAGGAACATTATCTTGTGAGTATTCAGCTGGTTTATTGTCTTTGTTAGCATATATTCTGAAAATAGAAAAATCACCTGTGTGTCTTGGCCATACCCAATTGTCTGTATCTGAGCCAAATTTTCCTATTGAACTTGGTGGAGCACCTACTAAACGAATGTCTTTAAAAGTTTCTGTTACAAAAAGGATGTATTGATTTCCTTCATAGAAAGTTCTAATTCTTGTGTCTTGCCAAGATTCTTTTGGAAAATTATTTTGTACAATATTAATGTTTTCTTGAATTTTCTTTTGTTTTTCAGTTTCAGTAGGTAGAGAACCTACTCCTTCAAGAACTTTATCAGTAACATCATTTATGCTAACAATTAGGGTTGCAACCATACCAGGATTTGGCAGTTCAGCATAAATATCTCTAGCCCAAAAGCCATCTTGTAAATAATCATGTTCTAGTGTAGAATGACTTTGAATGGCATCATAACCACAATGATGATTGGTTAAAAGCAAACCTTTATTAGAGATTATCTCAGATGTACAACCACCATCAAAATGCACTATTGCATCTTTTAAACTTGATTTATTAACGCTGTATATGTCTTCAGCTTTCATTTTCATACCAAGATTTTTCATCTCAGTTTCATTCATTCCTTTTAGTAAAGAAGGAATCCACATACCTCCTTGTTGTGAAAAAATAGGAATAGTAAATAATAGGATTAATAATTTTAAAAATTTCATAATTGTTTTATTTATTCGAGTGCAATTTAATGATTTTGTTTATTTAAATAAAATGTGGGAAAAACTATAAAGTTTTATTTTGTTCCAAATATCTTAAAATAGTATCAGTTGCTCCTTTATTCATTTGTACAAAAGTGCTACAAATATGCCCTTTTTCATAGCGTTCGTCTTCATTTTGAAGTAATAAATCAAAAGCATTTTTTAATTCGGTATAATTTGAAATAGCAATACAGCCTTCCATATTGACTAAAGCAGTAGCTTCTGCAAAATGAGAATAATTGGAACCAATAACAATGGGTACTCCAAAAGTTGCAGGTTCCAAAATATTATGAACACCTGGATTACCAAAGCCACCACCAACATAAGCAATATCTGCGTAGGAATAAATTTTAGTTAAAATGCCAATGGTATTAATAATAAAAACTTGAAAATTAGCTAAAGAAATGCTTTTGTCATTCTGAACTTGTTTCAGAATCTCCTCTTTTTCAGAAAAAAGAATCGTTTTTTTAGTAATCGAATTTTGTAACCCTTTAATTTGATCTGCTTTTATATTATGTGGTGCAATAATAAATTTTACATCATCAGGTGCTTGATTGATATACTCAATTAATATTTTTTCATCTTTAGGCCAAGAACTACCTATTACTATTGTAGTTTGATTGTTTTTAAATGCTTCAATACATTCTAAATTATTATCTCTCTCTAAAATAGAAACCACTCTGTCAAAACGAGTATCACCAGAAAGTTGAACATTGGTAAAGCCAATACTCTGAATTAATTTTTTAGATTTTTCGTTCTGTACAAAAAAATAATCAAAGGTTTTGAGTGCTTTTCTATAAAAACCACCGTACCATTTAAAAAAGGCTTGTTGTTCTCTAAAAATACCAGAAATTAAATATGTTTTTGTGTCAAATTTTTTAGAGTGTTTTTTTAGTTCATTTAAATAATTAGGCCAAAATTCATATTTGATAAAAAACACCATTTCTGGATGAACCAAATCTATAAATTTTGATGCATTAGCTTTTGTATCCAATGGCAAATAAATAGTAAGATCTGCAAGGGTATTGTTTTTTCTTATTTCATAACCAGATGGAGAAAAGAAAGTTACCATGATTTTATGACTAGGATATTTTTCTTTAATTTTTTCTATGACAGGCAATCCTTGTTCATATTCTCCAAGTGAAGCGGCATGAAACCAAATCACTTTATCAGTTGTAGAAATTTTTTCTTTTAAAATTGAGAAAACATTTTTCCTTCCTTCAACGAATAGTTTCATTTTTGGACTGAAAAGAGCTAATATTTTTATTAAAAAGCTCGCACAAATTACCAATAAATTGTATAAAAAAAACATTCTTCTTATTTTGACGGCTAAAATACGTTTCTTTTTGCTTAACTTAAAAAGTCCACTATAATTTCTTACTTTTGTTACACCAAATTTATTTCAATGAAAAAATTACAAATGGTTGACTTAAAAAGTCAATATGAAAAAATAAAAACAGAAGTAAATGCTTCTATTCAAGAAGTTTTAGAAACAAATACTTATATTAATGGACCTTTGGTTCACCAATTTCAAGCTGATTTAGAAAAATATTTAGGAGTAAAACACGTTATCCCTTGTGCTAATGGTACCGATGCTTTGCAAATTGCAATGATGGGATTAGATTTAAAACCTGGTGATGAGGTTATAACTGCCGATTTTACTTTTGCCGCTACGGTTGAAGTGATTGCCTTGTTACAATTAACTCCTGTGCTAGTAGATGTTGATATTAATAATATGAATATCTCTTTAGAAGGAATTAAAAAAGCAATAACACCAAAAACAAAAGCTATTGTTCCTGTTCATTTGTTTGGGCGTGCGGCTAATATGGATGCTATTATGGAAATTGCAAAAGAGTATAATTTATATGTAATTGAAGATAACGCACAAGCAATAGGTGCTAATTATACTTCAAAAGATGGTTCAAAATCAAAAGTAGGAACTATTGGTCATGTAGCAGCGACTTCTTTTTTTCCTTCAAAAAACTTAGGTTGTTATGGAGATGGTGGTGCTATTTTTACAAATGATGATGCTTTAGCACATACTTTAAGAGGAATAGTAAATCATGGTATGTATGAGCGTTATCATCATGATGTCGTAGGAGTTAATTCTCGTTTAGATAGTATTCAAGCTGGAGTTTTGAAGGCAAAACTACAACATTTAGATACTTATAATTTTGAAAGAAGATTAGCAGCGAAAAAATACAACGCAAATTTATCTGTAAATAACAATATTGTAGTTCCAGAATTCGATTTTAATGGAGATGATCATGTTTTTCATCAATATGTAATTAGAATTACCAATGGAAAGCGCGATGGTTTGTTGGCCCATTTACAAAGTAAACAAATACCTTGTGCCATATATTATCCAATTCCATTACACAGTCAGAAAGCATATGCAGATTCTCGTTATAAAGAAGAAGATTTTCCAGTAACAAATCAATTATGTAGCGAAGTAATTGCATTACCAATGCATACCGAATTAGAGGATGAACAAATTAAATTTATTTCAGACTCTATTTTAGAATTTGTTTAATTGAGAATAGAACAAAGAGAAAAGAATATAGACTAAGTGCTAAAATCTATTTTCTATGTTCTATTTTCTTTTTTCTTAAAAGAAAATGAAAATAGTAGTTACAGGTGGTTTAGGTTTTATAGGTTCACATACTGTTGTGGAATTACAAAATGAAGGATTTGAAGTAATAGTAATAGATAATTTATCCAATTCTTCAGAAAGAGTTTTAGATGGAATTTATGCCATTACGGGTAAAATGCCCATTTTTGAGAAAATAGATTTGCGGGATAAAGCTTCAGTACAAAACATATTCAAAAAGTACAATGATATTTCTGGAGTGATTCATTTTGCAGCCTCAAAAGCTGTTGGTGAAAGTGTAGAAAATCCGTTGTTGTATTATGAAAATAATATTAATACTTTGGTCTATCTATTGCAAGAATTAGAGAAACTGCCAATAGTTTCTTTTATTTTTAGTTCTTCTTGTACAGTGTATGGTCAAGCCGAAAAAATGCCAATTACAGAAAATGCTTCTGTGCAACCAGCCATGTCGCCTTATGGAAATACCAAGCAAATTGGTGAGGAAATAATTGCAGATGTAGCTAAGGTTTCAAATATTAATGCGGTTTTGTTACGTTATTTTAATCCAATAGGAGCTCATCCATCAACTGAAATAGGAGAATTGCCTATTGGTGTACCTCAAAATTTAGTGCCATTTATTACACAAACTGCGATTGGTTTACGTGAACAACTTTCTGTTTATGGAGATGATTATGCTACTCCAGATGGAACAGCAGTAAGAGATTATATTCATGTAGTTGATTTAGCAAAAGCGCACGTTATGGCTTTACAACGCTTGTTAAAAAAACAAAATATAGAAAAAGTAGAGACATTTAATTTAGGAACTGGAACAGGAACTTCTGTTTTACAGGTAATTACTACTTTTGAAAAAGTATCTAATCAGAAATTAAATTATAAAATTGTAGGTAGGAGAGAAGGTGATATTACTTCGGCTTATGCCAATACAGATAAAGCGAATAAAGTTTTGGGATGGAAAGCACAATCCTCTCTTGAAGAAGCATTAGCCAGTGCATGGAAATGGGAACAGAAAATTAGGAGTTAATTTAAACACTGCTAAATAATAAAAAGCTCCAAAAGGATTAATTCTTTTGGAGCTTTTTAAGTTAAATCAACTTGGGAATTATTTTTTAACTTCATTCCATTTCTTCTTTTGCTGCATCAACGCCCTTTTCAATATCATTTTCCAACTTCTGTTGTTGTTGAATCAATTGCATCTATTGCATCTTCAGTTGTAGTTTCAATATCTTCACCAACTTCTTCTGTTGTGTCTTCTACTTTATCCTGTGTAGATTCTTTGCATGAAACTATTAATAATGTTGTCATGCATGCCAATGTTAAAATAAATTTTTTCATTTTGTTTGTTTTATAATGTTATCATTCAAAGTTAAACAAAAATTAAATCTTTAGCAACAAATTTGGGTTTGGACAATTTTTAATATAAAAATCTAAATCCTTCTTACTGCTAACACCAGGATAATCTCCTTTTTTATCTTGCATGTCTTCAATAATTTGAAAATGCAAATGTGGTGCATAATCTCCATTAACTGGTGGAGCACCAAGTGTTGCTATAGATTCTCCTTTTTTTACTAACTGACCTTCTTTCTTATCTTTTAAGCTATTCAAACTTAAATGACCATACAAAGTATGAAAAATTATACCGTTTATGGTATGTTTTAAAATGATAGTTGGACCATAATCACCTAAAGCAGTATTATTTTGAAAACTATGAATTTCACCATCCAAAGCAGCTAAAACAGGTGTGCCAGCTTTTATCCATAGGTCTAATCCTATGTGGATGTTGCGTTCGTCTGTAACTTCGTTTTTAAAAACCGTACTTCTTCTATATAGGTTTCTAATTTCTTGATAACCACCAAAAGCTACTTTTGCATTATGATTTGATAAATGAGCTTCAATAAAATCTTCAAAGACATTAGCATTCGTAAGATTTAAATTCAATTGGTCAGTGTGTGCTGCTGATAAATCTAAAGCAACATAATCTTTATAATCAATTGATGAATCTATTACTTTAACATTTTTTTGTTCTTGAAGTATTGTTTCTAAGGAAGTATTCATTTTATGGCTTTTATTTTACTAATTCGTTATATAATTTTTCAAAGGTTTGGTCTAAGTTTTTACTAAATCCTGAATGTGGCCTAGAGGTTTGAATACTAGAACTTTTAATTGCTGTTATCCATCTGAAACGTTCGTCTTTTTCAAATTGAGCAATTGGACCACCCTCTTTTTTGCCCTCACAAATAGCAACAAGAGCATCTAAATTATTTTGAAGTTGTTCTAAATCAAATTCGGAACAAAATGATTTTATTTTTTGAGTTGGAATTTGATATTGAATACGTAAATATTTTTGACGCTTACAAAAAAGCATCAATCCAACATTGATAAATTCTTCGCGTTCTACTCTAGGTACGACACGAATTACAGCATAATCATATAAGTGTTTTTCGTGCATCTTGAGCTTGGTTTAAAAATAATTCAGCGTTTTGTAATCGTATGGATAAAAACTGAAAATAAATTTCTTTTATCTCGTCTGAAGTTATCGATTGGTCTTCCCATTGCAACCAATCTTCAGGAATTTGATTGACAATTTCTTTTAGAATTTGAGCATTTAATTTTGAAGTAAATAACTGGTGTGCTTCTTCTAATTTTGATGCTTTTGGTAGTAAAACATGATCTTTAATTAGTGTAAAAGGGGTTTTTGCAGTTGTTTCCCAATTAATCCATGAATGATGAAAATAAAAAGAAGCACCATGATCGATTAACCAAAGTTCTTTTTTCCAAATTAGTAAATTTGTGTTTTTGAATGTTCGATCTACATTGGTTATGAATGCGTCTAACCAAACAATTTTTGAAGCTAACAAAGCCTCACAATCATTTGCAGCAGCATCATAAGTTAATGCACCCGATAAAAAATGTAATCCTAGATTTAATCCTTGGCTAAATTTTAATAAATCTTGAATTTCTTCATCGGCTTCTGTTCTTCCAAAAGCTTCATCTAAATTGGCAAAAACCAATTCAGGAACTGGTAAGTCTAAATATTTTGCAATTTGACCTCCTAAGAATTCGGCAATTAAAGCTTTTACACCATGACCTGCTCCTCGAAATTTTAAAACATATTTAAATTCGTCATCGGCTTCTGCTAGAGCGGGTAATGAACCTCCTTCGCGAAGTGGAGTAATATATCGGGTTACATTTACTGTTCGTAAATCTAAATTCATAAATTAGAATTCTTTTTACAAATATAGCTAATTATGAATTTTAATAGAGTTATTGAAATACTTTTGAAGTATAAAAATATGTGTTACTTTTAATAAATAAGTTTTAGAAGAAATTAAATTAAAAAAATGAAATTCTCTAAAGAAGAAAAAAAATTCTGGCAAAGATATTTTCGAATCGAAAAATTAGATGATATTCCTAAAGAATGGCCTTTGATTGGTGGATATGGATTTGGTGATGAACAGTCTGATGAGTTTTTTTATTTTATAAGTTTACGTGTTTCTATTGTTCATGAAATTATTTTAAAAGAGTCTTATGTTACTGATGAAGGTGTAAAATATATGTGTGCCTTTAAAGAATTGAAGTTACTCTACTTAAGAAGACATAAAGAAGTTACTAAAAAAAGCATTTCGTGTTTTAACAAAATGGAGTCTTTAGAGAGTTTAAATATTACAAAAACAAAAATCACTTTAACGGATTTGTGTGAGTATTTAGATAATAAGAATCTCAAAGAAGTGTTTTTGGATTCAGAAGAAAATGAAGAAAATATATTGGATAAAGCCTTTATTTTGAAAGAGCGAATGCCAAATTGTAATATTTATTTGGATACTTGTTTTTCAACGGAAAATAACGGAACACCAACTAAACCTATTTTTTAAAATAAAAGCCTTACAATTTGTTATTATAAGGCTTTTTATGTTTTTATTATTGAAATTTATGCAGAAATTGTTTCTACTTCTTTATTGATTTTATTCACTAAACCAACTAATACTTTTCCTGGACCAACTTCTGTAAAACTTGTTGCACCATCAGCTATCATTTGTTGTACTGATTGTGTCCATTTAACAGGAGCTGTTAATTGAATAATTAAGTTTTTCTTAATCTCTTCAGCATCAAAAACAGCATTTGCAGTTACGTTTTGATATACTGGACAAATTGGAGTAGAAAAAGTAGTTGCTTCTATTGCTGCAGCTAGTTCTTCTCTTGCAGGTTCCATCATTGGTGAATGAAAAGCACCTCCAACAGGTAAAATTAAAGCCCGTTTTGCACCAGCTTCTTTCATTTTTTCGCAAGCTAACTCTACCGCTTTATATTCTCCTGAAATTACTAATTGACCAGGGCAGTTATAGTTTGCAGCAACTACAACTCCATCAATAGTAGCACAAATGTCTTCTACAATTTTATCTTCTAAGTTTAAAACAGCAGCCATTGTGGAAGGAGTAATTTCGCAAGCTTTTTGCATTGCAATAGCTCTTTGTGATACTAATTTTAAACCATCTTCAAATGATAAAGCACCATTTGCTACTAAAGCAGAAAATTCTCCAAGGGAATGACCTGCTACCATTTCTGGTTTGAAGTTTTCTAAAGTTTTTGCTAAAATGACAGAATGTAAAAAGACAGCTGGCTGGGTTACTTTCGTTTCTTTTAATTCTTCAGCAGTTCCTTGAAACATGATATCAGTAATTCTGAAACCTAAAATTTCGTTTGCTTTTTCAAATAATTCTTTAGCTAATGCTGAATTTTCATATAAGTCTTTACCCATTCCTGTGAACTGAGCTCCTTGACCTGGAAAGATGTATGCTTTCATTTTATAAGTTTAAAAATTTAATGGTTTAAGTGTTTTACTTACATTAGTAAACCTAATGCAAAATTAAACTTTTTAAGTATAAAAAAACCTTACAAATATTAAAATCTGTAAGGTTGGATAGTTTTTAGTTCTAAAATTAAGCTTTAACTAATTGTAAATCAATGATAAGTTTTACTTCTTCACCTACTAAAACACCTCCAGTTTCTAAAGCTGAATTCCAGTTTAGGCCCCATTCTTTTCTATTGATTTTTCCTTCAATGTTTAAACCAACTTTAGTATTTCCCCAAGGATCTTGCATTAAACCGCTAAACTCTACTGGAAGTTTAATTTCTTTTGCTACACCTCTAATGTTTAAATCTCCAGTTAATTCGTAATTGTTTTCGTTTATTTTTGAAAAAGATTTCCCTGTAAAAGTTAATTTTGGATGATTTTCTGCATCAAAAAAGTCATTACTTTTTAAATGATTGTCTCTATCAGTATTTCTTGTGTCTATCGAATCAATAGTAGCAGAAAAAGAAATTTTAGCTGTAGTGAAATCGTTTTCTTCTGTTTCAATTGTACCTTCGTATTTATCAAATTTTCCAGAAACATTTGTAAACATCATGTGTTTTACTTTAAAACCAATTTCTGAGTGTGTTGGATCTATTGTCCATTTTGTAGTTGCCATATCTAAATGTTTTTAATTAATAATTTAACATTACAAATTTACAACTAGACAGTTAGAAGTACACTTAACCTAGATTAAGAAATGATTCTATAAATCAATTGATTTTATAATATCTATTAACTCTTTTTTTAAATCTTCGTTAGTAATAATTCCTTTTTCATAATCAAAATTATCATTAAAACTAGGTAATGAAAAAGTGTTTATAATAGTGGCATCATGTCTTGGGAATCGTTCTTTTGCAATTTCTAAAACTGAACTACCTCCTCTAGAACCTGGTGAAGTAGCTAATAGTAGTATTTTTTTACCTTGAAATAGTTTTACATTTATTCTCGACATCCAATCGAATATACTTTTGAAAGCTGCTGTGTAATTACCGTTGTGTTCAGCCATAGAAATGATTAATAAATCTGCTTCGCCAATTTTAGCTAGAAAATCATGAGCTAATTGAGGAATACCTTCTTTTTTTTCGATATCGATTGAATAGGTTGGAATAGGAAAATCATTTAAATCTAAAATTTCTACTTTAACTTCTTTAAAAAGAGTAGTGGCATAAGTAGCCAATCTTTTATTTATTGAGGTTGAACTATTTGACGCTCCAAAAGCCACAATTTTTTTAGTCATAATTTATTTGTTTTTGTAATAAGTTAAAGCACCGGAAGGACATTTGTCTACAGCTGCAATAATTTTCTCAGTAGTTGAATTTTCTGGTGTAATCCAAGGCTTTTCTTTTGGTTTGAAAACATCAGGATTGTTTCTCACACAGTTTCCGGAATGAATGCATTTTCCAGATTGCCATACAATGGTCACTTCTCCATTGGTATACTCTTTTGTAATGTCTTTTGGATCCATAATTATATAGTTGTATTGATTACGATTTTATTTTTTAAAATTTTTGAAACAGGACATTTTTCAGCAATAATAAATAACCTACTTTTTATATTTTCTTCAATTCTTCAATTGTTTTCGGAAAACTAATAGCTCTAGTTATAGTTGTTGTTAATTCTAAATCATTTTCTTGGTATAAATTTAGTGAAATATTTATTTCTGGAATATCCCAACCTTTTCTGTCAATATACATTCGTAAAGTTGATAGAGTACATCCTGCAAGCGAGGCTAAAAGTGTTGTGTATGGATCAGGTCCAAGGTCTTTTCCTTCAATAATTTCTGGTTCGTCCATAATAAATGTACCATTTCGCCATGAAATGGTACATAAATATTTTTGTGAGCTAATATAACCCTTTACGTCTTTTTCTAATAGGTTTTCCATAGTTATAAAACGTCTTTAAATTCGGGCGTTTTTTCAAAAACTTTCTTTGCAAAAGGGCAAAGTGGAATGATTTTTAAGTTTTTTTCTCTAGCAAATTCTACCGCTTTTGCTACCATCATTTTACCAAAACCTTTTCCATTATGTCCTTCATTCACTTCGGTATGGTCAATTATAATTTTATCTGTTCCTGCAAAAACAAAAGTCATTTTAGCTTCTGTGTTACCATTGATTTCAATATAAAAATAACCATTTTTATTGTTTACTTCTAATTTTACTACTGTTTCCATATTGAATTAATTTTCCATTGGAATTTCCATTACTAAAAATCTTGCTGCTGTATTAGCTTTAATTTCAATTTCTGGAGTTTCCCAAATTCCTATTGCATCTCTTTTTTCTAATTTCTCTCCATTTACTTCAATTTCTCCTTCAATAGTCATGATATAAAAACCATTTCCTTCTTTTTTTAATGCTAGTTTTTTAGAAAAATTTGCATCAAAATCACTCATGTAAAACCAAGCATCTTGATGAATCCACACACCTGCATCGTCAGCATTGGGAGATAAAACTTGAGCAAAATCATTTTTTTGTAAGGTCTTATCTAATGTGATTTGTTGGTAACGAGGTGTTACATTTTCTTTGTTAGGAAACAACCAAATTTGGAATAATTTTGTTTGTTTGTCAGCATTTGGATTGAATTCACTGTGTTTAATTCCTGTTCCAGCACTCATTACTTGTATATCTCCAGTTTTTATTGTAGCTTCATTTCCCATACTGTCTTTGTGTGCTAAATCACCCTCAAGTGGGATAGTAATGATTTCCATATTGTCATGTGGGTGAGTACCAAAACCCATTCCTGCAGCGACAGTATCATCGTTTAAAACTCTTAAAACTCCAAACTGAACTCTTTCTGGATTGTACCAATTTGCAAAACTGAAACTATGCCATGCATTTAACCAACCATGATTTGCATTTCCTCTGGTATTTGCTTTGTGTAGAACTGAATTTGTCATGATGTATAAATTTAGTAATTATTATGATACAAATTTACAATCAGATTAATGAAAGTACACTTAATGTAGATTAAGAAAAAAATTAGAGGATTTTTTAAAACTTTTTCTTAGCTGATTATTTTTTAAAAACAATTAGTATAACTGCTTCTTCTGACTTTATTAGAGTTTTTTGTAGATATATTATAATTATATAAACAATAACATAATTTATGAAACTAAAAGTATTTATAAAGCTATAATTTCACGACTTGAAAACAAGTTTAAATTTATTAAAATGAAAAAATTAAATTGGGCAATTTTAATTATAACATTCATTAATTATAGTTCTTTTTCACAGTCTATTTTGAATAATTTGATTATAAAAAAAAGCACGTCTCAGCAGTGGGAATTAGATAGTATTGATAAAAAGGGAACTTTTAGACTGGTATCTTATCGTCCTATTTATTTTTCAGCTGCGCGTTGGTCTAGTAAAAATAATGAAACGCCTTTTAACGGAAGTGGAGAATTTGCTACTAAAGACAATGCTTTTTTTGACAATATTGAAGCTAAATTTCAAATAAGTTTTAAAAGTAAATTAATTCAAGGATTTTTTTTTGGCAGAGGCGATTTGTGGGTAGGTTATTCTCAAAAAGCACATTGGCAAGTGTACAATAAAAAATTATCTAGAGCATTTAGAGAGCTAAACTATGAGCCTGAAATAATTTTTAATTTTCCTTTAAAAATAGATTTGTTCAATGGTCAAGTTAGAACTTTTGGTGTTATATTAAATCACCAATCTAACGGTAAGGATATTCCCACTTCAAGAAGTTGGAATAGAATTATTTTTAATATAGGGTATGAATATAAAAATTGGATTGTAAATTTTAGGCCATGGTATCGTGTTCCTGATACTGAGGATGAGAATCCTAATATTACAACATTTATAGGAGATGGAGAATTAGAAATAGGAACAAACCTTGGTAAACATGAACTCTATACCATTATATCTCATTCGTTTACCACTTTTCAGAAAGGGAATATTCAAATGAATTATGTGTTTCCCATTCATGGTCATTTGAGAGGACATGCTCAAGTGTTTCATGGTTATGGAGAAACTTTAATTGATTACAATGTAAGTCAAACTACCATTGGCATAGGCGTATCTTTTGCGAATTGGTAACTTTTATAAATAGTATTTCTTCTAATTTATTATATTGTTTGTAAAGAATATCTTTTTTATATTCCTAATACTCTTTTTGTAATTTAATAAAAGCTAAAAGGTATTATGGAAACTCTTTTTGGTTAAAATTATAAGGTGATAGTTATTAATTATAACCTTTTTATTATTAATTATAAACTAAAAGGTATTAAAAAGAAGCGTTGAGGTACTAATAAACAGTTTTATGGTTCTTTTACTAGTTGGGAACCTTATTTCCTTAACATTTTCGCTTTCATTTTGCTAAAAAATTCTGGAGTGACTCCAATATAAGAAGCAATTTGTTTTTGCGGAACTTGTTGAATTAAGGTAGGATATTTCGAACAAAACTTTTCAAATCGTTCTTCAGCAGAAAGACTTAAGTTGTCCATTAATCGTTCTTGATGGGCAACCAATGAGTTTTCGGTTAAGATTCTAAAAAAACGTTCTAGTTTTGGAATTTCATGATATAATATTTCCTGATTTTCTTTGGATAACAAAAGTACTTCAGCATCTTCTATAACTTCTATAAACAAATTACCTGGTTTTTGGGATAACAAACTATACATGTCGCCAATCCACCAACCTTCACAGGCAAAGTGTAAAACATGCTCAACAATATTATCATTAATATTAAAGCTTCTTAGAATTCCAGAATTTACAAAATAGGAATATTTACAAATCTCACCAGCATGTAGTAAAATAGTTTTGGATTTATAAGTTTGTGTTTCTGTTTTTGATAAGAAAAGTTTCTTTTCTTGATCGGTTAGTGAAACTATTTTTTGAATGTTATCGAGTATTTTTGCCATTACCCAAAAATACAATATTTTTTTAGCTTTTAAAGTTTTGCATAGCCCATATTAACAAAGCATTTTTTTCTTTGGGTAAACCTAATTTTTCTATAATCTTACTACGATGTCCTTCCACCGTTTTCTCAGATAAGAATAATAATTCGGCAATTTGTTTACTGGTTTTTTGTTGGATAATTAATTCTACAATTTTTCTTTCAGAAAAGGTTAATTTGGATAATTTATCTGTAGCATTTTCTACATCAGAAATTAAATCATCTTCTAAAAAAGTACTCCTATATTTATTTCCTTTTGAAACTTCAATAAGACATTTTTCTAGTTCACTTTGTGCATGTTCTTTTAAAATATAGCCATACACACCATATTCATTTGCTTTTTTGAAAAGAGTCATTTCTTTATGCATAGTAAGTAAAATAACTCTAGTCTTTAATTTACTTTCTTGCACTTTTTTAGCCACATCAATTCCATCTAATCCAGGCATATTAATATCTAAAATGGCAATGTCTGGCATATGAAGATTTATTAAATTTAAAGCTGAGATTCCATTTGAGCAAGTATCTGTAATAGTATAACCATAAGATGCTACAAAACTTTTTGTGCCTAGTAAGGTAAAAGGATGATCGTCTGCAATTAATATTTTCATACTATTTTTTTATTTCGAGAGTAATAATGGTTCCATTTTTATTTGAAATTATTTTTGCTTCTCCTCCAATCATTCTAGTTCTCTCAATAATATTGTGTAAACCAAATGCAGTAGTGTTATTTAGAGTTTCAGTAACATTAAATCCTTTTCCATTGTCTTTAATTTCGATAGATAAGATATCTCCTTTTTCAACAATAGTAATTTTTGCAGCCAAGGCATTAGAATATTTAATAATGTTTGACAATGCTTCTTGAACAATTCTATATACTTGTAATTCTTTAGCACTTGTTAAGGTGTTGCTGTAATCAATTTCAGCAGTTACCATAAAATGATTAACAGCCTGAGCTCTTTCAACTAATTGCTCAATACTTGACTTTAAGCCGACTTTATCAAACATAATAGGATGCAAATTTCTACTGATAATCCGAATATCATTTATAATGGCATCTATTTTTTTATTGGTGTCTTCCGTTTTTTCTTCAAATGAGTTTTTTAAGCTCAATAATTCATGGCTTACACTATCATGTAAATCACTAGCAATTCTTTTTCGTTCTTCTTCTGTTTTTTCTAGTAATTGTTTAGTGTACTGTTGCGCTACCTTTTTTTCTTGTTTCAATTTTTTCTGCTTTTGTCTTAATGTAAGGGCTAAAACAATAAGTAAAATACCAACTATTGCAGAAAGTAAAAAAGCTATAGTAATATTCTTATTGGTTATCGCTGTTTTTTGCAAAACTATTTGTTGCTCTTTTTTTTCAGTTTGATATTTTGTTTCTATTTCGGCAATTTTATTTCGCATTTCTTTATTACCAAGACTATCTAATGCTTTTTGGTATTCCATATAATAATCCAATGCTTTTTCATATTCCTTTTTTTCAATAGCACTATCGTGTAAAATAGAATATGATTTTTTAACATTTTGGAAATCTTTATTCTCAATAAGTAAAGGAATAGCATCTAAAATAATTTTAGTGTTTTTTATGCCTTTATTTTTTTTAATCTCTAAAATTGCTAAAGCAGTATTGTAATCTGCTGAAGTATATTCAGAATTTAAACTATTCACTTCTGGCTTAATTTCGTCTAAAATAGCTTCAGCTTCTTCAATCTTGTTTTCATCTAAATTCTTCTTTACTTTTAAAAGATAAATTGAAATTTTTAAAGAAGGATCATTCACTTTTAATTTTTTAAAAGCTAATAAAGTAGAATCAATAAGAGGATTTCTTTTTTTATAATTCTCCTGACTATCATACAATTGAATTTTATTATATAAGCAAATAAAAATATTGGTTTTATTCTTTTCTTCGTTTGTTTTGAAGTAAAATAAAGCTTTATTTAAATTTTCTTCTGCTTTATCATATTCTTTAGTAGCTAAATTTATGGCATATAAATTAGAATAAATACCTCCTAAAAGATCAATACGTTCTGTTTTATTTAATAAATCAAGTGCTTTTATATTATTTTCAAGTGCTAAATCTTGTTTTCCTAGACAATAATAGCACCAAGCAATATTTCTGAAATTTATAGCTTTAGTATAGCACGTTTCATAGTCTGTAACCTCATTTAAAGTACCTTTACTATAATAAGTTATTGCAGTAGTAAAGTCACTTTTGTCTGCATAATATTTACCCAAATATAAATTTAGAAAAGTTAATTTTTTTTCAGGAACTTCATTTCTAAAATGATTTGAAAAATAAACTATTGTGCCATAAAAAGAATTTGAGTAAGATTGAAATCGCATAGCATTGTCTGCTACTGCTTTAAGTGCTTTTGAGGCAGATAAATAATCTTTTGTTTTAATCTTATGATTATAATAATTGTAAAATTCAGATTCATAATTTGGTTCAAAGAAATTTTTCTCATCCTTAAGCCAAGTACAAGTTATATCTAATTTTTCTTCGAGCGGTTTTTTATATAAGATTTCCTTTTCCTCTTTATCATTACATGCTCCAATATAAAAAAAAACGATAAAGAATAAAATGATTTTCAAAGTCTTTGTGTTAATTGGAATCATTTGGTTATTTTTTTTCAAAAGTAAGATTTCCTTTTATATAAAATGAGTTTTATTAAAATTCAAGGGTTTCCCCTTATATGATTTGGTTTCAGATTAGCTCAACTTTGTAGCCTAATGTAAATACATAAAGAATGAAAAACAAATTACTCTTTTTAAAACTATTTTGTGCAATAGTTTTTCTCTTCTCTTTTAAAAACCAAGCGCAAACACTAGATCAAAGTAATGCTACTGGCAATGAATCTGGTTTTTTTGTAAATAATTTAAATAACAATGTTGGCCAATCTTTTGTAGCAGGTTTAACAGGTGATTTAACCGAATTTCATATTAAAATAGGAGATGTGAATGCAACTTACTTTACACCAGGAGATTTCCAATTTAGATTATATAATGGTGAAGGAATTGCAAATCCAGTTTTAGTAACACAAAATTTTACTATTACTAGTGCTCCTGTGAATGGTTATGTTGAATATACAATTGTACTTCCAGCAGGAATAGCAATGGTTGCAGGAAATACTTATACTGTAAATATGCGTGGAATTACGGGGTCGGTTTTAATGGTAGGTACTTCTCCAGCCAATTATACTTCTGGAGGTCTTTACTTTAATGATGGTAATTCTGTTTTATACAATAGTTATGATTTGTGGTTTAAAACCTATGTTACACAGCTACCAGGTGCATCATTAAATTTTGATGGAATTAATGATTACGTAACCACTGCTACTCCTTTAATTTCTAACCTTACTAATTTTACTATAGAAAGTTGGGTATATACAGATGTAACATCCTATCAGACTATCTATTCAGAAGGAAATACAACAAATGATGCACCAATGTTTTCACTAACAAGAGCAGCAGATAATACAGGATTTGAAATTGTTTTACGTAACGCTTTTGGAGTGGGTTTAATAGTCTCAAGTACTAATGGTTTCATTCCATTAAATACGTGGACTCATGTAGTATTTTCAAGAACTTCTGCAACCACAGCTATCCTTTATATAGATGGAGTTGAAACAGATAATTTTACCTTCACAGACCCAGGAATTATTGATGTAAATGTGAGTACTATAGGAGTGCGTCAACGAGTTTTTTTTGATGGTTTTTGGAATGGTAATTTAGACGAAATGCGTATTTGGGATAGAGCTTTAACGGAATGCGAAATTAGAGATAATTTAAATGCTGAATTACCAGTAGTTCAAACGGGATTACTGGCTTATTATAAATTCAATCAAGGAATAGTTGGTGAAGACAATACAACAGTAACTACCTTAATTGATGAAATGGGTAATATCAATGGAACTTTACAAAATTTTGCATTGAATGGAACAACATCAAACTGGGTAACTCCAGGAGCAGTAATTTCAGGAATTGAAAGTGGTATTGTAGCTTCACAAACTAACGTTTCATGCAATGGAAACTTAAATGGAAGCGCGACTGTAAATGTTATAGGAGGTGCGGGAAATTACACTTACGATTGGACACCAGGAACACCTACAGGTGACGGAACATCTAGTGTTTCGGGCTTAAGTGCAGGTGTTTGGATATGTACTATAACAGATGCTTTAGGCTGTGTAAGAACACAATCATTTAGTATTACTGAACCAGATGTAGTAAATGTACCAACAGGCTTGTCAACACAAATTTATTCAGGTTCAGGAACACTTTCAGATTTAGTAGTAATTGGAAATACAATAAAGTGGTATAGTACTGCTTCAAGTATTATTGAAATACCAAATTCTACGGTATTAGTTGATGGCACAACCTATTATGCAAGTCAAACTGTAGGTGCTTGTGAAAGCCCATCTAGAGTAGCAATTACTGTTCAAAAAATAAGTGAAGCTACTCAATCTTTTTGTAGTGGGGCAACAGTTAATGATTTAATTACTACACCAAGTACCGATGCAACTGTGCAATGGTTTTCTGACGCAAATATTACTACACCTTTATCTGGAACTGCTGTTTTAACTTCAGGTAGTTATTATGTTGAGCAAACTTTGCCAAGTTCTTTAATTAATATAGCAAATGGATTAAGCGTACCAGCTGGTATTGCTTTAGATCAAGCTGGAAATATTTATGTGTCAAATGCTATAAATAATACAATTGTAAGAATGGATGCTACTGGAAATAATCCAGTTACTCTTGGAAGTGGTTTTAATTTTCCGTTAGGTGTTGCTTTAGATCAAGCTGGAAATATTTACGTGGCAGATTATGGAAATGGACAAATAAAAAAAATGGATTCGTCTGGAAACAATATTACAGTTATACTTAGTGGTCTTAATTATCCAAGAAGTATTGCAATAGATGCAATGGGTTATATTTATATAGTAGAAGAAAATAGCTCAGAAATTAAAAAAATAGATTCATCTGGTAATAATTTAGTTACATTAGGTTCTGGATTCATTTCGCTTGAAAATATAGCTTTAGATAATCTAGGGAATATATATTTAGTTGATAATGGAAGTCAGACCATTAAAAAAATGGATGCAACTGGTAATAATATAATTACTTTAGGAAATGGATTTAATTCACCTTTAGGAATTGCATTAGACAATGCTGGAAATATTTATATAGCTGAATATTCTTTAATAAAAAAGATGGATGCCAATGGTAATAATATACAAACCATAGCTTCTGGATTTAGTTACGCTAGAGCAATAGGAATTAATTCTGCTAACGAAATTTTTATTGGTAATGGGAATAATAATAGTATAGAAAAATTTATTCAAGCCCAATTATCAAATCGAGTTAGTGTAGTTGTTGATATTACTCCAAGTTCAGAAAATGTTACTACAATAACAGCATGTGATAGTTATACTTGGTCAAATGATGGTCAAACTTATACAATGTCAGGAACTTATACTGGAATAACGACTAATTGTATAACTGAAAAATTAGATTTAACAATCATTTCTATAGACAATACTGTTTCTGAATTAACTTCTGGAATACTTACTGCAAATGAAACAGATGCTACTTATCAATGGTATGAATGCCCAAACACTTTGTTAATGGGTGAAACTAATCAAGATTTCACGCCAACAACTATTGGAGATTATAAAGTAGAAATAACAGTAGGAAGCTGCATGGTGGAATCAAATTGTGTAACAGTAACTACTTTAGGAACTGCTTTATTTGATGAGGTAAACTTTAAGTATTACCCCAATCCAACTTCTGGACTAGTAAATATTTCGTACTCAAAGCTAATTTCTCAAGTAACAGTTATGAATATGTTAGGACAAACTGTCTTTACTAAAAAAGAGAACGGTTCAAACTTAACATTAGATTTGTCAATACTACCTAGTGCAACTTATTTAGTAAAAGTTGAATCTGAAGGACAAATAAAAATGATTAAAATAGTTAAAGAATAATTAGATGTCTGTTTTTAAATGTTATAAATATAGATTAGAAGTTTTATTAGTAATTAAATATGCTTCAATCTTAGCTTTCATCTATTTTGTATGGTAAGATAAGAACGCTAAAAAGCCGTCAGTAATGACGGCTTTTTTATGATGTATTTTAGAATAACTAAAGTGTTATTTCTTAGGTAGTAATTTAAAATGAGACACTACAAAAACAGTATCTTTAATTGTACCAATAACTTCAGCTTTGCGAATGGTTTGACAAAAACCATCTTCAGCATGAGCATCTCCGTGCTTATCAATGTGAGTACCTTCTACAAAATAAGATTTACCATCTATTCTAACAGCTAAATCACAACCATGACCTTTCATTCCAAATTGACATTGACCACAAGAAGCTTCAACGACTTGTTTTTTTTGTTGGGTTGGTTTTTTCTCTTGTGAATTTCCAATTGTTATAAAAAAGAAAAGAATTATACTTAAAATATTTTTCATAATTTATGAATTTACTTGAATTAATTTCGCAGTTTCCTTAGCTCTTTCTGTAATTTCCTCAATAGGAGTTTCTAAAGTATCATTAGCAAGAACAACTCCCATTCTTCTGTAAGGTCTAGAAGTTGGTTTTCCAAATAATCTAAAATCTGTTTTTGGTAAACTAGCTACTTTTTCAATTCCAGAAAAGCTTGGATTATTTGAATTCTCAGTAGCTAAAATTACAGCGCTAGCTCCCTTTTTTTCTAAAGTAATTTGGGGAATTGGTAAACTTAAAATGGCACGAAGATGTAATTCAAATTCATTAAAATTTTGTGTGTTTGCCAAGGTTACCATTCCTGTATCATGTGGTCTTGGTGATAATTCTGAAAAATAAACTCCTTCATCAGTTAAGAAAAATTCTACACCAAAAAGTCCAGCTCCACCAAGCGCTTCTGTAACTTTTTCAGCCATATCTTGTGCTTCAAATAAATCTTTATCGGAAACTTTTGCTGGTTGCCAACTTTCTTGATAATCTCCACGCTCTTGTCTATGTCCTATTGGAGCACAAAACAAAGTAGGATTGTTGTTTTGGGTAACCGTTAATAGTGTAATTTCTGAATTAAAATTTACAAAAGCTTCAACAATTACTTCTACCATATCACCACGAGAACCTTCCACTGCATAATTCCAAGCTTTTGTAATATCTTTTTCTGATTTTATAGTGGATTGCCCTTTTCCTGACGAGCTCATTAAAGGTTTTACTACACATGGGATGCCTACTTCAGTAACAGCTTTTTGTAATTCTTCTGATGAGGTTGCATAGCGATAGTTTGCTGTTCGTAAGCCCAGTTCTTTTGAAGCTAAATCTCTAATTGCTTTTCTATTCATAGTGAAATTAGCGGCTTTTGCAGATGGAACAACAGTTATGCCTTGTTTCTCGTAATCATAAAAGCGTTCAGTGCGAATGGCTTCAATTTCTGGAACTATAAAATCGGGTTGATGTTTGGCTATAATCCTATCAAGTTCAGCTCCATCAAGCATATTAATCACTTCAAATTCATGTGCTACTTGCATTGCTGGTGCTTTTTCATAACTATCAACTGCAATTATAGTTTGCCCAATGCGTTGTGCTGCAATTACAAATTCTTTCCCAAGTTCACCAGAACCCAAGAGTAAAATTTTTTTATTCATTGTTGTGTTGTTGTTTTGAATTATTCTCAAAACAAAATTAAGTTTTAATATTCTAAACAAATAAAATTGAACTACTTTTATTTAAGTAATTCAATTTTATTTTTCTTAAAATATTCTTATTCTAGATTTTTAGAAATTTTAAAACCTGTAAGAAGACCTATTCCTGCAAATAAGAAAATTAATCCTGGATAAATAGGACCATTATTAATTGTAAAAATATTCTCAAGAAATAATGCAAATAATATTCCTGTACCTATTCCAATTAACAAACAGGCTAAATTTAAAAGTATAATCTTCCAAATGGCTACTGAAGATTGACTTTTTGAAACAAAAATATTTGCATCAACACCTTTTTCTATAAGGGCTAAACGTTCTTTGTTTCGTGTACTAAAAAATAAATAGAATATTCCAAAAATAGACAATAATAAAACAGGTACGATAATGATTTCTGATCCCATAACTTTTCTTTTTTTAATTGATTAAATTTAATGTATGTTAGCTTTTGACGAAGATTTGTATAATTGGGTTACAAGTTTTTTTATTTTTTAAGTTTATGTAACCAATTTTGGTATTTAGCAGTCTTATCTTAAATATGAGTAAAATAGAAGATCAAGTTTATATTAATAAAGTTCTAAGTGGAGATAGTAACTCATTTTCCATTATAGTAGATCGATATAAAGATTTAATCTTTACAATGGCTATTAGAATGCTTAAAAATAGAGACGAAGCTGAAGAAGTTACTCAAGATATTTTTGTGAAAATCTTTAAATCATTGTCAAAATTTAAAGGGAATTCAAAATTTTCAACATGGATTTATAAGATTGCATACAATACTTGTTTAGACGTTTTAAAGAAATATAATAAACAGAACAATTTTATTCCAATTGATGAATACACAGGGAATCAATTGTCGACGGTAGAAAACATATTTGATTCATTAGTTTTAAAGGAACAACAAATTATTATTCAAAAATGTCTTAATTTGTTGCCTTATGAGGAAAGCATACTTTTAACTCTATATTATTATGAAGATCAATCGTTAGAAGAAATTTCTAAAGTATTAACTATTAGTCATACTAATGCTAAAGTGAAATTGTTTAGAAGTAGAAAGAAATTAGAAAATATTTTAAGAACACAATTACCGACAGAAATTATAGAAGACTATGAAAGAAGAGCAAAATAAAGGAGAAGATTTTATAAAAAAAATGATGGATAAATCTGTATTGGAATCACCGTCTGCGGATTTTACTTTAAAAGTGATGCAAAAATTGGTTAAAGAAAAGCAATTAGTAGCACTAAATAAGCCTTTAATTTCAAAGCAAATATGGTTCTTGATTTTTACTTTTTTTCTGCTTTTGCTAAGTTTTATTTTTTATTTTATGGGTGGAAGAATTCAAGATTCTTCAACTACTACTTTATTTGAAAAGTTATTTGATAATTCTATCTGGCAATTATTTTCTAGTCTGAAATTTTCTAAAACACTTAGTTATTCATTACTAATTTTTTCAGTGTTTATTCTTTTACAAGTTGTTTTTATAAAATCCTATTTTGATAAGCGATTTCATTCTTAAAAAAATGGTTTAAGATTTTATTTATGTTTTACTTTTTTGTAACCATGACTAAAATAGGAAGGTCTAAAAAGGTAATCATCAATTAAAATAATAAAAGAATGAAAGTAATTTTTAAATTTTTTATGATTGTATTTTTTTTAATACAGTCTAATTTTTATGCCCAATCTATTGAATCAAAGATTGATAATTTAGTAACTTCAAAATTTAAGTCAGACAATCCAGGTGCTGTTTTTTTAGTTGCTAAAGAGGGTAAAGTTATGTATAGAAAAGCTTTTGGTAAAGCAAATTTAGAAATGGATGTAGATATGCAACCTGAGTTTGTTTTTGAAATTGGTTCAATGACCAAACAATTTACTGCAGTTTCTATTGCAATATTAGAAGAACAAAATAAGTTGAGTTTTCAAGATGAAATTGTTAAATTTATTCCAGATTATCCTACACAAGGTAACAAAATCACCATTCATGATTTGTTAACTCATACTTCAGGAATTAAAGATTTTACTAAATTAAAAGAGCTTAGAAATATTTCAAAAAAAGATTTATCTCCTAAAGAACTAGTTGATTTTTTTAAAAATGAACCAATGGAATTTAATTCGGGAGAGCAATTTAAATATAATAATTCTGGATACATTATCTTAGGATATATTATTGAAATAATATCAGGGAATTCTTATGCCGATTTTATTCAGGAAAATATTTTTGACAAACTAGAAATGACATCTACTTATTACGCTAGCCATCAAAAAGTCATAAAGAACAGAGCTTCTGGTTACCACGATAGAGATGGTTATGTTAATGTGGATTATATTAGTTTTACATTGCCATATTCGTCTGGTTCAATTATGTCAACTGTAGATGATATGTTAAAATGGCAAAACGGTATGGATAAAAACAGTTTGATAAATGAGAAAACAAAACAAAATATTTTTACCAACTATAAATTAGATAATGAAGATGAAATTAATTATGGCTATGGTTGGCATCTAAAAGAAATTAACAAATCACTTTCATTTGAACATGGAGGAAGTATTTTTGGATTTAAATCTATGGGAGTTTATTTGCCCAAAGAAAAAGTATATGTAATAGGGTTGTCTAATTGCGATTGTAATTCACCTACACAAATTACAAAAGATATTGCAACTCTTTTTGTTGAATAAATAAATTATAACATAAAAGGATGTAAATTTTATAATTTACATCCTTTTAATATTTTTTTGACTAGTTTTTTAAACAAGTGCTTCTTTTATTCTTTTTAAAGCTTCTATTAGTAATTCTTCACTAGTAGCATAAGAAAAACGGATGCAATTTGGGTTTCCAAAAGCTTCACCTGTAACCGTTGCTACATTAGCTTCAGCTAAAAGATACATAGAAAAATCAGTTGCATTCTCAATTTTTGTTCCTTTTAAGGTTTTACCAAAGAATGAAGAAACATCTGGAAAAACATAAAAAGCTCCTTCAGGGATATTTATTTTTAATCCAGGAATTTCTTTAATTAAACTTACAACTAAATCTCTACGATTTTTAAAAGCAGAAACCATATCATTTAGAACTTCTGGATTAGCTTCTACTGCAGTAATTGTAGCACGCTGTGCGATAGAATTAGCTCCACTAGTTACTTGACCTTGTATTTTTGTACAAGCTTTTGCAATAAATTCTGGAGCACCTATGTATCCTATTCTCCATCCTGTCATTGCAAATGCTTTGGCAACTCCATTAACAGTAATAGTTTTTTCTAACATACCTGGAATTGACCCAATACTGCAAAATGTTCCAGAGAAATTGATATGTTCGTAAATTTCATCAGAAACAACATATATATTTGGATGTTTTTCTAAAACCTTACATAAAGCAGTTAATTCTTCTTTGTTATAAACTGATCCACTCGGATTACAAGGCGAACTAAACCACATCATTTTTGTCTTTGGTGTGATGGCTTTTTCTAATTGTTCTGGTGTAATTTTAAAATCACTTTCTACAGATGTTGGTACTTCAACTGGAATTCCACCAGATAACTTAATGATTTCAAAATAAGAAACCCAATATGGAGCAGGAAGTATTACTTCGTCACCATCATTTAACATTACCTGTGCAATGTTATATAAAGATTGTTTTGCTCCAGTTGAAACTACAATTTGTGAAGGTTTATAATCTAAGTCATTATCACGTTTGAATTTTTTACAGATAGCTTCTTTCAAGTCAACATAACCATCCACAGGACTATATGTACTATAGTTTTCATCGATAGCTTTTTTTGCAGCTTCTTTAATAAAATCAGGAGTGTTAAAATCTGGTTCTCCTAAACTTAAGCTTATAATATCTTTCCCTTGTGCTTTTAATTCTCTGGCTAAAGCAGCCATAGCAAGAGTTTGTGAAGTAGATAAATTGTTAATTCTATCTGATAATGCGTTCATTTGGTAGTTAGTTATTTATAGTTTATAGAAAAGACGCGATTTCTCGCGTCTCATTTTTTATGCTAGTTGTGGTTTTTGACCTAATTCCTTGAGATGCTTAAAGTGAGCGATTACAGCACTTCTCATTGTTTTATATTCATAATAAGGTAAGTTACATTCTTTAGCAGTCTGCTTTACGATTTCTGCAATTTTACCATAATGTATATGACTAATATTAGGAAAAATATGATGCTCAATTTGATGGTTTAATCCACCTGTATACCAATTTACAATCCAATTTTTAGGAGCGAAGTTAGTAGTGGTAAATAATTGATGAATAGCCCAAGTGTTTTCTATTTCTCCCGTTTCTATAGAAGGAAGTGGATTAGTTGTTTCTTCAACAATATGTGCTAATTGAAAAACAATACTTAAAATTAGCCCAGCTGTATAATGCATTAAGAAGAAACCTATTAATACTTTCCACCAAATAACACCAACCACTATTGGTATTACTATCCAAATTGAAAAATAAATGATTTTGGTAATAACTAATGTTGTCCAAAGTATTTTTGAGTTTTTTTCTTCACCATAGAACAATTTGCGTTTTAAATAACCACTCATCTGCTTAAAATCAGTCGTTAATGACCAGTTAAAAGTTAATAAACCATATAAAAATACAGAATAATAATGTTGAAACTTGTGAAATTTATACCATTTTGCTTCTTTAGTAAAGCGAATAATACGTCCTGCGTCTAAATCTTCATCGTGACCAGGTATATTTGTATAAGTATGATGTAGTACATTATGTTGTACTTGCCAGTTGTAAACATTTCCAGCAAGAATATAGATACTTCCTCCCATGAATTTGTTTACCCATGACTTAGTGGAGTAGGAACCATGATTTCCATCATGCATAACATTCATTCCTACTCCAGCCATTCCTACTCCAATTGTTATACTTAATAGGAGATAAACCCAAAAAGGCATAGCTAATGAGATTAGAATGAAATAAGGAGCAAGAAATAAGGTAAACATGATTATTGTTTTTAAATGCAGTTTCCAATTTCCTGTTTTTTTCAAGTTTTTTTCTTTGAAATAATCGTTTACTCGTTTATTTAAAGTTCTAAAAAATTTGACATTGTCAGTTTTTGAGAAAATAGGGGCTTTTGTATTCATTATATTTTATGTCTAAAGCTTTGTTTGCCACCAAAGATAATAATAATCTCCATTAGACTGAGTATTTTAACTTAATTGTTTGTTAAAAAATGTACTTTTGCAACAAAAAAGTAGGATGGAGTTAATTTTAAAATATTTTCCTAATCTAAGTCAGAATCAAATTCAACAATTTGAAATGTTGAAGGATTTATACGTGGATTGGAATTCTAAAATAAATGTGATTTCTAGAAAAGATATAGAAGAGTTATATGTAAGACATGTTTTACATTCTCTAGGAATTGTTAAGGTTTTGGAATTCAAAAAAGGAACTAAAATTATGGATGTTGGGACAGGTGGTGGTTTTCCCGGAATTCCTTTAGCAATTATGTATCCTGATGTTGATTTCTATTTAATAGATGTTATTGCAAAAAAAATAAAAGTGGTTAATGAGGTTGCTAAGGCATTAGGTTTGAAAAATGTTGTTGCTGAGCAAAAAAGAGCAGAATTAGTGAAATGGAATTTTGATTTTATTGTTAGTAGAGCAGTAACTAATATGTCTGATTTTGTAAGTTGGGTTTCAGATAGAACGGTCAAAGAATCTAAACATGAACTTAAAAATGGAATTTTATATTTAAAAGGAGGTGATTTAAGTGAAGAATTAGCTTCTTTTCCAAATGCTATTCAATATAATTTATCAGATTTTTTTAATGAAGAATTTTTTGAAACAAAAAAAGTAGTGCATTTGCCATTGAAATATAAGAAATAATAAAAAGTAGAAGTATGTGACACTAAATTTATGTAATAACGTGCATTCCATTATTATTTTTAGGAGCACAAAAACAGTGCTTCGTTAGAAAAAATCACCTGCTATTCGCTATATCTTTTCTTTTTTAAAAGAAAAAAGAAAAGGATGCCACTACTATCAGGGCTAAAATTAAAGATTTAGAATTTTTAGACGCTATTTCATATTAATCGAATTAATGTTTATAGAAGTTGCTTAAAAATTAGAAACGCTATCAAAATTTTGATAGCGTTTTTTATTTCTAATTTCGTATTTCAAAATTTTAATTTCCTAAAAAAGGATATCTGTAATCTTCTGGAGTTACAAAAGTTTCTTTTATTGTTCTTGGAGAAACCCAACGCAATAAATTTAAAATTGTACCTGCTTTATCATTTGTTCCAGATGATCTTGCACCACCAAAAGGTTGGCAACCTACAACCGCACCAGTTGGTTTGTCTATGAATATATTTATCTTGACTAAAAACAGCTACTGTTAGTGCATATTCAAAAGTTTTATCCTTATTTTTTAATGTTTTTTATATATTCCTTTATTAAAATTGGAGATGCATCATATATTAGTAAATTGCCTTCTTGATCAAAAAGAAAACCTTTTGGACATGCACCAAAATTAAAATTATTATTAATTTCAATTGTTGAAATTCCATTTATCCAATTCATTTGGTATTTGTCAATATTGTCCTTTATTTTTTTTATATCAACAGATCTTTCTGAATGAATATTAATTATTTCTAATTCATTATAACATTCAGAGTGTAGTCGTTTTATTTCTGGAAGCATTGCAATGCAAGGAGAGCACCAAGTTGCCCAAAATTCCACATAGATAAGCTTGTTTTTGTTTTTAAATTCATTAAAATTCATAGTTGAACCATCAATGTTTTTAAAATTTAAATTTGGAAGCTTATCTAACATTTTATTTTCGTTAGGGATAGTGTAAGTACTATCTAATTTATGAAATTTAGCTTTATAGCCAATTTTTGCTTTTTCAATATTTTCAATGGAAAAGGCAAAACCATTGTTAGAAAATAATCTTGATTTTTTTAATCCTAGTTTATTATTGAAATTTATATTTTTTGGTAATTCATGACAACTAGGACTTATGAACAATATGTCAGTAGAGTCATTAAAAGTATTATTGTTATTAGAGTCAATTAAAAAAAGAGAAATTTCTTTATTTTCAATTTTAAATTTCGCATTTAATGAGTTATAATCTTTATAAATTATTTCATTCTTTAGCAAATCAACACTATCAAAACTCATGAAATTTATTTTGACTAATTTTTTAAATTCTATTTGATTATTTTGTTTTTGATTACAAGAGATTAATATAAAAAAAGTAAAAATGGTTATATTAATTATTTTATTCATGATAGAGTTTTTATATAAATAGCTAGTAAATTTAATGTTTTTAAGAAGCTTAAAAAAATGAGTATTAAATTTTTAATACTCATTTAAAAGTATTCAATTATGGACAGAAAACTTCCTGCCCAAGTATATTATAATGCGTAACAGAACCATTATCATTGAAACAAGTAATCATAATGCCATTAGATTTATTGCCATTAGCATCTACCATAGTTCCTAGTTCTTTATAACACGTTCTTTTAGCTCCATTTATGCCTTTCATTTTATGTTTTGAAAGTACTTCTACACCATTTAAATTTAAAATGGATTTTTTCATAATTTAAAAATTAAAGATTATAAACTTACTCAAACATTTAAAGTCAGTTGAGTTTCTGACTACTCTTGCAAGAATATTTTGAATTTTACTTTTAAAAAAGTAAAACAATTTGTCCATTTCTTTTGTTCTTAATTAATAACAACTTATTAAAGAGTTTTATAGATGTGAAATTCACACCATTTAAATTGTTTTTCTATTTAAATTACACAATGATTTGTCTTTCTCAATGTATGTATCATGTTTCTAATTTAAGAATATAATTTTGATTGTTTGTGTCTTCTTAAAGTTTTAAAAATTAGTGTTTTCAATTTTTAAGTTATTTGTTTTTCAAATATAATGAAAAGAACAATAAAATGACAAATAAGTAATTATTTTTTTATTAAAGTAAATTGATATTGCAAAATGGCTAAGCAATACCAAGATAAAGAACTTTTAGACAACATAATTCTTACTATCAAAGAGTTGAGAAAATCTAATAATGTTACGTTAGAGGTTTTTTATTTTGATACTGGGATTCATTTAGCTAGAATTGAACAAGGTAAAACGAATATTACAGTTTCCACATTAGCTAAAATTTGTGAATATTTCGAAATTAGTTTAGTAGATTTTTTTGTAAAAATAGAGATACTAAAAAAGAGTTAAGAAAAATTCTCAACTCTTTTTTTATTTTGTGCTTCAAACTTCTTGCTTTAAAACTATTCTCCTAAAAAAGGATATCTGTAATCTTCTGGAGTTACAAAAGTTTCTTTTATTGTTCTTGGAGAAACCCAACGCAATAAATTTAAAATTGAACCTGCTTTATCATTTGTTCCAGATGATCTTGCACCACCAAAAGGTTGGCAACCTACAACCGCACCAGTCGGTTTATCATTTATGTAAAAATTGCCAGCACAGTTTTGTAAAGCCACTGTTGCTTCTTCTATAGCATATCTATCTTGACTAAAAACAGCTCCTGTTAATGCATATTCAGAGGTTTGGTCAACTAATTTTAATGTTTCTGACCATTTTGCATCTTCATATATATAAATAGTTACTACTGGTCCAAATAATTCGGTTTCCATAGTAGTATATTTAGGATTAGTTGTTAAAATAACTGTTGGTTCAATAAAATATCCTTTTGATTTGTCATAGTTCCCTCCAAAAAGTACTTCTGCATCACTATCTTTTTTAGCTTGGTCAATAAAAGAAGCTAACTTGTCAAACGAGCCTTCATGAATTACTGCAGTTATGAAATTTGACATATCTTCTGGTGAACCCATTTTCATAGATTTTAAATCTGTTTCCAGTTGGTCTTTAACTGCTGACCACAAACTTTGAGGAATATATACTCTAGATGCAGCACTACATTTTTGCCCTTGGAATTCAAAAGCACCTCTTATAATTCCTGTTGTAACTTGTTTTGGATTTGCAGATGGATGTGCAATGATAAAATCTTTTCCACCTGTTTCACCTACAATTCTAGGGTATGTTTTGTATTTATTGATGTTGTTTCCGATTTTTGACCATAAGTCTTTGAAAACATGTGTAGAACCTGTGAAATGAATTCCTGCGAAATCTGGACTTGCTAAAATCGTATCCGTAATCATAATAGCATCTCCAAAAACAACATTTATAACACCATTTGGTAAACCTGCTTCTTTGAAAACATCGATAATTATTTTGGCAGAAAATACTTGGCTATCACTTGGTTTCCAAACTACAACATTGCCCATCATAGCAGCACTTGCTGGTAAATTTGCAGCAATGGCAGTAAAGTTAAATGGTGTAACAGCGTAAACAAATCCTTCTAAAGGTCTATGTTCTAAACGATTCCAAGTAGATGAATCTGAACCAGGTTGTTCGCTGTAAATTTGTGTCATATATTCTACGTTGAAACGTAAAAAGTCAATTAATTCACAAGCGGCATCAATTTCTGCTTGATGAATCGTTTTGGACTGCGCAATCATTGTTGCAGCATTTATTTTTGCTCTATATGGACCAGCAATTAATTCTGCAGCTTTTAAAAAAATAGCAGCTCTGTTTTCCCATGACATTGATGCCCATTTTTTTCTGGTTTCAAGTGCATTGTCAATTGCTTGAGTAATATGTGATTTTTCTGCAAGATGATATGTTCCAACAATGTGTTTATGGTCATGTGGAGCCGACATATTACGAGTATTGCCAGTTTTAATTTCTTGGTCACCTATATATAGAGGAACTTCAATTTTTGAATTCCACATTTCTTTATAAGTGCTTGCTACTAATTCTCTTTCTTTTGAGCCAACTGCATATGATTTAACAGGTTCATTTACAGCTTTGGGAACGTTAAAAAATCCTTTTAACATAGTATTGTTTTTTAATGAATTATTAAATGTTGTTTGGCAAATTTAAGAAAAAAATAGTGGATAAGAAGCAACATTTGTTGCAGAATAAATTCAACTAAAAAATTAGTTTAAAGCAAAAGGTGCACTAAATTTGAAAGTGGGTATAATTACTCTAAAACTTTTTGTAGTAGTAAAGTTAATCATGCTATAAAATCCTTTCATGGCACCAATAGGTGAAGATAATAAACAACCAGAAGTGTAAGTGTGTGTGTCTCCAGGTTTTAAAACTGGTTTTTTGCCCACAACACCTTCACCATCTACAATCTCTTTATTATTTAAAGCATCATAAATTTCCCAGTGACGTGTATTTAATTGGACAGAATCTTTACTATGGTTTTCTATTTTTATTTCATAACTAAAGGCAAAATGAATCTTGTAGTTTTTGAAGTAAGTTCCTTCAAAACTAGTTTGGACTGAAATTTTAATACCTTTTGTAATTTGTGTTACCATATTCTAAAACAAAATTATTCCTAAGAATATCATAATCAATGATGAAATTAATAAAAATATACCAAATAATGGATTCAAAAGTATAAATTTTAAAACTGTTTTCCAACGATTCTCCTTGTAAAAATTCCTTAAAGACCTATAAAGATATAATGGAAATATAATTAACAAACTAATTCCTGTTAAATATTCTGATACTGTAATACTGAATAATCCAATTATATTAAATATAATCATACAAATGAAAAGGAATGTAAAGTAGGTGTATGAGAAAATAAGATGTTCTGTATAATTCAATCTTCTCGAATAAAATACAAGCCAAAAAATTATAGTTATAATAGGAAGAGATAGAAAAATTAAGAATGGGAGTTTTTGATAAAAATAACTTACTAATTCATCTTTTATATTATTGGTTTTAAAAAGCTTAGATTTAGTGTAGAAATAGCGATTGTAACGATTGTTTTCGAAGCCTAACTCTTTTAGCGCTTGAATATCTGATGTGTTTGGATGTTTAAGATTGAAATTTCTAAAAGAACTTATTAGATAAAAAAAACCTAATGAGTTTTTATCTAATTCTGTTTTGGTGTATATAGAATCCTTGCTTAAATTTTGAAAAGAATCAATCTGGTTTTTTATTGCAATTTTGTCTGCTTCAGGAATACTGTCGTTAATTTGTCTTAATCCTTTATCTAATTCTTTTTGATTTGTAAGATTTAGATTAGTTGAGTTTGAAGTAGATTCGTTATATATTTTTTCAGTAATACTATATGTAATAAATAGAAGAATAGAAACGCTCAAAAAAAGTCTAAAAGGGTTTGCGTATTTTTGTCTTTTACCTTCGTTAAATTCCTTTGCTAAAATTCCCGGTTTGGTAAATATAGAAACTATAGAATTTCGTAAACGAGAATCATAAGCATAAAAATTTGATAGAAATTCTTCTATGAAGTCATTTATAGTTAGTTTTTTTGTAGAATTTAATTGCCCACAATGATGACAATATTTTTCACTAATATCTAAAGGTGTTTCGCAATTTAAACATTCGTAACCTCTATATTGTTTGAATTTTCTTTTGATCATTAGTTTCTTATTCCTTCGCTATTTGTATTGGTTATACCAATTACTTGGTCATAACGATCATTATTTCCTCTGTAATAGACTATAATTGTGTAATTGTTTTCAGTTTGATAGAAATTACCATCTATGGCTTCTTTGTAATCTATATTTTTGTTTTTATCTAATAAGGTGTATTGATAGTTGGTATATCCTTGTTTTATTAATATTGCTTTTTCATAAAAACCAGATTCGCTATTGTATGTCATCTTGTTTTCTTCATTGGTAGCATAGTTGTTGAACATACCAGTAACATAAATAGTTTCATCGTTAAATAAATTTGGTGCATTTAAAGTAAAATAAACCCATGAATAATCAGCTTCAACTTCTGAATTTTCTGCATTACTGTTTAAAACGATAAAGTTTCCATTAAAATCTGGAAAATAAGTATAAATTCCATTTTTTCTAGCATTATTGGTGTATAAGTGCGAATTATAAATATCTCCAGATGTAACCCTAGAAACACTATTATTAGTTACTCTTATTTGAGAATTATCTAGTGTGTAAAATTCATTACCAGCCCAAAATTGGGTTTCTTCATTGTACTTATAAATTAACTCTGTACCTATGGTATATTGTGGTTTTATGTTTGAAATTTGTTCTTTCCAATTTCCATTTTTGAAAATTGATATTTTTACGTTTTTAATTGGATTTTGTAAAATTAAGTCACCATAATTAATAGAAAGTTCAATATTTTGTTTTTCGTTAAGGCTTTCAAAATCTCTTGCTCGTCTTACTTCAGAAGCAACTCTTACCGATTCATTATAGACTATAAATTTTCTTGAAAAAACAATTTCTTGTTCGTCATTAAAAATTTTTACAACATAATTTCCTGTTTTTGTAATCCTATTGTATTTATTTGGAAATTGCTGTCTATAATGTGAGTACAATTGTAAAGTGTTAAATGAATTTTCGTATGTAATAATTCTTTGATTATCTATTCCGTTAAGATATTCTACTTTGGCTAAATTTGTTGGAGTCCAATCATAGTTGTATTGAGTTATAGTATAGTAATAATCAGCTTCATTGCCATACAAATCATCAAATTGTAATTCAAAAGTTTCTCCTAATTTAAAAAAAGGCAATACATTTTTATTATTTTGTACAAATGATACAGTTTTTATGTTATATGGAGGGCTTACTTCATTTTCGATTTGAGTATAAACTGTTGAAATAGAGAGTAAAATTAGTATTAAAAATGTCTTTTTAATCATGTTGTTTTCCATTGTTTTTGTAAAAATAGTAATTCTGTAAATAGTAATGCAAATTTTGTGCTGCTAAGGTTGTTTTTTTACAATTTAGAATTAATATAAATAATAAAAATCAATAGCTATATTTTTGGAGTAGTGTTGCTTAATTAATTAAATTTGCACGTTTTATAAAATAGTACTAACCATATCTTCAATAAACATGTCAAAAGACATTCGAATTAAAAAAGGTTTAGACCTTAAGTTGAAGGGTGAAGCAGAAAAACAACTTTCTGATGTTGCCCGATCGAAAGTCTATGCTATTAAACCTTCTGATTTTCATGGAGTAACTCCAAAAATGATTTTAAAGGAAGGATCTACTGTAAAAGCAGGTGAAATAATTTTCTTTTCGAAGAAAGACGAAGCTGTAAAGTTTGTGTCACCAGTAAGTGGAACCATTCAAGAAATTATTCGTGGTGAGAAAAGAGTAATTCTAGAGATTAGAATACTAGCTGATTCTCAAGATGTCCATGTAGAGCATAGCAAAAAAAATCCAAAATCTTTATCTAGTTCTGAAGTGAGAGAACATTTATTAGCTTCTGGTTGTTGGCCATTTATAAAACAACGTCCTTATGATGTTGTTGCAAATTCGGCAGATGAACCAAAGGCTATTTTTGTTTCTGGAATTAATTCAGCACCTCTTGAAGGAGATTTAGACTTTGTTTTAAAAGGAAAAAAAGAAGCATTAGAGGCTGGGTTTTCTGCATTAACAAAACTAACATCAGGGAAGGTACATGTAACAGTTTCTCCTAAATCTGATTTTATGCCTTCTGTTGAAGGAATAGTGGTGCATAAAGGAAAAGGAATTCATCCAGTGGGATTGGTTTCTACACAAATTGCTAAAATTGATCCAATTAACAAAGGAGAAAAAATTTGGACCGTTCAAATAGAAGACGTTGCTATCATAGGAGAATTATTTTTGACAGGTAAATTTAATCCTGAAAGAATTATTGCTTTAACAGGAAGTGGTTTTGAAAAACCTTCTTATGTGAAGGCTTTAATAAATGCTCAAATGAATGATGTTGTTGCTGGAAATTTAAAAGAAGGTAATTACAGGATAATAAGTGGGAATGTGCTAACAGGTGATAAAAAATCAAAAGAAGATTCTTTAGGCTTTTATCACAATCAAGTAACAGTAATTCCAGAAGGAGATGATTATGATTTCTTTGGTTGGAACATTCCAAGACCAAATAAATTTAGTGTATATAGAGCTAATATGTTTTCTTTCTTAACACCAAAGAAAAAATATGATTTAAATACAAATACGAATGGTGAACATAGAGGTTTTGTTTTAACTGGAGAATATGAGAAAGTTTGTCCTTTAGATATTTATCCGATGCAGTTATTGAAAGCAATTTTAGTAAAAGATATAGATCAGATGGAGGCTTTAGGTATTTATGAAGTAGCTCCAGAAGATTTTGCTTTAACTGAATATGTTTGTGTTTCTAAACAAGATCATCAAAAAATCGTAAGAGAAGGATTAGATTTAATGATTAAAGAAGTTGGATAATCTTTCAAAGAAATTTTAAAATCACAAAAAATGGGATTAAAACAAAATTTACATAATTTAAAAGAAAAGTATAAAGGGACTAAGTTTGAACAAGGTTTCAATGCTTTGCATACTTTTCTTTATTTACCTAATATCACGACTCATTCTGGATCGCACGTTAGAGATGCTTCCGATTTAAAACGTGTAATGAATACAGTTATCATGGCAATGGTTCCTGTGTTAATTTTTGGTATGTTTAATGCAGGTTATCAACACAATTTAGCTATCAATGGTGTGGCTGAATTTTTAACACTTGATAACTTTGTTATTGGTTTAAAAAAGATACTTCCTTTATTAGTCGTTTCTTATGGAGTTGGTCTTGGTATCGAATTTATTTTTGCTACTGTTAAGAAGCATGAAGTAGAAGAAGGATTTCTTGTAACAGGTATGCTTGTGCCATTAATAGTTCCTATAGATTTACCATTATGGATGCTTGCTGTTGCAGTAGCATTTGGTGTAATTATAGCAAAAGAATTATTTGGTGGAACTGGAATGAATGTATTAAATCCAGCCTTAACAATACGTGCTTTCTTGTTCTTTAACTGGGCAGCTTGGATGTCTGGAGATAAAGTTTGGGTTCACGGAGCTGTAGATGGAATTTCTAAAGCAAATGGTGTTGACGGTATTTCTGGAGAAACTATTTTAGGAACTTTAGCGGCTAATAAACCTGTTGCATTTTCTATACAAGATATGTTCTTTGGATATATTCCTGGTTCTGTGGGAGAAACTTCTACTTTTTTAATTTTATTAGCAGGTGCTTTCTTAATATTTACAGGAATAGGTAGTGCAAGAATTATGATTTCTGCTGTTATAGGTGCCATTGTAATGGGATTGATTTTTAATAGTATTTCAGGAACTTTAATGCCTGCTTTAGGGATGGGAGATGCTGTTAATGGAACTATTGGAGCTGGAAGTAAATTCTTTGGATTAATGTCGTTTCCTTTTTGGCAACACTTAATGGTAGGTGGTTTAGCTTTTGGTATTGTGTACATGGCAACAGATCCTGTATCTGCTGCACAAACTAATAGAGGTAAAATTATATATGGTTTTTTAATAGGATTTCTAAGTATTTTAATACGTGTATTTAATCCTGCTTATCCAGAAGGTGTTATGATGGCTATTCTTTTAATGAATGTTTTTGCACCAACTATCGATCATTATGTAATTCAAGCTAATGTGAAGAGAAGAATGAAACGTTTAAAAACTCAAACTGCTTAATTATGTCAACAAAACGTACAGATAAAGCCTCTTATACTATAATCTTTTCTATCATATTAGTGGTAGTTGTAGGATCATTATTGGCATTTTTTGCAAATGCGACTAAAGAATTGCGTGTTAACAATGATAAAGTAAAGTCTCAAATGGATATCTTATATTCTATGGGTATAGAATCTACTAGAGCTAACGCTACTGAAATGTTTAACAAATACATCACAAAACAATATGTAATTGAAGGTGTGAATGCAACAGAAAATCCTGAAGCTTATTTAATAGATATTAAAAAAGAGCAAAATAAAGCTAAAGAAGGTGGTATTCAAAGATTACCATTATTCGTTGGTGAAAAAGAAGGTGAAAAAATTTATATTGTCCCTGTTAGAGGGAATGGATTATGGGATGCTATTTGGGGTTATGTAGCTTTAAATGGTGATTTAAAAAGTATTTATGGAGTTTTCTTTGATCATAAAGGAGAAACTCCAGGTTTAGGAGCTAATATAACAGAACCATTTTTTAAAGATGATTTTAAAGGTGAAATGTTATATGATGCATCTGGAGATTTTAAATCGATTGAGATTTCAAAATCTAATGGAGATCCTAACAATACAGATAAAAAAGATAATCAAGTTGATGCAATTTCTGGTGCAACTATCACTGGTAACGGTGTAGGTACAATGCTTAAAAAGGATATCAGATTGTATTTGCCTTATTTCGAAACTTTAAAAAAATAAACTATGGCAGATAATAAAAATACAGAAAAAGAACCATTATTCTCAAAAAAGAATGTTGGACTTGTTATGGATCCGTTAACTGATAGTAATCCAATTACTGTTCAGGTATTAGGAATTTGTTCTGCACTTGCGATTACAGCAGAATTAAAAGCTTCTGTTATTATGGCATTGTCAGTAATGTTTGTTTTAGCAGCAGGAAATGTAGTAATCTCTTTAATGAGAAATGTTATTCCTTCTTCAATTCGTATTATTGTTCAACTTGTTGTTGTTGCAGCTCTGGTAATTATTGTTGATTTAACATTAAAAGCTTATGTACCAGATTTGGCTAAAAAATTATCCGTTTTTGTTGGATTAATCATTACCAACTGTATTATTATGGGACGTTTTGAAGCTTTTGCTTTAGGAAATGGACCATGGAAATCTTTCTTAGATGGTATTGGTAATGCTGCTGGATATGGTTTAATCTTGGTTGTTGTAGGTTTCTTTAGAGAACTATTAGGTTCTGGTAAATTATTTGGTTTCCAAGTTTTTGGTGATCCAGTAGAAAAAACAGGATTATATGCTTTAGGATATGAAAATAATGGTTTTATGTTATTGGCTCCTATGGCTTTAATTACGTTGGGATTAATTATTGGTTTCCAACGTTCAAGAAATAAAAGTTTAATCGAAACAAACTAAGAAATGGAATTATTACAATTATTTTTAAAGTCAATTTTTATTGATAATATGGTATTCGCAACCTTCTTAGGAATGTGTTCGTACTTAGCGGTTTCTAAAAAAGTTTCTACAGCAGTAGGACTTGGAGCAGCTGTTATTTTCGTAATGCTAGTTACGGTACCATTAAATTATTTATTAGATCAATATTTACTTCGTCCAGGAGCATTAGTTTGGTTAGGTGAAGAATATGTTGATTATGATTTAAGCTTTTTAACTTTTATATTATTTATTGCAACTATTGCTACAATGGTTCAGTTGGTTGAAATGATAGTTGAGAAGTTTGCTCCTGCATTATACAATTCATTAGGTATTTTCTTGCCACTTATTGCGGTAAATTGTGCAATCCTTGGAGGTTCATTGTTTATGCAACAAAAAGAGTTTAATAATATAACAGAAGCAACTGTTTATGGAGTTGGCTCTGGGATAGGATGGTTTTTAGCAATTTTAGCAATTGGTGCTATTCGTGAAAAAATCAAATATTCAAATGTGCCACCTGCTTTCCGTGGCTTGGGTATTACATTTATATTAACTGGTTTGATGGCTATTGGTTTTATGTCTTTTGGAGGAATGTTGACTGGAGGAGATGAAGCTCCTAAGAAGGATGTAGTGGAAAATGTTGTTCCTGTTGAAGTTAAAGAGGAAATACAAGTAGAAGAGGTTTTAGATTCAACTTCGGTTGAAAAAGTAAATGATTCATTAACCGAAATAGTACAAAATTAATTATGATAGCATTAGAAGTAACTACTACTGGTTTAATCAGTACGACAGTAATTGCATTTTTAATTTTATTATTGGTTTTGGTAGCTATTATTTTGTTTGCAAAAGCAAAATTAGTTCCTTCAGGACCTGTAAAAATTAAAATTAATGGAGAAAGTGAAATTGAAGTTAATTCGGGAAATACTTTATTATCAACATTAAGTTCAAGTAAAATATTTTTACCTTCTGCTTGTGGTGGTGGTGGAACATGTATCCAATGTAAGTGTATTGTGAAAGAAGGTGGAGGAGAAGCTTTGCCAACAGAGGTTCCTCATTTTAGCAGAAAAGAGCTTGCTGAAGGTTGGAGACTTGGTTGTCAAGTGAAAGTAAAAAACAATATGGTAATTGAGGTTCCAGAAGAAGTATTCGGAATTAAGAAATTTGAAGCTAAAGTATATTCAAATTATAATGTGGCTTCTTTTATTAAAGAATTTATTGTTGAATTACCTGATGATATGCATTATGAACCAGGTGGATATATTCAAATTGAAATTCCTAAGTGTGAAATTAAGTATTCAGATATTGATATCGAAGCTCATCCAGTAGAGCATCCAGGAGAACCTGATAAATTCAAAGCAGAGTGGGATAAATTTAATTTATGGCCATTGGTCATGAAAAACGATGAATTGGTTGAAAGAGCTTACTCAATGGCTTCTTATCCTGCTGAAGGAAGAAAGATTATGTTAAATGTTCGTGTGGCAACTCCACCATGGGATAGAAATATTAATGGCTGGGCAAAAGTTAATCCAGGTGTTGCTTCTTCTTATATCTTTTCTAGAAAAGCTGGAGATCCTGTTGTGGTTTCTGGTCCTTATGGAGAATTCTTCATTAATGAAACAGAGGCAGAAATGTTATATGTGGGTGGTGGAGCTGGTATGGCACCAATGCGTTCTCATTTATATCACCTATTCCGTACAGTAAAAACGGGAAGAAAAGTTACCTATTGGTATGGAGGTCGTTCAAAAAGAGAATTATTCTATACTGACCATTTTAGAGCATTAGAAAAAGATTTTCCTAATTTCAAATTCTATCTAGCTTTATCTGAACCATTACCAGAAGATAATTGGAAAGTTAAAGATGGTGTTGATGGAGAAGGTGATGGATTTGTTGGATTTATTCATAATGTAGTAATTGATAATTATTTATCTAAACACGAGAATCCAGAAGATATTGAATTGTATTTCTGTGGTCCACCAATGATGAATAAAGCAGTACAAAAAATGGGAGAAGACTTTGGTTTAGATCCTGAAAACATAAGATTTGATGACTTTGGAGGATAATCTATAGTTTAAAAATAATAAGTAAAAACCGATTCAGAAATGATTCGGTTTTTTTATTTCTATTAAATCAATTTGTACTTTTGTACTATGGAAGAATTAACTGAGCAAGAGTTACATCAAATTGCTATGAATTATGTGGGAAAAGATTTAGAGGCAAAAGGGTTTGAGTTCATAGCGATTAATAGTCAATTACGAAAACATCCTCAATTTGTATGTGTAGATAAAAAAACAAATACACTTCATTTTGTAATGGTTCAGGCTGTTCCTTATCCTATTAATCCGGATGAGCCAAATATATTATTTGTGGAAACTTTTATTAGTCATGCCAAAACGAAAAATGCTAAGGTACTTTTTGCAGGAGTTGGAATTGCTAATGCCGATGATTTCGAAAAACCCGTATATAAATCTTCAGATTATATAATTAATTATAATGGATACAAAATACTTTTATAGTCTTCTTGTACTTTTTGTGCTTGTTATTTCTTGTCAAAAAAAAGAAAATCAATTTTATGGTATACAAGGTGAAGCTCAAGGTAGTACTTATAGTATCAAATATATTGCAAATGAAGAACTGGTTAATAAAAACCAAATAGATTCTTTGTTGATAGCTTTTGACTTATCTCTTTCTACATATAGAAAAGATTCTAAAATTTCGAAAATAAATGCTGGAGATACAACAGTTGTTGTAGATGAATTATTTGTAGAGACATACAATGTATCTAATCAAATTTATAAAGAAACAGATGGTTTATTTGATCCAACTATAGGTGTTTTAATAAATGCTTACGGATTTGGACCTTCTAAAAAGCACAGTAATCTTTCACAAGTACAAATAGATAGTTTGTTGCAGTTTGTTGGCTTTAATAAAGTAAAATTGAATCCTGATTTAACAATTTCCAAAGATCATCCAGAAACTTTTTTCGATTTTAATGCTATTGCGCAAGGTTATTCTGTTGATGTTGTTGTAAAATATTTGAAAAGTAAAGGAATTGAGAATGGAATAGTAGAAATTGGAGGTGAGTTAGTTGGCTTTGGAAAAAACGTGTTAGAAAACAAAAGTTGGGTTGTAGGAATTGATGATCCATTACAAAAGCCAGAGGAAAGAAAGTTGATAGCGACTATTAGTCTTGAAAATTTAGGAATGGCTACTTCTGGAAATTATAGAAAAGTTATTCTCGATTCAATAACTGGTGAAAAATTTGTTCATATTATTAATCCAAAAACAGGTAAAAGAGAAAAGAATTCAATAGTAAGTGTTACAGTTTTAGCTCCTACATGTATTATAGCTGATGGATATGCAACTGCATTCATGATTATGCCTTTAGAAGAAGTGAAACAAATTATAGAAAAGAATAAGGAATTAAAAATTATGTTGTTGTATATGGATGAAAATAATGAAATGAAACGATTCACTTCTGTTAATTTTAAAAAATTAATTTTATAAAAAAGTTAATTTATTTATAATAATTATACTATTTCCATGTTATATTTTAGATTTGAAAAAAATATAACTTCATGAGAAAAATTAAACAATTACTTTGTTTCTTGATAGCATCACCAGCATTTCTGATTGCTCAAGAGCTAAAAATGGACAGTCCTATACCAATGGACCCTTCTGTTAAAACAGGAAAATTAAAAAACGGATTAACTTATTACATCAAAAAAAATGGAAAGCCAGAAAATAAGGTAGTTCTAAGATTAATGGTTAATGCAGGTTCTATCCTTGAAACTGATGAACAACAAGGATTAGCTCACTTCATGGAACATATGTGTTTTAATGGAACAAAACGATTTCCAAAGAATAAATTAGTAGATTATCTTCAAAGTATTGGTGTTAAATTTGGTCAACACCTTAATGCTTATACTAGTTTTGATGAAACAGTTTATTTTTTACCAATTCCATCAGATGATAAAGAGAAAGTAGAAAAAGGATTTCAAATCATTGAAGACTGGGCTTTTAATACAACGCTAACTCCGGAAGAAATTGATAAAGAAAGAGGAGTCGTTTTAGAAGAGTATCGTTTAGGACTTGGTGCTGATAAAAGAATGTTGGGTCGTTATATACCGAAAATGATGTATAATTCTCACTATGCGAAACGTTTGCCAATAGGTCAAAAAGAAATCCTAGAAAATTTCACTTATGATAAATTAACGAGTTTTTATAAAGATTGGTATCGACCTAATTTAATGAGTGTAATTGTTGTAGGCGATATTGATGTTGCAGAAATGGAGAAAAAAATTAAAGATCATTTCTCTAGTTATAAAAATCCAAAGAACGAGAAATCTCGAAAAGTATTTGAAGTTCCAAATCATAAAGAAACTTTTGTAGCTGTAGAGAGTGATAAAGAAGCGGCTTTTACTCAAGTTCAATTATTATACAAAGACGATTCAGAACCTAAAAAAACTGTAACTATAGGCGATTTTAGAGATGAACTTGTGGAAGGATTGTTTACTACAATGTTAAATAATAGATTAGAAGAAAAACAGAATTCGCCTACACCACCTTTTACTTTTGGTTATACATATCATGGAGGAACGTGGGCAAGAACCAAAGAAGCTTTTCAATCTTTTGCAATGGTAGCACAAGATAAACAGTTAGAAGCATTAAAAGTTCTTGTGGAAGAAAACGAAAGAGTTAAAAAGTTTGGTTTTACTGAAGGAGAATTAGAAAGGGCAAAATCAGAATTTTTAAATCAAATTGAACGACAATATAACGAAAGAGATAAGACAGAATCTGATAGATTTGTTGGCGTTCTGCAAAGTAATTTCTTAGAACAAGAGCCAGCTCCTAGTATTGAGTGGACATTTACCACAATGAAAACTCTTCTTCCTACCATATCTTTAAAAGAGACAAATGAATTAATCGCTAAGTATATTAAAGATGAAAACAGAGTGGTTATTCTAACTGGCCCAGAAAAAGAAGGATTAGTATTGCCAACAGAAAAAGAAGTTCTTGCAGCAATTAAAGTGGACGAAAACACTTTAAAACCTTATGAAGAAACTGCAATTGCTACAAGTTTGTTAAGAACTACTCCAAAAAAAGGAAAAGTCGTAAAAGCTGAAAAAAATGACAAATTAGATATTACAACTCTTACACTATCTAATGGTGCAACAGTAATTTATAAAAAGACTGATTTTAAAAATGATGAAATACAATTTCAGGCAATGAGTTTTGGAGGAACAAATTTGGTCTCAAATGAAGATTACTTAAAAGCATCTTTAGCAATGAGTGGTTTAAGTGAGGCTGGCTTTTCTGGAATGAATAAAAATGATATTAATAAATTCATGACTGGTAAAATTGCAAGAGTAAATCCTTATGTAAGTTCTACTTCTGAAGGAATGAATGGTTCTTGTACACCAAAAGATTTTGAGTATTTAATGCAAATGATTCATGCGTATTTTACCGATTTGAATATGGATAAAGAAGCATTTAATGGTTTTGTCGTGAAGCAAAAAGGCTTTATGACTAATTTATTGTCTCAACCATCTACTTATTTTTCTAATGAATTATACAGTTATTTAAATAAAGAAAATCCTCGTTATACGGGTTTCCCTAAAGCTGAAGATTATGATAAAGCAGATTATGAGTTGGCTTATAAAATATATAAACAACGTTTTTCTAATGCTGGAGATTTTAGTTTTTATTTCATTGGAAATGTTGATGATACTAAATTAGTAGAATATGCTGAACAATATTTAGCTTCTTTGCCATCGACTAAAGAAAAAGAAAAAATAGTGGATTTAGGGTACAGAATGATAAAAGGAGAGCATAAAAAAATTGTCAACAAAGGAAAAGATCCAAAAAGTAATGTAAATATTATGTTTTATGGAGATAGTGAATACAATAGCGAAGAAGCATTTGCTTTAAAAGCACTTGGAGATGTTTTAACAATTAAACTTGTAGAAGAACTTAGAGAAAATGAGAGCGGAGTATATGGTGTAGGAGCAAGAGGTACTATGAGTAAAGTGCCTTATGGAAGTTATAATTTTTCTATAAGTTTTCCTTGTGGACCAGAAAATGCAGAAACTTTAACTGCTTCAGCGTTAAGAGAATTAAATAAAATTATCGAAAATGGACCAGAACAAAAGGATGTAGATAAATTTAAAGAAGCTGAAAAATTGGATTATAAGGAAAAGATGAAAGAGAATAGATTTTGGATGACAAGTTTAACTCGTGCTCACATGAATGGCAGTAATCCAGAAGAAATGTTAGATTATGTTGACCAAGTTTCAAAAATTACTCCAAAAGAAATTCAAGCAGTTGCTAAAAAATACCTTTCAAAAGATAAGGTTGTGGCTATGTTAATGCCTGAAGAATAAAATTATTTGACATGTAATACTATAAGAATCCCGCATTTGCGGGATTTTTTATTCTAAAATATAATTTATATTATTGAAAATTTCTTCAGGAATTGTATTTTCTATAATACTGTCTGAAATTTCTTTTTTGGTTTGTTGTAATTGGTTGATTTTTTCTTCAATAGTGTCTTTAGCAATAAAACGAATTACATTGACTTGGTTTTTTTGCCCAATGCGATGTGCTCTTCCTATTGCTTGAAGTTCTGCAAAAGGATTCCACCAAGGATCTAATAATATAACATAAGAAGCTTTGGTTAAATTAAGACCTACACCTCCAGCTTTTAAGGAAATGAAAAATAATAACTTAGAATCATCTTTCTGAAAATTATTTATTTCTGTTTCTCTATCTTTTACATTTGTACTTCCTGTTAGTAAACTATAAGGTGTATTGTTTTTATCACACCAATCGGTATAAATTTTTAAATGAGAAGTGTAAGAACTAAAAATTAATGTTTTTTGCTTAGCTTGTAATAGAGTTTCAATGTAAGCAGAAACATCTGTAAATTTACCAGAAGTCATATTCTCACCAATCATAATAGGATGATTAGCTAATTGTCTTAATTTTGAAAGTGCATTTAAAACAGATATTTTTGAACCTTGCTTTTCTTCAATAACATTAATTTGTTTGTCAATCAAATAATTTCTAATAATAGATTTTTCATTTTCATACAATTTAGCTTGCTCTTCCGACATTTCTGAGTAAAAGATTTGTTCTGAAATTTCTGGTAAATCTTTGGCCACTTCTATTTTTGTACGTCTTAACAAATAAGGATTAATTAAAGATTTTAATTCCTTAACCTTTTGAATATCTTGTTGTTTTTCTATAGGTTTCTTAAAGTGAGATTCAAAAAATGAAAAACTACTCAATAAATTAGGGTTAATAAACTGCATTTGGCTCCATAAATCACTCAAAGAATTCTCAATAGGAGTTCCGCTCAAGGATACTTTATGCAAAGCATTAATAGTATTTATAGCTTTGTAAATCTTAGAATTTCGGTTTTTAATTTGCTGACTTTCATCAATGATTAAAAAATTGAACTGCAATGTTTTTAATAAATTAATATCTTTTAAGAGTAAGCCATAAGAAGTGAAAACTAAGTCCACTTTTTCTAATTTTTTACGCTTTATTTTTCTGTCTATACCTGTATAATTTAATCGGGTAAAATGCGGAGCAAATTTCTTTGTTTCGTTAAACCAGTTATAAGTTAATGAACTTGGAGCAACTATAAGAGCTTTGAGCTTTTTAGTTTGACTAGATGAAGTACTAAATAAATCCAAAGAATCGTTTGCTTCTTCAGTAACTATAAAATCATTCTCAAAATGAGTGTAAACAAAATCTAAATAAGCTATGCTTTGGATGGTTTTACCCAATCCCATATCATCTGCTAAACAGGAGCCTAACCCTAATTGATAGTTTTTTACCAACCAATTTACACCTTCATTTTGATAATTTCTGAGTGTAGTTTTTATATTTCCTGTTGCTTGGTATGGAATTATCTCTTTATTAAATGAACTGTTTTCGGTTGCAATACCAGTTTCTTCTAAAAGTGTAAACTGATTTTTCTGAATCTGAATGGTATTATTTTGGGTTTTCCCAAAATCAGCTAATGACTTATATCTACTATACCATTCAATCGGAATCAAAAATAGGCTTCCATCTGGCAATTCGTAAAGTCGGTTTCCAGATTTTAAATGAGCAATAATAGAAGAGAAAGGAAGTTTTAGAGTACCAATTTCTATTACCATTTCAATATCAAACCAGTCTTTCTTTTCTGTAAAATTTGATGAAATTGTCGAACTTTGAGTGTTTATTGGTTTATCATTTAATTGTAAATCGATATTTATAGATAAATCTTGGATTTTTTCTTGAAGACGTACTAGTTCTGTGACATTATAATACTCATCAATTTCCAATAAATTGCTGTTAAATGAGGCTAATTTGTTATTCAAAAATTTAAAACCAATATCTTCTAGCGTTTTGATGATTTTATTTTCTTCTTTAGCATCTCTTATGGTTTGAAGAACAGTAAATTCGTTTAAATCATTATGACTAAGATTTATGTGTTTTATTCTTCCATTTGTAATAGAAAAAGTATAGGCTTCATAAATGAAATAAATTTCTAAAAGATACACTTTGTTTGTAATTGATAAGGAAGGTTTAATTACACAACCTTTGCAATTTGTATCTGTTATAACACTAAAACCTTCTGCTTCAATAGGAACCTTTCTAATAACATTTTTAATGAATTTATTAAAATATTCAATGCTGTTCTTGTTAGGTATTACGACCTCTTTTTTACTAAGAAAAGGCTTTAGTTTATTGCCATTTATATGATTAATAGCATATAGAGTAGCATTGGAACAAACCCATGAAGGTTCATTTAATAAAATCTTAAAATCTTGTTGGTATGGAAAAAACTCGTTTTCTTCATTTAGTAAACTTAAACAATATACTATGTTCTCAGCTGTTTTTGAGAAATGGAGTTTAGGTTCTAATATTGTTGGAGAAAAACCAACTTGTTGTTTATGAAAAACATCTTTTTTGTTTAAATCAATGCTTAATGGAATAGTCGTTTTTGAAATAATTTTAAAAAATGTTTCCAAAGAAAAATTAATAAAATGAGAAACTATTTTTTTTGTTTTAGCATCACTAATTAGTAATTCTAAATTTTTGGCAGCTTTATTTTTTATTTTATACTTAGTAAGAATACTTTTTGTGTTTAGCTTATCGCAAATGCTAAGCAATTGATTTTCATGAATGTCTAATTCAATTTGAAGCCCTTCTATTGTTTTAGAATTTGCAATTTTAGTGATGTAATATAAAACGCCATCTATTTGTTCCACAATATAAGCACTAGGAATGTAGGTTGCTAAAACAGCATTGTAGGATAAATCAAAGACTAATGCTTGGTTGGCATTTTTAGAAATAGGCATATTTAAAATTATTTAAAACAAACAGGAATAATTTCCCCTTTTGCTAAACAGTATTTTGTTACAAGTTCAGATGCGATTGTGTTTGTATAATCTACCTCTTCTACTTTAAAACCGATACTTCTTAATTTGTCAAAATAATCGCGACCATAAACTCTTACGTGGTCATATTGTCCAAATATTTTAGCACGTTCTTTAGGATCAGTTATACTATCATCTGAAAATGTAGTTTCTCGTGATAAGTCTTGTGGAATTTGGAAAATTCCCATTCCACCAGGTTTTAAGACACGATACAATTCTTGCATGGCTTTAGTGTCATCTGGAATATGCTCTAAAACATGATTGCAGAAAATAATATCATAAGTATTGTCATCAAAAGGAAGATTGCAAATATCAGCTTTAACATCTGCTAAGGGTGACAATAAATCGGTAGTAGTATAATTGATGTTTTTTTGTTTTTTAAATCGTTTGTAAAATTCTTGTTCGGGAGCAAAATGTAATACTTCTAATTTGTTTTCAGAAGTAAAAAAATCAGTTTCATTTTGTAAGTATAACCATAGTAAGCGATGTCTTTCTAATGAAAGTGTACTAGGCGATAAAACATTATTTCTTTGGTTCCCATAGCCATAGGGTAAAAACATTCGAAAACTTTTTCCATCAATAGGATCGGTAAATTTATTTCCTTTCAATAAAAAGGCTAGTATAGGACGAACTACAATACTTAATCTTATAAGAATAGGTCTTGGAATAGTATTGAGGATAAATTTGAATATTTTTTTCATTTTAATACTATTAAGGCGTAAATTATACCAATTAAGATGAATACAATCATAATAATTCCAAAATATAATCCAAAAAACAACAATAAATACTTAATGGCTGAGAAAATAGATTGTTTGAAATTCTGATGGTATAGTTTTTTAAAGGCATACAGCGTAAATAATATAAATAAAAATAAGAACAAAAGTGAATAAATACCAAATGACATTCCTAAAAAGTTCACTAAAATGACTTGTAATACTAAAGAAATAAAACCTAAATTACTTTGTAAATAACTATTAAATACTAGATGTTCAAAAAAATTATGTCCTCTTTTATTAAAAATAATGTAACTTGTTAATGCATACAGAGGAATTAAAAGCAATACAAAAAAGTTATAATAATTCATTAATGTTTCCATGTAGCTCTTCATATCAAATTTTAGAGCATTAGCATTAGTTGAATTAAAATCTTTATTCAAACCTTCAGAGTAATCAGTGATAATTTCCATTGGAAAAAGTTTATAAAAGAATACAGCTACTGTAGCATAAAGAATAATATATGAAAAGGGTTGAAAATACTTTTTTCTGGCTCCATTAATATAGGCTTCTAAAACATCTTTGGGATTTTTGAACAAACCAAAAAATGTTCTCCAAAAGTTATTGTCCCAACTAAAAAAAGGACCAATAAATTCTTCAATAGTTCCTTTAAATGATAGTCTTTCATGAACAATTTTTGCTCCACAATTTGAACAAAATTTATCAATATCTACTAATTGTTTATCACAAGTTTTACAGTTCATGGTTGCTCAGATTTTTTATTTTTAAGACTTAAATTATAATTTCCTGAATTTATAGTTTATTTCGCAGAGATTCACAAAGAATTCTCAAAACTTCGCAAAGGGTTATTTATAAATCGCTTAATATTATTTTTTAAAATTTTTGAATCAAAATTAATTAATAATCCTAATGGATAACATCCTAATTTAAGATACGTTAGAATTTGAGCAAAATGGACATCAGTAAAATTTTCAACGGTTTTTAATTCTAAAACTAGTCTATCTTCGATTAATAAATCAATTCTATAACCATGATCTAGTTTGATTTCTTTATATATTATTGGTAATGCTAATTCTTTTTCAACTTTAAATCCAGCATTTTTAATTTCATAAAATAAACATTCTTGATAAGCAGATTCTAACAAACCAGGACCGAGTTCTTTATGAACTTCAATTGCAAGTCCAATAATTTTATATGATAAATCATTCAAATCCATTTTTCTCCGTGAATCTTTGCGTTTACTTTGTGTATCTCTGTGTAATGGAAATTAAAGCACCAAAGGTGCTTGCCTTAAACCGTCTTCTTCATTACTTACGATTCCTAAAGCTTCATATACATAAGCAAAAGTAGAAAGTAATTCAGGTTTACCATCAACAATAGCAACATCATGTTCAAAATGTGCACTTGGTTTACCATCAGCTGTTGTAATTGTCCATCCGTCTTTATGTTGGATAATATTTTTTGTGCCCATATTAATCATAGGTTCAATGGCTACAACCATTCCGTTTACTAATTTTTTTCCACGACCTCTTTTTCCATAATTAGGTACTTCTGGATCTTCATGCATTTTTCTTCCTAAGCCATGACCACATAATTCACGAACAACACCATAACCATGTTTCTCACAATATTGTTGAATGGCAAAACCAATGTCTTCTACACGGTTACCAACTTTTGTTGCTCGAATGCCTTCGTATAACGATTCTTTAGTAATTTGAAGTAGTTTTTTTGTGTCTGCATCTACTTCACCTACTTCAAAAGTATAAGCATGATCTCCATAAAAACCATTTTTATAGGCACCACAGTCTACAGAAATAATATCTCCTTCTTTTAAAGGAGTTTCATTTGGAATACCATGAACTACTTGGGTATTTGGACTCATGCAAAGTGAATTTGGAAAACCATACATTCCTAAGAAAGCAGGTTCAGCACCATGGTCACGAATATATTCTTCAGCAATTTTATCTAAATGTAAGGTAGTTACACCTGGTTTTATTTCTTTAGCAATGACACCTAATGTTTTAGAGACAATTAGAGCACTTTCGCGCATTAATTCAATTTCCTCTTTTGTTTTTATAATAATCATAATAATTAATTCTGAATGGACAAAAGTACAATTTTCTTAATAAAATCAATTTCGAAAATCGATTTCAATTAAAAAATCTAATTTCTTATTTCCTGACTTAGTATTTAAAATGAGATTTATCATATTTTAACTTTGAGATACCTAGTAAATTTGTAAAAAATTAAGGTATGAGTAAATATGTAACAGCAGCAGAAGCTGTAAAAATTGTAAAATCAGGAGACAGAGTATATGTGCAAGCTGCAGCAGCAACACCAACGGTTTTGACGAAGGCATTATCAGAAAGAGCTTCTGAATTAAAGAATGTAGAAATTTGTCATTTGCATACAGAAGGAGATGCTCCTTATGCAAATCCAGAGTTGGCACAAAGTTTTCATGTTAATTCTTTTTTCATTGGTAAAAATGTAAGGCATACGTTAAAAGCTGGAAATGGTTCTTATACACCAGTTTTTTTAAGTGAATTGCCTTTACTATTTAGAAAAAATGTTCTAAAACTAGACGTTGTTTTTATACAAGTATCACCACCAGATAGACATGGATATTGTTCATTAGGGGTTTCTGTAGAAGCATCAATAGCAGCTATTGAAAATGCGAAAACGGTAATTGCACAAGTAAATCCGCAAATGCCAAGAACCTTTGGAGACGGAATTTTGCATGTTTCAGAGATTGATTATTTGGTTGAAGTTAATTTGCCTATTTATGCCCATGATATTACTCCATTTACTGTTGAAGAAGAAAAGATTGGCACTTACATAGCTTCTTTAATAGAGGATAAAAGTACTTTGCAAATGGGAATAGGTTCTATACCAAATGCAGCTTTGTCGAAATTGACTAATCATAAGAACTTAGGGTTACATACTGAGATGTTTTCGGATGGTGTTATAGATTTAATAGAAAAGGACGTAATTGATTGTAATTATAAAGGAACTTTTAGAGGAAGAGCTTTAGCTACTTTTTTAATTGGTTCCAAGAGATTGTATGACTTTGTTGACGATAATCCTTTTATAGAAATGAAAGAATCTTCCATTGTTAATGATACGGCTCGCATTCGAAAAAATCCAAAAATGGTTGCCATTAATTCTGCGATAGAAGTTGATGTTACTGGACAAGTGTGTGCCGATTCTATTGGTGCCAAAATGTATTCAGGTGTTGGTGGACAAATGGATTTTATTAGAGGAGCTTCATTAAGTGATGGTGGTAAAGCTATTATTGCCTTACCTTCTATTACCAAAAGAGGTGAAAGCAGAATTGTGCCTTATTTAAAACAAGGAGCTGGAGTTGTTACAACGCGATCTCACATTCATTATGTTATTACTGAAAATGGCATAGCCGATTTGTATGGCAAATCTTTAAAACAAAGAGTAAACGAGTTAGTAAAGATTGCTCATCCTTCTCATCAAGAATGGATAAATAAAGCTTATTTTGAGTTAGTAAATTGTTTGTAATTCAATATGTTGCCGTTATAAACGTTATTTTTGTGTAAACATTTGAAAATAAATGAAATAAATATTTTTTGTATTCATTAAAAGATTACCTTTGTTCCAATTATAATATATATTTATGAACATTTTTGTAGGAAGTCTTCCTTTCAGTATTGAGGAAGCAGATTTAAGAGGTTTTTTTGAAGAGTATGGAACTGTTGATTCAGTTAAGATTATCTCTGATAAATTTACTGGAAGAAGTAAAGGATTTGGATTCGTTGAGATGCCAAATGACGCTGAAGCTCAAAAAGCTATCGACGAGTTAAATGGTGGTACTGTTGAAGGCAGAACTATCGTTGTAAACAAATCTGAACCAAAACCGGAAGGTGAAAGAAAATCTTTCAACCGTACTGGTAATGGTGGAGGAGGAAGAGGAAACTTTTCTAACAACAGAGATAACAATAGAGGTGGTCGTTACTAATTATCTGTAGTGTTATAAAAACAAAATCCCGATTTTATTCGGGATTTTTTATGTCAAATTTTTATTCTGGATTTGCAACTGTTTTAAATAATCCTAAAGTTGCATTTAAAAATGAATTTTCAAGTACAATATTTGTCAATTGAGAGCTAACCAAATTGTTTTCTCTAGAATTAATTAAAAATAAAGAACTTTCTCCCATTTGAAATAAACGCTCTTCTGCAGTAAGCATTAAACTGTAGCTATTAACTAATTCATTATTTATTATTCGTTGTCTTTCATAAGACTCTATTTCTTGTTTTTGAGCTTCTATTTTATTGGTGAGACTTTCTTTTTCAAAATGTAAACTCAACTCGCTATCTTGAAGTTTTAATTTTGCTAGTTTTAAATTAGCTCTTTCTTTTCTTAAAAATATAGGAAAAGAAAAATTAACTCCTATTTTGTAATCTTCAAATCTATAATTTTCAAAGGCACTTGGTTCAGAAAGATAATTGTAACTAACATCTAGTTTTGGTAAAAGACTATTTGCTTTTAATTTTCTTTCAATGTTTAAAATATCGATTTTAGATTGTAGTGCATTTAATTTAGGGTGATTTTCAATGCTTACTACTGAAAAGTCATCAATATTTAAAGTAGTTAGAATGGTTTTCTCCATATTTGTATCTGGAAATAAAGAATCGTCAATTTCTAATGGAACATTGTTTTCCATCCATAGAAAATTGGACAATTCTAATTTGCTTTTAGTAAGTTTTAATCGAGCATTTTCAAGATTCAGTTTCCTTGTTTTTACAGTTATTCCTGCTTCTATGCTATCAATTCCAGCTTTGTCTCCTTGTTCTATTAATTTTATTACACCATCATATCTAATAGTAGCATTTTTTAAATAGGTATTATATAATTGCACTTCATCATAGCTTCTTTTCCAGTTGATATAGTTCAAAGCAGCTTCATATATTATATTAGTTGTCTCAATATCTCTTTCTGCTTTATTTAGTTTTTGATACAATTTTGCTTTTCTTAAATCTGACATTCTTGCGTTTATCCAAAGACCTTGACCAATAGGCACACTAATGCCTAAAGAAGTTAAGCCTGCATTTGGAACAGTGTTTTCAGGATTTAAATAAAGACCTTCATTGTTGTCGAAAGCTGCTTTTATTTCAATACCATACCAAGTGGGTATTTTAAAACTGCCATTAAAGATGGAATAGTAATTTTTATCTGAATATTCCTTTTTTGAATAATCTGCTTCAATTTTTGGGTCAAAAGCACCTCTAGCTTTCATTAATTTTGCTTGAGCTTCAGAAATTTTCAAATCGGCTTGTTTAACTAGTGGGTGGAATTTTTTAACATAGCCTAAATATTCTTCAAAAGTAAATTCTTTTGAAGGGTTTTGTGCATAAATGGTTAATCCAAAAAACAATAAGAGAAAAGTAATTTGATTCTTCATGTTGTTTTATTTTTTATCCGATTTGTTTTTTGTTCCTTCTGGTTGGTAAAAATTAGGCGGAAAACCATTTAAAGTTCTCCATATTTCAAACCAAATAGGAACATCTTCTAGTAATGCTATAGATTGGGTTCCGGCACCAATGCTTAATTGTTCTGGCCATTTTTTATCTTTAGGATCTGGAGCAATTAATACACGATATTTACCATTTTCACTAATGAAGTTTTCTTTAGCTACAACTATACCACCAAAAGTTCCATAAGAAACTCCTGGCCAGCCACTGAAAACTATAGTAGGCCAACCATCAAACCATACTCTTACTTTTTCTCCTTTATTAATTAATGGAAGATCTACTGGACTGATATAGGTTTCTACTGCTATTTCAAAATTTGAAGGCATAATACTAACAATTGATGTGCCTTCTTTTATAGTTTCACCTATTCCAGACTGAATAGCTCTATTAATATAGCCATCTTGTGGAGCTGTAATATAGTATAATCCGTTTCTAATTTGGTAATTAGTGTATTGATTTTTTAATTTATTTACTTGAGCTTCTGTATCATATTTCGAACTCAAAGCGGTTTGTTTATCGCTACTTGTTTTGGCACTTTTTTCAGCATATTCTGCTGTTATGCGATTTAGTTCCATTGTTGCATTTAAGATTTCATTTTGGCTTGCTAAATACTTATTTTCCTGAGTAATTATTTTAGCTTGCATTTCTTGCAATTTTACTTTCTTCTCTTCTACATCTGTTAATGGCTTTAAGCCTTCTTTATTTAAATTGACAGCTCTGTTAAATTGTGTTTCGGCAATTTTTAACTGTGTTTTTGTTGCTTGTAAATCGATGCTATCACTTTTTACTTTTAGATAAGCTTGTTTCAGTTTGTTTTGTGATTGTTTGTATTTTAAGTTTTTTTCGCTTTCTATGGCACCTAATTGCATTTCCAAGGCTTCTACTTTTGAAGTATAAGAGGTTACTGCATTTTCTTTGGCTGTTACCTGGTTGCCAGTGTTTTCAACTAAATTTGGGTCTAAATATTCTTCTTTTATTTCGGAAATAAATAGAATAGTATCTCCTTTTTTGACAAAATCTCCTTCGTTTACAAACCATTTTTCAATACGTCCAGCAATAGCTGTTTGAATTTTTTGTGGTCTTTGATTTGGTTTCAATGTAGTTACAAATCCAGAGCCAGAAATATTTTGTGTCCAAGGAAGAAAAAGAAAAATTAATACTAAAATTGCCATAGCACCAATAAGTCTTTTAATAAAGAGGTATCCTTTGTTTTCAGCAAAAACAATATTTGATTTATATTTTGATAAATCTATTTGATCATCAATTCTATTCTTTGTTATATTTAGCATTTTGTAAAATTATAAGTTAAACAATTTGACCATTTTCTAATGTAATTGTTTTAGTAGCTTGTTTTTCCCAGTTTTCATTTCCTGCAGTTACTACTAGCGTCCATGGGTTGTTCTCATCCATTAAAAATTCAATTATTTTAATAGAATGTTCTTTATCAACTTTATTTATAGGATCTTCTAATAATAAAATTTCAGGTTTTGATAAGATACATCTTGCTAAAATAATTTTTTGAGCTACAGAAGCATTTATTTGTTTTCCTTCTGGAAATAAAGGAGTGTCTAGTCCTAATGGTAAGGTTTTTATAAAATCGATTAATTGTACTTTTTCTAATATATAATTAATTTCACTCATTTTTATTGATTGATTCTGACACGTTATATTGTCTAATATCGAACCTTCAAATGTAGAATCATCTCTTGTAATTAAACCAACTTTAGATCTATAATTACCAATGTTAATTTTATCTATATTCATATTGTTTACAAATAAAATTCCAGCACTTGGTTCTAATATTTTTGCAAGTAATCTAATTAAAGTGCTTTTTCCTGAGCCATTGGTGCCTTTAATAACAATTCTGTCTTTTGGGTTTATAGTTAAATTGATTTTATTTAGAATTGGAATTTCAGATTCAGGATATTTATAGCTTACGTTTTTAACTTCTAAAGTTATATCTTCATTTTCAATTAGAAAATTTTGTAGTTTGTTTTCTCTTTCTACTTCTAAATCAGAAACGGCTCCTAATTTTTCTAAAGAGGTTAAAACATCATAAAATAGTTCTAAACCACCAAATAGTTTTTCTACAGCAGTTATGATTGTTAGGATGACAATTTCTGCAGCAACAAATTGGCCAATGTTCATTTGTTGATTTAAAACTAAAATTCCACCTATAATTAATAAACCAGCTGTTATAATTGTTTTAAAACCAACTAATTGAATAAATTGTTTTTTTAATATTCTAAAATGTTTTTCTCTGTAATTTAAATAATCACTTACAAGAATATCATTTTTGTTTAGTGAAAATTCAAATAAGTTTTGATTTTTAAAACTTAAGTGGTTTCTAGCAATTTCTTGAATCCAATGTGCAACTTTATATTTAAATTTTGATTCTTTTAGACTGGTTTCTAGACCAATTTTAAAATTTCCTTTAAATATAATGTATAAAAGCCCAAGGAGAAGTAGTCCAAAAAGGATAAAAAATGGATGATATAACGATAATAAAATCATTCCAAATAAGATTTGTAATATTGCTGTTGATATGTCTAATAGTAATTTTGAAAAGCCTTTTTGAATAGATAAGGTGTCAAAAAAACGATTAGCTAGTTCTGGAGGATATTGATTGTATAGTTGGTTAAATTTAATTTTTGGAAAACGATATGCAAAATCAAATGATGAACGAACAAAAATTTTTTGTTGTAAATTTTCAGTAATTCTATATTGCATGATTTTAAAAACACCTACTAGAATAACACCTATAACTACTACAATTACTAAAATTCCCCAAGAAGTTGAAACTTTACCAGCTTGAATAAAATTAACAATTGATTGAATACCTAAAGGTAAAGTTAAACTGATTAATCCACCAAATAAGGAGTAAAGCATTATTTGGTAAATATCTCTTTTGTCTATTAATATTAAATTTTTAAATCTCTCTAAAGGTGTCATAGCAATGTTTTTTTTATTAAATCAATATAAAAATCAGAAAGTGTATTTGATTCAGATAAATTGGTAATGGTTTTAAAATGTTCTTTCAGGTAATGTTGGTGTAACGAGCCTTCTACGATTGAAGAAGCTAATGTTTTAGCGAATTTATAATTGGGATTTACTTCTTCAATCATAACAATTATCCTATTGATAACACTTTTGTAAACCAAAAAGAAACCTTCTTTGTTTTCTTCATCTACTTCTTTAGTTAGAAATGTTTTGGTGAATTCACAAATGATAATTTTGTTTAAAATAGATTCATTTACATGTCTTGTAGAAATATCATCTTCAATTTCTTCTGTAATTATTATAATAGCTTTTGATAATTTTTCAATGGAACTTGAAATGTTATTTGTAGCAAAAACAAGTTTATACTCTATCCATGACCAATACCATGATGACAAATAAAGAAGAAGTTTATGCTTGCTTTCAAAATACCTGTAAATTGAACTCTCATTGGATTTAATTTTTTCTCCTAATTTCTTAAAAGTAAAAGCTTCAAATCCTATTTCATGTATCAATAGAATGCTACTTTTTATAATTTTTTTCCCTAAATCTGATGTTTCAGGGTTTTTTACATATAGTTTTTCGTTAACATTAATGTTTAAATTTGAAAGTAAATTTTCCATAACTGAAATTTATACTCACAAAACTAATAGTATTACTATCATATTCCAAAAGTTTAACTTATATTTTAGAATTGTGCATAAAAAATCCCGAATGAATCGGGATTTATAATTGTAATAGGACTTTTTATTATCTCTTTAAAGCAAAATGGCTTTTGTATTCTTTAGTTACATTATTTTTTGTATAAATAAGTTTGAACCAATAATCTGATGAAGGTAGAGGTTGTCCGTTAAAAGTTCCATCCCAGCCTAGGCCATCAGGTGCTAGTTGTTTTAGTAATTTACCATATTTATCAAAAATATAAATGGTAATAGCGTCTAAAGCTCTATTTCCTTTGATATTCCATGTGTCGTTAAAACCATCTCCATTTGGTGTAAAGAAACTTGGGAAATCTGCAATAATAAAATCGGTAGTTGCATCACCACAACCAAATTTGTTTCTTACACTTAGCGTGTACTCTCCAGGTAATATGTTTGTAAAAGCTGGATTTTCTTGCCAATTGGTTTGATCTATACTGTATAGATAATCATTAGAAAATGGTAAAGCATTAGCAGTAATGGTGTTTTCAATACCAAAGGCAATTAACTCATTAGGATTTGTTGTAACTGAATTTGGTACTAAAGAATTTTCTGTTGTGAAATTAAAAATACTAGAGCACATTGCGACATTTGAAATATTTGTAACTAAAACTGAATATTCACCTACAATTGAAGTTGTAAACGAGTTTCCATTTTCTCCACTGATTTCATTTCCAGAAACTGCGTCAAAACCATTATACCATGTAAATGTATAATCTGATGTATTTAGAACTGTTTTTATTTCAATAGGTGTGGTTGTATTTGTCTCTTGATCAATACAAATAATATAAGTGTTTGATAAATTGTTTTCAGGATAAGGTCTAACATATAAATCTAATTCTAATATTCTAAAACATGCTATGTTAGTTTCGCTGTCTCTATTAATCTTACTATTCATACGAACATATATAGTTTGAGAACTAGGAATAGTATTATTAAACTGAGTTGGGTTAGAAATATAATTAGTATTATTACTTATAGCATCATTTAAATTAGTGTAATATCTGTAAGCAATATCAAGTGTTGGTGTCGCTCCAGCCATTTCTGTTTCTCTACTAGTTAAATCAAAAAATCCAAGACCTGAATCATCACATGTTTCTAGTGGAGTGGGATTATTTAATGCTCCTGGTAATGTAAGTATTTCTAAATCTAGAGTTGTGATGGCTTCACAATTGTTATTTGAACTATCTATAACATTAACATAGATTGTAGCTGTAGAACTTGTATAATTTGCAGGATTAGCAATATTATTTCCAGCATTTAAATCAGCAAGAGTTTCATAAAAACTAACTTGATAATTTGTATTTCCACCAGTGATTTGGTTAATTCTTAATTCTAAATTGAAATCAGCTGTTCCATCTCCACAAAATTTAATTGGATTAGGTTGAAAGATAGTTGGATTTGGAAACACATTTATGTCAAAATTTACCACCGAAATACATTGTGTAGTAGTGTCAAATAACCTTATGTAATAGGTTTTTGTGCCTAACGTTAAAGGTAGAGCGATATTTTTGTTTATTGGACTGGTATTGTTAACTGCATTATCAAAGGATTCAAAATAGGAAGTGATTACACTAGGATTTTGCCCCGTAAGTGCTTCAGCATCTTTAGTATTTAATATAAATGTGTCTAAAAGACAAATTCTTTCATTAGCCATTACTGTTTGTAAAGGTGGATTTGTTACTGTTATGTTAAAAGTTCCTACACTTTGACAGCTTGCAGTTGTAGCTGAAATAATTCTTGCATATATGGTTGAAATACCAATAGGAATTTGACTAGCATTAGTTAAACCATTTAAACCAGTAGAAGCATCTGATGTGTTTTCATGGAATGAAATGATAACATTTGATAATGGAAAGTAGGTGTTTTTTATGAATGAGCGTTGTGTGTCAAAATCAACAAAGCCATAGCTTTCATTTATTTCAGGGCAAACTGGAGTTATATCTGGATAATTTGATAAATTGGTTGGATTAATTTGTAAATTAATAACTGCTGTTCCTGATGAAGTACAATTAAGTGCTGTGTTTTCGTTAACTGCTTTTACGTAAATGGTTTGAGTAAATGGAGAGGAACTATTTACATAATTTGTAGGATTGCTTATAAGATTGGTTAAACTAATGTCTTGATAAAAATATAAGGTATATCCTGCTATAGAATTAGTAATAACATTATATAAACTTGTTAAATTAGTTTCAGCAATACCATCTAGTGTTGATGTTATATAATCACATTGTTCAAAAAGAATAGGTGTAGTGTTTACTACTGGAAGAGCACTTATTGTTATTGATATCGAGTTAGATATATTGCTGCAAGTTCCTTGTTCAGTTGTTATTAAATAATAAGTAGATGTTGAATTTACTGTTTGATTGCTTGAGTTTACTACATAATTTGCAGTAGTAATTCCAGTTGAAACTCCATCTTTAAACCATTCGTAAGTAATATTGCTATTAATTGAAGCGTTTGTATTACTGGATGTTATAGTATAATTATCACCTTCACAAATGGTTTGGTTATCTTGAATTGTAACATTTGGATTTGCAATAATTCTAACTGTATTAGACTGAACATCTGTACAAGAATTGTTGGAGACAATTACATAATAATCTCCTGGTAGAATAGGTGTAAAAACTGGATTCGTTTGACCTAAAATTGGATTTGTGTTTAAATACCATTGGTAACTTAATACATCCACACTTGAATCTAAAAGTGCGTTGTTTATAATAGTTGTATTTAATACAGGACTGGTCTCTAAGCAAACTGTATTGGTATTTTGTATGGAAATATCAGGAATTACATGAAAGCTTAAATCGATGCTAGCATCACTATTTTGGATAACACTTGGATTGGTAATATCATAAGCAACTGTTTCGACTCGATAAGTTCCAGTTTCATTGACTGTTATGGTGTTGGTTGGTGAATTAGAGTCAATCACAGGTGCTCCAATTTGTACACCGTCTTTATACCAAGTATAGCTAAATCTCAAATTAGATGCATTACCACTAAAATTAGTAACATCAATTGTAGCTGTTAAATCTTTGGTTGCAGGTTTGCAATAATCAGTTTGATTGATATCGCTTCCGTCAGTGTTAGTTATTTTTGTTAAAGATAAAAAGTCGCAATTTGTTGAACCAGTTCCTCCTGGTAGTTGGGTTACTGAAATGTTTCCAGGAACATTAGAGTAATTATCAATTAACATGACATATAATTGTCCAGTAACTCCATTTGGGATATTTATATTTTCAATACTTGCATTAGACCAACTACAATCTACTTCTGTATTGATGTTTAGTTGACTACAAATATTAGTTAAGTTGTTAAAAGGTCCCCAAAGTACAAAATCAACATCTGTACCATTTCCACTTAAATTGGTTTGACTAATTTGTAGTGTTAATGAGCCTGAATTTTGTATTCTAATAAAAAACCAAGTTGGTCCTTGAAAAGCTGCACCAATACAAGAAGTATTGAAACTTTCTCCATTTTGACCAACAGAATTTGAAAAAGGAATGTTTGTAGCACATGACTGATATGCTTCTGGGTTAGCGGCTAATTCGGCACAAGAAGAAGCACCTCCTTGACCAAAAATTGAAACGCTAAATAAAAAACTGAATATCAGTGTTAATAGGAATGATTTCATAGCAATAATAATTGGCTACAAAAATATAAAAAACAACTTGTTATTCTTTAAGAATTATATATTTAAATAATTTTTTTCCTAATCCTTATTTATTATTTGTAACACCTATAATTACACCAAAATTACCATCAGTTTGTATCCAATTTTCTTCTGGAAGATAGGTTCTTGAAACATAACCGTCTAAATATAATGCGTTTTTACAACCTAATTTTTTAAAATAGAATGCAAAGTCATAAAAATTAATTTCATTTTTAGACATTACAAATACTAAGTTGCCATTTTCTAAAATTCCAACTCCATTTCTAATATTTAAATTTTTTGAACCTTCATTAAATACACTATGAATTACGTTATCAATCACTAGCATTGGACCAGATTGAGTTGCAAATTTTATATTTTTAGTAGCTTTAAAATGTTCAGTAGTGCAAATTATTCCTTTATTATCTTTAGTAATATAAAAAATGCCATTGGGTTTTAAATAAAAATTACCTTTCCCATCAGATGTGTCTAATTGATTTTTAATTTCAAAATTTTCAATATATAAGCCTTGAGGAGAAAGGTCTTTGTTATACATTCCTCCATTTGTAGCAAATACTAATTTTTGATTTTTTGGTCGAGCCAATTTTTTAAATTTTCAATACTACTATAATTAGTTCCGCTATAATCTTTCCAATAAAATTTTACTTCTTTTTCATTCAAATCGACTTTGTATGTAATGAATCTATTGTCTTTGTCGTATTTTTTAAATAAAAGGAATCCATTAGAAATCAGAAATATAAAAAAAAGAAAAAGAGCTGTTTTTTTCATCTACAAAAGCGATTTACAACTCATTACAGTTGGTTGATCAATACCCATTAAGGCTAAAATAGTAGGAGCTATGTCACCTAAAACACCATTATGTATTGTTTCTAATTCGTTGTCAATTAAAATTAAAGGAACTGGATTTGTTGTGTGTGCAGTATTTGGAGTTCCATCTGGATTTATCATAGTTTCACAGTTTCCGTGATCTGCAATTAAAAGTGTAGTATATCCATTTTCTAATGCTGTTTCAACTATTTCTCTTACACAAATATCCACAACTTCACAAGCTTTTATAGCTGCTTCCATAATTCCAGTATGGCCTACCATGTCTCCATTGGCAAAATTTAAGCATACAAAATCAACTTCTCCTTTTTTAAGTTCAGGAATTAAAGCATCTTTTAGTTCGTAAGCACTCATTTCTGGTTGTAGATCATAAGTAGCAACTTTTGGAGAGTTTTTTAAAATTCGACTTTCGCCTACAAATGGGTCTTCTCTTCCTCCAGAGAAAAAGAAAGTAACATGAGGATATTTTTCTGTTTCTGCAATTCGAATTTGTTTTTTACCTGCTTTTTCTAATACTTCTCCTAAGGTTTCAGTAACATTGTCCTTGTCATATATAACATGAACGTTGTTATAAGTTTCATCATAATTAGTCATTGTAACATAGTACAAATTTAATTTATGCATGTTTTGTTCGTGAAAATCTTTTTGCGATAAAGCTTCAGTTAATTCACGACCTCTGTCTGTTCTAAAATTAAAGAAAATTACAACATCATCATCTTTAATGGTTGAAATAGGATTTTGATTTTCATCCGTTATAACTATCGGTTGAATAAATTCATCGGTTACATTATTAGCATAACTTACTAAAATACTAAGCGAGCCTTTTGTGGATTTTGTTCCAATGCCATTTACAACTAAATCATAAGCCAGCTTAACTCTTTCCCAACGTTTATCTCTATCCATTGCGTAATATCTACCTATTATAGACGCTAATTTGGCATTGGTATTTGCTAAATAATTTTCTAAATCTTCGATATATTGTGCTCCCGATTTAGGATCAACATCTCTACCATCTGTAAACGCATGAACAAACATGTTTTGAACACCATTTTCTTGAGCAACATCTATTAAACCTCTCAAATGTGAAGTGTGGCTATGAACTCCACCATCTGAAACTAAACCTAAAAAGTGAACCGCTTTGTTGTTTTTTTTAGCGTAATCAAAAGCGTCCATTAATGGTTTTTCTTGATTCATTGTTTTATTGGCTACAGCCAAATTTATCTTTGCTAAATCTTGATAAACTATACGACCAGCACCAAGATTCATGTGGCCTACTTCACTATTTCCCATTTGACCTTCTGGTAAACCAACATTTAGACCATCTGTGCGAAGTTGTGCATTAGGATATTTTGTATATAAACTATCTATGAAAGGAGTGTTTGCATTATCAATAGCAGAAACTTTTGGGTCAGGTGATTTTCCCCAACCATCTAATATCATTAAAATTACTTTCTTATTCATTGTAGATGTATTTCTACAAATATAGCCATTTGATAAATTCAGATAAAAAAAAACGACTTAATTTCTGTATAAAACTGCGAAAACGTTTTAGTGATTTTAATAAAAAAATTACCCTTTTTTAATCCAGTTTTTAGCTTGATTATAGTCTATAAAATAGCGAATACTTACAGAAAAAGCATGGTTTAAATTATCGGTAAATAAAGTGTCAAAATTATTTTTAAAGTTTTTGTCAATTTCATTTGAGAAATTGGAAGCATTGTTTCTGTATAAAACTGTAGCTTGACTTCCTGGGGCAAACCACCAAGAATATGATAAATCTAAGTTCCATGTGCTAAAATTTGAATTTTTATTTTCAATATAATCTAGCTTTTCGACAAGTCTTCCATTTTTTTGTAAAGTATAAAACGCATTATTTTCTGCAATTGACCAATAATGTCTTACTGAAAGATTAAAGTTCATTTGGCTATTAATAGAAAATTTACTGGTTAACGAATTATTAATGGTATTTCTATCTCTTTGAGCCATAATTACTTCTTCTGTATCACTCAAATAGTCAACAAAACCAATATTGTTTTTTTGAATATATGGATTGATAGAATAAATTAAAGAGAATTTATCATTAAAACGATATCTTGGACTAACAGAAATATCTAAATCGGATCTATTTTCTTGATCATAAAATAAATTAGAAACTTCTATATCTAGAGCAAATTTATAGTTGTAGTTAGAAGAAAAACCTAACCAATAGCTTTGAAGTTTTGGCAAAATAAGAAATTGACCATCTCTTCTAGGTTCATAATAATCGAATCTTTCAAAGGGTTTTATTCGATAGCCAAAGCCAAAATAATGATTGCCTTTTGAAGTAGTATTAACGTCAATACTAAAATTGTTTTGTTGGATTTCATTACTATTATTATTGTATTCCATATAAGTATATAATCCTATATTAAAAGAATTGAATGTTTTTGTAGGAGTTAAAATTCTATAACTAGCATTACTGAAATAACTATAATAATTATTTTGAAAGATGATACCTAAATCATTTTTGTCAAAATCTTTAGAAACATATTCACCACCAATACCAAAACGGTATTTGCCAGAAGTTTCTCCAATAGATAGAGAAGATTCGATTCCATTAGTGTTTTTAGTATCGAAAGTATTACTAAGGTTTGCTTTACCTGAGAGATTAAAGGTGTTTTGTGTTGTATTTAGATCAAAAATAAATCCTGTAACATTGGCATCTCTATAACTTCCATTTCTTGTTGCATTTGTATTTATAAAAGTTACAGATGAATTTTGATTGAAGCGTTGATCAAAAACAGTTACATTGTAATTAGTTAATGGTGAAACAATTTCGGTTCTAGTATTGCCATCAGCATTGTTTCTAATTGTTACATTAGTTTCTTCTGTTATAGCATTTAAAAAACCTATTCCTAAGCCATCGTTATTTCGTCCTGAAATTTTAATAGCATTAAGTAGGTTTGTTGTTGCAGGATATGCTTCAATAGATTCATTATCATGTAATTCAGGATAAAAAAGAGGTGAGGCTCCAATTCTTCTTGTATATAGTAAGTTTCCTTTATTAAATAAATCTGTTCCTTCAGTAAAAAAAGGCCTGTTTTCGTTAAATTGTTGTTCAAATGGACCAAGATTTAATTCAACATTGTCAAATTTGGTTTGACCAAAATCTGGAATTAGAATAGCATCTAAAGTAAAAGCATCATTAATTCCATATTTTATATCTAATCCTCCTTTTAGTGTAATATCTGTTTCTTCTTTGTTAGAATTTAAATAAGCAGAAGTATAAGGGATTAAAAATAAACGTGTAGGTGGTTTAATGTTTTCAATACCTGTTAAAATACCAGCTTGTTGGGAGAATGCACCTATGTTGTTGTTTATTGGAGACCAAGTATATTTTTGTCTTGTTCTTCTTACTTCTCTAAAAAAATTAATACCCCAAGTTTGTATATTCTTTTTCGGAAATCGTAAGGCTGCATAAGGAATTCTCATTTCTACAACCCATCCAATATCTGTAATTTTAGCATTACTTGACCATATAGCATTCCAAGAGTAATCTTCTCCATCTTGCGAGGTAAAATTACAATCGGCTTGACCATTTGCGGCTGTTACATAAAACTGAAAATCTTGTTGGCCATCATTATAACCATTAATAAAGACTCCAAATAAATCTGAAGTACCAAAATTATCTCTTTCCTTTATTTCTTTTAAAATTTTGGTTGGTTGGTTATCATATAATATTGCTCCTATGTATACAGCATCGTCATCATATAGAATTTTTACTTCTGTTCTAAGTTCTTGTGCTTCAAGATTTCCATTATCTGGTGAAAATGTAAAAAAATCTTTGGCAGGCAAAGTTTTTGACCAATCTTCTTCATCAAGTAGTCCGTCAATTGATAGTACAGAGGTTTTTTTCTCTGCTTTTATGCTTTTTTTAACATTTTTTGTAGGAAATGTCGATTGCCCAAATAAAATCTTTGAAAATAAAAGCAATAAAACACAGAAAACGTAGTTATTATGCATGAAATCTTTTTTACAAATTTAGGATTATTCATTTTTGAAGGAAACAAATTATAAAATCTTTAACTTTTCCTTGTAGAATCGACTAAATGCATTTTTTTTCGATAAAAAGCATTAAAAAATTTGTTTGGTAAAAATTTTTAAATATATTTGGAATCTCAAATCAACCTAATAACTATTACAACGACAATGAATTACAAATTATTATCTCTTTTTGCCCTTAGTTTTCTTTGTTTAAGCTTTACTTCAATAAGTAATGTTAAAGAAAACGAAAATAGTAAGACAGATCCAAAGTTAGTAGCATCTAATGTCAAAGTAGCTTTTGAGACTAAATGTAAATCTTTCTATAATTCTATTGAATCAAATGAATTTTCATTACCTAAATATGAAAGTTTTTCAAAGGCATTTGAAGGATATAATGAACTAAAGAAACAAGGGATAATTGAGAAAGATTATTTGACTATTGTTGATTTTAGTCTTTCATCTAATGAAGAGAGAATGTGGGTAATTGATATGAATACTAAAGAAATAGTACTTCGTTCTTTAGTTGCTCATGGAAGAAATTCTGGTGAATTGTTTGCAAATGACTTTTCAAATAAATCAGAATCATACCAAAGTAGTTTAGGTTTTTATACTACAGGCGAAACTTATATTGGAAAACATGGTCTTTCTTTGAGATTAGATGGTTTGGAATATGGGATTAATGATAATGCTAGAGATCGTGCTGTTGTAATTCATGGTGCTGATTATGTTTCTGAAGAATTTGTAAGAACAAATGGACGTTTAGGAAGAAGCCAAGGCTGTCCTGCTGTTTCTAATGAAATATCTAAAGAATTAATTGAGTTGATAAAAGATAAATCTTGTTTATTTATTTATCATCCTTCAAGAAATTATGTTACAAAATCAAAATTAGTTTCGTAAAGCGGTATATAAATTTTTGTCAAGATTATAAATATCTTCTCTAAATTGTAGCCCATCTTTATCAAGCCAATTTGTCCAATACAATAAATAAACATTAATATTGTTCTTAATGGGAACGGTTTTAATGTTTTTTTTGCTTATAATACTATCAATTTCTTTTGTAGCCCATCCTTGATCTTCATTTAAGAGTATTTTTTCAGATAGTAATAATGGATTTTCTACTCTTACACATCCTGAGCTTAAAGCCCTATATTCTCTTGAAAAATAATCCCGATGATTTGTGTCATGTAAATAGACCGAATGTCTATTTGGAAAATTAAATTTCACTAGTCCTAGAGAATTATTATATCCTGAAACTTGAACATATCGATATGATTTAGAATTATCTGAATCCCATTCTTCAGGAATTACAACATTACCGCTTGAGTCATAAATAGTCATTCTAGTTCTTTTAAAGTAATCCAAACTTTTTTTAGCAGAAGGAGTGAGGTCTTCTTTAATTATTGTTGGGGGAACCGTCCACGTAGGATTAAAAACTAGATTAGATAATTTTGAAACAAGTACAGGTGTATTTCTTTTAGGTGTTCCTACTACAATGTTGTGTTCTGCTATAGTATCGTTTTTAGACACATATACTATATTATAGTTCGGTAAATTCACAAGTAAATACTGTTCACCTAAATCTTCTGGAAACCATTTCCATCTTTCTAGATTAGCAATTATTTGTTTTTTTCTCTCTTCTTTGGTAAAATTTAGTGCCTGAATTGTCCCTCTTCCAATAACACCATCTGGTTTTAATCCATGTCTAGATTGAAATTTTTTAACGGCAATAAAAGTAATGGTGTCATAAATAGCAGTTGTTATACTATCTTTTCTTGTGTAATCTTTCCAGTAGGCTAATTTCTTTTTAATTGCTATAACTTCATTCAAAGTATCATTTAATTGAATTTTATCTTTTATATCAATTTTACCAAATTTATACTCAGGATATTTATCAATTACAACTAAACTTTCTTTAATTTTAGCATAAACAAAATGTTTAGGTTTTAGTTCATCAAATGTTGTAGTTACGGTTTTATTTTTAATAGCTTTTTCTAGATAATTAGAGAGCGCTATTGGTTTAGGGTTTAAATCCCAATCTTTATATAGCTTTTTAGGGTTTAATTTACCACGGTACAAATGAAGAGATAGTTTTTCAAATGTTTCAGTTAGTAAAATATCATACTTTATGATAGCTTCATCATCTAGTTTTTTTCTTTTTTCTTCAAGAGCTAAAATAGCTTCTAAATTATAATCGTTAGGATTTAAGCCATCTTTGTAGCAATTCTTAATTTCATTAATTAGTTCGGTTCTGTTTTTTAGACTATACCAAATTTCATAATTATTTAGTTTACTATAATAAATCTTAATGCTATCTTTTAGCGTTTCAATGTGTTCTGGAAGTAATGGTCTGACAACTTCTTGAGTAGTAGAATCTTTTATTAGACTATCATCTATAGCTACCTCATTAGAATTGTTTTTACAACTCAATATAAGAAAACAAAAGAAAATATAATGTATATGTATTGTTTTTAACATAAAACGCATAATAATTTTAAAAATTTAATTCTATAATAGATAGCCTCTTTATCTTTTATATTTTGAATTCTACACTGCAAAAATAGAGACATTCTTCCTTTCATTACTCATTATAAATAGTGATTTTTAGAATTAAATTTTATTTAACTAAATGTATAAATTTTTTTGTACATAATATAATGGCCTTTAATGGCTTTCATCAATAATTTTGAGCATTTAATCGTATAATTGGAACAATTATGAAAAAGAACCCTTTTTTCTGTGCATTTAAACAAATTAATTTTTATTTTTTGAGAATATAATAATCCTCAAAACTTTCTTTATAAATGGCTATTAACAAAAATCATTTTTTGTGTTTTTCAAATTTTACAAATGAAATAATTTCAGAAAATATGTTATCCATAAGTATGCCAAAGTATGTTAGTAGAAATGAATTTAATTACAAATGGTCAATTTTAATGAATATAGAACTATAATGGATTTAAAATATTCATTAGATTAAATCGTTTAGAGTTGTCTTTTTAAATATAAAATATTCATTTTTAGAAGCTTAAAGAATGTGGGTTTTTGGTAATCTAGCTCTTATGAAATAAAGTAAAAAAAAATCTAAAAAAAATTTGCAACTAAAAAAACTTTTAGAGTATATTTGCACCCACAAAAGTAGTTCATCAAACACTTTATTAATAAGTAATTTTTGAATTAAATGCGGAAGTAGCTCAGTTGGTAGAGCTCCAGCCTTCCAAGCTGGTTGTCGCGAGTTCGAGCCTCGTCTTCCGCTCAAAAACAAGATAAAGTTTTAAAAATTATCACCTGCGGAAGTAGCTCAGTTGGTAGAGCTCCAGCCTTCCAAGCTGGTTGTCGCGAGTTCGAGCCTCGTCTTCCGCTCAAAAAAAGCCTCAAACATTGTTTGAGGCTTTTTTTATTTTAAATCTTTCAACTCAGTTTCTGGCTCTATTTCTTCAGGAGATTGATTTTTTTGAAATAAACGTGCTGTTAAATTTCCTTTTAATCTAATAGACTCTCCTTTAACTTCTAACCAACTTCCTTCTCTAAGTCCTATGACAGGTTGAGGATTAAAAGAATGAAATTCATTGATTCTTGTTTCTCTTGTTTCTCCCATATGAGTAGAATTTAAATCTGGATCTAAATAATGCGGATTTATATTAAATGAGACAAATCCCAAAGTTCTAAAACTTGGAGGATATACAATAGGCATATCATTTGTGGTATTCATTGTTAAGCCGCAAATATTGCTTCCTGCACTGGTGCCAAGATATGGAGTTCCGTTGTTAACCACTTTTTCTAAACTATCTATAATGTTATTTCTGTATAATTCATTGACTAATACAAATGTATTTCCTCCTCCTGTGAAAATTCCTTCTGCTTCATTAATAGCTTTAATAGGATCTTGAAATTCATGTATTCCTGTAACTTTTTTATTAATCAAAGCGAAAGTTTGTCTTACTTTTTCAGTATATTCATCATGTGAAATTCCACTAGGTCTTGCATAAGGAATGAATAAAATTGTAGTGACTTTTTTAAAATGATTCTCTAATTCAGGTAGTAAATAGTCGAGATAACTACCATTGTGTAATGTTGAAGTACTTGCTATAATTATATTTTTCATTTTTATTTTTTTTTCAAAATTAGTATTTTCAATTAACAAAAGTTTATAATCTTATTAGTATTTAATTGGCATTATTCTCAATTAATTTTACAAAATACTTTTATAAAAAGTAATTATGATAAAAAAAATACTATTCTTACTTATTTTTTTCCCTTTGTTGTTATGGTCACAAAACGATTCAATTTTTAATGGTAAAATTGTTTCTGAATCTAGATCTTTAGATGAAATTCATATTATAAATATTACTAATAAAACAGGTGTATTATCGGAACGAGGTGGCTATTTTAAAATTAAGGCTAATGTTAACGATACTTTGATGTTTAGTGCTGTGCATTTAAAAGGATACCAGAGAGTAGTTCTTAAGCAAGATTTCGAAAAAGAATTGGTGTTTATTCCTATGGAAGTTTTTGAGAACCAGTTAACAGGTATTACACTAACCAAATATAGAAATATTAATGCTGAATCTCTAGGAATTGTTCCAAAAGGACAAAGAAGGTACTCGCCTGCAGAAAGAAAATTAGCTGCAGCTGGAGAATTTAAATGGTATAGCCCTTTATTAATTCCTGTAGGAGGTATGAGTGTAGATGGACTTCTAAATGCTATTAGTGGTCGAACAAATATGTTAGAGAAAGAGCTAGTAGTTGAAAAGAAAGAAGTATTAAAAGATAAAACTGCTGGTTTTTTTACAAAGGAATATATAATGAATACACTAAAGATTCCAGAAGAATATGTAGAAGGTTTTCTGTTTTATATTGTGGAAGATTCAAGGTTTACCAATGAAATGAAAAATGAAAATAAAACAATGGCTACTTTTATTTTAGGTGAATTAGCAGATGAATATTTAAAGTTAAAAGAATTAGACAAAAAAGAAAATAAAGATGAAGAACATTAAATTATTTTTAATCTTTTTTTGGGTAAGCCATTTTTTGTTTTCTCAAGGTATTGAAAGAGAAATTTTAAATGGTAAAATAATTGCTGATTCGGTAGAAGTAGAAAATATAACAATTTTTAATATATCTAGTAATATAGGTGCAATATCAGATTCAAACGGAAAATTTTCTATAAAAGCAAGAATTGCAGATACTTTATATTTTCAAGGATTATCATTCGTTTCCAAAAAATATACGTTAACCGAAAAAGATTTTTTTGTTGAAGAATTAGAAATAAGATTAAAAGTCAATATTAATGAACTGAATGAAGTGGTAATTACACCATCTACATTAACTGGAAATTTAGAAGAAGATACAAAAAAAATTAAAACTTATGAACTATCTCCAGTAAATATGGATGAAGTAAAACATTATGATGATGTGCGATTTTCATCTGGAACTAAAATAACAACTTCACCTGATCATTTTGCCCCTAATGGCTCTAGTTTTAATTTTTTAGCAATTGGAACAGGTTTAGCTAAAATGATTTTTAAAAAGAAAAAAACTAAGAAAAGTGCAAGTGAAGTTTATGAAGAGAGAAGACTACACGATATCCAATCAAAATCCTATTCCGAGCATATTAAAGCGCGATTTTCGCATCATTTTTTTGTAAATATTTTAAAAATTGAAAATAAAGATATTACCACATTTCTTGCTTATTCAGAAATGCCAAGTTATGAATTGGCAGAATTTTTGAAAACAGAGAATGAACTTCAGTTAATTGAATATTTGGTTGAAAAAGCAAAAGCATTTAAAATGGAAAATAAGGAAGAATCAATACCTTTGCAAAATGAAAAATAATATTAAAATAGGTGTCATTTTATTTTTATTTGTATTTTTTTCTTCATTTAATAGTCTACATAAGTTTTATGTGTCTGTTACACAAGTAGATTATGTGAAAACAAAAAATAGAATTGAAATTACTTCGAGAATTTTTATTGACGATTTTAATAAAGTCCTTGAAAAAAAGTACAATAAGAAAATTTATTTAGCTTCTAATAGACAAATAGATGGAGCGGAAAAATTGGTTGAAAATTATTTAAAGGAAAAAATAAAGGTTATGATTAATAAAAAGCCTTACGATTTTCAATTTTTAGCAACCGAAATTGATAACGATGTGTTAATTTGTTACTTAAAAGTTAATTTTTCTGAAAAAATTACTACTTTCGAAATCGAAAATTCAGTTTTGACTGAAATGTTTAAAGAACAACAAAACTTATTACACACTAATATTAATAACGAAAAAAGTAGTTTTTTGCTGACAAATTCAGATAGTACTGCTTTTTTAGAATTTTAAATTAACCAAACCTATCATGAAAAAAAGAATTTTATTTTCTTCAGTTTTAGTTGTTTTAACCTCTTTTTTTGCTGTAGCACAAGAAGTGAAAACAGAAGATAAACAAAGAGAATCAGGACATTATAACGAAAATAAGTTTCGTCAAATGTATGATTTAATGGCTACTCCAAATATGTTTCGTACAGCATCAGGAGCACCTGGACCAGCCTATTATCAGCAACAAGCTGATTATAAAATGAATATTGAACTAGATGATAAAAATAAAAAATTATATGGTTCAGAGACAGTTACCTATTATAATAACGCACCAGAGCCTTTAGAATATCTTTGGGTACAATTAGATCAAAATATTCGTGCTGCAGATTCAAAAACACCATTAGTGGAAAGTCAGAGAATAGATCCAGCTTTATCTCCAGATCGTTTTGCTAAAAGATTTATGGAAGAACCATTTCAAGGTGGTTTTCATATTGAATATGTAAAAGATAAATCAGGAAAAGACATGAGTTATACTATCAATCAAACAATGATGCGTATTAACTTAGACAAACCATTACAATCTAAGCAAAAAATAACTTTTTCAATAAAATGGTGGTATAATATTAATAACTATCAAGTTGACGGAGGGCGTTCTGGTTATGAAGAATTTGAAGATGGAAATCGTTTGTATGTAATTGCTCAGTTTTATCCTAGAATGGCAGTTTATAGTGATGTAGAAGGATGGCAAAATATGCAATTTTGGGGAAGAGGAGAATTTGCTCTAACCTTTGGAAATTATGATGTAAATATTACTGTTCCTGCTGATCATGTTATGGAAGCAACTGGAGTTAATACCAATAGAAAAGATGTTTTTACAGCAGAACAAATGAAAAGATGGACTTTAGCAGAAAATACTTTCGACAAGCCAGTTGTAATTGTTACACAAGAAGAAGCTGAGAAAACAGAAAAAGGATTTTCAGACGCTAAGAAAACATGGAAATTCAAAGCAGAGAATGTTCGTGATTTTGGTTTTTCAACTTCAAGAAAATTCATGTTAGATGCTATGGCAGTTCAATTGGAAACTAAAAAACCAATGGCAATTTCTATTTACCCTAAAGAAGCAAATCCACTTTGGGGAGAATATTCAACTAGAGCTGTAGCACAAACTTTAAAGACATATTCAAAACATACTTTTGATTACCCTTACCCAAAAGCTGTTTCTGTTTCTGCACAAGATCAAGGTATGGAATATCCTATGATTTGTTGGAACTTTGGTCGTCCAGACAAAGATGGTAAATATTCAGATAGAGTAAAATATGGAATGCTAGGTGTAATTATTCACGAAGTAGGTCATAATTTTTTCCCTATGATTGTAAATTCAGATGAAAGACAATGGACTTGGATGGATGAAGGTTTAAATACATTCTTAGAATATTTAACCGAATTAGAATTTGATTCTAATTTTCCAACAGATAGAGGTCCTGCAGATAAAATTGTTCCTTATATGAAAGGAAATCAAAAATTTCTTGAACCAATAATGTCTAATTCTGAAAACATATATAATTTTGGAGCAAATGCTTATGGGAAACCTGCAACTGGTTTAAATATTCTTCGTGAAACTATTATGGGAAGAGAATTATTTGACCATGCTTTTAAAACATACGCACAAAGATGGATGTTTAAACACCCTACACCAGAAGATTTGTTCAGAACTATGGAAGATGCATCTGCTGTAGATTTAGATTGGTTTTGGAGAGGATGGTTTTACTCAACTGATTATGTGGATTTAGGAATAAACGATGTAAAACAATATTATGTTTCTTTAGAACCAACTCAAGAAATGAAAGATTTTGTAGCTCGTAGAGGAAGATTTTTACGTGATACGGGACCATTTATTTACTTAGTTGGTGAAGATCATAAAGAATTTGACCCAAGTACTAAAAAAGCATTTGAGGTGAAAGATGTACAAATTTTAGAAGATTATGTTTCTAAAAACTATTCAGATCAAGAAAAACAAGAATTAGCGAATCCAAAATATTTTTATGAAGTAGAGTTCAATAAACCCGGAGGTTTAATGATGCCAATTATTGTGGAATTTCAGTTTGAAGATGGAACAAAAGAAATGCACAAATTCCCAGTTCAGATTTGGAGAAAAAATAATGATACTGCTAAGCGTGTTTTTGCTACTGATAAAAAAATTGTAAAAATGCAATTAGATCCAAAATTAGAAACTGCTGATATTGATATATCTAATAATGTTTGGCCAGCCGAAGCTGCTACCTCAAAATTTGATGAATTAGAAAATAAATAAAAATATATCTAATAAAATATAGTTAAAAACCTATATCAAAACTTAAAACTTTGGTATAGGTTCTTTTTTTCTTTGTAACTTTGTCTAAAATAATTTAAAACAAATGTTTGGTATAGGTTTTTCAGAGCTTTTATTTGTGCTTGTAGCAGTTTTAATGCTTTTTGGTTCCAAAGAGATTCCTCAAATGGCAAGATTCTTAGGAAAGACTATGGCACAATTAAAAAATGCTACAAATGAAATTAAAAATGAAATTCATAATAGTGCAAAAGATTCAAATGTTGATGTGAATTCATTTACAGGAGGGATTTCTGAGGAAATTAAAAAGGCTAAAGAAGGTATTGCTAATACTATAAATCCACTAAAAGATATGTCTAAAGATATAGCAGATGATATTAAGAATCCTATACAAGAAGTAAAAGAAGATATTGAAAATTTATCTGGACCTATTAAAAGACAATTTTAATGTTAGAACATATTATCTCCTTAGATAAAGAAATATTAGTATTTCTAAACGGATTAGGTTCAAAAAAATATGATGCTTTTTGGTTAATAATAACGAAACAAGTTAATTGGACTCCTTATTTTTTAATTTTATTATTCATTCTTCAAAAAAAAATTGGATGGAAAAATTTAGGAATAGTTATTATTTTCATTGCTTTATTAATCACTTTTACAGATCAAGTAACTAATCTTTTTAAAAATAATTTTCAAAGATTAAGACCCTGTAATGATGAAGAAATAAATGGTTTGATAAGAATGGTTAAAGAAAGTTCCAGTTATAGCTTTTTTTCTGGACACGCTTCAAATTCTTCAGCTTCGATGACTTTTGTTTTTCTTATACTTAGGAAATATTATAAGTATGCTTTTATGGTCTTTTTATTTCCCTTAATTTTTGCTTATAGTAGAATATATCTAGGATTACATTTTCCAGGTGATATTTTAACAGGGTATTGTTTTGGAGTAAGTTTCGGAATTATTTTTTATAAATTATATGAAATGGTAATCCGTAAGTATATAATTAATTAAACTACTTGTTTTATTTTTTCTATAATCTCATTGACACTCTTATTATTTGTGTTTATTCCAAAGTTTTTATTGGAATAGGGTTGATAAATATTCAAATCAGTTACTGAAAAAAGTCCAATAGTTGTAGTGTTTGTAGCAGAAGATAAATGCATAATACCACTATCAGCTCCAATAAAAAGTGCTGTGTTTGAAATTAAGGCAGCTATTTCTCTAATGTCTTTGCTATAAAAAGTAGGTGCTATAAAATTTATTTGCGAAATATTTTCAGCAGGTAAAACCTCAATAATAGTATAGGTTGCGAAAGAATCTTTTAAATGTGTATAAAAATTAGACCACCAATCTTTATCATACATTTTGTTTCTTGTTGCATAAGTAAAAATACAAATTATCTTTTTAGAGTTATTAATTATCTCTTTTAGCTTTATTCTTCCCTGTTCAAGCTCATTAGCATCTAATTTAATGTCTATTTTTGGAATTTGTTTTTGTGGGATGTCTAACCCGATAGATTTAATTCCCTCTCTAAAATCATAAACAGGTCTTTTTGCATTGTGTAAGTAATCATTATAATTAGGGAATTCTTCATTTTTTACTATTCCAAAGAGTTTATATTTAGAACGAGCTATTTTAGTGGCAATAGTTCCTGATGAAGAGTAACTTACCGTATTAATTACTAAATCATATTTTTGCTTTCTTAGAGAGATAAAACAACTTATATATTGTAGTAATTCTTTGAAAGGTTTTAGAGGTAAGGTAATTATTTTATCAATTTTATTGTAATTTTTGAAAACAGTTTTACCAATTCCTCCTTTAAGAAAAAGATCAATTTTAGCATTTGGAAATAGAGTAAGTACTTCTTGAATCAAGGGAGTAATTAGTAATTGGTTTCCAAGTCTTTGATTAGGTCTTACTATTAGTATTTTTTTTATTTCTTCAGGATTTTCAAGTGTTTTTATTTTAGAAGTAGATTTATTAAAAGCTTTTACAAATAATGCCTTTGTTATTTTTTTTCTAAGCAGGTTTATACTCTTATCAAAACTCATTATAAAACTCTACTTACGGTTAATCCATCTCTAATGGGTAATAATACAGTTTCTACTCTTGAATCATTTTTTAATAATTCATTATATTCAACTAATACTTTTGTGCTAGTATCTTTTGGATCTAATTTTTCAATGACTTTACCGCTCCATAAAACATTATCCGATAAGATTATTCCTCCTTTATTCATCATTGGAACAATTAAATGAAAATAATTAATGTAATTTTCTTTATCGGCATCAATGAAAACTAAATCAAACTTCTTATTTAAATTTGGAATTATATTCATAGCATTACCTATGTGTTGAAAAATCTGATTTTTCCATTCAGAAGCATCAAAATATTTCTTTTGAAAATCAGCTAATTCTTCATTAATATCTATAGTGTCAATTGCTCCTTCCTTGGCTAATCCTTCTGCTAAACATAAAGTAGCATATCCTGTATAAGTGCCAATTTCTAGAATGTTTTTTGGATGAATAATCTTTGATAGCATACTCAAAACTCTTCCTTGAAAATGACCGCTAAGCATTCTTGGTTGTAATACTTTTTGATAAGTTTCTCTGTTTAGCTTTGCTAATAATTCAGGTTCGTCTTGACTATGGTTGGCAACATAGTTTTCTAAGTCTTCAGAGATGAAATGCATGATTATTTTGAGTTTGAAATTTTATTCAAAGTTATCAAAATATTTTTTGTAGTTTTCGATAAATTATCAAATAAAGTCTAAATGACTAAACCTATTTATATTCTAGGAACAGGATTATCTCATAATGGTTCGGCTGTTTTATTAAAAGATGGACGTGTTTGTGTAGCAATTGAGAAAGAAAGATTAACTCGAATTAAGCATGATGGAGGCAATGATTCTGTTGCTATTCAATATTGTTTGGACGCAGAAGGAATTCAATTAAAAGATATTGTTCTTGTGGTGCAATGCGAAAATTTTGTAATTCCACAAAGAGAAATTTTTAAAGGGAAAAGACTTTTTGCTGACACATTAGAACCTAAAATTATTACTATTTCTCATCATTTAGCACATGCTTACAGCGCTGTTGGAACTAGTCCATTTACAACCTGTAATGTAATGGTAATAGATGGTTGTGGAAGTCCATTGGAACAATTTTTAGAATTACATCCTGAACAAAAAGAGTTAATTGATGAAGCTATTCTTTCAGAAGTACAAATGCAATGTGAAAAAGATAGTTTTTATTATTTTGATGGTCAAAATATGATTCCTTTGGTTAAAGATTTTAGTATAATGTCTCAAAATTCTGCAAATTCATTATCATTACCAACGACTCAACATTCAATAGGTGGGTTTTATGCAGCTATCAGTAATTATGTTTTTGGGAACATGGATGATGTGGGCAAATTAATGGGTTTAGCACCTTATGGAAAATCGGGTGTATATGATTTTGAAGTTTTTAGATTTGATGAAAAAAGATTATTTGTTAACGAAGATTGGAAAAAACATTTTAGTAACCCTTCAAAAGGATACTCTTATTTTAAGGAACATTTCGATTACTATGCTAATGTTGCCAAATGGGCTCAAGAACAAGTAGAAAAAACAGTTTTGAAATGTATTTCAATTCGTATGAATCAGTTTCCACATCAAAATTTATGTTATAGTGGAGGAGTAGCGTTAAATGCTGTTGCCAATGCAAAACTGGAAGATAGCAAAATTGCTGAAAATATTTATTTCGAACCTGCTGCAAGCGATAACGGATTGGCATTAGGTTGTGCCTATTATGGTTGGTTAGAACATATGAAACAACCAAAAGTGATTCATGATGGAAGTACTTGCTTTGGAAAACAATATAGCCAACAAGAAATTAATGAAGTCTTAAAAAAAGAAGATATAAGTACTTTTGAAATAGTAGAATTTAATGAAGAATCTATTTTGTTAGAATTTTGTGCCAAAGAATTAAATCATGGAAAAACAATTGGCTGGTTTCAGTCAGGTTCTGAGTTTGGTCCACGTTCGTTAGGAAGAAGAAGTATTTTGGCACATCCAGGAATTGAAGATATGAAAAATCATATTAATGGCAATATCAAGTTTAGAGAAGATTTTCGTCCTTTTGCACCAGCTGTTTTAAAAGAGAAAGTACAAGAATTTTTTGAAGTTGGAAGAAATAGTCCTTACATGATTTTAGTTGACAAAACTAGAAAAGAACATCTGGAGAATTTAAAAAATGTAACACATAATGATGGTTCAGCTAGAGTTCAAACGGTCGAAACTTATTGGAATCCAATATTTTCCAAATTATTATCAGCCTTTTACAAAGAAAGTGGAATTCCAGTTTTGCTAAATACCAGCTTAAATAGAAAAGGAATGCCCATAGTTGAAACACCAAAACAAGCTATTGATTTATTTAAAGAAACAGCATTAGATATTTTGGTTTTAGAAAATATTGTATTGAAAAAATAGTAATTCATAATTTCAAAACCTTCTATGTTCTAACTTATGAATTCATTACTTTTGCACCATGCAGACGACAAAAAAAGACATAAGAGCTTTAACGAAAGAACAATTAAGAGAATTCTTTGTTTCTAATGGAGATAAAGCCTTTAGAGGAAATCAAGTATACGAATGGTTGTGGAGTAAAAGAGCACATTCTTTTGAAGATATGACAAATGTTTCGAAGGAAACTAGAGCGATGCTTGAAGCTAATTTTGTAATCAACCATATTAAGGTAGATACCATGCAACGAAGTGAAGATGGAACAGTGAAAAATGCGGTTCGTTTGCATGACGATTTGATAGTAGAATCGGTTTTAATTCCAACAAAAACGAGAACAACTGCTTGTGTTTCTAGTCAAGTGGGGTGTAGTTTAGATTGTAATTTTTGTGCAACTGCTCGTTTAAAAAGAATGCGAAATTTGGAGCCAGGAGAAATCTATGACCAAGTGGCAGCTATTGATAATGAAAGCCGCTTGTATTATGACCGACCTTTATCTAACATTGTTTTTATGGGAATGGGAGAACCTTTAATGAATTACCCAAATGTAATAAAGGCTATTGATATGATAACTTCAACAGAAGGTTTAGGAATGTCTCCAAAACGCATTACTGTTTCTACTTCTGGTGTCTCCAAAATGATAAAAAAAATGGCAGATGATGAGGTGAAATTTAAATTAGCGGTTTCGTTGCATTCTGCTATTGAAGAAACAAGAAATCGCATTATGCCATTTACCAAAAACTTTCCTTTAGAAGGTTTACGAGAAGCTTTGGAATATTGGTACAAAAAAACAAAAAGTAAAATTACTTATGAATATGTGGTTTGGAAAGGGATTAATGATGATAAAAATTCTATTGATGCATTAGTGAAGTTTTGTAAATACGTACCTTGTAAAGTAAATCTTATCGAATATAATCCTATTGATGATGGAGAATTTCAACAGGCATCAGAAAAAGCTACTGAAGATTATATTAAAGCCTTAGAAAAGAATAATATAGTAGTTAAAGTAAGAAGAAGTAGAGGAAAGGATATTGATGCAGCCTGTGGACAGCTAGCTAATAAATCTTAAAAAGATTTTTATAAAAGTAGGAATAAACATATTTCAAACACTTTGTTTTAAAGTAAAGTTTTAGCTACTTTTGAAAACCAAATGAAAATAGTAGAAAAAATAAAGCAACCCATTACAAAAGAAATGGAACTTTTTGAAAAGAAGTTCCGTGAATCAATGTCTTCAAAAGTTGCTCTACTAAATAGAATTACACATTACATTGTAAACCGAAAAGGAAAACAAATGCGTCCTATGTTTGTTTTCTTAACTGCAAAAATGGTTGCAAGTAATAACGAAGCAAATGAGCGTACTTATCGAGGTGCTTCTGTTATTGAATTAATTCATACCGCTACTTTAGTTCATGACGATGTGGTTGATGATAGCAATAAACGTCGTGGTTTCTTTTCAATTAATGCACTTTGGAAAAATAAAATTGCAGTTTTAGTGGGCGATTATTTGCTTTCAAAAGGATTATTACTTTCCATAGATAATAACGATTTCGATTTGTTAAAAATAATTTCTGTAGCGGTTCGAGAAATGAGCGAAGGAGAATTATTGCAAATAGAAAAAGCAAGAAGATTAGATATTACTGAAGCTATTTATTACGAAATTATTCGTCAAAAAACAGCTACACTTATTGCAGCTTGTTGTTCTTTAGGTGCTTGTTCTGTGGCTCCAGAAAATAAAGAAATAGTTGAAAGGATGCGAAAATTTGGAGAACTTATAGGAATGGCTTTTCAAATTAAAGATGATTTATTTGACTATACAGATGAGGCTATTGGTAAACCCACAGGAATAGATATCAAAGAGCAAAAAATGACTTTACCTTTAATTTATGCTTTAAACAATTGTACTTCAAAAGAAAAAAGTTGGGTTATCAATTCTGTAAAAAATTATAACAAAGACAAAAAAAGAGTTCGAGAAGTTATCCAATTTGTAAAAGACAAAAACGGATTAGTTTATGCTGAAAAGAAAATGATTGAATTCCAACAAGAAGCATTGTCTCTTATTCAAAATTTCCCAACATCTCCTTATAAAGATTCGCTAGAATTAATGGTAAATTACGTTATTGAAAGAAAAAAATAATTTTCATAACCAATGCAACTTTTTTAAAAAACTTCTCGTCTCTATTCATAGAGAGTGTTATTAATGGGTTTAAATGGGAATTTAAAAGTTGATTTCTTTAATTTTAATAATCGATACAACCTTTTTAAAAATCATCTCGTCTATATAAATAGAAAACAGTTCTAAATTCAGAATTCTAATTTCTAAATTTAAAAATGAAAGTAATTAATTTACATCAAAAAGAAAAACAACTAATTGAGCAAGCTTTGTTAAATAATAGACAAGCTCAACACCAATTATATACTACATTTTCTCCGAAAATGTTAAGTGTCTGTCGGCAATATGTAAAAGACATTCACCATGCTGAGGATGTAATGATTACCGCTTTTATGAAAGTGTTTACCAATTTGAATAAGTTTGAACACAAAGGAAGTTTTGAAGGATGGATAAGAAAAATAATGGTAAATGAATGTATTGATTTTATAAGAGTAAAGAAAAATGTTTTTAACCATCACGAAATTGAGAATGTTATTCTCTCTGAAAGTGAAGATAGTTTCGAAATAGATACCTTTTCAGTAGATGATATTCAATTACTGATAGATAATTTACCCGATGGGTATCGAATGATATTTAACCTTTATGCTATTGAAGGCTATAAACACAATGAGATTGCAAAAATGCTCAAGATAAGTGAAGGAACATCAAAATCGCAATTGTCACATGCAAGAAAAATGCTTCAACAGCAAATTAACCTATTAAAGAATCAACAAAATGGAACCAAATAAAATAGATACTAAAATAAGAGAGAAATTAGGTTCAAGAGAGATTAAACCATCAGAACATGCTTGGGATAGATTAGATGCAATGCTTTCTGTTGCTGATAACAAGAAGAAAAAGAGTTATTCTTGGATTTATATTGCGGCATCTTTTATTCTTTTTGCAAGCTTAGGATTTTGGTTTTATAATCAAAATAATTCGAAAATTATTACCAATGAAAATAATGTAGTTACAACTGAAAAGAAAATTGATACTAAAACTAATAATCAAATTGATACTAATAATAGAATTGAAAAATTAGATAAAAATGGTATTGAAAATGAAAGTGTAGTGGTAGATATTTCAAATGCAATTCAAAAAAGAAAGGGGGATAAAGGTATTAAAATAGATAAAGAATTAAATGTTATTCCTAATGAAAAGAAAGATATAATAGTAGTTGTTCAAGATAAAGAGGTGAAAAAAGTAGAGAATCCCATAGAAACAACAACAGCGAATAGATATATAACAGGAGAAACTTTATTAGCAGCTATTGAAAATAGACCCATTGAAAAAAAAGAAGTCTTAAATAAAGAAGTTCAGTCAAAATTAAGAGTTAATACATCATCATTATTAACTTCTGTCGAAACAGAATTAGATGAAGACCATAAAGAAACCACACTAGATAGGTTAACAAGAAATTTTAAACAAGTAAAATCGGCTTTAGCCAATAGAAATTACGAAGAATAAATCATCATCAAATCATTAATTAATAATCAAAAAAACGAACAGTTATGCAAAAAATTATTTTTTATGCAGCAGTACTATTGCTAACTTTAATTAGTAAAGTAAGTGCTCAACAAACTTCATTTGAAGGTAGAGCCAAGCAAATTTCAAAACGCATTGATTCTATTGTAAGAGCAGAAAAACAAATATTAAAAGAACAAGTGTATGTAATCGATAAAAACCTTGAAGAGGGTATCATTACAAAAAGCGAAGCTATGAATTTAAAACAAAAAGCTGCTGATGAGTCTGCAAAAACTATTGAAGCTAAGGTAATCGTAGAGCAACAAAAATTAGAGGCTTTAATTCAAGATAAAATTAATGGGTTAGTTCAATATGATACTATTAAAAAAAGAAGAGGAACAACTATTATAATAGGAGGTAATTCTAGAGATTCAATTGATGATGCAACAGAAATTCACTTAGGTTCTTTTAAAATTTATAATGGAGAAAAAGATAAAATTAGAAAAAAATCAAAAAGAACTACTTCACAATTTGTTTTTGCTGCTGGTTTAAATAATGTTATTACAGAAGGAGAAGACTTTGAAAATTCAGATTATCGTGTTTGGGGTTCTCATTTTTACGAATGGGGAAGCACTTATAACACTAGAATTTTTAAGAATAATAATTTGTTACATGCAAAATATGGTTTTTCAGTTATGTATAATAATTTACGTCCTACAGAAAATAGATTTTTTGTAAAAAATGGAGAGCAAACGGAATTGCAAACTGGTTCAGTAAATTTTAATGAATCTCGATTTAGAAATGTTTATTTGGTTGTTCCAATGCATTTAGAATTCGATTTTACTCCTAGAAAAACTAATAAAGATGGTGATACTTATTTTAGAACTCATGAATCATTTCGCTTAGGAATTGGAGGTTATGGAGGAGTTAGAATAAAATCTAAACAAATTCTAAAATATGAAGTGGATGATACAAAAATAAAAGACAAGCAAAAAGGAGATTTTAATGTTTCTAATTACATATATGGATTAAGCGCATACATTGGTTACAGACAAACTAGTTTGTACGTGAAATACGACTTAAATACAATGTTTAAAAACAATACTATAGAACAAAATAATATATCGTTAGGAATACGTTTCGATTTTAATTAAAGAAATTTGGGTTAGGGTTTCATACTAAAAGATGTCTTATGAAAATAGGGCATCTTTTTAATTTAATAATTATTTCACATGGAGTAATTATGATAACAAAAGCATAAAGCAAACTAAAGGTTATAATAAAGGTTTGTAACTAGTTTTGAGGTGTAGAAACAAACCACCTTTAATTATCATGAAAACAAACTTATTTTTATTAGTACTTATATGTAATTGCTATATTTCTATTTACGCACAGTCAGGGTTAGGCATTAACGAGAAAGAAAACTGGTTGGAATATTGGACAGAATTTGATCCAAAAAAAGTAGAATATAGAGAGGCAAAAAAAATCATAGCTGGATATATTTCAGAGAATACTACCTTATATAGTAGAGATACGTACTTGCTTCAAGGAGTAGTTTATGTTACAAATAACGCAACATTAACAATCGAACCAGGAACAATTATAAGAGGAGATTATAAAACATGTGGAACTTTAATAATAACCAAAGGAGCAAAAATTATTGCAGAAGGAACGGAAAGTTTTCCAATTGTTTTTACTACAAATAAAGACTCCTATTCAAGAAAACCAGGCGATTGGGGAGGAATAATTATTATGGGAGATGCACCAGTTAATACTTTTGGAGGTGTTGGTGTTTTAAGTTTTGATTTAGACCCACAATACAATCGATACGGTGGAGAAAACTCAGAAAGCAACTCAGGAATTTTAAAATACGTAAGAATAGAATATTCTGGAAGAAAACTAAGTTCTAAAAAAGAGTTGAATGGAATTTCTTTTGCAGGTGTTGGAAGTAAAACCAAAATTGAAAATATTCAAGTAAGTTATTCAAACGATGATTCTTTTGAGTTTTATGGAGGAAATGTAAAATTAGAGAAATTAATTTCCTACAGAGCATCAGATGATGATTTTGATTTTACACAAGGCGTACAAGTAGATTTTAATAATAGTATTGCTATAAGACATCCGTTTTCTTCAGATGCAGAAAAGTCTAGATGTTTAGAAATTGATTCCTATGATATAATTGAGAAATTTGATTCACAAAGAAATAAAACAAATATTAAAGCAACTAATTTAACATTAGTAAATACAGAAGACAATGATCAAGGACTAATAAAAGAAGCAGTTTTTGTTTCTAATGAAAGTTTTTTTAGTATGAATAATAGTGTAGTTTATGGATTTAAAGATTTCCTAATGGTAAAAGATATTACTATTATAGATGAGTTTGAAGAATACATAAAACTTAAAAATTTAGTTATAGGACATTGTGATAATACTTTTAGAACAATGAAAGGAGATGGAACAATTGGAATGGATAACGATTTCTTTTTTGCAAAGAACTATATTAAGGTTTCAGATGGATTAATTAGTGATTTTTTTAAGAATCCTACTTTTTCTAACACTCCAGATTTTAGATATTTAAAAATCGAAAAGAATAAAAATCATGTGGTAAACAAATAAAAAAACTTTCAAAATATTTATGAAAAGACATCTTCAAAAGGTGTCTTTTTTTTCCATGAAATGCATGATTTATCGCTTAAAAGCAACATTAAAAGCAGTTGATAATCAAATTATTAACATAATGTTTGGTAATTTGTGTATGTTTTAAAATTAATAAAACAACTTAACTATTTTAAAATCAATTAGTTAAAATTATTTTATTTTCAATTTACTACAAAATTTTCTTGTAAATAAACTTTAACATTTATTGCGTTTTTCTTGTAAAATTTAATGAATCGTAATTTCTTAATTTGTTAAGACTTTAAATACAATTGTTAAGTGTTTTCAATAAATGAATTGCCCAAGCTTAAAGTTGAAATAAAGTTTTGAAAGTGATATAAAATTACAAACTATAAAAAAAATCTACTATGAAAACGAACCTACTATTATTACTGGCTATTTTTAGTCTCTGTTCCTCAGTTTATGCACAATCTGGTTTAGGAGTTAGTGAAAAAGAAAATATGTTAGAATATTGGACAGAATTTGATCCTAAAAAGAAAGAGTATAGAGAACCTAAAAAAATTCTTGCAGGTTATATTTCAGAGAACACCACTTTATATAGTAGAGATACTTATTTATTAGAAGGGGTAGTTTATGTAATAAATAATGCTGTGTTAACTATTGAGCCAGGAACAATTATAAGAGGAGATTCTAAGACATGTGGTACCTTAGTTATAACCAAAGGAGCAAAAATTATTGCAGAAGGTACAGAAAGTTTTCCTATTGTTTTTACAACAAATAAAGATTCCTATTCAAGAAAACCAGGAGATTGGGGAGGAATAGTTATCATGGGTGACGCACCTATAAATAATTTTGGTGGAATTGGGATTTTAAACTTCGATTTGGACACTTCATACAATAGATATGGTGGAGATAATAGTTTAAGTTCATCTGGTATTTTAAAATATGTAAGAGTAGAATATGCTGGAAGAAAATTAAAGTCCAAAAAAGAACTGAATGGAATTTCTTTTGCAGGTGTGGGTAGTGGAACTAAAATTGAAAATATTCAAGTAAGCTTTTCAGATGATGATTCTTTTGAGTTTTACGGTGGAAATGTTAAATTAAAAAACCTTGTATCCTATAGAGCATCAGATGATGATTTTGATTTTACTCAAGGTGCACAAGCTAATTTTACTAATAGTGTCGCAATTAGAAATCCATATTCTTCAGATTTAGAAAACTCAAGATGTTTGGAAATAAATTCAAATGATGATATTGAAAAATTTGACCCTTTAAGAAATAAAACAAATGTTACAGCAAGTAATTTAGTATTAGTAAATACAGAAGATAATGATCAAGGACTAGTGAAGGAAGCTGTTTTTGTGTCTAAAGAAAGCCAATTAAGCTTTAGTAATAGTGTAGTTTATGGATTTAAAGATCTTTTAATGGTGAATGAGTTTTCATTCATGGACGAATTTGAAAAAAACATAAAATTAAAAAACTTGGTTATTGGCCATTGTAATAACACAATTTCCAGTATGAAGTTAAAAGATACTCTAGAAATGGATATAGATTACCTTTTTTCAAAGAATAATATCAAAGTCTCAGATGGATTAATTGAAGATTATTTTATGAATGCAAATGTTTTAGAAACTCCTGATTTTAGATATTTAAAAATCGAAAGAACAAATAATAATTTAGTAAATAAATAAAAAATTTAAAACTAGTAATAGTACTTGCTTACTAAAAATAAGTGCTATTACTAGCAAAAACGGATTATTATATAGTTGTAAAGAATAATAATAAATTATTTCAATATTGTTTTGAATTAGTGAATAAAATTCACTACCTTAGTCAAAGCTTTATTAAATTAATAAAAATAATAGTGCCCTTTTTTAATTTTATAATAAAGCTTGATGTATTAATAGAAGCAAAAGTAATGTTCTAACTGATGTTTGTAATATTACATTGTATTGTTTAATTACAAAAACATTTATTATGAAAAAACACCTACTATTATTAGCAATTATTTGCAACTTTTGTTTTGCAGGTTATGCACAGTCTGGATTAGGAATTAGTGAAAAAGAAAATTGGTTGGACTATTGGACTGAATTTAATCCTAAAAAAGAAGACTACAGAGATCCTCAGAAAATTTTAACAGGTTATATTACTGAAAACACAACATTATATAGTAGAGATACTTATTTACTTCAAGGTGTTGTTTATGTTACTAATAACGCTACTTTAACAATTGAACAAGGAACACTTTTAAGAGGTGATTCTAAAACTTGCGGAACTTTAGTTATTACTAAAGGGGCAAAAATTATAGCTGAAGGTTCAGAAAGTTTCCCAATTGTTTTTACAACAAACAACGACGAATATTCTAGAAAATCAGGTGACTGGGGAGGAATTATTGTAATGGGAGATGCTCCTGTAAGTGGTTTTGGAGGAATGAGTGTAGTAAGTTATGATTTAGATCCACAATACAATAGATTTGGAGGAGATAATATGCAAGGAAATTCGGGCGTGTTAAAACATGTAAGAGTTGAATATGCAGGAAGAAAATCAGCTTCAAAGAAACAAATTGCAGGAATAACTTTTGCAGGTGTTGGAAGTGGAACTAAGATCGAAAATATTCAAGTGAGTTTTTCAGATAATGATTCTTTTGAATTTTACGGTGGAAATATAAAAGCACAAAAGCTAATCTCTTATAGAGCAGCTGATGATGATTTCGATTTTACTCAAGGAGTTCAGGCAGATTTTACCAATAGTATAGCTATTAGACATCCCTTTTCTTCAAACCCTGGAAATCCTAGATGTTTAGAAGTTAAATCTTATAATGAAATTGAAAAATTTGATCCTCAAAGAAGCAAAACTAACGTAAAAGCTTCTAATATAACTTTGGTTAACACTGAGGATAATAAACAAGGATTAGTAAAAGATGCCGTGTATGTTTCTAGAGAAGCTAATCTAACTTTAACCAATAGTGTAATTTATGGATTTAAGGACTTTTTAATGGTTGATAAATATACAACTGTAGAGGAATTAGAAAAATATGTAAAACTTAAAGATTTAGTAGTTGCACATTGTACAAATACTTTTTCAAGTATGAATGAAGTGAACGCTTTTAGAATGGATATTGATTATATTACTTCTAAAAACAATATTACCATTTCTGATGGATTGATTAATGATTATTTTAAAAATTCAGATTTTTCAATTACACCAGATTTCAGATATCTTAAAATTGATAAAAACAGCAGTAATGTTGTATTAAACAATAAATAAAGAGCAATTTCAAAAATAGAATAGAAAACACCTTTAATTAAAGGTGTTTTTTTTTGTTTCAACTTTGTATCTTTGTTCCTTAAATAAATGTAATTGATTTCAAAATCCACCATAGAAAATGTATTTGAGTCAGCTCGTGTTGAAGAAGTCATTGGTGACTTTGTTCAATTAAAACGCTCTGGAAGTAATCTAAAAGGATTAAGCCCATTTGTAGATGAAAAATCTCCTTCTTTTATGGTTTCTCCAGTAAAGCAAATTTGGAAAGATTTTTCCTCTGGGAAAGGAGGAAATGTAGTGACTTTTTTAATGGAACACGAACATTTTAGTTATCCTGAAGCGATAAAATATTTAGCAAAAAAATATAATATTGAAATAGAAGAAACAGTTCAAACAAATGAAGATTTGGCTGTAGCCAATGAAAAAGAAAGCATGTATTTGGTTTCTGAGTTTGCTAATAAATACATGCACAATGCATTATTAAACACAGAAGAAGGAAAAGCTATTGGTCTTACTTATTTTAAAGAAAGAGGATTTACTAATGATACTATTTCAAAATTTAGTTTAGGATATTCACCTAATTCTTGGGATGCTTTTACAAATGAAGCTTTAGGTAATGGATATAAATTAGAATTTCTTGAAAAAACAGGTCTAACTATTGTAAAGGAAGACAAGCAATTTGACCGATTTAAAGGAAGAGTTATGTTTCCCATACAAAGTATGAGCGGAAGAATTTTAGGTTTTGGAGGTCGTATTTTAACTAATGATAAAAAGGCTGCAAAATATGTTAATTCTCCTGAAAGTGAAATTTATCACAAAAGTAAAGTGCTTTATGGAATTTATCATGCTAAACAAGCTATTGCAAAGCAGGATAATTGTTATTTGGTTGAAGGTTATACCGATGTAATTCAATTTAATCAAGCAGGAATTGAAAATGTAGTTGCCTCTTCTGGAACCGCTTTAACACTAGATCAAATACGTTTAGTAAGTCGTTTGACTAAAAACATTACAGTACTTTTTGATGGTGATGCAGCAGGTCTTAGAGCTTCTATTAGAGGAATTGATTTAATCTTAGAAGCAGGAATGAATGTGAGAGTTTGTGCATTTCCAGATGGAGAAGATCCAGATAGTTTTGCTAAAAAAACTCCTTTCGATAAATTAGTTTTGTTTTTAGAAGAAAATGCTAAAGATTTTATTCAATTCAAAGCTTCTCTTTTAATGAAAGAGGCTAAAAATGATCCAATTAAAAAAGCGGATTTAATTAGAGATATGGTAATAAGTATCTCAAAAATTCCAGATCGGATAAAAAGAGAAGTATATCTACAGGAATGTTCTAGAATTATGGATATTTCTGAGGATGTTTTATTTAATACATTAGCACAAATTGATAAAAAAGATTTCTCAGATACTAATAAGAAATTCAAAGAAGAACAAAAAGCATTTCAAGTTCATAAAAATGAAGAAGTAGTTGCACAAACTAAGATTGATATTCAGGATGAATTAGAACGAAAAATTATAGAAATCTTATTGCTCTATGGAAATGTAGAAGAAGAATTTGAAGATGTTTTAATTAAGGCAAATGAAGAAGGAGAATTAGTTGAAGTAAAGGAACTTAACACATATAAAGTCTTTAATCGTATTTATTTGAGTTTGCAAGAAGACGAAATTGAATTAGCAAATCCAGTTTTTCAAGCCATATATTCAGATATTATCAATTATTACAATCAAGCTGAAAAATTTGAAATAGAAGATTATTTAAAACAAATTAATCCTGAAATTGCTAACGAAGTAACTTCCATTCTAATGAATGAAGAACGTGAAGTATTGCATAATTGGGAATCGCAACAAATCATTGTTAAGCTAAAAGATAAAACAATAGGACAATATGTAACCGAAACTATTTTAACATTAAGATGGTATTGGGTAAATAAAATTATTGAAGAATTAAAAATAGAAGTTTCTACAAAGAATAGCGATGACAATTCTGAAACCTTATCTATGGTAATGGATTATTTAGGATTAACTAATATGTTCTCAAAAAAATTAGGAAGAGTAATGAGTAGATATTCTTAAATGATTTCTAAACTCTTTGCTTTACTTAATAAATCAACTAAATTGGTTACATTTAATTTTGCTAAAAGTCTTAACTTATAAGTACTTATTGTTTTTTCATCTAGACTTAAAATTTCAGCAATTTCTTTGTTCTTTTTACCTTCGTTTAGATAGCGAAGTACTTCAATTTCTCTAGTAGATAGTTTTTTAAATAAGCGTTCTGATTTTTTTCCTTTAGATAGGATTTCAATATTTTTTCGAACCACTTCACTAAAAACCACAACACCTTGATATACTTTGATAATAGTATTCTCTAGTTCTGCTAGAGACACATTTTTTAAAATATAAGCAGAAACACCTGCTTTAATAGCTGTAGGGGCATACATTTTTTCAGAAACGGCTGTGAAGATTATAAATTTAGTTGTGGAATGTTCTTTAAGTAATGTCTTAATGTCTCTTATACTTGAAATTCCAGTAAGCTCAAATTCTAACAGAACAATATCAATAGGCTTTGATTGTAAAACACTATTAAGACTTTCTAAATCATTTGCATTAGCCATAACATGTATGGTCGAATGATCATTAAAATACGATTTTATTCCTTGGACAACTACAGGTTGATTGTCAGCAACACAAATTTTTATCATGACTCTAAAGTGTTAATTAAAAAACAGTGAACTTATATTTCAAAGTTAAGAAAAAAAATGTAATTACTTGTTAATTAATTAAGTAATATACTGAAAATCATTTGTATTCGTTTGGAATGGCACATACAGGTATTGGAATCATTTTATGTTGATTAATTTGATTTAAACGCTTATATATAGAAAGAACTTCTGCTTCTCTTCCTGAAAAATCAGCACTTGTTTTACCTTTTTTATCTTCATGCATTGCCCATTCAAGTTCGTCATAGTTGGCTCCTATTTGATCCTCGTCAGTTAAGTCATTTACATACAAACCATCTGTTGGTTTAGCAATTAAGATACTTTCAGGGACATTTAAATAAGTAGCTAAAGCTCGTACTTCACTTTTAAGTAAATCTGCTATTGGACTTAAATCAACACCACCATCTCCATATTTGGTATAGAAACCTACTCCAAAATCTTCTACTTTGTTACCAGTTCCTGTAACTAAAAAGCCATTAATACCAGCAAAATAATATAAGGTTGTCATTCTTAAGCGAGCTCTTGTGTTTGCTCTTGTTAAATTTAATAATTCCTCATTTTCAATTATTGGCAGTTGTTTTATAAAAGTGTCAAAAGGAATAGTTAGTTCTGCTTTTTCATGTAAAACATTAGGGAATCGCTTTTTTAATTGGGAAATATGTTCTAAACCTCTTCTTACATGGCTTTCGGGTTGATGTATATGCATTTCTACACAAAGCGTTGGTAATCCAGTTTGCGCACATAATGTGGAAGTTAATGCGCTGTCAATTCCTCCAGAAATTCCCACAACAAATCCCTTCACTTTTGCGTTAGTAGCATAGTCAAGTAACCATTTTACAATATGTTGATTGATTTTTTCAGCATTAAAGGAAGTTGAATTTGTCATTTTTTTAAGAAAATTTAATTAGGTAAACTGTATATTTGCGCTTTTATTTTTAAGAAATTTTTAATTTCAATTTTGCATAAAATTATAAAAAATACCCAATATGAAAAAGCTTTTGATGGTTTCAATTTTTGTTTTATTGTTTTCTTGTAAGGAAGACAATAAAATTGAAGAAAAAGTGGCTGAGATTCCTGTTGAATTTAAAGTGGAACGTTTTGATAAATTGTTTTATGAATCAAAACCTAGCGATTTAGAAACAATAAAAGCAAAGTATCCTTTCTTGTTTCCAGAAGGAAATGAAGATTCTGTGTGGATTAATAAATTAAAAGATCCTTTGTTGCAAGATTTATACAAGGAAGTAATTAAAAAATACCCTAGTACTTCTAAAATAGAAACCGATTTAGTAGGTTTTTTTCAGCATGTTCAATATTATTTTCCTGAATATAAGACGCCTAGAGTGATTGCATTAATCTCTGAAGTAGATAGAGAAGCAAAAGCTATTTATACCGATTCTATTGTTTTTATATCTTTAGATTGTTATTTAGGAAAAGAGCATCCTTTTTATGCTGATTTTTCGGATTACCAACGCATTACTCTTGAAGAAAATCAAATTCTTCCTGATCTGGTTTCTAGCTTTTGTTATGGAAAAATTTCTAGACCTTTGGATAGAAATTTACTCTCATTAATGATTTATCATGGAAAAGAATTGTATATGAAAGATAAATTAATTCCTGATTATACAGATGCAGCTAAAATTGGTTACACCGAGCAACAATTAGGATGGTGTAAAGAAAATGAATATCAAATGTGGAGTTACTTTATAGAAAACAATTTACTGTATGAAAGTAATACTAAAAATGAGTTTCGTTTCATAAATGAAGCTCCTTTCTCAAAGTTTTATTTAGAAATTGATAGCGAATCTCCAGGTCGAGTAGGACAATGGTTAGGATGGCAAATAGTGAGAAGTTATATGGAAAATAACAGTATTTCTTTAAAACAATTATTGGTAACTGATGCCAAAACAATTTTTGAACAATCAAAATATAAACCTAGTAAATAATGGCAAAAACGATAACATCTGAAATTAAGTTTTTAGTAGAATTAGATGAAAACCGAGTTCCTGAAAAATTAACATGGACAGCTCAAGATGGTGGTGTAGATAATGAAGAAGCAAAAGCAATGATGGTTTCTTTATGGGATGCAAAAGCACAAGAAACACTTCGAATAGATTTATGGACAAAAGAAATGCCTGTAGATGAGATGAAACTTTTCTTTCATCAAACATTAGTAGCAATGGCTGATACTTTTCAACGAGCAACTAATGATGAAAAAATGGCAGCAACCATGAAAGATTTTTGTGATTATTTTGCTGAAAAATTAGAGATAAAATAAAAAATAAAGAAGTCCAAAATTTTTTTTTGGACTTCTTTATTTTTTAAGAACATTTGGTATTACATTACAAATCTATTATAGCTACCTAATACATTATCATATTTACTATAAAACTCATTATAATCACTATCTGAAATTTCACCATCTCTTTTGGTTTTTCTCAAAACACCAAGCATTTTCTCAATTTCATCATAGAAACTATTAAAATTCATTAATTTATTTTGTTTTTCTAGATTTTTAGTTTCCATTTTTTTACTCTCATTAAAACGTTTTTCTAATGTTAGATAAGATTCTTCCAAAGAAGCAATAGGCGTTTCTGGATTAGCCATTAAATCAACTAAATCGTCAACTATTTTTAGTGTTTTTTTGGTATGTAAGATTTCTTTTTTCAAAGGATGGTCTTTTAATACTTCTTCTTCTGCTATTTCCATCGTTGGTTCAATGATGGTGAAAAAAGTATCTCTATTTGAGTAAAAAGTGTCACTACTAGATTTTATTTTTGTGAGTAATTCTTCTCCTTTCGCCCAATTATCATCCTTGTAATCTTCGTTAGTATAATAACTTTTAAAGTCATTATAAGCCTCTTTGACAGAAGTATAAGAAGAGGTCATACCTTCAATTAATGGTTTTACTTTCTGAGCAATATCACTCTCAAAAAAATCGTTTGGTTTTAATAAATCCACTTGATTAGTACCATAACCTATTTTTGTGTTTGGATCTATTCCTGTAAAGGCTGTCCAAGTTAAAATGCGAGATGTTTTTTGTTTATTCATTATCATTTCTGAGAATATAATGAAGTCCTTTTTTAAAAGAGCAGTAATTTTTTTTGAACTGTTATTGTCATATTCAATTACAGCATTAAAATAATTAACAGCTTTTGATGCATTACTTTCTTCAGATGAGTTTCCTAAAATAGAATTAATGCTAGAATTTGAATCTCCTTGTTTACAGCCTATTAAAGAAAGTGAGAGAAGAGAAAGAATTAAAATTTTTTTCATGTTAGTGTAGTTTTATTCTTGTAAAAATACAAAACTAAAATAAATACAAAAACAAGATATCTTAAATAAACCTAAAAACTATTATTTTCTTTAAAAAATTGTTGATTAATATCATCAATAAAATTTAATAACTCTTCTTTTCCAGTATTTTCAGAAGAAGAGGTGATAAAATGTTGAGGCATTTCTTCCCAACCGTTTGCCAATACTTTTTTCTTGTAAGCAGCTACGTTTTTTTGTGCTGTTACTTTTCCTATTTTATCTGCTTTAGTGAAAATAATACAAAAAGGGACTCCTGTTTCTCCTAAGTAATTAATGAATTCTAAATCAATCTTTTGAGCCTCTAGTCTGATGTCGATTAGTACAAAAGCGCAAACTAGCTGTTCTCTTGTTTCAAAATAATCGGTTATGAATTTTTGAAAAACTTCCTTAGTTTTTTTAGAAACCCTTGCATATCCATAACCAGGTAAATCAACTAAATACCAATTTAAATTTATTTTAAAATGATTAATTAACTGAGTCTTACCAGGTTTTCCAGAAGTTTTAGCTAAGTTTTTGTGATTTGTTAGCATGTTTATAAGGGAAGATTTTCCTACATTAGATCTTCCTATAAATGCATATTCTGGTAAAGGTTCATTAGGACATTTACTCACATCAGAATTGCTAATAATAAACTCAGCACTTGTTATTTTCATCTTTTCTAAAACTCAAATTCCCCATTTAAGGGGAATTTTATTATATATTATTTTTTTCTAACCAATGAAATAATAGATTATTAAATTCATCTGGATGTTCCATCATGGCAGCATGTCCACATTTGTCAATCCAAAATAATTCAGAATTAGGTAATAATTTATTAAACTCTTCTGCTACTTCAGGAGGTGTTACTTTATCATTCTTACCCCAAATAATACAAGTTGGTGTTTGCATTTTTGGTAAGTCTTTTGCCATGTTATGACGAATGGCACTCTTAGCAATGGTCAAGGTTTTGATTAGTCTAATTCGGTCATTAACAGTCGCAAAAACTTCATCAACTATTTCTTTCGTTGCTACTTTTGGATCATAAAATACATCTTCGCTTTTTTTCTTAATGTACTCATAATCACCTCTTTTTGGGTAGCTTTCACCCATTCCGCTTTCATATAAACCAGAACTTCCTGTAATTACTAATCCTTTCATTAATTCAGGATACATTTTTGCATGGTATAACGCAATATGACCACCTAAAGAATTTCCAAGTAAAACTACTTTGTCAAATCCTTTGTGAACAATGAAATCTTTTACAAATTTTGAAAAAGCTTTTACATTAGTTTTTAAAATATTTTGTGTGTATAAGGGTAGTTCAGGAATGACAACTTTATATCCTTTTTTAGGAAAAAAATCAGCGACAGCATCAAAGTTACTTAAGCCACCCATTAACCCATGCAAAACAATGATTGGAGTTCCTTCTCCAGATTCAAAATAGGTATACTTTCTTTCTTTCTTTAACATAAAATGAATTTCAAATTTATTTCTGAAATTTTGACAAATATAAGATTTTATATACTAATTAAAAGCAATTGAAAAAACTATTTAAAAACACTTTTTCTCTTTTTTGTTAGTAGTCTAAGTTTTTTAATTTTCAATAGTTTTTACTTCTTTAAAAGCTATTTTCTTTTTTGTTATGCATTTTCACATGTTTCTTTTTAAATAGAAAAGGAATATTTAGCCTAAATTTTAATGTTAATTAGTTAATGTTGAGAGTATTTATTTGAGTTTCAAAAGGAAAAACTTATTAACAAAGTGGTAGTAAGTGGTAAAAAGTGGTAATTTTTTTTTAAATTTGTCAATATTCTAATGAAAATGTATAGTTGAAATCATTTATTGGTACATATGAATGCAAGGTAGATGCAAAAGGAAGATTAATGCTGCCTACTTCTCTAAAGAAACAGTTTGGTTCTTTAGAGGATGGTTTTGTATTAAAACGTTCTGTTTTTCAGCCTTGTTTAGAATTGTATCCAATGTCTGAATGGAATAGAATGATGCAGAAAATCAATAAATTAAATCGGTTTGTGAAAAAGAATAACGATTTCATTCGTCGATTTACTGCGGGAGTGAAAATGGTTGAAATTGATAACAATGGAAGATTGTTAATCCCTAAAGATTTAGTAGTTTTTGCTAAGATTGACAAAGACATAGTGTTGTCTTCGGCAGTAAATATTATTGAGATTTGGGATAAAGAGTTGTATGAAGGAGTTCTTGAAAATGCAACTGATGATTTTGCAGATTTAGCTGAAGAAGTAATGGGTAATTTAATTGATGATGAAGATGGAATATCATAATCCAGTTTTGTTAAAAGAGACAGTAGATGGTTTGAATATAAAACCAAATGGTATTTATGTAGATGTAACTTTTGGTGGTGGTGGTCATTCAAGAGAGATAATGTCTCGTTTGGGTGAGAAAGGTCGATTAATTGCTTTTGATCAGGATGAAGATGCGTTGCGAAATATAATTGATGACAGTCGGTTTCTATTAATTAATGAGAATTTTAGAAATATTAAACGTTTTTTACGATTTCATGGAATAAAAAAGGTTGATGGAATTTTAGCCGATTTAGGAGTGTCTTCTCATCAATTTGATGTTGCTGAAAGAGGTTTTTCCACTCGCTTTGATGCTGAATTGGACATGAGGATGAATCAAAAAGGGGACATTAGTGCTTATCATGTAGTAAATGAATATGAGGAACTAGAATTAAAAAGAGTCTTTTTGGAATATGGAGAACTTAAAAATGGTGGAGCAATGGCTAATGTTATTGTTGTTGCCAGAAAAGAAAAACAAATAAAAGATTCAGATCATTTAAAACAGGTTTTGGCCAAATTTTTACCAGCACATAAAAGCAATAAAATTTTGGCACAAATATATCAAGCAATTCGAATAGAGGTTAATCAAGAAATGGATGTCTTAAAGGAATTTTTAGAACAATCCTTAGAGATTTTAGAAGTAGGAGGTCGATTAAGTGTAATTTCATATCATTCACTTGAAGATAGATTAGTAAAAAGATTTTTTAGAAATGGAATGTTTGAAGGTGAGCCAGAAAGAGATTTTTTTGGAAATTTTGAAGTTCCTTTTAAAATCATTGAAAAATTGATAGTACCTAATGCTGAAGAAATAGCTATTAACAATAGAGCTAGAAGTGCTAAATTAAGAGTAGCAGAAAAAAAATAAGACACTATAAATGAAGGTTTAAACCTTTATAGATAATTTATTAATATGAAAAACGGTATTTATAGTTTACTAAAAGCAAAGTTTCTTGTGAGCGATGATGCTTTAAAGAACTGGAAGTTCATTGTTTTTCTAATATTTTTAGCCATGATTATGATTGCAAATAATCATCGCTATGATGCAAAAAATTACAAGATTACCGAATTAACAAATAAAGTGAAAGAACTTCGTTCGGAATTTGTAGATAGACGTTCGGAATTAATGAAATTAAAGATGGAATCCACAGTGGCAAAAAAAATGGAGAAAAGAGAAATTTTTCCAGCAAATGTGCCTCCAACGAAAATTATTGTAAAGACTAAAAAAGAAGAAAAAAGGAGTTTTATAGACAAACTAAAAATATGGCAGTAAAGGAAAAAAATAGTAACTACCGCATGTATTTAGTAGCTTTCACAATGTTTGTGATGGCTATTTTGGTTATGATAAAACTTAACAATATTCAATGGATTGAAGGCGAATACTATAGGAAATTAGCAAAAGAAAGAACTGTTAAGAATTTTATTATTCCTGCAAATAAAGGAAATGTATATTCTTCAGATGGTAGTTTATTGGCAACTTCTATTCCAGAATATACTATTCGTTTTGATGCTTTGTCACCTACAATAGAGAATTTTCAAGAAAATATAAAACCATTAAGCGATTCGTTATCAAAAATGTTTGGTAAATCTGCTGGTTATTATCAAGAGACATTACAGAAGGCAAGATCAAATCAAAATAGGTATTATTTAATTGCAAGTAAATTAAGTTATACAGATTATATGAGGATTAAAAGTTTTCCGCTCTTTAATAAAGGTCCTTATAAAGGAGGAATTATTGTAGAGCAAAAAACAGTACGTGAACATCCTATTGGTCTTATTGCCCAAAGAACTATTGGATATGAACGAACTGATAGCGACGGAAAAGGTTTAGAATTTGCTTTCAAAGAATACATTAATGGAAAGAATGGTCATAGAATGATGCAAAAAATTGCAAAAAACCAATGGAAACCAATTAATGATAATAACGAACTAGAGCCACAGGATGGATATGATATTGTTTCTACTATAGATGTGTATGTACAAGATATAGCACATCATGCTTTGTTAAAACAATTAGAATATTATCAAGCTGATCATGGTTGTGTTGTGGTAATGGAAACTAAGACAGGAGAAATAAAAGCCATTTCAAACCTTGGAAGGGGAAAAAACGGGTCTTATTATGAAACTCAGAATTATGCGGTTGCTGAATCTCATGAACCAGGATCTACTTTTAAACTTTTTGATTTAATTGCGCTTTTAGATGATAAAAAAGTGGATACAAGCAAAGTATATGATACAAATGGCGGTGTAGTAGAATATTATAAGAGAAAAGTTAGAGATTCTCATAAAGGTGGTTATGGGAAAATTTCTTTGGCAAGAGGTTTTGAAGTTTCTTCTAACACGGTTTTAGTACAAGCAGTTTATGATAATTATAAAGATAATCCAAAACAATTTGTAGATAGAATTAATAGCTATGGTTTAAACAAACCATTAGGATTACAACTTATTGGAGAAGGAAAGCCTTATGTGCCTCAACCAGGAGATAAAAGATGGTATGGAACTACTTTGCCATGGATGGCTTTTGGATATAATATTTCTTTAACTCCTTTGCAAACACTGGCTATGTATAATGCAGTTGCTAATAATGGTATTATGGTGAAACCTTATTTTGTGAAGGAAATTAAAGAATGGAATAAAACTATTAAAAAATATGAAACTGAAGTTATCAATCCCAAAATTGCTTCTGATGAAACTTTGAATAAAGTAAGGGCAGTTTTAGAAAATGTGGTTAAAAGAGGAACAGGATTAAAATTATATTCTAAAGATTTTTCAATGGCTGGAAAGACAGGAACAGCTCAAGTAGATTATAACAAAGGAGAAGGTAGATTATATTACTCATCCTCATTTGTGGGTTATTTTCCAGCAAAAGAACCTAAATATTCTTGTATTGTTGTAGTGCATAAACCAAATGTTGAATCAGGATATTTTGGAGTAGATGTGGCTGGACCAGTTTTTAAAAGAATTGCTCAAAAAATTTATACCGATTCTCCTCCTACTAATCATGTTAGAGATTTGAATAGTAAGATTAGTATAACAGAAAGAGCTTATGATGCTTATTCTAAAAAGGTTGAAAATGTAGGTGTATCTGTTCCAAATCTAAAAGGTATGGATGGTATGGATGCAATTACTTTACTAGAATATATGGGTGTAAAAGTAAATGTAAAAGGAATTGGGAAAGTAAAAGCCCAATCAGTTAAGGCAGGTGAGAAAATGGATAAGAATCAAATAATAACATTAGAGTTATCATGAAGATTTTAAAAGATATATTATATAAAGTTGGTATTGAAGCCGTAAAAGGAATTACAGATGTGGCTATCAATAAAATAGAGTTCGATTCTAGAAGAATAGAGTTGAATGATGTTTTTGTTGCTATTCGTGGAGTTGTTTCAGATGGTCATGCATATATTGATAAAGCTTTGAACCAAGGTGCTAGCGTTATTATATGTGAAGAATTTCCGGAAGTAATAGTAAATGGAGTAACTTATGTGAAGGTTTCAAATTCAAATGAAGCATTAGCTTATATGGCCTCTAATTTCTTTGAAATGCCATCAGGAAAGCTGAAATTAGTGGGAGTAACTGGCACAAATGGAAAAACAACTATTGCTTCTTTATTATATCAATTATTCAAAAAAGCGGGATACAAAGTAGGTTTATTATCTACTGTAAAAATTCGAGTTAATGATGTTGAGTATAAAGCCACTCATACCACACCAGATTCATTAACCATCAATCATTATTTAAATGAAATGGTAGAAACTGGGTGCGAATTTTGTTTTATGGAAGTAAGCTCTCACGGAATTCACCAAAAAAGAACAGAAGGACTTCAATTTCAAGGAGGTATTTTTACTAATTTGTCTCATGATCATTTAGATTATCACAAAACATTTGCAGAATATAGAGATGTTAAAAAGGCTTTTTTTGATAGTTTACCAAAAACTGCTTTTGCTATTTCAAATTTAGATGATAAAAATGGAGCAGTCATGTTCCAAAATACCAAAGCAAAAAAAATAACTTATGCTTTGAAATCGTATGCAGACTATAAAGCGCAAATTTTAGAAAATCAGTTTACAGGTTTATTGATAAAAATCAATAATAATGAAGTATGGACTAAATTAATTGGCTCTTTTAATGCCTATAATTTACTTGCCATTTTTGCAACTGCAGTAGAGTTGGGAATTGAAGAACAAGAAGCGTTACGATTATTATCAGCCTTAGAAAGTGTATCAGGTAGGTTTCAATATATTATTTCAGAAGCTAAGATAACAGCTATTATAGATTATGCTCATACACCAGATGCGCTAGAAAATGTGCTAAAAACTATTGAAGATATTCGCACAAAAAACGAACAATTAATCACAGTTGTAGGTTGTGGTGGCGATAGAGATAAAACGAAAAGACCTATAATGGCTCAAATTGCTTCAGAGTTAAGTACAAAAGCCATTTTTACATCAGATAATCCTAGAACAGAAAATCCAGAGACTATTATCGAAGAAATGGAAAAAGGAGTGGAACCACAAAATTTTAAGAAAACGCTTTCCATTTTAGATAGAAAACAAGCCATTAAAACCGCTTGCCAATTAGCTGAAGCAAATGATATTATTTTAATTGCAGGAAAGGGACACGAAACATATCAGGAGATAAATGGAGTGCGATATGATTTTGATGATTTGAAAATTGTAAAAGAACTGTTAATTCAACTAGGTAAATAATTTAAAATTTTCTCTTGAAACTTCAGGACAGGAAATTGGAATTTAAAAAATAAAGATATGTTATACTATTTTTTTCAATATTTAGACAAAGCATTTGATGTTCCTGGAGCAGGAGTATTTCAGTATATAACTTTTCGATCTGCTTTTGCTTTCATTTTATCTTTATTAATTGCAGCTATATATGGTAAAAAAATTATTAATTTCTTAAGAAAACAACAAGTTGGAGAAACAGTAAGAGATCTAGGATTAGAAGGGCAAAGTCAAAAATCAGGAACACCTACAATGGGTGGTATCATCATCATTTTGGCTACTTTAATTCCTGTTTTATTATTAACCAAATTAGAAAATATATACATTATTTTATTAATAATAACCACACTTTGGATGGGTGCTATCGGTTTTGTAGACGATTATATTAAAGTGTTTAAAAAAGACAAACAAGGTCTAAAAGGTATTTTTAAAGTCTTTGGTCAAGTTGGATTAGGTTTAATAGTAGGTTCTGTTTTGTATTTACATCCTAATGTTACTATTAGAAAAGATACCATAGGGGAACGTCTTAAAATAGAAAATATAGACCCAACAAGTTTGCATGAAAAATCAACAGCAACCACTATTCCTTTTTTAAAGAATAACGAATTTGATTATGCTGAAGTATTGTCGTTTTTAGGAGATGATTATAAAAGTTGGGCGTGGTTAATTTTTATTCCAATGGTTGTAATTATTATAACAGCTGTTTCCAATGGAGCTAATTTAACTGATGGAATAGATGGTCTTGCAGCTGGTACTTCTGCAATTTCTGTGCTTACACTTGGGCTTTTTGCTTTCGTTTCTGGGAATATTATTTTTTCCGATTATTTGAATATAATGTTTATTCCGAACTCGGGTGAAATGACTATTTATATAGCCGCTTTCGTAGGAGCTCTTGTTGGTTTTTTATGGTATAATACTTATCCAGCACAAGTTTTTATGGGCGATACAGGTAGCTTAACGATAGGAGGAATTATCGCAGTTATTGCCATTGCTATTCGTAAAGAATTAATGATTCCTGTTTTATGTGGTGTTTTCTTAGCTGAAAATTTATCAGTAATGCTTCAAGTAAGCTATTTTAAATACACTAAGAAAAAATATGGAGAAGGGCGACGAATTTTTTTAATGTCTCCTTTGCATCATCATTATCAAAAGAAAGGATTTCATGAAAGTAAAATTGTAACGCGTTTCTGGATTGTAGGAATTCTTTTGGCAATATTCTCGTTGGTCTCATTAAAACTTAGATAATATGAAACTAGTTGTATTAGGTGGAGGCGAAAGTGGTGTAGGAACGGCAATTTTAGGAAAGAAAAAAGGCTACGATGTCTTTGTATCAGATTTTGGAAAAATTAAAGAAAATTATAAAGAAGTTCTAACAATTAATGGAATAGCTTGGGAGGATGAAAAACATACAGAATCATTGCTTTTAGATGCTGATATAGTAATGAAAAGTCCAGGAATTCCTGAAAATGCTCCTATTGTAAAAAAATTAGTAGCGTTAAACATACCAGTAATTTCTGAAATAGAGTTTGCTTTTCCGTTTACCAATGCTAAAACGATTGGAATAACTGGTAGTAATGGAAAAACTACCACTACTTTATTAACCTATCATTTATTGAAACAAGGAGGTTTAAATGTTGGTTTAGCGGGGAATATTGGAAAGAGCTTTGCTTGGCAAGTAGCAGAGAATAATCACGATGTGTATGTTTTAGAGTTAAGTAGTTTTCAATTAGATGGTATTGTGAATTACAGACCAGATATAGCTGTAATTACTAATTTAAGCCCAGATCATTTAGATCGCTATGCATATGATTACAATTTGTACATCGCATCAAAATTTAGAATAACAAAGAATCAAATAGAAACCGATTATTTAATTGTAGACCATGATGATGTTGAAATTAATAAGTGGTTTCAAAAAAATAGAACAAAAGCACAAATATTTCCTTTTTCTATTCAGCAAGAATTAGAAGAAGGAGGTTACATAGAAGATAAAAATTTGAATAGTAAAATTAATAACGACCTATTTACCATGCCAATTAATGAATTAGCTTTAGAAGGAAAACACAACCTTAAAAATGCAATGGCTGCAACAGCTGTAGCACAGTTAATGAAAGTTAGAAAACAAACGATTAGAGAAAGTTTAAGTAATTTTCAAGGAGCAGAACATCGTTTAGAAAAAGTTCTAAAAATTCAAAACGTGCAATATATTAACGATTCTAAAGCCACTAATGTTAATGCTACTTTTTTCGCATTAGACAGCATGAAAACTCCAACAGTGTGGATTGTAGGTGGAGTTGACAAAGGAAATGATTATGACGAGTTAATGTCATTAGTAAGAGAGAAAGTAAAAGGAATTGTTTGCCTAGGTGTTGATAATGAAAAATTATTCAAAACGTTTAATGGTGTTGTAGATGTGATGATTGAAACTACTTCTATGACAGAAGCTGTAAAAATCGCACAAAAAATGGCAGAAAAAGGAGATTCAGTTTTGTTATCACCATGTTGTGCTAGTTTTGATTTGTTTGAAAACTACGAAGACAGAGGAAGGCAATTTAAGAATGCAGTACATAATTTATAAAAGAAAATGAAATCATTAGCAGCTAGATTAAGAGGCGATAAGGTTATTTGGGCAATAGTTTTTCTATTAGCTCTAGTTTCTTTTTTGCCTGTTTATAGTGCTAGTACAAATTTAGTTTATGTAATAGGTAAAGGTTCTACATTAGGTTATTTAGTAAAGCATTTAGGACATTTGTTTCTAGGTTTCACTATAATCTATTTTATTCATAAAGTACCTTATCATTATTTTAGAGCGTTGTCAATCTTTGGTATTCCTTTAGTAATAGTTTTGTTATTATATACTTTGTTTCAAGGAACAACAATAGGTGGAGCAAATGCAAGTAGATGGATTCAAATTCCTTTTGTAGGAGTTAGTTTTCAAACCTCTACTTTAGCTTTTACTGTATTAATGGTGTATGTAGCACGTTATTTGGCAAAAGTGAGTGATAAAGAATATACATTCAAAGAATCTCTTTTAGAATTGTGGCTACCTGTTTTTGCTATTTTAGTTTTAATATTGCCAACTAATTTTTCAACCACAGCCTTGATTTTTTCAATGGTTTGTATGCTCATATTTATTGGGTATTATCCTTTAAAATATCTAGCAACAGTGATAGGTTTAGGTATTGCGGCTTTATTATTGTTTTTACTAATGGCAAAAGCGTTTCCTACTAATAAATTATTCAGTAGGGTGAATACATGGGGAAACAGGATAGAGCGTTTCATGGACGATAAGCCTAATGAAGATGATTACCAAATTGAAAAGGCAAAAATAGCTATAGCTTCTGGTAGAATTTATGGATTAGGACCAGGCAAAAGTGTTCAGAAAAATTTCTTACCACAATCATCATCCGATTTTATTTTTGCAATTATCGTTGAAGAATATGGCTTGTTTGGAGCTTTAGGAATAATGTTTTTGTATTTGCTATTGTTTTTTAGGTTTATTATCAATGCACAAAAGGCACCTACCTTATTTGGTAAATTGCTTATTATAGGTTTAGGATTTCCTATTGTTTTTCAAGCCTTAATTAATATGGCTGTTGCGGTAGAATTGTTGCCAGTTACAGGACAAACATTACCGTTAATTAGTAGTGGAGGAACATCTATATGGATGACCTGTGTAGCTGTTGGAGTTATTTTGAGTGTAACTAAAAAAGAACAGGAAGTAGCTCTAGATGAAGAGGAAAAAATAAAAAGGGAAGAAGCTTTAAGACGAATTATAGATAAAGAAATCGAATTAGAAGATATAAAAAATAACAAAGAGGAAAAAGAAATAAAAAATCCTTTAGAACCTATTTTAAACCAGTAACATGGAAAAGAAATTGAAATTTATTATAAGTGGTGGTGGAACAGGAGGACATATTTATCCTGCTATTGCCATTGCAAACGAATTAAAGTATCGTTTTCACGATGCGGAATTTCTTTTTGTGGGAGCAAAAGATAAAATGGAAATGCAAAAGGTACCTCAAGCAGGTTACAATATTAAAGGACTTTGGGTTTCTGGTATACAAAGAAAGATAACATTACAGAATGCTATGTTTCCTTTTAAGTTGGTTTCTAGTTTATGGAACTCCTATCGCATTATCAAACAATTTAAACCAGATGTTGTAATTGGTACAGGCGGATTTGCAAGTGGTGCGGTTTTAAAAGTAGCTTCTCTGTTAGGAATACCAACATTAATTCAAGAACAAAATTCCTATCCAGGAATAACCAATAAATTATTAGCAAAAAAAGCTAATGCAATTTGTGTGGCTTATGAGGGATTAGATAATTTTTTTCCAAAAGAAAAAGTAATTATTACAGGAAACCCTGTACGCCAAGATTTATTAGATATTGACGATAAACGATTACAAGGATTAACTTATTTTGAATTAGATAGTACTAAAAGAACATTATTGGTATTAGGAGGAAGCCTTGGAGCTAGAAGAATTAATCAATTATTAGCAAAAGAAATCGATTTTTTATTAGAACTAGGTGTTCAAATAATATGGCAATGTGGAAAATTGTATTTCGATGAGTACAATCATTTTAATAAAAAAGAAAATGTACATGTTTTTGCCTTTATAGATAAAATGGATTTTGCTTATGCAGCAGCCGATGTAATTATTTCACGTTCAGGTGCTTCTTCTGTTTCAGAACTGTGTATAGTAGGAAAGCCAACTATTTTTATTCCCTCACCCAATGTTTCTGAAGATCATCAAACTAAAAACGCTAAGGCAATTTTAGATAAAAAAGGAGCAATATTGTTGAAAGAAAAAGATTTAGACAGTGATTTCAGAAAAGTATTTGCCGATTTAATATCTAACGATGAAAAGCAAGCTAAATTAAGCAAAAAAATACACAAATTAGCCTTGCCTAATGCTACAAATCAGATTGTAGACGAAATTGAAAAACTATTATAAATAAAGATAACAGTAATTAATAAACAAAAATGAACCTTAACCAAATACATAACATTTATTTCATAGGAATTGGAGGCATTGGCATGAGTGCTTTGGCTCGTTATTTTATGAATATGGGCAAAAATGTGGCTGGTTACGACAAAACAAGAACCCAGTTAACAGATGAATTAGAAGCTTTAGGTATGAAAATTCATTTTGTTGATGAATTAGAAGTGATTGATGCTTCTTTTATGAATAAAGAAAACACATTAGTAGTAATTACACCAGCAGTGCCAAAAAATCATTTGCAATGGAATTATTTTTTATCTCATGGTTTTGAAGTAAAAAAACGTGCAGAAGTATTAGGTTTAATAACAAAAGATACATTTTGTTTTGCTATTGCAGGAACACACGGTAAAACGACAACTTCAAGTATTTTAGGACATATTTTATTCGAAAGTGGAGTAGATGTAACTGCATTTTTAGGAGGAATAGTTGAAAATTACAATTCAAATTTAATTGGTAATGGCAAAACAGTTACAGTTGTTGAGGCTGATGAATTTGATCGTTCCTTTTTACATTTGCATCCTAATTTAGCTTGTGTTACTTCTATGGATGCAGATCATTTGGATATATACGGAGATTCGGCTACAATTGAAGCTTCTTTTGTCGAGTTTGCTAATAAAGTGACTGCTAAAGATTTGTTTGTTGCAAATGGATTGCCTTTAAAAGGAAATACTATTGGAATAAATGAAAAAGCTAATTTTTCTGCTCAAAATATTCGTATAGAAAATGGTTTTTATGTTTTTGATGTAAAAACAGATGATGAATTGGTTGCCAATGTTAAATTTGGTTTGCCTGGACATCATAATTTGTCAAATGCTCTTATCGCTTTTGCAATGGCAAAAAGTTATGGTATAGAAAATAATAAGATAATAGATGCGTTGTCTTCTTTTAAAGGAGTGAGAAGACGTTTTTCGTTTCAAATTAGAGAAAAAAAATTAGTATATATAGATGATTACGCACATCATCCAACCGAAATAAATGCAGTACATCAGGCAGTAAGAGAATTGTATCCTAATAAGAAAATAATAGCAGCTTTTCAACCTCATTTGTTCTCCAGAACCAATGATTTTATTGATGGTTTTGCAGAAAGTTTGTCAAAGTTTGATGAAATCATACTATTGGACATTTACCCGGCTAGAGAATTGCCTATGGAAGGAGTAACTTCCGAATGGTTATTGGGTAAAATTACAAATACAAATAAACGTTTGGTTGCTAAAGAGGATTTAGTAGAAACATTTAGAAGGGCTTCAGCAGATGTTTATATAACTATTGGAGCAGGAGACATTGGAGAAATGATAAAAGATATTAAAAAAGTACTCCATGAAAAGGTTTAATTGGCAAAATATTCGACTACTATTAATACTATTTGTAATGGTGTTTTTATTTTCTTTTTCTTCACATAGAAATGAGGAAAGAGTAATAAAAAGCATCACAGTTTCCTTTTTTGGAGGAGATGAAAATTTGTTCATAACTCATGAAATGGTTAATAACTTGTTGAAACAAAATTTGGGAGGTACATTAACAATTAAAAAAGAAGAGGTAGATTTGAAGTCTTTAGAAACTGCTCTAAATAATCACAAGATGATTGAAAAATGTGAAATTTTTTCAACAATAGATGGTTCTCTAAATACAAACATTAAACAAAAGACCCCAATTGTACGATATATATCAGGAGATACTATGTGTTATCTTGATAATAAAGGCGTTAATATACCTTTGTCTGAAAACTTTTCTGCTAGAGTTCCTATTGTTATGGGAACTTATGACGATAAGGACGCAGACAATTATGTGTTGTTGTTTAATGAAATTTACAAAGATGATTTCTTGAAAAAGAATATCACTGGAATAAAAATTTTGCCGTCAGGTAGCGTTATTTTGACCAATAGGAATTATGATTATAAAATCATTTTTGGTAAACCGGTTTATGTAGAGAAAAAGTTAAAGAATTATAAAGCTTTTTTTTATCATGCCATAAAAGATACATTGATAAAGAATTATAAAGAAGTAAACGTAATGTTTACGGAACAAGTAGTTTGTAAGAAATAGAAATGAATTATGAACAAAGATAATATTGCAGTAGGGTTAGACATCGGAACTACAAAAATTGTAGTAATGATAGGAAAGAAAAATGAATACGGAAAATTGGAAATCTTAGGAGTAGGAAAATCCAAGAGTCTTGGTGTTCACAGAGGAGTTGTAAACAATATTACACAAACAATTCAATCAATTCAACAAGCTATTTTAGAAGCAGAAAGTAATTCAGGATATAAGATAAATGATGTAGTAGTTGGCATTGCAGGCCAACATATTCGTAGTATTCAGCATAGTGATTACATTAGTAGACCTAATTCAGAAGAAGTGATTAATGATATTGATATAGATGCTTTAATAGGTCAGGTACATAAACTAGCCATGTTACCAGGTGAAGAAATCATTCATGTGCTGCCACAAGAATTTAAAGTAGATGGTCAAGGGGAAATTAAAGAACCAATAGGAATGTATGGTGGCCGATTAGAATCTAGTTTTCATGTAGTAGTAGGGCAAGCAGCTTCTATTCGTAACCTAGGTCGTTGTGTAAAAAGTGCAGGTTTAGAATTATCTGGATTAACGTTAGAACCATTAGCTTCAGCTGATGCAGTTTTAAGTCAAGAAGAAAAAGAAGCTGGTGTAGCTCTTATAGATATAGGTGGTGGAACAACAGATTTAGCTATTTTTAAAGATGGTATTATTCGTCATACTGCTGTAATTCCTTTTGGAGGAAACGTAATTACAGAAGATATTAAAGAAGGATGTTCTATCATAGAAAAACAAGCCGAATTATTAAAAGTACGATTTGGTTCAGCTTGGCCAGGAGAAAATAAAGACAATGAGATTGTTTCAATTCCTGGATTAAGAGGAAGAGAGCCTAAAGAAATTTCGTTAAAAAACTTATCAAAAATTATACATGCAAGAGTAGTAGAAATTATTGAACAAGTGTATGCCGAAATTAAATTATATGGTCATGAAGACCCAAAAAGAAAATTAATTGCAGGAATTGTTTTAACAGGAGGAGGTTCTCAGTTACAACATATTAAACAATTAGTAGAATATATAACAGGTATGGATACTAGAATAGGGTATCCCAATGAACATTTAGCAGGTAATTCTGATGAAGAATTATCTAGTCCGTTATACGCAACAGCTGTTGGTCTAGTAATGAATAGTATTAGAAATAATACAAAAAGTGCTACACCATTAGTAGAAATGAAAAAAGAAGAACCCGTTTTTGAAACAAAAGAGGCTCTTGAAGAAGAAGCTAAAAAACAAGAACAAGAAGAACAAAAAAGAGTAGAGACAACAGAAAGCAAAATCAAAAAATCATTTTTTGATAAGTATATAGAAAAAATTAAAGAGTTTTTAGATAACGCAGAATAAAAAGTACTATTATGGAAGATTTCAAAAGCATTTCATTCGATTTACCGAAAAACCAATCCAACGTTATCAAAGTTATTGGAGTAGGAGGAGGAGGTAGTAATGCCATCAACCACATGTTTAAACAAGGAATAAAAGGAGTAGATTTTATTGTTTGTAATACCGATTCACAAGCCCTAGAAAATAGTGGTGTGCCAAATAAAATTCAGTTAGGTGTAAGTCTGACCGAAGGTCTTGGAGCAGGAGCAAATCCTGAAGTAGGACAACAATCGGCATTGGAAAGTATTATGGATATTGAAAAAATGCTTGATACAAATACAAAAATGCTTTTCATAACTGCTGGAATGGGTGGAGGTACTGGTACTGGTGCTGCTCCTGTAATTGCACAGTTGGCAAAAGAAAGAGATATTTTAACAGTAGGAATTGTTACTATTCCTTTTCAATTTGAAGGTAAAGTACGTTCCGAGCAAGCTATGCTTGGTGTTGAAAGATTACGCAAACAAGTAGATTCTTTAATTGTAATTAACAACAATAAATTAAGAGAAGTATATGGAAATCTTGGCTTTAAAGCAGGATTCTCTAAGGCCGATGAAGTATTAGCTACAGCAGCAAGAGGAATTGCAGAAGTAATTACGCATCATTATACTCAAAATATCGATTTAAAAGACGCTAAAACAGTATTAGCCGATAGTGGAACTGCTATTATGGGTTCAGCAACTGCTTCTGGAGAAGACAGAGCAAAAGTAGCTATCATGAGTGCTTTAGATTCACCATTATTAAATGATAACAAAATAACAGGTGCAAAAAATGTACTATTGTTAATCGTTTCTGGAACATCAGAGATTACTATCGACGAAATAGGAGAAGTAAACGACTTCATTCAAACAGAAGCAGGTTTCAATGCAAACATCATTATGGGTGTTGGTGAGGATGAAACATTAGGCGATGCAGTTGCAGTTACTATTATAGCAACTGGCTTTAATATAGAGCAGCAAGAAGAAATTGTTAATTCAGAACCTAAGAAAATTATACATTCGTTAGAAGACGATCAAAAAATAGTGCATGATTTAACAAGCAAAACCATAGCTAATATGGTTGTTAATGACCCTGTTTTTGAAACTAATGTTCCTAAAGAAGAAAAAAATACAGTAGCAGAAGTAAAACCAACAGAAAAAGTTGTCTTTAATTTAGAAGAAGTAGAAGAAAAAGAAGTTCAATTTGAAATTCAGAACGTAACTCCAACAATGGATTTAATTCCTACTACCGAATTAATTAAAAATCTAGATGTTACTTTTGAAGTAATTGCTCCAAAAGAAACGATGGTAACACCTGTTTTTGAAATTATTACACCACAAATAAAAAACATCGAAGTAGTTGATCCAGAATTTGTGGTAAAAGAAGACAAGTTTTCTTTTTCTTTAGATTTATTTGCCAATGAAACAATAGAAGAATCTAAAAAGACATTCGAATTAACAGAGGAAACTAAACAAATAGAAGTAAAGGAACATATTAATTTAGTGCCAGTTACAGAAGTAAATAAAAACGGAGTAATTAAGTATTCTTTAGAAGACTATTTGCAAAAAGAAGATGAGTTATTATCCTCTAAACCAGTAGAAGAAGTAAACGAACCAGTAGATGAAGAATTAAACTTTGCAGTTAAAAAAACAGAACAACCATCACTTGAAAGCGCTGCTAACTTAGATAATGAGTCACCATTTGAAATGACCATTGAAGAAACACTAAAAGCACGCTCAGATGAACGCAAACGCAAAATGAAAGAATTCAATTATAAGTTTAATAACAATACCACTTATATAGACGAAATAGAAAAAGAGCCAGCTTATAAAAGAATGGGTATCGATGTTACATCAGCTCCAAGCGAAACAAACTCAAAATCAAGGATGACTTTAGGAACAGATAGTAATGATGATTTACAATTGCGATCAAATAATTCATTCTTACATGATAATGTGGATTAAAATCTGCTTAAACTAACCTAACCTTAAGTCCCGGAAAGTAAAATTTTCGGGATTTTTTTTACTATTTTTGCACAAGGTTTTTTTGGACCTATTTCCAGCTATCCGTTCTATCTTTTATAATCTTACAGATTTGAAAAAATCTGTAAGATTATAAAAGGATGCCACTGCTATCTGGGGTAAAACAAAAAACGATTTAAAAACAAAAAATAAATAATTAGAAAATATGAGTTTAGAAGCAAAAATCATGGACAACATGAAAGAAGCCATGAAAGCAAAAGATACAGTAGCCTTAGAAGCCTTAAGAGCAATTAAAGCAGCTATTATATTAGCCAAAACAGAAGCAGGAGCAGCAGATGGATTATCAGAAGCAGACGAAATAAAAATACTACAACGTTTGGTAAAAATGCGTAAAGACAGCGCAGAAATTTACACCACACAAGGACGTGCTGATTTAGCTGAACCAGAATTGGCACAAATTGCAGTAATTGAAAAATTCCTGCCAATACAATTATCAGAAGAAGAAATTGAAGCTATAATAGCAAAAATTATTTCAGAAACAGGAGCAAACGGAATTGCATCTATGGGAAAAGTAATGGGACTAGCCTCTGCACAAATAGGAGGACAAGCAGAAGGAAAAGTAATTTCTGGTATTGTAAAGAAATTATTAGTATAATAGAATTACAAGTCAGTAAAGACTTTTTAAATGTAATATTTCATACTTCATTGAAAATTTTTTAAAAAAAGATTTTCAATGAAGTTCCTTGTTTAGGGCTGCTATCTATATAGATACTCCCTTTAATCATTGTTGTCCTAGACAGAATATTCTTTAAGCCTATACCTAATTTTTGAGATTTATTCTCAGAGGTATTGATAAGAGTAGCCATACACAAATCTTTAGATCCTATTCCGTCATCTTTTATTACCAAGACATGGTTCTTTTTCTCTATACCTAATTTTATTTTTACAGTACTTGCCTGTGAATGTTTAATTATATTTGAAATCGATTCCTGAAGGATGCGATAAATAGAAATAGAAACACTCTCTTCTATCTTATTTGGAAAATCATATTCAAAATCAAATTGAATAGTGCTGCTATCGTTTATATTGGCAACCATTTCTTGTATGGCAGGAATTAATCCTTTGTTTAATAGAATGTTAGGCATCATGTTATGGGAAATATTACGGATTTCTTCATAAGTTTCATCAATAATATTTAATAATTTTAAGTTAGATTTATCTTCCAGATCCAAACTGTTCGAACAAATCATTTTTATGGCACAAATGTTTTGGCCTAAGCCATCATGCAAATCTTTTGCAATTCTAATTCGTTCTTTTTCCTGAGCTTCTATAATCGATTGAAACCTTAGATTTTCGGACTTGCTTATCATTTTTTTTGTTTTAAAATTATACCAAATGAATAAAGATAAAAGAGTAAATATAAATACCATCGAAAAATAGAATAAAACAAACTTTCTTTTTAAGTCGCTTGTATATATCAAGACCTCTTTTTCATGGTTTTCTTTTGTAAGGGAGTTGATTTTTTTTTCTTTTTCTATGCTTTCATGTAGAGAAGCATATTTTATTAAATATTTCTGAGCCTCTTTTTTATCTATTTCTTCTTTTAAATTTAGGTATAATTTTAAGTTTGCTAATGCTAAATCGAGATCATCTAATTTTTCATAAATTCCTGCTTTAAAAAAAAGATATTCGCTTTTCTCTTTTAAATTGTTTTCAAACTTATACTGATCACTTTGTCCCAGATATTTTAGGGACTTCTCTTTATCCTTTACTATAGCATATAATTCGGCTCCTATTTTATTTACACGCCATGCTTTGAAATCATGAAACAAAGTGGTGTCTTTTGATACGGCATTATAGGCTTTTTTGAAAAATAATTTTGCCGAATCATATTGCTTAAGGTTAATGTAAACACTAGCCTGCTCTTCCAAAAAATAGGAATGCGAATTAATGTAATTGGTAGCACTAATTTCAACTCCTTTTCTGGAATAAGTTAAAACATTTTTATAATCTTTTGTGGCTTTGTAGCAATCAATCAAGGCAGCCAAAGCATTGATGGATTTTGTGCTGTCTTTTAATTGCAGGCTTTTTAAATAACAAGCATTTGAAATCTGTATGGCAGTATCGTATTTTTTAAGGTACAAATACATCTTGTAAATAAGCAAATCCAGATTAAATTGTAAATTGGAATTTGTGGTTTTACCGAAGTGTTTTTTTGAAAGCTCATAGTATTTAGTTGCAGATGGAATATCATATTCAATTATACCGATATAGCATAATTGTTTGTAAAGTTTACCATTTAACTCGTTGTTGTTAGAACGCTTTATGTCAGGGATAGCTTTTAATACTATGTTTTTTGCCTCATCGTTAAAACCAAAATGAATATAAGACAAACTCAACTTATACAAAATATCTAATTTAGTAGTTGTATCAAATAAAACTATGTTTTTTTGAATTTCTTTACTAATCCCATTAGCTTTACTAATGTTGTTTTGTTGTAATGCTATAGTTAGAGTATCTATTTTTTTGTAGAAAATATTTTTATCTATGTTATCTTGAGAATAAATTAGGAAACAAGAAAGTATACAAGAGAAAAAAATAAAATTTTTCATATGCTTCTGAGTTAGGTAAAATAAAGTCTAATGGTGGTAATGGTGCAATATTTTCCTACTCGTAGCTTCAAATTTATTTTTCTCAAAAAAAATAGGGTTCTAATTTAGAATTAAGTCTCGCTCTTGTTTAATTTTTATGATTTTTAGCTTATCCCAATTTAAATTAAAATATCCTTTTATTTTCTTACAGAATTATATTTTTTAAACAGATAATCCAGTTTGAGTGGAGGATATGAAACTGTATAAATATATAGCTTTTTTTAAAACAAAAACAATAAATATTTTAAAAACAGCTTTGTGTTTATGATATATTTTGTTGATATTCCTCTGGTTTTATGTGCAAATAGCGGCCTTAATGTAATACTGTCAAAAAAACAATTGACTCTTAGGTAACTTATTGAGTCAGTTGCCAGCAAGAATTTTATAATCTGATTCTAAAGTTACTTTTACTATGAACTCTGGACCTAGAACATTTTGAAAAAAACCAAAAAGAGTAAAAGAATATTTTTTTTGGCTACGATGAAATTCTGCCGAAAAGTCTAGTAGTCATCAAAAAAAAGGTTGTCAAATGTAAAAAACACTTGACAACCTTTTTAATGTAATAAATGGATTTATGGGTAAAGGGACATAGTGCCATTAGCTACCATATTACTGCCAAGTCCTGAGAAGCTAACAGTAAAATTACTGCTGTTAAAACTCAAAGAACCTACAGGTGTACAAAGTCCTAATGCATATTGGATTTTTCCATATGAGCCACTATTTTTTATGATTTTGCTTTCACTTTTTGCTTTTCCTAAAGTAATAGTTCCCCAATCACTTCTATCGGTGTTGCTAACTGTTGATCCTGAGTAATATATTGTAATTTTAGCACCCATTGTACCTCTTTTTGATCCCCAAAGCCAATTTGCTGTCCAAGTAAGACTTCTCCATTTAGAAGCCGCTCTTCCTTGTGAATCATTTTCAACATTCTCTTCAATTTGTTGTTTCCCCATAATTACTAATCCTCCTATGATATTGTCCCAAACAATTCCATTTGCTCTGTAAAAACAGAAAGATTTGTATTGTTTGTTGTTAATTTGCCAACTAATTTCCATGACTTGATCCTCTAGTTTTAATTCACTGGTAGCAACCTCAGTGATACTTTTTTGTATCTCCAGTAATTCATTGCCTGAGTAGAGGTCTTTTAATTGTCCGCTTACTATAGATGCAGGTTCGGTTATATCTCCAAGCGCAGCTATGCTCTCTTTACTGCTTAATAGTTCTTTTGATAAATTTAATGCTTCCGTTGTTTTAACTGTTCCTAAAACAGTAACCCCTAAAATTTCGATACTGTTGTCTGTGTAGGTCAATAGGTTTGCCTTGCTGCTGTTAAGTTGTTCTTTTACAGCCTCTGGAAGTTCTTGAGAAGTAGGAGTCAGCAAGATTGCTCTAAAATTTTCGATTGATTGTGCAGTTTGATCTTGAGCTGAATCAATTTCCACACTTTCTTTTTCACAACTCGCAAAAGTTAATGCGACTAAAGCCAATACTAAGTTGAGCTTGTTTAAAAATAAGTTTTTCATTTGTTTGAATGTTTTTAATTTGTTCTTGTAAAATTCAAATTATATACTAACAAATAAAATAGTATTAAACCATGATTTTATCTCGTGGTATTCCATGATACAGTTTGGTTATTGCAATCAAAAATGGTTTTTAAATTATTTGAAGCTATTTTATTGCGAGGTTGAAGAAGTGTTCTTTCTTTATAAAATGTAAAAAAAATCAGTAAGTATTTAAGATTATATTTAGTACATTTGAGAGGTCGTTTAATGCAGAATGGAAAAAATTCAGCAATTAAAGGATACTACAGTTTTCTTGGGTAATTACTGCTATTTTTTTAATTAATCTTTTATTTTTTTAGGATATGATATTATCTAAAACGATGCAGCCAAGAAAGCTAAAAACCTTATTAGTAGATGACCATATGTTGTTTTTAGATGGGCTAGAGTCCATTTTACAGTCTTATGAAGAATTGGAACTCTTGCCTTCAGTAACAAAAGGGAAGGAAGCTTTAGAAATTATCTCAAATAACACAGTCGATTTTATAATAACCGATTTAAACCTGCCAGATATTAATGGTGTAGATTTAATACTTAAAATAAAAAAAGAGAAACCTCAAATCCCTATACTTGTTTTAAGCATGAATTGCGACAGGAGAGATGTAAAAAGTATTTTAAACGCTGAATCAGAAGGTTTTATATTGAAGATTTCAGGTAAAAAAGAATTATGGAAGGCCATAAACAAAATTATTAATGGAGGTACCTATTATAGCAGTGAAATTACCTCTATTATGATAGAAATCTTAAAGAATAAGTCGGTCAATAAACACAACATTAATTTAACAACAAGAGAGATTGAAATATTAGATTTAATCTGTAAAGAATATTCTAATAAAGAGATTTCCGAAAAATTATTTATCAGTATAAGTACAATAGAAACACATCGCAGCAGTATGTTTTGTAAAACAGGATCAAAAAACGTAGTGGGCTTAGTACGTTATGCGGTAGAAAACGAACTGGTGGTTTGGTAGATTAAAAAAATCTTACAGTAAAAAGAATACATTTTAAAATTATAGTAGCATTGCTATAGATAAATTGGTATTTTTGCGATCGCATTATAAGGCCTCGTAGTTCAACTGGATAGAATGACGGATTTCGGCTCCGTTGGTTGCAGGTTCGAACCCTGCCGAGGTCACATAGAAAATAAAAATTAGAAGTAGGGAGTTTGATTTCAGAAAATTGGCATACTATTTAGCCATAAGTAATAGCTGAACACTTCATTAAAACTAGATACTTTTTATATTCAAACCACTTCCCCAAGCTTGTCCTCCTGAAAGGATTTCATTTGAAACACTATATTATTTTAATTTTACATCAATGGATTAAAAATCAAGTTGTTATATTCTTTCAGAACGAACTACTGAATAACAATCTCGTTTTCTTCTTTTACTATAAATTCAGCCATTCCTTTGTATATTTTGACTGTACCTATAATACAAACGGTTTTATCTTTTAGATATTCATGAGGTTTATAGCTAAAATTAACCAAATCTTTTTCAAAAATAACCACAACAAAAGTTTGGTTGGGATGAGGTTTACCAAAATTAAGCATAGTAGTGTTTGACTTTGTAATGAAAGTACTTTGCTCTTTAACATACTTTTCAATTACTAATAATTCCTATTATATACGTTATAAAGACGCTATATACACGCTATATATACGTTATAAACATTACTTTGACTCGTTCTAAAATGACTAATGACCCGTCCTTGACAATATAAAAAACAGCTTTTATTATTAGAACACCTATTAAATAACAAAAAGCCTGTTAAGGCTTTATTTTACTGGATTTTTAAAAGTGAGTACGTATTTATACGTATATGATTTTTGTTTCTTTATACGTAAAAATACGTACAAGAAAATAATCTTATCAGTATAAATACGCACTAAAAAATACGTATAAATACGTATTGTGAGTATAAAAAGCTTAGTTTAAATTTGCAGAACTAATAAAAACAAACAAAATAGCGATTAGAAAAATGAGAAAATTACTACTTCTATTAATCCTAACTCCAATTGTATTATTTTCCCAAAGTCCTGACCAGAATTACATAAAAACCATAACCTATAAAAAACCAACCACATCAGGAAATATAGATGTTACAAATCCTGCTAATGCTATTATACACATAACCTACTTTGATGGATTAGGTCGTCCAATTCAACAAATAGCACACAAACAATCCAATTCTGGTAAGGATATAGTAACCCATATAGAATACGATAGTTTTGGTAGACAAACCAAAGACTATTTACCTTATGCCAATCAAACCCCATCTTTAGATTATACCAATCCAGCAACAGTAGCCACTCAACTAAGTAGTTTTTACAGCACTCATAACGGAGGTACAACCAATCCTTATAGCGAAAAAGAACTAGAAGCATCACCACTAAGCCGAGTATTCAAGCAAGCAGCACCAGGAGATGCGTGGGCAATGGGCAGTGGAAAAGAAATAAAATTTGATTATCAAACCAATGAGGAAAATGAAGTAAAATTATTCAAAGCAACCACCACTTGGGATGCTACTACACAATTGTATGATATTGCAATCAGCAGTCCGCAACCATACTACAACCCAAGTCAACTCTACAAAACCATTACCAAAGACGAAAACTGGACATCAGGACTAAACAACACCACCGAAGAATTCAAAGACAAAGAAGGAAAAATAGTTCTAAAAAGAACCTATAATGTTAATCACAAAGGCAATACAGAAGCCTACGACACTTACTATGTGTATGATATATATGGAAATTTAACTTACGTTTTGCCACCTTTAGCAGAAGGAGTTGGAACACAAGCTAATCTTGATAATTTAGGTTACCAATACAAATATGATTACAGAAATCGTCTAGTAGAAAAGAAACTACCAGGCAAACAATGGGAATTTATCATCTATGACAAACTAGATAGACCAGTAGCCACAGGACCAGCATTTTCCCCTTATGGAGGCACAGCGACAGGTTGGCTAATTAACCAATATGATGTATTTGGAAGAGTTATCCAAACAGGATGGAAACAAATGCCAGCAACAGCAAGTGATAGAGCAACCCACCAAAGTAGTGTTACCGCTGGAAACAATCCATTTGTTTTAAGTGCCAATGATATTTTGACTAAGAGTTATTACGATAATTATAGTTTTCCAAATGCTCCACAAGTTCCAGCACAAATTGAAGGGCAAAATACAACTACCAATCTAAAAGGAATGCGAACACCAACAGGTACATGGACAAAAGTACTAGATGCAAGCAACCCAAACGCATTTGAATTATCATATACCCTATATGACGACCGTTACAGACCAGTAAGAACCTATACCAGTAACCATTTAGGAGGTTATACCCAAGTAGACAGCAAACTAGATTGGATAGGAAAAACAGAATATACTATAACTACACATAAATACAATACAAATTCAACAGTACTAACAGTTAAAGACATCTTTGAATATACCGACCAAGACCGTTTAAACTTACACAAACAACAAATTAATGGAGGAACCGAACAATTAATTGCAAAAAATAATTATGACGAACTAGGGCAATTAATTAGTAAAAACATTGGAGGAACAGATGTAACAGGAGCTTCTGGATTACAAACCGTAGATTACAGTTACAATGTAAGAGGTTGGCTTAAAAACATAAACGATGTCAACAATATAGGAAACGATTTATTTTCATTTAAAATAAATTATAACGACCCTGAAAATGCCACAGCCTTATACAACGGAAACATTTCAGAAACCTTTTGGAACACTTCAAGTGATAATATTAAAAGAAAATACGAATATTCATACGATAATTTAAACAGACTTTTAAAAGCTGATTATGTAAAGGCAGGAAACACCAATTTCAATTCTTATTTAGAACAACTTACTTATGATAAAAACGGTAACATACAAAGTTTATTAAGAAACGGAGATAGAGATACAGACGGAAGTCAGCTAGTAAATGAAATTGACAATCTGATTTATACTTATGATACTAACATTAAAAACCAGTTATTAAAAGTAGTAGACAATTCCATTTCACCACAAGGATTTAAAGATGATACAGACAGCAATAATCCTAATGATATAAATAATGATTATTTGTATGATGCCAATGGGAATATGACAAAAGACGAAAATAAAGGCATTACAAATATAGAATACAACCATTTAAACTTGCCAACAAAAATACTTGTTGGAACAAATACAATTGAATACCTTTACAATGCAACAGGACAAAAAGTTTCAAAAATAGTAACAGAAGCAAGTATAGTAAATAAAACAGACTATTTAGCTGGTGGGTTTCAGTACAAAAATAATGTGTTACAATTTTTCTCCCATCCCGAAGGCTATGTAAATGTTATAGATTCACAAGGAGTAAGTAATTTTAACTATGTATTTAATTATACCGACCATTTAGGAAACATTCGTTTAAGTTATGGAGTTGACCCTTCCAATGGAACATTAAAAACAATAGAGGAAAATCATTATTACCCTTTTGGATTAAAACACACCAATTACAACAGTGATTTACTACTATACACAAAAGGAACAAGTGGAAGCATTACACTTAAAAAACAGGCTCCTAGTGTTTTACCAAATTATTTTTTTAAGTTTCTTGGGCAAGAACGTCAAAATGAGCTAGGACTAAATTGGGATACATTTAGACATAGAAATTACGATTACGCAATAGGTAGATTTATGGGAATTGACCCTATTTCGGAAGAATATTTCACTTTAACAAATTATCAATTTGCTCATAATAACCCCGTATGGAAAATTGAAATAGAAGGACTTGAAGGAACACCTTCAAATAAAGCCGTTGATGTTGTTAATAATGAACCTGTACAAGTTTACCATTATGAAGTTAATGGTAAAAAAATGATAATGGAAGTCTATGTTACTGATAATCTCTCTAATATAGATAGAAATTTTAATGATAACAATGAGTATGTAGATGGTAATGGTAATGCTGGAAATATGGTAACATATGATCCATTTTTTGAGCCAGGTAAAGGGGTTTTTAATGTTGATGCTACAGACGGTATGTTAATTGCGCATGATATTTATCAAGCATATGACTTAGCAAGTGGTGTAGGTGCTTTTGCAGTTGCAGGTAAAAAACTTCTTAAGGAGGGTATTGGAGAGGCTATAAAAAAGATACCAAATCCTTTTGGAAAAAAAGGTGGTAAAGCACATCAAGAAAAAGTAACAGAAAGTATTGAAAAGCTTAAAGAAGAAGGTTTTGATCTTATAGAGACAGAGGTTATGGTTAAAACTCCTAATGGTAGTAAAGGAAAAAGATTTATCGATGCAAGAGGTACAAATTCTAAAACAGGTAAAACAAAAGATGTTCAAGTTGGTAGAAAGAACAAAAAAAGAGGTGACCCAGTTTCAAGAGAAAGAAAAGCATTAGATGATATAGAAGCTACTACAGGAAATAGACCTGATTTTGTGCCTTATAATGAATAAATAATATATGAAATGAAATCAAAGCAAATAAATTTTTATATTGTTCCAAAAGATTTTAATTTAATTAACGATTTTTTAAAAAAAAATCAGTGTTCTATTTATGTTAATAATTATATAATTAAAAAAAAGAATCCTATTTATAAACTTCCAAATCAGGAAGAAGAAATCTTTCAAGTCTATCTGAGTTCAGATAAGTTTGAAAATGAAATTCATATAATAGAAAAAGGAGAAATGAGTTACTTTGATGTTTTTAAAAGTAATTTTGTAGAATTTACTTTAGGTGGTTTTTATCCGTATGATGAAACATTATTACAAAGAGCAAGGTTATATGTAATAACGGATTATTATGGTAATGATTATTTGATTACTAAAGACACTGTGTTTATTGAATGGAGCAATAAGTTGATAAAAGATTTTAAAAAAGAATTTTTAAAAAGATTTGAAGAAGATAAATCGGTGTTATATTCAAAAAATGCAATAGAATGGATTAAAGAAAACCAAGCAATTTATATAAACGCTGGTAATCAATGGAAGTCTAAAAAATAAAATTATATAAAATTAAGTACTTTTGTATTATTTTAAAGATAAAAAGTCACAACAAAACCACATCTATTGTGGTTTTGTTAATATTCTGCAAAGAAAATCATAATCCTAAATTAAGCATAAATTTTGTCAAAAGAAGTTAAAGCTTACTTTTTGCTACTATATTAATTAATATTTGTTAGTAATGAATAACCCAGAAATACTTCGTAAATCAGGATGGTAGAAACTCAAACAAATACATTTCCAAACTATTTGATTAATAAGACGATACCAGAAATTAGTTATACAGATATTGAAATTGGAAATTATACTTTTTTTAATGCTTTTTTTATTGATGATTTAACACTATGAACAAACTAATAAAAACTTTATTATATTCCTTAATTATAATTGCAATAATTTTAATTATTGGTTATTTACTAAAAGAAAGAAGAGTAGTATATAATCAAGGAGCTACATATTATGTATTGAATTATTTTACCTTATCAAAATTCATATCAATAATTGTTATTGTGTTAATTACTCTTATAACCTTTATCAAAAAAATTATAAGAAAAAGAGAAGAATAAAAGTGTACTGAAATACTATAAGATATGTAGGAATAACTAGTCAGTTTGCAATTAGATAAACTACACATTTAAGAACAAAAGGTATATATATAGAAAAAAAATATTAGAAGGTTTGAGTAAAACTGATGCAAGAGCCGTTGAACAAGTTTTAATTGAACTGTATAAATTAGGAGGAAAACAAGGTCAAACGGGTCAATTATTAAATAAAATTAAATAGTAAAGATGGCAAAATCAGTTATTGTAAAAAAATTCTAAAGACCAATAGATATGTTATTCATCTTGAAAGAATCTCATTTTAAAGGCTGCAAAAATACACTAATCCTATAGTGCTACAAGTTCGTACAACTTTAAAACATGCTAAATCTGCGTGCTAAATTTAGCCTCAAAGAGAAAAAAATTAATTATAATCTGTTTAATTTGCGTTTGCTGTGTTTATTAATTGAATATTTCACTCAAAGAGACAAATATCAAAACCACAAACCGCAAAAAAAACACCCTTTACGGAAACCCGTAAAATAAACCCAAAAAAGCATTTTATTTTTACAAAAAGAAAACAAACAAAACACACCTTGAAAAACACTTTTTGAATCCTATTTTACCTTTTGTAAGTATTTATACTGATAAAAAAGCATGAAAAATACGTATAAATACGTATTGCAGGGTTGAAAAAAATGGTTTAGGTTTGTAAGAATAAAACGAAACAAATAGCGCATAGTCCTATAGAAATGGTTGTATATACGCTATAAAGTAGCGGATATACTAGTTAGGCACAATGCGGAAAAACATCAAATCAACAAAAATTGGGAGAAAAAAATTTAACTGATAGCATTGAAAAAGAAATCTTCAATACAACATCGGAATTAACTCAAGATTATACTGAACTTGCTTTAGACACATTAATGAATGAAGGTCTTTTAAGCGAAATTCCTATTGTCAAATCTTTGGTCTCATTTTATAAAATTTCATCTTCAATTGTTGACAGACATAATGTTAAGAAAATCTTGATTTTTCTAGAAGAGTTTCATTCAAAAGGTATTGATGAAAAAAAACTAAAAAGATTTAAAGAAAAATTTAACGAAAACACTAAACATCGAAATCACGTTTTAGAAACAATTTTATTGCTAAACGAAAAATTTATCGACACAGAAAAATCAAAAATATTAGCGAATTTATTTTCTGCACATATTGAAGAAAATTTGACTTGGGAAGAATTCTTTAAGTTGTCATTTATGTTGAGTATTCTGAATCCAGCTGGTTATAAATTTCTAGAAAAATCTGTTGACAAAAACTCAAATATCAGAATGAAAATGACTGAAACGATTGAGGGAGAAGCTTTACTTATGGCTTGCGGAATTGGAACAATGTTTGAACAACAATTTAAACCAACAAGAACAGCTATTAAACTGTATGAATACGGACTAAAACCTCTGAAAAAATAAGCAAAGTGCCTAACACCGTGTATAAAAAATTGCTAGTTTTAGCTAATACAAAGTTTGTTGCGTGTTTGCTGGCTTCCGATTACAAACACGCAACTTTCCATACATGAACACGTTACCAGTAATTTAAAAAAAATAGAAATTCAAATGAACTTTTTTCGTAAAATTAAAGACATAATTGATAGAAGAAAAGCGATTGATGAAATCTATGACGATATAAAAAATTTAGACGAAGTTTTATTAGAAAAGAGACTTGAGATTTTAAATGAAATTGCAACACCAAAGTTTTCTGAAATTGGACTAAACAATTGGAACGGAAAATATTTATGGTTTAGCGATTTTAATGAAGATGGACTTAAATTTGTCGTAGAATATAATGTTTTCAAAGGTTTCGGAGGTTCTTTCTCTTTTGGAATCTGTTACGATTTTATTCCAACTATCTCCTCTCAAAAGAAATTGACATATCATAGAACTGATAAGTCAACTAAAATCATTTATTATAAAAGATTGCAAGGTTGGCAAAAAAGCTATGAAAATAACAGTCCAATAAATCCAGACAAAATAAGTACTGTTAATGAAGAAAAATTCAGAAAAAGTTTAACTAATGTTGTTGAGAATAATATACCTAAACTAAAAAAATGGTTTGATGAAAATGAGACAATTGAACAAAATATAACAAGTCTATTAAGCGAAATAAAAAATCCACCTTATGAAATTGGAAGGTATATAATTTCATTTGAATATATACTTGGTTTTATAAATGCTAAAAAAAATAATTTTGATTTTGCTGAATTTTGGATAAATAAACATTTTGAAAACAGAAGTGATGAAGTCGGACAAAATTTAATATTAGATAAATTGAAAGCTCTGAAAAAAAGCTAATGGTAACAGCCATTACAACGAATTTGGGTATTTGGCTTAATGGAAAGATGGTCTTGTATTTTGGATGATTTGGCAAATCCGAAAACAGGACTTAATTTAGTCCCAAACTTGCTGTAGTGCCAAGACGTTAGCTGTAACCTTACACCCAACTTTTCGCAAATGAAATTAATTATTAGAAATAGCAATACTGTTTTAGAATCTGAAAAATTTGATATTATAATTCCTTGTGAAAATTCATCAAAACTAAACATTTCGTATGTTGATTTCGAGTTTGAAGAAAACTCAAATCCAAAATTATTTACAAAATTCTTCCTTAACGAAAATACTGACGAAATAACTGATTTTAATTTTTACCATATTGAAGATACTAATCTATTATTTTTCAGGTTTGTCTATCAATGGGGAATAATCGATTTAAAAACTAGAAAATTGAAAAGAAACATCACTGATATGTCTGTAGATTTTCCATTTTTTTACTTTCATGAAAATTGTATCTTAATTGTTGATGATTTATTTGCAGAAACTATAACACTTGATGGTTTTACAATTGATAGAATTGGAAACGAACAACCTCATGAAATAACAGAATTTAAAGATTATTTTGAGTTTGATATTATTGGAGTCGAGAAAAGAAAACTTATGAAAAAGACTACCACTAACAGCTACTATAACGGATTTGGGCAATTTGCCTAATCGAAAGTTGGTTTTGTATTTGGAAGTTTTGGCAAATCCGAAAATAGGGCTTAATTTAGTCCCAAACCCGCTGTGGTACCAGAACGTTATGCACAATTTTACACAATAAAACGTAAATGACAGAAAATAGAAACAAAGAACTTTCAAAATCTCTTATAGAAACTTTGACAAGTTCAAACTTACCGACAATAGGAAGCGATATTGCTGAAGTGACTATAGATTCCGTTCTAAAGGAAGGTGTTTTGAAAGATTTCCCAATTATCGGTTCGTTAGTTGGAATTTGGAAAACTGGAATAGCTGTGAATGATTATAGATTTTTAAATAAATTACTTCTATTTCTACAAGAATCATCAACTATCTCAAGTGTAAAAAGAGAAAACCTAATCCATAAATTAGAAGATGATAAATATCAATTAGAAGCTGGTGAAAAACTAATAGCCGTAATAGACAAATTAGAAACAGGTTCTAAGGCCAAACTCTTAGGCAAAGCGTTAGCCTTATTTGGTAATGATTTTATTTCTAATGATGAATTTTGGAGAGTATCTTTTATAATTGAAAGATTACCAATGGCAGACATCATTGCCTTAAAAAATTGGCGAAATACTGATTTAAACCAAGTTTTTGAAATAAGAAGACATTTATATCTTTCTGTTGGACTTGGTTGGTTTGTCCTTGATGCATCATCAACAGGATTTTGCTGGCAAGAAAGACTTTGCGAAATATTTGAACAGCATTTAATTGTACAATAAAAACTGTGCATAACAGTTACTACAACAGATTTGGGCAATTGGATTAAAGGGCATTTGGTTTTGTATTTGGGATGATTTGCCAAATTCGAAAATAGGGTTTAGTTTAGTTCCAAACCAGATGTAGTCCCAAAACTTTGGTAGTAATAATTCAGAACGAAAATCTTAAAAAGAACTTATGAATGAGAAAACCAAAAGAGGGGTATTAATATTATGCATTTTAGCAATTTTAGTTTTCTTGTTTTTCAAATTTAATGAGAGAATAAAATTGGTAGAATTGACTTCAATTAATGTTGAAACAGAAAACCAACTCGAAACTGAAAAAGTAATAGTTTATCAAGGTTATTATACAATAAATAGAAAAAATGATGCAGAAATGTTCGATAATGAATATGACCAAGTTGTGTTTGATGGAAACGGAACAGGTAAAATCAAAACGGATTACGGTGAAAATGATTTTTTAGTAACCTACGACAATAAATACTATTTTCAATTCAGGCAAATTTGCACAAACGATAATGATTATTACAAATACAATCTCAAAATTCTAAAGAAAGCCAACAAAATTCATTTAAAAGCAGACATAGATGGCGGAATGAAATTTGAAAGACAAATGAATTTGATAAGTGATGCGGAAAAATTGAGATGTAATAAAATCATAGATGATGAAAAAGGCCATTATAACGGACTGGAATTAGATTAAAATTACTACTATCAACAGCGGTAACTATTGCACAACTCCCAATTTTTTAAAATAATCTCTAAAAAAATAAAAATAAACTTTTGAAGTTGTGGTGATGAGTAATTAGTGACTAGTGATTAGTCTTTAGTTGGTGGGTAATTCTTATTGTTTTCCATCTTTGCTCTTTTCTCTTTCCTCTTTGCTCTTTGCTCTTTTTTTCTATTCTCTTTTTCACTCTTTTTTCGGGTTTGGTAGCAGTTTTGTTCGGAAGTTGTAGCGAAAAAGTGACTGTTTACCGCTAGTTGACCGAAGCGCTTCCGAACTGTCTCCGAACAAAGCCCTTAGAAAACTGCTTTAAACACGTCAAAACTGGTCAAAACCAGTCAGAATGTTTATTTTTTTGCATTTGGTAAGAAATTTGAAGAAAGTAAATTTAGCATACGAGATAGAATGGAGTAGGGCAAAGACAAGAACAGTAGGATTATGACAATTTAAAAAAAGGACTGCATTATTTATTAATAAGGAAAGATAAATGTTATAAGGAAACTCGTACTAGTTCACAATTCTTTTTCCTAATTTTGGGATAGGTCACATTTATTTGCAAACCAATTTTAAAATATGCTAGACAAGTTATACATACAAAAGTTTCATGAAGATAAGATTGAAAAATATGGTTCGGAAAGCCCACAAAGTTTAGCTTGGTTTTCTCAGGAAGACCAACTGAAGCGTTTTGAAATTTTGGCACAAATAGGAGATTTGAATACTAAATCTATTCTAGACATTGGTTGCGGTAATGGGGATTTGTGTTATTATCTATCCCAACATTTTAAGGATTTTTCCTATCATGGTATTGATATGATAGCTACTTTTTTAGACAATGCCATCGAAAAAAACAAAGATGTTCCCACTGCTACTTTTTATCTAGGCGATTTCATGCAAGGAAATTTACCAATAACAGATTATATTCTTGTTTCTGGTTCCCTAAATTATAAGAATAGTAATCCTGATTTTATTTTCAAAGCCATAACTCATTTATATGCCCATTGTAATATTGCTTTAGGGTTTAATTTGTTAAGTAAAACTCTAAATCCTAATGGAATTTTGATGGCTTATTCCCCTAAAACCATTACCGATTTTTGTAAAACACTTTCAGATAATGTTGTTGTAAAAGAGAATTATGTTGAAGGGGATTTTACGATGATGGTGTATAAATGATAGTGTTTTTACTGCTTTTGGGGAGGCTTACAAAAATTTGTATCTAAACAACCACAGACTTTACTTAACGACTTCACCCTCATTTAAAGTGGAGTTGAGGTTTAGACTACTTTATATTTTATTTGTGATTACTCTGCTTTATTTTTCTCTAGTGGATATCCATATTTTAATAACAAGCCTGTAGCTATTATGCCTCCTATAGCTACAGTAATACCTAGAGCCTTTAAGAAACTATATATAGGCCTATTCACTACAATTTGTTGTGGTGCTTGTACACGAGGAACAACTGTCCTTACTCGTGGAGGAGTAATTTTATTTAAATGTGGAGTTATCCAATTTATTCCATCCTGTATATGAATGCCCGGGTTCTCTTCTTTTTTCGCACCTCTGTATTTTACAGGATTAGCACTTGTGGTATGTCCATGTCTTATTGTTAACCCATGCTCTTCTCTAATCTCAGCCTCTGTAGGAATGCCTAGATTTAATTCTTCTAACTTACTCAGTTTAAAAGTATGCTTTTGACTTCCGCCAGAAAGTTTATTTAAAGTTGAAGTTACTTTTGTGTCTTTTGCTTTACTTGTTTCATTTTTAGAGGCAATGGTCATAAACTCTTCAACATCATCTTCATAATCACCAGGAACGGTTGCGTGTGGCGCACCAATACCTGGTTTCATACCAATGTAGGTACCTGCACCATAATGTGCAGCATGTACTAGCTCATGACCAACACCTATAAAGTTAGGTGATAGTATTTGATTTCCTTTCTCATCAAAATCAACCATACTTGCATCTTTTACTCCTGGTGCTATTTCAACACCAGCACCACTACCTTTGCCTCTAACAATTTTCTTGTTTTTCTTTTTTACTCCTTTTAATTTTATAGTAGCAGCCCCTTCATTAGTTGATGAAGCCTTTGCGCCAACATAAGGTGCCTCAGCATATCCAGGAGTACCCATTATTTTATATATAGGCGACATTACAAATTCTATTGTTTTTCCATCGGCATGCCCATCATTCAATGCTTTAAGTAAAGCTCTTCCCTTGGGACGAGAATATAATCGGGCTAAACTGGCAAATATTTCTATTTTAAATTTTTTCAATACCGTGTCTGGAAGATCTTTCATATCATCAACGGTATGTACTTTGTCTTTAATACTAAAGGCTCCATCACCATTTACTATATGCGCCCAAATACTATCCATCTCGTCTTTTTCATCTTTGTTATCTATCTTGTCTTTTGTCCACATGCTGTGACCTTCATTAACATTTGCATCTACCCAATATTTATGATTTTCCTGTACTTCATCAATAAGTTGAAACAAGCCTCTCCTATTCTTATTATAAGTATCTGTTTTATTTTCATCAAACCAAGCGTATAGTTTATGCTCTATTGTATCGAGTCGTTCAAGATTTTTATATACATTTTCTTTCGAATGATCTCCTCTTTTTTCTTCTTTATTAAATTTATCTATTGCCACTAATAAACTCGAACGAAATCCCTCATCAATTCCCCATTTGGGTTTTGTACCATCTATAATTGTTCTTCTGTTTAACTGTAATTGTATCGGATTTTTTTGTTTACCTACAAGTTGTGTTGTTGAACTTATGACTTCATTAGCTGGTTGAATAAGAGGGAACAGTCCACTATTTCTATTGTCTACCATCTGGATTGCTTTTTCGCCCATTACATCCGCCTCTTTTTCCAAACCATCCTCATCATTTACATTCACTTTGCCTTTCATCTGCAATGTTGGTTTTACTCTTCCTTGTTTTTGTTGTACTACATGCCAAGCTTCATGAGGTAAATGTTTTTCTTGTCCAGATGCAATATGTATATCTGTTCCCTGTGCATAAGCATGGGCATTGAGTTGTGCAGGTTTGTTGGAATTGTAATGCACTTTCACATCATCCATAGCATGACCAGAAAGATTTTCTATTCCGGATTTTAAGTTATTGGGTAAGCCTGTGTTGTTGATTTTTTTTTGTAAAATGGACGAAGGTCGGTTGTCTTGAAGGTATATTGCTTTAGTTTGAACGGTTTTTGGCGTCAAACTAGGTTGTTTATTTTTATTTATTTTGTTGTGGTGTTCCATTGTGTCTATTATTCTTTTTGTTTCACCATGTGACCTTCAACTAAAATGGGCAACTCTTTGTATTCATGGTTAAATTCGTCCCGATTAATGAGTACATAATTTTTAGTGTCGTTTTGTTGCATTTCTTCTTCAATGTGTTTTACATGATCAAATCCTATTTTCCAAACGCCTATTCGATCATGTGCAAAACTGGCTGCATTGTCCATTTCATAAGATCTTAATTTACTGGTGTCCATCCTCCTTGCACCACCTATTTTTGCAGCATACATATTGAGAATGTCAATATTAGAACCAAATACATTGAAGGAATTTAAGAATTTATCTAAAATTAATTGTTCAAGTGGTTTTGCTTTCCAGATTTCAGCCAATAAAAGAAATAACTTTACAGTCTCAGGAAGCAGTTTATTGATTTGTATTATAATGTTTGTAACAAATTTTGGGAGGGTTTTATATTCCTCATTATTCATATAGGCGACTGCTAATTTGTTTGCTTCAAGTGTATGGGTTTTGCAAGTAACCAACAAGGTTTGCAATTCACTTTTTAAACCTGCTAATTGTTCGATGGACAGTTTTTTTGTAGTCCATTCGTTCCAGCTTTCTTTAAACTCATTTTTGGCATCATCAACATATTGAATGCTTTCTGCTATTCTTAAATACAAGGCATCACCAATAATTCTTGGATCTTGGGCAGTGTCTTTTACCGCTTCTTCTTTGGATGATTTTGTTCCTCTAATTCGAAATTTATCTTCTGTCCAATATTTTCCACCGACTTCTCTTTCTGCTAAATCGATTTCTTGCTCTCGTCTCTGGTTACTTTCAGAATGATGTTCGCCAACTACATTTAGTTTTCCTGCTTCTAGTTTTTTGAGCTGAAACACGGATGGAGGAGGAGTCAAGTCTTTTTTTTGTAATTGTGTAATCTGCTTAGGTCTGTTGTCCACTAACTGAAAAGTAGATACGGCATTGCCTTGCTTTTTTGAAATAGCATTTGCAATGGATTGATTTTTATTATCTTGCGTAATGTTAGTGTGCGTATTCATACTTTTTTTTAGGTTTTAGTTTATTGCCTGCTGCATTTAAGGTTTTTTATAGGCATAAATTTATCCCGCGTTTTCAGAACTACACTTTGGTTAGTTTTCGACAGATCGTTGTATTGCACCAATAATTGCATTGGGAAGTTGATTTCTTAAAGAGTTTCTTACAGTACTGACTGGTAAAGTATGCATAGCATAAATAACCACGTCAAATCCAGCGTTTCCATTTAACTGGGCATGACCTCCATTTCCTCCTGGAATATTATCAATTGCTTCCTCTATCTCTTCTCGGGTTACACCATTAACAACAAGACGGAATGTATTTGAGCGAGCACCAACACGCTGTATGGTTGTTTCGTTGTTACTATTTTCATTAGCTTTTCTTTGGGTAGTTGTATTAGATCTATTATCTTCTAATTGAAAAGTAGATTTGCTGTTACTCTTTTTTTGAGTAACGATATTTGCTACTGATTGGCTTTTGTTTTCTTGGGTTTTGTGAGTGAAGATATTCATGAATTTATTGTTTTTAAGTTTAATATTTTTATTTTTTAAGAACAAAACCACTTTGTAGTTTGTAACTATAAGGTTAATGATCTAAGTTTTATTTAGTCTCTTACAATTTTAGCACTGTCTGTGATAGTCTTGTCATGTTTACATATATCACATCTATTTTTGTCAATAATCAATCGTCTGAATTTTTGCTTTCTTAATCTTGAAAGTGCTTTCTCTGCATGATTGATGTTGCTGTTTTTAGGACTTTTCTTTTTTTCAATAGTTAATTGTGCTTTTAAAACGCTAGCCAAATAGTTGGCATTTGCTCCTCCCATTTTAGTAACAACTTGATTTCCAGAACCTCCTATTCCTAAGGCAGTTGTATTTTGTGGACTATATTCTAAATTTAAATCTGCTAATATTTTTTGTAAATTATGAGCTTTAATAATATATTTTTTCCCTGATTTTCTTCCATCTTTTCTCATTTTTTTTCTTAGTTTTAAAACTCTTTCCATTTGTTTTGATGTTTTTTTAGGAACTCTTCCACTTTTAAACCCTCTTGCCAATGCTTTCTTATTTGCTCCGTCATTATCCTCCAATTCACTATCTATTTCTATATCACTGTCATTTCCTTCATCATTAGCTTTCTTTTTTTTACCTCTTTGAATTACAAAATTCTCGTGTAATTTTCTTTGCTTAATGCTTTTTTGTCTATTGTCAACAAAACCAATGCTTTGAGTTGAACTCGTTTCACTATCTTCTGGTTTCATCTGCAAAGCTTTCGCTCCCATTATATCAGCTTCGGTTTCTAGTCCTTTGTCGTCATTGATATTCACTTTTCCTTTCATTTGCATAGTCGGTTTGACTCTTCCTTGTTTTTGTTGGACTACGTGCCAAGCTTCATGAGGTAAATGTTTTTCTTGTCCAGAAGCAAGATGTATTTCAGAACCTTGTGCATAAGCATGGGCATTGAGTTGGGCGGGTTTATCGGAATTGTAATGTACTTTTACATCATCCATAGTATGACCAGAAAGGTTTTCTATTCCTGATTTTAAATTATCTGGTAAGCCTGTGTTGTTGGCTTTTTTTTGTATAATAGGTCGATTATCAGATAGCACTTTTCCTTCTTTCCCAATTGTATTAGCAACAGCTTGAGTTGTGTTGATTTTATTCTGTAAGATTCTGTCTTGCTTGTTCATAATAAAAAAATAAAGAGTTAGTTGGTGGTCTTATTTTTCACAATAGTATTTCGAATAAACTTTCTCAATTCTAATCGGTTCCCATTGAAAATATCAAAATCGAAATTGGTGTCTTGGAAAGAATAACTATCAGAACGTTGCCATATCATCCATTTATTATCCCATGCAGAAGGAATATTGTTAGCAGTAAGATCCTTTGTATAGGCAGCAATCCACAAGTGATATTTTGCAAAATCTGGAGTGTTTAAATATTTATCTCCTGTAGATTTATTAGTATAAATCATAGGAATACGACCTGTTATTTTTTCTACTTCCTTTAGAAAAAGCAGTATATTATTTTGGGCGGTTTTTAAATCACCACAATTGGTATCCATACTACTATTTTCTATATCCATTACTGGAGGTAAATGACTAATGTTTAAAAAATTATTTTCCATGATAATTTTTGAAAAATGTTGCGCTTGGTCTATAGGGTCAAACTCACAGAGATAAAAATGATAGGCTCCTCTTACTACCTTTTTTTCTTTAAGGATAGTGCAGTTGCTTTGGTAGGTTGGGTCTATATAGGTTGTTCCTTCCGTAGCTTTACAAATGACAAAATAAAGAGAGTCTTTTCTTTTATTTAAGGTGGTAATAAGGTCGCCTTGATAGTGTGAAATATCTAATCCATAAGTAACAGAATCTTTTAGCAATAAATTTTTGACTAAGCTTTTTGATTGCTTTCCAAGTGAGTCTTTAGACAAGGAATTATCAACCGCATTATTACAGTTTTTTTTAGTAGTATTTTTTGTTGGAATTTCTGTATTTAATTCCGATTTTAAGAAGGGTTTTATTTTTTCGGTATACGCCCATTCTACTAAAAACCATAAAGCAAGTGCTAATACTAAATTTTTTAACATGTTCAATTATTTTAAAAGTATGGTTTTGTTTTCTTTGCTGAATTCTCGTTTTATGCCTTTCAATAGCTCATTTTTCGTTACAACGGAGTCATTTCTACCAATTGCTGCTAAAGCACAATATCGTAATACGTTAATAATGGCACCTCCAGCCAACTCATAATCTTCTGCAATTTGGTATAAATCAATTTCTTCTGATAAAGAGCAAATACCTGAAAAAGCATTTTGCCATAATTGATAACGTTCTTCAGTTGTGGGCATATTAAAATGAATAATGGCTTGAAATCGTCGCGTAAAAGCTTCATCCATATTAGCTCTTAAATTAGAAGCCAGAATAACTACACCAGGGAAATCTTCAATGAGTTGTAGAAGATGAGCGGTTTGTTGGTTAGCATGTCTGTCATTTGAAGAGTTTGCTGCTGTTCGTTTACCAAATAAGGCATCTGCTTCATCAAAAAATAAAATCCATTCCTTATCTCGAGCAATATCAAACACTTTGGATAGATTTTTCTCAGTTTCCCCTATATATTTTGAAACAATCATAGAGAGATCAATACGATATACTTCTTTATGAGTAGCTTTCCCTAGAAGGGTAGCGGTTAATGATTTTCCAGTACCTGGAGGACCATAAAACAAAGCCCGATAGCCAGGTTTTATTTTGCTATTTAAGCCCCATTCATTTAAAAGAGTAGTACCGTGTTCTAACCAAGTAAGTATTTCGTTTATTTGTTCCATAACGATAGTATCAAGAACAATATCTTCCCAATTTAAAGGGCTAGTTATTTTTTGAGCTGGGAAAGAAGTACTTTGTGCTACACTAATTTTTTCATTGGTTATAAAATAATGAAACCAATTAGGATGTAAACTAAGAATTCCATTTAACTTAGGTATGAAATCATCCGTTTCGGCTAATTGTAATACATCTTCTTTGATGAGTATGTTTTCTTTACTAACTATTTTGTGTACTTCATTTCTTAGTTCTTTATGTGTAGCAGTGATAAGAAAAGCTAAGGTTTGACCCGTAGGAATAAAACCACTATGATTTTTGTCGATAACACCTCCAAATTCTGTAAAACCTCTATCATAGATTCCATTTTTTCCAAAGAAAATATCTAATAGTTCTGGTCTGAGATGTGGTGCTAGACAAAGTGCCATGGCTAAACGCTCATAGGTATTTAAATTCCATTTGTTCACCAATGAAGCATAAGTACTATTCTCCAATGTTAAATCGGGTAAGGGAATATCGTGCCAATCATTTTCATGTCCTTCTTGTAATAAATAACTACTAATGACTTGCTGTATTACTTTTTCAAGCCAATCGAGTTCCTCATGAAGAATTGTTATGTTAGTTTTAGGTTCCATAGTTGACAAAAAGTTTTTCAATATCATCTAAAGACGCATCTGCCCATTTAAAATAGAGTAGTGCTGTGTTTGGGTTGAGTTGATTACTAGGTAAAAGATCTAGAATGCTTATTTGTGCGTTGCTTAAAATGGCAGCCTCATGCTCGTGATTAGTATTCAGATTGTACTTATAAAAATCTTTTCCCCATTTATTTAGTAAGGTACGTTGGTAAATAAGTTCGTCTATAAATACTTGTACAGTTTCATTTTGTTCTACTAATTTTTTTGCCTTAAAAAAGCTAGGTTTTCTTTCTGGTTGTCTATTGTAGTATTCGATATCTTTCGACTGAATTGTTTTTGAAGAAGAATGCCCAAAAATGTCTACTAAACCAAAATTTTCTGTATCGATTGCAATTTCTAATTCTCCATTTTTTGAACCAGAAATAGCTAATGTCCAATCTGAAGTACTTGCTGTTTCTGTAATTAAATAAAGTTCTCTGAAGGAAAAATAAGTTTGTGTAAGTTTGATTATTAATTCATTTTGTAACTCACTCCAATTTTTTATTTTGACCGCTTCGGGTTCATTACTTGTAAAAAAGAAACTACCACTGGATTCAAAAGCTAGAATTTGTTTGCTAAACTCAAATATTCCATCAATAGCATTATTTCCTGTTCCTCTACCAGAATAAGGTTTGGTAACACCTTCACTAAACTTCCAAGAATCTGTATTTAATTTGATAGCATGTTCAAAATCTACATTTTTTGTATCTACAATTTGCGAACTAAAAATATTTCCAAGAAGAATCATTTCTCCATTAATGATATGGAAAAAGTCTCCAGGAAATAGCGTTTTGTTTAACGGTTTTGAAGGAATATAACTGGTTCTTGAATAGAACGTTCTATAAAATTTCTTGTAAATACTATTCATGTTTTCTCTTTTTAGGGAAATTTATTGTTTTTAATCACAGTTTCTATTTAGACCTTAAAAACTGTGACTAAAAACTAAATGATTTTGTAGCCTCTTATGAGGCAAGCGCAGCAGCATTTGCAGCGGCTAAACCAGATTGTAATGATTTTAAATTAATCTGAGCTTTATTCAAATCTGCTGTTTTTAAATTTAACTGATTTAAAGTTTCATTATAAGCACTTTGCATCTTATTGAATTCAACAACAGTAGTATTATAGGCATTGTTTAATAAAGTATTTAAGGATAAATTAGGACTATTAGTCTTTTTATCATTAGTTAGTTTATTGTACAACTTGATAGCTTGTAAAGTTTCTAAAGCAGCCGTGTTTTGAACTTCCTTATTTGTTGACTGAGCTGTGAATGCTGCATTTAAAGCTACTAAAGATAATGCCACTGCATTGTTTGCATTATTTCCAGCAGCTGTAACCATTGTTATTAATTGATCTGAAATAAGAGGATTTTGTGCTTTTTTTCTAATAATTAGATTAGCCAACTTATTTATCATCTCTGCGGTATAAATCAGTTTATTTGTAACACTTGTAGTTTTTTCAGCTACTTTTTCGATTTTACTATTGGCTTTTATAACTTCTTTTAAAGCAACTCTTGAATTATCTTTTAAGTTTAAAGCATTTTTTACTACGTTATTCATTAAATTAACATTGTTTAGTGCTTGCGTTTTATTTGCATCTGCTTGTGTTAAAAAACCTTGATAAGTAGTTAATTTGTCTGTTAGAGAACTTACTATTGCTTGCAATTGAGAGACTTCATCAGTTGCATTTAAAACTTGAATAGTTAAAGAGTCTAAAGTTCTTTTTTTATTTTCGGTAACCCCATATTTTAATGGTTTCATTGCTATTGTTGTCATATTTGCTGTGTTTTTAATTGTTAATTATTTTTGATTGCTGTTTTTTTGTAGCGTAGTTGAAGGTTGCTGTATTTTTAAAATCAGAAATTGAGTTTGAAAATTGAATAGCTACTTTTTTAGGTCCAGATGCTACTGATAATACAACAGGAATGTATTCATTTCCTTCAATAAGAGGATTTCCAAAATTATCAGTGGTGTTTTCTTGTATAGGAAGTGCTACTGTTATTTTATTTTTTACCATTTGGATTTGATTTCCAGAAGGCACTGTATAATTTCCATCAGTAACATTTTCTGCAATTAATTGGTTAAAGAAGAAGCCAGGTTTTGGTGTTTGATTTTGGCTACTTACATTTCCTTCTTTATCACTTGGATTAATATCTCTTAAATCTATAGCAGTTAACTCTTGAATTCTAGCTTTTAATTCCGTAATTTGAGTATCAATATCATTATCATTCGTAGTACTATTTTTTGTTGCTTTTTTAACTTCTGTATCAGCAGCTGAATCATTTTGATTTAACGTTGTTTTCTTCTGAATAAGAGCTTCTAATTCGCTATTTAAAGTGTCTAATAAGTTTTTATTATTATATGCTTTTATTTCATCCTCCTCGTCTTTAATCTTATTAATTTCATCATTAATTTCTTTTACAATTTGATTTTCTACTGATAATAAATCTTCTGTTTTAAACATTTGATTAACTAATGTTGAATTATTAAGTAAAAACATGCATCGATATTCAACATTATTATTTTTTTCATTCAGATTAAATTGTAATACTTGAGTTGTTATATTAGTAGGATTTGCATCTGCCTCTAAGAAAGAGACTTTTATAGAATCTGTACTAGGACTATTTAAAGGAGTTGTTAAAGCAAATGAAGAAGATGCAGCTGTTAAATAATCTTCAAAATTATTTAATGATTTTTTATAATCTACTGTAAACTGTGCCAAAACAAATACAACATAATTTTCTCCCAATACTAAAGAGTTATTACTTGTATCTTTCATTTGAGTTATTGAAATGGTTTCTGAAATAGTTTCAGTACTTAAATCAAGAGCATCAACATTTATAGGGAAAGCTATATCAGGTGTATCAAGTAACCCTTCAGCAGTAGCTATTGAAAAAATTGATTTTTCATTTTCTTTAACTACAAAAACGTAATAATTTTCTACAGGATTAACATTGTATGGAGAAGTAATTAAACCATTCTCAGTAACACCATAGAAAGGGTTTGTATAAGGACTAAATTGTACTGTAAAATCGGTATTACTTTTGGCTGTAATTTGTAAGTTTAAATTTAATTCGTTGATACTTGATAAGTAGGTAGCTTTAGCAGCATCATATTCTACTTGAGCATCAATTAATTCACCTTCTGCTTTTTTCTGAGCAGTAGCTGCATCTGAAAAAGCTGCGTTTTCTGTAATTTCTAAAGCTGAGATAGCTTCTAATTGACTAGCTAAAACACTTAATAGATTGGTAACAGATGCTCCTGTAGTTGTTGCTATATCTGCAACGGTACTTGCGGTTACTTCTGCAGTTAAAGACGAGGCTTCCATTGCCCATTGAGAGGTTACTTCAGCATTGTATGCCGTGTCATTCATTAATTTGTTTACAGCAAGTGCTTGTTCGTAAATTTGGCTACCATAATCTGCGGCATTTAAAATACTTACTATGCTTCCCATATCGCTTGCTAAATTGACTATAGCATTTGTAGCAATTTGAACATTTGCAGCAGCGACCGCAGTATTAGAAACGGATTGTAAGTTAAACTGTTTTTCCTGATTAGCTGTAGCAACTACATTTGTACTAAGGTTGTTATCTCCAACAGCTTCTTCTTTTATTATTTCCTGATCAGAATATTTCTGTTCTGTTCTTTTTAACTTTTCTTGAGCTGTTATTTTTGCGTCTTCTGCATAATAGAGTGTAAACATACCCGCATTTAATTGTGCTTGGGTATTGCTTAATTTTAGTTCTTGTGCTTGCAAGGATGACACTACACTTGCATTTAGATTTTCATTGTAGGAACTCATAATTATTTAATTTTAATGTTTATATTATTTGTTAGTATTCTTTTTTAAATTGAAGACAATGGCTTTTAACTACTATCAATTATTTTTGCTCTTATTTTCATTTTTTCATTTCATTTTTAAATTAATAGGGCCATATAACATGTAAAGGTTTTTGCATCCAAGGATATTTAATAATAGAAAAGGAAAAAGGCGATTTGTGAATCAATAAATCATAAACTCTTTTTTCAACAGTTAATTCCCAACGATCTTCTTTTTCAATAAGTAATCCATCTCTTACTAACCAATTACCTCTAAAACCTAATATTGAAGTATCTCCTACATTTGGCCAATGTGAAATAGCAGCAGTAATAAGTCCATTGATTAATTTTTTTTGATCTTCAGTAATGATGATGCTTTCCATTACCGGTGTTGTTATAGGTAATCCGCATAAGACTTTATTTAGTGGTAATAAAACTTCTTCTGTTTTGGTTAATCCAGTAATAACATATTGTAAATAATGAACCGCATTCAATTGTGAAGTACTGTCTTTAAATTGTTTTTCTTCTAATAAACCTAATCGTTCCATTAGTATTTCTATGTAATTGTTTAATAAAACAATACCAGCATTTTTAACAGCTATTCCACTAGCATTTTTTTGAGACGAAAGTGTTTTTAAATCTACTTTTTTCTGAAATTTTGCTTCTATATTTTGTATTGTAGTTTTAGAATCTGATTTTATTAATTGACTCAAGCTAATTTGTAAAGCTGCAGGTAAGCTATATTTTATTTTATCTAATGCAAGAAGTATATCTTTTGTAGGGATATTTTTTTTCTGACGAAGTTCCCATACTAATTCTTGCCAAATGCTCTCTACAGAAAGAATGGACCAGTTGTTTTCTGTCCAAGCAAGGATTACTTTTCTAAACAGAATAGTTTGTATTTCTTTTGAAGTAATTCCTTTTATAGACAATTGTTCTAAAACTGCATATAAGCGTTCAATAGTATATAGTTGTTGTTTGCTTTTGTCATTATTTTTGATAACGGTTATTGTTTTTCTAAAATCCATCCAATCGTATAATTGTTGTTTTTGCAACTGTGGAATTTTATTTTGCTTATAAATAACAATAAAAGGTGTAGGATTGTATGCTAATGCTTCATGAAATAAATCCACTACCGAAGTATTTTTAGTATTGTTATACCAAAGGGGGATTTTCTTTTCTACAATTAAAGAAACATATAACGCTTCAATTAAACCTTGTTTCTCACAAAATTGTATGTCCTCATTTGGAATTGTTGTGGATTCGCTAATTAGATTTGCAAAAGACGTGTTGTATTGCATTAAAATATTTTTCAACATTGGACTAATACTTATTTTATTGGTAGTTAGAGTGTTTATAATCTCATTAGAAGTTATCATTTCTTGTTTTATCATTTCGTTAATCCAATACTCAATAAATGGTTTTACTAGGGTTTCGGTCGTTTTATTTTGTTGAATAATTTCCCAAGTTATTTTCCAAAAAGACCGTTTAATTTGCGTTCTGTTTTTGGAACCCATGAAAAGTATGATGAACTCATGAAATGATCTAAGTGTTTCCATGGCTTCTTTAATATTTGTGTCACTATCATTAGTAATCCACAAAGTAAAAATTTGCCAATCAGAACTATTTTTTAATAGTTTAATTCGTTTATCGGTTATGGTGCTATTTGAAAGTATTTTTCGCACTTCCTCTGGATTGATTTCAAGAGCCATTTGCAATAAATCTTTCAATTTAAATTCTTGATTGTTTCCAATGATTTTTAGAGATTCGTTTAAAATACTTTTTTTAATCCATTCATATAAATTTTGAGTGGTTACTATATGTCCATTTATTAGAACACTTTCTGTAAGTATTTGGCTAGGTTTTTCTATAGCTATTATTTGATTTTTTGTAAGTGTTTTTTCAGTTAGTGGTTGAGGCTTGTTATGAAACAATTTAGATCGTATTTTTTCCAGATTACTTTCGGAAGAAGTGATGTTTTGTATTTTTTCATGTTTAAAAAGAAGAGCTACAAAGACATCAAAATTGGTTTTTTGAGAAGGTGTAATAAGTTTTAAGAGTTTTTCTAAAATAGCTTCTAAGAAGTGAATATTAGTGTACTCAGAATGTAATAGAATCAATTTTACACTTAGTAAATAGAGCGAATCTAAAAGAAGTAAACTAAAATTTCCAGAAGTAGTATTTTGGCTCATTTCTTTTATTACTTTTTCAAGTGTTTGTACTAAATACACCTTCGGATTGTTTCCTTTTTTTATAAATATATGGGCATTTTTTTTGTTTAAAATATATGGGAATAACTGTTTTATAATTCCTTTATCCTTGTAATGTAACAGGGTGTCAAAGGATTGAACTGGATAGAGACGAATGTGTTCATTAATTAATTTTTGAACAGCCATAGAGTGTGTTGTGCCAGTAGTATATGATTTTATTTGTTGCTCTAATTCGGTTATTAAATTGATAAAATTAGTTTCACGAGAAGGAGCGTTTTTTTCTGAAACTTCATCAATTAAAATGGAGGTTAGATTAGTATATATTTCTAAAGTAGCAATAGTTTTTGATGATGAAGGAACATTTACATTGGTTAGCCTATTTACTATGGTCTCTTTTAGTTCATTATTTTTTTTGCTTAATTCATTTAGCGTAAAATTTAAAAATGTTTTATTGTCAAAAGGTGTGTTTTTATATTGTATAAGGAATTGTATACCAATTTCCCATAATAAAGAAAGCTCTAATTTCTCATTCATTTCCTTGTAAAGCTTCTCAATAAAATAAATGCTTTCTATCAACATTTGAGATTTAACAGGAATAACAGCATGAAAAATATTTTCTAAAGCTTCATTCTTTAAATCTGGAACAACAGCAGTCCAAAAAAGATTAGAATTTCCTAAAGATGAAAAAAGTGTGCTGAATTTCGTTTTGTTTTCTTTCGAAAGGACAATAATTAACTCATTAAATTCTCTTTTCTTCGTACTGTTTTTTCGAAGTGAAGCTGAATTAAAAAGTGCTGTTAAAAGTTTCCAATAATCAGGTTTTTCAATTGTGGTTAACTCTTTTTTGGTTTTAATAAGCTCATTTTCTTTGGTTAGAAAATTTAGGATTAATATAAAATCGGCTTTAGTACTTGTAGCCACATAAATATGTTGTATGGCCAATTCAATCATATTTAGTAATTCAGAATAAGACACATTATAATGATTTGACATTTGTTGAATACTACTTCTCATAAAAGCAACTTTATTGAAAATAGTGCCTCTATCTGTAAATAAATAATTGAGTATCCAAAACCAAAGGTTTCTTTTGAATTCATTTTCATTAGCAGGAACAAGTGTTTCTTGCTGTTGAATTTTGGTTAACTCTTCAGAGAATTTAATAATTTGATTGTGATTACTGGTTTCTAAACCTTCAATAATTTTTAGAATAATAGATTCTTGTAATTGCCAAGCCATTCTTTTTCTAACATTTTCATCTGTTTTTCCCACTTCATTAAGCATTTTTAATACTGCTTCTTTATTGTTTTTGAACTGAAAAGCCATCATTTTATTCAAAGAACTATCGTTTTTATAGTTCCAAGGCATATTTCCAGTTAGAAAATAATGACCAAGCATGCCTATTTGAGAAGTATTGGTGTTAGAAATTTCAATTATATCAGCTCGTTTATCTGCATTTACAATTATATCAATGAGTTGGTTATTTAATTGATGAAATAGTTTTAGTGCTAATTCTTCTTCTAAAGTGTCATAATCAATAACACCTAAATCCAATGTCATTGATTGGATGCACCAAGTTTGACTTGCAGGACATATCCTATCAAAAATGCTAGTTATTTCTTTTTGCATTTTTGTTTTGCTCCAATTGCTGATGCGTTGTTGCAATTCAGTAGCTTTTTCTTTTTGGTCAAAAGAATTTTCCCATTTAAATTTAGATATGATATGATTTACCTGACTTGTCATAAAATTATTCTTTAGGTATTTTATTCATAATGTTACTTAATACAGTAGCAGTTTCTGTCGTTTTTTTATAAGTTGAATTATTAAATAATAAATTGTTGTGCCAATCTATAAAAGCGGGAATGAAACTATTTAAGGTTTCTTGATTTACAAATCTATAACTGTAAGAAACTTCAATAGGTAGCGTGTTTTCCAAGAATGTATCTAGTCGGTTTTTAAAATAGGCTGTATTGAAATAAGGAATGTAATCAGGGAAAAGTAAAGTTATAGTTTCTATTGATTCAGAAGTTTCAAAACTATTTTCGGAATTAATTCCAAAAAAATAGTTAGTTCCATTAGTAATTGTCTGTTCCCAATTTATATTTTCTACAGTTAGTGTTGTTTCAATAAGTTCATAAGTAATAGCATCAATAGTAAGAACAATCTCGTTAAGAATTGAATTTGAATTTGTTTCAATAGCAATGGTATTCGCATTTTCCAGAAAAGTGCATAAGGCTATGGTTTCAGCATAACTTAGTGGGTCATTTATTTTATAGTAAGGACCATTTTCAATGGATTGCGTTATCACTATTGTATTATCAAATGGATATAACAAACAATTTTCGATGCAAACAAATCCTTTGCGTTCTTTTAATAACCATAAGCATTGTTGTATTTGTTCTAACTGATTAATGCAGTCTTGGCATTTTTCATTTTGTTGTGAGCTATTTTCACAAAGAGGACATTTTTTTTGTTCTAAATTATTTAATACACTTTCTAGATAATTAATATATGGCGTTTTTAAACTCAGTAAAATATTAAGTTGTAATTCTAGTGCAGCATAATTAATAAAGTCCTGTTTTCTTACTTTTTCAATTTGATCGACTTTATTGGTATTGAATATGAAATCATTTTCAAATTTTTCATTTTTAGGAATAGTAATGTCTTTTTCAGATTCTAAATAAAAACGAACAGATGAGACGTCTATTAATAATTGTTCCAGATTTAGAGGTAATTCAAGTTTTATTTCTTCAATTTTTTTCGCACCTAGATAATTATATCCTTTAAATCTATAATAAGAAAGCAATCCTAAATTTTGAAGATACAAGCTTTTAATAATGATTTTGTCTTTAGCACTATTTCCTGTATAGATAGAACCTTCAATGACAGTGTTTATTAATAATGGAGATTCTCCATGTCGTGCTAGCAAATGATCTAACATTTCATTTCTTCTATTCAAATTGATGGTTTCGTCTTCAACAAGATTTTGTAAGCCTCTTATGTATGAATTGTAAGGGTCTTCTTTGAATTTTTTCCAACTCATTTCTTCCGCTACACTTTTAGTTCTTGCTTCTAAACTAAAATTAAAAGCATCATTATTTTTAAGCAATGGTTTTATATTAGGAATAGTATATAAAGGTTGATAAAAATAAGTAGGAGAGAAGCTCAAATAAGGTACAGGATATTTAAGATGCTCTTTTTCATATGGTGTTTTAGACGAATAAAAGTTTTTTAATTCTGAAGGTGTACCTGTTATTCCATTTTTAAACGAAAAGAGTTGAGGTACATTTGCCAATTGAGAAAATTGATTAGCCAGTATTTGATCAAATAAGGTAAGATATCCTTTTAATTGACGGGATTGTGCAATTTGAAAATCACTTGCATTTGAATTTATGGCATTTTCGCCCACAGCATATATTTCTGGAAAGGTATTTTGTATCGAATAATAGGAATTAATATCTCTAAATTTTCCCTTAGGAAGTTTCTCCTCATCATTTGTTATGGTATCGAATGATAAATCGGGTAATGAAAGTGTATCTGCTATAGTAGTTGAATTTTCATTCTTAAGATTAGTGTAGGTAACTTCTAATTTGCTCAAATCAAAAGAAAGTAATTGACTAGCTGTTGAAGTTACAAAATCACTATTTTTTGCACCACTAATTTGAAGATCTTGAATATTAATTACACCATCAATAGAGCGTATAATAGTAATGAGATTTCGAGTAGTAATACGATCTTTCTTCTCACCTAAATTAGCGTCACTAATCCATCCATGTCTCATTTCTGGACCATTATAGATTGTATCCGTATCTTCACCATCAAGAAGTAATTGGTCATCATCTTCCTGAATTGCTTTTGGAAAAATGTAATTGTTAATTTTCTTTTCAAGCAAGGTAAGTACTTTTGTAAGCTCTACCTCATTGCTAATTTGAAGTTTCCCATTTAAAATATAAGTTGTTTTTTCTAAGGGTAAAGGCATCATGAATAATTCACCAATGTTTCTACGCTTGTTTAAGCGATAGAATACCGTACGACAAATAGTTGTAATTTCAATAGGGTCTTTTAGTGTGGACACAATTGACAAATACACTAGATAAACACCTTTGACATAGGATTGATTACTTTGTTTTGGAAGTAGTACTACATTTTCAACTTCACTCACTTCGTCCACAATATATTTGATATAATCGTTAGTAGTAATAGGAGAAGTGGTTAATATCTCTTCAGGTAAATAAAATTGATCTTTTAGGACAAGCTTATCATCAGAATCGGTTAAAATATCGTTTATTGGAAAATCATTACAATAGCCTAATTCCGTTAAAGCATAACAAAGTTGATCTAATATGGTAACACCAGGATCACTTTGATTTAAGTTAGTCCATTCGTTACCACTTACTTTTTGGATATGAGCAAGTCCTTCCTTTTTTAAAGATTTAAAATCCTGAGTAATAGGAAGTGGTTGGTCTATTATGTAATTAATCTCTTTCATTAATAGTATGATTTATATTGGAAGCGATTATTAACTCGGGATTTTTATCTAATGATAGTAAAGTAAGATCTGTTTGTGCAATCAAATCTCCACTTGGTGATAATCTAGTGGTGTTAAACGTTACTTTTTCAACATTGTTAACACCTTCTATTGTTCTTATAAAATGAATAACATCATCAGCACTTAGATTCTCACCTATTGTAATTTGTGGACTATTTGTTGAAATCCAAGGTGATAAAAATAGCTTTAAAGCAGTTTCTACTGTTTTTTGAACACCTTGAAATTCATAACCATTAGAAACTGTTATAGAAGTGTTTACGGTAACAGTTAAGAATGAAAAATTAGAAACAGTAATTGTTGTAAATGCAGAAGTACGTGTTTTCAAGTATTGCTGTATTTTTTCTTCCGCACAAATAGTAATCATAGGAGCAAAAGCATTATAATCGTTTACATCATTGCATTTTTTTACAACATAAACAGCAACTTTTTTGTTGTTATAAATAGCTTTGGAGTAATAAATGTCATTAAATTCTTGTTGTATAACACTATAATAATCAGTCAAACTAACAATTCTATCCTTTGTCTTTAATCTATTACTGATTCTTTTATTTTTAATAGTATCATTTTCCATTGCTTTTCCACCAAAAGAAGGAAAAGGTTGCATAATATTAGCAATTTCGGGAATAGCAATGTGAGATTTGGTAATGCTATCACTATTAATTTTTGGTTTGGTTGTGTCCAATAAATACTCATTTCCAGAACGAGTTAGTAAAACACCATTTGTTTTTAAAAAAGTAATTTCTGGATAATTAGAGATGTCACTTTTCGTAGCTAAACAAATCCAATAGTTTTCACCATCCATTAGAGTAGTTTGATTGCTTATATCTTTTGGTAAATTAAAAGTAATAATCCCAGAACAGCTCAGGTTGTTTGTCCCATCAGAAAGAAGAGGCAAGAGTTGCCAACCTGTAGTGCTCAAATAATAATAATCTGGTTTTGTATCTGTGGGTATATTTCCTTCTTTTCTGCCTAATTCCACATAAAAATTAATTTCACTTGGTGCTATTACATCTTTTAATTCAATATATAAGAATCCTTTATAATTGTATAAAGAGGAAACAAGAGGAATTCCAGTGGAAATTTGTGAACTAGTTATTTTGTTATCACCCACATTATAATTGTAAACGGGAACAGTTACTGAAGTATCATAGGTTAAATAGTTTACAAAAGGAGAATAAGTATAACATTGTAGCGGAAAATCTCCTGTTTTAGTTAAATCATAGGATTGTGAAGCCGAATAATTTACTACTAAGGTTTTTAGTTTGGGAGCAAAAGGAAGCTTAGCTGGAGCAGCTAGTTTTTTAGAATTTTTTGGATCTTTTGAAATCAGAAGGGCATTTTGTAAAGCAATATTTGCTACGATTTCTGGATATATTTGGGAACCAAAACCATAAGGATTAGGACCAGATAAAATCATTTTTATAAACCCAGATGGACTTTCAGCAGTAAAAGGTAAAGATGAGTTTTGAATATTTGGATCAGCTATAAAAGGAGTTACTACTGTTTCAGTTTTAGAAATAGTAGTGTCCTCAGTTGTTTGTACGGTATTTTGATTGGATGGAACTAGTGATTGAAATGCACTTGATAAGGCTGTATAACTAAAGAAACTTTTAGTTGTTAATTCGCATTTTTCGGCTGCGTTATTTGTACTGAATAATAAATTAGAAGAACTGTCTGCTGGTGGTACACAATATTTATTTACACTATAAGGAATGGGTGTTATCGTGCCATCTTCGGCAACTGCGACACCTTCTTTAATGATGTCAATCTTTTTCCAAGTGGCATTATTTAGTATTTCAAAATCAACGGTAAAACAAGTGTTATTGAAAGGTGTTGTCGCATTTGGATCTACTATGCCTAAAATATCTTTTAACAATTGTACTATTTCTTTTAATAGTGCTATAATTGTATCTACTGCCTTTTTTAGAACATCTTTAACTATTTGTAATCCAGCTTTTAAAATGTCACCAATTTTTTGTAAAATTCCATGTGATTTAGATGTGTCTGAAACCAATTGTTTTTGAGAAGTGGTAGATAGTGTGTTAGAAATATAAGTATTGTATTCTTGATAATAAGTCTGAAAACTTTTTGGTAAAGTGTCCCAAGTCATATCAATTTGAAGCGATTGCAAGGGTTTACTAAAAATTTCATTGCTTCCTATTATGAAACTACTATTCACTAATGGAGTTGGGCCAAATAATTCAAAGGGCTTTTTAGTGTCTAAAGCACCAAAATCATTATACAATTGAAGTGAAGTAATATTCTGTACAGTTACGTCAAATTGAACAGCATTTAAAATAGGAATAGAAATACCAGTATTAGTACTATCAAATTGAATTTTTAGTATAGGCCATTGTGAATCATAACCATCAGGATTTTTGGTAAATCCTTCAATGGCTGGTTGGGTAGCATCTAATGTTATCGTTAAAGTTATTGCTAAAGAAGAAGTACTAGATTCATTAATGGAAACAGGAACAGAAAACCAATCTTTTTGTGTACTGAGAAAATAAGTGGCACTTTTTAAAAATGTTGAGGCGCTTTCTTCATTAAAGTTTAGTGTTACCTGAATCGTTCTGTCTCCTTCTTTCAAGAATAATAAAGGTGATGCAATAGCAAATCCTAATGGTATTGATGAAGCTATAGTAGGTGTGTTATCACCAAAAATAGGCCAACCTTGAATTTTTCCAGATTCATTTTTTTGTAAGAGTGATGGAGTAGCAATATTCTCTAAATAGAGTTTAGTAGAAGTATTTTCTATAGTTGTTACAGCTATTGTTTTTGCACTGACTATCGTTGCTGGATTTAAAGTTATATTCTCATTAGAACAAAAAATAATGGGCTTTTTTTGGGCATCCACACCAGCATCAAATAAACTTCCTTTTGGTAAAAGAAAAGAAGTATCTTTTTTGCTTAATGAGATAGTAATAAACGCACTATCAGGAAGTGCATTTTTTATTTTTTGCTGTAGAATATCCGTATAATAAAAATCCAAGTGTTTTTGAGAAATTTTGTTTAATTGATTGCGATGATGCATCAATAATTGAATAAAAGTTCTCATTAAAATTGTATCAGGAAAGTGACTTCTCGTTTCTTTTAGTTTTTCAAAAGCTATTTTTGCATGTTGAGTAATAGTAGTAAAAAAAGTAAACAATTGATCTCCAGAGTTTTTTATGGCAGAAATGAAATCTGGGATTTTATTTTTAAGAAAGGATGGGTCTAAATGGAGTATTTCCCAATAGGTTTTTTTGTCTTTGTTCTGTTTCCAAATGGTAGCATCAGCATTTTGAAAAATAGAAGATTCAAAGTTTTCTACTTTTGCCATAATATTATTCAAAACTAACTGTCTGCGTAGCGTTAATAAAGCCCATAATTGAGCACTATAAATATGTTCAACTTGGTAAAGAATATATTTTTTAAGACTAAAGTCTTGGTCAGATTTTAATAGAAAACGAATCCAATGTTCTAGTTTTACAAACAATTGGAATATTTGATCAAAAAGAGAACTGATTAGTTTACCAATGGTTGTATTATTTTCATCCTTTTGAAATAAAGATTCTATATGCGAACAGCTATGGAGAAAAAGAGCATGTTTTTTAGTAACATTTGTTTTTGAAATGGAAGCTAAGATAATAATTGGATCTTTTAATAGAAAAGGAGACCAGTTACCGTTTATTTGATTAGAGGCGTCGTAAAAATTAATAAGTGAAGCAAAATCCGCTATAAAACTCAACCAGTCGCGCTCTGTTCTTCCATCAATCAAATTAGATGATGGAACCAAAGCTTCTTCTACTGAAGTTAAAATAGTATTTTGGTTCAATATATTCATTTATCTACTTCCTAAATTGGTACCTTCTTTTATGTAAAAAGGAAAAACATAATTATGTCTTGTATTGGTTTGATTAAAAACATATACAATTCGTATTTCTATAAGTCCAGCTAAAATATCAGCATAAGCAACTGTAATTTCTTGTAAACTTATTCTAGGTTCATTGTGTAATAAAGAAAATCTGACTACATCTGCAATTTCTCCCTTTAATGTTTCATCCATTTTTCTAAAAAAAAACTGTTGGAGCCCTGAGCCAAATCTTGAATTTAAATTACGTTCACCAGTATTTGTAAGTAGAATAATTCGTATAGATTCATTCACATTTTGTTCATAACCAGAGAGATTTAGTTGATGATTTCCTGCTGAAAAAGTAACAGGAAAAGACCATCCAGAACCTAAAAAATGATTCTCTTGTTTTGTTATTGACTTACTGTTATCCACCTATCATTACATTTAAAGCTCCTAATACAATACTTCCTCCATGAGCGGTTGAATCTCCCATTCTTGCAGCTGGCATTCCACCTATCATTACTGTTGATGAACCTTTTACAATAGAGTCTGGAGGTCCTACACAAACTAACATATCACCTACTCTTGCAGCAGGTAACTTGCAAATTAAAACAGTAGGCTCTCCTGGACCTATTATAGGACCACCTACATGTGGAATAGGTGCAGGAACGGCAGGAGTTTGCATAGGACATTGATGAAAATCTGTTAATCGTGCTGCTGGAGGCATATTTTTATTATTTTAAATTATTATTTTAAATATTATTGTACTCTCTAAATAATCACTTTCTACTTTTGACTTTCAACTTCCTAATTAATCATTACCATAGCACCTTTGAGAACTAATTGAGCACCACCTTGTACTTCTGCGTTTAAATTCCCTTTTGCAGTGAACTGGCTTTGAGCTGTTTCTTTAATATTGATGCCACTTGTGGCAACATCACCACCAGAAGAGGCTATAGTTACACCTTGATTTCCTTTAATAGATACTTTTTGTGTGGCTTCGATATTGATATCTTTTGCACTTTTTATAGTTATTCCACTGCTAGACATTACTATGCTATTTTCATTTTGATCTTTAATTGTAATTTGTTTGTCTTTATCACTAACAATAATGGTATTTTTATTGGGAGTATTTAATGTCCAAACTACATTTTCATCGTCAAATTCAATAGCTATTTTGGATTTAGATACAATGGCTTTAATACTGTTCTTTTCATTTGGAGTTAAACCTTCAAAAGGTTTCAATTTAGAACTACTATACATGCTTCCTAAAATAATGGGGTAACGAGGATCTTCATTTAAAAAACCAATAACAACTTCATCACCTACTTCTGGTAAAAAGAAAGCACCAGCTCCATTTGTAGAGTAGAAATTAGACAATCGTGCCCAAATACCTTCTCCGTTAGTGTCAAACAAAGGAATAGTAACTAATATTCGGTATTGAGAGTCAGGATCATTATAAATTTGCTTTACCGTTCCGTTAAATAATCCTCTTGCTCCAGGTAATAAACCTGAGGCTGGAGGAGCCATAACATCGGGTTCTTCTGTAAACCAAATAGGAGAAAGACCTACACTTATCTCGGTAATCCAATTGCCTTCGGATATATCATGAGTAACGCTAGAGATAAAATGATCTCCATTAAATCGATCTCCAAGACCTCCCAAAGTGATATAATTACCAGGATTGACTAAATTGGTACCTTGAAATTTTGCTTCTCCTTGTATTTTTGAGTACTCACTTTTTATCAATTGTGCTTTTGCCCAATTCGTCAAATCTGCATTTTCAAGAGGAGCAGTGGTTTGTACTTGATAATCTGATAACCCTACAACCTCAGAAAGTTTTTTGGAAGAGATATTACCAGGGCCGGAAACATTATTAGTAGATTGCATTGAAGCAATAGCCTGATTTTTATAGTCCCAAGTACTGGCTTTTACAGTATCTGTTTGTGTAATTGAATTCATGACTGCATTAAACTGCATAAGTCCATTTCCATAGGATACACTTAAAACAGGGCTTGTATTTGCATCAGGAGGTGCAACGGTAACAGTTCCGTTAAGTGTAGTAATTAACATGCCATTACTTTCAGCACGAGCCATAATATAATCCCAATCGCTCACATAGTATTGTACTTGTTCTGGCCAAGTAGTAGTGGTTGCCGTCACTTTTGCTGTTAAACCCGAATAGGTACCAATAATCGAGGTGATGATATCACTATCTTTCTTTTTGTTAAAAGTCAAACTCTTTCTACCCACAATCATTTTTATGGCTTCATCTCTACATTCAATTTCTAGTGCAGAACCAACCATTTCATCTATTCGAATGGATTGACTTGTAATGATTCCTTGAAAAACAACTTGATTTGTAGAGTCATAACCGCACTCAATAATTACTTTTGCACCTGGCACAAAAGTGGAAGAGGAACTAGCATCAAACTTTCCTGTATTTGCTTCCCCATCAAGTATGGTTATTTTTGCAATAGCAATTCGGTTTACTTCTTTATTTATATGTACAGACAATACATTCAATTCGCTAGGAATTGCAGTGCCATCCACTTTTATTGTAAATGTTGCTGTATTACCAGAAGCTATTTCACTTTGAGTTGCCATTTATTGAGGTTGTATTATAGGAGGAAATATTAATTTTTGCCCTCCTTTTAGGTTTCTAAATTTATTCAGATTATTATATTGAGCCACTTGCACATAATAGGAATCATCGTTCCAAGTTTGTTCACAAAGTTGTGGCAGTGTATTTCCTTCTACTACATTTATTAAGTGAGTAATATCAGGTGATTTTTTTGCATCTAATTCCTCAACACTTTGTGGAGAGATATATTCTGAAAAACCTAATGATAATTTTGCTCTTAAAGGACTTCCATCAGGTTTAAATAGCGTGTATGAGGTGTCCATCGATTTTAATACACCTTTAAAAACAAGACTTTTTCCCCATTGTACTTTAACAAAATTAGGTCGGTGAATTTTTCCATTATAGGTATATATAATACCTTCTAAAGCACTAATTTCTTGAGCCATATCGGTTCTTTTGGAATCTACTATACCAGTGCAATCGATTGTAATATCAAAATTCAATTTTTCAACAGGTGTACTCTTGTATTTTTGTGAAGGAGCACTTGTATTTGGTGCTTGTTGTTCATTATACTCAATGCCTCTCTGCCATTTAATAGTATCTGGATTAATCATTACAGTATAAGGCTGACCTCCAAAAGCTTGTTGGAAGTTTTCATCAGTATATCCTGTTATTTTCATTAGTTCCAAACTTGCTCCCATAGTATTGTTTTATCTTTTGTGACTATTTTTTTTAGTCCGTTCTGCAATCATTCTTCTACATTCTTCAAGCAATTGTTTTTTTAAAAGATGCGTTTCAGCTTCTTTAATAGTGGTGTCATTGAAACTACCTCTTGAAGATATTTCCGTTTTTATGATTAATTCTCTTATTTCTATTGGCATACGCTAAGCAAATAAATCTGCGATTGATGTGTCTGGTGTAATTACAAAATAAGTATAGGCTAATTCAATAGATTCTATTACAATTTCATTCTCTTGTGATTTTAAATCAGATACAGCATATTTTACAGGATAAGCATTGTAAAATGTCCACATAACTGAAACAGAACCATCAGAATTAAACAAGCTAACAGAAACATCGTGCGGACTTATAGCATTAGCTAATCCTTCGTCTAATGTACTCGCGCACCAGTCAATTAATTTGGAACCTTCAGGAATTAATGCTCTTTTTAGTACTAGGTTCTGACTGGTGGTAATAGTAGGGAGTCGATATTTAAATCTATTCTCCCCACCACATACTACTTCTTCCATACTTAATTCTTTTGAAATTCCAGATACTTCTTTGAAAGCAGCATCTTCCCCTTTAAAAGAAAGTTGAAAGTAAAATCCTACTGGATAACTATTTGCCATTAGTAATCACTAGTTGTTCATGTGCAATTTCTATAGTATCTACCGCTACTTCATTACCATCCGATTTTAAATCGGTACTTGTAATTTTAGTAGGCCAAGCATTGTTTAATTGCCATTGCATGGTAGTTCCTCCTTTTTCATCTAATAATCGAATGATAACGGTTCTTCTTTTGATAGTGTTCATGGTTATTTGTGCGTGCCAATCCCAAAAAGAATTGTCATTTACAAAAACACCTCGTTTCATAGTAACGTTTCCATATTTTGTAATACCTGGCATTTTTTCAGTTGAAAAAAGAGGGCTATTACTTTTTCGATATTCAATGATTTGATTTTCAACATCCATTCCAGATACTTCCTGAAAGGCTACTTTTGTTAATTCAGTTCCTAAATCTACTTCAAATCGGAACTTTGGCATGGGCCATGTTGCGCCTTCTACGCTTCCGTCATCTGCTGCCATAATATTTTATTTTTTAGAATTATTAAAATTGTTCATTTCTGTATTTATTTTTTAGCTAGAAGTAGCCATTTGTTGTTGGAAAGTAAGTACTATAAACTCAGCTGGACGTACTATAGCTACTTTGATAGTTACTTTCATAAATCCATTTAAAATATCTTCTGAAGTCATAGTAGTACCAAGACCACAAGCTACTGAAAAAGCATCTGAAGCGGAAGCTCCTTGAAGTCCTCCTTCTTTCCAAATAGAAGTTAAAAAACTGCTGATCATAGCTTTTACAGCTTCCCAAGTGTTTTTGTCATTTGGTTCAAAAACATAAGCATTAGCTGCTAATTTACAAGACTGTTCTAAAAAGGTCATTGTTCTTCTAACAGGAAGATATCTCCAGTCCTGACTATTTCCATCTAAAGTTCTCGCTCCCCAAATTAAAATTCCTAGACCATTGAAAAAGCGAATGGCATTAATTGATTTTCCAGAAACAGCATCTACATTTAGACTGCCTTGTTGTGTTTCCGATAAACGAATAGGTAAAGAAGAAACGCCTACAATGGAAGTATTTGCTGGAGCTTGCCAAACACCTTCTTGATTGTCAGTTGTAGTAATAACACCAGCCATTCCACCACTTGGAGGTAAAATATTAGCATCAAACAAGATATGCTTAATCATAAGACTATAAGTTTTGCTAGCATTTATTAAAGCATTGTTGTTTTGCGTCACAGTTAGCCCAGAAGATGGATTATTGATGTTGGTCATAATACTTGCCACACTTGGATTTGGATTATCAGCTGGATTTAATAATGCTTCAAGCTGTTTTGTATCACCACCAAATAAATTAGTATAGTCGATATCCTGATTTTGCATTATGGTTGTTCCTATAAAAGGATAGTAAGCCGTTCCATAATTTAAACCTTGTGAACCAGTATTGTTTCTGAAGGTTTCAATATCATTTGGATACATAATAGGATCAGGATTACGTCCTCCAATAATGTCAAAAATAGCAACAGCTGTTTGCATTTGCGTACATTGCAATAACATTTCTTGCATCAAGGTACCATTGTTTTCTACGGTAAGAAGTGTTGCTTCTGGACAAATGTACATGGTAGGTTCCTGCTCATTTAAGAGTAATGATAAACCATTTTGTAAATCGGCTAGTTGTACATTTGGATTTACAATTTGATCTCCTGGATTCATTGGATTTTTTGAAGGTGCTCCATAAGAGCCTACTGATACAATATAGGCATCACCTCCACCATTTTCATAAAACAATTTAATACTATTGTACAAATAATAAATAGTATTTGGATCAGGAACAATAGAGTAATATGCATTATCAATAAGCATATAATCTCCTTTTGTTGGCTGACTTTTTTGTTTTACCAAATAATATTCTGGAGCATATTGTTTTGCAGGACTAGCAGGTGGTGCTGGATCTGGAAAACAATAAATAGCCTGAAATTCAGCAAAAGAAGTAATCTTTTGCGCCACATTAGTGTATGACTTTCCTTCATACGATGCTGTGGGTGTGTACCCGATAAAGGCTGGTACTGCGGTTGCAACAGGAACTACTGAATTAGGGAACGCATTTAATTCGTTAATGTAGACACCTGGTGATTTAATGTTAGATTCAATCATGGTTTTTCATATTTATTTTTATTAATTGTTTATATATAGACATACATGGGTGATGTAACTATTTTCTTTCCATTTTCTTCTTCAAGATTTATATTTTTTGGACTGGGATTAGGCAACCCTTTAAAAATTATTTTTCCTGTTTGATTTGTGGTATTCGATTTGTCTACTAAATCAAATTTATATTTTGCAATTTTACTCATCTTCATAAAGTTCTCACCCGATGAAAAGAGTAATGCCTTTCTTCCATTTTGTACAGTTACAGTTACTGCTTGTTCAAAATGAATAGGATTTTTGCTAACTATTTCTGGATTATTAAGTGATACCTCACTTTTATTTATAATGTAATACCGCCATTGGGTAGCTCTAGATTCAAACGTAATGGCATAGTTACATTCAGTAGTCTTATTTATCAATGCAATTAAATCTCGAAAATAAATTTTTAGTGAACCAATGGAAACTGAACTAGCGCTAGAAGAAGAATCCGCTGTTAATACTAATTTTTCATTTTCATTGCCCACATTTGAGCTTGTATATACAAATTGACCAATCCAATTGGTGGGCAGTTCTGTAAATACTGTAAAATTAGAATCTGTTGCGGTAATATCAAATTCAAAGAAGTTTTGTTGGGTATTCGCTTCAATATAAGTTAAGTAAGTGGTAATGTCTTTCGTTGTATTGCTATAAAAATGAAAACCGTTTTCATTCTTATTTATTTTAAATCCATATCGATTTATAAGATTTGCTGTATTTCTATTTGGTTGAAAAACTAGACAATTACAAATCCCTTTCTCAAAATACTCATGGAAAACTTGTATTGAAAAAACGATATTGAATTGACTATTCATACTGCTTAATGTTAGTTGTTTTCAATTTGATTAATGGCAGGAGTAAAGCTTTCGTTATCATAAGACTGAATAGTTATTAAACGCGTCTTATAAACTATTGAAGGTTGGTATTTTGCACCCATAGCCGTCCATAAACTATGCATTTGATTGTAATTTAATTTTTCAATCTCAAACTCCAGCTTGTTTAAACCAGTTGGAATATTTGAAAAATTAGTAGCATCTAATACTACATAAGATTGGAAAAATTGGATAACAGCGTTTAAAAACTTTAAAGATTCGTTATAATCATCAAAATTTGAAGTAACCAGTAAATCCAAATTAAACCTTTGGGAAGGATTTAAATCACCATAATTTCCATTGGGCAACTTTTGATTGCGAATATAAAAAGGTTGTAATGTTTCTTGTTCTATATTAATTAAGGAAACCACAATTTTATTTTCATTTTTTGTAGGTATAACCCCATTGCTGTCTATAACATTGTTTAAAATGACTTTACTTTCATCCAATTGATATTTATTCTTGATATATTGATCAAGAACAGTAGCTGTAAATTGGAGTGATTTCATTAACATAAATTTTTCTTTTATAGTTTAACCAAAAAAAGACATCATTAAAAATAACCTTATAGGTTTAATTTCCAATGACGTAAAGTTAAACTTGTTATTTCGGTTAATGGAAATTTTGGAATATACCTTTCGTGTACAATAAAATAAAAATCATAGACAAAACGTAGACATAATTTATTTAAGAATATAATTCTATTGTAATTGCTGTAAAGACATAAGAATGAACAATGAATTTATATAACTTATTGGTTGTGAGTATCAAAAACAGCAATTCGAGTATTTTTTGTATAATAAAATAGAACGAAAATGCATCGAGAATAGTTTTTAATGAAAAAGTAATTGGGAAATAAAATAAAAGAGAATAAAGTGTGAATTTTGCAAGAAATGATTAAGTAAAAACGAACTAAATCGCTTTTAAGTAAGTGTGTAAATCTAACTCTTTGTTGAGTCTCATTTTTTTCTTTAAGCGATATTTATGCGTTCTTACACTTTCTTGATTAATGCCTAATAAACTTCTGATATCATCATTAGACATATTCATTTTTAAATAACAACAATATTTTAAATCTTTAGTAGTCAATTTAGGATGCTTTTTAGCTAGTAATAATAAAAAATTAGGATTAGTCTTTTCAAAATAAAGTTTAAAATCTTCCCATAGTTTAGTATCATTAGCAGATGTTTTTATTGCATTTACAATAGACAATAATTCCATTCTTGTGGCATTGTCTACATTAGGACATAATGTTTTTATACGTTCTTTTACACTTAATAAAACTTCCATCTTTTGATCTAATTCTAATACATACCTGCTCATGTTTCTATCTGTGTTTACCAGATCTTTTTCTATAGCTTCAGTAGCAATAGAATTTGTATTCATGGAATTTTGGGACTGATTTTTTAATAAAAAAATGGAACGTATAATAGAAGCGAAATGAACTCTGTTAGCTATATTATCAATAGAATAAGTGAAAATTATATTTTTATTGTTCAACAAATAGGCTTCAGAATCAAATCTTTTACAAATACATAGCAATGGAATTTCAGGTTTATTCACAAGCCGATTAAAATCGTCAATAGCGATTTGATTGTTTCTAAAATTAAAAATCAATAAAGAAGGATATAATGATTTGGTAATACTCAATAAATCAGAAATGCGAGAAACAGAAATAACATTTACTAAAAAATTAGGAATGCTCATAAGCCTTTCTAATAATATAGTAAGTGTATCGCTCTGATCACAACCAATCACTATTGTCTTTTCTTCTTTTATCATTTTATTTATAGTTGTCTAAATGTTAGATGACTACTTATGTTTGTTTTTACTTTTTGTATAAAAAATGATTGGTTAAGTTTTTATCTTTTTGTTAATACAGATAAAATAGCGATTTCTACTGATAAAAGTTACGGGTTTTTATTTAAATTTTTTCAAATTTATTTCAAATTATGCAAAAAAAAATGAGTAGAAATACCTGTTTTTTGGATGAGAGGTAAAAAATTTAAAAAGCAACTTTAAAAAGTCAATTTAGATGTATGCTTAATCCGTTGGGTGTAATTAGTTTTCGTCAATTCGAGTAATTTTTGAAAGAAAAATGTATTGAGAATAAGAAAAATTTTATTTAAAAGGTTCTCGATACATTTTTTATTTCATTTCATTACATAAAAAACACTCGAACTGACGACAATAGATAATTACACCTAACAGGTTATACTTAGTATATTTTTGTCAATGAAAAATAGAACTTTTTATTAGAAAAAAAATTATTTACAAGGACCTCTTCCATAATTCTTCATAATAGTGGAGGTAACTTTTTTTAGAGTAATGCCAGTTTCAGGATGAAAATAAAGTGCCGTAAAAAATTCATATTTTCCATCTAATGATTTTCCATACCATAAACAGGTTCTGCCATTTCTTTCATATTTTGTGGTGTCACAGGGAATAATTTTTTTGAAATTTTGGATTAGTTTATCGTCTTTTGGAATAAGAATTAAATTAGAGTTTTCATTTAAAGCATTGCAATCTATTTCTTTATAATGGTCTTCTACCCATGTCATACATTCTTTTTCAGATGTAAAATGATTTACTCCAAAAGAGATTACAATAAAAAGAGTAGAACCTGCAATTATACTTCTTATGTTTTTCTTTATAAAATCATAAATTCCTGATTTAGTATTTTTGATTGTTTCTTTCTCAGGAGGAGTTTCTACATCTACAATAGTTAAAACTGAGGAATCGGTATTTTTTTCTGTGTCTACATTTACATCTGATTTTTCAGTAGATGATTGAATGTCCTCATTAGTATAATTTCTATAAAATTTATTATAAGGTCTTTTTTCAAAATCAACTAGCATAGCTATCAAGTCTAATCCGTTTATATTTTTTAGTTTTGATTTCCCTTTTAAGAATTTTCCTAAAGATTTTAATTTATTTAATTTTTTTATATCATTCAATTCATGTGAAGTTTTTATTGAATAATCAAAACCTAAGTACAATCTAAAACTATTCAAATCATCTATATTTTGATTTTCTTTAAAAATTAAAATACATAAATCCCTGAGGTTTGCTTCTGTTGGATTTAATAAAAAGTTCGAATGAATTCCATTTTTTTGGATTTCATATTGCTTTCTAATGCTTTTTCTATACTCTTCTAAGTAATCTTTTACCATATTTTATTTTCAGATTTTTCAGATTTTTTCGGATTATACCAGATTTTTTCAGATTTAAAAAGAACTATCGGAACTATCGGAATTCCGTATCAACACTACCAAAAAATTACCAAATCTTTGTCTCAGATTTAGTTCTTGTTCTATTTCGCGATAAGAACAAATGTACAAAACTACTTCTAAAAAAGTGATGCTAAACGGATTATGATTTTTATCAGGGAAGTATAAATATGACTTTTCTGTTTTAGCACACTTCACTTCCCAAAAAAAAATGTTAACGGCATAGCTGTATTTAAAAAACTCGAGAAAAACTCGAACAGCTATTCCCATGTTTAATTTTTAACAAGGAAAAAAATGAAAATCGTTTATTTATTTATAGCAATTATTTTATTTTCAGCAAGTTTTACATCATGTACTGCTGAAGATATTTCGGAAAGTGTAGCAACAACTCAGTATGCAGATGATGATACGGGTGGAGAAACAGGTGGTCAAACAGGAACTATTAATCCTCCACCGCCACCAACACCTTCTTTTCCATAATCAAATGTGATTTATTTGATTAATTTTAATAAATTCGGGAAATGCAATTCATTATGAAACATTTCCCGTTTTTATTTGTACTCCTTTTTCTTTTTTCTTGTAATAATAAAGAAGATGCTATTATTATTGATAATTATAAACAATTCATAGATAAAGCAATTACGTATAAAGACACTATTTTTAATCTGGATAGTGCGTATTATTATTTTAATAAAGCGAAGTTAAGTTGTAACAAAAAACAAGCAGATAGAATTGTTTATTTACTTGCTGAAATGGCAAAAATTCAAAAAATAAAAGGAGATTATTCAGGAAGTGAAGCCACAGCTACTGAAGCTTTCGATTATTTTAATGAAGTTAAAGATTCTAGTTTTATTTATTCAATTTATAGTTCGCTTGGTACTTCTTACCAGAGAATGCTTGATTTTGATAACGCTCTAAAGTATTACAATTTGTGTTTAAAAGGAAAAATTTCTGAAAACGACAAATTAACAATACTTAACAACAAAGGTGTAATATATATAGTGAAAAATGATTTTCAAAGTGCAATTAAAATATATCAATCACTTATTAAAACAGAGAATTTAAAACAAGATAGAATTGAATATGCTAGGATAATTGATAATCTAGGTTTTGCATACTTTAATATTGGAGAAAAAAATAAAGCTTATCATTATATTTCAGAATCATTAAGAATTAAAGATAGTATAGGTGATGAATATCAAAAATTAGCTCCGTTAATGCATTTGTCTCGATTTTTTAAAGATTCGATTATTTCTGAATCAAATAAATTTGCGATTAATGCTTATGATATTGCTACCAAAGTGAATAGCCCAGATGATAGACTTGAAGCATTGGATATCTTAATTAGAAACACTTCGAATAAAGATGAATTTAAAAACTATTATGAAAAGTTTAGTTTTTTAAGAGACAGTATTGATGTGGTAAGACAAACTGTTAAAAACCAATTCGCAAATATCAAATATGAATCACGTTTAGCAATCGAGGAAAGTGAAAATCAGAAAAAACAGAAAATTATTTACCTTTTATTATTTGTAGTTAGTGTTTTAATCGCTCTTTTTATTATTTATATTATTAGGAAAAAAAATAAAGAAAGAGAAAAAAGAATTGGTTATGAGACAGAAACTCGCATTTCAAAAAAACTACACGACGAATTAGCCAATGATGTGTTTAATACCATGACTTTTATTGATACACAAGACCTACAAAATCCAGATAATAAAGAAAATGTATTACAAGGTTTAGATGCTATTTATGATAAAGCTCGAAACATTTCTAAGCAAACTGGTGAAGTAAAGACTGGAAAAGAGTTTGGAGTAGTATTAAATCAATTATTAATGAGTTATAATTCCAAACAAGTTACTGTTATTGTTAAAGGGAGTAGTGCAATAGATTGGGAAAAAATAAAAGCCAATAAGCAAATTGAAATCCATCGTATTTTGAGTGAATTATTGGTTAACATGAAAAAACACAGTCAAGCTAAATTGGTTTTGGTCACCTTTGAAACACTTGAAAAAACCATTAAGATTCAATATAAAGATGATGGCATAGGATTTGAAAAAGAAAAAATTATTAAAAACGGACTTCTTAATGTGGAAAACCGTATTCATGAAATAAATGGAAGTATTACTTTTGATACTGAAACAAATAAAGGATTAAAAATTAACATTGAATTCCCCAAATAATAGGCTTATGTTTTCAAAAGTAATTATAGCAGAAGATTTAGACAGTATTAATTTAGCGGTTCATGAAGCGTTAATACAATTAAAGATAACCAATTTACATAGCACTAAATATTGTGATGATGCTTTGTTAAAAGTGAAGAAAGCGATACAAGACAATGCCCCTTTTGAATTATTGGTAACCGATTTGTCTTTTAAAGAAGATTACAGAAAGGACCAATTAAAATCGGGTGAAGATTTAATTGAAGCCATAAGAGCCTTGCAACCCAATATTAAGATTGTGGTGTTTTCGATTGAAGATAAATCGTATCGTATTAAATCGCTTTTTGAAAACCAACACATTGACGCTTTTGTAATAAAGGGAAGAAATAGCATTCCAGAATTAAAAAAAGCTATTGAAACGGTTTACAACACCAATGAAAAGTATATTTCACCGGATATGGCTTTTGTCTTGCAAGACAAAATCGTCAATGAAATAGATGACTATGATTTGGAATTAATAAAACATTTATCGGTTGGTGTATCCCAAGAAGAAATGGAAAGTACATTCAAAGAACTAGGCATTACTCCTAATAGTAAAAGTACTATTGAAAAACGCCTTAACAAATTAAAAATTTACTTCAAAGCTAAAAATACAGTGCATTTAATTGCCATTACCAAAGACTTGGGATTAATATAATTTAAAGCACTTATTACTACTAGACCTAACAAGTTTTCAAAGCTTGTTAGGTCTTTTTTTTGTCCATTACAAAAAAATATTTTTCCACTTTACGGTTTTCCGTAAGGAATTGATTTCTAATGGTTATAAGTTTGGATATTATTAATTTAAAATTTTAAGATTATGAAATATTATGTAAACAAAAAAGCACAATTAAATGGAGATCATGAAGTACACACAAAAGATTGTATATATCTACCAAGTGAAGAGAATAGAAAGTATTTAGGAGATTTTGACAATTGTAAAGATGCAGTGAAAGAAGCGAAAAAAACTTACTCACATTCAAATGGTTGTAAAACGTGTTCTTCAACTTGTCATACAACTTAAATAAAAAACCATGAAAACAACACTACTCATTTTATTATTGACTTTTTCTTTCAGTATACAAAGTCAAACCACTACAAAAAAAGGATTACTAGCTTCTTGTTGCGAAACCGAAGTAGGGAAATGTACTGGTTCAGCTAATTGCAGCACTTGTAAAAATTGTGTTCGCTGTAAACATTGTTCCAATGGAGGCAGTTGTGGAGTTTGTGCTGGGACAAAAGTCAATACTTTTTCTTCAAGTACTAAAAAAAGCAATTCAAAGAGTACGAGTTCAAGTACAAAAGCGTCAAAGAGCAAAACAGATTATTACGCAGGTAAAACATTGACAGTAATAAATTCCAAATTAAACTTAAGAAAAGAACCAAGAACCAATTCAGAAATTGTAGTCACCTTATCAAAAAACGACCAACTCACTTTTATAGAAGAAAAAGGAGATTGGATAAAAGTATTAGTCAATGATACTCAAAAAATAGGTTGGGTTTCTTCTAGATATGTAAAATAAAAAAACTATGGAACTAAACGCACAACTCAAAACTTTAGCTGATAAAATCAATCAACTAAAAGACAAAATAGGAACCGAAGAATCTACAAAACACGCTTTTGTATTGCCTTTCATTAATATTCTTGGTTATGATACTTTTAACCCAACAGAAGTAGTGCCTGAATTTACTGCGGATTTAGGTTTAAAAAAAGGAGAAAAAGTAGATTATGCTATTTTTCAAAATGACGAACCCATTCTAATTATAGAATGTAAAAATTGGAAAGAAAAATTATCTGTGCATAGTTCACAACTCTTCCGTTATTTTCATGTAACAAAAACTAGATTTTCTCTTTTAACCAATGGTATTCACTTTCAGTTTTTTACCGATTTAGATGAAAAGAATAAGATGGACGAAAAACCATTTCTTGAATTTGACATCACTAATTTAAAAGAAAATACAATAAATGAGATAGCCAAATTTCATAAATCCAACTTTGATGTGAACAACATAGTAAATAATGCTAGTTCATTGAAATATACCAAAGAAATAAAGAAACTAATCAATGAAGAGCTTAACGAACCATCTTTTGATTTTGTAAGACTCTTTGCTAATAAAGTTTATAATGGAAGATTGACTGAAAAAGTAATGGAAGAATTTAAAGAACTAGTACAAAAAGGTTTTAACCAATTCATAAGTGAAAAAGTAAATGACCGTTTAAATGCAGCTTTAAACAAAGAAGCAGAGAAACAACAAGTAGAACAAATTGATGATATTACAGAAACCACAAAAGTAGACACTACAGAAGAAGAACTAGAAGCTTATAGAATTGTAGTAGCTATTCTAAGAAGAAAGCTTGCAATAGATCGAATTGTGCATCGTGACACACAATCTTATTTTGGAGTTTTATTAGATGATAACAACCGAAAACCCTTATGTAGGTTACACCTAAACGGAAGCAAAAAATACATTGGTCTTTTTGATGATAAGAAAAACGAAACCAAACAACCTATCGAAACTATTGGTGAGATCTATCAATTTGAAAAAGAATTGTTGGAAACTGTTGGGTTTTATGAAGATGAAAATCAGGTATAAATACCTGTATGTGGTAATTTTGATTAATTTAATTTTAAAAACAACATTATGGTTAAACAAATAACAATAACTAAAAAGTAAAGCATGAAATATTATAGAATAATAATTTGTCTAATAGCAATGAATATTATAACTCTATTTATAATTCAACGAATTAAGAAAGATAAAATTTCAGAGAGTTCGGTTTCTTCTGCAAATAAAATTTATGTTAGAAATGAAGTTTCTAGGGAGAGTAATAAATGGTATATTGGAAGAAATCTACATCAATTAAAAGTTAAAGAATGGAAATCAGCTACAGATGAAAATAAAATGGCAACTTGTGCTGATTTTGTTATGAAAATGAAGCCAAATATTTCTATAAATGAAGCTAATAATTATACTTTAAATTTAAAGAATTGTATTGATGAAGCTACGTCTGGTTCAAATGATACTAATGAAGAAAAAGTTACTCAAATTGCTGCTATGTGTGCTATTATTTTAGGCTATCAATAATTTAATATTATAAACTATGACAATAAAACTACTCTTATTAACACTATTCTTTTTTCTTTCTTGTAGAGAAACCAATCAAGAATCATTAAAAAGTCCGCAAGAGCAAATACAGTCTTTTTATGCCCAAGAAGATACTATTTTACCCGATGATATTGAAGAAATAACAGAGGTTGAAAAAAAGACTTATCATGTGGATAGCAAATATGAATATAACTACCGAACGGGTATAAGTGATCACTATGAATATAATTATGATATAATAGGTAAGGATAGTCTTGGTAATGAAGTAAAAGGCAATATCAATATCAGTGGCAAATATGGTGCGGGTAAAATAATCAATGAAAAGGGCGAAAAAAAAGATATTTTTGTAAGATGGATAGAGAATAGTAAATTAGTAGGCAAAGATAGAGATAGTTTAGCTTATGAATTTGTAGTAGAGTAATATGAAGTTTTTGGTAACACTTTTGGTAACATTTATAATGACCTCTTTTTCAATAGAAGATAAAGAGGTTTATTTATGCGGTCCAAAAGGAGCTAAAAAATACCATTATACTAAATCCTGTAGAGGGTTGTCTAACTGCAAGCACGAGATTACCAAACAGAAACTTTCGGAAGCAGAAGCATTTGGACTTACCCTTTGCGGCTGGGAAGATTAATTAAAATTGAGAATGTTTTACAAACAACGTTTATTTTTTATAGTACTACTTACTTTTAATCTATTGAGTAGTGCGCAAATCAAAATTTGTTCTTGGAATATTGAAAACTTAGGTGCTTCAAAGAGCGAGCAAGACATTGCTTATATGGCAAAAACTTTAAAAGAGTTTGATGTAGTGGCTTTACAAGAAGTAGTTGTAAGTGAAGCAGGAGCACAAGCTGTAGCCAAATTAGTAGACGAACTTAATAGAAAGGGTGCGCAATGGGATTATGTAATTAGTGATCCAACTTCTGGTAGTGCCTACAAAGCCGAACGTTATGCTTTTTTATGGAAACCTAGCAACGTGAAAAAAATAGGAGAGGCATGGTTAGAGAAAACTTATGTGGAAGAAATTGAAAGAGAACCTTATTTGGCTACTTTTAAGCACCAAGAAAAAGAATTTACTTTGGTTAATTTTCATGCAAAAACTAAAAAAATGCAACCCGAAACGGAAATCAAGTATTTTAAATTTTTTCCCGCTTTATATCCAAATAAAGATCTGATTTTTATAGGAGATTTCAATTGTCCGCAATCTCATACTGTTTTTTTTCCTTTACGAAAAATGGGTTACCAATCGGTGTTTGTCAATCAAAAAACTTCACTGCGACAAAAGTGTATTAATAATGACTGTCTGGCTTCTGAGTTTGATAATATCTTTTATAATTCAAAAACGGTTGAGGTTTTAAATTTTGGCATTATCCCTTTTTATGAAGACTTTGTAGATATTCACCAAGCAAGAACGGTATCGGATCATGTGCCTATTTGGGTAATCTTAAAATAAAATTTTTTTGCTCTCTAAGTTGTATTATTCTATTTTCAACATTTTTCCGCTCCATTTACTTCTGTTGATTGATGAGGTAAAGTAAATTTCGTTCTCAAACACCCTATCTACTTTTACATACATTTGATCTTCTATATTATACGCTGCATTTGGCATATTGGTTTTTAAACAAGTAGCCACAAATTCGCAATCATTAATCCAAAATAATTTTGAATGAATTACATATTTACCGTCTTCGTGATATTCGGTATGTTTGTCCTTGTGTATGATTACTTTTATTTTTTTGTTGTTATAAAAATAAATGAAAGTACCGTTATGAAGTAGTTCACAATTGTTATAATCTAATGGTGTAAATGCTATTAATGGAAGAATACCTAGTAATAGCAGAAAGATAATTCTTGTTTTTTTCATAATACTATTGTTTCAAAAAGGTTACACTTTTGAACTTATTTGATAATAGCATTGCTCTAAAGTACGTATTTTTAATTAATAAGAAATCGTATTTTGTTTCAAAAATGCAAACTTTAAGATTTTTTTAGAATTTTTTTATCTTGAAATAGTAAACTCATGGTTTTAAAATATTAATTGCATTCAAAAAAACTTATCAATAATAAATTATCTTCTTTCCATTTTATTTTTTTAGGACTATTTTTAGATTCTTCTTGCGGATTAAATTTTCTTCTTTTATTTCTAAAAGTGTATTGTTATTTGGCTCTTTTTTTTCAGCTTCTTCTTGTTCTGTTTGCTGTTCTAATGCCTCTACTTTAGCCTCTCTTTCTTCATCGGTAAGTGCTTCCATAGTTTGTTTGTTTATTTGTGCTACTAATTTATAGAATTTAAAAAGAATAATTGTGATGGAATAAATCTTTTTTAGATAGCAACTTGAAAAAAAAATGATTAAGCTTTTAAATGAGATGTCTAATACACTTTTTTCTACAATCTTTCTAATTGTTCCAAAACACTTTTTTTATAACTTCTGCTAATAGGTAGTGATTTTTTATTGATTTCTATATATTCATTGGTAAACGATTCAATTTTAGCAATTGCGATTAAGAAGGAACGATGAATACGAATAAATTTTTTCTTGGGAAGTTTAGCTTCAATGTTAGAAATGGTTTCTCGTGTTACAATTGTTTTTTGTGTTGTTATAATTTTAATATAATCACTTAAACTTTCAATATGAAGGATTTCATCAAAATCAATTTTAACCATCTTACGATCTGATTTTACGAATATGAAATCACTTTCCTCAAGTATACTTTCAGATGGATGAGATATTTCAACAGGAATGTTTTCTCCAAGATATTTATTGACTGCTTGTAAAAAGCGTTCAAAAGAGATGGGTTTTAGAAGATAATCTACTGCTTGTAAATCAAATCCTTCTATAGCATATTCGCGATAAGCGGTTGTAAAAATCACTTTTATATTTTTATTAATTGATTTTACAAAAGACAAACCGTTAATTTCTGGCATGTTAATATCAAGAAAAATTAAATCAATCTTTTGATTGTTTATAATGCTAAAAGCTTCTAATGCATTTTTACAACTTCCTGAAAGTTGAATAGTAGCTATTTTTGCTACATGAGATTCTAAGATTTCTCTTGCAGTTATTTCATCATCAATAATTAAACAGTGGTGTTTTTCAGTCATCTTTTTTCAGTTTAATTTCTAATTCAATTTTAAATTGGTCTTTAACTGTTGTAATGCTAAAGCTATGCGTTTCCGGATACAATAACTCTAATCTTTTTTTAATGTTTTCTAATCCTATCCCAGTTGTAGTAGTCACATTTTTGTCAATAAAACTATTGCTACAATTAAATAGCAGCCTATCATTGGTAAATTGCAATTGGATGTTAATACTTAAATAATCATTAATAATGTTACCATGTTTAAAGGCATTTTCGATAAAAGGTAAAAAAAGCATAGGAGGAATTTGAAGGCTTTCATTTTCTATTTGAGAGTCAAAATTTACTTTAAGACGGTCTTGAAACCTTATTTTTTCTAAGTCAATATATTCGTTTATGTGAGCTACTTCTTCTGAAATGGCTACTTTTGGTTTTTGTACCTGATATAAAATATAATCGAGTAGATTAGAGAGTTTCAAGATAATTTCAGGAGTATATTCTGATTTTTTTAAAGAAAAGCCATAAATAGTATTTAAAGTGTTAAATAGAAAATGGGGATGAATTTGTTTTTTTAAATAATTGAGTTCTTGCTCTTTGATTTGCAAGTTGGTTTCTAAGATTTTGTTTTCCAATGCTTTAAATTGAGATTGCACATTGAAATTATGGTTTAACATTGTTAGAAAACTAATGAGACCTACAATTAAATACACTAAAATTAGAATGAAAATAAAATTTCTACCCATAGGAGGTACTTTACTTATATCTAAATTGGTAATAAAAATGAAACTTCCATATATAGCTAAAACAATTAGATAAATAGACATAGCTAATACATAAAAGCCATATAAAAGTAATTTTAAATACTTTTTGGTTAATAAATATCTAGGGATTAAAATATAGATGGTTAGATAAGTTGTTATCAGAGTAATGGGTAAAAGTAGACTGGAAAACCAAGTAATATAAACAGTGTCAGTAGAATTATAACTAAAAAAATAGACATAAAAAAACCAAACCCCTATCCAAAAGAGTAAGTGAAGTAAAAAAGATTTAGAAGTTTGAAGTATATTTGGAAACATACTGGCAAGATAAATAAATTATTAAATAGTAGTCTTTTTTAGCGGTGGATTACGTGTTTTTGTCTGAATTTGGTAAAAAAGAGATTAAAAGGAATCGATTTGATTTGTGATTGGGTTGAATAGGATGCTAAATGGTAGATTCATCGCAAATATAAAATAAGAAAGCTTTAGTGAAATACTTTTGGGGTATTACTAATCTTAAAAAATAAAAATTATGATTTTAGACAGAATTAACGAAGGAGGTCCTTTTTTCATGGTACCAATTGTCTTTTTATTAATAGTAGTATTGTTATTAACTATTTTTGGAATTATAAAAAAGGACAATAATAAGAAAATGATTAGCTTGATAAGTTCGCTAAGTCTTTTTGTTTTAGTTTGGGGATTTTTGGGTCAAGCCATTGGGTTAATAGGAGCATTTGATGCTATTCAATCTTTAGGAAGTATTTCTACTGAGATGCTTGCTGGAGGATTAAAAATAACATTTTTACCAGTTGTTTTTGGAATGTTTACTTTCTTAATAGGAAGAGTAGGAATAATTATACTTACCTTATTAGATAAGAAATAAAAAATATTTTTTAAAAGTAGCTTAAACATCCTATTCTATTTTGATAGGATGTGTTTTTATTTTTTAGAGTTATATTTAATTTAAATTCTCTATATTCGTTCTCCCTCAAATAATAAAAGAATTGCAATATATTTTACTTTTTCTAGGAATTATCTTTTTAGTTTTTTTTGCCTATAATGTTGCTATTGAACCTGCTTATGCTTTTTTCTTTAGAAAACCTATATATGTGCATTTTTACCTGTTTCCAAAGAGATTAAAATTTAATCAAGTGCAAATTTTGCACAATCAATTTGAATTTTATAAGAGATTGGCACCTGCTCAAAAAAACTATTTTGAACATAGAGTAGCTACTTTTATAAAAAAATATTCTTTTTTAGGAAAAGAAGGTCTAGTGATTACAGATGAAATGAAGGTTTTAATTGCTGCAACTGCTGTAATGCTTACTTTCGGAATGCGAAATTATTTGTTTACTGTAATTAACAAAGTAGTTGTTTATCCAGATGTTTATTATTCTAAAATAAATGATACTTATCATAAAGGAGAATTTAATCCTAGAATGAAAGCTATTGTGTTTTCTTGGAAACATTTTTTAGAAGGATATCAAATAAGTAATGATAACTTGAATTTGGGATTACATGAATTTGGTCATGTATTGCATTATCAAGGATTAAAAAATACAGATACATCAGCTACTATTTTTTCAGTTACTTATGAAGAGATAATGAAAGAAGTAAATCATCCTGCAAATTATTCAAGATTAATGCAATCTAATTACTTTAGAGTGTATGCTTATACAAATGAGTTTGAGTTTATTGCAGTAATACTGGAACATTTTTTTGAAACTCCAAGTCAATTTAGGGAGGAATTTCCCCATCTTTTTGAAAAAGTGAAAGTAATGATTAATTTTACGGATAATATCTAATAAAAAAATACTTAATAATCAATGATTTATGTGATGTTTTTTAGATTTTATATCACTAAATTTGTAATATATAAATACTTAAGTCATGAAACAGAAAGTTCCAATTTCAACTATTATGACAAAAGATGTTGTTAAGTTGAATCTCTCCGACAATCTTACAAAAGCAGAATCATTATTTAAAAAACATCATATCAGGCATATTCCTGTAGTGAATGGCAATAAGATTATTGGTATTTTGAGTTATACCGATTTATTGCGTATTTCTTTTGCAGATGCTGTGGATGATGATGAAGATGTAATTGATACAACGGTATATAATATGTTTACTGTTGAACAAGTTATGGCAAAAAACTTAGTTACGATTAATCCGGAAACCACTATTAAAGAAGCAGCAGAAATACTCGCTTCAAGAGAGTTTCATGCTTTGCCAGTTTGTAATGGAAATTTATTAGTAGGAATAGTTACCACTACCGACTTAATTAAATACCTTATAGATCAATATTAAAAACTGTCAAGTGTTTTGCCTGACAGTTTTTAAAAGGTTTTATTTTGTAATTGCTTTTAAGTCTGCAATAGTTGCAATAGGATTTTCTGCTCCAAATACATAACTTCCAGCTACTAAGACATCTGCACCAGCTTCGATAAGTTGTTTGGCATTTTTATTAGTTACACCACCATCTATTTCAATTAGAGTATTTAGTCCTTGCTCTGTAATCATCTTTTTCAGTTTTTTGACTTTCTGATAAGTGATTTCTTCAAATTTTTGACCTCCAAATCCAGGGTTTATAGACATAATTAATACCATATAACATTCTGGTAAAATATCTTCTAAAACTGAAACTGGTGTAGTTAAGTTAAGTACAACGCCCGCTTTGCAACCAGTTGCTTTTATTTGTCTCAATGTTCTGTGTAAATGTACTGTTGATTCATAATGTACGGTTATAATATCAGCTCCCACTTCTGCAAAAGTTTCAATATATCGTTCTGGTTTTTCAATCATTAAATGAACGTCTAATGGTTTTGTAGCATGTTTTTTTATTGCTTGAATTACAGGCATTCCATATGAAATATTTGGAACAAAATGACCATCCATTACATCAATATGAAACCAATCGGCTTCACTATTATTAATCATTTCGATGTCGCGTTGTAGATTAGCAAAATCTGCAGCTAAAACAGAGGGTGCAATAATTGTATTTTTCATTTTATCAAAAAGTGTTGTGTTGTTTGTGCAAAGATAGTTTTAAAAAATAGAAATTAAAATTCAAATTTGTGCGAATCGAGATTTGCAAAGAACTGTATGTTTTGTTATTTAATGGAAATATAAAGCTTTTTTACAATGGAGTAAAAAAGCTTTATATTTATTTAATGTATTAAAACTTAATCAAGTTTTGATAAATCAATTTTTTTTAAGTATGATTTTAATTCTTCTAAAGGGATTTTATTTCCTTCTATTCCTATTTGAAAACGGTCATTATGGAGAAAGGTAATAGAAGAATTTATATGCTCTGGGTTTGTGTCATCTTCAGTTAGACATCTGATGCCATTAATTACTTCTACTTTTTTTGTTTTTGTATCGTCTATAGATTCTCTATTCATTGATAAAGCCATTACTGTAAGAGCTAAAATGCTACTTCCTGTTTCACCAGCACCATCAAATAAACTTAATTTAATATTTTTCTCATAATCGTCACCATAGGTTGCTTCAGCAGAAATTAATCCCATCATAGAAGTGTCTCCTGCACTAAAATGGGTTCTTTTTAGATCACCTAAATTTTCTGTAAGTACATTTTTTAGAATTTCATTTGAAACAGGCTCCATTTTTTTAAGCTCCTCTTGTTTCTTTTCAAAGTCTTTTAACGCATCTCCAGCTTTACTAAGATTGTTAATGTTTTCTACAGCATCCATTAATCCTGGTTCTTCATTTTTTTCTTCATTTTTTTTACATGCTAAAACTGTTAACATGGTAAGTAGTACGATAGTTTTTTTCATTTTAATTTGTATAGATGTTTTTTGTAAAAATAGTATAAGAATTTAATTTCTCAATAAAAAAATGATAAGATGTCTTTTTTTTCGATTTCCAGCAAAATAGAATCGCAGACTTTTGCTAAAGCTGAGTGTTGTAAGTTAGATTAACTAATATTTGAAAAGTTTTGCTTGTACAAATCTGTTATAAAGGATAATTGAAAATGATTTTTCGGTTAGGGTTAAAAAAATAAAACCACGGTAATCAGCCGTGGTTTCAATCATCAATCAAAAAACGAACAGTTATTGAAACTGTTGTTATTGTTATTTAGTTATCCTAAATATGTTTTTAATATTTTACTTCTAGAAGTATGTTTTAATCTTCTAATTGCTTTTTCTTTAATTTGACGCACACGTTCACGAGTTAAATCGAAAGTTTCACCTATTTCTTCTAATGTCATAGGGTGTTGGTCACCTAAACCAAAATACAAACGAACTACATCAGCTTCTCTAGGAGTTAATGTTTCTAAAGCCCTTTCAATTTCAGTTTGTAACGATTCATGAATTAACTCTCTATCAGGATTTGGAGATTCACCAGAACGTAAAACGTCATATAGGTTAGAATCTTCACCTTCTACAAGAGGAGCATCCATTGATAAATGACGGCCAGAGTTTTTCATAGACTCTTTTACATCATTAACCGTCATGTCTAGTTCTTTTGCAATTTCTTCAGCAGATGGAGCACGCTCACTAGATTGCTCTAATAATGCATACATCTTGTTGATTTTATTGATAGAACCAATTTTATTTAATGGTAAACGTACGATACGAGATTGTTCTGCTAATGCTTGAAGAATAGATTGACGAATCCACCAAACTGCATACGAAATGAATTTGAAACCACGTGTTTCATCAAAACGTTGAGCCGCTTTAATTAAACCAAGATTTCCTTCGTTAATTAAATCGGGTAAGGTCAAACCTTGATTTTGATATTGTTTTGCAACCGATACCACGAAACGTAAGTTAGCTTTTGTTAATTTTTCAAGTGCACGTTGGTCACCTGCTTTAATACGTTGTGCTAATTCTACTTCTTCGTCAGCAGTAATAAGGTCAACTTTTCCAATTTCTTGTAGGTATTTGTCTAAGGAAGCAGTCTCACGATTGGTTACCTGCTTGGTGATTTTGAGTTGTCTCATTTATATAATTCCTCTTAATTTTAAGTGTTACAGTTGTTATACGTAAGAGGTTACCAAAAAGTTACAAAAAGTTTAAAAAAATTATTCAACAATGTAGTTTTCTACTTTGTTTTTGTAAAAATCAATCTTTTGATACATTCTATTAAAGAATATTTTTTGGTCTTTCCTACCTGCTTTTGAGATTGACATAGAATTTTTTAATTGGTTAATAATAAAATCTTTTTCTTCTTTGCAAATAGTTAAATCAGAGGTTACATAATAACTTAACATATTGTGAGGAATAAAAAAAGATGCATTTTTTTCATTGGTAAACAAAACAGTGTTATTTAAAACAAGTAACTCATTGTAAAATAATTCAAAAGAAGAATGATTACTGCGAACATCTTTTTCAATTTTTGAAATAATGTTTTTAATGTCTTCAATAATTAAAATAGCATTGGTATAATTTAATAAACCTGCTTCATAAAAATAGTACATTTGTTGTAGTGAACTATTAATTGTTGTATCATTCCAAATTTCTGTTCTATTTATATTTTCAAATATGGTTACTAAATTAGTTGATTCTTGTAACATAGATTCTTCAATAACAAAATTTTCAAAACTTAAATTTTGATCTGAAGTTAATATGTTTAACCAAACATATATTTTAAATTTAGAGAGTAAGCTACCTCCAATGGTGTAATGCAAAGGAATATCTTTTGCTGAATAATACACATTTGATGTTTTGTCTTTGTATTGACTTAGTAATAAAGCGGATTTTTCTAGATATAGTTTAAAGTCGTTTATAGATTTGATGGTTTTTGTTTTATCTAATACGTATTTATTTTCATTTCGAAATAAATTATCCATAGCAATATCAAAATGATTGCAAAGCAGTATGGTTTCATCTATAGAAAACTTACTTTTTAATGAAATTCTTCTGTGTGATGCATCATAACTTATACCTAAAACCTTGGCTATTTCATCTAATAAAGAAGTGTTCTTAACTTTCTTTTGTATGGTTTTTAAAAGTAATTCTTGGTTTTTCATTTTGTGATTTTCGCAAATACAAATATAATAAATATTATTTAACGCAATTTTTTTTGTGATTTATAAAATAGTTTTGAGCAGTGAAATACATTTAATTACTGCTTATGAAAAATTTAATTATAAGAATAAGAATAGGAAAGCATTGGTACGAAGATTTTGAGGATGTGAATGCTTTTGATTTGAAATGGTATGCATCCATAGTCAATGGTTTACAAACGAAAAGAATTTTAAATCCCGAAAACGCTCTATCAGTTTTGCATCATGGTTTTAGGAGTATTGGCTCTCCAAAAAACAATAGTATAAAAATAGTTGTTAGTTTTTTTTTATTAGTAACCACATTCAGCTTTTGTCAAAACGTTTATACAGGAAGCGACTTAAAAGCGACTTTTTTTTCATTAACACCTAGAAATCATAAGGTGGATAAAGTGAATGGAATGGCGCTTGGTGTAGGACTAGATGTTTTTGAAGCAGGTACTCTTAAAACAGTAAATGGACTTAATGTAGAGTTGAACCCTTTGGGAATACTATATTTTATGTTTGCCAACACTTCAGGATTTTCAGAAGAAGCTAATGCTACAATAAATGGCTTGCATATTAGTACTGGAAATATAAATAATACCCAAACTAATGGATTGGTAATTTCCTTTTTAAACATTGGACATGCTTCAAATGGTATTTCTTTGAATGGATTTTCTACGCATGTGACCCAATTAAATGGACTGCATATTTCAGGATTTTTCAATTCTTCAAAATTAGCTAAGGGATGCTTTATTTCTTTATTTAATGCGTCTGAATCTTGTAATGGTTTCCAATTGGGGTTGTTTAATCATTCTACAATTTTTAAAGGCATTCAAATTGGAGTTGTTAACGGAAGTGAAAACACTGTTGGTGTTCAAATTGGTTTATTCAATTTGTCAAAAAAGCATAAAGGGCTACAAATAGGTTTTTGGAACATAAATAACAAAAGGTCTATGCCTTTCATAAATTGGTAAACAAATGAAAAAAATAATTCACATTCTAATACTATTGTTTTGTTTGCCAATGGTAGCGCAACAATTTGAGATAGATAGCACAAAAATTGAAAGAATTAGAGTAGAAGGAGGTTTATTTGTGTCATTAGGAAATTTATGCAACAAGATGGGTGTTTCAAAAGAAATAGGTGTTTATTACAGATTGAAAATGCCACATAATGACATGGCTGATTTAGGTTTTAAATTTTATTTTCCAGAAAACAATCAAGATTTTACTTATTATGGAAGAGATTCTACTTATTTAACCCAATCCAAATCATTTGGAATAATGGCACTTATGAAAATCAATAAGGAATATTCTTTTCATGTTTTTACTAAAGAAGTTACTTTTGAATATACTTCTGGTTTTGGGATTAACTTTTTTTTATTTGATAATAAAGAAATGAAAAATACTGGAACGGAAACCTATACAGATGAAAATGGAAACTTAGTTTATAAAATAAACACCGATTTAAAAGCACTAATGTCACCATTAGTAAGTCAGGGATTTGGTTTTAGTAGAAAAAAAATAGGGCTACATTTTCAGTATAATTTTACACCGTATAATTGGTTTTCAAAACGGATTGAAAAGAGTTTTGGGAATAGTAGTTTTTCTCTAGGGATAAATTATAGGATATAATTTTTATTCAACATTAAAATAATCTTTTTCATTAATATATTTACCTTCATTTGAAAAGCCTTGAATACTTATTTCATAAGTACCTTCTATATCTGAAGTATAAAAAGGAATTGGTTCTTTTAAATTAGTTGTATTTTTCCACAAAAGTTGAACTCTATAATCTGGAATTTTGTTTAGACTTGAATTGTCTTCATATGATGGAAAATAGGGTATTTGTATAGAAAAAGGAATTGTATAATCTAGTTTTAATTTGTTTTTATTTGTGCTAACATCATCAAAATAAGAGTCTATTGTATTTACAATAAATAAGCCACTATATAATTTATTACCTAAATAGTAAGGTTGGTAATTCACTGAAATGGTTTTAATTTTTTTAAAATCTACTTTTAAAATATCATTAGGATTAAGAATTAGTGTTCCATCTACTATCGTTAAAGGATTTTCATCTAATTCTAAATTCACTCCTGTGTTTCTAAAATGAATTTTAAATTCATCATTTTTTTCGGTATAATAGACTTGATTTAATACTTCGGTTATAAATTCTTTTATGGAAGAGAAACGAGAATATTTATCAGTTGGAAAAATGTCAAGGTAATTTTTATTTATAGTGCTTATAAGTTTTGGGCTTAATGTACTGTCTTTTTTAATTTCGTAATAAGCATTTTCAATTTGAGCAGCTATAGCTCTATTTTCAATCTCTTTAGAATAACCTTCTTTTAGCTTTATTTTTTGTTGTAAACTATCAACAAAATATTTTGGTTCTATTTTAGAGTCTAGAAGAATAGAATATTTGTTACTATTGTTTATAGGTTCTATAAAAACATTTTCACTACTTAAAGGATGAGACAGTATAAAATAGAAAACTCCCTTTTCGTTTGTAGAGGTAATATTTAAATAATCAGTATTTCCTTTGTCGGTTAGTGCAATACCAATTTTTTCTAATGGCAGATTATTATTTGAACTTATTAGTCTTCCTGAGATTAATTCACCTTTTGTTTCTGGAAGTATAAATTTTTGTTCGTTTCCAGAAGTTGTGTTATTTGATTTTTTATGTTCTTGATTTGTGTCAAGGTTTATCTCATTTGTTTTTCTTACTGAAATTGTAAAATTACCTTCTAGTTCTGAATCAAAACTTTTAGTAGCTCCTAATTGTCTTTTTTTATATGTTTTTTTAATTAAAGGAATATCTAATATTGAATCTTGATTGATAAGTTGATTGTTAAATATGTTATTTTGAAAATTGTTTTTAGAATAGGGATTAATAATGAGTAAATCTTTTTCGGAATAATTAAATTGTGATGTATTTAACATCCATTTAGTATAACTGATGATTTTGTAATTACCTGTTTTTAATTCTGTTGGAATAAAATAGTAGCCAGAACTAGTTCCTTTATTTAAATAGTGTTTATTAAAAAAAACCTCTTTGCCTGAGCTATCAATGCATTTTACATAAGCTACTTTGCTTAGTTGACTAGGCTTGTTATCTTTATCTAAACAATATAAACTATATAGTAATTTTTCACCAGTAATAAGTGTTTTTGTATTTGTTTGTAATTCTATTTTTTCTTTGTAGTTATACCATTCATTTTTTTGACAAAAAACGAAATTTTGTATAAGTGCTATTAGTATTATAAGTTGTTTTTTCATTGCCAAAAATCTGGTGCTATGTTAGATGAAAATGAGCTACAATCACCACAATAAGGATATACCAATTCAATATTTTCCCCAATTGTAGGATCACCCGAATAGTAGATTGAAATATTATTAGTTATAGCATATATAATATCATTTTTTGCTCCTACCTCAGGTCCCATATAGCCAGGAGGCAACTCATCAATGTCACTCCTATATAGAAATGTATCACAATTAAAATAGTGACTTGAAGAGGTTTCTGATGGAAAAATATCTTCAAAATTGAAGAAAATTCTTTTTTCTGAGACTGTAGTAACATCAAAATAACCCACAATCTTTTCTTCAGGGTTATTAACATTTTTAATGTTCCCAACAATAAAACCAGGTTGTACTTGAGATAATAAACTGCCTGTAGAAGATAAACTCTTTAAAGTTTTATAAAAATTAAATGCTCCTGAATTTTGAATATATTGTCTTACCAAGATACTATATCTGTTTGCTATTTTAGGGTCTTCTTTTGCTAAAAAATGAATATTGAAGTTATTTACAACATCTTCAGTTTGATTTTCAGTGGAGATTACGTTAATTGTATTTGAAAAACTTGAACTATAACAAATTCTAGTTTCTGTTGTGCGAGGTTCAACTTGTAAGTCATTGTTAGTATCTACTACAATATCATTTGGACTCCAAAAAGGAGGAATAACTATATATGTTTCTATGAATTCGTATCGGTAAAATTTAGAGCTATTAGTTGGATCAGATGCGTTTACATTTATAGCAACTCCTTCTATGTTATTTTTAATCTCTTGTTCAGCTGTTACTTCATCAATGTCATTAATTGCAGGCATTTTTTCACTTGTGGAAATATAGGTTTCACCTTTGGTGGTTTGTATATTTAAGGTGTATAATAAAGAGGGTTCAATTTGAAATTCTTGGTCGGAAATATAGCTATCGTTTTGTTGGGTAAAATTATATTCTATTCCTGTGTTTGTTGTTATTTTTACAGTAGCTCCAGATTCAATATTTGCCGTTTCTTCTTCTAGAGGAATTGTTCTAAATAGTTTTATGACATGTTTTTTATATTCATTTGTAATTGTAGCCTCTACAACTAATAAATCTTCAAAATTTTCTGTTTCAAGAACATAAGGCTCTGTACAGCTTAAAATTGTAATGAAAATTAATACGATACTATGTTTTAATTTCATGATTTTAAAATTTAAAGTTATAAGTTATTGTAGGAATTGGATATGCAAAAATACTCGATTTGTACGCTTTGATTTTACCACTATCGGTTACAAAAAATATAGATTGAGGATTATTTCTGCCTAAGAGATTATATATAGAAATATTCCAAAAACTGTGGAATGGTTTCTTTACTTTATGATTACCTTCAATATTAAACCCAACATCTACACGATAATAATCGGGTATTCTAAATTTATTTCTATCACTATATAAAGTGTATTGAGCATTTCCATAAGTGTATGATCCAATTGGATATGTTACAGGTCTTCCAGTTTGATAGGTGAAGTTAAAAGACGCACTATATCTTTTTGTGAATTTATAATTTAGTATGGCATTAAAATCATGTGGTTTATCGAAATTAGACGAAAAATAATTACCATTATTAACTATTTTACTGGCTGTATCACCATTTAATTGAATAAGCGATCTAGAATAAGTATATCCAACCCAACCATTAAGTTTTCCTTCTGATTTTTTTATTAAAAATTCAACACCATAAGCTTTGCCATTACCTTGTATTGCATCAGTTTCGATAGATTCGCTTAAAATTAAATCTGAACCAACTCTAAAATCTAAGAAGTTTTTAGTCTTTTTATAATAACCTTCTAAACTTAATTGGTATAAATCATCCTTTAAACTTTTAAAAAAACCTAAAGAAATTTGTTGACCATAAGCAGGTTTAATGTTTAAATCAGCTAATTTCCATGTGTCTGTAGGAGATTGCGTTGTGTTAGAGGATAGCTTGTGTAAATATTGATAGTTAGTCGTATAAGCTAATTTGATTGAAGAAGTTTCGTTAAGCATATAGCGTGTTCCAAAACGGTATTCAAAACCATTGTAGTTCTTTATAACTTCATTATTGTCATACGACCTTATTTCTTGAACATAGCCAGGAGATATAGGCGCACCATCTTCATATACTGTTTGTGTAGCTGGACCTAATGCTAAAAAGCTAGAATAGCGTAATCCTAAATTAAATGAAATTTTCTTACTTAAAGTATATTCATCATTTATAAAAATAGAATTTTCTAGTCCTTTTTCTTTATTAATCTTTCTGTAAGTCAATAGAGAATTTTCATCAGTAGGGATTAATTCTCCAGGATTTAAAAGGTATAAAACTGAATTTAATCCGTAACTAAATTTATGTTTTTCATTATAGAAATAAACATTCTTAAAAATAAATTTAGATTCATTAATATTGAAATTATAATTAAATGATTTTAAATTATCGGAAGAATAATCAATGTCAAAGGCATAATTACTATTTATTAATTGAAAATTAGCTATGTTTTTTTCATTGAAATTGTGTTTCCAACTTAAAGATAAAGCACTATTGGAATAACTGTATAAAGAATCTGATGAAATTTTGAATTTATCTTTACTATAATAAACACTTGTTTCTATAGTGTTGTTTTCATTAATTTTATGTTTGTATTTTAAAAAAGCATCATAAAAACTAGCATCACTTTTATTTAATTCTTCATTGTCAATTTGTTTTAAAATCCATTTTGAATAAGTGGCTCTTGCACCACCTATAATAGTCGACTTTTCTTTTATAATAGGAGTAGTAAATGTTAGATTAGAAGTTACCGGACCTATTCCTCCTTCGCCTTTAAATTTTTCATAATTTCCTTCTTTAGAATTTATTTCAAAAACAGAAGCTATTCTTCCTCCAAATTCTGCAGGAATATGACCTTTATATATGTTAACATCATTAACCAAATAAGGATTTATTGAACTAAAGAAACCGAAAAAGTGTGAAGGATTATAAATAGTAGCATTATCTAATAAGAATAGATTTTGATCCTCTTTTCCACCTCTAACATTAATACCAGAACTTCCTTCGCTTGCTGTTTTTATTCCTGGTAATGCGAGAGCTAGCTTTATGATATCTCTTTCACCAAGAACAAGAGGAACACTTTTTGCCTTTTCAACATTAAAAGTAGTAACACCACTAGCTATAGCTTTTACTTCTTTATTTCTTTCTCTTTCTACTATAACCTCATTCAATAAAGTAATATTTTCAGACAATTGAAAATTTAAAACTGCATCTTTTTTTAAAATGATTTTTCGGGTTATTTTTTTATAAGACATAGCATAAATTTCAAGATGGTTTAGCCCGTCAGGAAGTTCTAGTATGAAATATCCATCTATATTTGTTTCTACCTTCTTATTTCTATTGGTTACATTAATTAATACACCAGACAAAGGGCTTTTTGTTTTTATATCTGTAATAATTCCTTCTATGATATAATTTTTCTTTGTGTCAATTTCATCTTGTTTTCCAATAATTGTGATTTTTTCAGACTCATCAGAATTATTACCAATTAATTTTTCAAAGAAAAGAGGATTGATTTTATTCTCAATTAGAATGCTATCTTGTTTGATTAAACTGGTATTTAGATTGTTATATATAAAATTGTTTTGAGTAATGATATAACTATTATTGTTATAAAAGAAATTCAAATTGGTTTCTTTAAGTATGGTATTTAGAATTAAATCAATTGATTCATTTGTAAATGAAGTAGTAATTATATTATTTAAATTTTCCCATTGCTCTAGGTAATAAAACTTTTTCCCGCTTTTAATTTCAATTTCATCAAAACAGTCTTTTATTGTTTTTTCATTAAAAGTGAATGAAAATTTTTTTTCATTAGTTTGTGCTTTTAAAACATTAAATGATAATAATAAAAATAAGCAAATTAAAATTTTATTTTTCATTATCTGAATCATTTAAAATGTTTAAATAAAGCACGATTTTTTTCATAAACTCTTTTTTGTCGTTTTTCTCTAAAAGATGATTTTTAGCATAAAACTCCTTTATTCCTTTCTTAAAAATTGGAAATATTTTAAGGAAATCTTTTTTTGAATTTGCTTCCACATACTTATTTTTATGAAATAAGACAAAATCATAGTTGCTTTCAAATTCAAAATGAATGGAATTTCTATCTAATAATTTTTGTCTTTTTTTGTTGTGTTTTATAAGTAGTTTTAAAAAGGGTTTGTCAATACCTAATTCAAAGAAGCCACTAATTTCGCCTTGTTTTTTAATATTTATGAATGTTTTATCATACATTTTAAAACCATCTAATTTTGATGTATCTATAACAATACCAAATAAGGACGTTTTTGAATCGGGTTTTATGATGAGTTCTTGTGAAAAAACATCATAGAGTAATTCAACACTATTAAAACTTATTTGTTGACATGTAATACTTCCTATAGTATAACTTGTGCTTTCATTTAAAAATTGATTTTTTTTGGAAAGAACCCTATAATTGTTTGAGTATGTTTTTCCATTAAAAAGATAAGAGTTTTGAATGCCAATTTGAGAATCAACATAGTCACTTATTTCGCTGACTAATTGACTATGAGATTGAATTGAAATAAAAAGGAATAGGAAAAGATTAAATCTTTTTATATTTTTCATTTTTATGTTTTGTCTTTGATTTAAAAGCTAAATATAATTTATTTTTTTTACTTTATTTTTCTAGATCCAAATTATCTTTTAAAAAAAGACTTCCCATTTAATAATGGGAAGATAAATTTAATAAATTTTATAAGTGATGCCTGATTGAATGTTTTAAAATTAAACTAAAAATAATTTACTAATTAAAAGGCTGGATGAAAAAGCATCATAAAAACAAAAATCCCGTTTCACTTGTTTGAAACGGGATTCTTTATGAACTAAATAATTGAATTAACCTTGCGGGGTATCTTTTCTTTCGATTTTTTTCTCTTCTCTAGGCGGTCTAGGAACTAGTGCTTTTTTAGACACCTTTTCTTTACGTGTTTTTGGGTCAATACCTAAATATTTTACCATAAACACATCACCCATTTTAACTACGTCAGCAACATTTTCAGTTCTTTCCCAAGCTAATTCAGATACGTGTAATAAAACTTCGTTTCCTGGTGCAGCAGTATATTCTACTACAGCTCCAAAATCTAACATTTTAACTACTTTTACTTCATATGCTTCACCCATTTCTGGTTTGAAAATAATTGAATCTATTTTTGCTAATACGGCTGCAATTCCAGCAGGATCAGTTCCAAGTATTTCAACAACTCCTTGTTCATCTACTTCATTAATAACGATAGTAGTTCCAGTAGCTTTTTGTAATTCTTGAATTACTTTTCCACCGGGACCTATTAATGCTCCAATAAACGCTCCAGGAATTGTTCTTGTAATTATTTTTGGTGCTTTTGGTTTTACATCAGCTCTTGGTTGTGCAATAGTTTCAGTTAATTTACCTAAAATATGTAAACGACCATCTCTTGCTTGTGCTAATGCTTGTTCCATAATATCATAACGTAAACCGTCAATTTTGATATCCATTTGACAAGCTGTAATTCCATCAGCTGTACCAGTTACTTTAAAATCCATATCACCTAAGTGATCTTCATCTCCTAAAATATCAGAAAGTACTGCAAATTTCTCACCGTCAGTGATTAGTCCCATTGCAATTCCAGAAACTGGTTTTATCATTTGAACTCCAGCATCCATTAATGCCATAGTTCCAGCACAAACTGTTGCCATTGAAGAAGAACCGTTAGATTCTAATACTTCAGAGACAATACGAATTGTGTAAGGACAATCGGCAGGAATCATATTTTTTAAGGCACGTTGTGCTAAATTACCATGACCAACTTCTCTACGTGATGTTCCTCTTAAAGGTCTTGCTTCTCCAGTTGAGAAAGGAGGGAAGTTATAATGTAAATAGAATTTTTCTTCTCCTTGTTCAGATGGTGAATCGATAACATTTGCTTCTCTAGAAGTTCCTAAAGTTACAGTTGCTAATGCTTGTGTTTCTCCACGTGTAAACAAAGATGATCCGTGAACAGAAGGTAAATAATCAGTTTCACACCAAATAGGTCTAATCTCTGTTGTTTTTCTTCCGTCTAAACGAGTCCCTTTTTCAAGGATTACATTACGGACAGCTTCTTTTTGAGTTTTGTAAATATATTTACCAATTAATTCTGATAAATCAGCATTTTCTGCATATTCTTCTTCAGTAAATAAGGATTTAATTTCTTCTTTAATTTCTGCAAATTTTTCTCCTCTTTCACTTTTCGCAGAAGCTTCTTGAGCTATAGCATAATATTTGTCATAAGAGGCAGCTTTAATTTTTGCATAGATAGCTTCATCTTCTGGCTCTCCTTCATATTCTCTATAAGCGGGTGAACCTACAGCATCTCTTAAGCGTTGTTGTGCTTGAACTTGCACTTTGATAGCTTCATGTGCAAATTTGATAGCCTCTACCATTTCAGCTTCAGAAATCTCATGCATTTCTCCTTCAACCATAGCTACAGAGTCCATAGAAGCACCTATCATCATATCTAAATCAGATTGTGCTAATTGTTCTCTACTAGGATTGATTACAAATTTCCCATCAATGCGTGCTACACGTACTTCAGATATTAAGTTGTAAAAAGGAATATCAGACACAGCTAAAGCAGCAGATGCAGCTAATCCTGCTAATGCATCAGGCATAATATTGTCGTCATGACTCATTAATTGAATCATAACTTGAGTTTCTGCATGATAATCGTCTGGGAAAAGTGGACGTAAAACACGATCTACTAATCTCATGGTTAATACTTCACTGTCGCTTGGACGTGCTTCTCTTTTGAAAAATCCTCCAGGGAATCGTCCAGCTGCAGCAAATTTTTCGCGATAATCTACCGTTAAAGGTAAAAAATCAACCCCTGGATTAGCAGTTCTAGCAGAAACAGCAGTTGCTAATAACATAGCATCTCCCATTCTTACTACGACTGATCCGTCGGCTTGTTTGGCTAATTTTCCAGTTTCGATAGAAATGGTTCTTCCATCTCCTAAATCGATAATTTCTTGGAATACTTTTGGAATCATAAAATGTAATTCTTAATTAAACAAAGGGTTTAGTTGTGTTGTTGTTGTGTGTAGTTGTTTGAAACCCAATGAAAAACCAAACTTTTTCTTTAAAATATATAAAACAAAAAGGGGCGCAAAGCCCCTTTAAGTTGATTATTTTCTAATATTTAATTCCTTGATAATCTCACGATATCTATTGATATCTTTCTTTTTTAAGTAGTCAAGAAGACTTCTTCTTTTACCTACTAACTTTACTAACGAACGCTCGGTATTGTAATCGTGACGATTTTGTTTTAAGTGTCCAGTTAAGTGATTAATTCTAAATGTAAACAAAGCGATTTGCCCTTCTGCAGATCCTGTGTTTTCTACTTTTCCTCCGTGTTTAGCGAAGATGTCTGCTTTAACTTCTTTAGTTAAGTACATGCTAATATTATTTTAAATGATTATTATGTATGAAATGGTGGTATTCCAATTCGGGTGCAAATATAGAAATAATAATATATTAATTACTATGTTTTTATATTTATTTTAAATCAATTAGCTCAATCTTAAGAGTGTATAATTTGATAAAGTTCTACAAAACTAATACAAAGTAGCAACTTGCTCATTTACAAACTCTAAAAAGCGTTCGTCAGCTGCTGTAAAAGGATCAATTACATGTGAATCAATATCTATCTGACCTATGTTTTTTCCATTTACAAATAAAGGAACTACAATTTCAGATTTTACTGTGAAACTACAAGCAATATAGTTATCTTGAGCTGCAACATCTGGAACCACAAAATTAGCATTTGATTCTGCAACTTGTCCGCAAATTCCTTTTCCAAAAGGGATAACAGTATGATCAGTCTCAGCTCCAACATAAGGACCTAAATGTAATGTTTTTGTTTCATGATTAGCAAAATAAAATCCTACCCAATTATAATATGATACATGATCTTGTAATAATTGACAAATGTGTTGTAACTTTTCCTCGCGAGTTAAATTTATGTCAGCGATTATTTTTGTTACCTCTGGTTTTAAAGTTTCAAAAGGCATTTTTAAAAATTGTTTTTGCAAAAGTATTTATTCTTTCCTATCAAAAATTATATATTTTTGTTAAAAATTGCTAATTTGAAATCTCTATTTGTCGAATATAAACCCTTTTTGACCTTTTTAATTAAGTTTCTGCTTTTTTATGTAGTTTTTGCGTTTATATACAAAAGCTATTTGAGCCAATTTGACATTAGTAGAAATGAAATAGATGGCATTTCCATTAATGTTGCTGAGCAAAGTAAATTTCTTTTAAATTCTTTAGGGCATGATGTTGAGATTATAAAAAACGATACTGATTCGTCTTTGAAGATTTTATACGAAGGGAAATATGTTTCGAGAATGATTGAAGGTTGTAATGCAATTAGTGTTATTATTTTATTTGCCGCTTTTATATTTGCTTTTTCGGTAAAAATAAAAAGAACTATAGTTTACATTTTTATTGGAGCAATTATAATTCATGTCTTAAATGTGATTCGAATTGCATTACTAACATATGCTTTGTATTTTTATCCAAAATACGAAGAGATCTTACATGGTACAGTTTTTCCGCTTTTTATTTATGGAGTCGTTTTTTTATTGTGGATTTTATGGGTAACAAAATTTTCTGGTTATGGTAAAAAAACGGTTTAAAAATAGAGGAAGGTTTTTTTTAATCATTCTTTTTGTAATTTTAATTATTCTTATTCGAACTTTAGAAAACCACCTTTTTTATGATCCTTTTTTAGTTTTTTTTAAATCGGATTATCAAAATAGGGTTCTTCCAAATTATAATGGTATACAACTGTTTTTTGGCCTTTTATTACGTTATGGATTAAATACTATTTTTTCCTTGGTATTAATTTTTTTACTTTTTAAAGAAAGAAAAATAGTCGTTTTTTTAGCTTGGTTATATTTTATTTTTTTTATTATTCTAATTAGTATTTTTTTTGGTGTTCTTGCATTAGATGACAATCCTAATTATCTAGTTCTTTTTTATATAAGACGATTTTTAATTCAACCGCTATTTTTAATACTATTTGTTCCTGCTTTTTATTATCAAAAAATGAAAAATAATTCATTATCTTAGTACTTCATTTCGATACAATGAAGATTAAAAAAAATTCTGGAGAGATTGTAGAATTTGATAAAGCAAAATTGGTCAAGTCTTTGGTTTCTTCTGGTGCAAGTTTAAGAATGGCTAAACAAATTTTGCATGATATTCAACCAAAATTATTTGATGGAATTTCTTCGAAAAAAGTATATTCTTTAGCTTTTCAAAAATTAAAAATAGTTTCAAAAGCTAATGCTGCTAGATATAGTCTTAAAAACGGAATTACTGCTTTAGGTCCAGCGGGTTTTTACTTTGAAAAGTTTATTGCCCGTATTTTTGAATTACAAGGCTATCAAGTAATGACAAATGTTTTTTTAGAAGGGAATTGTGTCTCTCACGAGCTGGATATTTTGATAAAAAAAGATAGCCACATTGCTATGATTGAGTGTAAATTTCATACTAGTTTGGATGCAAAGACAGATGTGAAAGTACCTATGTATATTTTATCTCGATTTAACGATTTGAATAAAAAAAAATATGCCATTTTTGCAAATAATGAACAAATTTCTAAATGTTGGTTAACTACTAATAGTAAATTTACTAGTGAAGCAGTAAAGTTTGCAGAATGTTCAGGATTAGAATTGTTGAGTTGGGATTATCCTTTAGGCAATGGAATAAAAGATTTGGTAAACCGATTTAATAGTTACCCAATTACTTGTTTAACAACATTAACTTCAGCTGAAAAGGAAATTTTGTTACTACAAGATATTCTTACTGTCTATGATTTAATTCATCATGAGAAAAGTTTCGAAAAGCTGAAATTAAGTGAGACAAGAATGAAAAATGTTAAGGTAGAAAGTAATCAATTATTGAATAAATGAAAATACATTTTTTAGGAGGAGCAGGGACAGTTACAGGTTCAAAAATACTAATTGAAACAAATAATGTCTCGATTTTAATTGATTGTGGGTTGTTTCAAGGTTTAAAAGAGTTGAGAGAACTCAATAGGATGTCTTTACCTTATGCTCCAAAAGATATTGATTTTGTAATACTTACTCATGGACATTTAGATCATTGTGGTTGGTTACCTAAATTAGTCCAAGAGGGTTTTTCGGGGAAGATATTTTGTACTGCTCCAACGAAAGAAATTACTAAATTGATTTTATTGGATAGTGCAAAAATACAAGAAGAGGAAGCAGAAAAAGCGAATCACGAGCATTATTCCAAGTACAATCCAGCTTTGCCATTGTATACTGTGGAAGAAGCACAACAAGTTTTTCCATTGCTTCGAGTTGTGGATAAGGATATTGCTGTTGTTTTATCTGATAAAGTTTCTTTTTCATTTTTTTATGCTTCACATATTTTAGGAGCTTGTTCTATTTCTTTAGATGTAGAAGATAAAACTTTAGTTTTTTCAGGAGATATAGGTCAAGATGATGATGTTTTATTGTTTCCAACTGTAAAACCTACAAAAGCAGATTATGTTTTTCTTGAAAGTACTTATGGCAATAGAGTTCATCCAAAGAACAATTCTATGTTTGATTTGGAATTAATTATTAATAATACTTACAATCGAGGAGGTAATTTAGTTATTCCAAGTTTTGCAGTTGAAAGAGTACAAACGCTAATGTATTTAATTTGGCAACTAAAAAACCAAGGTAAAATACCTGATATGCCTTATATAATTGATACTCCTATGGGAATAGATGTATTACAATTATTTCTTGATAATAGAAAATGGCATAAATTAAATTTTGAAGAATGTAAAGAAATGTGTGAAACTTTTACTTTAATTTCAGAATATAAAGACACTATTGAAGCAATTTACGATAAGCAACCCAAAGTTGTTATTGCTGCAAGTGGAATGATTACAGGAGGAAGAGTTTTGTCTTATCTTGAACGCTATATAGGTAAACCAGAAAATACTGTTGCATTAGTAGGTTATCAAGCTGAAGGCACTCGAGGTAGAAAATTATTAGAAGGAGATAAAACAATTAAAATATATGGACAAATTTATCCTGTAGAAGCTACAATTCTATTAGTGGAAGGATTATCAGCACATGGAGACCAAAGCGATTTAATAAATTGGCTATCTGAATTAGAAGCAAAACCTAAAAAAATATTTTTAGTTCATGGAGAAAATGAAGCTTCTGAAGCTTTAAGTATTAAGATATTAGATGAATTAGCGATTGAATGTTTTATTCCAAAAAGAGGACAAGTAATTGAAATTTAGACAAAATTAACGTTGTTAAATAAAATTATTAGTAAATTTGCAACATGCGATTCAGAAAAAGTACATCATTGTTGTTAGCTATTTTATTCCTATTCTCAAATTTAGGATTGGCTTTTAATGTACATTATTGTCATGATGAAGTAGCTTCAATTACAATTGATTATCAATTTAAAGAAGCATGTGTAGAAAAGCAGAAATCTTGTTGTGCTGTTGCTGAAAATCATTCTGAATGTTGTTCCAATAAAATAGTTAAGATTGAAAAGAAATCAGATAACACTTTAGTTAATTCTTTTCAATTTAATTTAGACTTCCCAGTTTTAATCACTAATTATACTTTAGATTTTCTTTTTTATAAGAAATCAGAAGTAGAAGTAAATGAGCTACTTGATTTTTATTGTGATTCAAATGCTCCACCTTTTTATAAATTATATTGCCAATTCGTATTTTACGCTTAATTTTTTAATGTTATCCAAATTTTAAATTTCTAAAACATTAAAAAATAATTTATGTATAAAAAAATAGTGTTATTACTATTGTTTTTTACTTCAATTTTGTCTGCGCAAGAAGAAATTAAAGGAAAAATAGTAGATGAAAATAACCAACCTCTTTTAGGTGCTAATGTGTATTGGTATAGTACATCTATTGGTACTACATCAGATATTGATGGTAATTTTAATATTAAAAAAACTAATGAATCAACCAGTTTAGTAGTTAGTTATTTAGGGTATAAAACGAAAAAAGTAGAACTAAATTCAACCGATTTTATAACTATTAAATTAGAAGCAGTAACAACTTTAAACGAAGTAACTGTTTCGAAAACAAAAAAAAGCACAGAACATTCTAAATTTCAAGTGACCAATGTGCAAACTATGGGACAAAAAGAGCTGTTAAAAGCAGCTTGTTGTAATTTGTCTGAAAGTTTTAGTACAAATCCTTCAATTGACGTTAATTTTTCAGATGCTGTAACAGGAAACAAACAGATTAAAATGTTAGGCTTAACAAGTCCTTATATTTTAATAGCGGAAGAAAATATTCCTTCTGTAAGAGGAGCTTCACAAGCTTATGGTTTGTCTTTTGTGCCAGGAACATGGGTAGAAAGTATCCAAATTACAAAAGGAGCAGGAAGTGTTATTAATGGTTACGAAAGTATTTCTGGTCAAATTAATTATGAAATCTTAAAACCAGCTAGTGATATTCCATTCTTTGTAAATGCATATGCTTCTACTGGAGGTCGTTATGAATTGAATACTCACTTTAACCAAAAATATTCAGATAAATTAAGTTCTACTTTGTTTTTACATGGTAATACAACACAGACTAAAAATGATATGAATGATGATGGTTTTCTAGATAATCCTATTAGTAAACAAATTAATGTTTTAAATCGTTGGCAATACAATGATGTTGCAAATGGAATTGTAAGTTTTCTGAATGTGCGTTATATGAATGACGAAAAGCAATCTGGACAAGTTAATTTTAATCCAGATACAGATAAAGGGACTACAAATGCTTGGGGAAGTGAAATTAATACTGAAAAAATAGAAATTTCAAACAAAACAGGATATGTTTTTCCAGATATGCCTTATCAAAGTATTGGTTTTCAAAATTCATTTCAATCACACAAGCAAGATTCTTACTTTGGTTTAAACCAATATAATGTTCATCAAAAAAGTTATTATTCTAATTTATTATTCAATTCTATTATATCCAATACTAAAAATAAATTTACTACTGGATTGAATTTTACTTATGATAAGTATAATGAAGTAATTGCTTTAAATTTTGCAAAAGATTTTTCAAGAATAGATAATTCAGTTGGAGCTTTTTTCGAATACACGTATGATAATTTAGATAACTTTAGTATTGTTGCTGGTGCTCGTGTAGATAATCATAATCGATTGGGAACATTTATTACTCCTAGATTTCATTTAAGATATAATCCGTGGAAAGATGCAGTAGTAAGAACTTCAGTGGGAAGAGGAAAAAGAGCAGCCAATATTTTTGCTGAGAACCAACAATTATTTGCTTCCAGTAGAAGTTTTTCAATTCTTAATAATGATGGAAAGTTATATGGTTTAAATCCAGAAATAGCATGGAATTATGGATTTAGTTTTATTCAGTCTTTTAAAATTTTTGGGAAAGATTCAGAAATTGTATTAGATTACTATAGAACAGATTTTCAAAACCAAGCAGTAGTGGATGTTGATTTTAGTCCACAAGAAGTATTGTTTTATAATTTAGAAGGGAAAAGTTTTGCTAATTCTTTTCAAGCGGAATTTAATATTGAGCCATTTAAGCATTTTAATATTAAATCGGCTTATAAATATTATGATGTGCAAACGCAATATAAAACGGGTCAATTGCAAAGAGCATTACAAGCAAAACATAGATTTTTTGCAAATGTTTCCTTTGAAACTCATATTAAAGAAAAAGGACAGCAATGGAAATTTGATGTAACCTATAATTGGTTAGGAGAACAGAGATTACCTAACACATCAAGTAACTTACCAGCATATAGATTGAATGAATATGCTCCTTCTTTTGGAGTTGTAAATGCACAAATAACAAGAACTTTTTCAAGTGTGTTTGAAGTATATGTTGGTGGAGAGAACATGGGTAATTACAAACAAAATGATGCTATTGTAAGCGCAGAAAATCCTTTTGGAAGTTATTTCGATAGTAGTATGATTTATGGCCCAGTTTTTGGACAAATGTATTATGCTGGATTGCGATTTAAAATTAAATAAGTAACTTTAAAATAAAAAAGATGAAGAAAATAATAATGGTTTTACTAGTAGGTCTATTTTCACTAGTAAGTTTTTCTCAGGAGAAGAAAAATAAAAATAGAAAAGTAGAATTTGCAGTTAATGGTAATTGTGAAATGTGTAAAAAACGTATTGAGAGTGCAGCTTTCTCAGTAAAAGGAGTGAAAAGCGCAGATTGGCATATTGATCATAAAGATTTGCATTTAATTATTGATGAAAATAAATGTTCAGTTGCAGAGGTTCAAAAAGCGATTGCAAAAGTAGGACATGATGCAGGAAAAGTAAAAGCAACTGATGAAGATTATGAAAATCTTCATGGCTGTTGCCAATATGAAAGGATAGAGTAAAATAAAAGACACTATACTTACACAGTTAGTGAGATATTACCAAATAAAAATCCGATTAGAAATTTCTAATCGGATTTTTTTGTTTTTAATACCTCGTACTTTAAAGTTTGTACTTTACATTTTTTATTACATCATTCCAGGCATACCACCACCCATATGGCTGTGACCAGCTGGCTCGTTTTCTTTAATATCAATTAAAGCACACTCAGTTGTAAGAATCATTCCAGCAACAGATGCTGCGTTTTCAAGTGCTACACGAGTTACCTTTTTAGGGTCAATAATTCCTGCTTTAAGCATTTCAACATATTCTCCAGTTTTAGCGTTAAAACCAAAATCACCTTTACCATCTAATACTTTTGCAATTACTACAGAACCTTCACCACCTGCGTTTTCAACAATTGTTCTTAAAGGAGCTTCAATGGCTCTATTTACAATTTGAATTCCTGTAGCTTCATCTGCATTTTCAGCTTTAAGATTTGCTAATACATTTTTAGCTCTTACTAAAGCAACACCACCACCAGCAACAATTCCTTCTTCTACAGCCGCACGGGTTGCATGTAAAGCATCATCTACACGGTCTTTTTTCTCTTTCATTTCTACTTCAGAAGCAGCACCTACATAAAGTACAGCAACACCACCAGCTAATTTAGCTAAGCGTTCTTGTAGTTTTTCTTTATCATAATCTGATGTAGAAGTTTCAACTTGAGCCTTAATTTGATTTACTCTCGCTTTGATGTTTTCTGTGTCACCAGCACCATTAACTATAGTTGTATTGTCTTTGTCGATAGTTACATTTTCAGCAGTACCTAGCATTTCAATAGTTGCGTTGTCAAGAGCAAATCCACTTTCTTCTGCAATTACGGTTCCTCCTGTTAAAATAGCTATGTCTTCTAACATTGCTTTTCTTCTATCTCCAAATCCTGGAGCTTTTACAGCAGCAATTTTTAATCCACCTCTTAATTTGTTTACCACTAAAGTTGCTAATGCTTGTCCGTCAACATCTTCAGCAATAATTACTAAAGGTCTTCCAGATTGAGCAACAGGTTCTAATATAGGTAATAACTCTTGTAAATTAGAGATTTTTTTATCATATAATAAGATATATGGATTTTCTAATTCTGCAATCATTTTATCTGCATTGGTAACAAAATAAGGAGATAAATACCCTCTATCAAATTGCATTCCTTCTACAACATCTACATAAGTATCAGTTCCTTTTGCTTCTTCAACAGTAATTACACCTTCTTTTCCTACTTTTCCAAAAGCAGTAGCGATTAATTCGCCAATAGTTTCATCATTGTTTGCAGAAATTGAAGCCACTTGTTTTATTTTTTCTGAAGAATCACCTACAGCAACCGTTTGTTTTCCTAAGTCTTCCACAATAGCTTCTACAGCTTTGTCAATTCCTCTTTTTAAGTCCATTGGGTTAGCACCAGAAGCTACATTTTTAAGTCCTTCTTTCACAATTGCTTGTGCTAAAACAGTTGCAGTTGTAGTTCCATCTCCTGCTAAATCATTAGTTTTAGACGCTACTTCTTTCACCATTTGAGCTCCCATATTTTCTAATGGGTCTTGTAATTCAATTTCTTTAGCTACAGTAACACCATCTTTGGTTACAGTTGGTCCTCCAAAAGATTTGCTAATAATAACATTTCTTCCTTTTGGCCCTAAAGTTACTTTAACTGCATTAGCTAATGCATCAACACCACGTTTTAATCCATCACGTGCTTCTATATCAAATTTAATATCTTTTGCCATTTTGTTTTTTGTTTTAAATTGTTTTAAAGTTTAGAAAATCCTAAAAGATTAAAGAATTGCATAAATTTCATCTTCTTTCATGATAAGGTAATCTTTACCTTCGTATTTAAATTCTGTGCCAGAGTACTTTCCGTAAAGTACAACATCACCCGTTTTTACAGTCATGGTGTGGTCTTTTTTTCCATTACCTACAGCTACAACAATTCCTTTTTGAGGTTTTTCTTTTGCTGTATCTGGAATAATGATTCCTGATGCTGTTGTAGTTTCAGCAGCCATTGGCTCAATCACTACGCGATCTGAAATTGGTTTAATGTTTAACGACATATTTTGTAAATTTTAATTAGTATTTATTTGGTTCTCTATTTTTCAGAAATTGTGCCAAAATGGATTTGTGCCAATTTTACTTAAATATAAATGCCAGCACTGACAGGCTGGCATTTATTTAATTTGTATGTGCTATATATTACTTAGGAGCTTCTTCTGTTTTTGCAGGAGCTTCTGTTGCTGTATTTGTTGCATCTTGGGCTGTAGGAATCGTAGTTTGTGTGGTAGGAATTTTTGTTTCATCATCACCTAATACTTTTGATCCATTTACATTACTTCCGTTAAAAGCTAAAGTTGATAATAAGATAAGTGCAATTAAAATTCCACCTAATGTCCAAGTACTTTTATCTAAGAAGTCTGTTGTCTTTTGTACACCACCTAATTGTTGTGAACCACCAAAAGAAGATGATAAACCGCCTCCTTTAGGATTTTGCACCATAATAGCTAAAATTAATAAAAAGCAAACAATTGTTATTGCAATTAAAAAACCTGTGAATCCCATAATCTAATTATTATTTTGTTGTAAATCTTTTATATCTTTTATTCGGTTTGCAAAGAAACTACTTTTTTCTGGATATTTCAAAATTAAAATTTCATAAGCTTGTATTGCTTTCTGATATTTTTTTTGTTCCAAATAGATTTTCGCAAGTGTTTCTGTCATTAAATGAGTTGGTTCTTCACTACTTTTACCAATGTTTAAAGGTGTTGAAGTAGTTTCTTTGACAGGAGAAATTTTTGGATTAAGTTCGATAAAACGATCAATAATATCTATTTTTTTTAATTTTTCGTCTTCTTTAGTATCCTCTTTTTCATCGTTTTCTCTTTCAATAGGAGAAAATTTGGTAAGTTGAAGCCATTCTTGGAAAGAATGTTTTTCATTTTGATTAAATTCTAAAGGTTTACCTATTTCTAATTTTTCTTCAATAGTAATACTATTCTCTTTTGTTTTTTCTATTTGAGTTTCTAGTTCTAAAGTATCTTCTTCTAAAGTTTCATTGCTTATTTCTTCCTGAATTTCATTTACAACAACTAAACTTTCAACAACTGATATATTATTTATTATTTCTTCTTGATTCTTTATATTATTCTTTTGGAGTGTTGTGAAATTATCAGAAGTAATGAAATCAAATAAAATACTTCTATCATTTGTATGTGCTGCTGTTTTTTTTAATTCGTAATTATATCTAAAACTTTCTTGATTATATAATCCTTTTAAATGTAAGGCTTTTACACTTTGAAAAAAAGGAAACTGTTGCAAAATAATTTCTAATGCCATGGTTTGTTTTTCATTAATGGCATGAGGTTTATTTAAAAGATATGTTAAATCGGTAGTGTTCAATTTTAATTTGTAGATTTTACCATTTGGCTAATGATTGGTTAAAAACATCTTGCGTTATTCTCTCAAAAATTTCATCAAGTGCTGTTGTTAATCTGCTACCAGTCATTTGTTCATTGGCTGGGTAATCGTGATAAAAGGAAAAATGTTTTTCAAAATCATCTTCTTCTTTATTCTTGTTTGAAAATCGAACTAAAACTGAAATAGTTAATCTATTCTGAGCTGCACGTTGATCTGCTGTGGCTGTCATAGGCGTTATACGATATTCGGTAATTTCACCTTCATATAATAAATCTCCACCTTGTGAAATAAGGTTTAAATTGGTCTGATTTTGTATAATCTCCTGTAATTCAATTGTAAAAGTTCTTTCAATTCCTGGTTCAACTAGTTCTGCAGTGTTTTGAAAATAATTTACTTGGAAAGTTTTTGCATCTATTTTTCCAGTTCCAGTAAAATTATAGTATTTACAACTACAAACTGTAAATAATAAAGAAAGTGATACTATTTTTATAATAAATTTCATTTATAAATCGTATTGTTTAATTTTTCTATATAAGGTTCGTTCTGAAATGCCTAATTCATCAGCAGCAGCCTTTCTTTTTCCTTTATTTCGTTCCAAAGATTTCTTTATTAATTCGATTTCTTTAGCTTCTAGACTTAATGTTTCTTCTTCCTCTTCAACTGTTTCAGCAAAAAGATAATTTTCATCATCATCTGAATCTTGTTCTTCAAAAGTTTCTTGTTGCATCTTATTTTGAACAGGAATTATTTCTGGTTTCGATTCTTTATCAAAGATAACATTCTCCTCGTTTTGACCGTAAATGCGTTGAATTAAATTTTTATTGGACTCCTGAACTTTTGATGTGCCATTTTGCATTAATTCAAGTGTTAATTTTTTTAAATCATTTAAATCTGCTTTCATGTCAAAAAGAACTTTATATAAAATTTCCCTTTCATTACTAAAATCATTTTCATTTTTCTTAGTATTGATTACTGACGGTAAATTAGTGCCTTCAGAAGGTAAATAATGTTGTAGGGTTTGAATGCTAATGTCTCTTTTTGTTTCTAAAACAGATATTTGTTCAGCAATATTTCTTAATTGACGAATGTTTCCGCTCCAGCGATAACGAATTAAATAGTCTACAGCTTCATCAGTTAGTTTAATTGGTGGCATTTTGTACTTATGTGCAAAATCTGATGAGAATTTTCTAAACAAAATATGAATATCATCTTTTCTCTCTCTTAATGGAGGTAATTGAATTTCAACTGTACTTAATCGATAGTATAAATCTTCACGGAATTTCCCTTTTTCTATAGCTTCAAACATATTTACATTTGTAGCAGCGACAATTCTTACATTTGTTTTTTGAACTTGGGAAGATCCTACTTTTATAAATTCACCATTTTCTAATACACGTAATAATCTCACTTGAGTAGTTAGAGGTAATTCGCCTACTTCATCTAAAAAAATAGTTCCACCATCAGCAACTTCAAAATATCCTTCACGAGTAGAGGTTGCTCCAGTAAAAGACCCTTTTTCATGGCCAAAAAGTTCACTGTCAATGGTTCCTTCTGGAATAGCACCACAGTTTACTGCAATATACTTTCCGTGTTTTCTGTGCGAAAGAGAATGAATTATTTTTGGAATGCTTTCTTTTCCTACACCACTTTCTCCAGTAACCAATACAGAAATATCAGTAGGAGCAACTTGTATGGCTTTTTCTATGGAACGATTTAGTTTTGGGTCATTCCCAATTATTTCAAATCGTTGTTTTATGGCTTGTACTGTTTCCATTGTTTAATTTGTTTAAGAGTTTAAGGGTTTAAAAGTTTAATATTGCTATTGTTGAACAATATTAAGTGATATTAAACGCTATTAAACAATTCTTAACTTTTCATTATTTCTGAATATTTCACAGCTTCTCCTATTAGTGTAGCAGCTGTACAATCTGTTATTTTTACATCTACAAAATCGCCTGGTTTGTAATTTCCTTTTGGAAAAACTACAACTGTGTTTTGAGAATTTCTTCCAGACCAATGCTCTTTTGAACGTTTAGAATCTTTCTCAACTAAAACCTCTACTGTTTGTCCAATAAAACGTTTTGTTTTTTCTAAAGCATGAACTTGTTGTAAATCTACAATTTCGGTTAATCTACGTTTTTTTACTTCCTCTGGTATGTCATCTTCCATTTTTCTTGCTGCCATTGTGCCTGGTCTTTCTGAATAAGCAAACATGAAGCCAAAATCATATTTAACATATTCCATTAAAGAAAGTGTGTCTTGATGATCTTCTTCTGTTTCTGTTGGAAAACCAGTAATCATATCTTGAGATAAAGAAATGTCTGGAATAATTCTTTTAATATTGTCTATTAAAGTCATATATTCTTCACGTGTATGTTGACGATTCATTTCTTTTAGTATTCTAGTACTTCCAGATTGAACAGGTAAGTGAATATAATTACAAATATTATGATGTTTTGCCATAACCTCAATTACTTCCACATGCATATCTTGTGGATTAGAAGTTGAAAAACGAAAACGCATTTTTGGAAATTGTGTAGCACACATATCCAACAATTGAGCAAAGTCTACTGCTGTTGCTTTTTGCATTTCTGTAGCTTTTACAAAATCTTTTTTTAATCCACCACCATACCACAAGTAACTATCTACATTTTGTCCTAAAAGAGTAACTTCTTTAAAACCTCTACTCCATAAATCTTGAATTTCTTCTAAAATGCTTTGTGGTTCACGACTTCTCTCTCTTCCTCTCGTAAATGGTACAACACAAAAAGTACACATGTTATCACAACCTCTTGTAATAGATACAAATGCTGTTACACCATTAGAGTTTAATCTTACTGGAGCAATATCTCCATAGGTTTCCTCTTTTGATAAAATTACATTAATCGCATCTCTACCATCTTCAACATCTTTTAGAAGGTTTGGTATATCTTTGTAAGCATCTGGTCCTACAACCATATCCACAATTTTTTCTTCTTCTAAAAATTTATCTTTCAAACGTTCAGCCATACAACCAAGTACTCCAACTTTCATATTTGGATTGATTTTCTTTACAGCATTGTATTTTTCTAAACGTTTTCTAATCGTTTGTTCTGCTTTATCACGAATGGAACAAGTATTAACAAGTACCAAATCTGCTTCTTCAAGATTTTGAGTTGTATTATAGCCTTGATTGACTAATATCGAAGCTACAATTTCACTATCAGAAAAATTCATCTGACAACCATAACTTTCTATAAAAAGTTTTTTTACATTTTCTTCTTTTTGTTCTAAAACAAGACTAGTCCCTTGCTTGTTTTCTTCAATTATCTTTTCCATAAATTACTTTTCACAAATTTTTAGAGTACAAAGATAATAAAAAAAACATCTGTCAATTTGACAGATGTTATAAAATGCTAACTATTTTTTTATTGTATTGGAGTCGCATAAATTATATTTTCACCCCAAGCAGTTCCTCCAAAGCTATTGACTTGTTTAGTTGCTAAACCAGTGCCATAAACTAAAGATACTACTTTCCAATAATAATACCGTTTTGTTGCTGAGGTTGTATTTCTAATCCTAACAGAACCATTCATAAGGAAATAATCACCTGGTCCTACTACTGGAGTAGAAATAAGAGCATTTCCGATTAAATCTGTAGAAGGAGTTGCGGAACTACTCGTATCAGAAAAAGTAGATTTAATAAAATAACCTTCTCCATCAGCTGTAACTCCACCTGAAATATCGCAAAGCATTTGCACATTTACTACAAATTCACCTGGAGGTAAATCAATATAAGAATTGGTGTAACTAGCAACATTTATATTAGAAGAAATTCCTGAGCCAAGAGTTCCAAAGACAATCTTTGGCTTAGCTGAATCTACCCACAAAGTGCCGTTGAAATAGTAAAGTCCAGAAGACAATACTGCGGAAACTTGTGTGTTACTTGAGGTCGATTTTGGAGATGTGACATAAACTATAGCTCCAATTTGGGCTGATGTGTAGGTTTTTGCTCCTAATTGATCACCTGTTAGCCGTGGAGGAATAACTCCGTCAAGTGATGTAGTAGAAGCCGCATTACCTATAACGTCTAAAGTGGCTTGAGGAGAGGTAGTTCCGATTCCTACTTGAGAAAATGTAAAGTTTGAAATAAACATTACCACCAATAACAGAGTTGGGACTTTGTCTTTCATTTGGTTAATAATTAATTGGTTAATAGACTACAAATATAATTAAATTATGAATAAGAAACTTAATCTATTGATTTTTATGAATTTGTATAGAAATCTTAAAAAATATTATCCTTTTAAAAAAAACCCCTACTTTTGCCACAAATAAAATTGGAACATGGCAAAGAATTTAGTTATCGTTGAGTCACCTGCAAAAGCAAAAACCATAGAAAAATTTTTAGGAAAGGATTATCAAGTAGAGTCTAGTTTTGGACATATTGCTGATTTACCTTCCAAAGAAATTGGTGTAGATGTTGAGAATGGTTTTAAACCAAAGTATGAGGTGTCTAGTGATAAAAAGGCTTTAGTTAAGAAATTAAAAGATTTGTCAAAATCTGCCGAAATGGTTTGGTTAGCATCCGATGAGGATCGAGAAGGAGAGGCAATAGCTTGGCATTTAGCTGAAGAATTAAAATTAGATAAAAACAAAACAAAACGTATTGTTTTTCATGAAATTACTAAAACAGCCATTCAAAAAGCAATTGAAAATCCAAGAACTATTGATTATAATTTAGTTAATGCGCAACAAGCAAGGAGAGTTTTAGATCGATTAGTTGGGTATGAGTTGTCTCCTGTACTTTGGAAAAAAGTTAAAGGAGGTTTATCAGCAGGTAGAGTACAGTCTGTTTCAGTTAGATTGATTGTAGAAAAAGAAAGAGAAATTCAAAATTTTAATTCAGAAGCATCTTATTCTATAATTGCAGAATTTACAAACGAATCTGGAAAATCTTTTAAAGCTAAATTGCCTAAAAATTTTGGTACAAAAAAAGAAGCAGAAGATTTTCTTCAAAAAAATATAGGTTCTACTTATAAAGTAGCGGATTTAGAAACAAAACCGACAAAGAAATCACCCGCAGCTCCATTCACTACTTCAACATTACAACAAGAAGCTGCAAGAAAATTATATTTGCCAGTAGGTATTACAATGCAAATTGCACAACGTTTGTATGAAGCAGGATTGATAACCTATATGAGGACAGATAGTGTGAATCTTTCTAATGATGCTATGAATGCTGCTCAAGCTGAGATTGAAAGTTATTACGGGAAAGAATTTAGTAAGCCAAGAAATTACAATACAAAATCAAAAGGTGCTCAAGAAGCTCACGAAGCTATTCGTCCAACTGATATGTCACGTCATACAGTAGATATAGATAGAGATCAAGCTCGTTTATATGATTTAATTTGGAAAAGAACGTTGGCTTCACAAATGAGTGATGCACAATTAGAGCGTACAAATGTAAAAATTGAAGCCAATAATCATAGTGATTTATTTATAGCAACAGGTGAAGTAATCAAGTTTGAAGGCTTTTTAAAAGTGTATTTAGAAGGACATGATGACGATGAAGAAGAACAAGAAGGAATGTTGCCATCAATGAAAGTGAATGAGAAATTAGCAAATGCTTATATTACTGCTACTGAACGTTTTTCAAGACCTCCAAGTCGTTATACTGAGGCTTCTTTGGTGAAGAAATTAGAAGAATTAGGAATTGGTCGTCCATCTACTTATGCACCAACTATCTCAACAATTATAAATCGTAACTATGTAGAGAAAGGAACTTTTGAAGGGCAAGAAAGAAAATACAATCAGTTGGTTTTAGAAGCAGGAAAAGTTACTTCAAAAGATTTGACTGAGAATACAGGTTCAGATAAAGGAAAATTAGTACCAACAGATATTGGTATAATTGTAAATGATTTTTTAGTTACCAATTTCAAAACGATTTTGGATTATAATTTTACAGCTAAAGTTGAACAAGATTTTGACGAAATAGCGTCAGGAAATGAAGATTGGGTAAAAATGATGAATGATTTTTACAAGCATTTTCATCCTAATGTGGTAGATGTTGAAAAAAATGCAGAAAGAGAAACTGGAGAGCGAATTTTAGGAAAACATCCAGAAAGTGGAAGACAAGTTTCTGTTCGATTAGGGAAGTTTGGACCTATGGTTCAGATTGGAGAACAAGAAGACGAGGAAAAACAATTTGCAAGTTTGTTACCAGAGCAAAATATTGGAACAATAACCTTAGAAGATGCTTTAACTTTATTTTTGTTGCCAAAATCATTAGGACAATATGAAGGAGAAGATGTAGAAGTCAATAATGGTCGTTTCGGCCCTTATGTGAGATTTGGTAAAATGTTTATCTCACTTCCAAAAGGAGAAGAACCTTTAGATGTTACTATAGATAGAGCTGTCGAGTTAATAAAAGAAAAACAAAAAGCAGATGCTCCAATTGCAACCTATGATAGTTTGCCTGTTCAAAAAGGAGTAGGACGTTTTGGACCATTTATTAAGTGGAATGAAATGTTTATTAATGTGAGTAAAAAATATGATTTTGATAATTTGTCTCAAGCAGAAGTAAAAGAGCTTATTTTAGATAAATTGCAAAAAGAAAAAGATAAACTTATTCATAATTGGGAAGAAGAAGGTATTAGGGTTGAAAAAGCACGTTGGGGACGTTCTGTGATATTGAAAGGTAAGATTAAAATAGAATTGAGTAAAGATGTAGATGCTTCAAAATTAACTTTGGATAAAGTTAAAGAATTGATTGAGGCTAAAGCACCAGCTAAAAAGTCTACTAAAAAAACTCCAGCTAAGAAAGCAACATCTAAAAAGAAATAGATAATGGTTTTCGATTTTTTACAACCAGTAACTACTAGTTTTATAGATTTTAAAGAAACGCTATCTAATCAAACATTAGGAAGAAAAGTGTTTTTTCATACGGCTAACAATTTTCCTGATTTAGATGAAGTTGCAATAGCAATAATTTGTGTTAATGAAAATAGAGGAAAAGGAGTAGAGAATAATGTGAATGAATTTGATACGTTTCGAAAAAGCTTCTACTCTTTATTTCCAGGAAACTGGAATGTGTCAATTGCAGATTTAGGAAATATCCAGTATGGAGAAACAATAGAGGATACTTATTTCTTAGTAAAAACAATAAATGAAGATTTATTAAGAAAGAATATTATACCTATTATTATAGGAGGAAGTCAAGATTTAACTTATGCGCTTTATAGAGCTTATGATAATTTAGATCAAATGATTAATTTAGTGACTATAGATAGTCAATTTGATTTTGCGAAAGAAAATGTAGAATTAAATAAATCATTTTTGACAAAAATAATTGTTGATGAACCAAATAATTTATTTAATTTTAGTAATATTGGTTATCAAACATATTATAACTCTCAAGAAGAAATAGATTTAATCGAAAAATTATATTTTGATGCTTATCGTTTAGGGGAAGTATCTAATAAAATAGCTATAGCTGAACCTGTTTTTAGAGATGCAGATGTTGTTAGTGTAGACATGAGCTCAGTGCAATCTTCTTTTTCTGGAAATTATTTAAATTTTAATCCAAATGGGTTTAATGGAAAAGAAATTTGTACTTTAGCTAGATATTCTGGTATTAGTGATAAAGTATCATCGTTTGGAGTTTTTGATTTTAATGATACAGTTAATGAATCTATATTGATTGCTCAAATGGTTTGGTATTTTATTGAAGGTTTTTGTTTTCGTTCAAAAGAGTATCCGTTTGGTACTAAAGAGAAGTATTTAAAATATATTGTGTTGGTAGAAGAAGAAGAATTAATCTTTTTTAAGAGCAATAAAACGGATAGATGGTGGATTGAAATACCTTTTTTAGACAATAAGAATAATAAATTGAAAAGAAATACGTTATTACCATGCACACATGATGATTATTTAGCAGCTTGTGAGCAAGAAATACCAAATAGATGGTGGAAGGCTTATAGACGTAATTTATTGTAAATCAAAGATGATTAGTGAAGTTGAACGGTTCTAATTATGTTAATTTTAATATTTTTTTAAGAAAAACTTCAAAAAAATTGTTTTTTTCAAAATTATTGAATAGGTTTACGCCCTTAAAAGTGAAATTATATTAACCCAAATTTATATGAAGAAGTTAGTTGTATTTACAGCAATCTTATCATTGTTTGCCAGTTGTGGTAAAGGCGATAGAGGTGAACTAGTAGGTGTAAAAGGAAAAAAATGGCATCCAGAAAAACCTTATGGGATGACATTAGTGCCAGGTGGTGCATTTATTCTGGGGAAGTCAGATGATGATTTGGCTAATATTCAAGATGCTCCAACTAAGACGGTAACAGTGCGATCATTTTACATGGATGAGACTGAAATTACAAATGCAGAGTACAGACAGTTTGTAGAATGGGTAAAAGATTCTACAATTAGAACTAGATTAGCTATGTTGGCTGATGAAGTAGGGCAAACAGCGACTGAAGGTGGTGGTGGCATTGGTGACTATGCTTTTGCTGACGCTAATGTGGAAGAAATGTCTCCATATGATAAATACATGTATGAAAACTACTACAGTATTGGTACTGAAGAAGATCAATATGCAGGTAGAAAACTTAACAGAAAAGTAAAATTAATCAATGACCCACAGAAATACCCAGATGAGTATTATGTTGAAGTTATGGATTCAATGTATCTTCCTGAATCAGAATCATATAATGGGTTGAAAACAATTGATGTTTCTAAATTAAAATTTAGATATAGAGAAGTAGATTGGAATAAAGCAGTTACTAAAAAAGGACGTGAAGGATTGTATCAAGAAAGTCCACCAATTGAAATCTATCCAGATACTACTGCTTGGATTAAAGACTTTGCTTATTCTTATAATGAGCCAATGCATAATGACTATTTTTGGCACCAAGCTTACGCTGAATATCCTGTTGTAGGAGTTACTTGGAATCAAGCTAAAGCATTTTGCGCATGGAGAACTCTATATAAAAACTCGTATATTAAAAAGAAAAAAGGAAGAGATCAAGTAAACTCATTTAGATTACCTACTGAAGCGGAATGGGAATACGCAGCTAGAGGTGGTTTAGAATCAGGAGCTTTCCCTTGGGGTGGTCCTTACGCTAAAAATGATAGAGGTTGTTTTATGGCTAACTTTAAACCTAATAGAGGTGATTATGCAGCTGATGGTGCTTTATACACTGTTGAAGCTAAATCATACGAGCCAAACAATTTCAATTTATATAATATGGCTGGTAACGTTTCCGAATGGACTGAGTCAGCTTATGATGTTACAGCATATGAATTCGTTTCTACGATGAATCCAAATGTTGCAGATCGTAAAAATCAAAGAAAAGTTGTACGTGGTGGTTCTTGGAAAGATGTTGCCTATTTCTTACAAGTTTCTACTCGTGATTTTGAGTATGCTGATTCTGCTAGAAGTTATATTGGATTCAGAACAGTTCAAGATTACATGGGTACAGCAGCAACAGCAACTAGCCCTAAATAGTATTTTAACCAATTTTTAAATATAAATCAAACTTAACTTAACTAAAAAAATTATTTATTATGGCAATTTTAAGCAAAAAAGTGATGAATTTCGCTTACGGAATGGGTGCAGCAGTTGTAATCGTAGGGGCATTATTTAAAATTATTCACTTTGAGATTGGACCTTTAACAGGAAATGTAATGTTGACAATTGGGCTTGTAGTGGAAGCTTTAATTTTTGCATTATCTGCTTTTGAACCAGTTGACAAAGAACTTGATTGGTCATTAGTATATCCAGAACTTGCTGGCGGTGAATCAAATGGCAAGAAAAAAACTGAAAATCCTGCTGAAGCTCAAGGATTATTGTCTCAAAAATTAGATTCTATGTTAAAAGAAGCTAAAATTGATGGGGCTTTAATGGAAAGTTTAGGTAATAGTATTAAAAACTTTGAAGGTGCTGCAAAAAGTATTTCTCCTACTGTAGATTCAATTGCATCTCAAAAGAAATATTCTGACGAAATATCACAAGCTGCTGCTCAAATGGAGGCTTTAAACAGTTTATATAAAGTACAATTAGAAAGTGCTTCAAGAAATGCTGAAGCAAATAAAGAAATTGCAGATAATGCATCTAAATTAAAAGAACAAATGCAGTCTATGACTTCTAACATCGCATCATTAAATGCTGTTTATGGAGGTATGTTGTCTGCTATGAATACAAGAGGATAATTAGTTTTATCATTTAATTAACAAAAATTATTAATTTAAAAAACTAATTAAAAATGGCAGGAGGAAAATTAACCCCTAGACAGAAGATGATTAACTTGATGTATTTGGTTTTCATTGCGATGTTAGCTTTGAATATGTCAAAAGAAGTGTTGTCAGCTTTTGGTTTGATGACTGAAAAGTTTACAGTTTCTAATGAAGATGCTAAGAATAGAATTGAGTTAGATATGAAAGGAATGGAAAAGCAAATGGAATCTCAACCAGAGAAATTTGCTCCATTAGTGAAACAAGCTAATCAAGTTCAAACTTTATCTAATGAATTCTTTTCTTATATTGAAGGATTGAAAAAAGAAATGTTAGCGACTGTTGAAAATCCAAAGGATTATGAAGTTCAAGATAAGCCAGACTTTTTAGACGAAAAGTTTTTTATTGGAGATAAACTTAAACCAGAAGGTCAAAAGTTTCTTGATCAAATGAAAAAATATAGAGAAGGTGTTGCTAATGCTTTAGGTGCTGAAAAGAAATATACTGAAGTAGTAAAATCTGTTAATTCTTCTTTTTCAACAGAACCTGTTGCTAACAGAGATGGTATTAAGGTTAATTGGATGGATTACCATTATAAAGGTTATCCAATGGTAGCTTCTGTTACTAAATTGACGGCTTTACAGGCTGATATTAGAAAGACACAAGCTGATGTATTGAATGCAATGGTTCAAGAGAAATTAAAAGTAGAGGCTTCATTAACTAATTTTGATGCAATTGTAATTCCTGACAAGACTGCTTTCTTTAGTGGAGAACAGTTTAAAGGTAAAATTATATTAGGTAAAAAAGATAAAACTTTAAAGGCTAATGCAGTGGTTGTGAATGGTAAAGAATTACCTGCTACAGCAATGCAAGAGGGTCAAACAATTTTAGAATTCCCTGCTGGAAATGTTGGTGAACAAAAAATTTCTGGTAAGATGTCTTTTACAGACTTTGATGGTAATTCTTTTGATTTACCAATTGAGTCTACTTATACAGTAGTACCTAAGCCTAATTCAGCAACTATTTCAGCTGATAAAATGAATGTAGTTTATAGAGGTGTTGTTAACCCTATGACAATTTCATTTGCTGGAGTTTCTGATAATAATGTAAATGCATCTGCAGCAGGTTTATCTAAAGCATCTGGTACTGGAAAATATAATATGAGTCCTGGTAAAGGTAGAGAGGTAACTATTAATGTTACTGGAAAATTACCTGACGGTACTTCAGTTTCAGATAAAAAGGAGTTTCGTATTAAAGATATTCCTGGTCCACAAGGTAGAGTACGTGGAGAAGTAGCTGCTAAAGGACCTAAAAATAGTCTAGAAGTTTCTACAGTAAGTGCAGTATTAGAAGATTTTGATTTCGAATTAGGAATTGATGTTACTGGATTTAATATTAAAGTACCTGGTCAACCTACTATTGTAGTTTCAGGTAGTAGAATGGATGGTAGAGCTAAAGCAGCTATTGGTAAAGCAAGTAGAGGTGATGTAATTATCATTTCTGAAATTAAAACAAAGTTGAGAGGAAGCGATATTTATATGAAGAAAACGGCTCCTTGTACATACGAAATACAATAATTAATTGTTTTTTGAGTTTATTATTAAACTAAATAAGAAAGAAAAGATGAGTTGGAGAAATTTTATGTTAGTTGTAGCTTTAGGTTTAAGTTCTACTTTTACTTTCGCACAATCTAATCTTTTAAACGCAAAAACACCTGATCAAATTGGTCAGAAAACTGAAGCAGAATTAATAGCGGATAATGACAAACCATTACCTTATGGTTATGTTATGGACAGAGACGTTTTAATGGGTAAGCGTATTTGGGAATATGTTGATCTTGATGAAAGAGTAAATTTTCCTTTATATTTTCCTGTTGAAGGGGATTTAGGACCAGATAGACAACCTTTGTACAATGTTTTAATTAACGGTATAAAGGATGGAAAAATAACTGAGGTGTATGATAGTAGTTATTTTACAGATAAAAAATCTTTAAGTGATATTGAAGCGTCTTTAGTTTTTATTGATACAACAGATGCAGGTAGAGAGTATTTCAATGCAGGTGAAACTATTCCTGAAGAGTATATTGTTAAAACAGAAATTGAAGCTTTTCATGTTAATGCTTATAAAACAGTTGGTTATTGGTACTTTGACAAACGTCAAGGTGAAATGAAATACCGTATGTTGGGTATTTGTCCAGTTGTACCAGATGTGTTTACATTAAATAGTGCTGAGCCAGAAGATGTTGAATTATTTTGGGTTTATTTCCCTGCTGTAAGAGATGTTTTACATGAAGCTAAATCGTTTAATAATAAAAATTCTGCGATGCCTTTTTCTTTTGATCATTTGTTAAATTCAAGAAGATTTAATGCAGTGATTTATCAAGAAGAAAATGTTTATGGAGATCGTCAAATTAAAGATTACATGAAAGAAAATGCGCAAATGCAACTTTTAGAAGCAGAACGCGTAAAAGAAAAACTACGTAATTTTGAACAAGATATGTGGAATTATTAATATAAAATTTCTCCAATTTTAATATAGACTCTTATCATTAATTTGATAAGAGTTTTTTTATTTTTGCATTATGATAGATTATTTAATTGTTGGTTCTGGTATTGCAGGATGTTGTTTCTCTGAATTTTGTTTACAAAATAATAAAACCTTTTTAGTTTGTGATGATAATTCTCAGCCTTCTTCCAAGATTGCTGGTGGATTGTATAATCCTGTTGTTTTAAAGCGTTTTAGTGAAGTTTGGAAAGCTAAGGAGCAATTGGAACTAGCTGTTCCGTTTTATGCTTCACTTGAAGAGAAATTAAAATTAAAAGTTGATTATAAAATCCCTGTTTATAGAAAATTCACTTCTGTTGAAGAACAAAATGAATGGTTCACTGCTGCCGATAAACCTAATTTATCTAGCTTTCTTTCTACTAAATTGTTATCAAATATTTTTCCATCTGTAAAATCATCTTATGGTTATGGAGAAGTTTTGCAGACAGGCTATTTAGATGTTAAAGCGTTAGTTACAAATTATGCAAAGTATCTAGAAAACCTGCAATTATTCATTTCTGATAGATTCGATTATAACAAAATAGTATTCAATACTAATCATGTTGTTTATAATGGAATTAAATATACTCACATAATTTTTGCTGAAGGTTTTGGTCTGCATTCTAATCCTTTCTTTAATGATTTACCATTAGATGGAACTAAAGGAGAATTACTAATTATAAAATCTCCAGACTTAAAGATTGATGTTACTATTAAGTCTAGTATTTTTATTTTGCCTGTAGGTAATGATATGTATAAAGTAGGCGCAACTTATGATTGGTCTGATAAAACAAATGTCCCAACGGAAAATGGTAAAAAAGAATTAGTTGAAAAATTAAAAGAAGTTATAAATTGTGATTTTGATATAGTGGAGCATTTTGCAGGTGTTCGCCCAACAGTCAAAGATAGAAGACCATTGGTTGGAACGCATTACCAATATAAAAACCTCCATATTCTAAATGGATTAGGGACACGAGGTGTTATGTTGGCACCATTCCTTGCAAAGCAACTTTTTGAACATATAGAAACAGGTAAGAATCTTGAAAAAGAAATTGATATCATTCGTTTTTATAAAAAAAGAAATCTATTGTAATTATCCTTTTACTTTTGTTTTCCAATCTTTATCATAATGAACAAATATGTTTATCCAGATGTTTCTTGAAATTCTCATGATAAATGGCATAAAAACCACTAATGTTCCAATAATGGCATAAAATGAAGTTAATAAGGAAGAATTTAAGAATATTTTTGAAATTACAAAAGCAGCAACTGCAAATGCAATACCAACACCATAACTCACATACATAGCTCCATAAAAAAACGAAGGTTCGATTTTATATCTAGTATGACAATGACTACATTTTTCATGCATTTTATAAATATTCACTAAATTATAAGGATTTTTATCCTCATACATACTTTCTTCTTGACATTTAGGACAACTTCCTGTTAAAATGCTATTTATTTTCGTTCCTTTTTTTAACATTTGCAAAATATTTACACAAAGGTACAAATTGCCTATTTTAATTGTGTAACAATAGTAACAAAATAATCATGTTAAACATACATAATTTATCAGTTTCATTTGGTGGAACTTATCTTTTTGAAGAAGTGACTTTTCGATTAGGTTCTGGTGATCGAGTTGGACTAGTGGGAAAAAATGGAGCAGGAAAATCGACCATGTTAAAAATATTAGCAGGTGATTTTAAGCCAGATTCTGGTGTAATTGCTACAGAAAAAGAAGTTAGAATGGGTTTTCTTCGTCAGGATATCGATTTTGAAGAGGGAAGAACTGTTTTAGAAGAAGCTTACCAAGCGTTTAGCGAAATTAAAAACGCTGAATTGCGTATTGATGAAATCAATCATCAATTAGCTACTCGAACAGATTACGAAAGTAATTCTTATTCAGAATTAATCGAAGAATTAGGGGAAGTAACACATCATTATGAAATATTAGGAGGGTATAATTATGTAGGTGATACCGAAAAAATTCTTTTAGGTTTAGGATTTAAACGGGAAGAATTTAATAATCTAACCAGTACATTCTCTGGTGGATGGAGAATGCGTATTGAATTAGCTAAATTATTACTTCAGTCTAATGATATTTTATTGCTAGATGAGCCAACGAATCACTTGGATATTGAAAGTATCATTTGGCTAGAAGGTTTTTTACGAAATTTCCCTGGAGTTGTTGTTATTGTTTCTCACGATAAAATGTTTTTGGACAATGTAACTAATAGAACTATCGAAATTTCACTTGGAAAAGCTTACGATTTCAATAAACCCTACTCGCAATATTTATTACTTCGTGGTGAAATTCGCGAAAAGCAATTGGCTACCCAAAAAAATCAAGCTAAGAAAATTGAAGAAACCGAAAAATTAATTGAAAAATTCCGAGCTAAAGCTTCAAAAGCATCTATGGCTCAATCTTTAATTAAGAAATTAGATAAAGTAGAGCGTATTGAAGTAGATGAAGATGATAATTCGGTAATGAATATTTCTTTTCCAGTTTCACAAACACCAGGTAGAGTTGTGGTAGAAGCAGAGCATGTTACTAAGGCTTATGGAGATAAAGTTATTTTAGAAGACATTTCATTATTGGTAGAAAGAGGAAGTAAAATTGCTTTTGTAGGACAAAATGGACAAGGAAAATCCACATTTATAAAAGCTATTGTTAACGAATTTGAATATCAAGGTGATATTAAACTTGGTCACAACGTACAACTAGGATATTTCGCACAAAATCAAGCCGAATATTTAGATGGTGAAAAAACCTTATTAGATACTATGCTAGAATCAGCGTTAGATTCTAATCGTTCTAAAGTTCGTGATATGTTAGGCTCTTTCCTTTTTAGAGGAGATGATGTAGAAAAGAAAGTAAAAGTGCTTTCAGGAGGAGAAAGAAACCGTTTAGCGCTTTGTAAGCTACTTTTACAGCCTATAAATGTGCTTTTGATGGATGAGCCAACCAATCACTTAGATATTAAGTCTAAGAACGTTTTAAAAGCAGCTTTGGCAAAATATGAAGGAACCTTATTGTTAGTTTCTCACGATAGAGATTTTCTACAAGGATTAGCAAATGTAACTTACGAATTCAAAGATAAAAAGATAAAAGAATATCTAGGCGATATCAATTTCTTCTTAGAACAAAGAAATGCTAATGACATGCGTGCTTTTGAAACAAAAGATCAAGTTAAAGCTAAAAACAACTTGAAGCCAGAAACGAAAGAAACAAAAATGCTTTCGTATGAAGAACAAAAAAAGCAAAAATCGTTGCAAAATCGTTTGAGTAAGGTAGAAAGTCAAATAAAACAATTAGAAATTGATATTCAAAAAGACGATAAAGAATTAGCTTCTAATTATGATAAACTAATTGAAAATGCAGCTTTTTTTACAGCTTATGAGAAGAAAAAGAAAGAACTAGATCAGTTGTTAGAAGATTGGGAAATAGTTCAGGAAGAGATAGATAGTTTAAGTAGTTAGTGCCCAGTGGTTAGTTCTTAGTGATTAGCAGTAAACAGATAACATATAACCCACAACCTACAACTTTCTCTTGAAGCTATTTCCAGCTTTCCATTACAAGTTTTCTCAAATTCGTTTAGTTTTCTATGCTTTTAAAAGAGCTTCTTAGGTCGCTTTTTAAAAGCAAGAAAATCTAAAACGACTTTTTCAAAAAGCTTTTCATTTTAATCTGGGCTAGGAATTAGTCTTATAAATTGAATTAGTCGTTTGGAATAGCAACTTAGTACTTCAAAACAACTATCAAATAAACTATAGTAGGTTTCAAGCGTTCCAAAACACAAATCAAGTAGATTAGTGTACTATTCAAGCATTTTGAAACCTCATTCAAGTAGGTTGAAAGACCAATCAAGTAAGTTGCAGTACTATTCAAGTAGTTTGAAATATAAATCAAGTACATGGAAATACTATTCAAGTAGCTTGAAACATAAATCAAGTACATGAAAGTACTATTCAAGTAGTAAAAATGCAAATTAAGTAGTATTGAGTACAGTATTGAATATAAAAACACGAATCTAGTGCGAATCTGGTGCTCGTTTGCAACGAGTACCTACTGTCTTTCTAATTTCAAATGTAGCGTTTGCAACGCGGCTTATTACAAGAATTATGTATAATAGGTTGTGCAACAATTATAGAGTTTTTTGTAATGAAAAAGTCCCCGAATCTGGTGCTCGTTTGCAACGAGTATCTATTTTCTTTTAACTTCAAATGTAGCGTTTGCAATGCGGCTTACTACAAGCATTATGTATAAAAGTTGTTGTGACAATTCCGATTTTTTTGTAATGAAAACGTAGCTCTTTATAGTGTTTTTTGCCAATTAACTGTTTTACAAACGAGCCCTAGTTTGTGCTATGAAAAATTGTGCTATAATTTCATTAGAAATAATATATTTGTTTTTTTAAATCGATGTCAGAAAAATATAAAGTTATAGATAGTACTATCCCAACTTTTGTAACAATTACAGTAGTTGATTGGGTTGATGTTTTAATTAGACCTATTTATTGTGCTATATTAGATGATTCATTAAATTATTGCATTAAAGAGAGAGGATTGAGTGTTCATGCTTATGTTTATATGACGAGTCATATCCATTTAATTCTAACAGCACCAGATGGTGAATTGCAAAATATAATTCGTGATTTTAAAAAGCATACTTCAAAAAAAATTATTGAAGCTATTAAAGAGCATCCAGAAAGTAGGAGAGAATGGTTGCTAAGAAAGTTTAATTATGAAGCGCAAAAAACGGGTAGAGCAAAGAACTATAAATTATGGCAAGATGGTTTTCATCCTGTAGTTTTAGATACTTTAGAAAAAATAGAACAAAGAATACATTATATTCATTACAATCCTGTTGAAGCACAAATAGTATTTCATGAAAGGGATTATGTAAATAGTAGTTACAGAAATTATGAAGAAGAGAATAAAGTTTTTTGCAATGTAAATGTTGAGCCATTATGGTAAAATATTGCAAGTAGTCGCGTTGCAAACGCTGTATTTGTTTTTTTATAGAAAGTAGGTACTCGTTGCAAACGAGCACCAGTATTGTTGGTAACTAGGAGAATTTGAAATGTTTTGATTTAATTTTATTAGAAATATTATATTTGTTTTTTTTAAAATAGATACTCGCTCTAAATAAGCATCTGTTTAGGCAAATTTTAAAAACAATCATATAAAGACAAACATATGGGATTAGATATGCGACCAATGGGGAAGCCTAAAGCAGGATTTGAAAAACGTTTCATAGAAATATTTGAAATACTATCTAAGAATGACTTTCCTCAACCCTCATTCTTTGACAAACTTAAAGGGAAAAAGTATCCGACGAAAGAGGAGTTATTACAGGAATGGTTTGCAAATCAAATTCAGACTTATGAAACTATTAAAGCTCCAAGAGTTGGGCAAGACAAAGAGGCTGATGAATGGATAAAAGGCAAATACAATGAGCTAGAACAGAAACCACCATTAGACGAGTTTTTAAAAGAACATGAAGGTTTTTATGTTATTGAACTTGCAAAAGAACAAGATGGTGTTCCTGTTTACATTTCATTTGGACAGGACGAAAATGTATTTCGAGGACAATTTCTTCAAGATTGTATAGGTATTTTAGGAGAAGATTTAGTAGAGGAAGCGTGGCACACTAAAATGGCAGACGAAACTTTAGACTATGGAAACAGACTTATGGAAATAGCAGACAATTTAGCCAAACAACATAACTTAGAATTCTTAAAATCCCAAAGAATTCCTCCAGATGTAGAGGAAGATAGTATTGAAAGTAAACTGCATATTGTTTATTCTTTAGCAAAATGGTTAATTTTCTATGGAAAAAACGGACATGGATATGAAGCAGATTTTTAAATGAGACTGTGTAAATGTTGATTTTTACGGTACTTTATTGCTATTAGTTGCGTTGCACAAGTTTTATTTGGTTTTTTATAAACTATAAAAGTTACTCAATCAAACCAATTTCCTTAGAATGTGCAATAGCTTCTTTACTGGATTTAAAATAACAAGTAGCTACATTTAAATTAGCCATATTTTCTATTATTTTAAGCGTTTTTGTTTTTTTTGAAGCACCTACTTGACGAATGTAAACTGCTTTGATGTGTAAAGGAAAAATTTTGCAAATGGATTCATAAAGCTTAGGATCATGCTGTGAATCATCACCTAATAAGACATATTTTAAGTTGGGATAAAATTCTAAAATATGTTTTATTTTTTCAAATTTGTGATTATGATTACCACGACCTGTAAAAAACAATTGAGTTAAACTAGTTTTAATGTTCTTTAAAAGTAAAACAGCTTTTGGTAATTGATGAATAATCGAAAATTGTATTATTAAACCATATAAATTCCATTCACTACTAGATACATAAAAAAATGCGTTCTCTTCTTTTTTGTCATTTCTGCCAGCAGTTTGTAAAGCTTGATAATGTTGTGCTACATCTTCAAAAACCTTTCGTTTAGTTACATTTTTAAACAATAATATATATATTTTTTTTAAAGGATTTCTAGTATGTGAAATTAAAAAAGTATCGTCAATATCTGAGATAAATCCAAATTTTCCTATGGTAGGCTTTATGTAGCTAGAAGTTGCCTCAATTTTTTCTTCATTATGAGTAATGAAAACCGTATAATCTTTCCATCCAAAAGTATGGGATTCTTTTATAGGAATACAAAATTTAAAATAACCATCTTCTAGTGTTTTAGTATGAATAATTTCATTATCTAGTTTTAAATATACATCTGCATTTGGTTGTGTTTTTACTTGGAATAACCTAATTATTGATCTTGCATTTTTAAAGCTTTTCTTTTGAAAATCATAATCTGCAATAGTGTTAGGTTTAAAAACATGCCCCATTACAATTAGTTCTTGATTATTTGCATAGCCACGATATAATTTTAAAACTGGCTTCATTTAATTTTATACATTTGAGTTAAAGTTTTACAAATTACAAATTAATTAGTAAATGACTAATATGTCTACAAGAAAGAAATATTTATTGGTGGTGAATCCTATTTCTGGAGACAGAGACAAAACACAAATGTTGGAACAAATTCATGACTTTGCTACACATTTAGAAGTAGATATGGTTAGTTATGAAACTTCTGGTACTAATGATGAAAACGAAATAAAAAAGCTTTATGATATTCATAAACCTTTAAGAATTATTATTGCTGGTGGTGATGGAACTATAAAAATGGTAGGCGAAGCTTTAGAAAATGAAAATGTAATTTTTGGAATTATTCCTGCTGGTTCAGCAAACGGATTGTCTATTGATTTGAATTTACCATCAACTTTTGAAGAAAATTTGCAAGTAGCTTTTCAAAATGATTATATGGAAATTGATATGGTTGCCATCAATGGGAAGAAAAGTTTGCATTTAAGTGATGTGGGGTTAAATGCTTTGTTAGTTAAAAATTATGAAAATGGCGATACAAGAGGAAAACTAGGTTATGCTTTGCAGGTGATTTCTACTTTAATGGAATCGGAAGAACCTTTTGAAGCTACTATTGAAGTGAATGGTCAATTTGTAAAAACTATGGCAAAAATGATTGTAATTGCCAATTCTCAAAAATATGGAACTGGTGTAACCATAAATCCAAATGGAAAAATTAATGACGGAAAATTTGAAATTGTTGTGTTAAAAAATTTAGATGTATTTGTTGTGGGAAAAATTGTAACAGGTAATATTCTATTAAATTCAGAAGAAGTTGTTATTTTTTCAACCGAAAAGGCTATAATTACTACTAGAAAAAAAATAAGTTTTCAAATAGATGGAGAATATTGTGGTGAAGTTGATAAACTAGATATTACTATTCTACCTGGACAAATGAAAGTGGCAGTCCCTTAATAAAAGTTTAAAAATAAATTTGAGATTACTATTTTCGAATGAATTATTTAAAAGGATGCCTTTGTTGCCAACTAACTTCTGGTTCTAATTTACTGAAAATTTTTGGCATTAGATAATTTATGAAATAGTTTGTATGAAAAATAAATCCAGACATTTCAATGGGTTTTGCACCAATTGAACTTTTTATTTCTAAGGCAGTTCTTCCAAAAATAATTTTTTTAAAGTTATTTTCAATGCCAAATGCAGTCATGTTATAAAGCATGTTTAAATATAGCATATGTTCTTTTTGATGAGTTTCATCATAACCTAAAAAATAAGTTTCTAGTGTGTTTTCGTTTAATAGAATGGTATGAAAACCTATTAATTCTTCATTTTTGAAATACCCAAAAATCTTAAATCGTTTTCCACATTGTTTTTTAAAAAAAGAGAAATGATTTCTAGATAAGAAAAAGGTGTTAAAAGGAGCATTAACAGCCACATAATGATATAACTCATATATTCTTTCTTCATGATGGATAATTTCTTCTAAAGTAAGTTCGGAAGTCGTAATACCTTCAATTTTTTTATGAGCCCTTTTATATTGATCTCTATATTTTTTGGTTAAAGCATTAATATAATCATTCCCATTTTTCCATTCTTCTTCTAGCTTAAAAATCATATTAGGCTGTGTATTGAATTCATACATGGAGTGAAAATCATATTCTTTAAGTTCCTTGGTAAATGCTTTGTAGAAATCTTTATAAGTTACAATGTGAATTTTTATCTTTTTATTTTTAAAGTAGGTAATGAGAGATTGAGTGCAATCGATTAATATTTTGCTAATTAGTTTAGCAGGTACTTTTTTCTCAAAGACAAAGCTATTTTCTCCAGTAATCATGTTGTTACCCAAGAATAGTACGTGAGAACAGAAATTTTTAAAAACGAAATTACGAACATAAGTTTTTAGGCAATGATCTCTTTCACCAAATGACTCAAGATGGTCAACATTAATGTATTGAGCAATTGAAACTCCAATTAATTCTAGCGAATCGAATATGCCAATAAAAAAGCACTCCATATTTACTGGTGCTGTATGTTGTAGCACATTTAAATAAGGCTTTTGTAAAAAATGATTTGATGCAGCAACAGTATCCCAATTTTCGGGTAGGGAATTTATATTACTATATATTTTAAATGTAATGTTTTCCAAAATAAAAAAATCGTCCTGCAAAAATAGGACGATTAAGGTATAATAAAATGTTAATTAATTGACAAATATTTTTATTTCCATCCGCAGATAATAGCACCCATTACTGCAAAACTAACTATCCAGTAACCTGCATGAATGAAGATGTATTTCCAAGAGCGCTGTTCAAATAGAAAAGTAGTACCTAGAATAGGTAGTGCTAAAAACACTCCTAAAATGGATCCATGTAGAGCACCATGCTTAAATGATCTAAACTTTCCACCATGTACCTTTAAAAATTCAATTAAAGCAGGATCTGCTTCATTACCACCAGCGGCTTGTACTGCACCAATCTCATGTATTACTAGAGTGGGCATAATAAAAGCTATGAGAATGGCAAAGAAAAATGCAAATCCAAAGATTTTTGCCATATTTCCTTTTTTTAATTGTTCTTCGGTTAAACCAGCTTCTTTCATCCAAGCGGTTCCAAAAACTTTTGGGTTATACCAAATTGCTCCAAGAGCAAAAGTACTTAATGCTGCAACTAAAATGGCTAAAAAATTCATAATCTATAATTTTATTGGTTAGTATATCAAATATACTTAAAAATGCGAAATATTTTTTTCAAAATAGAGATTAAAATTTAGTGCATTAAAGCTCAAAAAATCCGACAAAAATGGAAAAATACGTAAAAATACGTACTAAAAAAGGGCAAAAATACGTATAAATACGTATTGATTGGTCTTGTTTTTGTGTTTAGCTTTGAGAAGTTGAGATTGTACTAAAAAATTAAAAAAAAGATATAATGAGTTTCATAACAATAATTGAAGATTTAAAAATTAATAAGAGGACCGTATTTTTTTCTGTGCTTGGTCAAACGTATTATTTTTTAATTGCATTTTTTCTTTTTAAACAAGATTTGTTTTTAATGATTGATGATAATTATCTCTTAGACGTAAAATTTTACTTTATACTAGGAGCTAGTTTTTTAATGTCATTAATGTGGTTTTTAATGAACATAAGTGTATCAACTATTTTGTTACTCTTTTCAAATAAAAATAATAGATATATAGGCAATCCTTCAGGAATATTTATAAATTCTATGATTTGTTCTATAGGATATTTAACATTTGCCATGTTAATAAATTTTTTACTGGATTATGATTTTAAGTATTTTATTTCCTTTTCATTTAGTTTTATCGCAATAAGAGTAATATGGGCAATATCAAAATCATTGTTTTTTCATAGAAGTTTTGTTTAAATGATTTTAGCTTATAATACTCATAATAAAATCTTTAACTCATAGTCCAGTTTTCTTTTTAACGTAAAAATTTACTTTTAAGCCTAATTTTTATTAAAAAAAACTTAAAAAAAGTAAATTTTTCGTGTTTTTTTGTTAAAAAAATGTTATTTTAGTGCTGTTTAACCCTTAAATTTAAAATTATGTCTATTTGTTCAAATTCAGGTTCAGAAATTAGCTTATCAGAGGCACAAGCATTAGTAAATGCTTTTAAAACTAGATTTCCAAATGAGATTAAATGTTCGTTTGTAGGAGTTGATACTCTTAATCTTATTCTCAATCAAGAAAATTGCATTGGTGTTCGTATTTATAATGGATATGATACTAATTTAGGAAGGATAGCACCAGTTTTAATAGGTGTTGATTCTGCGGGTAAAGATATGTCTACAGGTGTTATTATAGATAAATTAAAACCTTGCCCAGATGAGTGCGATCCAACTAGCCCATTCCATAAATAATTTTTATTAATTTAATAAAAAAAAAGAGAACTAGCTGGAAAGCATGTTCTCTTTTTATATATATAAAAGGTTCGATTTATTATGTTTATGGAAAATTTAAATTTTGTTAACTTTGTTTGTTTCATTGGTATTTTTCCCTTGATAATTTATATATATCATAAAAAAGTAAATATAGAAACAGTATTTTTTTTACCATTTATTGTTTTATTAGCTTTTGGAAGTTTGTATGAATTGTTTGGTTATTCGATTTTTAAAGGCAGTACAAAATATTGGTTTAGGATTTATTCCTTTTTAGAGTTTTATACAGTTTTATATTTTTATTACAAATTATTAAATTATAAAAAGTTTTTTGTTATTTATGCTATATTTTACTTCATTTTATATGTGTATTTATTAATTAATTGGTCACCTGATAAAATAGGTTTAAATGAATTACCACTTAATGTAGCAATAACTTCAATAGTTATAATAAGTAGTTTTCTTTGGTTTATAGAGGTTTTTAAAAGAATGGATGACAAACCCTTGTATTTTAGGTCAAGTTTTTACTATATTTCGGCTTTATTAATCTACTTTACTGGAACTTTTCTGGTATTTTTAATGGGCGATTATATGTTTTTTGATGATTCGATAAGTAGAGATAAGTTTTGGATTTTAATAGTTATCTTTGGTTTTTTTCTGAGATTAATATTAATTTTTACAGTTTGGAAAGCACGAATAAAGTTGGAACATTAATACTTGTAGGAACAGGACTAATTGTTATTTTAGTTTTGCTTTTATTATTTTTGGCTGTTTTTTATCAGACGTATGTCATGAAAATGAAACGAAAGGAAGCAGAACTTCTTCTTAAAACGTCATTAGAGTCTGAAAAACAAGAGCGTAAGCGTATAGCTGCGGATATTCATGATGGTGTTTCTGGTGATTTGAACGCTATAAGAAATTTTTTATCTGTACTTTATAAAAATGAAACTTCTCAAGAGAAAAAAGCACTATATGATGATATCAAAATAGGTGTTGAAGCTGCAATTGAGAATACACGCTTAGTTTCTTATAAATTAATGCCTCCTTTACTGGAAACATCAGGGTTTTTAATAACACTTCAGGATTACTTCTCAAGATTAAATTCAAAAACTTCAACTCATTTTTCTATAAATACAAAGGAGAAATCGATTGATTTACCTAATGAAATGTCTTATGAATTATTTAGAGTTGTACAAGAATTAACGACTAATATGATAAAATATGGTAATGTGAAATCTTGTGAAATTACCATAAAACAGGAAGGAAATAACTACATTTTTTTTATAAAAGATGATGGAACTCCTTTTAATTTTAAAGAGATGTATTTGATTTCAAAAGGGACTGGATTAAAGAATATTAGTTCTAGATTGAAAGTAATTGATGCAATTTTTAAACAAAATCAACCAATTTTAGGAAATGAATTTGTAATTTCGGTAAAAATTAGATAGAATGAAGGTAGCAATAGTAGATGATCACCAACTTTTCAGAAAAAGTCTAGCCCATTTACTGAATTCATTTGATGAAATTGATGTTGTTTTTCAAGCTAATAATGGTAAAGAGTTTTTAAGCAACATTGATGAGTATGAGATTGATTTAGTACTATTGGATATACAAATGCCAGAAATGGACGGTTTTCAAACGTGTAGAGTGCTAAGAGATAAATATCCTACTATTTATGTTTTAATTATTTCGCAACTTACAACAAAAGAAAGTATACACAGAGTTATGGAATTAGGAGCTCATGGGTTTTTTACAAAAAATTCAGATCCTGATCAACTTCAGAAAGCTATTATTAGTATCAAAGAAAATGGATATTATTTTGGAAATGAGCTAGGTTCAGTAATTCGTGAAGTAATACTTTGGGAAAAGAAAAACATACCTAGTTTATATGATTCTTTTGCTGAAATTGATGAAAACTGTTTAACGACAAGAGAAATTGAGATTATTAAATTGGTTTCTAACGGAAAAAGCAGTAAAGAAATTTCTGAAATTTTAAACATTAATGTGAGAACTGTTGAAACACACAGAAAACATATTATGGAAAAAACTAATACTAAAAATTTTATTGGAGTTGTGATTTTTGCATTAAAATATCAATTAATCGCGCTTGAAGAAATTTAAAAAAACGCTACTAGGTATAACAAGATACGTATAAATACGTAGTCAAAAACATCAAAAATACGTATTTATACGTATTTTTTTTTAGAATAAAACAAGTTAACTTTGGTAAAGATAGTTTAGAGTTTGTTTTGTTAAGTTTGTTTTTTATAAACAAATTTAAAAAAAAGCTACCCAAGTTAAGGGTAGCTTCTTTTGTTTTATTCTGATTATGAAAATTTATTCGGCTGCAACTAATTTAGAAGCACTTCGGTATAAAAAATTTGAATAAATGTGTCTTCTTGCGAAACGACTTGGTGATTCGGCATTTATCATTTTTACATAAGTGTTTTTTGGAACACCAAAATATTCATATTTATTTCCGTCTAAAAACTGTATGTATAAAACATTATTGTCCATATAAAAATCTTCAATATTGACTGAAGAAGTTGTTTTTAAATAAAGTTCTTTATCTTTATCAAGAGTTTCATTGGCAACACTAACTAAAAAATGGTAAGCCTCAATTGTTAGCGTACTTATTGCTTCCACTTCTTTCTTTTTTTCTTCATCCGTAAATTTATCAGGATGATTTTCTTTCATACTTTTTCTGTAGATCGATTTTAATTCGCTAAGAGTTACATCTTTAGTAACGTTAAGTAGTTTTCTGTACTCAACAATTTTTTTCATATTCATATTCAAAAGAGATAAAATACTTTATAAGAAAGTAATTTGTAAAAAATAAATTAGCGGCAAAAGTAATATAATTTATAAGTATAACTGTTAAATAAAGAATATTTTATTGATATCTAATATGATAAGGTTTTGAAAGTCTAAATTGTGGCAATGATAAGTCATCATTTTCAAACGAATTTGTTTTAATAATATTTGTCCCTTCAAAAGGAATAGTAGGGTAGTAGGAAAATGAAATTTGAAAACTATTAAAAATCAAATAATCATTGTTTATTAGTAAGCCAATTCCAATTTTGGAATACACTTTGCTATTAATTAAATCCTGATTCTTTTCTGAAATTGAGCCCATTGTAACGTTTAAGTAAGGACTAAAGCGAAAGCCTTTCCAACTCGTTGGAGAATAGGTTTGAGTTTGTAAAGATAAAACCCATTTTTGAGTTCCTCTAAGTAAATTTGTAAAGCCAATAATTCCATTGTTTCCTTCTAAATTAACTAAATCTCGTTGAGATACATCACGATTGTTTCCCCATACATAAGAAGGTTTAATAAATTGTCTAGTTTTCCATTTTCCAATATGAAATAGAGGACTGAAATAGTTAAGTTCAATTTTAAAAGTATTTTGGTAGGAATCACCATTATGAAAAAAGCTGCCCCATTCAACGGAATTGCTTAAATAACCAAATGAATATTTTCTACCATATGCTAATTTACTTCCTAGATACAATCTGGTTAACTCATTCTTATCTTGAAATCCAACAGTAATTGCTGCTATTTCTCCATAAGGAACATCTTCTACTATGTCATAATTAAAAATAAAACTATCCTTGTAATATTTTTGGGAAACAACCCCAATTTGAGAAATAATATTTGTTTCATTTGAGAAAAAAGATGTTGGATCAAATTCTTCGGATGCTTTTTGTAAAAATATTTTTTTATTATAGGCAATTGAAGTTATTAGTCTTGTAGTTCTACTATTATAATCGTTTTTATTGGATAATTTGAAAGATCTTCCAATCCAATATTCTTGAAATTCCGATTTTAGTGCATTTGTAACAATACTATCGTTAGCTACAATGAATGGTTCATTTTGTAATCTATTTTCAAAATATAATCCTCCAGCCCATTTTGTTAATGGAGAGAAAAAACTTCTGTTTATTGAAACAATTCGCCTGGTATTATTGTCAAAATCATTGTCATAAATTGCATTAAAACTAATGTAACTGTTTTTTATATTGTTTATCGAGTATGCTCCAGATTTAGCTTTATAACCATCAGAAAAACGTTCTTTGTAGTTTCCTCTTATTTGATGGCCTAATCCAAGTAAATTTCTTTCGCGAAGAGAAAAACTCCCTTGATTCGATGAAAGACTTCCATTAGGAATTATACTCCAAGAGTCTAAAAGTGTAACATCTACATCAATAGAGTCAGAATCTTTGCTTATTAATTTAGGATTGATAATTACTTTTCTAATATAACGTTGGTCTCTTATAAGTCGTTCAGATTCTTCAATAATCAAGTTGTCGAAAATGTCATTTTTTTTAAAAAGCAAAAGATTATTTACAGTAAATTTCTTTGTTTTTATATGTACGGCATTTCCAAATTTTTCAAAATTGTTTTTAGGAATTTTAGTAGAATCATCTATTGAATAACCAAAAGGGTCTAAGGATTTTATATTTATATTTCGAATGATTTTACCATTAAATTTTACTTTTTCATTTTTTACGACAGTTTCTTTAGATTTATTAATTTTCTCGTTTAATTTTGAAGAACGAAAAAACAATCTATAAACAAATTTTGAAAATTTACCTTTTTGAGAATATTTATGGATGTCATGGTAAATTTTTACAGAATCCTTTTTAATTGTATTTTTTTGCGAAAAACAACTAGCAGAAAAAAATAGATTTAGAAGAAATAGCAGTACAATTTTTTTTATCATAATTCAAACAAAAATAATTATTGAGTAATAGAACGGCAAAGTGTCTATGAAATTATTTTTGAGCCAATATAAATAAAAAAAGCCACTCATTCCTGAGTGACTCTAAAATTAACTTTTTGTTTTATTGTTGCTTATTATTAGTAAGGTCATTTAAAAGTTTAATTTGTAATAAAGATTCAGTTGTATTGCCATTTGCATTCCCTCCAGAAATAATCATATTTGCAGGAACTTGCATATTAGACAACTCATGAGCCACGCCAATACGTGTTTCTTTCTCAATTTGTGCTTTCTCTTGAGGTGTTAATCCTGCATTTACTTTAAGTCGGTTAGCATCTGCTTGTGCTTTTTCTTTTATTAATAAAGCTCTAGCTTCTAATTCTGCGGTTTTTACGGCAATTTCAGCTAATTGTCTATTTGATTCTTCTTCTTTTACTCTTGTTTCAATAGCAATTAAAGTATTCACTTGCATTTTTTCTTGCTTTACACGCTCAGCTGCTTTGTCTCTTTCCCCTTCAGCAACAATACGTTGTTGAGCTGCTCTAGCCGTTTCTACTTTTTGAATTTCGATAATTTTTTCAGCAGAAATATCGCGTTGTTGTTTTAATTTATCTTCAAAAGCCTTATTCAAGTCAACATCGTCAATAATTACTTGAGCGGTAACAATCTTATTGACATTAATTTCATGAGGAATTCTTTTAGGAATACCATTAACAAAGATTTTTTCATTTCGAATAAACTTATTAATTTCTTTAATGCCTCTTTTCTTTTTAAGAAGTGAATCTACACCAATTTCATTATAGATTGTATCTCTCACTTCTACTTTTTTAACAACAAAACCACCGTTTTTCAAGGCATCTTCAATAGTCATTCTATAATCGGTTGCAGAACCAGAAACATAATCTTCAGCAGAATACATGAATGTTACGTTTTTTAACTGTTCTGAAACTGTTGGCAATAAGGTATTGTTGATTAGGTTAGAAGGTTGTCTATACGTTTCTACTAATTTAATAAAAGCCATATCGTCGTTTGGCATTTCAAATCTAACCGAAGCATATACATTAGCATCTACTTTATCAATAAATCGTACATTAATTCCATTAGGAATAATACCTTCAATTCCTGTAACATCTTGCTTGTAGTTTCCTTTTTTATCTAAAGCCACACATTTGATGTCAATGAATTTTTCCCATTCTTGAATTTTGCTAAAAGGAACAATGAATTTAATTCCTGGTGACATGATTGTAGAACGAGCACCTGTTGGACTTAATATATAATATTGATGTCCTTCTTTAGCGAAAATTACCGATTCGCTTAGTAACAACATTAGCAAACCTAATCCAAATAGTCCTGCTCTTAATTTGAAATCTAACATGGTTAAAAGATTCAAATAAGAAGGAGTTTTTTCGTTGTCTTTATCTTTTTCGCTGAGTTTCTTAAGAAGAAAAGGATAAATAGCCGTTAAGACAATTGCGAAAATTACAAGTAAATAGCCTAAAAATGTTAGCATGATTAATTAATTAAATGGGTTAATAAATAGTTAAAAGGGTTAAAAAAAAGCAATGTTAGGTCATTCCAATTTCAATTTGAGAGCGTAAGAGTCTATATCATCATGATTGTTAATCAGTTGATACTTTTAAAATGTATTGAAATAAGAAATGCTATTTTATTAAAAGGAATTAAAATGGAATACCATAACATTAGTAACTACCAAAATGTCTGGAAGTTTATCGCAAAAACTTTTTATGCGTTTTTTGAATACTAATGTTTGTAAAGTTCTCATGGTAATAGTTACAATTTCTTTGATAGTAGTTTTACGTTAAAGAAATGTGAAATGTTACAAGAAATGGTGAAAATATTTTTCAATAAAATGTAATGTATTGAAATATAATGATTTGTCTGATTGGGTTATTTGTAAAAAAAGCCTCTTATTTCTGAAAGGGTTTTTAGTAGCAGGAATAGGATTTTAACTTGTAATTTACTGATATTCAGTAATAATTTTACTTTTTTTAGCTTTAAAAATGTAAATAGTATGCGTTTTAGTATGCTTGTTAATATTCAGTTTATAACGTTCCCAGACTTTACATCTGTTGAGTTTTTTCAAGACTGGCTTTAACAAATGTACCGAAAACTTTAAAAGAAAAAGCGTGAATAAAAAGAAAAAAATAATCATTAAACTTTCCAAAGAAACCCAAATCCTTGCAATAGCATAAAACCTGTGCTTAGTGGTTGCCTTTTTTGTTATTTGTTTTTCGTATATTATTTAAATAATTTCCATAAGGCTTTATCTTCTTTTCTGATTTTTCTTCTTCTTTTGCTCTTTGTATAATTTTTTCTGGTGCGTCTATTTTATTCAGAAAAATATTTATTCCGGTTACATTTTGATTTCCTTGATAATTAGTTTTTCTTCTACTTATTTTTAAACCACTTTCTTGAACGATTTTTAAAAATATTGGAATTAAATCTTGAAAATCTTTTTGAGATGAAAATGTTAAGTCGTCAATGTATCGAGTATAAGTTATGCCATTTTCTTCACAGATTTTTATTAATTTATAATCTGTTTCTAAAAAAATAATATTTGAAATATGTGTACTAGTTGGCGTACCTTGAGGTAATTCGCCTTTCCAGGTTGTCAATTTTGTAATATAAAAAGCAAACTGTTTATTAAAACCTAATTCAATGAATGTATTATGAATTTTTTTTGATTTTATTGAAGGATAAAAATCTTTCAAATCAGTAGTAAATATATATTTTTTTCCTTGATGTGGTTTTGCGTTTGTAATGTTACTTTTCTTTTTTACTCCACCGTGTACATTACTTGGTAATTCTATATCTGAAAGAATTCTATCTTTAATTTTTGATTGGATTAACTTTAATTTTGTTTTTGATGGGCGAATAATTCTTTCCTTAATAGTTCCATCTAAATAGGTTTTAAATTGCCCAGTTTTTTTGTCAATTTTTTGTTCAACCCATTCATTGTAATGAGTGTCTATTTCTTGAATAATTTTATCAAGTTCATTTTTTGTTTCCCCAATTATTGAAGGTAGAAACAATTTATTTCTAGACTTTAAAGAACTCATTTATTAATGATTTAACAGATGGATTTATAATCTCAAATGCTTTTCTTTTTTCAGGAGAAATGTCTTCTTCATTAAGTGACATAAAAAAAAGAATAGGCAATGGAATATCAAGATTCAAACTTATCACTTTTAAAGTTGATAAATTTGGTTCTTTACTATTATTTTCAATTTGAGATAAATATGTTTGAGTTATACCACAAGATGAGGCAAACTCTGTTTGAGTTTGGCCTTTTTGCTTTCTGATATCTTTTATAACTGTACCTAGATTCATAATAATTAAAATGGAAAAATTTAAAGGGTGTCGGTTGATAATTGAATAATGTAATACTTCTTTAAGAACTTAATAGCCATTAGATTAAAAATTTAATAATTAGGTAAACAATATCTGAAATTTCAGATTTATAATGTTTGTCTGTCAACCCTTTCTTAATTCTCAATCTATTTAATTTTGCTATTGCATCATTTAATAGATTAACATCATTCTCCGATAGAGAACACTGGTCCGTTGCGATAGTTACAAGTACATTTTGTAAACCATCGATGTTTTGAAGTCTTTTTTTTCTCGACATGATATAATAAGTTTTAGTAATAGCTTAATTGCTACCTGCTTATTTAACAATAATCAATTACTAAATGCGTAGACAATGTTCTCTATGCACCGCTTTAAAATCCCTGCTTCTTTTAAAATAGAAACTTTCATTGATACAATTCATTTCATCTTTTCTAATCTGATTTAAAACCTCTTTGAATTAATTGAATTTGATTTCAATGCTATCATCGATTTGGCGATTTGGCTTTTCCAGGCGACATCGACAGTTTTCAGCAGTTAGAGAGCGAATTGTGTCTGAAACCCCAATAAAGGGTTGTTTAAATGAATAAACAAAAGTTAAAACTCTCCATTTAGTAATTAATTTTCAAAACATATTTCAAAGAACTATGATGCAAATATATATAAATATTACTTACAGTTAATAAAAAAGGGCAAAATATTTTTAATTTTTTTTTAGTCTATTGAAAAAGAGTGAATTAATTTTATTGCTAACTTGTAAATATATCTGACATTGTTACCACTAATCTACTAATATAGGATAGATAGGTTTGATAAATGTTAGTTTGTATTTTTTTAAATTTAAACAATCGTTTTTAAACCCACAATACGTATTTATACGCATTTTTTTAAGTTTTCAGAACGTATTTAGACTTACAGGTTTTTATAATCTTTATACTTATAAATACATACATAGAAACTGAGGGTGCATTTTTATAGAATTATAATGCTAAAAAGTGTTAATTATTGGTGTTTTATAATCTGATTTTCAAGGGTATTAATTAGAAAATTGTATGCGTTTTCGTATGCGTTTGCATTAAAAAACGCATACGATTTTAGTATAAAAAACCCTCAATCGCTTGCTGATTAAGGGTTTTTTATCGTAGCGAAGACGGTATTTGAGCTTAGTGCGCTTAGGCGAATATGAGCCTCTTTATTTATATTATTTTTCTCTTTGTAAGGCATCCTTTTTTGTGGTATAAAATTCAACATGTACCACTTTCCAAGGCCTAAATTTAATTGTATAACCTTTTGTTGCTAAAAGATTATGGGATTTAAAACGTTCTATCAAATTAGAAGTGTATCCCACATAATTTTTATTATGTTTTTCAGAAAAAAGAATATAAACAACAAATTCTTCCATATTGTTAAAACCAAAAACCCTCTCATTTCTGAAAGGGTTACTTAGTAGCGGGAACAGGACTCGAACCTGTGACCTTCGGGTTATGAGCCCGACGAGCTGCCTACTGCTCTATCCCGCGATGTGCGTTTATAATTTCAATAAAATTCTTACTAGTTAACATTGCGATTTGAACCTGTGTCCGCCTAGGTGGATATGAATCCGACAAGCTACCAATTGCTCTATCCCGCGATGTGCGTTTGTAATTTCAATAAAAATTCTTAGTAGCGGGAACAGGACTCGAACCTGTGACCTTCGGGTTATGAGCCCGACGAGCTGCCTACTGCTCTATCCCGCGATTTGTGAGTGCAAAATTACAATGTTTATTGGAATAAACAAACCTTTTTTAAAAATAATGTTTTATTTCTTCTATTCACCTGATATGACTACCTTTGCAAAATAAATAAATTGTAATGGAACACAAAGCTGGTTTTGTAAATATTATTGGTAATCCAAACGTAGGTAAATCTACATTAATGAATGCTTTAGTAGGTGAGCGCTTGTCAATCATAACAAGTAAAGCACAAACTACTCGTCATAGAATATTAGGAATTGTCAATGGTGATGATTTTCAAATGATATTATCAGATACTCCTGGAATTATAAAACCTGCTTATGAATTGCAAAACTCTATGATGAGTTTTGTGAAAAATGCTTTTGAAGATGCGGATGTTTTGATTTATATGGTCGAAATAGGAGAGAAGGAGTTAAAAGATGAAGCTTTTTTTAATAAAATTGTACATTCTAAAATACCAGTTTTATTATTATTAAATAAAATTGATAAATCGAATCAAGAGCAATTAGAAGAACAAGTGGCAATGTGGGCTGAAAAAGTGCCTAATGCAGAAATTTTTGCTATTTCGGCTTTAGAAAATTTTAATGTTCAAGGCGTTTTTGATAGAGTTATAGAATTGTTGCCTGTATCACCACCTTTTTATCCTAAAGACACTTTAACGGACAAACCAGAACGTTTCTTTGTTAACGAAACTATTAGAGAGAAAATCTTATTAAACTACGACAAAGAAATCCCTTATGCAGTAGAAATTGATACAGAAGAGTTTAAAGAAGATGAAACTATTATTCGCATTAGAGCCGTTATAATGGTAGAACGTGAAACTCAAAAAGGAATCATTATAGGGCATAAAGGAGCTGCTTTGAAAAGAGTAGGAACTCAAGCAAGAGAAGATTTGGAAAAGTTTTTTGGCAAAAAAATATTTTTAGAAACTTATGTTAAGGTTAATAAAGATTGGAGAAGTAATGCTAATCAGTTAAGGAGATTTGGTTACAACCAAAAATAATTAGTGAATAACTCTTTCCATAATAGTTTGTAATTGATTCATTTGTGGCATTCCTTTTTTTCTGTTTCTTCTAGCCATATAATAAAGTAAAAACCAGGAGAACAACATTAAGGCAATAATAATAATTTCAATGGTGTAGTTTTGGTGTAATCTTACTTTAGTATAAGCAGATACTGAAGCAACTAAGAAAATTACGGCAATAAGAAAATGAAGAAAAATAAAAAATGTCCACAAAACAGGATCTGGACCATATAAGCCATTTACTGCTGTATTTCCATCTTCCATAGGTTCTAATTGTAGATGTAGATGTGGAGAATATTTTTCTCTTTGGAGTACACCCAAACTTATCCAAATGTGATTATCTAAAATTTTCACTTTGTAATCAGGCTCTATTTCAGATTTTAATTCTTCAAATTCTTTTAAAACAGTATCAAATGATTTTGTAGCAACTGTATAGAATCGAAGTCGTAGGGTAATGTTTTTCTCCATAAATTGGGATTTATGATACTAATCTACGAAAAAATATTAATAAAAGAATATCAAATTAACATTACACACTTGTTATTGAATTGATTAAATAGAAAAGCAAATCTATTTTTCTAAATTCTAAATGATTATCTTTGCACTTTCAAAAAAATAAATAATGAATAATATTGTAGCCATAGTAGGTAGACCAAATGTGGGAAAATCGACATTTTTCAATCGTTTAATACAACGTAGAGATGCTATTGTTGATTCTGTTAGCGGTGTTACCAGAGATAGAAATTATGGCAAAAGTGAATGGAATGGAAAAGCCTTTTCTGTAATAGATACAGGTGGATATATTAAAGGTTCGGATGATGTTTTCGAAGGAGAAATAAGACGTCAAGTAGAATTAGCTATTGACGAAGCAGATGCTATTATTTTTTTAGTGGATGTGGAAGAAGGTGTAACTCCAATGGATGCTGAAGTTGCTAAGTTACTTCGTAAAGTAACAAAACCAATATTGCTAGCAGTAAATAAAGTAGATAATGGTGCTCGTGAGAAAGATGCTGTTGAATTTTATTCTTTAGGATTAGGAGAATATTTTACCATTGCTGGAATGAATGGAAGTGGAACGGGTGAATTATTAGATGAATTAGTAAGAGTTTTACCAGAATTACCTGAAGTGGAGGAAGAAGAAAATCCTCTGCCAAAGTTTACTGTTGTAGGTAGACCAAATGCAGGAAAATCATCGTTTATTAATGCGCTTATTGGAGAAGATCGTTTTGTAGTAACTGATATTGCAGGAACAACTAGAGATTCTATCGATACAACTTATAATCGTTTCGGATTCGAATTTAAATTAGTAGATACCGCTGGAATCAGAAGAAAAGCTAAAGTAAAAGAAGATTTAGAATTCTATTCAGTTATGCGTTCTGTAAGAGCAATTGAACATAGTGATGTTTGTATTTTAATGATTGATGCAACAAGAGGCTTTGAAGGACAAGATCAAAACATATTTTGGTTAGCCGAAAAAAATAGAAAAGGAGTTGTAATATTAGTCAATAAATGGGATTTAGTTGAGAAAGATACCATGTCAACTAGAGATTATGAGCGAAAAATTCGTGAAGAATTACAACCATTTACAGATGTACCTATTTTATTTGTTTCTGCTTTAACGAAACAAAGATTACTAAAAGCGTTAGAAGTAGCTGTTGAAGTTTATGAAAATAGAAAACAACGTATTGCAACTTCAAAATTCAATGACGTTATGTTGCCTATTATTGAAGCAATGCCACCTCCAGCTTTAAAAGGAAAATATGTGAAAATTAAATATTGTATGCAATTGCCTACACCAACACCTCAATTTGTGTTTTTTGCTAACTTGCCTCAATATGTAAAAGATCCTTATAAGCGTTTTATTGAAAACAAATTACGTGAAAATTATAATTTTTCAGGTGTACCCATTGATATTTATTTTAGACAGAAATAATAATACAAAAAAAGAGCTTTCAATTTGAAAGCTCTTTTAAAATGCACAATAACCTCATTCATTATTATTGTACAATTATTTTTTTAGTTGTCACTTTGCCATTGTTTCTCAACATTTTTAAAGTGTAAATTCCTTCAATTGTAGATTCATCAACAATAAAATTTATCGTTTCTTTATCTGCAATAGTAAACTCTATTTTTTTTGTATTACCAAACAAATCGATTAATGTCATTTCTTTTAAATCAATTTCTTTTGCGAAAATTTTAGAAATATAACCTCTATAGATAGGATTTGAAATAATGTAAGTTGCGTTTGTAGATTCTTCTGATGTGTTTGTGTCTTGTATGTTAGCTACTACATTTTCAGTAATTGGTTTAATTTCAATATCATCAACTTCCATTTGTAAGCTTGAATTTTCACTCAATTTGGATTGATTTTGAACAGAAGGATAAAACCAAAGTTGTGAATTGTCTTCAGTAGGAATATATGTTATTTTTACAATTTGCCAAAAAGAGGTTGGTTTGCTAACTTCCTTAGACCAAATTAATTGGCTTGCTTCATCAACCTTAGGCTTTCTTTGTGAAGTAGAATTTGATAAACCACTAGTTGCTCTAACATTTGCTGTTGGAACTTGTGTTTTAGATTCCTGAGAATTTATGCTTGTATATGCTTTTACTTTAAAAGAAATTTCATATTTTTTTCCAACAGTAAAATTATAGTTGGTATAAATACCTTCACTATTTTCTTTTGCAATACTTAACCAAGCCCAAGTGTTATTGTTTAAGTTTCCTAAAACCATTGGAGTTCCATGACTTGCAGCCCAACCTTTTATACAACTTGGAGCGCTAAAACCATTTCCAGTACAATTTCCGCTTAAGCTTCCATTAGTTAACGTTTGTGAATTACTAATAATTGAAGTAAGAAATAATGCTGTAAAAAATAATATTGTTTTCATGTTTATTGTAATTAGATTTTTTTTGTTTTTATTGATATGCAAATATTCAAACTATTGGAAAATAAAACATTAAGAAATCTCCTCATTTTTAAGGGGAAAAACACCCTTTTTTAAAAAGGGAAAAAGTATTTAAAATAGCACAAAAAGAAAGCTGTCTAATTTAGACAGCTTTTAATAATTAATTTATGCAGTATTATAGTTATTGAATTAGTAACTTTTTTGAAGTGATAGAGTTATCTTTTTTAATCACTTTTACAACATAAATTCCTTTTGGTAATCTTTCATTTATAGGAAAACTAATTGAATTATCGTCTTTAATTGTAAATAGTGTAGTATTTGTTTTTCCTAATAAATCAATTATTAAAACTTCACTCACATTTTTTGAGTCTGTGGTAAAAGTGCAATAACTTCCTTTTGTAATTGGATTTGGAGATAATTGTTCAAGGATTGTGTTTTTTTCTAAAACATTATCTGATTTATCCATGATTACTTCTACATTTTTAATATCCTTGGTTTCAATAGCATATTCTGGTTGACCATTTGCTAATAACCCTTGAATGATGATTTTAAAGGCTTTTCTAGTTTCTCCCCATGGAGCACAATCATTCCAAATTCCGTGTTTGATATAGTACCAAGTATTTATAACTAATCCTGTATTAAATGTAGCAGACATTCCATTTGGAGTTACAGATGGATTTACTCCAACAGGATTATTTCCAGAAGTACTACCATTAGGAGCATAAGAAATAGACCAATGATGACTAACAAAAACTGGGTTTGAAGCAGCAATAGCTGTAACTTGTACATTATTCCCAATATTAGAAGCATTGATTGAAAAGTTAGTTGTATATCCTGACCAATATACATTTTGTGGTAAAGCTATTCTTAACTCTGTCCATTGTACACAACTGTTATAAACACCATGTTTTATATAGTAGTTTTTATCTTTAGATAAGCCAGTAAAAGTAGTTGTAGTTCCATTTTGTATTGAACCAATTAATCCTAAGCTATTTGCATCCGTCGTTGAGCCAGCAACTGAGGTTTCAATTAATCCCCACCAATGATTTAATCCAGCAGACGTATCACTTGCAGTAACAGTAACTGTAATAGTTCCGTCTGACGCACAAAAAGAATTGAAGGTAAAAGCGGGTGAAGCAGTTGATTTTAAAACCCTAAATATATGTGTAGTAGGAATCCATCCCACACATGGGCTTGAAGATGTAGCTACTTTTATTTCATATTCATATCCAGAAATGAAATTATACCCTTGACCATTAAATAATAATGATAAATTTAATACATCTAATTGTCCAGATGTCCATCCATTTCCTCCTAATTGGGTTTGCCATTGAAAAGCTCCAGTTGAACCAATAGGTCTTCTCCAAACATCAAGATAATATTGGTTTTCACCAAAAGATGCTGTTCCATCAAGAAAAATGTTTTCACCTTCACAAAAATCAGTTTTCATATTTCCAGCTGCATCTTCAAAGTGAAATACGGAAGTTACTGGAGGAGTAATTGTTATATCATCAACTTCCATTTGCACTTGTGCACTTCTGTGTAGTGCAGAATTTACAGTCATTAAAGGATATAGACAAAGTTGGGTATTATTTTGTGATGGAGTATAACTAATAGATATTGTTGACCAATTACCAATGTTTGATCCTATGGTTCTTTGCCATATAAGTTCTCCACTAGCTAAAGCTGTAGGAATTGCCGTTCCAGATGTCGTAGTTAGACCACTAACGGCTCTTATATTTGCTGTCGAATTTAGTGTTGCAGTAGTGGGATTAGTAATACTAGTACTTGTCCTAACTCTGAAAGAAATTTGATAAGTTCTGCCCGCTACAAAGGCATAATTGGTAAATATTCCTTCACCAGTGTTTGAATGAGACCACATCCAAACAGCTGTATTTGTACCAACTGTTCCTGTTACACTTGGACTTCCGTGACTAGCTTGCCAACCTTGAACACAAAATGGGGAATTGTATCCATTGCCAGTACATGTACTGTTTAATTCTCCATTCGTTATGCATTGTGCATTAGTAATACTCCAAATAAAGAATATTATAATTGTAAATAAATTTTTCATTTTGATTAAATTAATTATTTGTTTATAAATAAAATGTGTTGTTGTGATCACTTTGCAAAGATTGTAACTTCTGTAATCAAAACGTTTTATCGATAAACCTTAATTAAAAGGGGATTTTTACCCTTTTTTTATTTAATTAATTTAATTGCTTCTATTCTAGTGTTTTAAACTATCTTATTGAGTTGGTTGCTTTTTCTTTAATAATTTCCATGATAGGTTTATTATCAATTTTACTCTCTAACCAAGAGATGATATCTAAGTATAAAAAGGCTCTTCTTTCATAAGGATGATCTTCATATTCCTTCAAACGAGCATGTAGTTTTTTAAATTCACTTTTTAACTGATGTGGATAAATAGTACCTAAATTTCTCAAAAACTTAATCATTTCACGTTGTACTTCATGAAGATCGTTCATCTTGATTAAGAATTTGTAGGTACTTTTTAATTGTAATTCTAATTTGTAATCTAAACTAGCTTCATAATGTGCAACAAGGCTTAATACTCTTGCAAAACACATTAGATCTTCTCTCATAGTTAAATTTCTATTGTCTATAATTTTCTGTAAATAGGAAATACATTTTATATTATTCCCAACACCAAAATACAAACAAGCTATTTTATAATAAAATACCATTACGTGATGTTCGTCTATTTTATCTTCATTTATCTTTAATTTTTTTAATAACTCGTCAATAAGATAAATTCCTTTATCAAAACTACCTTCTAAAAAATGAAGATTTAATTTACTATTATAAATACATAAAAAGGTAAGAATAGTAACATTGTCATTTTTAGGAAAGGCATCTAAGGCAATTGTTTTTTCTAATTTTTCTAATGTTTCCTTAAATAAAGTCTTATGTTTTATTAGATACAAGCACTCTAAAAGATAATTAACTCCTTTTATATACCAAACAGGATTTAAAAAAATCATTTTTGTATTGCTATAAAATAAATCTACCCATTTTTTTGAATATTTATAACAAGACAGAAAATCCTGAATTAAAAAACTGTACCATAAATGAGCTTTGTATAACCATAATTTTTCCCTAAAACCTAAATCAGAAATAGTATAATTAGGCAGTTCTTTATTAAAATACTTAGTTATTTCTTGCATTTCTGCGTCACTCTTTGCGTAGCCACTTTTTAGCATAATGCTGTATAGTTGTAAGGATAAATTAGAAAGTTTACTGGCAATGACATTTTCTTTACTAAGTTTTTTTGCTTGCGAAGTTAATTCATCAGCTCTACCTACAATACTTCGAGTTATGTATTGAGATTCAATTACTTTTTCAAGTTCTACAATTTCATAAGCAATATTTTTTTCTTCATTTTCAAGAGCCATAATTTTAGCTTTTTCCAATATTTTTAAACTTTGCTTATAAAGCCCTTTATGATATAAAATAGTTGCAAAATCAAGTTGTTCACGTATTAAAATTCGATTGTTTTGATTCACAGGATTCATACGTAAACTCACTAAAATTTGCTTGTATAAATGTGCTTTTAAATTAGAGAGCTGTAATTTGGTTACTATTTTGCTTTCTAAAATAGCTTCTTCATTGTAATCATTCATTTTATCCAATAAATTGAATAATAAAAGGAATTTTGCATTCACATTTACATCAAGTCTGTTGGCATATAATTTAAACTGACGCTTTTCTGACCTAGAAAGCGATTTAATTAAGATAAATAAATTGTCTTTTGATAAGTTTGCCATTGTAAATAAATGAATATTAATTTAATGTAAATCAATCTGTTATGTGTTTTAAAAATTGTTTTAATACTGTAAAACAATTTTTAAAAAACTCTCCTTACGCTAAGCAAAGTATAAATTTGTACGCATAAATTAAAATTAAGTTTAATAATTCTTTTATGGATAAAGGGAAAGTACAAATATTCGACACCACATTAAGAGATGGAGAACAAGTACCTGGTTGTAAATTAAACAAAGAGCAAAAATTAATTATTGCAAAACGTTTAGACGAACTAGGAGTGGATGTTATAGAAGCTGGATTTCCAATTTCTAGCCCAGGAGATTTTGAAGCAGTTGAAGCTATTGCAAAAATAGTAAAAAATGCAACTGTTTGTGGACTCACAAGAGCAGTTGAAAAAGATATAGAAATAGCAGCACAAGCCCTTAAATATGCAAAAAAACCAAGAATTCATACAGGAATAGGCACATCTGATTCTCATATAAAATATAAATTTAACGCTTCTAAAGAGGAAATCATTGAGCGTGCAGTTAAAGCTGTAGCTTATGCCAAAACGTTTGTTGAGGATGTGGAGTTTTATGCTGAAGATGCAGGGAGAACAGATAATGCTTTTTTAGCTCAAGTATGTACCGAAGTTATAAAAGCTGGTGCGACCGTTTTAAATATTCCAGACACTACTGGTTATTGCTTACCAGAAGAGTATGGTGCTAAAATAAAATATCTTACAGAAAATGTAATTGGTATAGACAAAGCTATTTTATCTTGTCATTGCCATAATGATTTAGGTTTGGCTACAGCCAATTCTATAGCAGGAGTAATTAATGGAGCAAGACAAATTGAATGTACTATTAATGGAATAGGGGAAAGAGCTGGAAATACTTCACTTGAAGAAGTAGTGATGATTTTAAGACAACATCCAACTTTAGGGTTAGATACAAATGTGAATGCTAGATTATTAAATGAAATGAGTCATTTAGTTTCTGAGAGCATGGGAATGTTAGTACAACCTAATAAAGCTATTGTAGGAGCTAATGCTTTTGCACATAGTTCAGGAATACATCAAGATGGAGTAATTAAAAATCGGGAAACCTATGAAATTATTAACCCAGAAGATGTAGGTGTTTCTGAATCATCTATTATTCTTACTGCAAGAAGTGGTAGAGCCGCTTTGGCCTACAGAGCAAAAAAAATAGGTTACGAATTAACAAAATTGCAATTGGATATAGTATACCAAGAATTTTTAAAAGTAGCTGATAGAAAAAAAGAAGTCATTGATGATGATGTCCATAGAATTATTGAAAATAATAATATAGGAATAGTAGCATAAATAAAAATGGAAAAGAAAACCCTTTTTGATAAAGTTTGGGATAGTCATGTGGTAAGCGAAGTACAAAATGGACCACAGATATTGTATATAGATAAACATTTAATTCATGAAGTAACAAGTCCACAGGCTTTTGCTGAATTAGAAGAGCGAAATATCCCAGTTTTTCGCCCAAATCAAATTGTAGCTACTGCTGATCACAATGTGCCAACAAAAGATCAGCATCTTCCTATAAAAGATTTGTTGTCTAAAAATCAATTGGAACAATTAACTAAAAACTGTGAAAAAAATAATATTACATTATATGATTTAGGACACAAATATCAAGGAATTGTCCATGTTATTGCACCAGAATTAGGAATTACATTACCTGGAATGACTATGGTTTGTGGAGATAGTCATACTTCCACTCATGGTGCTTTTGGAACCATCGCTTTTGGTATTGGAACGAGTCAAGTAGCGCAAGTTTTTGCTAGCCAATGTTTGTTGTTGAATAAACCAAAAAGTTTACGAGTTTCTGTCAATGGAAAATTAGCTAAAGGAGTAACTCCCAAAGATGTTATTTTATATATCATTTCGCAAATTGGTACAAATTCTGGAACAGGATATTTTTGTGAATATGCAGGAAATGTATTCCAAGAAATGTCTATGGAAGGAAGAATGACCGTTTGCAATATGAGTATCGAAATGGGAGCAAGAGGAGGAATGATCGCACCAGATGAAGTTACTTTTGAATACATAAAAGGAAAAGAGTTTGCTCCCAAAGGAAATGACTTAGAAGAGCGAATTGCCTATTGGAAAACTTTGCCAACAGATGAAGGAGCAACTTTTGATAAAGAGTATTCTTTTAATGCAGAAGATATTGCTCCAATGATTACTTATGGAACAAATCCAGGAATGGGAATAAAAATCAGTGAAAATATTCCTGTTTTAGAAGATGATTCTTTTCAAAAAGCATTGGATTATATGGGTTTTCAAAAAGGAGAATCCTTAATAAATAAACCCATAAATTATGTATTTATAGGAAGTTGTACTAATTCTCGAATTGAAGATTTTAGAATAGCAGCGCAATATATACAAGGGAAACAGAAAGCATCTAATGTAAATGCTTTAATTGTACCTGGTTCTCAACAAGTTGCTAAACAAATTGCAGAAGAAGGATTAACAAGTATTTTTGAAGAAGCAGGTTTTGAAATTCGTCAGCCAGGTTGTTCCGCTTGTTTAGCGATGAATGATGATAAAATTCCAGCTGGAGAATATTGTGTATCTACTTCAAATAGAAATTTTGAAGGAAGGCAAGGGCAAGGTTCACGCACACTTTTATCAAGCCCATTAGTAGCTGCTGCAATAGCTGTCGAAGGTAAAATTATAGATATAACAAAACATTTAAATTAATAATGGAAAAGTTCATCACATTACAGTCAAAAGCAGTTCCATTACCAATGGAAAATATAGATACCGATCAAATCATTCCAGCCCGTTTTTTAAAAGTTACAAATAAGATTGGTTTTGGAAACAATTTATTTAGAGATTGGCGTTATGATGAGGATAACCAAACAATAGCTTCATTTGTATTAAATAATCCAAAATATTCAGGAAAGGTATTAGTAGCTGGTGATAATTTTGGATGTGGAAGTAGTAGAGAGCACGCAGCTTGGGCATTAACAGATTATGGTTTCAAAGTTATTGTATCGAGTTATTTTGCCGATATTTTTAAAGGGAATGCACTTAATAATGGATTGTTACCTATCCAAGTTTCTCCAAAATTTTTAAAAGAAGTTTTAACCATTATAACTAAGAATCCTGAAACACAATTAATAGTTGATTTAGAGACTCAAACGATAGAAGTGGACGGATTAAATTTAAAAGAAGATTTTGAAATTGATGCCTATAAAAAGTTATGTATGATAAATGGATATGATGATATCGACTTTTTAGTGAGTAATAAAGATAAAATAGAAGCTTTCGAAATCAATAGAAATAAAAAAGAATCCATAGTTATTTAAATATAGAAAAGATGAAGATGAAAATAGCAGTTTTATCTGGAGACGGAATTGGTCCAGAGGTAACAAAAGAATCGGTTAAGGTTTTACAAGCAATTGCAGACGCATTCGGACATGATTTTCAATTTACACATGCATTGGTAGGTGCTATTGCAATTGATAAAACGGAAAATCCATTGCCAAACGAAACCCTAATTTTATGCAAAGAAAGTGATGCAGTTTTATTTGGAGCCATTGGTGATCCAAAATATGACAATAATCCTGATGCTAAAGTAAGACCAGAACAAGGATTGTTAAAGTTGCGTAAAGAATTAGGTTTATTTGCTAATATTCGTCCAATTACTGCTTATGATGCATTATTAGATAAATCTCCATTAAAAAAAGAAATCATTCATGGAACAGATATGGTTATCTATAGAGAATTGACTGGAGGAATTTATTTTGGTGAAAAAAAACTAAGTGAAGATGGAACAGTAGCTTCCGATTTATGTGAATATTCCCAATTTGAAATTGAACGAGTTGCCCATTTAGCCTTTAAGACTGCACAACAAAGAAGGAAAAAAGTAACATTAGTAGATAAAGCAAATGTCTTGGAATCTTCAAGGTTATGGAGAAGAGTAGTAACCGAGTTAGCTAAGCAATATACAGATGTAACATTAGATTTCCTATTTGTAGACAACGCAGCTATGCAGATGATATTAAATCCAAGTCAGTTTGATGTAATTTTAACTGAAAATATGTTTGGAGATATTATTTCCGATGAAGGAAGTGTAATAGGAGGTTCAATAGGTTTATTAGCATCAGCTTCAGTAGGTGATGGAACCGCTTTGTTTGAACCTATTCATGGTTCTTATCCGCAAGCAGCAGGTAAAAATATAGCTAACCCTATTGCTTCCATTTTAAGTGCAGCTATGCTTTTAGAACACTTTTCTTTACATGATGAAGCAAGATTGATTAATAAGGCTGTAGAAATTATGCTAAATGAAAATATGGGAACTATAGACTTAAATAAAGAAAATCCATCTTCAACTTCAGAAATAGGAGATGTTATTGTGAAATTAATAGATAGTCAAGAGGTAACTATTGGAGGTTCTCATTTTGAGAATATTAAGTTGGGAAAATCAGTGTATATATAAAATTAAGTTAAAAAAGTTTAATTCTTTTTTAGACTGTAAGAAAAGACTTTATTTCGCGGTTAGTTATTAATCGCGATTTTTTTTATATGAACAAAATTTACTTTTTACTCGTTTTTCTTTGTTTTTCTACTATTAGCTTTAGTCAAAATATATTTTCAATTTCTGGTAAATTAATTGATGGAAATTCAAAATTACCATTAGAATCAGCTACAATTTATTTTTCAAAAGTAAGTGATTCTACTGTTGTAGATTACACTATTTCAGATAAAAATGGAAATTTTAATTTTAAAATAAAAGGATTAGAATATCCTGTTAATCTTAGAGTTTCTTACAACGGCTATTTAGATTATAAAAAGAAATTTACTTCAATTGTAAAAGATTCTGATTTAGGTATTATTTCTTTAAATGAAAATGTTTCATCTTTAAATGAAGTAATTGTTAAATCTGAAATTCCTCCTATTACAGTTAAGACCGATACTTTGGAGTTTAACGCATCATCTTTTAAAGTTAGCCCAGATGCAAACGTGGAAGCACTTTTAAAACAATTGCCTGGTGTTGAGATTGATACGGATGGAAAGATTACGGTAAATGGTAAAGAAGTAAATAATATTTTGGTTAACGGAAAACCTTTCTTTGGTAAAGATGGTAAAATTGTTACACAAAATCTTCCTGCTGAAATGATAGATAAAGTTCAAGTAACAGATACGAAGACTAAAAAAGAAGAATTATCTGGTCAAGCAGCATCTGAAAATACGAGTACAATTAATTTAACCATTCAAGAAGATAAAAACAAAGGATTGTTTGGTAAAGCAACAGTAGGATATGGTACAGATGATAGATACGAATCGAGTTTACTATTTAATTATTTTAAAGATACTCAAAAAATAAGTGTTTTGGGTTCGTCTAATAATATTAATTCCGTTGGTTTTTCTATGGATGAAATTTTTGACAATATGGGTGGTGGTCGAAATCAATCTGTATATATGAATAGTAATGGAAGTTTTGGAATTAATGGAATGCGTTTTGGTGGAAATTCAGGAATTACAAAATCAAATATGATTGGGATTAATTTTTCCGATGAATGGTTTAATAAAAAAATAGATCCAAACGGAAGTTATTATTTTTCCAATGCGATTTCAGAAAATAGAAATAGAATAAATAGAATTAATTTGCTTCCTAACGGAAATACAAGTACAAATTCGGAATCTAATTCTAAAACGGAATCTACTGGAAACTCTATTAATTTTGATTTTGAAATAAAAATAGATTCAACTACAACTTTATATGTTTCTCCAAGCTTATCTAAAACCAAATCAATAGACCGTTTCAATAGTAATTCTGCTTCTTTTGATAATTCTAATATTTTATTGAATGAAAATACAACCAATAATTTTCAACAAGATGAAAGGTTTAATTTTAAAAATAATTTATATCTCTATAAGAAATTAAAGCGAAAAGGAAGAGGAATAAGTTTTACTATGGATAATGAAAATAGTAAAGATGAGTCCAATTTAAACACTATTACTAATACTGTTTTTTATCAATCAGGAAATCCAAATGATAGTCGAAATCAGAATCGATTTGATGATAATGTAAATAATATGATTCAATTTGAAATAGGCTATTCTGAACCTATAACTGATTCATTGAAGTTAACTTTTGAAACGTCTTTTAAAACTCAGAAATTAAGAAATACTAAGAATACTTTTGATTTTGATTCTTTTACAGACAATTATTCTAATTTTAATGATCTGTTATCCAATGAAATTAATTCGAGAAATAATACCTTTAATAGTGCTGTTGGCATAAATATTACTAAAAAGAAGTATCGATTTAATTTAGATTTTGGAACAGATTTTCTAAATTATGATAATCAATCTAATTATTTAGGGAATACAATAACTTTAAAAAACAAATATATTTATCCTAACGTAACTGCTTTTTTAAGCTATAAGTTGGCAAAATCAAAATCAATCTACAGTCGTTATAGTTATAGTGCTTCTTTACCATCTGCAGAACAACTATTGCCTTTTGAGAATTTAGCAAATCCTTTGAATACAATTACAGGTAATGCCTTTTTAAAACCAATAGAATCACATAATTTATATCTGAATTATAACAATTATGATTATGCTAGTCGTTCCGGTTTATACACTTATTTTGGAGGAAATTTAAGAAAGAATCAAATTGTGAGTTCTACCGTTTATGATTCCGATTTTAAAGCGACTACAACTTATCAAAATATTGATCAAACTTATAATTTTTATGCTGGTTTTAGTTTAAATAAATCTCTAAAAAAAGAAAAACGAACTTTCAAATACGGATTTGGTTTTGGGATGAATTTTGATTTCAATCAAGGTTTAACTAATGCTGAGTTGTATCAAGCTAAAGGAATTCAATTGAATCCTAGAGTTAATTTATCTTGGTCAATTGATGATTTAGTTACAATTGCTCCTACTTATAGATATACTTATAATGTAACTTCTTTTGAGAATTATGTGATTGATAAAACCAATACTTTTATACATACTTTTAAAATTGAAGCTACAACATATTGGCCTAAAAATATTGTCTTAGGAAATGATTTTGGATATACATATAATTCGAATATCGCTAATGGTTTTCAAAAAGACTTTTATTTATGGAATGTAAGCTTAGGATATAACTTCTTTAAAGAACAATTACTAGCTAAAGTAAAAGTATATGATTTGTTAAACCAAAATGTGAATGCAACAAGAACCATTTCTCCAACTGCTATTACTGATGCAGAAAACACGGTATTACAACAGTACGTAATGTTTTCTTTGACTTATAAGCTAGAGAAATTTGGTAAAAAGAAAGATAAAAATAGGATAATTATACATTAAATAAATTAAAAAAGTCCTCACAAATGTTAAACACAATTCTGAGGGCTTTTTTATTACTTAATTGTCAATTTTTTTGTAATTGTAGTGTTGTCTTTTTTAATAACTTTTACAATGTAGTTACCTTCATAAATATCTTTTTTTAGTTTTAAATTGATGTAATTTTTATTTAAAACCTTAAAATCAGCTTTAAAAGCACTACCAGCTAAATCAATAATCTGTATTTCAATCACTTCACCCGAGTTGATTCTTACATTAACAAGATCATCTTTATTAACTGTTTCAGGAAAAATATATTCTAATTGATTAGTATTTATTGCTTCCTTATTACTTCCTTTTTTTTGATTTGCAAAACTCCTTTTTTGCCCAGTTGTTGTAATACTGATATCATCAATTTCAAACAGAGAATATTGGGATTCATTTATATTCAAGTTGGAACTCATAGAAATAGAAAACCATAATTGTGAATTATTATCTTTTGGTGTGTAAGAAATAGAAATGTTTTCCCAGTCTTGACTATTTTTTGTAATACCTTTTGTCCAAATAAGCTCACTTTTATTTGGGGAATATTTTTCAGTGTGAAAATTAGATTTTAATTCATTTGTAGCTCTTAAATTTGCAGTAGTAACAATTTTATCTATAGAATTAATAGTGGTTGCTACTTTCATTTTAAATGAAATATGATAACTCTTTCCTGCAGTAAACTCATAATTAGTAAAAATTCCTTCTATACCATTCTTATTTGCAATAAGAGTAGCCCATGTATTTTTATTAATATCTCCTTGTATATATGGATTACCGTGGCTAGCATACCAGCCTGAAACACAAGAAGGAGCAGTAAAGCCATTACCAATGCAATTACTGTTAAAATTTCCATTAATAAACTCTTGCGAATATAATGAAGAGGAAAAGAGAAAAAGTGATAGAGATAGAATGTTGACTAATAACATTTTTTTCATGTCTAGAGAATTTAGGGCGTAAATTTATTTTAAATCCTACAAATATCGTTATTTATAAATAATTTACTACAAATTTATTTGTATTTTTAATAAAAAAAAACACCTTCATAAAAGGTGTTTAAATAATATGTTTTTAATTTTTCGTTACCAACTTCCACCAGCTCCTCCTCCAGAGAAACCACCACCACCAAATCCTCCACCGAAGCCACCGCCTCCAAATCCACCAGAAGAACCACCACCAAAACTTCCACCACCGCTTCCTCTTCCTAGACTACTAAGAATAATGACATCCATTAAATCGGATCCAGAAAATCGACCTGAACCACCATTACGACCATTGTTTTTACCTTTTGAAATAAAAATGAGAATGATGATAAAAATGATGAAAAAGATTATTATTGGAAATCCATTTCCGTTATTCTTGCTTTTTCGACTTCCTTTATAAGTTCCTTTAATAATTTCAAAAATAGCTGTCGTTCCTTTATCAAGGCCGTTATAGTAACTACCAGCTTTAAATTCTGGAAGAATTACATTGCGTACTAGTTCTCCTGTAATACCAGCGGTTAATTTGTCTTCCAATCCATAACCAGGTGAAATCCAAATTTCTCTATCATTTTTAGATAATAAAATAATAACTCCATTATCTTCTTTTTCTTGACCAATTCCCCATTCTTGAGCCCATTTAGGAGTTAAAATACCAATACTTTCTCCTTTTAAATCATTAATTGTAACAATTACAATTTGGGTTGAGGTTGAATCTGAAAATTTTACGAGTTTATTTTCTAATTGATTTTCTTCATTTTCATTTAAAACATCAGCATAATCATATATTGAGGTTTGAAAGGAAGGTTTTTCTGGAATATCAAATTGGGCAAAACCTATAACATGTATAAGAAATAGAGCAATTGCTAAAAGATATTTCATTGTTTTAAATATAAATTGTATCATTATCCTTTTGAAATTTCATTAGGTAATTCATTAGTATCATCAGATTGATAAGGGAAAAATTCTTTTAGTCGGTTGCCAGCTTCCATAATTCCTTTTACTAATCCTTCTTTATTTTTGTTGTTTTTGAAATTTTCAATAACAATATCCTTTGTTGAATTCCAAAAGTCATCTCCTACAACCTTATTGATGCCTTCGTCTCCAAGAATTGCAAAATGCTTGTCAGCTACTCCAACATAAAATAAAACACCATTTCTATCTTTAGTGTTTTGCATCTCTAGAGATAAAAAAACCTCCTGAGCTCTTTCAAGCGGAGGTTTTTCGGAATGATTTTCTATGTGAACTCTTATTTCGCCCGAAGTGTCTTTTTCTGCTGCAACTATTGCTTGAACAATTTCTTGTTCTTCACTTGCGGTTAAGAAATCTTCTGTTTTAGACATGTTCTTATTATTTTCCAAAATCAAATTCTACTTCAACTGGTTTATCAGCTCCTGTAACAGCATCAAAATAAGCTTTTTCTTTGTAATCTGATAAGAAAATACTTCTAGGCATTTTTAATACATAATTATTATACGTTTCAACAGATTCATTAAAGCGGGTTCTAGCTGTTAAAATTTGGTTTTCCGTGCTTGCTAATTCGTCTTGTAATTTCAAGAAATTTTGGTTGGCTTTTAAATCAGGGTATCTTTCAACTGTAACTAATAAACGAGATAATGCTGAACTTAATCCTCCTTGCGCATCATTAAAAGCTTTTAATTGTTCAGGAGTAATATTAGTTGGGTCAATCGTAGTTGCTGTAGCTTTTGCTCTAGCGTTAACCACTGCTTCTAATGTAGATTTTTCAAAATCGGCAGCTCCTTTTACAGTTTTTACTAGGTTGCCAATCAAATCATTTCTTCTTTGGTATGAAGTTTCTACATTACCCCATGATTTTTTTACATTTTCATTTACTGTAACGGCTCCATTTCTAATACCGATATACCAAAATATTCCAATTAATAGTAACCCTCCAATAATTATCCACGGTAAGAATTTTTTCATAATTTTTGTTTTAAAGTTGATTTTTAATATTTAATAATTGTGTTTTAACATTTTCTAGTTTTCTAATGATATCAAACTTGTCTAATGTTTTCTTTTGATTCTCTTTTAAATGTGTTTTGGCTCCTTCTAACGTAAAACCTCTTTCTTTTACTAAATGAAAAATGAGTTCTAAATTTTTTACATCTTCGGGAGTAAATTTTCGATTGCCTTTTGCGTTCTTTTTAGGTTTTAAAATGTCAAATTCTTTTTCCCAAAAACGGATTAATGATGCATTCACATCGAAAGCTTTAGCTAACTCACCAATGCTGTAATATAATTTGTCTTTTGGTAAATCGATGTGCATAATTTTTTAATTTCAAATTTTTATAAAAACCTTACTACTTCAAATTAATCTAAAGACTGATTTTCTTGTGTTGCTAAATTTGAAATAGCAATATATTCTTCAGCTGAAATACTTCCGTAGTAAAAATTAATCGGATTTACTTTTTCACCATTTTTAATTACTTCATAATGCAAGTGAGGAGCTTCACTACGTCCAGTACTTCCTACATAACCAATTATGTCTCCTCGTTTTACTTTTTGCCCAGGATGACAGTTGTATTTGCTTAAATGAGCATATAAAGTTACATATCCATAACCGTGATTTATCTCAATATGATTTCCATATCCTGAGAGTGAGTTGTCAGCTTTTAAAATTACTCCATCTCCAGTAGCATAAATAGGAGTTCCAGTTGGTGAAGTAAAATCCATCCCATAGTGAAACTTTCTAATTTTCGTAAAGGGATCACTTCGATATCCAAATCCAGAAGCCATACGTTTTAAATCTTCATTTTTAACAGGCTGAATAGCAGGAATTGCTGCTAATAATTTTTCTTTTTGTTTAGCCAAAACAATTATCTCATCTAAAGATTTGGATTGAATGACTAATTCTTTGGTCAATTGATCTACTCTTTTGGTAGTATTTATTACTAATTCAGAATTGTCATAACCTTCAAGCGTTTTATATCGATTTACACCTCCAAAACCTGCTTTTCGCTCTTCCTCTTTAATAGGAGATGTGTTGAAATAAATTCTATAAATATTGTTGTCACGGTCTTCTATAGCTCCTAAAACCTCATTCATCAAATCCATTTTCTTATTAAGAAGTTTGTAATTTAGCTTCATAGATTCGAGTTCATTTGTTAGTAATTTGTCTTTTGGCGTTTCAAAATAAGGTGTGTTTATTAATAAGATAAGACATAAAAAACCAAATAATGCAGAAGCCAATAAGAATAGAAATGCATAAGCAAATTTTTTACGACGTTGCGGTTTTATCCTTTTATATGCTAAATTTTCAGAATCGTAATAATATTTTACTTTAGACATGTTTTAAAATTACTATTTTTGCACCAAATTAATAGGTGTACACATTAGTTATACGAACAAAATTAAAAAATGTTTCATTCTAATCGATTTTTTATAACGAAACTTTTTTATTTTTTGTATAAATGAGTTTAAATTAATATACATCTATTTGATTTTTAATGATAAAGGCTAAAATAGAATTTGTGCCTAAAAACAATTAAAATATTTTTAATGAAATCACAAGACATTCGCAAAGCGTATTTACAATTCTTTGAAAGCAAAGGACATCTTATTGTTCCTTCAGCACCTATTGTGTTAAAAGACGATCCTACCTTGATGTTTAATAACTCTGGTATGGCCCAATTCAAAGAATATTTTTTAGGAAACGGAACGCCTAAAAGTAATCGTATAGCCGATACGCAAAAATGTCTTCGCGTTTCAGGAAAACATAATGACTTAGAAGATGTAGGGTTTGATACCTATCATCACACTATGTTTGAAATGCTAGGTAACTGGTCTTTTGGGGATTATTTCAAAAAAGAAGCATTGCCTTGGGCTTGGGAATTTTTAACTGAAGTCTTAAAATTAGATAAAGACCGTTTGTATGTTTCTGTTTTTGAAGGAAACGAAGCTGAAAATGTACCTTTTGATCAAGAAGCATTTGATATTTGGAAACAATTCGTACCAGAAGATCGAATTATTTTAGGGAATAAAAAAGATAACTTTTGGGAAATGGGTGATCAAGGACCGTGTGGACCTTGTTCTGAAATTCATATCGATTTGCGTACAGAAGAAGAAAGAGTAGCCGTTTCAGGACGTGATTTAGTAAATGCAGATCATCCTCAAGTGGTGGAAATTTGGAACAATGTATTTATGGAATTTAACCGTAAAGCAGATGGTTCTCTTGAAAAATTACCAGCACAACATGTAGATACTGGAATGGGATTTGAGCGTTTGTGTATGGCTATGCAAGGAGTAACATCTAATTATGACACCGATGTTTTTACACCACTTATTGAAAAAGTAGAACAAATTACAGGATTAAAATACACTTCAAACGAAGTTAAAAATATATCAGAAGAGCAAAATAAAACCAATATTGCTATCCGTGTAATAGTGGATCATGTGAGAGCAGTGGCTTTTGCTATAGCAGACGGACAATTGCCTTCTAACACAGGAGCAGGTTATGTTATTCGAAGAATTTTACGTCGTGCCATTCGTTATGGTTTTACTTTTTTGGATACCAAAGAAGCTTTCATTTACCAATTAGTTGAAGTTTTGGCTAACCAAATGGGAGAATTTTTTCCAGAAATTAAAAAGCAACAAAATTTAGTTACCAATGTTATTAGAGAAGAAGAAGCTTCATTCTTAAGAACTTTAGAACAAGGTTTACAATTATTAGATACTGTCATTGCTGAAATAAAAGGTTCTGAAGTTTCTGGAGCCAAAGCATTTGAGTTATATGATACGTTTGGTTTTCCAAAAGACTTAACGGCTTTAATTTTAAAAGAAAAAGGCTATTCGTTTGACGAAAAAGAATTTGAAGCTGAATTACAAAAGCAAAAAGCACGTTCAAGAGCTGCATCTGAAGTGTCAACTGAAGATTGGTCGGTATTGATTCCTGGAAATGTAGAAACATTTGTGGGTTATGATCAAATAGAGAATGAAGTTAAAATTACGCGTATTCGTAAAGTAGATTCTAAGAAAGATGGTATTTTGTACCAAATTGTTTTAGATAATACACCCTTTTATCCAGAAGGAGGAGGACAAGTAGGAGATAAAGGAACTTTAGTTTCGGCAAACGAGATGATTGAAATCATTGATACTAAGAAAGAAAATAATTTAATATTACATATTACAAAGCAGTTGCCAGAGAATGTAGAAGCTAGTTTTATTGCCAAAGTGAATACGGATTTAAGAATAGCTTCCTCTAAAAATCACTCTGCTACGCATTTAATGCATTTGGCATTACGAACTATTTTAGGAACACATGTAGAGCAAAAAGGATCTTTGGTTAACCCAAATTACCTACGCTTTGACTTTTCACATTTCTCGAAAGTGACAGACGAAGAATTGAAACAAGTTGAAGATTTTGTAAACCAAAGAATACAAGATCAATTGCCATTGATTGAAAGAAGAAGTATTCCTATCCAACAAGCTTTAGAGGAAGGAGCAATGGCTTTGTTTGGCGAAAAATATGGAGATAATGTTCGTGCCATAAAATTTGGCGATTCTATGGAATTATGTGGAGGAATTCATGTTCCTAATACTGCTGATATTTGGTATTTTAAAATAATTTCAGAAGGAGCAGTAGCTGCTGGAATTCGTCGTATTGAAGCAATAACTGGTGATGCAGTGAAAGATTTCTTTGCAAGTCAAGAAAACATGTTAGCTGAAATCAAGGAAACTTTAAAAAATCCACAAGATGTTTTAAAAGCTGTTGGATCATTACAAGATGAAAATACAAAGTTGAAAAAACAAGTAGAACAATTATTAAAAGATAAAGCAAAAGGATTAAAAGGAGAGTTAGCTACACAAATTCAAGAAATAAATGGGGTGAAATTCTTAGCAACCCAAGTAGATCTAGATGCCAACGGAGCAAAAGATTTGGCTTACGAATTAGGAAATAATGAAACTAATTTATTCTTAGTTTTAGCTACTGTAACGGAAGATAAACCAATGTTAACCTGTTATATTTCTAAAGAATTAGTAGCAAGTAAAGGCTTAAATGCTGGGCAAGTGGTTCGTGAATTAGGAAAATACATTCAAGGTGGAGGAGGAGGACAACCGTTCTTTGCAACTGCAGGAGGAAAAAATGTTACTGGAATTAAAGAAGCTTTGGAGAAAGCAGTTGAATTTGTGAAGTAGTAAATAACTTATTCTAAACAGCCTTTTAGAGTTTAAAACTCTAAAAGGGCTATTATATTAAAATGTTAATTTCTTTTGGTAGATTTCAAATTTACTTATGTTAAGTTATTTATTTTTCTTTTCTTTGCTTCTTTACCTCAAAAAAGACATAAAAATGAAAAAATTTCTTACAGTATTAAGTGCAATCACTTTAGTTTTTACCTCATGTTCTAGTGACGATTCTCCTTCTGAGGAAACTAGTTCAGGTTCATTGTTAACAAAAATAGTGGAAACATATGATGATGGAACGGTTGAAACAATAGAATTTGAATATAATGGAAATAAAATAGTGAGACAGACATCCGATTTAGATGTAAGAGATGAGACTATTTTTACCTACACAGGCGATTTAATAACTAAAGAAGAATATTTTTTTGATGATGGTGAAGGTTATACTATGGAAGAGGTAATTTCTTATGAATATGATTCAAACAATAGATTGATTAAATCATCTCGTGCTTCAACAGGTTTAGCTGAAGAGGATATTTTTACTTATAATTCGAATAGTACTATTTCCTTTACGACTACTTCAACAACAACTTCACCTTCAACAATTGTTGCTACAGGAATTATTTACTTAAATGGAGACCAGCCATATAAAAAAACAATTACAGAATATCCTGGAACAATTTGGGAATCGAGTAGAGTGGAAGAAAACGAATTCGATGATAAAGTTAATCCACTTATTAATGTTGTAGGGCTTTCTAAAACTTTAATAGCTTGTCCAAAATATATCTATGGTTATGATGGTGTTTCTAATAATAATTTGAATTTTAAACGTGATAATGTTTTGGAGGAGTCATCCACTTACACTTACAATAATAATAATATGCCATTGACTGAGAACTATATTGACACGAGTAATAGTGATTACAATTCTGTCTCACAATATTTTTATAACTAAGAATAAATATCAGAAAAAAGAAACCCAAAATGATTCGTTTTGGGTTTCTTTTTTTATTACTACTTTTGGGAATCATAGAAACATTTTCAAATTGACACATTCCTTTAGATGCAATTCACTACAAAAATTCCAATTTTAAAAAGCAATAACCCAATAGATTACAATTCTAAAGTTTTGTCATTGGGTTCTTGTTTTGCAGAAAATATAGGTAAGAAGTTTGATTATTATAAATTTCAAACTACAACTAATCCTTTTGGAATTATTTTTAATGCTGTTTCTATTGAAAAATTGGTAAATAGAATAGTAAATGGAATTCAATTTACAGAGAAAGATGTTTTTTTTCATAATGATTTATGGCATTGTTATGAAGTACATTCAGAATTATCAAACCCAAATAAAGAAGTCTTTCTGAAACGATTAAACAGTATTGTAGTTTTTCTGAATCATCAAATTACAGAATACACACATATTATAATTACTTTAGGAACTTCTTGGGTTTATCGAAATATAGACTCTAATGAAATAGTTGCCAATTGTCATAAAGTACCTCAAAAAGAGTTTACAAAAGAATTACTTTCCGTTGAAACTATTGAAAAAAGCATAAAAAATAGTGTCACATTGGTTAATCAAATCAATAAAAATGTTAAGTTTATTTTTACCGTTTCACCTGTGAGACATATTAAAGATGGTTTTGTGGAAAATACTATTAGTAAAGCTCATTTAATTACTTCTTTACAACATTTACTGAATACTGAACACTTCAAACTGAACACTGAATATTTTCCTTCTTACGAAATTTTGCTTGATGAACTTCGTGATTATCGCTTTTATGCTGAAGATATGTTGCATCCTAACCAAGTAGCTATCGATTATATTTGGCAACGATTCAAAGAAACAGTAATTTCAGAAAAAGCATTTCTAACTATGGATGAGGTTGAAACAATTCAAAAAGCATTATCACATAGACCTTTTAATCCTAATTCTACAAGTCATTTGAAGTTTATTGAAAATACACAGCGAAAAGTTAGTAATTTGCAAGCAAGATTTCCTTATATCAAATTTTAAAATTAAAAATCTATGAGTCTTTTTACTAGTCTTTCTGAATTAAGAAAATGGGTTGTAGTAATACTAGTTGGGTTAGTATTGTTTTTTGGATACAAATACTTTACAACTACTTCAAATGAAACTACTGTAGAATATGATACTAATTTAATCCAACAACAGATTAAAAATGTAGGCAAATTAGTCGTTACCGAAGGTCATTTTGCTGAAGTTCTAACTTATAAAGTTCAAAAGAAAACTTATTTGCCAGGTTTAACTTTCGATAAGAAAGCTTTAGTTGTGATCAATGCAGATGTAACAGTAGGCTTCGATTTAAGTAAAGTTACTTATGATATTGATGCTGAAAATAAAATTTTAACGATTACCAATATTCCTAAAGAAGAAATAAAAATCAGTCCAGATATTAAATATTACAATATTGAATCGTCTACTTTTAATGAATTTACTGGTGACGATTATAATAAGATTAATAAGATTGCCAAAGAAAATTTAGCTAAGAAAATCGAAAAATCTACTTTAAAATCTAATGCTCAAAACCGATTGCTTTCTGAACTTACAAAAATGCTAGTCTTAACTAATTCTATGGGTTGGACTTTACAATACAAAGGTAATATAATTCAAAAAGAAACCGATTTGAAGTTGTGAAAAAAAAATAACAGATGTCAATCTGGACTTGTTTCAGATTCTAACTGAAGCAAATTTTAAGATTCTGAAACAAGTTCAGAATGACAATTAATCTTTTTAATTGAGACTAAATTTACAATTTACCCTGCAAACTAGTCCAACCACCACCATTTATACATTCAATACCGTTTTGTTTTAAAAGAGAAGTAGCTTGAGCACTACGCATTCCTGAACGACAACAAGCTATAATGGGTTTATTCCATTTCTTTATTTCTGCAATTTTTCCATTTAAACTATTTAGAGCTATGTTTTTAGAACCATTAATGTGTCCTTCTTTAAATTCTTCTGGAGTTCTTACATCAAGAATGATTGCACCATTGGCTACAAATTCTTTAATCTCATTGGTTTTATTACCAAATCCTAGCATATCTAAAAGTCCCATAAGTTGTAATTTTTATACAAATGTAAGGTGCAATTTAATAATTTATTGTAACAATTGTTACGAACTTACGTTATTACAAAAACAAACAAACTAAACAAACTGTATGAAAAAAATTAAATTAGGATTATGTATTTTGTGCCATTCCTTGTTTGCACAAAATACAGTTAATTACACGAATTCAAATGAGATTTTTGCAAATCCTGAACGAGGTTTTCAGAAATATTCAATTACCGATTCCAATTATGCTACTACTGCTAATTATAGCAATATTAATGTAAACGAATTAAATGATTGGTATTCAGGAACAGATAAAATTAGTGTCCTTTTTAGGTATTTTCTTTTAGAAGATTTTTTAAATACAGATATTAATACAGCTTATTTAAATAATATACAGTTAGATTTTGATAGAATTAGAATGACTGGTTTAAAATGCATCATTAGATTTTCTTATTCTAATGCTCAAGGAACTTCTGCCCAACAAGCAAATAAAGCTCAAATTTTAAGTCATTTAAATCAATTAGCTCCAATAATTAATGCCAATAAAGATGTTATTATTTCGCATCAAGCGGGACTTATAGGCACATGGGGAGAATGGTATTATACTAATTCTAGCGAATTTGGAACAGAGGACAATATAAATGCAACACAATGGTTAAATAGAAAGGAAGTAGTAGATGCTATGCTAAACGCAACTCCTATTTCCATTCCCATTCAGGTTCGCTATCCTTTATTAAAAAAAACAATGTATGGAAATACTCCTTTAACACCAGCAACAGCCTATCAAAATACAGCTTTAGCAAGAATAGGATTTTTTAATGATGCTTTTTTAAATGATTATGGCGATCAAGGGACATATGAAGTAAATAGTCAATATCAAAATCCTGTGGGTACAACTGATTATGTGTATTTGAGTAATGAAAGCAATTACTTACCTATGAGTGGTGAAACTAATGGTCTAAATCCTCCTAGAACAGATGGTTCAAATGCCATTTTAGAATTGGATGATACCAATTGGTCAATGCTTAACAGAGATTATTTCGAACAAAATATTACCAATTGGATCAATTCAAATCATATTGATGATATAAAGAGAAAACTAGGCTACCGATTGGTTTTAAATAATTCTATTTTTGATTTGCAAGGAACAAATTTATCGGTTCAAATTAATCTCACTAATGAAGGTTATGCCAGAATTTTTAAGGAAAGAATGGTGTATTTGGTTTTAAAAAATAACAGCACCTTACAAAAAACAAACTTTTTAATAAATACAGATTGTAGAACTTGGACAAATACTATAAACATATCAGCAATAGTAGATTTAAGTAGTTTACCAATGGGAGATTATAGTAGCTTTCTTTACATGCCTGATAGTGAGGCTACATTAGCTTCAAATCCAAAATATGCTATACGCTTAGCCAATGATGGAGTTTGGGAAGCAACAGAAGGAATGAATGATTTATTGCAAACAGTAAGTTTAGGAAGTTTGAATCAAGATGTTTTTGAGAATACACAAGTTAAGATTTACCCAAATCCTTCTTCTACTACTATAACTATCAATTCAAAAGAAAGTATTTCTAAAATGCAATTGTTTAATACGTTAGGTCAAAAGGTATTTATTAAAGCCAGTGGAAATTTAATTGATATTTCGTTTTTACCAGCAGGAAATTATTTTTTACATCTAGAAACAAATAAGGGAAAAGTAGTGAAGCAAATTAGTAAAAAGTAGAATTTAAGATTTACAAAATTAACCATCAATTTGCAAATTAATAAGTAAACAATTTACGAATTGATGGTCTTTTTATTATTTAGAGCCTCTTTATATTAGAACAATTAAACCAAATTCTTTTCAAAAATCAATTCCAAACCATTATTGATTAAAAGAATAACTTCTGGTCTTTTTACTTTTATTAATTCCAAATGATTTACAATCTTGTCTAAAAACTCGTTGTCATTTTCTTTATAAGCTAATTCTGCAATTTCAATACAAAGCAACCAATCATTAGGATGATTGGCGGAAACAGCTCCAAAAGCTTCTTTCAAAGTAGTGGTAGCTTTTTTGTTTTCGCGAATGTTTCTAACACTTTGGTACAAAATTTCTAATTCTTGTCTTTCAGCAGAAACTTTTGCTTTTATGGTAGTAGAAGAAGGCACATGTGTAATCATATCAAAACTATTCACATCAGCTGGACCACTAAATGCGGAGGTGATTTTTTTACCCACAGCCATATCGTAAATACCCCATTCTGGTTGGAATAAAATAGTATCATTATGCGTAACTGTACAATTTTTAAATTTAATCAGTACAATTTCTCCTTGTAAATTGCGTGTGCCAGTAACAATTTCTCCCGAAACGATTATGTTTCCTTCAAATTCTAGTGTAACTTGTTTTCCTTCATAGATATCATAGGCCTTTAAATCTCTTGGTCCCATGTCTTCAATGGCTAGGTTGATGCCTTTTAGCATGCCTATTGGGCTACCAAAACCTTCAGCATGATATTCCGTTCCGTGTCCTACTAATTCTTTTTCTCTGTAAGCCAAAGCAGTTGGACCAGAGGTTTGTATATAAACCGATTTGCCTTCATGTTCAATCACATTGGTAAACACTCCCGAAATTTGTAAACCCGTACTCAATTCTATCGTTCCTAAGGTTTTTGAATCAATCAATTTTTTCACACTTTTAGGACCACCTTTTCTAATTGCCATTGTATTGGCAAATTCTTCTAAAACCAAACTCAAATGTGCAAAATCAGGAGTAACATATAATTGCGGTTGTGGCTTGGTAATGTCAAAACTTTGGTCAGCAGCCGAAATGTCATAAGGAATTTTCTTCACATTATCAGTCATACACCACGCACTTTCTCCTATGGAAGATAACAAACCAGCACCATATATTTTAGGATTATCAAGGGTTCCTATCAAACCATATTCTACAGTCCACCAGTGTAAGTTTCTTATGCGAGCCATTTCCGATAACTCGCCCATATTGTTTTGTAAGTATTCCACACGTTCTTCAGCGGCTTTAATTTCATTTTCTGGTGTGTCTTCAGCTTCTTTTAAAATGGATAATAAGCGCACAGCTTCATACATTTCGTTATCATGTGAAGATGAAATTGCCTTACAGCCTATTTCTCCAAAACGACGTAAATATTCTGCATATTCTGGATTAGCAATAATAGGAGCGTGACCAGCACCTTCATGAATAATATCTGGAGCTGGTGTATATTCTATATGTTCTAGTTGACGAATGTCGGAAGCAATAACGAGCACATTATAAGCCTGAAACTCCATAAAAGCATTAGGAGGAATAAAACCATCTACGGCTACAGCAGCCCAACCTATCTCTTTTAAAATTCGGTTCATGCCGTACATATTTGGGATATTTTCAATCTCCAAACCTGTTTTTTGAAGTCCTTCTAAATACGATTCGTGTGCTACTTTAGACAAATAACCTACATTTTTTCGCATTACATATCGCCAAACCGCTTGGTTTATAGGCGTGTATGCGGTATAATCCTGTGGTTTTATAAATTGCTTTAAATGTTTAGGTAACCTGTCTATCAAAGGGTTACTTTCAAAATGCGTTTCCATAGTAGAGCTAATTATTGTATGTGTAAAAATACGAATTTTTTAGCTGATTTTTTGTAATGAAAACAGGTAATTTTTGTTGAATGTGTAAAAAGAGCAAAGAAACTAGAACAAAGAGAATAGAGAATAAAAAAACAGAGAAGAAATAATTGAACACTCAAAAACTGAATACTGAGTACTAACAACTGAACACTTTTCTCAAGGAGCTATTTCCAGCTTTCCATTACACGTTTTTGCAAACAAGGCTTTTTTTGTACAATCTAAAAAGAGCTTCCTGTGGTCGCTTTTTTAGCCCAACAAAAAATAGCCTTCTTTCACAAAAAGCGTTTTATTGCAATCTGGGCTAGGGGAGTTGTTTTTCAGAAGAAAATTTGAAGATTAAAATCTAAAAAATCTTTTATAACTATTAAGTTTTAAATTTTTGAAAACATAAATTTGTTATTAAGTAATTTTTTGTTTTATTTTAAAAATGTTTTAAAGTGTTATTTTTGTAGAAAATTCATATAATTATTTTGACTCAGGCTCTAAAAAATATTCTAAATCAGTTAGATTTAATTGAAAATGATGCTGTTTTCTTTAGAAATAAAGAAGACGGAGAAGTTTTTGATGGCTTTTCGTCAGATATAAATAAAAAATTAGAAGACATAAAGCCAGATGCTTTTTATGTTTTTAACAACCAACCTTTTGTTTTGTTTTTTGATTTAACTTCAAATACAGATTTAGAAAAGGAAAATGAAATTCATAAAAAGGTTTGGTCGTTTGATAATGCTCCAATTATTTTTGTAATAAAAGATACGGAAGTAAAAGTATACAATGCTTTAAGTTATAGTAAAAAAGAGAGTAGTTTAGAAAAAATAAAACTATCCCAAAATGAGATGATTGATAAATTTTCTTTTTGGAACTTACAAAGTGGAAATACTTGGAAATGGTTGCAAGATGATTATTATGAAAATAATAAAAAGAAAGAGTCTCGTAAAAGAGTAAATGAAAAACTTTTTCAAAATATTAAAGAAGTTAGAGAAACTTTAGTTGATATAAATAAAAGCCATAGTTTAAATGATAATGAAGCGAATTCGTTAATTTTAAGGTTAATCTTCATTAGATATTTAATTGATAGAGAAATAAAAATTGATACAGATTATATTTCAGGTAAAAGCACAAAGGATAGAAGGATTAGCTTCAGTAGTTTAATTAAAAATCCTGAAAAACTTAATCAGCTTTTTTCTAAATTGAATGATAATTTTAATGGTGCGCTTTTTAAAGAATTAGATATTCAAATTTCTAAAGAACAGTCAGAATATTTAGCAAATGTTTTTAAAGGAGAAATAGAAGAACAAGGTTCATTGTTTGAAGGATATTATTTTGAAATTTTTGACTTTTCTATTATTCCAGTTGAAGTAATTTCGGGAATTTATGAATCATTAATTGATCCAGAAACAAGAGATTTAGATTCAGCTGTTTATACACCATCATTTTTAGTTAATTATATTTTAAAAGATACAGTTGATAAATATTTAGAAGAAAATAATACTTCAGAATGTAAAATATTTGAAGTAGCTGTTGGATCAGGAATCTTTCTTGTGCAATCATTAAGAAAAATGATTGAAAAAGAAATTGAATTAAATGGAAACTCTAATAAAAAACTATTTAGTGAAAAAATAAGAGCCATTGCAAAAGATAATTTATTTGGTATTGACATTAATAAGGAAGCATTAAAAGTAACTTGTTTCTCTATTTATATTGCATTATTGGACTATCAAGATCCAAAAGATATTGAAAAATATCCTTTCCCAAATTTAATAAATGAAAATCTTTTTGAAGCTAATTTTTTCAATGTAAACCATGAATTTAATGAAATCATAAGAGGTAAGAAAACGCAATTTATACTTGGGAATCCACCTTGGAAAAGCAAAAAAGCCGATATTTTTCATACAAATTGGTTAAAAGAAAATAAAAAAACAGTTGGCAATTTTGAAATAGCACAATCTTTCTTGTTACGCTCAAAGGATTTTATGCAGTCGTATACTAAAACTGCATTGATAGTTACGAGTACAATGTTTTATAATGTTTCAAAAACAACTAGAGCATTTAAAAATGAGTTTTTAACAACGTTTTGCATTGATAAGTTTTTTGATTTATCAGCAGTTAAACAATCATTATTTGAACAACAAGAAAGTCCAACTTCAATTGTTTTTTATCATTTATCAAAAAATAATGAATATTTAAATAATTTAGTCGACCATCAAAGCTTAAAAGTTAATTCTTTTTTAAAGAATTTTAAAATGTTGGTAATTGAGAAATTTGATAAAAAAGAAATTCTACAAAAACATTTTATAGAAAATGATTGGATGTTTAAAGTTGCTTTGTATGGTAATACTTTAGATTTTGCTTTTATTACTAGAATCAAGAATATTAATTCACAAAAGCTTTCAAAATTTATTGACAACAAAACTTTATATGGGACATCTGGTATATTGGTCGGAAATAAAAAAAATAGATTTGATTTTTTAGAAGGATTACCTTTAATTGAAAATAGAGATGTAAATAAATATTTCACTAAAGAATCATTTAACAAAATAGAGAAAGATGACATTCAGATTGAGTCTGGAAGAAGTTTATACAATTTTGATTCAAATAAAATTTTAATAAAAGAGCAGGCAAAAAATTGGTCTAATTTAATTGTTTCATATAGTGAAAATCCTTCGGTTTTTAAAAAAGGTGTTTTTGGCTTATCAAGCAAAAACGATTCTTTATTAAAAAGAATATATTCAAATTTAATTTCAGATTTATACACATATTACATATATTCAATTTCGGGTGGTTGGGGTGTTGCTACACATCCTCAAATAAAATGGAAAGAAGAGTTTTTATCATTTCCAATAATTGAAACAACTAATTCTATTAATGAAGAATTAGTTAGTTTAGTTGAAAAATTCCTAAATCCTTTAAAAAAATATTATAGTCAAGATATAAAATCAGAGAGTTTACCAATTGATCGACAGTTACTCAAAGATATAAATTCAATTACCAATAGTTTATATAATGTTAAGGGTTACGAAAAAGACTTAATTAATTATGTTTTAGAAGTTTCCCGTTATCAGTTTCAAGAAAGTAAACAGCAAAAATTTTTGAAGAAAGTTGATAATAATAAAGAGTTTCTTGAAAAATATATTGATGTTTATATACAAGAATTTGAAAAAATATATGATGACGAATTTATTCAAGTTGAAATTTATTCTTTGGACTATTTTATTGCAATAAATTTTGTTTTCCTAAATGAAAAACCTTCCAAAAAAATAGTTTATTCGGATAAAAAGGAGGAAAAGCAAGTTTTAAAAAGTTTAGCCAATTCGTTAAGCATTTCTCAAATTACAAATGCTAAAGATTCTGAACACAACTTATTTATTCAAAAAGACATAAAAGGATTTGAAAAGAATTCTTTTTATATCATTAAGCCCAATGAATATAAATGTTGGCACAGAGCAATGGCATGGTATGATGTAGCAGAATTTAAAGAAGCTATACAAAAAGCAGAGTTAGAACGATTAAATTCAGACTTTAATGCTTAATGCCTCTAATTTTAAATCAAATTCTGAACAGTTAACTCAAAAACGAGTTGAAATGGTTATGCAGTATGTTGTTTATTGTTATCAAAAAATGATTGATGAAGCTAAAACATATCGGAAAGATATTTTTCTAAATGAAACTAAAACAAGATATAATCTTGAAGAAGGTTTAAGTGAAAAATTTGTTAATGATTATTTAGGGATTTGGGATAACCTTAATTATTACAAGAATAATATTTCGGATAAACCAGATGTTCATTTGTTTTTAAATTATGAACCTAAACAATCATATACAGAAAACGATACTATTAAAGATGATTATATAGACATTAAGGTAAACGAAACTGGATTAAGCGAAATTTGGGGTAAAAGTGGAAATCAACAGCAAATTCATTTAGCAATAGAGTGCAAAGTTGTGGAAAATGGATATAGTGAATATGTTTCTGATATTAAGAAAATGTGCGATAGAGCTTTTAATACTCCTAGGTTAAATTTTGAAGGACAAATTGCTTATATAACAAACCCTAGTTATACTCATTCTTCTGTTGCTTTAGGTATAAATAAAAATTTAACTACTAATTCTGAAATTATAACGAATCAAGATTTAAAACCGAAAATCATTGCTCAAAAATTTGATTCAAGTTATTTTTCTATTCATAAAAGAAATCATAATCAAAAGCTTTTTTCAATCTATCACTTAATGTTTGATTATACTAAAATAATTGTTTAGATTTTGTTATTAGAATAATCGAGTAGGGTGAGTATTCCTTGCGGGAAAGCGTAAAAAAAGAAAAACTTTGAAAACTTTATTAAGTATTGAGAAGCTTTATCAAAATGGGGTTTAAAAATCCGTGGCACAATTGGGATCTTTCGTTTTTTCAGGAAGATAAGATTGTAGGTTTAGTTTGTTGGAAAACGCGAAGAGATATTATAAGACTTCTATTTTTCAAATAATTCCACTTTAACTAAAAATGTAAGTTTCCATAACTTTTAGATTTTAAGAAGCAGCTGTGGCATTTTTTAATAATTTAAAATTAATGCCACACTTTTTGTGACAAAATAAATTATTTTTTAAAAATGTCACAAAAACTGTGACAAAATGAAAGTTAAAATAAAAATGTCACAAGATTTTTTCTTTAATCTTTAGTTTATTCTTCCTTTTTCTTTGGAATACTATCTTTTTGAATGATTTGCATTGGTACACTATCTTTTACTTTCTCTAAAGGAATTGTTTTTGGTTGTACAAGACTATCTTTGGCTATAGTTGGTAAAAAAACAGTCGTTGAATCTGTTGGATTTGTTAATGGAGAAATACCATCAATATATTCTGTTTCTTCTAAGTCTTGTGTTTTTTTGCCTATTTTAATACTTGGTTCCTCTTGTGTTCCTGTTATTTTTATTGGGATTCCAATAATGCCTAATGGAGGAAGACCTATTCTCATTTTTAAATTGAGTTTGCCATCTAAACTATTTTGACCTTCAAATCGCAATCGAAAACCAGCGACTTTAAATTTAAAACGCTCTATAGTTACAAGGTTATTTTTAATAGTCGATTTTATATCAACTTTAGAAATATCGGGATCTTTAATAGCATTGCTTTCTGTTTTTTGAGCTACGTTATTTAATAGTTTGAACCCTTTCATTTTTACTTGTTTTACCGAAAGTGTTCCACCACCTTCAAGAGAAGGTAAAACAGGTTCCATTTGATTGTTTAAAACGCCTTTTAGTTTATAGTCTAATGAAATAATACCTTCAGCATGTTCGGCTGCTGTTACAATTTCTTTAAATAAAGTAATTTCGTTATAGGCTCGTTTAACATCAAAGTTTTTAGCTTTTATGGTGTAATCAAAATAGGCTTTTTGACTACCTTCGTTTTTATACATAGCATTCATACTAGCAGTTGCTCCAATAATTCCTAAAGAAGCATTAGTTAATTCTAAAACACCTTCTTTAATTACCAATTTCCCTTGAAGGTTTTCTATGTTAATATCATCATATTTAGTTTGTCTTACTTGAGCTTGTATGTTTAGATTTAGATTCGTAGGTATTTCAACCACACCAAAAGAGACAGTTGTTGTTTCTGTTTCTTTAGTAATGTTATTGTTTGCAGGAATGAATTCGTTACTATTTAAAAAAGTAGATTTTAAATTAAAAGTTCCTTTAATAATTTCATTATCCGATAATATAAAATTGATGACATTTTCTAAGTGACCATTCATCAGGATATCAGATTGTCCATATTTTCCTTGAAAATTTTTAAAGTTCATTTGGTCTTGATTGAAAGTGAAAAGTCCGTTTTCAATTAAGAAAGGTTTGGGTAAATAATCGTTAGTAGTTTCAATGTTTATTACTTCTAATGTTCCGCTATTTTTTAAGTTTTGATAATTTCCATTGGTTGCATCACTTTGCTTTCCATATAAGCTAATGTTGGCTTTAATAAATCCGTTTATATCTAATCCTTTTTGGGAGAAGACTTTGTAAATGTTAGCCACATTTAATCTTCCATTTGCTTTAATGTTATAGTGAACATCATTAAAGTTAGTAAATGTTGCTGTAGCTGTAAAAGGTTCTTTTTCAAAGGAAAAATTGGCTGGAGCCAAAGTAAATGAAGCATCTGAAAAATTATCTGTAGGACAATTTAGATGAGCTTTTATATTTATTTTTTCAATAGGTTTTGGATAGTAAGTAGTTTGAATGGAACCATTGGTTACGTTAAAAATGCCTTTGGTTACAGGAAATTTTCTAGTGTTTTTATTATAAATTCCTTTCGAAAGTATATCAGTATCTAATAGTCCACTTATTTTAAAATTAGGAATTTGTAGTGCATCATTAATTAATTTTAAATCTATTTTAGATTTTATTTTAGCATCAATAACCATTTGTTTACCAAAACCATCTGATTTTAAGATAGCACTAAGTTTGCTGTTGTTTAATTTGAAATACAAGGAATCTAATTGAAGATGTAATTGGTTAATGTCTAGATTGGGTAATTTGGTTTCTAAATTAAGATAAATGTTCTCCAATGGGTAAGGGGCTTTTTTATTTTTGATAAAACCATCTCTTACACTAATTTTGAAATTCATTTCAGGATTCAGTTTTTGGGAAGCGCTATATTTTCCTTTTAAAGTGAAAAGAGCATCTGTTTTTCCTTTCATTTCTGTTTGGTCTTTCCATGAAACGTATTCGGCTGGCAAAGCAGTAAATAAATCCTCTAAGTTGCTGTTTTCTGTTTTTAGATTAAAATCCATGTCATATCCATTGGAAAGGAAATTAAAGAAGCCGCTAAATTCAACGGGTAATTTATTGATTACTAAGTCATTCTTTTCGAAAATAAAAGCAAGAGAATTGGTGTTTATTTTGGTTATTAAATCGGCTTTTACCTTTTTGTTTTTTAGGTATTCATTGTCATCATAGCTAAAACTTAAACTATCAATTTTTGCAGAAGTATCCAGTTTAAAATCGGAATCTAGTAAATTTCCTTTTCCCTTGTAATTTAATCCTTTTGCTTCGATAATCATTTTTATAGAAGCATCATTATAGACTAGATAGCTGTTATTGATTTGTATGTTTTTTAAATGTAATGAAGCTGAGGATTCATTAGCTCTGGATGAAGTATCAGTTGATTTATAAACATTATAATTGGCTTCTCCATTTTTGTTGATTTGGATATTAATAGTCGCTTTGTCTAAATAAATTTTATCAATTTCTGTTTGATAGCCAAAAAATAAACTGCTCACATTAATCCCAAAGCTAATTTCATTTGCTACAATCAATTTTTCATTTTGAAAAGGAGCAGAACCGTTTAAATTGAAATCTTCAAGTGTTAGTGTTAAAGAAGGGAAATGCGTAAAAAAAGACAAGCTAGAATTATTAAAGTTGAGTTCTCCTTCTAGTTTTTCATTGGCAAATATTTTTACTTTTTGGGTAATAGTATCTGCAAAAACAATTGGTAAAATAAAGAGTAAACTTAATAATATAACAATTGCAATTCCAGAAAATTTTAAAAATTTCAGGAATAATTTTTTACGTTTCGCCATAACTTAAAAAGAAAGATTTTTACAAAGGTATTATATTTTAAAATAGTTACATATACTTTTTATTAATTCTAATTATTCAGTTTTATGTCAATTTTTTTAGGAAAAGACAAGAAAATAAAAAGCTCCGAGATTTCTCGGAGCTTTAAAAAAATAAGTATAAAACTTTTATTATTCTTTAATCACTTTAATTACTTGTTGGGCTCCGTCAATAGTAATATTAACAATATAAGCACCACTATTTAATTGTGACATATCTATTTTTGCTGATGTTGCATCCACTTTATTAGATAATACTTCTTGTCCTAATAAATTAAAGACACTAATAGAAGTTATATCTGAAGTATATTCTAAATTAAGTATATCTTTAACTGGATTTGGATAAGCTCTAAAATTAGTTAAATCAAAAGCAGAAGAACTTAAACTAGCATCATAAGCCGAAACTTGGAATGCATCGAATACATCATTTCCATATTCCCAAACTCTTACATAAACAATTTCACCAGCAGTTCTACCTGTTAGAGCTACTAAAGAAAAATTACCATCAGCACTATCATCATCATCACATTCTATCAATACTAAACTACCACAAGATCCTGAATAAACGGCCATACCAGTATCAGCAATAGAACTTCCGCTTAAACTATTAGTTTCTATTGTTAAATTTCCTGAAGCTGGAATTGTAACTTGATACCAAACATCACCTCCTGAATAAAGAGCACAACCTGGAGCTGTTTCATTAGAATCTGTAGCATCTACATTAGTTCCTATAACAGCATTATCAGCAAAAACACCACCAAGTGTTAAAACTTGAGCATTAGCACAATTATTATTAGCAGGTGGTGTATTTAAAGTTGTAAACGTAAATGTTGACCATCCACTAAATGTACCTCCACCACAATCAGTTCTTACATGAAAATAATAATCTGTTAATGGAGTTAAACCAGTTGCATTATAAGTTTCTGTTGCTAAACCTGTTCCAGAACCAGTAGGGTCAGTTGCATTTGTATCTAATACATATTCATAATTTCCAGAAGTAGCAGACCATGTAATATCTCCAGACACATCAGAAAGATTTGCTATAGCTAAACCAAATGGATCCTGACATGCTGGAATTGTTTCCCATATAATATTATCCAAATAGACATAAGTATAGGTTGATGTTGATAACCTACGGATAGCAATATAACTATCAAGTCCAAAATAAGAGTCAAAAGAAACAATATATTCTGTGTAAGTTGATGATAAATCTACTGTAGTTAAAGGTGTAAATGTAGAACCATCAGCTGTATTAGTTATTGTTCCTACTTCAATGTCTTGAGAATCTGTTGATGCTCTTGCAAAAAAACGTAATTGGTTAGTACCATCACTTAAATTAGACAATAAAGGAGAAATAAGCATAATGTTAGCTGTACTAGTAGAGTTAGAATTATATAAAGTTACACCATTAGGAGCCGTATTGTCTGCACTAGTTGAAGTTTCAACATAAGCAGAAGTTGACGCTCCATTATCTATAAGACTAGACCAACAAGTTGGTAAATCTGGTGTGGTTACTCCATCAAAATTTTCATTAAAACTATCAATTGCAACACAAGCAGTTGTGAATGTGTAAGGACCTGTCCAAGCACTACTATCTCCACCACAATCAGCTTGTACATAAAAGTCATAGGAAGTGGAAGGGTTTAAACCTGTTAAATTATGAGGGTTAGTTGTTGTACCTGTAATCATAGTTCCTGAGCCTTGTGTAAATCCTGTTGCTCCCCATTCTACATTCCAAGTTGTTGCCGAACCACCTTCAGTCCATCCTAAAGATGCCGATGAACTGATTAAATTTGTTACTGTTAAAGAACTTAAAAGAGGAGCTACACATGATGGGGTCGCATTAATTGAAATATCATCTAATGAAATGTACCATGGGCTACCATTCATATATCCTTTAATACCTACATAGTAAGTTCCAGAACTTGCAGGTGTGAATGAACCAATTATTTGTTGATAATTTCCATTAATAATTCCTGTAGCAGGGATAATTGAATTTGTCATACCAACTGCAGAAGCTGAAGTACCATAGCTTACTGTAATATCTGAATCTGTAGCAGTTGATCCATCTTGACGCGCATAAAAATCGATTGTATAACTAGTTCCTCCAACTAACTCTATTGGAATAAATAACCAATCATCATTACTATATCTTAAATAAGCATTCCATGATCCTGTTCGAGGAGTTCTGTTATAATCTGTAAGAGTTGAATTTGCTGTCCAAACCTGAGTTCCTGTTACTGATTCTTGAGTTAAACAACCTCCAACAGCTACACTTTGTGTATAACCTGATTCAAAACCTTCAAAGTAAGGGATTGTATAAGGGTTACATGGTGTTGTAAAAGTAAAAGGTCCAGACCATAAACTTAAGTCACCACCTCCACAATCTGCTTGTACATAATAATCATAAGAAGTTGCAGGTGTTAAACCCGTTTTGTTAAAAGGATTATTAACTCCCATATCAGTTGCAGTTCCAGTAGGAGTAGTTCCAGAAGTTACTACTTCAACATTGTATAAAGATGCTGTTCCATTTTCAATCCAACTTAATTCTGCGCTTGTAGGAAGAATGGTATTAGTTGTCAATGCAGTTGGTTGAGGGCAAGATGGATTTGCATCATTTACAAAATCATCTACGCCTAAAATATATTCATCAGTTCCAGTAGCTCTGATAGCAATATATACAGTTTGACCAACATAGCTAGCTAAACTGAATTCTTTTTTTTCCCAAGAGGCACTTGCAGTTTGATTGGATTGTAATACAACAGAAAAATCAGTATTTGATGTATTAGTGGTTGTAGATAATAAAACTTCATAAGATTCTAAAAAACTTGAAAAAAGTGATTTAATATAAAATGAGAATCTATCATTAACTCCAGTAGTTACATTTATTGCAGGAGAAATTAAATAATCATCATGTGCTGTAGAGTTATAGCTAATGCTTGCTATGTTAGTTCCAGAATATGCTCCCGTTCCTTGGTTACTAATAAGCCATTCATTAGCTCCTCCTCCATTGATGATAGACCAACCAGTAGGTAAAGTAGTACTTGCATCGAAGTTTTCGGTAAATTGTGCATAAGATTGACTGAAAAAAGTCAATAATAAAAAACACATAAAAGTAGTTTTTTTCATTTAAAAGGTTTTATGATTTAGTTAATATGGGGTAAAAATATAGATATTAATTAATTAATTATAGTATTTTTTTAAATTAATTTGTTAAATGTGTTAATAAAACTAAACTTCATTGATTAGCAGAATGAAGTGAATTAGGTTCACTTTAGTTACTTAATTTCTATAATCTTTTTTTATAGTTTTTCTTTCTAATTGATTAATAAATAGTTAAGCTGTTTTTGAAGTTTTTTTTGTAAAAGGCACAATAAAAGTTTTTCAAATCATTTTTAAATGTACCTGAGTTTTGTTGTTACTGTTTTGAGAGATTTATTTTTAAAAACAGTATAAAAAGCCAAAACCCTTAAAGAGATTATCTTTAAGGGTTTTAAAAAATTATACAATTATAATTTAATTAAGGGTAGTTGTTTATTTTTTAATGATTAAGAATTCTGAGCGTCTGTTTTGAGCATGTTGCTCATCGGTACATTTATCACACTTTATTTTTAATTCACTTTCTCCAAATCCTTGACCAGATATTCTTTCTTTGTCAATTCCTTTTGAGATAATGTATTGAACTGTGGATTGTGCTCTTCTTTCTGATAAATCAAGGTTGTACTTGTCTTTACCTTGACTGTCTGTATGTGATTTTGCAAAAATTACCATTTTTGGATATTCCTTCATCACTGCTACTAGTTTGTCTAGCTCTTCTGCTCCTTGTGCTGTTATGTTGCTTTTATTAAACTCAAAATAAATAGGTTGAAGAATAACTTCTTTCTCGGTTATTATAGGTTTAATAGGCTCTAAGTAGGCTTCTATAAGTGTAGCTCCATTTGGTGAGGCTGGCATAGTAAAGATACCATCTTCAAAGCCTTCTTTGGATACTTTAAAAGTATATACTTTTTCACATTGTACCTCATAACTTTGTTGACCAGCATCATTGCTATTACTTGTTGCAATTAAAGAATTGGTATCATCTAATACGTTGATAAGTGCGCTTTCAATTGCTTTTCTAGTAGTTGCGCTTTTAACCATTACTATTGCATTTACACCACATATAGGTCTTGCTATGTATAAATTATCTACTCCGTCTCTATTGCTTGAAAAAATAGCTACTTTTTTTGATGTATTAAAGCTAAATGCAAAGTCGTCTTTTCCTGTATTTACAGGTTCTCCAATATTAATAGCTTCTGAACCTGTGTTTAAATCGGCTTCAAAAACATCTAGTCCTCCAAATCCTTGTTTAGAGTTTGAAGAGAAATATAGCATGTTTTCGCTGGTAATGAAAGGAAAGCTTTCGTTTCCAGGTGTGTTTATTTTTTCTCCTAAGTTTTCGGGTGTTCCATATTCATCTCCGTTAACACTTACTTTCCAAATATCTTCTCCTCCTAAACCTCCTGGCATATCTGAAGAGAAATACAAAGTTTTACCATCTTTACTAATACTTGGATTACGTAATGAATATTCGGTGCTATTTATTGGCAATGCTGTTAAATTACTCCATTTACCATCATTTTTAGTGGCTTTGTATAGATACATTCTACTAAATTTAGATTTTTTATCATCTGATTTTTCAAATTTATTATCATTAAAACTTTCACTTGTAATATACATAATTGTACCATCTGCTGAAATAGTTGCAGGTCCGTCATGCCATTTAGTATTTACACTTTCTACTAAAGTGGGTGCGCTAAGAGTGCCATCTTCGTTGTATATAGCTTGGTATAAATCTAAATAGGGTTCATCGTTCCATCCAGAGGTTTTTCTAGCTTCATTTCTTGCACTAGTAAAATAAACAGTGTTATCATCTGTTAATAGTGCTCCAAAATCTGACTTGTTGCTATTAATATCTGAGGTTTTAACTTCAAATAATGGTCTTTTAGCTTTTAAATCGGCCAAATAATTTGGATTATTTTGAAAACTAATGGCTCTTTCATCATTAGGCTTTAATTGAACAAATTGTTGCATTTGTTTTTTAGCTTCATCATAGTTTCCTTCTGCTTTTAACATTTGAGCATATTTATAATAGATTTCTGCATCTTGTAGTTTTTCTTCAACAAGTTTAGCATACCATTTTATAGCTTCGGCAGTGTTAAAAACGTTATAATAACTATCTGCTAATCTTTTTTGAACATAACTGTCTTCATATCCTTTTTCTGTTAATTTTAAATAGGCGGAAGCGGCATCTATGTATTCAAATCGATCAAATAGTTTGTCGGCATCTTTGGTTTTTGAGTTTTGTGCACTTAGCAATCCACTAGCGATTACAAAACTTAAGGTTATATATAGTTTCTTCATGTCTTTATCGCTTTTAAATTAAAAATATCTAGGTGATCGAGATACTTTTCTTGGAAAATTCAAGTCAAATAGCAAGATGATCTCGTGTGATGATGGGGTTGTCACTTTTAAATCAGATACAATATGATCATAGGCATATCCAATTCTTAAATTTGGTGATATGGCATAATTAATCATTGCTCCAAAACTATCGTCAATTCTATAGGTTGCTCCTATTTCAAACTTTTCATTAAATAAAAAATTAGTGGATACATCTAGAGAAGGAGTAACGTTAAAAGCTGATTTTAACATAAAGAAAGGCTTAAATTTAATTTTTTCGTTTAAATCGAAAACATATCCTCCTGTTAAAAAATAATGGCTTGTTTCTGAACCAAATTCTACTTGATCATCATTTACTCGTAAATCTAAATGTTTTGACTTTAGCATATTGGGTACAGAAAAAGCTAAATAATACTTATCTGTGTAATAAAAAAGTCCTGAACCAATATTGAAATAAGTATTGCTTACATCTTGCGAAAAAGCAGGATCATTTGCATCTGGAACATTTCCATTTCCTATATCACTAAATAAACCTACCTTATGAAAAGTAAGTCCTGTTTTAATACCAAAAGCTAAACGATGTTCGTCTCCAAGGTTTAAGGTGTATGAAAAGTCTCCGTACAAATTATTTTCTTCAACTGGGCCAATTTTATCTGTTATAAAAGACAATCCTAAACCTACGTTTTTACCTACTGGCATATGACCTGATAAGGTTCCTGTTGTAGGAGCATCTTCAATTTCAATCCATTGCTTTCTATATAACAACCCTATTGCTAAATTCTCCTTACTACCTGCATAAGCTGGATTTATGACGTTCATATTATACATATATTGTGTATAATGAGGGTCTTGTTGTGCATTTGCATCAATAAATACTGACATTATGCCTAAAGCTACTAAATATAGTTTCTTCATTTTATTTTTGATTTTTTAATACTGCCTCCATAAAAACGAAGGCAGTATATTTAGTTTTATTGTTGTCTGTTTATATAAATCCAACCTGTTCTAGACTCCATATCGGCAAATTCTATTACATAATAGTAAGTACCATCTGGAAGTTCATCTCCATTATTGGTTTGACCAAACCATTCATTTTCATAACCTGATTTTGTATAAACTTCTTTACCATATCTATTGAAAATCTCTAGTTTACTTACATTAAACCCTGATAAATCAAATGTATCGTTCAGACCATCTGTATTAGGTGAAATACCTTTTTGAATCGTACAGCTGATAGTAGTTACTGTAAATATAGCTGTATCATAACAAACATCATCAGGTGTGAAAATGTAGTTACTAACTCCTTCTTGAGAAGTTGCAATAGTTGAAGGAGACCAAGTACCAGATAAGGTATAACCTTCAATGGATAAAGTAGGGAAGTTAGCACTTGAATTCATGCAAGTTTCAAAAGCTTCAAAAGTAACAATATCTTTAGATACAATTTCAACACTTAAAGTACCATCTGTTGCACATTGACCCACATCAGGTGTGAATGTATATGTGTAATTTCCAGCAATTGAAGAATCTATATTTGAAGCATCCCAAACACCAGTATAACCTTCTAATGAAGAAGAAGGCAAAGAGGTGTTTAAATCACCTTCACATAATGTTATATTGTTGAAAGTTGCAGCGGCGGGAGAATTAACAGCAACAACAGCAGTTTCATTCAAAGAATTACTACAACCACTGAAGATGAAATCATAAGATATTCCGTCAACCCAATAACTACCATTTGTGTATTCTAATGTAATTGTGTTAGTTGGAACAGTAGTTACAAAAACTGTTTGGTTTAATTCTGAGATATTTCCATTATTTAAAGTAATAGTTGTATTTCCATCAGTAACTGTAATTTCACCCGCAGTATCATTTTTAGCAGCACTTATTGTTATTGATGTTCCTGCAGGTACTAAATCATCCAATTCTAAAATTAAAAGCGGATTGGTTATAGTTATCTGAGTAGCATTTGCAGTTGTAGCATTTGTTCCAGCAGCTTCAATAGATCCTAATGCATTAACTGGATCTATACCACCAGTAGCATTTATAGCATGATGTATTAATGTTGTTGAACTAGTAGTAATGTTAGTTAAAGTAATAGTTTGATCTATCGTTGCGTTTGGAGAAGTAACAATACCATTACCACTTGCGTCAAGTAGGATAGAATCATCAATTCCATTTACATTATAACTTACTGTTCCATTAGGTGATCCTGTTATATTGAAAATAGCATCATCACCAATACAAATAGGACTTAGGTTTTCTGTAACTGTAGCTACAACTGGGTCAAGGACTTCAACAAAGAAACTATACTCTATTATAAAACCACATTCATCAGTAATTTCAACTGTATAAGTAGTACTTGTTGTTGGTGTAAATACAGGATTTGGTATTGTTGGATCGCTCACTCCAGTTGTAGGAGACCAAGAATAGTTAGTTGCATTTGTATAACTAGCATCAATATCTGTAACAGAAGAAGCTGCACAAATAGTTTTATCTGCTAGATTATAAGGATTTATAAATGATAAATATTTAAAACATAGTTCTTGTTGATTTGAAAAACCTCCAGTAGAACCTGTAAAACCGAAATATACATTTGGATCTCCTCCAAAAATTGTATTAACAATATCTCCAGTATAAGTTAATCTCTGACTACAGTCAAAAATTACTGTTAGTGTTTGAGTGGCTACTTCCCATAATATTTTAACTTCATGTCCTGTACCATCTTCAATATTAGCTGATGTTTCAGATGCAACAATAGGACCTGCTAAATTATTAGCATTATTGTGTTCCGTATTTCCATTAGCTAGTATAGCAAGGTGATCTGCTGGTATGTCTCCATTAAATCCATTATCATAAGTGTCAAATTCTACGGCTAGAGAATTATCAATTCCTTGATATCCGATTCCTGTTCCGGTAACACCAATTATTGGAGTTGCATCTTTTTTCAAGACAAAAGCAATTCCGTCTGCACCATTGTCATCATCTCCAAAACTAGCTTCAAAAATTATTTGGAAATCAGTATTTAGATTAATTACATTATCATACCAAATTGCTCCACCTTGTGAAAGATCGTCTTCTGTTACTCTATAGCAACATTCGCTAAGGGTTACAGCATCTCCTACTAATAGAGGTGTTAAATTACTATTATAGCAATTTATAAGTTGTGTTTCAAATGCAATTGGTCCTGCCCAATTACTAATACCATCAACTGCTCCACAATCTGAAGCGACATAAAATTCATATTGCATTGAAGGGTCTAATCCAGTTATAGTAAATGGGTTTGAATTTGCAGGAATGATTATAGAGGAAACGTCTGGATAACCTGTTCCAACTGGTTGTACTACAATTTGCCAACTCGCGATACCAGGATTGTTTTCTGTCCAAGAAACTATAGCATAGTCAGCTTGTGATGACAATACAGTAAGATTTGTTGGTCTAATACATGTTGGCGGAGTACAACTTCCTACACTACTGTATAAAACCGTATTTTGTAATCCTGTACCAGGTGTATGTGTAAATAAATCATCTCCAAAAGGGTCGATTATTTGTATACCTACTTCATATGCAAATGAACCTCCAGAATTCCAAAATAATTCGAAAGGAATTCCATCACAAATTGGGAATTGAACAGTTGTTGGTCCAGAGCCTGAGAAACCAGGACCTATAGTGCCAACTAAAATACCATTTTGAGTAATATTCATGGTATTACCATTCCAACCATCACCATAACTGTCAGTTAAAATGAAGCTATACATACATTGGTCAGTTGGGTCACAAATTGTAGTTTCAAAAGTTTCAGGACCTTCCCAAAAACTTGTATCTGATGCACCACAAATTGCACGTACATAAACTTCATATTCTGTAGCAGAATTTAAACCTGTAAAATTATAATTAGTTGCAGAAACAGTTGCTGTTGGTGTTGCGCCAGGAGGTGGATAACCAGTGCCGACTGGCTGAATTATAACTTCCCATTGAGTAGCATTTCCTGATGTATTATCAGACCAAGAAACAGTTCCTGTACTAGTAGTCAAGGAAGAAATTAGTATATCAGAAGGTTGTGGACATGTTGGAGGTGTACAAGAAGCAGGTGCGCTATAAAGGACAGTTCCTGCCAATGCTCCATTTTGATTGGGCATGTTAAATATAGTGACATCTAATGGGTCAAGTATGGAAACTCCAACTTCATTAGGATAACTTCCACCATTGCTCCAAAAAAGTTCAAATGGTTGGTTACTACACAATGACACGACAACATCAATTGGACCAGATCCTGTAGTAAATGTTGGCCCTATTGTTGCTAAAGTAACTCCTAATTGATTTACTTGCATTGTAGCACCATTCCATCCATCACCATATGAATCTGTCATCCTAAAAGTAAACTCACATTGATCTGAAACAGCACAAATTCCTGTTGTAAATGAAAATGGACCTATCCATTCACTAAAATTATCATTACCACAATTTGCTCTTACATAAAACTCATAAGTTGTTGCAGGAGTTAATCCTGTTAAATCATATGGATTAGTTGTAACTCCATTTATTGCAATTGCATTAGCATCATTAATAACAAAACCTGGAGGTCCATATTGAATATCCCATTGAGATGCTCCAGAAGGATTATCCCAACCTAAAGATACAGATACATCAGACACATTAGAAACAGTCTGAGTTGTAATATCTAAACACTTAGAGGTAATATTCACATTATCTATAATCCATCTATCACCATTGTCATTTTCCATTACAAATGCTACAAATAGGTTTTGTCCAGTATAAGTACTTAAATCAACTACTTTTTGTATATAAGTAGTTTGTTCAGTTGCCGTTGTACCGTTCATTAATGTAGATTCATTCCAAGTTTGGATAATACTGAAATTTCCTATGTCATTTTGAGCAAAAGTGTCAGCATCTGCAATTCGAATAGTAAAGTTGCTTCCTTGAATTCCAGCTTGGGTTAATTTTGTAAAAAATCGAAGTTGCCCATCCGAAGGAATGATAACAGCTGGTGTAATCAACCAATCTTGAGCTAATGAACCGTCTGGTACATTTTCTCTATTTAAATAAGCTGCTCTAGTTCCAGCGTAGGCTTGACCAGTTGGTGCTAATTCCCAGCTTTGTGCGGTTCCAATCATATTGTCAACTATTGCCCATGTTCCAGATGTCAATCCCCAAGTAGGTAGAGTAGGAACAGAAGTTCCTTCAAAATCTTCTGACAACTGACCATAGGAAATGAAAGAAAACAATAAGATAAATAAATGTAGTAGTTTTTTCATTTTATAATAATGATTTGTTAGTTAAGGGTTATTTAAGTTGGGCAAATGTAATAATTACTAATAGTTTTAAAATTTTTACCGATTAAATGTAGTATAACATCGATTAAATGTTTTTTACAACTTATTTTTATGTTTTTTCAAAAACATAAATATCACAAAAATGTTTAAATTGTTAAATATTTTTGAATAAAAAATAGGTTTTAGTGTTTTATTACCAATAAAATAACAGTATAATTTTCCAATGTTTATTTTTTTATTTGACTGGATGAAATTGAGCGTCAATAAAGTAAAATTTAATGAAAATTCAATTGAAATAATGGTTTATTAAGAAGTTAAATTAGATTCCTTTCTTAATTAAAAATTAGTAAAAACATATTAATTTGGTTTAAAAAAGTCTTACAGTTTCCTGTAAGACTTTGCAACTAAAACTAAAACCAAATCCTAATATTTTATCCAATTAATTGAGCAAATAAATCCTCTTTTTCATTGAGATAATGAAATTCAAACCCTTTTTCTTTCATTTTTGTTTGAATAGGAGTAATGTCGGTTTTATTTTTTAATTCTAAACCTACAATTACTGGACCTGATTCTCTACTGTTTTTTTGTTTGAATTGGAAATAAGTAATATCATCATCATCACCTAAAATCTCGTTTACAAATTCTTTCAATGCACCTGGTCGTTGTGGAAATTGAATCATAAAGTAATGTTTCAATCCTTCATATAGTAAAGAACGTTCTTTAATTTCTGCTGTGCGTTCAATATCATTGTTACTTCCACTCACAATGCATACTATATTTTTGCCTTTAATTTTATCTTTATAAAAGTCTAAGGCTGCAATGGTTAAAGCACCAGCTGGTTCAACTACCATAGCTTCTTCATTATACAATTGCAAAATAGTAGAGCAGACTTTTCCTTCTGGAACTAAAATAATATCGTCTAAGTTTTTTTTGCAAATTTTAAAATTGTGATTGCCAACTTGCTTCACAGCTGCACCATCTACAAATTTATCAATATTTTCTAAGCGCGTATTTTCTCCTTTTTCAATTGAAGTTTTCATTGAAGGTGCACCTTGAGGTTCTACACCAATAATTTTTGTATTAGGACTCAATTCTTTAAATACTGTAGATAATCCAGAAGCTAACCCACCACCACCAATAGGAATAAATACATAATCAATAGGGTCTTTGTAGTCTTCTAAAATTTCTAAGCCAACGGTTCCTTGACCTGCAATGACTTTTATATCATCAAAAGGATGAATAAATACTTTGTTTTCTTCTAAGCAAGTTGTATTTGCGGAAGCATAAGCATCATCAAAAGTATCACCTATAAGGATAATTTCTATGTATTCTTTTCCAAAAAGTTGAACCTGCTTGATTTTTTGTTTAGGAGTCGTTTTAGGCATAAAAATTTTGCCTTTAATTTGGAGTAAATGACAAGAATAAGCCACACCTTGCGCGTGATTTCCTGCACTAGCACATACTATTCCTTGTTTTTTTTCAATCTCAGTAAGCGAACTCATTTTGTTGTAAGCTCCCCTTATTTTATAAGATCGAACAACTTGTAAGTCTTCTCTTTTTAGAAGAATATTCGCGTTGAAATTGTGAGATAAATTTCTATTAGGAAGTAATGGAGTAGGATAGACTACTCCATTAAATTGTTTTTTGGCTTCGAGTACTTCTTCAAATACTGTCATTGTCGTTGTTAGCATGATTTAAAATCTGTTTTAATTATAATCTTTAAAACAAGTATGGATGTTTTATAATTTATTCTACAATTTTTTTCATTGCTGTCATTGCTGCACGCAATTGGGCACCACATATTTCTATAGAATGATTTCTAATACTTGCATTTACTTTTACTAACTCGAAATTGTCTACATTTTTATTAGCTGTTTCATTGAAGTTTTTACCAATTAAATTTGTATCGATTTTCTTCATGAAATTAGCTAAAAGAGGTTTACAAGCATGATCAAATAAATAGCAACCATATTCTGCTGTATCTGAAATTACTCGGTTCATTTCGAACAATTTTTTGCGAGCAATAGTATTCGCGATAAGCGGAGCTTCATGTAAAGACTCATAATAAGCTGATTCTTCTTTGATACCAGAAATAGTCATAGTTTCATAAGCCAATTCTACACCTGCTTTTACAAAGGCTACCATTAAAGTTGCATTATCGAAATAGTCTTGTTCACTAATTTTTATATCAGTAGCAGGAGTTTTTTCAAAATTAGTTTGCCCTGTTGCTTCTCTCCATGTCAAAAGGTTTTTATCACCAGCAGCCCAGTCTTCCATCATTGTTTTAGAAAAATGACCTGATAATATATCGTCCATGTGTTTTTCAAATAAAGGCTTCATTGTATTCTTTAATTCTTCGGCTAATTTGAAAGCTTCAATTTTTGCAGGATTTGATAAACGATCCATCATATTAGTGATACCACCAATTTTTAAAGCTTCCGTAATTACTTCCCAGCCATATTGTACTAGTTTTGAAGCATAACCAGCATCGATTCCACTTTCGACCATTTTGTCGAAACTTAAAATAGAACCTGTTTGTAATAAGCCACATAAAATAGTTTGTTCACCCATTAAATCTGATTTTACTTCTGCCACGAATGATGATAATAGAACACCAGCTCTATCACCACCAGTTCCTACACAATAAGCTTTTGCGATTTCTAAACCATCACCATTAGGGTCATTATCAGAATGTACAGCAATTAATGTTGGTACACCAAAACCTCTTAAATATTCTGCTCTTACTTCAGAAGCAGGAGATTTTGGAGCAATCATTACTACTGTAATATCTTCACGAATCTTTATGCCTTCTTCTACAATATTGAAACCATGTGAATATGACAGGCAAGCACCTTTTTTCATTAAAGGCACAATTTTTTTGACTACATCAGTATGTTGTTTGTCTGGTGCTAGGTTTGAAACTAAATCTGCTGTTGGGATAATTTCTTCAAATGTTCCTACTTCAAAACCATTTTCAGTTGCATTTACAAAAGAGGCTCTTTTTCCCTCAATAGCTTCTTTACGAAGTGCATAAGCCACCTGTAATCCACTATCTCTCATGTTTTGACCTTGAGCCAAACCTTGAGCACCACAACCAATAATTACTATTTTTTTTCCTTTTAGTTTTTCTACACCATTTGCAAATGCAGTACTATCCATAAAATCGCACTTTCCTAATTCTTGTACTTTTAAACGATGTGGTAATGTGTTGAAATAATTTGACATTGTATATTTATTTTTTTAATTTTTATTGTTTTTAGGAGCAAATCCATCTACTCGCTACAATCTTTTTTAAAAAGAATCCATTTTTGTAATTTATAAAAAGAGCTTTCGTTGGTCGCTTTTTTCTAAAAACAAAAACTAGCATTTTTTTAAAAAAGGATTTTCACTACTATCTGGGCTAATTCTTTAATTTATTATCTATTTTCTTTATTCTATTTTCTTTTCAAACTACATCTGAAAGATTTTACTCTTGCTATTCAAATATTCATTATTAATTGGTGATTTCCTTGGATCGTTTTTTTGCATATCCAGCACTTTTTTATGAACTCCTTCACTTGATTTTATGATTGCTATGCGTGAACTTCTGACAAATTCAATTAGCCCATATTTATCTAATTCTTTTAATAAATTATTAATTTCATCATCTTGACCTGTAGCTTCAAAAACGGTATAATCGTTGCGAATAACAACTACATTAGCACCAAACTGTCTTAAAAGACGTTCCACTTTCACATCTTTCATGATTACACTTGTTGGTACTTTGTATAAGGCTATTTGTTGCCAAATGATTTCCTCATTTGTATTATTATATACTTTGAAAACATCTACAATTTTCTCTATTTGACGCACTAGATTGCGAACTACCTCTTCAGTTTCTTTAACTACAATGGTGAAGCGATAAATTTTTTCGATTTCACTTGGAGACGAGTTAAAACTTTCTAAGTTTATTTTTCGTCTGGAAAAAATAATAGCAATTTTGTTTAGAAGACCAACTTGATTTTCGCTATAAACGGTTAATGTGTGTTCTTGTTTCATAATCTTATATCTCTTCTTTACTTAATACGATTTCTGCTACTCCTTTACCTTGAGGAACCATTGGGAAAACATTGTCTTCATGTAAGACTGCTACTTCTAACAAATAAGATTCAGGATGATCTAACATTTCTTTTAGACTGGTTTTTAATTCTTCTCTTCTTGAGATTTGCTTCCCTGCTATGTTATAAGCACTTGCTAGTGTGACGAAATTTGGACTTTGAATATCGGTAAAAGAATAGCGTTTTTCATGAAATAATTCTTGCCATTGTCTAACCATTCCTAAGAAACTGTTATTGAGGATTAGCATTTTTACATTTGGCTTAAATTGCATAATGGTTCCAAGTTCCTGTATGTTCATTTGGGCACCACCATCACCCATGATGGCAATAACTTGTCTTTCAGGAGCTCCAAATTTTGCTCCAATAGCTGCTGGTATTGCAAATCCCATTGTACCTAAGCCACCACTAGTAATGTTGCTTCTCGACTGTGTTTGCTTTGCATATCTACAAGCCACCATTTGATGTTGGCCTACATCAGTAACAATAACAGCTTCACCATTAGTTAATTCATTTAAAACATTTAAAACTTCTCCCATAGTTAATTCACCCTCGGTTGGATTTAGTTCTTTTTCAATAAGTTGCTTGGTTTCTTTTTCTTTTTTGATATTAAATTCTTCGAACCATTCAGGATGTGTTTTTTCTTGAACCAATGCTGATAAAAGAGGTAGAGTTTCTTTACAATTTCCCCAAACAGCTACAGTTGTTTGTACATTTTTATCAATTTCTGCAGGATCAATATCGAGATGAATTACTTTAGCTTGTTTTGCATATTTGTCTAGACGACCAGTAACACGATCATCGAAACGCATTCCAATAGCAATTAGAACATCACATTCATTTGTTAGATAATTTGGACCATAATTACCATGCATACCCAGCATTCCTACAGCAAGAGGATGATTTGTTGGAATAGCACTCATTCCCATAATAGTCCAAGCCGTTGGAATTCCAGTTTTTTCGATAAAAGTTAAGAATTCCTTTTCTGCATTTCCTAATATAACACCTTGACCAAAAATTATGAATGGTTTTTTTGCTTCGTTTATTAATTGAGCTGCTTGTTCTATATATTCATTTCTTACGATAGGTTCTGCTCTATAACTCCTTATATGTACGCATTGTCTATAACCTTTATATTCAAAGAGTTGTAATTGTGCGTTTTTGGTTATATCAATTAGAACTGGTCCAGGTCTTCCTGAACTTGCAATGTAAAAGGCTTTGGCTAATACTTCAGAGATTTCATTGGCATCTGTTACTTGGTAATTCCATTTTGTAATAGGAGTAGTGATGTTGATTACATCTGTTTCTTGAAAAGCATCAGTTCCTAATAAATGAGCAAATACTTGACCTGTGATGCATACTAAAGGAGTTGAGTCAATTTGAGCATCAGCCAAACCCGTAACTAAATTAGTTGCGCCTGGTCCACTGGTAGCAAATACAACACCCGTTTTTCCACTTACACGAGCATAACCTTGTGCAGCATGAATAGCACCTTGTTCATGACGAACTAAAATGTGTTTTAAGCTATCATTAAAATCATAAAGTGCATCGTAAATAGGCATAATAGCGCCACCAGGGTAACCAAATACTGTTGTTACGTCTTCGGATAATAGAGCGTCTATAACAGCTAGACTTCCTGATACATTATGAGTTTTTCCAATGTTGTTTTCCAATGTTTTTTGTTCTAGTGTTTCCATAGTATTGGTATTATAATTCGTCAGTAACACAACCTTCTGAAGCGTCTGTTACCAATTTTAAATATTTGTATAAAACTCCTTTTGTAACCTTTGGTTTTGGTTGGACAAAAGCTTTTTTTCTGTTTTCTAATTCGGTATCGGAAATAGCTAAATGAATAGAATTGTTTATAGCATCTAACTCGATTAAATCACCATCTTTTACCAATGCAATTGTACCACCATCATAAGCTTCAGGTGAAATATGACCCACAACAAAACCATGTGTTCCACCACTGAATCTTCCATCTGTAATAAGTGCTACACTTTTTCCTAAACCAGCACCAATAATAGCTGAGGTTGGTTTTAGCATTTCTGGCATTCCTGGACCACCTTTTGGTCCTACATAACGAATGACAATAACATCTCCAGCTTGTATTTTTTTATCTTCAATTCCTTTAATTAATTCTTTTTCACCATCAAATACTTTGGCTGGACCGGAAAATTTTTCACCTTCTTTTCCTGTAATTTTGGCAACAGAACCTTTTGTAGCGAGATTCCCATATAAAATTTGAAGATGACCTGTTTTTTTTATTGGTTTTTCAACAGGTCGAATGATATTCTGATTTTCAAAATCGATATCTACAATATTGCTTAAATTTTCGGCTAAAGTTTTTCCTGTTACTGTTAAGCAATCACCGTGTAGCATATCTTTGGAAAGTAGATATTTTAAGACCATTGGTACACCTCCATTTTCGTGAAGGTTTTGCATTAAATAATTTCCCCCTGGTTTAAAATCAGCAATAAGAGGTGTTTTATTACTTATTCTTTGAAAATCGTCTTGAGTAATTTTTACACCTACACTTTTCGCCATTGCTATAATGTGTAAAACAGCATTCGTACTTCCTCCAAGTGCAATTAGAGTGGTAATTGCGTTTTCAAAGGCTTTAAACGTCATGATGTCTTTTGGACAAATATTTTTTTCTAATAGTAATTTGATATACGATGCTGCTTGCTTACATTCTTCCATTTTTTCATGGGAAACTGCAGGGTTTGAACTAGAGTAGGGAAGACTCATTCCTAGTGCTTCAATTGCAATTGCCATTGTGTTTGCTGTATACATTCCACCACAAGCACCAGCACCTGGACAGGAATTTTTGATAATTCCTTTGAACTCTTCTTCGGATATTTTTCCTGCAATTTTTTCACCTAGTGCTTCAAAAGCAGAAACTATATTTAAATCTTTTCCTTGATATTTTCCAGGAGCAATTGTTCCACCGTACACCATAATAGAAGGTCGATTTAATCTTCCCATGGCTATAATAGAACCTGGCATGTTTTTGTCACAACCTGGAATTGCAATTACAGCGTCATAATAATGTCCATCAACAACACTTTCTATACTATCAGCAATTATTTCTCTACTCACTAAAGAATAGCGCATACCATCGGTTCCATTGGTAATTCCATCACTTATTCCAATAGTATTAAAAATAAGACCCACCATTTCAGTTTGATTTACTTCTTGTTTGATTAAAGAAGCTAAATGGTTTAAGTGCATGTTACATGTATTTCCATCATAACCCATTGAAGCGATACCTATAAAAGGTTGGGCTAGTTGTTTGTCATCTAAACCGATGCCATAAAGCATGGCTTGAGCTGCAGGCTGTGTAGGATCTTGTGTAACTGTTTTACTATGTTTATTTAATTGCATTTTTTTAATTTTGAAGTGAGAATTGTTGTTCTAACACTAGGTTTTTATAAGCGGTTTGTAATTTTTTTCCTAGACTTTTTTCCCAGTCAAGTGAGAATTCTTTTTTGTCGATTGATTTTATTCCAATAACTTCTGCAGCCGTTCCGCAATAAAAAGCTGAATCTGCCTCATTAAGTTGTTCCAATTTATATTGACCTTCATTTAATTTAATTCCTAGTTGGCAACAAAGTTCAATTATTGTAGCTCTAGTGATACCAGGTAAAATGTTACCTAACTGAGGAGTGAACAGCATTTTATCTTTTTCAAAAAACAAATTAGCACCAGGACCTTCAGCTATGAATCCTTCTGTGTCTAGTAAAAGAGCTTCATCAAAGCCTTTATTTTTTGCTTCATTAGTTGCTAGTATAGAGTTAATATAATGTCCACAAACTTTTGCTTCTATTTTGATTGTTTTTGGATGAGGTCTGCAATAAGAAGAAACGCTAAGATCTAATAAATTATCACCTAAATAGGTTCCCCATTTCCAAGCGCATATCATTATATTTACACTAGTGGGTTTTGTTAGACTCATATTTGGATTACAAAATACAATAGGTCTTAAATAGGCATCACTAAGATTGTTTTTCTCTAATAATTCGTAAGATTTTTCGATTAACTCATCAATGTTGTATGAGAAGGGAATATTTATAAGCTCACATGATTTTTTTAATCTTTCATAATGCTCAGTTGCTTTAAATATTTTTGTTCCAAATGTTGTTTTATAAGCTCTAATTCCTTCAAACGCGCCATAACCATAGTGTAATGTTTGTCCGTAAAGATCAGTTGTAGTTGTAGCGGCTTTTTTAAATTTGCCATTAAAGAATAGCAATGTTTTTTCGTTGTAATATGGATTTGTATTTGTATTCATTTTTTATTGTAATAAATTGTAAATGTACTAGTGTGACTTTTGGTTGTTAATCTGATATAAATAAGTTATACAATATTTAAAGAAGCTTTAATGTTGTTAAGTTGTTGATTTTCATTTATTTGTATTTTTTATTTTATGATGTTAGAATTTTATTTATACTTAATATCTGTTTTTATTGCATAAAAAAAGCCTTTCTGTTTTGAGAAAGGCTTTACTATATGAGCATAATTACCTGACTCGTTCTGATGGACGAATGATAATAATGACAATAATTAATAGTAATAGTATGTTGTTCATTTTTAAATTAAAATTTTTTAAATAAAAAAAGCCTCCAAAAAGGAGGCTTCTAATATGTTTATACATAAAGTCTCCTATCCCAAAAAAGGAATAATAATAATAGAGACAATAATAATAATAACTGTTTTATACATGTGTTTTATTAACTTTTACAAATGTAAAAAAATATTTATTAAAAAGGTTATTTTTTTGAATTTGTATGTTATTTTTATTAAATGATAAATTTTTAATTTTAAAAATCCTTTTTAGATATATTTAAACATATTTAAATCGAATTTATTTTATGGTTGGAGGATATTGTTCTAAAATTTTTGAAACAAATTCCATAATTCTTTCATCTTTTTTGTGGGTATCCTTTGTTAAATTACCACTTCCTTCTCCTTGCCAAATCATTTCTTTAGACTTTGCGTCTAAAATATCAATAAATAATGTTCCTTCTTGAGTTACATAAGCTCTATTATAATTCATTCCCCAATAAGGATTCCAGCCCCATCCAAAGCCCCAACCGAAACCAGCGTTGTTGTAGACATCTACTCGCTCACGTTCTTTAGTAAATATACCTATTAGCATATCTGGATTTTCACTTTTACTAAACCCTTTTGAACTCATTACTTCGTCTATGGAGCGAAGAATTCGTTTTTTATCTAAGTCAGAAATTTCTGCTTTATCTATGCTGCTTTTTAAATAGGCATAAGTTTTATAATTGCTAAAGTTTGCCTTTTTATCATAATCGGCATTCACTCTAACAGAACTACAAGATACTAAGATAAGTAGTATTACTAATGGAATTAATTTTAGTGCTTTCATAACAATATAATTTAAAGTTTCTAGTTACAGGTTTAAAGTTGTTTTATGTAAACACGAAGCTTTAAACATGGAACTATAATAATTTTTCATCTACTATATTAGGGATGGTAACTTTCAATAAAGGTTGCGTCTCCATTGCTCTTTTAATTGCAAAAATAGCACCTTCATTTCTAGCCCAACTTCTTCTTGAAATTCCGTTGTTTACATCCCAAAAAAGCATTGATTCTAAACGTCTCGATGCTTCCTTACTACCATCAAGAACCATGCCGAAACCTCCATTGATTACCTCGCCCCAACCAACACCTCCACCATTGTGAATGGAAATCCAAGTAGCTCCTCTAAAGCTGTCTCCAATTACGTTTTGTATTGCCATATCAGCCGTAAAACGAGAGCCATCATATATGTTTGAAGTTTCTCTATAAGGAGAATCAGTTCCAGAAACATCGTGATGATCTCGACCAAGAATAACATAACCAATTTCTCCTTTAGCTATTGCTTTATTAAAAGCTTCAGCTATTTTAATTCTTCCTTCTGCATCTGCATATAAAATTCGAGCCTGTGAACCTACAACTAGTTTATTTTCTTGTGCTCCTTTTATCCATTGAATATTATCAGCCATTTGCTGTTTAATTTCTTGTGGAGAATTTTGCATCATTTCTTCTAAAACATCGCAAGCAATTTGATCGGTTTTTGTTAAATCTTCTGGTTTTCCTGAGGCACAAACCCAACGGAATGGCCCAAAACCATAATCGAAGCACATAGGTCCCATGATATCTTGAACATAACTTGGATATTTAAAGTCGATTCCATTTGGAGCCATTATATCTGCTCCAGCACGAGATGCTTCTAACAAGAAAGCATTTCCATAGTCGAAGAAATAGGTTCCTTTTGCTGTATGTTTATTTATTGCATCTGCATGACGACGTAGTGTTTTTTGAACTTCTTCTTTAAACTTGGATGGATTATTAGCCATCATTTCATTTGATTCTTCAAATGTGAATCCAATAGGGTAGTAACCACCTGCCCATGGATTATGTAGTGAAGTTTGGTCAGAACCTAAATCTATATGTAAATTTTCTTTATCAAAACATTCCCAAACCTCAACAATGTTTCCTAAATAGGCGATTGAAACTATTTCTTTATTTTCTAGAGCTTTTTTAACTCTAGGTACTAATTCATCAATATTGTCTATTATTTCGTTAATCCAACCTTGTGAATGACGAATATGTGTTATTTTTGGGTTGACTTCAGCACAAACTGTAACACAGCCTGCTATATTTCCTGCTTTTGGTTGGGCTCCTGACATTCCACCTAGACCTGAGGTTACAAATAAACCTCCTAGAGGTGTTTTTTTTATTTTTCTAAAACCATTTAGAACGGTGATTGTTGTACCATGAACAATTCCTTGTGGACCAATGTACATATAGCTTCCAGCTGTCATTTGTCCGTATTGAGAAACTCCCAGTGCATTCATTTTTTCCCAGTCATCTGGTTTGGAGTAATTAGGAATTACCATACCATTTGTAACAACAACTCTAGGAGCGTCTTTATGGCTTGGATACAAACCCATTGGATGACCTGAATACATGGTTAAAGTTTGTTCGTCCGTCATTTCAGACAAATATTGCATGGTTAAAAGATATTGTGCCCAGTTTTGAAAAACAGCTCCGTTTCCACCATAAGTAATTAATTCGTGTGGATGTTGGGCTACTGCATAATCCAAGTTGTTTTGAATCATTAGCATAATAGCTTTTGCTTGCTCGCTTTTTCCTGGATATTCTGAAATAGGACGTGCTTTCATTTCGTAATCAGGACGAAAACGATACATGTAAATACGTCCGTATTTTTCTAGTTCTTCTTTGAATTCTGGAAGTAAGGTTGCGTGATGTTTTGGTTCGAAATAGCGTAAAGCGTTTTGTAGTGCTAATTTTTTTTCAGTATCTGAAAGAATTTCTTTTCGCTTAGGTGCGTGATTGATTTGTGTTTCGTATGGTTTTATATTTGGTAGTTCGTTAGGTATACCTTGTTGTATTTGTTCTTTAAAAGTCATTTTAATTTTGTTTTTTGTTTATTTTCGTTTTTGCGTGAGGGATAGAAGCAAACTACCTTGTAGTGCGAATAGCCCGACCGGAATGAAATGGAGGGCACGCCCTTATAAAACTAAGGATAACGAATATCTGACCTGTGATAGGTTTTGTAAATTTTTATTTTATATCGCAACAATTGAATGTCCATTTTATTTTTTTATTGTTCCTGTTTTTTTATCGAAACCATAAGGACAATGACGACATCCACTCTTACAGCAATATCCTCTCTTTAAATGATAGGTTTCTGTAAAACACTTATAACCTTCAGGAGTATAATAAAAATCTTCTCCTTCTTTTAAATTATTTGGATTTAACGTATTGTTCATAAGCACAAATTTAGCAACTTTGTAGCATATGATAATAATAGTTGTGAAATATTTAATTCCGAAAGGGTATAAGGGAATTACTTTTTTTCCGTTTATATTTCTTTTAAATAAGGAAGATGGAAAAAAAGTGGTGCTTGTAAATCATGAAAAAATTCATATAAGACAGCAATTAGAATTATTAGTTGTTCTTTTTTTTGTATTGTATGTGATAGAATTTTTGTTTCGCTTTTTTAAATATGGAGATTGGAATAAAGCCTATAGAAATATTTCATTTGAAAAGGAAGCTTACTCTAATGAAAAAGACCTTAACTATTTAAAGAAAAGGTCTTTTTGGTCTTGGGTTAATTATTTTTAGAAAATTACTTTTTTATTAATAATTATTCCAGTGGTTAATTTTATTTGAACTATTAATGTAGTATTGTTTTTTTGTAAATTTTGAACTGTTAATTCTGGTGAATTTACATTTTCTATTGAGGCTAGATTTCTACCTAGTATATCATATATTTTAATTGATTCAATATCTGTTCTAGTAGATTTTACAATTAAATTATCACTTGTTAAGACAATTATTTCATTTTCTGTTGTAATAAAATCTGAATTGTCTAACGTACTGTTTGTATACCTTAACACAAAACGATTGTCTATATTTCCTGAATCATTAGAGGTAAAACTGTATGGTGTAGTTCTTAAATCGTGAATGATACCAGTTTGTAAATCTTCAATATAAATATTTTGGTTAGGATTCACAAATAATCCATCCACAGTTCCAATACCAATTGAATAATTACCTATTTGAGGTAAATATATTCCAAGTGGAACTAAATCAGTTTCATTGAATGGAAGAGTACGACCTTGAATATTTAATCTTTGATTTTGATTTAAGGTATAAATATCAAAATTATTTTTATTAGGTGCAGGTGCATCATAAAGTCTATCAATAGTATCTGTTGCATTAGTTATATAACCAACAAGAGTTCTTGCTGAATTGTTATTTTGATCTATAAGGTCTAACCAAATTCTATTTTTTTCAATTTGAGAAGAATTAGAACTTCTATAAAATTCACTATTATCATGAGCATTACTTCTCAAACTATTGTTAAATATTAAGTTTTCTGTTGTTGATGCACTCGTGTGGTTCATTAAGACAAAAAATCCTTGACCCGCAGCTATATAACCTCCAAATACATCTGGTCCAGATGAACTTCCCGAAATATTATAAGTAATATAATCACTTAGGTCGTAATTTGAGGTGTAATTTTGATAGAATGCAGTTGGAAATAAAGTACTTGGAAGTGTTCCATGTGTCCACACTTTTATAAAGCCATTTATATTAGTATTTAATGTTAAGAAGTCTATTGCGTCTATTGCTGAAGGGTATGGATTACCGACTAAGTTCCAATTGTCATCTTCTCTATTTATAGGTGTTGCTGTAGGTCCTGTATAGCTTGCCCCATCATAAGTGCCTCTTTGAATTGGAATATTGATATCTCCATTATTTGGTGTTCCAGTGAAAGTAGCAGTAAAAACTTGTGGTGATGAGGTGTAATTGTTAGGTGCACGTACAATATATCCTTTTCCTTCAATCATGTTTTCGTTTGTACTTACCCAGTTTCCAAAATTACTTGCATATGTTGTAGGTAGAGTTGGTTCCCATTTGTATTTATTACTTCCTAAGATATTTGATAACGAAAAATTTGCAACAGGAGACGACCAATATACATAATCATATTGTTTTATACTTGCATCTCTATCCATAGTCATTATTCCACTATTTGCGACATTATTTATCTGAATTAAACTAGCATTATTTTGTAAAAATAAATTACCACCAGCGTTAATGTCTACCCAATCGGTAATGGTTGTTGTGTTATTGCTGGTTATTGTCATATTTGCATTATTGTAAATGGATAAATTTAATCCAAAAGCATTGCCATTAACAATAGGGTCATTTGTTGCATCAGGAATTACTAGACAATCTGCTGTAGTAGGTACTCCAGCTGGTGTCCAATTGTTAGCATCATTCCAATCTGTACTAATAGAACCATTCCAAACTTTGCTTTGGTTTACAGTAACTGTAGTTTCATCAAGCTCTGTTAATGTAGCTCCTCCACATAACTGATAGGTAACTTCTGCTGTATATGTAGTTGTAGTTGTTGGGCAAACACTAATTTGATCTAAGGTGCTTACTACAGGACCTGATGTACCTGAACCTTCATGCCATACTATAGATGTAATTGAAGTTCCATCTGGGACAAATCTCCATGCTTCATTTACAGCTGTCCAATTAGCATCCAATCCATTTCTGTTTGGTGCAACTGTAGCAATAGTCCCAGTTGGATCTTGTATTCCAACAACTGCATTTCCATTATTCCATGTTCCTGCTCCAAAATTATCTATATTCTTTTCTTGTATATATACTTCTATAACATTAGTATTCTCATATAAAACAATCATTCCTGTATATAATATTGAGTTTTCTTCATACATGGGAACATCTTTCCAGGAAGCTACTAATGCACGACAACCTGTGTTAAGTGTAATTAATTCCCATCCTACTTCTCCTCCATAGGTAGGATCAATGTCATGAAATACACCAAAAATTGCATTTTCAATTAAAGAAGGATCTCCAGCGATAGGGAGATTAGCATTAAAGTTCCAACCACAAGTTCCTCCTGGAGAATTGCTAGTTAAGTCAAAGGTGATAACACCATTAGAGCCAATTAAACATTGGTTATAGGTATTACCATAAAAACAGAAGTCAAAAGGTAAATTTATTGTTGGAGACCAAATATCATCGGTATCAACGCTAACAGGATTTGTTAAGCAATCAAATTGATATGGAGGATTATAAGGAATTGATTCAACTAAATAAGATGTAGTTTCTCCTAAATCTAAATAATGAGCTTCTAAGTCTACACAAGTAGAGGAAGCAGCACAGCTTACAGGATCTGGATCAGCTCCATCTAAATTAAGTCCACCAGAAACGACTGAAGGGCATCCTAATTCAGAGATTCCTGTACCATCACCTGGAGAGCATGATGAGTCAACTGAGAAAGCACAAATACCAAATGTTCCATATGAATTACTATATCCCCATACTCTTACATATATTGTATTACCTGGAGTTAAATCTGTTCTATTTATATAGGACATATTTCCATTTGGGCTACCATCATCGTCACATCCAAGAAGTGTTAATGAGCCACATGTTCCTGTGTACCAAGCCATTCCGGAGTCTATCATTGTGCCTTCTTGCATGTCTACAGCTACTCTTCCGTTTGCAGGAACTACAAATGAAAACCAAACATCACCACTTATATAATTGGCACAGCCTGGATTCGGTGGTGTTGATGGTGTAGTAGATGCAGTAGCAGATACATTAGTATAATTTGTATAGGAACAACTAGTATTAATTGTTAAAGATATAGCTGCAGAACAATTATCATTTGATGGAGCTTGAGCAAATCCTTTTTGGATGCAAAGTGTGCAAAAAATCAATAAAATTGTGGTTAATGTTAAGTAATTTTTTTTCATAAGGCATTGATTAATAGCATTAAACAATTGTAAATTTAGTTTTTTTATATCAAATAGGAAAATATTTTTAACAATTTTTGCTTTTATTGTTAAAAAACTGTTAAAAAATCGATTTTTCTTGTTAAAAAAATAGTTTTTCATAGCTAAGAGATTTGTAGTTTGTCATTGTTAAAAGATTTTTAGTTGTTTTTTCTTAATTTTTTACCATAAATAATTATATTTTCACGTTAAATTATAATAAAAATATCATTTATGTTAATTTTTTTTATATTATTTTTTTTCTTGTTAAAAAAATAAATTGTAATCTTCTTGTATTGTTGAAATACAGCTAATTAGCTGAGTTATGCTGAAATTTTAAAAATGCAAAAAAATCAAAAATCATAATTTTTATAGTATCAACGCTATAAAAGTATAAAGCATTAATCGTTAAATCATAAAATTTCGATAGTTGAAATTGATATATCGATAAAAGACATTAATATGTCGATGAATGAAAATGAGCACTTATTTAAGATGAATGAGTTTTTTAAACCTGTGATATGTATATCAATTTGGCATCAGAATTCGATATTAATAGGTTAAGTTGAACTAATATAAAATGCCAAGAAGAAATTATTTGATAGTTTTTTGAGAATAAGTGGTGATTAATTATTTTAATCGAATTAGAAATATAAATATTTCTCAATTGTAGTTTTCTATTTAATAGAATTATTACTTTCTATGTTAAAGTGAATTTTCATTATAGAAAAGAGAACCTAGGATTGAATTAGAATTAGTATCATTTCATTTGCTTAAACTTTTTTATATAAGTTTTTCTTAATTTGTAATGAAGTGTTTATTGTATGAAGTAATACAAAAAAAACCAGTCTAAAATGACTGGTTTTTTGGAATAAAGCATATTTTATTTTTTTAAAAAACAACCTTTTTATTTATAATAAATCCGTTTTCAAGTTTTATTTTAATAATTATGGGAGCATTGTTCTTTTGAACATTCTTAATTTCTTTTTCAAGTGAATTAATTTGCTTGATAGTTATAATATTTCTTCCTAAGATATCATAAATTTCAATTGAATCAATATTAGTAGTAAGTGATTTAATAGTTAAGGTATCGCTAGTTATAACTAAAATATCATTTTCATTTGTATCAAAATTAGAATTCCCTAATGAGTTATCTGTATTATTAAATCTAAGAATAAATCTATTATCAATATTGCCTATATTGGAAGTAAAACTATATGGAGTAATTTTAAGGTCATGAATTGTTCCTGTTTGTAAATCTTCTAAGTAAATATTTTGATTTGCATTAGTAAACAAACCATCAACAGCTCCTATTTCAATAGTATGATTGCCACTTTGAGTAATATAAACTCCTATTGGAACAATATCAGATTCTACAAAAGGAAGCGCTCTACCTTGTATGTTTAATTTTTCATTTGATGTGGAAATAGAATAAATATCGAAATAATTTTTATTAACTGCTGGTGCGTCATAAAGTCTATCAATATCATTAGTTGCATTTGAAATATAACCCACTAATGTTCTTACGGAAGGACCGTTTTCTTTTGTAAGGTCTAACCAAATTCTATTTGATTCTATTTCGTTCTCACTTCTGTAAAATTGACTATTACTATATGTTGCATCTCTCATACTGTTAGTGAATGTTACATTTTCAGTTGTAGCTACAGTTGCATGTTTCATTTGTACAAAAAATCCTTGACCTGAACCAATGAATCCTCCGAAAACACCAGGTCCTGAAGAAGAACCACTTGCATTGTAAGTAATATAATCGTTTATAGAATAATTGCTTTGGAAATTTTGATAAAAAGGATTCGTTGTTGAAGAGCTTATAGCAGTTCCATGTGTCCATATTTTTACAAAACCTTCAAGATTGGTGTTAGCAGTAAGAAAATCAATTGCATTAATGGCTGAAGGATATGGATTGCCTATTAAGTTTAGATTATCATCATCTTTAGTTATAGGAGTTGTAGTTGGTCCTGTATAATTGGAACCATCATAAGTATCTCTAGATACAGGAATAGTAATATCTCCGTTGTTAAAAATACCTGTAAAATTAGCTGAAATTGTGCTGGCAACTCCTTGTCTTGCTATGTATCCTTTACCTACTATCATATTTCCACTTGCACTTATCCAATTACCAAAGTTACTAGGATATGTAGGAGCTCTATTTATTGTTGGTTGCCAAACATATCTTGGTGTTCCAGGAATACTGGCTGAAGAGAAATTACCTACTGGTGATGAATAATATATGTAGTCATAAGTATTAGTGGTTGAAGTAGTTCTATTCATTGTCATTGTACCTGTACCAGAATTTGCTACATTATCAATTTGAATTAAACTTGTGTTGTTTGCTAGGTTGAAACTTCCATCATTAATGATGAATTCTTTAATTGTTAAAGCATTATTGTTTTGAACATTTAAAGTCGCTCCAGATTTTATCACTAAATTTTTACCAATTCCATCTGGACTAGTATTTAATAATGAGTTTGTACCTGTATTAGATATAATAACACATGTATTTATATCTGGAATACCAACAGGTGACCAGTTGTTAGCGTCATTCCAATCTGAAGAGGAAGTTCCTTTCCAAATCCTAGTTTTATTGGTAACGTTTATTGTAGAACTTGTAGAACATCCATTAGTCAAAGTTGCATTTGCAGTAAATGAATAAGTTGGTGTTTCTAATTGTGCTACTGTAGGTTTAATATATACGGTTGAGATAGGAGTTCCTGATGTATAAGGTATGGTACAAGCCGCATCTAAATAGGCATCTACAGGTAATGCACTTGTCCATGTAAATGCAGGAGTTAAAGTTCTATCTCCGTATAATTCAATATCATCTATAGCTACACCATCACACCATCCTGCTTTATATCTAAATCTTATTTGGAAAGAAGGAATTCCAATATAAGGGCTTAAGTCAAAAGTCTGTGTAGCAAATTGAGTTCCAATTCCAACATCAGATAAGAATAAACCTGATGGTATAGCAGTCCATGCTCCTGAGCCATTTTTGTATTCTAATGTAACGAATTCTGTTGTTGCGCTATTGTCATCATAATAGCTAGAAAAATACATTTTGAATGACAAAGTTAAATTTAAGAAACCAGTTGTGTTAACAACTGAAGATTCTAAGGCAGTTTCAACTTTACCAAATGAACCTCCTCCAGTAGATAAATCTGAAGTTGACATTACAAACTGATTAGGGCTAAATCCAGAAGAAATTGCAGGATACCAAACTGGGTAAGCTGGATAAGCAGGTATATAAGTACTGCTTCTTACTTGCCAGTTCGTTATTGATGCATTTGGAGTTGCTATGCTATTATTGGTAAACACACCTAAACCACTTTCGAAATTTTCATTTATAAGTGAAACTTGTTCTGTTGTTGAGTTTGCAGATAGATCTATTATGCTGTCTTCTCCACATATTTCAGGACTTGATGTTGTAAATGTTATAGTAGATACAGGGTTTACATACGCAAAGACTTCAGTTCTAAATAACGATTCACAAGAACCATTGTAGGCTGTTACATAGTATGCTGTTTTTGTTGAAATTGATGGAGTTGTCCATGAAGTTGTTGAAGAAGTTCCTACTAGAACACCTCCAGTTTTAGCAGAATACCATCTATATTCAGTTGTGCCAGCAGTTCCGATTGCTCCTAATGTTAGTGTACCTGTTCCACATCTTGTTGCTGAAGTAATGGTCTGAATTTTTGCAGTACAATTTGCTATTACAGTAAAGATGTAATCTTCTGTTTCTCCATTACTTGCAATATTTCCACAAGAATTAAAACTATTACTTCCTGCGTTTATTCTGATTCTGATTCTATAATCACCAGGTGTAGCTGTTGCTGGAACAACAAATCCAAAAGTAGTATTTAAAAATGCAGTTGTTGCCTGATAAACAATCTCCGTTGTGTTGTCAAATAAATTATCTTTATTCCAGTCTACCCAAGCTTTCATATAAACAGAAGCGTTTCTGTTAGTGTCTACAAAAATATTTACTCCTTCACCTTGAGCTTGTGATGCTTTTGGAGTTAAAGAAGAAAAATCTTGGAATCCTGCTGGATTTGATGAATAGGTAGAAGTATTACTGGAATTTGTAATATTACCTACAAAATCAACTTGAGTAATATAATTTTCTGATTGTAATCCTGCAGTAACTGATGGTGTACAATAATTTTGTGTATTAGTAGTGGTAAATCCTGTTAAAGGAGTTGATGTATTATATAATGGACCACCAGTGCAAAAAGAATTATATGAAAAAACAAAAATATAATATGTAGTTGTGTTTGTTAATCCTGAGATTGTAAAAGTAGTGCTACTATCATTTGAAACAACAATATTTCCTGCTCCTATAAGGCCACCTACAGAATAGGTAGATCCATTTGAAGGTGAAGGTACAGTTCCTGTAGTATTGTAAACAACTAAATAATTATTTGAAGCTGGTGAAGCAGGAGTAAATGAACCTGATATAAAAGTACCAGTAGGACTTAATGATAAAGATGTAGGTTGAGCTGTAGGAGTAGAACATGGTGATGCAGGAATGATGTTTAATGTGTAATCTTCCACTTCTCCATCAAAACCTGTTGCACAAGAATTACCTGTTACAGAATTATACTTAGATTGGATTCTCATCCTAGTTTGACCAGTAATAGCTCCAACTGGAATTGTAATTGACAAAGGGCATAATGAACTAAGACCATTTGTTACATTTACAGCTGTGCCTAAATTATAAGATTCACCTGCATCTGTAAATAAACCGTTTCCATTCCAGTCAATCCATACAGTTTGATAATTAGTATAATTTCCTGCTGTATTAATATAAACATTAAGATTGTATGATATTCCTTTTAATACAGTAGTAGTAATACCAGTAAAATTAGAATAACTTGAATTTACAGTTGTTCCTATATTGTTTATTGTATTAAATTGAACTCCTGTAATACCATCAGGTATTGTGTCACCAGAGGAAGTGCAATAACAAGGCTCATTGGCTGTTGTGAAATTCCATACTGTAGGAGTTCCTGCGGTTATTCCACAAGAATTTCTTGGAACAACTTTCCAATAATATGTTGTTGAGGCACTTAACACTCCTGTGTTGTATGAGTTTGTAGCTACATTAGCAGTTAAAATTATAGGTAAACTTCCAGCTCCAAAATAAACATCATATGATGTTGCACCTGCAACTGCTGACCAATTGATTGAATTAACTGCTCCAGTTCCTAAATAACAAATTCCTGAAGTTGAATCTGTCGGATTAGGAGATGTAGCTATCGCTGGTGAATTATTTACAATTACAGTTAAACTTCCTTCTCCTGAACTCCAACAACCAGTAGTGTTATTTCTTGATCTTATATAATAAGTTCCTGTAGTGTTAACATTGTAAGTTGCACCATTATTTGTAGTATCAGTTCCACTTAAAACTGTTTGCCAATACCATGTTTCTCCTGCTGGTGGTGTACCTGATCTTGTTAAAGTAACTCCAGTAGGATTACATTGAGGGGAATTACTAGTTGGATTAGAAGGATTTGCTGGTACTGAATTTACCGTTAAAACAGCAGCATTTGATGTTATAGGACAGCCAGAAGCTGAGGTTATAATTACATCAAAATTTCCAGCAATTGGTACAGAAGGACTTGTTATATTTAAAGTTGAAGTGTTTACATTACTATATGGAGGTGTATTTGTTAAATTAACACCATTTCTTCTCCATTGATAATTAATACCATTAGTTGCTATTACACTAAATGAACCAGACCCAGATGCACATATTGTTGTAGCAATTGGTTGTGAAGTTATAATAGGAGTAGTGTCTATTGTTAAAGCAGCAGAATTTGATGAGATAGAACAAACCCCGTTTCCTACAATTACATCAAAATTTCCAGCAATTGCCAAAGCAGGATTAGTTAATGATAAAGTAGCAGTGTTTACACCGCTATATGGAGCTGTGTTTGTTAAATTAACACCATTTCTTCTCCATTGGTAAGTTGTTGCACCAGTAGCAACTACATTTAGTGAGCCATTACCTGGTTTACATATTAGAGTAGATATAGGTTGTGTTGTTATCGTTGGGGTAGTTAATACAGAAAATATTCCAATAGAAGTAGCAGTTCCGCCTGATGTTGTTACACTAACAAGTCCTGTTGTTCCAGTTCCTACGGTAGCTGTTATTGAAGTAGCTGAATTAACAGTAAAAGAGGTAACATTTGTTCCTCCTATTGTTACAGCAGTAGCTCCAGTAAAATTTGTTCCTGTTATGTCAAAAGTTGATCCTACACAACCACTAGTTGGAGTAAAGCTAGTAATTGTTGGTGGAAGTACAGGTGAATAGATGCATATAGTTCCATTCATATTGGCATTGTCCCCATATCTTTGGATTCTTATCCGATATCTCACTCCTGGGGTAGTAGCATAAGTAATTGTTTCATCTCCAGATCCTGTATTGTCTGAGCAGGCTAGTGAAGTCATTCCTGTGGAACATCCACCTGTAAATAAATGCAATACAGCATCTCGATTACTATTGTAGGTTATAGTGGTTGAAGTTGAAGTAGCATCAAACCATCCCCAAGCATCATCTCTATCTTCTGCACCACATCCTGAGGCACCATCCCAATAATCAGTATTGTTGTTTGAATTAAATGTGACAGGATTACATGTAGTGCCTACAGTTAGTTCTCCTGCTGCACCATTACCACAATCATTTAATTGTCCAAAAGAATGAAATGAAAATAAAAGAAATATAAAAAGAACAAGTGTATTGTTTTTCATTAGGTTATGCCTTTTGTGAGAAAAAAAAGCACATAACACATTAGATGAGTAAAATAATTTCATAAGCAGGTGGTTAAATCAGTAATTTTTTCTTTATCAGCATGATACAGAGTAAATAGCGATGCAAAAGTAATTTTTTTTTAACACAATTGATAGAAAAAATGTTAAATTTGTTAAATAGAGGATTTTTTAACTTTTGTTGATGCTTTTTGTCGATTGTTTATGTTTTATTGGGTAGTTTTTATAAGTATTGACTTATAATTTTATATCTTTAACTAGTATTTTAAAGATTATATTGATATTTAACCTGTTAAGTGTTAAAACATATTCTTTTTTTAATTATTTTTGCTTGGTGTAATATTCACAATTGTGTAATAGTAAAACTTCATTATTATGAGAAAAACATTATTTTATTTTTTTGTTTTATTAACTTTGGATATGAGTGCGCAAATATATGTTAGTCCAAATAGTTATGTTTTTGTTAATGATGCTTACTTGTATGTTCAACAAGATGTAAATCTCGACAATAATGGCAATTTTTATTTGAGAAATAAGTCGCAATTACTGCAAGGGAATACATCTACTAGTTTGAACCAAGGATTAGGTAATTTGTCGATTTTTCAAGAGGGTACATCTAATAATTTTGGTTATAATTACTGGTGTTCTCCAGTAGGAGTTCCTTCAGCTACAGTAGGTAATGGAAATTTTGGGATAACAAGGTTAAATAGACCAACTGCAATAATTACTAGTTCACCAGCCACAATTTTGCCTGCTTCTAGTTTAAATGGAGTTTCTACAAATACATCCTTGTCAATTGCTTCTCGATGGATATACAAATATGTTCAATCAAATCAATATGGTCAATGGAGTTATGTAGGTAATGCATCAACCATTAATCCAGGAGAAGGATTTACTATGAAGGGTGTTTCTGGAAGTGATTCAGTTGTTGCGGATGCAGTTGAAGGAGTAGCAAATAATTCTGGGAATAATCAACGATATGATTTTAGAGGCAAGCCAAATGAAGGTACTATTAATATCCCAGTTGGTAATACTGCAGGTCCAGATTATCCAAATAGAACTTTAACAGGAAATCCTTATCCTTCTGCTATTAATTTAAATTTATTTCTATTAGAAAATAGCGGTTATACTGTTAATTATTCTAATGGTACTTATTCATTAACAGGTTCGCCTGTTATTAACGGAAGTGCTTATTTCTGGGAACATGAAAAACCAGCAACTTCACACTATGTTTCACAATATATTGGAGGTTATGGTGTTTATGTAGCAAACGGAGCTACAGCATTTTCTCCAGGAACTTACACTTCAGCTACATGGAACACTTATAATGGTAATGGAACACCAAATACTTCTGGTTCTTCTACTGGGAATGCTTATTTAAGAATGTTTACACCCATTGGTCAAGGTTTTAAAGTTCAAGGTGTAGTTGCTTCAGGTAACGCTCAAATGAAAAATTTATATCGTGCTTTTGTTAAAGAAGGAGTAGCAAGTAGTTCTGAATTTGAACGTTCTTCTAATGTGAATTTTTCTAATAATAATTGGGAAGAAATTCCAAATGTTGCTAACGTTGATTACACACAGTTTTCAAAACTACAAGTTCCTCAATTTAAAATTCATACTATTATGAATGATGAATTTACAAGAGAAACTGTTATTGCTTTTAATAATAATGCTACTGATGGTTACGATTTTGCACTAGATGCAATCGCACCTGATTCTAATTTACCTAGAGACGTATACTTTCCATTGGAAGGTGATAAGCAATTTGTGATTTCAACTTTGTCTTTTGATATTGATAAAAAAATGCCAATTGCTTTTAAAACTGATATTCAGGCAACTTTTAAATTGGCTGTTAATGAATTAATCAATTTTGATTTAGCTCAGGAAATATTTGTTCATGATAAAGAGACTGATATTTACTATGATATAAAAAATAGCTTTTTTAGTATAACGCTAAGTCCTGGAGTATATAAGACACGATTTGAAATTACTTTTAAAAATATTGATGCAACTTTAGGATTGAATGATGAAATAATAGATTCTTTTGAAGTATATCAAAATAATGACAATCAAGAATTAACAGTTTTTAATACATTACAAAAAGATGTTAAATCAATTAAGTTATATGATGTAACTGGTAAATTGGTTATTAATAAAGCAAACCTAGGTACTTCGGAACAAATTCAAGTTTCAACTTCTGGATTGAGTGATGGCGTATATTTTGTAAAATTAACTACTCATGATAATTTTAATGTAGATAAAAAAGTATCTATTTCTAAAAACTAAATAATATCTTAAGATATGTTAAACCTCGATTTTGTCGGGGTTTTTTTTGTTATTTTGCAAAGTGAATCAAAAAATTAATATAAAGCAACCAAATAATATTGAAATATATATTAAGAGAGAAGATTTATTGCATCCTTATATTTCGGGAAATAAATTTAGGAAATTGAAATATAATGTTCAAAAGGCAATTGAAATAGGTTCAGAATTGTTAATCACATTTGGAGGAGCATATTCTAATCACATACTTGCCACAGCTGCAGCTGGAAAAAAATATGGTATAGCAACATTAGGTGTGATAAGAGGTGAGGAATTAGAAAGTAAAGTTTCTGAAAATCCTACATTGTCTTTAGCGAATGAGTTTGGTATGCAATTTCTATTTGTTTCTAGAGAAGTTTATTCTAAAAAAGAAGAAGCTAGTTTTATTGAAGATTTAATGAAAAAATACAAGAGGAGTTATATTTTACCAGAAGGAGGAACAAATGATTTAGCTATTAAAGGTTGCGAGGAAATTTTAATAGAAGAAGATGCTAGTTTTGATTATGTTTGTTGCGCTGTAGGAACAGGTGGAACTATTTCTGGTGTTATTAATACTTCAAAAGAGCATCAAAAAATAATTGGTTTTTCTGCTTTAAAAGGAGACTTTTTATCTGATGTAATTCGTAAATTTGTGTCCAAGTCAAATTGGTATATAAATAATGAGTATCATTTTGGAGGTTATGGAAAAGTCACTGATGAATTAATTACTTTTTTGAATAATTTTTACAACTCAACGTCAATTCCATTAGATCCAATTTATACTGGGAAAATGGTTTATGGAATTTTTGATATGATTCAAAAAAACAAATTTCCCGAGAACAGTAAAATTCTCCTAATTCATACAGGTGGATTGCAAGGAATTAAAGGAATTAATAAGGTTAGATTAAAGAAAAACAAAGAGCTATTAAAATACGTATGATAAAGAAAATAATTTATATTTTTATACTACTAATTATTGTAAGTTGTGGTTCATCTAGAAATAAGAGAATAAACCAAACTAAGAATAGAATAAATAGTACAAAAACGATTTCAAATAAAAAGGTAACTGTTACTATAAACGATACTAAAGATAGTAATTCAACAGAAACAAAAGAAGATTTGGAAGCAACTTCAAAAGTATCTGTTACTTATAGTAATGTAAATTCATATATAGATTCTTTTAAAGATGTTGCAAAATTGAATATGAAGCAATATGGTATACCTGCAAGCATTATCCTAGCTCAAGGTATTCTTGAATCGGGTGCTGGAAATGGAAGATTATGTAAAGAAGCAAACAATCATTTTGGAATCAAATGTCATAAAGAATGGAACGGTCCTTCAATTACTCATGATGATGATGCCGCTCAGGAATGTTTTCGTAAATATGAAGACCCATCAGAATCTTATAGAGATCATTCTTTGTTTTTAACTTCTAGAAGTAGATATAATAAATTATTTGAATTAGATAAAGGTGATTTTAAAGGTTGGGCTAAAGGACTTAAAGCAGCTGGTTATGCAACTGATCCTAAATATCCTTCAAAGTTAATAGGTATTATTGAGCGTTATCAATTGAATAAATATGATAATGAAGTTTTGAATAAAACAGAAGATATTAAGTCGGATAGTGTAGTAATTAATGAAAATAATACTAATACTAATAATCTTTCATTATACATCATTCAAAAAGGAGATACATTGTATTCTTTGTCAAAAAGATTTAATTTATCGGTGGAAGAGTTAAAGAAAATAAATGGGCTTAAAGATAATTCATTGTCATTAGGTCAGAAAATTAGATTAAAATAATGTTATACAAAAGAAGTAGCGAGTTATTCGTAGAGGCTAATAAAGTAATTCCAGGAGGTGTTAACTCACCAGTAAGAGCTTTTAAAGCAGTAGGAGGGACACCTATATTTATTAAAAAAGCTAAAGGAGCTTATTTATATGATGAAGACGGTAATAAATATATAGATTATATTAACTCTTGGGGACCAATGATTTTAGGTCATGCTTATGAACCAGTGGTTAATGCTGTAATAGAGAGAGCTAAGGACGGAACTTCATTTGGAACACCAACAGAGTTAGAAACTAAAATAGCTGCCTTGGCGGTGTCGATGGTTCCTAATATCGATAAAATTCGTTTTGTGAGTTCTGGAACCGAAGCTTGTATGAGTGCTATTCGCTTGGCTAGAGGATTTACTAAAAGAGAAAAAATAATTAAGTTTTCAGGTTGTTATCACGGTCATTCCGATTCTTTTTTAATTGCTGCAGGTAGTGGTGCAGTCACTTTTGGTGTGCCTAATAGTCCAGGAGTAACAAATGGTACTGCAAAAGATACATTATTGGCTAATTATAATGATATAGAAAATGTAAAAGAATTATTTGAGTCTAATAAAAATCAAATTGCAGCACTTATAATCGAGCCTGTAGCTGGAAATATGGGTTGTATACCTCCAAAAAAAGATTTTTTAAGACAATTGCGAACACTTTGTTCTGAAAATGGTACATTACTTATTTTTGATGAAGTAATGACTGGATTTAGACTTGCTAAAGGTGGTGTCCAAGAATTATTTAATGTAGATGCAGATATAGTTTGTTTTGGAAAAGTTATAGGAGGAGGATTGCCTGTAGGCGCTTTTGCTGCTAGAGAGGAAATAATGAATTATTTGTCTCCTTTAGGGCCAGTTTATCAAGCAGGTACATTATCTGGAAACCCTTTAGCAATGGCTGCTGGTTATGAAATGCTAAAGGCATTAAATGATGATAAAGAGGTTTTTAATAGATTAGAAGAAAAAACAGCTTATTTGGAAAGGGGTATTAATGTAGTGTTAACAGAAAAAAATATTGAATTTTCTATCAACAGAGTTGGATCAATGATTTCTGTTCATTTTGACGCATCACCTGTATATGATTTTGAAACTGCTAAAAATGGAGATAATGAAACCTTTAAGAAGTTCTTTCATGGTTTGCTTGAAAAAGGTGTTTATATCGCTCCTTCTGCTTATGAAACTTGGTTTATTACTGATGCCCTAAGTTATGAAGATCTAGATTACACAATCCAAGCTATAAAAGAGGTTGTAATTCAATTATAACTTACACACTTTTTAGGATAGTATCATAAAAAAAATCCTGCATTAAGCAGGATTTTTTTAATTTGTTACTCTTTTAAACAGAGTAGTATTCTTTTTTAATTTATCATAATTTTCAGGAGTTAAAGAAGCTTCTAATTTTTTAGCTATAGTGTTTGAAATAACTTTTCTTCTTTCTTCACTTGAAGTTTTTGATTGCTCATCATATTTATGATAAAATAGATTATAAAAATCAATCTGTTCTTTTTCTCCTAATCCTAATAAAGTAACAACGTCTTTACTATCTTTTTTAGCTAAAACAACAAGATCTTCTTTTCTTTCTTCTTGAGCATAAGAGCTTAAGCTAAAAGCAAAAAATAAAACTAAAATAGCAAGTATTTTTTTCATTTTTGATGGTTTTAATAGTTATATGGTACCAAATCTAAATTAATTTTAGCTTTAATCCAAAAAAATGTTTTGTTTTATTAGATTATTTTTTATTATTTCTTTCTTTTCTATGTTCTTTCATCTTGTCTTTTCTTTCTTTTTGATGATTTTCCCAAGTTTCCAATTGATCTGGAGTTAAAATTTTTGTCAAACTTTTTTTCATTTCTGCTTGATTTTTTTCCATTTCGTCTTTCATTTTTGAACGGTCTTCACGAGATTTTTTCTCTTGTTTGGCTCTAGCTTCTTTAATTTCTTCTCTTTTTTGCTCCCTTTTCTTAGATTGTTCTTCCAATAAAGGTTTGATTTTTTCTTGCTGTTCATCAGATAAATTTAATTCTGAAGTCATTTTTTGTAATTGTTTTTCAACACGTTCTTCAGGACTTAATCTTTCTTTTTTCATTTCTCCTCTTTGAGCAAATGCTAACGAAGAAAATACAATCATAACTGTTACAATTATTGTTTTCATAATTTTAAATATTTTAATGTTTGTCTATTAGATAGTTAATTTTAAAAAAGGTTTAATTGAAATAAAAAAGTGTATAAAATGATAATTATCATTTTGTTCTGTATTTCAGTTTGTATATTTGTTCTGTGAAAAAAGCAATGTTCATTTTAGCATTATTTATACTGGTTAAGCCGGTAATTCCAGTATTGGATTACATTGTTAATTATGAATATATAGCAACAGAACTTTGCGAAAATGTATCTAAACCAGAACTTAAATGCAATGGAAAATGTCATTTAGCAAAAGAGCTTGCAAAGGTTTCTGAATCTGAAAAACCAACTTCTTCAAACAAAAAAAATGTTTCTCATACTGAAGCAGAAGTATTGTTTTGTAATGAAATTGAAAAAGCAAACATTTTGTTTAGTTTTTATTTTTTAGAGAAAAGGAAAGCTGTTTTCTATCAAGATTTGTATAAATCTGTTGCTTTCTATTCAATTTTTCATCCTCCCATTTTTATTTCTTAATTTTTTTAAACCATTATTGATTTGTAATAGCAATTCAATAAGAACACTTGTGTTCCAATTTATCTGAAGTTTTTACTTCGGATAATGTGTTTATTGTATAAAAAATAACTAATAAAAATGAAATTTCAAATAAAAAATATAGTAGCCATTTTATTTATGGCTTTGGCTCTTACTTCATGTTCTGATAATGATGATTCAGTAGCAGTTAACGAATTAGACGGACTTATAAAATTTCAAGAAATGACAAATACAACACATACTATAGAGTTGTATTCTAAAGCAGGAACTTTGGTACAAGGTTATAACGAAATTAAATTAAGAATTAAAGATAACGCAACAAATCAATATGTTAAAAACGCAACTGTATCTTGGATGCCAATTATGCACATGGCAATGATGAACCATTCTTGCCCAAATTCTGAAGTTGAAAAAATTACAACAGAAGGAACATTGTATGAAGGTTATATAGTTTTTCAAATGGCTCAAAACGATACAGAATATTGGGATTTAAAAGTAAATTATACTATTGATGGCGTTGATTATACTACTACTTCAGTAATTGATGTTCCAGCTTCTGTGAAAAGAACTGTTAACTCATTTATGGGCTCAGATAATGTTAAATATATTGTTGCTTATGCAGAACCAAGCTATCCAAAAGTTGCTGTTAATGATATGGTTGTAGGTGTTTGGAAAATGCAAGATATGATGACTTTTCCAGTCGTAGATGGATATACTTTAAAAATAGACCCAAGAATGCCAAGTATGGGCAATCATAGTTCACCAAATAATGTTCATGCAACACAAACTACTGCTGGTGATCTATATAATGGAAAATTATCATTAACCATGACTGGGTATTGGAAAATTAATTTGCAGTTAGCAAAACCTGATGGAACTATTGTGAAAGGGGAAGAAATTACCGAAACAGTTACAGCAAGTAGCATTTTCTTTGAGATAGAATTTTAATCCATCAAAAAATAAAAGGTCAAATTCAATAGGTTTTTGGCCTTTTTAATAAAAGATTATGAAAAAAACAGTATCAATTTTTGTACTGTTGTTTTCTGGCTTTGTGCTAGCGCAAAATCAGGAGAACGACACCTTGAAAAGTAAAGAACTCAAAGAAGTCATTTTGATTGGGAAAAAAGCCGATTTGCACGAAAAACAAGTGAAATCATTGGGCTCAATAGATGAATTTTTACAGCAATCTTCAAAAGTGAATATGATAAAACGTGGTGCTTATGCTTGGGAGCCAATTATCAATAATATGCCATCAGAAAGAACGCTTATTACTATTGATGGTATGCGAATTTTTGGTGCTTGTACTGATAAAATGGATCCTATAACTTCTTATGTTGAAGTTTCTAATTTATCAGAAGCAACCATAACTTCTGGACAAGAAGGCAGTTGTTTTGGAAATACCATTGGAGGTTCGATAGATTTAAAAAGGAATAAAACATTTTTCGGTGAAAAAAATTGGAAAATTCACGTAAATTCTGGTTTTGAGACTAATAATAATCAGAAAATACTTGGAACATCAGTTAATTATAATGATAGTTTATTTTACGTGGATTCTGATGTTATGATTCGTAATGCTGAAAATTATAAAGCGGGAAATAATAAAGAAGTTTTATTTTCCCAGTTTAATAAAACCAACTTTTCAAATACTTTTGGATTCAAGTTAAAAGAAAATAAAATCATAGAAACCTCATTAATTTATGATAAAGCTACAGATATTGGTTACCCAGCTTTACCAATGGATGTTTCATTAGCAGAAGCCATAATTACTTCATTGAAATATGAATATATACCTTTGAATTCAACAATTAAGCATTGGGAAACCAAAATTTATTTCAATACTATTAAGCACAAAATGGATGATACAACTCGCCCAAATGTGCGTATTCATATGGATATGCCTGGCTGGAGCGAAACATTTGGTTACTATTCAAAAGCAACTCTTTTAAAAGAAAAACATCATTTTTTAATTAACTTGAATTCATTTTATAACAAGTCAATTGCTGAAATGACAATGTATCCAAGCGACCCAAATGAAAACCTGATGTTTATGTACACATGGCCAAATGTTAGAACACTTTATAATGGTGTTTTTTTAGAAGATGAATATGTTTTTAATTGTCATTCCAGCTTAAAAATAACAACAGCAATAGGAAGTCATATAAATCATGTGGCAAGTCAATTTGGTTTAGAAAGCATGCAAATTTTTTATCCAGAAATGAAGGCTCAAAAAAATAGAATTTTAAAAAGTGTTTCATCCAAATACAATTATATAAAAGAGGGTTTTGAGTATAGTTTTGGACTAGCTTATGGTGAACGTGCACCTTCTGTTTCAGAAGGATATGGTTTTTATTTATTCAATAGTTTTGACGGATTTGATAACATTGGAAATCCCAATTTAAAAAATGAAAAAGCATTAGAAAGTAGCTTTTCAATTGGTTTTAAAGATGATAAATTTAAGATAAATGCTTCTACTTCTTATTTTAAAATTTATGATTATATTATTGCAAAAACAGATCCCGTTTTGGTTCCAATGACAATAGGAGCAAATGGTGTTAGAATTTATACGGCATTAGATTATGCAACATTTTTTAATGCTAGTATTTCTGCTGAAGTGTATCTATCAAATTCTTTTAAATGGGTTTCTCAAGTGACTTATGCAAAGGGAAAAGATAATGAAAACAACAATTTACCATTTATAAGTCCGTTAAGTTATAATTCTTCATTGCGATTTAGTAAAAATCAATTCAATGCTGAAATTTCAATAGCAGGGAATACAACGCAAACAAATTTCAATCCTGAGTTTGGCGAAGATAGAACACCAAGTTATGCGATATTTAATAGTAGTACAGGATATAAATTCAAATTAGGAACAAATAATTTTATAGCTAAATTGGGAGCTGAAAATTTGTTAGATACTTACTATTCTTCTTATGCAGATTGGAAAAATATTCCAAGAATGGGAAGAAATTTCTTTATAAATTTGAATTACAGTTTGTAATGAAAAAGGAACTCAATTGAGTTCCTTTTTTTTATTTCCCTAAATATTCAGCAATTTTATTATCACCATCTACTTTAATCTTCATTAAACCATGTTTAGTGATTCCTTTGCTAGCAGCATCCCATTTTTTACCGCTTAATTCCGATTTTATTTTTAAATCACCAATTGAAATTCCTTCGTTAACTTTTAAAATTTCAATAATGTGTTTTTCATCTTCTGTTAAATCTGGACCTTTTTTCTCTGGTCTCATTTGTGGAAAGAATAACACTTCTTGAATCGATGGGTTATTGGTCAAAAACATGATTAATCTATCCATACCAATTCCTAATCCAGAAGTTGGAGGCATTCCATATTCTAAAGCTCTTAAAAAGTCTTCATCAATAATTCCGTTTGCTTCATCATCACCTTTAGCAGCTAAAGCCATTTGAGCTTCAAAACGTTCTCTTTGATCAATAGGGTCATTTAATTCAGAATACGCATTTGCAATTTCTTTTCCACAAACCATTAATTCAAAACGCTCTGTTAATTCTGGATTATCACGGTGTGATTTACATAAAGGAGACATTTCTTTAGGATAATCTGTAATAAATGTTGGTTGTATGAAGTTACCTTCACATTTTTCACCAAAAATGGCATCAATTAATTTTCCTTTGCCCATGGTTTCATCTACTTCAATTCCCATGGATTTAGCCGCTTCAAACAACTCAGCTTCAGTTTTGCCAGTAATGTCAAATCCAGTAAATTGCTTAATAACATCGGTCATAGTTGCTCTAGCATAGGGAGCTTTAAAATCTACTTTATGTTCTCCAAAAGTAGCTTCTGTTGTTCCATTAACCTGCATAGCACAATATTCAAGTAGATTTTCAGTCATTTCCATCATCCAGTTGTAGTCTTTGTAAGCTACATAAATTTCCATTGCTGTAAATTCTGGGTTATGAGTTCTGTCCATTCCTTCATTACGGAAATTTTTTGAAAATTCATAAACACCATCAAAACCACCAACGATTAATCTTTTTAAATATAATTCATTAGCAATTCGCATATACAATGGAATGTCTAGACTATTATGATGTGTAATAAATGGTCTGGCAGCTGCTCCACCTGGAATCGATTGTAAAACTGGAGTTTCAACTTCCATATAACCTGCTTCATTAAAAAATGTACGCATGGCTGTAAATAGTTTGGTTCTTTTCATAAAAACCTCTTTCACCTGTGGATTTACAACCAAATCAACATAACGCATTCTATATCTTAATTCTGGATCAGTAAATGCATCAAATATGTGACCAGTTTCATCAGTTTTTGGTAATGGCAATGGACGTAAAGTTTTACTTAAAAAAGTAAATTTAGATACACGAACGCATTTTGCTCCTACTTGCGTAGTAAACAATTTACCTTCAATACCAATAAAATCACCTAAATCAGTTAATTTTTTAAAAACTTGATTGTAAAGTGTTTTGTCTTCACCTTCACAAATAACATCTCTATTTAAATACAATTGAATTCTTCCTTCACTATCTTGTAGTTCAGCAAAAGCAGCCTTACCTTGATCACGAACACTCATTAATCGTCCAGCAATAACAACTTCCTTACCTTCTTCAAAAGTTTCCTTAATCTGCTTTGAAGTATGATTTACAGGAAATAAATCTGCAGGATAAGGGTTAACACCAAGTTCACGTAAAGCTTTAAGCTTTTCTCTTCTAATGATTTCTTGTTCTGAAAGTTGCATATAAATGTATTTAAGCGTGCAAAGATAGGTATTAGTTTAAAAGTTTAAAAGTTTAAAACTTCAAAAATTTGCTTTTTATTTTGAGCGAAAGATTAGGGCTTTTTTGTAATCCATTTTCCTGCCATACTCTCTATCTTTTTTTTCAAAAAAGGATGCCGTTTCTGTCAGGGCTATAAGTGAAACTATTTGTATATTTGCAGTATTAATTTTCAATACACTACTTGTGACTCAAAATAAAGAAATTCAATTACAAGATTTAGGAAATAAAGATTATAAAGAAACTTGGGATTATCAAGAAGAACTTTTTAAAGGAATTGTTGATGCAAAAATTCAAAATAGAAGACAAGAAGCTAATTTGCAAACTCCTAATTATTTCCTTTTCGTAGAACATCCACACGTATATACTTTAGGGAAAAGCGGAGATTTTTCTAATTTATTACTTTCCGAAAAACAATTAGAAGCAAAAGGAGCAACTTTTTATAAAATAAATAGAGGTGGAGATATAACTTATCATGGTCCAGGGCAAATTGTTGGTTATCCAATTTTGGATTTAGAAAATTATTTTACTGATATTCATAAATATTTACGGTTTTTAGAAGAGGCTATAATTTTAACGCTAGCAGAATACGATATTAAAGGGACAAGAAGTGAAGGAGAAACAGGAGTTTGGTTAGACGTTGGAACACCATTTGCAAGAAAAATTTGTGCTATGGGAGTTAGAGCATCTCGCTGGGTAACTATGCATGGCTTTGCTTTAAATGTAAATGCCGACTTAGGATATTTTGATAATATTATTCCATGCGGAATAAAAGGTAAAGCAGTAACATCAATGCATGTAGAATTAAATACAAGTGTAGATGAAAAATTGGTAAAAGAAAAAATACTCAAACATTTCTCTAACTTGTTTGAATGTAAATTTATTTAAAACTTTAAATCTAGAGCTAATTGGTCAGGTAATAATCTAAAGCTCATCCTATGGTATTTGCATGGACCATATTTTTTTATGGCTTCTCGATGCTCTTTTGTGGGATAACCTTTGTTCTTTTTCCAATTGTACATAGGGAATTCTTGATGAATTTTATTCATATATTCATCTCGATAAGTTTTGGCTAATACAGAAGCAGCAGCAATACTTAGATATTTTGAATCACCTTTAATGATACTTTCATTAGGAATTTTTTTTAATAATTCAATTTCTTGTTTTGTGAAGATTTTTCCATGACTATTTTTTAAATCTAATTTCGAAAAAATAGGTCTATTCCCATCCACTATTATAAATTCAGGAATAGTATTTAATTTTAAAATGCTTTCTTGCATCGCCTTCATGGAAGCATTTAGAATATTTATTTCGTCAATTTCGTTATTATGAATATGTCTAAATGCAAAAGTTATTGCTTCTTTTTCAATGATAGGTCTTAAATTAAATCTATTTTTTTTAGATAATTGTTTTGAATCATTCAATGTTAAAGATTCAAATTCTTCAGGTAAAATAACAGCCGCAGCTGTCACTGGACCAGCAAGACATCCTCTACCAGCCTCGTCAGTTCCGCATTCTAAAGTGTAGTTACTATGTAGTTTTTTTAACATTAAAAATTTAAATTACTGTTTTTTGATGCAACCAAATGTTAATTTTACAACCCTATATTCCTTTAAATGTTCGAAATTACATTTTTATTTATATTTTTGTCAAAATAAAAACATAAAAATGAGAAAAAAAATTACTATATTAATTACTTTGTTATTAAGTGCTTTATCTTTTTCACAGAATAATGAAGAAAGAAAAAAAATAATTGATTTTAATAGAGCTAATAATGATGGCTCGGTTGTTTTTAATAATGAAAAGTATTCTTTTACAGAAACAAAAGATGCAGTTCTAAAAGCAATTGACTTAGGAATTTCAACAACAATTGTAGATTCTAGAGGAAATGTTGGAGAATTAGTAAGATTTGACGGAGATTTACCAATTTATTATACAGTGTTTAATCAAGGAGGAGCAATTACCACTAGAGCAAATTTATTGCATCCTGGAGGTAGTATGGGATTAAGTTTATCGGGCAATGGAATGATAGCAGGAGTTTGGGATCAAAATCATCCAAGATTAACTCATAATGATTTTAAAAACTCAGGTGGAGTAAGTAGATTACTTGCTGTTGATGGGCCAACGAGTCCTGCAAATCACTCAACCCATGTTACTGGAACAATTTTATCTTCTGGCGCTAATTCTCTTACAGGTAGAGGAATTGCATATGATGCTACTGGATGGATATTTGATTGGACAAATGATATGGCAGAAATGAATCAGTATGCGGGTTTTGGTTTATTAGTTTCAAATCATTCATACGGATTAATTGCATCTAATTTACCAACTTGGTATTTTGGTGCTTATGTTTCAGATGCCAATGCGGTTGATAATATTTGTTTTAATAACCAAAAGTATTTACCAGTATATGCTGCAGGAAATGATAGAGATGATTTTGCAACTTTAAATTCAACTAAAAATGGTAATGATTTGCTTAATGGTGATAAAACAGCTAAAAACCCAATAATTGTAGGAGCTGTTTTTGAAGTGAATAATTATGTAAATGCATCGAGTGTTTCTATTTCAAGTTTTTCAAGTTATGGTCCAACTGATGATTTTAGAATTAAACCAGATATTGTTGCTAAAGGAGTTAATGTTAATTCAACCACATTTACATCAAATACATCTTATGGAATGTTGTCAGGAACTTCAATGGCTTCACCTGGAGTAACTGCCTCGTTATTGTTAGTACAGCAATACAATGGTTCTGTAAATAGCGGTAATTATTTGAATGCATCAACTTTAAAAGGGCTAGCTTTACATACTGCTGATGAAGCAGGTCCTACAGATGGACCTGACCATATGTTTGGTTGGGGATTATTAAATTCCGCAAAAATGGTGCAAACTTTACAAAATAAAGGTGTTGAATCAATGGTAATTGAAGGTCAATTGACGGATGGTCAGGTTTTTACTCAAAACATATTAGCTTTAGGTTCAGAACCTCTTAAAGTTTCAATAAGTTGGACTGATAGACCTGGTAATGTTGCGACAAGTAATGTGGTTGATGAAGTGAATTCAAGATTAGTTAATGATTTGGACTTGGTAGTTACTAAGCAAGGAGTAGATTATAGTCCTTGGAAACTAAATAAGGATTGGAATAATATTGTTGCTTTAAAAGGTGATAATGATGTTGATCCTTTTGAGAGAGTTGATATTGTGGATCCAGTTGGGGTTTACCAAATTGCAATTTCTCATAAAGGAACTTTAGTTGGAGGAACTCAAAATTATTCGTTAATTGTAACAGGAGTTGATGCAGATGCAGTTCTTGGGATTAATGATTTTGAAAGTAGTAATAATGATTTTTTAATATGGAAAAATCAAAATGGCTCAATAGGTTATTCGTTTAAAGGGAATATTGATTTGCCATCACAATTTGTTATTCATGATGTAAATGGTCGATTAATTTATAAAAATATTTTGTTTGAAGATTCTGGTGAAATTGAAATTAATGATATTAATAAAGGAGTTTATTTTATTGAGATTCAAACAAGTTCCGGTGTTAAGGTTAGAAAAAAAGTAATTTTTTAACTTTAAAAAATACTTGAAAAAAAGTCAATTGTTAATATTAACAATTGACTTTTTTTTGTTTACAATCATTTTATGTTAAAATTAACGTTTTTGTTTTGAATCTATTGAAATTAATGGAATAATGTTTGTTTTTTTAAAAAAAAATCAAGAAGTTTGCTCTATAACTAACTTAAATAAAATGATGAGATCAAGTTTTAAATGGATTTTCACACTATTAGTAGTGTTAACTGTCCAGTTTTCTTTTGCACAAGGGAAAAATGTGACAGGGGTGGTTTCAGATGATCTGGGGCCAATTGCAGGGGCAAGTGTTGTTGTCAAGGGCACAAATAATGGTACCACAACAGGTTTTGATGGTACTTATTCGATTAGAGCAAGCCAAGGTGACGTTTTACTGTTTTCATATGTAGGTTCTACTGAAGCAGTAACTGTTGGTGAGGCTAATGTTTATAATGTTTTACTTAAAGTAGTAGAATTGGTTGAGGTAGTTGTAGTTGAAGGTTATGATAGAACTAAGACTAAGGCAACTACAAATACCACATCAACTACTGTAAGTTCGGAGACAATTGAAAATAGACCAAATGCTTCGGTTTTGGCTTCTTTACAAGGAACTACTCCAGGTTTAACATTAATATCTTCTTCTGGGTCGCCAGGTTCTGCAAAGTTTGATGGATTTATTAGAGGAGCATCTTCAATAAATGGTAGTACAGATCCTTTGATTGTAATAGATGGTATACCATCGACTTCAAATCAATTTAGAAATTTAAATCAAAATGATATTGAATCTGTTACTGTTTTAAGAGATGCAGCTGGTACTTCTATTTATGGTAATAAAGGGGCGAATGGTGTTATTCAAATAACTACAAAAAATGCTAAGTTTGACTCTGGTGTTAAATTTACTTATGATGTTGTTACTGGTTTTAATACATTGCCAGAGAATGACTATAATATGTCTAATGCTAGAGAAGTATTAACTATTGAAAAAAGAAAAGCAACTAATGGAGGTTTAGGTACTACACTGACTGATGAAGAAATTGCTGCTTATGATATTGATACTGATTGGAGAGATGTTTTCTTCAATGTGGATGTGACTCAACAACATAACTTTGGAGTTTCTTTTGGTAGTGAAAATACTACTAATTATACTTCATTAGGTTATTATACGCAAGGTGGTTTGGTTCCAACGACAGATTTTAAAAGATTTTCATTAAGAAATAATTTTCAAGCTAAATCAAAAAATGATAAATTTACTCTTGATACGCAAATAGCTTTAGCGCATTCTAAAAGAAATCAATTGAATCAAGAAACAAATAATGGTATAAATAATAATACAATTCAAAACCCGCTTCATGGTAGTGTTATGGGATTACCTTATGCACCTCCAAGTCCTTATAATAGTGGACAAGAATTATTAGATGCAATTGGATTTAACTTTAATGGTGTTAATGATACTTATGTATTACAAGATATATTGAGGCCTAATAGCTTACCAAGTTTCTTTACAGAAAATTCTGTTATTTTAAATATTGGAACAGCTTATAAAATAACTCCTTCATTATCTATTCGAAATAGAGCAGGTTTGGATGTTAAGGATAGTGATGGTGTTTTTGCAAGATCACCATGGTCTTATTTAGCTTTAGCAGTTCAGACAAGTAGAGGAGAGGCATTTGGAGGTTTTGAAAATAGAACTAATACAAAAGATTTAACTTTTACAAATATCTTTAGCTTAGATTATAACAAAACAATTAATGAAAAGCATAAATTTAATTTTGGAGCATTTTTTGAATATACTAAGGCTCACTATATTTCTAAGACACAATTTCAAAACGGTTTAAATCCATTAAATTATGTTCCTGGAGCTGGTACTGGATATGTTGCATTTAATCCTGCAACTCCTAATTCATTTATTTCAACAGCTGCTGGTAGCAAATTTAGCGGAGGTACACTTTCTTATTTTGGTACTTTAGATTATGACTATAATGATAAATATGGTTTTAGTGGAGTTATAAGAAGAGATGCTTCTTATCGTTTTGTAGGAGATAATAAATGGGGTACCTTTTGGTCAGCTGCAGCAAGATGGAATATCGATAAAGAAAGTTTTATGGAAGGTTCTTCTTTTAGTATGCTAAAATTAAGAGCTTCTTACGGAACTAATGGTAATCAAAATATTTCTGCAGCTAATTACGGTTTCCCGTCTCTATTAACAGCTAATAATTTAGTTAGAGATTTAAATGCAACTGGAAATGGATATCAAAATATTCCTGGAATTTTTATAAGTCAAATTGCTAATACAACTTTAAGTTGGGAGGAAGTATCTCAAGCTAACTTAGGAGTAGATTTTGTTGTATTTGATAAAAAATTAGAAGGTAATATTGATGTTTATCGTAAAGTAACTGATAAGCTTTTTAATTCAATTAATACTTCGGCTACAGTAGGTACTTATACTCTTAATGCTAACAATGGTAAGTTAAAGAATGATGGTGTTGAAGTTAATTTAAGATATAACATTATCAGAAATGATAACTTTAGATTCTCTGTATTTGCTAACGGTTCATATAATAAAAATGAAATTACAGAATTATTAGAGAATGATCAAAGTGGTGTTTCTCAATTATTACAAGTTGGTAATATCGTAAATGAGTGGAATTTAATACCTTATGTTGGAGTTAACCAAGGTAATGGAAACTTATTATTTTTAGATAAAGATGGAAATGTAACTGAAACTCCTGATGCTGCTAATGATAGAAGAGCTACAGGAAAAAGTAATCTTCCTAAATATCAAGGTGGTTTCGGATTCAATACAGATTATAAAGGATTTTTCTTAAACACTTTATTCTCTTATGCATATGATGTTTGGAGAATAGATAATCAGTTAACTTGGGCATATAATCCAGATTTTATTGGTGATGATAATGTTTCTGCTGATTTATTAAATGCATGGACACCGCAAAATACAAACACTAATATTCCTTCATTGTCAGCTTCTAATACATCTCTTAGTGGAGATTCGGATAGATTTTTATATGATTCTTCATTTTTACGTTTAAAGAATGTAAGTGTTGGATATAATTTTCCTGCCAAAATGTTACAAAATACACCAATTTCTAGTTTACGCTTTTATGCACAAGGAGAAAATTTGTTAACATGGACTAAATGGAGAGGTTTTGATCCTGAAGCAATAACTTCACTTTCAGTAACAAATTTCCCTAATCCAAGGACTATTTCTTTTGGAGCTAGTATAGGTTTTTAATTAATAAAATAAAAAATATAAATTGATATGAAAAATATTAAAAAAATCTTATTTTTCGGTCTTGTGTTACTATTAGCTTCTTGTGAAGATGCAATTAATATAGTACAAGATGGCGAAATTAATAATGAAGCTTCATTTCAAACTGTTAATAATTTAAGACAATTTTTGGATGGAGATATTTATGGTCGTGTTAATACTACAAATGAGATAGGTTTTACTGCTGTTTTTACTGATGAGGTTGGAATTGGACAGGGCAATGGTGGTCAAGGTCTAGAGTTACATAGGTATTTTTTAAATGCTAATGATGGAAATGCTGCAGCTTTATGGCTTGGACAATATACATTAATTAACAGAGTAAATCGTCTGATTGAAGTTTCTGATTTAGTTACAGTTGTAGATGCAACTGAAGAAGCACAAAAAAACTCTATTTTAGCTGAAGCTAGAACTTTAAGAGCTTATTCTTATTTGCAATTATTGGCATTCTTTTCTGAGGATATGGCAAATGATGCTGAATTAGGTGTTATGTTGTTAGACTTTGTGCCTGCAGTTGACGTGAAATTGCCTAGAGTTGCAAATTCTCAAATTTATGCTTTAATAGAATCTGATTTAGCTTTTGCAGAAAATAATTTAGCTTCAACGGCTTTAGATTATAAATATGTTACTAAAGGTTTAGTTAATGCTATTAGAGCTAGAATGTATGTCTACAGAAAAAATTATACACTAGCTAAGCAATATGCTCAAGCTGCTATTGCAGAATCAGGTTTAGCTTTATCTAATACATCTACTTATAATTTAATGTGGAATGACTTAGCTCAAGGTGAAACTATTTTTGCTGCTTCTAGACCATCAGCTGGTGCTTGGGGAAATATTGGTAGTACTTTTGTTTTCAATACATCAGATTTAAATGGTGGTGTTTTTCACGATATGGGTAGAAATTTATATAATGCTTTAGCTGCTAATTCAAGTGATATTAGATTTCAAACTTGGGTAGATCCTACTTCTCTTGTGAATCCAAATTATATGACAGATCCTACTTATATCGATACTGATGTATTAGTAATAAATAAATATCCAGGTAAAGCAAGTCAGCCTTTAAGAAATGACTTAAAACTTTTCCGTGTATCTGAAATGAAATTAATTCTTGCTGAATGTGAAGTAGGAGGAACTATTCAGAATTTAGTAAATGCAGCTTCTTTAGTTCAAGAAGTTAGAACAGCTAGAAATACAGGTCAAACTTTACCTGTTTATACTTCTGCTCAAGAAGCATGGGCTGATATTCTTTTAGAAAGAAGAAAAGAATTATGTTATGAAGGACACAGATATGTTGATATCAAACGTTTAGGGTCTTTAGCTAATGCAAGTATTGATAGAAATCAAACGGATGATATTACTAATGCTACACCTTTAACTTTGCCTTTATCTGATTACAGATTTACTATGCCTATTCCTCAACAAGAAATAGCTGGTAATACAAGTATTCAACAAAATACAGGTTATTAATCAACCCTTTTATCACTGAGGTGGTTATAAAACCTCCTCAGTGATAAAACAAAAACTTTTGAAAATGAAAAAACTTAATTTATTAAAAATTGGACTTTTATCATTGTTTGTTGCAACTATAAGCTGCGATAATACTGATGATAATCTTAAGAAATATGAAGGTGAGCAAGCTCTTTTGTTTGGAAAATCTTCATCAAATTTAGCATCAAGTAATTCTGAAGTGTCTTTTGTTGAAGTTGAAGTTGCTGTTACGAATCCTTCAAATTCTGATAAAACTATTTCTTTTCAAATTGACCCTAGCTCAACTGCTGATGCTAGTCAGTATACTATTGATCAATCTACTTTAGTAATACCAGCGGGGAAATCAATTGGAAAAGTTAAAATTACTGCGAATTATGACAATATACCAGATGGACAAACAACTACACTTGTTTTGAAATTTGAGACTAATGATTATGTTTTACCTAATCATGATACTCATACTGTTAATCTTTTTAGATTCTGTGAGACTGATTTGGCAGGTAGTTATTCTGTAACTACTACTTATGGATATCATGATTTTTTACCGTCATATAGTACTAATACAATGAATGTAACAATAGCAGAAACAGGTGTTAATAGATATAAAGTTGATGACTTTTCTGGTGGATTATATTCAGTTGGACCTTATGCTACAAATTATGGAACTGGGGCTGCAGGAGCTGCAACTCTAAGAGATTTAACATTTGTCGTGAATTGTGGAGCTATATCTTGGACAGGTGAATCAGATCCATGGGGAACTATTGTTGCTCAAGGAACAAATACTTATGATCCCGTAACTGGTGTTATCACTATTTCTTGGTACTGCAATGGTTATGGTGAGAATGGAGTTTCTGTTTATACTCCTCAATAAATGAGAAATATTTATAAAAAATTTAAGACCTACAGTAATGTAGGTCTTTTTTTATTCCCTAATTTTCCATTACATTTGCTTTTATTTATTTATAATGAAAAATTTTCTGTTTGTTTCTTTATTTTTTCTTACTATCTCAGTTTATTCTCAAAAGAAGGAAGATAAATCTGTTAACAAAGTGACTGATTCTACTCGAGTTTTCAATCCTGCTAAAATTAATAGTGAAGAAAAACCACCTATAAATTTATACAAAATATATACACTACAAAAAGACACAACCTACTTAGATACTACGCTTTCTATTCAAAAAGAATATAAATTCAATTTGTTAAGAAAAGATATTTTTGGATTATTACCATTTGCAAATGAAGGACATACTTATAATACTTTAAATTATTCTTTAGTTAAAAAAAATAGTATGCCCAGCATGGGTTTCTTAGGTAAACATTTTAATTATTTAGAAGTTGATGATATTAAATATTACAATGTGCCAACACCTTTATCTGATTTGTATTTTAAAACAGTAATGGAGCAAGGACAATCTGTAGATGCTTTTTTAACTGTAAATACAAAACCCAATCTTAATTTTTCTATTGCTTACAAAGGATTGCGCTCTATAGGAAAGTACATTAATAATATTTCTAGTTCTGGAAATTTCAGATTTACAACGAGTTATTTTACTAAAGATAAAAGATATATACTTAACGCTCATTTTACAGGACAAGACATTTCGAATCAAGAAAATGGAGGTATTGTAGATACAGCTGTATTTGAGTTAAGTGAGCCTCCTTTTAATGAAAGAGAACGTTTAGATGTTTATTTTAATGACGCGACTTCATTGCTAAAAGGAAACCGTTTCTTAATTGATCATTCTTTTAAATTGAATAAAGAAAAACCAAATAGTTTACTGTTCACACACCAATTTAATCACGAATACAAGTTTTTTAATTTTGAGCAAACAACAGCTAATGATAGATTTGGTAGCTCTTACTCAAGTTCAATAAATAATAAAACAAGATACAATCATTTCTATAATAAAATTGGAGTTGGTTTTACAACAAAAAAGTACGGTGAAATTGCCTTTTTTATAGAAGATAATGTTTATAATTATTTTTATAAAAGTGTAGTTTTTGATAGTGCAGGAAATACACTAGTTCCAAATGCAATAAATGATAGAATTACATCTTTGGGAGGTAATTACACTTATTATGCAAATAATTTAAGAGCAAATTTATTACTATCAAATTCAATAACAGACCAATCAGTTTCAAATATTGAAGCTACGGTAAACTATAAATTAAATGATGACTATAAATTTGAATTTAAATATCAAAAAATAAATAGTTTGCCTAATTTAAATTATACACTGTACCAAAGTAATTATGTAGATTATAATTGGTCTAATAATTTTAAAAACGAAAAGCGAAATCTTTTTCAGTTTGCAATTTTAACTAAATGGGTAAATCTAGAAGCACAATATTCAATTTTAGACGACTATTTGTATTTTGATAATACTACAAATGATATAAAAATACTTACGGTAAAGCCTTTTCAGAATAGTAATACTATAACATATAAAGCTGTAAAAGCATCAAAAGACATTAAATTTTGGAAATTTGGTTTAGATAATACATTATTATATCAAAGTGTAGACAATTCAGACAAAACATTAAATGTACCACAATTAGTAACACGAAATTCGCTTTATTTTTCAGAACATGTTTTCAAAAAAGCTATGTTTATTCAAACAGGAATTGTCTTTAATTATTTTACAGAATACTATGCAAACGATTACAATCCTTTATTAGGTGAGTTTTATGTACAAAATGAAACCAAAATAGGTGGTTTTCCTATGTTTGATTTCTTTATAAATGCAAAAGTCCGTCAGGCAAGGATTTTCTTAAAAGCTGAACATTTTAATTCAGCAATGACTGGCTATAATTTTTATTCAGCACCTAATTATCCATATCGCGATTTTATCGTTCGCTTTGGTATTGTTTGGAATTTCTTCAAATAAAAATTGGATAAGGAACGAAAGGCTTGGTCTTTATTTAGAAACCTTATTCCTGCTTTACGTTGCAATCTCTTCGAGGATTTCCACTGCAAATGTTAATTCAACGAATTCCTATAAAAAATATAAAGCTAATGAGTTAATCAGGGTTGTTGAGTTGTCCATTTTCATTTTTGTATTCGCAATATTCACACTATCTTTGCATTCTAAATTCTAAATTTAAAAATGAAATTCGCAAAAAACATATTAGAAACTATAGGAAATACACCATTAGTTAAAATCAATAAATTAACGCAAGAAATTGATGCATTAGTATTAGCTAAAGTAGAAACTTTCAATCCAGGTAATTCTGTTAAAGATAGAATGGCTGTTAAAATGATTGAAGATGCTGAAGCAGATGGAAGATTAAAACCAGGCGGAACAATTATTGAAGGAACATCTGGAAATACAGGAATGGGTTTAGCTTTGGCGGCAATTGTAAAAGGATATAAACTAATTTGTGTTATATCTGACAAGCAGTCAAAAGAAAAGATGGATATTCTTCGCGCAGTTGGTGCAAAAGTTGTTGTTTGTCCCACAGATGTTGAACCTACAGATCCTCGTTCCTATTATTCTGTTTCTAAACGATTAGCTACGGAAACTGAAAATGCATGGTATGTAAATCAATATGATAATCCTAGCAACACAATTGCTCATTATGAACAAACTGCTCCCGAAATTTGGGAACAAACAGAAGGTAAAATTACACATTTTGTAGTAGGTGTTGGAACTGGAGGAACCATTTCTGGTGTTGCAAAATACTTAAAAGAAAGAAATCCAAATGTAAAAATTTGGGGAATTGATACTTATGGATCAGTATTTAAAAAATACCATGAAACAGGTATTTTTGACGAAAATGAAATCTATTCTTACATAACTGAAGGTATCGGAGAAGATATTTTACCTAAAAATGTAGATTTTTCTCTAATAGATGGTTTTACAAAAGTAACCGATAAAGATGCAGCAGTTTATACACGTAAATTAGCTCTAGAAGAAGGAATCTTTGTTGGAAATTCTGCTGGAGCAGCTATTAAGGGAGTATTACAATTAAAAGAACATTTTAAACCAGAAGATGTAGTAGTCGTTTTATTTCATGACTCTGGAAGTAGATATGTAGGAAAAATGTTTAATGACGATTGGATGCGAGAAAGAGGTTTCTTAGAGGAAGAAGTAACTAAAGCTGTAGATTTAATTAAAGACCACCAAGACAAACCATTAATTGTAGTGAAAACTGAAGAATTGGTTTCTCATGCAATAGAAAGATTAAAAAAATATAAAATTTCTCAAATTCCAGTAGTTGATACAACAGGTTTTGTTGGTAGTTTAGATGAAACCGATTTGTTTAGAAGTTATGTTGAAGATAAAAATATTGCCGATAAACCTATAAAAGACGTAATGGGTAAACCATTTCCAATTGTAAAGGCCAATACTTCAATTGAAGAAGTTTCTAAACTAATTAATAAAGATAATCAAGCTGTTTTAGTTGAATTAGAAAATGGTAAACATCATATAATAACAAAACACGATGTAATTAGCTCAATAAAATAAAAAATTTAAAATATTTCAATAAAACCTGTATTTCTATGATTTACAGGTTTTGTTTTTTGTATATATTTGTACTTTACTATAAGCCAATAAATTAATTACAAGCCATACAAATGAAAGAAGAATTCTTACATTATATTTGGTTACATAAGAAACTCAATGTAACCAAACTCTTTACTTCAAAAGGAGAAAAAATTGAAGTTCTCAATTTTGGACAATACTTGCAAACAGTTGGTCCTGATTTTTTTAATGCACAACTTATAATTGACAATCAAAAGTGGGCTGGAAATATTGAAATTCATTTAAAATCTTCGGATTGGTATTTGCATAATCACGAAAAAGACACAAATTATAATAATGTTATTTTACATGTTGTTTGGGAACATGATGTAGAAATTTATCGAAAAAATAATTCAGAAATTCCAGTTCTAGAATTAAAGCATTATATAGCTTTAAATGAAATAAACAATTATAAAAATCTAATGCTTTCTAAAACTTGGATTAATTGTGAAAATCAAATTAGTAATATTGATAGTTTTACCTTAGAAAATTGGAAAGAAAGGCTTTTTTTTGAAAGATTAGAAAGAAAATCAAAACTTGTATTAGAATTATTGAAAGAAACAAAAAATGATTGGGATGCAGTTTTATTTTGTTTGTTAGCTAAGAATTTTGGATTAAATGCAAATGGAGAAATTATTTTTAAAATGGCAAAAACTCTACCATTTCCAATAATAAGAAAAGAGTCTAACGAATTAGAAAATTTGGAGGCTTTATTTTTTGGTTCAACCAATTTACTTAATGCAGATTTTGAAGATGTTTATTTTCAAAATTTACACTCAAAATGGGAATTCTTAAAAAGCAAATATAAGCTAGATGGAGTTGTATATGATACTTTGCAATTTTATAAATTAAGACCAGATAACTTTCCTACTATTAGATTATCTCAATTAGCAGTATTATATTATTCAATTCATAATATTTTTGAAAAAAGTATTTATGTTAAAGAGGTAAAAGAATTTTATAAGTTATTTGCTGTTTCTGCAAATGATTATTGGAATACTCATTATAATTTTGACAAAGAAAGTAATTTTAAAAAGAAAAAAATATCAAAAAGATTTATAGATCTAATCATAATCAACACAATTATTCCTTTACGATTTGCCTATTTGAATTATATGGGAAAAGAAAACTCAGAAGAAATAATAGATCTAATCAGACAAATTCAACCTGAAAAAAATGCAATAATTCAGAAGTTTAGTTATTTTAATATAAAAGCAAAGACAGCTTTAGATTCGCAAAGTTTATTACAATTAAAAAAGGAGTATTGTGATAAAAATAAATGTCTTAGTTGTAATATTGGAATCAATTTGATTAAAAATTAATCAGTATATTTGACTGGTAAATCAAGTAAGAAATGTATAAAATACTTCATTTTTTTGAAAAGCACGGTTTTTTTGTAGCAACTAGATTAGCAGATAAGCTTGGAATTAGGGCTACAAATGTTCGCTTGTTTTTTATTTACATAACTTTTGTAACTGCAGGTTTGGGTTTTGGATTTTATCTTACCTTAGCATTTCTTTTAAAGCTAAAAGATATGATCTACACAAAACGCTCTTCGGTTTTCGATTTATAATTGCTGAATGTCAAAGACTTAACTTTTCTTTGTTTTTTCGATACTTTTCTTATCTTTGGAAAATTAACAACCAATAAATAAATATGTCAACAAAATCAGAATCTTGGGGTTCTAGGGTAGGACTCATCTTGGCAATGGCTGGAAATGCTGTTGGATTAGGAAACTTCCTGCGTTTCCCTGTACAAGCCGTTCAAAATGGTGGTGGAGCTTTTATTATTCCTTATTTAGTATGTTTTTTAGTAATGGGTATTCCATTATTATTTATAGAGTGGTCTTCAGGTCGTTTTGGAGGTCGTTCAGGTAATCATAGTACACCATATATTTTAGATTCTATGGCAAAAGGTAGATTGTGGAAATATATAGGTGTTTTCGGGATTTTTACAAATATTGCAGTTGCAGCATATTACTGTTATATTGAATCTTGGACTATGTCTTATGTCTATCATTCTATAGTAGGGACATTTAATAATATGAGTCAAGCTGATGTTGCTGGTTTTTTTGAATCATATACTAACATATCTGAATCAACTACAGGTATTCCTTTTGAAGCAGTAATATTTTATATAATCTGTTTATTATTAAATACATTCATCTTATCAAAAGGATTAGGTGGTATTGAAAAAGTAGCTAAGATAGGTATGCCTTTGTTAATTATGTTTGGGGTTATTTTAGCAGTAAGAGGTTTAACACTTGGTACAAGTGGTGCTTCTGATATTTTTCCAGATGCAAATGCATGGGATGGTCTAAATTTCCTTTGGACACCACAATTTGATTCATTAACAAGTCCAAAAGTTTGGTTAGCTGCAGCAGGTCAGATATTCTTTACACTTTCTGTAGGAATGGGTACTATACATTGTTATGCAGCATATTTAAAATCTAAAGATGATATTGCTTTAAATGCTGTTTCTGCTGGTTTTATGAATGAATTCGTGGAAGTAGTTTTGGGTAGTTTAATCGTTATTCCTATTGCTGCTGGTTATCTTGGTTTAGATTGGGTAATTCAAAATGCAGGTTTTGGTATGGCTTTTCAAACTATGCCTTATTTGTTCCAACAATGGGGTAGTTCTTTAGCAATAATTGCAGGTGTCTGTTGGTTTGGTTTATTATTTTTTGCAGGTATTACATCATCCCTTGCTATGGGAACACCTTGGATGGGGTTCATGAAGGATGAATTTAATTGGTCAAAAAATAAAGGAGCATGGTCATTTGGGGCATTAGTCTTAATAATGGGATTACCTACTGTTATATTCTACAAAGAAGGTTTATTTGATCAATATGATTATTGGGCAGGAACAGTAAGTTTGGTTGTTTTTGCATTCCTAGAAACAGTTTTATTTTCTTATATTTTTGGAATTAAAAGAGGTTGGGCAGAAATTAATCAAGGAGCGGATATTAAAATACCAGGATTTTATAAATACATAATATTAATAGTTACACCATTACTATTAGGTTGGGTATTGCTTTCAAGTATACCTGATTGGGTTGATAAAGTAAAGGATAATGACACAAATAATAAAGAATGGTTTGCTAGTGAATTTTACGCTGAAAATTTTGATGGTGCTGGAAAAAATTCGGGTACAGTTGAAGAAGTAAGTGCTAATAGTGTTAAGTTTTCTTTTGAAGATACTAAAAAAGTATTTGATAAAGAAACTGAAACAGTCAAGACAGTTGGGTTTACTAATTACAAAGAGTATAAGTTTAAAGCAAAGAAAAATCAAGTTGTTGTTGTCCAAAAAGGAGATGTTGTAAAACCAAGCGACATAATTGCAACTGGAGATTTTACAAATGATACTCTATATAAGTTTATGGGAAGAATGTTATTACTTTCATTGTTTGCTTTTATAAGTATAATAGTTTATTTTGCTTACAAGAAAAGAGTGAGAGAAGGTAGAGCAACATTATAAATTTTAAAATAAAGATAAAAATGAATACATCAGCCTTAATAACAATGTTAGTAGCACAAGGAATAGTGGTTTCTTTTGCTAGTTATTTTTTCTATAAAGTATTAACTATTCCGCCTAAACAAGAACCAGATTCGTTCAATGAAAATGATGATGAACTAGTAAGACAACAAAAAGATTAAAAAATAAATACATCTGAAATTTATATAGTTTTATTTTGAAAAAACAGATGAAAGAATTTAAATCCTACTTTCTATTTTCGAGAGAACATAGAAGTGGGATTTTTTTATTAATCTTGCTTATATGCATAATTCAGATAGTATATTATGTTTTAAAGGCCAATAATTTTTTTAATAGCACTAATCTACTACAGGATAAAGAATGGCTTTTGGTTCAAAATAAAATAGATAGTATTAAAAAAAACAATACAAAAATTGAGTATAAGCCAAAATCATTTAATCCAAATTTTATAACAGATTACAAAGGTTATATGCTAGGAATGTCTGTTGAAGAAATTGATAGATTACACCAATATAGAGAATTAGGAAAATTTGTAAATTCTCCTAAAGAATTTCAACAAATTACTCATGTTTCTGATGAACTATTAAATAAAATGGAACCACTTTTTAAATTTCCTGATTGGGTAAATTCTAAAAAATCATATAAAGCCTTTGAAAGTTTTTCCAAAAAGACTACTGAAAAAATAATTCCAATTGATTTAAATAGCGCTACTAAAGAAGATTTAATGAAAGTTTATGGAATTGGAGATAAAATTTCAGATATTATTCTTAAAGAAAGAGAAAAGTTTGGAACATTTGTAGCTGTAGAGCAATTAGAATTTGTTTGGGGTATTTCTCCAGAAGTTTTGCAAGAATGTAAACTTCGTTTTTTTGTTCAACCAACTCAATCTGTAAAAAAAATAAATATAAATACAGCTTCAACAAAAGAACTAGTTAAATTTCCTTATTTTAATTATGTTTTTGCAAAAGAGATTGTTACCTATAGAAGTATGAATGGTATTTTAAGTTCTATTGAAGATTTAGCAAAAATTAACAACTGTCCTTTAGAAAAATTAAAAATAATCGCCTTATATTTGGAATTCTAAAAAAATAACTTCATTTAAAGAAACCAAATATAAATTCATGGATTTAAAATACTTCACAGAAGAACATCAATTATTTAGATCAAGTTTGCGAGATTTTTTGCATAAAGAAGTGGTGCCTCATATTGAAAAATGGGAAAAAACAGGAACAATTGAACGTTTTATTTGGAAAAAATTTGGAGAAATGGGTTTTTTCGGAATAAATTATCCTGAAGTTTATGGTGGAATGAATTTAGATTTATTTTACACAGTAATCTTTTTAGAAGAACTTCAAAAAATAAAATCGTCTGGTTTTGCTGCCGCTATGTGGGCACATTCATATTTAGCAATGACACATTTAAACGCAGAAGGAGATGAAAGAATTAAGCAAAACTATTTAGCACCAAGTATTTCGGGTGATAAAATTGGAGCTTTGTGTATTACAGAGCCATTTGGAGGTAGTGATGTTGCTGGAATGCGTACAACTGCTGTGAAAAAAAGAGATAAATATATTATCAATGGTTCAAAAACCTTTATAACAAATGGAGTTTATGCAGATTATTTGATAGTTGCGGCAAAAACAAGCCCAGAGCTAGGTAATAAAGGAATTACTATCTTTTTAGTAGATAGTAAGGCTAAAGGAGTATCGGCTACTAAATTAGATAAATTAGGTTGGAGAGCTTCTGATACAGCAGAAATTGCATTTGATAATGTTGAGATTCCTATTGAAAATTTAATGGGAGAAGAAGGAAAAGGATTTCCATATATTATGCAACATTTCGCTTTAGAGCGTTTAATAATGGCCATCAATGCGCACGCAAGAGCTGAATATGCTATTGAATACACAATTGAATACATGTCTCAACGTGAAGCATTTGGAAAGACTATAGATAAATTTCAAGCATTACGTCATAAAATAGTTGAGCATGTAACAGATGTTGAGCATTGTAAATTATTCAATTATTCGGCAGTTGCTAGACTTGATAAAGGTGAATATGTGGTTAAGGAAGCTACTATGGCTAAATTAAAATCAACAAAAGTTGCCGATGAAACAATTTATAGTTGTTTGCAAATGTTAGGTGGCTATGGTTATATGGAAGAATATCCATTGGCACGTTTATTTAGAGATAGTCGTTTAGGGCCAATTGGAGGAGGAACTTCAGAAATTCTTAAGGAAATATTATCAAAAATGATTATTGATAAGCAAAATTATAAGCCGGCTGTTGAATAATGCTTCGGCATGGCTAAACTTAATTGGGAGAATAGTTTGGTTGGATAAAATATTTAATAAAAACAATTTGATATTAAAAATAAATTTTTACTTTTGCAGTCTAAATGAAAGGGGGTGCCTAAATTATGTTAATTATACCAATTAAAGACGGAGAAAATATAGATAAAGCGTTAAAACGTTATAAAAGAAAATTTGATAAAACTGGAACAGTTCGTCAGTTAAGAGCTAGACAAGCTTTCCATAAACCGTCAATTGTTAAGAGAGCTCAAGTTCAAAAAGCAGCTTATATTCAAAGATTAAAAGATTCATTAGAGTCTTAATATTTAGAATCTAAAATATAAAACCGTTAGATAATAAAGTGTAACTTTGTTTCTAACGGTTTTTTTATGACTACAAATCTCCAAGCATATCAAGATTATTTAATAAAAGAAAAGAATTATTCTCTTCTTACTGTAAATGCGTATCTAAATGATGTGCTTTCTTTTCAGGAATTTTTAAAAATTAATCATGAAAGTGTTGCTTTGGAAGAAGTTGTTTATCCGTTGATAAGGAGTTGGATTGTTTTATTAGTAGAAAATAAAATTTCAAATAAATCAGTAAACAGGAAAATTTCGTCATTAAAATCGTACTATAAATTTCTTCTTAGAATTAAGCAAATAGATGTTAATCCGCTGTTGAAACATAAATCGTTAAAAATACCTAAAAAAGTTCAAATTCCTTTTTCGGAAAGAGAAATTGAAAATGTTTTTGAAGTAAATCAGTTTTCAAAAGATTTTGAAGGTATAAGAAATCAGTTAATAATTGAGCTTTTTTATACAACAGGAATGCGAAGAGCAGAATTGATAAATTTAAAGTTGTCGAGTATCGATTTTTCAAATCAAACTTTAAAAGTGTTAGGTAAAAGAAATAAAGAAAGAATTATCCCTCTCTTATTGTGTACGAAAAGCTTGTTGAAAGAGTATTTAATTGTTCGTTTGGAGAAAGTTAAACCTAGTTTTTCGGATGTGTTAATTTTGTCTAAAACAGGAAATAAAATTAGTGAATCATTTGTCTATCGTTTAATTAATGATTACTTTAGTAGTGTGTCTCTGAAAGTTAAAAAGAGTCCCCACGTTCTTAGGCATTCATTTGCAACTCATTTGCTAAATAATGGTGCCGATTTAAATTCAGTAAAAGAATTATTAGGTCACGCTAGTTTGTCGTCAACACAAATATATACTCATAGTAGTTTAAATGAGTTGAAAAAAGTGTATCAAGAATCACATCCTAGAAACCAGAAATAATTCACTTGTCTAACCTAAGTAATTATTAAAAAGTATGAAAGTAAATGTTCAGGCAGTTAATTTTAATGTTGATAAAAAATTAATCAACTTTATTCAAGAACGATTAGATAAATTGGAAAAATATTTTGATAAAGTAATTTCATCAGATGTTTTTTTAAAATTAGAAAATACTAGTGATAAAGAGAATAAGACAGTAGAAGTAAAAATTCATGTACCAGGTGAAGAATTTGTGGTAAAAAAAACATGTAAAACCTTTGAAGAAGCTGTTGATATTTCAGAAGAATCCTTAGAAAGAATTTTGGTAAAGTACAAGGAAAAAATAAGAGCACATGCTTAAAGAAAAAAAAAGACAAAAAAAGTTTTGAATAAAAAATAAATTCTATACATTTGCAGTCCGTTAGAAATAGCGGACTTTTTTTATTATAGTTGCCGGTGTAGCTCAGCTGGCTAGAGCAGCTGATTTGTAATCAGCAGGTCGTGGGTTCGAGTCCCTCCATCGGCTCAATGTGTTAAGTAACTGATAATAAAAATGGTACGGGGAGATACTCAAGCGGCCAACGAGGGCAGACTGTAAATCTGCTGGGTAACCTTCGCAGGTTCGAATCCTGCTCTCCCCACAAACATTCCTGTTGATGACAGATGTAAGCCGGTGTAGCTCAGGGGTAGAGTGCTTCCTTGGTAAGGAAGAGGTCACGGGTTCAATTCCCGTCATTGGCTCTGGATATGTTTATAATTTTTGAACACTAATATATAACTAAGATTAAATTATTAAATCATGGCAAAAGGAAATTTTGATCGTTCCAAACCACACTTAAACATTGGTACTATTGGACACGTAGATCACGGTAAAACAACTTTAACTGCTGCAATAACTAAAGTATTGTCTGATGCTGGTTATTCTGAAGCAAAATCGTTTGATCAAATTGATAACGCACCAGAAGAAAAAGAAAGAGGTATTACTATTAATACTTCTCACGTAGAATATGCTACTGCAAATCGTCACTATGCTCACGTTGACTGTCCAGGTCACGCGGATTACGTTAAGAACATGGTAACTGGAGCAGCGCAAATGGATGGAGCTATCTTAGTAGTTGCTGCTACTGATGGTCCTATGCCACAAACTCGTGAACACATCCTTTTAGGTCGCCAAGTAGGTGTGCCAAGAATGGTTGTATTCATGAACAAAGTTGATATGGTTGATGATGCTGAGTTATTAGAGCTTGTTGAGATGGAAATTAGAGATTTATTATCTTTCTATCAATATGATGGTGATAATGGACCAGTTATCCAAGGATCTGCTTTAGGAGCTTTAAATGGAGAGCAAAAATGGGTTGATACAGTATTAGCTTTAATGGAAGCTGTTGATAACTGGATTGAATTACCAGCTCGTGATGTTGATAAGCCTTTCTTGATGCCGGTAGAGGATGTATTTACAATTACTGGACGTGGAACTGTTGCTACAGGTCGTATCGAAACTGGTATTGCTAACACTGGAGATCCAGTAGAGATTGTAGGTATGGGTGCTGAAAAGTTAACTTCTACTATTACGGGTATTGAAATGTTTCGTCAAATCCTTGATAGAGGTGAAGCTGGAGATAACGCAGGTATCTTATTAAGAGGTATTGCAAAAGAAGATATTAAAAGAGGAATGGTAATTGTTAAGCCAGGATCTGTTAAGCCACATGCTCATTTCAAAGCAGAGGTGTATATCTTGAAAAAAGAAGAAGGTGGACGTCATACTCCATTCCATAATAACTACCGTCCTCAGTTTTATGTACGTACAACTGATGTTACTGGTACTATTACTTTACCAGCTGGTGTAGAAATGGTTATGCCAGGTGATAACTTAACTATTGAGGTTCAATTATTAAGTGCAATTGCATTATCTGTAGGTTTACGTTTTGCAGTTCGTGAAGGTGGTAGAACTGTTGGTGCTGGTCAGGTAACTGAAATTTTAGACTAAATTATAGTTTATAACTAAATAAAAAGCCAGTTGATTTTTTCAACTGGCTTATAATAAACGGGCGTAGTACAAGGGCTAGTATAGTGGTCTCCAAAACCATTGATGGGGGTTCGAATCCCTCCGCCCGTGCAAATCATATAAAGTAATGACGAAATTTGTTAATTATATTTCAGAAGCATTTCAAGAATTGAAATCTAATGTAACTTGGCCTGAGTGGGCAGAGGTTCAACGTTTAACTATAATTGTAGCTTTGTTTTCGATTATTTTTGCGCTTTTGACTTATGGTGTAGATCAATTGTTTGTTAAAGCTCTTGAGGGCTTTTTTAACTTACTAAAATAGTATCATGGCAGATAATAATGTTAAAAAGTGGTATGTTGTAAGAGCAGTAAGTGGTCAGGAAAATAAAGTTAAGGCTTATATTGAATCTGAAACACTTCGATTAGGAATGTCAGACTATGTGTCTCAAGTTTTAGTGCCAACAGAAAAAGTTGTACAAATAAGAGATGGGAAAAAAGTAGCTAAAGAAAAAGTATATTTTCCTGGTTACATTATGATTGAAGCTAGTCTTACAGGAGAAGTTCCACATATCATTAAATCTATCCCAGGAGTAATTGGTTTTCTCGGTGAGACTAAAGGAGGTGATCCAGTTCCTTTGAGAATGTCAGAGGTTAATAGAATGTTAGGTAAAGTAGATGAATTATCTGTTAAAGTAGATAATATTTCTATACCATTTTCAGTTGGAGAAACAGTTAAAGTTATTGATGGTCCTTTCAATGGATTTAATGGTGCAATTGAAAAGGTTAATGAAGAAAAGCGTAAACTTGAAGTAATGGTGAAAATTTTCGGAAGAAAAACACCGTTAGAATTAAGTTTTATGCAAGTAGAAAAAGTATAATCAAGTTACATATATAAATCACATCAATCGCTTCCAATTGATAGATGTGCTAAATTTTTTTAAAAAATGGCAAAAGAAGTTAGTAAAGTAGTTAAACTACAAGTTAAGGGAGGTGCTGCGAATCCATCGCCACCGGTTGGACCTGCTTTGGGGGCTGCTGGGGTTAACATCATGGAGTTTTGTAAGCAATTTAATGCTAGAACTCAAGATAAACCTGGCAAAGTTTTACCGGTACAAATTACTGTGTATAAAGACAAGTCTTTTGACTTTGTTGTAAAAACGCCACCTGCTGCAATTCAAATTTTAGAGGCAGCAAAAGTTAAGTCTGGTTCAGGTGAACCTAATCGTAAGAAAGTAGCAAATGTTACTTGGGATCAAATCAGAACTATTGCTGAAGACAAAATGCCAGATCTTAATGCTTTTACTATTGAAAAAGCAATGAGTATGGTTGCAGGAACAGCTAGATCTATGGGTATAACAGTATCAGGAGACGCTCCTTTTTAATCGTTAAAGAGAATTAGACATGGCAAAATTGACAAAAAAGCAAAAAGAGGCTGCTTCAAAAATTGAAAAGAATAAACAATATACTTTAAAAGATGCAGCTGCATTAATTAAAGTTGTTTCTTCTGCAAAGTTTGATGAGTCTGTAGATATCGCTGTACGTCTTGGAGTTGATCCAAGAAAAGCAAATCAGATGGTAAGAGGTGTTGTTACGTTACCACATGGAACAGGTAAAGATGTTCGTGTGTTAGCATTAGTAACTCCAGATAAAGAAGAAGAAGCTAAAGCTGCTGGTGCAGATCACGTGGGTTTAGATGATTATCTTCAAAAAATTAAAGATGGTTGGACAGATATTGATGTAATTATCACTATGCCAGCTGTTATGGGTAAATTAGGTCCATTAGGTCGTATTTTAGGACCAAGAGGATTAATGCCAAACCCTAAAACAGGTACAGTAACTATGGATGTTGCTAAAGCTGTTCAAGAGGTGAAAGCTGGTAAAATTGACTTTAAAGTTGATAAAACTGGTATTGTACATGCAGGAATAGGTAAAGTGTCTTTTGATGCTGATAAAATCTATGACAATGCTCACGAAATTATTCAAACATTAATAAAATTAAAACCAACTGCAGCTAAAGGTACTTATATTAAGTCTATACACTTATCTAGTACAATGAGTCCTGCTATTGCTTTAGACACTAAGGCAGTATAATTTGGTAGTTAAAAATTTTTAGTATGACTAGAGAAGAAAAATCAATCGCTATTGAAGATTTAACTGCAAAGTTAGCGGGAGTGAACGTTATTTATTTAGCAGACACCTCAGGACTTGATGCAGATTCTACTTCAAACTTAAGAAGAGCTTGTTTTAAAGCGGGAATCAAATTAGAAGTTGTTAAAAATACTTTGCTTGAAAAAGCAATGGAGGCTTCTGAAAGTGATTTTGGTGATTTATCATCTGTTTTAAAGGGAAATACTTCTGTAATGATTGCTGAAACAGCTAATGGACCAGCAAAAATTATTAAAGAATTCCGTAAAAAAAGTGATAAACCAGTTTTAAAAGGAGCTTATATCAATCAAGAAATCTATATTGGAGATAACTTATTAGATAGTTTAGTTTCGATTAAATCTAAAGAAGAAGTTATCGCTGAAATTATTGGATTACTTCAATCACCAGCACAAAGAGTTATCTCTGCTCTTCAAAACCAAAAAGGAAAAGAAGAGGCTGCTGAATAATATAGAACGCGCTTTAATAAATTATAATTTTTCACAAAACATTTTAAAAGATAGAAAAAATGGCAGATTTGAAACAATTCGCAGAACAATTAGTTAACTTAACTGTTAAAGAAGTTAACGAATTAGCAACAATATTAAAAGATGAGTATGGAATCGAACCAGCTGCTGCTGTTGTTATGGCAGGTCCTGGTGGTGATGCTCCTGCTGCTGAAGAACAATCAGAATTTACAGTTGTATTAAAAGAGGCTGGTGCTTCTAAATTAGCTGTAGTTAAAGCTGTTAAAGAATTAACAGGTTTAGGTCTTAAAGAGGCAAAAGATATGGTAGATGCTGCTCCTACAAATGTTAAAGAAGGAGTTTCTAAAGATGAGGCTGAAGGTCTTAAGAAAGCTTTAGAAGAAGCTGGAGCTGTAGTAGAGCTTAAATAAGCTAAACTTAGTTTACAAAGCAGGTTTAGGTCTTGAGATTATCTCTCAAAGACCTAAACCATTTTGCGTATATTATCGTTTTATACGTTTTTAATTTTTTTCTTAATAAAAATTTGTCCATTGATGATTACTAATCAGACTGAAAGATTAAATTTTGCTTCTACTAAGAATATACCTAATTATCCAGATTTTCTTGATATTCAGGTAAAGTCTTTTAAAGATTTCTTCCAATTGGAAACGAAATCTGACGAAAGAGGCAACGAAGGTCTCTATAACACCTTCATGGAAAATTTCCCAATAACGGATACGAGAAATCAATTCGTTTTAGAGTTTCTTGATTATTTTATAGATCCACCAAGGTATACAATTGAAGAGTGTATAGATAGAGGTTTAACTTATAGCGTGCCTTTAAAAGCTAGACTTAAATTATACTGTACAGATCCTGAGCATGAAGATTTTGAAACTATAGTTCAAGATGTTTATTTAGGAACTATTCCTTATATGACTCCTAGTGGAACATTTGTAATTAATGGGGCTGAACGTGTTGTAGTTTCTCAATTACATCGTTCTCCGGGTGTTTTCTTTGGACAATCCTTCCATGCAAATGGAACTAAACTGTATTCAGCAAGAATTATTCCTTTTAAAGGATCTTGGATTGAATTTGCAACTGATATCAATAGTGTAATGTACGCTTACATTGATAGAAAGAAAAAATTACCAGTTACTACTTTATTTAGAGCTATCGGTTTTGAAAGAGATAAAGATATCTTAGAAATTTTCGACTTAGCTGAAGAAATTAAAGTTTCTAAAACTGGTATTAAAAAATATATTGGACGAAAACTAGCTGCTCGTGTTTTAAATACATGGCATGAAGATTTCGTAGATGAAGATACTGGTGAGGTTGTATCGATTGAGCGTAATGAGATTATTTTAGATCGTGATACTATTTTAGATAAAGATAATGTTGAAGAAATTATAGATGCAGATGTTAAAGCTATTCTTTTGCATAAAGAGGATAATAATGCTGCAGATTATACAATAATTCACAATACTTTACAAAAAGATCCAACAAACTCTGAAAAAGAAGCTGTTGAACATATTTATAGACAATTACGTAACGCAGAACCGCCTGATGAAGAAACGGCTCGTGGTATTATAGATAAATTATTCTTCTCTGACCAACGTTATAACTTAGGTGAAGTAGGTCGTTATAGAATGAATAAAAAATTACAGTTAGATATTCCTATGGAAAAGCAAGTCTTAACCAAAGAGGATATTATAACTATTGTTAAGTATTTGATTGAATTGATTAACTCTAAAGCAGAGATTGATGATATCGATCACTTATCTAATAGACGTGTAAGAACAGTTGGTGAACAATTATCTTCACAATTTGGAGTTGGTCTTGCTCGTATGGCAAGAACAATTAGAGAGAGAATGAACGTTAGAGATAACGAAGTGTTTACACCTATTGACTTGATTAATGCTAAAACGTTATCGTCTGTAATAAACTCTTTCTTTGGAACGAATCAGCTATCTCAGTTTATGGATCAAACAAACCCATTAGCAGAGATTACTCACAAACGTCGTTTATCTGCACTTGGACCTGGAGGTTTATCTAGAGAAAGAGCTGGTTTCGAGGTTCGTGATGTTCACTATACGCATTATGGACGTTTATGTCCTATTGAAACTCCTGAGGGACCAAACATTGGTTTGATATCTTCACTTGGAGTTTATGCTAAAGTAAATGGAATGGGATTCATCGAAACTCCTTATCGTAAAGTTACGGATGGTGTGGTAGATTTAGAATCAACTCCTATTTATTTAAGTGCGGAAGAAGAAGAAGGAAAAATGATTGCACAAGCAAACATTGAAATGGATGAAAAAGGTAAAATTACTGCTGAGAAAGTTATTGCTCGTGAAGAAGGTGATTTTCCAGTTGTTGAACCTAATGTGGTAGATTATACAGACGTTGCTCCTAATCAAATTGCATCTATATCTGCATCCTTAATTCCTTTCTTGGAACATGATGATGCGAACCGTGCATTGATGGGATCAAACATGATGCGTCAAGCAGTACCTTTATTAAGACCAGAAGCTCCAATCGTAGGAACTGGTTTAGAGAGACAAGTTGCTTCTGATTCTAGAGTTCTTATTAATGCGGAAGGTGATGGTTTAGTAACTTATGTTGATGCAAACAAAATTACTATTAAGTACGATAGAACTGAAGAAGAAAGAATGGTAAGTTTCGAAGAGGATGAAAAAACATACCAATTAATTAAATTCAGAAAGACGAATCAAAGTACTTCTATTAACTTAAAACCTATTGTAAGAAAAGGAGACAAAGTTAGCAAAGGACAAGTGCTTTGTGAAGGATATGCAACACAAAACGGAGAGTTAGCTTTAGGTAGAAATTTAAAAGTAGCTTTCATGCCTTGGAAAGGATATAACTTTGAGGATGCGATTGTAATTTCTGAAAAAGTAGTGCGTGATGATATCTTTACGTCTATTCATATTGATGATTATTCATTAGAGGTTAGAGATACGAAGTTAGGAAATGAAGAGTTAACTAATGATATTCCAAACGTTTCTGAAGAGGCTACTAAAGACTTAGACGAAAACGGAATGATTCGTATTGGTGCAGAAGTGAAACCAGGTGATATTTTAATTGGTAAAATTACTCCAAAAGGAGAATCAGATCCAACACCTGAAGAAAAATTATTACGCGCAATTTTTGGTGATAAAGCAGGGGATGTAAAAGACGCTTCATTAAAAGCTTCTCCATCATTGCATGGTGTAGTTTTAGATAAAAAATTATTTGCTAAAGCTGTAAAAGACAAACGTAAGCGTTCAAAAGATAAAGAAGATATTGATAAACTTGATATTGAGTTTGAAGTAAAATTCAACGAATTGAAAGACAAGTTAATTGAAAAGTTATTTGTTATCATTGATGGTAAAACATCTCAAGGTGTAATGAACGATTTAGGAGAAGAAGTATTACCAAAAGGTAAGAAATTCACTAAAAAAATGTTACAATCTGTTGATGATTTTGCTCACTTAACAAAAGGGCAATGGACAACTGATGACGCTACTAATAAAATGGTAAATGATTTAGTTCATAACTATAAAATTAAGTTGAATGACTTACAAGGTTGGTTAAGAAGAGAGAAATTTACAATTACAGTAGGGGATGAGCTTCCAGCTGGTATTTTAAAGCTTGCTAAAGTTTATATTGCTAAGAAACGTAAGTTGAAAGTAGGAGATAAAATGGCAGGTCGTCACGGTAATAAAGGTATTGTTGCTAGAATTGTACGTCACGAAGATATGCCATTCCTAGAAGATGGAACACCAGTTGATATCGTATTGAATCCACTTGGAGTACCTTCTCGTATGAACATAGGTCAAATTTATGAAACAGTTCTTGGTTGGGCAGGGATGAATTTAGGAAGAAAATTTGCAACACCTATTTTTGATGGAGCATCTTTAGACCAAATTAATGACCTTACTGATGAAGCGGGTGTACCAAGATTTGGACATACATACCTTTATGATGGAGGAACAGGAGAACGTTTTCACCAAGCAGCAACCGTAGGTGTTATCTATATGCTTAAATTAGGACATATGGTTGATGATAAAATGCATGCTCGTTCTATAGGTCCATACTCATTAATTACGCAACAGCCTTTAGGAGGTAAAGCACAATTTGGAGGTCAACGTTTCGGAGAAATGGAGGTTTGGGCACTTGAAGCTTATGGTGCATCTAGTACTTTAAGAGAGATATTGACGGTTAAATCTGATGATGTAATCGGTAGAGCTAAAACTTACGAATCAATCGTTAAAGGAGAAACAATGCCAGAACCAGGATTACCTGAATCATTCAATGTATTAATGCATGAATTGAAAGGTCTTGGTTTAGACATCAGATTAGAAGAATAAATAAACAGTAAACAGTCTCAGTCGCAGTAATCAGTTTTGCGACTGAAAACTGGGACTGAAAACTGTATAACTGAAGAAAAAGTTTTTTACAAAAATCGATAGTAATCATATCATGACAAGATTAAAAGATAAAAACACCGTTAAGAGATTTAACAGAATTACGATAGGATTGGCTTCACCAGAATCTATTTTGGCAGAGTCAAGAGGTGAGGTTTTAAAACCAGAAACTATAAACTATCGTACTCACAAACCAGAAAGAGATGGTCTTTTCTGTGAACGAATTTTCGGTCCAGTAAAAGATTACGAATGTGCCTGTGGTAAGTATAAAAGAATACGTTACAAAGGAATTGTTTGTGATCGTTGTGGTGTTGAAGTAACAGAAAAGAAAGTTCGTAGAGATAGAGTTGGACACATCAATTTGGTTGTGCCAATTGCTCATATCTGGTATTTCCGTTCGTTACCAAATAAAATTGGTTACATTTTAGGTTTACCATCTAAGAAATTAGATATGATTATTTACTACGAAAGATACGTAGTAATTCAAGCAGGTATTGCTAAAGGGCCAGAAGGTGAAACATTAAATAAATTAGATTTCTTAACAGAAGAAGAGTACTTAAATATTTTGGATACTCTTCCAATGGAGAACCAATATTTAGATGATACAGATCCAAATAAATTCATTGCCAAAATGGGTGCTGAATGTATCATGGATTTGTTATCAAGAATAGATTTAGATACTTTGTCATTTGAATTGCGTCATGCAGCAAATACAGAAACTTCTAAACAACGTAAAACAGAAGCTTTAAAGCGTTTAAATATAGTTGAATCTTTTCGTGAAGCTAATTTAAATAGAGAAAATCTTCCTGAATGGATGATTTTAAAAGTAATTCCAGTTATTCCACCAGAATTACGTCCATTAGTACCTCTTGATGGAGGTCGTTTCGCTACCTCAGATTTAAATGATTTATATAGAAGAGTAATCATCCGTAACAATCGTTTAAAAAGATTAGTTGAAATTAAAGCTCCAGAAGTTATCTTGCGTAATGAAAAACGTATGCTTCAAGAAGCTGTAGATTCATTATTTGATAATACAAGAAAAGCGTCAGCTGTAAAAACAGAATCTAATAGACCATTAAAGTCATTATCAGATTCATTAAAAGGTAAACAAGGACGTTTTCGTCAAAATTTACTAGGTAAACGTGTGGATTATTCTGCTCGTTCGGTAATTGTTGTTGGGCCTGAATTAAAATTATTTGAATGTGGTCTTCCTAAAGATATGGCTGCTGAATTATATAAGCCTTTTGTGATTCGTAAATTAATTGAAAGAGGTATTGTAAAAACTGTTAAATCAGCTAAGAAGATTATAGATAAAAAAGAGCCAGTTGTATGGGATATCCTTGAAAATGTAATTAAAGGGCATCCAGTATTATTGAATCGTGCTCCTACATTACACAGACTTGGTATTCAAGCTTTCCAACCAAAATTAATTGAAGGAAAAGCAATTCAGCTACACCCATTAGTGTGTACTGCGTTTAATGCCGATTTTGATGGTGACCAGATGGCAGTTCACTTACCACTTGGTCCAGAAGCAATTTTGGAATCACAATTATTAATGTTAGCGTCACATAATATCTTGAACCCTGCAAATGGAGCACCTATTACGGTACCTTCTCAGGACATGGTACTTGGACTTTATTATATGACTAAAGAACGTTTATCAACTCCAGAGAAGAAAATTTTAGGAGAAGGTATGACATTCTATTCTGCAGAAGAAGTTAATATTGCATTAAATGAAGGTAAAGTTGAATTGAATGCTCGTATTAAAGTAAGAGCAAGAGATTTTAATGAAGAAGGAGAATTAGTTTATAAAATTATCCAAACTACTGTTGGTAGAGTATTATTTAATGAAGTAGTTCCTGAGGAAGCTGGTTATATTAATGAAGTATTGACAAAAAAATCACTTCGTGATATTATCGGAGGAATTTTGAATGTTACTAGTGTACCAGTTACTGCTGCTTTCTTAGATAATATGAAAGATATGGGATATAAATTCGCTTTTAAAGGTGGTTTATCATTCTCATTAGGTGATATTAGAATTCCAGAACAGAAAGGACAATTAATAACTGATGCTCGTGAGCAAGTTGATGCTATTTCATTGAATTATAACATGGGACTTATTACTAATAATGAGCGTTATAATCAGGTTATTGATATTTGGACATCTGCAAATGCTCAATTAACAGAATTAGCAATGAAAAATATTAGAGAAGACCAACAAGGGTTTAACTCAGTATATATGATGCTTGATTCTGGAGCAAGGGGTTCTAAAGAACAGATTCGTCAGTTAACTGGTATGCGTGGTTTGATGGCTAAGCCTAAAAAGTCAACTGCTGGTGGTGGTGAAATTATTGAAAACCCAATTCTTTCTAACTTTAAAGAAGGTCTTTCTATCCTTGAGTATTTTATTTCTACTCACGGTGCTCGTAAAGGTCTTGCGGATACCGCTCTTAAAACTGCTGATGCAGGTTACTTAACAAGAAGATTACATGATGTATCTCAAGATGTTATTGTAAATTCTGTTGATTGTGGTACATTAAGAGGTATTGAAGTAACTGCTCTTAAGAAAAATGAAGAGATTGTTGAATCATTAGGAGAAAGAATTCTTGGACGAGTTACATTACAAGATGTAGTTAATCCGTTAACTTCTGAAGTATTAGTAAAAGCTGGTGAACAAATTACAGATGTAATTGTTAAGAAAATAGAAGCATCTCCTTTAGAAAAAATAGAAGTACGTTCTCCATTAACGTGTGAAGCTACAAAAGGTATTTGTGCTAAATGTTATGGTAGAAACTTAGCAACTGGAAAAATGACTCAAAAAGGCGAAGCTGTAGGAGTTATTGCAGCTCAGTCAATTGGAGAGCCAGGTACTCAGTTAACACTTCGTACATTCCACGTTGGTGGGGTTGCAGGAGGTTTATCTGAAGAATCTAGTATCATTACTAAGTTTAGAGGTCGTTTAGAAGTAGAGGATTTGAAAACTGTTAAAGGTGAAGATGCTGATGGTAACGCAGTTGATATTGTTATTTCTCGTTCTACTGAATTAAAATTAGTAGATGAAAAAACTGGAATTGTTTTAAATACACACAATATACCTTACGGTTCAAGCATCTTTATTAAGGATGGTGAAGTTGTTGACAAAGGAACTTTAATCTGTAAATGGGATCCTTATAATGGGGTAATTATTTCTGAATTTACGGGTAAAGTAGAATATGAAGATATTAAACAAGGGGAAACTTTCTTAGTTGAAATTGATGAACAAACAGGTTTCCAAGAAAAAGTAGTTTCTGAAGCACGTAATAAAAAATTAATTCCTACTTTATTAATTTATGGTAAAGATGGTGAATTAATACGTTCTTATAACTTGCCAGTTGGAGCTCACCTTATGGTAGATGACGGAGAGAAAATTAAAGCGGGTAAAATTCTTGTAAAAATTCCTCGTCGTTCTTCTAAATCAAGTGATATTACAGGAGGTTTACCAAGAATTACAGAGTTATTAGAAGCTCGTAATCCTTCAAATCCAGCTGTTGTTTCTGAGATTGATGGTGTTGTTACTTTTGGTAAAATTAAAAGAGGTAACCGTGAGTTAGCTATTGAATCTAAATTTGGTGAAGTAAAGAAATATTTAGTAAAACTTTCTAATCAAATATTAGTTCAAGAGAATGACTACGTTAAGGCTGGAACTCCATTATCTGATGGTGCTATTACTCCAGAAGATATTTTAAGAATTAAAGGACCTTCAGCTGTTCAACAGTACTTGGTAAATGAGATTCAAGAAGTATATCGTTTACAAGGGGTAAAAATTAATGACAAGCACTTTGAGGTAGTAATTCGTCAAATGATGCGTAAAGTTAGAATTGTAGATGCTGGTGATACTTTATTCTTAGAGGATCAATTAGCTCACACTAGCGACTTTATTGTTGAAAATGATAAGTTATATGGAATGAAAGTGATTGAAGACGCAGGAGATTCTCAAAACTTGAAAGCAGGTCAAATTATCTCTCCTCGTCAGTTACGTGATGAGAACTCTTTATTAAAACGTGAAGATAAAAATTTAGTAGTAGCTAGAGATGTTATTACAGCAACTGCTACACCAGTTCTTCAAGGTATTACAAGAGCATCGTTACAAACGAAATCATTCATTTCTGCTGCTTCTTTCCAAGAAACTACTAAAGTATTAAATGAAGCAGCTGTAGCTGGTAAAATTGATACATTAGAAGGATTGAAAGAAAATGTAATTGTAGGTCATAGAATTCCTGCAGGAACAGGTATGAGAGAATATGATAATACTATCGTAGGATCTAAAGAAGAATATAATGAATTAATGGCTGCTAAAGAAGAATTTAATTATTAGTAGTTGATTATAAAATATGCATATAATCAAAACCTAACAGATTTTCTGTTAGGTTTTTTAAATTAATGAATAATGGAAAATAATAACCAACAAGGGCAAATTAATATCGAATTAGATGAAAAAACAGCAGAAGGAATTTATTCTAATTTAGCGATTATTAATCATTCAAATAGTGAATTTGTGTTAGATTTTATTGCAATAATGCCAGGTGTGCCAAAAGCAAAGGTAAAATCAAGAATTGTACTAACACCACAACATGCTAAAAGATTATTGAAAGCTATGGCAGAAAATATCCAACGATTTGAGGCAGCACATGGTAAAATTGAAGAAGGGGAACAACCTCATATTCCTTTAAATTTCGGACCTACAGGACAAGCTTAATTAAGTATATTTGACTTTTTTTAACCCATTTAGAGGATTTTCTCTTTAGGTTTTTATTAGGGATTTTTATTTAAATGGGTTAAAATTAAGTCTTTACTAACTGATATTTGATGTCTTTTAAAACATTGCTCTTAATCATAATTGTCTAATAATAACATCATGAGAATAATTAAAATTGATAAAAGCCAATTACACATTGTTAAAGATTTAGCTTATGAGATTTGGCCATCTGCTTATGGAGAAATTTTGTCCAAAGAACAATTAGACTATATGTTAACTCGATTTTATGCTGTTGAAACTTTAGAACAACAAATGAATGAAAGAAAGCATGTTTTTTATATTGTTACAAATGATGTTGAAAAACCATTAGGATTTATTTCTTATGAATTAAATTGTGAACCTCAGAAAACTAAAATCCATAAAATATACGTTTTGCCAGAAACGCAAGGAACAGGTTTAGGAAAGCAATTAGTGGCTCTTGTAAAAGAAGAAGCTTTAAAAAATAATCAAAATGCTATTTTTTTAAATGTAAATAAATATAATAATGCCAAATTTTTTTACGAAAAATTGGGTTTTACTATTGTGAAAGAAGAAGTAATTGAAATTGGTAACGATTATGTAATGGATGATTATGTAATGGAAATGAATATTATTATAAAAAGTGTGTAGTTATAATAATAGTCTAGTCTCAATTAAATTTTGAATTTGATTGAAACTATCTATTTAATATACTAATTTATTTTTTCTTCTTTACAGGTATTTTGGCTTTCACGATATTCTCATTTTTATTTTGTAATAAATAATTAGCTAACATCTTCTCAATCAATTCGTCTTTAGTTAAATGATGAAAAACCGTTTTGATTTTATCTTTTAAAGCAGGAGAAACTTCGTTATTTGGTTTTGTTTTGAAAATTTGTTTTGCCCACAAAAAAGCATTGTTATCTTCAATACTTTGGTTGTCTGGCTTTTTAAATTCTGTAAAATTAATGCCTAATTCTTTTTGAAAATCAATTAATTCATCGGTTTCTTCTTTTTGTAAAATTGTCAACGATAAACCATTTGCTCCAGCTCTAGCTGTTCTTCCGCTTCTATGTACATACACTTCATACACATCTGGTAAATGGTAATTAACTACATATGAAATCTCTTTTACATCTATTCCTCTTGCGGCTAAATCAGTAGCAACTAAAATATTAATATGACCTTCACGAAACTGCTCCATAATACGATCACGAATTGGTTGTGACAGACTTCCATGCAATGCACCCGAAGAAAAACGGTTAATTGCTAAATTCTTGGCTAATTTATTAACAGCTGCTTTTGTTTTGCAAAAAATAATTCCGAGTTCTCCTTCTCTTGAAGTTAGAAAATGCATTAAAACATCTAATTTTTCGATAGGATCTACTACTAGATATTGATGATCAATACTAGTATTTCCTACAGTTTTCATGTCTGCATTTACTTGTGTAATGTGCTTAGACATGTAGTTTTGAATTAATTGTTTAATTGTACCAGGCATTGTTGCAGAAAATAATAATGTTCTTCTGCTTTTTGGTAGTGCTGTTATAATTTCATCTAAACCATCTTTTAAAGCAGTTACCATTTCATCAGCTTCATCCAATATTAAATATTTTGCTTCCTTAATAGTTATAGCATTTCGCTTAATTAAATCAATTAAACGACCAGGTGTAGCAATAACAATATGTGCAGATTTTGATAAGCGTTCAATTTGAGGTTTAATAGGAATTCCTCCACAAGTTGCAGCAATGGAAATTTCGGGTAAATATTTAGCAAATGTTTCCATGTTATTAAATATTTGATGTCCTAATTCTCTTGTTGGGACTAAAATTACCACTTGAACATTTTGGTTATCCGATTTTATTAATTGTAATAAAGGCAATCCAAAAGCAGCTGTTTTTCCAGTACCTGTTTTAGCTATACCAATAAAATCATCTGTTTTGTTTAATAAAATAGGGATTGTTTTTTCTTGAATCTCTGTTGGCGTTGTGATTTCTAAATCGGCTAAGCTTTTTAGTATTGGTAATGAAATTCCTAACTTGGAAAATTGATTTGACATCTTTTTATTGGTTTGTTATAATAAAAAATAACTATTTATAATTTTATATTTTAGGTTTAAAAGGAGCATACTTTTCTAAGTATTCAAACTTTAGAATAATTCATTGTATTTGGGTTTTAAGGTAGAGTATACTATGAATTTCTGGATTGTGTTTAATTTTTGAACGATTACTTTGAATTTTATAAAAAACCTATTTATCGATTTCTGTCACCATAATTCCTTTTACCAGTAAATTTGCTTTTATTACTTGGTAAACTTGCTTCCTCAGTTTTACTTGATGGAGCAATTAATTGGTTTAAATCTATAATTTCTTTTTCAGTCAATAAGCGATAGTTACCCACAGAAACATCTAGTGAAATGTTGATGATTCGAGTGCGTTTTAAAGCTGTTACTTCATAGTCTAGGTATTCACACATTCTACGGATTTGTCTGTTTAATCCTTGTGTTAATACAATTCTAAAAACATATTTGCTTACTTGTTCAACTTTACATTTTCTAGTAATAGTATCAAGAATAGGTATTCCATCGCTCATGCGTTGGATAAATCGATCTGTAATAGGTTTGTTTACTGTTACAATATATTCTTTTTCGTGATTGTTTCTAGCTCGAAGTATTTTGTTAACGATGTCTCCATCATTGGTAAGAAAAATTAAACCTTCACTGGCTTTGTCAAGTCGGCCAATAGGGAAGATGCGTTCTGGATAATTGATGTAATCTATAATATTGTCTTTTACATCAAGATTAGTTGTGCATTCAATTCCAGATGGTTTATTGAAGGCTAAATAAATTTTATCTTCTTTTTTTTCTTGAATTAGTGTTCCATTGACTCTTACTTCATCATTTGGACCTATTTTCGTCCCCATTTCTGGAATTACACCATTAATAGTTACTCTGCCTTGCTCAATCAATCGATCGGCTTCTCTTCGAGAACAAAATCCTGATTCAGATAAAAATTTATTAATGCGAACTAATTTTTCTTCTTCCATAGTGCAAAGATAGGTTTTTTAGTAATTAGTGAATAGTTACTAGTAATTAGTTATTAAAGTTTGAAAAAAGATAGGCAATATTTTTAAACAATTAATTGAGTGAATATAAAAACATGAACAAATAAAACCTTTGTTAATATCAATAATCTGTGGTAAAAAAAGAATAAATGTATTTGAAGCTAAATTATTATTTAATTCAGAAGTATACTTCAAAAAAAAACCCGAAAGTAGTTTCGGGTTTTTTTATATAAATTGAAGGAAATTATATTTTTGAGAATAATTTTTCCATTTCTTCTTTAACTTCTTCAGCTAAAACATTATCTACTAAGATTCTTCCACTGTGTTCATCTGTGATAATTTTTTTACGACCAGCAATTTCCATTTGAGTTTGTGGTGGAATTGTAAAGAATGATCCAGCAGAAGCACCTCTTTCAATAGAAACTACTGCTAATCCGTTACGAACGCTAGTTCTAATTCTATTGTAAGCATTTAATAAACGCTCTTCTATTTGAGTTTGATATTCTTCTGATTTAGCTACTAAGAAGTTTTCTTCTTTTTCAGTTTCAGACATAATATCGCTTAATTCTGCTTTTTTGTGTTTTAGATGCTGTTGTTTTGCTTCTAATCTTTCTTTTGATTGCCCTAGAACTTCTTTTTTGTGTTCGATAGAAGCTTTCATTTCTTTAATGTGCTTTTCAGTCAATTGAATTTCTAATTCTTGAAATTCAATTTCTTTTGTTAAAGAATTAAATTCTCTGTTGTTACGAACGTTTTTTTGTTGTTCTAAGTATTTTTTGATATTAGCTTTATGCTCATCAATGGCATTTTTCTTTTCTTTAATTTGCACATCGATTGTTTCTAAATCTGATTTTAATTTATCTAAACGAGTAGTTAGACCGGCAACTTCGTCTTCTAAATCTTCAACTTCTAGAGGAAGTTCTCCTCTAACATTACGTATTTCATCAATCTTTGAGTCAACTAGCTGTAAAGCATAAAGTGCTCTTAATTTATCTTCTACGCTAAGTTCTTTTTTGTTTGCCATATTAAAAGTATTGAACAGGATTTGTATTTTCTTCTGATAAAACGACTGCAAAATTAGTGATTTTTTCTTTAAGATAATCAACAATATAATTTTTTGTGTATCTTTCACTCTCGAAGTGACCAATATCTGCTAAAAGTAGCTTTCCTTCTGCTTCGTAAAATTGATGATATTTCAAATCAGAAGTTAAAAATGCATCTGCACCAGCTTGCAAAGCAGCTTTAATTGCAAAACTTCCAGAACCTCCTAAAACGGCTACTTTTTTTATCTTTTTATTTGTAAATATGCTATGTCTTATGCCACCACATTGCATTTTTTCTTTTACTAATGAAAGAAAATCGGTTTCATTTGTTGCATTTTCAAATTCTCCAATCATTCCAAGTCCTATGTTTTGATGCTTATTTGTTAATGCATAAATTTCGTAAGCTACTTCTTCATAAATATGATTTTTAAATAAGGCTTTTAAAATTTTTAATTCTAAATGCTTTTCAAAAGTAACTTCTATTTTTATTTCTGTATTTTCAACAAATTCGAAACGTGTACCTATTTCTGGATTACTATTTTCGTTACCTAAATAAGTGCCAATTCCTTGACTGTTAAAACTACAATCTTCATAATTACCTATTTTTCCTGCTCCAGCTTCAAATAAAGCATTTCGTAAAGTGGTTGCATTTTCAGGAACCGTATAAGTAATTAGTTTTTTGATATAATTTTCTTTTGGAATAAGAATTTTGGTGTTTTTCAGTCCAAGAGCATCACAAAATATTTTATTTACACCTTGCTGATGGTTGTCTAAAGCTGTGTGAATAGCATAAATGGCAATATCATTTTTTATAGCTTTAATTATGGCTCTTTCTACATAATTCTTACCTGTAATTTTTTTTAATCCACTAAAAAGAATAGGATGGAAGCAAACTACAAGATTACATTTCTTTAAAATAGCTTCTTCTATGACATTTTCTAAAGCATCATGACAAACTAAAATTCCATGGATGGTTTCTTTTTGGTCACCGACCAATAATCCTACATTATCAAAATCTTCTGCATAGGCTAATGGAGCTAGTTCTTCAAGAATTGGAATTATTTCAAAAAGTTTCATGTGTAGATATTTACTTCAAAGATAAAAAATTGCTACTTTCGTACTATGATTTTTTTGAGAAAAATATTATTCCCTTTAGCCTTGCTCTATTGGATAATAACATATATACGAAATTTTTTATACGATTTTGGACTATTTAAAAGCCAGTCTTTTACTATCCCAATAATTGCAGTAGGTAATTTAAGTGTAGGCGGAACAGGTAAAACTCCTCAAATTGAATATTTAATTCGTTTGCTGAAAGACTATAAAGTGGCGACTTTGAGTAGAGGTTATAAAAGAGTGTCAAAAGGTTATGTTTTAGCTAGCGAAAACACATCTCCTACAGATCTAGGAGATGAACCATTTCAGTTTTATTATAAATTTCCAAAAGTTTTAGTAGCTGTAGATGCTAATAGAAGAAATGGAATTGCAGAATTATTAAAGCATAAGCCAGATGTTATATTGTTAGATGATGCTTTTCAGCATAGAAAAGTAAAAGCGGGGTTTTATATTTTACTAACTACTTATAATGATTTGTTTAGTGATGATTATATTTTGCCTTTTGGTAATTTAAGAGAACCAGAAATGGGAAAAAAGAGGGCAAACCTGATAATTGTCACAAAATGTCCAAATGATTTATCCGAAATTGCACAGGTGAAAATCAAACAACAATTGATGGTTACTGTTCCTGTATATTTTAGTACTATTGTTTATGATACTTATTTGTATTCAGAAACAAATAAAATTGAGATTAAGACTTTTAAAGAAGAAAAAGTATTAGTGGCTGGAATTGCAAAACCCGATTTGTTTTTTGATTTTTTAGGTAACCAAAATGACGAAAAATTAGTCTTTCCAGATCATCATGATTTTAATGAGGATGATATTAAAAAGATTTTGGCTGTAGCCAATGACAGAAAAATTGTTACAACGGAAAAAGACTATGTACGGTTAAAGGGAAAAATACCAAATGAGCAGTTGTATTATTTGCCAATACAAAGTAAATTGATACAAAATGAAACTAATTTTAATACTAAAATTTTAGATTATGTGGGAAAAAGTAGCGGAAACAGTTAGTTTTATAAATGAGAAAACTAATTTTCAACCCGAATATGGAGTGATTTTAGGTTCTGGATTAGGAGATTTTGCAGATGATATTAATATAGAATATTCTATTTTATATAGTGATATTCCCAATTTTCCAGTTTCTACTGTTCAAGGTCATAAAGGGGCTTTATTGTTTGGTACTATAGGGAATAAAAAAATAATGGCAATGCAAGGTCGTTTTCATTACTATGAAGGGTATGATATGAAACAAGTTACGTTTCCCATTCGTGTAATGAAGCAATTAGGAATTGAAAAATTAATTGTTTCAAATGCTTCTGGTGGTGTAAATTCGTCTTTTAAAGTTGGTGATATAATGATTATTAATGACCATGTGAATATGATGCCAGAACATCCTTTACGTGGTTATAATGATGAACGATTTGGTCCACGATTTGTAAACATGAGTAATCCATATTCAAAAATTATGATTACTAGAGTAAAAGAAATTGCCAAAAACTTGCAAATAGAAGTACAAGAAGGGATTTATTTGGCTTTACAAGGTCCTACTTTTGAAACATTGGCGGAATATAAAATGGTGAAAAATATAGGTGCAGATTGCGTTGGGATGTCAACAGTTCCTGAAGTAATTGTAGCTAAACATATGAATATGGAATGCTTAGGTCTTTCGATTATTACTGATATGGGCGATGAAAAAAATATTGTAGAAGTAAATCATGAGGAAGTTCTAGAAGCAGCAAAAAAAGCAGAACCACATGTTAGAAAATTAATTAAAAACTTTATTCTTCAGTTTTAGATAGAAAAAGGTATAAAATTTCATAAAATTCTTCTGGGACAAATGGTTTCATAATAACTTCATCCATTCCATAAGATAGTAACATTTCTCTGTTTTCATTAAGCGAGATAGCCGTTAAAGCAATAATAGGAATTGTTGGGTTAAATTTTCTTATTTCTAATGTTGCTTCAGTTCCATTTATCCCGGGTAAATGAACATCCATTAAAATTAAATCATATTCATTATTTTTTAGGTGTTCAATGGCTTCTTCACCATTATCTATTGTAAAACAAGGAATGCCTTTTTGTTCTAACATTTTTTGTGTAATCATCTGGTTGATTTTATTGTCTTCAACCAATAATATTTTTTTCTTTTTTCCTAAAACTAAATTTTCTTTTGAAATGTTTTCAGCAATTTCTTTCACTTCTTCTTTACCTTTTTTGAATGTTAAATCAAATTTTAAGCTTGTCCCTTTATCTGTGTCACTTTCTAAATAAATTTCGCTACCTAAAATTTCTACTATTTTTTTTACAATAGACAATCCTAGTCCTGTACCTCCATAAGTTCTATTTACTTCAACAGAACCTTGACTAAAGCTTTCAAAAATTGTAGCTTGTTTTTCTTTTGGAATACCTATACCATTATCTTTTACCTCAAAAGATAAGACAACTTTATTGTCAAAATCGTCTTTCTTCTTTATAGAAAGCCAAACATCTCCATTTTTACTAAATTTAATAGCATTGTTTACTAAATTAATTATGATTTGTGAGATTTTTGTTGGGTCACCTATAATGTTTGGTTCAATACTTTTATCAATTAACAGATGAAAATTAATGTTGTTTTCTTCAATAAATTCGTTAAAGGAAGTTTTAATATTTTCAATAAGTTCTGGTAAATTAAAATTAATTTGTTCCACTAATACTTTATCTGATTCTAATCGATTTATTTCTAAAATATCATTAATAAATGCTAAAAGATATTTTCCCGAAAATTCAAGTGATTTTAAATAGTTTAATTGGGTTGCTTTTGGTTTTTCATTCAATAACAAGTAAGTAATTCCATTTATTGCATTTAATGGTGTTCTAAGTTCATGACTAACGGTTGCTAAAAATTCGGCTCTTGCTTTACTTGCTCTCTCTGCTTTGTTTTTTTCAATAGTAAGTTCTTTATTTTTTTCTTTTAGAAGCTTGTTAGTACTAATTCTAATTTTATTGTTTTTGTAAAGAGATAAACTAAGTAAGGATAAAATTGAAATTAGAGCTATGCTAAGAATACTTATTAATTTATTAAAACGAAGTGAACGTTGCTGAATTTTTTTGTCTTTATCGAGTTGTTCAATCGTTTTTAATTGCTTGTCAAATTGAATCTTATCAAAAGTACTTTCTGTTAATGAATGATTGTAATAATTACCTAGCGAATCCACAATAGCAACATATTTTTCTAAATATGCTTGTGATTTATTAAAATCATTATTGTTTTTATGTGTCAGACTTAGTTGTTTTAGAATTTTTTTTTGAAGTTGTATATTTCCTGAATTTTCTTCATTTAATTTTAAAGCAATTTCAAAGTTTGTAATGGCTTCTTCATAATGTTTATTAATGATTTCTATTTCTCCAATTTGGTAATAGGCTTCAATTTTTGTTCCAATAAAAGCATCATTAGTAATATTATTAATTACCGATGAAAAGATTGAGATGGCATTATCATAATCTTTTTTGTTTTTTTGGATAATTCCTTTTTGTGTGTTTATAAGCTGAATAGCATCTGTGAAATTTAATTTTTCATATATCTCACTAGCTTTTTTGAAATATATTTCAGAAAGTTCCACTTTGTTTTTCTCTAAATAGCATTTTCCTAAACTGTAATATGCGAGTGCTAAACTTGCTTTTGGTTCTTTGCCTTTGTAAAGATTGATACTTCTTATAAAGTTTTCAATTGCAGTGTCTGTTTTTTCTAAATCATAATAAATGCTTCCAAGAATTAAATAGCAATTTGGTAGTTTTTCATCTATTTTTTTCTTTTTTGCATAATGGATAGCTTTTTCGCTATAAATAATGGCTTTGTTGAACGAATGTTTATCTTCTTTGTTAAACGATGCAATTTCTAAATAATAATCAACACTATCATTTATTTGCGTTGTCTCTTTTAGAAGTGATTGAGAATTACTAAAAGTACAAATGAAAAAAAAAGCAATTAAGTAGCTTTTCATTAAAATTGAATTTTAAAGTTTCAGTTAAACAGTTATCAACAAAAATATGTTTTTTTTCTTTTGAATGCTACTTTTCATTAGGAATAAATCAGTCCAAATTCAAATTGTTTTTAGTAATATATTCTATAAGATTGATTAATCTGGAGGAATAACCAATTTCATTATCATACCAACCTACAATTTTGACCATGTTATCTATTACAGACGTTAATTGGGCATCAAATAAACAAGAGTGTTTGTTGCCAATAATATCTACCGAAACAATAGGATCCTCAGTATAATCTAAAATTCCTTTTAAGTGTGTTTCAGATGCATATTTAAATGCATTGTTGATTTCTTCTATGGTTACTTGTTTTTTTACGTTTAAAGTAATATCTGTTAATGAACCATCAGGAACAGGAACTCTAATTCCGCAACCACCAATTTTTCCTTCTAATTCTGGGAAAATTTTAGTTAAAGCTTTAGCAGCACCAGTTGTAGTAGGAACAATTGATTGGGAAGCACCTCTTGCTCTTCTTAAATCTTTATGGGGTTGATCATGTAAACTTTGATCGGTTGTGTAAGAATGGACTGTTGTTATGTAAGCTTGTTCAATTTCGCAAAGTTCTTGAATTACTTTTATCATTGGTGCAGCGTTGTTGGTTGTGCAACTTGCGTTTGATATGATGACTTCAGAACCATCTAAAATACCTTCATTTACTCCAAGAACAACAGTTTTTATAATTTCATCTTCTGGAGGAACCGATAATATTACTTTTTTCGCTCCAGCTAGAATATGTTGGTTAACCGTTTCCCAAGTTTTAAATTTTCCAGTAGATTCAATTACAAAATCAATATTTAAAGATTTCCAATTTAAATTTTGAATCTCTTTTTCATGAAAGAATAAATATTCTTTTTTATTAATAAATATTGCTTTTTCATCATGACTGACTTTTTCTTGCAAAACACCATGTATGCTGTCATATTTTATTAGATGACTCATGGTTTTAGTATCAGCAATATCATTTATAGCAATAACTTCAATAGTAGGGTGGTTTAGTAATAATCGGAAAACATTTCTACCAATTCTTCCGAAACCATTAATTGCAATTCTTGTCTTTATCATTAGAAAAAATTAGAGTGTAAAAGTAAGGAATTTATTATATTTGTTAAGTGTCGAAAGAGACATAATTTGATTCTCAATTAATTTTATATACGAAACTGATAATGAAATATCAAAAGATTTTTTTACTCCAATTAACTTGTTTGTTTTTAATAACCTCAAGTTTGTTTTCTCAGAACAAAACTAAAAAAGTAACTTCTAAAATTGAAAAAGTAATTGTTTTTTCGGAAGGAGCTCAAGTAACTCGAAAAGCGAAAGCCTCTTTTGAATTAGGAAAGACAGAATTAGTTTTTCAAGGTATTTCTCCAAAAATAGACAAGCAAAGTTTACAAGTAAAAGGGATTGGGAGTTTTACTATTTTATCAGTAATTCATCAAAATAACTTTTTGAACACACAACAACATAGAGAAGAGATAAGTAGCTTAGAAGCTGATAAAAGAAATTGGGAATTAAAGAAAACGACTGAAACCAATGTTTTATCCATTCTCCAAAATGAAGAAAATATTTTAGCAAAAAACCAAGTTGTTGGAGGAACCAATTCAGGTTTAAAAACAATCGATTTAAAAGAAGCAGTTGATTTTCACAGACAGAGATTAATCGATTTGGTTAAGAAAAAAACAGAAGTGTCTCAAAAAATCAGTGCCATAGATAGTACTCTGGTAAAATTAGACAAACAATTGAAAGCATTAAATAGTTCAGATGAAAGTGCCACAAGTGATATAATAGTTACCGTTTCAGCTAACACCGCAATTACAGATGCTACTTTTGAAATTAATTATTATGTGTTTGATGCAGGTTGGTATTCCAATTATGATTTAAGAGTTGAAGATGTAAATAATCCAATTGATTTATTATTTAAAGCCAATATTTTTCAATCCTCAGGAGAAGACTGGAAAGACGTAAAAATGGTTATTTCAAGTGGAAACCCAACAGAAAGTGGTCTAGCACCAACAATCAATCCGTGGTATTTGAATTTAAATCAAAGACGAGCATCACAAAGTTCGGTTCAAGCGTATGGACAATTAATTGGAAATACGGTTTCAGGAACAGTTTCAGATACTTATGGACCTATACCAGGTGTTAGTGTTATCGTTAAAGGTACTACTATTGGAACTACAACAGATTTTGAAGGAAATTACACTATTAAAGTACCAAGTATAAATAGTCAGTTAGTTTTTTCTTATGTGGGTTCACAAAAAATTGTCAATGCAAGAAATAAAGTAATAAATGTGGTTTTGGAGCCAGTTGCTATGGAAGAAGTTGTTGTTGTAGCGGGATATTCATCAAAAAAATCAAAGAGAAATAGAGAAGAGGATGATAACGATTCCAGTATTCCTATGGAAACCAGTGTGGCTTATCAACCTACCACAATTTCTTACGAAATTCAAGTGCCTTACACGGTTTTAAGTGATGGAAAAGTATATACGGCAGAAATTAAAACCTTCAATTTACCAGCCCAATACCAATATTTAAGCATACCAAAAATAGATGCTAGTGCTTATTTAACAGCAAAAATAACCGATTGGCAAGACTTAAATTTATTTGATGGCGAATTGAACTTATTTTTTGAAGGGGCTTACCTAGGCAAATCTTTACTAGATTTGCAAAATGCAGCCGATACTTTAGAAATATCCTTAGGAAAAGACAAAGGAATCAGTATCGCGAGAAAACAAATGAAAGAATATAAATCCAAACAGTTTTTAAGCAATTACAAAACTGAAAGTAGAGCTTTTGAAATTTCAGTAAAAAACAACAAGCCTTATCCAGTAGAAATTATAATTTTAGATCAATTGCCAATAAGTGCCACAAAAGAAATTACAGTAGATGACGAAGAATATAAAGAAGGAACACTAGCAGAAGAAACCAAAATTGTAACATGGAAACTCAATTTACCTTCAAAAACAGAAAAGAAACTTAATATGAAGTATAAGGTAAAAAGTCCAAAGAATTCATCTCTTATTCTCGATTAAAGATTAGTGTTAAAATTAAAAGCCTTCAAATTGAAAATTTGAAGGCTTTTAATTAAATCATTTTAAATACTTAAACTAAAGTTATAGAATATGTTTTTCAGCATGATAAGAAGAACGCACAAGTGCACCACTTTCAACATGTCTAAAACCTAATTCTTTCCCTATTTTTTCGTATTTCTCAAATTGTTCAGGTTTAATATATTCTTTAACAGGTAAATGCTTTTTAGAAGGTTGAAGATATTGCCCAATAGTAACAATATCAACATTTGCATCTCTTAAATCATGTAAGGTTTGAATTACTTCTTCTTCTTTTTCACCTAAACCAAGCATAATCCCTGATTTAGTTCTTTTGATGCCTTTTTCTTTTAAGTAACGTAAAACTTCTAAACTTCTTTCATATTTAGCTTGGATGCGTACTTCACGTGTTAAGCGTTTTACCGTTTCCATATTATGAGATACAACTTCAGGAGCTACTTCAATAATTCTATCAATATTTCTTTCATTTCCTTGAAAATCTGGAATAAGAGTTTCTAAAGTAGTATTAGGATTCATTCTTCTAATCGCTTTCACTGTTTCAGCCCAAATAATAGATCCCATATCTTTAATGTCATCTCTATCTACACTAGTAATAACAGCATGCTTAATTTGCATTAATTTAATAGAACGAGCTACTTTTTCTGGTTCGTCCCAGTCAACTGTTTCTGGTCTTCCAGTTTTTACACCACAAAATCCACAAGAACGGGTGCAAATATTGCCTAGAATCATAAAGGTAGCAGTTCCTTCGCCCCAACATTCACCCATATTTGGACAACTCCCGGAGGTACAAATAGTGTTTAATTTATATTTATCAACTAAACTTCTTAATTCGGTATATTTTTTACCAGTAGGTAACTTTACCCGCAACCATTTTGGCTTTGGTTCTCTTGGTGGAAAAACATTATCTAAAACTGTATTCATCGTATCAATTTTGGACTACAAAGATAATAAGAAGTTAGAAGTTAGAGGTCAGAACTTAGAAAAAAAGCGAACTTTAATAAAATGTTATGATTTATTTTGGATTTTGAGAGTTACTACTTATTATACATGAGGATGTAGTTACCATTTAATCTTAAAAAAATGGTTTAAAGTACTTTATTCTATAAAATCTAAATCTGTATTATGAGTTTCAGGAATAGTTAAAGTGGCATAAATACCTAATGCAAAAACCGCAAAACCTACAATTGCTGCAGCCATTATGACTCCATTATCGATTTTTAAGAAATCAAAACTAAGTAACATTACAGGAAGTAAACCTCTTACCATGTTAGGAATAGTGGTTGCTGCTGTGCTTCTTATGTTAGTGCCAAATTGTTCTGCACCAACAGTAACAAACATTGCCCAATAACCAGTTCCTAAGCCAAGCCAAGCACAATAAAAGTAATACATGTTTTCTGTTTTTGTACCTCCAAAAAGCATTAAGCATACTCCAATTATAGTAAATAACATCATATAAAAGATGGCCTTTTTGCGAGAATGTAGCCAATGTGAAATAAAACCGCTAGCAAAATCACCAACAGAAATACCAATGTAAGTCCACATGATAGCTTTACCTGGATTGATGTTTTCTATACCAAAAGCACTTGCAAATTGATTTCCCATAACAGCCAAGATTCCAACACAGAACCAAGTTGGTAAACCAATAGCAATGCATTTTAGATATTTAATAAATCTATCAAAATTATTTATAAGTAATAAAATATTGCCTTTTTTAATTTCATTAGATTGTTTAAGGTCTTTATAAATTCCAGATTCTACAACACCTACACGTAGAAAAAGGAGTAACAGGCCTAAACCACCTCCTATAAAGTAAGCAATTGTCCAATCACCAGCTAATTGAACCGTTAATTGAGCAACAACAGCTCCTAGTAATCCAAAACCAGCTACTATAGAAGTTCCAATGGCTCTTAATTCTTTTGGTAAAGATTCAGATACCAATGTGATTCCTGCTCCTAATTCACCAGCTAGACCAATTCCAGCAATAAAACGAAGTAGGGCATAAATTACAGCAATATGTTCTTGTGGAAAATAAGGTAAAAATCCACAAGCAATATTAGCTAATGAATAGACTAAGATAGAACCAAAAAGAACAGATAATCTTCCTTTTTTATCACCAAAAATCCCCCAAATTATTCCTCCGATAAGTAAACCAACCATTTGGTAATTTAAAATCATGGAGCCAGAATTATTAACATCCAATCCTAAGGATTCTAAACTAGGAACACGAACAATCCCAAATAATAATAAATCATAAATATCAACAAAATAACCTAATGCAGCAACTATAACAGGTAACGAGAATAAATGTTTTAGCTTTTGTGAAGTAGTAAATTGGGTCATTAATTTCTAAATTGGATTATAGCCAAATATAGAAAAGTTATTTAGATTTTTTCTTATCTTTTTTAGTAATAATTTCGGCTAACAATTTTTTAGCGCGAAGCAATTTAATCTTAATGTTATTAAGTGGTTCTTCTAATGTTTCTGCCATATCTTGATAACTCATTTCTTGGAAATAACGCAATTGAATAACTTCTTGGTAAGCAGGCTTCAATCGCTTAATGTAATTTAAAAGTTGGGAAAGGTTTTGTTCTGTAATAATTTCATCTTCAATGGAAGGAGTTTCATCTACAACATTAAAAGCATGATCATCATCACTATCAGAAATATCTATAAACAGAGACGATTTCTTCTTACGAAGCATGTCTATATGAACATTCTTTGCAATGGTTATTAACCAAGTGTTAAAGCCAAATTCAGGATTATAAGTAGTTATCTTGTCAAAAGCCTTGGCAAATGTTTCTATCGTAATATCATCAGTGTCAGTTTCATTTTCTGTTCTTTTTAACATAAAACCATATACTTCATTCCAAAAAAAGTCGAGTAGAAAAGTAAAAGCAACTTGATCACCTGTTTTTGCAAGCTCAATGTTCTTTTGGATAATTTCAGAGTTTATTTCCAATGTACTGGTTTTGAAAAAAGATTAGTAAAAAAAACATTTAATTGTGTGAATATAAGTATTAATTCAATAACAGGAAACCAAGGCAAAGTATCTTTCTCATTTAATTTTCCAGCAGCATATCCAATACTAATCCATGCAAAAATATATCTAAAAATAATAAGCCCTAAAACAAGCATCCATCTGTATTCAAAGAGTAATAGTAATACAGAAAGCATAATGAATAATAATTGTGAAAAATAAAATAAAGCCAATTGAAAACGATCAAAACCTGAATATAATTTGGCTGTAGAGACATGCCTTCTTTTTTGGTTAAACCAATTTTTAAAAGTTTTTTTAGGTTCAGAATAAGTAAAACTTTCTGGAGTGTAACAAGTTGCGGTATTAGATTTGTTACTTACTTCATTAATAAATAAATCATCATCACCAGAACGAATTTTCATGTGATTTACAAACCCACCAACACTAAAAAACAACTCTTTTTTGTAGGCTAAATTACGTCCAACACCCATATATGGTTTTCCGGATTTTGCCCATCCAAAATATTGTGTTGCTGTTAAAAGAGTTTCAAAACGAATGATTTTGTTTAAAAACGAGTTTTTAATTTTTTCATAAGCACCATAACCTAAAACAATGTCTTTTTTTGAAGAAAAGTGACTACTCATAGTGGTAATCCAATTCTCAGAGTTGGGAAAACAATCTGCATCTGTAAAAAGCAGGTGTTCATTTTTTGCAGCTTTAATTCCTAAGGTTAGAGCATACTTTTTATTTCCCCAAAAGGTTTCGTTGTTTTCAACTTTTACCACTTTTACATTGGGATATTTTTTTTCGTAAGCTTCAAATAATTCTAATGTATCGTCAGTTGAGGCATCGTCTATTAAAACTAATTCATATTCAGGATACTTTTGTGAAATTAGAATAGGAAAAAATTTCTTAATGTTCTCTTCTTCATTTTTAGCACATACAATAACTGAAATAGGAATTTTAACTGGAGAGATTGTTGTTTTTTTTGCAAATGAAAATCGTCCAAAAATAAATATATAATAAATAAATTGGATACCAACTACGGTCACTAAAGCAATTAGCAAGATTGTGAAAACCATATTAGAAATCTAAAATTAAGAATGTGAGCTTTCTTTACAATCTTTCATTTCGTCTGGTGTTTTACCGCAAAAACTACAGTTTTCTCCATCAGGGTTTAAGAAAGGACTTTGGCTTGCACAAGTACCAGCAAATTTTCCGTCTTTTTTTGCCCAAAGTTTTATTGCGATTCCTAGAACTGCAATAGCAAGAAGACCTATTGTAAGTAAAATTAATTTCATCTTTTTAAATAAAAATATTTGATGCAAAGATACAAAAAACAATTTTGAGTTGTATGTTATTTTTGTAATTTCAGCTTTATATAATATTCACTTCAGCTTCAATAGAAATACCAAATTTATTTATAATGGTTTCTTGTATGTCTTTAGAAACGGCTAATATTTCTTCTCCTGTAGCATTCCCATAATTGACTAAAACCAGAGCTTGGTTTTTGTGAATACCAGCATCACCAAATCGTTTTCCTTTAAATCCTGCTTGTTCAATAAGCCAACCAGCAGGAACTTTTACCTCGCTTTCTGAAATTTTATAATGAGGCATGTCTGGATAATTTGCAATCGCTTTTTTGTAAATTTCAATTGGTATTATTGGGTTTTTAAAAAAGCTACCACTATTTCCTAGTTCTTTTGGATTAGGTAATTTGCTTTCTCTTATAGCAATTACAGCATTACTCACATCTTTTAATGTTGGCGAAACTATGTTTTGGGTTGCTAATTCGGTTTCAATTGCACCATAAGAAGTATTTAAAGTATGGTTTCTTTTAGTTAACTTAAAAGTAACTGAAGTTATAATGTATTGGTTTTTTAATTCGTTTTTAAAAACACTTTCTCTATAGCCAAATGTACAGCTCTCTTTATCAAAAGTGACAAGTTTTTGTGTGTCAATTTTCATAGCTTCACAACTAAAAAAAGTATCTTTAATTTCTACACCATAAGCACCTATATTTTGAATAGGAGTAGTGCCAACGTTTCCTGGAATTAAAGAAAGATTTTCAATGCCACCATAATTTTTTTCAATACAATATAAAACAAAATGATGCCAATTTTCACCAGCATTCGCTTTTACCCATACAAAATCTTCATTAGTATCGATTACTTCTATGCCTTTAATGTCAATATGTACAACTAGTTTATTTATGTCTTTAGTTAGCAGCATATTGCTTCCGCCACCTAAAATAAAAATGTCTTTATGATTTTTTAGCAAGTTGGCCAATTCTTCTTTTGTGTGAATCGCTACAAATTGTTCTGCTTTGGCATCAATACCAAAAGTGTTATATTCTTTTAATGAAAAATTAGTTTCAAAAATCATACTTAAATTAAGTTTAATAAGGTAAAAATAATAATTTATTTACTATGAATTAAGATTGTAAATGGTATACGATTGATGGGTGTTTTTTATAATGTCTTCTGTTCGTTCAGCATGTGTGTCTGAAATAAAAATTTGTCCAAAAACTGCATCATTAACCATGGAAACAATTTTCTCAACTCTAGTTTCATCTAGTTTGTCAAAAATGTCATCGAATAATAATAAAGGTAGTTCACCGCTTTGTTGTTTTATAAATTCAAATTGGGCTAACTTTAAAGCAATTAAAAAAGATTTTTGTTGGCCTTGAGAGCCAAATTTTTTAATAGGATAGCCTTCAATTTCGAAAGATAAATCATCTTTATGAATACCACTACTAGTGTATTGCAACGCTCTGTCTTTTGAAAGATTTTGTTTAAAAAGCTCATTCATTGTTGAATTAGAAAGCTGACTTTGGTAAACCAATTGAACGGATTCACTTTCATTGGTAATAATACCATGATATTTTTGAAAAATAGGAGTAAACTGTTGGAGAAAATTTTCTCTTTTTTCAAATATGCTTTTTCCTAATGGTTCTAATTGTTCATCGTAAACAGAAAGGTTGTCAAAGTCAAAAACCTGATTTAGAGCAAAATATTTAAGTAATGCATTCCTTTGTGCAATTAGTTTTTGGTATTGAATTAATTCATTCAAGTATTTGTGATCTAATGTAGAAATAACACTATCGATGAATTTACGTCTAGTTTCACTTCCTTCAATAATTAAATCGGTGTCAGATGGAGAAATAATTACTAATGGAATAAAGCCAATGTGTTCTGATAGTTTATCGTAAATTTTATTGTTCCGTTTGATTACTTTTTTCTGACCTCTTTTTATACTACACGATATTTTTTCTTCCTTCTCTTTTTTAATAATAATAGCATCTAATAAAAAAAAGTCTTCATCATGTTTTATATTTTGTGTTGCCAATGGATTGAAATAACTTTTTCCATAAGCTAAATGGTAAATGGCATCAAGTATATTCGTTTTGCCTACACCATTTTTGCCTACAAAACAGTTTATCTTACTGTCAAAATCTAAAGATTTAGAAGCAATATTCTTATAATTTAATAAGGTGAGATGTTTTAAAAACACTATCGTTATTTCTTTAATTGGTGTAGAGGAAACAAAAGTAATAGTAAATAAAGGATTTATGAACTGTTTTTAAAAGAAAATATAAAGGAGAATATGGCAAAGTGATAGTTTTGTTGTATAAATAATGATTATTTTAAAATATTTTTTGTGTGTGTTTGAATAAAAATTATATTTTTGCACCTCTAATAAATGTATTATAAATGGCAACATATAACAAAAGAGGTTATAAAACACCAAAACCAAAAGAAGTTTTAGATAACGAAAATGAATTTGATGAAGTGTTAGAATCAGGTGAAAGTACTACAGAAGAAGTATTTAATACGCTTGATCAAACAGCATCTAGAACGGAAGAGTGGGTGGCTAAAAACCAAAAATTGATTTTAGGAATAGTTGGTGTTATAGCATTGGCAACTATTGGATATCTATTGTTTAATAAGTTTGTGGCTGAGCCAAAACAAGATAAAGCATTAAATGATATTTACCAAGCACAGGTATATTTTAATGAAGCATTAACTAATACACAAAACCCTGACTCATTATTCAATTTAGCACTTAAAGGAGGTGAAGGAAAATTAGGATTAGTAAATTTAGCAGATGAATATTCAGGTTCAAAAGCAGGTAACATTGCTAATTATTATGCTGGTATGTCTTATTTACATATTAAAGATTTTAAAAATGCTGAAAAGTATCTTTTAAATTATGATGCAAAAGATGTTACTACAAAAGCAATTGCTTTAGGAGCACTAGGTGATGCATATTCAGAATTAAATAAAGTAGAAGAAGCAATTAATTCATACAAAAAAGCAGCTGAGGTTGATGAAAATGATTTTACAACTCCTAAGTTTTTAATGAAAGCAGCTCAACTGGCTTATTTAAATAATAAAAAAGCTGAAGCACATGCTATGTTCACAACAATTAAAGAAAAGTATGAAACTTCTAGAGAAGCAGTAAATATTGATGCTTTAATCGCGATGACAGAATAAGCTTATGGCTACTGAAAATAAAAATTTATCTCAATATGATAAAAACACAATCCCAAATGCGAAAGACTTTCGATTTGGGATTGTTGTTTCAGAATGGAATGACACCATTACTAATGGTTTGTTTGAAGGTGCTAAGGCAGCTTTATTAGACTGTGGAACTTTACCAAAAAATATTATTCGATGGGATGTTCCTGGTAGTTTTGAATTAATTTTTGGTTCTAAAAAAATGATTCAAACTCAAAATGTAGATTGTGTAATTGCTATTGGCTGTGTGATAAAAGGAGAAACTATGCATTTCGAATTTGTATGTGAAGGAGTAACACAAGGAATAAAAGATTTAAATGTTCAATATGATGTTCCAACTATCTTTTGCTTGTTGACAGATAATACAATGCAACAATCTATTGATAGAAGTGGAGGAAAGCATGGTAATAAAGGAACTGAAGCAGCTATAGCAGCCATAAAAATGGTGGCATTGAATAATAAATAATTATTGTTTTTTATAGAATTAAAAAATCCCGATTATATCGGGATTTTTTGTTAACAAAAAATTCAGATAAAAAAGCGCAAAAATCCTTAAATTTGAAAAAAATAGTTTCGCATGATTAAATTTGGAAGAGGTCAATTCAAGTTGCCAAAAAATAAAAAGTTTAACTATACACCTCGTCATTATGAAGGAAAAAAAATCGATAATTTATATGATTTTGATTCTTTGATAAGAAAAGATAGAGATGCGGTTAGTTATAACGACCTTAGAGCACATTGGAGTGAAGCACGAACTAATAGTAGACACAAAGGGAATAGACAATTTAATTTAAGAATTTTAATCATTGTTTTAGTTTTATTGTTACTTTTTATGTACATAATAGATTTCGATTTGTCTATTTTTAAAAAGCAATAAATGTCTAGTATAATTCAGTTATTACCCGATCACGTTGCTAATCAAATTGCTGCTGGTGAGGTTGTGCAACGACCTGCATCTGTTGTAAAAGAATTGCTTGAGAATGCTATTGATGCTAAAGCAACAGATATAAAACTAATTGTAAAAGATGCAGGTAAAACATTAATCCAAGTTATTGATAACGGACTAGGAATGAGTGTTACCGATGCACGTTTGTGTTTTGAACGACATGCTACTTCAAAAATTCGTAATGCAGAAGATTTATTCGATTTGCATACAAAAGGTTTTCGTGGTGAAGCATTAGCGTCTATAGCTGCAATCGCTCATGTAGAATTAAAAACCAAACAAGACCAAGAAGAATTAGGCCATCATATTATTATAGAAGGTAGCAAATTTGTGTCTCAAGAAGTTGCAGTTTTGCCAAAAGGAACGTCTTTCTTAGTCAAAAATTTATTTTTTAATATTCCAGCAAGACGTAATTTCTTAAAATCGGAAACGGTTGAAATGAAACATATAGTGGATGAATTTCAACGTGTAGCATTGGCACATCCTTCTATATATTTCACATTAATTCATAATGGAAGCGAAAATTTTAATTTACCTTCTTCAAATTACAGACAGCGTATTGTAAATATGCTTGGAGGTAAAACCAATGAGAAATTGGTTCCAGTGTCTGAAGATACTGAAATTGTCACTATTAGTGGTTTTATTGGTAAACCAGAGTATGCAAAAAAGAGTAGAAGTGAACAATTCTTTTTTGTAAATGATAGATTCATAAAAAGTGGTTATTTGCATCATGCTATTATGAGTGCTTATGATGGTTTACTTAGAGAAGGCAATCAGCCAAGTTATTTCTTATATTTAAAAGTACCACCGCATACTATCGATATCAATATTCATCCTACAAAAACAGAAATAAAATTTGATGACGAACAAGCTTTATATGCTATTTTACGTTCTTCTGTAAAGCATAGTTTAGGTCAATTTAATGTCGCTCCTATTTTAGATTTTGAAAGAGATCCTAATTTAGATACTCCTTACGAATATAAAAATAAAGGTACTGATGCTCCTTTAATTCAAGTAGATGCTAATTTTAATCCATTTGCAGATGAAAAAGCAATAAAATCATCTTCTAATTCTTATGCCTCTAGTGGAAATTATACAAAAAAAGATACATCTAACTCTTGGGAAAGTTTGTATGTAGATTTACGTCAAGATACTAGAGAAGTAGAAAGCATTTCTTTTGAAAGTGAAGAGGTAACTGGATCATTTTTTGAAAGTAAAGAAACAGAAATAACACCTTCAAGAACTTATCAAATTCATAAGAAATATATTGTAAGCTCTATTAAGTCTGGAATGCTTGTGGTGGATCAAAATAAAGCACATCAACGTATTTTGTACGAACAATATCTTACAAATATAACGGTTAAAAAAGCGTCAAGTCAACAATTACTTTTTCCTTTAGAGTTGCATTTTTCAATAGAAGAGATGTCTTTCATAAAAGAATTATTGCCATCTTTAGAAAATACGGGTTTTATTTTTGATGGAATGCATAAAGATGGTATTCATATTACTGGAATTCCTGTTTCTATTCAAGAAAGTGAAGTTAGCATTTTACTGGAAGAATTAATTAATGGTTTACAAAATGATATTCCAGAAAGTACGTTTTCTTTAAATGATGGTATTGCTAAAACAATGGCAAAAAGTCTTGCAGTAAAAACGGGAACTTATTTAACAGAACTAGAACAAGAAAATTTGGTGAATGGTCTATTTGCATGCAAAGATCCTAATGTTTCACCTTTTAATAAACCAACCTTCATTACAATAAGTGTTGAAGATTTAGATAAAAAATTTGCATTATGATGAGAATGACAGATATGGTTAAGCACTTGCTAATCATTAATATTATATTTTTTGTTGGGAGCTATTTGGTTCCTAATTCTTTTGATTTATTGGCGTTGCATTATTTCGAAAGTGATAAATTTCAGCTTTGGCAGCCTATAACTAGTATGTTTATGCATGGAGGAATTGGTCATATTTTCTTTAATATGTTTGCCTTAGTTTCCTTTGGAAGTGCCTTAGAACAACTTTGGGGAGGAAAGAAGTTTTTATTTTTTTATTTTTCATGTGGTATAGGTGCTGCATTACTTCATACAGTTGTTAATTATTATGAAATACACCATATATTAAATTTTGTTGATCATTTAAATTTATCAACTGCGGAAATTCATAAATTACTTAATATTGATTATAGTTCTTTGTTTGATGATAATGGAGTAATGGTAAAAGGAGAAATAAGTTCAATTTTAGATAGAGTTAATGCAAATCAGGAAGATTTTAACTATATAGTTAAAGCTGCAAGTATTGCGGGAATTTCAGCTGTAGGAGCTTCGGGTGCTATTTATGGTTTATTAGTTGCTTTTGCATATCTTTTTCCAGATGCAGAATTAGCATTAATGTTTATACCAGTGCCTATAAAAGCAAAGTATTTTGTTCCAGGATTGTTAGCAATTGATTTGTTTTTAGGGTTAAAAGGTAATTCCTTGTTTGGTAGTGGAGGAACAGGAATTGCTCATTTTGCTCATTTAGGAGGAGCTATAATTGGTTTAATTATCATTTGGTATTGGAAAAAAAATCAGTTTAATAAACATCGTTGGGATAGATAATTTTAACTTATGAATATTTTAGAAGACATAAAATTGCAATATAAAATGGGAGGCATTGTTCAAAGGTTACTCTTTTGGAACATTGGTGTTTTTATTTTGTCGATTGTTTTTTTCTTTTCTTTTTCTACTAGAAATTTTAATTATCCAGATTGGTTGGGCTTGTATTCTTATAATAACCAACTTATAACTAAACCATGGACAGTAATAAGTTATATGTTTTTGCATGCTAGTTTTTTACATTTGCTATTCAATATGTTAGTATTACATTTTTCTGGTAGACTATTTTTAACTTATTTCACAGGAAGACAATTATTTGGAGTCTATATTTTAGGAGGAATTTTTGCAGGAATAGTATTTATAATGTTATATTATATACTTGGAATACATTCTGTCTTAGTTGGTGCAAGCGGAGCAATCATGGCTATTCTAATAGCTACTGCAGCTTATGCTCCTTATATGTTATTACGTATTCCATTAATAGGAACGGTGAAGTTGTGGCAAGTAGCTTTTGTGATTGTTTTATTAGATTTAATTCAATTACCAATGAATAATGGAGGAGGACATTTAGCTCATTTAGGAGGAGCTTTTTTTGGTTTTTTATATGTAAAATTACTTCAAAAAGGTACAGATTTATCCAAAGGAATTTCAAAGTTACAAGATGTGCTGGAAGGAATTATTTCACCAAAGAAAAAAACTCCTTTTAAAAAAGTACATAAGAATAAGAACACTATCTTTACCAATGCTTCTACAGATATGAATCAAAAAAAGATTGATGATATCCTAGATAAAATTAGTAAGTCAGGTTATGACAGTTTAAGTAAAGAAGAAAAAGAATTTTTATTTAAAGCAGGCAAATAATTGAAAAAAGAATCATTAATAAGTAGGGTAGCCTTTTTTTGTAACAAAGTTTTAGCTCTGTTAACATTCCTTGCTTATATTTTGCCTTTTCTAGCCCCAAAATTATTCCCTTTTCTAAGCGTTCTTACTTTATTATTGCCTTTGTTTCTCTTACTTAATGCTGCTTTTTTTATTGTTTGGGCATTACAATTAAAAAGAAAAATGTTGCTTTCTGGAATGGTCTTATTAATAGGAATTACTTTTATAAGTAAATTATATCGTTTTAATGAAACGGTCTTAGAAGTTGAGCCAGATGATTTTACATTGATGAGCTATAATGTTCGTTTATTTAATAAATATGAATGGTTACCCAATAAAAAAGTGCCAAATGATATTTCAGATGTAATTCAAGATTGTAATCCAGATATTTTATGTCTACAAGAATATACATCAGATGAAGAGGTAAGATTAAGAAATTATCCTTATAAAAATATTGAATTAGAAGGACATAAAAATAAATACGGACAAGCTATTTTTTCAAAGTTTGAAATTATTAATACGGGTAAAATTACTTTTCCAAATTCGAGTAATAATATCATTTTTGCAGATATTCTTAAAAAAAATGATACAATACGAGTATATAGCATGCATTTGCAATCGGTTAAAATTAGTGCGGACATTCATGAAAAATTAGATGAAAGTAAATCCAAATTCATTTTTAAACGAATTAGTGAAGCTTTCAAGCAACAGCAACAACAGTCTGAACTCATAAAAACACATTATGAAAGTTGTTCTTATCCAAAAATTATATGTGGCGATATGAATAACAGTGCTTTTTCCTATGTTTATAGAAATATTAAAGGAAATATGAAAGACGCATTTCAGGAAGCTGGTTCTGGTTTTGGGAAATCGTATAATTTTAAATATTATCCAGCTCGAATTGATTATGTATTTGTAGAAGATTCTTTTTTAGTGAAAGAATTTGTGACAAACAATCAAGTAAAATTAAGCGATCATTTTCCAGTAATTACACGTTTGAAAATGATTGATAAAATACAAAAATAAAATCTTTATAGTTTTTGTTTTAACAAATAGTCTTTTGCATGTCTTCCTTCATTAAATAATAAGTCTAAAATGCTTAAATTAGGAATGAAACCTTCTTTTTCATTAAAAACTTGTGTGTAAGGATCATTAGTAAAAGTGTCTTTTTTACCATTGGCTAAAAGCCTAAAATCATTATAATTTATTGCTTCATGAAAGTATTCTTCTGTTTTAGAAAAAGATAAAGAAATACCTAAACAATTATTTATAATTTCAAAAATTTCAAAATTCAATTCCATTATGAAGGTGTGATTTTTTTCAAAAATGGGAAGAATATCATCTTCAAAATATTCAAAAAAAGGAGAAGTTCTATAAGCAGCTTCTAAGGATTTAAAATGATTTTTCTGCCAATCGAAAGCATTTTCAATCCTAACATCTTTGTATTTCTGATGCTTTTCTTTACTATGTTTTATGGGAATATTTAGCATTTGAATGCCATTAGGACTGTAAATATACATGCGATTACGATTCGTTTGCTTCTGAAAATTATCTTCCATTTCAAAAGTAATAGAATCTGCCTGAAGCATTGCTGTGTAATGACTTATAGAAGGGAAATAGGTAGGATGTAATAAGATATTCATCAATTCAAATTGTTTAAGAATGTATAAGAGTTTAACTAAGCCGAAACTAGGTTAAACTCTTACACTATAAATAATTTTTAAACGTTTTCTTTAGCTTTCTTTTTCTTTTTATAGAAATGCTCACCAACAAAATAAAGTGCTAATAAGACTAAAAAGTATTTAAAATAGGATTTTGGTTGTCCATCACCACTTACTGTTGTAAATAATCTTTCCCAGCGAATTTTATTTATTCCTTTTCCATTTGAATTCCAACTCATCCAGATGAATACTGGTTTTCCCACAATATGATCTTCTGGGGTATAACCAAAATAACGGGCATCCAAGGAATTGTGACGGTTGTCTCCCATCATCCAATAGTAATCTTGCTTGAAAGTATAGGTTTTTGTTACTTGACCATTGATTTTAATTTCATCTCCATTAACTTCAAGTGTATTTCCTTCATATTCAGTAATAATAATTTTATATAAAGGAAGTGTTTCTTTTGTTAGAGTAACTGTTTTTCCAGCTTCAGGAATATAAATAGGACCATAATTATCAGAATTCCAATCTCTAATTGGAGATTCTTTTCCGTCTTTAAAATCTGGAAAAATACCATCTTCAGGTCCTTTTTTAATACGCCTTTTTGTAGATATAATTCTAGAATCAGATTTCATTCTTTCAACTTTATCAAAAGTCAGATTTCCAAGCGTATAATTACTTGATATTTTTAAGTTTAATTTATCAAATACTTCTTGTGAAATACTTCCAGAAATTATAGATGTTTCGGTATCTCTTTCTATTTCTTCTATTGAAAAATTATTAATTAAATGTTCTTTTACCTCTGGTCTGTCCCATATTTTGTTTTCAATTTCAAATAAATAAGAACTCTCGGTTATTTCATAATCATTTAGTAAATTTTGTGAAATAGATTCTTGAGTCTTTATTATATAAAAATATTGTGGTTTTGCTCTTTCAGGTAAGATTAATTCTTTCCCATTAATAAAGACAATTCCATTTTTTATTTCTAATGAATCTCCAGCAATACCTACACAACGTTTTACATAATTTGTCTTTTTGTCAATAGGCTTATCAATTCTTATGTTTGAAGGATGATACATATTGTCTAAAGTATCTCTTGGCCAGTTAAAAACTACTATATCATTGTTTTTAATCTTTTCTAATTTTGGAAACCTAAAATAAGGAATTTGTGGTTTTTTCAAATAAGATAAAGTTCCCACTAAAGGAAGAGAATCATGAACCATAGGAGCAGCAATAGGAGTCATAGGTGTTCTTGCTCCATAATTAAACTTACTCACAAATAGAAAGTCACCTATTAATAATGATTTTTCTAATGATGAAGTAGGAATAACATAAGGTTGAATAAAATAAGTATGTACAAAAGTAGCTACTACAATAGCAAATGCTAGAGAACCTAAAGTATCCATTGCTTTAGTAGGAGCTTTTAAGTCACGATTGGCATGATATGTTACTTCTTGGGTATAATTTACATACATAATGTACAAACCAAGTGTAACTACTCCTAAAACCATATCTAAAGTGGTTTTTTTACCAAAAGTCCTCAAAGTTTCAATCCAAATGATTGGAAACATAAACAAATTAATAATAGGTATAAAAAGTAACAACGTCCACCATGTAGACCTATTGATGATTTTCATTAAAGCTATAGCATTGTAAATAGGGACAAATGCTTCCCATCCTTGTCTTCCAGCTTTAATGTATAATTTCCAAGTTCCTAATCCATGTATAACTTGTACTATTAAGATGAATAATAACCAACCTTGTACTGACATATTTTATTTTTTTAAGAGTGAAGAAAATAGAGCATAGAAAATAGACTTAGTCTAATCCATTTTGAAACGACATTGTCATTCTCTGAAATTCTTCAATTTTGTTTTCTAATTTGTTAAATGTTTCTTCGTTTATGTATCTTCTGTGTTTTGCAACTATCAATTGAGTAATTAATTCAAATGATGAACCCAAAGAATAATCAATAAAATTGCTAAAAGATTTATTAGTTCTAGCTGAACCTTCTGCAATATTACTTGGAATAGAAACTGAACATCTGCTAACTTGTGAACTCAAATCATATCTTTCATGTTTTGGAAAGTCTAATAAAATATCTGAAATATCATTTGCTATCTCGATACTTATTTGCCAAATTTTAAGATTCTTGTAATTATGTCTCTTATTAGCATTCATTATCTATAAGTAACTATCTTTCTTCTATTTTCTTTACTCTATGCTCTATTTTCTAAATTCCTAAAACATCCTTCATAGTAAAAACTCCTTTTTTTCCTAACAACCATTCGGCAGCTACAACAGCACCTAAAGCAAAACCTTCTCTTGTATGAGCGGTATGTTTTATTTCAATTTGGTCTACTTCACTATCATAAAAAATGCTATGAGTGCCAGGAATATTTTCAATACGTTTTGCTTCTATATGAATTTCAGAAGATGTTGCATTATCTAAAGTCCAATTTGTATAATGGGCATTCTTAATTATTCCGTTTGCTAATGAAATGGCAGTTCCGCTTGGAGCATCTAATTTTTGAGTATGGTGAATCTCTTCCATTGAAACGTTATACTGTTTCAAGTTGGCCATCATTTTTGCTAAATATTCATTTAGTTCAAAAAAGACATTCACTCCCAAACTAAAATTAGAACCATAAATAAAACTTCCGTTTTTACTTTCACAAAGAGCAATTATATTTTCATAGTCTTCTAACCAACCTGTTGTTCCTGATATAACAGGAATATTTCTTTCAAAACAAGCTGAAATGTTAGCAATAGCACTTGTTGGAATACTAAAATCTATGGCAACATCAGCATTTTCAAGTCCGTCATAATTGTCATTTCTCCCTTTTTTTAATACAATTTCATGACCTCTATCCAAAGCTATTTTTTCAATAACTTTTCCCATTTTTCCGTATCCTAAAAGTGCAATTTTCATGAAGTATTTGACGTTTTTATTTGGTATTGTTAGCCAATGAAATGTTAAAAATTATAAGTAAGTTTTATACCAGTTTTGAACTGGTAATCCGTTTCATTTTGATATAATTCAGGTCTTACCGATAAATTTTCATTTACATTAAATTGTAGTAAATGTGCATCTACATTAGCATCAATTATATTTAAAATATAAATTCCCGCAGTTATAAGAGCAGATAAATCACGATTTCGTTGATGGAATTTCTGTCCTCTAATTAATCCGTCATTTGTAAGACTACCATAAACAGGATGATCACCAGGCTTGGTGGTACCATCTAAACGAGCTTTATATTCGTCTCTAAATTCGTGGTATTTTTTATTATTCCAAGTGTAAAAATAAATTCCAGCGCCTAAACCTCCATAAACTAATGGAATCTTCCAGTATTTTTTATTATAGGCTTGTCCAAGACCTGGTAAAACAGCCGAATAAAAGGCGGCTTTTGCTGGTGATAATGGATTTATTTTGGTGTATTTAGTTGCTACAGTATCTTTTACGACTAGAGAAATTTCCTCTTGTGCTATACCTTTACTACTAAAAAGTAAACAAAAAAAAGATATGATGAATAGCTGTCTCACTAATTATTAATCAATTTCAAAATGCGATTAAAATCTTCCTCAGAATGAAACGGAATAGTAATTTTTCCTTTACCATTTCCTGCCACTTTTACATCAACTTTTGTTCCAAAAAATCCAGTAAATACTTTTTGATCTGTTTCTGCTACTTCAAAACTTTTTGTAGTTTGTTTTGCTGCTTGCGGTTTTAAACTATCTTGATATTTTTTTACTAAAGCTTCTGTTTCTCTAACAGAAAGATTTTGGCTCACCACTTTATGATAAATATCGGATTGAGCATCATCATCTTCAACAGAAATTAAGGCTCTACCATGTCCCATAGAAATAAAACCATCTCTCATACCCGTTTGAATAATTGGGTCTAATTTCAACAAACGTAAATAATTAGTAATAGTAGAACGTTTTTTTCCTACACGATCACTTAATTCCTCTTGTGTTAAATTAATTTCATCAATTAATCTTTGGTAAGAAAGCGCTACCTCTATTGGATCTAAATCATGACGTTGAATATTCTCCACTAAAGCCATTACTAATGACTCATTGTCATTTGCAATTCTAATATAAGCAGGAATAGTTTCTAAGCCAGCTAATTTAGAAGCACGAAGTCTACGTTCTCCAGAAATTAATTGGAATTTATTAAAATCTAATTTACGAACAGTAATAGGCTGAATAACACCTAATTCTTTAATAGATTTTGCTAATTCTTTTAATGTTTCTTCGTTAAAATTACTTCTCGGTTGAAACGGATTTATCTCAATTGCATCTAATTCAAGCTCGATAATATTACCTACTACTTTATCAGCACCTTTGTCTTCTACCGATTTAATATCGTTTGAAGGGTCTTTTAATAAAGCCGATAATCCTCTTCCTAATGCTTGTTTTTTTTCTGCTTTCGCCATCTTTTTCTACTTATTTTTCTTGATAATTTCTTCCGCTAAATTAATATAATTGGTAGCACCTTTACTTGTGGCATCATAATTAATAATGCTTTCACCATAACTAGGAGCTTCACTTAATTTAATATTTCTTTGGATAACCGTTTCAAAAACCATATCGTTAAAATGTTTTTGAACTTCTTCCACTACTTGATTCGATAAACGTAAACGAGAATCATACATGGTTAGTAATAAACCTTCAATATCTAAATCTGGATTGTGTATTTTTTGAACACTCTTAATCGTGTTTAGTAATTTTCCTAAACCTTCAAGAGCAAAATACTCACATTGGATAGGAATAATAACACTATCTGCAACGGTTAGAGCATTTAAAGTTAGTAAACCTAATGAAGGAGCACAATCAATAAGTATATAATCGTATTTATCCTTAACAGATTCTAATGCTTTTTTCAGCATATACTCACGATTTTCTTTATCAACTAGCTCAATTTCGATAGCTACCAAGTCAATATGTGCTGGTATAACCCAAACATTAGGAGCATTAGTTGCTATTGTAGCTTCGTCTGGAGTGTTACTATGTTCTAAAACTTGATAACTACCTATCTCCACACTTTCTACATCAATTCCTAATCCTGAACTAGCATTTGCTTGAGGATCGGCATCAATTAAGAGCACTCTTTTTTCTAAAACACCCAGTGATGCAGCAAGATTGATAGACGTTGTTGTTTTTCCTACACCACCTTTTTGATTTGCAATTGCTATGATTTTACCCATTTGATTTCTAAAAATTTTTGAGTGGTAAAAATACAATTATTTATGGTTTTTTCAAGTCAAATTTGTTAACATTACATTAAAGTACAACAACACCTCTATTTTAAAGAACAAATCCACTTTTTTTATTTTTTTGAAGCACACAATTCTTTTTTTAAAATAAAAACAGTCCCGCTATTCACTCTATCTTTTTTACTATTTTTTTTGGAAAGAAAAGGAGAGTTACTAGTAAAAAAGGATGCCGTTACTATCGGGGCTAATTTAGAGAAGTAGTATTTTAAAACAAAAAAACACGAAATAAATCGTGTTTGTGATTAAATGTCTCTTTTAGGACTATTTTTTTTATCTCTTTTTTCAGCTTTCTTCTCTTTAGCAGTTCTGGTGGGCTCTTTTTTTGCTGTTTTCTTAGCATCTTGACTCTTTGCCATAATTTTTATGTTTTAGTATTAGTAAAGGTAGTATAAATAAGTTTTCAAGTAGTAAAAATTAAGATATTCTTATAAATTTGTTTTCTTAAACAACTATAACATGAAAGTTTTAAAAACAATTGCCTTTTTTTTGCTATTTATATTATCATCGTGTATCAAAAACAAAGAATCTGTTGATTTAATTATTGCCAATGCTAAGATTTATACCGTTAATGAGACTTTTCAATTAGTAGAAGCCTTTGCCATTAAAGATGGAAAAATTATTGCAGTAGGTACTAGTAAAGAAATAAAAGAAAAATACCAAGCAAAAGAAACAATTGATGCTAAGAATCAGTTTGTTTACCCTGGTTTTTATGACGCTCATGCACATTTGTATCGATTAGGTATTACCATGCAAACTGTTAATTTGAGAGATACAAAAAGTTATGACGAAGTAATAGCAAGAGTCATAGCCTTTCAAAATAAAAAGAAAGTCGATTTTATTGAAGGAAGAGGTTGGGATCAAAACGATTGGGAAAACAAAGAATTTCCTTCTAGAGAAAAATTAGATTCCTTATTTCCAGAAACTCCAGTAGTATTAACAAGAATCGATGGTCATGCTATGTTAGTAAATGGCAAAGCATTGGAATTAGCAGGAATTACACCAGTTACTAAAATTGAAGGCGGTCAAATTGAAGTGATTGCGGGTAAAACAACAGGAATTTTAGTTGATAATGCGATGGAACTAATAAAAGCAATTACTCCAGAGCCTAATTTAAAAACTAAAATTCAAGCGTTGAAAGATGCCCAACAAACTGTTTTTAACTATGGAATAACTACTATAAATGAAGCAGGTTTAGAACGAGATATTATCGAATTAATAGATAGTTTACAAAAAGCCAATCAATTGGATTTGAATGTGTATGCTATGGCTCTTGCTTCAAAAGAAAATTTAGACTATTATACCCAAAAAGGAATTTATAAGACAGATAAATTAAATGTGCGTTCATTTAAATTCATGGGTGATGGAGCTTTAGGCTCAAGAGGGGCTTGTTTGCATTTGCCTTATTCCGATAAACCAAAACAATTTGGAGCTTTGTTAACACCAATTGATGAAACTAGAAGAATTGCCCAACAAATTGCTAATTCAGATTACCAAATGAACGCTCATGCAATAGGAGATTCTACAAATACAGTCTTATTGAAAATATACAAAGAAGTTTTAAAAAATAAACCGAACCGAAGATGGAAAATTGAACATGCACAAATTATGCAAGAGCAAGATTTCGATTATTTTACTTTGGGAATCATTCCATCAGTACAGCCTACACATGCTACTTCCGATATGTATTGGGCAGAAGATAGAGTAGGTGCTGACCGAATTAAAAATTCTTATGCCTATAAAAAAATATTGGACAAAGCTGGTTTAATTGCTTTGGGAACCGACTTTCCTATCGAAGAGGTTAATCCCATGTTAACGTTTTATGCTGCTGTAGCCAGAAAAGATTTAAAAAACTATCCAGAAAACGGATTCCAAATGGAAAATGCTTTAACACGTGAACAAACCTTAAAAGGAATGACCATTTGGGCAGCCTATTCTAATTTTGAAGAAAAAGAAAAAGGAAGCCTAGAAATAGGAAAATGGGCCGATTTTACTATTTTTTCAGAAGATATTATGACGATGGATATTGATAAAGTCCCCTACACATTGCCAACTCAGGTTTTTGTGAAAGGAAAGAAAGTGAAGTAATAAATCCAATTAAAAAATCACGAATTAGAACATCTGTTTAGCTGTTAATTCGTGATTTTTTTAATTTCCATTAACCATTAACCATTAACCATTAACCATTAACCATCAACAATTAATTAATTTTTTTGCAGCAGCAATCAAAGTCTCATCTGTTTTAGCAAAACAAAAACGAAGCATTTGTTTGTCGGTTGCCTCTTTGTAAAAAACAGAAATTGGAATAGTGGCAACACCATGTTTAGTAATTAATTCTTTTGCAAAATCCATATCGTTTTTAGTACTAATTCTTTTGTAATTCACTACTTGGAAATATGTTCCTTCACAAGGCATTAGTTCAAAACGACTGTCTTTTAATAAACTTTGAAATAAATCGCGTTTGTGTAAATACATTTTAGCTATCTCGCTGAAATCAACCACATCTAAATAGGCTGAAATTACATGTTGAGAAAAACTATTCACACTAAAGACCAAAAATTGGTGCACTTTTTTAATTTCTTGCATTAGTTTTTCGGGAGCAATTAAATAGCCTACTTTCCAACCTGTAACGTGTAATGACTTTCCAAAAGAAGAGGCAATAATGGTTTTGTTAATCAATTTTGGACGCGTATTTACAGAAATATGGGGATGAGCAAACGAAATATATTCATATACTTCATCACTTAAAAGTAAAATTTTTGGATGTTTCTCTAACAAATCTTCCAAAGCCTCAAATTCGCTTTCATTCCAAATTCGACCCGTTGGATTATGAGGATTATTAATTATGATTAGTTTTGTTTTAGTAGTAATTCCTGCTTCAATTTTATTAAAATCAGGAGAATAATCATCGTTTAAGGAAATACGAACTGGTTTTCCACCAGCAACCAAAACAGAAGGTTCATAGCTGTCATAACTAGGATCCAAAATAATTACTTCATCACCTTGATTGATTAATGCATTAATTGTTGTGTAAATTCCTTGTGTTGCACCTGCGGTAATTAATAATTCTGTAGTGGTATTTACTTTTCTTTGATAGCTTTTCACAGTCAAAGCTGCAATTTTTTCCAATAATGCAGGCAAACCAGCCATAGGAGTATATTGGTGTACATTTTCACGAAGCAAGCGTTCCGAAATTTGTAATAAACGGTCGTCTACAGGAAAATTTGGAAATCCTTGTGATAAATTAATAGCTCCATGCTCATTTGCTAATTGAGACATTACTGAGAATATACTTGTGGGAATATTGGGTAGTTTTGACATGTGGTAAAAATAGAAAAAAGTTGGGAATTTTGTATCATTCAACTAGGTATGCTGTTTTACAGGTAAAAAACACTTGTTTTAGCTTCATATATACTAGTATATGCATCATGTGTTCTATTTATTATATAGAGAATTAAATATATTTATGAAATGAATTAGTATATATTTATTTTTTTTTGTCTAAAATTAATATTTGTATAAAAAATAAATATTAATACTAATACTAATAATAATATAAATATTTACTTATAAACTAAAAATTATGAAAACAAAATTACTGTCTATTTTCTTGTTATCTGTTGCATTTTCTTTTGCTCAAGTTGTCATAACAGATCAATCTACTCCAGAAGCAGTAGAACAAAACCAAAATATAACACTTAGTTTTACATATACATCTACTGTTGAAGTATATGATTTTCAAATTAAACTACTAATATTAGATGGAAACGGAGATGAAATGACAATGTCAGATTCTCAGGTGTATGTGGGTAGTGGATATTTAGGAAACGCACCTCAGCCAACAAATGTATTAACTGGTCCAAATAGATTACCTATTGCTAGTACACCTACAACTGTTACTTTTTACTCATGGATAAATCCATCTACTGTGCCAGTTGGTACAAATTATAGATGGAATGTTAATTTAAATGGCGGTACTGATCCTGGATTTAATGTTTTTGGACCCTATGCACCAGTTACAGTTGTTCCTGAAGGATCACTTGGCGTAAAGGATTTCTCCATCAACAAAGATGAAATGTACATTAGTCATGAATTGAAATCACTAGTAGTAAATACAAGTAATGTTGCATCAGAAAGTGCTTCAGTTTATAATATAATGGGTAAAAAAATTGTTTCTATTGATAATTTAAAAGAACAAGCTTCTTTTGATTTTTCAACGTTAGGAAACGGAGTGTTTGTATTACTTACAAACGATAATCGTACATTAAAATTTGTTTTATAATAATGTTAAAGTGAGTTAGTTATTATCTGATTTTGTGTTGATTTTTAGATTTGGAAAACTGCTTAGAAGAATATATTTTTTTGTGATAGGTCAGTTATAGATATTTAAAGTAAACAAACAACAAATTTGAATTTGATTTTTAGCAGAGAATTGTAAACCAGACAGAGGAAACTTTGTCTGGTTTTTTATTTGTTTTAATTAGTGTTACGCTTAAAATCAAAGTGATTATACAAACTTAAAAAAAACAAACCCCATCCCAACCTTTTCATCTCAATTATACTCTATATCTTTATAACCTCTCTTTAAAAGATTATAAGATGAAAAAAGTCATTCTATTTTTCCTGTTTGTAAGCCATTTTGTAATGGGTCAAAATCCACAATTAACTGTAAAAGATAAAGATTCTTCCTTAGTGCGATTGAGCCAACTGAAAGTAAATGTAAAGGTGGTTGGCAATATTGCTTACACCACAACCGAGATGCATTTCTTCAATGCTTCTTCTCGTGATATGGAAGCAGAATTATTGTTTCCGTTACCAGAAGGCGTTTCGGTATCACGCTATGCTATTGATATTAACGGAAAAATGAGAGAAGCCGTTCCTGTAAATAAAAATAAAGGAAAACAAGTTTTTGAAGCTATAGAACACCGAAGAGTAGATCCAGGACTTTTAGAAAGGGTAGAAGGAAATAACTTTAAAACCCGTATTTATCCTATTTTACCAAATAAGGAACGCATTGTAATCATAGGTTACGAACAAGAATTGAGTACTTACGATACCTCGCATTTAGGCTATCAAATGGTGAGTGCTTATACTAAAAAAATAGACGATTTCGAGTTGCTAGTTTCCGTTGTAGGGTCGAATGAAAAACCGATTATTACCAATGATGGAAAGGAAATTACAATTGAAAAATTCAATACGATTTATCAAGCAACTATTCAGCAGAAAAATTATTTACCTAATGATAAATTGTTGGTCAAAATTCCAATTACTTCTGCTATTCCAACAGTAATTGCTCAAGCGAATGACAATCAGTATTATTTCTATGCCAATATGCATTTGGAAACCGAAAAGAAAGCCAAAGTGTTACCAAAATCGATAGGTTTGTTTTGGGATGTATCTTTAAGTAGTGCGAAGCGAGATGTAAAAAAAGAATTAGAATTACTAGATGCTTATTTTAAAAAGTTAGCTACTGTTGAGGTGAGTTTGTATTTCGTTGGTTTTACTTTCGATAAAAAAGCCGATTTTACGATTACCAATGGGAATTGGTCTGCTCTACGAACGGTTTTAGAAACAGTAAATTATGATGGAGGTACTCGTTTTTCAGAAATTAAATTTCCTAAAAAAGACGAAATTCTATTTTTTACAGATGGATTGTCCACTTTGAGTGACGCTACTTTATCTGAAAGTAAACAACCAGTGTACACCATCACCTCTTCTGTTACTGCTGATTATGCATTTTTGAATTACAATGCGATGAAAACTGGTGGAACATTTGTAAACTTAAACCAAGTAAAGAAAGAAGAAGCTTTAGATCACTTATTGTATAAGAGTTTGTTGTTTTTTGGGATAAAAGATAATCCCACATTGGTGGAAACCTATCCAATGATTGGCACTTCAGTGACTGATAATTTTAGTGTTTCGGGTATTTCGCTATTACCAACTAATGAAATTACGTTACTATTTGGTTATGATGCCAATACTCTTTCGGAAAGGAAAATTCAGTTAGACGTAAAAAATCAAGCTATTGTAGAAATTAGTGTAGAGAAGCTTTGGGCACAGAAAAAAATAGCCAATTTGGAGATTCAGTATGAGAAAAATGCGGAAGAAATTGAAATCATGGGTAAAAAGTATGGTATCATTACACCAAACACTTCCTTAATTGTACTGGAAGATATAAACGATTATATTTTGTATGATATTATTCCACCAGCAGAATTAAGAGCAGAATTTGATAAAATTAAAAAAACTCAATTAGCAGAAAGAGAAGTTGTAAAAAAGAACAATTGGGAAAGTATTGAAAATTATTTTAATGGATTGTCTTCTTGGTGGAAAAAAGATATTAAATATGTGAAGCAAAAACCTGTAAAGACTAGAAAACCATCACAAAATAATACTGTAACAAGAACCAATTTACAACCAAATCCTACTGGAGAAGTAAGACAAATTACAATTACTGTTAGTGATGTATTAGGGCCATTAGCAGGAGCTACTGTTCAAGTTAAAAATACTACTACTGGTACTAGTACAAATTTTGATGGTAATGGGAGTTTAAGCGCTAAGACTGGTGATGTGTTGGTTGTCAGTTTTGTAGGTTTAAGAGCGCAAGAAATTAGAATCGAATCTCCATCCAATTACACCATTACTCTTGAAAGCGACGGTTCGGATTTGCAAGAAGTTGTAGTTGCTGCTTACGCAGTTGAAGATAGAGGTAATAGAAGAGAGAGAAGAAGAGCCGAAAGAAGAAGCGCTAGTTCAGTTCCAATGGACACTGTTGAAACTGTTGAAGCCGTTGAAGCTGTTGAAGATTTTAATGGAGAAGAAAATGATTCCAAATTAAGTGTAGGATTAAATTTTGAGCAAGCTTTAGCTGGACAAGTTGCAGGAGCAGCAATTACAACAGATTCAACTTCTATTTCAAATGAGACATTAAGTAATTCATCAAACCCAAGAACAGTAAAAACAAGCAGTTGGAATCCAGATCGAATTTATTTAAAAGCTTTAGACAAAGCAACTAAAGAAGAAAAATATGCTTTGTATTTGCAATTGCGAGAAGTCAATAAAACCAATCCAAGTTTTTATTTTGATGTTGCCAATCATTTCTACGAAACTGGAGATAGAGCCAATGCCTTATTAGTTTTGAGCAATATTGCCGAATTGGATTTAGAAAATCATCAATTATATAAATCCTTATTGTATTTATTACGTCAGTGGGAAGCAAATGAAATAGCCTTGCATGTAGCAAAAAAGATTGTGGCTTGGAGAACACACGAACCGCAATCTCATAGAGATTTAGCCCTGACTTTAGAAGATAATAAACACTATCAAGAAGCCTTTGATGCCTTAATAACCGCTTTGGAGACCAATTATTATGGTGAAATGAGTGGTGTTTATGAAGGTATTGAAGATATTATTCTAATGGACATCAATCGAATGATTGCCTCACATAAAAGTATCAATACTAGAAAGTTAGAAAAAAAATATTTAGAGCACATTCCAGTAGACGTTCGCATTATTTTAAATTGGAACCAAATGGATACCGATATCGATTTGCATATTGTTGAACCCACAGGAGAAGAGTGTTATTATTCTCATACCAGTACAGAAATTGGAGCACGATTTTCTAAAGATTTTACACAAGGTTATGGACCAGAACAATACTTATTGCGCAATGCAGTAAAAGGAAAATACCTAATTAAAACAAATTACTTTGGAGAAACAAAATTAACACAAAACGGACCAGCAACGGTTATGGTTGAAATATACATTAAAAGAAAAAATGGCAAAATAGAACGTACTTTACAAACCATTCAACTAGGAAAAGTGAAGCAAAATGAAAATTTAGCAGAGATTGAAATTGAGCAAGAATAAGGAAAAGGATTGTATTTATTTTTAGGAGCACAAAAATAGTTTTTCAGAAGAAAAGTAGTCCTGCTATCCGTTCTATCTTTTCTTTTTTAAGAAAAAAAGAAAAGGATGTCACTCCTATCAGGGCTAGAATAGCACTTTTTTCTTTTTAAACTATATTCCAAAAGTAGGCAATCTTGGATTTGAAGACTCGCTTCGTGTTTACTAGTCTTACTTATGATTTCTAACGTCAGTTCAAGTTTTTTCAATGGAATGCAATGGAATTGAAAAATGCCTGTCCGCCTATGGAGGATATCGAGAACTCTTGTACTGAAAACAAAAAAGTTGTAGCAAAATATTTTTTTTAAAAGAATTGCTACAAAAAGTGTAGCAATATTTTCAAAAAATAAAAAATGCTACAAAAAATGTAGCAAAATAAAATTTTTACAAAAAATGCTACAAGAAAAAGAATGATGAATTTATCGATTAATTAACATTTGCTCAATGGCTAGAATTCTTAGAATACCTACTTTTGTGCTTCAAATTTTAAAAATACTATTTTGAAGAAGATATTGGTTTTTGTCGTAGCACTTTGGAGTGTTTTTTCAGTTACAGCTCAAGAAAAGTTGTATACATTAGATTTTGAAAATAATGCAGCTTTTAAAACATTTTTTAGAGCATCAAGTAATTTTTATCCTTTGGTAAGTGCACATCGTGGTGGTCCAACAACGGGTTTTCCTGAGAACTGTACAGCTACTTTTGAGAACACTATAAAATATAATGCTGCTGTTATTGAAACCGATATAGCTTTAACCAAAGATTCGGTTTTAGTAATGATGCATGATAATACTTTAGATAGAACGACTACAGGAACTGGTGCTATTAATGATTATACCTATAAAGAGTTGCAACAATTATTTTTGAAAGATAACGAAGGGAATATAACCAACTATAAAATTGAAACCTTGGATGAAGTTTTGCAATGGGGAAAGAGCAAAGTGGTTTATACTTTAGATGTAAAACGTGGTGTGCCTTTTAAAATGATAGTAGAAGCAGTAAGACGCAATAAAGCAGAGAATTATTCGATTATTATAACTTATAATGCTAATCAGGCAGCTGAGGTTGCTACATTAGCTCCAGATATGATGCTTTCAGTTTCTGCTAGAGGAAAAGAAGATGTAGAACGTATGGAAAACTTAGGAGTAAAAGCTGAAAACATGGTCGCTTTTGTAGGAACAACATTTCCTAAGACTGAAGTTATCGACTACATGAAATCAAGAGGAATTACTTGTATTTCTGGTACAATGGGTAACTTAGATAAAAGTGCTATTGCAAATGGCGATAAAATTTACCTAGATATTGTAAAAGCAGGTGTCATGATTATTTCAAGTGATAGACCTGCGGAAGTAGCTAAACAAATGGACGTTTATATTAAAGAGAACAAATTGAAAAGTAAATACATAAACTAAAAAACGTGTTTATTACCCATAAGAAAGACCTAACGGATAAAAAGAGTTAGGTCTTTTTTTTATCTAATTAAACTAAAATGAGACTTAAACATTTTCATAGTATTATTTTCTATAAAATTTATAGTAAACCAATAATCGCTTGCAGGTAATTGCTTTCCGTTAAAAGTACCATCCCAACCAGAAGAATGGGGAGAAAGTTGTTTTATTAATTTTCCATAGCGATCAAAAATTGAAATTGTAGAGTAGGAAAAATTATTGGATAAGTTAATAGACCAAGTATCGTTAATTCCATCTCCATTGGGTGTAAAAAAATAAGGATAATTAACAATGAAAATCTCTTTTGTTAAAGATTCCGAACAACCATTTACATCCATTACTGTAATAAAATGTTGTCCATAACTTACGTTTTCAAAAACAGCATTTTCTTGAAAAACACCATCATCAAGTTGGTAAAGATAATTTCCACTAGAAGATTCAGCTATTATCGTAATAATTTGATTTTCTGAAAAAGCAGTAGATAGGTTATAATTTAAACTCGTTAAAGCAGATTGTAAAACCAACACGGATATGGTTTGCGATATAGCACATTGTCCAGGATTTGGTGTAAATGTATAGGTTCCAGAATTAATATTATCTATTATAGAAGGATTCCAAGTGCCTGTTATTCCATTAGGAGAAATGTTGTCTAAAATGGGCGGTGTTGCACCTAAACAGAAAGTTATAGTATCATTAAAGTTTGGACTAAAACTATTATCAACAGTTATAGCTAATTCGTATGGAGCAATAGTTGTACACTGCAAAACTTGAGGTGTAAAAGTATAAATAGTGGTTCCAAAAACAGAAGTATTTATTGTAGAAGGATTCCATGTACCAGTAATTGGTGTTGTGTTTGAAGATGTTGTAGGCAGAGTAGGTGCACTTGCGTTTAAACAATATAATAAGGATATACTAGGAAAGGTAAGATTTACAGTTTGAATAGGATTTATGTTTATAGTAATTGTTTCTGATGTACCATTGCATCCATTTACTGAAGGAGTAATTGTGTAAACCACTGTTCCAGTTGAGTTTCCTGAAGCATTCAAAGTTTGTAAAATTGTATTTCCAGTTCCAGTTGTAGCACCAGTACTATTATTCTGTGAGACAGTCCAACTAAAAGTAGTATTTGGATTACTAGTGGAGAGAGAAATTGCTGTAGTTTCTCCTGAACAAATGGTAGTGTTACCATTTATAGTCATTATAGTCATTGGATTTAAGGTAACTGGTGTTCTGTTGTTGCTTATACAACCCGTTGCATTTACTGTTTCTGCATAGTAAGTTCCAATTGTTGTTGGTGTGAAAGAAGTAGCATTTGTCAATAATAAATTACCATTTGTAGAAGCATCATACCAATTTACAGTTTCATTTGGGTTAACCGTTACTGATAAAGAAGTATTTGAATTACTACAAGCTGTAGGATTTCCATTGCTTACAGGTGCATTTGGTAATGGACTAACAATTACACTAAAAATATCGGATAAAGTCGAACAAAAATTATTGTTTATATTGGCCAAATCTTGAGCTACTTTAACTCGGTAATAGGTTGTAGTTGCTAAAGCAGGAAAGGAATAAGTAGTATTATTTTGTCCCATAATATCGGTGTAATTGACATTGTCATTACTTTGTTGCCATTGGTAAAAATGTGAGGAAGAACTAGAAGTTGTAACTTCCAAAGTATTATTCGCTATAGCTTCATTAGGACATACCGTTATGGTATTTCCAGATGTAATTGTATTGGCAATAGATGAATAAGCTCCACAAGAACGAAACATTATATCATCGATGGCTAAATCATTTCCACAACCACCAGCACCATTGTTTTTCATTTTTAAAACGACAGCCGTTTGTCCAGCACCCATAGTAAAAACTAAGCCATACTGTGTCCAATTGGGCGTTGAAGTTCCAGCAATATTTCCTGTACTTCCAGATTGCAAAAGAATAGTTTCTGTTGCGTTCCAAATTTCAAAAGAAACATTAATAGGAATTCCAGTGCCAGAACAACCACTAGAAGCCGCATTATAGATATTTAATAGCCAAGCTGAAAATTCAAAAGTAGTGTTGCTACATAAGCCTGTAACTACTCTTCTGTAAAATTGGCCTAGTGTATTACTCGCATTTACAATTAAACATTTTCCATTTGTGCCATCAGGTTGCGTATCAGGAGTATGATCTAATGAATACAACCAGTTTTGAGAATTAGGAATTAAATTGGTTCTATGGAACAAAGTATATTGACCGTCTTGCGGAAAACCACTTGCTACATAGGTATAATTTGTTACACCAGTAGCCAATTGTGGACCATAATTTGTTCCACTTCCAAAATTTTCAAAAAATATAGGAGCACCACTACTTCCATTGCAAAAGTTCAATTGTCCAAAAGTGAAGGTATAGTTGATTAAAAATAGTACTAGAAGGTATCTTTTTTTCATTATTGCTAAAATTGTAAAAACTAAATATCATATTTACTAAATATAATGTCTTAATTTTTAGAATTGTACAAATTGAAGCTTATAAAAACTATACAGAAACTAGAATCTTTAAGAGATTGGGTTTAAGTAAGTCATAGGATTAGGTTTGATATAATTTTAAAAAGCAAATAGCCTAGTTATTGGACTAAGCTATTTCTTCTTGTTGAGGTGTTGTAAGGGTGTAAATAAACACGAAATTAAACCTCTAATGCTTGCTCAAGAGGAAAAAAGTTTCCTTTTTCTTGATGCATATATTTAAAATTATCTAAATCACTAAACATTTCGATAACTTCTTTTCGTTTAAGTTTAGTTGGTTTTTCAGAAATACAACTTAGATACGAACTCCAAGGATATTGTATAGGATACTCACAAATGTTGTGATGTATTGGATTATTATGGATGTAGGCAACTAGGTTTTGAAAATAAGTGTTGTCGTTAATTTGTTTTCGTCTAAAAGGTCTTTCAAATAAAGCACCGTGTCGCTTATAGCTTTTATTATATGCTTTTGTGTAAGCATTAAACAAATTTGAAAAAGATTGAGAAGGTAAAATAATTTTCTCTGAAGTAATTTCAGGAATTTCCTTTATTCTTACCAAAAAATGAAAATGGTTTTTCATTAAACACCAAGCAAAAGTCTCGGCTATAGGGTCAATATGAATTGAATAAAGTTTAAGGAAATGTTTGTAGTTTTCTTTAGTGTTAAATAGTGTTACACTATTTATTCCACGATTGTAAATGTGGTAGTATTTACCACGTTCTAAGGCTTGTATCATAATTATTTTGGCTTATATATAAGACAAATATAAGAAAATAACTGAACTATTTAAACCTGACAGGTTTCTAAAACCTGTCAGGTTTAAATAGTTATTCTTCTAGCAAAATCTCTAAAATACTAATAGCAGCTTCACTAATTTTTGTACCAGGACCAAAAACGGCTACAGCACCAGCATCGAAAAGAAATTGGTAATCTTGTGCAGGAATTACTCCACCTACAATAACCATAATGTCTTCGCGACCATATTTCTTAAGTTCGGCAATTACTTGAGGTACTAATGTTTTGTGTCCTGCAGCTAAAGAAGAAACACCTAGAATGTGTACGTCATTTTCTACCGCTTGTTTAGCAGCTTCTTGAGGAGTTTGAAATAACGGACCAATATCTACATCAAAACCTACATCTGCATAACCTGTTGCGACTACTTTGGCACCACGATCGTGACCATCTTGACCCATTTTGGCAATCATAATACGAGGACGACGACCATCTTTCTTAGCGAAAGCATCGGCTAATTGTTTTGCTTTTTCAAAGCTTACGTCATTTTTTATTTCTTTGCTATACACTCCGCTAAAACTTCTAATTTGCGCTTTATATCTTCCGAATACTTCTTCTAAAGCATCGCTAATTTCTCCAAGAGTAGCTCTATTACGTGCTGCTTCTACTGCTAAAGATAGTAAATTTCCGTTTCCTGTTTTAGCACATTCGGTTAATTTTGCTAAAGAAGAGTTTACTTCTTCAATATTTCTTTCAGATTTTATCTTGGCTAACAACTCTAATTGTTGTTTTCGAACCATTTGATTATCTACATCTAAAATATGCAACGGATCTTCTTTTTCTAAACGGTATTTGTTAACGCCTACAATAATATCTTGTCCACTATCAATGCGAGCTTGCTTTCTAGCAGCGGCTTCTTCAATTCGTAACTTTGGAATTCCTGCTTCGATAGCTTTTGTCATTCCTCCTAGTGATTCTACTTCTTCTATTAAAATCCAAGCTTTTTCTGCAATTTCTGCGGTTAAGCTTTCTACATAATAACTTCCAGCCCAGGGGTCAACTGTTTTACAAATTTTAGTTTCTTCTTGAAGAAAAATTTGTGTGTTTCTAGCAATTCGAGCTGAGAAATCTGTTGGTAAAGCAATTGCTTCATCTAATGCATTAGTATGCAACGATTGTGTTCCTCCAAAAGCAGCAGCAGCAGCTTCAATAGCAGTACGTGCTACATTATTAAAAGGATCTTGTTCTGTTAAACTCCAACCCGAAGTTTGACAATGGGTACGTAATGCTAAAGATTTTTCGTCTTTTGGATTAAATTGTTTTACTAATTTTGCCCAAAGCATTCGACCAGCTCGCATTTTTGCAATTTCCATAAAGTGGTTCATGCCAATAGCCCAAAAGAAGGAAAGACGAGGAGCAAAGGTGTCAATATCCATTCCAGCAGCTAATCCTGTACGAATGTAATCTAAACCATCTGCTAAAGTGTAAGCCAACTCAATATCTGCTGTAGCACCTGCTTCTTGCATGTGGTAACCAGAAATTGAAATGGAATTAAATTTTGGCATATTTTTACTTGTATATTCAAAAATATCTGCAATGATTTTCATGGAAGGAGTAGGAGGATAGATGTAAGTGTTTCTAACCATGAATTCCTTTAAGATATCATTTTGGATGGTTCCTGAAAGTAAATTGGCAGCAACACCTTGTTCTTCAGCAGCTACAATATAGAAAGCCATTATGGGTAAAACAGCACCATTCATCGTCATAGAAACCGACATTTCATCTAATGGAATTTGGTCAAATAAGATTTTCATGTCTTCCACAGAATCGATGGCAACACCAGCTTTTCCAACATCACCCACAACACGCTCATGATCAGAATCATACCCTCTGTGAGTGGCTAAATCAAAGGCAACTGAAAGTCCTTTTTGTCCTGCTGCTAAGTTTCTTCTGTAAAAAGCATTACTTTCTTCGGCAGTAGAAAACCCTGCATATTGACGAACTGTCCAAGGACGACGAACATACATGGTAGCATAAGGACCTCGAAGATTTGGCGTAAAGCCAGCAGCAAAATCTAAATGCTCTACGTTTTCAATATCTTGCTTAGAGTATGTGGGTTTTATTTCTATGTTTTCTGCGGTTAGAAAATTTTCTTTCTCATGAGCTTCTAACTTTGTATTTCTAACTTCTAACTTTAAATGTTGTATGTTTTTTCTCATAGTAATATACTATTTCGGATATTTTTTTGAATCTCTTGACGTATGGAAACAAGAGAGAATTTTTATTTGTTGTTGTTTTTCCTCAATTATGAAAAATAAAATAAAAGGAAAATTTGTTATGGTAATACCTCTGAAATTTTTATATCTTTTTTGATAGTAAGGATTTACTGTAATATTTTGATAAGCTGAATCCAATTGTATATAAAATTTTGAGGCAAGATTTATATTTATTTCAGCATGATATTCTACTGCATTTTCAATTTCAAACTGTGCTCTTTTTGAAATAATTAAATCAAAAACCATATTTTTTTCTAATTTTTTCTAAAGATTCATTTGAAGAAATATATTCCGTTTCTGGTTCTTTTACTCTATTGTCTAGGATTTTTTTTTCACGCTCAGAAAGCATCAAATCATTGTCATTTTTTACTAAAATAATCACTTCAACTTCTTCTGTATTAAAATCTTCGGGTAAAGTAATAGTTATCTGATGATTTTTTACTTTAACAAATTGTCTAATGGCTTCCATAGTTTTTCTTTTTTGAAAGTTACGAAATTTACACTAAAATTTAAAGCCTTATTTTTTCAATATAAGGGTCAAAGTCGAATAAAACTGGTGTTTCTAAATTAACAAAGACACTTTTTTTATTGTAACTGATGAAGTAAACGTATTTGTAAACAGCAACAGTTGCTTTTGGCAATTTTATTTTATAAATCACTTTAAATATGCTTAAATTTTTATTGCCTTTGAATTGAGATTCCATTATTTCAAAAGTAGTTTCTGGATGATTATTAGATTTAATGGCTTTATCTATAATGGCTAACATGTATTTTGCATCAGAATTGTTAAATTCGACATATCTTTCTGGTAAGATGTTTACCATACTTCCACCTTTAAAGTACTCAAAGAAGTATATTTTTCTCCCTGTGTCTTTCACAAATTCCAATCTTTCTTTTTCTGAATTGAAGATAGAAATTTCTCTTGTTCTTTGAATTTCTTTTAAATAATTGCTTTCTGAGATATGCTTAAACTCTTCGGGTAAAAAGATTTTAATTTTTTCTGATTTAATAGTATGATATTTCCCAATTAGCTCTTTTTTTTCAACTCCAGCAATTGTTTCAACTGTTTTCTCGGCAACTTCCTTGCATGATGAAAAGAAAGAAAATAAGATTAATATTATATAGAGGTACTTTTTTATCATTATTCTTGTGCTAATCGTTCTTGTTCCAATTTTTCTGCTAATCGTTTTTCAATTACAGGTGTAATTAACGTTTTTCGTGAATGTGTTTTTACAAATGGGAATAATTCCAAATCATCTTTCATTCTGTCATTTTTGTTAGGATATTTATTAGTTCCTAATAAAATTTCTTTTCCAGAATCGAATAATTCTTGTTCTTTTTCTGCACTTTCTTTTATTTTTCTTTGAATAGTGCCTTCTATTAATTGGGTGATAAAACCTCCATTTACTTCAATATCTTTAAAAAGTGCTAAAGCTTTTTCTGCTAGTTGTTCTGTTAAGGTTTCTATGTAATAAGTTCCATCAGCTGGATTGTTTACTTTGTCGAAATAGCTTTCATTTTTTAAAACTAATAATTGGTTTCTTGCGATTCTATCTCCAAATTCGTTGTCTTTGTGATATAAAGCGTCATAAGGTAAATTAGCAATTGAATTTGCTCCGCCAAGAATGGCACTCATGCACTCGGTTGTGGTGCGAAGCATATTTACATTGTAATCGTATAATGTTTTGTTCCTCTTCGTAGGTGTTGCTAGAATATGACAATCGAAATTATGGTTGTATTCTTTGGCTAATGTATTGAAAAGGATGCGTAAGGCTCTTAGTTTTGCAATTTCAAAAAAGTAATTTGTTCCAACAGATACTTCTATGGTAATAGGTTGATTAATAGTGGAAATTCTATTAAAATATTCGTTAACATGTGCTAAAGTGTAAGCCAATTGTTGGATTATATTTGCTCCAGCATTTTGATAGATTCCTGTTTTTAAGTTTAAAAATGGAATGGTTGTTTTTGAAGTAAGTATGTTTAATTTTTTAAAATCTTTTTCTAGGTTTTCAAACCAATTTCCTTCTTTTACTAATTGGCCAATTGGGTCTATTTGAATGGAAATTTGGGCTTTATTTTTAGTAGCAAAAGCCTCTATTTGATTTACGAAATCGTTTGATAAAAAGGGTAAATAAAAAAAATAGTGGGTATTTTCTAATGGAAGATTTTGCATTAAATCAGTAATAGAAACTGAGTTATTTTCTAATGTAAAACGAATGCTGTTAGCACCTCTATTTAAAGTGTCTATCGCTTTTTTATTAGATTTTGCTACATCATGAACAAAAATGTTTTGTACAATTTTAAATTGGGAAGCATTGGTGTTGACAGAAACTTTATTTTCAAATTCATCTCTATGATAAAAAGGTTTTACTTTTATACCTTCTAAACTTTCCCAAATTAAGGTATCGTTATAATCGGCTCCTTTAAGTTCGAATTGTATTTTTTGTTTCCATTCTTTTGATGAGATGGGAGCAAATTCTTGAAATAATTTTTGACTTTCCATTAGTTATTTTTTTAATGGTTTAAAAAGTTCCTATAGTTTGTATTAGTCCTGATGGGAGCAAACTACCTTGTAGTGCGGACAGCAGGAAAATGGTTTAAAAAAATCGAGAAAGATTGACTCTTATTACAATTAAAAATCATTTTGTTCTTCTTCTTGTTCTCCTTCAAATTCAATAATATAAATATCTTCGTTTTCACGTTTCATGTAGTATTTTTCGCGAGCATATTTTTCAATTTGATCTGGATTTTTTAATTTTTTTATGCGAATACTATCTTTTCTAATTTCGGTTTGATAGTAATCGATGTTGTCTTCTAATTCTTCAATTTGTTTATTTAAGACTCTATGTTCTATTTGTGAATTATTATCTAAAATAAGCATCCATACTATAAAAAAAGCAGATACAATAACATATCTGTTTCCTAATAATTTAAGAAATTTAAATCGGGTTAATATGGCTTTTATTTTTTTCAATTCGATTTAAATTTAATGAATTCGTTGTTTTATAACAGCTCTTACTACATCTATAGCTACAGTATTATATTTGTCATTTGGTATAATGATGTCTGCAAATGCTTTAGTAGGTTCGATGAATTGTTGGTGCATAGGTTTTAATGTGTTTTGATAGCGATTAAGCACTTCTTCCATGTCTCTACCTCTTTCTGCAATGTCACGTTTAAGTCTTCTTATTAATCGTTCATCTGAATCGGCATGTACAAAGACTTTAATATCGAACATTTCTCGAAGTTCGGGATTTGTTAGTATTAAAATGCCTTCCACAATCATTACTTTTCGAGGATGTGTAATGATTGAATCGTCTGTTCTATCGTGTGTAACAAATGAATATATAGGTTGTTCGATAGTTTTTCCTGCTTTTAAATCTTTTAAATGAGCGACTAATAAATCAAAATCGATTGCTCTAGGGTGATCAAAATTTATCTTTGTGCGTTCTTCATAACTAAGATGATGTGTTTCTTTGTAATATGAGTCTTGTGAGATAATCCCAACTTCAGTTGCAGGTAATTCATTCATGATTTGATGTACTACAGTTGTTTTTCCACTTCCTGTTCCACCTGCTATTCCTATTATTAACATTTTGGTTTATTTTATTCGGCAAATTTAAGTATTTGATTTTAATTATATGTCTATATTTTATGAACTAAAAAAAATATATTTTTTATTTGTAGGTGTCATTTTTAGTGTTATATTTGCATCCGCATTCACGGGGTGTAGCGTAGCCCGGTTATCGCGCCTGCTTTGGGAGCAGGAGGTCGCAGGTTCGAATCCTGCCACCCCGACGAAAAGCCTTTCTTTTAAAGAAAGGCTTTTTTTATTTATAACTTGTCTTGAACAGTTCTATTAAAATTTAAAGAATCAAGCTCGAAATTGTGAAAAATTAGTAAAGTGAAGACATAAAAAAAATCCCTAAACAGTTATTGTTTAGGGATTTTTATTTCGTAGCGAAGACGGGAGTTGAACCCGTGACCTCAGGGTTATGAATCCTGCGCTCTAACCAACTGAGCTACCTCGCCATTATGTTTATTGTGCATCTCTGAATGCGGGTGCAAATATATAATTATTTCTCTTTAGTGCAAATATTTTTTTGTAAAATATTTTTTAAATAAAAATCTATTTTTTTCTTTTTGGTTTTTAAGATTATTCTCTATATATTTCCAAAATAAATTTTTTAAAATGGAAGTTAAGTTAAAATACGAATTAGAATTCCCAATTCATGCCTCGCCTTCTTTATTATATCAATATATCTCAACTCCTTCTGGTTTATCTGAATGGTTTGCAGATAATGTTAATTCTAGAGGTGAACTTTTTACATTCATTTGGGATGATTCGGAAGAAAAAGCTAAATTGATTGCAAAACGTTCTGGAGAACGTGTGAAATTTCGTTGGCTAGATGAAGACGGAAATGATACGGATTATTTTTTTGAGATTAAAATTATGGAAGATGAAATCACAAAAGATGTATCTTTAGTGGTGATTGATTTTTCAGAGGAAGATGAGTTGGAAGAGTCTAAATTGCTTTGGGAAAATCAAGTTTCTGACTTAAAACATGTTTTAGGGTCTGTATAAACTAAATTATAAAGAGTATATTTGTCCCGATTTTTTAATCGGGATTTTTTTTATAGCTATGGTAAATTATAATGGGACTATTCTTGAGAATAGCAGTGTTACTATTGAAGGTAATAGAGGTTTTTTATTTGGAGATAGTGTTTTTGAAACGGTAAAAGTTTTAGACAATAAGGTTTTGTTTTTGGAAGATCATTATTTTCGTTTAATGGCTACTATGCGAATTTTTAGAATGGAAATTCCAATGAATTTTACTATGGAATTTTTTGAAGATCAAATTTTGTTATTAGTAGATTCTTTTCAATCTATTACTAATTCATGTAGAGTTCGTTTTTCTGTTTTTAGAGAAGGTACTGGTTTTTATTTGCCTAAAACTAATGATGTTAGTTATATATTAACCATACTGCCTTTAGAAAATGAGTTGTATTTTATTTCTGAAAGCCCTTATGAAGTAGAACTTTATAAAGATGCATATATTACGAAACAATTATTCTCATCTCTTAAGTCTAATAATAAGATTATCCATATTACAGGGAGTATTTTTGCCTCTGAAAATGGTTTTGATAATTGTCTTCTTTTAAATGATGATAAAAATGTAATTGAGACTTTGCAAGGTAATTTATTCATGCGAATGGGAAATACTTTGATAACTCCTCCTATTACAGATGGTTGTTTGAATGGAATTATGCGTAAGCAAATTTTAAGTTTTGCTAAAAAAATAGATGGTTATGAAGTTGTTGAAAAATCGATATCTCCCTTTGATTTACAAAAAGCAGATGAGTTATTTCTAACCAATGTTATTATTGGTATTCAGCCTATAACAAAATATAGAAAGAAAACATTTGAAGTAAGAGTGGCACAGGAACTACTTATAAAGTTAAATGCTTTTGTTCGCTTTAATTAAGAATAGGATCTGAAGGAGCATTTGAAAATAATACATATTCACCACCTAGTTCGTTTATTTTTTCTTTCCAAAAATGTTGAGAAGACTGTGATAATAATTCGCTTTTTTTGTTGTTAGCTGTAATAATCCAAGAGTTTTCTTTTAATTCATTTTCTAATTGATTGATGGCCCAACCACTATATCCTAGAAAAAAACGGATATTCTTTTTTGAAATATCACCTTTATTGATAAGTGTTTTTGTTGTCTCAAAATCACCACCCCAATAAATTCCATTAGCAATTTCTACACTTCCAGGAATAATAGTTGGAATATTGTGAATAAAGTATAAATTGTCTTGTTCAACTGGACCACCATTATAGACTTTAAAGCTAGCATCAATTTCTGGCACTAAGTCGTTAATCGTGTATCCTAATGGTTTGTTAAGAATAAATCCAACAGATCCTTCATTATTGTGCTCTGCTAATAGTATAACCGAACGATTGAATGAAAAATCTCCTAAAGTAGAAGGTTCTGCTATCAGCAAATGTCCTTTTTTGGGTAAAACTGATATCATGAGCAAATTATTTTAACCTAAAATTATCAAAAAAAGTTTACAAAATCAAATATTTCCGATATAAGTTTTAAAAAAAAATCTCGCTTTTGCGAGATTTTTAATTGTATGTAAAAAAATATTATTTGTTTACTGCTCCATCTAATTCAGCACCAGCTTTGAATTTAACTACATTTTTAGCAGCAATTTTAATAGTTTTACCAGTTTGTGGGTTTCTACCATCTCTAGCTGCTCTTTTAGATACAGACCAAGAACCAAAGCCTACTAATGAAACTCTTCCACCTTTTTTCAAAGTTCCTTCAACGTTGCTTAAAAATGATTCTAAAGCTAATTTAGCAGCTGCTTTTGTAATTCCAGCAGAAGCTGCCATTGCATCGATTAATTCTGACTTGTTCATAATAAAATTGTTTATTAATTTGATTAAACTTAAATTATTTCTACACAAATTTAGTTGTATAACTGAATTGTGCAAGTGTTTGCTAGGATTTTACCCTAAAATGTTAATAAAACATGTGTTTTGTTAATAACCTATGTCGATTTTAATCAAAAATACACTTTCATCAGTGTTTGCAAGGCTTAAAAAGCCATTGCGTTTTCTGAAAATTGTATTCCATTTAATAGTTCACTTGACTCCATTTTTCTTTTGCCAGGAAATTGTAAACTATTTATGTGAAGATATCCGTCATGTGTTGCAATTTTAATCTCTTTTTTTGTGGTTAATATTTGTCCAGGTTTATGGTGATGCGTTTCGTTTTCAAATTTAACATCATATAGCTTTACATTCCATTCGTTTTCATTGTCTTTAATGAAGGTCCAAGCTGCAGGATATGGATTTAATCCTCTAATTAAATTGTAAATTTGATTTCCGTTTTTATTCCAATCTATTTTGCAGTTTTCCTTATTTAATTTATAAGCTGTTTTAATCTCTGAAATTTCTTCTTGTAAGGTTGTTTTTACATTGCCTTCTGAAATCATTTTTAAAGTAGCTATGACAGTTTCGCCTCCAATATGCATTAATCTATCATGTAATTCTCCTACAGTTTCGGAGTTGCTTATTTCTGTTTCTCTATGGAGAATCATAGCACCAGTATCAATCTTATCATCTATGAAAAAAGTTGTTACTCCAGTTTTGGTTTCTCCATTTATAATCGCCCAATTAATTGGTGCAGCTCCTCTGTATTGAGGTAATAAAGAAGCATGTAAATTAAATGTGCCATATTTAGGCATTTTCCAAACAACTTCGGGAAGCATTCTGAAAGCTACTACAACTTGCAAGTTAGCTTTAAGGCTTTTTAATTCAGTTAAAAAATCTTCAGACTTTAAATTAGTTGGCTGTAATAATCGTAAGTTTTTTTCTAATGCAAATTGTTTAACTGCACTCCTATTTATTTTTTGTCCTCTACCAGCTGGTTTGTCTGGAGCGGTTATAACACCAACGATTTCATAGTTGTTATTGTATATTGTGTTGAGAATACCAACGGCAAAGTCTGGTGTTCCCATAAATACGATTCTTAATTTTTCCATTATAATAGATAATATTGATTGTATTGATTAATGGCTATTACATTCTTTTCAAGCAAAGTTTGAATTGCAAAGATAGTTTCTTCTGAACTTATAGCAAGTAGGGTTTCTATTTCTCTAGAATTTAATTTTTTCTGTTGAAGCAACTCTGTAATTTGATTAATTAGCTCTAGATTTGCATTGTTTTTTTGAGAAATACAATAGGAACAGATACCACAATTATTGGTTTCTTTTTCATCGAAATATTGCATTAATAGTTTACTCTTACATGTATCTTTTGAAATGTAATTGATAACACTTTTTAATTGGTTTACTTTTAATTCGTTTTGTTTTTCAAGTAGTTTTGAAATTCGATTGATTGTTAAAGCATCTTCTCTAACTTCGTTAAAAGTAATTCGACTATCATTATTTTGTATTAATAAGGTAATGCAGTTGTTTTTTTCTAATTCTAAAATTGTTTTTAATACTTTCTTTTCATTGGTGCCAACCTTTTTAGCTATTAAAGCAATATTAATTAGGGTTTCTAATTCAAAAATACCAGGATATGTTCTTAATATAGTTGTGATTATGTCTTCTGATTTTGAATTTAGGCTCATATATCGAATTACTTCTTTACTAGGAACAATAAACTGAAGACTTATTTTTTCAGAAAATTCATTTTGAAGTGTAATTATAGCTTGACGGTCTAAATATTGTAAGGCATTAAATGTTTTTAAAATAGGGTAGTTGTATTGAGCGCAAAACTGATTTAGATTAAAATTAAATTGTTCGTTAAACCCTTCTCCATAAGCAATCTGGAAGTAATTGTTTAATTTAATGTAAATTTCTTTTAAGAACACTTTGTCAGGTAATGAAGCTAGAAATTGTTTTTTAGCAATTTCAATATCACCTACGCTTACTAGTAAAACACCAAAAGCCTTTTCATCATTTCTTCCAGCTCTACCTACTTCTTGATAGTAGTTTTCTAGATTTTCTGGAAGTTGCGTGTGAATTACTGTTTTTACATCTGGTTTATCAATTCCCATTCCAAATGCATTAGTGGCAACTATGACTTGAACTTCATTTTGCATCCAAAGTGACATGTTCTTTTCTTTTTCTTTTATGGGTAAACCACCATGAAAATAAGTACTAGTTAGTCCAATTTTTTGAAGTTGATTTGCAATTTCAATACATGATTTTCTATTACGTACATAAATAATACTTGACTGAGGATTTTTTGTAAGTATTTGTTTAAGTTTATAAAATTTGTCTTCAGTTTCAATAACATGGTAAGCCAAATTGGATCGTGTAAAAGATTTTTTAAATAGAACAGGTTGCTCAAGTGCTAAATTTTCAATAATGTCTTTTTGAACCCTAATTGTTGCTGAAGCTGTTAAAGCTAAAAAGGGAACTTTTGGAAAATGAATTTTTAATTGTTTTATCTTTAGATAGGAAGGTCTAAAATCATGCCCCCATTGGCTTACACAATGTGCTTCATCTATTGCTATTAAATTTATAGGTAATTGTTTTAATCTTTCAATTATCCAATCTTGTTGCAATCTTTCAGGTGAAAGATATAAGAATTTATAATTTCCATATTCACAATTGTCTAATAATTCTATAGTATCATTTTGTGAAATGCCACCTAAAAGAGCAATGGCTTTTATGTTTTTATTTTGTAAATTTTGAACTTGATCTTTTATAAGCGCTATCAAAGGAGAAATAACGATACATAATCCTTTCTTTTGCATTCCAGGAATTTGATAACATATCGATTTTCCTCCACTAGTGGGTAATAATGCAAAAGTGTCATTGCCTTTTAAAACAGAATTAATAATTTCTTCTTGAAGGTCTCTAAAAGAGCTGTGTTTCCAATATTTTTGTAGAATTTGTAAAGATTCGGACATTCCTTAATTTAAATTGCTTTGGCTAAATTTACAAAATTATTTAGTAATCTTATCCATTAAGAAAGCAACTCTATTGTCTACAGAATCTTTTGGAACTTCGATTAATTGATAGCCATATTCATTATATGTTTTTTCTAAATGCGTATGAATTAAAACAGCTTCTTCATAAGATTCATAACGCTCTTTATCGCTTATATAAATTTCTTCCCAAGGAGGTAAAACGAAAACCCTAGAATATTTATTTTCAAGACAAGCTTTGTGAAAAGCATCTGGATAAGAATTTCCTACATAATTCATATAAGCAATAACATCTGGCAAACCTCTATCTATAAAAACTATTTCAGTAGATTCTTTTTTTGCTTGTTTATATTGATTAATTCTCCCTTCTAATAATAACTCACTAAAAAGTAAGGGTTGTTCAAGAAACAATTGTTCAATGCCATCATTTTGCGCTTTTTTTATAATTTCTCTAGAAACTTCTGGATAGCAAATATATCCTTTATTAGTAAGAGCATTTATTAAAGTTGTTTTTCCAGAACTAGGTCCACCTATCAAAACTATTATTTCTTTCTCCATTCCATTTAAAAAATAAAAGGCAAAAGTAAGTTTTTTTTAAAAATCTAATCTATAAATTAAATTTATGTTCTTCAAAATATTTATTCTTAACTTAAAAAAGTATATTTGCTACTCTAAAAAAATGAAGATGGATAAGAAAACGGAAGACTTTTACATTCGTTTGAAAGAAGAATTGGCTAATAATTCTAGTTGGCCTTCAGAATATTTATTTAAATTTATTGTTCCTTCAGATGCTACAAAAGTTGAAACAGTTGAAAATGCTTTCAATGAAATGGGAGCGGTTATAAATACAACACAGTCAAAAACAGGAAAGTACACTAGTGTATCTATTAGTGTTCAAATGGAAGATCCACAGAGTGTAATTGATAAATATCAAGAATTAGCTGTTGTGGATGGAATCATATCATTATAATTATGGAAGTAAAAACAGAAGCGGTATCGCAATTAGAGTATAATTCATTACGCGAGCAATTAATTATTCCAGAATATGGAAGACATTTGCAAAAATTAATTGATCAAGTAACAGAAATTAAAGATAGAGAAGAACGAAATAAGGCTGCTAAATATGTTATTTCGGTAATGGGTTCTTTGAATCCCCATTTAAGAGATGTTCCTGATTTTCAACATAAATTATGGGATCAATTGTTTATTATGTCAGATTTTAGATTAGACGTAGATTCTCCATATCCTATTCCTTCAAGAGAAGTCTTAAATCAGCGACCAGAAATTTTAAAATATCCACAGAATTTCCCTAAATATCGTTTTTATGGAAATAATATTACATACATGATAGATGTGGCTATGAAGTGGGAAGAAGGTGATTTGAAAAATGCTTTAATTTTGGTCATTGCTAACCACATGAAAAAATGTTATTTGAGCTGGAATAAAGAAACAGTGGAGGATGAAGTTATTTTTCAACATTTATTAGAATTATCAGACGGGAAAATTAATTTATTTCAATCTAATGAAGAACTTTCTAATTCACATAATTTAATGAAAGTGAATAAGAAGATGTCTAATAAGTCTCAGTTTAATGCTAATAGCAAAAATTCGAATCCAAAAATTCACAAGAAAAAAAATAATTTACCCCCAAAAAATCATAAAAGAAATTAAGTTTCATGGGAACATTCAAAATAGAAGGTGGAAAAGCACTTAAAGGTGAAATTACTCCTCAAGGAGCTAAGAATGAAGCATTACAGGTTTTATGTCCTGTATTATTGACTTCTGAAAAAGTTAGGGTTACAAATATTCCCGATATTATTGATGTTAATAAATTAATTACTCTTTTGGGTAATTTAGGAGTTAAAATCCAAAAGAATGGAGTTGGAGATTATACATTTCAAGCCGATGAGGTTAATGTGGATTATCTTAAAACGGAAGCTTTTAAAAAAGAAGGAGGAAGTTTAAGAGGTTCAATTATGATTGTTGGTCCTTTATTAGCTCGTTTTGGTTGTGGTTATATTCCAAAACCTGGAGGTGATAAAATAGGTCGTCGACGTTTGGATACTCACTTTGAAGGATTTATTAATCTTGGAGCAAAATTTAGATATGAAAGAGAAGACCATTTTTATGGTGTTGAAATAGATGGAAAATTGAAAGGAGCATATATGTTGCTTGATGAAGCCTCAGTTACTGGAACGGCAAATATTGTTATGGCTGCAGTTTTAGCTGAAGGTACAACTACAATTTACAATGCAGCTTGCGAACCATATTTGCAACAGTTGTGTAAAATGTTGAACTCGATGGGCGCTAAAATTAAAGGTATTGGTTCTAATTTGTTAACCATTGAAGGTGTCGAAAAATTAGGAGGTTGCGAGCATAGAATTCTTCCAGATATGATTGAAATAGGGTCTTGGATTGGTCTTGCAGCTATGACAAGAAGTGAAATTACTATCAAAAATGTAAGTTGGGACAATCTAGGTCAAATACCTAATGTATTTAGAAAACTAGGAATTACTTTAGAACGTAAAGGAGACGATATTTATATTCCAGCACATAAAGACGGATATGAAATTAAGACAGATATTGATGGTTCAATTTTAACTGTTGCTGATGCTCCATGGCCAGGATTTACTCCAGATTTGCTAAGTATTGTTTTGGTTGTAGCAACGCAAGCAAAAGGAGATGTGTTAATTCATCAAAAAATGTTTGAAAGTAGATTGTTCTTTGTAGATAAATTAATTGATATGGGTGCCAAAATTATGCTATGTGATCCACATAGAGCTGTAGTTATGGGACATAATTTTCAATCTCAATTAAAAGCAACCACTATGAGTTCTCCAGATATTCGTGCTGGGATTTCATTATTGATTGCTGCTTTAACAGCAAAAGGGTCAAGTACCATTCAAAATATTGAACAAATAGATAGAGGTTATGAAAGAATTGATGAAAGATTGAGAGCTATCGGTGCAAATATTGTAAGAGTATAGAATAAATTCTAAAATATAAAAAAAGCAAATTCCAATTAATATTAATTGGAATTTGCTTTTTTTATTTAAGCCATCCTTTTTTGATTGCATTTTTGGAGTACCAAATTAAAAATAATCCAATAATAGGAATCATAATTGTCATTACTAATTCAAAGCTATTAAATTCGGCTATTTCAAATCGCATAAAAGCATCAATGTTTTGGACGATAATACTTATAAAAGAAATTACAAAAAAGGTATAAGCTATCTTTTTACGAATTAAAAGCGCTATACAACCAATAGTAGCTGCAAAAACAGCAATTGCAAAAGCAGCAGTTGACCAAGCTGGTGTTGCGTCAAGTAAAGCAAGCCTTTCTGGTGTTAATCCACTTCTAACAGAATCTGATTTAAATGCCATAAGAAGGTACTGATTCACACCCATTAAATTCCATAAAAGTGCAATTACACTTATTATCCAAAAGGAAGTTTTTGGTTTTGTCATAGTTAAAATATTTTGGTTAGTTATAGTAAATGTATAAAAAAAATCCAAATTTTCAATTTCTTGATATTTGGATTTTATTGTTTTATTTTAAATTGTAATTAATTCATTATGATTTGTTTAGGATTAAAATGAATTCGTCTTTTTCTTTTAGACTTTAGTTTTTTATATAATTACAATAATAATACTTTATTCATCAAAAACGCAATCCAAACATAATTCCATCACCTTGGAAGCCATTTTGATAAGCTCTTACATAGTCAATTCGTAGAAATCGAAACTTACCAAAACCAATATTGTCAAAACCAACACTAAATTCTTGATAGGGTTTAGTATTAGGAACATTAATTTGGTGAAAACCACCTACTAAATTCCATTGTAATTTATTTAATAACGGAATTTTATTCATAATATAGCCTTTAAAATTGTGTTGTAAATGAGTTTCTAAATAGGCATCATTAGTAGAATTTGTATAATAAGGTAATAAATTAAAGGCATTTAAATAATTTCCTCTAAAATTTACATGAGTTTGATTGCCATTAAAATGTTTGTAATCGATGAAAGAAATATTATCTGCATTAAAGAATTTTCCACCTCTTACATTTGCTGAAAATTCTCCTTTATTACCAAAAGTTTTATCATAATCAATTCGAGCGGCAACAAAATCATAATTATAATTTGAATTTGTTCCACCAAAACCTTTTTCGTAAGCAAAACTTAAAACTGGATATTTGTCGTTTTGAATGTTGATTTTTCCATCTGGTCTTGAAATGTATTTTTGACCAAATCGTATTCTAGTTGATAAATTGGCTTTATAAATACTGTGCTTTTCAAAACCAGAAGTATAATTGTACGGTTGTAAAGGATCGTTTGAAGTGTAAATGTCATCACTTTTTATAATCGAGTGGTCTGTATTGTTAAATAAAGCATGTCTATTTTCATAAGATAATTTACCATTAATAAAAATACCATTTACAAGTTCTTGTCCGTAATTAATTTCAGCAAATTCTTTATTGTATAATTTCATGAAATTGTTCTTAAAGAAAAGAGTGCTTACAGAATTTACAAAATTAGGAATTGGTTCATTGCTATTAAATTGGCTTACAGTACTTCCACCAGTAATGGAAAAATTCGCATAATTTTTATTGTTAAATCGATGATAAAAACGACCTATAACTCTTAATCGATCTTCTGCAAAACCATAGTTAAATGTTGAGTTTATTGAAGTAAATTTGCCTGTTTCCTCATTCCATTTTCTAAAAGAAAAACCACTGTCTAAATTCCAACCTTGAACCGTGTTAAAACTTAAGGATGAAAAATTTAAAACGCCTTGATAACTTAGATTCCAATTTTTATGTGAATTTTTATAAGTATAACCACTTATAATATCAAAGAATTTAAATTTATTTGATTTAGCATCAATAGAATCTAAATAAGTTTTTGATTTTCGAATGGTTTGAATACTATCTTTTTTTGTGTAATTTTTAGATTCTTCTTCAGTAAGAGGAACAGGTCTTGTAGTTTGCCAAAATGAATCTTCTTTTTTATTCGCATTTTCTGCAAAAGTTACTATCTCTTTTCCAAAAGTTTTCTTTTCGAAATTCTTTTTGAATTTGTAATTACTAAATACATGTGTAAATTTCCCTGTAAATTTCATTCCAAAAATTCCAGCATCAAAATCTAGAGACTGAACGTTTTTAACCCATAATTTTTCTTCTGTATTGTAGCTAAAATTTTGAATTAATTTCATGGTTTCAAGAATGGGTTGTTGCATTCTATATCCTTTAATATCTAAATCAATTCCATAAATTGCCCAAGTGTCTTCTACAATATAAATATAACCTTCAAAAACAGGTTCTTTGTCTCTTTTTGGTGTTACATTAATTTTATTAATTAACTGATTTTTATCGTCATAAAAAGTACTCTCTAATTTATACTTATAATAGTTAAAAGCATTGTCTGCAATAGGAGAGACCATGTTAATGCCAAAATTGACATAGTTTTCGTAAAAATCATAATTAGTATTCAATGCAGTGTTATAACTAAAACCGTTATCGTCACCAGCTATTTTAGAAGCAATAATTTCTTCTTTTAAGTTGTTTGGTTTTTCAAATTTTATTTTAGAAACAGTTTCAGACAAATAAATAACACCACTTCTGGTAGAATCTAAGCTTCCTTCCATGTCACCTACGTCGATACCCATGATTTTTTTTGGAATATCTTTTACTCTAAAAATACCTCTCGAATAAAAATCGGCTTCAAATTTATCAGTTTTATCAGCGTTTATTTTCTTATTAGCTATAGCTTTTTTTATAATTTCATTAGCTGGATTAATACCATTTTGAACAATAACTTCGTTTAATTGAAAATCTTCTTCCTGTAAGGTAACATCAAACTCATAAGGAAATTGACTAATATTTAAAATTTGTTTTTGGGTTTTATATCCTAAATATTGAAACAATAAAGAAACGTTTTTTGAAGCGGTGTAGTTTAACTCATATTTTCCATTTTCATTAGTAGTTGTTCCTATATAAGTGTTTTCTACATAAATATTTACATAAGGTAATGGGTTTCCATTTGTATCTTTTACTGTTCCTTTTATTTGCGATAGCATAAAACTAGTGGATAAAAGGAATAATAGCGAAAATATATTCTTCATTGTTTGTTAGGTATTTATTTAATAGACGGTTTTGTAAAGTAAATAGTTGTATGATTTATAAAAAATAATGAACAGCTAATTCATAACTTTTTAATCCAAAACCAATGATTACACCTTTTGCATTTGGTGAAATATAAGATTGGTGTCTAAATTCTTCTCTGGAGAATGTATTAGAAATGTGCACTTCAATAACAGGTGTTGTAATTCCTTTTATGGCATCACCTATACCTATAGAAGTATGTGTGTATGCACCAGCGTTTACTATAATTCCATCATAAGTAAAACCTACTTCATGTATCTTATCAATTAATTCGCCTTCTATATTACTTTGATAGTAGGCAAAAGAGATTTCCGGAAATTTATTTTCTAAAGTTACTAAGTAATCTTCAAAAGTTAAGTTGCCATATATTTCTGGTTCTCGTTTTCCTAGTAGATTAAGGTTTGGTCCATTAAGTATTAATAATTTCATGTAGTATAGATTTTGAGTAAAAATAAAAAAACCATTCGTTAGTTGAATGGTTTTATAAAAAGTTTATGACTTTTTTAAAAGAGAATTCCTGCAGAAAGTTGGAAAACGCTATTCTTTGCTTCAGCATTCTTTGAAATTTCACTAAGGCCAAGTATGTACCTTGCCTGAACAAAAATACTTTCGGTTAATTTTAAACCTAATCCACCATCAACTGCAAAATCAAATGTATTATAATCGTTAAAATCAAATTCATCTTTCTTACTTAATAGAAAGGAAGCTTGCGGACCAATTTCTAAAGAGAGACTTTCGCTCAAATTCAATTTTGCAAGAAGAGGAATGGATAAATAACCTAATTCATTTTTAAACTCACTAATAGCATTTTCATAAGAGGCACCTTGTGTAGAATACAATAATTCTGGTTGCAAGGCAAATGATTTTGTAAGTTTAATTGTGGTAATAATACCTGCATGATAACTAGTTATAGCATCTGTCTTTATAGAAGTATCAGTAAAATTAGCATAATTTAAACCTCCTTTTATCCCTATCTTAAGGGTTTGACTATTACCATTTTGCAAAGCAAATAGTAAAACTATTGTTAAAAAAAGTTTATTTTTCATGTTTTTGTGTGTTTATGAATTTATTTAAAACGTTGATTTTTAGTAAATAACGTTTTTGTTGTTCAAAAAATTGTTAATAAAGACTAGTTTTTTATAAGAATCTTTAAAAAAATAATATAAATTTGTTATAATAACTAAAATTTAATAAAAATGAAAAAATTATTATTCGCTGCAGTTGCAGTATTCGCATTTGGTGCTGCAAACGCACAAGAAGGTGGATTTAAAGCTGGCATACATGCTGGATTGCCAATGGGAGATATCAAAGATGCATATTCTCTTAATTTAGGGTTAGATGTTGCTTATTTATGGAATGTTGGTGAGGGATTTGATGTAGGAGCTACAACAGGTTATTCAACTTATTTAGGTAAAACTGAAACTATAGACTATGGTTTCGGATCTTTAGAGGTTGAATACGAAAACATGAGTTTTATACCAGTAGCTGCAACTGCTCAATATTCATTATCTGAAATGTTATTTATTGGTGCTGATTTAGGCTATGCAATTGGTGTTAGTGAGGATAACGACGGAGGTTTTTTATATCAACCAAAATTTGGTTACCAAGCTGAAAAATTTGAAGCTTATTTAGGTTATAAAGGAATTTCAATGGATGGAGGAACTGCTTCTTCATTAAATGTTGGATTTGCTTACAAATTCTAAATATTTCTTAGAAAAATATTTAAAAATCCCGTAAAAGCAGGATTTTTTGTTTTTGATTATCAATGAGTTATGTTTTTTATGTTTTTTTTAATACTTTTTTTCTTGCTGGAAAATAAATATTATATAAATTCGCATTCTCAAAAATTTAAAATTAATTAAAAAATGAAAAAATTATTATTCGCTGCAGTAGCAGTATTCGCATTTAGCTTTGCTAATGCACAAGAAGAATCTACAGATGGAGGTTTTTCTCAAGGAGATGTTTTTGTTTCAGGATCTGTTGGTTTTGGTTCAGAAAAAACTGGTGATGCTAAATCTAGTGATTTTACTTTTTCTCCAGCTGTTGGTTATTTTGTAACTGAAAACATTGCTGTTGGTGTTAGATTAGATTTAACTTCTGGTAAAGAAGAATTTGGTGGAGGTGCTGAAGATAAAACTAGTTCTTTCGGAGCTGACGTTTTTGGTAGATATTATTTTACTCCTGCTTCTAAGTTTTCATTATTTGGTGAATTAGCAGTTGGTATTGGTTCTACTAAAGAAGAGCCAGCATCAGGAGGTGAATTTAAATCTAAAACTTTTGGTGTTAATGCTGGTGTAGGTGTTAACTATTTCTTATCTAGTAACTGGGCTATTGAAGCTGGTTGGGCTGGATTAGGTTATAATAGTGATGATAATGGAGGTGACGGAGCAGATAAAACTAATTCTTTTGGGTTAAATGTTGATTTATCTTCAATCAATTTTGGATTAGTTTACAAATTCTAATTTGTAATTAATTGATATTTAAAATCCCGCAAAAGCGGGATTTTTTTGTTATAAATACTTTTTTTTTAAAACATAAACTTTCTTTTTGATAAGGAATTTTTATTTAGATTTGCGCTCTAAAATTTAAAATTAATAAAATGAGAAAAGTGTTTTTTGCGATGGTGGTACTTAGTATGTTTAGTACTATTTGTATTGCTCAAGAGAGAAGTAAAGGGGATGTGGAATTAACACCAATAATTGGATATGCAAGTTCTAATTATTATGGAGAAAAGGAATTGAATAATTCTAATCTTTCAAGTGTTTCATTTGGAGTTGATGCAGATTATTTTTTTAATGATAGATGGAGTTTAAGATCAGGATTAATTTACCAAACTATGGGTTCTAAAGTCACTAGTTATTATTCAGAAAAATTAAATTATTTAACTTTACCTATAAATGCAAACTGGCATTTTGGTTCTACTAGAAAATGGAATTTAAATTTTGGTCCAAATTTAGGCTTTTTAATGTCGGCCAAAAGCGAAGATAGAAATGTAAGTAGAGATATAAAAGATGCTGCTAATGGTTTGCAACTTGGTTTGGCTTATGGAATTGGTTATAAAATTGAAGTTAATGAAAAATTCAGTATTTTAATTGACTATCAAGGAATGACAGGTCTTTCAGATGTTCCTAAGGATAGTAATTATACAATTAAAAACGCTTACAGTTCATTTAATGTGGGTGGAGTGTTTAAAATATAGTATTTTTATTAAGTAAAATACCTTTTCCCGAGTTTTAACTCGGGATTTTTTATTTAAAAAGGTTTGTTGTTTAAAAAAATACTTTTATTACTTTTTTGAGATATTTTTTATAGTTTTGCCATAACAAATTTAATAGAAACAAAATGAAAAAAGTATTACTTTCTGTAATAGTATTGTGCGGTTTTACTATTGCTAATGCTCAAGAAGAAGAAATTTTAGTTAACCCAATTCTTTCCAGTAAAGGAGAACATTATTTACCTCAAATGGATGATTGGGCAATCAGTTTTAATGCTGATGGTATTTTTGAATATGTAGGAAATGCATTTAGTGGTTCAACCAGTAGAAATAATGCACCAAAAGTGAGCTATGTTAGAACAAATACATTTGTAGGTAAAATGTTTGTATCGGATAAAAAAGCTTATAGAGTTGTTGCTAATTTAGGTTTTGGTTCGCAAAATAATACTTCTCCTTTGGTAACTGGTCCAGGTGCAGGAACAACAATAGAAACTAAAAATAATGATTTTGCTTTAGCACTAGGAGTAGGAAAAGAATGGAGAAAAGGAAATACACGCTTACAAGGTTTTTATGGAGCAGATGTTTTATTAACAACCGCTTTTAGTAATGAAGAAGCTACTACAACTGATACAGAAACAGGAGATTTTTTAAGTAGTGTTGAAGAAAAGTCTGGTTTAGATTTAGGAGCCGGAATTCAAGGTTTTATAGGAGCTGAATATTTTGTTTTTCCAAAATTTGCTATAGGTGCTCAATATACTTATAGAGTAGGTTTTACTTTGAACGGAGCTTCTGAAACAACAACTAAAACAGGAACAGATGACGCTGTAACGGTAGATGGAGATAAAGGTTTTTCTTTTGCTTTTGGAGATTTAGATGATACAACAAATGTAGGAGTAGGAATTTTTTCTTTAACTTTTACGTTACATTTTTAAAATACATATACATTATTATAAAAATCTCGTTTTTACGAGATTTTTTTTTATAATTAATTTGATACTTTTGGTTTATGGATAAGTGGAAATCATATATTAAAGAATATCAAAATTATTTGAGGTTAGAAAGAGGTTTGTCTGAAAATACAATAGAGAACTATTCTTTTGATATTGAAAAACTTGTTTCATTTCTTTCTGTTCATAAAATTATAGAAAGCCCATTAACCATTTCAGAAGAAACCATTCAGCAATTTATTTATGAGATTTCTTCTAAAGTAAATGCTAGGAGTCAATCTAGAATTATATCTGGTTTAAAAAGTTTTTTTAATTATTTGATATTTGAAGATTATAGAGTAAATACTCCTATGGAATTAATTGAAGTTCCTAAAACAGGAAGAAAACTGCCAGATACACTATCTGTTGAAGAAATAGATAGCCTAATCAATGCAATTGATTTATCTACTTCTGAAGGTGAAAGAAATAGAGCTATATTAGAAACGTTATATAGTTGCGGTTTGAGAGTTTCAGAATTAGTTACCTTAAAAATATCAGATTTGTTTTTTGAAGAAGGTTTTATAAAAATTACTGGAAAAGGGAGTAAACAGCGATTTGTTCCCATTGGTAAAATAACTGAAAAGTATATTTTAATTTATAAAAATCAAATTCGAAATCAAATAAAAGTTCAAAAAGGATTTGAAGATACATTATTTTTAAATAGAAGAGGGAAACAGCTAACTAGAGCTATGATATTTACTATTATTAAAGATTTAGCTTCAAAAATAAATTTAAACAAAGTTATAAGTCCTCACACGTTTAGGCACTCATTTGCTACTCATTTATTAGAAAATGGAGCTGATTTACGTTCTATTCAATTGATGTTAGGACACGAGTCGATAACAACTACAGAAGTCTATATGCATCTAGACCGAAAGTTTTTAGCTGAGGTGTTAAATAATTATCATCCTAGAAAATAATTTTACTAAAGCGTTTAATTTAAAGACCACATGGAATTAATTTCATGTGGTCTTTAAAAATGTATTAAAAAACAAATCCTATTCCAACTTGAAAAACGGAATTTTTAGCATTTGAATTTTTGATGACTTCATTTAAACTATAAGTATATCTTCCTGATATTAAAAAATTATCAATGTTAAATGAAACACCACCAGCAATTGCAGTATCAAAACTATTAACCTCATTGTTTATGGAAGAATTGTTTTCGGTTTTGATTTTCTCATTAATTTTAAATCCAAATTGAGGTCCACCTTCAATAGAGAATATTTTACCAATGTGTATTTTGGCTAGAATTGGTAAATTGATATAATCAATTCGATATTCTTCTTTGTAATTGTTTCCTAAAATGGTTGTGTAGTTGGTTTCAAAACCTTGTCTTGAATATAGTATCTCTGGCTGTAAAGAAAATACTTTTTTTATTAAAGGTATTTCACCAAAAAATCCAATATAATAACTTGTTCTTGGATCTGCACCTTCATTGAAATCTCCTTTAGTAATAGTAGAATAATTCAAACCTCCTTTTATTCCAAATTTTTCAGAATCTCCATTTTGAGCAAAAATACAATTTACTAATAAAAACGTAAAACTGGCTAAAAATACTTTTTTCATATGAATTTAATTTTATGTTTATATTCTAGGAAACGAAAAAATCGTGCCAAAAGTATTTGTGCAAATTGTATTTTTATAAAAAACAAGAGAGCTCTTCTAACTGAAAAGCTCTCTTGTAATTATATATAAAATCTTTTAATTATTTAGCAATGTTTACAGCTCTAGTTTCTCTAATAACTGTAATTTTAACTTGACCTGGATAAGTCATTTCTGTTTGTATTTTTTGTGATATTTCAAACGATAAATTAGAGGCAGATTCATCTGAAACCTTTTCACTTTCTACAATAACACGTAATTCTCTACCAGCTTGAATAGCATAGGCATTTTTCACACCATTGAAGCCAAAAGCAATATCTTCTAAATCTTTTAAACGTTGAATATAAGAATCTAAAACTTGTCTTCTTGCACCTGGTCTTGCACCAGAAATAGCATCACAAACTTGAATGATTGGTGAAATTAAATATTTCATTTCAATTTCATCATGGTGAGCTCCAATTGCATTACATACTTCTTCTTTTTCTCCATATTTCTCAGCCCATTGCATTCCTAAGATGGCATGAGGTAATTCGCTTTCAGTGTCTGGGACTTTTCCAATATCATGAAGTAATCCAGCACGTTTGGCTAATTTTACATTTAAACCTAATTCTGCAGCCATTATTCCACATAAATTAGCTACTTCTCTAGAGTGTTGTAATAAATTTTGTCCGTAAGAAGAACGATATTTCATTCTACCTACAATTTTTATAAGCTCAGGATGTAATCCATGAATTCCTAAATCTATTACTGTTCGTTTACCTACTTCAATAATTTCTTCTTCTATTTGTTTTTGAGTCTTAGCAACTACTTCTTCAATTCTCGCTGGGTGAATACGACCATCTGTAACTAATTTGTGTAATGCTAAGCGAGCGATTTCTCTTCTTACAGGATCAAAACAAGAAAGAATAATAGCTTCAGGAGTATCATCTACAATGATTTCAACACCAGTTGCAGATTCTAAAGCTCTAATATTTCTACCTTCACGACCAATTATTCTACCTTTGACATCATCCGATTCAATATTGAAAACTGATACACAATTTTCAACAGCTTCTTCAGTTCCTACTCGTTGAATAGTGCTAATAATAATTTTCTTAGCTTCTTGTTGGGCTGTTAATTTAGCTTCTTCTATAGTGTCTTGTATGAAAGACATCGCATTAGTTTTTGCCTCAGCTTTTAAGCTTTCTACTAATTGGTTTTTAGCTTCATCTGCGGATAGTCCAGAAATTACTTCAAGTTGTTCTACTTGACTTTTATGTAACTTGTCAATTTCTTGTTGTTTCTTTTCAAGAAATTCAATTTTTGTATCATAATCTGCAATTTTCTTTTCTATATCTTCATTTATTTTTTTAGATTTTGCCAGTTCATTAGAAATTTGAGATTCTTTATCTCTTGTTCTTTTTTCAGCTTCAGCCATTTTTTTATCTCTAGATAAAATGACTTGTTCGTGTTCAGCTTTTAATTCTAAAAATTTCTCTTTAGCTTGAAGGATTTTATCTTTTTTAAGCGATTCAGCTTCAGTTTTAGCATCTTTTAAAATGGAGCCAGCTTCTTTTTTTGCATTTTTAATAAGGTTTGAAACATTGCTTTTTTCGAGAAATTTAGCAATTCCAAATCCTAGGGCAAGACCTGCGATGATTCCAATTATTATACTTAATATGTCCATAGTTTGTTAAATAAATTATATAAAAAAAGCCTACATTAGGGGTTCGTATAAACTCGTATATGACAAGTTTTGAGCTAACTCGTATTTCATGCTTCCCACTTAAGGGCTTGCAATAGTTACGAAGATTCACTCATTTTAATTTGTTAGTGTTGAGTTTATCAAATTATACTAATGTAGGCAGTATCTTTGTTTGTATGTAAGAACGTGTTTTATTTTGTGAGTAAGTCACTCAATTTTTTATCTAAATTCTTCAAGCGATTAAATGATAAATCATAATCTTGAGAGATGTCGAGTTGTTTTTGTTCAGATTGTGATGCAAATTGTAAAGCACACATAGCTAAAACATCTTGTTTGTCTCTCACTGCATAGTTTTGTTCAAATTCTTTAATCATTGTATCGATTTTTTTTGAAGCACTTCTTAATGCTTCTTCCTGAGAATCCTCAATGGTTAGAGGGTAAACACGGTCTGCTATCGATATTTTAATTTTTAATTTTTCATTCATGCTCTCTAATCAGAAAGTTGTGCTATGCAATAATCAATTTCTCGAATTAATGAATTTATTTTGAGTTTCGTTTCTCTTTTATTTTCTTCACTGCCTAATAGTGAATTTACCATCTTCAAATCCTCTACATTATCTTTCAGTTCAGCTATTTCAGCTGTTTGTTGTTCTTGAATTTCTTCAGAAACTTTAATTTTTTCTAATAACTCCTTGTTTTTTTTCTCTAGTTGAACCAGCTTTTGGTTGAGCTTGAAAAATTTAATTTCAAGAGAATCAATTAGTTCAGATAATCCATTCATCAATGATAAAATTCATTTCTATTTCTACAAAATTAGTATTACTATTGGATAATAACAATAGTTTTTGCAAAAAATTATATTTTTATTTGTATTTTTTTTAACAATTTGATTGTTAAGTACTTATAAAATGCATGTTTTTCCTATTTTAATTTATAATATTTTTATTATTTTAGCCTAAATATACTATATGCACATGAGACTCTTTATTATCCTATTTTTTTCTGCTACAATTTTTGGTCAAACTAATTATCCAAATGATTTTATTTCACCTTTATCAATTCCTATAGATGTTTCTGGTTCTTTCGGAGAATTGCGTAGCAATCATTTTCATTCTGGGCTAGATATTAAAACAAATAAGAAAGAAGGCTTAGATGTTTTTGCTGTTGCTGATGGTTATGTTTCTAGAATAAAAATCTCTACTTATGGTTACGGTAAAGCTATTTATATAACGCATCCAAATGGTTATGTTTCAGTATATGGTCATTTAAAAAAAGCAAATGGAGTTATAGAAGAATACATAAGAAAACAACAGTATCTTCAAAAATCTTTTGAAGTTGAAATGTTTCCTAGTTCTAACGAACTACCTGTTAAACAAGGTGATATTATCGCATTTTCGGGAAATTCTGGTGGAAGTGGTGGACCGCATTTGCATTTTGAATTTAGAGATTCTAAAACTGAGAAAACTGTTAATCCATTGCATTTTGGGTTTACTAAATTTGTTTCCGATAAAAGAGAACCTTTTTTGCAAGGAATTGTGGCATATCCAATAGATAGTGTTGTTGTAAATAAATCTCAAAAACCTATAGCAATTTCGTTCAATAAACAAGCAGATGGAAGTTATTTAGCTTCAAAAGTTATTACCAATGGAAAAATAGGTTTTGGTATTAATGCCTATGATTATTGTACTAATCCATATAACAAAAATGGACTATATAAAGTGAATGCTTATTTAAATGGAGTTTTATATTACCAATATGATTTCGAAACATTTTCGTTTGATGAATCACGATATATTAATAATCTAATTGATTATGAGCGTTATAAAGAAATGAATCAAAGAGTGCAGAAATTGTTTCATAATACACCATATCCATTATCTGTTATAAAATATAGTAAAAATAATGGGATTATTAATACGCAACCCAATGCAAGTTATAATTATAAAATTGAAATTTTTGATTTTCATGATAATAAAACAACTATTATAATTCCAATTGAATTTCAAAATCAAACGGCAACAATTTTAAAAAGCGATACTAATAAACCCTATTTGTTACGTTCAAAAGTAGAAAATAATTTTACAAAACAGAATGTTTCTGTTTATATACCAGAAAATTCATTTTATGATGATTTTAAATTTGATTTTGATGTTAAAGAAGGAGTTTTAAGTTTTTCAGAGAAAGATATTCCTATTCATAAAAACATAACAATTACATTCAATAATGTTGAAGGACTTACTAATAATCAACTGGAAAAAACATTTATTGCTTCTGTAGAAGGATACAAAGTATATTACAATAAAACGTATCGAAAAGGGAATACTTTTTCTACTAGAGTGAGAGCTTTAGATAATTATAAATTAGCTCAAGATACAATATCACCTAGAATATATAATGTCAATTTTGTTGAAGGTAGAAATTTGAATAATCAAGAAACACTAAGTGTTTCAATTGCTGATAATTTGTCTGGAATTGATACTTATAATGCATATCTAAATGGGGAATGGATATTAATGGAATACGATTATAAGACTAAAAAGCTAATCCATGCGTTAAGTGATAAGAAGTATGTTCAAGGAAGAAATGATTTTAAAGTTGTTGTAACCGATAATATGCAAAATTCTGCTACCTTTGAATCTCATTTTTTTATGAATAATTAATAGTTAATATAATTGAAAAAACTTATCTTTTTGGTCGTTTTTTGCTTTTTTGAGCAATTTTTACTAGCACAAACTGCAAGAATTAAAGGTGTTATTTTAGATGAATTTAATAATCCTATTGAGAATGTAACTGTTAATGTTGGTGAAAATGGAACAGTAACTAATAAAAATGGGTTTTATTCTTTAGAAGTTCCTGCAAATAAAGAAATTACTATTGTTTTTTCACATGTTTCTTTTAAAAGTGCAACTATAGTTACTACATTAAAAAAAAATGAGGATTTTGAGTTTTATCCCGTTTTAAATGCAAGAGTGACTCAAATTGGTGCTGTAACGGTAACAGGAAATAGTAAAAAAAGAGTTGAAGGAGTTACTTCAATTGATCCAGTAGTAATTAAAAGGATACCAGGAGCTAGTGCTGGTGTTGAAAATGTTTTAAAGACTTTACCTGGAGTTTATTCAAATAATGAATTAAGTACATCTTATGCAGTAAGAGGCGGGAATTATGATGAAAATCTAGTCTATGTAAATGAAATTGAAGTGTATAGACCTTTCTTAATTCGTTCGGGTCAACAAGAAGGATTAAGTTTTACAAATACAAACATGGTAGAAAATGTTGATTTTTCTGCTGGTGGTTTTCAAGCGAAATATGGAGATAAATTATCTTCTGTTTTAGATATTACTTATCGCAATCCCAAGCAATTCGGTGCTAGTTTAGAAGCGAGTCTTATGGGTGGAAGTCTAACTTTTGATGGAGTTTCTAAAAATCAAAAATGGAGTAATATTACTGGTATTCGCTATAGAGATAATAGTTTGTTAGTAAATAGTAAGGAAACGGAAACTAATTTTAGACCGTCTTTTGCAGATATTCAAACTTTAATAAATTTTAATGCATCTACGAAATGGAATTGGAGTTTCTTAGGGAATATTTCTCAAAATAAATACAATTACCAACCATTAAGTCGTCAAACTAATTTTGGAACAATAAGTGATCCAATTGCTTTAGTTGTTTTTTATGAAGGGCAAGAAAAAGATAAATATTTGACTTTATTTGGAGCATTGAAATCGGTTTATCAATATAATGCCAATAATAAACTAAAATTTATTGCTTCAACTTACCATACTCAAGAACAAGAGTATTATGATATTTTAGCCCAATATCGTTTAGGGGAAGTAGATTCAAACATTGGTTCGGAAACTTTTGGAGATGTAGTTTTTTCTAGAGGTATTGGTTCTCAGTTAAATCATGCAAGAAATGATTTAGATGCTTTAATTTTTAATACTGAAGTGAAAGGTTTTCATGAATTAAATGAAAAAACACAAATTGAGTGGGGAATTAAATATACAAGAGAAGATATACGAGATCGAATTGTAGAATGGGAAGTCGTTGATTCGGCTGGTTTTTCTTTACCTGCTCCTATATTAGACTATCAAAACGATCAACCCTATAATCCTTATGTAGGTCCATTGGCACCTTATCAAAATGTAAGAGCTACCAATTATACTACTATTAATCGATTTTCTGGCTATGCACAATGGAATTATAAAGGAAGTTTAGGTTCTAATAAATATTGGTTAAATGTAGGTGTAAGAGGTCACCAATGGCAGGTTTCAGGAAAGAATATTGTTGGAGGAGAAAGTCAGTTTACTTTTTCGCCAAGAGTACAATTTGCAATAAAACCAGATTGGGAAAAGGATATGTTATTTCGTGTGTCTGGAGGAATGTATAACCAACCTCCGTTTTATAGAGAGTTACGGGATTATAATGGAGTTGTTCAACCTAATGTAAAAGCTCAAAAATCATTTCATTTTGTTGTGAGTAACGATTATAGTTTTAAAATGTGGACACGACCTTTTAAATTAGTTAGTGAAGCCTATTACAAGAAAATGTCAGATGTAAATACCTATACTATTGATAATGTAAGAATACGCTACAGAGCAAATAATGAGGCAGAAGCTTATGCTTATGGTTTCGATACTCGATTAAATGGAGAGTTTGTTCCAGGAACAGAATCTTGGTTTAGTTTTGGTTATTTAAAAACTGAAGAAAATCAAAATGATAGAGGTTACATATCAAGACCAACAGATCAACGTTTGAAATTTGGTTTATTGTTTCAAGATTATATGCCTAATATTCCAAATTTTAAAGTTTATCTAAATTTGGTTTATAATACAGGTTTGCCTGGTGGTTCTCCTTCTTATGCAGATCCTTATGATTTTCAATTGCGATTGAAGGATTACAGAAGAGCTGATGTTGGATTTTCTTATGTTTTTAAAGATGAATCTATTAAATCTAATAAAAAATGGTTGAATCCTTTTCAAGAATTTTCTCTAGGTTTAGAAATCTTTAATTTGTTTAATAATCAAAACGCTATTACAAATACTTGGGTAAGAGATGTGTATACTAAATCACAGTATGGAATACCTAACTTTTTAACAACGAGAGTATTTAATGTAAAATTAATGGCACGTTTGTAAATTTAAGACATTTAAAAAATTAGTATATTTGACTATAACTTTTAAAATATGAAAATCATCACATGTTATATATCTTTTTTAACAATTACTCTTTTAGTAAGTTGTAAACAAGAGAAGCAAACTCCTAAAGTAATTTATGAGGAAGCAAAGGAAATAATAGAACCAAAAAAGATTGACACAACTTCTATAAAAATTGCAGATTTGCCCATTCACATGGAAGGAACAAAGTTTCTTATTCATCCAGTTGGTGATATTCGAGTATATGATGATTATAGTAAAGTATATGGTTCCAGTAAAACCAATCAAGTAAGTTATGCCATATCTAATTATAACCGATTTGAAATAACAGGTTATTTTGAGAATTTAAAGTTTCAACATATAGATTCGACTAATGTTAAGCCTTTGACAGAAAATAAAATGCAAATTCAAACAGTTACTTTTTTAAATACAATTGCAGAAAAAAACAAAAAACAAATTTTAGTCTATATTTTAGTAGATTCTGATACTAATAAAGATAGTAAAGTAGATCAAAACGACATTAAATCTTTATATATTAGTAATATTGATGGTTCTAAGTTTACTAAATTATCAGAGCCTTTACAAGAGCTCATCGATTGGAACATTATTGAAGTTCAAAATAGATTGTATTTTAGATGCATTGAAGATATTAATAAAAATGGTGCTTTTGACAAAAATGATAAAGTACATTATTATTTTGTTAATCTTCTTTCGGAAGAATGGAAAGTAGAAGAGTATATGCCTATATAAATTGGATTCTCTATCTTGAGTTGAATATAATAATAGAATGGAAGGAGAAAACAAATAAGAGTACATGAAGAATAAATCGATAACAATTTTAACGAGTCTAGTTTTTTTTATTTTTTTCTCTTGTGGAAGCGAAGAAACCGATGAAGAATTATTAGAAAAAGATAAAGAGTATTTAGAAGAAAGCTTAAAAACAGATAAAATTGCAAAATATAAATTTTTAAAAATTGCCATCCGTTCCTCAGTTCCAATGGAAGACTATCCAAAAGAATTTTTGCCATTTAAAGAAAAACTTACAGATCTTGCTCAAACATTAAATGAAGCTGATAAAGAAGATGTTTCAATTATCGAAATGGCATCTATATATAAAGATTACCTAGATTTAAAAGAAGTAATTGATGAAACAGATGAAGATGTTTTTCCAACACTTCTTGAGGCAATTAAGAATAGTAATTCAGAAGGAAAATTAAATGTTAAAGACTTACTGAAAGGTAATGAAAAGAAAACTGCAGAAACTTATGAGCATGCTTTTTTAGTAGCTCTAGGAGTTTTAAGCAAAGACTTAGGAAAAGAAATTGTTTTTTATGAAACTTCAAAAATACAGCCTGACAGAATTGAGAATGATGAAATAAAAGCAGTTTTTCAATTTTATAGAGGTTTTGTTTTTATGGAAAAAGGGTTGTATTATCTTTCAGAACATGAAACAACTCAAAATATTAATTGGTTAAATAATCATAAGGACATAGAAATAAAATTAGTACAAGCCCTTTTTGGTTGGAAAAACTTTACTAATGAGCAGAATTACTTGGCTTTCCATTCATTAAATCATTTGCTTAGAGGTCTTGATAGACAAGCCATGGAAAGAGAGAAAGATAAAGAAAAAGCGTTAGAAGATTTTGAAGTTTTTCTAGAAGATTTTAATAAACTAGGATTAAATAATGAATTATTCTGGTGTATAGATGCTTATATAAATTGTAAGAGAGAAAATCCAGAAAAAGCTATTTTGGCTTTAACAAATTTAAAAAACAGTACTATTCTCTCAACTAGCGATAAAGAACAAATAGAGAAAACAATTAATTATCTCAAAAATAGAGAATCAGATAAATTAATGAATGGTGTTTATGACAAGGCATTCATTAGTAAAATTGTAGTTTCCTTTGTTTATGATAAGTTATCAAAAATGGATTGGGAAAAAGTTTTTAGAGAAAATAACATCGAAAATGGAAAAGAAATTCTGGTAGCTATTGAAAATTTTAAAGAACTGAATAAAAAGATTCAAGAAATTAAAGACATGAAATATCTTGAAGATAATTCAACTAAATTAAAAGAGGAAGGAAATAAAATTTGGGGTAAGGCTAAGGATTTAATAAAATAAAAGTCTTAAATTAAAATATCGCTTTCTAAATCAGATTTTTCAATTTCAATTTTGTAGCCTAATTTTTTAACCATTTCGACAACCAAGTTTTTATACCAATTTTCACTTTTAGGATGAATATATATTTTTTCAATAAGCTGATTGATGGTAACGTCTATTTTTAAGCCATCATCTATTGAAATTTTAGAATTACTTACATCAGAAATAATGCGAATTTCTCTTTCATATTGAAAACTTTTTCGTTTAAATAAAAAAGGAAAAAAAGTATCTTCAAAAGGAATATATTCCTTCTTATAATCAATATAATTAACTTCTCCTATATATTGCTTGATATGTTTTTCTACTTCTAATGCTTTCTTCAATCGACCAATTGTGGATTGAATTGCCAAACCTTCGTTGTTTTTAGTGAAAATTTGCCACATTACAAAAGATTCATATTCATTAGCATGCCAACTACTAACCATTACTTTCTCACGATGTGATTTGTAATAATCTAAAAATTTAGGATTATTAGCAGCAATTTTTTTAATTTCTTCAAAAGTAGGTTCTGAAAAAGTACCTTCATATTGATCTTCAAATTTATCAGATCTTGACATGAATAATTTTTGAGATAATAACATGTCTAAAAACTTGGATAAATCCAAATACTTCCAAACCACAAGATTATCATTATCTGTTAAATTAATGTCAGGACTATTTACATACATAATTGAAAAATCATTCACTCAAATGTAGTAAATTTTGAACTAGCATTTAGAAGTAATTAATCTGTTTTCGTCCAAATTTCGGTTCTGCCTAATAAAGAAAAACCAATGTAACCTCTTACTTTAAGTTTATTTCCTTCTTTTTTTATATTACAACTATAGGTTTTACCCGATTCTGGGTCATAAATTTTTCCGTTTTCCCAAATGCTATCTTCTGTATTGAATTCAAATCCAGAAATAATTTGCAAACCTATGATAGGGTTTTTTCTTTTACTTTTATCTGGATTGTTTACATCTAATGCTTTTCCACCATCGCGAATTGGATTTTTTAGCCAAATAATTTTTCCGTAATATTTAGAATTGGACTCATAAATCTCAACTTTTGCATTATCATCTCCAGCAGTTAACCAAGTACCAACTATGACATCAGCGGGATTTTTAAACATTCGAAAAGAAGTAATACTTAAACTTAATAGAATTATAACTATAAAATTTAAAAAACCAAGTTTCTTCATAAATACTATTTTATTCAAAAGATTGCATCATTACTAATTTGGCATACATACCATCTTTAGCTAAAAGTTCGGCATGAGTTCCTTGTTCAACGATTTCTCCTTTTTGCATTACTACAATAGTATCAGCTTTTTGAATAGTCGATAATCGATGTGCTATAACAATAGAAGTTCTATTTTGCATCATGTTCTCAAGTGCAACCTGAACTAATTTTTCGCTTTCTGTATCCAAGGCAGATGTAGCTTCATCTAAAATCATGATTGGTGGATTCTTTAACACAGCTCTTGCAATAGATAATCGTTGTTTTTGTCCACCTGATAATTTTCCACCTGCATCACCTATATTGGTTTCAATTCCATCTTCTAAATCTTTTACAAACTCATAAGCATTGGCTATTTTTAAAGCGTCAATGATTTCTTCATCTGTTGCATTTGGTTTACCAATGAGAATGTTATTCTTAATAGTGTCATTAAATAGAATTGAATCTTGCGTAACTAATCCCATTAAACCTCTTAATGAATGAATGTTCCAATCTTTGATGTCTGTTCCATCAATTTTAATGCTACCTTCATTAACATCATAAAAACGTGTCAATAAGTTAGCAATTGTACTTTTTCCTGAGCCAGATTGACCTACTAAGGCAACAGTTTTTCCTTTAGGAACTTCAATAGAGAAGTTTTTTAGGACATTTTCATTACCATATCTGAAATTAATATTTTCAATTGAAACTTTATTTTCAAAAGTATTTTTAACTAAAGCATTTTCTTTAGAATCTATAGTGTTTTCTTGTTCTAACACTTCAAACACACGATCTGCTGCTGCTAGACCATTTTTTACTGCATAAGAAGCTTTTGATATTGCTTTTGCAGGAGTTAAGATATTATAGGCTAATCCCATGAAAGCTAAAAAAACAGTTCCTTCTAGAGCTGGAGAACCATCGGCTAGTTTTTCTACAAGAACCAAACTTCCTCCATACCATAGTAATACTCCAATAGTTATAATTCCCATGACTTCACTTAATGGTCCGGCTAAATTGTTTTTCTTTCCTATTTTATTAGAAAGATGTAACAACCTATTAATCGATTCACGGAATTTATTAATAAAAGTGCCTTCTGCATTATAGCTTTTTACAACCTTTAAACCAGAAAGTGTTTCTTCTACTAATGAAATCATGTATCCACCTTCGTTTTGTGCTCTTAATGATTGTGATTTTAAACTTTTTCCTATTCGAGAAATAATTAATCCAGAAATTGGAATGAAAATGAAAACAAATAGTGTTAATTTCCAACTAAAAGTAAACATCATTATAATAGAAAAAACAATGGTAAGAGGTTCTTTTACTATAAGTTCTAATAGCATAAAAAATGAATTTTGAACTTCACCAACATCACCAAGCATACGTGCCATTACATCTCCTTTTCGTTTTTCTGAGTAAAAGGAAATAGGTAAACTTATGATTTTTTCATACATGACACTTCTTAATTTAGCCATAACACCATTTCGTAAATGCATCATGTGATAGGAAGCTAAATAGCCAGCTAAATTTTTTAATAGAAAGGTTATAATTACAATTGAAACAACTAGTAGTAGAGCTTTTTGTGGAGTTCCACTATCACTAAAACTAGTTACTTTAAAGTACATTAAGTTTTCTAAATAATCCTTTAAATGAATTAAGTCATTGTATTTAGGTTCAGTTGTAACTCTTTTAGTCTTGTCAAATAAAACATTCATCATAGGAATCAATGTTACATAGGAAATAGTACCAAAAAAGGCATACAAGACATTATAAAATATATTCCAAAAAATGTGGTTTTTAAAAGGATTTAAATAAGGCCTAAGTTTGTTAATTATTTTTTTCATTAGTTAAGCTGCATTTCAGCAATAATATTTTTAATTTTTTGATCTAAAAATTCTTCAGTAGTATTATATGCTTCTACAGATGGTAATTCTGTATTAACACTAAAATAAAATTTAATTTTTGGTTCAGTTCCACTAGGTCTTGCACAAATTTTAGTTCCATCTTCTAAATAGTAAATCAATACATTCGATTTTGGTATTTTAATATCATAAGTTTCATTACTCATTAAATCAAGTGCTTTTGAACTTTGGTAATCTTCAATACAAATTACTCTTTGATTATTAATTTCTTTTAAAGGATTTTCACGTAAATCAATCATCATTTGTTTAATCTCATTTGCTCCTTCAATTCCTTTTTTAGTAATAGAAATTAAATATTCTTTATAAAAACCATAATCTAAAGATAGGTTGATTAACTCTTTAAACAATGAACTTCCTGAGGCTTTTGCTTGAGCCGCAATTTCACATACTAATAAGATAGCAGCAACTGCATCTTTATCTCTTACTGCATCACCTACCATATAACCAAAACTTTCTTCACCACCACCTATAAATTGTTGGTTAGGAAAATCTTTTATAAACTTAGCAATCCATTTAAAACCAGTTAAACCTACTTTACATTCAACACCATAAGCAGAAGCTAATTCTAGCATCATTGGAGTTGATACAATAGTTGAGCCAATGAATTCGTTTCCTGTAATCTTGTCAGCCCTTTTCCATTGTTCTAGCAAAAAGGCTGTCATAATAACCATAGTTTGGTTACCATTCAATAGCTTCATCCTTCCATCTAAATCACGAACTGCCACACCTAAACGATCACTATCTGGGTCAGTTCCTACAACAATATCTGCATCTATCTTTTCAGCAAGGGCTAAAGCCATAGTTAAAGCTTCTGGTTCTTCAGGATTTGGCGATTTTACTGTTGGAAAATTACCATCTGGAACAGCTTGCTCAGTAACAATATTTACATCTTTATATCCTGCTTTTTCAAGTACATTTGGTATAGATTTTATTGAAGTTCCATGTAGTGAGGTATAAACAATTTTTAAATTGTCTTTTGTTGTTTGAGATGTGTTAAAGCTAGCGTTTTCAATAGTAGATTGCCAGAAAGCTTCGTCTATTTCTTTATCAATATATTCGATTAGAGATTCATTTGCTTCAAAAAGAATATCGCTATATTGAAGATTTTCAATAATTTCAATAATTTCTCCATCTTGAGGAGGAACTAATTGACCACCATCTTGCCAATATACTTTGTAACCATTATATTCAGGTGGATTATGAGAAGCAGTTAAAACAATTCCTGCATGACAATTTAAATAACGAACTGCAAAAGATAATTCTGGTGTAGGTCTTAATTCTGAAAATAAATATACTTTAATACCATTTGCCGAAAAAACATCTGCTACTATTTTTGCTAATGTATCGCTATTATGACGGCAATCATAGGCAATGGCCACTTTTAATGCTTCACCTACAAAAACTTTCTTTATGTAGTTACATAAACCTTGAGTGTTTTTACCTAAAGTATATTTATTAATTCTATTGGTTCCAATACCCATTATACCACGCATTCCGCCTGTGCCAAATTCTAAATTTTTATAAAAAGAATCTTCTAGCTCTTTGGGAGCGCTCGTCATCATTTTTTCAATTTCTTCTTTCGTTTTTGTGTCAAATGTTGGAGTTAACCATTCATTTACTTTTTCCAGAATTTGTTTGTCTATGTGCATATTGTTTATTTTTTGAAGCTTTTTCCTGTTATTTGCTATATCTTTTATTAGCAAGTCAATTTTGTTCTCAGTAATAAAAGGATGTTGCTTCTATCAGGGCTATTATTCTATTATTTTTGAAATTTTATATCGTTCTTCATTATTTTTAGTTCGTAAAATAATTTCACCTAGAAATCCAGCTAAGAATAATTGCGTTCCTATTATCATTGTAGTTAAAGCAATGTAAAACCATGGATTATTGGTTACTAGGATAGCAGGTTCATGATGGTATAGTTTCCATAATTTCATAAAACCAATACTTCCAGCTGCTAAAAGTCCTATTACAAACATTAAAACGCCTAAAGCACCAAATAAGTGCATAGGACGTTTCCCAAATTTAGATAAAAACCAAATAGTAATCAAGTCTAAAAATCCATTTATAAAGCGACTCATCCCAAACTTTGAATTGCCATATTTTCGAGCTTGATGAATAACTACTTTTTCACCTATTTTACTATAACCTGCATTCTTGGCTAAAACTGGAATATAACGATGCATTTCACCAGAAACTTCAATATTTTTGATGACTTCATTTTTGTAAGCTTTTAAACCACAATTGAAGTCATTTAATTTAACTCCAGAAGTTTTTCGAGCAGCCCAATTGAATAATTTAGAAGGAAAGTTTTTAAAAAGAACCGAATCATATCTTTTTTTCTTCCATCCTGAAATTAAATCATAGTTCTCTTTAATAATTAAATTATAAAGTTCAGGGATTTCATCTGGACTATCTTGTAAATCAGCATCCATAGTAATAATTACATCACCTTGTGCTTTAGCAAAACCAGCATGAAGTGCTTGACTTTTGCCATAATTTTTAAGAAAACGAATGCCTTTTACATTTGAATTTTGATTAGAAAGTTGTTCAATAGTTTGCCAGGAAGCATCTGTACTTCCGTCATCTATAAACAGTATTTCATAAGAAAAGTTATGACTAGTCATAACTTTTACAATCCAATTATGTAATTCTGGTAACGATTCTTGCTCGTTTAATAAGGGAATAACTATGGATAGATTCATTTATAATTGTTCTTTTGGTTTTCTTTTGAAAATGGCAGCTAAAATTAATCCAAATATAGTTGAACCAATTAAACTCCAAGCAACACCTTTTAATTGTTCGGTTATACCAAATTGATTATAATCTTCTAATTTTTCCACCGTTTCTTTTATTGAAGATGTTGGAGCTCCAAATTTTTTCATCATTGAAACAGTATTCTCAATATTTAACTCTTTTACTTGTTGAGCCACTTCTGTATCTATGTAGTTGAAGAAAATGATATTAAATATAAGTCCAATAAAAATACCGATTAATGCAGAGATAAAATAGGTTTTAAATGCATCTTTAAAAGATAGAACATCATTTAATTCTTTTCTCGTGTTAATTAATAAAACACATCCTACTATAAAATAAATTAACAAAAGAAGTAATCCATACCACCATTGTACTAGAAGACTTATGTCTATTGCATAAGGTATAATCATAGATAAAATACCTATTACACCAGAAATAATACCAAATTTAATTCCGTTTTTTTTAATAATTTCGTTCATGGTTTGTTAGTTTTAATAGTTTACAAATATAGAAATAATAAAGTTTCTGTTTATTAGTGTAAAAAAATAAAAAAAAGTTACATGAATGCTTGTGAATTAAAAATTTAGTGTAAATTTGCACTCTCAAAATAAAAGATTATAAACGAAAAGGTTATAAAGTGTTTACACCTTTTTTAATAAAATAAAAAAGCCGCGAAGCAATTTATAATCACAAATAAAAAAGATTTATCAAGATGAAAAAAGGAATTCACCCAGAGAATTACAGATTAGTAGCTTTTAAAGACATGTCTAATGAAGATGTTTTTATTACTAAATCTACAGTAGAAACAAAAGAAACAATTGAACACGAAGGTGTTGAATATCCAGTATTTAAAATGGAGATTTCTAGAACATCTCATCCTTTTTACACAGGTAAATCGAAACTTATCGATACTGCAGGACGTATTGATAAATTCAAAACTAAATATGCTAAATTCGATAAAAAATAATCGATTTTTATCTTTATATAGAAAACCTTCCAAAATGGAAGGTTTTTTTTATGAATATAACTGAAGAACTTGTAAATTTGGCTCGAGTTTTAGAAGTTCGTTTAAACTTTTAAACCTTACATTTTTAAACTTAAATAGAATGAACTATATACTTTTTGATGGAACTGTTCGCAATGCATTGCTACCGTTTACCTTTACTAGACCAGTTGCAGATATTCGCGTAGGTATTTTAACCATTAGAGAAAAATGGGAGAAATATCTAGGATATACAACTACAACTTTGACCGAAGAGTATTTAATGGAAAAGTTTCCAATGGTAGAAATGGAAGAAAATATTATGATTAATGCTTCTTTTTTTCCTAATGAAGTTTTAGTAGAAATGATTACTAACTTAGAATCTAACCAAGCGATTATTTCTGGAGAAGAAATTATTGCTTTTTATTCTCATAATACACAAGAAGAAGTAGATTTTGAAGACTATGAATTGATTGATTATGATGAAGAAGTACTTCGAATAGAGAATACTTGGGATATTTTTGCTAAAAATGATATTGCCATTCGAGAAGATTTTCAGTTACTTACAGAAGACAGACATTCACAGCCTATTCCAAAAAGTGTTAACGTAATTGCTCCTGAAAATATTTTCATTGAGGATGGAGCAAAATTAGAATTTGTAACCTTAAATGCTTCAACAGGTCCAATTTACATTGGTAAAAATGCTGAAATAATGGAAGGTTCTGTAATAAGAGGACCGTTTGCTTTATGTGAAGAAGCGCAAGTAAAGCTGGCAACCAAAATTTATGGAGCTACAACAATTGGTCCACATTGTAAAGTAGGAGGAGAGGTTAATAATTCAGTGCTGTTTGGTTATTCCAATAAAGGACATGATGGATTTTTAGGGAATTCTGTTCTAGGAGAATGGTGTAATATTGGAGCCGATTCTAATACTTCAAATCTAAAAAATAATTATGAAGAAGTACGTTTATGGAGTTATGAAACGGAAGGTTTTGCCAAAACAGGATTACAATTTTGCGGTTTAATGATGGGTGATCATAGTAAATGTGGTATAAATACAATGTTTAATACAGGAACAGTTGTAGGAGTTTCTGCTAATATTTTTGGAAGCGGTTTTCCACGTAATTTTGTTCCTAGTTTTTCTTGGGGTGGAGCAAGTGGATTTACTACTTATTTGACTAAAAAAGCTTTTGAAGTAGCAAAAGTAGTAATGAGTCGTCGTCAGGTAGCATTTACAGAGCAAGAGTCCAAAATATTAGAACATGTTTTTGAAGTAACAAAAAAATATAGAAAAGAGTAAGATATGTTAGGATTGGTTTTAATTTATTGGATAGGTAAATACTTTTATGTTTTAGCCGAAAAATACAATCAAAATAAATGGTTGTATGCCATATTAGGTGTTGTTATTTATTATCTAGGTCAAATTATTTTTGGAGTTATTTTAGCTATTTTTAATGAGTTTTTGGATTTAGGAATTGACTTTGATGATGTTGTAATTAATCTTTTAGGAATTCCAATAGGAGGATTAGCTTGTTATGGTTTTTACAAAATTTTAGAAAACAATTGGAAGAAAATACAATTGCAACCTATTGAAAATATTGATGATATAGGAAAAGATATAGACGAAATTGGGATGTGATTTACATTAGTTATAAAATCAAATTCAAATAATAAAGAGCAAAAGCCATTAGAATTAAAAAACTGATAACACTTATTGCTTCGATAAGTTTTTTCTTTTTATTTCTTTTGTCAAGTTTTGTTTTAATTTCGTGTAATAATTCTGGATTTGTTTTTATATCTTCTTCAAAAGATACTTCATTAAAACCCATAAGTTCTTTCCATTTATTACGATCTTTTTTTAGTAAATTTCTATTGTTTTTTAAAATTCCCGATGGTGAGCCATAATATCCTCCCATAATATTAAATGTTTGCTGATTGAGTTATCTTTTATAAAAACTGATTAAGAACTGCTAATACTATTAAAATAGAACCGACAATACTTACAGTCAGAATCACTTTCTTTCTTAGTATTGCTTTGTTTTCTTCTTGTAGTTTTTGTCTTATTTCAGCTAGTTGTTCTGGTGTAGCTTTGTTAGAATCGAGAAATTCATCTTGACCATTTGATGTGGTATTTACAAATTTTTCTAGCCTTGACGTTTTATTTCGTCTATTATTTTTTAAACTTGTGTTAGCACTCATCATAAAACCTTCACCAGCCATAATTAATTGTATTTTATTAATTATACGTTGTAAAATTTAAAAATGTTACAAAATAAGCTTAAGAATATTTTTTTTTTTGAAATCAGAGGAAACAAAAAAAGAATAGTACTGCTACTATTCTTTTTTATTCTTTTGAAATTTTAAAAAATTATATTTTAATTTTCCCTTCAACCCCATCACTATTGTTTGATTTACTTCTTGTTGCTATTGCGGTTAAAAAATGCAGCATGGACACAAATTTACCTGCTTTGGTATCCCAATAATATACGTCTTTTGGAGCTACTCTAATGATGCTTACGTTTGGGTCATTTTTGCCTTCAAACCATGCATTCGCAAAAACTGACCATTTGTCTTCAATCGTTGCTTTGTCGTCATAAATAAAGGCCTGACCAAATATCGATAAGTATTCGTAATCTCCATTGTTCATGAAATACAATTGTACCGTATTGTCTCGAGCAATTTCCATGTTTTTATTACTTTCTTTACTACTAATAAACCAAAGGTTCCCTTCGTCATCGCATTCTTGAAGACTCATGGGGCTGGCGTTAAAAGGGGGTTTCTTATCTAAGTTGGTAATAAACATACATGTTTTTGCTTTTTCCGATAATTCTTTCAGTTTAGCAACTGCTTCTTTGCTAAATAAATTTTCTTTTGACATTGCTTTTTTTTAATAGTTTTTTATGGTTACAAAGTTCACTATTCTAGAGTTGGTTTAGGTTACACAATTTTATCTAACCTTTATATAATTATAAAAAATAATGTAAATTTGCACACTCAATTTTTTGACAACGATTTCATCAATTGAGTTTACTTATGGAAAACAAAAAAAGAGTTGCCTTTTATACTTTAGGCTGTAAATTAAATTTCTCAGAAACCTCTACGATTGCGAGAAATTTTCAAGAGGAAGGTTTTGAACGTGTTGACTTTGAAGAAGTTGCCGATATGTATGTAATCAACACCTGTTCGGTTACAGAAAATGCAGACAAACAATTTAAGCAAATTGTAAAAAAAGCTTTGAAACTTAATGAGAATGCTTTTGTAGCTGCTGTGGGTTGCTATGCGCAATTAAAACCAGAAGAATTAGCAGCAGTTGATGGAGTAGATTTAGTTTTAGGTGCTACCGAAAAATTCAAAATTACCGATTATATCAACGATTTGTCTAAAAACGATATGGGTGAAGTGCATTCCTGCGAAATTGAAGATGCTGATTTTTATGTTGGGAGTTATTCCATAGGTGATAGAACACGAGCTTTTTTGAAAGTGCAAGACGGCTGTGATTATAAATGCACCTATTGTACAATTCCATTAGCCAGAGGAATTTCCAGAAGTGATACTATGGAAGGTGTTTTGAAAAATGCCCAAGAGATTTCAGCTAAAGGAATTAAAGAAATAGTTTTAACAGGTGTAAATATTGGTGATTATGGAAAAGGAGAATTTGGAAACAAAAAACACGAACATACTTTTTTAGATTTGGTTACCCAATTAGATAAAGTAGAAGGAATTGAACGACTACGAATTTCGTCAATTGAACCTAATTTATTAAAAAATGAAACTATCGAGTTGGTTTCAAAATCAAGAGCTTTTGTACCCCATTTTCATATTCCTTTACAATCAGGAAGTAATGCTATTTTAAAGAAAATGAAACGTCGTTATTTACGAGAACTGTATGTAGATCGCGTGAATAAAATTCGTGAAGTAATGCCTCATGCATGCATTGGTGTAGATGTAATTGTTGGTTTTCCTGGCGAAACGGACGAACATTTTTTAGAAACCTATCATTTCTTGAATGAATTGGATATTTCTTATTTGCACGTTTTTACCTATTCAGAAAGAGATAATACAGAAGCTGCTGAAATGAGTGGAGTAGTACCAAAGAATGTCAGAGCAAAAAGAAGTAAAATGCTACGAGGTTTATCGGTTAAAAAACGTAGAGCTTTTTACGAAAGTCAAATAGGAACCAGTAGAACCGTTTTGTTTGAAAGTGAAAACAAAGAAGGCTATATTCACGGTTTTACCGAAAATTACGTAAAAGTAAAAACACCTTGGAATCCAGAATTAGCAAATACTTTACATGAAATAAAATTATCACGAATTGATGATGATGGAAGTGTGAGATTAGAATTTTTGAACGTTGAAGTATAAAATAGAAAATCCTGAAAAATTAATTTTCAGGATTTTTTCTTATATCATTTTTAGATTTATTTCTTAATATCTAATTTATGTCTTACCAAAGCATTAAAATTCTCAATAGAATCTATGCGAAATTCTAGTTTTTCTAAAATAGATTCAAAAGGAATCAACTGTTTTTCTTGAATTTCTATTTTTTCTTTTAGACTTTTAATGATATCATCTTTTAGGATAATGTTTTCTTTTAAAGTAGCATAGTTTTCCGTTAATTGTAGACTAGCTTCTAGTTTATAAACTTCATTTGGTTCTTTTAAATTGTTTGGAACAGCTTCATAATTAGATAAAAGCATATTACCATTACCAGTAATTAACCAATGAATATTTATTTTAGGGAAATAATTTGCAATATCTAATAAAATTTCAACTGAAGGCTTATTCTTTTCATCTTTCAATCGATTCAATTTACTAGAACTATCATACTTTAAACCATTTAAGGCAAAATCATTTATGTTTTTAAATTCTTGAAATTCAATTACTTGTAATAATCTTTTGAAAAAAGTTTGCATTTTTATTAAAATATGATTGTAAAATAAAAACTTGTTTGTATATTAGCCACATCAAAACGAATGAATAACTACTCAAAAACGAATTGATAGATAAAGCGAATATAGTAAAAAATACTGTATTCTGTGATACTATGAGGTGTAGATAATGATTAAAACTTATAAAAATTAGTAAGTAATTGAATAAGATAAGGTTTCGTTTTAATTTTTTTTTAATAATATTAAATATTTTTTAATCCAAACGTAGCTATCAATCGTATATATTTAGAAAAACAAAATAAAAACTAATTATTAATTATTGCATATGTACACAAACCATGAGATAGGTAAAATTTTGCATAAAGCAGCTACCATAGAGGATTTTTTAAGTATTCAGATTGAAATACTAGAAAACGTAGATAGCTATTTAAAACAATTTACACCAGATTATTTTAACTTCATAGGTGTTTTTTGTACAGAAGCTATTCCAAAGTTGATAGAAAAATTAGTCTATGAGATAGATAAATTAGCCTCTTTTCATTTTCTTACCATGTTATTTTGCGATTTTGAACGATTTTATAAAAACGGAGGAGCACTTTACTTTAAAAATAGTGTTGCTTCTATCGAAGATAAGTTGAAAAATACGGTTAATACCTAGCAATTTAGTTTATTGTAAAGTCATTTTTTATAGGCACTAAGAAAAGGTAATGAAAATAGTATGATAAAACCTTTTGAGAAAGAAATAATTATAAAATACCTTGGCAAACAACCTAGTAAAAAGATCATTCCAATCTTAAATAAAAAAAAGATTTATAATAGTAGAGGAAAATCGTTTTCACCAAAATCGATACAAGATATTATAAATGGTAAAACCGAAAATAGAAGTGTTGAAACACAAATTATAAAGATTATTGAAACCGAAAAACAAATAGAAATTAAAATGGAAGGTTTTAAAAATCAGGTTTTTGGTAAGAGATAAGATATTATTTTTTAATTAAATTTTCATAAACCCAAGCTTTCATAGCTGTTAAAAGAGGAGCTAACGATTTTCCTTTTTCGGTTAAACGATATTCTACTTTTGGAGGAATTACTGGATAAGATTTTCTAACAACTACTCCTAATTGCTCCAAGTCTTTTAATTGTTGCGATAACATTTTCTGACTAATTCCTTTTATGGTTTTGTCTAATTCGTTAAAACGCATCACTTCATTACTTAATAATAACCATATAATTACAGGCTTCCATTTACCACCAATTTGCTCCATGAAAATTGTAATTGGACATTCTTCAGCAATAATATATTTTTCTTCCATTTTTTTTATCTCTATTTCCATAATAACAATTGTATTCCGAGTTAAAAGTCAGTTACTTACCATTTAGTAAGTACTTGTTTCAAAGTTAGTAATAATCTAGTTTTGTTCAAAAATAAATACAAAATGAATAAAATAATTGTTATTACAGGAGGAACAAGCGGAATAGGGTTCGCTTGTGCAAAATATCTAATTGCGAAAAATTATCAAGTAATTATTACAGGTAGAAATGAAGAAAATCTGGAAAAAGCATTAACCGAATTAGGAAAAAATGCCTTCGGATATATTTCTGACACAAGTGTGTTAAAGGACATTGATAATTTGGTAAACCAGATAAAAGAAAATCATGGAACTATTGATGGGTTATTTGTAAATGCAGGAATTTTTAAATCAATTAGTTTTGAAGACACTAATGAGGAATTGTTTGATGAAACCATGAACATTAATTTTAAAGGAGCTTTTTTTACAGTTCAGAAGTTTATTCCAATACTTAAAAACCCTTCAAGCATTGTTTTGAACACCTCTATTGCTGTTTTTAAAGCATTTCCTAATGCAAGTGTTTATTCGGCAAGTAAAGCAGCATTAGAAGCCATTGCAAAAGTACTGAATCTAGAGTTAGCTCAAAAAGGAATCAGAATTAATGTAGTTAGTCCAGGAGTTACACATACACCCATTCAGAAAAAATCAGGAATGACAGACGAAGCCATTGATGGATTATTACAATATTTCGCTGAAACTTCTCCTATTGGAAGAGTGGTTTTACCCGAAGATATAGCTCCAATAGTTGAATTTTTAGTTTCGGATAATTCTTTAGTATTGCGAAATGAGAAAATTGTGGTTGATGGTGGTTCAACGCTTTAGGTTTTTTAAGCTCTCATTTTTATATGAAATGAGAGCTTTTATTTTTTTGAGAATTTATTTTACAATACCATTAAGCAAGCACTTTCATAACCACTTTCTTTACTTTTGAAACCGAACCCGATTTCATGCAAGGTTTATGCAAATCATCTTGAAAAAAGATAGTAAACATACCAGCGCTAATGGTAATAGGAGAACTAGCACACTCATAAAAAGCATAATCATTCTCCTCGTTTTTAGTAACAGGAATTTGATTCGTCAAAGGAACCACACTAATAATTTCTTCACCCGAAACAATATATTGAATATCGATGTATTTAAAGTGACCTTCTAAGTAGCAATCAGCCTCTTCTTTAGTGTCATATTCTTGTACGATTGCAAAAATAGTTTCCTCGTCGATAGCATATTTTCCAGGTTCAATTATATTAAAATCAGTAGTGATTAAGTATTCAAAAGCTTTTGCTAATCTTTCATTTATATTCTTATAGCGACCATAATTTTCAATTTTATCGATTACCATTTTTAACTGTTTATAACGTTATCTTGATTTAGTGTACCAAATATACTTGGTTTTTTTATTAGGAGCACAAAAATAGTTTTTCAGTAGCAAAACACACCTGCTATCCACTATATCTTTTCTTTTTTTAAGAAAAAGAAAAGGATGCCGTTCCTATCAGGGCTGTAAAACATTAATCGAAATTGTAAGTGTTATAAAAAGAAAAAACGCTAAGCGAACTTAGCGTTTTTTTCGTGACCTCGACTGGATTCAAACCAGTAACCTTCTGAGCCGTAATCAGATGCGCTATTCAGTTGCGCCACGAGGCCTATTTGAGGGTGCAAATATAGGTATATTTGATTAATTTGCAAATCAAAAGTGTAAAAATTACAAAAATTAAATGGAAGCTTTTTTAGTGTACTTTAAGGTCTTAGTCTAAACTCTTGATAGTGATATAATAACGATAAGCAAGTAAGGCTTTTTGCCATTTTTTAGCTTTGGTAATATCTAATCGTTGTTTAGTAAAACTAGGTAATATTAGTTTATTTAGTTTGGCTAAAAATTTATACATGAGTTTGTTTTTTTGGCAAATATAGTTAAAAAAACATCCTGCAATTGCAGGATGTTTTTATGTTTGTGTTATTCTTTTTTTGATTGTTCTATTCTTCTTCGTTCTTCTGCTTTTTGTTTTTCTATTTCAGCTCTCATTTTTTGTTTTTGAGCTTCCATTTGACCTTTCATAGCTTCTTTTTGGGCTTCCATTTGATTTTTCATAGCCTCTTTTTGAGCTTCCATTTGGCTTTTCATGGCTTCATTTTGGGCTTTCATTGCCATTTTTTCTGCTTCAATTGCGTCTTTTCTTTTATTAATAATTACTTTTCTTTCGATAATTCGTTCCTTATTCTCTTCACGAATTTCGTTTTCTTTTGGTAGTCTTTGCATTAATTTTTCTTGATAGATTTCCATTTTTCTTTCAAATTCTTCCATTTGTTTTTCAAAAGCTTTCATGTCAGGTTCAAAACCTTCCATCTCCATTTCAAAGCCTTCCATTTCCTTTTCAAACTTCTTTATTTGTGGCTCCATTTTTTTCATTTTCATTTCGAAAACAGCCATCTTTTCTTCAAATTTTTTCATTGCTTTTTTATCGTCAAGATTGGAAGGTAAATCTGGAGCATCTGGAAAATCTGGTGGTGACGGAGCTTCTCTTAAGTTTTCATAGGGATGTGAAGGAGGTGAAGGAGGAGTTGGTGGTTCTGGTAAATCATCAAAAGAATAACTAGTTATACTAACTTCATCTTCATCAGAATCTTCTTCATGATGATAGGCATACGCTTTGTTTTTTTCTTCACTATTTGATAAGGTTTTAAATCCCATACTCTTATTGCCATTTAAATTATTAAGATAAAAAACAATAGGATCTATAGCTTCATCACTATTAATTTGAGATGAACCAGAACTGCCGTTATCATCTTTATACTCTATTTTTAATGCAATAATTTCATTTTTAGCGTTTCTTTTAATTTTTGAAACCTTAACGGAAACATCATATTTCTGCTTAATCATTTCTGTTTCTTCTTTGATGTCTTTATCACTTGTATTTTTATCAATTACAAGTTCAATTCGTTCTCTTGAAGTTTGTTTTTCTATTTTAGATTTGTTTTTTATTTGTGCAATTGTCTCAATTTGAAAAAGAAGAACAAACGCAACTAAGAATGGAACAACTAAGGAATATTTCCAAAGTTTTTTTCTACGGGAAGGATTGGTGTTTAACATAACGATTCGTTTTTTGATTAATGATTGATAAAATTGATTTGTGATTGTTAATTGATGATTGCAAACGACTGCTTTTAGTAGTGTTTTTTGATATACGTATGAATTATTAGTAAGTGTGGCTGTTTTATAATCGGCAATAAATTCTAAGTTTTCAAGCATAGCTTTTCTATAAAACCAGACTATTGGATTAATCCAAAATAATAAACAAAGAAGTTTTCCAATTAAAACATCAAAGGAATGCTTTTGTTGAATATGAACTTTTTCATGAATAAGTATCATATTCAATTCTTCAGCAGTAAAATGTGATTGATTAAAGACCAAATAATTAAAAAAGGAAAAAGGATTCTGACTTTCATTGGTTTCTACCAAAACAATATTATCTGCCTTACTCTTTTTGCCGTTTTTGATTATCTTAAAAAAAGAAATTATTTCAATAGATAGTTTTGCTAAAAAGAAAAAGGAAACGATTGTATAACAGCTAAAAAGCAATTTGTTCCAGTTGAATGGTTCTTTTGTTGGTACTACTTGAAAATTTCTTATTGGATTATAAGTAGCCGTACTTTGAATAATTGGTTCTGGTTCGATCCAAATTACATTGGTAAACGAAATAAGTGGAAAAATAAACGAACTAACAATTCCTAAAAGTAAAAACAATCGGTTACTTTGAAAAAAAGTTTCTTTTCTCAGGAATAAATAATATGCGAAATAGAATACAAGAAGTAAACCATTTACCTTTAAAAAATAGAATAAGACGTTTTCCATTTTATTATTTCTTTTCGATGATTGCTAATATTTCACGAAGCTCTTCTGCTGAAATCTTTTCTTCTTCCGCAAAAAAGGAGACCAAATTTTTATAGGAACTATTAAAATAAGTATCAATAGCCGTATTCATAAACTTTTTACGATAATTTTCTATGGTAATAATTGGGAAATATTGATGTGTTTTACCATAAGCAGTATAACCTACATATCCTTTTTCTTCTAAATTTCTTACAATAGTAGATAAGGTGTTATAATGTGGTTTGTCTTCGGTAATTTCTTCCATAATATCTTTTACGAATGCTTTTTTGAGCTTCCATAAAATTTGCATGATTTCTTCTTCCTTGTTGGTTAATTTTTGCATAATTATAAATTTGTTAGAACAAACCTATAACTATTTTTTTAGTTTTACAACTATTTTTATAGTTATTTAACTATTTATGTAGTTTTTAAAAATAAAAATGCTTTTAAGCGATTAAAAGTGTTTTCTATCAGTTAAAAATAATATATAGTTAATTAAATTGTAGATTTAGAATAAAATAATTTTAAATTCTAATTTTTATGAAAAAAAAATACCTTTTTTTAAGTTTACTAATTGTTACAATCTTTGGATATAGTCAATCAGAAGATTTTGATCCCAATGTTCTGTTAAATCAGAATACTAACCATAGTAATAATGTTAATTTCTCGACTTTAACAACAGAGTTTTTGTATGATATTGGTACCTCTATTGGAGCGCAAGGAAATGCAGGAGTAGTTTTTATTAATAATCAGTTTTGGGTATCTGCATGGGCTTCTAATAATATTCATGTTTTAAGTAATACTGGAGCCTTTATTGAAACATTTCAAGTGGCAGGTTTAACTGGAACTAGATCAATGACAACAGATGGTACAAATGTTTATTGTGGTACATCTAGTACATCTATTTATGTGGTCAATCCTGTTACAAGAACACTTACAAGTACAATTGCTATTACGACTACATCAAATGCAACTGCAAGATTTTGTGCTTATGACGCTTCATTAAATTCAGGAGCAGGTGGTTTTTGGATAGCTAATTTTAACACTGATATTGCATCTGTAAGTATGACAGGTAGTCAGTTATCGGTTATTCCTGCTGCTACACATACATTAACAGGAATGTATGGAGCTGCTGTTGATGGAAGTGGATTATTATATGTTTATCATCAGGCTGGAACTCCTAGTAATGATGTTATTTCAAGTATCAATTTAACTACAGGTTTACCCACTGGAGTTGTATATGATTTTTATACAAATGATGCTGTTCCAGCTGGATCAACAAGTTCATTGGCTGGTGGTTTATTTATTTCAACAGCTGTTGTTCCAGGAGAAACTATTCTTGTAGGAGTGTCACAAGCTACACCTAATAATCTGTTATATGGTTTAAATATAGATTTATTAAGTACACCTAGTATGTCGCTGTCACAGTATAGTTTATTTCCAAATCCTGCTAAAGAATCATTAACTATTAATTCTAAAAATGAAGAAATAAAAAGTATTACAATCTATAATTTACTGGGTCAAGAAATAATGGATAAAAATATAAATGCTTTTTCAGAAAATCTAGATATTTCTAATCTACAGAAAGGAAATTATATAGTTGCAATTAAATCTATTAATTCAATTGAAAATTTTAAGATAGTTAAGGAATAATCTCACTCAATATAGTACTAAGTTAAAGGAGAAAAAATGTATTAATTTTTTCTCCTTTTTTCTGAATTTAATAAATATAATGTAATATAACCTAAAAAAGCTCCTACTAGTCCAAGAGTTCCCATGAAGAACCAATTGAATTGATAACCATATAATTCAATATTTGTCATACCTGCTTTTGCAGAAAAAATATGTGCTAGACTATAACTCATGGTAAAAATAGCCATGTAACGCCCTTCATGTCCTTTAGGAGCACGACTCATAGCAAAGGAATTGGAAAAAGGAAAAGCAAGCATTTCTCCAAAGGTCATAAAAAACATCATAATCCATAGTACAATTTCCCATTGATTAATGAGTAATAAGTACATACATAATCCCATGATGAAAGTTCCAATACTTACAATTTTAACTTTATTGAACTTTTTTCTTTCTATAAAACTTACAATGGGCATTTCCATGAAGAAAATGAGTATTCCATTAAAAGTAAGTAACAAGCCAGTTCGTAATTCGGTTAAATCAAATTGTGCTCTATGATAGATGGGTAATGTAGTAAATAATTGAAAAAAGATAATTCCGTTAATTAAACAAGTTGTTAAAAATATCCAAAAGGGAATGTCTCTAAAAACGGAAGCGGTTAAAATTTCTCCAGGATTTTTTTTGTCTAGGTAAGAGGATTGTTGCTTTTCTTTTACTTTGTACCAGAAAATTAGAATAGCAATAACACAAGTTAGTCCGTCTACCCAAAATAATCCTTTGTAACCAATATTCATAATAATTAATCCACCAAGTGCTGGTCCAGCTGCAAATCCTAAATTAACGGCTAAGCGAACTAAAGTTAGTGCTCTGGTTCTGTTTTCAGGTTTAGCGTATGCAGCTAAGGAAACAAACATGGCAGGTCTAAACATATCAGCAATTGTCATTATTAGAAAAATCGCTACTAATAATCCTTCATAGGAAGTAATATGTTGTAAACCAAAAAACATTAGCCCGCTTGTTAAAAGACTGAAAATCATTACTTTGTAAAATCCTATTTTATCAGATAATTTCCCTCCTAACCAAGAGCCTAACATAGAACCACAACCAAAGCTAACCAAAATCCAACCTACTTGATTTAAACTAAAACCCAAATCTTCTTTTAAATATTTGGATAAAAAAGGTAAAACCATTGTTCCCGCTCTGTTAATAAAGGTAACGAACGTAAGAATCCAAATTTCTCGAGAAAACCCTCTAAAATTATTAATGTAGTTTGAAAAGACTCTTTTTAACATGATTTTGATTGATTTTCAAAGGTACAAAATAGGTTTATGAAAATTATATTACTTAAAATATATATTTTTGCAAAAAAAAGAATCATGTTTAAATATCTGTTTTTTATTTTTTGGATTGGTTTTTCTTTAGCTCAAAAAGAAGAATTACAAGCTGTCTATGATTTTCAAAAGCAAATGAATGCAGAATTTGCCGATTCATTAAAAAGTCCATTAACAGATGAAGATAGAGCACATTTTAAAGCCTTAGATTTTTATCCTATTAATGAAAAATTTATAGTAGAAGCAACTTTTGTTAAGGCTAAAAAAGAAAAACCTTTCAAAATGAAAACGTCAACTGACAGAACACCTATGTATCTAAAATATGGTGTACTTCATTTTGAAATTGAGGGAAATAAATTTGCTTTAAATGTGTACCAAAATATCGAATTATCTAGAAAACCAGGTTTTAAAGATTATCTATTTTTACCGTTTTCAGATTTAACTTGTGGAAAAGAAAGTTATATAGGAGGTCGTTATATAGATATGCGAATTCCAACATCTGATAAAGTGATTATTAATTTTAATAAAGCTTATAATCCTTATTGTGCCTATAATTATAAGTATTCTTGTCCGATAGTTCCATTGGAAAACGATTTGGCAATTGCAATTGAAGCTGGAGTTAAAAAGTTTCATGACTAATGCAATTCATCAATTTACATACACATTCTTATTCAAATAAAGCATCTGTTTTAGAGATCGTTAATCAATATCCTTGGGAATTTAATAATGAAATCTCACGCTATTCCATTGGAATTCATCCTTGGTATATTACTGAAAATCGCTTGGAGTCAGATTTGAAATGTATTGAAGAGAAATTGAAATTAGAAGAATGTTTGGCTTTAGGCGAATGTGGATTAGATAAACGAATTGAAATTCCATTAGAAACTCAAATAAAAGTTTTCAAGAAACAAATAACATTGGTACAAAAAGCAAATAAACCAGTTATTTTGCATTGTGTATCAGCTTATCAAGAAGTAATTGCGATTAAAAAAGAGATGAATATTCAAAATCCAATGGTAATTCATGGGTTTTCTAAAAACGCACAAGTAGCACAATCACTTCTGGATAATGGATTTTATTTGTCATTTGGTAAATATTTATTGCGAAATCCAGAATTAGCAGCAGTTTTTAAAAATGTTCCCAATGATAAGTTTTTCTTAGAAACAGATACAATTGAAGAAAGTATCGAAGAAGTATATGCAAAAGCATCAGCTATAAAAAATATTGAAATCAATGAAATGAAGCAAATCGTACAAATTAATTTCAATTCAATTTTTAAACAACAAATTTAAACTTTATAAAAGTAAAACTTTTAAAATACAAAAGAGAAATGGCAAAGTGGCAAGAAAGAGCAGTATTATTATTTAAAGAAGAAGGAATGAATAAGCTAACCAATGCAAATGTATTGGTCGTAGGATTAGGAGGCGTTGGTAGTTTTGCTGCCGAATTTTTAGCAAGAGCAGGAGTTGGAAACATGACGATTGTTGATGGTGATACAGTAGATATAACAAATGTAAATCGCCAATTACCAGCTTTACATTCTACTGTGGGTCAGCCCAAAGTGAAAGTAGTAGGCGATCGATTATTAGATATTAATCCAGCATTAAGATTAACACGAATTGAAGAGTTTTTATCACCCGAAAGAGCATTCGAATTAGTTACACCAGAATTTGACTATGTATTAGACTGTATTGATAGTGTTACTCCAAAATTAAATTTAATTCTTGCTGCAAAAAGAAAGAAAGTAAAAGTAATAAGTAATATGGGTGCTGGTGGAAAATATGAAGCTAGTAAAGTTACTGTCAGAGATATTAGCAAAACAGAATATTGTCCGTTAGCTAAAAATATGCGCAAGCGATTAAAAGCTGAAGGAATTAATAAAGGAGTAAAAGCAGTTTATTCCACAGAAAGGCCAGATATTACAAGTGTTAAATTAACAGATGGTAAAAATTATAAAAAATCTTTTTATGGAACTAATAGTTGGATGCCAGCCTTGTTTGGTTTACATGCAGCAGAAACAGTTGTGAAGTATTTAATAAAGAAATAAGAAAGGTTGTATGAAATAATTTAGTGGTAATTTGAACTTATTTCAGATTCTATATACAATATAATTTAGAATTTGAAATAAGTTCAAATTGATAAAAAAGTTTTTACTTAAACATGTCCATTCCTGGAATATTTGGCATGTTTTCTTTGGCAACAGCAGCTAGTTCAGTTTCATTAACATTTGTTGCTTTCTCAATTGCTTTGTTTAAAACAGTTACTAAGTAATTTTCAAGCATTTCTTTATCTTGCAATAAGTCATCGCTTATTATTATCGATTTAATTTTTCGATTAGCTGTTAAAGTAACTTCAAGTAAACCATCATTACTTTTTTCGTCAATTAAAACAGTATCTAAACGTTTTTTTGTTTCCTCTACTTTGGCTTGGGTTTCTTTAATTTTGCCCATCATTCCCATAATGTTTCCAAACATAATATTTAATTTTTTTATTAGTACAAAAATACTAAATTAGCTGTTAACTTTTAATGTATAACTTCATGAAAAAAATTTCATCTTTTGTAATGATTTCTATTATTTTTGCCACTTCATGTAAAGATAAAAAGGAAGAAATGAAAGCAGAGATTCAGCCACCTATAGCAAAGATAGTTCCAAATAGTTTAGAAAAACACGGTGATATTCGTATTGATAATTATTTTTGGTTAAACCAAAGAGAAGATAAAGAAGTTACTGATTATTTGAATAAAGAGAATGAATATTATGAGAAAATGACAGCTCATACAAAAGAACTTCAGGATGATTTATTCAAAGAAATGAAAGCGAGAATTAAAGAAGATGATACTTCTGTTCCTTATTTTTATAATGGGTATTACTATATAACTCGTTTTGAAAAAGGGAAAGATTATCCTATTTATGCTCGTAAAAAAGGAAGCTTAGATGCTAAAGAAGAAATAATGTTTGATTGTAATGAATTAGCAAAAGGACAAGCTTATTTTAACTTGAATGGTCTTAGTGTTAGTGAAGATAATAAATGGGTGACCTTTGGGGTGGATTTAGTTTCAAGAAGACAATATATTATTCAAATTAAGAATTTAGAGACTGGAGAAATTCTTCCAGAATTAATTGAAAATACCACAGGAGGAACTACTTGGGCGAGTGATAATAAAACTTTTTTTTATACAAAGAAAGATCCAAAAACCCTTCGTTCAGATATGATTTACAAACACGTTTTGAAAACAGATGTGAAACAAGATGAATTAGTATATCATGAAAAGGATGATACATTTTATTCTTTTGTTTACAAAGAAAAATCTAAAAAATATATTGTAATTGGTTCTACTAGTACATTAACTTCCGAATATCAATTTTTAGAAGCCGATAACCCGAATGGGAAGTTTAGAATATTTCAAAAAAGAACAAGAGGTTTAGAATATAGTATTTCTCATTTTGGAGACAGTTTTTATATTGTTACCAATAAGGATAACGCAACTAACTTCAAATTGATGAAAACAATTGAATCTTCAACAGCAAAGGAAAATTGGGTTGAAGTTATTCCACACAGAGAAGATGTTTTACTAGAAGGAGTTGATATTTTTAAAGATTATTTAGTAGTGGAAGAACGTTCTAATGGTTTAAATAGAATTCAAGTTAGACCTTGGAGTGGAGAAGGAGCTTATTATTTGCCTTTTGAAAGTGAAACTTACACAGCTTATACTACAACAAATCCAGATTTTGATACAAATATACTTAGATATGCATATCAATCAATGACAACACCTTCTTCAGTTATTGATTTCAATATGAAAACCAAAGAGAAAACAGTTTTAAAAGAGCAAGAAGTTTTAGGTGGAAAATTTGATAAGAATAATTACACTGAAGAAAGAATTTGGGCTACTGCTTCAGATGGAACAAAAGTACCCATTTCAATGGTATATAGAAAAGGAATGAAAAAAGATGGTTCAAATCCTTTCTTGTTATACGCTTATGGTTCTTATGGTGCTTCTATGGATCCTTATTTTTCTACAACTCGATTAAGTTTATTAGACAGAGGTTTTATTTATGCAATTGCTCATATTAGAGGAGGAGAAGATTTAGGAAGAAAATGGTATGAAGATGGAAAATTGTTGAAAAAGAAAAATACTTTTACTGATTTTATAGACTGTTCAAAATATGTAATTGCTAAAAAGTATACTTCTTCAAAACATTTATATGCTGAAGGAGGCTCTGCAGGAGGATTATTAATGGGAGCAATTGTAAACATGGCTCCAGAATTATATAATGGTGTTATTGCACAAGTTCCATTTGTTGATGTAGTAACAACTATGTTAGATGATACTATTCCTTTAACAACAGGAGAATATGACGAATGGGGAAATCCTAATGAAAAAGAATACTATGACTATATGAAATCATATTCACCTTATGATAATGTTGTAGCTCAAAATTACCCAAATATGTATGTTTCGACTGGTTTACATGATTCTCAAGTACAGTATTGGGAACCTGCAAAATGGGTTGCTAAATTAAGAGTGACAAAAACAGATAAAAATTTATTATTCTTGCATACTAATATGGATGCTGGGCACGGTGGAGCTTCAGGACGTTTTGAAGCACTTAAAGAAGTGGCTAAAGAATTTAGTTTTTTATTAGATTTAGAGAATATTAAGAAGTAGTTTAAAATTTTTTGTTAAATTTGCAGGGTTTTGGGGTTGTTAAAAAAATGATAATTTACCTCAATATAATTTAGTTTTTATGAGAGAAGAAATAAATGCCTACAACAATGTTTTAGAGTTAATTGGTAATACACCTCTAATTAAATTAAATAGAGTAACTGAAAATATAGAAGGTAATTTTTATGCTAAAGTAGAGGCTTTTAATCCAGGTCATTCCACTAAAGATAGAATTGCTTTGTATATTATTAATGAAGCAGAGCGAAGAGGTATTTTAAAACCAGGTGATACAATTATAGAAACAACTTCTGGTAACACAGGATTTAGTTTAGCTATGGTTAGTATAATTAAAGGATATGATTGTATTTTAGCGGTAAGTTCAAAATCATCTAAAGATAAAATAGACATGCTTCGTACTATGGGAGCAAAAGTTTATGTTTGTCCTGCAAATGTTTCTGCTGATGATAAAAGATCATACTATAGTGTAGCTAAACGATTACACGAAGAAACAAAAGGATCAATTTATATCAATCAATATTTTAATGATTTAAATATTGATGCACATTACAAAACTACTGGTCCTGAAATTTGGGAACAAACAAAAGGACAAATTACACATTTAGTGGCTTGTAGTGGAACTGGAGGTACTATTTCGGGAACAGCTCGTTTCCTTAAAGAAATGAATCCTAATATTAGAGTTCTAGGTGTTGATGCTTATGGTTCTGTATTGAAAAAATATCATGAAACAAAAGAATTTGATGGTGAAGAAATCTATCCTTACAGAATTGAAGGTTTAGGAAAAAATTTAATTCCTACAGCAACTGATTTTGATATGATTGATAAATTTATCAAAGTGACGGATGAAGAAAGTGCTCACACAGCAAGAGAAATCTCAAGAAAAGAAGGTTTGTTTGTAGGTTATACTTCGGGAGCAGCTATGCAAGCAATTAAGCAGTTTGCAGAAGAAGGTGAGTTTACTAAAGATAGTAAAGTAGTAGTAATTTTTCCTGATCACGGTTCAAGATACATGAGTAAAGTATATAGTGATGAATGGATGAGAGAGCAAGGATTTTTTGATAGTGTTAATATTGAAGAAGCTCAAAAAATTGAAATTATAAAATAATTAGATTCTAGAAAATCTATAGCTACAAAAAACTCCAAGATTTTCTTTCTTGGAGTTTTTTTATATTATAAATTCTGTTTATATATTCTGCTAAGACTTTATAATTCCTTCTTTCTTCATTATTTCTAGTGCTTTTTCAGTTTCACTTTGTCCATCATTTAATGAATCTGGAAGTATAATTAATCTCTTTTTTTACTTTTCGTTAGTATCTTCCAATAAAATTTCAAATCTTGAGCGAGTTAAACCTGATTTAGAACTATATTGTCTTTTTCCACATAGTTAAAAACCAGTTTCGGTTTTTAAATGTTTTAGTACTATCCATTTTTTGATAGTAGTGTGTAAAAAAGAGCTAGTTTTTTTTACTATGATGTTTATTATATTTTATTAATGCTAGAATGCCTATTGCAACTATACCAACGAATATATATAAATAATAAACAACATTTTGTTTTTCACCAGAAGCATAAGAATGTAGGCCACTCAAATGAAAATTAACACCAACATAAGTCATTACAATAGAAGCAAAGGCTAAAACACTACTAAAATTATAAAACCATTTTCCTCTTAAACCAGGAACTAGTCTTGAATGAATAACAAATGCATATACAAAAATACTAATTAATGCCCATGTCTCTTTTGGATCCCAACCCCAATATCTTCCCCAACTTTCATTGGCCCATTGACCTCCTAAAAAGTTTCCTATAGTTAACATAACAAGTCCAACAGTAATAGACATTTCATTGATGTAGCTTAATTCTTCAATAGCTAATTTCATTTTTTTAACATTTCTGCTATTCGTGAAAATCATTAAAAACAATGAAATTAAACCAAGAATCATACCTAGAGTAAATGGACCATAACTAGCAACAATTACAGCGACATGTATCATCAACCAATAGGAATTCAGAACGGGTTGCAAATTTCCTATTTCAGGATCCATCCAGCTCCAATGTGCAACCATTAAAAGCATAGAAGCAACAAATGCACCCGCAGCTATTGTAATTGCAGATTTTTTTAATCTTCTATTAGTAAATAATAAGTGCCAAATAGGGTATGGGAAACCTAAAAGTAATGTAAATAGCATTGTAGCCCAAGCTACATAAATCATACTTTCATAAGCATTACTCCAAGGTGCATGACCTGATACATACCAACGAGCAATTAATCCTAATGTATGAAGTATGAAAAAGAAAACTATTAGTACATGAAAGAAATTAACAGTATATCTTACCCATTTAGCCTTAGAAAATAGTTGATAAATAGCGAAACCTAACATAAATACTCCTGCTAACATGTATAAATAAAACAAACGCTTAAAAATATCATATTTGTTATACATGATTTCTGTATTAATCTTTTTATCAGATATCATTACAGATTTACCATATTTTTTTTGGTATTCTTTTAATCCAATTAATAGGGAATTTGCTAATTTATAGTCATTATTTTGACTAGCTTTTGAAACAGCATCTAAATAAAAAGGAATAATATTTTTTACTGTGTCCAATACAGTTTTGGTAGAATCACTAATTTCTAAATAGGATAGCCATTTGTTTCCTTTGTCATTTGGAATGGGGTAAACACGTAAAATTTTACCGCTTAATGCATCATATAGTAAGTTTACTTTCTTATCAACATCAATAAAATCTTTTTGAAAATTATTAGGAACAGCTTCTCTGTAAGCTTCATCTAAAAATGGAGCTAGTTTGTAATTCCCTTTAGTGTCAAAAAAGTCAACTAAGGAAGCGTATTTAGCATCGGATTTTATTCCAGCAATTTTTCTAATACTATCATTACCTCTTTTTAAGTAAATGATAGGAACGGTGTACCAATATTGAGGAAATTGAGTCATAGAAATAAAAGCCTGATCAGCATTCATTCCATTATAAGTTTCACTTTTAGATACTTTTCTTAACAATTCTGAAGAAAAAGTATTAATAGGTTTTGTTCTTCCACCTTGATCCTGGATAACCATTTTCCCAAATTCAGAGGAGTGTTCTTCAGATACTTTATATTTGGAAATAAATTCTATTGCTTTATCTGAATCTACTATCTGATTGTTATGATTATGTTCTTGAGAAAACCCTATGAAAGTGAAAAATAATAAAAATAATGAAAGAAGTGTATTCTTTTTCTCGTTGATTTTATTAATCTTCCTTTTCAAATCACCAAATCTAGTATTTTTGTCAAAAAGGATGGCCATTAATGCAAAATATAATAAGAAATAACCAATATAAGTTATCCATGTTCCCCATTGATCATGATTTACAGACAAATGCGTTCCTTTTTCATCTGGGTCAAATCCAGCTTGAAAAAAACGAAACCCTCTATAGTCTAAAATATTATTCATGTAAATGCTATCTTTAAAAGAATTGTTTTTTTCTGTATCTATTATTTCAATTTTACTTTTAAAAGCAGAATAACTTTTTTCTGTTCCAGGATATTTGTCTGCTATAAAATCATCTAATTTTACGTTAAAAGGTGTTTCATATACTTTACTACCAAAAAATAATGTAAAATCTAAATCACCAATTTTTATCATTTGTGGTGCACCTTGCATTCCTTTTGAGCCTACAAGTGTTACTTTTTCTTTTTTACCTTGACTTTCAATAGAGACAACTATGGCATCAGGAGTTTGTTTGTCTTGATAATCATTATTAGATTTATAAATCATTTTCCCTTTTATAGGCATTTCTGGAAAAACAAATTGATTGCCAGCTATATTATACAAAGAACGAAGTTGTAATGGTTGAACACTATCTTTAGTAACTTTGCCTTGCATTTGGTCAGCCATTCTCATGAAATTGCCTTCAAAAGGAGTCTGAATAGTCATTTTTCCTTCTAAATTAGAGATGTTTATTGCTCCTTTAGTAGGATTATTAAAGGAATATAATACATTATGAATGTTTTGTAAATCTCCTTCTTTTAAAAAATGTTCATGTCTAGAACCATCGCTAGACTCTACCATTTTTAAATATTGAATTCCGTTTTTGTCTGCTTCTATAGTTTCACTAGCATTCATGATGAAACTATCATATTCTATTTTATAAGGAATAGAGTTAAATTCACCTCTTATTGTAAAATCATTAGAAAAGAAAGGTTTTAAAAACCAAGCTATTTTTTCTGGTGCAAAATACCTGCTTTCTTCAAAAGAACGTCTTTTTATTTCTCCTTCATGTTTTCCATCCACAAAGCCATAAACGTATGTTTTGTCAGAAAAAATCTTGTTTTCAGTTTGTCCTTCTTGTATTAACATCATACCTTCATAGCTAATGTATCTAGTAATAAATGCACCAACTATTATAAAAATAAAGGATAAGTGAATCAAAAGAGTTGCCCATTTTTCTCTTTTATATAATTGATAACGTTTTATGTTTCCTATGAAGTTGATAACAAAAAACACCATTATTACTTCAAACCACCAAGCATTATAAACAATGATACGTGCAGTTTCTGTATTATAAGCGTCCTCTATAAAAGTTCCTACCGCCATTGAAGCTGCAAACAAAATGAATAAAACAGCCATTAAACGTGTAGAGAATAAAAAAGAAAATATTTTTTTGTCCATTTTTATTATAGTAATTTTAAACGTTTGCAAAAGTACTTAAAAACACAAACTTTATTGCTATGTTTAACAAGTCTTTGTCAAGTTTTAAGAAATGTTATTAATAAAGCATTTTAATTTCTTTTATATCGTATTCTTTAATAGTGTCATCTTCAAGTTGTAATTGCAATTTACCTGTAGTTGAAACACCTTGAATGATAGCCATAAATCTAGATTTGTCCTTATTTTCAAAAACAGTTGGAATGCCTTTTTTAAATAATAAGGAATGGTATTCTTTCCAAAGAAAATCGTTGCGATCTTTTTTTTTATAGTTTGATTCTAAGGCATTGATAATTGATTTTAATAGAGTTTCTTTATCAAATATTCTGTTTTTTAATTGTGCTAATGAGGAAGCTTTCGGTAGATTTTTAAATGTTTTTTGATTTACATTTAGTCCAATTCCTATAATAGATTGAATTTTCCCATCTGATTTAATGACGTTTTCAACTAATATTCCGCAAATTTTTTTATTTTCTGACAAAATGTCGTTTGGCCATTTAATGTATAAATCAGTTAAATCATAACTTTTAAGTACCTCAATTATGGTAATTGAAACAAGTATATTTATTGCATATAAGCAGTGAGCTGTTTTTTTTGAATGATTTATAAATACACTGAACGTTAGGTTTTTACCATTTTCTGAAGTCCATGTGGCTCCTCTTTGGCCTTTTCCTTTTAATTGATTTTCTGTTACAACAGTAGTAAAATTATCTAGGGTTTGAGTGGCTGACAATTTTTTTAAAAAATTGTTTGTTGAGTCTATGGCATTGAGTTTGATAATATTCATTATACAAAAAATGTAAAGTTTTAATTTTAATCTTATGTTAAGGTTCAAAAATAAAGACAAAAAATGGTAACTTTGCATAAACTTATAAAATTTAAATGGCAAAAAATAATAGTAACGACGATTTAGTAGTAAATATCATTAAAGGAATTGAAGATGTTAAAGGAGCAGATATAGATATCCTAGATCTTAGAGAAATTGATAACACAGTATGCGATTATTTCATTGTTTGTAATGGTAACTCTAATACCCAAGTAGTTGCAATCGCAAATTCCATTCAAAAAGTAGTGTCTAAAGAACTTAAAGAAAAACCTTGGCATATTGAAGGTTTAGAAAATGGTGAATGGGTATTAATGGATTTTGTAAATGTAGTTGTACATGTATTTCAAACACACATTCGCGAGTATTACAATATAGAGAGCCTTTGGGGTGATGCTAAAATAACTTCTATAGAAAGTAAATATTAAAAAAAATTATGTCTGAAAATAAAAATCCAAAATTTAAAGTCAGTCCATGGTTAATTTATGGACTTATTCTTGGAATATTCTTATTGATAAATGTATTTGGTAATGGATTTGATTTTAATAATCCTAAACCAACTACATTGTCTAAATTCTATGAATTTCTAGAATCTAATCAGGTTGATAAAGTTGTTTTTAGCAATACAAAAGCTCAAGTATTTTTGAAAAAAGATGCTTTAGGAAACAAAGAGCATAAAGATGCTAAAAACAACATGTTAGGTAAACTAAATGAAAAAGGACCTCATTATTATTTTGAAATTGGTAACACAGAATTATTTCAAAAAGAATTAATAGAAGCAAAGAAAAAAGGACTTATTAATGATTATGCCAAAGAACCAGAAGGAATTTGGGGTGATATATTGTCATTATTATTACCATTTCTTTTATTAGGTGGTCTATGGATTTTTATGATGCGTAGAATGTCTGGTGGTTCAAGTGGTGGTGGAGGTCAAATTTTTAGTATTGGTAAATCTAAGGCTAAATTATTTGATGAAAAAAATGATGTTAAAGTGACTTTTGAAAATGTTGCTGGATTAGAAGGAGCTAAAGAAGAGATTCAAGAGATTGTAGAATTTTTGAAAACTCCAGAAAAATACACTTCTATTGGAGGTAAAATACCTAAAGGGGCTTTATTAGTAGGTCCTCCAGGAACTGGTAAAACGTTATTAGCAAAAGCTGTTGCTGGTGAAGCAAAAGTTCCTTTCTTCTCATTATCAGGTTCTGATTTTGTTGAAATGTTTGTTGGAGTAGGAGCATCAAGAGTAAGAGATTTATTTAAACAAGCAAAAGAAAAAGCACCAGCAATTATTTTTATTGATGAAATTGATGCAGTAGGAAGAGCTCGTGGAAAAAATAATATGTCTGGTTCAAATGATGAAAGAGAAAACACTTTAAATCAGTTACTGACTGAAATGGACGGTTTTGGTACAAATACCAATGTAATTGTACTTGCTGCAACTAATAGAGCAGACGTATTAGATAAAGCCTTAATGAGAGCTGGACGTTTTGATAGACAAATTTATGTTGATCTTCCAGATATTAGAGAACGTAAAGAAATTTTTGAAGTTCATTTAAAACCAATAAAAAAATCAGAAGAATTAGATACTGAGTTTTTAGCAAAACAAACTCCTGGTTTTTCAGGTGCAGATATTGCTAATGTTTGTAATGAAGCGGCTTTAATTGCAGCTCGAAAAGACAAAAAAGCAGTTGATAAACAAGATTTCTTAGATGCAGTTGATAGAATTGTAGGTGGTTTAGAAAAGAAAAATAAAATTGTTACTCCAGAAGAAAAAAGAGCAATTGCTATTCACGAAGCTGGTCATGCAACAGTAAGTTGGATGCTTGAACATGCTGCTCCTTTAGTTAAAGTAACTATTGTGCCTAGAGGACAAAGTTTAGGTGCTGCTTGGTATCTACCAGAAGAAAGATTGATTGTTCGTCCAGAACAAATGCTAGATGAAATGTGCGCTACCATGGGAGGAAGAGCGGCTGAGAAAGTAATTTTTAATAAGATTTCAACAGGAGCATTAAGCGATTTGGAAAAAGTAACTAAACAAGCACGTGCAATGGTTACTATTTATGGACTAAATGAAAAATTAGGAAATATAACTTATTATGATTCTTCAGGGCAAAATGAATATAACTTCTCAAAACCTTATTCAGAAGAAACAGCTAAAGTTATAGATACTGAAATATCTCTATTAATAGAAGATCAATATAAGAGAGCGATACAATTGTTAGAAGATAATAAAGATAAATTAATTCAGCTTGCTGATATTTTAATTGAAAAAGAAGTTATTTTCAAAGACGATTTAGAGGCTATTTTTGGAAATAGGCCTCATGAAAAAACCATTGAAATTCCTACAGAATAGTTTATTATAAATTACATTTGTACCAATTTTAAAAAAACTTAGTTCTTAAACCTTATAGAACTAAGTTTTTTTTTATCTTTGGTTCGCACAAGTATAAATTACCTACTAAAAATACATGAGTCTTTTTAGAAAAATTTTTGGAAACTCTGGTAACACATCAAAAGGCAATAGAGATGATGAAAAAAGCCCTTATGCACCAGAAGTTAAACTGCCCATTGATGAAATGTTTACTCACCACTTTAAAAAGAACGGTGGGAAGTTTATATATTGTGAAAATTTAAATGAAGTTTCAGAAAATTTCATTAATATTTTGGAAGAAAATGATTGGTTCGAAAGTGAAGTAAATTGTTATGAGTCACAATTATTTCATTTTTTAGATGAAAATAAGTTAGAATATAAGAATAATTCAAAGGAAGCTCAGTTTTATTTTTCCACTTGCGAGAATTTAATTGCAGATGAAGGTTCTATTCTTTTTTCTTCTAATCAATTAAAACACTATAGACCTGGAGATTTACCTACTAATATGATCGTTTTAGCAACAACAAGTCAGATGGTTGCTAATAAAAGTGAAGGTCTACGTCATATAAAAAATAAATATGATAAAGAATACCCAACAAATATTACTACAATAAAATACTTCGAAAAAGTAAAAGAAGAAGATTTTTTACACTACGGTAGTAGTCACAAAAATTTATATTTACTTTTATTAGAAGATCTTTAATATGAATGAAACATTAAAGAGAGCTATTTCAGGTGCTGTTTATATTATTTTATTATTAAGCTGCATATTATATTCTAAAGAGAGTTTGGCTATTCTTTTTGGAGTTTTTTTGGTTATTGCTGTTTTTGAGTTTTGTAAATTAGCCTCACTAAATTATTATGTTACAATTCCAATAGCTATAATTTTATATTATTATTTGTGGGATAAAAATACGGTGAGTGTCAATCTTTGGACAGGAATTTCAGTTTTTTCAACTTTAATAGGTGTAAAACTATTGCTGTATCTTTACAATGTCAGAAAAACCAAATTTAAATTAGCAACTCGTTATATTCTTTTAATTGGATATATTATTTTCCCTTTTATTTTAACAAATTATATTTGCATTGGAAAAGGAAATAGATATAATGAAAAAATATTAATCACTATCTTTATTTCAATATGGACTAATGATACTTTTGCCTATTTGGTAGGTAAAAATTTTGGTAAAAGGAAATTATTTCCAAGTGTTTCTCCGAAAAAGACTATAGAAGGCTTTATCGGAGGTGTATTTTTTACAATTATTTGTAGTATACTTTTGTCCAAGTATTACATTGAAACAAAAAATATATACATTTGGATTATAATTGCTATAATAGTTAGTATTTTTAGTACTCTTGGAGATTTAATAGAATCTAAATTGAAAAGAGTTGCAGAAATAAAAGATTCAGGAAATATTATGCCAGGTCATGGAGGTATTTTAGATCGATTAGATAGTATTATATTTGTAGTACCGTTCATAAATTTGTTTTATTTAATTTTATATTATGTTTCATAAAGAAGGAGCCAAAATTATTTTAATAACACTTGCTATTGTTGTAGCTGTTATTTTCGCATCTGATTTCATATCAATTCAATGGATTAGAATTGGTTTAATTATTTTAGCATTAGTATTTTTAGTACTAATCCTTCAATTTTTCAGAAATCCTAAGAGAGAAGTTGATAATAGTGATAATCATATTTTAGCACCAGTAGATGGTAAAGTAGTTGTTATTGAAGAAGTTTACGAACCAGAATATTTTAATGATAAAAGGCTAATGGTTTCTATTTTTATGTCACCTATAAATGTTCATGTTACTCGTTATCCATTAAACGGAGTTGTAAAATACAGTAAATATCACCCTGGAAAATACTTAGTTGCTTGGCATCCAAAAGCAAGTGAAGAGAATGAACGCACAACAGTTGTGATTAATAATCGTATTTATGGAGAAGTAATGTACAGACAAATTGCTGGAGCTTTAGCTAGAAGAATTATTAATTATGCTAAAGAAGGTATGCGTGCTGTACAAGGTAAAGATGCTGGTTTTATTAAATTTGGTTCTAGAGTAGATATTTATTTACCTCTAGGTACAGAAGTGAATGTAAAATTGGGAGAAAAAGCAATAGGAGCAAAAACAGTTATTTGTAAAAAATAAATGAAGAGTAAAGATTTAGATACTTTATTTGAAGAAGCATTTGATAATGCACAATTGATTCCTCAAGAATCAGTGCCGCAAGATGTCCAATTAGTTTTGTATGGTCTATATAAACAAGCAACTAGTGGGAAAACAAATATTCATGTTCAAAATCCACAAGATTTAATTAATGCCTTTAAATTAAACGCTTGGATTCAAGTAAAGCATCTTAGTATTGATGAAGCTAAACAAAATTACATCACTATTATTAATGAATTGCTGCGAGAACGAAATCTATGAAAAAACTTTACCTTTTTATTTTATTTGTTTTGTTTACTTCTTGTAAGGATGAAAGTAATTTAGTAGAAGTTCAACTTCCTGAACCAGAAGAACCAGTTTCTGTTCTTTATGGTAATCCTAAAGATGTAAAAGTTAACGAAGGTCCTTTTCAATTGATAGTGTTAAACTATCCTTATGATGCTTTAAATCCTGTTGTAGATGGGAAAACAATGGAGCTTCACTACTCTAAACATTATTTAGGCTATACAAATAAATTAAACAAAGAAATTCTAGCAAAAAAAGAATGGCAAGGGAAATCAATTGACGCTATATTGTCAAAAGTTACTGATAGTGAATTGGATTTAAAAAATAATGCAGGAGGTTATTATAACCATTCCCTTTTTTTTGAAATACTTACCCCAAAAGGAGCTAAAAAACCAACAGAAAATTTGTCTAATGCCATAAACACTAATTTTATCTCTTTTTCTATTTTTAAAAATAAATTTATAGCTGAAGCTAATAATCATTTTGGTTCTGGATGGGTTTGGTTACTAGTAACTAAAACAGGAGAATTAAAAGTAGTTACCACAGATAATCAAGATAATCCATTGATGATAAACACTAAAGTTAAAGGAACTCCGATATTAGGAATCGATTTATGGGAACACGCTTATTATTTAGCTTATCAAAATAATAGAAAAGAATATATAGAAAATACTTTTGAAAATATAAATTGGACTATAGTTTCTAAAAAATATGATGATTTATTGCTTTCAAATCCACAATAGTGGATTTTTTTTTAAATGGAAAAATTATTAGATGAAATAATAAAATGTACTCATTGTACTAATTTTTTACCATTAGGACCAAATCCAGTAGTAAGAGCAAGTAAAACAGCTAAAATTCTAATTGTAGGACAAGCACCAGGAACTAAAGTTCATCAAACAGGAATACCTTGGAACGATCCTAGCGGAAATCAACTTAGAAGATGGCTTAATATTTCTAATGAGGTATTCTACGACACTTCAAAAATAGCTATTGTTCCTATGGGATTTTGTTATCCAGGAAAAGGAAAAACGGGAGATTTACCTCCTAGACAGGAATGTGCTCCTCTTTGGCATAAAAAACTATTAGATCAAATGCCAAATATAGAATTGATATTGCTTATAGGTCAATATGCTCAAAAATATTATTTAAAAGAGAAAAATAAAAAAGCATTAACTGAAACTGTTAGCTGCTTTGATGAATATTTACCAAAATATTTTCCATTGCCACATCCTTCACCAAGAAATCGATTTTGGCTTCAAAAAAATAAATGGTTTGAAGAAAGTGTAATTCCTGTTCTTCAAGAAAAAGTTGTCAAAATTCTTTCAAAATAAAAAGCCCAATCTAATGATTGGACTTTTATGTATAAATTGAAAATTATTTTTACTTTTCAAAATCTTTTAGTGTATTGATAATGATTCCTACACAATCTAATAATTGATATTCAGTTATTACTAATGGTGGAGCAAAACGAATAATATTACCATGTGTTGGCTTAGCTAATAAACCATTTTCTGCAAGTTTAATACAAATATTCCAAGCAGTTTCGCTTTCCTCATGGTCATTAATTACAATGGCATTCAATAACCCTTTTCCTCTTACTAAACTTACTATCGAACTAGTGGCAATGTATTTGTCTAATTCAGAACGAAACAATTGTCCTAGAGCTGATGCATTTTCGTCTAACTTCTCATTTTTAACAACTTCCAAAGCTGCAATTGCAACAGCTGCAGCAAGAGGATTTCCTCCAAAAGTAGAACCATGCTGACCAGGCTTAATGACATTCATAACGGCATCCATAGCTAAAACAGCAGAAACTGGATAAACACCACCAGATAATGCTTTTCCTAAAATTAAAATATCAGGTTGCACATTTTCATGATGAACTGCTAACATTTTTCCTGTTCTAGCAACACCAGTTTGGACTTCGTCAGCAATAAATAAAACATTATTTGCTTCACACAATGCTTTTGCTTTTGCTAAGTACCCTTCACTTGGAACAAAAACTCCAGCTTCACCTTGAATTGGTTCCACCAAGAAACCAGCTATGTTTTTTGAAGAGGTAATCGCTTTTTCAAGAGCTTCAATATCATCATAAGGAATTTTTATAAAACCAGCTGTGTAAGGGCCAAAATTTTTACGAGCATTTTCATCATTTGAAAAAGAAATGATAGTAGTAGTTCTTCCATGAAAATTATTTTCACAAACAATTATTTGTGCTTCATTTTCAGGAATTCCTTTTTTCTCATAAGCCCATTTTCTACAAATTTTTAAAGCTGTTTCAACGGCTTCTGCACCTGTATTCATAGGTAAAACTTTATCAAACCCAAAAAAATCGGTTACATATTTTTCATAAACACCTAGTTTGTTATTATAAAAAGCTCTAGATGTCAATGTTAAAGTTTGCGCTTGTTCTATTAGAGCATCAATAATTTTTGGGTGACAATGACCTTGATTTACTGCTGAATATGCAGACAGGAAATCATAATATTTCTTGCCTTCAGCATCCCAAACAAATACTCCTTTTCCTTTACTTAAAACCACAGGTAGTGGATGATAATTGTGTGCACCGAACTTATCTTCTAATGCAATAGCTTCAGCCGAGCTCATTTTTTCTAAAACTGACATGATAAATTTATTAGATTATTAATCTTCAATTCCTACTTTAAAAGGAGAGAAATCATCCATCTTTACAAATGTAGAAATTTTACTTCATTTTAGCTCTATTTATAATACTTTCTCAAAAATATCATGAAAAAAACTCTAAATTATTAAAAAATGGTTGTAAAATAATATTCCTTTTTTTGATTTTAAACTAAAGTAGCTATTGAAGTAATTTTGGTGTTGTACAATTTAGAAATAGGACAATTTTCTTCAGCCTTAGTAACTAGTTTTTGAAAATTTTCATTTGAAATTCCATCAATTTTTGCTTCAACAATTAAATGTGAACCAATGATTGTTCCTTCCACTAAATTAATTTCGCATTTAGTTTGAATTTGTTCGATTGTGTGACCTTCTTCACCTATAAAAGCAGATAACTGCATTGTAAAACAGCCTGCATGAGCAGCAGCAACTAATTCTTCTGGATTGGTACCCACACCGTCTTCAAAACGGGTTTTAAATGAATATTGAGCATTATCTAATGTTTTACTTTGTGTAGAGATTTTTCCGTTTCCAGTTTTAACGTCACCGTTCCAAACTGCTGTTGCATTTCTTTTCATGTTATTTGTTTTTAAATTAATTAGCTTAAAGTTAGCCATACTAAAACAAAAAAAGAAGTAGATTAGATTGTTTTAACTAATTTTTAAATAAATAGTAATTATTATTTAATCTTAGGAACTAGATTCATTATATATTTCTAATAGTTTTGTTACAGTATTCCAATTACGGATTGTTGCAGTTACGTTTAATTTCTTTTCAATATATTTTTGATCAAATTTTGTTTTTCCCGCACCTATGTCATACTTAATAAAAATACGATTAGCATCTATTTGACACTCATCTGGTTTTACCTGACTCATTTTTAAATCATTCATCGCCCCAGAATCTAATGTTTTAGAAATGAAAGCCACGTATAACTTTTTAGTATCACATTCTTTTTCTTTCAAAAATAAACTATTACTAAAACAAGCTTCTAAGTCCTGTTTGCCAATCACAATCACAGGAACTTCATGACCAAAAACTTTAAAAATTTCTTGTTTAATTTGAAACCCTACAGAGGTTCCGTTTTCTTCTTCTGTATTCACAAAAACATTACCAGATTGGATATATGTTTTTACATTTTGAAAGCCAAAATTTTCCAATGCCTTTTTTAAAGCATCCATTTTTATCATATTATGTCCAGAAACGTTAATTCCGCGAAGTAAAGCTAAGTGTGTTTTCATAAGTCATTTGTCATATCTGCATTTATCATTATAAAACCCTAGTAATTCTTCTTCTTATATAAAAATTTTACCCTGTAGGATTTTATATTGAAAGAAAACGATAATTGTTATTAATAAATCCACATAGGGAATATATTTTGGATACAGCTATTATATTAATTCTTTAAAGATATAATTTTCATTATAATCAATCTCAAAAGCTTTCAAAAATTTCAAATATTCTTCTCTAAAAGTTTCTTTTTTATGATGCTCTTCTATATTTCACAGTAAAAACAAACTGTAAGTGAATTTGCGTATAAGTGTTTGCCATTTTTATACCTGACAGGTTTCAAAAACCTGTCAGGTATAAAAACTCACTGCAACAAGTATTTTTGTTACTGCAATTAGAAAAAGAGACTACCTAAAAAAAAGAAACTAAAGAGATTTGCATAATTTATGTAAACTCAAAAAAAAACTTTATAAAAAAGATATTTTTTTCTTAAACTATATCCATAAATCTAATCAATACTTTATTTTTGCGGTATGGGAAGAAAGAGAACAGAACGAATCGTATTCGAAAACGTAAAAATCCTTGATGCAGGTGCAAAAGGTGTGTCGGTAGCAAAAGCTGCAGATGGTAAGGTAATTTTCATACCTAATGTAGTTCCAGGTGATGTGGTAGATATACAAACTACTAAAAAGAAAAAAGCATACTACGAAGGCAAAGCTACAGTAATTCATCAATTTTCTGAAGATAGAGTAGAAGTGGTTTGTGAACATTTCGGTGCTTGTGGTGGTTGCAAATGGCAAAACATGAGCTATGACAAACAATTGTTTTATAAAAATCAGGAAGTTTATAATAATTTAAAAAGAATTGGTAAAATAGAACTGCCCGATTTCGAACCTATTTTAGGTTCCGAAAAACAGTTTTTCTACCGTAATAAAATGGAATTTGGCTTTTCCAATGCACGTTGGATGACAGATGAAGAAGTAAGAAGTGGAAAAGAATTTGAACATAAAAACGCATTAGGGTTTCACATTCCTAGAATGTGGGATAAAATTTTAGATATTGAAAAATGTCACTTACAACAAGATCCTTCCAACGCAATTCGCAACGAAATAAAAGAATTTGCTGTAGCCAATGGTTTAGAATTCTTTAATCCAAGAGCACAAGAAGGATTGTTACGTACCTTAATGATTAGAACTGCTTCAACAGGAGAAATCATGGTGTTGATTCAGTTTTTCAAAGAAGACAAAGCACAAAGAGAACTACTCATGAATTTTTTGGCAGAACGTTTTCCAGAAATCACATCTTTATTATATGTAATCAACGGTAAACCAAATGATACTATTTATGATCAAGATGTGAAGTTGTATAAAGGAAGAGAGTACATCTTAGAAGAAATGGAAGGATTGCATTTTAGCATTAATGCAAAATCATTTTACCAAACTAATTCAGAACAAGCTTATGAATTATATAAAATCACACGTGAATTTGCTGGTTTAACAGGTGAAGAACTAGTGTATGACTTATATACAGGAACAGGGACTATTGCCCAATTTGTTTCTAAAAAAGCAAAAAAAGTAATAGGAGTAGAAGCTGTTCCAGAAGCAATTGCAGATGCTAAAGAGAATGCCAAACGAAATAATATAACTAATTGTGAGTTCTTCGTTGGTGACATGAAAAATGTGTTCAATGACGATTTTATAAGAACACACGGTCATCCAGATGTAATTATTACAGACCCTCCAAGAGATGGAATGCACAAAGATGTGGTGGCTCAAATTTTGAAAATTGCTCCTAATAGAGTAGTTTATGTAAGCTGTAATTCAGCTACACAAGCTCGTGATTTAGCTTTACTAGATGAGATGTACAAAGTAGTGCGTGTAAGACCAGTAGATATGTTTCCGCAAACGCATCATGTAGAAAATGTTGTACTTTTGGAAAAGAAGTAATAAAATTGTTATTCTAAGTATCAAAACAAATGAAAAAATATAGTTTAATAGCTTTAATGGTACTTTTTTCTGTTTCTTTTTGGAACTGTGAAAAAGATGATTTATGTGCAGAAGCAACTCCCACAACACCTAGAGTAGTTATAGAGTTTTATGATACTGCCAACCCTACAACATTGAAGAATGTGACTAATTTAGGGATTATAGCACCAGGTTTTACAGAAGGATTATCTTTTAATGGTGTTAGTGAAATTGTTGCACCATTAAAAACATCTGATGATGTTACAATATTAAATTTTATCCAAAATGGTTCAGATGAAGATGATATGAATGATAATTCTGATCAAATCATATTTAATTATACAAGAAAAGATATTTATATATCTAGAGCTTGTGGTTATAAAACTATTTTTACCTTTAATGATGTAAATGGAGTTGAATTGCAAACAGATACAGATAATTGGATACAAAGTATAACAGTAGAAAATACATCAATTGATAACGAAAATGAAACTCATGTTAAAATATATTTTTAGTCTTACAATTGTTTTCTTTTCGCTACAAGCAAAAGCACAAGATACTATCAAAAAATATCCAGAGCGATATGGACTACGAGTAGGTGTCGATTTACATCGGTTGACAAAATCATTTTACGACGATAACTATAAAGGACTTGAAATTGAAGCAGCCTATCGTTTGACCAAAAAGTTTTATATCGCAGGAGAAATAGGGAATGAAGATAAAACGGTTGATGATGATCGATTTAATTTTACAACTAAAGGAACATATTTTAAGGCAGGTTTCGATTTTAATTCTTACGAAAACTGGCTAGATATGGAAAATATGATTCATATAGGACTTCGATATGGAGTAAGCTCATTTAGTCAGCAATTAAATTCCTATAAAATTTATGATCCTTTAAATTTCTATGGTGAAAATGTAATTTACCCAAATGAGAAATTTAGCGGATTAAACGCTAGTTGGATTGAAGTAGTAGGAGGAGTTAAAGCAAAGTTGTTTCATAATTTTTATTTAGGCTTTTCACTTCGTTTGAATTATTTGGTTTCTGATAAGAAGCCTGATAATTTTGATAACTTATATATACCAGGTTTTAACCGAACGTATGATGGGAAATTTGGAGCTGGATTTAATTATACACTAAGTTATTTTCTGCCTATTTATAAGAAAGATAAAAATAAGATAAAAACAGAAAAGGCAACAAATAACGATTAGATTATTGTTGCCTTTGAAAGCCTTATAGGTTTGGTTTTATAAGCTAAAATGACATTTTACATCAACTGTTTTAGCCACTTTTTTGCTAACTACACTCGGTATTTTTATATCAAAATCTTCAGGTTGAACCGAAAAATTAGTATCAATTTCTATTTTACTTGCAGATTTTTTAATTAATGCAACCGAAGTAATATTTTTAGTTTTTCCATGAATTTCTAAAGTTCCATTTATAGTAAACTTTTGTGGTGCATCTGTTAATTTAGAAGCATCAAAATTTTCTATTTTGCCTTTAAAAATAGCTTTTGGATATTTTCCACTTTCAATATAATTCTCGTTAAAATGCTCTTCCATTAAGGCTACTTTAAAACGAAATCCTTTTACAAGTGCCAAAGCTGCAATTTCTCCAGTTTGTGTGTTTAAAATACATGAAACACCTTTATTGGTAGCTTTAACTTCTTCAAATGAAGGCACAGATGCTTCAAATGTAATTTCTCCAGTTTTTGTAGATTTTTTATCTTGAGAAAATCCTAAAAAGCAGAAAATCAATGTAAGTAATGTGATTGTTTTTTTCATATGTTTTTTTTATTGTTATTCTAATAACCCATCAGTTTGCCATTTAATAATTGCATCTATTGTGGTTTGTGGTAGTCTTGTACCTCCATTTGGCATCATTCCTTGTGCTCCTTGCTCTCTGGAAATACGGCTTAATAATCCTCTGTTTAATACAGCATCTTTTACAAAAGCATAAGTTGTTAAAGACATTGGAGCTCCATTTGAAGGAGTTGTCCCATGACAAACGATGCAATTTGTATCAATTACATTTTTTACATAGTTTGTATATGTAATAGTTTCTTCGTTTGTTACTTCTATTAAATCCGATTCAGAGTCATTGGTACAACTAGTTAAAAGTAGACTTCCTAAAAGGATAGCTATAATTTTTCTTTTCATAGATTTTAATTACTTTAATAATAGTAAAAATAGTTCTTTTATTACAAAAATAGTTTTTTTATTATACAGATAAAAATTTTATTCTATTTTTGTTGGTAACAAAGGATGAATGAAAAAAATAAAGTATGAAAAAAAAGAAATGGATTTTAGTTGTTGTAATTTTAATTGGAATTGCAATTTTTGGATATAATTATTTATATAAAAGTCATAGAGATATTAGTTCAGAAGAAGCTAGTTTTTCTATTACTGTTGCCGTTTTATCTTCTGATTTTAAACAAGATGAGAATGCAGCTAATGCTAAATATTTAGATAAAACAATAAGTGTTTCTGGTGTAGTTACCGAAATTGATTCAATAGCTAATGCGATTATTATTGATGAAGTATTGTCGGCTAGTTTTGAAGTGAAGCCTAATGTTGTTGTTCAAAAAAACGAAAAGATTACAATAAAAGGAAGATTCATTGGTTATGATGAACTTCTAGAAGAACTAAAAATGGACCAAGTAACAATAATTAAATAATTTGCTAAAAAATACCTATGAGAAAAATTATATTCGCTTTTTTGCTGCCTTTATGTATGTATTCCCAAGAGGATGATTTATTTTCTGAAATTGATACCGATTCTACACAAACTGAGGTGACTTCTGCATTTAAATCTTTAAAAATAGTTAACTTAGAATCCACTAAATTAGCTGCAAAAGGAGATTTTTATTTTATTGTAGCACATCGTTTTGGTTCTATAAAAAATGGAATAGATACTTTCTTCGGATTAGATGATGCTAATACTCAAATAAAATTTTTATACGGAGTGAATGAGTGGTTAACTGTTCATGTTTCTAGAAGTGGTTTTCAAAAGTCTTATGAAGGTGCTGTTAAATATAGATTAATGCCACAACAAGACAACGGTTTTCCTGTAACTATTGTTGGGTTCAATAGTATAGTTGTTAACACTGAATTAGATAAAGTTTTGTTGCCAAAATTAAAGTTCAATAATCGATTAAATTACACGACTCAATTATTAATTTCTAGAAAGTTTTCTGATAAATTGTCATTAGAATTAGCTCCAACATATTTTCATGAAAATTATGTGGTAAATGATAATCAAGACAATAGCCAGTTTGCTATAGGAGCAGGTGGAAGATATAAAATTTCTAAAAGAGTTGCTTTAACAATGGATTATGCTGCTCATTTAAATAGAGCTTCAAATGCTTTGGCAAGAAATCCTTTATCTCTAGGGGTTGATATTGAAACTGGAGGACATGTATTTCAATTACATTTTACTAATGCGCAAGCGATGAATGAAACGGGTTATTTAGGAAATGCTTTTGGAGATTGGAGTGATGGTAATATTTATTTTGGATTCAATCTAGTAAGAGTATTCTAATAATAAAATATAGATTGTTATATATCTAAAAGTCCAACTGAAGAAGTTGGACTTTTTTTATTGATTTAAGTAGTCTATTAAAACTGCATCTGCATTTTTGAAGGTAGGTGGTTGTTCAATAATACTAGCTATTTTTTTCTTATTAATTTTCATAGTAACATCTGCTTCAGTTGTAAATAGTAGAACAGAGAAAAAAGGATTTGTAAAGTAGGGTATTAACTCAGATTCTAAATTTTCGATTTCATGAATAGAGACTATTTCATGTTTTTCACCATCATATATTTTTTTAGTGAATGTACATTTTAGTGCATTATCCTCTACAATTAGTTTTACATAAATATTTTGTAGTTCTGGTTTTCCAATTGTTTTTGCTAAAGTTAATTTTGCAAATGTACCGTTTGAAATACTTTCCTGAACTGTTTTGAAAAAAGTAGAATATATTATTTCGTTTGCCATTTTATAAACCTAATTCTGTTTTTACATTTTCATCAAAAATCATATTAAATAGTTGATTTTCTTTGTCTTTATTTAAAAATTTCCATTTGTTTTCAGTTGTCTTATCTGAAACACCTATAAGAGTTGAGCGAAGTTCAATTTTAAACTCATTATTTTCTTTATTGAAAGTTACTTTTTCTGCATCCATAGATTTTTTGAAAATTTCTGTCATAGCTTCAGCATCTTCCATTGGCGTTTTAAACTTCATTAGCATAACATTATCATGATCAATTAAGCAAAAAGTTTGATCGTCAATTTTTTTAATTTCACCAAAAGTAAAATTTGGCTCAACTTCTACTAATTGAATTGAAAACTGTTCGTTATTCATCATTTGTTTGAACATTTCTTTCATCGATTCTTTTGGAATAATGTCAAAAACTTTTGGGTAAGTGGTTGCAAAAATGGCATCATAATCCATTGAAGTACTTGCTTTGTATGATTTTAAGGCTTCTGTTTTTAAACTTTCAATATCTTGTGCAATGCTTGAAAGGGTACAAATGAAGAATAAACTTAAGAATATTACTTTTGATTTCATGTTTTAGATTTTAACAAAGATAAAAAAATCCCCAACTCTTATTAGAATTGAGGATGTAATTTAACTTACTTTTAAAGAATTACTGTGCTAAAATCCATTCACCAGAAGCAATTAAACTTTCTGCTTTTTTAAATTTCATCGTTTCTGTTTTTCCACTCATTACATGTTTAATAGTAACAGAGTCATTACGATTTATTTTTGGAGTTTCTCTCACAATTGTTTCAGTAACTTGAGGACGGTTTTGTGTTTGTTGACCAGCTTCTCTATTTCTTGCAGCTAACTCATCACTATTTAAAACATCTTCTTTACTTTCTGTATAATTTTCTTTTCTTCTTACTTCTTTAGCTTCGCTAATTGTATTAGCATTCTGAGATGGTAAATCGGCTTTGAATAAGAATGAAATTACTTCTTTATTTACTTCATCCATCATTCTTTTGAATAAATTGAACGCTTCAAATTTATAGATAAGCAAAGGATCTTTTTGTTCGTGAACAGCTAATTGAACTGATTGTTTTAATTCATCCATTTTACGTAAATGTTTTTTCCAAGCTTCATCAATGATAGCAAGGGAAACATTTTTTTCAAAATCGGTCAATAAAGATTTTGCTTCTGTCGCATAGGCTTTTTCTAAATTTGTAACAATATTTAGAGATTTTATTCCATCTGTAAAAGGAACTACAATTCTTTCATATTGACCATTATTGTTTTCATAGACATTTTTAATAACTGGAAAAGCTTCTTTTGTATTTCTAGTTGTTTTTTCTGTATAATGCTCTAAAACGGCTTTGTATGTTTGTCCTACAATATCGCGTTCAGGTAATTTAGAAAAATCTGTTGCTGATATAGGAGAACTGATTGAGAAATAACGAATTAATTCAAATTCATAGTTTTTAAAATTTCCAGCTGCCTTATTGTGCTGAACGATAACTTCACAAGTATCGTACATCATGTTTGCAATATCTACTTTTAAACGTTCACCTTCTAAAGCGTGACGACGACGTTTGTAAACTACTTCACGTTGTGCATTCATAACGTCATCATATTCTAATAAACGTTTACGAACACCAAAGTTGTTTTCTTCTACTTTTTTCTGGGCTCTTTCGATAGATTTTGTCATCATAGAATGTTGAATTACTTCACCTTCTTTTAAACCCATTCTATCCATTACCTTAGCAACTCTTTCAGAACCAAATAAACGCATTAAGTTGTCTTCTAGAGAAACATAGAATTGAGAACTACCTACATCTCCTTGACGACCAGCACGACCTCTTAACTGACGGTCAACACGACGAGAATCGTGACGTTCTGTACCTACAATAGCTAAACCACCAGCTTTTTTAACTTCTTCAGATAATTTAATATCGGTTCCACGACCAGCCATATTTGTTGCAATTGTAACTACTCCTGGTTTACCAGCTTCAGCGACAATTTCTGCCTCGCTTTTATGCATTTTGGCATTCAAGACATTATGTGGAATGTTTCTTATTTTTAACATTCGACTTAACAATTCAGAAATTTCTACAGAAGTTGTTCCAATTAATACTGGACGACCAGCTTGTGATAATCCTACAACATCTTCAATTACAGCATTGAATTTTTCACGAACTGTTCTATAAATTAAATCTTCTTTATCTTTTCTTGCAATAGGTCGGTTTGTTGGAATTTCTACAACGTCTAATTTGTAAATTTCCCAAAATTCACCAGCTTCAGTAACAGCAGTTCCTGTCATACCAGCAAGTTTGCTGTACATACGGAAATAATTTTGTAGAGTAACTGTTGCAAAAGTTTGTGTTGCAGCTTCAATTTTTACATTTTCTTTTGCTTCGATTGCTTGGTGAAGACCATCAGAATAACGACGACCATCCATAATACGACCAGTTTGCTCGTCTACAATCATTACTTTATTGTCCATGATTACATATTCTGTATCTTTTTCAAATAAAGTATATGCTTTAAGTAATTGTGTTAATGTGTGAATACGTTCTGATTTAATAGAAAAATCTTTGTACAATTCTTCTCTTTTCTCTGCTTCGTCTTCTTTATCTAAATTTAATTTTTCAATTTTTGCAATTTCAGTACCAATATCTGGTAATACGAAGAAACTTTCGTCTGTATCTTGAGAAAGGAATTTAATTCCATTATCGGTTAACTCAACTTGATTGTTTTTTTCTTCAATAACAAAATATAATGCTTCATCAACTTTAGGCATTTCACGATTGTTATCTGCCATGTATTGATTTTCTGTTTTTTGAAGTAGTTGTTTGATTCCTTCTTCTGATAAAAATTTAATTAAAGCTTTGTTTTTAGGAATAGCTCTGTATGAACGTAGTAATTGAAAACCACCATCTTTTGTATTTCCTTCTTTAATTAATTTTTTAGCTTCTGTAAGGCATTCTGTGGCTAGTTTGCGTTGTAATGAAACTAAATTATCTACTTTAGGCTTTAATTCGTTAAATTCATGACGATCTCCTTGAGGAACTGGTCCAGAAATAATTAAAGGAGTACGAGCATCGTCAATTAAAACTGAATCGACCTCATCTACAATAGCAAAATTGTGTTTTCTTTGTACTAAATCTTCTGGTGAGTGAGCCATATTATCTCTCAAATAATCAAAACCAAATTCGTTATTTGTTCCATAAGTAATATCGGCATTATAAGCTTTTCTTCTAGCTGCTGTGTTAGGTTGGTGATTGTCAATACAATCTACAGTTAAACCGTGAAACTCAAATAAAGGAGCTTTCCAAGTGCTATCTCGTCTAGCTAAATAGTCATTTACAGTTACTAAGTGAACTCCGTTTCCTGTTAAGGCATTTAAATATAAAGGTAAGGTTGCTACTAATGTTTTACCTTCACCTGTTTGCATCTCAGCAATTTTACCTTGATGCAAAACAACTCCACCAATTAGCTGAACATCGTAATGAATCATATCCCAAGTGATGGCCTTTCCGGCAGCATCCCATGAATTTGCCCAATTTGCTGTTTCACCTTCAATAGTTATGTAAGGTTTTGTAGCTGATAATTCTCTATCTTTAGCTGTAGCTGATACAGAAATGGTTGTATTGTCTTTAAAACGTTTTGCAGTTTCTTTTAAAACAGCAAAAGCTTCTGGCAATAATTCGTTTAATATGTTTTCTGAAATGTCATATGCTTCTTTTTCAAGTGCATCAATTTCTAAATAAATATCTTCTCTAGCGTCTATATCTACAGTGTTTTCAGCTTCTAGTTTTAAAGCTTCAATTTTACTGTCTTTTTCAGCACGAGCTGTTTTTATCTTTTCTTTGAATTCGGCTGTTTTAGCTCTCAATTCATCATGAGATAAAGAAGCTAATGCAGATTCAAAAGTTTTTACTTTGTTTACAAGTGGTTGAATGGCTTTTACGTCTTTTTGAGATTTATCTCCCACAAAAGCTTTCAATATAGAATTAATTAAACTCATAATAATTTTTATTCAAAAATTAGGTGTGTAAATTTACAAAAAAAAGCCTCATTTTGAGACTTTTTAGGTGTTGTTATTTTATCTTTTAATACTCATCCTCGTTCCAAAGATAATCCTCGTCAGTTGGATAATCAGGCCAAATTTCTTCCATAGATTCATAGATTTCTCCTTCATCTTCAATAGATTGAAGGTTTTCTACTACTTCTAAAGGAGCACCAGTTCTGATTGCGTAGTCGATAAGTTCGTCTTTAGTAGCAGGCCAAGGCGCATCACTTAAATAAGATGCTAGTTCTAATGTCCAATACATTTTTCTATCGATTTAAATTTATGCAAAAATAATTTTTTAACTTAAAAAATCAAGTTTTTTTTGATTTATTTTTTATTATTTATAAGAACGTGTTATTTTTAGTGCTCAGTGTTCAGTTTTTAGTATTCAGTAACAAGGATTAAATGATGTACTTAATTACGTTAAGTAACTACTGTTTACTGATGACTGAATACTGCAAACTACTTTCTAGGTATCCATTTTACTTCGTCAACCTTTAAATCGTAAGACAACTTTCGTGCCAGTACAAAAAGATAGTCAGAAAGTCGGTTTAGGTACTTAATTACAAATTCATCTATAGGTTCTATGTCATTTAAATGTGTAGCCAAACGCTCAGCTCTACGACAAACGCATCGTGCAATATGACAATATGACACTGTTGTGTGACCACCAGGTAAAACGAAATGTGTCATTTGCGGCAATATTTCTTCCATAGTATCAATTTCTTTTTCAAGATATTCGATATCACTTTCTTCTATTCCTAGTTGTTGTAATCTAGGTTGTCCGTTTTTTAAGGTTTCTTTTTCGGGTGGTGTTGCTAAAATTGCACCTACTGTAAATAAACGATCTTGGATTTCAATTAAAACTGCTTTGTAGTCTTGATGGATATTTTGATCACGAACTAAACCAATATGTGAGTTTAATTCATCTATTGTTCCGTAGCTTTCTATTCTTATGTGGTGTTTGGGTACGCGAGTTCCTCCGAAAAGTGCTGTTGTTCCTTTATCTCCTGTTTTTGTATAAACTTTCATGTAAATTTAGAATTTAGAATTTAGAATTTTGAAAATTCTAATCTTCTGGGTTCTTTTTTTTATTTTTTTGACTGCTAATTTGAAATGGTTTTCTATGGTTTAAATTTTTAGAATTCTTTTTTTGGACTAATCTAAGTGCTATGTATAAAACGACTAAAAGGCCAACTAAGAAAAACATAGATTTTATTTTATAAAGTTCAAATTTACTTAATTAATTCTAATATTGAAGCTACAAATTTTTCAAGAGATTCTGGAGCTAAAGCAAAGTACAAATCAGGTTCAATACATTCTACTTCCATAAGGTGAATTTCATTGTCAATTATAATTCCGTCAACTCGTGCGTAAAGTAAGTTGTCTGGAAAGTGATTTATGATTGCTTGTGCTTGGTTAATTATTTCTTTTGATGGTTGTACTAAAGTGTATTTACCACCAAATTGTACTTGAATTCTAAAATCGTTTTCGGCAGGTTTTTTGTTGACAGAATGAGAGAATTGTTTATTGAAAAAAATAAAGGAAGTTTCTCCTAACGAAGTGATTTCAGGTTTAAATTCTTGAATTAGTAATTCTTTTTCAAGGGCTATTGCACTGTATTTTGAGTGTATGTTTTCTATTTCGGAAGAAGTAAAAACTTGTGTTAAATAGGAGCTAGCAGAAAAAGCAGGTTTAATGACTATTTTTTTCCAATGTTTTGGAATACAGTTTTTTAAATTTAATGCGTTGGTTTTTTCTTGAAAATAGGTTGGAATAATTTTCACTCCTTTTTCTTGTAGCAACTTTAAATAAAATTTGTGTTTATTTTGCTGAATTATCTCTAATGAATTAAGTGTTTTTATGCCTAATTTTTCAATTTGGTCTAACCAAAGATTAAACTTTTCTTCTTTTTTATAATAATCCCAAGTGTTTCTAAATATGAGATAATCATAATTTGTCCAATTGACAGAAGTATCATTCCAAATTTCAGCTTTGGCTTCGATATCATATTTGGCTAATGCGGGAATTAGTAATTGGTCTGATGGTGTTAAATTTGGAAATTTTTCACAAGTCAGTAAAGCAATTTTTGTCATTGATTTTATTTTGTTAACCAAAGATATTGACTTAGTAGCAAAAGAAAAAATGGATTCTTAAATTAGCCCTGATGGGAATGGCATCTTTTCTAAACCGATAGGTTTAGAAAAATAGAATGTACAGCAGGAATAAGGTTTGCTAATAAAGCGCAAGCCATTTGCTCCTTGAGAAATTAAGAAGTAAAGTTTAGAAATTCTTTATTCAAGTTGTCACTTTCAATAATTCCATCTCTAAGACGAATAATTCTATGTGCATAAGCAGCAATGTCTTCTTCGTGAGTAACTAAAATAACGGTATTTCCATTTGCATGAATTTCATTGAAAAGCCCCATGATTTCTAAGGAAGTTTTACTGTCTAAGTTTCCTGTAGGTTCATCGGCAAGGATAATGGCAGGTTTATTTACTAAAGCACGACCTACAGCAACACGTTGACGTTGTCCTCCAGAAAGTTGGTTTGGTTTGTGATCCATTCTGTCGGCAAGACCTACTTGAGTTAATACTTCTGTAGCTCTTTCATTTCTTTCTGATTTTGAGAATCCTGCATAGACCATTGGCAAAGCAACATTGTCTAAAGCTGTAGTTCTTGGCATTAAATTGAACGTTTGGAAAACGAAACCAATTTCTTTGTTACGAATTTCGGCTAGCTCATCATCGTGCATTTGGCTTACTAATTTTCCATTTAAAACATACGTTCCTGAAGTTGGAGTATCCAAACAACCCAAAAGATTCATAAGGGTTGATTTTCCTGATCCTGATGGTCCCATTAAGGCTACATATTCTCCTTTGTTGATAGTTAAATCAATTCCTTTTAGAACATGAATAATTTCATCTCCTAATGGAAAATCTCTTGTAATGCCTTTTATTTGAATGATAGGTTGTGCCATTTCAATTTAGAATTTAGAATTTAGAATTCTGAAAATGTGAATTCTTAACTAACCATAAGTAGAAAAAGAAGGGATTTTGTTACAATTATATTTTAATTTTTTCAAAAAGAAAGGAACTTAGGGTTTTATTTGGGTTTATTATAAAATGTTCTTTCTCTTGTTCTTGTCTAAAAAACACTATTCCCCATTGAAAAGTATCGATGGTGACTTTTACTTTGGGGTGTTTTTTAATGATTTCCCAAGCTTCTTCCATTTCTTTTGACCAATGAATGTCATCAAATAACCAAAGAGTTTCGTTTGTGATGGTTGGTAAAAGGGATTCGAAATATTCTAAAGTCGCTTTTTTTGAATGATTGCCGTCGAAGTAGATGAAGTTGTAAGTTGTAGGTTGTGTGTTGTAGGTTGAAAGGTATTCTGTGAATTCGGCATTTATGAAATTTATGTTGTCTATGTTTATTTTTGAAAGTTCTAACTGATTTTTTGCAATTGCAATTGTATTTGGACAACCTTCTAACGATGTTATTTTTGCTTTTTGATTTCCTAATGATAGTGCAGAAGTGGCTAAACCTAAAGAAGTGCCTATTTCCAAAATGTTTTCAGGCTGAAAATAATTTGTAATTCTAAAAAGTAATTTGGCATTTTTTGGAGAAATTCCTGCTGTTTTAGCTATTTTATTGATTTTCCTTGTATTGGACTTGAAAATTCTTGAACCAGCTCCAAAATCGGTTACTTGGATGGTGTTTTTATTTTCTAAAAGTAATTTTCTGTATTTTTTTAGAATAATATATTCAGGATATTTTGTTTTATTGTAAAAACATTTGGTTACCAAATCATAAATGAATGGAGAATGAATTCCATGTTCATTTTTGGAATGGAAAAGGAATTTTAGGTATGATAATAGAATAGTCACAGTTTTTAGTCGCAGTTTACAGTTTATTGATTGCAGCCAAATTTAGTAGGATTGTTAATCATGTAATTAATTAATCTTCCTATTTCAGTTGATTTATTAATTAAATTGACATAATCTTCTTTTGAAATATAGTTACATTCAACCGCAAAATCCAGCCAAACACTAGTTTCTGAATTTTCAGCATCACTATCAGTTAATTTGCTAATAAAATGATTTACATACCTACGTTTTCTGTATGACTCAGCTATGTTTGCACAAACACTTCTAGATGAACGTCTAATTTGATCAGTTAATGAATATTTTTCTTCATTTGGGAATGATTTTGATAGTTCAAAAACTTCCATAGCTAATTGGAATCCTTTTTGGTAAGCTAATAATTCTTTGTAATCCATAATTACTACTTTACAAACTGTTTACTGAGACTTAAAACTGGGACTTAAAATTACTCCACTTTTGCACTCAATTCAAACCAACGTTCTTCTTTTTGTTCCAATGTTTGAATGATTTTCTGAAGTTCGTTTGCTTTAGCTTCAATTTTATCATCAGCTACTTTTCCATCAGCGAATTCTTTCTCAATTTTAGCTTTTTCAAATTCGAGATCCTTTATTTCACGTTCAATTTTATTGAATTCTTTTTGTTCGTTAAAAGATAAACCAGTTGAGGGTGCGTTTTTTGCTTTCCAATTTACTTTTTCCGTACTCACGCTATTTAATTCTTTTGGCTCTGCCGAATCTTCATAACTTCTAAAATCGGAATAATTTCCTGGAAAATCCTCTACTTTTCCTTCTCCTCTAAAAACAAATAAATGATCTACAATTTTATCCATGAAATATCTATCGTGGCTAACCACTAATAAACAACCTGGAAAATCTAATAGAAAACTTTCTAAGACGTTTAATGTTACAATGTCTAAATCGTTTGTAGGCTCATCAAGAATTAAGAAATTTGGATTTTGGATTAAAACCGTACATAAATACAAACGTTTTAATTCACCACCACTTAATTTTTCTACAAAGTCATATTGTTTTTTAGCATCAAATAAGAATCGTTCTAGTAATTGTGAAGCAGAGATAATTCTTCCTTTGGTTAAAGGAATGTATTCTCCATATTCTTTAATAATATCTATTACCTTTTGATCTGGTTTTGGGTTAATTCCACTTTGTGTGTAATACCCTATTTTTATAGTATCTCCTATGATTACTTTCCCAGAATCTGGAGGCATAGTTTGTGTTAGAATATTTAAAAATGTTGACTTTCCTGTTCCATTTTTACCTATAATTCCTATACGTTCTCCACGTTGAAAAGAATATGAAAACTCATCTAGAATTGTTTTTTCTGGGAATTTCTTAGTAACCTTAACCATTTCTATGATTTTGCTACCCATTCTTTCCATATTAATCTCTAATTCAACTACATTTTCTTTTCTACGACTTTCTGCTTTTTCTTTGATTTTGTAAAAATCATCCTGACGAGATTTTGACTTTGTAGTTCTTGCTTTTGGTTGGCGACGCATCCAAGCCAATTCTTTTACAAATAAGTTTTGAGCTTTGTCAACACTAGCATTTTCAGAGGCTATTCGTTCTTCTTTTTTCTCTAAATAATAGGAATAATTACCTTTATATTGGTATACTTTATTATTGTCTAGTTCTATGATTTCATTACAAACACGTTCTAAGAAAAAACGGTCGTGTGTTACCATGAACAAAGTAATGTTTTCTTTTGCAAAATAATCTTCTAACCATTCAATCATTTCTAAATCTAAGTGATTCGTTGGCTCATCTAAAATCAATAAATCAGGTCGGTTAATTAAGATAATAGCTAATGACAGACGTTTTTTTTGTCCACCAGAAAGATTTTTTACTTTTAGTTTTAAATCTTCTAGTTTTAATTTTGACAAGATTTGTTTGTATTGAGTTTCAAAATCCCAAGCATTATGACGATCCATGTCATCAAAAGCTCTTTGATAAAGTTCTTCGTCTTCTGGATTTTCTAATGCTTTCTCATAGGCTTCAATAACTTTCAACGTATCATTGTCAGAAGCAAAAATACTTTCTTCAATGGTTAATTCGTCTTGTAAATTATTGCTTTGCGATAAAAAAGCCATATTGATTCCTTTTCGAAGTACAATTTGACCAGTGTCTGGTTCATCTGAACCAGTAATCATATTCATGATGGTCGTTTTTCCTGAACCATTTTTAGCAATGAAAGCTATTTTTTGATCTTTATTGATTCCAAAAGAAACGTTGTCAAATAAAACGCGTTCTCCGTAAGCCTTAGATATATTTTCTACTGAAAGGTAATTCATAAAAGTAATGTGTCAATTATTCAATGGGACAATTTGCCAATTGTTTGAAAATGCAAAAGTAGTTTATTATTTTGAGGTAAAAGAATTGGATTTTGGAATTTTCTAGAAGCTTTAGAATTGAGGTTTATTTTTTGTATATTAAATTTCTTGATGATGAGTAAAAATGATGATGAAAGCAAACTTCCCCTATATTATAGTTTTAATAATCTAACGAAAACTATTGAACGACATATTTTTCGGAACAATTAAAAGTATCCTGAAGAATTAACTAAATTGCTTTAATTCTAACTCATAAAAAAAGCTGTCTATTTTTAGACAGCTTTCTCGTTTAATTTTTATTTTAGAACATCAACTTCAATATGGCTTTCGTTAAATATTTTGATAAAAGCTTTAGTGTAGTCTTCTTTTTCTGCTAAATAAGGGTTTTCTATAAATTTCTGAGGATTGACCATCATTAGAGGATACCAAGTACTTTGAATTTGAATTTGGATTTTGTGTCCTTTTTTAAAAGTATGTAAAACGTCTTGTAATCTAAAATTTACTTCGGTAGTTGTATTTGGAGTTAATGCTTCAGGTTTTTCAAAACTATTTCTAAAGCGTACTGGCATAATTTCACTACGAACCATTTGATGATAGTTAGCATAAATTACATCTGGTTTGTCTTTGTTTTCTGGTTCATCTAAAGGATAAATATCAATTAATTTAACAATAAAATCTGCATCTGTTGAAGAAGAAGCAATTTTTAATTTTGCCATAATTTCTCCTGCAAGAGTAATATCTTCAGTTAAATAATCTGTTGTAAAAGTTACTACATCTGGACGACTTAATGCAAAACGTTGATCTTCGCTCATATAATTTCTTGGTGTAAAACCATTAAAATCGGCATAATTTATACTACTTGGAACTGGATTGTTTGGATCACTATAATATTCGCTATAAGCTGTTTTATTTGATTTTTTAGTTTCTAATTTTCCATTCGAACTCAAATAAAAATTAAGTTTGGTTGCTTTTTTTGGAGGCCAATTAGCAAATTCATTCCATTCTTTTTTACCAGTGTCAAACATATAAGCTTCTGGTAAAGCAACTGCGGTTTTTGAATCTCCTTTTAGATAATGATTGAAAAATTTATATTCTATGTTTTTTTGATAAAAAGTAGCAATACTATCTCCAAAATAAATATCATTATGGTAATGTTTTCCAGTTTCTCTTCCCCAAGCACCATGAGAAAAAGGTCCCATTACAATTGTGTTTTTTGCTTTTGGACTTGTCTTTTCAATGGTTTTATAAATGTTTAATGGTCCAGCTAAATCTTCCGCATCAAACCAACCACCAACAGTCATTACAGCATGATTAATTCCTTTTAAATGAGGTAATAAATTTCTTTTTTGCCAAAAATCATCATAATTAGGATGCGAAATAACTTCCTGCATAAAGAAGTTGTCTTTGTAATATTTTTCAGTTGCTTCTTTTACTGTGCCTAATTCATTATAGAAAACCAAACCATCTTTTGAGGTAGGTCGGATATATTGATCCATGTACCAAGCTTTTTCTTCAGCTTTTGTTTTTTGAATCCCAAATACTGGAAATGTTTTAAAATAACTCATTAGAAAAGCTCCGTTATGATGAAAATCATCAAAAAAGAAATCAGAGATAGGAGCTTGTGGTGAAGAAGCGACCAAGGCTGGGTGATTTGCTAATGTTCCAACCGCAGTGTAAAACCCAGGATAAGAAGTTCCGTATTGACCTACTTTACCATTGTTATTCTTAATGTTTTTTATTAACCAATCAATAGTGTCATAAGTGTCAGTACTTTCATCAACTTTGGTTTTATTAAAATGTTCCACTTGAGGAGTCATGTTAGTAAAAACACCTTCGCTCATATATCTTCCTCTAACATCTTGGTAAACGAAAATATATTTATCATTTAATAAAAAAGAATTTGGTCCAAGTGATTTTCTAAAATTATCTTCTCCATAAGGAGCAATACTATAACAAGTACGTTGCATTAAAAAAGGATATTTATTGTCTTTTGAAATGTCTTTTGGGGTATAAATCGCGGTAAATAATTTTACTCCATCTCGCATAGTAATGTATACTTCTTTTTTATCATAATTTTCCTTTATGTTCTCTTGAGAAAATACAGAAAAGGTTAAAAATAAAAGTAGAATTTTTAATATAGTCTTCATTTTTTATAGATTTTTATTTTCACTTCGAAGATATTGAGATTTTTTTAATTATGCTTAAAAGTAAGAAAGAATAGTTTTTTTAAAGTTTGTAAGAATAGTTATATTCGCAGCATGCAATTATCGGTAATTATACTTAATTATAATGTACGCTATTTTTTAGAGCAATGTGTTCTTAGTGTTCAAAAAGCATTAGAAAATATTGATGGTGAGATTATTGTAATTGATAATAATTCATCTGATGCGAGTTGTGAAATGATGAAAACTCGGTTTCCAAATATAAAATTGATTGAAAATACTCAAAATTTGGGTTTCCCCAAAGGAAATAACATAGGTGTTGCCGAAGCAAAAGGAGAATATGTTTGTATTCTCAACCCAGATACAGTAGTGGCAGAAGATACTTTTACTAAAATACTCAACACAGAACATTGGCAACCAAACACTGGAATTATTGGTTGTAAATTAATTGATGGAACTGGAAATTTTCTACCTGAAAGTAAAAGAGGAGTACCAACACCTTGGGTTGCTTTTACAAAGATTTTTGGATTGTATAAGGTTTTTTCTAAAGTAAGTTGGTTTAACCAATATTACGCCCAACATATAACTGAAAATGAATCGGGAAAAGTAGATATTTTGGTTGGTGCTTTTATGATGATGAGAAAAAGTCTTTATTTAGAGGTAGGAGGATTTGATGAAAATTGTTTTATGTATTCTGATGACATTGATTTGAGTTATGAAATACTTCAAAAAGGATTTGATAATTATTATTTTCATGAGACTACAGTAATTCATTATAAAGGAGAAAGTACAGTAAGAGATGGAACTTATATGAAGCGTTTTAGAGAAGCAATGCAATTTTTTTATGAAAAGCATTTTAAAAAATCGTTCTTTTTCGATGTAATGATGAAATTTGGAAGTTTGGTTTTTGCGCTTTTAAAAAAGAATCAACAAAAAGAGATTTTAAGAAAAGTTGATATTTATATAGTGTTTACCAAAAAAAAATTAGAATTGCAATTAGGTAAACCAATAAGCTATATGGCTTCATTAGAGTTGTTTAAACAAATAGATAATAAGAATGTTGAAATTATATTTGACACAGATGATTTCAGTTACCAAGAAATTATTAATTTTATGCAATCAAATAAGAGTCAAAATATTACCTATAAGAATTTTTTTCCTTCTTCAAATTTTATAATTGGAAGTAATAGTTCAAACGATAGAGGAGAAGTTAAATTACTTTAAAATAATACTAAATTCTTGATAAACACATCTTATTTTTATTATTTTTGCAAAACAAATACAGAAAAACAACTTTAGTTTAGAAATATGGCAAAGTTTGAATTGAAATTACCTAAAATGGGAGAAAGTGTTGCTGAAGCAACAGTAACCAACTGGTTGAAGAAAGTTGGAGATAAAATTGAAATGGATGAGGCAGTTCTTGAAATAGCGACAGATAAAGTCGATAGTGAGGTGCCATCTGAAGTTGCAGGAACACTTGTTGAAATATTGTTTAATGTAGATGATGTGGTGCAAGTGGGGCAAACAATTGCCATTATCGAAACTGAAAATGAAGGAGAAGTGAGTTCTCAAGAACAAAATGTATCTGAAACTGTAGCGGCAGTAGAAGAAACGGTTCAAATTGCAAAAGAAACAGTGTCTGCTCCTCAAACTATTGTTGCCGATTATTCGACATCAGAAAAGTTTTTCTCTCCTTTAGTTAAGAATATAGCAGCCGCAGAAGGAATTTCTTTACAAGAATTAGAATCAATAGAGGGTTCAGGTGCAGCAGGTCGAGTTAATAAGGAAGATATATTAAATTATATTAAAAATAGAGGAAATAAACAAGTAATTTCAAGTCAGGTTGCTACTACTCCTAAAGAGGTTGAAAAAACTCCTGTTGCTCAGTCTTCAGTTTCTACTACAGTAGCTCCAGTTTCTGTGAATGGTGGAGATGAAATTGTTGAAATGGATAGAATGCGTAAGTTGATTTCAAAATATATGGTTGAGTCTGTGCAAACTTCTGCTCACGTACAATCATTTATTGAGGTTGATGTTACCAATATTGTAAAATGGAGAGATAAAGTAAAAAATTCTTTTGAAAAAAGAGAAGGTGAAAAATTAACTTTTACCCCAATTTTCATGGAAGTTGTAGCAAAAGCATTAAAAGATTTTCCAGGAATGAATATTTCTGTAGATGGAGATTATATCATAAAAAAGAAAAATATCAATTTAGGTATGGCTGCAGCTTTACCAAATGGAAATTTAATTGTTCCTGTTATTAAAAATGCAGACCAACTGAATTTAGTAGGAATGGCAAAAACGGTTAATGATTTAGCAAATAGAGCAAGAACAGGAAAATTAAAGCCAGATGATACACAAGGAGGAACTTATACAGTTACGAATGTAGGAACTTTTGGTTCAGTTTTTGGTACACCAATTATAAATCAACCACAGGTAGGTATTTTAGCACTTGGAGCAATTAGAAAGGTACCTGCTGTTATTGAAACTCCAGAAGGAGATTTTATAGGAATTCGTCAAAAAATGTTCTTATCACATTCCTATGATCATAGAGTAGTGGATGGAGCTCTTGGAGGTAGCTTTGTAAAAAGAGTAGCCGAATATTTAGAATCTTGGGATATTAATAGAGATATTTAAAAAAAATATTTTATTTACCCGACTAGTTTGAAAAAGCTAGTCGGTTTTTTTATATTTAAATTTTATCTTTGCAAATAAACAAAACAAACAATGGAATTAAAACTTAACAGACCTATCTGTTTTTTTGATCTTGAAACTACAGGGATTGATGTTGCAAGAGATAGAATAGTAGAAATATCAGTATTTAAAGTCTATCCAAATGGAAATAAAGAAAGCAAAACTTGGCTTGTGAATCCTACTATTCCAATTCCTGCTCAAACTACTGCTGTTCACGGCATAACTGATGAGAAAGTTGCAAATGAACCTACTTTTAGCGAATTGGCACCACATGTTTACAATATGATTAAAGATTCAGATTTAGCAGGTTTTAATTCTGACCGATTTGATATTCCTTTGTTAGCAGAAGAAATGTTACGAGCTGGAGTGGATTTTGATATGAAAAATAGAGTTTCTGTAGATATTCAAACGATTTTTCATAAAAAAGAAGAACGTACATTAAGTGCAGCTTACAAGTTTTACTGCAATGAAAGTTTAGAAAATGCCCATAGTGCAGAAGCTGATACCATGGCTACTTATGAAATCTTAAAGGCACAATTAGATAGATATGATGATTTAGAAAATGATATAAAATTATTATCTGAATTTACTACTCGTAAAAAAACGGTTGATTTTGCTGGTTTCATTATTTTAAATAAAGAAGATAAAGAAGTTTTTTCTTTTGGAAAACATAAAGGAGTTTTAGTAGAAGAAGTTTTAGATAAAGAACCAGGTTATTTTAGTTGGCTCCAAAATGCTGATTTTCCTTTGTATACCAAAAAAGTATTAACGGGAATTAAACTAAGAAAATTAAATACGAAATAATAAGGGACTAGTAAATAGTAATCAATTTTTTGCGAATTGCTATTCACTAAAAACTAATAACTAATCAAATGAAAATAATTTGTATAGGTCGTAATTATGCGGACCATATTTCTGAATTAAATAATGATAGACCAACCGAGCCTGTTATTTTTTTAAAACCTGAAACTGCTGTTTTACCCAAAAAAACTCCTTTTTATATTCCAGATTTCAGTAAAGATGTGCATCATGAAGTAGAAATTTTGGTAAAAATATGTAAAGTAGGAAGGTATATTAGTCCGAAATTTGCCTCTAATTATTATGAAGAAATTGGACTAGGAATTGATTTCACAGCAAGAGATTTGCAAAATGAGTTAAAAAATAAAGGGCTACCTTGGGAAAAAGCAAAGGCATTTGACCATTCAGCGATTATTGGTAGCTTTTTACCGAAAAAATCGTTATCATCACTAGAAAATATTAACTTTGAGTTAAGAAGTAATGGAGTTGTTGTTCAAACTGGAAACACTTCATTAATGCTCTGGAAAATTGACGAAATAATTGCTTATGTTTCTCAATTTTTCACTCTAAAAAAAGGTGATATTATTTTTACCGGAACACCTAAAGGTGTCGCTTCTGTAAAAGCAGGAGATGTTTTAGAAGGGTTTATAGAAAATAATCAAGCTTTCAAGATTCAAGTTAAATAAAATAATATGGCATTACAGTACAATTTATCTAAAGTGTATGAGATTTCTGAGAACGATGTAGAGTTTGCACTTCAAATTGTGAATCTTTTTTTGCAGGAAGTACCCGATGAGATAAAATCAATTAAAGTAGGTATTGAAGAAAAAGATTATTCTAGAACTTATGCTGCTGCACATAAGATAAAACCATCACTAGACTTATTAGGAATGGATTTGGCTTATGATGAGAATATTCAGGTTATGACATGGGCAAAATCTGAAGGTAAAAAGAAAGATGTTAAGGAGGTTTATAAATCACTTAAAGATAGAGTGGATTTAGCTATAAAAGAATTGAAAAAAGATTTCAAAATTTAATCCAAATATTTTATGAAAGCTGCAATTGTTACCATTGGTGATGAGATTCTTATTGGCCAAATTGTTGACACAAATTCATCATATATTGCAAAAGTATTAGATAAAATTGGAATTGCTACGTATGAAATGTTCTCTATTTCTGATGATAAACAACATATTCTAAATACACTTTTTCATCTTCAAAATAAAGTTGATGTAGTAATAGTTACTGGTGGTTTAGGACCAACAAAAGATGATATTACGAAAAAAACATTTTGTGATTATTTTGATGATGTGTTGATTGAAGATAATGTGGTTTTAGAGCATGTAAGAGAATTAATTGAGGGTTTTTATAAGAGACCTATCTCGCAAATTAACAAAGAACAAGCCTTGGTTCCTTCAAAAGCAGAAATTCTTTTTAATAAAATGGGAACTGCACCAGGAATGTGGATGAGAAAAGAAAATACAGTTTTTGTTTCTTTGCCAGGTGTTCCTTATGAAATGAAATATCTTATTGAGAATGAAGTAATACCTCGTTTAATTAAGCAATTTAAAAGACCTTATATTGTTCATAAAACTATTATGACTTATGGAAGAGGTGAAAGTTTAATAGCAGAGCAAATAGAAGATTGGGAAGATAATTTACCAAAAAACATAAGATTAGCTTATTTACCTTCTCCTGGAAAAGTTAGGTTAAGACTAACAGCGAGAGGAGAAAGTGAGGATAGTTTATTGGAAGCCCTTGAGGTTCAAATTAAACAACTGTATGAGCTGATTGGTGAAATAATCGTGAGTATAGATGAGGATGAGTCCATTGAAATTGTAGTGGGAAAACTTTTAAAAGAAAAAGGAGTAACATTGTCATTAGCAGAAAGCTGCACAGGAGGCAAGATAGCTGAAACAATAACAACTACTTCGGGTGCTTCATTTTATTTCAAAGGAAGTGTTGTAAGTTATGCTACGGAAGCTAAAATAAATATTTTAGGTATAGACGAGAAATTGATTAATGATTTTTCTGTTGTAAGTGAAGAAGTTGCTCGAAGTATGGCTTTGCAATCTCAGAAAATATTTAAGTCAGATTATGCGATTGCTACAACAGGTAATGCTGGTCCTAGTAAAGGAGATTCTGATGCTGAAATTGGAACAGTTTTTATTGCATTAGCAACTCCTAAAGAGGTTTATTGTGAGCAATTTAATTTTGGACAACCTCGAGAAAAGGTGATTGGGAGAGCGGTAAATAAAGCGTTCGAATTACTTTATAAAGAAATTTTAAAAAATTAATAAAAGATTGTTGTGTAATTGGATTCAATTTTGTTTCTTTGCACCCTGATTTTGAATAACGAAATAAAGAGTATAAATAATGTCAAGAGTTTGTGAACTTACAGGTAAAAGAGCAATGGTAGGGAACAATGTTTCTCACGCTATGAATAAAACTAAGAGAAAATTCTCTGTTAATTTATTTAAAAAGCGTTTCTATATTGCTGAAGAAGATAGATGGGTAACTTTAAAGGTTTCTACATCTGCATTAAAGACAATTAATAAAAATGGTATTGCTGCTGTTCTTAAAAAAGCAAAAGCAGACGGAATGATTAAATAATTCCTAGAATCCTTAATAATATATCAAGATGGCAAAGAAAGGCAATAGAATTCAAGTTATTTTAGAGTGTACAGAGCATAAAGCTTCTGGTGTAGCTGGAACTTCTCGTTACATTACTACTAAAAACAAAAAAAATACTCCAGATAGATTAGAGATTAAAAAATTTAATCCAATCTTGAAAAAAGTAACAGTTCATAAAGAAATTAAATAATATAAGTCATGGCAAAGAAAACCGTAGCAACTTTACAAACTTCTTCAAAGAGATTAACCAAAGCTATTAAAATGGTTAAATCTCCTAAAACAGGTGCTTACACATTCGTAGAAGCAGTTATGGCTCCTGAACTAGTTGATGAATTCTTAAAAAAGAAATAATTCTTTTTTTTCAATTATATAGAAAAGCTACTTTCATTTGAAAGTAGCTTTTTTATTTTTACATTTGCCAATAAATAGTAACTAAAATAATATGAGTTTTTTTAAAAGAATTTTTTCTTCAGAAAAAAAGGAAACTTTAGATAAAGGTTTAGAAAAGACAAAAACAACTTTCTTTTCAAAATTAACTAAAGCCGTTGCAGGAAAATCCAATGTTGATGATGAGGTGTTGGACAATCTTGAAGAAATTTTAGTTTCATCCGATGTTGGTGTAGATACAACTTTAAAAATTATTAAAAGAATTGAAGATAGAGTAGCGGTTGATAAATATCTTGGAACGGATGAATTAAATAAAATTTTAAGAGAAGAAATTGCTGGATTATTAGCGGAGAATAACACAGGAAATGAAACTGAATTTACAATTCCTGAAGGTAAGATGCCTTATGTAATTATGGTTGTTGGTGTTAATGGTGTTGGTAAAACTACTACAATCGGAAAATTAGCAAACCAATTTAAAAAATCGGGATATAGTGTTGTTTTAGGTGCTGCAGATACTTTTAGAGCCGCAGCTATTGATCAATTGCAAATTTGGGCTGACCGTGTTAATGTTCCAATCGTTCGTCAACAAATGGGAAGTGACCCTGCTTCCGTTGCTTTTGATACATTGCAATCAGCTGTAGCTCAAAATGCAGATGTAGTGATAATTGATACAGCAGGTCGTTTACATAATAAAGTAAATTTAATGAATGAGTTGACTAAAGTGAAACGCGTTATGCAAAAAGTGGTTGAAGATGCTCCTCATGATGTTATGTTGGTTTTAGACGGTTCCACAGGTCAAAATGCATTTGAACAAGCTAAACAATTTACAGCAGCTACTGAGGTAACTAGTTTAGCAGTAACTAAATTAGACGGAACTGCAAAAGGCGGTGTAGTTATTGGAATATCAGATCAATTTAAAATTCCAGTAAAGTATATTGGAGTAGGTGAAGGAATTGATGATTTACAAGTCTTTAATAAGTTCGAATTTGTTGATTCTTTTTTTAAGTAATATATGCTAATTCGCATTTTTAAGTTTTTAATAAATGTATCATATATTTGGTATTTTATTATTTCAGTTATTTTAGCTATTGTAGTACATCCTTTTGAAGAATCACATAATAAAATCTTTGTTATTACAAGGCTAATTAGTTTTATTGTTTTTTATTTTTCAATTATCTTATTTAGTTTAAAAATTAGAAGATAGAAAAAAATATTTTTGAGTAAATAAAAATCACAATAAAAAAGGATGGATTTTAAATTTAAGTTCCATCCTTTTTTTATAATTTATATTTTTTAATTAATTACAGCACTAATTTTTTCCCAAAGGACATTATCAAAATCGGATAAGGCAAAATTAGAACCATCAGCCGAATCTCCCATTCTTATGATAACTAGTTTTTTGCTTGGACTAACGTATATTTTTTGGTCATTTTTCCCTAAAGCCATATACATGTCATCAGGACCATTAGGGATTAATTCTCCAGAAAATTGTAATTGAGTTTGTGGTAAATGGTAACTGGATTTCCCATTTAACCACCATAAATAGCCATATGCTAGATTTATTGTTTGTGAAGTAGTTGTTGCGTCATCAAAGAAATTTGTGTTTAAGATTTGTGTTCCATTCCAGTTTCCTTTATTTAAAGCTAATAAACCAAAACGAGCCATACTTCTAGTGGTGCTCCAATAAACGCTTAAATCACCATTTGGAATCCAAGTTCCTGTCATGCCTATAGGTGTTTTTAATTTTGTATTAAAATAAGTATCCCAAGTTTGCCCTGATGCAGCTGCAACCACATCTTGTAATTTTACATAAACATTATGATAAGCCCATCTTGTTCCAGCATCTGCAACATATTGAAGATTAGCTGGTGAAACATCATCTCCTAAACTATCATCTAATCCTGAACTCATGGACAATAAATTTTCACAAGTGATTAAATTTTCTTTTGTTAAAGAAGCACTTGTCCAGCCTGTTCCTAAATAATCTGAAACTTTATCGGTTCTACTTAATAATCCTTCTTGTTCGGCAATTCCTGTTAAGGTTGTTGTTAATGTTTTTCCAGCACTTGCCCAATACCAAGGGCTAGTACTTGTATGACCATTGAAATAATATTCCATGACAATTTTTCCATTTTGAAGTATAATAAAACCTTTAGAGTTTTTTGTCTCTAAATAATTTAATAAGTCTTGGACATTGTTTTGATTCCAACCTAAACTAGCAATAGTTTTTGTCTCCCAAGTAGTTGCATCATTAGGTGGAAAGTACATATTTTCATCAGTGGTAAAGCTTAATTCATTGCCATATGCTGTTCCAATATTATTAGTACTATAAGCACGAATGTAATAAGTAGTGTTTTCAGCTAATCCTGTTAAGTTGGTAGTAAATACTCCTATACCATTTCCATCACTTGTTTTAAAATTTGAGATGGTAGGATTTGAACTGGTATTCCAACAAAAACCCCTGCTAGTAATGGTTGAGCCTCCATTTTGTGCTACATTTCCTTTAATAGTTGCAGTTGTAAATGAGATATTTGTAATTTCGTCAGTAGTAACAATTGGTAGTTCTGTATTAACAATTTCTTCAGAATTACTACAACTATGAACTAACAAGCACAAGGTGAAAAGGAAAATTATTCGTTTCATAAAAAAGCATTTACTTGATTAGACAATAAAAATAGAAAATAGTTTAATTAATCTGTTTGAAATATGTAATTTTATTTCAAATTTTAAGAGATGAAAAAAGTACTATCCTGTTTTATTCTTTTTGTTTTATTTTCTTGTTCTGAAACTATTCAAGAATCAGATTTACAGAATCTTAATGGCATTTGGGAAATTGAGAAAGTAAAATTATCAGATGAAACTGAAAAAGAGTATAAGGTAAATGAAGCAGTTGAGCAGATTCAGTTTGAAAATAAAAAAGGGATTCGTCGAAAAGTGAGATTAGTATATAACGGAAATTTTTTACTCAATAATGTAATTCAGAAATTTACAATAGAAGAAAAGGATAATTCCTTTTATATTTTAAATCACACTGAATTTTCCGATTGGAAAGAAGAGATTAAATTGTTAACCAATGAAAGTTTGATGTTGGAAAACGAACAAGGAATGAAATATTATTACAAAAAAAGAACAGATATAAAAATAGGTAAAGATGGCAAAGAGATTTAATGAAGAAGCTTCAATAAAAGATGTTCTTAAAAACTTTGTTTCTCAAAATAAATTAGAATCAGGAATTGATAAGGTTGAGATAAAAGAAGCATGGACTAGTTTAATGGGAAACGGAGTGGCTAATTACACAGATGCAATTGAATTAAAAAATAAAACTCTTTATGTAAGACTAACTTCTTCTGTTTTAAGAGAAGAACTGTCTTATGGGAAAGAGAAAATTATTAAAATGATTAATGAAGAAATGGGTAAAGAGGTTATAAATAAGTTAATGTTGCTGTAGATTTAAAAAACTTAATACATAAAAAAGAGGAGCTGTTTAATCATTAAACAGCTCCCTTTGCATTTGAATTTAATTAACTACTAATAATAAGTATATCGTCTTACTTTAGAAATGTATTTAGCTAATCTAATAACTTGGTGGCTATAACCATATTCGTTATCGTACCAAACATACATTACTATGTTTTTGCCATCTTCAGATACAATTGTAGCGTTGCTGTCATAAATTGACGGAGCAGAAGTACCAACAATATCAGATGAAACTAATTCGTTGTTTAATGAATATTTTATTTGCTCAACAAGTTTTCCTTCTAAAGCATATTTTTTCATGATATTGTTTAAATCTTCAACAGTAGTTTCTTTGTTAACTTCTAAGTTTAAAACTACTAGAGAACCATTTGGAACTGGAACACGTATAGCATTTGAAGTTAATTTCCCAGTCAAACTAGGTAAAGCTTTTGCAACAGCACTTCCAGCTCCAGTTTCAGTAATTACCATATTTAAAGCTGCAGAACGACCTCTTCTGTATTTTTTATGCATATTATCAACCAAATTTTGGTCATTTGTATAAGCATGAATTGTCTCAATGTGACCTTTAACAACTCCTAAAGTGTCTTCGATTACTTTTAAAATTGGAGTAATTGCATTTGTAGTACAAGAAGCAGCAGAATAAATAGTAACTTCATCTGGGTTAAATTCTTCATGGTTTACACCATAAACAATATTTGGAATACCTTTTCCAGGAGCAGTTAATAAAACTTTATCAACTCCTTTAGAATTTAAATGTCTTTTTAAAGCTTCTTCAGTTGTAAATGCACCAGTATTGTCAATTACTAAAGCATCTTCAATTCCATAAGCTGTATAATCAATTTCTTCGGGAGAATTAGCCGTTATGATATGAACAGTAGTTCCATTTATAAGAAGTGCATTATTTTCAGAATCAGCTTGTACAGAACCTTCAAAGTCACCATGTACAGAGTCATAACGTAATAAAGAAGCTCTTTTTTCAAGCAAAACAGCATCAGTTTTATCTCTAGTAACAATAGCTCTCAGACGTAATTGTTGTCCTTTTCCTATTTTACTCATCATTTCACGAGCTAGTAAACGACCTATTCTACCAAAACCATATAATACAACATCTTTTGGTTTGATTTCTTGGTAATTTTTAGCATTTTTTAATTTGTCTATAACAAATGCTTTAGAATCATTGTACTTATCATCTTCTAAATGATATTCGTAAGTAAGTTTACCAATGTCTATTCTTGAAGGAGGTAAATCTAAACTTTGAATAGCACTCGCAATTTCTACAGAATCAAAAATATTGATTGGTTTTCCTACAAATTGACCAGCATATTCATGAAGATTGATAATGTCGCTAACATTTCTATCAATCAATTGATTTCTAAAAAGGATTAATTCAATTGATTTGTCATACCATAAATCGCTAATGATTTTAATAAATTCGACACAAGCTTTTCGTCTATCGGCTTGGAAAGCAAGCTCTTTTTCGTATAATGTGTTGTTATTCATGAAGTAAAAAATATGAGGGTGTTGTTTAATTTTTTTTGCAAAAGTACTGATTTCAATCGTTTTCGTAAAACATTTTTTAAATAAAAAAGCAGTGTAAAAAAAACATTTTGTTCCTATTTAATTTAAAGTATTTTTGATGCAATTTAATTTACCCCAAAAATGAAACTTAAATTTTCTGCTATTTTCTTTTTATTATGTTTTTTTACTGTTTCTTCTCAAGAAAATCAATCTTCTAAAAAATGGTTACGAATTGGTTTAATTTATGGCTATTCTTCTCAAAATAAAATTATACAACAAGATAGTGATTATAGTTATGAAAGTAATATTTTGAAGATATCTAATCATTTTAATTTAGCTAAAAAAGGAAATCATGTTTGGGAATTATTAGTAGAGCCAAGTTATTATAGATCTAAACATGAAGCCTTAAATTATTGGCATGAATATTTTACTGGAAATGAAAATGGTAATGAACTTCGTACTCAGTTTATGCGTTTAAAATCTATTAATGAATATGTGCTGAATTTAGGAGTTACTTATAGATATTATGTAAATCCTAAACTATCTATATATGCACTTGGAAATGTTGGACCTATGTATATTGATACTGAAACGGAACGTTTAAAAAAAGGATTTGCTTTTAGTGATATATTTGCATTAGGAAGCAATTATAAAATTAATAAAATATCTTTTGATTTAAAATGTATGATTAGACATGTTTCTAATGCTAATTTGCAAATGCCAAATTTTGGTTTTAATGCAGTTGGTTTTGAATTTGGAACCTATTATGAGTTTAATTAAAATAAAAAAGCATCAAATTTTTTTTGATGCTTTTTTTTTAGATTGTTTATATAATTTTAGAAAATCGCTTGTAACAACTGACCATTTTTGGTAATAATTCTATATTGCGATTTAGGATTCTTTTTGCTTTTTAAATATCGAGTAATTTTCTCAGTATCATCCATTTTTATTCCATCCACACTTAAAATAATGCTTCCTTCAAGAGTTTCTGCATATTCAATTATTTCTGGATTTTTTACCGATTTTATTTTTACACCATAATCAATATTATATTGTTTTTTCTCACTTTCGGTAATGTCTTCATATTCAACTCCTTTAAATTCATAAATTAACAATTCTCTTTTGGTTAATTTTACTGGGACAATTTTTTCATCACCATCTCTCAAAACAGTAACATTTACAGTTTCTTCTGGTCTTTTTGTATTAATATAAGAGGCTAAATCAGAAAAACGATTTATTTTCTTAGTATCTAATTTTATAATAATATCACCTGCTTTAATACCTGCTTTTTCTGCTCCGGATTTTTTAGTAACACTGTTTACATAGAAACCTTGTGTTTCATTTAGATTATGCTTTTCGGCAACTACACTATTCAGTTCTGATCCTTCAATACCTAGAACGCCTCTTTGTACATTACCAAATTGCATCAAATCTTCAATAATTTTTCTAGTAATATTTGATGGAACTGCAAAGGAATAACCTGCATAACTTCCAGTAGGTGAGGAAATCATAGTGTTAATTCCAATTAGCTCTCCACGTGTATTTACTAATGCACCACCACTATTTCCAGGATTAACGGCTGCATCTGTTTGTATAAAAGATTGTAATCCTTCATTACTTAAATCTCTTGCTTTTGCCGAAATAATTCCAGCAGTTACAGTAGAAGTTAAATTGTATGGATTACCAACAGCTAAAACCCACTCACCAACTTTTGTGTTTTCAGAATCTCCAAAAACGATGTAAGGTAATTTTTCATCTGTGTCAATTTTTATTAAGGCAATATCCATACTAGAATCTGTACCAATTAATTTTGCCTTATAACTTCTATTGTTGTTTAAAGTAACTTCTAGTTCGCTTGCATTGTCAATTACGTGATTATTTGTTACAATATAACCATCTTCAGAAATGATAACTCCTGATCCAGTTCCTACTTGCATTTGCTGTTGAGAACCACCTCTTCCATTTCCAAACATAAATTCTAATGGATTGCTATAAACACGATGCATAGCCATATTTTTTACGTGAACAACACTGTGTATAGCAGTTTCTGCGGCTGCTGTAAAATCTATATTTTCAGAACCTAAGGATACATTTCTTGTGTAGTTTGGAGCTACAGAAATTGAAGATGCATTTTTAGGCTCCATGAATAATTTGTAGGCACCTAACGTAATTGCACCACTAATTAATGATACTAAAAAAATACTTCCTAATCTTTTCATAATAATTTAATAATTTATTTTCTATGTAAAATTAAACACAAAATTTTAACAAAACATCAGTTTAACGCTCACTTAACAATGTTTAACATCTTTTTAATAATTAAGAAATTGTAAGAATCAATGGAGATAAAAACTTTATTTGTAAACTAATAATATTTTTTAATCGTTATATCTTTATTCTATCTTTGTTGTATCATACAGAAAAACATGAATCTTACATTTTATAAATATCAAGGAACGGGAAATGATTTTGTCATGATAGATAATCGTACTAATAGTTTCCCCAAAAATAATACCAAACTAGTTGCTTTTTTATGTGACAGAAAATTTGGCATAGGTGCTGACGGATTAATTTTACTAGAAAATCATGAAAAATATGATTTCAAAATGAAGTATTATAATTCTGATGGAAATGAAAGTAGTATGTGTGGAAATGGTGGCAGATGTTTGGTAGCATTTGCAAAACAACTTCAGATTATTCAAAATAAAGCAGAATTTGAAGCAATTGATGGTTATCATTTTGCTACTGTTGATGAAAATGAAATTGTTTCCTTACAAATGAAAGATGTGTCAGATGTTAAAGTGTTTGAAAATCATACTTTTTTAAATACTGGTTCACCACATCATGTAGAGTTAGTGTCAGAATTATCAAGTTTTGATGTAAAAAATAGAGGTAGCCAAATTCGATACTCAAATTTATATGGTAAAGAAGGTAGTAACATTAATTTTGTAAAACAAATTGAAAGTGACAAATTTGCAGTTCGCACTTATGAACGTGGAGTTGAAGACGAAACTTTATCTTGTGGAACAGGTGTGACTGCTGTAGCTATTGCGATGTATAATAGTAAGTTAACAGAAGCAAATAAAGTAAAATTAAATGTTGAAGGAGGAAGTTTAGAGGTTAGTTTCAATGAGAAAAACGGAAAATTTACTGATGTGTTTTTAATAGGACCAGCAAAATTTGTATTTAAAGGCGAAATAGAAATTTAATTATGATACTTTTTAGTTTATTAATAATAGTAATAGTTTTATTAGTTGTTTGTATAATTTTAGTAAGTAATAAAAATAATAAATAGTGATTACACTAAAAGGACAATATATATATTTAAGAGCTTTAGAACCTGAAGATTTAGAGTTTGTTTATTCCATTGAAAATAATGAAGAAATTTGGGAAATTAGCAATACACAAACACCTTATAGTAAATTTCTAATTCGTCAGTATTTAGAAAATGCACAACAAGATATTTATGAAGCGAAACAACTTAGATTAGCTATTTGTTTAAACCAATCATCAGAAGCCGTTGGGTTAATCGATTTATTTGATTTTGATCCAAAAAATAATAGAGCAGGAATAGGTATTTTAATTCAGAAAAAAAGAGATAGAGAAAAAGGTGTGGGAACAGAAGCCTTAGGTTTGTTGATTCAATATGCATTCCAGCAATTGCAATTACATCAATTATATGCAAATATTGGACTAGAAAATAAGCATAGTTTGCAACTTTTTTCTAAATTTGGCTTTCAAGAAATAGGAATCAAAAAAGATTGGAATAAAGTAAACGGAATCTACAAAGATGAATATTTGGTCCAATTAATTAACCGTAAAAAATAAAAACTTGAACTTAAAGAAAATAATAGCTTTTATTGCTGTAGCAGGAATTATAGTAGCAGGAATTGTTGCTTATGTCGTTTATAACAAGGCGTTTGTGCCAAATACAAAGTTTACTGAAAAAGAAGTTTATGTTTATATTCCTACCAATTCTTCTTACGAAGAAGTCAAAGAAATATTAAATCCATATCTTAAGAATTTAGATAAATTTGATTTCATGGCTACCAACAGAAAATACAATCAAAACATTATAGCAGGTCGTTTTCTATTAAAAAAAGGAATGACCAATTTTGATATTGTTCGTGCTTTACGTCTTAATTCACCAGTACGAGTAGCTTTTAATAATCAAGAAAGCATAGGTAATTTAGCTGGTCGATTAGCATCACAAACAGAACCAGATAGCTTGGATTTTGTACAAGCATTTACAAATCCAGATTTTTTAAAAGAAAATGAATTTACTGAAGAAACTGTTTTAGCAATGTTCATTCCAGATACTTATGAATTTTATTGGAATACTTCAGCTAGTAAAATAGCCGAAAAAATGGCTAAATCTTATAGAAGATTTTGGAACAATGAAAGAACAATGAAAGCTTCGGATAAGAGTTTAACTCCTTTGCAAGTTTCAACTTTAGCTTCAATCGTTCATAAAGAAACAGTAAAAGCAGATGAAAGAGCAAGAGTTGCAGGAGTTTATTTAAATAGGCTAGCAACAGGAATGCCATTACAAGCAGATCCAACTATAATTTATGCTATAAAAAAACGCTCAGGAGATTTTAATCAAGTTATAAAAAGGGTTTTGTATGACGATCTAAAAATCGATTCTCCTTATAATACTTATGTTAATGCAGGGTTGCCACCAGCACCTATAACTATGCCAGATATTTCGGCTATTGATGCAGTATTAAATGCAGAAAAACACGATTATTATTATTTTTGTGCGAGTCCTTCAAAGCCTGGTTATCACGCTTTTGCTTCAAATTATGCACAACATCAGATTAATGCAAAAGAATACAGTCAGTGGGTAAATAAATTAGGGATTAATAGATAGTTTTTGGAGCAAATCTACAGTAAATATTTGTTATCCATTTACCTGCTTTCCGTTGCAATCTTTTCTTATTTCTTTAAAAATAAGAAAAGGATTTCCACTGCAATCAGGGCTAGTTGGGTTTTTATGTTCTTTTTTGTAACATCTGTTTGTTTTTCCCAATCCAAGTTCAATCAATTTCTCAAGCCTTCCGATACTTTAAACACTTCCCGAAAAACTAAAATTTATATAGCAGAATCTATTGCCTTAGGAGGAACACTTATTGGTTTAAATCAACTTTGGTATAAAGAATATCCAAAAACCAGTTTTCATTTTATAAATGACAATCAAGAATGGTTGCAAATGGATAAAGTAGGTCACATGTATTCTTCGTATCATTTAGGAAGAGTTGGGGCAGAAATGCTTGCTTGGAGTGGAGCAACACAAAAAGAACAGTTACTTTATGGTGCTACATTAGGATTAGGTTTTCTCACAGTTGTAGAAGTTTTTGATGGATTTTCGGAAGAATGGGGAGCATCATCTGGAGATATGATTGCTAATGTATCTGGAACAGCTTTGTATGTTTCCCAAGAACTACTCTGGAAAGAACAACGTATAATTCCTAAATATTCTTTTCATCAAACCCATTATGCTTCATTACGACCAGAAACTTTAGGAAATGGATTTCAAGAAGAATTTTTAAAAGATTATAACGGACAAACATATTGGTTATCTTTTAATATAAGCTCATTTGTTAAAAATAAATCCATTCCAAAATGGCTAAATCTTGCTGTAGGATATGGTGTGGAAGGAATGTTATATGGTACAAATAATGAAGCATTCAAAAACAATTATATTCAACAGCCTTCTCGTCAATTTTATTTAAGTCTTGATGTGAATTTGACGGAAATTAAAACAAACTCCCATTTTTTAAAGACAATTTTTACTGTTTTTAATACCATAAAAATTCCTGCTCCAACACTCCAAATGGCTGATTTTGACGGATTTAAAGGGCGTTTGGTCTATTTTTAGAAAACTTTAACAGCCTCATAATCAATATTATAAAAAATGTCGTATCTTTGCCCTCGGAAATTTCAGTGTGGTGACAGGGCCTGAGAAATTTAAATTTATGGTAAAAAAAGGTTCGTATTTTTTTGGATTGACCATCCTAGTAGTATTAGTTTCATCGGGATTTAATTCTTTTGAAATTGAAAAAGTAGAAGGGTTTCATTTAGGAGAAAATGAGAAAATTTCTTATAATGTTCCTAGTGAAGATGAAGATGAAATCGAAGTTAAGAGCAGTATTGTAGCTGTTCCTTATGTTGGGAAAACTTTTGCTGGTTTTAAACAAGCATTAGCTTTCAAAGAATCAAGAGGTATTTTAAGCATGGTTAACTCTTATGGTTACATGGGTAAATACCAATTTGGTAAAAGTACATTACGTTCTGTAGGTATTTACGACTATCAAGAATTCTTAAGAAATCCAGAATGGCAAGACAAAGCTTTTAAAGCACTTATTGCAAAAAACAAATGGGAATTAAGAAAAGAAATTGAAAAATATAACGGAAGAGTTATAAATGGAGTAAAGATTACAGAATCAGGTTTAATTGCTGCTGCACATCTTGGAGGAGCAGGTTCAGTAAGAAAATACCTAAGAAGTAATGGTAGAAGTGGTTTTAAAGATGGCTTTGGTACTTCGTTAAGAAGTTATATTAAAAAATTTGGAGGATACGATATTTCTAATATTGCTCCAAACAAAAATGCCAAAGTAAAAATTAGTTAATTACATTTTATGTATAATGAAAATGCAAGGTCGCTTATGTAAGTCGACCTTGTTTTTTTTCCAGTCAGCTATAGTTTTTGTTTTTATAAATTCTGTAGGTAAAGTAATATCACAAGCAATACATAAATGAGTGGTTGGTTGTAATATTTGTATCAAATCTTCTAGTAATTTATTGTTTCTGTAAGGAGTTTCAATAAATAATTGAGACTGATTTTTCTCATGCGATAAACGTTCAAAGTGCTTCAGTTCGTTTTTTTTCTCGTTGGAGTCTATTGGTAAATACCCATTAAAAGCAAAACTTTGTCCATTCATGCCACTAGCCATAAGTGCTAAAAGAATAGAACTCGGACCAACAAGTGGCACAACTTGAATTCCTTTTTCATGAGCCAGTTTCACTATAACAGCACCAGGATCGGCAATGCCAGGGCAACCTGATTCACTTAATAATCCCATGTTTTTTCCTTCAAGTAAAGGTTTTATCATAGTATAGTGCTCAGCTATTTCAGTATGCTTGTTTAATAAAGCTAGTTTTAGTTCAGATTGTTTTTTTTCTGGATGAATACTTTTAATAAAACGACGAGCTGTTTTTTCATTTTCTACAATATAATCCTCAATAAAATCAATACTTCTTTTAATAGTTTGTGGTAAAACATCTTCTGGAACAACAGTAGTTTCTCCAGGATTAGATAAGGTACAAGGAATTAAATAGAGTTTTCCAAAAGAGGTATTCATCGATTTCTAATTTTAGTTTCGCAAAAGTACAAAAAAAGTCCCACCGAAGCAGGACTAAAGATTTTCATCTACTCCGCCTAGGCGGATTATTGTGATAAGATTAAAGTTTGGAAATTTTAATCTAAAACAAATATAAGAAAAACTTTTTTTAGTTGGTTTATGGTTTTCCGTAATGATGTTAATTTTCTTTTCTTTATTTTTAAGAATTGTTAAAAGTGTAGAATTATGGCAAAGATTTTAGGATTGGATTTAGGGACAAATAGTATTGGTTGGGCGATTAGAGATACAGATTTATTAGGTAATCAAATTATTGATACTAATGTAATTGTTTTTCCACAAGGTGTAGGAGAAGAAAAAGGTGTGGAATTTTCTTTGGCATCTGAAAGAACAAAACACAGAGCCTCAAGAAAACTTTATAAAAGAAGAAAAAAAAGAAAAACGGATTTATTAAAACTTTTAATAGAAAACGGCTTTTGTCCTTTAACTAATGATGAGTTATTGCTTTGGTCAGTTTATAAAAAAGAACGAGAAATGAAATATCCAACTGAGAATTATGAATTTTCAGAATGGTTAAAAATTAATCCTTATGAAGTAAGAGCAAAAGCAGTAAATGGTTTAGTTTCTAAGTTTGAACTTGGAAGAGCGTTATACCACATGTGTCAACGTAGAGGTTTTAAAAGTGGCAGAAAAGATGCTGATGTAGGAAAAGATTTAGAACAATTTATAAAAGAAAAAGAGAATTTAGATAAAAATGGTTTTAAAACTTTAGGAGAATATTATTTTGATTTGCTTAAAAATGGTGAAAAAGTAAGAAAAACTAAATTTAGTGCAGACGATCAAGAAGTAAATTCATCAAGAATAAGTTATGTAGAGGAGTTTAATTTTTTAGTAAAAACCCAAAACATAAGTAAAGATTTAGCAGATCAATTTTTTGATGCTATTTTTTTTCAAAGACCTTTAAAATCTCAAAAAGGAGCTATTGGAAAATGTACTTTAGAGAAAACAAAATCTAGATGTGCTATAAGTCATCCTTTGTTTGAAGAATTCAGAATGTTTCAATATTTAAATTCTATAAAAGTCAAAGAAAGAAATAATGATAAATTTGTTTTTCTTTCTGAATATCCAGAATATTATGAAATAGCTCAAGATAAATTTTACAGAGTAAGTGCCAAAAATTTCAAATTTGTTGATATTTCAAAAAGTATTATTAATCAAGCGAAGAAAAATAATTTGTTTTTTGAGTTTAATTATAATGATAAATACCCAGTTGTAGGAAGTCCAACAATAAGTAAATTGATTGAAGTTTTTGATGGGAAAAGTTGGAAAGATTGTAAAAAAATAATTCAATCAAAGTACAAAAAAGAAGATAATAAAACCATTGATGAATTAGTTGATGAACTTTGGCATACTTTGTTTTTTGCTGGAGATTTTGTCAATGATGTTACTTCAGATAAAGTAAAAAGTTTTATAAGAGATAGATACTCAATTTCAGAAGAGAAAGTCAATTATTATGAGCGTATTAGTTTAAAACAAGGATATTCTTCATTAAGTAAAAAAGCAATTGGAAAAATATTACCTTTTTTAGAAGAAAAAATAATTTATCCGTATGCTGTTTTCTTTGCAAATATTGATGTTATAATTGGTAAAGAAAAGTGGATTAAAAACAAGCAATTTATTCAAGATAAGATTATTGATATCATTTCTAAATATAAAGACGAAATACTAAAAATCGATATTGTTAATGGTCTAGTTGGTGATTTTATTAGAGAATATGACAACTCTAATTATGATTATATTCTTGATGAAACGGATAGAAAAAGTGTTTTAGAGAAAATCAAAGTTTTCTACGGAAAATATCTTTGGGATAAAATGGCTGACTCTGAAAAAGATGCCCTTCAAAATGAAATTGAAATCACTTTTCAAAAACAATTACAAAAAAGAAGAACAGGAGGTTATTTTTTATCAAAACCTAGAATAGATGAAATAATAAAAGAATTTTTAATAAAAGAATATAAAGTTTCAAAAGAACAGGCTGATAAATTGTATCATCCTTCGGCAATGGATGCTTATCCACAAAGTCAAGATGGCTTTTTAGGATTACCGTTTACAAATTCTATTAAAAATCCTATGGCAATGAGAACTTTATTTTATTTACGAAAATTGGTTAATACATTGCTGAAAGAAAAGAAAATTGCTCCAGATACCGAAATTATTATTGAGTTAGCAAGAGAGTTAAATGATAAAAATAAAAGATTAGCGATTGAAAAATGGCAACGAGAAAGAGAAAATGAAAATAAAAATTATAGAGCGCTATTAGAAGAACTAGCAGAAGACACTAATTCTATTGTTACAGAAACTGATATTGTAAAATATAGATTATGGATTGAACAAAATAAAAAATGTTTATATACTGATTTAGCTATAAATATTGAAGAACTTTTAGGTTCAAATCCTAAATTTGATATAGAGCATACTTTTCCTAGAAGTAAATCTTTTGACAATTCTCTTGCAAATAAAACTTTAGCTGAAAAATCTTTTAACCAAATAAAAGGAAATAGAATTCCACAAGAATTAGAAGATAAATATAAACTCAATTTTATAAATAATACGAAAGATTGGAAAGTAAAAATTGAAGAATTAGAAGAAAAAATTGAACAACAAAAATATTTTTCAAAAGTTGCTAGTACAGTTGAGCAAAAAAGCAGAGCTATTCAACAACGTCATTATTTAAAGTTAGAATTAGATTATTGGAAACAGAAGCTATATCGATTTACAGCAACCGAAATAAAACCAAATTTTAAAAACAGCCAATTGGTTGACACAGGAATTATTACTAAATATTCAGAACTTTTTTTGAAGTCATTATTTCAAAGAGTTTTTCCAGCAAAAGGGACTATGGTTGCAGATGTTAGAAAATCTTTTGGTTTAGATGTTAAAGATAGAAATTATCATTATCATCACGCTATTGATGCTGTTGTGTTAACATGTATGGATAAAAGTATTCGAGATAGTTTGGCCAAAGCATTTAATGAATCTGAAGAATTAGGAAAGATAGAAAAATTTAAACTGCAAAAACCTTGGAGAACTTTTACTGAGGATGTCAACGAATTAAAGAATACTATTATTGTAGTTCATAAGCATAAAGATAAAATTGAAAAACAGACAGTTAAGAAACTTCGCAAGCGTAATAAAATTCAATACAATAAATCTGGAAATGTAATTTACGAAAAAGGGCAGGGAATAAGAGCTTCATTACATAAAGATACTTTTTATGGTGCAATAGAACGTGAAAATGGAAAGAATGAAAAAGAGATTTGGTTTGTTTTGCGTAAACCAGTTAATGCTGCTTTTAAAGATGCTGATGTAGATAAAATAGTTGACGAAGGAATAAAAACTAGAATTCTTAAACACGGATTAAAAAACATAAGAACAGATCAAGGATTTATTAAACTTCCAAGTGAAAAGGACGAGAAAGGTAAGGAGTTAAAAGAAATGCTAATCAAACGAATCAGAGTTAAAACGGTAAATAAGAATTTACCTAAAATAAAAACACAAAGTCATGTTTCTCAAGGTAAACGAAAAGAATACAAAGAACATTACTATGCAACTTTAGAAAATATTTTCGCAATGGCAATTTATGAATCCGTTGAAGGAAAAGGAAAACCACCATATAAAACAATTTCAGCTTTTGAATTGGCTAAATTTAATCAAGGCAAGAGTAAATTAGAAATGCCTATTGAAGAAAATGTTGAAATTATTTATAAGAAAACAAAAATGATAATGCCTTTATCTAAAATTTTAAAGGTAAATCAAATGGCAATTTTTTATGAAAATAATCCAGAAGAACTAAAAACAATTTCTAAGCAAGAATTAAATAAAAGACTTTTTAAAATTACAGAATTTGAAGGTGATGGTAGAATAAATTTCCGTCATCATGCACAAGGTGGAGCTGATAAAGATTTGAAAGAAGAGTCATCTTTAAATTTTGAAAAACCTGCTCAAAAATTAAGAATAAGTTTGAGTAATGTAAAAGCCATTTTTGAAGGGAAAGATTTTATTATTTATCCATCAGGTAAAATTGATTTATATTTTGATTAAAGTTTGGGAAACACGATATTCTAACCAAGATAATGATGTACTTCATAATGGTTGTGGTTTGATTAAAGTTTGGGAAACACGATATTAGGTTTAGACATGTATTTTAACACATACGGGTTGTGGTTTGATTAAAGTTTGGAAAACACGATATTATCTTTGTCAATATGTCAGTATCTTTTGTCGTTGTGGTTTGATTAAAGTTTGGAAAACACGATATTAATTAGCAGTAAAAGATAAGGAATCTCTTAGTTGTGGTTTGATTAAAGTTTGGAAAACACGATATTATAAATGACTACCCCCCATATAACTATAGGTTGTGGTTTGATTAAAGTTTGGAAAACACGATATTGGTATATTTACCCTGTCGGGTGTCTCTGATGTTGTGGTTTGATTAAAGTTTGGAAAACACGATATTTCGCCTAACACGTCTACGTACACGTCGTGTGTTGTGGTTTGATTAAAGTTTGGAAAACACGATATTCTAATAGATCTGGCGAATAATCTATCCCACGTTGTGGTTTGATTAAAGTTTGGAAAACACGATATTGTTAGAACAACTGCTGTAGCAGCTACAGCAGTTGTGGTTTGATTAAAGTTTGGAAAACACGATATTTAGATTTCTTAAATCAATCGCTTCTTTGGAGTTGTGGTTTGATTAAAGTTTGGAAAACACGATATTAACGAAAACGCAACTTATTTTGATTTTTAGTTGTGGTTTGATTAAAGTTTGGAAAACACGATATTATGGTAAATTGTTTTTTGTTATTTACCAAAGTTGTGGTTTGATTAAAGTTTGGAAAACACGATATTCCGTTTTTATTAAAAAATATAAACATCTTAGTTGTGGTTTGATTAAAGTTTGGAAAACACGATATTGTTTTATTATCCTTATTCTTAAAATAATAGTTGTGGTTTGATTAAAGTTTGGAAAACACGATATTATGCTGTACAGTTGTAGCAAGGCAAGATAAGTTGTGGTTTGATTAAAGTTTGGAAAACACGATATTACAGTAGGATAACGAAGTTATCCATTAACCGTTGTGGTTTGATTAAAGTTTGGAAAACACGATATTATGGAAAATATAAAGGTTAAGATAGGAACAGTTGTGGTTTGATTAAAGTTTGGAAAACACGATATTCCGATTAGGGCCATAACTTTACCAACTGGTTGTGGTTTGATTAAAGTTTGGAAAACACGATATTAACCTTTTGTATAAACTATACCTTTTTGCCGTTGTGGTTTGATTAAAGTTTGGAAAACACGATATTATGTTAGTAGATGGTAAGTTAGATTTGTCGTTGTGGTTTGATTAAAGTTTGGAAAACACGATATTACTGCCGATAAAACTTTAAGCAAGGCTGAAGTTGTGGTTTGATTAAAGTTTGGAAAACACGATATTCCCAAAACAATAAGATATGAAAATTTACAAGTTGTGGTTTGATTAAAGTTTGGAAAACACGATATTACGACCGAAGTAAAAAGAAATTACTTGAGTGTTGTGGTTTGATTAAAGTTTGGAAAACACGATATTTTTGAATTGTTATTAATTAATAATTGATAAGTTGTGGTTTGATTAAAGTTTGGAAAACACGATATTTAAAGTAATAAAAGTAAAGCTAACCAACCGTTGTGGTTTGATTAAAGTTTGGAAAACACGATATTCTCCTGATATTAAGGCGCCCGTAATTATTGTTGTGGTTTGATTAAAGTTTGGAAAACACGATATTCGTACACGCGGACACGCGCGTTACTCGCGCGTTGTGGTTTGATTAAAGTTTGGAAAACACGATATTTAAATAAATAAAAAAAATGTCAAAGTATTTGTTGTGGTTTGATTAAAGTTTGGAAAACACGATATTCCTCCTGATATTAAGGCGCCCGTAATTATTGTTGTGGTTTGATTAAAGTTTGGAAAACACGATATTCGTACACGCGGACACGCGCGTTACTCGCGCGTTGTGGTTTGATTAAAGTTTGGAAAACACGATATTAAAGCTGTATCTGCTCGAATAGCATCATTTGTTGTGGTTTGATTAAAGTTTGGAAAACACGATATTCTCCTGATATTAAGGCGCCCGTAATTATTGTTGTGGTTTGATTAAAGTTTGGAAAACACGATATTTTATTTCCAAACATTCCACCTAAGAGGTTGTTGTGGTTTGATTAAAGTTTGGAAAACACGATATTCCTCCTGATATTAAGGCGCCCGTAATTATTGTTGTGGTTTGATTAAAGTTTGGAAAACACGATATTTGGAAGTCAGGTAATACAAGGAACTTTTCCGTTGTGGTTTGATTAAAGTTTGGAAAACACGATATTTTTATTGTTTGACTATTTCTATATATTTCTGTTGTGGTTTGATTAAAGTTTGGAAAACACGATATTAACACCTTGTTTGTATTGACGTTGATTGATGTTGTGGTTTGATTAAAGTTTGGAAAACACGATATTCTACACTACATCAATCTTAGGAGATTTACAAGTTGTGGTTTGATTAAAGTTTGGAAAACACGATATTATTGACAAAGATACTGATACTGACATATTGGTTGTGGTTTGATTAAAGTTTGGAAAACACGATATTTCTTATTAAAGAACTTCAAGTAGACCATGAGTTGTGGTTTGATTAAAGTTTGGAAAACACGATATTTTGAGTAAATTGTTCATTTGGAACACCAATGTTGTGGTTTGATTAAAGTTTGGAAAACACGATATTTATAATTCCTATTATATTGGAAGGTTTTCCGTTGTGGTTTGATTAAAGTTTGGAAAACACGATATTTATAAGTCGTTGATTCCGTTCTATACCATAGTTGTGGTTTGATTAAAGTTTGGAAAACACGATATTCAATAAGGATTACTTCCACTTAGTGTATTAGTTGTGGTTTGATTAAAGTTTGGAAAACACGATATTCTGAAGCATTAAAAGTAACTACTGCAGCAGTTGTGGTTTGATTAAAGTTTGGAAAACACGATATTAAAAGAGAATTACTTTCAGTATTTGTTATGTTGTGGTTTGATTAAAGTTTGGAAAACACGATATTAGCAGATTTTTATAATCACACTTTCAAATAGTTGTGGTTTGATTAAAGTTTGGAAAACACGATATTAGTATCTTTTGTCAATATGTCAGTATCTTTGTTGTGGTTTGATTAAAGTTTGGAAAACACGATATTAGTTGGCTCGTTACCTTCTAATTATCAAATAATTAAACAAGAATATCGTATTAAAAAATGCTTCTTTTTTACAGTGATAAGGTAAGATTGAAGCATTTTTTTGTTTCTAAAATTAAAATAATTCTAATTGTGTAGGTTGTGGTTCTTTAGGAACTTCTGCTTTACCCCAAAAATTTAAAATATTACCAAATTGTTTATCGGTTATTCGTAAAACACTCACTTTTCCTAATGGAGGTAATAAACTATGAATTCGTTTTTCATGTACATCTGCACTTTCACTACTAGCACAATGTCTCATATAAACGGAATATTGCATCATGGAAAAACCATCTTTTAAAAGATTATTTCTAAACCCAGAAGCGTTTTTTCTGTCTTTCTTAGTTTCGGTTGGTAAATCAAAAAATACAAATAACCACATAATTCGATATCCATTTAGCTCCATAATTTTGGATATTTTATTTTCTTCCTTTCACCTGTATAACAATGTTGTAAAGAGCTGGCTGTCTTTTGTAAGGCAACCATTAATGGACTTTTTTCTTCTTTAAAATAAACAGTTCGCGTTAAAATTTGTAAAAATTCTGTTTTAATTTGTGTGTTAAGCTCTTGTTCTTTGTAATTGTGTATAATTTCGAATACTTTTTCATCAACTATAGGACGAAAAGGTTCCATTATATCATCTGCTAGTGCAAAAGCATTATATTTGCTTTTATGATGAATTCCTAAAGTATTTAACAAACCACTACCAGACAGTGCTCTTGCTGTTGCGGCTCTCAAAATTGCATAGCCATAATTCAAAAAATTATTAGGATAATTACCAAATCGCTCTCTTTTGAAATCTATTTTTTCAATCTGTTCTTTATTACTAAAATCAAAAAATGATTTCCAATAGAAATTGGCTGCTACTCCTTCCATATTTGAAGTGTCACCACTTAATACTTTAGACGCTAAGAATTCAAAATTATTTTTCTTAGAAGTAATTTTATGCAGAAGAATTCCCTGATTTGTTATTTTTTCAATAATAGTTTGTTGCCACAATTGTTTTTTTAATGGAATGCTTGCATTAATTTGATTTTTAAAAATTTCTTGTTGTATATGATGACTATTTAAATTTAAAAGCATCCCATTTGGAAGATGATTAAGTGTATTACAAAAAATAACTGCTGTATTATTGTCTACAAGTAAATTTATTGCTGGTATACTTATGAATATTTCAGCATGATCGACAACTAGATAACCTATGTCTTCAATAGGAATAGTACTTTCTCTAGTTTCAGATTTTATTACTAACTGTAAATTTTTTGTGGTAATGGAGGATTTATTTTCTAAAAGAATTGATTTTTTTAGCATTTTTTATTGCTAATCTACTTATAATCAATGTTTTTTAATTACGGAAAACCGTAAATATGAAAATTTTTGGGATGGAATTGAACTTATGTTAATTTTTTTGCAATAACTTCACAAACTTCATCTAGCATTTGAAAAACATTTTCAAAGCCATCTTCACCACCATAATAAGGATCTGGAACATCAACATTTTCACCAGGAAATAGCTCGTTTAGAATGAGTTTTACTTTAGATTTCGCTTTCTCATTTGGAGCTAAATTTAAAACATTTTTATAATTTGACATATCCATAGTGTATATGTGGTCAAAATTTTCAAAATGTATGACTTTAAAATGCTGAGCTACTTGATTGGTAATGTCTATACCGTATTTTTTTGCAATAGCAATAGAGCGTTTATCAGGTAATTGACCCACGTGCCAATCACCAGTTCCAGCAGAATCAACTATAAATTTATCTTTTGGTAACTTGCTTTGTAAAATGCCTTCAGCTAATGGTGAACGGCAAATATTACCCAAACAGACCATTAATATTTTTACAGCCATTTTTCTTATAAAGAAAGTTTTTTATTAATGTCGTCTACAAACTTTCTAAATTGTTTGTCTGTAGTTACTAGATTATCAACTGTTTTACAAGCATGTAGTACAGTAGCATGATCTCTATCTCCAATTTGATTTCCAATATTTGCTAATGAAGATTTTGTAAATTTCTTTGCAAAAAACATAGCTAATTGTCTAGCTTGAACAACATGTCTTTTTCTAGTTTTTGATTGAAGTGTTTCAATGTCTAACTGGAAATAATCGGAAACAATTTTTTGGATATAATCGATAGATATTTCTCTTTTTACATTTTTTACAAACTTTTCAACAACATGTTTGGCTAGTTCAAGATTTACTTCACGTTTGTTAAATGAAGATTGTGCAATTAAAGAAATAATAGCTCCTTCAAGTTCTCTAACGTTACTTTTGATGTTTTTGGCTACATATTCTATAATCTCTTCAGGAATTTCAACACCATCTCTAAATAAAATATTTTTTAATATAGAAATACGAGTTTCATAATCTGGCTGGTGTAATTCAGCAGATAATCCCCATTTGAAACGTGATAATAAGCGTTGTTCAATATCTTGCATGTCAACAGGAGCTTTATCAGAAGTTAAGATAACTTGCTTTCCGTTTTGATGTAAATGATTAAAGATATGAAAGAAAACATCTTGAGTTCCAGATTTTCCCGATAAAAATTGTACATCGTCTATAATTAGTACATCAATTAATTGGTAAAAATGAATAAAGTCATTTCTTGTATTTTTCTTAACAGAGTCTATATATTGCTGTGTAAAAATTTCAGCAGAAATATATAAAACTGTTTTTTCAGGGAATTTGTCTTTAATTTCCACACCTATAGCATGAGCTAAATGTGTTTTTCCTAATCCTACACCTCCAAAAATTAATAAAGGATTGAAAGAAGTTCCTCCTGGTTTGTTTGCAACTGCCATACCAGCACTTCTAGCTAATCTATTAGAATCTCCTTCTAAGAAATTATCAAAGCTATAATTTGAGTTTAACTGGGAATCAATGTTAATATTTCTAATTCCTGGAATTATAAAAGGATTTTTTAGTTCAGGATTTTTTTGTACAATTGGAACATCTACTTCTTGTGTTTTAACAGCTTGTCTGTTATTACTTGGAATTTGTTCTGTAAATGGAAGCTTATTACCATAAGTATTTTCCATTTTAATTTTATACAATAATTTTGCACTTTGCCCCAATTCTTTTGTAAGAGCTACTTTTAAAAGTTTTACATAATGCTCTTCTAACCACTCATAAAAAAACTTACTTGGAACTTGAATAGAAAGTGCGTTATCATTTAGGTCAACTGCCTGTATAGGTTCAAACCAAGTTTTGTAGGCTTGTTCCTGAATGTTATCTTTTATAAACAACAGACAATTTTTCCATACTGATTGCGCAGTTTTATCCATATATTTGCTTTTTTTTATAATTATTTATAGTTTTTATAGTAGTTGCCTTACAAAGTTGAATGAGTTAATAGCTTTGTAAACGGGAGAACAAATATGTGAACAATTTTTGGTAAAAAAAAACAAAAAGGCTATTGATTTTTTAAAAAAAATATTGTAAGCCTATTAATGATTTGTTGATGTTAATTTAAGAAGTGTTTAATATGAGAGAATATGAATTTGATGTAAGAGTTCGATATGCTGAAACTGACCAAATGGGAGTGGTATATCACGGGAATTATGCCCAGTATTTTGAGATGGGAAGAGTAGAATGGTTGAGAAACCTGGGAATTTCTTACAAATGGATGGAAGAAAATGGAATTATGTTACCTGTGGTCGCTTTAAATATGAATTATAAAAAGCCAGCTCGTTATGATGATTTATTAAAAGTAAAAACTATCTTTAAAAGTCAGTCTTCTGTTAAGATAGAATTTGACTATGAAATTTATAATGAAAAGGTTGAGTTGTTAACAACTGGTTATTCTATGTTGGTATTTGTTAATATGAAAACAGGTCGTCCAACTTTGCCTCCAGATTATGTTATGGAACGATTGAAAAAACTTTAAAACGAAATTTGTTGAAAAACTATTCAGCAAGTTTTTTTATTTCAATCTCAAATAAGGCGTCAAAAATTTCTTTTACTTTTTCTTCGTTTTGTTTTCGGGTTGTAATTTCAATTTGACAATTCATTTCCATCTTTTGTGAAATAATAGTAAGTTGCTGTTCTTTTATTACTCGCATTACTTTGTTCATGTTTTTATAGTCAAATGTAAGTAGGTAATGTATGTCAATTGTTTTGTTAATTATTACTGAATTGGCAAGAGCCATTTGTGCAGCTGTTTTATAAGCTGAAATTAAACCACCTACACCTAGTTTAACTCCACCAAAGTATCGAACTACCACTATTAGCACATTGGTAACGTCAAAGGACTGTATTTGACCATAAATGGGCGCTCCTGCGCTATTATTTGGTTCTCCATCATCATTAGCTCTATAATAGATGTTTTCTGTTCCAATTTGAAAGGCATAACACCAATGTCTTGCTGTGTGATGTTGTTTTTTTAATTGACTAATAAACTCTTTAACTTGTTCTTCATTGGTTACTGGAAATGCATATCCAAAGAATTTACTGTTTTTTTCTTTAAATAGAATTTCTTCTGAAGGCTTTTCAATTGTTTTGTAAGTGTCTGTAAAAAAATCGCTCATTTTAAAAGGATACTAATAATAATGCAATAATGGCTAATGCAATACCTATATAATTATGTCTTTTAAGTTTTTCTTTAAATAAAAGAATGCCAAAAATAGTAGTGAGCAAAATTACACCAATATTTATTAATGTGAATAATGTAGCACTCTGAATTTTTTCATTTTGAAGTGCTCGAATTAAAAAATACATAGAAAAATAATTTGGAATGCCTAATAGAATGCCACCAAGTAAGTTTTTAAAATGAAAAGTAAATTGCTTTTTAATAATTTGATAAATTAAAACTATAATTCCTATAATAAAGGCACTTAGAAATGTTAAAGAGGAAAACAAAGCAGTTTCCTCATCCTGTAAACATTTTTTTTGAATGTAATTCAAACTAGTATCAATAACACCTGAACCAATAAATAATAAAAGAGGGTATATAAAATTGGAAGGTTCAATAGTAGCATCATTTTTTTTAGTAGTGAAATAAACAGCTATTAAAGCTATAAAAATCCCAATGGTTTTTAATAAACTTATTTCTTCTTTAAAAAAATAAATTCCAAATAGTACAGGAATAATTAATGACATTTTACTGGCTACAGATGCTACAGAAACACCATTCTTTTGAGCTGTTTTTCCCATGAAAAGAAAAATAGTAATAAAAAGAATACCTAGATAAATACAATATAAAAGCCATGGTTTGTATAAAGTTTCTGAAACAGAAAAGTTAGTTTTATTAACTATTATACCAACTGTAAAAGCTACGATGTAATTAAATATAATAGCTTGTAGTGTGTTAATATTGAATTTTGAAAATGATTTGAATACAAAAAAAAGAATTGACGAAAATAAAATAGCTAATAATAAATGACCCATTAAATTGTTTTTATTATTTCAAGCAATGAAGTAACATCTTCATTTTTAGGATTTAAATGCCAAGTCTGTAAACCTACATTTTTAGCTCCTTCAATATTTTCTAGTTTATCATCTACAAATAGCGTTTTTTTAGGAATTAAATTATGATTGCTAATGATGTACTTATAAGTATTTTTATCTGGTTTTCTTTTACCAATTTCAAATGAAAAATAGACTTTTTCAAAACAACTATAAAAATCTCTTGCAAAAGATTGACCTACTTTGTGTTCAAATTTATCTATATGAGTGGAATCGGTATTGCTTAGAAGGAATAAACGATATTTTGATGAAATCATTTGAAGGAATTCGAGACGATATAATGGAAAATCAAGTAATAAAGCATTCCAAGCTTCTCGAATTGCTATTAATTCTGCATTATTAGTGTGTTTTTGAATTCCTTGAATAAATTCTAATTCATCTATTTTACCCACTTCATAGCTCTTGTTTAGAGCGTCTAATTCAGAATTCCATTCTTTGATACCAAGTTCTTGTAATGCTTTTTGAGTGGCATTAAAATCTAAATTAATAAATATATTTCCAAAATCAAATATAATTGTGTCAATCATAATTTCTGAATAGTTTAAGTGTATCGTCCATTATGCTAATTGTTTTTTTAGGAATTGAACTAAGAATTGGGGCTTTTATTCCTGAATTCAATTGGGTATTGCCTATAAAAACACGAGCCTCGTCCCATAAATTTAAATCTATAAAAGACTGAAGTGTTTTTGAACCGCCTTCAATTAATATAGATTGTATTTCATATTTGTGCAAACGATTTGTTAAATTTAATAAAAAATCGGTATCAAAAACAATATTTACGTAAATAATATTTTCTTTTTTTGTTAAAATGGTATTTTGTGTAAAGAAAAAGGTAGATGCTTTACCGTCTTTAACAGAAAATGTTTCAGAAATTTTATTTGATTTATCAATAATGATTCTAATGGGATTATTTCCTTTAAAATCCCTAGCGTTAAGTTTTGGATTATCGTCTAAAATGGTTTTTGTTCCTACAAGAATAGACTGTTCTTCAGTTCTCCATTTGTGAACAATTTGTCTAGAATAGGAATTAGTTATCCAAACAGGGCTTAATTTTTCTTGCTGAGTTTCTCTTAGTGTTTTATCTGGAGCAATGAAACCATCTAAGCTTTCTGCCCATTTTAATATAATATAAGGTCTTTTTTCTTTATGAAAAGTAAAAAAGCGTTTGTTTAATTCATCACATTCTTTTTCTAAAACACCCACAATAACATTACAATTGTTTTCAATTAATCTTTTTATTCCATTACCTGCAACTTTAGCAAATGGATCAATGGTTCCAATTACGATATTAGGGATTTTGTGTGCAATTATTAAATCACAACATGGAGGTGTTTTTCCAAAATGACTACAAGGTTCTAAACTAACATATATAGTAGCTTTTGAAAGTAAAGATTTGTCTTTTACAGATTGAATAGCATTAACTTCAGCATGTGCTTCACCTGATTTTCTATGCCAACCTTCTCCTATAATTTTATTATCATAAACAATTACACTACCTACTAACGGATTAGGATATGTAGTTCCTAATCCATTTTTTGCTAGTTCAATACAGCGGTTCATGTAAAATTCATGTGTATTCATAATACAAATGTAGTATTTTTAATATAGAAATTAGATAACGTTATTATCTATTTACGTACTTTTACAGTACAAATTTGTAACTATGATAATTAGAGAAATTGAGCAAAAAGATAATCAACAAATAGCAAAAGTTATTAGAGATGTTTTTGAAGAATTAGATGCTCCAAAAGTAGGAACTGCTTATGCTGATCCCATTTTAGATACATTATACGAGGTTTATAAAGTAGATAGAGCTATTTATTTAGTAGTTGAAAATGAAGGTAAAGTACTTGGTGGCTGTGGAATAGCTCCTTTAGAAAATGGAGAATCACATATCTGTGAATTGCAAAAGATGTATTTTGCTCCTGAGATAAGAGGAACAGGTTTAGCAAAACAGATTATTGAAGCCTGTTTACAATTTGCTATGGAAAAAGACTTTACAATATGTTATTTAGAAACACTTTCTTTTATGAAAGCTGCTCAAAAATTATATGCAAATTTAGGATTTGAATCTATTTCTGCTCCATTAGGATGTACAGGACATAGCAGTTGTGAAGTTTGGATGACTAAAAAATTAAAATAACAAGATGCTTTTAAGAGAATATAAAACCTATTTTACTACTCAATTACAACCTCTTTTTGATGTTATGGAAATAGAGAGTTTTTTCTTTATTGCATTAGAGTATTTACATCAATTGAAAAGGGTGGATTTAGCTTTGCAACCCAATTTTTCAATCAATGAAACACAACTAGAAAAATGGAATGTAATTCTTCAAGATCTTAAAAAAGAAAAACCTATTCAATATATTATTGGTGAAACTGAATTTTATGGATTACGTTTTTTTGTTGATGAGAATACGTTAATTCCCCGTCCTGAAACAGAAGAATTGGTAGATTGGATTATAAAGAGTCAAGAGAAAGTTAGAAATGAGAAAGTAGAGCTTAGTATTTTAGATATTGGTACTGGTACAGGTTGTATTCCTATTTCTCTTAAAAAAAATATTTCCTATGCTACTGTTTTTGCAATTGATGTTTCTGAAGAAGCTTTGGCTATAGCCAAAAAAAATGCAATTGAAAATAAAGTTGAGGTCAATTTTATAAAAACGGATATCTTAAAAATTTCAGATTTACAAAATTTTCCAACTTCCAATTTCCAATTTCCAACTCAACTTGATATTATAGTTTCAAATCCTCCTTATGTGAGAAATTTAGAAAAACAGGAAATAAAGAAAAATGTTTTAGAATATGAGCCACACTTAGCATTGTTTGTAGAAGATGATGATGCATTACTTTTTTATAGAAAAATTGCTGAATTAGCCCAGAAAAGTCTTTCAATTAATGGAAAATTATTTTTTGAAATCAATCAATACTTAGGGAACGAAACTGTTCGTCTTTTGAAAGATTTAGGTTTCCAGAATATTCAACTTAAAAAAGATTTTTATGGGAATGATAGAATGATCTGCTGTAATTTATGAAATACTTTATGGTTATGTGGTAAAAATAACCTCGTTTATTTATTATTAATATAAAAAAATATCTATTTAAATATCAAATTGACAAAAACTGCTTCAATTGTTATAAAATGTGATTGTTTTATTATAGTTTTTTAGTGGTGGTTAAAATACTTTTACAAAACAGTTGCTATATCGATGTAGTAAACTGGTAAAAAATATTTAACTATTAAAAACTATTAAAAGATGAAAAATTATCTATTAATTGCTTGTTTAGCAATGTTGTTAAGTTCGTGTTCAACTGAAGAAGATTTCAATCAAGACAACCAAGATCTTGTTACAGAAACAAAAGATGATGCTACTATTGCTTCTAGATCAGGAACAGTTACAGGTCAATATGGTATTTATCATGATCCTGATTATAAGTGGGCATTTGTACAGAATAATATTTGGTCGTTAGATGATGGCGATTATGGTGCTGATCCTCAACAGTATGTTTGGTATAATGATATTAATAATTGGGGTGTAAAAGCATATACAACTACTGGGAAATATTCTTACAGTGGTGTAAAATCTTATCCAGGTTTAGTGTATGGAAGACATTATAATAATGTTTCTAATAACAATAATGGCTTTCCAAAACAAATTAAAAACATCACCAGTAATTTAACAGCAGAATGGAGTATGTATGTTTTAAATGATGGAGGTAGTGGCTCAAAATACAATTCTAGTTTTGATATTTGGTTTGATCCCAATCAAAATCAACAAAGTACAAACAAATATGAAATCATGATTTGGACCAAAAGAAAAGGACAGTGGCCGATAAATGAAAACAACGACATAAACATACCTTGGAAGTCAAATGTTTGGGTATGGAATGCATATTATAACGTATATAAAGGTTCGATTGGACAACAACAAGTATTAACTTTCGTTCAACTTACAGGAAATAATGGTAGTAACAACGGAACAGGATATTTTAATGCACCTTTAAAAAAATTTATTGATAATGCCGTTGGTTGGGGTTGGATGAGTGATACTAATTACCTGACAAGTATTCAAGCTGGTTTTGAAATTTGTACAGCAGGAACTGGCCCAGCGGATAATCAAAAAGCGAACTTTGTAACCAATAAGTTTAGTTTGAAAATATAAAAGTTAATTGTCTAAAAAAAACACCCTTTTCATATTTATGAAAAGGGTGTTTTTTATGAAGTAAACGTTATTCATATCGTAAGGCTTCCACAGGATCTAATTTAGAAGCTTTTATAGCTGGATATAAACCAGAAATAATGGTTACAATTAGTGTAGTAATAAAGGCTGCAAACATTGCTAACCAAGGAATTACAAACGAAAACCCAGCAACTAATGAAATTGCAGTTCCTAATATTATTCCAAAAATGATGCCTAGAAAACCTCCAATTTGGCTAATGATAAAAGTCTCTGTAAAAAATTGCCAAGCTATAGTACTTCTTTTTGCTCCAAGTGATTTTCGAATACCAATTTCTCGTGTTCGCTCACTAACAGAAACTAGCATAATATTCATAAGAGCAATTGTAGAACCAAAAACGGTTATGGCTCCAATAATTACAGCCACTAAGTTAATTACAGCTAAGTTAGAGCCTAAAGTTTGAATTAAATCATCACTACGCTCAATACCAAAGTTATTTTTTTGTATAGGGTTTAATTTGCGTATTAATCGCATGGTTAAAGTAGCATCATCAACAGCTTCATTTAAAAGAGCTTCATTGTGAACTTTAACATCCAAATCATAATTTATATTTGGTGCTGAAAAAATAGAACGTGCAATTTGATTGGGAATTAAAACTCTTAAATCTTGACTGTTTCCAAAAGTAGAACCTTTTTCTTTCAAAACTCCTATTACTTTAAACTTGGCACCACGAATGGAAATGGTTTTCTCTAAAGGATTTTTATCTTTAAATAATCCTTTTTCAAAATCAGAACCTAAAATGCAAACGTAATTGTTGTTGGAAACATCAAAAGAATTAAAATTTCTACCCTTAACTACTTCCAAACCTTTGTTTGGACAAAAATTTTCATCTATTCCTATTATGTTAATTTCTGGATCGGTTTTATCGCCTCGATATTTTACTTCAATTCCAGAAGCAGCAGTGAAGGAAAGAGAAGTGGTAGTAAAAGGGAAATTAAATTTATCTTTAAATGCTTTTGCCTGTGGATAGCTGATTATAGGATTTACTTTTTGCTCTACATCATTCTGATTAATTTCTGCAGAAAAATCATAACGACTTATCGAAAAAGTATTGGCTCCCATAGAAGCAAAATTTCCAAATAAATTATTTTCTAAAGCTTTAGTTAATGTAAGAATTCCTACTAAAAAGGTAATTCCTATCATGATAATTAAAACCGTTAATGCAGTACGCAACACCTGACCCTTTATAGAATCTAGTGCAATTCTTGTATTTTCTTTAAATAATCCTACCATAACGACTATTAGACTTTAAAAGAGAGGTTTTGTTACACAATAAATTTAGAAATTAGAAATTAGAATTTTGAAAGGTCAAAAAAAAGAATTGATTTAGTTAGAAATAGTATTTTTAAAACTTCAAATAAAATAAATATGAGTGATAAAGATTTGAAATCTAGAACAAAAAAATTCACATTAAATATTCTAGATATTGTTGACGAAATTCCTTATAACGCATCTTCCAAAGTTATTATTTATCAAATCTCAAAATCAGGGACTTCTGTTGGAGCCAATTATAGAGCCTCTTGTAGAGCTAGAAGTGATAATGAATTTTTATCTAAAATGAATATTGTTTTAGAGGAAGCTGATGAAACTTTATTTTGGTTAGAAATTATCCAAGAAAGAAATTTATTAAAAAATGATAAAATCAAAAGTGCAATACTTGAAGCCAACGAATTAGTTTCTATATTTGTAACCATTATTAAAAACACTAGAAAAAGGATAGAAAATGAGAAGCTTAAATAAGTCATTTAATCACTTTATTTTTGGTATTTCAATTTTCTAAATTCTAAATTCTAAATTCTAAATTCAAAAATGGCTCAAAAACCAAGCATACCAAAAGGAACTCGTGATTTTTCACCGGTTGAAGTAGCAAAACGCAATTATATTTTTAGTACTATAAAAACCAATTTCGAAAAATTTGGTTTCCAACCTATAGAAACTCCATCTTTTGAAAACTCGGAAACCTTAATGGGAAAATATGGAGAAGAAGGTGATCGACTGATTTTTAAGATTTTGAATTCTGGGGATTATTTCGATAATAATGATTCATATAGAACAATCGTTAAAATAATTTCTATTCAAAAATTTATCCAGAAAATGAAAGATTATTTTGAGACAAATAACCCTTCTTTTTTGGAATTTGAAGCAATGTTTAATTCTTATGAAAGTGAAATTATTGAAATTAAAGATATTATAAATTTAACATCTAAATATTTATTTGAAAAGTTAGAAAATAATTTATATTCAACAAAAGAGTTTGTTTCAAAATATCTAAATAATGTTTCAAGACAATTAACTAAACATATCTCAGAAAAAGCACTTCGCTACGATTTAACCGTTCCTTTTGCAAGATATGTGGTTCAGCACCAAAATGAAATTGAGTTTCCTTTTAAAAGATACCAAATTCAACCCGTTTGGAGAGCTGACCGACCTCAAAAAGGACGTTTTAGAGAGTTTTACCAATGTGATGCTGACGTAGTAGGTTCAAATTCGCTTTGGCAAGAAGTAGAATTGGTACAATTATATGATTCCGTTTTTAGCCAATTAGGTTTAAATGGAGTTACCATTAAAATTAATAATCGTAAAATATTATCAGGAATTGCTGAGGTTATTGGTGCTTCTGATAAATTAATCGATTTTACCGTTGCTTTAGATAAATTAGATAAAATAGGAGAAGAAGGTGTAAAAAAAGAGATGCTTGAAAAAGGAATTTCTGAAAGTGCTATCGAAAAAGTGCAACCTTTATTTAGTTTCACAGGAACAATTTCTGAAAAAATTGCAAAATTAGGTAATTTATTAACTTCGTCTGAAGAAGGAATGAAAGGAGTAGCTGAATTATTATTTATTTGTGATAATGTAAGTGAAATTGGTTTACAAACTGCAACTTTAGATTTAGATGTTACTTTAGCGCGTGGTTTAAATTACTATACAGGAGCTATTTTTGAAGTTTCGGCACCAAAAGGTGTTGCGATGGGTTCTATTGGTGGTGGTGGTCGTTATGATGATCTTACAGGAATTTTTGGATTAAAAAACATGAGTGGTGTGGGTATTTCTTTTGGTCTAGACCGAATTGCTTTGGTAATCGAAGAATTAGACTTATTTCCAGAAACAGTTACAGCAACCTCAAAAGCAATATTCTTAAATTTTGGACTAGAAGAAGCTAAATATGCTATGAAAGCTATTGCAAAACTGAGACAAGCAGGAATAAAAGTAGAAATGTATCCAGATAATGTTAAAATTGGTAAACAATTTCAACATGCAGACAAGAGAGGAATTCCATTTGCAGTTTTAGTAGGAGAAGAAGAAATAAAAAACAATCAATTTGGGATTAAAAATTTGGTGACAGGCGAACAAGAAAAAGTAAGTTTTGAGGTATTATTGAACAAATTATCAGATAATAAATAAACCTTATTACGAAATAGTTATTTTGTAATCTATATTACTTTTCATTTGCCTCAAAATTCTTACTTTTGAACCGTTATAAATAAAAATAAATCATGTCAGATACAATAGAAAAAGTAAAATGTTTAATAATAGGTTCTGGTCCAGCAGGTTATACTGCAGCGATTTATGCAGCTAGAGCTAATATGTTTCCGGTTTTATATCAAGGGCAACAGCCAGGAGGTCAATTAACTACGACTAACGAAGTAGAAAATTTTCCAGGTTATCCTGATGGAGTTACAGGACCAGAAATGATGGTACAATTACAAGAACAAGCAAAACGTTTTGGCTCAGATATACGCGATGGTTGGGCAACAAAAGTAGATTTTTCAGGGGAAATTCATAAAGTATGGATTAATGATACTATTGAAATTCATGCTGAAACTGTAATTATTTCTACAGGAGCAACAGCTAAATATTTAGGATTACCTTCAGAACAAAAATATCTTAAATTAGGTGGTGGAGTTTCGGCTTGTGCGGTTTGTGATGGCTTCTTTTATAGAAATCAGGAAGTGGTAATCGTTGGAGCAGGAGATAGTGCTTGTGAAGAAGCTCACTATCTTTCTAACATTTGTAAAAAAGTAACTATGCTTGTTAGAAGTGATAAATTTAGAGCATCTAAAATCATGGAAGAGCGTGTGAGAAATACACCAAATATTGAAATTTTATTGCATACAGAAACTGAAGAGGTTGTAGGAGACGGTCAAGTGGTTACTGCTGTAAAAGCAAAGAATAGAACTACTGGAGAAATAACTGAAATTCCAGCAACAGGATTTTTCGTTGCTATTGGACATAAACCAAACACAGATATTTTTGCAGATTATTTAGATTTAGATGAAACAGGATATATTAAAAATATTCCTGGAACTGCAAAAACAAATGTACCTGGAGTTTTTGTTGGTGGTGACGCTGCTGATCATGTGTACAGACAAGCAATTACAGCAGCAGGAACAGGTTGCATGGCTGCTTTAGATGCGGAACGTTATTTAGCCGCCAAGCACTAAAAGAAAACAAAATAATTTATATAAAAAATGTCATTCTATAAAATACAGAATGACATTTTTATTTGAATAAAAAACAATAAAAAATTATTTTTCTTTCTTGTATAAAGTAGTTGAATTGGTGAATTTTCTCATTTCAATTTTTGGTTCACCAAATAGTTCAATTTGGGTTTTCCCAGAAGCAGAAATTGCAATATCATTAACTGCATTTACTTCGCATTTAGCATAATTTTCGACCGTTAAATCTATAGATGCTACACTAAATTTATTAGCGGTTAAAATGGCATTGTTGTCTAATCTTATTTTTGCATTTGTTGCATCACCTTCAATTTTTGCTTCGGCTTTTTCGTAAAGATCAATTTTTACTTCTGGTGAAGCAATTAAAGCTTTTAGTTCTGCATTTTTGCTTAATTCTAGGGTTGTGTTTTGTGATTTTACATTAATTTCTGCTTCCGATTTATCATTTAAAATTAAAGTAAAAGAATTAGAATTTACATTTAAATAAGAAGCAGAATTATCAAAGTTCTTAATAGTTATACTGTCTAGTTGTAAAGCATTTAAAGCATGTAATTTAGCCTCGTTTTTAACAGTAATTAATTTTAAAGTAGTGGCATAATTAATGCGTAAATCAAATTTTTTAGCACTACTAACCGTTTTTAGAGTTGTAATGCGAAGTGTATTTCCTGTTACAGAAAAATTAACAACATCATGTAAATTATCATCTGCTTCAATTTCTATAGAAGGAGTGTCTGCTTTTACTAGATAAATTTCTACGTTATCTTCAATTTCAATATTTTCAAAACTTTCGACTTCCTTTATCGTATGTGTAATAATTTTGGAACCTTTAATCTTGTCTTTTTTTTGGGCTAAACTAATGGTAGATGCGAATAACACTAAAAGTAAAAATGCGATTTGTTTCATTTTAATAAATTATAATTTGATGAATTATACTATTCAATAATCATTCCAAAAGGATATTTTTAATTGAATGTTTAACTTGAGACAAATATAAAAAAAAACATCAGCTGTTGACTGATGTTTTGTAAAAGATATTATCTTGAATGAACGCTTCCGCCTGAGCTTTCTTCCATTATTAAAGAATTTGGTTTTGAAATATAGTTAATACTACTTCCGCTTGAAGCATCTGCTTTTAATTCATTGGTAACATTTACTCTTGTTGTGCTTCCACTAGAAGCATTTGATTGTCCGTTTTCAGCAATTAATTTTTCTAAATTTATAGAACTTCCACTTGATGATTTGGTATTTAATGATTTCGTTTTTCCTTTAGCAATTAGAGTACTTCCGCTACTGCTTTCGCAGGACAAAGTATTAGCAATAACATCAATATTAATAGAACTTCCACTGCTAGATTTTACTTCTAGGTTTTCAAAATTTAATTCTTTTTCACTTGTAACACTTGCGCCACTAGATGATGACAATTTATTTAAATTTGATGTAGAAACATATATTTTTTTAGCTTGAGAATCTAAAATATTAACATCTGAGTAAATTACAAGTGTTCCTTCTTTTACTTCAGTAAAAATATGATCTTGAAGATTTTCATCTGCTTCGACTATAATTTTATTAGTATTATCTTGATTGATGATTACTTCAAGTCCGTTTTTAGCCGAAATAGCATTAAAGTCTTCGGTTACCGTTCTGTTAACTTCTACTATTTTTCCGTTTCCAGAAATAGTTTCGTTATTCCAATTTGAATTTACGCATGATTGTAATAACAATACCGAGATGATTGTTACAATCACTTTTGTTATTTGAATAATTAATTTAGTCATGACAAGTTGTTTATTAGTTGTTATTTTTAGATTTATTCAGCTTCAATACTAACTTTATCTTCAGTTACATTGATTTTTAATTCTTTATTGTTTAAACGAATAGACATATTTTCACTTCTTTCAGATTCATCGTCATCATCGTTTTCTTCTTTAGGGCAATTGGTACAAATTGCTTTATTTTCTTCAATTTTATACACATAATTATCTGAACTATAATGTAGGTCAAAAAAATCATTATCAGACCAGTCAAAGTCTTGCACACTTTCATCTGGTTGTACATAAGTACCTTTTGGTAAATAGATATAAACATTAACTTCTTGGTCTCTAAATTTATTTCCAAAAGCAGTTATGAAATAATTGTCTAAATTAACTCTATTGCCTTGAATTTCAAAATTATATCTTATTTTTTCTGAACGACTAGTTGCTTCTTTATGAGATTTTCCTGTCGCAGAGCGTTCTACTTGTATAAAAGGTTGGCTTTCTTCAGTTTTAAGAAAATGCACTCTTACTTTTGTAGAATAGATAATTTCTTTGTTGTTTTCATCATGTGTATATTTATTATTAGCTCTTTCATGAATGCTTTTTGCATAATAATTATTGTACTGCATTCTTACATGTAAAGTATCTGTAGGTTGAATAAATAATTGTTCCTTTTTTACTGTTTTACCTTCAAAACCTATTGCTGTTGCTTGTTGTACACCTAAATAAGTAATTCCTATAATTGATACAATCCAAATAGCTAATAAAGTATATTTAAAATAATTACCAATTGATTTCATATTAGTTACTAATAATTTTAAACCTAGTATTAATAAGAAAAACAATGGTATTCCAACACTGAACAGAAATAATAATCCTTGAATCCACATAGGAACATCAAAGTCAAGTGGTGTATGAATATTATTGAAAATATACGAATTAGGTAATGATGATGAAAAAATCATAAATAAAGAACATACAATAACACTTAATAATGCTAAAGCCGAAAAGAAAATGATAAATACACCAATTATTTTTGCGATTATTTTAAAAAAGCTAATGAATAAATCACTTATAGTAGAACCTATTTGATTTGCTCCAGATCTAGCTGTATTTGCAATTTTTTGATGGTCTAAATTATTTATTTTGTCAGTAATTTCATTTATTCCTTCCTTTACTTTTTTTTCGATATTTGATATATTGATAGGTTCTCCTCTCATTTCTAGTTTTTGAGAGGTTGTTAAAGCTTCAGGAACAATAATCCATAAAAGTAAATAGATTAATATTGGACTACCTACACCAGCAATAACGATTAATACCATACCTAATCGAATCCAAAGAGGGTCAATGTTAAAATAGTGTCCAAAACCTGCTGAAACACCACCTAAAATTGCATTGTCTTTATCTCTATATAATTTTTTCGATTTACTAGTTCTTGTAGTGTTAGTATAAGAAGAATCACTAGAATAAGATGTTTCTTCATCTATTTTGTAATCTTCTGGTTGTCCCATAATAGCAATGACGTCATCAATTTCTGTTAAACTAATAACCTGTTTTTCACTTTTAATTCTTTCTTGAAAAAGTTCTGCTATTCTGCTTTCTATATCTTTTATAATTTCATCTCTTCCTTCTGGAGAAAGTGATCGTTTCACTGCATCAAAATAACGTGTTAATTTTTGATACGCATCTTCATCTATATGAAAAAAGAAACCTCCTAAATTTATACTTATTGTTTTGTTCATGACTATTATTTTTGGCTAGTTTGTGTTATTATATTCACTGCATCAGATAATTCTGTCCAAGTGCTGTTTAATTCATTTAAAAATTCTTGACCTAATTCGGTTAAACCATAATATTTCCTTGGTGGTCCAGAAGTAGATTCTTCCCATCGATAGTTTAATAAACCATCATTTTTTAATCTAGTTAATAAAGGATAAACTGTTCCTTCAACTACTAGTAACTTTGCATTTTTTAGAGTCTCTAGAATTTCAGAAGTATATGCATCATTTTCTTTTATTACAGAAAGGATACAGAATTCTAAAACACCTTTTCTCATTTGAGCTTTTGTGTTTTCAATGTTCATAATTCATTTTTTTTAATTAAACTGTTCATTTTTTGATTTTTTTTCTGTTCCAAATTTTTAATAGGGTTCAGATGATTTGATTGATTGATTTGATGATTGAAACTATTTTATAAAATTAATTGTCAATGGATAGTTATAATGTTCTCCATTCGCACTTTTAAAGGAAGCATAAATAATTAGAAAAAACTCACTTAGTTTTAAAAAGAGAACAAGAATTATTGTTACTAAACCAAGGATAACCATTCCTGTAATGTTTTGCGTGGTAATAATTTCTCTTATTGTAACATGATTCTCACTAATTTCTAATTTTTCTATAATACTTATAAACCAATAAAGGCAAGTTGGTATTGCAATTACTAAAGCAATTAAAGAATAAAGTAAAATACTTAATTGAAAATTTAAAGCTTGCTTTCCATTATAATCTATAAAAGTGGATTTGTCTTTTTTAGAAGACCATAATAGTAATGGAAATAAATAATTACCAAAAGGAATTAAGTATTGACTTAATGTACTTAAATGAATTAATGCTCCTATGCTTTTTTCGTTTGATGTTTCCATGATATACTTGTTTAGTTTTTTGATTATTTTTAAAGAACTATCTTATAGCTATTAATTTCTTATACAAAGATAAGTCTAAAAAAAGGTATTATGTAACACATAGTACCTATTTTTAACATAAAATTAACAATTAATAAAAATAGTATGATTGCATAGTATTTTTTGTATTTTTACAAAAAAATAGTATAAATATGCAGTTCACACCTTCAAAACTTAATACTTTCATGTTCTTTAAATTACCATCTGCTTTCTGGAGTGGAGTTAGAGTAAAAAGCATAACAAAAGAAGAATGTGTTGTAACGGTTAAACACAGATGGTTTAATCAAAATCCTTTTAAATCAATGTATTTTGCTGTACAAGCTATGGCAGCAGAATTTACAACAGGAGCTTTGGTTATGTATCAGATAAAAGAAAGTGGTGCTAATATTTCTATGTTAGTGGCTAATAATAAGGGTGCATTTACCAAAAAAGCAACTGGTAGAATTGCATTTACTTGCAGACAAGGAAATGATATTAAAGAAACCATTCAAACAGCTATAGAAACAAAAGAAGGTCAAACTATTTGGGTAACCTCTATAGGAGTAAATGAAAAGGGAGAACAAGTTTCTGAAATGTTGTTTGAATGGACTATAAAGGTAAGAGGCTAAATTTTCAACACATGTTAACGTTAGTTAATTAAATTGATGTTAGGTTTAATACTTCGTATTTTTGTATAAAACGCAATTAGTATGAAAGTTTTAATAACAGGAGCTACTGGTTTAGTTGGTAATGAGTTGTCAGACTTATTGCTTCAAAATGGTATATCTGTACATTATTTATCCAAATCAAAATCTAAATTAGTTTCTGAATCTAATTATAAAGGGTTTTACTGGAACCCAAATGCAGGTGAAATAGATAAGAACGCATTTGATGAAGTAGATGCTATTATACACCTTGCAGGTGCTTCTGTTTCCGAAAGATGGACGACTTCATATAAAGAAGAGATAATAAATAGTAGAGTTTTGTCTACACGATTATTGTTTCAAACATTGTCAAAAAACCAAAATCAGGTTAAACACATAATTTCTGCTTCTGCTATTGGAATATATCCCAGTAGTTATGAGGCTGTTTATAAGGAGGACGAAAAAAAAGTGGATAATTCTTTTTTAGGAGAAACAGTTTTAAAATGGGAAGAAGAAATAGATCAATTTAAAAGAATTTCCATTATGGTTTCTAAAGTTAGAACAGGAATTGTTTTAGCCAAAGAAGGTGGAGCACTTCAGAAAATGGTAACTCCTATTAAGTTTGGTATTGGTGCAGCTTTTGGAACAGGAAAACAACATCAGTCATGGATACACAATCATGATTTGGCATCTCTATATTACTATATACTTCTAAATAAGCTTGAAGGTGTTTATAATGCCGTTTCTCCTTATACTGTAACCAATGAAGGATTGACCAAAGCAATAGCAAAAACAATTAACGCTCCTTATTTTATGCCAAATATTCCTAAGGTTTTCTTGAAGTTAGTTCTAGGAGAGATGCATCAAATTTTATTTACAAGTCAAAATGTAAGCTCAAGAAAAATATTAGATAAAGGATTTCAGTTTAAGTATGCTTCATTAGATAAAGCTTTACAAGATTTATTAAAATAAAAAAGAGTGCTGAAAATCAAACTGTCTTTCTAAAAATCAATATAAAATTCTTTCCGATTGTTATTTGAATATTTAGCATTTTAATATAAAAAAGGCCATCCGATAATTTTCTGGATAGCCTTTTGGTATATAATGTAGGAAATAAAAATTATTTAGTAGCTTTAACTTTTATTGTTAATTCAATTTCATCATTAACAAATTTATCTTTTAAATCATCAAAAATAGATTTAGAAGCATAATTAACACCCCATAAAGTTCTATCAATTTTAAAAGAATCAGAAATTAATGAAACCTCATTTTCATTAATAGAAACTTTAGCAGGAAAACTAATTTCTTTAGATATGTCTTTCATTGTTAATGTTCCATTTATAGTAAATTTTCCATCAGTTTCACTAACAGAATTTATTTTAAAAGTGCTGGTAGGAAATTTTGCTGTGTTAAAAAAATGATCTTCAGATTCTTTGTCACCTATTCCTTTTAAATGCGTTTCTAAATCAGTTTTTCCTTTATCTTCTGTTAAATCGGTAACAGTTATAGAAGTCATATCAATTACAAAATTACCATTAGTAATTTTACCATTAGTAATTTCAAAATCACCTTCTTTTATAGCAATTGTTCCTGTATGTGTTCCAGCTGGTTTTGAACCTACCCAATCAATTATTGAAAAAGTTGTATCTACACTGTACTTTCCAGAAATAGCTGTTTCTGTTGTAGTGGTTTCTGTTGAGTTTTCAGTATCATTAGTAGAAGCTTCTTTTTTGCAACTACTTAAAGATAAGATTGTAATTAAAGCCAAACTTAGAATGTTTTTTTTCATGATAGTTTTTTTAAATATTTATTTTAATTTGAATAGGTCCAAATATATATATAAAAATGCAAATTTAAAAGTAGTGAAATATCTATTCTAAATTATGTAGATAATTATGACAATTTGACATTTTTTAGTTTTTGGCAATAGATTTGCTAGTTATAGAAAATAAAATTTATCTAAATAAAAATAAATATGAGTCAAGATAATACTGAAAACATTGAAAGAGAAAACATTGAAAATGACAATATTCAAGAAGGAGATGTTTCAGAAAATCAAACCGTTGAGTTAACAGTTGAAGAACAACTTCAGGAAGATTTAGCCAAGGAAAAAGATAAATTTTTGCGTTTATTTGCTGAATTTGAAAATTACAAAAAAAGAACAACAAAAGAGCGAATTGATTTATTTAGAACAGCTAATCAGGAAGTGTTACAGTCTATGTTACCTGTATTGGATGATTTTGATAGGGCTTGGGAACAAGTTTCTAAATCGGAAGATGAAGCACTTGTGAAAGGAATAGAATTAATTCATGAAAAACTAAAATCAACTCTAGTTTCTAAAGGCTTAGAAGTTGTAGAAATTAAATCTGGAGATGTTTTTAATGCTGATTTTGCAGAAGCAATTACTCAAATTCCTGCTCCATCTGAAGATTTAAAAGGAAAAATCGTGGATGTCATTGAAAAAGGATATAAGCTTGGAGATAAGATAATTCGTTTCCCTAAAGTTGTAATTGGTAATTAAGAATACAAATTGTCAGTTCGAATATTCTAAATTTGTTTAGGATGTGTCGATAACAAGTTGAAAACGGTATATATGAAAAAAGATTTTTACGAAATATTAGGCATTAGCAAAGGAGCTTCTGCAGAAGAGATAAAGAAAGCTTACAGAAAGAAAGCAATTCAATATCATCCTGACAAAAATCCAGGAGATAAAGAAGCAGAAGAAAACTTTAAATTAGCAGCTGAAGCCTATGAAGTTTTAAGTGATGCTGACAAAAAAGCACGTTATGATCAATATGGTCATGCCGCATTTGATGGTGCAGGTGGTTTTGGAGGAGGTCACATGAATATGGATGATATTTTCAGCCAGTTTGGAGATATTTTTGGAAGTGCTTTTGGAGGTGGATTCGGTGGAGGCTTTGGTGGAGGAGGCCAACGAAGAGTAAAAGGAAGTAATCTAAGAATCAAAGTGAAACTTTCTTTAGAGGATATTGTGAACGGAGTTGAAAAGAAAGTTAAAGTAAAGCGTAAAGTTCAAGCTAAAGGAGTTACTTATAGAACTTGTTCTACTTGTAATGGAAGTGGTCAAATCATGAGAGTAGCAAATACTATTCTTGGAAGAATGCAAACAGCTTCTACTTGTAATACATGTGGTGGTTCAGGTCAAATATTAGATGCTAAACCTTCTGGAGCCGATGCTCAAGGGATGATAATGGAAGATGATACAGTATCAATTAAAATTCCAGCAGGTGTTGTAGATGGCATGCAATTAAAGGTTTCTAATAAAGGAAACGAAGCTCCTGGTAGTAATAGTGTACCTGGTGATTTAATTGTAGCTATTGAGGAACTTGAACACGACTTCTTAAAACGTGAAGGTGAAAACCTTCATTATGATTTATATATTAGTTTTCCAGAAGCTGCTTTAGGTGTTTCTAAAGAAATTGAAGCAGTAGGTGGAAAAGTGAGAATAAAATTAGAAGAAGGAATACAATCGGGTAAAATATTACGATTAAAAGGGAAAGGTATTCCTAGTTTAAATGGGTATGGAAACGGAGATTTATTAGTACATGTAAATGTTTGGACTCCTAAGACCTTAAATAAAGAACAAAAAGTCTTTTTTGAAAATATATTAAGTGATGATAATTTCAGACCATCTCCTGAAAAATCAGATAAATCTTTTTTTGAAAAAGTAAAGGATATGTTTTCATAATTGGAGAAAAATATATACATTTGAAATTCACTTCCTTATGGAAAGTGAATTTTTCTTTTTCATAGCAATTTTTCCCATCCTTCGTAAAAAAGGGATGGGTTTTTTGTAACAATTCTTGTTTTCTTATACTAACTACAAGAGTTAATCATTAAAAATGGAATATTTAGTTAGAGCAGAGAGTTTTAAAAAATACAATCTTATAGTTAATAATTCTATTTCAGGAGAAATGACTTATATGGGTTGGTTCAATTCGCATAATCCTAGCTTTAAAATAAAAAATATAAATACTTATAGAATTGAAAAACCAAGTATTTGGAAGACTAATTTTAAAGTTATCAGTTTAAATCAAGTTGTTTTAGAATGTAATTTCAAATGGAATGGTCATGTAATAATACAATTGTATGAAAATGATGAGGTTAAAACAATGACCTTAAAACTACAAAGCATTTGGAAATCAAATTATATATTATTCAACGAATTAGGAAATGAAATCTTAAAAGTTGAATGTAATTATAGTTGGAAGAATTGGAAAACAAATTATAATATTCACGAACATATTAATTTTGCAACTAGTAATAAAGAAATACTTTATTTATCCTTAATACATTGTATCATCGTTTTAAAAAATATGGCAGCCGCAGCAGGTGCTTAATAAAAAGTAATTATGAGTAATATTCTTGAAGTTAATAATGTAGTTAAACAATATGGTGATTATACAGCCTTAAATAACGTTTCTCTTGCTGTACCATCTGGAAGTATATATGGTCTTTTAGGTCCTAATGGTGCTGGAAAAACCACACTAATTAGAATTATTAATCAAATTACTATGCCAGATTCTGGTAAAGTATTACTAGATGGTGAAGTTTTAAATCCTAATCATATTCAATATATAGGTTATTTACCTGAAGAGCGTGGTTTGTATAAAACCATGAAAGTTGGTGAACAATGTTTGTATTTGGCACAATTAAAAGGATTATCACATCAAGAAGCTAAAAAACAACTGAAATTTTGGTTTGAAAAATTTGGTATAGAAGATTGGTGGAATAAAAAAATCCAAGAGTTGTCAAAAGGAATGGCTCAAAAAATTCAGTTTGTTGTAACAGTACTTCATAAACCGAAATTATTAATTTTAGACGAACCTTTTTCTGGTTTCGATCCTGTAAATGCAAATTTAATAAAGGATGAAATTATAGAATTAAATAAGCAAGGAACATCAATTATTTTTTCAACACATCGAATGGAAAGTGTTGAGGAAATGTGTAATCATATAGCATTAATTCATAAGTCAAATAAACTTATAGAAGGAAAATTAAATGATGTAAAACAGCAATATAGAAGTAATACTTTTCAAATAGGTATTTTAACTAATAATATTGAGGGTTTAATGTATCAATTAACGCAGAAATTTTCAGTAGAGCAAACTACCTTTAAATCTCTTAATGATGATATAAAATTAGAAGTAAAAATTGGAGATCATTCTTCAAATGAATTGTTGTCTATATTAACAAGTTTTGGCCAAGTAACCCATTTTGTAGAAAAAATACCTAGTGTGAATGATATTTTTATTCAGGCTGTTACAAAATAATATTTTACTAAGTAAGTGCTAAACTAATAATCAAAAAAATGAACAAATTATTCTTAATTATAAAAAGAGAATTCATTGCAAAAGTTAGAAACAAATCTTTTATTGTAATGACCTTTTTAAGCCCAATGTTATTTGTAGGAATAGCAGCCTTAGTTGGTTTTTTATCAACAATGAATAAAGATAAGGCTACAGAAATTGCTATTCATGATGAAGGAGGTTATATAAAATCTAATTTCAAAAACAATAAAGATTTTCATTATTCAGATATTTCAGCAATGCCTTTTGAGATTGCAAAAGATTCAGCTGCTAAGAATTATGAAGGTTTATTGTACATACCAAAAGTTGATTCCTTACAGTTCATAAAAGATAAAGTAGAATATATTTCCGAGAATAGCGCAAGCATTAATTTCATTGGTAATGTTGAAAGGGTAGTAGATTCTATCTTAACTTCTAATCAATTAAAAGTTTTAGGATTAGATGAGCAAAAAATAGAGGATGCAAAAGTAAATTCAACACTTAAATTGTCTAAATTTTCAGGTGAAGAAAGTTTAAAAGGATTAAATGAAATAAAAATTGCGATTGGAGGTTTAATGGGATATTTAATAATGATGTTCATTGTTATCTACGGAAACTTCGTGATGCGTAGTGTCATAGAAGAAAAAACCAGTCGCATCATCGAAATTATTATTTCTTCAGTAAAACCATTTCAATTAATGATGGGTAAAATTATTGGAAATTCTTTAGCAGGAATTCTTCAATTTTTAATTTGGATTATAGTAGGTTTACTGTTAGCATTTGTTGCACAAACGTTTTTTGGATTACAATTAAGTTCAAGTGCGTCTTTATCTCCAGAAATGATAGAAGCTGCAGGTCAATCTGAAGGGATGCTAAAATTTCAATCTTATTTGACCGAACTTTTGAATTTGCCGCTAACATTAATGCTAGTAAGTTTTGTGTTATATTTTATTGGAGGTTACTTTTTATATAGCTCATTATATGCAGCCATTGGAGCAGCAGTAGATTCAGAAACTGATTCGCAACAATTTTTATTACCTATTATTATGCCTTTAATTTTAGGGGTTTATATAGGTTTCTTTACAGTTATAAATGACCCACATGGAACAGTAGCAACCGTTTTTTCAATTATACCATTCACATCACCTATTGTTATGTTAATGCGTATTCCTTTTGGAGTGCCATGGTGGCAATTGGTGTTATCACTTGTTATTTTATTTGGTACATTTACCTTTGTAGTATGGTTTGCTGCAAAAATATATCGAGTTGGTATACTAATGTATGGTAAAAAGCCAACTTGGAAAGAATTATTTAAATGGCTTAAATATTAAAAATGTTAGAGAAAATAAAAGAAATAATCAATTTTAAACTTCTTGATACAGATTCTATAGATATTACTCTAGGAACAGTTGTTTTATTATTAATTGTTTTGGTATTTACAAGTGTAATCTTAAAAGTAATTAGGGTTGTAGCCACAAGAAAATTACCTGTAGAGGACAAAAATAAGTTTATTAGTTTCTTTCAATTTATCCGATACATAGTTTTCATCTTTGCTGTAATTTTTGCATTAGATGTTTCAGGAGTCAACATGAGTGTACTTTTGACAGCTTCTGCAGCATTATTAGTAGGTCTAGGTTTCGCCTTACAACAATTATTTCAAGATATTATTTCAGGAGTGTTAATCATTTTAGATCAATCTTTACATGTAGGTGATATAGTAGAAGTAGATGATAAAGTAGGTAAAGTTTTAGAAATAAAACTACGAACAACTAGAGTGGTTACTAGAAATGATAGAGTAATGGTTATTCCTAATCATAAATTTATGATGGATACACTGTTTAATTGGACACAAAATAATTTTACAAATAGAGAACAAGTAAATGTAGGAGTAGCCTATGGTAGTAATGTTGAATTAGTTCGAGACTTATTATTAGAATGCGCAAAAAACGTTGAAGATGTTTTAGATAACCCAGAACCATCCGTTTTATTTGAAGATTTTGCAGATTCTTCTTTAAATTTTTCATTATACTTTTATGTTTCAGATGGCATGAAAAGCCCAAAAATAAAAAGTGATTTAAGGTTTAAAATAGATGCAATATTCAGACAAAACAAAATTGCCATTCCATTTCCACAACGAGATATTCATATTATCAATCAATAGAAACGAAAGGTTTGGGATTATTTGCTTACGCAATTCCTGCTGTTCATTACAATCTGTTATTGCGATTAAAAAAGTGTTTTTATAGCTAAAATAGTATTCGCAATAACAGGATTTTCATTACCATCAGGGTTAGAAAGGAAATGTATTGATTTTTCACTAACTTTGAGCCAAATATAAGAATACAAAATTCTCAATTTATAACAAAAATATGCCAAAAATATTAGTTATTGAAGATGAAGCTGCTATTAGAAGAGTTTTAGTAAAAATTCTTTCAGAAGAAAATGACAGCTATCAAGTTGATGAAGCAGAAGATGGACTTCAAGGTACCGAAAAAATAAAGAATGACGATTACGATTTAGTATTGTGCGATATTAAAATGCCAAAAATGGATGGTGTTGAGGTATTAGAAGCTGTAAAGAAAATAAAACCCGAAATTCCAATGGTCATGATTTCTGGTCATGGAGATTTAGAAACAGCAGTAAATACAATGCGATTAGGAGCATTCGACTACATATCAAAACCACCAGATTTAAATAGATTATTAAATACAGTTCGTAATGCTTTAGATAAAAAGAAATTAGTTGTAGAAAACAAGATTCTTAAGAAAAAAGTAAGTAAGAATTATGAAATGATTGGTAAAAGCGATGCTATTAATCATATTCGTACAATGATCGATAAAGTTGCTCCTACAGATGCTCGTGTATTAATTACTGGCTCAAATGGAACTGGAAAAGAATTGGTTGCGCATCAATTGCATGAAAAAAGCGATCGTTCAAATCAACCTATTATTGAGGTTAACTGTGCAGCTATTCCTTCAGAGTTAATAGAAAGCGAATTATTTGGACATGTAAAAGGAGCTTTTACTTCGGCAGTTAAAGATAGAGCAGGAAAATTTGAAGCAGCAAATGGAGGAACAATTTTTCTAGATGAAATAGGAGATATGAGTTTATCAGCTCAAGCAAAAGTATTAAGAGCTTTACAGGAAAATTTAATACAAAGAGTAGGTGCTGATAAAGATATTAAAGTGGATGTACGTGTAATTGCAGCAACAAACAAAGATTTGAAAAAGGAAATAGAAGAAGGACGTTTTAGAGAAGATTTATACCATAGATTAGCTGTTATACTTATAAAAGTTCCAGCTTTAAATGATAGACGTGATGATATTCCAGCTTTATTAGACTATTTTGCTAATAAAATTGCTGAGGAACATGGAAATACGGTAAAAAACTTTTCAAAAAATGCCATCAAGTTATTACAAGAATATGATTGGACAGGAAACATTCGCGAATTAAGAAATGTAGTGGAGCGTTTAATTATTCTTGGTGGAACCGAAATTTCTGAACAAGATGTAAAATTGTTTGCGAGCAAGTAAATATCTAGTGACTGGTGAATAGTAATTAGGGAATAGTTTTTTATTGCTAATTACTAGTAACTAATTACTAATCACTTAACAAAATATGAAATTAAAAAAAATAAACGAAGGATTACAACAACGATTAATTGCTATTGGTTTAACTGAAGCAAATGACTTACAAGAAGGCACATTTTCAACTATAAAGAGTGGAGTAGATACTATTATTCAATCTAAAAAAGGTTCTGGAAAAACAACAACTATTGTTATTAATGTTATTCAAAGATTAATTCAACCTATTGAAGAATCACCTAGAGCATTAATTATGGTACAAGATAAACCACAGGTATTAGAAATGGTTGATTTGTTTAACCAATTAGGAAAAAATAATAATTTACGTGTTTATGGAGTACATGATAAAACCGATTTAGACGAGGATAAAAACCAAATTTCACTTGGAATTGATATTCTTGTTGGAACTCCAAATAAATTGAATATTATGTTTTCTGGTGCTGGTTATAATGTAAATAAATTAGTAATGCTAATAGTAGATGATGCGGATATTTTATTGAGAAGTAGGTTAGATCCTATAATTAAGCGTATATCTGATAGCATTAATAAAACCCAACGTATATTCTTTTGCAATGAAATTACTGAAAAAATTGAATTTCTTGCTGAAAAAATTATGATTGATCCAGTTTATTTAGAATCAGAAGATTAATTCCTACATAGAAATAATTAAAAATAAATACATATAATATAATGGCATTAAAAAAGATTTTTTCTGGTAGCGAAATTTTAGCTGCAGGGTTGCAAAAAAAATTAGAAGCAATAAATGTTTTTCCAGTAGTAAGGAATAATCTTCAAGTAGCAAGAGTAGCAGGATTTGGGAATACAGGTCTAGCAGTAGAGTTATTTATTGAAGAACGTGAATTGCTCAAAGTAGAAGAGATCATTGAAGATTTTAAAATGAATTTATAAAAAATGCCTTGAAATTTTTCAAGGCATTTTTGTTATATATTATGTATTAGCTATTATTCGAATAAAACAGAACCATTAATAGCTACATCATTCCATGTTTTACTTACACCATCAGCTCCTTTGTGTAATTCAAAGCATGTTGTATTAATTGCTTTTATAGCTTCTTGTCCTCCAAAATCATCTAGATTAATAGTCGAATTCAAAGCAAATTTCTTGTTCTCATAAGTATACGGAACTTCTATTTGCTTAGTAACATCATTTAGAGTTAAAGTTAAAAAACATTTTCCATCTCTAAAGTTAAATGCACCACCTATCATTTCAGTGTTTTTTAAGGCAGCAAAGAAGATCGTTTTTAGTTTGTTATCTCTATCCTCATTGTTTGTAAATAAACTGCTCACAGGAATTGAAAAAGAAGCACCTTCTAAAACAGTTTCTGGAGTTTCACCAGTTTGTGTATTTTTTAGTTCTATTTCCTTAAAACTTCCACTTACAGCTACTTTTTCCGTTGTCTTGTATGCTGTCCAGCCTACTTTCGTAGAATCTGATATTATTTTTAAACCACTTACTTCTTCAGTTTTTACTTCCTCAACAGGAGTTTCAGTTTTTTCTTCTTTTTTACAACTTGTAGCTAAAAGAGCTATAGTAAACGCAAATACTGCTATTTTTTTCATTTAGTTTATATTTAATTCATACCAAAGATAGTTAGAAATTAATCTTTTTACAAAAGACAAATGTTAAAGATAAAAAATATTATGATGCTTTAAACCCAGCAAATAATGGTAATTATCAAAAGCTTATATTGTTAATGTGTCAGGCAGTAGAAAGAACTTTAAATATCTATTTAAATGCTTTACCAGATAATACAGAAGAGTATGATACAATTTCAAATATAGTCAATGTACCAAATTCTCCTTATGGTCAAGAATATATTAGTTTATTAGCAAGACAAGGAAAAATAGATGTTTACAAAGAAGGTAGAAACTGGCTTACTACAAAAAGAGCGATAAGCGATAGAAGATTATATGAACAATAGAAAAGATAATGATGTTAATATGTAATCGCTATCCTATTTAAAAAGTTTTTTTCTATAAGTTACTATAGATATAAATATTCCTAAAACTCCTATTGTTGCAAAAGAGTATCTCAGATTAGTAACTTCTGCAATGTAGCCAATTATAGGTGGTCCAATTAAAAAGCCTAAAAAACTAATACTTGAAATAAGGGTTAAAGCCGTTTCTGTAGCCACAGTTTTAATTTTACCAGCTTCGTTAAAAACAATTGGAACAACATTGGAAACACCAAAACCAACCAGCATAAATGCTACAGTACATGTTATAAGATAAGGTAGAATTACTGCTGTATATAAGCCTAGTGTTATAACGATACCGCTTAGAATCATTATTTTTTTCGAACCATATTTTTGAACCAAAAAGTCACTCAAAAACCGCCCAGTTGCCATTGTAATCATAAAAGAGGTGTAACCTAAAGTTACTAAAGTAGCAGGTGCCTGAACAATCTCTTTAAAATAAACACCACTCCAGTCAAACATTATACCTTCACTTGCCATACAACAAAAACTAATTAGTCCAAACCAGATTAAAACTTTATCAGGAAATTGAAAGATTGATTTTCTTTCTTTTGCTTTAATCTTAATAATTTTTGTTTTTACCAAATACTTAGAATTAAATGCTATTAAGAGGATTACAAAAATAAAAGCTATGATAAAATGAATAAACGGTGAAAAACCTAAATAAATCATTAATAATGAAACTAATGCGCCAAAAAAACCAGCCAAACTCCATGAACCATGAAAGAATCCCATTATTGGTCTTTCATATAATTGTTGAGTAACAACTCCTTGTGTATTACTAGCTATATTACAAACATTTCCAGAAACTCCAAAGAAAAATAATGCTAGTGCTAATTGCCAACTAGTAGTTGCTAATCCTAAAAATATTAAAAAGAAGGAATAAAATAATGTACCATAGATAGTTGTTTTTTGACTTCCAAATCGGGAAACAATTTTACCAGAAAAAGGCATAGCAATTAATTGACCAATTGGTAGGAAAAATAAGATTGACCCCAAATCGGCTTCACTTAAATGTAAAGAAAGTTTTAAATCAGGAATTCTACTTGCCCAAGTAGCGAAACAAAACCCTTTTCCAAAGAAAAATAGAGCCATTGCAATTCGAATCCGAAATAAATAATCGCTTTTTAATTTTCTAAACGATTTTTTGATTTTAGCTTTTGGTAAAATTTTTGAAAGGAAACTATAATCAATTAAAGGCATAAATTAGGGTTTGTCCTAACAAAATTAAGCCATTTTGTTGTTTCAAAATTGGTTTCGGACTAATTTCTATTAAGAATTATTCTTTTCTTAATAAATTAAGAATCAAATTGTAAAGCTCTTTTTTTTATACCATTATTTTTTGTTTTTTAAAATTGCCAAATTCTACATTTACTCTATATTTGCACCTTCAAAATTTAAGGAACAATTTTAAACTTTTAAACCTTAAACTTTTAAACTCAAGAAGATGATTACAGTAAACGACGTAGCAGTAGAATTTGGTGGAACAACTCTTTTTAGTGATGTAACTTTTGCCATTAATGAGACCGATAAAATTGCCCTTATGGGTAAGAATGGAGCAGGAAAATCTACTTTGTTAAAAATTGTTGCAGGTGAAAACAAACCTACTCGTGGCACAATTTCAGCTCCAAAAGAAGCAGTTATTGCTTATTTGCCTCAACATTTATTAGCTAATGATGATTGCACGGTTATGGAAGAAACATCAAAAGCGTTTGCTGAAGTTTTTAAAATGAAAGCTGAAATTGATGAAATCAACGAACAATTAACGATTCGTACTGATTACGAAAGTGATGCTTACATGAAACTGATTGAAAGAGTTTCTGAACTTTCTGAGAAATTCTATGCTATTGAAGAAGTAAATTATGAAGCTGAAGTTGAAAAAGTATTAAAAGGATTAGGTTTTGAAAGAGAAGATTTCAATAGACCAACCAAAGAATTTTCAGGTGGTTGGAGAATGCGAATTGAATTGGCTAAAATTTTATTAAAAAAACCTGATTTAATTTTGTTAGATGAGCCAACAAATCATTTGGATATGGATAGTATTCAATGGCTGGAAGATTTTTTAATTAATCAAGCAAAAGCGGTTATGGTAATTTCTCATGATAGAGCGTTTGTAGATAATATTACAAATCGTACCATTGAAGTAACAATGGGAAGGATTTATGATTATAAAGCAAAATATTCCCACTATTTAGAATTAAGAAAAGATAGAAGAGTTCACCAACAAAAAGCCTACGATGAGCAACAAAAGTTCATCGCAGATAATCAGGCATTTATTGATAGATTTAGAGGAACATTTTCTAAAACTGATGCCGTTCAATCTCGTGTTAGAATGCTAGAAAAGATTGTTCCCATTGAAATTGATGAAGTAGATACTTCAGCATTAAAGTTAAAATTTCCTCCTTCGGTTCGTTCTGGTCAATATCCTGTGGTGGTGAAAGATTTACATAAAAGTTATGGAGATCATGTAATTTTCAAAGATGCAAATATTGTTATTGAAAGAGGTCAAAAAGTAGCTTTTGTAGGAAAAAATGGAGAAGGAAAATCGACCATGATAAAAGCTATTATGAAGGAGATTGAAATCAATTCAGGAAGTGTTGAAATTGGTCACAATGCACAAATTGGTTATTTTGCTCAAAACCAAGCTTCATTATTAGATGGTGATGCTACTATTTTTGAAACTATTGATAGAATTGCTGTTGGAGACATTCGTACCCAAATTAAAAATATTTTAGGAGCATTTATGTTCCAAGGTGATGATATTCAAAAGAAAGTAAAAGTACTTTCGGGAGGAGAAAAAACACGTTTGGCAATGATAAAACTCTTATTAGAACCAGTCAATTTATTAATTTTAGATGAGCCTTCGAATCACCTAGATATGAAAACAAAAGACATTATCAAAGATGCTTTACGTGATTTTGATGGAACTTTAATTTTAGTATCACACGATAGAGATTTCTTAGATGGCTTAGCTACTAAAGTATTCGAATTTGGAAATAAAAGAGTAAAAGAACACTTTGAAGATTTAAAAGGTTTCTTAGAAATTAAAAAAATGGATTCTTTGAAGGAAATTGAGAGGTAGTATCTTTTTAGTCGTTAGTAAATAGTGATTAGTAAGTAGACTCAAAGTTGTTGTATGTCTTGATATAAAGTGACTTTTATGGTAAACATTTACTAGGGTACATACACGTTGTGTTTCACGGTTTTGTTTTTTGCAGGCTTGTATTATTTTTTCATCCATTACAATTAGTTACTTTGCTATATAGAGTACAAAAGTGGGTAAAAGGTTGGGAAAGCTTTAAAATATTTTTAAAAATAAAAAAAGGCATACGTTTTTTACTACATATACCTTTATATTTTTGTTTGTCTTTGAAATTATTCTTTAAAAACCATATCAATACACATTACAGCAGATAGAATTAAAGGTCTTAATTTATCATCACTAGGAATACTTTCGTTTATATTTAAAACATAATTATCTGCACTAGTAAAAAGTTCTTTTCCTATACCAGACCATTTTTTGGAAACAGTAGCAATTTCTTTTCCATGTTGGATAAATTTAAAATCCCAACCTGTCCATTTTCCTTGTAGAGTACATAAATGTTTGTCTTGGTTGTCATGCATCTCAAATTTTCCTCCAAAAGAGAAGAATTTTTGTTTAAAAACACCAATTAATCGATCTCCTTCATCAAAAACTTCTACATCAGATTTGAAAAAAGTAACACCTCTTTTTATACTAAGGATTTTTTTTCCTTGATTGTCACTAATAACAATGTGAAAAGGAGTCATTCTTTTATAATCTGTAAAACGAAATATTTTAGTAAAAAAACCTAAATTAGGTTCTCTACACGTCATCATCACACTTCCTGATTCTGGATTAAAAATGTCAAAATTGTTAGATGCTTTAAACATACCAACATGTTCTTTTACAAGAAATGTATTCTTGGATAAAATTGGATTCATTACTTATTTATTGTTAGTTTATAAATTTTTGATTCTAATAATTCAGTATCGTTGTCTTCGCAAAGCAGAAATTCTAATTGAGTTGTTGTTTCATTGTATAAAGTAATACCTTCAAACTTGTTGGTTTCTGAGATTAAGATAGTATTCTCTAGAGTTAGACCTTCAAGGTTTATCTTTCCTAAAAAAGTGCCTAATATTTCTCCATCTTCATAAGTCGAAATTGTATTTTCCACAGCAGCTAAAAAAAATATGGTTTCATTTACTAAAATAGCATCTGTAAAAGAAGCTTCTATATTATTTATTTTTGGTAGTGGTATTTTATGAAATTCTGGAGCTTTTTTTCCGAAATTATGAAATTTAAAAATTCCGTTTTGATTGTTTAAACCATTTCCTCTTTGAAATAGATATACAAAATCATTATAATTAAAAACACCTTCAATATTAAGTTGATTAGGTTTTAAATTAAATGTTTTCTCTAAATCGCTAAAATTTTTACTTTGATTGTAATTTGTTGAATTTTTATTTTCAAGGGAATATGAAATTACATTATTTCTATTTTCTGTTGAACCAGAACCAAAGATATACAAATCATTTTTATGTAAATATAGAGATTCAAAATCAGGTTTATCTTTTTTAGGAATATTTTCAGCAGGATTCTCTGTTAAAGCAATTTTAGTTAATTCATTCGATTCTATTTTATATTCATACAAATAAGTACTATTGTCAGAAATTAAATAAAGTAAATCATTGTGGTATAAAAGTCCAGAAGCTGAACCAATACCCATAATTTGAAAAAATAATTGTAACTGAAATTTTTCCATTTTAGAATGATAATTTTTTAAGGTTTCAAAAATACATTTATCTTTATAAATAAAACTGAATAAAATGAAGAATATTGATTGTGCTAAGTTAAAAGTTACAAACCCAATAGAATTGAAAAAAATACCCACTTTTATTGATGTAGCTACTTCAGAAAAAAAGAAAGAAAAAGAACTTCAAAAAAATAGAGAAAAACTAAGCAAACTTCAAGATAAAATGTATGCACATAACAAATATGGTGTATTAATTTGTCTACAAGGAATGGATACAGCAGGAAAAGACAGTCTCATTCGTGAAGTTTTTAAAGAATTTAATGCACGTGGAGTAGTAGTACATAGTTTTAAAACTCCTAATTCAACGGAACTAGAACACGATTATTTATGGAGACATTATTTAGCTTTGCCAGAAAAAGGGAAGTTTTCTGTGTTTAATAGAACACATTATGAAAATGTATTGGTTACAAGAGTGCATCCTAATTATATTTTGAATGAGAACATTCCAGGAATTAATTCGGTTGAAGATATTACTGAAGCATTTTGGGAAAATCGATTTAAAAGTATTAATGCTTTTGAAGAGCATATTGCTGCTAATGGTGTAATCATTTTAAAGTTCTATTTACATTTAAGTAAAGAAGAACAAAGACAACGTTTATTGAGAAGATTAGAAACGGAAAAACACAATTGGAAATTTTCTCCAGGTGATTTAAAAGAGCGCGAACTTTGGGATGCTTATCAAAAATGTTATGAAGAAGCAATTAATAAAACCTCAAAAGAACATGCTCCTTGGTATGTTGTGCCTGCTGATAATAAAGAAACTTGTCGTTATCTGGTTGCTAAAACCATTTTAGAAACACTTGAAAAATATACAGATATAAAAGAACCAGAATTAGAAAATGAGGTAAAAGAAAATATTAAAATGTATCACGATAAGTTAGCTTCTGAGAAATAGTTTTTTGGAGCGAATGACTTGGTTCTTTTTTGTTATCAGTTTTCCTGCTGTACACTATATCTTTTACAAGCTGAAAGCTTGTAAAAGGATGTCGTTCCCATCAGGGCTATTATGTTATGGTATTGTATTTTAGTAAAATTAAATTAGTTTAACGGCTTCCATCTGATATCTAATATCATTATCTTATCTTTGCAGACAAATTTGCAAAAAATGACACTGTCTACTTACACGAAGGAGTTTTCTTATAACTTAAAATTAGCTTATCCTATTATTTTAGGAATGTTAGGCCATACAGTTGTAGGTATTGTTGATAATATTATGGTAGGGAAATTAGGAGCAACTGAATTAGCTGCTGTTTCACTTGGAAATAGTTTTATTTTTATTGCCATGTCATTAGGAATAGGTTTTTCCACAGCAATAACGCCATTAGTTGCAGAAGCAGATGGAAAAGGAAATGTAGAAAAAGGTAGAAGTGCTTTTCATCATGGTTTGTATTTGTGTACCATTTTAGGAATTATCTTATTTGGAATTATTTATTTTTCAAAACCGCTAATTACTTTTATGGGACAACCATCCAACGTGGTGGAATTAGCAAAACCTTATCTAGATATTGTTGCTTTTTCATTGATTCCATTAATCATGTTTCAGGCTTATAAGCAATTTGCAGATGGCATGAGTGAAACGAAATATTCCATGTGGGCAACTATTTTGGGTAACATTACAAATGTAGTTTTAAATTATTTATTAATTTATGGAGTTTGGATTTTTCCAGAATTAGGAATTGTTGGTGCAGCCATTGGAACTATTGCTTCACGTTTTGTAATGTTAGGTTATATGCATTACATGATGAATTTAAAAAAGAAATTTCATCCTTATTTTAAGGGTTTTTCATTAAAAGAAATTAAGCGAGAAGTCAATTTAAAAATCATCAAGCTAGGAACACCTTCAGCTATGCAAATGTTTTTTGAAGTGGCATTGTTTACAGGAGCAATATGGCTTTCTGGAAGTTTAGGAACTACAAGTCAAGCGGCTAATCAGGTAGCATTAAGTTTAGCTTCTTTTACCTTTATGTTTGCAATGGGATTGAGTGTGGCAGCAATGATTCGTGTGGGTAATCAAAAAGGATTAGAAGACTATACAAAGTTAAGATTAGTAGCTTTTTCAATTTTTTTATTAACTATAATTTTGGAAATTATTTTTGCTTTAATTTTTGTAATTTTTCACGATTATTTTCCATTATTATTTTTAAAGCAAAATGATATTTTAGGTAATCCAATTTTTGAAAATATTGAAGCAGCAGCAATAGCTTCTCAATTATTATTAGTAGCTGCTATTTTTCAAATTTCAGATGGAATACAAGTAGTTGTATTAGGAGCCTTGAGAGGTTTACAGGATGTAAAAATTCCTATGTATGTTACGTTTTTTGCTTATTGGATTGTAGGTTTTCCTATTTCTATTTATTTAGGTTTATATACAGATTTAAAAGCTGCAGGAATTTGGATAGGTTTGTTAGCAGGTTTAACAGCAGCAGCAGTTTTATTATTTATTCGTTTTAATATTGAAACTAAAAAGTTAATTAATAACAATTTCAAAAATCAATCTTAAAAATTTTAATTTTACCATTCATAATCAAATACAATAAAATGAATTTACCAAAATTTGTCATTGCAGACAATTCCGATTTCCCAGATGATATTTTCATCATCCATTTAGAATTTCCTCAGTTTATAATCAATTTAAAAGATGATGAAGTGGAGTTTTTAGAAGATATTGAAGATGAAGATGAGAAAGAATTAGAATCAGAGATGGAGCATTTAATTACGCTTGCAGGAGAATTTTATGATAGAGAAATGGAACGATATGAAGAGTAATTTTACTCTTCGTATCCATTTTTTATAGCATAAACGGCAAGACCTACTCTTGTTTTTAATTCTAATTTTTCAAATAGACTATCTCTATAATTTTCAACAGTTCTAGGACTACAGAACATTTTTTCCGCTATTTCTTTATAGGTCATTTCGGTAACGGTATATTTTAGAAATTCTTTTTCTCTATCAGATATTTTTATTTCATTTGAATGGCTATTGTTGTTATGTAAAGTTGAAAGAACTTTACTAGTAGCCCATTCTTGAAAATATTGTCCGTTTTTTAGAATTTTATGTAAAGCTTCTTCAAGTTCTTTTGGATGCGCATTTTTTAACATATATCCTTTGGCTCCATTTTTTATCATTTTAATTAAACTTTGTTCGTCATCTTGCATACTCAAAGCCATAATTAAAGTATTTGGGTAATCTTTTTTTAGCCAATTGGCAGTTTCAAATCCATCCATTATTGGCATACTAATATCAAGAAGAACTATATCAGGAATTGGATTTTGAGTTATTTTATCTTTAAATTCTAACCCATTTTCGCAAACATAAAGAACCTCAAATTCTTCAAAATTAGAGATGATGCTACTTAAAGCGTTTGCTATTAAAATGTGATCATCAACCACAACTATCGATTTTTTCATTTTGAAAGGGTATTTTTATAGTTAGTTTTGTGCCAGTATTTAAATGACTTTCTAAAGAATAAGTTCCTCCAATCATTGTTGCTCTTTTCTTCATATTAAGTAAACCTATTCCATTAGATTGATTTTGTGTAAAATCAAAACCTTCACCATCATCTTCTAATATCAATTCAATTGAATTATTGGCTTTTTTAAATGAAACAGTAATGTTCTTGCATTTTGAATGTTTAATACTATTCTGTAAAAACTCTTGTGTAATTCTTAATAAGATACTTTTAGTTTGGTAAACTGGAATATCAATTTTTGGAGTATATAAAAAATGAACAGTACATTTTTTTAATTCATTAATTTTTTTGCATTCGTCTTCAAGTAATTCATCAATGGGATTTTGTTCAATGCTATCATCAGTTAATGATTTAGATAATTGTCTTAATTCACTAAGAGATTCATTAATTATAGTGCTTATATTTTCAATATTTTCATTAATATGAGGTGCTTTGTTTTCATAAGCTAATTGCTGTGTATATAAACTAGCTAAAGTTAATTTCTGGCCAATATTATCATGAATTTCTCTTCCTATATATTGCATAGTTTGTGTTTGAATTTCTAACTGAGTAGTTAACAATTCTTGTTGGTGTTCTCTTTGTTGGTTTTGTAACTTATCATCATGTTCTTTCTTTTTTAATTTATATTGTTTGATGAAAACGATTATCCCAATAATAAACAAAATAAAAAAGAAATTAAAAATGATAATAGTTACTATGATTTCTGTTTTCCCCATATAAACGAAGCTGTAAATAATAAATACATAATACAATTAGAAATTAAAAAATAAAGATAATAGATATTCCAAATTTCAGGCTCTTTCAATAATAGATGATACAAGCTAAAAAAAGGTAATGTTCCAACATAAAATAGCATAATTCCAATGTTAATATAAAACATTTTATTTTCTTGGAATGTTAGTATATCATCATTTTGTATTTGCTTTTTAAATTCTAAAAAAACAAGTATCATTAGTAAAAACGAACCAATAGTATAATTGAATGAATAAACAATTTTTATTTTTTCAAAAAATGATTCAACTGGAATGAAAGATAAAAAGTATATAAATGAAAAACTATAAAATATTTTTTTGTTTTTTAATGATTGCATTGCATACAACCAATAAAAGAAAATGAATTCTATAGGAATTCCAATAAAAGCAAAATAATTTTCTTTTTTTAAATGGATAAATCGAAATAATATATCACCAAATTTTTCTATTAAAAACACATAGATAAGATAGATGATAAACCACTTCCAATAAGATTCTTTTACTTTTTTATAATATGCAATTGCTATTATAGCTGTCAAAAATTGAATCCATAATAGCAATGTACTTATTTCAGGTTGATATTGATACATATATTAAAAGCCTTCTACACCATTTGAAGTTGCTGGAGGAATTAAACTTCCGTGATTTTGTGCTCCAGTACTTAAATTCGAATTAGTATTAGAACGTTCTACTATACCAGATAAAGCAGATGTTTTGGTGTTAGTATTAGTATTAAAAGTGTAACCTGGACGATCAAATAAGCCACCTGAATAGGTAATTGGATCTAAGGGATTAAAATCATACATTTCACCTGAGCCATTTATATCTAATGTAGGTATCATAACCACTGTATGTAAATTTCCATATTGTTCTTTTTCATCATCACCTATGAATACATCTAAATCGGTATGCTTTTTCCAATTTTCACGATCAGGATAAGCTGCATAGTAAATGCGAATACCTAATTTTTCTTTAGTTATATTCATACTTTTTAACTCTTTTACTGTTGTTGCTTTATTAAGAGTAGTTTTTTCAATATGATAAATGAATTTTTTTAAGGTTTCTAATTCAAACCAGATTGAATGAGCGTCTTCCTTAGGTAAAAAGCGAGAACAAGTATTAATGTAATCTAATTGATTGCTTTGATATCCCTTTACCATTGTATGAATTAAATCTACAGATAATTCGTTCATGTTTTCTCCACTATAATCCATGCAAATTTTATTAGAGTTTGGTGAGGTTAGTGTTTTTTTAGGAGGAAACTTATAAATATAAGCTCCAAAGACAATTACTAATGCAATTAAAAGTCCAGTTGTCATAATGTTTGTTTTTAAGTTTATGAAATTACTTTTTTATTCATTACAAAGAAACAACTCTTAAAAATTTTTATTAAAAGTTGATAAACGCTTTTTATTAGGGTTAAATAACCTTTTTTTTAAGCTTTTGTGGATTATGTATGTTTAAAATGACTAGGTGAAAAAAAATAAAAAGAAAATTGGGTAATGATTTTGGAAATCCTACACTTAATTAATAGGAGAGATGTTATAAATAATTTAATGGATCAAATAAGGTAACATTTAACTTGTCTTATTGATATAATAATAGAACGAATTATAAAAATACATGTACGTGCACATACATGTTTGGGAGTAAACCCTATAATCCGATTAGTTCACGTAACGAAATAAACAATATTAATTTTAAAAATTTTAATCATGAAAAAACTTAAATTCTCAGGAAAATTAAACCTGAACAAAGAAACAGTGGCTAAATTAAGTCAGGATCAAATGAAAGAAGTTAATGGAGGAGCATTACCATCAAATTATGAAAATGGAGGAGGTTCTATGGCATGGGCTGTTGGGACTCATAATACCTGTCATTGTGAAGGCTTTAGTTGTGTTGAAGGTATACCTTCGAGATTAAACTATGGTAAATAAATTATTTGATTTTTATTAGAAAGTCAGATAATGGGAGGCTGATATTTGTATTAGCCTCTTTTACTCTTAATTAAGAATTATGTTACAGAAAGTCAAAGATTCGGTTTTTTTACTTCAAACGAAATTACAATTGCTGAAAGAATCAGAATATAATTTGTATTATACTCATGGAGGATTTTTGTTGTTTCATTATTTGTATGTTAAATTAGAATTAACAGAAATGAATCAGAGTATTTTTGAAAATAAACTAATTGACTTTTTAGAACATTTTCAAGAATCTAAAAAAGTTACTTTTAGTGAAGGAATTCCAGGAAATATTTGGTTGTTAAATTATTTAATTGAAATGAATTTAATTGAAAATTTATTACCAACTATTAAAGAAGAAGTTAAAGATTTATTGTTTTTAAATAGCAAGAATTTTAACCAAATTACTAATTATGATTTTCTGCATGGCTCATTAGGGCTTTTATTTGTAGCAAATAGTTGTGAAAAATTATTAGGCAAAAAATTTGTTGCAAACTTAACAACAGATTTTTTGAAAGGATTGAAATCTAATAATAAAGGAAATTATTATGATAATTGGATGAGTCTTTTTGAAGTTAACAAAGTTATTGCTGATAATACTGATATTAATTTAAGTTTATCTCATGGTTTGCCATCAGTAGTAATTATTTTATCTAAAATTAATATTCCAGAAAGTAAAGAAATCGTTGGAAATATTTTAAAATTAATCAAATCCTATAAATCCACAACAGCTACACTTTCTCTATATCCTAGTGTTGTAAAAGTGGGTTATGAAATTGAATATAGATCAAGATTAGCTTGGTGTTATGGGGATATTGGTGTGGCATTTGCTTTTTGGCAAGCTGGAAAGATATTTAATAATGAAGAATGGAAAGAAGAAGCTATTCAAATAATGTTGCATACTTCAAAGAGAAGAAATTTAAAAGAAAACTTAGTTGTTGATGCAGCTTTATGTCATGGCACATCTGGATTAGCTCATATCTTTAATAGATTTTATAAAGAAACTGGAATTCAAGAATTTGATAAAACACGTTGGTATTGGTTAGAACAAACATTTATAAAATTGGAAGGAGAAAATAATCTAGAAAATTTCAAATCATTTCATGGAATAAAAGGATGGTGTCTAGATGTTAGTTTATTAGATGGAACAACAGGAATAGGATTAGCAATGTTAGGGTTCTTAACAGAGGATATAGAAGATTTGAATTGGGACAAATGTTTATTATTAAGTTAGAAAATTATGAAATTTTTACCACAATTTATATTTAGAACACCATTAATTCCAGTTAATAAAAAAACGGATGATTCAGTGTTTTCCGAAGCATTATATATATCAACACCTGTTTTACATGATGAATATAAAAAGCATTGCGTTAAGCCAATTGAAACGGAAAAAGAATTAAAAAAATTAGAAGTATCTTTATATAAATATCAGTCTAGAGCTAGTCAACGTTGTACACCTTTTGGGTTATTTGCTGGATTAGGCATAGGAGAATGGCAAAATGAAAGTAGAATTTTGTTAAACTCAAATTTGGAAGAAACATTAATTCGTAGTACACGATTAGATATGAACGTACTGAATTTATTAGTACAAGAATTAACCAAATTAGAAAATATAAAAAAGCATTTAAAGTTTTCTCCAAACACAAGTATTTACCAAGTAGGAGAAAATTACAGATATATTGAATATTATTACATAAATACCAAACGATTTCATAAAATTTGTAAAGTAGATTATTCAGAGTATTTAGAATATATTTTAAAACAATCAAGTAAAGGATTAACTGTTGAAGCGTTAATTAATTTACTTATTAATGACGAAATAACTCAAGATGAAGCCTTAAGTTTTGTACAAGAGTTAATAGAATCTCAAATTTTGGTTAGTGAACTAGAACCAACTATAACTGGAATAAACCATTTCGATTCTGTCTTTAATAAATTAAAAGAAATATATACTAAAAATGGAGATTCTAATTTATTACAGATAATAAACATTTTGACTACTGTGGATTATTCCATCAAAAAAATAGATAAAAATATTCTAAATGAAGTTGAATCATATAAAAAAATCCATGAACAACTAAAGGTAGTGTTGCCCAATTTAAGTGAAACCAACCTATTTCAAACTGATTTATACAAACAAACAATACAATCACAGATAGACATAAAAATCCAAGAGCAATTAAAAGACACTTTACAATTTTTAAATAAAATTACTCCAGTAATAGTTAATGAAAAATTAGAAAGTTTCAAAAAACGTTTTCATGACCGTTTTGAAGATGATGCTATACCTTTATTAGTAGCGCTTGATGTAGAAACAGGAATAGGATATCTAGAAACAACATATGATGGAATTAATGATTTAATTGAAGATATTCCATATCAAGTTAGAAACCAAGAAAGCCAACTAAAATGGAATTTATTGCAATCTTGTTTACTTCAACTATTAACAAAAAGTAGAGAAGAAAAGAAAAAATGTATCCAAATTTCGGAAGAAGATTTCCCTACTATAGATTTTTCAAATGATAATTTGCCTTCTTCATTTTCAGCAATGTTTAAACTATTAGATGCCAATGCAAATAGAATATATATAAATGGAGCAGGAGGAAGTAGTGCTATTAATCTATTGGGAAGATTTGCTGAAGGAAATGAAATGTTAAATGAAATAGTAAATTCAATCTCAAAATTTGAACAAGAACAGTTTCCAAATAAAATTCTTGCTGAAATAGTGCATTTGCCAGAAAGTAGAACAGGTAATATTTTAGCTAGACCAGCTTTTAGAAAATACGAAATACCCTATTTAGCAAAAAGTGCTGTTGCTCATGATTTTCAGATAAAAATGGAAGATCTTTATATAAAAATAAGAAACAATAAGGTCATATTATTTGATAAAAGGTTGCAAAAAGAAATCATTCCTCGTCTAGGAAACGCTCATAATTTTGGATTTAATAGTTTGCCAGCTTATCATTTTCTATGTGATTTGCAAACGCAATATTTCTCAAAATCTTACATAGGATTTCACTGGGGTATACTCTCTAATCAATTTGATTTTTTACCAAGAGTGGAATACAAAAACACAATTTTAAGTGCTGCTAAATGGCAACTTAAAGAAAAAGAGTTAGAACCATTTAAAGATAAAAAAAGAACAACTGCTGAAAAACATAAATACTTTTTTAAACTCAAAGAAAGAATAGAACTTCCAGATGTTTTCTTAATAGTTCAAAGTGATAATGAATTATTAATAGATACAAAAAATCCAATTGCGATAGATACTTTTATTGATATCATTAAAAAGAATAAAGAATTAATAGTAGAAGAATATTTATTTACTAGCGAAAATGCATTAGTAAAAGATACCAATAATGAAATGTATACAAATGAATGTATTGCAATCATTTTAAATGAACAAAAAGAAAATCATCCCATTGAAAATGATTTCCAGTTGAAGTTTAATACAAAACAGCAATTTTCAATTGGAAGTGAATGGCTTTATTATAAAATATACTGCGGAGCAAAAACAGCCGATTATATATTAACAGAAAAAATAAAAAAAATTACCGAAAAACTGTTAGAAGAGAAAATAATTGATCAATGGTTTTTTATACGATATTCAGACCCAGAAACTCATTTAAGGTTTAGATTGCATATTACAGATTTAAATAAATATGGTCACATTTTGCAATATATTAATGCAGAATTGGAACCACTTGTCAATCAAAAGAGTATTTCAAAAATTCAAAACGACACTTATAAACGTGAGTTAGATAGATATGGAGATACTACTATGGAACTTGCTGAAAAGTTTTTTTATGCTGATAGTAAATTTGTTGTAGGAATGTTAGACTTACTTGATACAGAAAGCGGTGGAGCTATTCGATGGCAAATGGCAATTCGGTCGGTAGATGCTTTTTTAGACGATTTTGGGTTTAATTTAAATCAAAAGTATGAGCTTATTGATACATTTAGTACTTCATTTTTTAAAGAACATGGAGGACATCAAACCTTAAAAGTAGCATTAAATATCAAGTATAGGAATCTTAGAAATCAGATGGATAAAATTTTAGAGGAAGTAAATGAAGAAGAAGATTTTTATCCAATTATTGAACTGATAGAAACAAGGAGCTTATTAAACATGAAATTAATCAAGCAATTAAGACAATTTGAAAAAGAAAATCAATTACAAGTAAGTATAACTAATTTAGTAGCTAGTTTATTACACATGAATTTAGATAGATTATTTATGGGAAGAAACAGAACCAATGAATTTGTTGTTTACGAATTGTTATCAAGACATTACAAAGGACAATTAGCAAGAAAAAAATATGCAGTTAAAAAACAATTAGCATAATTATTTATAATAGTGTTCTAATAAAATTTTAGCAGCTGCAAAAGGTGAAATTTCATTGTTTTGTACTGCTTTTTTATTTAATTCTAATAATTTTATAATTTCAGGATGATTATAAAAATTAGATTTCAATTGTTCATTAATTGTTTCCATCATCCAAAACTGATTTTGTTCTTGTCTTTTTGTCTGGAAAAAATCATTCATTTTTACCATTTCAAAATAATCCGAAATAATTTGCCAAACGCTAGCAATACCTTCTTTTGTAATAGCACTACAAGTAGTTACTTTTGGAATCCAACCACTTTTTTTGGCAGGAAATAAATGTAAAGCTCTATTAAATTCGGTTTTGGCTAGCTTCGCTTTAGCAACATTATCGCCATCTGCTTTGTTAATAACAATGGTATCAGCCATTTCCATAATACCTCTTTTAATACCTTGCAGTTCATCACCAGCTCCTGCAATTTTAAGTAATAAAAAGAAATCAACCATGCTGTGAACTGCGGTTTCACTTTGACCAACACCAACAGTCTCTATAATAATAGTATCAAAACCACAAGCTTCACATAAAATAATAGCTTCACGTGTTTTTCTTGCAACACCACCTAAACTATCACCAGAAGCACTTGGTCGAATAAAAGCATTTTCATCTTTAACCAATTCTTCCATTCTAGTTTTATCCCCTAAAATACTTCCGTGGCTAATAGAAGAACTTGGGTCAACTGCTAAAACAGCGACTTTTTTTCCTAAAGAAGTTAGATATTTACCAAAAGCTTCTATAAAAGTACTTTTCCCAACACCTGGAACACCTGTTATTCCTATTCGGACAGATTGATTAGCGTAAGGCAAGCAACCTTGAATAACTTCATTTGCTTTAGCCAAATGCTCCGTATTTGTACTCTCAATTAATGTAATAGCTCTACTCAAAGCAATTTTGTCTCCAGATTTAATAGCAGTTATTAATTCAGTAGCAGAAGGTTGTTTTTTTCTAAACTGCTGAATGTTTTTAGCTACCGAACTACTCACCGAATCTGGTGGGTTAACACCATTAATTTCTGATAAAGCCGATTTGTTTTTTGAAGTTGCCAATAGGAATAAGTCTTTGTGTAAAAGTACAATTTTTTTGAAAAAAAACGAGTTTCAAGTTAATAATCAAATAATGCTTTTACCTTTGTGTTTTTTAGTGAAAAGTATGGACAATATTGTTTTATTATTTATTTGTATGTTTATAGGAGTAGCTTTTCAGTTTGTAAAAGCCTTTCCCAAAAATATGCACATTTCTCTAAATCAATTTGTTATTTATGTGTCTTTGCCAGCTTTAGGTTTATATTATATCCCAAAAATTGAAATTTCAACTGCTTTACTGTATCCTTTAGGAATTGCTTGGTTAGGTTTTGGTTTGTCATTTTTATTCTTTTATTCATTAGGAAAATATTATGGTTGGTCTAAAAAATTAACGGGTTGTTTAATCATAACCGCTGGTTTAGGAAATACTTCATTTGTAGGATTTCCAGTAATTGAAGCTTTGTATGGGAGCAATGGATTAGAAACTGCAATTATAGTAGATCAACCAGGTTCATTTGTTGTAATGGCAACTTTAGGAATTATTGTAGCTACTTTATTTTCAAGAGAAACGTTAAGTGCTAAAGCAATGGTATTAAAGATAGCATTTTTTCCTCCCTTTATTGCTTTTTCAATTGCTTTAGTAATGAATTTTATTACTCTAGATTTTCCTGTTTTACTTCAAAATGTGTTCCAAAGAATTGGAGATACTGTTACACCAATAGCTTTAGTAGCTGTTGGGTTACAATTAAAAATCGAAAGAAGAAGTAAACATTGGAAATTCCTAGGTTTAGGATTATTTTTTAAGTTACTAATTACACCATTGTTTTTTTATATTTTATATCTAAAAATTTTTAAAGCTTCAGGAGTAATGATAGATGTCTCTATAATGGAAGCGGCTATGGCACCTATGATTACAGGAGTGATTTTAGCTTCTAGTTATGGTTTAAAACCAAAATTAGGCAGCATGATGATAGGAATAGGAATTCCGTTGTCGTTTTTAACTTTGGCTTTTTGGTATTTGATTCTCAACACAGTTTAATATATAAATTATTTTTTATGTCTTTAAGTGCAAAAATAGTTACACTACTTTCAAATATATCTGGTTCCTCATTTGTCTTTACAGATGAAGAAACGAGAAAAAATTATGGTCATGATGAAACCGAAGATTATAATTTCCCTCCAAATGTAGTAGTAAAACCAGCAACAGTCGAAGAAGTTTCGGCTATAATGAAATTGGCAAACGAACATAAAATTCCAGTTACTCCAATTGGTGCTCGAACGGGTTTAAGTGGTGGAGCCTTGAGTATTTATGGAGGAATAGGACTTTCTATGGAACGATTTAATACAATTATAAACATAGATGAGCAAAATCTTCAAGTAATAGTTGAACCAGGAGTAATAACACAGGTTTTAAAAGATGCCGTAGCTGAAAAAGGGTTGTTTTATCCTGTCGATCCAAGTAGTATGGGAAGCTGTTGGATAGGAGGAAATATTGCAGAAAATTCGGGTGGAGCTAGAGCTGTAAAATATGGGGTAACTAAAGATTATGTATTAAATTTAGAAGTAGTTTTACCCACAGGCGAAATTATTTGGACAGGAGCAAATACCTTAAAAAATTCAACTGGTTATAATTTGACCCAACTAATGGTTGGAAGCGAAGGAACACTTGGAATTATTACTAAAATAGTATTAAAATTAATTCCTAAAGTGAATTATAATGTACTAATGTTAGTTCCGTTTTATAAATCGGAACAAGCTTGTGAAGCAGTTTCTGCTATTTTTAGAGCAGGAATTGTACCAAGTGCTTTGGAATTTATGGAAAGGGATGCGATAGATTGGACAATGAAATATGTTGATGGCGTGAGTGTGGTTATTAAAGACGAAATTCAAGCTCATTTATTAATAGAAGTAGATGGTAATTATACGGAGGTTTTGTTTCAAGAAGCAGAAAAAATTACAGAAGTATTAGAACAATTTGAAATTGATGAGGTGTTATTTGCCGATTCTGAAGACCAAAAAAATGCATTATGGAAATTACGTAGGGCAGTTGGTGAAGCTGTAAAATCAAATTCTGTTTATAAAGAAGAGGATACAGTTGTACCAAGGTATGAATTACCAACTTTATTAAAAGGTGTTAAAGATGCAGGAGACAAATATGGATTTAAAACAATCTGTTATGGTCATGCTGGTGATGGAAATTTACATATTAATATTGTAAAAGGTAATATGATAGATGAAAATTGGATAACTGAGGTACCAAAAGGAATTATTGAAATATTTGAATTAACAGTAAGATTAAAAGGAACACTTTCAGGCGAACACGGAATTGGTTATGTTCAGAAAGATTTTATGCCACTTGCTTTTAGTAAAATGGAATTAGAATTAATGAAAGGTATTAAACGATTATTTGACCCCAATAATATTATGAATCCTGGAAAAATACTTCCAAATAGTTAACACAATAAAAAATACCGTTTTTAAATTTAAAAACGGTATTTTTTTATTTATAAACAATCAGCATAATTACTAATTGCAACTGAACACTAATAGTATTAAAAATTAAAACTGCTCTCTTCCAGCAAAATGGAAAGCACCTTCAATAGCAGCATTTTCATCAGAATCTGAACCATGAACTGCATTTTCTCCAATAGATTTTGCATATTTCTTACGAATAGTTCCTTCAGCAGCATCAGCAGGATTAGTAGCACCAATTAATGTTCTAAAATCTTCAACTGCATTCTCTTTTTCTAAGATAGCAGCAACAATAGGTCCTCTTGACATAAATTCTACTAATTCACCATAGAAAGGTCTTTCACTGTGTACTGCATAAAATTTCTGAGCATCTGCAACAGTTAATTGTGTTAATTTTAAAGAAATAATTTTAAAACCACCTTCAGTAATCATGTTTAAAATACCACCAATATGTCCGTTTTCAACAGCATCTGGTTTAATCATTGTAAAAGTTCTATTCGTTGCCATAACGTTTATCTATTTTTTTAAATTTGGTGCAAAAGTAGTCTTTTTGTTATTAGTTTAAAAGGATTTATAAAAACTATTTGTTTTTTTATCTTCTATCAATTTTAAAAAGATTAAAGTTTTCTCATTAAAAAGCAATATTCAAAATTGTGAATATCTATTTGCGAAATAGTAACGTTTATTTTTGTTTAAAAATTATCTTTGGCATCCTTAAAAAAATAGAATTATGAGTGCAATTTGGTATGAATGTAAAGTAAAATATAGAAAAATTGATGAGAATGGAGTTCAAAAAGTTACAACAGAACCGTACTTAGTAGATGCAATTTCTTATACAGAAGCTGAAAGAAGAATTAATGAAGAAATGGCAGCTTATGTAAGTGAAGAATTTAAGATTACCAATATAAAATTTGCAAATTATGCAGAAATTCATCCTTTTGAAAATGCAGATCGTTGGTTCAAATCCAAAGTTTCGTTGGTAGCTTATGATGAAGAAAGTGGAAAAGAAAGAAAAACGAGTATTTATTTATTGGTACAAGCCAATGATGTAAAAGAGGCCTATGACAATACCATTCATGCCATGAAAAACACTATGGGTGATTACACTATTCCTGCTATTTCAGAATCACCAATAATGGATGTTTTTCCATATTTTAGTGGAGAAGAAGGAGCTATGGAACAATTAGAAAAATTCAATGCTATTAAAGCATCTAAGTTGGAAGTGAATGAAATGGAAGATCCATTAGATATTGAAGAAGTTGATACCGAAGTTATTATGGAAGAAGATATGGAGATGTAAAATAAGTTTTTAAAACACAACCTCATTTAAAAGAAATAAATGAGGTTGTGTTTATAATAATTTTGTAAAGAATAATAATACGTGTTTTTATTTTTCTTTTCTTTTAAAGTTATAAATAGTTTCACTTACCGTAAACCAGCAGAAGTAGAAAATACCCACAGAGAAAATAATATCACCAATCATACGTAACCATTTTAAGGTTTGCACTGTTGGTGAATATAACAAATCTGAATCTCTTGCAAAAGAATATCCTTTTGTTATCGACGCATAAGCTTGAATAATACCAATTGGAAGCAAACTGAAAATCACCATTGCAACAAGTCCGATGTTTAAACACCAAAAAGCTCTTTTTAGCTTTGTACTTTCCCAAGCACGGTCTGAATAGAAGCGTAAGCAGATAAGGATAAATCCCATTCCTAACATTCCATAAACTCCAAATAAAGCAGTGTGGGCATGAACCGCTGTTGTGTTTAATCCTTGAATATAATACAATGCAATAGGCGGATTAATTAAGAAACCAAAAACTCCAGCACCTACAAAATTCCAAAACGCAACTGCTATAAAGAAAAAGATAGGCCATTTGTATTTTTGCATCCATGCTTTACTTTTTAAGAGATTCCAGTTTTCTCTAATTTCAAAACCCATTAAAGTAAGCGGAACTACTTCCAAAGCACTAAATGTGGCACCTAAAGCAATGGCTTGTATCGGTGTTCCAGAAAAATATAAATGATGTAATGTTCCAATAATTCCACCCGCTAAAAAAATTGTTGCAGAAGCAATAGAAACTCTTCCAGCAGTTTTTGTTGAAATAATTTTCATTCGAGAGAAAATGAAAGCAATAACTACAGTAGCAAATACTTCAAAGAAACCTTCTACCCATAAATGTACCAACCACCATCTCCAGTAATTGATTACTGGTAAACTACTGTTTTCTCCATACATTAGTCCAGAAAAGAAGAACATACCAATTGCCATTACAGATACTAATAAGATAATCAATAAGTCTTTTGATTCGTCATTTTTGCGAATACCATAAAGAATATGACGACTTACCATAATTACCCAAAGCACTAATCCAACCGCAAGGAATAATTGCCAAAAACGACCTAAATCCATATATTCATACCCTTGGTGACCAAAGAAGAAATTGGTAGTTAAATCTAAAAATTGATGTACACCAAGCCATTCTCCTAACATAGAACCTAAAACAATAATTAATAAGGCTACAAAAAGGAAGTTAATTCCAAAAACTTGGTATTTCATTTCTTTACCTGAAATCATTGGAGCTAAAAATAAACCTGTCGCTAACCAAGTCGCTGCAATCCAAAATACTGCTAATTGTGTGTGCCAAGTTCGAGAAATAGAATAGGGAAGATAATTTGCCAAGTCAAAGCCAAAGAACGCTTGACCTTCCACAGTGTAATGTACTGTGATTATTCCTAAGATAACTTGTAAGCCAATTAATAATGAAATCACAATAAAGTACTTCAAAATTGCTTTTTGTGAAGGAAATAATTTCAAATTTGTTAACGGATCACTTTCAGGTTTATCGATTAAATCTCCTTTTTCATGATTTAATAAATAATAATAAGTAAGTATTCCAATGAAGAGCAATAACAAAACGATTGATAATCCTGACCAAATTATCGAATCATCAGTAATATTGTTATCAATTAATGGTTCGTGTGGCCAATTGGAAGTATAGGTATAGTCGTGATTAGGTCGATTAGTACTTGCTGCCCAAGACGTCCAGAAAAGAAAAGCATTCAATTGTGCTAACTTTTCTTTGTCAACTAATGCTCCTTTTGGAATAGCATATTCGGTTTTTCCTTCAGAGAATATTTTTGTATAATGTTTTATATTACTTTGAATGGCTTCATAACGTTCTTGTGATATGGTAATAGTATTCGTGGAAGCATCAAAAGTATTCGTTTTAATATGTTGAATTAACCTTGCTTTTAAAGCAGCTTTTTTTTCAGTATCTAGTTGGTCATACGGCATGTTAAAATTATTTTTAGCCCAAGCATCTAGCATAAAAACTGCTTCTTTATGAATCCAATCTGCTGTCCAATCTGGAGCCACATAACTGCCATGTCCCCATATTGAACCCACTTCCATACCACCAATAGATTCCCAAACGTTTTGACCTATCTGTATATCTTCTTTGGTGTAAACCACTTCCTTAGAGTTTTTTATTACTACTATTTCAGGAATAGGAGGTTGGGTTTGATAGATTTCTGTTCCCACCCAAATTAGTGCAATGAAGGATAGTACAACAACACTAATAAATGCAAGCCATATTTTTTTCATTTTCTTCTTTTTAAGTTTTTAAAGTACTTTGTTAACACGTTCAATTGTGTCTTTTTTGTGTAATGTTAATCGAATGATTGAATCTTCAATACCTGTTAAATCATGAACTACATTGGCTTCAAGAGAAATGATGTCTCCCTTTTTTAATTGATGTTTTGTAGTGTCTATACCAAATTGAATTGCTCCTTCAAACAGTTCTATCACAATTGGAAAAGGAGCTTTATGTGCTTTCATTATTTGATCTTTTTGAAGTAAAATTCTAATTTCTTTTGAAGTCTCTGTTTCTAAAAGTACTGATATTACAGGTTTTAATTCATTATAGACACAGTTTTCTATAAGCGACGTTTTTTTCATTATTATAATTGTTTAAATTGATTTCTACCAAATAAAAAGAGACATACCACTTTTATGATTTCTAGTGCTACAAAAACAAAGTGAAATTGACTTTTTGGTACTGTAATTTCTTGTATAATTTTGGTAGCTCTTTCATTTAATTCGGGTAATATCCAAAAGGTTTGTAATAAGAGAATTACTAAAGCGATAACAAAATATAGATTGAGTATTTTACTATTTTTTAAACGGAATGCAGATAAGATTATAATACTACTACTCAAGAATAATTCAACCTTGTTGAGTGCACCAAATACAAGTTGTCCAATTCCTAAACCAAGAGCAGTTGTAATATTTGGTGCTCTAAATTTTAACCAAGCTTCCATAAAGCTAATCGCACAAACAAAACCTATCCAAATGAAGATGATAGCAATTGTTATTTTTAGTTTAGTTTTCATATTAAAGTAGTAAAAGACCTTTTTATCTTTTATTTGGGTTTTAAAAAAGTTATCGTTTTAAATAGAAATTTTGAGCATTCATATCTTTAACCAGCATTTCTAAAGAAGTACTTTCTAGCATTTCTCTTAGTTGCTCTCTAATAGCTATAAATTTAAAATGGAGAGGACAAGGAGAGTTTGCATTGCATTGTGTCAAACCTAGACCACAACCTGTATAAATAGAATCACCATCTATTATCTTAACAATTTCACCAAGCTTAACGGTTTTCATTTTCTTTTTTTCTATAATAAAACCACCATAAGGACCTTTTATAGATGTAACTACATTATTTTTTGTAAGTTGTTGTAAAATTTTAGCTGTAAATGCTTGTGGAGAATCAATAGCTTCAGATATAGTAGTTAAACTTACTTTATTGTTCTGCTCGGTTTGTTGGGCAATATAAATTATTGCCCTCAATCCGTATTCACATGATTTAGAAAACATAGCTTATTGATTTAATACTGCAAAGATATAATTTTTTTATAAAGGATAAAAATATCCGGTATGTTTTTTAAAAAGTAAATATTCTATAAATTGGCAATTGAATACAATATTTAATAGCTATTAATCTTTAAACCATAGTATTTTTGTTTGACTTTTTGGATTCAATTATTCTATAAATTCCACTTCACCTGTACTCATATTATAAACTGCACCAATAATTTTTAAACTATCAGGGTTTTCTTCCATTTTTTTCAAAATAGGACTATTGTTTCTAATGTAGTTGATAGTGTTCTTAATATTACTTACGCATACTTCGTGTACAAAATCTTGATTTGTAGCAACTCTCTCTCCTTCAAAATCAGTAACTAAATCAATTGCAGGTCTTATATTTGCAAGCATACTAGTGATATTTCCTAATTCAGTATTCATAATGGCATGTCTTATAGCACCACAATGTTCATGACCCAAAACTAAGATTACTTTTGATCCAGACGCACTGCAAGCAAATTCCATACTGCCTAAAATATCTGTATTGGCAAAATTACCAGCAATTCTAGCAACAAATATATCTCCAATTCCTTGATCGAATACATCCTCAACAGGTACACGACTATCTAAACATGATAGAATCACAGCTTTTGGAAATTGACTATTAATACTATTTCTTATTTGAGCAGAATGATTTCGTAAAGTCCTATCATTAGAAACAAAACGTAAGTTCCCGTCTTTTAAACGTTGGATTACTTCGTCAGGATTTAATGCTTTTTGTTGTTCAGCTGTTAAAACAGTCTCTACAGGTTGAACGACTTCTGAAGTTGAAGTTTCTTTATTTTCTTCTTTCTCTTCTTTCTCTTCTTTTGAATTACCACAGCTCATAATTAAAAAGCTTAGTACTAAAAATGTTGTTTTTTTAATCATTCCATTCATGATGTTTATTTTTAAATGTTTGTTTATGAAAATTACTCCATTCAAAATTAACTCATAAATGAATAAAAAATACAGGTAGAATTACCTGTTTTGTATTGAAAATGAAATGTTTATTTGTATTTGAACGCTATTGTTAATTATTTCAAGCATATTAGATTATTCTACAAAGTTGAAAAGAATCTTATTCCTCAGTTACAATTTTCTTATTATTTCTTGACCATTCACTCCACGAACCTACATATAACTTTGGAATTTCTAAACTAGCAATCTTAATCACTAAAATAAGATAACAAAATCAGTATTGCTAATTTGTAGTTTAATTTTTTAAAGCACTGATTTGAATTGTTTTGAATCAGGTTTTTTACCACTGTTTGTTTTGAATTCTAGTTTTCTTCAATGATAATAAATCATTTAGATATAGTTTTTGGCTTTGTACCAAAATTATTTGATTAGTAAAGTATTTAGGAAATCCAGTTATATCTATGTCTTTAATTAGAATTTCAATTTCATTATAATTTGGATTATCAATCATTATAGTTTCTTCTCGGCCTAAATAATAATAAGTTATTGTTTTTAATTTTTTTACCTCAAGTTCTACATCACCTTCTATATTAGTTGCTTTCCCATTTAGTTGATCATTTACCACAATAAATGCAGAAGCGATTGGTAAAGCTGAATCAATTAGTTTGATTTTAATAGAATTATTTCTACTAGGATTTATCGAGCCCTTGATGGTTGTTTGTGGTGTTTTTGGTTGATTAAATGTATTTAGCTTAATACTATCTTTTGCAATTTGTATCCAATTCCCCTTAATAATATTTTTTCCACCAACATCCATAAAAACAAAATATTCAAAAGTGTTATCAGATTTGAGCAATATTTGATTACAAGCATAATACCCTTTGCCGCATTTGCCATATAAGCCAGTAACAGTTTTTTTGGATGTACATGAAGTAAATATCAAAAGGAATAGAAGAAGCGTTTTTAAATGTTTCATGAATTTATATTTTTCTTACTCCTCAGTCACAACTTCCTTCCTATTTCTTGACCATTCACTCCACGAACCTACATATAACTTTGGAATATCTAAACCAGCACTTGCAATAGCTAAAAGGGTATGACAAGCCGTAACACCAGAACCACAATGCACAATCCGATTTTCTACAGGAATATCATGAAAGACAGTTTCGTATTTTTCTTTCAATGTTGAAGGAGACAAAAACAAACCATTTTCATCCAAATTAGTAGAAAAGGGAACATTAACAGCATTTGGAATATGACCAGCAATTAAATCTAATGGTTCAATGTGACCTTTGTAACGTGGTGTTTCTCTTACGTCGATAATAATATGGTTTTTACTTTGTGAAGCTTTTTCAACTTCATCCATCGTAACTTGAGGTAATTGCCAACCCTTAATAGGATAAAGCCCAACTTTTTCAACCGTTTCAATTCCTTTGGCTAAAGGAAAACTAACAGCTTCAGCTACAATTTTTCCACCATTTAAAACCTGTACTTTTTCATGACCAATCGCTTTCAACATCCACCAAAAACGAGCCGCTGCATTCGCTCCATTTTTATCATCATAAATTACAACATGACTTTCAGGAGTAATGCCTAAATCAGAAAGTATTTTTGAAAATTGTTCAACAGTTGGCAAAGGATGACGACCACCCATGGAAACGTCTTCTTTTATGTCTGCCAATTGCGTATTCAAATCGACAAATAAAGTTCCTTGTAAATGACTATCTAAATAGTTATCATACGCATTTTTACCATTACTAGCATCTATTAGTACGATAGATGAGGTTTGGTGTAATGTTAGGAGTTCTGTTGCGGATATTAGAGGAGGAAGTTGTTGTTTCATATTGTGTAGTGATTATATAAATTAAGTATTTAAAAGCATTTTTTGAATTTAATATTTTAATTTGAAAAAAAACTTTTGGAGTTAGTTTTGTTATTCTAAAAACTCCAATTCTAAACCACATTTTTTAAAATCTAAATATCTCAGTTCAACATGTGTTTTATGATGAGGTAATTTTCTAAAAATAAATTGGTTGTCTTTAAAAAGAATATTTTTAATGCCGTTATTATCTTCGAAATTCAGTTTTAATGTGTCTGAATTTGTTTGCCAATTAAAAACATCTTTTTCTATTATTTTTTGGTATTCGACACAACCTCTTCCATTTTCATAAAAAGTAAAGGAAAAACCTTCAGGAACTTCTTCTCTTTCAGAGCAAAACATACCTGAAACTCTCCATTTTCCAAATAAAATAGTATTATTTTCATGTTTATAGTTTTCTGTAAACGAAAAAAATAAATAAGTTGAAATAAACATTGTTAGAAATTTAAATTGGTTTTTTGTTTTCATATCTCAGTTGGGTTTATTTCCTTTTATATACGAGCATAATTTATTGAAATAGCATCACAAAACCACCACATTAAACTCCTGTTCCAAAGGTTTCAACGCTTCCAAAAGTTTTTCAATTAAAGTTGGTCCAAATTCAGCATAGAATTCAGAGAAATTAATTTTTCGTTCTTGAAGTGTTTGGTTTGGGAACAACTCATTTTGCAAAGCAGTCATTCGTTCTAGTTTTTCAGCTAAAACTCTTTTTTCTGCTTTTAGTAAGCGTTTTTCTAAGTTCTCTAAACCTTTTAATTGTTTTTTTTCTTGCGCTTCAACAGCTCCTGTAAACGATTTGTCAGTTTGCTTTGCCATTTCTCTTAAACCAACAAATTGTTGTTGCAAAAAAGTTTTTTGTTCCGAAAAATCAATAGTAAATTGAGATAATTCTTTAGTTTTGTTCGTCAATAAATCATTTTGAGTACTAAATAAATCAGCCCAATTTAAGGCTAATTTATCTGCTTTTTGCACTTGTTTTTCAGTAGCCAATAGAACCGAATTACGCAATAAAAGCATTGGAAAAGTAATCTTATTTGCTTCAAAATTAGATTTTAATTCCAACCAATAAGCCAATTCTCCACCACCACCTATATAACATAAATTGGGTAAAATAACTTCTTGATACAAAGGTCTCAAAATCACATTCGGACTAAACTTTTCAGGATGATTTTCTAATTCGGCAAGAATTTCTGTTTCTGAAAAAGTCATTTTGGTATTCAAAACACTGTATTGATTGTTTTCAAAGACGATTCTTTCTCTCAAATCATCTTCAATATAAAACAAGTTAATTTCTCTTGGATTAACTTGAATTTTATAATCGGCTAAATGCTCATTTGTTTTTAAAACTTCCTCACTCGACGTTTGATGTAATAATTCTTCTTTTACAAAAGGAATAAAAAGTGGTTTCAAGTTTTTATCATCACCATCAATAATCACTAAACCTTCCTTTTTAAATAATTCGTTTGCCAAAAAACGAGTTGCATCGGCTAAATTAGTATGTTCTAAATAGGCTTTTTGAAACAAATCTTTTAAATAGTTGGCATGTTCACTAATACCAATTGCTTTCGAAAATTCTTCAAAAACAACTTCCAAACCTTCAGTAGACAATCGTCCAACAGGTCCAAAACTGTCTTTTTTCCATTGGATTTTTTTTCCATTCAGGTTGAAATAATTAATTTCTTCAAAATCATGATCTTCAGTTGCCATCCAATAAATAGGAACAAAATTATTTTTCGGATAATTATTTTTTAATTCTTTACACAAATTAATGGTAGAAATAATCTTATATAAAAAGTACAAAGGACCAGTAAATAAATTCAATTGATGACCAGTTGTAATGGTAAAAGTGTTGGAATCGTTTAAAAGTTTGATGTGGTTTAATGTAGTTTCAGAAATGACAAAATTTTCATATTGTTTTTCTAATGCAGAAACTAAAATTTTTCTATTTTCAAAAGGGAAATTAGCTTGTTTTTCAGTAAGTTGCGCTTTAAAGTTTTCCAACTTTGGAAAGTGATTGTATAGCTGCCTCAGTTCTTTTTTTTCATTTAGATAATCGATCATTAAGTTAGAAAAATATCCTGAATTTTGATAGCTGATACAGTCGGTTGGCATAGGTTAAAATTTTTGTAAAAATAGAGAAATTTGAATAACATTCTTAAGGCTTTAACATTCACTTAATATAGTTTTTATACTACTAAAATATTTTTTTTGAAAATAAATTTGGAATTGTAAAAAATAATTACAAAAATTTGTGCTCAGAAAAAATAACAATTTTAAAAACGAAGAAAAATGACATTATACAATTCATACTTCCAAAGCAACACGTCAGTAGATACTGGTTATGCTTTTCTTCGTGGCTTATTTCATTCATAGAAAATTCAAGTAAGAATATATGAAAAAGCCCGAAGCTAATTAGATTCGGGCTTTTTTAATTCTAGACCCTTCAGAAATTCCCGATACACGAACTTTTACATCGTCTTTTTTAAGAGGATGCTGATTTTACCTAATTCAATGTGTTTTATTCACTTTGGAAAAGGAACAGTTATACAATAATTAAAAATTTCATGGGAAATAAATTATCTGGGAAAGACCTAATTAAATTGGGTTTCCCAAAGAACAATTCAATAAATATTGCTCTAGGGCAAATTAATAGATACAGAAAAAGAGAAAAAAAGGAAAGCATTTTAAACGAAGCCAAAGAAGTTTTGTTGCATCCAGAAAATTTCAAAATGCACGGTACTTGGGGAAAAGTAGCAGAAGGATTAGTCAATCCAGTGCAAGTGAAATTCAATCAATTACGAAGCACAAGAGCACCATTTTCCATATTTGGAGAAAACGAAATCGACGAACAAGCCAAGTTTCAATTGTATGATTCCTTAAAATTACCAGTCGCAGTCAAAGGAGCTTTAATGCCAGATGCACATTCAGGTTACGGATTGCCAATAGGAGGCGTTTTAGCCACTGAAAACGCAGTGATTCCTTACGGAGTAGGAGTAGATATAGGTTGTAGAATGAGCTTATCCATTTTCGATTTGCCAGCCTCTTTTTTGAAAGGAAAAGACCATCAATTGCAAGCAATTTTAAAAGACAATACCAAATTTGGTATGACTGAAACGCACAAAATAAAAGCAGATCATGATGTCTTTTATCGTAACGAATTTGATGACATTCCTTTGTTAAAAAGACTAAAAGACAAAGCCTATAAACAATTAGGTTCGTCAGGAGGAGGCAATCACTTTGTAGAATTTGGAATTGTAAAATTAGACAACCCTTTACCAGAATGGAAGCTAGAACCAAAAGAATATTTAGCGGTATTATCGCACAGTGGTTCAAGAGGTTTGGGAGCAAATATTGCAAAACATTACACCTATTTGGCAACAAAGCAATGTCCATTGCCTAAGAATGTCCAACATCTAGCATGGCTCGATTTGAACACACACGACGGACAAGAATACTGGCTAGCCATGAATTTGGCAGGAGATTACGCAAAGGCTTGTCACGATGATATTCACCGAAGAATAGCCAAAGCTTTAGGCAAAAGAGTAGTGGTTACTATCGAGAATCACCATAATTTTGCTTGGAAAGAAATCGTCGATGGCAAAGAATGTATTGTGCATAGAAAAGGAGCAACACCAGCGCAAAAAGGCGTTTTGGGAATCATTCCAGGTTCGATGACTGCACCAGGGTTTATTGTAATAGGAAAAGGAAACGAAGAAAGTCTCAATTCAGCTTCTCATGGAGCAGGACGTTTGTTCTCGAGAGCCAAGTGTAAGACGAGTTTTACACAAAGCCAAATTAAAAAAGTCTTGACAGACAACGAAGTAACGTTGATAGGAGGAGGCATCGATGAAGCACCTATGGCTTACAAAGACATCAACAAAGTAATGGCTTTGCAAACCGAATTGGTAGATGTTCTAGGTACGTTTACTCCTAAAATAGTACGAATGGATAGATAATAAAAAAAGAAAATTGTTTTCTGGGAGCGAATGGCTTGGGCATTTTCAGCCAACCATTTTCCCGCTTTACGAAGTAGTCCCGATTTTCATCGGGAGCTACTTTCTACAATCGGGGCTAGATAGGAAACAATTGGAATTTTTGTTATCAAATTAAAAAAACAGATTAAGTCAAAACAAGCTCCAGAGGAGCGACATGTTTATAATAATAAAAAGGGATATGGGAGCACCACATAATAAAAACAGATACGGAGAACTATGGAATCAAAATAGAATAGAGGAAGGATTAAAAATTCTTGGACTATTAAAAGATTTCATAGTTATTTCAGGTGGTTGGGCTTGGCACTTCATGAGTGTACCCAATCATAAAGAATATAAACACGCTCACGATCATAAAGATATCGACATTTTTGTGCATCCAAATAACGTTTCAAAAGTGATGGAAATTTTGTTAGAAAATCATTTTGAAAAAGTATGGACAAGATACGATTATTTGTATAGCGAAGAAAACTTTAGAAGATATGAAAAAACAGTGGAACGAAATGGAGAAAAACCGTTTAGAGTAACCATAGATTTTTTTGAAAAGACCGATTTAAAAACAGAAAATTGTAACGGATTTACTGTAGTTGCACCAGCAATGCTTTTAAGTTTTTATTCCAATATACATTCAAGTGATAAATGTTGGGCAGTAAAAAAAGCAAAAGAGTTTTTAGAGAAAGGAATCAATCCAATAGGAAGAAAAGAACTCTCAGAAATTCCAAAATAGAAAAAATTATGGACAATAATTATATTAAGTCTCATTCTCCCTCTTCTTTAGAGAGGGTTGGGGTGAGGCTCATACAAATAACCTCAGGAAGAGGACCAGCAGAATGCACTTGGGTCGTGGCTCAAGTTTTGAAGAAAGTGCTGGAAGAAGCAAACGAGTTGCAATTGAAAGCAATAGTTTTACAACGAGAAGCAGGTAGCGAAAACGGAACAGTAGAAACAGCACTTGTTCAAATAGAAGGCAAGAAAGCAAACGAGTTTGTAACGTCTTGGTTAGGAACCATTCAATGGATTGGAAAAAGTACGTTTCGAAAGTTTCACCAACGGAAGAATTGGTTTGTAGGGATTTTTGAAGTAACACAATCGAGTGAAACAAAGTTTCATGAAAAAGATGTGCAGTATCAAGCCATGCGAAGTTCAGGAGCAGGTGGTCAACACGTGAATAAAGTCAGTTCAGCAATTAGAGCGACACATATTCCAACTGGCATTGCAGTCGTTTCAATGGATTCACGCTCACAACACCAAAACAAGAAATTAGCAACCGAGCGTTTAAAACAAAAAATTGAAGAAAACAATTTGAATCAGTTTAAAAACCAAGAACAAAACACTTGGACAAACCAAATGCAAATTGAAAGAGGCAATCCTGTTCGCGTGTTTCAAGGGTCAGATTTTAAAAAGCAAAAAGTAGATAAAAGCTACAAAAAAGAACGTTTAAAATATAAAAATGAATTAAGGAATAGCGACTAATTACTATTCACTAATCACTAATTACTAGACAAATGAAGTCAATAGATAAATACTTATTTCAGGCTATGGATAATTATCCGTATTGTTTGGAAGAAACCATAGAATCCTTAGATTATGCTTTGTCGTATGATGATAAGAACACTACAGCTTTGTGTTTGTATGCAAGAATACAAGCAGAACAATTATTGAATTATGAAGAAGCTAAAAATTATTTCCAACAAGCGTTAGGAATCAACATCAATGCTATTGAAGTGTATCCTTATTATATTCAAACTTTGTTATCCAATGAAGATTTTGAAGAAGCAGAAAAGTTAATTCATTTTGCTTTGACTATAAAAGGAATAAACAAAGTAGAAATTTTGATGAAGAAAATTCAACTTCATGAAACTAAAAGAGAATTCAAGGAAGCAAAACAATTTTTAAAAGAAGTGAAGTTAACCGTTATAAATAATGAGTATAATTATTATTTGGATGAAACAAAAGCAAGAATTAAAGGGAAATTGGAACTTTTAAAACCAAAAAAGGAAAAAGAAAAGAAAGCTAAGAAAAATAAGAAAAAGAAAGGGTGCTAAAAAGCATCCTTTTTTTGTAGAAAAATAAAATTCATTTACATTTGATAGCAATGACACACTTTTAATATGGATTCACATTTAATTGAAAATTTTTGGAACAGAATAAGAAATAGTAGTACAACTATGGAAACCACTTGGGACCAAGAAACAGCACATTTGTATCAATTGGGAATAAGTATGGAAGAAACCTTGCGATATCTTCATGAAGAAAAACCAAATTGGGTTGATTTTAAGAATTGGATTCAAGAAAAAGAAAAAAAAATCGACACAAAAACAGATTCAATAGCGGATGTTTTAACAGAAGAAGATTTGATTTTTTGGGAAACCAATGGTTACGTGATATTGAAAAATGCAATTTCTGAAGAAGATTGTATGGCTACACAAAAAGCAATTTGGCAATTTTTAGAAAAAGATCCAGATGATAGTACCACTTGGTATAAGACCCATACAGAGCAAAAGGGATTGATGGTTAACTTTTTTAATCATCCTACGTTAGAAAAAAACCGTGCTTCCTTAAAAATCCAAAAAGCATACGAACAGTTATATGGAACTGATAGAATTTATAAAACGATAGACAAAGTGAGTTTCAATCCTCCAATTACAACAAATTATAGCTTTCTAGGAAGTAATTTGCATTGGGATGTGAGTTTAAAACAACCTATTCCTTATCGTTTACAAGGACTGTTATATCTTTCAGATTGTAGTGAGAAAGAAGGTGCCTTTCATTGCGTTCCAGGTTTTCATCATCACATTGCAGATTGGATGCAATCACTTGCTACAACTGATAATCCAAGAGAAGTAGCTTTAAAAGAATTAGTTCCAAAACCAGTAACTGGTAAAACAGGAGATTTTGTTATTTGGCATCAAGCTTTACCTCATTGTGCTACTCCTAATTATGGTAAAAAACCAAGATTAGTCCAATACTTGACTTATTTTCCAGAAGAGTATGTAGAAGCTTCTGAATGGATTTGATGTATTCTTACTAATTTCAATTAGAGTTTTTTGTTATAAATGCAAAACAACTGCATTGGTTTGTTGTTTATTAAAGAAAAGTTAAACTTATTAACAATTTTTCTTAATAAAAAATAAATTGCAGGTAAGTTCCGTTAGTATAAAAACATACTTTTGCATGCTAAAATAAAAAAACTATAAAAAAGATTATGAGAAAAATTAAATTAAGTCTTATTATGGCTATGGCTGTGTCTTCTTATATGATGGCTCAGCAGTCTGTTTCTATTGATGATAAGAAGTTTGAAATGAATCCAATTACTTCAGACAAAATTCAGGCTTCTATTGTAGATTCAGACAAAGAAGGTAAAAACTCTTCAGAAAACGTTACAATTGTTGGAGAGATTAAGATGTATCCAAATCCTGCAAAAGATTTAGTAATACTTCAAGGAGTAAAAGTAGATGACCACATTATTATTGCAGATAATAAAGGAAAGAATAGAATTCAAATAAAAGCAAAAGCTGAAGTTGAAATTATTCCCATTGAATTTTTAGAATCTGGAATCTATGTGGTTTTTATTAATGGTGAAAAAAGAAGGTTAATAGTAGAGTAAAAAATAAGTTTTTATTAGGTTAAAAGTCTTATGATTTTTTCATAAGGCTTTTTTTATTGTATTGCCTACCTTTGCAAAAATAATTTCAATTGAAAGACCTTTTATTAATCACTCCTCCTTTTACCCAACTGAATACTCCGTATCCAGCAACGGCTTATTTAAAAGGCTTTTTGAATACCAAAATTATTTCTTCTTTTCAAATAGATTTAGGTATTGAAGTAATTTTAGAATTATTTTCAAAAGAAGGATTAGTTAATTTGTTTCAAGCTTCAAATTGTAAGCTACATGAGATTTCTGAAAATTCTGAGCGAATTTTTATACTTAAAAATGAATACATAAAAACAATTGATTCGGTAATTGCCTTTCTACAAGGTAAAAATTCCTCTTTAGCTCGTCAAATATGTAGCGGTAATTTTCTTCCAGAAGCTTCTCGTTTTGAATTATTTAATAATGATCCAGATGCTTTAGGATATGCTTTTGGTTCAATGGGAATGCAAGATAAAGCAAAACACTTAGCTACTTTATACCTTGAAGATATTTCCGATTTTATTGTAGAATGTGTTGATGAAAATTTTGGCTTTAGTCGTTATGCAGAACGTTTAGGTAGAAGTGCTAATTCGTTTGACGAGTTATATATTGCTTTGCATAATAAACCCACATATATAGATAAAATCACACTTAAAATTTTAAAAAATAGAGTAGAACAAGTTACTCCAAAATTAATTTTACTATCTGTTCCTTTTCCAGGTAATTTATATAGTGCTTTTCGTTGTGCTCAATTTATTAAGAAAAATTATCCAGAAGCTAAAATAGCAATGGGTGGTGGTTTTCCAAATACAGAATTAAGAGATTTAAAAGATAAAAGAGTTTTTGAATTCTTTGATTTTATTACTTTAGATGATGGTGAACTACCAGTTGAATTGTTACATCAATTTACTTGTCATTCAGAACTTGTTTCAGAACCTCAATTCAAACGTACTTTTCGCTTAGAAAGCAACCAAGTAGTTTACAGAAATAACGCTCTAAGAAAAGACTACAAACAAAGTGAAGTTGGCACACCAGATTATTCAGATTTATTATTGGATAAATACATTTCAGTTATAGAAATTGCTAACCCAATGCACAGTTTATGGAGTGATGGAAGATGGAATAAATTAACAATGGCTCATGGTTGTTATTGGGGAAAGTGTACTTTTTGTGATATTTCATTAGATTATATAAAACTATACGAACCAGTTGCAGCTAAATTGTTAGTCGATAGAATGGAAGAATTGATGGCTCAAACTGGTGAAAATGGCTTTCATTTTGTAGATGAGGCAGCTCCACCAGCTTTGATGCGAGAAGTAGCGCTTGAAATTTTAAGGAGAGATTTAGTAGTAACTTGGTGGACCAATATTCGTTTTGAAAAGAGTTTTACGGCTGATTTATGTATTTTGCTAAAAGCTTCAGGTTGTATAGCGGTTTCTGGAGGACTCGAAGTTGCTTCTGACCGACTTTTAGAATTAATTAAAAAAGGAGTAACAGTTGAACAAGTGGCACAAGTAACTCGTAATTTTACAGAATCTGGAATTATGGTGCATGCTTATTTAATGTATGGTTATCCTACTCAAACTGTTCAAGAAACAATCGATAGTCTTGAAATGGTGCGTCAATTGTTTGAAATGGGAATATTACAGTCTGGTTTTTGGCATCAATTTGCTATGACAGCACATAGTCCCGTTGGGCTTGACCCAGATGCTTTTGGAGTAATTCCTCAACAAAATGAAATCACTTTTGCTAATAATGATATTGTATTCAAAGATAGAATAGGAATTAATCATGATAAATTTAGTTTTGGATTAAAAAAATCATTATTCAATTACATGCATGGAGTTTGCTTTGATTATGACTTGCAAGATTGGTTTGATTTTAAAATTCCAAAAACAAAAATCGCACCTAATTATATATCAAATTGTATAGAAAAAGAACAGAATTTCTCATTAAAACCGAATTCAAAAATAATTTGGTTAGGAACTAATCCTATAATTGAAAATTTTACAAAAACAAAAAAAGGCAATTCTTGGGAAATGATGCAATTCATTTTTCATGATAAAATTAATTCATTTGAAATAGCTCTTGAAAAAGAAAAAGGAGAATGGTTTTATGCAGTTTTGGATAAAATTGCTATTAAAAATATAACTATCCAAACGCTTGGTCAAATTAAAAATGACTTTGAAGAAAATTTTGAGGACTTCGAATTGTTTTGGCATTCAAAACCAATACAAATTATTAGAAATAATGGATTAATTACACTTTGATAAAGTTTGCCTAATAATTAATTTGTTCATTTATGTAATATATTACAAGAATCAATAAATAAAAATCTAAAAAAGCTTCCTCTTTCTAAATTGATTTCTAAATTTGTAATTATAGAATTAAAATAGTTGAAATTGCACTTCAACTATTGATTGAATGTAGCAATAGTAATTATAAATATCTTTAAATGAAATATAAAAGATGTGGAAAAAGTGGTTTATTATTACCTCAAATTTCTCTAGGATTATGGCATAACTTTGGTTCTGTAGATAGTTTTGAAAATGCTCAAGATATTGCTTTAGCTGCTTTTGATAAAGGAATAACCCATTTTGATTTAGCAAATAATTACGGGCCAGTTCCAGGTTCAGCAGAAGAGAATTTTGGTAAAATAATTCAAAATAATTTTAAAGGTTTTTTAAGAGATGAACTTGTAATTACCACAAAAGCTGGATTTAAAATGTGGGAAGGACCTTATGGAGAATGGGGTTCTAGAAAGTATCTAATTTCAAGTCTTAATCAAAGCTTGCAAAGAATGCGATTGGATTATGTAGATATATTTTATTCACATCGACCAGACCCAAACACACCTATAGAAGAAACCATGTCAGCGCTTGATTACGCAGTGCGTTCAGGTAAAGCTATTTATGCAGGAATCAGTAATTATAGTGCAACTGAAACAGAAGAAGCTGTCGCGGTTTTAAAGCAATTGGGAACACCATGTATTGTACACCAAGCTAAATATTCCATGTTTGAGCGTTGGGTTGAAAATGATTTATTAGATGTTCTGAATGTTAAAGGAATGGGTTGTGTTGCTTTTTCTCCTTTGGCACAGGGTTTGTTAACTACTAAATATTTAAAAGGCATTCCTGAAAATTCTAGAGCAGCAAATCCAAACGGTTATTTACAAACATCTGAAATTACAGATGAGAAAATTCAAAAAATAAAAGCCTTAAACCAATTAGCAATAGAAAGAAATCAAACTTTAGCACAAATGGCTATTGCTTGGTTATTAAAAAGCGACACAATTACATCGGTTTTAGTTGGAGCCAGTTCAGTCAATCAATTAAATGATAGTTTAGGAAGTTTAGAAAAATTAGACTTTACTTCCCAAGAATTAAATTATATTGAAAATATATTAAAATAAAAATTGTTTATCTTCGTTTCTAACTTTTAGAGTCGAGTTCAAGCCTATAAAATGTGTGAAATAAATAAAATGAAGTTAATAACCTTTCTGTTCGTACTAATAAATGCTTTTGCTTTTGGACAAAATAGTGCAGAACACAAAGTAATAGCAGGTGAAACAATTTATGCTATTGCTAGAAAACACAATACTTCAGTTGAAACAATTTACAAGTTAAATCCAAAATTAAAAGGGAAAACTTTACAGGTTAGTACGGTTTTACAACTTCCTAAACTCCAAGAAAATAAAACCATAACTACAACTGAAAACCCACAATTTCATAAAACTAGAAAAGGAGAATCTTTTTATAGTATCTCAAAAAAATATGGTTTAAGTATAGCAGATTTGGAATTATTAAATCCAACTATTAAACCAAATAAATTAAAAGCTGGTGTTGTTTTAAATATTCAAAAACCCCATGCAATTGAAGCAATTAAGACTGAAGTTGTAGAAGTTGTAGTCGAAAATAAAGATAATACAGATCAAGAAAGTGAAATAAATAATGAAATAATAAATAAGGATTCCATTTTTACAATTCTTCATATAATTAAACCAAAAGAAACTAAATATGGTATTGCTAAACAATATGGAATAAATATTCATGAATTAGAAATTTTAAATCCAAATCTCCCTTCAGATTTTCCAGTTGGTTACCAATTAATTATCAAAAAAGACAAACAAGTAATAGTTGCTGATAATTCAACTTCACAGAACACTACAAGTCTTTCCTATGATGAGGAAGAAATGGTAGAAAAAATGTCTCATGAATTTAATTCAAAAGCTGACTTATTAGTTGAAAAAGCTTCACAATACATTGGTATAAAATACAAGTATGGAGGAACAACTCCAAAAGGGTTTGACTGTTCAGGTTTAATGTGTACTACTTTTAAAGAAATCGATTTAAGTTTACCAAGAACTTCTTCAGCACAAGCTGGCTATGGAGAAAAAATTAAAATGAATGAATCTCAAAAAGGAGATTTAATTTTCTTTGCAACAGGTAGAAAAAATCGTATCTCACATGTAGGTATGATTACTGAAGTAAATGAAGATGAAATTAAATTTATTCATGCTTCAACTTCTTCAGGAGTAATGATTTCTTCAAGCAAAGAACCTTATTTTGCTTCTAGGATTATTCAAGTTAATAGAGTTTTGAATGAATAGTTTTATTGATGTTTAACTTTTGAAAAACAAGGGTGAATATTAAAATTCAGATAGATTTTTATAAAAAAAGACTATCAAATTCAGATAGTCCTTTTAAGAAAATAGGTTAATATAGAGTAATCATTTGCTATGGTTTATTCTTTACTAATTTTAATTCCTTTTGTGTTAGATTCTTCTTTTATATGTAATACATAAAATCCTTTAGATAAGTTTGATAAATCAATAGTATTATGGTTTGGATTTATTATTTCACTTAAGATGCTTTTACCCATTATATCATAAACTTCAATAGTAGTATTAGTTGTTATTCCATTAATAGTAATCCTATCTTTTACAGGATTAGGATAAAGACTTAATTCATTTAAATTAGCAAATGAATTAATAGAAAGAACACTAGATAAATTTGAAAGTACTGGTTCAATTTCATTCCAAGGTTTATCCGTCCACGACCAAACTAGAGAGCCATCCCAACCTCTTTGAAATAGAGTAGCTCCTAAATTAGCAGCAGTAACTCCAAAAGTATCAATAGGATAATATTCGGCAATAATTGTTGGTTTATCTAAATTCATAGCACTATAATCATTATGAAAAGGAGAACCATTGGTGCCAGCCCAGTTATAATAATGTAAATTATAATAATCTAAAGTTCCATTCGCTTCTCCACCAGCATCAATTAGTTTTTGATCTGTATATTCGTTAACATAGCCATATTGGGTGTTGTCTAAGGAGGTTACAAAACCAAGAGCTCCATTTGTTACTTTTACTGTAGGTTGAGCTGTTTTTATTGCAGCAGTAGTTTTATTTATCATCCATTGAATATTAGTCATAGTAACTCTATCAGTAAAATCAGGCCAACCAGAAGCATATTGGAGTGTCATGCCTTCAGGTTCATTAAAAATCTCCCAAGCATAAAGTCCAGCATGATTTCCTACAGTATTTACTAATGGAAGTAAAGCATTGTTTAAATATGCTTGTAAATAAGCTTCTTGCGTAATTATTTTTTTATTTCTAGAAGAGTTAACATTCCACTGACTACCTTTAAGCATATCAAATGACCACAAACAAATTTGGATTTTTAAACCTTTTGAAGCCGCCAAATCTAAAATAGCAATCAAATCGGTAGCAAAAAAAGTAGGATTTGGAGCTACAAAATCATCATTACTATCAAAAACAGGATTTGTAGAACCATTAGTATGATACCACCATCTAATAACATCACCTCCAGCATTACTTACTTGATCCATGATATTAGAAAAAGTAGTTAAATCAGGGTGATATTCTGTACCATTACCTTCTTTACCAATATCTCTTCCAAAATTAACCCAAGCAATATTAATTCCATTAATGAATTGGAAATTAGGAGATCTTAATTCATGAGAAGAACTCTTATTTTCTAATTGTTTTAGAAAGGTATTATTTTCATAAGAAACCTCTAAGTTTTCTTTAATGGTTTTAATAATTTCTTCTTTATAATTCTCATGATTATGCCATGATTCTTGAACCTGTCCTAATGAGATTTGTGATAGAAGTGCAAAAAATAGCAGTAATTTTATATTTGTTTTCATGATTTTATAAATTTTGTGTTAGTTTTTGAAGTTGTAAAATTAAAGGGAGCTTTATTCTAAATTCAATACTATTTCATCAAAAATGAATACTTTTATAAGTTAATAAACCTTAAAAAAATAGAAAAAAGGAAGAAATGAATTATTTTTATTATTATTTGATGCAATTGTATTACTCTTTTCTTATAAATTAAAATAAGTTTGTTTTACTAATTTGAAATATTAAAACCTAAATGAAATTATCCTCGTTTTTATATTCTTTTTTAATAGGTATAACTTTATGTTCTTTTCAAAAAGACCAAACAAACACTAACCCAAAAGAGAAACAATTTATTTATAGTGGTAGAATAGAAACGTTGCCAAATGGAACTACAAAACTCATTTCATCAGCTTCTTCTGTCTCATTTAATTTTACTGGAGATGATTGTGCTTTATATTTAAAAAGTGAGGATACTTACGAGCATCATAACTATGTTTCTTTAGAATTAGACGGAAAATATATAGGAAGATTAAAAGTTGAAAAAGGAGAATCTAAAGCCTATCCAATAAAAATATTTGAAAAGAAAAAGAAGCATCACCTCACCGTTTATAAAGCCACTGAAGCGGCAAATGGGAGCGTGTTATTTTCTGGGACAACTGCTAAAGTTGTAAAATCTAAAAATGAAAAACGCACAAAGAAAAGAATTGAATTTATAGGGAATTCTATTACTTGTGGTATGGGAAATGATACCAAAGAAATCCCTTGTGGAACAGGTGAATGGTATGATCAACATAATGCTTACTGGGCTTATGGACCTATTCTTTCAAGAAGTTTAGAAGTAGATTTTCTACTCAGTTCTGTATCAGGAATAGGAATGTATAGAAATTGGAATGATGAACACATAGAAGAAGCTATAATGCCTGATGTATATGAAAATTTATACTTAAATAAGGATAATTCTAAACCTTATGATTTCAATTTTCATCCTGATATTGTAAGTATATGCTTAGGAACAAACGATCTTTCGGAAGGAGATGGTAGTAAACCAAGATTACCTTTCAATGAAGAAAAATATGTTAGTAATTATATTAATTTTATAAAAATGATTTACAAACATAACCCAAAAGTTCAAGTTGCCCTGTTAACTAGTCCTATGGTGTCTGGAGAAAGAAACGAAGTCTTAGTAAATTGTTTGATGAAAGTAATGGCTCACTTTAAAAAGGACAAAGAGCATAAAAAAATAGCTTTGTTCGAATACAACTCTATGGAACCCAAAGGATGTGGCTATCATCCAGATATTGAAGATCATAAAATAATGGCAGCACAATTAGAACCTTTTTTTAAAAAATTACTCCATGAAGAATAAATCTATTATATATGTATTGCTGTTTTTTTCTAATTTAATGATGGCTACTGTTTCATTACCCAATTTCTTCTCAAATGGAATGGTTTTACAAAGAAATAGTGAAGTTAAGATTTGGGGTTGGGCAAATCCAAAAGAAGAATTAATAATTAAAACTAGTTGGGACAACAAAGAATATAAAACAACTGGAACTAATCAAGCCCACTGGGAAATAAGTATTCCAACACCAAAAGAAGGCGGACCTTATACAATTACAATTAAAGGGTATAATGAAGTGGTATTTTCTGATATTTTGATTGGAGAAGTTTGGCTTTGTTCTGGACAATCTAATATGGAGATGTCAGCTAATTGGGGAATTGAAAATGGAGAAGAAGAAATAAAGAATGCAAATTATCCACTCATCCGATTTTTTGCTGTAGAAAAAGCAGCTTCTTCTTCTTTACAAAATAACCTAATAGGAAGTTGGCAAACTTGTACTCCTGAAACCATGAAACATAATAGTGCAGTAGCTTATTTTTTCGGTAAACGATTACAAGAAGATTTAAAAAACGTACCAATTGGATTAGTTGTTTCTGCATGGGGAGGAACACCTGCTGAGGTTTGGATTCCAAGAATAGTGTTGGAAGCCGATAAAGAACTATTTGAAGAAGCTAATAAAAGACCTTCCTCAGAATATGGTCCAGTAAAACCAGGGAACACTTTCAATACTATGATTAATCCTTTAGTAGGCTATAAAATTGCGGGTGTAATTTGGTATCAAGGAGAAAGTAATGTTGGGTCAAATCGATATGATTCTATTTTTTCAACTTTAATTCAATCTTGGAGAACACTATGGGGATATGATTTTCCTTTTTATTACGTCCAAATTGCTCCTTATTTTATGGGAGAAGAACACTTTTCGGGTGCTATATTAAGAAATGCACAGCGTAAAACTTTAAAAGTAAAGGGAACAGCTATGGTTGTATCAAGTGATATTGCTACAATCGATGACATTCATCCAAAGAATAAAAAATCGGTTGGTATGCGTTTGGCTAATTTAGCTTTGGTAAACCTTTATAAAACTAATCAAGATTTAGTAAACAGTCCTCTTTTTAATAAAATTGAAATTAAGAAAGACAAAGTATATGTCTATTTTGATTATGCGGAAGGATTGCATTTTAAAGATAAAAAAGAAGTATCATTTGAAATTGCTGGTGCTGATAATAAGTATCATCCTGCCAAAGCAACTATTAAAAATGATATTGTAATTGTACAATCAAATAAAGTTAAAGAACCAGTAAAAGTTCGTTTTGCTTGGTCTAATACTTCTCAAACCACTTTAGTAAATAAATCAAATTTACCAGCTTCATTATTTGAAAGCGAATAAATACTATATATGAAAACTTTAAAATCCGTAAAATACATTTTTTTACTAGCAGTTATTACAACTATGAATGCACAAAAAAAAGCTTATTTAGACACAACTAAACCAATAGAAGAAAGAATATCATTATTAATGAAAGAGATGACTTTAGAAGAAAAAGTCGGACAAATGAATCAGTATAATGGTTTTTGGGAAGTAACAGGTCCTGCTCCAAAAGGGGGTGATGCTGAAAAAAAATACGAACATCTTCGTAAAGGTTGGGTAGGCTCTATGCTAACAGTTCGAGGTGTTAAAAATGTAAAAGCAGTACAAAAAATAGTGGTGGAAGAAACTCGTTTGGGAATTCCACTTATTATAGGGTTTGATGTAATTCATGGCTATAAAACCTTGAGTCCAATTCCTCTAGCTGAAGCAGCTAGTTGGGATTTAGAAGCAATAAAAAAATCAGCACAAGTGGCAGCAGAGGAAGCATCAGCCTCAGGAATTAACTGGACATTTGGACCTAATGTCGATATTACTCGCGATGCCAGATGGGGAAGAGTCATGGAAGGAGCAGGTGAAGATCCTTATTTGGGAAGTAAAATTGCAATAGCAAGAGTGAAAGGATTTCAAGGAGAAACAAAAAAAGATTTGTCAAAAGTAAATACCATTGCTGCTTGTGCTAAACATTTTGCAGCCTATGGTTTTGTAGAAGCAGGAAAAGAATACAATATTGTAGATATGAGTATTTCTAATTTACATAATTTGGTATTACCACCTTTTAAAGCGGCTAAGGATGCTGGTGTAAGAACTTTTATGAATTCTTTTAATACATTAAATGGCGTACCAGCAACTGGAAGTACTTATTTACAAAGAGACATCTTAAAAGGACATTGGGATTTTGATGGTTTTGTAATTTCAGATTGGGCTTCTGTTAGAGAAATGGTTAATCATGGTTTTGCAAAAGATGCAGCAGAAGCTACTACAAAAGCGGTTATTGCGGGTTCCGATATGGATATGGAATCGCATTTTTATGTAACTGAATTAGCCAATTTGGTAAAATTAGGAAAAATAAAAGAGAGTTTGGTAGATGATGCAGTTAGAAGAATATTACGAGTGAAATTTGAGTTAGGGCTATTTGAAAATCCATACAAATACTGTGATGAAGAACGAGAGAAAAGAGTAATTGGTAGCAAAGAAAACAACGAAGCTGTTTTAGATATGGCTAAAAAATCGATTGTCCTATTAAAGAATGAAAAACAACTACTTCCTTTAAAGAAATCAGGTCAGAAAATTGCTTTAATTGGTGCTTTAGCTAATGATAAAAACAGTCCATTAGGTAGTTGGAGAATTGCATCTGATGATAATACAGCTGTGTCTGTTTTTGAAGGAATGCAAAAATATAAGGATAACCAATTAGCCTATGAAAAAGGAACTGATGTAACAGTAGGTAAAACCACTTTTACTGATGAATTAACCTTTAATACAACGGACACCTCAGGATTTGAAGCGGCAATTACTTTAGCTAAAAAATCGGATGTGGTAGTACTTGTTTTAGGAGAGCATGGCTTTCAAACAGGTGAAGGAAGAAGTAGAACCGACTTAAATTTACCAGGAAACCAACAAGAATTAATGGAAGCCGTTTTTAAAGTCAATCCTAATATTGTTTTAGTATTAAATAACGGAAGACCTTTGGCTTTGCCTTGGGCTTATGAACATATTCCAGCCATTGTTGAAGCATGGCAATTAGGAACACAAACAGGAAATGCTGTGGCTGAGGTTTTATATGGAGATTATAATCCTAGTGGAAAATTACCAATTTCTATTCCTAGAAATGTAGGACAATGTCCTATATATTACAACAGTTATAATACTGGAAGACCAGTAAATTCTGATAACAATGTGTTTTGGTCACATTATATAGATGTAGAAAAAACACCTCAATATGCTTTTGGACATGGATTAAGTTACACGACTTTCGAATATAAAAATCTAAAAATAGACAAAGTAGCATTTGCCATAAATGAACCAGTAAAAATTTCTGTTGAAGTAACCAATACAGGAAATTATGAAGGTAAAGAAGTCGTACAATTATACTTACACGATATTACGGCTAGTTTAGCACGACCAATAAAAGAATTAAAAGGTTTCGAATTAGTTACTCTTAAAAAAGGAGAAACAAAAACCATTACTTTTACTTTAACTCAAGCCGAATTAGGTTTTTATGATAATCAAGGAAATTATTTAGTAGAACCAGGGACTTTTTTAGTTATGGTAGGTGGCAATTCACAAGAGGGTTTAAAAAACAGTTTTGAATTAAAATGATGAAAATTTTATCTAAAAAAAATAGTACGTCTTTTATCACATTTTTATGTGTAGTTTGTTCTTGGAGTCAAAACAACATTTCGTTTTTAAATGAAAAAGAGGATAATGTTACAATTAGTAAACATATTTATGGTCATTTTGCAGAACATTTGGGAAGATGTATTTATGATGGATTATATGTTGGAGAAGATAATACCACAATTCCCACCACAAATGGTGTTAGAAATGATATAATCAATGCTTTAAAAGAATTACAAATTCCAAACTTAAGATGGCCTGGAGGTTGTTTCGCGGATACTTACCATTGGAAAGATGGAATTGGAACTAAAGAAACTAGACCTACTATTGTGAATACTTGGTGGGGTGGAACAACAGAAAATAACAGTTTTGGGACACATGATTTTTTAAATTTATGCGAATTACTTCAGACAGAACCCTATTTAGCTGCAAATGTAGGTAGTGGAGAAGTGCAAGAATTAGCAGATTGGGTACAATATGTAAATTTTTCTGGAACAAGTCCAATGTCAGATTGGAGAAAAAAAAATGGAAAAGAAAAGCCATGGCAAGTGAAATTTTGGGGAGTAGGCAATGAAGCTTGGGGTTGTGGAGGAAATATGACGGCCGATTATTATGCAGATATTTATAAGAAATATGCTACTTTCATGTCGGACTATACAAATGGAGGATTATTTAGAATAGCTTCTGGTGCTAATAGTGATAACTATGAATGGACCGAAACACTCATGAAAAAAATCCCAAAAACTTTAGTTAAAGGACTTGCATTGCATTATTATACTGTGATAGATTGGGAGAAGAAAGGTTCAGCAGTACATTTTACAGATGAGGAATACTTTAAAACCATGAAAGCGGCTTGGTATATGGAAGAGTTAGTGACTAAGCATAGTGCTATCATGGATAAATATGACCCTCAAAAAGAAATTGCTTTAGTTGTAGATGAATGGGGAGCATGGTATGACGCAGAACCTAATCAAAGGCAAAGTGTTCTTTATCAACAAAATACCATGCGAGATGCATTAATTGCTGGATTAAATTTAAATATATTCAATAACCATGCTGCTCGTGTAAAGATGGCAAATTTGGCACAAACAGTAAATGTATTGCAAGCCATCATTCTCACAAAAGGGGATAAAATGATATTGACACCTACTTATCATGTAATGAACCTATATAAAGTGCATCAAGAAGCTACTTTACTTCCTTTAAAAATAAATTCCAATGATTTTGTTTTCAATAATGAAAAATTGCCAGCCATTTCTGCATCAGCTTCTATAGACAAAAACAACAAAACACACTTATCATTAGTAAATATTGATCCTAATAAAAGTCAAGAGATAAAAATTACCATATCGGACAAAAAATATAAGATGATAAATGGAACAATACTAACATCAAAGCAATTAAGAGATTATAATTCATTTACAAATCCTTCAGTAGTTCAACCTAAGCCATTTTCTGATTTTAAAAAAACAAATAAGGAAATAATTATTAACCTTCCTCCTTTTTCTGTTGTGGTTATGCAATTAGAATAATGATTTGAAATTTAAATAAATACACACTAAAGTATTTATAAACTTAGCGTCTTGAAGTAATCGTGTAATACTAATGAACGTTTTGAATTTCCTTCTTTTTAACTGTTCTGGGTTGAGTGATTATAAATCTCATCCTACTTAACTTAAAAATCTCGTTTGGAAAATCATTTAGAAAGTGAACAAAGAAGTAACACAATGTATTGTCTTTAAAGAGTCTTTTTAGGGATGAAAGAATTCCCATCGTAACTTCATTTTTACATAATCAATTAAAAAAACTTCACTCCATACATATTTTCACAAGAATAAATGCTTTAAACAAATGTTAAACTTTTTTTCTATCTTTGGAATACAGTGTTTAACTGAAGTTATAAATCATTTAGCTTCCAATCTTTCAAAGACTAGGAATTTAGAGTTTTAAAAAAAATAAAAACTATTTTAGAAGACAAGTAATAATGGAAAAAATAAAAATTGAAATTAAATGGGCAATCCTTTTCTCTGTAATGGGATTGCTTTGGATGGTATTAGAAAAACTTTGTGGACTACATGGAAAATATATCGACTATCATTTATATTTGACAAACTTGTTTATCATTCCTGCCATTTGGGTTATGGTTTTAGCTCTTAAAGACAAAAAGAAAAATTTTTATAAAGGACAAATGACCTATAAGCAAGGTTTGATTTCGGGTATTATCTTGTCCTTTTTCATTGCTTTAATTAGTCCGTTGACACAATGGATTACTACCTATGTTATCACACCCGAATATTTTCCAAACGTAATTAAACGATCTGTAGAAATAGGATATTTTAAAACAGTGACAGAAGCAGAAGCAAATTTTAATTATCCTAATTATGCTAAACAAGGAGCAATGGGAGCTTTAATTATGGGAATTATTACAACTGCAATCGCAATGATTTTTATTAGAACAAAGAATAGCAATCTAAACTAAAAAATATTTAAGAATATGGCAACAGTAAACATTTATTTGACTTTTAATGGCAATTGTGAAGAAGCTTTTCGCTTTTATCAATCCATTTTTGGTGGTGAATTTTCATATTTTGGTCGTTTTAAAGAGATGCCAAAAGAGGAAGAAAATTGCCAACCAATGGATGAGGCAGACGGTGACAAAATTATGCACGTTACACTTCCTATTAGCAAAGAAACTTGTTTGATGGGAAGCGATACTGGAGGAGAATGGGCTTCACACTTTAAACAAGGGAATAACTTTTCAGTTTCTATAAACACAGAAAGCAAAAAGGAAGCGGATAAGTTATTTAACGCACTTTCAAGTGATGGACAAGTAATAATGCCAATGAATCAAACATTTTGGGGTGCTTATTTTGGAATGTTTACCGACAAATTTGGAATAAACTGGATGGTAAACTTTGATGAACCAAAATAAGAAAAACAACAGAATTAGTATTTAATAGAGATAACTATATACTAATTCCTAAAAAAGCAATGTAGCTTATTAGATAAAAAGAATTAAAATTAACAGCGTCAAAAAAACACTTTTTGATGCTGTTTTTAGTTTTATAAATTCTCATTTTAATTTATAATTATGTATTTGTACACATTATCTTAAATTGATATATTTGAACAAACTGTTTTCCAAACTTAGAAAAGCAGGCTTAATGTTAAACACGTTTTGAACCAAAAAAACAAATATGAAAAAACATCTGAGAGTATTGATTTCTATTTTGTTAATGCTGTTAACAACTACTGCAACTACTGCACAAGACGTTTCAAAAACGCATAAAGATTCCTTAGACTGTATAGTTACTAAATATTACGATTTAAACCTTAAAATATTTCAAAAAAATTCAACCATCGAGGATATTGATAAAGCTTTTGAACTTTTCACAGATGACTTTACCTATATTCATCCAAAATATGGAGGTACATACACCCGAAAGGATTTGTATAATGGATATGCACGAAATCAAAAAAATGGAGGATATGATGGAAAAGTAACTAACATAAAGATAGAAAGTAAAATCATAGGATTAAACGCAGTAGTTGTAGAAAGAAGATTTATAGAAAAAAGAGAAGTTGGAATTAAAGAAGGAAAACCACAAATGACTCTTTTTGAATTCAAAGAAGGAAAAATCTCTCGTATATTTGAATATTGGTAATAAAAAAGATAGTGTCTAGTATCAGTTTGGCAATGTGGTAGTTGAAGTGCTTTTATGAAATATTTAGGCAAGTTTCAAAATTAGAAGTTGTATTAAATATTTTGTGCTAAAATCTCTACAGACTAGGCCAAAAAACGTTAGCAACCATTATGAAATGACCATATTGACAAAAAAATAGCACTAACAAAATAATGAAAATGAAAGAAAAAAAACTATCAGAATTAACAGATCAGGAATTGTTACAAGAAGCAAAAAAAATGAAATCAACTTCCATAACAAATGCGATATTAATTGGATTTTTTATAGGAATTGTATTTTACAGCATTCTGAAAAATAGTTTGGGATTTTTAACATTAATCCCTTTGTTTTTTGCCTATAAATTGATTAATAATTCAAAATATGACAATAAAGAATTGGAAAATCTTTTAAAAGAGAAAAATTTAAAATAGTCAATCGTTCATAGTTGGTTGCCAACACAAGTTTTACACATTACGAGTTTTAGATTTAATTTAAAGTTTGTTTTGTATATTTGGTAGTGCTTAACCAAAAGTTTCGGCTTCTTTAATCTAGAACAGTTAAAGTAAAGAATGGGAACATTAGGTAAGTAATTATATTATGACATCGACATTTGGAATAAGAGACAAAAAACAACATAAAGAAATATCAATATGAAAAAAGCAATTTTTACAATTATAATTTTAACCACAATCATCTCTTGTAAAAATCAAAATAATGCTAAAAATATAGAAACTACACAGCAAGAAAAAACTCCGGATTTAGAAATTGATTCTTTATCTGGAAAAACGCTTGAATACAATTATGGTGATAATATGTATGTGGTGAATTTTAAATCGGAAAAAGAGCTACATTGGAAATGTATAAAGGGAGATGAAAAAGGAAAAGAAGCAATTGAAACTTATTTAACTTTACGACTAGATAATCATACCTTGTTCATTTCATGGGTTGAAAATGATGGATTGGGTGTTAGTCAAGTTATTAACTTAAAGAATAATACAGTAAAAACTTTTTTAAAAATAGACAGAGAAATAATACCTCTAACAGCGACAATCCGTGAATTATAAAATTGACAAAATTAAAGCCAACTGATAAGATCAAATTCAGTTTTTCAATGGAACTTTAATATTACATTAGAAATGACCACTATTGACACTTGTTTTTCTAGAATAAATTTTGATATTGTTTATAACTATATAGAGGAACAAATTAAAACGAATAACACCAAATATTACATTTACGACAATAGTAAAAAGTATAAGTCTGCTTATTATGAGCTTTATTTAAAAGACACAACAACTATTTACATAAAAAACAATGAATCTAGACCTTTAGCAGTGATAAGTAAAGAAAAAGGGATTCATTCGTTGGTAATTTGGGGCAATAAAAGAATGGTAAATAAAAGTCATCAAATGTTTTGTGATGTTCTTTCTGAGGCAATTAAAAACAAGAAACAAAGCCCTTAGAAACTGCTTTAAATATGTCAAAACACATCAAAATCGGTCAAAAATCAGTCATGATGCTTTTTTTGGCAGTTTGGCAAGGGTGTTGGATAGTGCTAATTAATCCTATTAAATTTGCAAAGTTTAAGTAGGAATAATAACTCATTCTCTTTTAAATAAAAAATCAATTCCATTTAAACTAGCAAGTTTTGGGTTTTAATCCAATTAACTTCTTTCGATATTTGTAAGTCTAAAAGGAAGCACAATGACGGAACAACAAAACATTAACTATAACCGAATTGCAGAAGCGATAGCGTATATTAAAAATAATTTTCAAAAGCAACCTAATCTAGATGAAGTGGCTCAAAAAATTAATTTAAGTCCATTTCATTTTCAACGTCTTTTTAGCGAATGGGCAGGAACAAGTCCAAAGAAATTTTTACAATATACTACTATCGAATATGCCAAAATTCTTTTAAAAGAAAATCAAGCAACTCTTTTTGAGACCGCACATGAAACTGGACTATCAGGAACAGGAAGACTGCACGACTTATTTGTAAATATAGAAGGAATGACTCCAGCAGAATACAAAAATGGAGGTAAAGATTTAATCATCAATTATAGTTTTTCGGAAAGTCCTTTTGGAAGTATTATTGTTGCTTCTACTGAAAAGGGAATTTGTTATATGGCATTTGTTGAAGAAAAATCTAATGCTTTTGCAATACTGCAAAGTCATTTTCCAAAAGCTCATTTCAAACTAAATTTTGATGCAATTCAGCAAAATGCACTTTACATTTTTACACACGATTGGTCAAAACTCAGCCAAATAAAACTTCACTTAAAAGGAACCGATTTTCAATTAAAAGTTTGGCAAACGCTTTTAAAAATCCCATTGGGTCAATTAACAACTTATGGAACAATTGCTACTAAGATAGAAAATCCGAATGCCTCAAGAGCAGTTGGAACAGCTATTGGAAGTAATCCTGTTGCATTTCTTATTCCTTGTCATCGTGTTATTCAATCAACAGGAATATTTGGAGGTTATATGTGGGGAAATGTTAGAAAAACAGCCATCATAGGTTGGGAAGGTACAAAGGCACAAGCCAATTTCTAAGACAGCAAGTTTCGGGTTTTATTAATAATGGACTATATGAATCTTTGTTCTGTAATTTAAATAACATACAAATGAAAACATTTATTTTAATTCATGGTTCATGGCATAACGCTTGGAATTGGCACAAAGTAATTCCTATTCTAGAAAGACAAGGACATAAAGTTTTAGCAATAGATTTACCAGGAATGGGAAGAGATAAAACTCCAATTAAGGAAGTTAAATTTCACACAACTGTACAAAAAGTTTGTGAATTAATTGATGCTATAGAAGGAAAAGTAATCCTAGTAGGACATAGTAAAAATGGAATTATAATTTCACAAGTGGCAGAATACCGTTCAGAGAAAATCGAAAAATTAATTTATCTCGCAGCTTATTTAGTTCCAAATGGGAAAACCCAATTTGAATATTCTTCTCAAGACACTACTAGTGTTTTAAAGCCTTATGTTACTAGATATCCAGAATTGAATGCTCATACTTTACAACCAGAAATTTATAAAGAAGGACTTTATGAAGATTGTGAAAACGACATAGTAGAAATGGCAAAATTATTATTAAGTCATGAACCTATAGAATCTGGAATAACTCCTTTAGTATTAACAGACGAAAATTATGGAAGTATTAGGAGGTTTTATATCGAATGTACAAATGATAAGGCAGTAACTCCTTTTATTCAGAGAAAAATGTACTCAGAAACTAAATGCGAAAAAGTGTATAGCATGCAAGTGAGTCACTCACCATTTTTTAGTAAACCACTTGAACTTTGTGAGCTGTTTTTAGAAATAGCATTAAGTTAGAACTAAGAAAAGACTGAAAATAATTACATTTGGAATATAATAATAACTAAAAGCAAAAGAAATGATTCAGTTAGGAGTGATAGGAGTTTGGCAAATGATTTTAATATTTATATTTCTTTTTATAGGAGTTCTACCAACGATTTTAGCTCTTGTAGATGTTTTAAAAAGCGAGTTTAAAGGAAACAATAAACTAGTTTGGGTAATAGTAGTCTTATTTGGTAACTTTTTAGGAGCTGTTTTGTATTTTTTAATAGGAAGAAGTCAAAAAAGTAAGTATTAATAAAAATAAAAGGTTATCCAAGAAGAAAATAGTTTGTCAATCTGTTTAATACTTCAAGTTTTTTTCTAGATTTTGAAGCAAATGCAGAATGACACGTTTTCAGGCTTTTTGGATAACCTCTTTTTATTAATTAATCTTTTTATTAAATGCTTTTATCATTCGTAATGTAGATACATCAGTAGAAAAAACAGAATACAAGCCTTGTGGTTCCTGTGGTGGATCGGTATTAAAATCGTCTCCTTTTCTCCATTTGCCATCGCTTGGAGTATTTTTTCCTATACCAGAATATCCCCAAAAATTCAAAGCAACAAAAGGCTCATTGTTGGCAATAGCTTGTTTTAATCGTTTAAAAACAGCTTTGTAGTATTTGTTTCTATAAGTAATAGGATCATTTCGATCAAAACTGACTTGATTTCTAGGGAAACCAAATTCTTCTAATATAATTATCTTATTCAGATTTTTAGCAACTTGAATATGTTCGTCTATATAAGCAAGGGTTTTTTCAATAGATGTTTTGGTAGTTTCTTTTTCTTTTTCAACATTGTACCAACCCCAATTTTTAGGCCAAATATGCATAGTTAAATAATCAATATTAGGATTTTTATGCGTTCTTTCGAAAGTAGTAATATCATCATTAGAACCTGCTTTTCCTTCAGAACCAGTAGTAATAAGATGGTTTGAATCTAATCGGTTTATGTCATTCACTACTTCATTAATCCATTTGGTAAATGCTTCCTCATTATCATTGGTAAAAACTCTAGGTTCATTGGCTACTTCCCATGACATAATGGTTGGATCTTCGGTATATTTTAAATTGGTATAAGGATTTGTTCTTCCTAAAATAAACTGAATGTGTTTTTCAAAATCTTCCTGACAAGGTTTGCAAGAATGAAATTGCTTGGTAAAATTCATGAATTGTGGCCAAGTATTGGGTTCTATATTTGGATTAGGAACAACTCCATAACCGTTCCATTCTAAATATTTAGCCATACCACCAGACCATTCCCAATTGTTATTTAAAAATAAAATAGCCGTTAAATCTCTTTTTTTCATTTCTGCTAAAAGAAAATCCAGCCCGTCAAGTAAAACGTCATTATACTTTCCTTTTTCAGGTTGTAGGGCAGGTGTTACCGTAAAATCTTGATCACCACCTTCAGCACCTACTAGTACTCTTAAATTAGTAATTCCGTTAGCTTTTAATTCGTCAAGTTCTTTTAGTAGACGTTCTCTATCTCCATTTTTAGCACCTATCATAGCTCCATACCAATAATTTGTACCAATAAAGCGATATGGTTTACCGTCTTTTATGAAATTACTGTCTTTTATGTAGATAAAGTCAGGTTTGTTTTGAGAGAATAATGTAGAAATGAAAAGAAGTAGAATATATTTTTTCATAGATGTAAAATTTAATTTGTTAGTTGTCGCCTTTTATTAACAACAAATTTGTTGTTAATGCAATTTTATATGTAAATAGTAGCGTTTTGCTAGTTATCTTTTTTAAATAATTTAAATCTTTACAACAATAATAATTTTATTTACTTAAATGTTACAGAGATTTCATCTGCATAAAGCGTTCCTGTAGCAAAACCTAAAGCAATCATAATTCTATACTTTTGGGTGTTTTTTGGTAAAGTAAAAGTTTTAGAATAAAAAGTCCAATCTGTTGTATTTGTTATAAAGGTTATGTTTTGATCGTCTCCAGTTTTAGTACTACTACCATCGGTAAATTCGATATTCAACAAACCGTTATTCCATGTATCTTTTCCTTGTTTAATATCATCTGACTTTAACCAACCTGATACCGTTACAGAAGTAGCGTTTTTAGGAACATCAGCAATTTGGTCAATTCCTGTCCAGTTGAAAGAGTTTGAAGTCAATTGAAGAGCTGCTTTTCCTTCTTTGAAAACAGATGTCGATACACTAGCATTTCCTCTCCATGAAGAAGTTTGGTTTTCAAAATTGCCATTAATAAGTTCCAAGTATTTTATTTCTAAATCAGATTGTTTTTTTTCTTCAATAATTGCAACTTCAGTATTTTCTGATTTTTCAATAGCTTCGAATTCTTCTTTCGTTAGCGCAACAGCTTTTAAATCATCAAATAATAATGTGCCATTTGTTTCTCCTAAAGCTAACATGATTTTAAATTTAGTCGCAGATTCGGGAACCTGAATTATTTTTTTATAAAATGTCCAATTGGATGACCCTAAAAAACTAGCAATGGTTTCATTTTTAATACTTTTTGATTCATATTTTAAGAATTCAATATCAAATTTTCCAGTATTCCAATCGTTTTTTCCTTTCTCAATGGCATCAGTTTTTATCCATCCGCTAAATTCTATTGCAACTGTTTTTTTGGGTATGCTAATTACTTGATTAATTGATTTCCATTGTGCCCCAACAAATTGTGAGATAATACAACTGGCTTTTCCTGACTTTTTTTCATAAATTGAAATTTTTGCTATTTCACTTCCATTCCAATAATTTAAATCAGATTCAAATCCTCCATTTAAAACGAGATTTTTTTGAGCTGTAACATTTAAACATAAAATTAGAACGAACCAAATAGTTAATTTTTTCATATTTATTTTATTTATAAACGTTTTATTAATTCAATACAAGCTCTTCCGTTATGATACGGACATTTCCAAAAGCCTGCTTTGTCTTTTTCTATTTTAGAATAATCAGAAGTTACACCCCAAAACCATTCTCCATTCTCTTTATCAATAATATGATTTTGAACAAAGGCAAAATTTTCTTCTGCAATAGTTAGATAAGATTCGTCTTGGGTAAGTTGCCATGCATTAACCATTCCTATCCAAAGTTCGGCTTGTGGCCACCAGTGTTTTTCTGCAATTAAGGTGTCTTCTTTTGGGTCATATTCATACCATAAACCTCCATCATCATCTAAACCAGCTTTAGTTGCATTTGCTATTGCTATAGCATAATCTTTATATTTTTCTATTAAACTCTTATCTTTAGTTACTGTCGCACACCAATGTAATAACCATGCTGCTTCAATATCATGTCCGTATGAAATAACATCAGGTTTTTCAATCCAATTTTCATCGAAAAAGAGTTTCAAATGAAAAGTTTGGGAGTTAATAAAATAGATATCAATAACAATTAATAGATTAATTATTCTAATTTTTAATGTTTTATCTGGCCAAACTTCATATAAATTAGCATACGCTTCTACAATGTGTAAATGCGTATTCATGGTTTTCTTTTCATTGGCATCTTTTTCGCTCAAGCGAAGATCTTCAATAGGTTGCCAATCTCTTGTGAAAGCTTCAAAATAGCCATTGTTTTTCTTATCATAACTATGCTTTTCTATGTTATGATAGAGATTGATAGCTAATTGTAAAACTTCTTCTTTTTTAGAAATTTTATAATATTCGGTTAAACCGTAAATGGTAAAAGCCAAGGCATAAATTTGATTTTTAGTGTCTTTTGGTGTTCCGTCTGGATTGATACTCCAAAAAATACCACCATATTCTGTATCATAAAAATAAGTGTCAATATAACGAAAAGCCCTTTCGGCAAGCACTAAATGATTTGGATTATTCGTAAACGGGTAAGCAGCAGAAAATGTCCATAAAATTCTAGCATTTAAAACGGCTCCTTTTTCTGAATCATATTTTTTGATTTCATTATAGTCAATTTGACCGATGAAACCTCCATTTTTATCATCTATACTATGGTTTTCCCAATAATGCAAAAGGGAGTCTAACTCTTCTTGAACGGCAGATTTTAAGGATTGAATTGTTGGGAGCACTTTAATCTATTTTTGTATTATTTTCTATTTGTTTAATGATAGTTTGTACTGAAGATGATGATGTAAACTTATCTTCAGGGCTATGCATTATATAATCGACTAATTTATCAATGGTTGAAACAGCGACATGCATACGAGTATCTGATGATGCATAGTAGATATAAACCGTTCCATCAGTATCAGCAATCCATCCATTGGAAAATAAGACATTAGATACATCACCTACACGTTCTTCGTTTTCAGGAGCCATAAAATGTCCAGCAGGAACATGAATTACTTTAGAAATATCATGTAAATCGGTCATAAAGAGATATAAAGTATAACGAAGACCAGCAGCAGTATTTCTTACACCATGAGCCAAGTGTAGCCAACCTTTGTTGGTTTTAATAGGAGCTGGTCCTAAGCCATTTTTTAATTCATAAATAGTGTGATATACTTTTCCAAAGATTATTTTTTCATTGGTTACCACTGGGTTTTCCATAGCATTAATATAACCTAAACCAATTCCACCACCATTACCTACATCGATGAAACCATCTTGCGGACGAGTATAAACTGCATATTTTCCGTTTACAAATTCTGGATGAAGAACCACATTGCGTTGTTGACCTGAATTTGAAACTAAATCAGGTAGTCTTTCCCAATGAATTAAATCTTTTGTTCGCACAATTCCAGCATTGGCTATGGCCGAACTCGTGTCTCCTTTTGGAGCATTTGGGTCTTTTCGTTCCGTACAAAAAATACCATAAACCCAACCGTCTTCATGATTTACTAAACGCATATCATAAACATTAGTATCTGGATTTCCTTCAATTTGAGGAATTACACACGGTTTGTCCCAAAATTGAAAGTGATCAATTCCGTTAGGACTTTCTGCTATAGCAAAGAATGATTTTCTGTCATTGCCTTCAACCCGAACACAAAGCACATACTTATCGTTCCATTTCATTGCACCCGCATTGAAAGTAGCATTAAAGCCAATTCTTTCTAAACCATGTGGATTGGTTTCAAGATTAAAATCGAAACGCCATTCCAAAGGAATGTGAGCAGGTGTTATTATTGGATAAGTGTATCTTTGAAAAATACCATTAGTATTTTTTGTGGGAATATTTTTTTGGTTAATTAAGTTTTGAAAAGCAGTAATTTGTTGCTCTATATTTATTTTTTTATCTAACTGATTTGTTTTCATTTTATAATGCTTAATATTATTATTCTTCTAATTTGTTCCACCAATATTTTTTTAATAATAAAACACAAACTATTAAAACTACTAGGGTAATGTATACGGGTGTGCTTTGACGAAATATGAGATACATAGGTAAAATAACTAAAGTGGTTTGTGCAATTATTCCAATGAAAACATTGAACATGTCTAAACCAAATGTTTCATTTTTCTCAAAATTGGGGTTTTCAATAAGAATCTTATCATGTATAGGTTTCCAAAAACCCCAAGGTTTTACGTTTTTATAAAATTCAATTAAAATTTTATCTTCTGTAGGAGGAGCTGAGAAAGTTCCCAAAATGCTTCCTATTAATGAAATCACTAATAATAATGGGAATAAATACAATACATTTACGTTTGGAAATAATATAGGAGCAAAGTATGCTGCAACTAAACCTGCAACCATTCCCCAAAAGAACCCTTCTCCATTAAATCGCCACCAATGCCATTTTAAAATATTAGCGCCTACATAACTTCCATAAAGTACAGATACAATTATATTTAAAACCGAATTAACATCTTCTGCAAAAAAACCTAAAATAATACTGATTATAACTACAACAATTCCCGTAACATAATTCATGTTTTTTATTTGGTTTGAACTAGCTTCAGGATTTTTATACTTCAAATAGATGTCATTTACTAAATAAGCCTGAGCAGCATTTAATGTTCCTGCAAATGTGGACATAAATGCAGCAATTAAACCAGCTAAAAGCAATCCTAGTAAACCAACAGGTACAAATTGATTAATAGCTGTAGGTAATAGTAACTCAAAATCGATATCACCAGCAGCATTTAATAAATCTAATTTTTCATAGTATATCAATGCTAAAGCAGCAAAACCAGCAATCATTAAATATCGAATAGGCATTAATATAACAGAAACAAATCCACTCATTTTTGATGCTTCTGAAGGTGATTTTGTTGATAAAATCTTTTGCATATCATATGTTGGAGCAGGTCCAGCCACACTTACCAACACTCCTTTGAATAGCATCATAAATAGGAAGATGGAGAAAATACCAAAACCATCACTTTTAATTTTTTCATTTACTTGAGGAATAATCTTAGACCAATCCATACTTAGTTCACCCATAAAAGGATTCATCCAGCCTTCAGGAACGGCTAAAGTTCCAGTTCCAACGGCTTGCCAGCCTAAATAGCCTATTACAAGAGCAGCAACGGTCATAATAGCAAATTGGACAACATCTGCCCATACAATACCAGACATGCCACCTAAAAGTGAATAAAAAACCGCAAAAAGAGTAAAAATGGTGCCATAAAAATGAGGAACATATTCTGATGAAACTGTAAAAGGAATATAGTTACTTACCATTTCCCATGGTACAAATACTTCAACAAATTTTCCTAAACCAATGAATCCATAAGCTAAGTAGCCTAAACAAACTACTAGAGCAAATACAACTACAATAATATGTGATAATTTTGCTCCTTTTCCAAAACCAAATCGAGTTCCTATCCATTCCGCTCCTGTTGTAGCATTTGAACGTCTCAACCATTTGGATAAATATACCATCAAAAATATTTGATTAAAAACGGGCCACAACCATGGAATCCAAGCGCTTTTAATACCGTAAACAAACATTAGGGTTACTAACCAAATTGTTCCAGAAATATCAAACATTCCAGAAGCGTTAGACAATCCTAACATATACCATGGAATAGATTTTCCTCCTAATAAGTAATCATCTTTACTTTTTTGGGCTCTTTTTCTAAGGACTAACCCGATAATTATAATGGTGATTAGATAAAGTGAAACAATTAGAATGTCTATTGAGTGTAATTCCATATTTTTCTTTTAGTGAATGATTATTTTTTATATAGGTTTATTTTTGAAACCTCTTTTTGAAATAGTGTTTTGTCTAAATTATAAAATTTGATAAAATCTTTTTCAGAAGCTTGTCCTTTGTAAGGAGCATAATAGTGCATTTTGTTTTCTTTTTCTTGCCAACCGTGATTCCTCCAAACTAGTACATAAGATATTTTATAATTACCTATGGCATTTAATAATGTTTCGGTCCAAAAATTTTCATATGGAATTCCTTCATAACCAGTTTCTGCAAAAGCTGGAATTTTATGGTTTTCTTTTGCTATTTCGTTCATAATTTGAAGTTGTCTTTGGCAATTTTTTACATAAGTAGAATCTTCTGTAGGATTTTTATAAATGTAGTTATCAAAACTAAGCATGTCCACTAAATCATTACCAGGATAATATTCCATAAAATCTTCTTTAGTCATAAAATCTGCAGTATTGTAAACAATGATTAGATTATGTACTTTTTTAGTATTACGCCAATAATCAATGGTAAATTTCCATAATTCTTTAAACTCTTTTGGACTACCATTATTTTTGCACCACCAAAACCAATTACCAGTTAATTCGTGGAAGGGACGATATAGAATAGGAATTTTTTTACCTCCTTTACCTTTTAAAGAATTAAAAAAATCAGCTGCTTTATCTAACCAAGTTATATATAGTTGATGTTTTTCTCCATTTGGCAAAATTGAAGCAAGAGAATTTGGAGTAGTGTCCCATGAGTTTTTCCCTGTATAAGGGTTGTCCATATGCCAACTTATGGTATTTACACCACCACGATTATAAATCTCAGTTATCCAATTTTTCATTTTATCAAAAGGAACACCATCTATATTATTGGGTGAATCTTTTTCTAGGCCACCTATGTCCCAACCATAAACTGCTGGATAATCACCAGTAACATCTTTTATATCACTTCTGTCTTTTTCATATTTCCATTCAACACCATAAGCTAAATCATCTTGATGACCAAACATTATTCCTTTGTCTAACAACTTAAATAAGTTGTCGTATAGAATCCTTGTTTTTCTTGTTGCTTTTTTATCAGCGATATGAGAATTGTTATTTTTTAAAATAGAGCAAGAGATAATTAAAGGAATAAAAAGTAAGAAATAATATATTTTAAATTTCGTCATTATTTTTTTAAGCTTATTTTGTTGATATATAGTTGCTTTTTAGTGTATAATATTTAAGAATAATTTAAAATAAACACCTTAATTTTTCTAAATAAACAAAAAAAGTTTTGATTTATTTATCATTATTCAAAGATAATTTTGTAAAATTGTTCTTAATGATATTATTTTATCATTTTTATATCAAATAAATTCAATTTAATAGTAAATTAATGAAAAATAAAAATTATTTTTATAGAGAGATAACACCATTATCAAAAAATGATAGCTTTATAATATTTGATAGAGTTAAAGATACGTTCGATTATCCTATACATCATCACCCAGAATTTGAGATTAATTTTATCGAAAACGGTAAAGGCTTGAGAAGAGTGGTTGGTGATCATATTGAAGAAATTGATGATATTGAATTGGTTTTAATTGGTCCTAATTTATACCATGGATGGGAACAACATAGTTGTAAGAGTGCCAAAATTCATGAAATAACCATTCAATTTCACAATGATTTGTTTGATGATTCTTTACTTGATAGAAGGATAATGACAGATATAAAAGAAATGTTTAATAGATCTATTCATGGAATTTTATTTTCAAAAAAAACTGTTTTAGATTTAAAAGAACAATTAGTACAATTGCCTAGATTAGAAGGTATGGATTATTTTTTGCAAATAATTTCTATACTTCAAGATATGGCTAACTCTCGAAATCAGAGATTATTATCTTCTTATACTATTGACTTTGATAAATTTGAAGAAGATGATAAAATGAAGGTTATTTATGATTATATTCAAAAGAACTTTGCAGAAAAAATTACTTTAAATGAAGTTGCCGATGTTGTTTCAATGGGAGTAGTTTCATTTAATAGATTCATCAAGAAAAGAACAAATAAAACTTTTGTTAATTATTTAAATGATATTAGAGTGGGTTATGCAGCAAGATGGTTGATTGAAAAAGATCTTAGTATTTCTGAAATTGCTTTTAAAGCGGGGTTTAATAATATAGCCAATTTTAATAGAATATTTAAAAATAAGAAAAACACAACTCCTAGTCAATATAGAGATGAGTTTAATGGTATGAAGCGCTTTTTGTAAGAAATGAATTAGTTATATATATTAATTTGTCATTTCATTTTAAAAAATGGATACTTATTAATGAGAAAATAATAGTATGAAATGATAAAATAATATTAAGGTTTTGTTAACAAGTAGTCTAAATTTGTTTATTGATAATAAATATAGATTAAAATTATATATAGTTTAAAATTTATCATCATTTATTTCGATTTTACTAATTTAACTAACTAACAAAATTATGACGGATTCACTTTACTATTTAAAGCAATTTTGGGGTAAGAAAAAGTATTTCTTTTACTTCTTTTTCTTTGCTTCTTTTAGCGTCTTAAATGCACAAGTATCAAAAGTCTCAGGGATTGTAACGGATACAAATGGATTTACACTTCCAGGCGTTAATGTGATTTTAAAAGATTCAAAAATTGGTGCAGTTACCGATTTTGAAGGGAACTATAAAATTGATAATCTTCCATCGGATGGAGTTTTAGTTTTTACTTATATAGGTTTTCAAACTCAGGAAGTTTCAATTAATGGGAAAAGTAAAATAGATGTAATACTATTGGAAAATGTAAGTGGTTTAGATGAAGTAGTAGTTATTGGATATGGAACACAAAAGAAAGATGATGTTAATGGAGCGGTTTCTTCTATAAAGGCTTCAGATATTGAAAATCTAAATCAAGTTAATGTGGATCAAATGTTGCAAGGTAAACTATCAGGAGTTACAGTAACAAATGGTTCTGGTCAACCAGGTTCAGCGGTTTCTATTCGTATTAGAGGAACTACTTCAATTAGTGGTACAAATGAACCTTTATATGTAATTGATGGTGTTCAAATTTCTGGTGATGCTACAGGTAGATCAACTAGTGGTAGGCCAATTGCTGGAAATGATTTTTCAACAAGCGGAGGAAGTGGTAATAATGCAGTAAGCCCACTTTCAATGTTAAATCCAAATGATATTGAGTCTGTGGATATTTTAAAAGATGCATCAGCTACAGCTATTTATGGCTCAAGAGGAGCAAATGGGGTAATTATTATTACAACTAAATCGGGAAAGAAAAATGGAAACGGAAAGATTGCTTATAATGGTTCAACATCTATATCTCATATCTATAAGAAATTAGATGTGATGAATCTTAGACAATATGCACAACACCAAAATGAATTAGCAGTTATTTTTGGTTCTACACCAAGAGTTGAGTTTTCTCATCCAGAATTATTAGGGGATGGAACAAATTGGCAAGATGAAATTTATCAAACTGCTATTTCTCATAATCATCAACTTTCTTTTTCAGGAGCAAAAGAAGGTACTAATTATTATATATCGGGAAGTTTTTTAAATCAAGAGGCAAATATCATTAACTCGGGCTTAAAAAGATATACAATACGTTTGAATTTAGATTCAAAAGTTAAAGATTGGTTGAAAGTAGGAACTAATGTTACGGCTGGAATAACTAATGAAAAATTAACAATTAATCAGAGTTTTACAGGTTTAATAGCTAATGCTTTATTGCAAGCACCAGATACACCTGTTACTAATCCTGACGGAACTTATGGATCTCCGCCATCAGGTCAAAATGTAGCTTATTTTAATCCAGTTGCTGAAGCCTTAACTAAGGACAATAATTTAGTTCGTAAAAATTTTCTTGGTAATTTGTATGCAGAAGCGTCTATTTTGAAAGGGTTAAAATACAGAATTGAATTATCTGCAAATACAGAATTTTCAGAACACACCTTGTTTGAACCTTCATATGATAGAGGTAGCCAATCTAATTTAACAGCTGACTTGTATGAAAGAAGACAAAATTGGTATTCTACCATTTTAAAGAATTTAATTACGTATGATTTTAGTGTTAATAAACATAAATTTACTTTATTAGCTGGTCAAGAAGCTTTAGATAGTCATTGGGAAGGTGTTATAGCAGATGCGCATGATTTTAAAACTAATGATATTTATGGGTTGGGTTTATCAGATCCTGATCAAAGAAATGTGAATAGTTATAAAGGGAGTAGTTCTTTATGGTCTCTTTTTGGTCGTTTATTATATGATTTTGATGATCGATACAGTTTGTCAGCTTCTATTCGTCAAGACACTTCTTCAAAATTTGATCCATCTGTTGGCAATAATCAAACTGGTTATTTCCCAGCTGTAGCTGTAGGTTGGAAATTGTCTAGCGAATCTTTTATGGAAGGTACAAAAAAATATATTGATAATATTAAATTTAAAGTTGGTTATGGAGAGACAGGTAACCAACAAATACCAAACAATAGATATTCGGCTATTTTAGGAGCTCAGGGAAACAGTTTTTTACCTGCTAATTTTCCTAATCCAGATTTGAAATGGGAATCTATGCAACAAACTAATTTTGGTTTAGATTTTACTTTATTTGAAACAAGATTGTCTGCAAGCTTAGATTTTTATAACAAAACTTCTAAAGATTTTCTATTCCAAATTCCTTGGCCTGCATATTTAACAGGGGGAGAATCTTTTTATGGAGGTATAGATGCACCTTATTCAAATATTGGTGAAATGGAAAATAAAGGATATGATATTACTTTAAATTATAAGACAATAAATAGTGATAATTTTTCTTGGAACTCAACATTAGTATTTTCACATTATAAAAATAATTTACTTAGTATTCAAGATGGTCTTTCTTTAACACAAGATGTAAATTTAAATGGATATCAACAAACAACTGTTACTAATACATTAGTAGGTCAACCAATAGGATTATTTTATGGATATCTAACAGATGGTTTATTTACTGATATGGATGCTTTAAATAGTGCTCCTTTACAATTTGGTCAAACTGTAGGTACAGCTCCTGGACAAACTTATTTAGGAGATGTAAAATATGTAGATGTTAATGGAGATGGTGTTATAGATACAAAAGATAGAACTATTATGGGCAATCCACATCCAGATTTTACTTTTGGATTTACTAATAATTTTAGATACAAGAATTTTGATTTATCTATTTTCTTTCAAGGCTCTTATGGAAACGACATTTTGAACTTAACAAGAAGAGCAGGTATTTCAAATGACGGATTGTATAAAAATCAATTAGTTGAAGCCTTAAATTATTGGACACCAACTAATACTGATACTGATATACCTAGACCAATTGGTAGCGATGCCAATCAAAATACAGTAATGTCTGATCGCTATGTAGAAGATGGTTCTTATGTAAGACTTCAGAATGTTACTTTAGGATATAATCTTCCTTCTAATTTTTTAAGTAAATACAAAATTTCAAGGATAAGATTGTATGCTACTGCTCAAAACTTAGCTACGTTTACTAAATATACGGGTTATGATCCAGAGGTTGGTTCTTTTAATCAAAATGTTTTATTATCAGGAATTGATAACGGAAGATTTCCTTCACCAAGATCTTATTCTTTTGGACTTAATCTAGAATTCTAAAAAAAAATAGCAAAATGAAAACAAAAAATATTTTTAAAAAGGTAAATCTGTTCTTAATAGCGTTTATACTTATTGTACCAAGTTCATGTACAAAAGAGTATACGGATAGACCTTCAGAAGATCAAGTCAGTTTAGATGCTTATTATAGTTCAAATAATCAAGTGGCTACAGCGACTAATGCAATGTATAATAGAACTTGGTTTAATTTTAATAACAAATTCTTTTATGCCATTGCGGAAGTAGGTTCTGGGAATATGTACACAAATTCTAGCGATGTTAATGCTATGAGAAATTTCTCCATTTTAGGAAGTGATCCAGAACTTTTTAATGGTTGGAAATCCTTATGGGCAAATATTGCTCAAGCCAATGCCATTATCAATTTTTTACCAGAGAGAGTAGGGCCAGCTGTAAGTAGTGATGTGCTTAATAATACAGTTGGTGAAGCTTATTTTATACGTGCGACTGCTTATTTTTATTTAGTACGATTATGGGGAGCAGTTCCTATTATTGAAAATAATCTTGATTTTGCAGATAATCCATTAATTGCTAAAAATAGAGTTCAAGATGTTTATGAATTAATAAAAAGAGATTATACACAGGCTTCAGAATTATTGTATGAAAAGAATAGAGGTTCAAATTATAATGACAATGCACATGTTTCTAAGGGTTCTGCTAAAGCAATGTTAGCAAAAGTGTATTTATATTTAAAAGACTATTCTAATGCTAAATTATTAGCAGAAGAAGTTATTAATTCAGGTGAATTTAAATTATTAGGAGGAACTTCTTTACCAAGTAATTCTTTTGCAGATTTATTTAAATATGAATACAACAATAATCAAGAATCAATTTTCGCTTTACAATGGAAAACGGATGGAGTTTATGGTTCTGGAAATAACTGTAATACACAATTTGGAATAAGTACTTCGAATGTTTCAACTTCAAATGCAACTTACGGTGGTGTTTTTGCTCCTTCTCAAGATATTTTAAATTTATATGAAACTAATGATTTGAGAAGAAAAGAAACTATAATGTTACCTGGAGATGTATATCCTGAAGTTTTAGCAAAATTAGGGTCAAATTTTGGGCAATTAGTAGTTCCACCTGCTAATGAAATTGGAGGTCAAGGTGCTGGTGCCGCTATAAAAAAATATTGTATAGGGATTGTTAATGGAAATGCAACTGGACCAGCTGATGGTTGGGCAATGATGAATAATAGTACTTATATAATGCGTTATGCGGAATTACTATTAATACATGCTGAAGCTACTTTAGCTGGTGGAGCAAGTACTTCAGATGCAAATGCACTTAGCTCATTCAACGCTGTTAGAGAAAGAGCAGGTTTAACTCCTTTAACTTCAATAACTTTTGATGATATTTTCACAGAAAGAAGAAAAGAACTTGCTTTTGAGGGAGATTATTGGTTTGATTTAGGAAGAATTCCTAGAGCAGATGCTATCGCAATTATGTCAGCTCAAAATAGAGGAAATATGGATTTTGCAAATTATTTTACTCCTACAACTGGTAATAGTCCTGATAATAATGGAAATGATTTTTTGTTACCTTATCCTGATAATGATGTTTCAAAAAATCCAAAATTAAACGAGGAACCTGTTCCTTATGTGTTTAACTAAAAAATATATGAAATATGAAAAACTTTAAATTTAAGTTATTAATATTGGTTTTTTCTTTAGCGATTATAACATCTTGTTCTAATGATGATACCAATAATGGAAAAAATCCACCAATAATAAATAGCGTTAGTCCAGCTGATGACCCAGATTTACAGCCTGTTACACAAGGTTATGCAAACAATATGTATGTTATTCAAGGGTCTGGATTTAGTTCTGCTCAAAAGATTTATTTTAATGATGTAGATACTTATTTTAACCCAACGTTAGTGACAGATAATTCGATTTTTGTAACAATCGATGTGGATACTCCTTATGAAGGAGGTTCAAATAAATTAATTGTTGTAACTAAAAATGGAAGAGCAGAATATGATTTTATAGTTGCTCCTCCAGCACCTGTTGTACAGGGTTTTCAACCTGTTAATGCTTTAGAAGGTGAAGAAGTTACCATTTATGGTAATTATTTCCTTGATCCAGTAATAACTTTTGATGGAATTCCTGCAACAATTATTTCTAGTTCTTTGACAGAACTTGTAGTTGTAATGCCTGCAAATGCACAGCATAAATATGTTGAAGTAGAAACTATTTCTGGTAGTACATCATGGGGAACTGCTGTAGGAACGGCAATCTATGATGATAACTTTTATGCACCTTGGACTATTGAATCATGGAATAATCATGAATACATTACAGATTTATCTGCAGCTTTTCAAGGAACTACTTTTATTAAAAAAGAGATTGCAGGTTGGGATAATATTCAAGGAAATTGGGATTATGATGATCAAATATCAGAATACACAGGAATTAAATTTGCTGTTCGCTCAGATACACCAGGTAAATTAGTTCTTATTTTTAATGGAAGTAATTGGGGAAATAATGACTTCGCTGTTAACACAACAACTGAATGGACCGAATTTAAATTTACATGGGATCAGTTGAATAATCCTGCTGCAGTACAGAATATTTCTTTTCAGGAGTTTACAGGTGAGACACGTAATTACTATTTTGATAATATTACATATACAATAGATTAAATTTGATTAACTGAGTTAGTTTTTAAAAGCATCTTGTTTTTTTAAGATGCTTTTTTTTTACAAATAATATGAAAATACAAATAAATATATTTTTTTGCTTGCTGTTCCTTAATTCTTTTTCACAAAAATATAGGGATTTAGCGATTACTCCTCCTATGGGTTGGAATACATGGAATACTTTTGAAACAAGTATTGACGAAAAATTAATCAAAGAAACTGCTGATATAATGGTATCTTCAGGAATGAAAGATGCAGGTTATACATATATTGTTTTAGATGATGGTTGGATGACAATGGAGAGAGATAAAAATGGAGATTTAGTACCAGATCCTAAAAAGTTTCCAAGTGGAATGAAAGCATTAATAGATTATGTACATTCCAAAGGATTAAAATTTGGATTATATAATTGTGCAGGAATTAAAACTTGTGCAGGTTATCCTGGAACTAGAGGATATGAATATCAAGATGCCCGTTTTTATGCAGGCTTAGAAATCGATTTTTTAAAATATGATTGGTGTAATACAGAGGGAATTACAGCAAAAGAGGCTTATACTACAATGAGTGATGCACTTAAAAAAGCAGGAAGACCTATCGTATTTAGTTTATGTGAATGGGGTGATAACCAACCTTGGAATTGGGCAGAACCTGTAGGTAATTTATGGAGAATTTCTGGAGATATTTATCCTTGTTATGATTGCGAATTTAAACATGATACTTGGTCATCTTGGGGTTTTTTCAAAATAGCAGAAATGCATAAAAATATCCGACAATTTTCTGGACCAGATCATTGGAACGATTTTGATATGATGGAAGTTGGTAATGGAATGACTTTTGAAGAAGATAAATCTCATTTTGCATTGTGGTGCATGCTGGCTTCTCCTTTGATTGCTGGAAATGACTTTAGAAATATGTCTAAAGAGACCTTATCAATTTTGACAAATAAAGAATTATTAAGTATTAATCAAGATACGTTAGGTATTCAAGGGTTTAAATATAGAGAAGAAGAGGAACTTTCAATTTGGTTTAAACCACTTCAAAACGGAAATTGGGCAGTATCTTTTTTTAATAAAAGCAATAAAGAAATTAAAATAGATTTTGATTGGAAAAAGCACCATGTGATAGATGATATAAACAATTTAGAAACTTCTTTTAATACCATTAAGTATGATATTAGAGATGTTTGGCAACATAAAGATTTAAAATCTACAAAAGAATCTTTTAAAGCTGTTTTAGCCTCGCATGATGTTATAACCTTAATTTTAAAAAGAAAATAAATGAAAAGAATAGTCTTATTTTTATTATTAATTAGTTGTACCCTGCAAGCTCAATTTGTAAAAGAGAATGGTCAATTAAGAGTTGAAGGAACACAATTAGTAAATGAGAAAGGGAACCCAATTGTCTTGAGAGGGGTTAGTTTTGGTTGGCACAGTTTATGGCCACGATTTTATAATAAAAAAGCAGTAAAATGGCTTAAAAAAGATTGGAATTGTAATGTAGTAAGAGCTGCAATGGGTATCGAACATGGTGATAATAATTATCTTGAAAATCCTTCTTTTTCCAAAGAAAAAATAAAAGCAATTATTGACGGAGCTATAAAGGAAGATATTTATGTTATTATAGATTGGCATAGTCATAATGTAAATTTAGAAGAAGCTAAGGCTTTTTTTAATGAAATTTCAAAAGAGTATGGGAAATATCCCAATATAATATATGAGATTTTTAATGAGCCAGATCATGAAACTTGGGAGGAAGTGAAAGCTTATTCAGAAGAAGTAATTCGTATTATTCGTTCAAATGATTCTGATAATATTATTTTAGTTGGATCTCCAAAATGGGATCAAGATGTACACTTACCAGCTGCTGATCCTATTGTAGGATATGATAATTTAATGTACACTATGCATTTTTATGCGGCTACTCATGAAAAATGGTTACGAGATAGAGTAGATGAAGCAATGGAAAAGGGTTTACCTATTTTTATTTCCGAAAGTGCTGGTGTTGAAGCAACAGGTGATGGACCACTTAATGAAGTCGCTTGGCAAGAATATATCAATTGGATGGAATCCAAAAAATTGAGCTGGATTACTTGGTCAATTTCAGATAAAGAAGAAACTTGTTCTATGTTATTAAAATCAGCGGCTTCAACTGGTAATTGGAAACCTTCAGATTTACGAGAATCGGGAAGTAAAACGAGAGCTTATTTGAGAACCCTGAATAAATGATAAGTTAGAGGGTTTATTCCAAAAAAAAATAATATCCTTAAAAAGGTATGTAAAATTAAGCTTTGTAATTTTACATACCTTTTTAAGGATATTTTCTAAAAAAACCTTAGTTCTGATTCAAATAATTGTAAATTTCATCTTTTTTATGAACACGTTCCATTCTTAGATTATTTAAGACATCATCTGAAGTAGGTTCAATTTCTGTTTCTATTTTATATATTTGATGATCTATTGCATCATATTCTTCAAACAATTTTTTAAAATAGGTATCTTCTAACTTCAATTCATGTATTTTAGTTTCAAATTCTGGAAAATCTTTTATTAATTGATGTTTTGTTATCATATTATTTCTCTTTTTATATCTATTCAAATATAGCATCAAATAAACGAATAGAATATGATATTTATCATTAGAAATGGATGAGGTCCAGTAATTCCGAAAGTTTAAAAAAATATTAATTTCCTTTTAAACGAATAAACAATTCGTTTAGTAGCTCACTATAATTGTCAGGTTGTTTCTGAACTAATTCATAAGTGCCATCTTGATTAAAAACAAGTGGGAAAAAGAATTCAGCTTTACCATTTTTAATGTTTATTGGGCCAAATTTTGTTCCGTAAATCATCATTTTGCCATTTTCTTTTCGAGCTAAAGCATAACCTTCTGTAAAATTAAAAAAGGGCTCAAGTGCTTTGATTTTTCGCTTACTTTCAAGAAAGGTAACATCATTTTTTTCGTAGTGAAAAGATATCGTTTTTTTACTATCCAATAAACTATAATCGGAATAAAAAAGACCCTCTTTTGTTTTTACAATACCTTGCCAAAGAATGGTATTAAAAGGTGTAGGTACAATTTTTAGTTTTTCGTAGGTAATATTTTGTCTTTTTAATTCGGAAGCAAAATGATTTCTAACATATAAATTGGTAAACAATCCAAAAATTAAATATGCAGTTGAAAGTACTAGCGACCATTTAATAATTTTTTGTCTATTAGGATTGTTATTCTTCATAAAAAGCAAAACAATACAAGCTATTAAAAGCCAAATAGTATATAAAGGGTCAATTACAAAAACATTATCTAAGCTATAAAAAGATTTACTTAACGGATATAAAATTCGAGTACCATAAGTTGTACAAATATCTAGTAAAGGATGTGTAAATAAGGCTATAAAACTAGCCAAAAACCAAGATTTATAGGAAGTTTTGTATTTATGAGAAAACCATTTAGCAAATAATAAACTGAGCAATAAAGAGAAAAAGATAGAGTGTGAAAAACCTCTATGAATCGATAATTGTTCAATGGGGTTAAAAAATGGGTTTAAAATCATGTCCAAATCTGGAATTGTCCCTAAAATAGCACCATAAAGCAATGCTTTTTTACCAATTTCTTTATCTTTTATGATTGCAAAAGTTACTGCACCAAGAACAATCTGCGAAAGTGAATCCATTTTAGATAGTTAAAGAATGTATAATTTTCTTAATGCCAAAAGTAATTGAAAAGGATAAGGAAAACCAGTATATAACTGAGAAATTTAAGTTAAAATATTAAAATCTAAATTATGTATTGGATACTAAATCATCAATAGCTTTTGCTAATTGTCTATCTTTTTCTGTGATAGTGTTGTCTGCATCATGTGTAGTTAAAGTAATCTCAACTTTGTTGTATACATTTTTCCATTCAGGGTGATGATTCATTTTTTCAGCTATCATGGCTACTTTAGTCATGAAAGCAAAAGCTTCAATGAAATTTTTAAATTCAAAAACCCTGTTTAAACTGCTATTTATTTCTTTCCACATTTTATTATTATTTTCTCAAAGATAGGCAAAATCATTTTCTCTAGGGTTTTTCTAAGCTAAAGAATAGTATTAGAATAATAGTGAAATGGGTAATATAATGAATTAAATATTTTTTGTAACCTTTTAATTAGTCGAGTTGTCCTATGATTGTGAATTCACTAAAACACATTAAATAAATTTAAATTAAAACGAAATGAACTTTTTAAAAAATATAATAATGAGAACAATATTGATTATTCTTGTAATGATTACTACCAATTCATTTGCTCAGCATATAAAAACAATCGATGGTAAAACTTTGTCAAGTAAAGAAATAGATGAAATTATTGTAAATGCAATGGCATCTAATAATTTGCCAGGTGTTTCTATTGCAATTATTAATAAAAACGAAATTATCTATCATAAAGTTTTTGGAGTTGGTAATTCAAAAACCAAAGAATTAGTAACTACTCAAGATTTTTTTGAAGGAGCTTCTCTTTCTAAGCCTATTTTTGCATACTTCGTTATGAGAATGGTTGAAAAGGGTAAAATAGATTTAGATAAACCTCTTTATCAATATTTGCCTCATCCTGGTATTGCTCCAGAATCACAAGAAGATTATAAATTAATTACTGCTCGAATGGTTTTAGCACATCAAACAGGATTTCCTAATCATGCTAATAATCAATTGATTAAATTGGCTTTTAAACCAGGTACAGATTTTTCATATTCTGGAGAAGCATATCAGTATTTAGCTGCTATTATTGGAATGCAGAATGGTATTGGATTTAAAGAAGACTTGAATAAATTATTTCAAAAAGAAGTTACACAACCTTTACAAATGAAACATACCACTTTTGTTTGGAACGATTATTTAGACAATCATAAAGTTTTTGGCCATGACGAAGAAGGTAATCCTACTCAAAATAAACCAGTTGCAGGTCGATGGAATGGAAAAACATTTAATGCTTTTTCAAGTGTACATAGTGAAGCTTTCGAATATGCTAAGTTTATAATTGCAATGCTAAAAAGAGAAGGTTTGAAAGAAAGTTTATTTGAAGAAATGCTTAAGGAGCAAACACATTTTAAAGATAATAATCCAATTAAATTAGAAACAAATCAAACTGGTTGGGGACTTGGTTTTGCACAGAAACAAACAAAAAATGGACTAATGCATCTCCACACAGGTAATAATCATGATTTTCAAGCCTACACAATGTTTGTTCCAGAACAAGAGTATGGAATTGTAATATTTACTAATTGTGGTAACATGCTTCCATTTTTAAAAACTATTTCAATTACATTGGGAAATCAATTTTAAGGGTTTATTTTTGAAAGTAAAAGAGATAAAAAAGTTATAAAAATATAATAAAATGAATATGGAGAATTTTGAAGAAGCTTTAGGAGCGTTATTTTTAATGACTGGTATAGTTGTTATAGTGTATATAGTAGCAAGGTATTCTTACCTTATAAAAAAAGCAATGATTGAAAAGGGATTGATAATTCCAGAAAATTCCAAAAAAATGCTATATCAAGATATTGGTTGTATTGTTTTATCTTTAGGTATTGGACTTATTGTTTCAACATTTTTTACCACAATGGATTTATCAGAAGATACAACAGATTTACTTGTTTGGGGAACTATTTTAATATTTGGTTCCATAGGTTTACTAGTTGCTCATTGGTTGAGAATCCGAATGAAATGAATTGTAATAAAACACGAGATATAGAATTAATAAATAGGAGCAAAGAGGGTGACACATTAGCATTTAGAGATTTGATAAATTTTTATAAAAATGTGTCACTTACCTTAGCTTGTTCAGTGGTAAAAAATGAATTACTTGCTGAAGATGTAGTTCAGACTGCTTTTATAAAAGTTTATCAAAAATTACACACATTTAAACAAGATTCTAAATTTTCAACTTGGTTATATCGTATTGTAATTAATACAGCTTATAATACACTTAAACAACAAAAAAGACATTTAGAAATCGATAAGATTCCTAATTGTTCAATTGCCACGGATGAAAAAACTGGAATAGTAAGTTTAAAAGAAGAAGATCAAAAAAAGTATATTCAAATAGCATTAAATGCAATGAAATCAGATGAAGCTTTGGTATTACGTTTGTTTTATTTGTATGAACACTCTATTTTTGAAATACAAGAGATAACTGGTTTTAGTAAATCTAAAATAAAAGTTGATTTACATAGAGGTCGAATGAACATGGAATTTCAACTACAAAAATTATTAGGTAATGAAATAAAGTATTTATTATGAAAGAAGAGCAAATAAAGTCTATTTTAAAGAAGAGTGAAATATCAGTTTCTGATGATTTTACCGATAAAATAATAATGCAGATTGAAGCAAAAAAGAATCAAAATATAAATATTTCTTTTTTATCATTTCGTTTTATTATAGGAATAAGCATAATACTGTTTTTTATTATAGGAATGATTTTATATTATTTAAATTTCTCAGTCTTTTTTAAAAATGCCATAATAACTAAATCTTTTAAAACAATTATTTTTGTTTTTATTACATTCTTCTTGTTAATTGGATTAAACCATTTAATTAAACTCAAAAACTCAATTGCTAATTTGTCTTAGAGTTTATAAGGTTAAAAAATAGTTATATTTTAAGTAGATTAAAAAAATAGACATAAATTAGATTTTAATCGTAAAGACTTTAGCACCTTATAAATTAAAAACTACACAAAATTTAATGAGAAATTTATTTTTAGTAATTGTAATACTTTTTTATGCAACTATATTTTATGGGCAAGAAATTATAATAAACGGTACTGTTTATAGTGAATCTAATAAAGAGGTTTTACCTTATGGAACTATTTCTGTTATAAATAATAATATAGGAACACTAACTAATAGTAAAGGAGAGTTTAAAATAATTATTCCAAAAATCATGAAAAACGATAGCTTATCAATTTCGTATATTGGATATAAAACAAAGAGAATTCCCATTTCAGAAATAAAGAATCAGCTTGTTGTTTATTTGGAAGAAGAAGAAACCTCATTAAATGAAGTCGTAGTGACTACTTATACAGCTAATTCAATTGTGAGAAAGGCTATACAAAATATTCCAAACAATTATGATTTAGAACCATATAAAATTAAAGGTTTTTATAGAGTATCTTCACAAAAAGACAAGAGTTATATTCATTTATCAGAAGCAGTATTTGATATTTATCAATCTAAAGAAAATAAGCCTTATCAGCAATTTAAACTAGAAAAGATGCGTGCGATTAAAGATGAAAAAGCTTCAAGAGGTATTGATTTAGGATTAAAACCAAATGGAATTTATGAATTTGATATTGTGAATAATATTGACGCAATTGATTTATTTAATGACAAGGGATTGAAGTTACATAATTTTAAAATAGCAGGTACAGAATTGGTAAACGGAAAAGCATCTTATAAAATTAGTTTTGATCAAAAGGAAGTTAAAAAAGCTGGATATAAAGGTTATGTGCTTATAGATAAAGAAACGTTTGCTTTTGTTTATTTTAATTTTGGATTAAGTCCAAAAGGAATGGCTTATCATAAATATGGTAATGGAGCAGAAAGAGCTTTGATGAAAGTATTAGGCATTAATATTACCATGCAAAAAAATGATTTCCAAATTTATTACAGCAAAAGAGGAAACTATTTTTACTTAAATAATGTGGGTAATGATGCAACACTTACATTTAAAAGTGATAGACAACATTACAACTTTAAAACAGATACAAGAGTAGATTATTTGGTGACAAAAATTGAAACAGATGATGTTCAGCCATTTGCAGAGAACGAAACTCTAGGGGATAAAAAATTAGTTGAAGAACAAAACTCTATCTATGATGCAGATTTTTGGAAAGAGTACACAATTATTTTACCCATAACCAATTTTAATACAATTGCAGAACAACTTGAGGCAAATAATAAAGCGAATAGTTACAAAATTGAAATTGAAAATAAATTGAATAAAATAGCTAAGGATAAAGTAACAAGGATTGATTCAATATTAACTTTCTACAATAGGAAAAAAATATTTAATGGTAATGCTTTAATAGCTTATAAAGGACAAATTATTTTAGAAAAAAGTTACAATAATGATATTACCAAAAATAATAAAGATTCTCAATTTAGAATAGGTTCTACAGCTAAAACTTTTACTGCAATGCTTATTTTGCAATTAGTAAATGAAAATAAATTAAAATTTACTGATTCTATAGGTAAGTTTCTTCCCAATTACCCTCATAAAAATATAACTATAGATCAATTATTAAGTCATAAAACGGGTATTCCAAATTTTTTTAATAATAAAATATATACAACGAAAATTTTGTCCAATGAGTATTCCATTGAAGAAGTTGTAAATCTATTTTGTAGTGATGATTTAAATTTTGAGTCTGGTAGTAAATTTGAATATTCAAATTCAAATTTCACAATTTTAAGCCTAATTATTGAAAAAATAACCAACACAAATTTTGGAGATGTTTTAAACCAAAGGATTTTTGCACCTTTAGACATGAAAGATACTTATTTTGGAACAAAGCAACCTTCTAATTTAGTTTCTGGATATTTATATGATGAAGTTGAACCTAAATATAATTTCAAAAATGTTGGAGGTTCTGGAGGAATTGTTTCAACAGCACAAGATTTGTTTAAATGGAGTAAAGCATTACAAACTGAGCAATTAATATCTCAAGAATTGTTATCTGTTTTATTCTTACCTAGAGCTGAATATATAGATTGGGATGCAAATTATGGATATGGATGGATGATAGATAAATATATGTTTTCAAAATCAAAGAAACATAAAATTATATACCATCCAGGAACAGATTTAGGATTTTATACAATGTTTTTGAAACAACCTGACGAAGGAATAACAATAATATTGTTAAACAACACTGGAGAATTCCCAAAGTTTGAAATTACAGAGCTAATTTTAAATGAAATTCAATAACTTAAAAAGCTAGTTCTAAATAATTTACATTAATTATTTAGAACTGACTAGCCAAATTTAATTTTAAACTGGTTCTGCATACAAATCAAATTCCGTAGCATCAGTAACTTTTAGCATTACAAAGTCACCTGTTTTTAAATAATGCTTTGATGCTTCTACAAGAACTTCATTATCTACATCTGGGCTATCAAATTCAGTTCTTCCTATAAAATATTCTCCTTCTTTTCTGTCAATTACACATTTAAACACTTTACCAATTTTTTCTTGATTCAAGTCCCATGAAATTTGTGCTTGAATATCCATAATCTCCATTGCACGTTGTTGTTTTATTTCATCTGGAACGTCATCAACAAGACTATAAGCATGTGTATTTTCTTCATGAGAATAAGCAAAACAACCTAAACGTTCAAAACGCATTTCTTCAACCCAATTTTTCAAAATTTGAAAATCTTCTTCAGTTTCTCCTGGATAACCTACAATTAAAGTAGTACGAATTGCCATTTCTGGAACTGCTTTTCTAAAATCTTTTAAAAGAGTGGTTGTTTTTTCATAGGTAGTTCCTCTTCGCATCGATTTCAAAACACTGTCCGAAATATGTTGCAACGGAATATCAATATAATTGCAAATTTTTGGTTCTTTTTTCATTAAGTCCAATACTTCCATTGGAAAACCAGTTGGGAATGCATAATGCAAACGAATCCATTCTATACCTTCAACTTTTACTAAATTTTCTAATAATTCAGCTAAGTTCCTTTTTTTATAAATATCTAAACCATAATACGTTAAATCTTGAGCAATTAAGATTAATTCTTTAACTCCGTTTTTGGCTAATTTTTCAGCTTCAATAACTAATTTTTCAATTGGAGTAGAGACATGTTTTCCTCTCATTAAAGGAATTGCACAAAAACTGCAAGGTCTATCACAACCTTCCGAAATTTTTAAATAGGCATAGTTTTTTGGAGTAGTTGTTAAACGTTCTCCTATTAATTCATGTTTATAGTCTGCACCAAGAGCCTTTAATAACAAAGGTAATTCTGTTGTGCCAAAAAATTGATCTACATTAGGAATTTCCTTTTCTAAATCAGGTCTATAGCGTTCTGATAAACATCCGGTAACGAATACTTTGTCAACCAAACCTTGCTCTTTTTTATCAGCATATTCTAAAATAGTATTCACCGATTCTTCCTTTGCATTGTCAATAAAACCACAGGTGTTAATTACAATGATATTTCCTTCATCTTCTGTAGCTTCATGAGTCACTTCTTTACCATTAGCTTTTAGTTGACCCATTAAAACTTCACTATCATAGACATTTTTAGAACATCCTAGTGTAATTACATTGATTTTATTTTTCTTTAACGATTTGGTTCTCATATACTTAAAATTGAGGTGCAAAATTACATAAAATTATCCATTAGAAGCACTAGCGCTTAAGAGTTTTTTAAAAGTTTCTACCATCTGGACTATGGGGTTAACTTTAAACATAAAAAAATCCTTCAATTAAGAAGGATTTGAATAAATACTTACTTTATTACATTTTAAAAATTAATAGAGTAGGTAAGTGTTACATTATTTTGTATAGTTCTAATTCTAGAAGTATCATTCATTCCTGAAGAAACAAAACTTTGATTATAGTTTCTATGACTATTTGAATAGGCTAAATCTAGTTTGCTTTCTCCAAAATTAAAACCAATTCCACCAGAATAACCTGTTAAGTCTCCCATAGCATAATCTACTTTAAATGGACTTTCTTCAAATCGATAACCTGCTCTTAAGCTAAATTGTTTAATTCTATATTCACCGCCTATTCTTAATTCTAATGCATTTTTAAGATTGCTATTCATGTCAGAATTAATATCAACATAAGCTGGGTCGTTGCTTGGAGAAAATTTTGTACTCGTATAATCTTTCATAGATGCATCTATACTAATTAATCCTTTTTTGTCAAATACATAAGATGCACTTCCGGTAACTTTTTGAGCAGTTTGTAATCTATATGTTGGATATACATTAATTACATTTGGATTAAAATTATCAGTAAATGTGTCTGGACCATCTGTAGAAACAGCCAATAATCTTTGAGATAACTCATCATTTAATCGATACCAAGTAGGAGATTCGTATGAAATACCAACTCTTAAATCTTTTGTTGCTTGATAAATTGCTCCTAGATTAAAGGAAAAACCAGCTCCATAAGTGTATAGTTCATTATCAAATTGAATTTCTTGTACGCCTAAGTTTGGATTGTTATTGTTTCTTTCATAAACTGTTGATCGTCTTACATAGTCTGTGAAATGTGCATTTAAATTTAAACCTAAGTAAAGTTTATTTTTGTAAGAAGTGGCAAAATTTCCAGTTAATTTACCATTATAACCAGTACTTACTATGTAATTCTCTTGATAAAAACTACCAGGAGGAATATTACTAGTGTAAGTGTTTGGTGAATCTGGATCAAATAAATAAGTATTGTATCCTAAATAAGCTTGTTGCTCAGGAAAATTTAGTTCAGAATATGAAAAGTTATCAAGAACATTAACAGGTATTCCTTGTGCAAAATTTAAGAAATAATTACCAATAGTATTATTGTTTGTATTCGTTCCAGCTGAAAATAATCGATCATCAAAATTATTAGTGTTTTCATAATTAATAGCAATTGAAAATTTACTCCAATCATTACTATCATTATTAGTATCAATAAAAACAAATACAGCACCTAATTGATTTAAATCAAGAATGTTGTAATTTTCAGAAGTATTTCTTCCAAAATAAGTAGAGTTGTTTTTTGTGTTAAAACTACTTGCTGTTATACTTGCCATATTGTGATTAAAAAGGGCTGAACCAGCAGGATTAACATTAATTGCTGATAAATCACCACCTAATGATCCAAAGGCACCACTCATGGCTCTAAATCGAGCTGTTCCTGTAAGATTTTCAGTTGCGTATCGTAACGCGTCTTGAGTTGTCGTTTCTTGACTTATCCCATTAAAAAAGGATAAAAACAAGGCTAGTATATAAAATTTTCTCATAGCAATTCTATTCTAATATCTAGATTTTATTTTTTAAACTTTAGTTGATTTATTTTATCCTCTTCCGCCTCTTCCACCACCTGAGCGTCCTCCTCCTCCAGATGATCTTCCTCCTCCAGATGAAGAACCTGAGCTTCTTGATGGAGTATAGCTTCCACCTGAACTTCTAGTTGAAGAACTTCTAGGTGTTGAGTATGTATTTGTTCTAGTAGAGTTATTCCTTGGTGTTGAATAAGTGTTTCTAGTACCAGAAGAGTTTCTTGTATTAGAATATGTATTTCTAGTACCTGAGTTTCTAGTATTATAGTTATTTCTTGTTGAAGTATTACTTCTTCTTGCGTTGTTGTAGTTGCTGTATCTATTTCCGTTAGAAGAGTAATAACTTGAGCCACCTCTTCTACCAGAGTTATATACTACATTTCTGCCATAATAGCCTGAATAGTAGGGATTGTAATATCCACCCCAACCTGAACCATACCATGAATTCCAACCCCATCCCCAGCTTGGTCCATACCAATTGTTCCATCCCATTCCCCAATTAGGTCCATACCAGTTATTCCAACCCATTCCCCAATAAGAGCCGTACCAATTATTCCAACCTATTCCCCAATATGGTGAATACCAATTGTTCCAACCCCAATTGTCGTAATAATTAACAGTTACATTGCTCGCATTATTTCCCCAGCCAGCATATTGTGAGTTGTTGTCATAATTTCGATATACAGTTACTACAGTGTCATTTGATTCGGAAGAATAATCTTCAACATCAGTAAAATAAGTATAATCATCTTGCATGTTTCTAAATTGTTCTGAATATTTGTTGGATTGCTCCATGTTTTGTTCAGAATATTTATTTTCAACATTGTTTTCATTTCTTTGGGTTGAGCCATAAACACCATCATTATCGTAATATGATGAGTTTTGGTATGAACCACAAGAAATGACCAATGTACTTAGAATTCCGATTAAGGAAAACAAGTGAATTTTTCTTAAAAATGGTAGATTAGCTTTCATAACGTTTTTTTTTATTGTTGGACATCACAAAAATAGTTAGTTTTGTGGAACTATTTAGTTAAAATAAATATAAACAAATTTTATGCCAAAACCTAGATAATGAGCAAAAACTTAACAACAAGAGCAGAAGATTATTCGAAATGGTATAACGAATTAGTTGTAAAAGCTGATTTGGCCGAAAATTCAGGAGTGAGAGGATGTATGGTAATCAAGCCATATGGTTATGCAATTTGGGAAAAAATGCAAGCTGAACTTGATAAAAAATTTAAAGAAACAGGACATAGTAATGCCTATTTTCCTCTTTTTGTTCCAAAAAGTATGTTTGAAGCAGAGGAAAAAAATGCAGAAGGTTTTGCTAAAGAATGTGCTATTGTTACGCATTATAGACTAACAAATGACCCTGACAATAAAGGAAAACTTATTGTAGATCCTAAAGCAAAATTAGAAGAGGAACTTATTGTTAGACCTACTAGTGAAGCAATTATTTGGAGCACATATAAAGGTTGGGTACAGTCTTATAGAGATTTACCTTTATTAATAAATCAATGGGCAAATGTGGTGCGCTGGGAAATGAGAACACGTTTGTTTTTAAGAACTGCGGAGTTTTTATGGCAAGAAGGGCATACTGCGCACGCAACTAAAGTAGAAGCTATTGAAGAATCTGAGAGAATGATGAATGTGTATGCTGATTTTGCTCAAAATTTCATGGCTATTCCAGTTGTAAAAGGATTAAAAACTGAGTCGGAACGCTTTGCTGGAGCTGAAGAAACCTATTGTATTGAAGCTTTAATGCAAGATGGTAAAGCACTTCAAGCTGGGACATCTCACTTTTTAGGACAAAATTTTGCTAAAGCCTTTGATGTGAAATTTGCAAACAAAGAAGGGAAACAAGAATATGTTTGGGGTACTTCTTGGGGTGTTTCAACTCGTTTAATGGGAGCTTTGGTAATGACTCATTCAGATGATAATGGTTTGGTTTTACCTCCTAATTTAGCTCCTATTCAAGTTGTAATTGTTCCAATTTATAAAACGGACGAGCAACTGAAAGCTATTTCAGAACAAGTAAATGAGTTAGTAGAGAAATTAAGGAAACTAAATATATCAGTTAAATTCGATGACAGAGATACTCACAAACCAGGATTCAAATTTGCTGAATGGGAATTGAAAGGTGTTCCTGTTCGCTTAGCTATAGGTCCTAAAGATTTAGAAAATGGAACTTATGAAGTTGCAAGGAGAGATACTTTAACGAAAGAAGTTGTAGCGAAAGATGGAATAGCTATTTATCTTCAAAATTTATTAGAAAGAATACAAAGAGATTTATTCAATCGTGCAGTTGACTATCGAACAGAACATACTACTGAAGTTAATTCTTTTGAAGAGTTTAAAGACATTTTAGAAAACAAGGGAGGTTTTATTTCTGCACATTGGGATGGATCGTCTGAAACAGAAGAAATGATTAAAGATTTAACAAAAGCAACAATAAGATGTATTCCTTTAGATCGAGTTGAGGAAGCTGGAAAATGTGTGTTTTCTGGAGCTCCTTCAGTAGGGAGAGTCTTATTTGCTAAGGCTTATTAAAAAAAAATAAAAATTTTTCGAAAGATGCTTGTGAGAATAAAAAAAAATTGTAGTTTTGCATCCGCATTCGAGAAATAATGGTCCGTTCGTCTAGGGGTTAGGACGCCAGGTTTTCATCCTGGTAACACGGGTTCGATTCCCGTACGGACTACAAAAATATCTCAAGGCCCGTTCGTCTATCGGTTAGGACGCCAGGTTTTCATCCTGGTAAGAGGGGTTCGATTCCCCTACGGGCTACTAGATTAGTTGTGAAATAGTTTTGTAAAATAAAATTTTAGTGTCTCAAGATTTTGTTTTATTAGTTAAAACCAAAGTGATTATTTAGTAATTGTGGGAGGTTTTTCTTTTTTAACTAGTAGTTTATAACATTATTACAATTAAAAAAAGAACAAAATGGCAAATCATAAATCTGCTTTAAAAAGAATTAGAAGTAACGAGAAGAAAAGAGTGTTAAATAGATACCAACACAAAACAACTCGTAATGCTATCAAAGCTATTCGTTTAGCTACAGACAAAACAGAAGCTTCTGAAAAGTTATCTACTGTAATTTCTATGATTGATAAATTAGCTAAGAAAAATATTATTCATAATAATAAAGCTTCTAATTTAAAATCTAAATTAACAAAACACGTTGCATCATTATAATTATTTAATTATAATTCTAAAAATCTATATAAAGCTCTCTTTCGGGAGCTTTTTTGTATATTATATTTATGTTATTTATAATTTACTTAATTCATATATAGTGTTTTATCCAAAAAAAAACTTTACTTTTGCACCTTCAAAAAAATAGTTAAATGACATCTATTAGAAACATCGCAATTATTGCACACGTTGACCACGGTAAAACTACATTGGTTGACAAAATCATGTATCACTGCCAATTATTTCGTGAAAACGAAAACACAGGTGATTTAATACTTGATAACAACGATCTAGAACGTGAAAGAGGAATTACTATTACTTCTAAAAATGTATCTGTAATCTATAAAGGAACTAAGATTAATATTATAGACACTCCAGGTCACGCGGATTTTGGAGGAGAAGTTGAACGTGTATTAAATATGGCAGATGGTGTTTGTCTATTAGTTGATGCATTTGAAGGACCAATGCCTCAAACTCGTTTTGTTTTACAAAAAGCAATAGATTTAGGGTTAAAACCTTGTGTTGTTATTAATAAAGTAGACAAGGAAAATTGTACACCAGAGGAAGTTCATGAAAAGGTTTTTGATTTAATGTTTGAACTTGGTGCTACTGAGGAACAATTAGATTTTCCAACTGTTTATGGTTCTGCAAAGAATAACTGGATGTCTGATGATTGGAAAGATCAAACTTCAAATATAGAACCATTATTAGATATGGTTTTAGCGAATGTACCTGCTCCAAAAGTTTCTGAAGGAACACCTCAAATGTTAATTACTTCTTTGGATTTTTCTAGTTTTACTGGGCGTATCGCTATTGGTCGTTTAGAGAGAGGAATTTTAAGAGAAGGAATGCCAATTTCTTTAGTAAAGAGAGATGGTAAAATAATAAAATCTAGAATTAAGGAACTACATACTTTTGAAGGTTTAGGAAGAAGAAAAGTAGAAGAAGTTATAGCTGGAGATATTTGTGCTATTGTTGGTGTTGAAGGATTTGAAATAGGTGATACTATTGCTGATTTTGAAAACCCAGAAGCTTTGCAAACTATTGCAATTGATGAGCCAACTATGAGTATGTTATTCACAATTAACGATTCTCCTTTCTTTGGTAAAGAAGGTAAATTTGTTACATCTAGACACATTAGAGATAGACTAACTAAAGAGCTTGAGAAAAACCTTGCAATGAAAGTTGGAGAAACTGATTCTGCTGATAAGTTTATGGTTTTTGGTCGTGGAGTACTTCACTTGTCGGTTTTAATTGAAACAATGAGAAGAGAAGGATATGAATTACAAATTGGTCAACCACAAGTTATTATCAAAGAGATTGATGGAGTAAAATGTGAACCAATAGAAGAGTTAACTATTGATTTACCTGAACATCTTTCAGGAAGAGCTGTTGAATTTGTTTCTGTTAGAAAAGGAGAAATGTTGAGTATGGAAGGTAAAGGTGATAGAATGATAGTAAAATTTAACATTCCTTCTCGTGGTATTATAGGTTTACGTAATCAGTTACTTACAGCTACAGCAGGTGAAGCAATTATGGCTCACCGTTTTATTGGATATCAACCGTTTAAAGGAGATATACCAGGAAGAAATAGTGGTTCATTAATTTCTATGGAGAATGGAAAAGCAATTCCTTATTCTATTGATAAATTACAAGATAGAGGTAAATTTTTCGTTGATCCTAACGAAGACATTTATGAAGGTCAAGTTATTGGAGAGAATACACGTAGTGATGATATGGTTGTTAATGTTACTAAAACCAAAAAATTATCAAATGTTCGTTCTTCTGGTGCTGATGATAAAGCAAGAATTATTCCTGCAATTAAGTTCTCTTTAGAGGAAGCTTTAGAATATATTCAAAAAGATGAATATGTAGAAGTTACTCCTAAATCATTACGTTTACGTAAAATTTATTTAAATGAGAATGATAGAAAACGTTTTAAAATATAATTAAAATTATAAACTGCCTTGAAAAAGGCAGTTTTTTTATACCTAAAAGTTATGAAAGTAAAATTAAAATATGGGATTGGTCAATTACTTTTTGGAATGAAACAAAAAGATGTAGAAGCTATTTATGGAAAACCTAATAAGCAATATAATGATGATGAAGATAATATTGTATATGTTTATAATGACCATAAAATGAGATTGACATTTTATGATGAAGAAGAGTTAAGATTGGGTTATATCACTTCTACAAACAATGAATTGGAATTATTTGATTCAAAAATAATTGGTAAACCTTGGAGTGAAATACAAAATTTATTAAACCAAAATAAATTATCTGATTTTGAAACAGAGGTTGTTGATGGAACTGAAAATTATTTTTTTGAAGACAATTGGTTATTTGTAAACGTGGATTATGATTTAGTTTTTAAAATTGAACTTGGAGCTGTTTTTAATAATCAGGATGAATTTGATTGGAAATTTTAATTCTATTGCAAATAAAAAAATAGAAAAAAGCTATATTTTAATTAATATGGCTTTTTTTTGGCTATAATAAGTTTTATTAATTTTGATTTGTAAATGCGATTTAAAAGTTTTGGAAAAAATAAATTTAGAATTTAAAAATGAATAAAAAAATTATTCTATTACCATTTCTTTTAATTGACTTCTGTATCTTTCAAGAATCATAGTTTTATGGATGAATCCAAAGAACAAACCATTTTTAAATACAGGTAATATTGAGGTGTCTGTTTTTTCAAATTTATCTAAAATATTTTCGATACTATCATTGTGTAAAATAATTTCTTTTGGAGCCTGCATGATTTCATGTGTTGAAGTATATTTGACTTTAAAAGCTGAAAATATTATTGATCTAATTTTATTGTCATCTAAATATATTAATCCTAAAAACTCTTGTTTTTCATTAAGTACAGGAAAAACAACATCATCTGAATATTTAATAATTTCTACAAAATTTTCTAATGAATTTGATTCTTGAACAACTTTATAATTGGTTAGTATAAAATTTGAAATGTGTAATGATGTTAATATGTTTTTATCTTTATCATTGGTAAAAACCTCACCTTTATCTGCGAGATGTTTTATATCAAAAGAATGAGGTTCAAATCTTTTAGAAATAGCAAAACTAACAGACGATACTATCATCAACGGTACCATTAGATCATAACCACTTGTTATTTCTGCAATTAAGAAAATTGCAGTTAAGGGTGCATGAAATAAACCGCTTAAAACACCAGCCATTCCAACTAAAGTAAAATTACTTACCGATAGATGCTTTGTTACTCCTAGCAGATTAGAAAGTTGAGCAATGAAAAAACCTAAATAAGAACCTACAAATAAAGAGGGTGCAAAATTACCTCCATTTCCTCCAGAACCTAATGTTAAACCAGTAGCATATACTTTTATCATCATAGTTATTCCAACAAAAAATAGAAGTATCCAACTGTTAGATTTATAATCACTTAATAAGGTGTTTTCTAAAATCTTTTCAGGGTTAGCATTAGCTAAAGTTTTAATGCTTTCATATCCTTCACCGAATAATGATGGAAATAAAAAAATTAAGATTGCCAATAAAGAGGCTCCATACAAAGCTCTTCTGTAATTACCCATTTTTAGATTAGCAAAATGATGTTCAACTTTTCTAAAAATTCTGGCATAATAAATAGACATAAAACCAGATAGAAGTCCAAGGATGATGTATTGAGGTATGTTATGATAATCAAAAGCTTCTCCTTGTTTAAAAACCAATAAAATAGACTCGTTTAAAATTATTGTTGATACTAATGCACCTGTTGCAGCACTAATCATAATAGGAATAAAGGCAGTTATACTTATCTCTGCCAAAACCACTTCGATCGCAAAAAGGACTCCAGCTATAGGAGCGTTAAATGCAGCAGCAATTCCCGATGCTACACCACAAGCTAAAAGTAAAGATCTATCTTTATAAGTTAGTCTGTAATTTTGGGCATAATTACTTCCGAATGCGGCACCAGTTATTGTAATGGGAGATTCTAATCCAGCACTTCCGCCTAAACCAACAGTAAATGAGCTAGTTAGTATTTGAGAATACATTTGCTTGACAGGCATTATTCCTCCTTTTTTAGCAACTGCATACATGATATGAGAGGTTCCTTTTTGTATGGAGCCATCTAATAGTTTTTTTACAATAATTACTGTTACAAGAATACCAATTATTGGTAATATACTATTACTATAAGGTAAATGAAGTGAATTATTAAGATTTTGAGCAAAGTTATAAACGAAGTGTGCAAATGCTTTTAATAAAATAACCGCTAAAGCTGAGGATGTACTAACGAGAACACAAGAAAAATAAATAAATTGCCTAGGTGTAAGTAAAGATTTTAGAATAAAAACTAATCGTTCTAATCGTTTAAATCCTTTGCTTACTAATTGAATAATTGATTTCTTCTTCTTGGTAGACATTAGAAAATTTAAAATTTCTGCGAAGTTAGGGTTTAATTAAAATATACACTAGTCATTCATTATTTTTTCTGATGCCATTTTTTGAATATCTTCAAAGAATATAGTGAATTCTTGTTCAAAATCGTCATAAAATAATTGTAATTCTTCAACTGCATATTGCATCTTTGACTGAAATTGAGTACGATAATCCATTTGGTATAAAATTGTACCTATTCCATCAATACTAGCATAACTTAATAACCAATTTTGTTTTACCATATTAGGGTACATTTTTTGAATTTTTAAAGTTAATTTGTCAAAATTTGTATCTAACAAATGGTAGAATTTGGAAACATAGGTATCTAATGGAATAGAGGAATAATTATTCCAGTTTTTTGCTAAAAAATGATCATAAAAAATATCCATTATTACACCAGAATAATGACCATATTTTTCATGAAGACGATGCTTACTTTTTCTAAATATAGGATGTGTGTCTGTAAATGAATCAATTGCTCGATGAAGTAGAATACCTTTTTTTATATCTTTTGGAAAGTCATTATAATTATCACCTTTAATGCCATCGGCCATAAAATTTCCTATTTTTATTAAATCATTGTCACCAGAAAGATAAATATGAGCTAGGAAATTCATTCTTTATATTTTTTTAATTACGTTTTCGAATATCATATTTATTAATAATCGTAAATATAGTGAAATTTACCAAATTTTTTTTTCACCTTCAACTTCCTATCTTTGTTTCTTAAAATAATAAAAATATGACCTTAATAAAATCAATATCTGGAATACGTGGAACTATAGGGGGAAAAGTAGGTGATAACCTCACACCAGTGGATGCTGTTAAATTTGCTTCTGCTTATGGAACTTTTTTAAAAAAGGGAAGAAATTCTAATGATAATTCTAGATTAAAAGTAGTAATAGGTAGAGATGCCCGAATTTCTGGACCAATGATTCATAATTTGGTACAAAATACTTTAGTAGGATTAGGAATTGATGTTATAGATTTAGGATTGTCAACAACACCTACAGTTGAAATTGCTGTACCTTTAGAAAAAGCAGATGGAGGAATTATATTAACGGCTTCTCACAATCCAAAACAATGGAATGCCTTAAAATTATTAAATAATAAAGGTGAATTTTTGAATGGAAATGATGGTGCAAAAATTTTAGAAATTGCTGAGGCTGAAGCCTTTGATTTTTCAGATGTAGATAGTCTAGGCGTGGTAATTGAAAATTCTTCATATATGGATATTCATATAGATGAAGTTTTGGAGATGGCATTAGTAGATGTTGAAACTGTAAAAGCAAAGAAATTTAAAGTTGTTGTGGATGGTGTAAATTCATCTGGAGGAATCATTATTCCTAATTTGTTAGAACAAATGGGAGTAGAAGTAGTAAAATTGTATTGTGAACCTAATGGTCATTTTCCACATAATCCAGAACCTTTGAAGGAGCATTTAGGAGATATATGTAAATTAGTTATTGAAGAGAAAGCCGATTTTGGTATTGTAGTTGATCCTGATGTAGATAGATTGGCTTTTATTTCAAATGATGGTGAAATGTTTGGAGAAGAATATACTTTAGTAGCTGTTGCGGATTATGTTTTAAGTAAAATCAAAGGTAATACGGTGTCAAATATGTCATCTTCACGTGCTTTAAGAGATATTACAGAAAAGCATGGAGGAAAGTATTATGCTAGTGCTGTTGGTGAAGTAAATGTAGTGTCATTAATGAAAGAAACAAATGCTGTCATAGGAGGAGAAGGAAATGGAGGAATTATTTACCCACAAAGCCATTATGGAAGAGATAGTTTAGTTGGTGTGGCTTTGTTTTTGACTCATTTAGCCCATTTAGATATGACTGTAGCACAATTAAGGGCTAGTTATCCTCAATATTATATGAGTAAAAATAAAATAGAATTAACTCCTCAAATTGATGTTGATTTAATTTTGAAATCAATGACTGAGAAATATAAAAATGAAGATATTTCTACAATTGATGGAGTTAAGATTGATTTTCCTACAGAATGGGTTCACTTAAGAAAATCAAATACAGAACCTATAATTAGAATTTACACAGAAGCATCTACTCAAAAAGATGCAGATATTTTAGCAGAACGATTTGTAAATGAGTTGAAAGAAATTGCAGGTATTTAATTAAATAAAAGCCCTAATTTAGAATCAAATTAGGGCTTTTATTATTTCTTTTTATTCTCTTTTTTTTGTTTTTTTACTTTCTGTTTTTTAGGCTTTTTGTATTTGACAATATGCTCTTCATTATATTGATAGGGTGTATGACCACTTATTTCTAATTCAACTTTACGTGCTGTTCCTAAATTTATGTTAGCAAAAATAGAAGGGACAGTAACAGAAACCGACCATTTGCCATTTTCAAGATGTAAATACACTCTTTTTTCAACATCATAATAGAAATTTTGATCTGGAAAATAAATGTGTTTTGTTTTTGCTCTGTATCCATGTGCAGGAGCCCAAGGTGGTGGACCTTGTGAAAAAATGTCCTGTGGTATGATAAAGAATAGTGTTAGTGATAAAACAAAAAATAATTTTCTTAATTCAAATTGATATGTTCTCATAATCTTTGTTTTTATACTTTCATCAAAATTTAATTTATAAATATAATAAATAAATTGGATATGTATCTGAACAATTATGTAAATCTAAGATTATTAATAATTTATGCATAATAGTATTTTGAAGTGAATTGAAATTATTATTTTTAAATTGAAGGTTGTATATATTTTTTCAAAAAAAAGAAAAAAATGGTAGGGTTAAACTGTATTAAATTGTTATAGTATAATATAAAAATCAACGGCATAACCTGAAAAGCCAAAAAAGAGTAAGGAAAACAAACAAACATTTATGAAAACAAAACTATTATTAATTATTGTAACAACGGTATTTTTTGGAACTGTAAATTTATTAGCTCAAGATTGTACTGGCTTTAAAACATTCACAATTGGCGGATGGGGAACAAATTGTCATGGACAAAATCCAGGATGTTATCGTGACGCAAATTTTGAATTGGCATTTCCAAATGGATTAACAATAGGTTGTGGAGATAATCTACTAAAATTCACATCTTCTTCAGCAATTAAAGATTTTTTACCTTCTGGTTCAACACCTAGAGCATTGGATGAAGGAACTTTAATTGACCCAGGAAAATCATATAAAAATGTTTTAGCTGCTCAATTAGTTGGAGTTACATTGGCAGTTGGATTTGATGAATATGATGAAGATTTTTCTTCAAATTGGCAATATTTTGCAAATTTAATTATAGCAAGCGGAACATTTGAAGGAATGTCAGTTTATGATTTCTTGGAATTAGCTAACAATGTAATTGGTGGTTGTACAACTGGCTATTCATTTAGTGATTTAAATGCAACTGCAACAGCTATTAATGAAAATTATGTAGGTGGTAATATAGATAATGACTATTTAATATGTCCTATTATATATGAAGAAAAGTCTAGCGTGAATATTTATCCAAACCCAATGAAAAATAATTCAACATTAGATTTTTCTTTTAATTATAACACCAACATTAGTATTGAACTATATAATATGAATGGTCAATTAATTAATGAAATTTATAATAACAATATTAAGTCCGATGTGAAGTATAGTGTAAATATTGATGCAAGTACATTAAAGTCAGGAATCTATTTTGTAAAATTAATTACTGATAATTATATTTATAATAAAACAGTAACAATTACTAACTAAAAAAGATATTATTTTACTATTGCAAACATTATTTGAGTTTAGTTGTTTAGGTTATAATTAGCTTTTGAAATTATACTGAATCATAATTAGAGTAAAATATTTTAAGAGCAAGATATTCGGTATAAAATCTCGAGAAAAGAAAAAGGCTTTTTTACAATTGTGAGAAAGTCTTTTTCTATTAAATAATTCACTAAATAAATTTGATGTTGAAGTGAAATGATAAAAAGAATTTTTTTTATTCTTCTTAAATCTTAGAATAGTTCTTTTTTTTAAAGTTTGGTTTCTTGAATTTTTATAAAGAGTATCTTTGTTAAAAAAACGGAGATGCTTTTTTCTTTTATTATACCAGTTTATAATCGACCAGATGAAATAGATGAATTGTTAAAAAGTCTTGTACTTTTCGACTTCGATGATTCTTTTGAAGTAGTAGTGGTTGAAGATGGTTCTTTGGTACCATGTAATGATATTGTAGAAAAATATAAGGATGTATTAAATATATCTTATTATTTTAAACCTAACTCTGGTCCTGGTAATTCTCGTAATTTTGGAATGCAAAAAGCTAAAGGAGATTATTTTATTATTTTAGATTCTGATTGCATACTTCCTAAAGAATATTTAAAAGTTGTTGCATCATCTTTAAAAGCTGATTTTGTTGATTGTTTTGGTGGTCCAGATAAAGCTTTGGATTCCTTCTCTACAATTCAAAAAGCGATTAATTTTTCAATGACCTCATTTTTAACTACTGGTGGTATAAGAGGAGGAAGTGAAAAAGTGGGTAAATTTCAACCAAGAAGTTTTAACATGGGTTTGTCTAAGAAAGCTTTTGAAGCATCAAAAGGTTTTGGAAATATTCATCCTGGTGAAGATCCAGATTTATCAATTCGATTATGGGAATTAGGTTTTTCAACGAGACTTATAAAAGAAGCTTACGTATATCATAAAAGAAGAATCGATTGGAATAAATTTTACACACAAGTAAACAAGTTTGGTAAAGCAAGACCAATTTTAAATTTGTGGTATCCTAAGTATACAAAAATTACATTTTGGTTTCCTTCTTTATTTTTATTAGGGTTTGTTTTTAGTCTAATTCTAGTTGTTTTTTCAATTCCTTATTTCTTTTTCTTTTTCTTATTTTACTTTGGAATGATTTTTGTAGGTTCATTAGTACAAAATAAAAGTATTGAAATTGCGTTTTATTCTATAATTGCCACCATTATTCAGTTTTATGGATATGGTGTTGGGTTTTTAAAATCTTTTATTAATTTATTTTTATTAAAAAAGAAACCTGAAAGCGCACATCCAGAATTATTTTTTAAGAAGTAATATGACTAAAATTATTGGATTAACAGGAGGAATAGGTAGTGGAAAAAGTACTGTGGCAAAATATATTGCCTCTAAAGGTATTCCTGTTTATATAGCAGATGATGAGGCAAAAAAAATAATGACTAAGAAAAGTGTAATTCATGAAATTCAAAATCTTTTCAAAGAAAATATTATTCTAGAAAACGGTCAATTAGATAGAAAAAAAATTGCTGCAATTGTTTTTCAAGATTCTAGTTTATTAAAAAAGCTTAATGAAGTAGTTCATCCAAAAGTTAAAAAACATTTTGAAAAATGGTTAGAAAAAAATAAGGAAGCATCATTTGTGGTAAAAGAAGTTGCTATATTGTTTGAAACAGGTGGAAATACAGAGTGTGATAAGGTTATTCTAGTTACAGCACCCGAAGATGTTAAGATAAATAGAGTAATGAAAAGAGATAATGTTAGTCGAGAAGAAATACTAAAAAGAATGAAAAATCAGCTTTCTGATGCTGAAAAATCAATGAAAAGTGATTATGTTGTAACAAATGTTAAAATAGACGACACATATATGGAGATTGATGAAATTCTTAATTTTTTAAAAATATCGTAATAAATGCCATTAATGTTAATCTTTGGTTAATGTTTTAATAGGCTTAATGTTAAAATACTAATTTTGTATTGATGAATAAGAAGAGGTTTCGACTATTGGTTTTCTTAATGAGTTTGTCGCTCATTGGGATAATTTTAGTACAATTATACTGGATAAATACTTCTTTAAAGAAGAGTGAAGAAGAATTTAAACTTCATGTTCAGCAAGTTATAGGTAATGTAGCTCAGTTAATCGATAATAAAGAGTTTTTTTCGTTTTACGAACAATACTATAAAATAAAAGATAGTATTGGTAAAGAACCAGAAACAAAAACTTTAAAAGAGTTTTTTTTTATGGAGCGTAATAAGAAAACGAATGAAACAATTATTTATACTAGTTCATTAGTTTCTCAAGATTATGGGATTAATGGTTCGTTCTTTGATAAAAACGCAGATACAATTAAAGTAGGTAATATTTTAGCAAATAGAAAAACAGAAATATACGCTGGAACAGTATTAGACAATAGTTCTGTTGAACTTAATAGAAAACCTGATATAACAATTGAAAAATCAGGAAGTTTATCCTCATTTGATAGAGCTAATTACCAATTATTGTTTAGAGATATTGTTTCTCAAAGACCTATTCAAGATAGAATAAGTAAAGAGGATTTAAATAAATATTTAAAAAATGAGTTAGAAAAATATCAAATTAAAACACCTTATGAGTTTGCTATTTATAGTAATGGTTTAGCAACAAAGATTCGTTCGGATCGCTTTAAATATGATAAAAGATCAACGTATGGAATTCCTGTATTTCAGGATAATGAAGGAATGAGTCAATACCAATTATTAGTAACATTTCCTCAAAAGAGTAAATTCTTTTTTTCATCAATATTAGGAATTACAATGTTGTCTATTTTGTTTACTTTAATTATAGTAGTAACGTTTTCAAGTGCATTAAATCAGTTGATTACTCAGAAACAAATTTCTGAAATAAAAACCGATTTTATTAATAATATGACACATGAGTTTAAGACACCTATTGCTACAATTAATTTAGCTTTAGATGCTATTAAAAATCCAAAAATTATTGATGATAAAGAGAGAGTGCAGCGTTATCTTCAGATGATAAAGGATGAAAATAAGAGAATGCATGCACAAGTTGAAAATGTATTGCGTATTTCAAAATTAGAAAAGAAAGAATTAGATATATCAAAAGAACCAACAGATGTTTTAGGTATTATTGATGATGCCATTGAACATATAAGCCTAATTATTGAAGATAGAGAAGGTAAGATAATTAAACATATAGAAGCAAAAAGGACTACAATTTTATTAAACGAGGTTCATTTTACAAATGTGTTAGTAAATATTCTTGATAATGCTGTTAAATATTCTCCAGGCATTCCTGTAGTAGATATTTATGTTGAGAATATTAAAGATTATATAATAATAAAAATAAAAGATCAAGGTGCTGGAATGAGTAAAATAGCTCAAAAAAGAGTTTTTGAAAAATTTTATAGAGAGCATACTGGGGATTTACATAATGTTAAAGGTCATGGTTTAGGTTTGGCTTATGTGAAGCAAATTGTTGATGACCATAACGGACAAATATTTGTTGAAAGTGAAAAAGGAAAGGGTAGTGTTTTTATCTTAAAAATGCCCTTAATAAATTAAAGAAATATGGAAGCAAGAAAAATTTTATTAGTTGAAGATGACCCAAATTTCGGTGCTATACTGAAAGATTATTTAATCATTAATGATTTTGATGTAACCTTAGCCAAAAATGGTATGGAAGGTTTTGAGAAATTTAAAAAAGATATTTACGATTTGTGTATCTTGGATGTAATGATGCCATATAAAGATGGTTATACTTTAGCTAGAGAAATTCGTGAGAAGAATCAAGAAGTGCCTATTATTTTCTTAACAGCAAAAACGCTAAAAGAAGATGTTTTAAAAGGGTATAAAGTAGGTGCAGATGATTATTTGAATAAGCCGTTTGATTCTGAGGTTTTATTAATGAAAATAAAGGCAATTATTCAAAGAAAAGCTTCTGAAGTTAAACCAGACAATACTAAATTTGAGTTTGAAATAGGTAAATTTCATTTAAATTCAAAATTACGTTTCTTGTCATTTCAAAATGAAGAACCAGTTAAGTTGTCTCCTAAAGAATGTGAACTTTTGAAAATGTTAGCTTTACATGAAAATGATTTAATGCCTCGTGAATTAGCATTAACTAAAATTTGGAGAGATGATAACTATTTTACTTCAAGAAGTATGGATGTTTATATTGCCAAATTAAGAAAATATATGAAATTAGATGAAAATGTAGAAATTCTAAATATTCATGGTGAAGGATTTAGATTGGTTGTTAAAAAATAACCATAGTAGATATTAGATATATTTTTAGACATAAAGTTTGTACAAAAAAGCTTCGATTTTTCGAAGCTTTTTTTATTAGCTTAATATATCACTAAGCATATTTGAAGACAAAGGTTTAGAAATATAATCTTTTACTAAATAGTGGTCTTTTGCTTTAGCAATATCATCATTATGATTAGAAGAGGAAAGCATATATAGCTTAATTGTGGTAGCATGATTTTCAAATTCTTGTTGAAATTCTTCTAAAAAATCCCAACCACTCTTTATAGGCATAAAAATATCTACAAAAATGACATCTGGAAACCAATAATTTTTGTTTTCTCTTAAAAATGTAATAGCATCGCTAACGCTATTAACGGTTTTAACTTCTAATGGTGTACTACTTTGTTCAATTAATTTTCTGTTAAAAAAATTAGTTACTTGATCATCATCTATTAGTAGTATTTTTTTTGTCATATGGTAGTCTTTTAGTTAATATAATATGAAATGTTGTACCTGTTGTATTTTGTTTTTTTACATGTTCAATATTAGCATGAATAGAATGGGCTAGTAATTTTGCCATATACAAACCTACACCGTTTCCTTCAATGTTTTTATGTCCTCTTTGATACAATTTAAAGATCCTTTTTTCATAATCTTTAGGTAATCCGTTACCATTGTCTTTAATGATTATTAAAGTTTCATGTGGTTTAACATCTAGTTCAATATCGATTATAAGTAAATACCCTTGTGGTCTATATTTAATAGAATTTTCAATTAATATACTAATTATTTCACTTAAAACATTTCTATGCGAAAAAAGAGTGTCTTTATTTTTAGAATTGAAATTAACAATTATTTCATTTTTTTCTAAAAGTTCTTTAAACGGATGTAAAATAGACTTAAAAAAACTAGTTAATTCAATTTGTTCATATTCATTGATAGGCTTTATTTCTTGATGATTTAAGATTTTTGTAATATCATTTACAGTATTCTCAATTTTATAAGATGTATTTTTTAGTTTTTCAAATGTCCATTTCTTTTGCGATTCATCTAAAGAATCATCTTGATAATAATCTAATAGCATAGACATATTAATAGATGATGCTCTTAATTGATGTGAAGTCATATAAGAAAAATTGCTCATGTGTTCGTTAATGCGTTGGAGGTCTTTAGATAATACATTTAATCGTAAATTATATTTTTTTTGTTTTCGTATAATAAAGATTAGAAAAATAATTAAAACAATTAGAGAAAATATTAAAAGTAATCCTGTATCAATAACCTCTTTATGTTTACTATAAAATGATTTTGGTTTAAAATATAGAATAGATTCTTTAGGTAAATCTTTTTTATTTATATGATATTTTTTAAGCTGATTAAAATCAAAACGTGGTAAATATTCTGTTTGGAGTTTTGGAGTTATTGTATTTATTCTTTTTCCTCTTAGGACCTCTAAAGCTATTTCAGAGACTTCTATACCATGTGTATAAGGATCATTTATATAACCACCTGTTGCACCATAGCCAATTAATAATGTTCCCCACATGCCATAGATAGGAATTTTGGATTTTTTTGACCAATTGGGCAAATCTTTGTGATAGGAAAAATACCTTCCATTTTTATCTTGATGAATGGCTAATAAAAAATAAGCAGAATTAGGTTCTATGTTTTCAGATTCTGTTAAAAGTTCTTCATAAGAAAAATAATCTTTAAAAATAAGTTTAATCTCTTTATTTGACCATTTTTTTATCTGTTTTTCAGCTTGTAAGGTCATTTCTTTACCTTGAGTGGTTTGGTCACTTAAAATATAAATTGTTGTTGCTTCTGGATAGGTTTGAGCTATTAAATTGAGGTTTTCTAAGACAGGTAATCCTTCAAAAATTCCAGTAAAATGTTCAGAATCTAATTGATCTAATTTTGCCAAGTCATTAATTCCACCAAAAACAACAGGACTATTCTGGAAAATATCTTTTTTGTATTTCATAAGAAATTCTAAAGCATAATCGTCTGAAGATATAATGAGATCAAATTTTATTTTTGAATATTTTTGTCTGTAAAAAGTAATTAATGATTCAAAATATAATTGATTATCTATCATGTGTCTTCCATCTAGATATTCAATATATAAACCTTCTTCTTCCAGAAATTTATTTAATTCATCAGAAACTGCATTGGTAAAGTTATCAGTCCAAGCATACTGAGGATGGTAAGAATTTAGTAAAAGTACCTTTTTATCCTTAAAAATTTGAGCATTTAAAGTATAGCACATACATAAAAAAACAACCCATAAAACCTTATCTAGATTTTTAGTTTTTTTTTGGATAGCTATCTCTAATTTTCTATTCAAAATTATAATATTGAATTGTCTCTAAAATATGAATTTTAAAAACACAGTTTTCAATTGGTAGAATTACTTATAAAAGTATGAAAAAAGTTTAATATTACTGCTAATTTTTTTAAGAAATTTCTTAATAATGATTAAAAAAGTAATGATTTGTCTTTGAATTAATTAAACACTTTTTTTTAAATTACTTCCATGTAATTTGTAGTGCATAGGCATTTTTACTCTCTTTAGTAATACTATAAATAGAGAAAGAATCACTTTCAGTTCTGTGAATTGCTGCAATATCATTTAGATTTAATTCTCGCATAAAGTTAATATCTAAAGAAGCAATTTCTTGCTTAATTAGCTTTTTAGAGTTTTCTAAATCAAAACACCATTCCATGTATTTTACATTGTTTACATGGTTTACTACATCTAAATCTGATAAAACTACTGTTCGGGTTCCAATAACATTAGCATTAGGATCTATTTCAATTTTATTAGTAGATTTTGTTGTTGCGTTAATTTGAAATTTTTGAAAATGATCGTGTGGTAATGCTAATATGTCTGGTCTTCTTGTTTTTGTATTAATTACAGCCCAATATGTTTCGCAACCCACTATTTTTTCTCCATTTAAATGCATTTCCATACAACGAACAGAACGGGAATTTTCTAAAGTTTTAACCCATGTTTTAATAGTAACACTATCTCTCCATTGAGGCAGCTTTTCTATTTCTAATCGCATTCTACTCATTACCCATGCTTGATGATGTTCTTGCATATCAGTAAAACTAATACCTCCTAAATCGGCATGATTTCCTGCAGTAATTTGTAATAAATTACATAAATCGGTATATTTTAAAAAACCATTTGGATAACAATGTAAAAAGTTAATTTCATATTGTTGTTCAAACGTAGAAGTGAAGTTGGAAGCAATTGGCATTTTATAATTTCGATTTTATATAGTTTGTTATTTCTTCTATGTTTACTTGATAATCAAACCAAGTTACATTTTCTGTTCGTTTAAACCAAGTAATTTGTCTTTTTGCGAAACGTCTGGTGTTTTTTTTAATTTCTTCAATAGCAAAATTTAAAGTTGTTTTTTCTTCAATAAAATCAAATAATTCTCTATAACCCACAGTTTGTAGAGCATTCAATTCTTTGTTAGGAAATAATGTTTTAACTTCTTCAAGTAAACCTTCATTTATCATAATATCAACTCTTTGGTTAATTCTATCATACATGATTTCTCTATCGGCTTCTAAACCAATTATTATAGGAGTAAAGTTTCTATTGTTTTTTCGTTTACCAATAAAACTCGAATATGGTTTTCCTGTTCCTATACAAACTTCTACAAAACGTTTCATGCGTTGTGGATTTTGAAGTGTTTGCGGATTTTCAACAGTTAATTTTTGATAATAATTGAAATCTAATGTTTTTAATTGTTCTTGAAGATATGTTATTCCTTTTTTGTCGTATTTTAAATTAATTTGTTCTCTAACTGAAGCATCAATATCTGGAAATTCATCAAAGCCTTTTAAAACAGCATCAACATATAAACCAGAACCACCAACCATGGTTTGAATAGGATTTTCTTTAAAAAGTTGGTCCAATTTTTCTAATGCTTCTTGTTCAAAATCACCCACAGAATAATTTTCAAAAATGGATTTATTCTGGATAAAATGATGTTTAGCTAAAGCCAATTCTTTTTCATTAGGAACAGCTGTACCAATTTTCATTTCTTTAAAAAACTGACGACTATCGCAAGAAATGATATCGCAATTGAAATGCTGTGCTAGTTTGATACTTAAAGCCGTTTTTCCTATTGCTGTTGGACCTATTATGGTGATGAGGTAGTTCAATAGTTATTTTTTAATTTATTTTAAGTTTTTTTATTTCCGTTTGGTATTCAGAAAGACAATCTTGGAATAATGGCAATAAAATCTTTTTCTGTTCATCCATTGACTTCTTTGATATTATTAGGTATTCATCTTGAGAAATACTATCCATGATTTTTTTCATAGAACAAGTACAATACTCTTTTGTTAAAATTGGATATTCGATTGACATATTTTTTGAATCGGATAGACATTTTTTTATTAAAATAGATTCGCTTTCAATTGACCATTTTTTTGATGATTTTTGATGATGGAAATAATTTATGATATTATATCCAGACACTAAGATTATTATTACAATTATCCAATGTTTTCCTTTCATAAAAATTTATTTTTAATCTTTTTTATTGTTTCTTAAAGCTTTAATTTATTTATAATTGTTTCTTCCCAATTTTTATCGTTTGGATCAACGATTATTGTTTTAAAATTAAATTTTTCTCCTTCCATTTCAACTCCTTTTGAATCATCAATATGAATGTCAAATCCGAATGTATTAGGGGATTTTGAACTATTAAGATTTAATTGAGTTAAGATTTGTCTGTTTTCAATTTGATTTACTATTTTGTTAACTGACAAACCATAATATTTAAATGTAATTCTAATCTGAAATTTTTTACGATATGAAGTGGTATAAATATGAATTTGATGGCCTTCTTCTTGTAATTTTCTTATTAATTTGGGAGTTCCTTTTCTTATCTTTTCAATACCAATAAATTTAGCTAATAAATTTCTCCTTTCTGTTTCAAACTCATTAGAATAAGGAATTAAAGTACTATCTAAATCAAAACTAATATTCATTTAATCATCTAATAAATTATTCCCACATTGATGACAAAATCTAGCATTTTCTTGATGACCTTCTGCACCACAATCGGCACAAGGATTTTTGTCTATAATGACTAATTTTTGACTTGTTTTTGCAAGTTCAGCAGTAACAATTCCTGTTGGAACTGCAATGATACCATAACCCAAAATCATTACAAATGAAGCAATAAATTGACCTAAAGGAGTAATAGGTGAAATATCTCCGTAACCAACAGTTGTAAGGGTTACAATTGTCCAATAAATACTAGTGGGAATACTGGTAAAACCATTTTCTCTTCCTTCTACTACATACATAATTGAACCTATTAAAACTGTGCTAATTAAAACAAAGTAAATAAAAACTAAAATTTTTCCTTTACTTGCTATCATTGCATCTCGCAATTGCTTTGATTGTCCTGTAAATTGTGGGTGCTTTAATACTTTAAAAAGACGTAATAATCGTAAGGATCGAATGATGGAAAGAACTCCAGAACCAGCAAAAACTTGAGTTAAATACATTGGTAAAGTGGCTATTAAATCGACAATTCCATAAAAACTAAAGATGTACTTAAGTGGTTTATTAATGGAAATAATACGAAGTAAATATTCAATTGTAAAGAAAATGGTAATTCCCCATTCTAAAGCAATTCGAATGTTGTGATATTTATTTTCAAAACTTTCAATCGTTTCTATCATGGTTAAGAGTATACTTAATAATATTACTCCTAATAAGATTAAATCAAATGCTTTTCCAGCTATGGTATTGGTACCATAAATAATAATATAGGTTTTTTTTCTGAATTTCTGAAAAGCTGTTTTTTCTTTACTCATGATACAAATTTAAAGATTAAAAAGGAATCATTTTCATTACTTTATGTTTTCTTAAATAACCTTGAATAATGTTTTTTGTATCTCGGTTATTTTGCATGGAAATTAGTATTTTTTTTAGAATATCTAAATTGGTAATTTGGTAATTTAAAGCATAGAAACAATAGCCTTTATAAATACCATTTTCGATTAAAATGGCACTTCTTTCATCATGAGTTCTTCCTTTATCTACAATAATCATATTATTTGTGGCAAAGGTGTTTTCGTCTATAAAAAGGTTTACTCTTTTGTTGTATTCTTCAGGATTTTCTTTATCGATACAAGCTCCATAGCATTGTTTAATGTCATATTGAAAACAGCTTTTTTTGGTATCATATAATCTGTTTATTTTTTGGCACAAATTATAATTTTCAGTTATTTTAAAAAGAGCAGTTTTACCTTCTTGTGCAGAAGTAAAAGAAGTAATTTCTTTTTTCCTTCCATCAGCTTTTTGTACACTAAGACTTATATATCCTTTTTCATTTTTTTCAGCATATAAGGCCCAATTGAATAAAGTTTTACGTTGTGCTCTATTGTAAATAGGTTTGTTTATTTTTATTTCTTCGCTTTCTTTTAAAAGTGCAATGAGTTCACTTCCAGTTTCTTCATAAGTAACGGTGTAAACGTCTCGTTGTATTTTTTTGCTTTTTTGATTGGTGGCAGTGAAATGTTGGTTGACTCTTTTTTTGATATTTTTACTTTTACCAATGTAAATAAGGTCACCTTTTTCATTGTGAATATAATAAATACCTGTTTTTGAAGGCACTGATTCTACTATGTCTAATAGTTTTGGAGACATTCCAGCCTTAATTTCTGTATTGATATAGCTTTTTACAATTTCTTTTTCCGAATCTTTAGAAAGAAGTAGTTTAAAAAGTTTTACCGTAGCCATAGCATCACCGCTAGCTCTATGTCGATCTGCAATAGGAATGCCAAGCGAACGTGTTAGCTTTCCTAAACTATAAGATGGTTGCTCTGGAATTAGTTTTTTAGATAGTTCAACAGTACAAATTGTTGGTTTTTTAAAGGTATAGCCCAAACGTCTAAATTCGGTACTTAAAATTCGATAATCAAAAGAAGCATTGTGTGCAACAAGGATGCATCCTTCTGTTATTTCTATAATCCTTTTTGCAATTTCATAAAATTTAGGAGCAGAACGTAACATAGCATTGTTTATACCTGTTAGTTTTACTACAAAAGGTTGAATTGTCTTCTCTGGATTTACAAGGCTAATAAACTGGTCTATTACTTCATGACCATCATATTTATAAATGGCAATTTCAGTAATTCCTTCTTCATTATATTGACCACCAGTGGTTTCTATGTCGAGTATACAGTACAAATTTAGTATTCAGTGTTCAGTTATTAGTATTCAGTATTTAAAAATTGACGCCTTGTCTTATTGATAATTTCGGTTTCCAAATATACTACTTCCAATGCGAACCATTGTACTTCCACATGAGATTGCTAATTCATAATCACCAGACATTCCCATGGAAAGAGTATTCAGTTTGAAGTGCTCCGTATTTAGTTTGTCGAAAATAGATTTTAAACGTAAAAATTCTTTTTTTATTTGATTTTGATTTTCCGTAAATGTTGCCATTCCCATTAAACCAGCGATTTTTATATTTCGAAAAGTCTCCTTGTCATGCTGAATTTGTTTCAGCATCTCATCCAATTCGGTTTCATCTAATCCAAATTTTGTTTCTTCTTCTGCAATATGAATTTGAAGCAAACAATTAATTATTCTATTGTTTTTAGCAGCTTGTTTGTTGATTTCCTTTAGTAATTTAAAACTATCTACACCATGAATTAAACTCACATAAGGAGCCATATATTTTACCTTATTGGTTTGAACATGACCAATCATGTGCCATTGAATGTCTTTTGGCATTTTTTCATATTTGTCTGTCATTTCTTGGATTTTGTTTTCTCCAAAAATACGCTGACCTGCATTGTAAGCTTCCATTAAATCAGAAATAGGTTTTGTTTTTGAAACCGCTACTAATATAACATGTTCTGGAAGTGTGTTTTTTATTTTATTTAAATTGTTAGCAATTGACATATTTTTTATTTTTTGAACACAGATTTAAGAAATTTCTATAATTTTAAAAATTTCTTAAATTTGTGTTCCTTTTATTCATTTTGTAATCATAATTCATAAACAATCAGCCCACTTCTAAACTTAGGTTCGATATACGTACTTTTTGGAGGCATAATCAAATTATTGTCTGCCAATGCTTTTATTTCTGAAATATCAGAAGGGTAGAGCATGAAACCTACTTCAAATTCTCCTTCATCTACAATTTGTTTTATAGAGGTGATAGATTGTTTTCCAGGAATATAATCAATACGTTCATCATTTCGTAAATCTTCAATGCCTAAAATAGGAAATAATACTTTGTTGTATAATATTTGGGCATCTAAATTATTTAAAATAGAATTTTTATCAAATGAATCTTCTAAATTATGTTTGTAAAATAAGGCATAAAAAATACCGTCTAAATACATTCCAAATTCAAATTTGTTTTCAGGTTTCCATAGCTCTTGATCTTTACATTTAATAATGAAATTTTCCGCTAATTTTTCTAGAAAGGCTTCTTTGGAATGATGGTTTAAATCGCGAACCATTCTATTAAATTCATAAATTTTCACATTGCTTTCTGCAATTAAAAAACTCATGAAGTAATTTAAATTTGGGTTACCCAAATGTTTATCTTGCTCGTATAAAACTTCCGCAGAAGCTGAACGATGATGACCATCAGCAATATATAAATTGGGAATTTTTTCAAAATGTTCTTGTAGCCAATCAATATCACTTTGTGTGTCAATTTTCCAAAGCGTATGTTTTTCTTTAGTAGTTGTGGAAAAAGAATAAATAGGTTCGCTTTGTTTTTTTAATAACAACCAAGTATTAATTTCAACACTATCAGGATAAGTTATTAAAACAGGTTCTGTATTAAATTGGGTTTGATGTAAATAATCTTTGAATAATTCTACACGATATTGTAAAGTATCTTCATGTTTTTTAATCACATTATTTTGATAATCTTCAACGGAAGTTCCGGCAATTATACCTGTGAAAATCTGCTTTTTTGCTTGAATTTCATAGACGTAGAAGACTGCTTTTTCTTCTTGAATAAAAACCTTATCGTTTTTGAAGTCTTTATATTTTAGAGCAACACCTTTAAACCGCTTGTCCCAACTGATTTTTTGCGAATGCGCATAAGCTGGATTAATAACATGCAAAAAGGAATACGGATTAAAGTTCAACCAAGCAGCAAGCTCCGCCTGACTATAATCGTCATAATTTCTACAAGTTACTAAACCAATTTTATCTGGAGCAGGACGAACTGCTTTAAATGGGATTATTTTACTCATAAGTTAGTCAAAAGTCGAAAGTTTAAAAGTCGAAAAAAGCTACTTTTAGACTTTCGACATTAGTCTTTACGACTTAATAAATTGTTTAGAAACTTTCTCTGCTTTTTTGCTTTCAGAATAGTCATAAAAACCTTCTCCTGATTTAATACCAAGTTTTCCAGCCATTACCATATTTGCTAATAAAGGACATGGAGCATATTTTGGATTTTTAAAACCATCATACATAACGTTTAAGATAGAAAGACAAACATCAAGACCAATAAAATCTGCTAGTTGTAGCGGACCCATTGGATGAGCCATTCCTAGCTTCATTACAGTATCAATTTCCTCCACACCAGCAACTCCATTGTATAAAGTTTCAATAGCTTCGTTTATCATTGGCATTAAAATTCTATTAGCTACAAAACCAGGATAATCGTTAACTTCTGTTGGAGTTTTTCCTAATTTCACAGATAAATCCATGATTATTTTTGTCACTTCGTTTGAAGTAGAATACCCACGAATAATTTCGACCAATTTCATAATAGGAACAGGATTCATAAAATGCATTCCAATAACACGTTCTGGATGTACTACTTGCGCAGCAATTTGAGTAATAGAAATGGAAGATGTGTTTGTAGCCAAAATTACATTATGATTGCAAATATCACTTAGTTGCTTGAAAATTTTTAGTTTTAAATCTACATTTTCTGTAGCAGCTTCTATAACTAAATCACAACCTACAACACCATCTTTTGTATCTGTATAAGTGATGATGTTGCTAATAGTTTTTAATTTATCTTCTTCAGAAATACTTCCTTTTGCAACCATTCGGTCTAAGTTTTTAGCGATGGTTGTCATTCCTCTTTCAATGGCTTGTTCAGAAATATCGATAAGTTTAACAGTAAATCCAGATTGAGCAAAAGTATGAGCAATTCCGTTACCCATTGTTCCAGCTCCTATAACAGCTATTTGTTTCATTGTATTGATTTTGATTTTTTAGTATAAATTAAAAATATAATTATACCTATCATTATTATAAATTCGAATATTTTATTTTCTTTCCAAGAGTGTATTGCTAAACCGATTAGAAAAAATCCACTAATTATTTCTGTAATAATTGATACTATCTTAAAAAATGACTTTACTTTTTCAGATAATTTACTATTAAAGTACATAATTAACTGGTGCATTATCCCAAGAAATAAACACAACGCTATTGAAATAATTATAAAGAATAAAAGAAATCTTTCATTGCTACTTTTGTTACTTAAGGCTTCAATCAAAAATAAAAGAGTGTATGAAAGAAAAATAATATACACTAGTGGTTTTATCTTTTTGGTTAAAGCAATAGTTATAAAATCTTTTCTTGTCATTTATTACTATTTCATTTCCATGGAATCAATAATCATGTAAGCTACACGTAACGCTTCAGTTCCATCTTCAAGGGTTACAATTGGAGTGGTATTGTTATTGATTGCATCTGCAAAAGTTTCTAATTCTTCTAAAATGGCATTGTTTGTATTCACTTGCGGATTATCAAAATAGATTTGTTTTTTTATTCCTTCTGCATTTTGTAAAATCATGTCAAAATCACCAGGTACTTCAGGAGCATCTTTCATTTTTACTACTTCACATATTTTTTCTAAATAATCTACTGAGATATAAGCATCTTTTTGAAAGAAACGCGATTTACGCATATTTTTCATTGAAATTCGACTTGAAGTGACATTTGCAACACAACCATTTTCAAATTCGATTCTTGCATTTGCAATATCTGGAGAATCTGAAATAACTGCAACACCACTTGCATTAACCGATTTTACTTTTGATTTAACAACACTTAAAATAGCATCTATATCATGAATCATTAAGTCTAAAACCACAGGAACATCTGTACCTCTAGGGTTAAATTCGGCCAAACGATGTGTTTCAATAAACATTGGGTTTTCAATTTTATCTTTTACTGCTTTAAAAGCAGGATTAAATCGTTCCACATGACCTACTTGACCTTTTACATTATGTTTTTTGGCTATAGCTATAATTTTTTCAGCCTCTTCAACAGTATTTGAAATAGGTTTTTCTAAAAAAACATGTTTGCCAGCTTGTATTGCTTCTAAAGCACAATCATAATGAGAAAGAGTAGGAGTAACTATGTCTATTACATCTACAGCATTAATTAATTCTGCTATTGAATCAAATTTTTTATATCCAAATTCTGCTGCAATTTTCTTTGCGTTTTCTTCAAATGGATCATAAAAGCCAACAAGTTCATATTTTGAAGATTGATTTAATAATCGTAAATGTATTTTTCCTAAATGACCAGCACCTAGAACACCAACTTTTAACATAATAAAGTATTTTCAACAAAAATACATATTTGTTTGTAGTTTTGGGATTGTGTGTAAAGTTTTTTTTGGAATTTTCAATTTGTTTTTTGAGTTTTTTACATCTATTTTTACCAAAAACTAATAGCCTATAAATTGAAAGATACACCCAAACATCAAGGACTTAGAAATCAACTTGCTAAATTATTAGAAGAGAAAGGAATTAGTGATAAAAATGTATTAGAAGCTATTAAAAAAATTCCTCGTCATTTATTTTTAAACTCAAGCTTTGAAGATTTTGCTTATCAGGATAAAGCGTTCCCTATAGGAGCAGGACAAACTATATCTCAACCTTATACAGTTGCTTTTCAAAGTCAGTTATTAGAAGTAAAAAAAGAACATAAAATTTTAGAAATAGGAACAGGAAGTGGTTATCAAACTGCTGTTTTATGCACTATGGGAGCAAAAGTATATACTATTGAAAGGCAAAATGAGCTTTTTAAGACAACTTCCTTATTGTTGCCAAAATTAGGCATTCGACCTAAATACATTTCTTTTGGAGATGGTTATAAAGGTTTACCACAATATGCTCCATACGATAGTATTATTGTAACTGCTGGAGCACCTTTTATTCCACAACCTTTATTGGCTCAATTGAAGATAGGAGGTAAATTGGTTATTCCTTTAGGTGAAAAAAATCAAATTATGACTATGTTGGTAAGAAAAAATGAATCACAATTTGAAAAACATGAGTTTGGAGAATTTCGTTTTGTACCACTTTTAGAAGATAAGAATTAATTTTACTTTTATAATTGAAGTAATTTAGTTCTAATCTGATATTCTTGTGTAGGAAGATAAAGGCGAAAGCAGGAATTTTCATGGCAGATAATTCCCGAGCTATTCGTTTTTTATTGTTTAATAATGGAAAGATATCGTTCTAAACTTTCTTTTTCAGTTCTTGCTATAAATAATAAAAAATCTTCTTTATTATTTGAAGTTTGTGCAGCTTCTAATGAATTATAATATTCCATTCTAGTGTCATAATCTCCTTTTATATTTGCAATTACATAACCACTTTGCAATAAAATTAAATTCATGAGCAAACGAGAAGTTCTTCCATTACCATCTATAAAAGGGTGAATAGTTACTAAACGTTCATGCATTTCTGCAGCTAAAATGATAGGGTGTAATTTGTTTTTGTTTTCTAAAAACCAAATAAAATAGTCCTCCATTGCTTTTGAAACTAAATAAGGTTGTGGAGGCGTGTGAGAACTTCCTTTTATCATGACTTGAACTTTTCTGTATTTTCCCGCATCTTCTGGTATAATTCCTCTTAATATTAAATTATGAATGGATAATAATTCTCTTTCATTTAAGGTAAAATTGCGTTCTAATAATTGTTTTATGTAGCCAATGGCTTCTTGATGGTTTATCGCTTCTAGATGTTCACGCATGCTTTTTCCAGAAACAGTCAAACCTTCGTTAATAACTAAATCTGTTTCACGAAGTGTTAATGTGTTTCCTTCAATTCTATTACTTTCAAAAGTGTATTCTAGTTCTAAAGCTTGGGCAATCCTAAAGCTATCAAATTGTCTAAAATTATCTAGCTCTTTTTTAATGTCATCTATTTCTTTTAAAATTGCTTGTAGATTTTTTGATAGCTTTTTTCTTTTAAAAGAGGCATTATACCTTATTTCTTCTTCTGCAATTAAAAGTGCTTTTAAACCAAGCTCACCTTCATCTTTAATTTCATATAGAATTCTTGCTTTTATCCACTCTATCAATAAAATTTCATAATTGATTTCTAAAATTTCTGCTAGTTTTTTTATTTGTTCTTTTGTAGGTTTTCTTGATCCATTTTCAAATTTGCTTATTAAAGCTTGATCAATACCAATAAGTTGTGCTAACTCACGAGTTTTTAGATTTTTTTGCTTTCTAGCATTCTTTAATAAAGTATTCATAAATAATGACAATTAAATTCTTGACAAATTTAGTCATTTTTTTTAGTAAAAAAAAACTAAAACGATTTTTTAATTCGATCTAAATCTCTTTTTGTATCTCTTTCTTTCATGGTTTCTCTTTTGTCGTAGTTTTTCTTTCCACGACATAAAGCAACATCTAATTTTGCTAATCCTTTTTCGTTAGTAAATAAACGTAGTGGAATTATTGTTAAACCTTTATTATCACTATCTTTTTGTAGTTTTTTTAATTCTTTTTTGTTTAAAAGTAACTTCCTTTCACTTTTGGCTCTGTGATTATAATGAGTGCCAAAAAGATATTCTTCAATAGTGGCATTAATTACAAAAAGCTCATTATTATGAAATTCACAAAAACTTTCTGCAATAGAAGCTTTACCTAATCGGATTGATTTGATTTCAGTTCCAGTTAAAACAATTCCAGCAGTATACTTATCGATAATTTCGTAATCGAATTTTGCTCGTTTATTGAGTATGTTAATTGTTTTTTGCATTGGATTGCAAATGTAATTCAAAATATTAGAAATTGAAATATTTCTGCAAAATAATGATTTGATTACTTGTTTGTTTAATTTGTAAAAAAATACATTAAAAATTATTGTTTTGACATTTTTATAAGAAAAAAAATTATAAATTCGTATTTCCAACTATAAAATTATAATTTATGAAAAAATCTATTTTCAAGTTATGCTTCTTAGCATTTCTTGGTTTAACAGTTTCATGTAGTGAAGACAACATTGAAAATGAATCTACAGAACAAGTTCAAAATTTTAACCAAGAACTATTATCTACTAAACAAATTAATGATGAAATTAAGAGTAGACTGCAACAAACTGGGCAGTTTTATTGGAAAGATGCTTCTTTACAAATGTTATGGAGCGCTTCACAATACGGACAAAATATTGTGACCATAGGTTATGGGTCTTCTCAAAATGATTTTGAAAAAGGAACTTCAGGAAAAGCAATAGATATTGAAAAGCAATTATTGAATATTATTTCTAACAACGAATCAAATCCTTCTGAGAAAATACTTATTTATAGTGATCCAGTTTTAAATATTATAGATGTTGTTGTTAAGGATCAAAAAACATTGTATGAATTGAGAAGAAATAAAAATGTTAGATATGTTGAACCAGGAGATTATAAATTTTTTAAGTTTGAAGAAGAAAATGGTACAATGAGAAGTTCTAGCTCTGGTTCATCTGGTTGTGGATTTGATTCAGCGACATTAAGCTCGTCTGATTATACAACAATCACACCTAATGCAAAAGTCCCTTGGAGTTTCTATAAGCATAATATTCCTAGTGCTTGGAATAACAGTACAGGTTCAGGAATTACTATTGGAGTGATTGATTCTGGTGTTTCTCCAAATCAATCTTTACTAGGAGGTAGTTTTAATAATGGAGCATCATCTGGTAGAAGTGTTCAAAAATTTGGAACTTATGTAGATTCAATTTGGCCTTGGTCCACTTCGACAGATGGACCAAATGATCAATGTGGTCATGGAACAAGTATGACAGCAACTGCAACTGCTCCAAGAAACAATAAAGGATTACCTGTAGGTGTCGCTTATAATGCAAATTTAATTTCTTATAGAGCAGCTGCAAATGTAGTTCTAGAAGGATATCATGAGCAAAAAGGAGTTCAAAATGCTTTTGTAGGATTAGGAAATAATTCATCAGTTAAAGTTATTTCAATGTCTATGGGGCATATTTTTTCTGTTGGTCGAATTGAAGATGGAGTAAGATATGCTAATAATAGAGGTAAATTAATATTTTGCGCAGGTGGAACTTCTACAAGTTTTACAAATTTTGTTGGAGTTATTTTTCCTGCATGGATGAATGAAACAGTTGCTGTAACTGGAATAAAAGAAGGTTCAGGATACAATAAATGTTCAAATTGTCATTCTGGAGATAAAATTGATTTTACTGTGGTTATGGAACGTTCCGGGTCAGGAAACACAGCACCAGTATTGAGCTACTATGAAAACCAATCTGATTATGTGGGTGGTTCATCAGTAGCAACTGCAACAACAGCTGGAATTGCAGCTTTAGTTTGGTCAAAAAATCCTAGCTGGAACAAAGATCAAGTGTTAAATAAATTGAAACAATCTTCATCTTTATATCCTAATAAGAGTTCAGAATATGGTTATGGAAACATAAATGCAGCTTTAGCAGTACAATAAGTTTAGATAGTTATTAATTCAAAAGAAAACCGTTTTAAATTTTTTAAAACGGTTTTTTTTATGTTTACTTTTTTTTTGAATTATTTTTTTTTGTACATTTATTGATATTAACCCCAAATATTTTCCTCCTATGACTATAGAATACCAACAAATCGACAAAGAAGCTATTAGTTCTTTACATTTTCCTAATACAGAAGTATTACATGAAAAAGAGGACATTATGCAAAGGAAGAATGATATTGATAGAGCGCTAGCACTAGGTAATTTAGAACATCTTAAAATGAAAATTTATTTTGAAGATGATACGAGTTATAAAATGACTGAAACAACAATTTGGGGTGTTACTGACAATCGGATTATTTTAAAACAAGGTGTTGTTATCCCTTTGAATAGAATACATAAAATTATATAGAAATTTAAGAGCCGCTTTTAAAACGGCTCTTTTTAATATAATTTAATTGTAAATTGGCAATCAAATTTTGAATTAGGTTGTATAATTTGAATGCCTTCTTTATCTTCAATTTTCCCATTCGAATAGTAATTGTCAGCATGACCAAACCAAGGTTCTATACATAAGAAAGGTGCATTTTCTTTAGTCCAAATTCCTAAATAAGGAAAACCTTTAAAATTCATTTTTAAGAAAGGGTTGTTTTTATATTCTAATGTGACTTCAGATGAATTTAAATGTTTAAATACTAATGCATCATCTTCAAATAAAGAATAGTTAAGAGGAATTACATTTTCTTTTGACGAAATACTTTTGGTTTTACCAGAAAACAAATCATTTTCTAATGAATGACTTTCAAAATGTTCTTTGGATTCAAAAACTAAAGTATAATCAGTAAAACTTTTATCTATTGCAAAAGCTGGATGAGCACCAATTGAAAAAGGCATTTCAGCTTCATTTTTATTGATTACCGTATATTTAATGAGCAAATTATCATCAATTAATGTGTAACCAATTTGGAGTTCGAACTCAAAAGGATATATTTTTAAAGTATCTTCATTACTAGAAAGTGAAAAAACTACTTCCGTTTCAGTTTGATAAATAACTTCAAATTCATTATCTCTAGCAAAACCATGTCTTGATAAAGAATATGCTTTATCATTATAAGTATATGTGTCATTTTTTAATCGCCCTACAATTGGAAAAAGAATAGGAGATGTTTTATTCCAAAATTTGGTGTCAATTGTCCAAATATAATTGGTTTTTCCTTTTGAAAGAGTAATCAATTCAGCACCAAAACTATTAATTGATGCTGAAATTTCTTTGTTTTTAAGTATTACTTTCATTTATTCTTCTGCTAAACCTTTCCAGTTTCTAATCGTTTTGGTTAAAAAGAATAGTATAATTACTACTATGATAAAATTTAGTGAAAACATTTCTAATTGGTGTTCTCTCAACCATATATAAAAAGGATCTTCATAATAATTTTGAATTTTATCATAATATATATAGTCTTTGTATTTATAAGTTTCTATAAGTAAAAAATAGATTATAGGAATGAAAGCACTAAAGGACCAAAGTATCATATTTAAAATAACTCTTGTGAGTTGAATACTTTTTTTATTAGAATAAACCCAAAAGAAATAAATAATCATTCCAATAATAGTAAATAGAATTAAATATGCATATAGCATTCCTGAACCGGAAATGGCACTAAATATTCCATAAAAAATGTTTAAGATTCCTGTAGAAACAATTGCAATTAACCAACTTTTTCCTGTTGTTATTCTAAAAGAAAAAGTTAGTAACGACAATCCTAATGCGCCATATAAAAAAGATAATAACATTTCATTTTCAAAATAAGAATCAGTATGCGCATCTGAAACGGTATCATATTTTTGTTTTAAAACATTCTGTTGGACAAAGTATTTAGAATATTTTCCATTATCATAATCTGCATAAGGTTGAAATTTAGCATCTGAATAATTGTACCAACTATCTGCTTCATATTCAATTAAATATGGCTTGATATATAAAAAATTTTCAAAATCTGGATTTTTATAAGTTATTTCAAACCATTTTTCAGGAGTTAAGTTGGTTTTTAAATGATGTTCTTTAATTATATTAAGATAAATATTCATCAAGTTTTTAACTTCTTGTTGATTATTAGTATGTAACCAATTTTGAACTTTACTCTTTTGTATAGAATCTTCTCTTGCAGAATTTACAGAGAAATGAAAATAATTCCGATTTAATAAGGAATATTGGTTATATTTTTTACCATTAAAAATGATATAATCTTTATAAACATCATCTTGTCTTCTTATATATTCATCTACAGTTTCACCCTTGTTTGAAATCACTATTTTATTTCCTAAACTGTCAATTAACCCTGAAGCTAATGAATCAATTTCAGGTTGAGCAAAACTTCCATCTATGAAAATTTCAGCAGAACTAATTATTTCACACCTTTTTTTGGTTTGTTCTAATGAGAGATAACTTTTTTGATGTAATTGTTTACCAAAATGAAAAGGTAAATAGAAAGTAATTAATAGAAGACAAGTTATGAAAATTTGAAGCCATTCGTAAAATAAAGCATTTTTGGATTTACTATAAAATGATTTTAAAGAATTGTTTTTAAAGTAGTTTACAAGCCAAAGTATAATAACAATTATGCAAAACAAAACTCCAAATAATATTGAAAAGGTAGAAATGTTGTAATTGGTTTTATTAGAAAAGTCAATAGTTCCATCTGCATAACCTAATCCGAAGAAGATTAAGTGGAATAATAATCCTATAACCAGCATTGGAACAAATTTGGTATTCCAAAGCAGTGGATATTTCAATAAAAGTTGTTTTTGTATATCTTTAAACATGAGTTTTTAAATTTTAGTTCACAAAGAAGCGACGAGTAGAATTAGAAATATTTCGCATGTAAGAAATAGAAATCGATTGATTTACAACCGTTTTCATGAAATCTATTATGGTTATATGTTCTGGAAAAGTAGCAATATAAGTTCCTCCATTTTGTTCTAAGGAAATAATATGGAGAGATGTAAAAATGTTTTTTAAATCACTTATACTTTGTGAACTTTCAAATTCAATGATACAATTTTTAACAGTTTCATTTTCTGTATTCAAATTCTTTTGTGAACCTTGTTTCAAAAAGACTACTTGATTGGATGTTTTTTCGACTTCATATAGTTGTTGCGAACTCAAAATAATAGCAATTGGTCTAAAAGGAGAATTGGCAATGTTTCTAAAATCGTCTAAAATCGTTTGTTGAGCCAAAATGTCTAAATTGGCCAATGGTTCATCAATTAGAAGGATTTTTGGTTTTCTGAGTAACATTCGAGCCAACTCAAATCGCATTTTATAACCAGAAGATAAACTACTCCAATTGTAATTTCTAAATTTACGTAAGCCTAAACGTATAATTATTAAATCGATAACTAGATTGTTCTCTTCTGGAAGATAACCATAACAACTTGCAGTAAATTCTAAGTTTTCATACATAGAACCTCTCCATGTGTCAGTTCGTTGAGGAATATAGACAAGTTTTGTTCTCAAATCATATAAATCCTCAAAATCAAAATGATAGTTGATATAACCAGAAGTAGGCACTAATTCACCGCATAGACTTCTTAAAAGTGTTGTTTTTCCATTTCCATTTTCACCTACTAAGCCTATGATTTCACCAGTTTTAATTTCTAAATGAATAGGACCTAATGTAAAATTAGAAGTATAGATTTTCTTTAAATCATCAACGGTTATAATAGTTTGATGTTCATTTATGTTTTTGGAGTTTAAAAAAGTATATAAATCACTTAGTAATGCTTCTAATTTTTGTTTTTTTTCAACTGTATTTTGTTCATTGGTATCTAACCAATTTAAAAAATCATTCGTTTTTTTATAGTATTTGATGTTTTCTGTGTCTAAAGCAAAATCGATTGTTCTTTTTATTACTTGATTGTAATCTTCAAATTGTAAAAGTTCATGAACTTCCTTAAACTGTTTTTCAAATTCAGTCATATTTTTATTTTATGTAATTTCGCTTTAATATCGAATAATGCACACTATCAAGAAATTCTTCATTGAAAAAGAAATTTTCAACGAAATGAGCTTCTTTTATAAAGCCATTTTTTTGTAATACTTTTTCAGATGCGCTATTTCTTGGATCAATAATTGCTTCTACTGAATGTAGTCCCATTTTGTTAAATCCATAGTCTAGGAGTGTTTGTATAGCTTCAGTAATGTAACCTTTATTTTGGTATTCAGGTAACAACATATAGCCTATTTCGGAGCGATAATGTTCATTTTGAGTTCTATAAAAACCAATTAATGCAATTAATTTATCCTTTCCTTTTTCGGTCATTGCCCAATTAATTCCTTCATTGGTATCAATTTTATCTTGAATCATTTTCATGTGTTCTCTAGCTTCTTCTAAGTTAGTAATCATTGGTCTTGGAATATATTGCATTAATTCAGGATTACTTCTTAGTGCAAATATTTCATTTACATCCGTATCACGAATAGCTCTAAAAATAAGTCGTTCCGACTCTAAAATAGGGAAAGGGGAGAAGTTAAGTTTAAGCATAAAAAAAGGATTTCTTCAAAAGTAAGAAATCCTTTTCATAATTTTCAGTATGTTTTTTTATTCTTTAATTATTTTTAAATTTTGAATTCCATTTTCACAATTCACTTTTAAAAAATAGATTCCATTTGGATTATTTTCTAATTTACATTCAAAAGTAAAACTGTTAATATTGGTTTGTTTTAAAATAATTTCTCCAGTTATGTTTAACAATTCAATACTATCTATTCTGCTTTTTGAATTGACAATAAAAATATTTTTTGATGGATTTGGGTGAATATTTATCTTTTGTTGAGATAAAAGGAAATTTTCATTAGATAAAGTTTCTCTGTAATTCATTATTTCGGCAAGCATTCTTATATAAGCAGCTTGGTAATAAATTGCTGGTTCAGTAATTTCCCAACTATTCTGTGGATAACTTGTATTGAAATCTAAATAGCTTTTCGAATCGGGTTGACCATAAGGAGGTGATAATGTGGTTATTGTAAAATCTTTATTAGCACCACCTACAACATAACCTGGAGCAGGACCATTTGTAGAAGTTAATGCATTATCATAAACAGTTCCATCAAAAAACCAAGTATGATAAATTTCATTTGCAGATTTTTCAGCACCATAATTATACATATTTGATAATTGTACCATTCCTAAAGGATTTACCCCATGAAAACTATGCATAATTTCTTCACTTTTTAAGTATAAATCGGCAGTGTTACCAATGCCATAATTTGCCATGGCTACATTTAAACAACCATAAGTAGCTTTTACATTATTGCTTCCCCAGTGATAGGACCATGTAGGCATGAAGTCACGATAAAGTGTATTAGTAGTAAACCCATAATAATTATTGTAATTGTTAGTTACGTCATTATTTGCAGAAGTTATTATGTCGTTTTTTAGTGTGTTATTTGCATTTGGTAAAGAAGTGTAATACAACAGAGCATCGATTAAGGAAATTTTATAAGGAGTCCATGAATTTGTAGACAAAGGTTCCAATGATGAAGCATTTGTTATTAAAAATTGGTTGTAGGTTGTGTTATTTGTAAGCTTAAAAAGATAAACACTTGCACTTAATAAACATTCCTTTTGTCCATCAACAGATTTATCTGCATCACCTGAAATAATTTCACCGTTATCGCAGTTGGTTTCTAATGTTCCATTATTGAAAAATGGTAAAGCATAATTGTAGCAAGTAATCGCTCTATCTTGTAGTTGATCCGCGTAAGTTGATAAACTTGGAATAGACTGAAAAACGATGGCAGCATGAGCAAAAATACTAGCAACTGTTACAGAAGCAGAAGTACAAGTTACTCCATAATATCTTGGATCTGTATTTGCACTTGGAGGCGAATTTGTATTCTCACTGTAATTTTGGCTTCCCATTTTAATATGTACTGAGCCATCAGAATTTGTCATTTTATAAATCCAATCTAATTCATATTTAATTTCATCTAAAATATCCGGAATACCGTTTCCACTTTCAGGAATATTAAAATTATCAGTAAAAATAGTAGGGTTATTTTCGTAGGCTTTCAGTAAATTATGAATTGTACTATATGTAAAAGTTACATATTTATTATAATCTCCAGCATCAAACCAACCACCAGATAAGTCTTTTTCTAGACTTGCATTTGTTTTATCAAAAATATATCTAGTATTGTAGTCTTGGAGTGGATTGTTGAAATTTGTTCCATCTGTCCATTTTATATCTGCATAAGGAGTTGTTTTTGAAAAATTACAACGATTGTAATAGAACATTTTAGAAGCTACTTTTAAAACTTCGATATAGGGTGTTGTGCTTATTGTAAATATATCCGAATTGATCCCGTTAGTCACATCTTTAATATAATACTCTCCAGGTGTTGTAAAAGAGCTGAAATCAAACCACCAACCTTTATCACCAGAAGTTAAATCGGTGTTGCCATTATTCCACACTTGTGTATTTCCAGTAAAAACAACTTGATTGTTACTTGTATTAATTAATTGAAGTGTAGTTGGTGCAGTGTAGGATTCAGAAGCATTAAAACCTACTTGAGGATTTCTTAAAACCGCAGTTTTAGTTGCAGTAGTATGATATCCAAATTGATCAACATGAATAAAAGTATCCTGAGAAAAGCAATTTAAAGACACTAAAAATAGAAAGACAAAATTTGAAAATTTGATATCCATATAGTTTTTGTTTTTGCAAAAATATGAATATATTTAATTTATAAAATTTGTTCATTAAATTTTATTAAGAATTTATCTTACTTTTTTAGAGTTTGATTTTTTTATGTAAAATATAGTAAATAGCATTTTAACCTTTGTTTCATTAAAAGGCTTTTAAATCTTTATTAAAAGGAAATGAATTAGGATGCAACTCCTCTAAAAAAGTTATTTTCACAATAAGCTCTATATGCAGAACGAATTATCTTTTTAAACTCTAAAGGAATTACATTTTCAGGAACTTTTTTTAATTTCTTTAAAGATAAATTTTCTTCAATAAGAAATTGAACATGATTATCAGCATCTAATTTTGTACTTACAATAGTAACATCATCTATATTAAGAATAATACTATTTATCTCAGATTCATTTGATTTTTGATAATCGATATTGAAATTTTGATAATTCTTTTCAACTTTTAAGAAATCAAATGTGATATAAAGTCCATTCATGATTTCTCTATCAACTTGGAATCCAATTAATTTTCCTTCTTCATTTTGAATGTTAATTTTTAAATTTCTCATAGGGAATTATTTTTTATTAATTATTTCGGTTAAATAGCAATAAAATAGTTTCTCCCAAAAATGGTATTACTCTTTTTCTCAAAGTTAGTTTAACGATTCTTATAAGTCAATACGTATTTATACGTATTTTTGCCCTTTTTTAGTACGTATTTATACGTATTTTTGCAAAAAGGCCTTCTTTTTTAGTAATTTTAGAATAAAAAAATCCCATTATACAACTTGTATAATGGGATTGAATTTTGAAAAAAAGTGTATTAAATGTCTCTTAATTTACTTAATTTTTCTTTCCAAAGTTTTAATTCTTCTTTGTGTCGTTCAATGTTTTTTTCTACTTCTTTTATAAATGGATTTTCTCCTTTTGAACTACTACTTATAAATTGAATATTATTTTCTAATTGGAAAATTTCATTTTGAACTTCATCAATTTTCTTTCTAATAAAGAATTGTTCTTTCTCTAAAGAGCGATTGTCTTCATTTTCTACCCATTGATCTAATTTGGCATTAAATTTCATCATTTCGGTATCTTTTTTAGACAGACTTAGTTTTTCAAACAATGCATCTAAAATTTTATTGAATTTACCTTCAATATGTCTTCTGTTAAAAGGAACTCTACCTAGCGTTTTCCAAGCTTCAATATGTTTTTTAATTGCATCTAAATCAGTTTTATGATTACCAGTTAGTTCAAACGATTTTAAATTTTCTAGGTATTCTTTTTTACTTTCAAAAGACTGAATTTCATCTTCATTTTCTGCATTTTTTACTGCATGCATTTTGTCAAAATAATGATTACAAGCATCTTTAAAGTCTTTCCATATTTTATCTGAATATTTGCGAGGAACATGACCTATTTTTTTCCAATCATCCTGAATCTGTTTCATGATTGGTGTAGTTGCTCTAAAATCTTCACTATCTTTTAAAGATTCTGCTTTTTCAACTAGAGCTAATTTTTTATTTAAATTCTCTTGTTGTTCGTGTTTAATATCTTTATAAAACGCATTTTTATTAACATTGAAATTTCTTACAGCGGTTTTAAATGCAGCCCAAGTATCTTCTGTAACTTCAACAGGAACTTTTCCAGCTTTAAAGAAACTTTCACGTAAAATTTCCATTTTCTTTATCTGTGATTGCCAACCATTGTGTGAGTTGATATTTTCGTTTCCTAAAGCTACAATTTTAGCTATAATTTCTTTTTTCTTAGCTAAATTTTCAACTTCACGTTCTTTGGCTTGACCAAAATATGCTTCACGTTTGTCATGAATTTGTTTCGTTATGTCGCTAAATTCATTCCAGATAGCTTCTCTATATTCTCTATCAACAGGTCCAATTTCTTCTTTCCAAACACGATGTAATAATTGTAATTCACGAAAAGCTTTTAAGATATCTGATTCATCTAATAAAAGCTTAGCACGTTCAATAATTGCTTGTTTTTGCTCTAAATTGTTTTTAAAATCTTGATCACGAGCTTCTTTGTCTAAGTGAATTAAATCATAAAAACGCTCAATATGGAAATGAAAATTATTCCATACAATATTATATTTATCTCTTGGGATAGATCCAGCTGCTTTCCATTGCTCTCTAATGTCGTTTAATTTCTTAAACATATCAGCGATAGAAAGAGTTTCATCTGTTCCGTCAACTAGATTTTTTAATTCTTCAATAATCTCGTTTCTTACCGATAAATTATTTTTAAGATTTTTCTGTAACTGATTATAATGATTATTTCTATTAGTTTTATAATCATCATAAACTGTATCAAACTTGTTTTTTAAAGGAAAATGATATTCAAAAGTGGCATTTTCATCAGTATTAGATTCATTAAATTCATCTCTTTTTTCATCTAATAAATGATGATATTGATTCATAAATGATTTTCTAATTTCCTCTACATGGTCTTTAATAGCCATAACTTTATGGTTATGTACTAACTGGTCTAATTCGGCAGTTAGTTCTTCCATAGAAAGTGAGTCATAGTCTAACGTAGGAATAATGTGTTTCCCTTGAATAGAGTCGTCCTCATTCTCTTCTGCATTGGAATTATCAATCTCTTCTAAAGCCGATTGGCTAATTGTAATTACATTCTCTTGAGACTCTTGCTCTTTTTGTCCGTCTGCGTTTTGCAGGTTATCATTCTTTTCTTCTAACATCATTAAATGCTTAAGGTTACTAATTGTGACCGAAGATAATAAAGGCTGTGCAAAATTCAAAGAAAAACTGATAAATATATAGGTTTTACCTCTTTAATAATAAACATAAACCAATATATCCAAAACTTAAAAAGTAAATTAATCAGCTTAATTTAGTAATTATAAAATTATAAGTTAGATTGTTTATTATAAAAATAATATTTACAAAACATTCTATTATTAAGTAAAGTGTGATTAAAATTAATCCTTTTTTAGTTTTTTTTGATTTAGAAATTTTTTCAAATTCAAAGCAAAGAAAGAATAATCCGAGTATTCCAAAGGAAGTACTGCTGAATACTGGAATAAGTTTAAATTTGTAAGTATATCCTCATTTTTGTCAATTATTCCTAGGGATGAATAGATAAGTCCAGACAACAAGAGAAAAATTTTACCAATTAAATTTGTTGATGAGTTGTTGGTGTTCTTTATTAATGCAATATTAAAAAAAATGATTAATATACCTGTAAAAAAATAAGCGATGTATTTTATGAAATTTCTTCCAGGAATACCTTGGCTATCATACATTAAAATTATAATTTCTTTTTTTTAAAAATGAAGGTATTAAATGAATAAAAATAATACTAAAACTTAAAATAAATGTAAGTGAAATAGCTATTCCAAAATAGCCAGTAATTATTTGTTGTTTCCTGTTCATTTTAATTAGAGTGAAAATCAACCATTCCAAATACTCCATGCTTTTTCTGCTTGAAAAATAAGCATTTCATAGCCATTTTTAGTTTTTGCTCCTTGTTCCTTGGCTTTTCTTAAGAAAGTAGTTTCTTCAGGATTATAAACCAAATCAAAAGCAATATGATTTTTGGTAAACAAAGTATAATCGAGAGGAGGAGCTTCATTTATGTTTGGATGAGTTCCTACTGGTGTTGTGTTTACAATAATTGGATATTCATCAAAAACTTCTTTGGTTAATTCTTCGTAGGATAATTGAAATTCATTTGGATTTCTTGATACAAAATCATATTCTATTTTTAGTTTTTTGAAAGCAAATGCAATTCCTTTACTTGCTCCACCTGTTCCTAAAATAAGTGCTTTTTTATGATTTTCATCAAGCAAAGGTTTTAATGCTTTTTTAAAACCATAATAATCGGTATTATGACCTTTTAGTTTTTTCTTTTTTGAAATAGTAATGGTATTTACTGCTCCAATTATTTTAGCATTTTTAGATAATTTATCTAAAAATGGAATGATTTCTTCTTTGTAAGGAATAGTAACATTTAGTCCTTTCAGACCTTTTGTTTCTGACAGTATTTTTGGAAAGTCTTTTATTGATTGTAAATCAAAATTTAGATACTCACAGTTATCAAAATGAAGTAATTGAAACTTTTCTGAAAAGTATTTTCTTGAAAATGAGTAATTAATGTTTTTGCCAATTAGCCCAAACTTAATCTGCTTTTTATTTTTCTTCTTTTTTGGCATAAAGAATTAATTTTTACCAAGTCTATTGGCAATTTTTTCTAAACCGAAAATTAACATAAATCCGCAAACTAACATAATAATGGCTGTTAAAATTTGTGGGTTTCCGTTAAAATAGTGTGGTAGAATACTTTTTTCTATAAATGGTATTGTTTCACCATGGCTATTCACTCTAGTTTCTAAAACTTCCTTCCAAGGCCAAATTTTGTTTAATGAACCTATCATAAAACCAATAAGAAGAGCTAGTGTTGTGTTTTTATGATGGGCAAACATCCAAGTTAATACTTTAGAGAATAGTTTTAATCCAATAATTGCACCAAGAGCAAATGTCATCAATTTTAGCATGGCTTGGCCAATAATTTCAAAATTCATATTAGAAATGCCTTCTCTAAACTGATTGATAGTTCCAATGACTGTTTGATAAGATCCCATTAATAGTAAAATAAACGCTCCAGAAACACCTGGTAGTATCATGGCAATTATAGCTAAAAAACCAGATAAGAATAAATAAGGATAACTTTCTGGTGATTCTGCTGGTCTGGCTATAGTAATATAATAGGAGATTACTATTCCAATGAGTAATGCAAGTATCGCTTTAACGGACCATTTGGTTATTTCCTTCCAAATAAATAAAATACTAGCTAAAACTAATCCAAAAAAGAAAGACCAAACTAAAATGGGTTGGCTTTCTAAGAGATGTGTTATAATTTTTGAAAAAGTTAAAATACTAATAGCTATTCCTAATAATAATGCTAGCAAAAAATTACCATTAATTGCAGCCCAAGTGGCTTTCAAACCATTTTGTTTGACTCCTTTTAGTACAGAAAAATTAATTTTATTAATACTATCTATTAATTCTTGATAAATACCTGATATAAATGCAATAGTGCCTCCAGAAACTCCAGGTACTACATCTGCTGCACCCATTGCAATACCTTTTAAAGTGATTAATAAATAATCAGGGAAAAGTTTTCTCATGTTTTTAAAAAAATAAATGTCATTCAGAATAAAACAATTATTTTGAATGACAAATTTAGAGAAACTATTTTTTAGTTTCTGTATTTTTCAATGATGTTTTGTACTGTTTTTTTCTTCCACATATTAGGAAAGTTCTCTTGTATAATAGTGTGATTTTTAAAATTGATTCGTAAACCATTATTTAAGTGAAAATTCCCTTTTCTAGTTTCTTTGGATAAATGATATAATCCTGCTAAACGGTATTCGATTTCAAATTCTTCAGGAAAAATTTCTGTTGCTTGAAGCAATATTTCAATAGCATTTTCATATTCACCAAGTTGTTGTAGTGTTTGTGACCATAAAATAAAGGTGTCTAAATGAATATCACCTGCTTCAAAAGCTTTTCTGTAACCTAACTCAGCTTCTTCATAAAATTGAAGACCTTGGTTTATTGCAGCATATCTTTTCCAATATAAACTATTATCTGCATCAATTCCTATAGCTTTATTAACGTAGTAAATTGCTTTTTGAAAATTTTTCTGACGTATGTAAAAATCAGTAATAGAAATCCATGCTTTATCTAAAAGTGGATCTTCGTGTACTGTTCTAAGATAAAATTTTAATGCTAAATCTTTACGTCCTAATTTTTCATGACATTTTCCAACCCTTAGTAAGGCAAAAGATGTTGGATCGTCTAGCTCCATAGTTGTAGTGTAACAATCTATAGCTTCCTGATATTTTTTTAATTTTTCAAGACCTTTTGCTTTTTCAAGATAAGCTCCTAAGAAAGATTCATCAATTATAGTAGCATAATCAAATGCCCAAACTGATTTTTCATAATTCTTTAGCGCATAATATTGTCTACCAAGTTGGTGCCAAGCCACTTCGCTGTATGGTTTTTTATCTATGAACCTTTCAAGATAGGCAATTGCTTCATTGTTTTGGTCTAAAAAATCAAAACAATAAATGATATTGTACAATGCAGAATAATCATCGGAATCTTCTTCCAAGCATTTAATAAAATATTCTTTCGCTTTTTCTAATTCATCCATAAACAAATATTCCATTCCTATCATAGAATATACATCTGCGAAATCATCTGTGAATTGTAAAGCCGTTTTTAGAGAATCAATAGCTTTTACATGTTGATCTCTTTTTGAAAAAATATTGGCTTGTTGAATATATATTTCTTCATTAGTAGGTTCAATTGCATACAATTCGGTTAATAATTTTTCTGCAATATCTAATCGATCTTCATAAATTAGCATTTCTACTTGAACTAGTCTCAATCCTGTTGATTTTGGATGTTGTTCTTGTCCTAGTTTTAAAGCTTTTTTTGCTAAATTCATTCGACCTGTATCCATATAATGAAGAATAATATCTTCAAATTCTTCAGAATCAAAGAAAAACACTTTGTTGGTTTTTAGCATTGATTCAAACTTAGATAAGGATAAGTTGTTTTCTTCTTCTTCATGACTCAATCTCATAGCAATCAATTTTATGGGTTTTGTCTTATATTAAAAGTAAGACTTTTTATGGGGCAAACTAATTTTAATACGAATTGTTTTAAACAATTTAATTAACAATAAGAAATTTTAATATTAAAAAATCAATACCAATGTTAAATTTAATTTTAAATTCTCTATTTTCTTCAATATCTTCTTATTTCATTTAATACTTCAAGAATGATGCCACACCCTTTTTTAATTTCTTCTTTTGTAATCGTTAGAGGTGGAGTTATGCGAATGGCTTTGCCTTCAAACAACAGCCAAAATAGAATGACACCTCTTTTATGACATTCAAGAATTACTTGATTGGTTATTTCAGGACTTTCTGTCATGGCAGCTAGCATCAATCCTATTCCTCTTATTTCTTTTATAAGTGGATGCACTAATAATTCACGAAACAATTGTTCTTTTTCTAAAGCTTCTTGCATTAAATTAGTTTCATTTATTTCTTGAAGTGTAGCTAATGCAGCAGCTGCAATAACTGGATGACCTCCAAAAGTAGTAATGTGACCTAATTTTGGATCATGACTTAATAAATCCATCATTTCAGATGCTGCTGTAAAAGCTCCTATTGGCATTCCACTTGCCATACCTTTTCCCATTACAACTACATCGGGAACTATATTGTAATTTTGGAAACCAAATAATTTTCCTGTTCGACCAAAACCTGGTTGGATTTCATCTAATATGAGAATAGCACCTACTTCAGTGCAACGCTTTCTAACTTTTAATAAAAAATCGTTTTCTGGTTGGATAAAACCAGCACCACCCTGAATAGTTTCTAGTATAATTCCAGCAGTTTTAGTGGTAATTTTTTCTAAATCAGCTTCGTTATTAAAGGTGATAAAATCAACATCAGGAATTAAAGGACGAAATATTTGTTTACGTTCTTCAAAACCCATAACACTCATACTTCCCATTGTATTGCCATGATAGGCATTATGACAAGATATTAATTGACTTCTTCTTGTTACTCTTCTGGCTAATTTTAATGCTCCTTCAATAGCTTCTGTTCCTGAATTTACTAAATAAGTTTTGTTTAAAGGTTCAGGCAGGAGAGAAGCTAGTAATTTACAAAGTTCTGTTGCAGGTTGCTGAGCATATTCTCCATAGACCATTACATGGGAATATTTATCTAATTGTGTTTTTATGGCTTCATTAACACGTTTAGGTTGATGTCCTAAAGTGTTTGCAGAAACACCAGCTACAAAATCTAAATAGGAGTTACCATTAGTATCATAAATGTAACTTCCTTTAGCGTGAGAAATTTCCATTGCTAAAGGATGTGGTGATGTTTGTGCTTGGTATTTGAAAAAATCTTCAATCATATTAATTGTTGATTTGTTGGGATTATATTTTGTATTTAAGTAGTGTTAACTACTCTTTGCTCTTCACTTTTTTTTCTTTTCCCTCTTTTTCCTTTGGTTTTGGGTTGTTTTTATCATACTCTAATGTTTCTTTTAGAGTTTCCATTGGAATATCCTCTTCTAATGCTTTTTTCTTACTTTCGATAAGGATTTTTTCATGGATTAAATTTTCTTCTTCTGGAAAAATATCGTCTTTTGATTTAATTCGTTCATCACCTCTCCATACAAAACCTCTAAATTTTCTGGCATTTTCTGGAAATTCATTTTCAGGATAGGTAAGTGCTTCAACAGAATTATAAGCTGTTTGTGAAACTATTTGATTTCCTTCAAATAAAAAATTTAATTTACTGCACTTTTTTTTATCAATTCCTACCAACTCATTTTTGTCGTTATACATGTAATAAATTACTTCTGTGTTTTTAACAACATCTACTTCACTCAGTTTATTGTCTTTAAATTTACCGTATAAATTTTGACCTTTAATTTGGTTATAACCATTCTCACTCAAAGAATCTTTTTGAATAATAAAGGCATTATTTAGCACTTTAAGAGAATCTAATTGTTCTGTTTTATTGTTGCCAATTAAATGCATTACATCACCAGTCATTTGATTGTCGTTATTCCATAAAACGGGATTGCCTATAAGTTGTGTAATTCCAGTTTTGTTGTTAGAATGAATCGAATCACACTTACCACTCATGTCAGTTTTAAAAAATCGAACATTATCAAAAGCTCGAATAACTCTATCTTCTGGAGGACCAGTAACTAAAATTTTCTTTCCATGCATATATAAAGAATCGTTTTCTACTTTTGTAATAACCACGGCTCTTTTGGTTAAAATAATAGAATCCTTTCGGGTTGCTGTATTGCGATACATTTCAGCATAATGTCCTTTGGCAACCATATTATTAATAGTGTCGGTGATTTTTACATTATTTATTCCTCTAGAAAAATTCTTTTTTTGGTCATAATATAAATCATCTCCTTCAATAATCTTGTTGTTGTAGGTTATTTTGCTGTTTTTTTGAAGTTTACCAACATCGTTATTGGTGTCATAAAAACCATTTTCTGTATAAATTACATTGTCATTACTGGTAATAGTTGATGGTCCAAAAACATAGGCATGACCAGAATTTTCATAAAAATCAAGATGATTGGTTTTAATTACTGTCTTAGGATTAGTAACCGTTACAGCAGTAGTAAATTGGTATTTTTTTGAATCTAAAAAATAACGACCAGAACGACTTTTAAGGGTGTTTTCTTTATTAATGATAGTTCCGAAACTATTGTAAAACGCAATTTGTTTCTTTTTGTCAAAGAAAATAGTGTCTGTAGTTAAGGTAGATTCTGGAGATCTTAAATTAACATCACCAGTTGCGAATGCAAACTCATCTTTACCATCATATTCTGCATAACGGCTATTCATAGTGATAGAATCACCCTGATTGATTTGTACATTACCAAATGCTTTTACATAATTTTCATCAGTAAAATAGTAGGCTTTGTTGCAATTTATTTTTGTGCCTTTATGTATTACGCGAACATTACCAGTAAATACAGTAGCTCCTGGTATTTCATATTGATTCATATCGATAAAATCAGAATGTTCTATAATGATTTTATCTGATTCCTGCATGGTAATTTTACCAGATTTTTCTGGTTTTTTATCTTGAGCAATTGCAAAGGATCCTAGTAAGGAAATGCAAAGTATTAAATAGGCAATTTTTTTCAATCGGATTTATTTTGTGTCAAAAATAAGTAAAAAGTAGAATAAGCTATTCGTATTAAGATATTTTTATAATAAAAAACGCTTTCTTTTGGAAAGCGTCTCGTTTTATTTTGTTATGGTTTGTCTTCTATCTGGACCTACGGAGATAACTTTTATAGGAACTTCAACTTCTTTTTCAATGAATTCGATATATTCTTTTAGTTCAATTGGAAGTTCATCATAAGTAGTCATTCCTGTTAAATCAGCTTTCCAACCTTTCATAGTGGTGAAGATTGGTTCTACATTTTCAGGTTCGATATTATATGGTAAATGTTGAATTTCTTTTCCTTTGTATTTGTAACTTGTACAAATATCTAGTGTTTCGAAGCCTGAAAGTACATCACCTTTCATCATGTATAATTGGGTTACACCATTTACTTGAACGGCATATTTTAATGCAACAAGGTCTAACCAACCGCATCTTCTAGGACGGCCAGTAACCGCACCAAATTCGTTGCCTACTTTTGCCATTGTTTGTCCTTCTTCATTGAAAAGTTCTGTTGGAAATGGTCCGCTACCAACACGTGTTGTGTAAGCTTTGAAAATACCAAATACTTCTTTTACTCTATTTGGAGCAATTCCTAAACCTGTACAAGCACCTGCAGCAGTAGTTGTTGAAGAAGTTACAAATGGATAAGTTCCAAAATCTACATCTAATAGAGAACCTTGAGCTCCTTCAGCTAAAATAGATTTTCCTTCTTTTAAGGCTTTGTTTAAATATTCTTCACTGTCAATAAAAGTTAATTTTTTTAAATCTGCAATAGATTCAAAAAATTCTTCCTCCATTTCTTTTAAGTCATATTGTAAATCTACATCATAGAAAGCAATCATTGCTTCATGTTTATCTGCTAATGTTCTATAACGAAGTTTGAAATCTTCTAATTCAACATCACCAACACGTATTCCATTTCTACCTGTTTTGTCCATGTATGTTGGTCCGATACCTTTTAATGTAGAACCGATTTTTGCTTTTCCTTTAGAAGCTTCTGATGCAGCATCTAATAGCCTGTGTGTTGGTAAGATAAGATGTGCTTTTCTGGAAATAAATAATTTAGATTTTATATCCATATTAAATTTTTCAAGCCCTTCTAATTCTTTTTGGAAAACTACTGGGTCAATTACAACACCATTACCAATAATATTGATTGCATTTTTATGAAAAATTCCAGAAGGTATTGTTCTTAATACATGTTTAATTCCATCAAATTCTAAAGTATGTCCTGCATTTGGACCTCCTTGAAAGCGAGCAATTATATCATATTTTGAAGTTAATACATCGACGATTTTTCCTTTCCCTTCGTCACCCCATTGAAGCCCTAATAATAAATCTACGGTCATTTTAATGTTAGTTGTTTGTAGTTTAATCTTTGATTTTGTAGTTATTTATTCTGAAATTTTATTTTCTTTTTTTGTACCATAGAAATAGAGAGAATGTGTATGAATATCAATTCCAAACATATCTTCCATAGTTTGTTTAATTTGTTGAATTCTTGGATCACAGAACTCGATTACTTCACCTGTATCAGTCATAATAATATGATCATGTTGTTTGTCAAAGTATGATTTTTCGTAATGTGCTTGGTTTTGACCAAATTGATGACGACGAACTAGTCCACATTCTAAAAGTAATTCAATAGTATTGTAAAGTGTTGCTCTACTTACTCTATAATTTTTGTTTTTCATTTTGATATACAATGATTCTATATCAAAATGTTCTTTTGAATTGTAGATTTCTTGAAGAATAGCATAGCGTTCTGGAGTTTTACGATGCGCTTTTTCTTCAAGGTATTTAGTAAATACGTTTTTTACAATTTCTTGATTTTTATTGTTTTCCATTTGGTGAACTGAATAAACGCAAAGATAAGTAAACTTAGAGGTTAGTACCTAGAAGTTAAGATTTTTTTTTAACAATGAGTCTTGATAAGTCAAGAATTAGTAATGAATTTCAGATTTATTCAATCTTTTTTAAATCTAATTTTGATAAATTCGTGTTACTTTGTCAATTCCATCTACTTTTTTAATATTGTCTATTAAGCGTTTTAAAATGGTATTGTTAGGTACAATAACTGTTATTTTTCCATTAAAAACACCTGCTTTTCCACTTAATGCAATGTTTTCAATATTTACATGCATTTGATTTGAGATTACTTTGGTAAGTTCATTGGTTAATCCTAAAGTATCCATACCAGTAATATTTAACATGGCTCTAAATTCTTCTTGACTTGAGTCAATCCATTTTGCTGGAATAATTCGATAAGCATAATTGGATTGCAAACTAATTGCATTTGGACAATCTTTTCGATGTATTTTTATTCCTTCACTAATTGTTATAAAGCCAAATACATCATCACCAGGAATAGGATTACAACAAGTGGAAAGTTTGTAGTCTAGTTTTTCCTGTTCCAAACCAAAAACCAGCATATCATATTTCTTACTGATTTCGTTTCTTTCAATTTGCTCTGGTTTTACGGAAGCTGTTCTGTTGAATGGTTTTTTTAAAAAGTTAACTAAAGTATTACTTTTTTGTGCTGCGTAGTCTTTTAATTTTTGATTTTCTATGGCTCCAATACCAACTCTATAAAACAAATCTAAACTTGTTTGCAGTTTAAAAAAATTGACAAGTTCATTAGTGGTAGTTTCATTTAGAGTGATTTTTAAATGACGTAATTTTCGATTTAAAATTTCTTTACCATCTTCTGCAATTTTTTTGGTGTTTTCGTTTAATGAGTTTTTAATTTTATTTTTTGCTCTAGAAGTGGTTACATAATCTAACCATTGTATAGTTGGTTTTTGATTAGGTGAAGTTATAATTTCTACTTGATCACCACTATTAAGAACATAATTTAAAGGAACTAGTTTTCCATTTACTTTTGTACCTCTAGTTTTTGAACCTATATCGGTATGAATACTAAAAGCAAAATCTAGTGTTGTAGCACCTTTTGGTAATGATTTTAAATCTCCTTTTGGAGTAAAAATATAAATTTCTTTAGAGTATAAGTTCAGTTTAAAGTCTTCTACAAAATCGACTGCATTTGCTGCTTGGCTTTCCAAAGCTTCTTTTAATTGGTTTAACCAAATTTCTAAACCATGCTCTTCAGAGCCAACACCTTTGTATTTATAATGAGCCGCATATCCTTTTTCTGCAATTTCATCCATTCTTTCACTACGAACTTGAATTTCAACCCATCGTCCTTTTGGACCCATAACGGTTATGTGTAAGGCTTCATAACCTGTAGATTTTGGTGATGAAATCCAATCTCTTAAACGACTTGGACTGGGACGATAATGATCAGTTACTACTGAATATATTTTCCAAGCTAAGAATTTTTCATCGTGAGGATTTGATTTATAGATAATTCGAAGTGCAAATTTATCATATACTTCATCAAATGTAACGCCTTGAAGTCTCATTTTTCTACGAATCGAGTAAATTGATTTTGGACGACCTTTAATGGTAAAGTCAATTCCTTCATCATTTAAAGATTTAGATAAAACATCAGATATGGTTTTGATGTAGGCGTCTTGCTCTTGTTTAGTTTCTTTTATTTTTCCGACAATTTCTTGAAATACATCAGGCTCTGTATATTTTAAACCTAAATCTTCTAATTGTGTTTTTATGTTATATAATCCTAATCGATGTGCTAAAGGAGCATAAATGTATAAGGTTTCAGAAGCTATTTTGGCTTGTTTGTATTCAGCCATGCTGTCCATAGTTTGCATATTGTGCAATCTATCTGCAATTTTAATGAGAATTACACGTACATCATCATTTAAAGTTAAGAGCATTTTACGGAAATTTTCCGCTTGCATAGAAACGTCTTGATCAGTCTTTACTTTAGCTATTTTGGTTAATCCTTCTACTATTTTAGCAATATTAGGATTAAACATTTTTGATATATCATTGACCGTAATATCAGTATCTTCAACTACATCATGCATTAAAGCTGCAGCAATTGAAGTAGCACCTAAACCAATTTCTGAAGCAACAATTTTTGCAACAGCAATAGGGTGGAAGATGTAAGCTTCACCAGATTTTCTTCTTTGATCCTTGTGTGCATCTACAGCTACATCAAAGGCTTTTCGAATAAGTTTTTTATCTTCTGGTGTAAGTGTTTGATAACTAATGCGAAGTAACTCTTTGTACTCTTGAGCAATAGCTTTGTTTTCGGCTTCTAAATCAATTTCGGTCATAGGGCAACTTTATAACAGTTAAAGTTATGATAAAGTTATGGATTGTGCAATAGGAAAATTAGAAGTTAGAAATTAGAATTTAGAAGAGGATGTTAAAAGCTAAAAGTTGGAAAGAACGTAATGAATTTATTGGGTGAAAGATTTAATTTTTGTAATTGAATTTTTAAAACCCTCTTTGTCTTTTTGCTTCAAATAATACTATTGCAGCTGCGACTGAAACATTCATAGAATCTATTTCTCCTTGCATGGGAATGATGATGTTTTTTGTGCTTTCTTTTCTCCAAATTTCTGTTAAACCAGTAGCTTCAGTTCCTACTACTAATGCAGTAGGAGTGGTGTAGTCTTGTGAATGATAAGTTGTTGAGTCTTGTAAAGTAGCACTGTAAATAGCGATGTTATTTGCTTTTAGAAAAGCTATAGCTTCTTCAGAAGTAGCGGTTGCAATTTGTCTTGTAAATAAACAGCCTACGCTTGAACGTACAATATTTGGATTATATAAATCACTTTTTGGATTTGCAATAATTACTGCATCAATATTAGCTGCATCTGCTGTGCGAAGTAAAGCACCTACATTTCCTGGTTTTTCAGGTGCTTCAGCTACTAGAATTAAAGGATTTTCTGATAGCTTTAAATCAGATAATTGTAATGATTTCGCTTTGGCTATAGCCAAAATTCCTTCGGTTGTATCGCGATATGCTAATTTTTGATACACTTCTTTAGATATTTCTATCTTCTCAGTTTCATTTGAAAGAATAAATTGGTTTAGTTCTTTTTCTGAAACAAGTTCTGGTAAAAATAAAATGGTTGTTATTTCATAATTACCTTTTACAGCTAATTCCATTTCGCGTTTTCCTTCAATAAGAAAAGTGCCTGTTTGCTTTCGGGTTTTAGCTTTTTCTTGTAATTGAACTAACGATTTAATAAATGGATTTTGTACTGAGGTGATTTGTTTCATCGAAAATGAATTAATTGGTAGCAAAATTACAAAAGTTATTCTGTTTTTAACGAGTATTGTATAAAGGAAAAAACTCACAACAGATTATGTTGTGAGATTTTTTTATTTGTTACAAAAGAGTTTACTCTTTAGCCTGAGCTTCAAATTTCTCTTTGTATCGATTGTAAAGTTCTGTTTGATGACTTTCTAAACTAATAGAACGACCATCAATGAAAGCCACACTAACCTCATTTGTACTGATGTCTAATGCATCTCCTTCAGAAATGAATAGGGTAGCGCTTTTTCCAGTTTCTAAAGTTCCATAATTAGCATCAATTCCTAAAATTTTGGCAGTATTTGATGTGATTAGCTGTAAAGCTCTTTCTTTATCCATTCCCCAAGCAGCACAAGTTCCAGCATAAAAAGGTAAGTTTCTAATTTGCATGCGCTCCATATCACCTGCATTTTGAAGACCAATTAAAATACCTGCATCGTCTAATAATTTTGCATTTTTATAAGGTAAATTTACATCCTCATCTTCTAATAATGGTAAATCGTGTACACGTCTTAATAAAACAGAAACATTATTCTCTTTTAATAAGGAAACATTTTTAAAAGCATAATAACCACCTACAATGGTCATTTTACTAATGTTATTTTTCTTTTTAAATAAAATAGCATCTACAATTTCTTTTTCTCCATCAACATGAATAAAAAGGCTTTTGCTTCCTGTATCTAGTCCTTTCATTGCTTCATAAGGGATATCTCTCACAGTAGTATTTGTACTTAAATAAGCCTTAGCATCATTATAAAAATCTTGGATTTCGGTAATTTGTTTGTCATAATTTTTATTTGGTTCAATTCCTCCTGGTTCTGCCCACCATCCAGCACGTGAAAAACTTTTTGGCCAATTTAGATGAATACCATCATTTTCTTTTACAATAGCATCTTCCCAGTTCCAAGCATCAAGTTGAACTATTGATGAGGTTCCAGAAATTCTTCCACCTCTTGGAGCAATTTGTGCTAGTAAAACACCGTTTGGTCTTGCAGCTTCTACTAAACCTGATTCGGTGTTATAAGCGATGATACTTCTTATATGAGGATTCATTTCACCCATTTCATTTTCATCATCGGAAGCTTTTACCGCATCAACTTCTACTAATCCTAGAGTTGCATTAGCTCCAATAAATCCTGGATAAATATGTTTCTTAGATGCATCAATATAAATATCGTGTTTTTCTGGTTTTACATTCGTTCCATCTGCAATCATGGCTATTTTGCCTTCTTTGATTGAAATAATACTGTTTTCTATTACTTTTCCATTTCCAAGATGTGCTTTTCCGCCTGTAATTAAAATGCTCTTAGTTTGTTGTGGAGCAGGAGTTTGTTGGCTAAAAGCAAAACAACTTAGGAATAATATGATTATATATTTTTTCATATGTAAATATTTATTGTTTTTTAAAAATCATATGGCATCGCTTTATTTTTATTAGTGTTTGCTTTCTACAAACTTTTTGTTAATAGCGATTTCATATGTTTTCTTAATTTAGAAGATTATTGATATTTTGCATGAGAAACGACACAATTTTCACCTAAAGTATCACAATGATAATGACCCACATCTTTTTTCTTAGGAGCTTGTGTTTTTAATCCTTTATTTTTAGCTTCCAATAGATTGTTGGTTAATTCATTACGCTGTTTTTGAATAGTTGCTAATGTTGCTGCTTCTTTCTCTAAGTCATAGAAAATGATGCCATCAACAATTGTTTTTTCTGCTTTAGCATAAATCGATAACGGATTTGCAGTCCATAATACAATGTCAGCATCTTTGCCTACTTTAATACTTCCTATTTTATCATCTACTTGTAATAATTTAGCTGGATTTAAAGTCACAAATTTCCATGCTTCTTCTTCAGAAACATTGCCATATTTTACTGCTTTTGCTGCTTCTTGGTTTAAGCGTCTCGACATTTCTGCATCATCCGAATTGATTGAAACTACAACACCTTGTCCATTCATTAATGCTGCGTTGTATGGAATAGCATCTTTTACTTCATATTTATAACCCCACCAATCGGCAAAAGTAGAACCACCAACACCGTGAGCAGCCATTTTATCGGCTACTTTGTATCCTTCTAGGATATGTGTGAATGTTTGAATCTTGAAATTATAACGTTCTGCTAGTTTCATTAACATATTAATCTCTGATTGCACATAAGAGTGACAAGTTATAAAACGTTTTTTATCTAGAATTTGTCCTAAAACTTCCATTTCAATATCAAAACGTGGAGCCACTTTATTTTTGACTTTACTAGTATTGTATGCTGTCCATTCTTTTTTGTATTCTAATGCACGAGAGAAATAATCTTCATATACTTGTTCTACACCCATTCTAGTTTGAGGGAAACGACCGCTTCCCCAGTTGGATTGTTTTACGTTTTCACCTAAGGCAAATTTGATGTATTTTGGAGCTTCTTTTACTAACATCTCATCTGGTGTGTAACCCCATTTTAATTTAATGAACGCTGCTCGTCCACCAATAGGATTTGCTGAACCGTGTAATAAATTTGCCGAAGTAACTCCGCCTGATAAATTTCTGTAAATATTAATATCATCTGAGTTTACTACATCTTCAATAGTTACTTCTGCCGAAGAGTTTTGACCTCCTTCATTTACTCCTTTTGAAATAGCAATGTGTGAATGCTCATCTATAATTCCTGCTGTCAGATGTTTTCCTGTTGCATCTACAATTTTTGCATTTGGCACAGAAAGGTTTTTACCTATTTGTGCTATTTTTCCGTTTTGGATTAATACATCGGTTTCTGTTAAATTTCCTTCTTTTTCTCCTGTCCAAACGGTTGCATTCTTAAATAGAATGGTTTCTTGTGTAGGTTTTACAGCATTTCCGTAGGCAATATTTGGATAGGTTACTGGAATCATTTCTGGAACTTTAGGTTCGTCTTTTTTCTCCTCTTTTTTCTCCTCTTTTTTCTCTTCTTTCTTTTCAGCAGTTTCTTTTTTAATTGCTGTCCAAGAAGTTTCTGTTCCGTTTTCTAAAACGGCTTTTCCTTCTAAAGTAGTTTTATTTTTAATTCCTGTTAATCTGTAATAGGAATTTGTAATTGTATCTTTTGTTTTGATAACTAAAGTTAGCCAAGGTTCTTTATAGGTTAATTTTGTACCATAGTTAATACTATCTTTACTCGTTTTAGCTTCTAATTTATCTAATTCACCAGAAATGCTTAGGTCAAAAGTTTGATTAGCAAATGTTAAGTTGTAATCGCCACGAATATCCTCAATATCCATTTTGTCAACTATATTTCTGTTGCCTTGTACCCAATTTTCATGAATAGTACTCTTTTCTTCAAAAATATCTCCAGAAACGATTAAGAAATTGGCCAACGAGCCTTTATTTAATGATCCTATTAATGCTGATTGATTTAAGATTTTTGCAGGTGTTTCCGTTAAAGCTGCTAGCGCTTTTTCTTTGGGTAAACCATATAAAACCGTTTTTCTTAAATTGTCTAAGAAATCTTTTGCTTTTTTATTATCACTAGCTGTTAAAACAAAATTGATATTGTTTTCTGCTAAAATTTTTAGATTGAAAGGAGCTTGATTCCAAAATTTCATATCACTTAAACTCACTTGTTGTGCGAGATAAGGATCTGAAACATCATAAGCTTCTGGAAAATCTAAAGGAATGATGTAGGTAGCATTTGTTTTTTTAATTTCTTCTATTTTTTCAAATTCGTCTCCATTTCCTTTGATGATATAGTTAATACCAAATTCTTTTCCTATTTTACTAGCTCTTAGCTTGTTTAGAATATCACCTGCATCAAAAATCTGGATTAAATTTCTATTAGCATTAAAGTTTTCTAAAGATAAATCTTTTGTTTTTGAATTTCCATTGGCATACCATTTCGCATCATGATAAACTTGACGAATTAGAGCCATACTACCCATTAAAGAAGAAGGATAACTTTGATTACTTAACTTACTTTTAGTAAAAGAGAAATGTTGGGAAACTTTTGTATTTAAAATACGTTTTGCATTATTATCGGTATCGTTTAAAGTCCATAATAAACCTGTTCCAGCAATTATTCCATCATTTGAATGACTTACGACTGTACCAAAACCTATTTCACGTAGTAAATTTGCGGCTTTATCATCATATTTTAAGTTTTCATACGCATTATATTCTGGTTTAATGTGATCGTTCCAGTAATAACCTTCTCTTGAAGAATCATATTGGGTTGCAAAACCTTTTCTTGGTGTTGGTTGGGGTTTATCGATACCAAATTCGCTGTAAATATCAATGAATGACGGATAAATAGTTTTGCCAGTCGCATTGATAATTGTTGCGTTTTTAGGCACAACAACCAAAGTTCCAACTTCTATTACTTTTCCATCTTTAAATAAAAGAGTAGCTTTTTCTAGTTTTTGTGAAGAAGAGACATAAATAGTTGCATTTGTAATAGCAACATGATTCTTAAAAGATTGTTTTACGCCATCATTTTTAGGAAAATAGTCTTGTGCATTTCCAAAAAAAGAGACAAATAAAACAACCAATAACGTACAAATTCTCATATAGGTGTTTTTGGTTAGGTTTGTTAATGCGCTAAATATAGGAAGAATTACGTTTTACTATAATGATGCCTTTTGAATTTTAGATTTTTTTAACGTTTGTGTGAGCTTTTATTTTTTGTGAATAGTAATGAAAAATCATTCGTCTACAGAAACGGTTAAGTGAACGACAGTACTTTTTAGTTTTATCTAAAATTATTTTCTTATTAATGCTGATGTTATAGTTTTACTATATAATTAAGATATTAAATTTTTGAAAGAGATATGATGCCTACTGTTTTTGAGTAATTTTTTTTATAGTTTTTATAGTTTTTATAGTTTTTTTGTTTGCCCTCGCTTTAGTTGTAGCGAGGGTTTTTTATTGGATTATATGTGTTTTAATTGTGATTTAATCTTTTATTTTCTTTTGAATTTGTTGTTCTTAATGGTTTAAGGTTTCTAATTGTAATTTATACTTCTCAATTATCAATACATTATTTTGATTGCTATCTCTCAAAGCTTTTTGACCGAAGAACACTTCCTAATTCTTTGCTATAATCTTTTGTCATTTCTAAATAGTTTGATAAATGTAAAGCTAGAATTGTTGCCTTTCTTTTTTTTGTTCTTTTATTTCTTTAGCAGAAAGTGTATTGATTTTATTAGCTTCTTGAACATAAGATAACATTTCTGCAAGTTGTATCATTGCTTGTTGAGGTAAGCCTATTTTTTCCAATTCAAATAGGGAATAATGACTTCTTGTATAACGCCTAGAAGTTCTCTTATTTTCTTCTTGTCTTCATCTTTTTTCATAATTGTAGCAATTTTTAAAATTATTTCATTTTGCTACAATTTGTGTAGCATTTTTTTTAAAACAAAATTTTTGCTACAACTTTTGTAGCAATTTATGATTTTGATTAAAATTGCTACAAAGAATGGTTTAAACAACAAATCCTATTATTGAGGATAATAGGATTTGTTGTTTTTATCGCAGGAACGGAAGATTTTTCGCATTCACATTGCTTTTAAACCATTGATTTGTTACAATAAGTTGCTTTTTCAAAATCTCTAATATTGATTGAAATAATTGGAACGTTTGGAAACATTACTTTCAATTCAGTAATAATTCTTTCAGAAAGGTTCTTTTTTTGAGAAACAGTTCGTCCTTCCATTATATTGGCGAAAATGTGAATGAAATCATCTTTTGTATTTCCGATATTGTAATATTCAAAAGGGTTAATTCTTACTTTAATATCTCCTTTATCAAAAAGATTAGTTGATTCAGCAGTATCATACACTTTCTGAATAATTTCTTTTGGAGATTTTATTTTTATGATATTTTCAGAACAGTCAATTACAAAATGTGGCATAGTTATTTTTATTTAGTTTTTGATTTAAATGTTAGGTAAATGTTTTTAGAATTTGTGAGATTGCGGGCTAAAGAAACTGAAATTAAAACACTACTCAAAGATACGAAACCATCTTTAAATTAAGTATAAAAATGTAATCATGGAGAATTCTTTTTGGTAGATTGTTTTTACATTTCTATAATTTTTGCTTTCAAAATTTTTTCTAAATCTTTTTTACTTTTTTTACTTTCGACTTTAAAACCTAAAGAAACTAAAACTACTCCAAATAGTAACATAAAAAAAGGAGTGAACATAAAGTATGTACCTTCTGAATTTAAATCATTTTTGAAAATTAAATTATATGATATTACTAAACAACCAACCAAAACGCCACTTAACCAAATTATCATAAAAACTTTTACGATTTCAATAAGATTCATTTTTACAGTTATTTTAGAACCATTTAAATCATCTTTGATCTCTCCTTTTATTTGAGGTAAAAAAGAATTTCTATAGTTTATGGCTCTCTTGATTTCAAATGAATCATTGTAGATTTTACCAATATAAGGTTTGGAATATATAAATTTATTAGCTCTAAAACTAAAAGGTTTTTCAGCTTCAATTTCATTTTGTAAATGCACTAAAAGTTCGTCTTTCGGTAATGTTGAACGATAAACTAATTTTTCAAAGGGTAATATTTTTTTAATCATCTATTTTTAAGTTGCTTATCAGGAAATGGTATTAATTTATTTCTATTGGTTCAACATTGAATTCTATAATTTTTTTAATTCTTTTTTCATTTTGTTCAACCAAAATGGCTGTCAACTTACACATATACTTAGTTTTTTGCTATTTTTTTAATAGAATTTAGTGATTGAAAATGAAAAAGAGTATCAATATATTCTTTAAACTCTTACTAAATAAATTTGTTCTACTAGGAGCAATTAAATTCTCATTTATGAAATCTAGTATTCTATTTTTTATTATTTAATTCATTTACAAAATCCCTCTTGCTTTAATTTCAAGATATTTGTTGATGGTGTCTAATGTAAGATGCTCTGGTTGTGTTAAAACAGAGTAGATACCATATTTTCTGAGCTCATTTACGATTAATCGTTTTTCGAATGCGAATTTTTCAGCGATGACTTTGTCATAAATTTCTTGAACGGTTTCTGCCTTTTTTTCGATTAAATCGTTTAACTCTGTATTGTTGAAGAAAACGATTACTAATAAATGGTTTTTAGCAATTCCTTTTAAATAAGGTAATTGTCGGTGTAAAGCGTCTAAGGTTTCAAAATTGGTATACAACATAATCAAACTTCTATGATTAATGTGTTTTTTGATGTCTACATACAAACGACTGTAATCGCTTTCAAAGAAATCGGTTTTAATATTGTATAAGCTTTCCATAATGTTTTGCATTTGGCTTTGCCTTTTTTCGGCTACCACACGGTTTTCTACTTTTTTGGAAAACGTGAACATTCCAGCTTTGTCTTGTTTTTTGATAATAACATTGGATAAAACCAAAGTAGCATTAATAGCATAATCTAATAAACTCAATCCATTAAAAGGCATTTTCATTACACGACCTTTATCGATTGCCATATAAACGTTTTGCGATTTTTCATCTTGGAATTGGTTTACCATTAATTGGTTACGCTTAGCCGTTGCTTTCCAGTTTATGGTACGAATGTCATCTCCTTGTACATATTCTTTTATTTGCTCAAATTCCATGGTGTGACCAATACGTCTAATTTTTTTTAATCCATATTGGAATAAATTGTTTGAAAAAGCCATTAAATCATACTTTCGTAATTGAATGTATGAAGGGTAAGTGGGTACCATTTGATTTTTATTAAAGGTATATCGTTTTGCAATTAATTGTAAAGGAGAAATTGCATAGAAATTTACACTTCCAAAGAAATATTCTCCTCGTTCTGTAGGGCGAAGGAAATATTGGTATTCATCAGTAGACGAAGCTTTTATTTTTCTTTTTACTTCAAAATTACGTTGTTGAAATTGAAACGGAATTTCGTCTATAATTTTAGCGTGAATAGGGAAAGTATATTTGTTTTTTACTTTAATTACAATAGAATTTTCATCACCATTTGATAATTTTTCTGGAGTAATTCTTGTGGCTTCAATTTTATTGCCAAAACCAAATAATAATAAAACATCTATTGCTGTAAAAACTAGAAGTACATACAATAAATACCAACAGGCATTATAAAATAGGGGAAACAAGTAAGCAACTACAAATAGGAAAATGATTCCCATGAGGCAATAAAAAAAGAAATTATTGAGGTATAGTTGTTTGAAAAATTGTTTCATTCTTTGGAAATACTTATAATGTTTTCGATACTTTTTGTTGTTTTATTATCTAGGAATTTCTACAGAATCGATAATTTGTTTGATGATTACTGTACTTGTAACTCCTTCCATTTCACGTTCTGGTGTAACTACCACTCGATGCTGTAAAACAGGAATTGCTGCTTCTTTAATATCTTCAGGAGTTACAAAATCACGGTTTTTAAGTGCTGCAAAACCTTTGGCTGCATTTAAAATAGCAATTGAAGCTCTTGGAGATGCTCCTAAATACAAAAATGGATTTTCACGAGTATTCAATACTATTTTTGCAATATATTCTACTAAATGAGGTTCGATTAAAATTTGTTTTACGAGTCCTTGGAAATTAAGAATATTACTCTTCTCAATTACTTTTGCAATGCTAGCTAGTTTATCATTGTTTTGCAATTCGTTTTCTTTTTGAAGAATTGCAATTTCTTCAGCTAAATTAGGATATTCTATATTAATTTTAAAAAGAAAACGGTCTAATTGTGCTTCTGGCAAACGGTATGTACCTTCTTGTTCAATGGGATTTTGAGTCGCGATTACTAAAAACGGTAAGTCTAGTTTATAGGTGTTTCCATCTGTTGTAATTTGACGTTCTTCCATAACTTCAAACAAAGCGGCTTGTGTTTTTGCAGGTGCACGGTTAATTTCGTCAATTAAAACAAAATTTGAAAAGACAGGTCCTTTTTTGAATTCGAAAGTAGATTTTGATAAATCAAATACTGAAGTTCCAATGATATCAGAAGGCATTAAATCTGGTGTGAACTGAATACGACTGAAATCGAGACTTAATGTTCGTGAAAGTAGTTTTGCTGTAATGGTTTTTGCTACACCAGGAACACCTTCAAGTAATACATGACCATTGGAAAGCACAGCTACTAATAATTGGTCTATCATTTTTGACTGTCCTACAATTACTTTAGCAATTTCTGCTCTTACTTGGTTCACACTTTCTTGTAATGGAGCTAAGTTTAAACGGGTTTGAAAATTTACATCTTCATTTGTACTATCAACAGCATTTTCAATTGATTGTTCGATTTGATTTTCAGCTGTATTTTCGTTTAGGTTTTCGTTTTCTGTATTTTCGAAATTATTTTCCATATCTTTTCTTATTTCTTATTCTTTATTTCTGTGTTCTCTTGATTATATATTCAACGTTTCCAAAGCATTATTGAATGTTATTAAATCTTTCTCTGTGCTTTCTAATTGGTTTCTATATTTTTTAATGAGCTGAACAATATTTTCAATTTCTGTTTTACTTTTTCCCGTTTTTTGATGCAAACGATTAACAAAAGTTTCGTTTAAATCAAAAGTATCCACAAGATATTCGTTTCTAACTTTTTCTAGGAAAAATTTTATTTTTTTATTAATAATGTCTTGATGATTTCCTTCTTGATAATATAAATTTCCAATTGTCTTTGTAAAATCTACTGTTGTATTTTTTAAAGGCTCAATTATAGGTATAACACGCTGTTTTCTTTTTGCATTAAAGAACATAAAAACAATCATACTAATTATAGCAATTTTCCATGCCCAATTTAAGGCAGGTTGGCTAAAAATATAGCCCATTTTACTCTTTATTTGGTTGCGACTGTCTTCTAAATACCAAAAAACATTTTCATCATCTATGTAGGAAAGTACTTGTTCTACATACTCATGATTATTCTTTTTTAGTAGATAATAATTGGTAAAAGAAACAGGTTGGGTGTGCAGATAAAAATAACCATTTACATGTGGAATACGAATAAAATTAACAACAGAATCTTTTGTGCCATTTCTTTGGTGACCCAAAATTTTAGTTTTTGTAGAATCAAAATCGGTGAAATAGACATTGTCTGTACCTTTAAGATAGCTGAATTCCTTATTTTTTTCTACTGATAAATAGAGCGAATCTGAAAAAATATTGCTGTATGCATAATTGAAATTTAATGTGTCCCTAAATTTTAAAGGAAAACTAGTGGCACTTATAAATGCAGTGTTTCCATGTGATACAAAATATAATATTTCTTGAGCCGATTCATCATCAATATTTGATGACCCATCTATATACATAACCGTTCCTTGAGTAGTGTAAGTACTATCTTCATAAGAATATTTAGGATCTAAAAATTCGTAAGGAGTTACTCCAAAACGTTCTAATTTTTGTTGGCCGAAAAGACTATCTATTTCATTATTAAGTACAAATAATCCAAATGGAATTTTATCTTTAGCACTGAAACTTGGAGTCCAATTTACGGGTTTTGGTTTATTTGCATCTAAAGTGATTATCCCTATTAGAATAAGCACTAGAATGAAAATATATATTTTAATACTTTTTGGCATTGTTACTTATTTGCTATTGTTTTTAAAAAAGCAACTTCTGCTTTTGAAAAATCTTTTTCATTAATTTCAAATTCTCCATACCAACTATAATCGTAGATATATGATAAATATTTGAAATTCTCTTTTAAACTAGGAGATTGAATTTCATATAAATAATCGGAATTTGTTTTTTCAATATCCCATTCAATGATTTCTTTATCGGAAAGTGATTTTAATAACCATAAATAATAATAACGAATGGTTAATCTATATTCTTTATCGGCTTTAGTATTTTTTATGATGTCTTTAAAATCTATAGTATGAATGTTTTCTTCCACCATTTCTGCAACAGTAATTTTCTTTTTCTTTTTACCAAAAATCCATTTTCCTTCTTTAGTAATAATTACTCTTACAATTAAATAGATGACAAAAGCGATTATAATAAAAGAAATAATTTTCATAAAAATTTCAAATCCTGATAATGGATTTTCACCATCTCCAAAGTCGAATAACCGTTCTAGAAAATCACCTACAGCATTCCAAAAACGATCCCAAGCTGTTGATTGTTTTGAATCTATAGTAGTTTCATATTTAAAATCGTTGTTATTGTATTTGCCTTTAAAATTGGGATTAAAATGTTTTGGATTCACTACTTCTTCAAAAATTTCTTCTGAATATAATGAATCTGATGGTTCGACAGATTGTGCGTTTTGCTCTAATTCATAGTCATAGGTAATGCTATTGGATTGAGCAAACCCAAAAAGAGTAAAAAAGAAAAGTATTATATAAAGAAATTTATTCACTGTCTGAACCTATTAAATCGATGTCACTTTTTATAGAAATATTTTCTTTCTCATCCGTAATACTATAAAAAATGATTCCTTGATTAACAAAAACGATATTTTGTAGCGTATAATTAGAAATAGTAGAGATAACCATTATAGCTGAAGCGAGAATGCTTAAAGTAGAAAAAGCTTCAGTTTGGTCTGAATTTGCGTTTGTGTCAACAAACATTAATCCTAACCCTATGAAATATGGAATTAAAGTGAATATGCTTAAAATAATATAAAAAATTATATACATAATCATGGTTGAACCTACTATAGGCCAGAATTTTGACTTTAATAATTCGAATCCATTTCCTACTGATTTTAGATAATTGTTTTCAGTTGTAATGTAATCGTAATAACTTAATTTCATCCAACTTACAAGTGCTGGACCAATAATTATCATAAGAGGAAAGCCAATAATGATCATCATTAGTAAAACTAATAATAGCATTACAATTGTAATAATAGGAACAAAAACTAATAATGAGGCTAAGAAAAAGAGTATCGTTTTACCCAATTTTTCTTTCATTAAGTTAATGATATTTTGCGTTGTAATTTCACTTTTTGTACCTACTAATTTTAAATAGCTAATAGGATAGGAATAATTGATTAAACTTACAATGATAATTAAAACAAAAGACACTAATCCTAGACTTATGAATAATGGAATATTGTTCATTAAATCGTTTAAAATGTTATTTGTGTTTGGATTTATAGCTACCATGGACGAAAAAACAACATCCATATATACTTTGGTTAAGAAATAAATGCAAACCACTAAAACAAGTAGTAATGGTCCGTTTATAATAAAATAGTTTTTAAAATAATTTTTACCTTCAAGTTTTAAGAATTCAAAAGTATCGCTTATGAACTCACTAAAACCTCTTTTTTTGTATAATTGAAACATAACTATTTTTTTGTTTTTTTATGAACTAGGAATGGATAAACTAAATAATAAAAGCTAATCATTGCCAGTGTAGTTAAAATAATTCCAACACTTAAAAAAATAGGCATATCTATAGAATATCGTGTAATAAATCCTTCTAGAAAACCTGCTATTATGGTAAAAGGCATAGTGCTTAGAAATATTTTAAAAGTATTTTTGAATCCAATTTTGAAAGAATTAAATCTAGAAAAAGTTTTTGGGAATAAAATACTTGCTCCAAGAGCAAATCCTGCACCCGCTTCTATAACCATGGCAAATATTTCCATAGAGCCATGAATCCAAATACCTCGAACACTTTCCCAAAACACATCTTGTTGATAGAATAGTGTTTGAAAAGAGCCGAGCCTGATGCAATTTTCAAAGAAGAAATAAAAGGTGCCAATGCCAAGAAATATTCCGGAGAAATAAAACATAGCACCAACTTTTAAATTATTCCAAGTAATGCCAATATAACTTCCCCAATTAGTACTACTCTTATAAACAGCAACAGGATTACCTTCTTTTATGTTCTCAAGTGACATATTAACATAGTCATCACTTAATACTAAACGTGCAAAAGTATCATCTTTTAAAGTTGAAACTACTCCTATAGAAGTTAAAACTATAAAAAATAAAAAGGCATACAATATATACCTTTGGTATTCATAGACTAAAAGAGGAACTTCGGTTTTAAAAAAATATAATAAACGATTTGTATCTTCTCTTTTAGTTTTATAAATTTTTTGGTACGTTTGTGAAGCTAAATAATTAAGATAGACAACTGTCTTGCTTTTTGAATAGTAAGTTTGTGCATACGCTAAATCATTAACCAAATGAATGTATAGACTAGCTAATTCATCAGGATTTTTTTTAGATTTACCAAAAATTGCTTGCTCAAATTCAAGCCATTTTTCTTTATTTTGCTTAATAAATGCTACTTCTCTCATGAAGTGCTAAAATAAAAAAATATGTCACAATTAACTATAACAACGACACAAAATGTTACAATAAATTTTACTGCTGCTTCAGTTGGTGAAAGGTTGTTAGGACAAGTACTTGATTTACTGGTTATAATAGCTTATTCAGTTGTTGCAGGCTATGTTATAGATTATTCAGGCTTAGGCAACTATATCTCTTCTATGGATTATTGGTCAGAGATGGCTGTTTATATTGTTATTTATCTACCTGTATTTTTTTACACACTTATTCAAGAGAGTCTTTGGGAAGGAAGAACCATTGGAAAAAGAATCATGAAAATTAAAGTTATAAAGATTGATGGTTATCAAGCTGGTTTTGGCGATTATTTAATAAGATGGTTATTTCGATTAATTGAAGTTCTTCCACCCTTAACAGTAGTAGGTTTAATAGCTATTATTTTTAATGGAAAAAATCAAAGAATAGGAGATATGGGAGCAGGAACAGCAGTAATTTCATTAAAAAATAATATCAATATAAATCATACTATTTTGCAAGAAGTAAATGAAGATTATGTACCTATTTATCCTTTAGTAATTAAATTATCAGATAATGATATGCGAATTATTAAAGAAACGTTTGAAATAGCAGTTAAGAATAGAGATTATAGTACTTTAATTAAATTGAGGGAAAAGGTAATTGCTGTAACTGGTATTAAAAACCAATCTGGAAATGATCAGGATTTTATTAGAACATTATTGAAAGATTATAATTTTTATACTCAGAATATGTAATTATTTACTCAAATATAAATAACCGTTCAATGGTTCTGGATAACTAGGATCATTTAAATACAGAATATAAAAATAAGTTCCATCTGGAGCTAATTTCGAACCTATGCCTTCACCTACATAGCCATTCCAATCAGGTTTGTTGTTATCTCCTATCCAAAGTAGTTTTCCCCATCTGTTGTAAATTTCCAATTTGAAATTGATAAAAATATCACGCAATCCATCAATGAAGAAAGAATCATTTAAAGTATCATTATTGGGAGAAACTGCGTTATAAACTATAGGTGGACAATTTTCTACTTTCAATAAAAAAGAAGTTATAGCGTAGCAATCATCCTCATTTTTAATACGAATAAAAATTTCTTTAGGTGTAGTTGTAGCTTCATAATTGCTAATATTAAAAATGGGGTTCAATTCATTAAATGCATCATCAAAGGTTTCATAAAATGTTACTATTTGAGAAGCAGCTGTTTTTACTTGTTGTTCATAATCTGAAAAATCGAAAACACCTCTTGTTAATCCTAAATTGCAACTAAAAAGCGGTTCTAAAAGATTAAATTCAGGTGAAACTAATAGTGTAATATCTATACTATTAGTATTGTTTGTTTCTACTAATTCGGTTACTATTCCATTCCCATTTCCAGTATCATCAACAACAGCAGTTAGAGTAAAATTTATAGGAATAGTATTGGGAATAGTTAGGATTGTACTTCCTGTTTCATTTTCTCCAATTGGGATTGTATTTTGCGTTTCAGCAGTTCCAACTAAAACATTGTTGACATAAAAAGCAATAGGAGTATTGGCTTGCAAAACTTCAGTACTATTAACATTATAAACTGTAAAATTAATAGGGATTTCTCTTGAATTACATGCTAATTGGTAATCGTCCATGACTATAGTTGCATCGGGTAATTGACTGTTCAATTTGGTTACAACTGTATTAATCATTATAAAATCTTGAAACGAAGAAAGAGTAATATTAGCATTAGTATTCCCAATTTGGATATAGTTTTCAATATCATAAATATCTAGATCCATGTTGTATAAATCAGTAGCACCAGTTATTGAATTTGTTCCATTGAAAACATTATTTATTGGATTTGATGCATTGCTTATAATAGTACCATTTATTGCGAATGTTTCTGTAGCTAAAGAAATATCTCCTTCCCAAGCAATGAATCCAGCTGTTGCATTGTTGTTATCAATAACGAATAAATTGGTTAAATTTATGCTTAGATTATTTGGTACACCTTGTAAACCATCATAAACATTTATTTGGTTTAATGGTAAATTACTATTTTCATAAACTATTAAGATGGCCCAACCTGCAAAATTTGTTGAGATTTGTTTATGATAAACTTCAAAAGCAGAGATATCTAAATTTGACAGAGTATAATTACCATTGCCGCTAGTTTGAATATAGCTAGTTATATCTTTAAAAGCACTAAAATATGTAAATGTTTGATTATTACCAGAAATTCGACTATGACTAAAAGTTCTTTCCGGAATCATAGTTGTTCCATTTAAATCAACTTCAAAATCACCATCACCACTCCCTGACCAATATAAAAAGGCTTTTATTACTGTATCATCTGGATTTAAATTTAAATTTGCGCTGGAAGAAGTACCAGTTACAAGTCCAGCTGATAAATTATTTTCAGAAGAATTCATAGTATTACCTACAAACGTAAAATCATATCTACCATTAATTTGTGTATAAAGTGAAATGTCCTGTCCGTTTAAAAATAAAGGGAAAAGTATAAAGATAAAGTAAATATAAAAGTACTTTTTTTGTTTCACTTTATGTTAGTTAATTAGTTTATTCTTGTACCAAGATAATAATTTATTTAATAAAATCTTTCGTTATGAATGAAGATGAATTAAAAAATTAGTAATTTTCGGGATTAATTTCAACTTTTTGAAAAAGTATCAAGTAAAAAAATACACAACTGACTATTACTCAAAATGGAATGAATTTGTTGCCAATGCTAAAAATGCAACGTTTTTATTTCATAGAGATTTTATGGAATATCATAGTGATCGTTTTGAAGATTATTCATTATTGGTCTTTGATGAAAAAGAAAATTTGAAAGCTATTTTACCAGCAAATAGAGTAGGAGATATTTTGTATTCTCATCAAGGCTTAACTTATGGTGGTTTGGTTTTAAATTCTAAATCAAAATTATCAGAAGTCATATTTATAATTAAATCTGTTTTGAAATTTTTGTGTGAAAGTGATATAAAAACACTTGAATTAAAACAGATTCCTACAATTTATAGCGATTTTCCTTCAGATGAAATGGAATATATTTTATTTATTTTAGAAGCAAAATTAATAAGGAAGGATTCACTTTCAACAATAAAATTAGAAGATAAAATTAAATTCACTAAAACTAGAAGGGAAAGTATTTCTAGAGGGTTAAAAAATAATTTAAAAATTATTGAAGATAATAACCTAGAATTGTTTTGGAATGAAATTTTAATTCCCAATTTAAATAAGAAACATCAAGTAAAACCAGTGCATACAATTGAAGAGATTAAAAAGTTGATGTCAATTTTTCCAGAAAAAATCAGGCATTTTAATGTCTATCATAATGATAGAATAGTAGCAGGAACAATGGTTTTTATTACTAAAAATGTAGCACATCCTCAATATATTTCAGGAAATAAAAATAAAAATGAATTAGGTAGTTTGGACTATCTTTATAATTATTTAATTACTGATGTTTTTAAAGATAAAAAATATTTCGATTTTGGTATTTCCAATGAAAATAATGGAAAAAACATTAACGAAGGTTTATTATTTTGGAAAGAAAGTTTTGGAGCAAGAACTATTGTTCAGAATTTTTATGCAGTTGAAACAAAGAATTTCAATAAGCTGGAAACTATATTAATATGATAAAATTTCTTGATTTACAAAAAATAAATCAACCTTTTGAAATTGAATTTCAGGAGAAAATGAAGCAATTTTTAGATAAAGGATGGTATATTCTTGGAAATGAAGTTAAATCTTTTGAATCTAATTTTGCAGCTTATTGCGGAACTAAATATTGCATTGGAGTTGGGAATGGTCTTGATGCTCTAGTGCTTATTTTTAAAGCTTATCTGCAATTAGGAAAACTGCAAAAAGGAGATGAAGTTATAGTGCCAGCTAATACTTATATTGCAAGTATTCTAGCCATTTTACAAGCTGATTTGGTTCCTGTTTTGGTTGAACCAAGTTTAGAAACATACAATATAAATCCGTTTTTAATTGAGGAGAAAATAACAAATAATACAAAAGCTATTTTAGCAGTTCATTTGTATGGTCAATTAGCTGAGATGAGTGAGATTAATAAAATTTCTCAAAAATATAGTTTATTGGTTATTGAAGATGCAGCACAAGCACATGGAGCTATTTTGAAAGATAGAAATCAGAATTCAGAAATTAAAAATGAAGTATTAGAATTGAAAAGAGCGGGAAATCTAGGTCACGCTGCAGGATTTAGTTTTTATCCTGGAAAAAATCTAGGTGCTCTTGGTGATGCAGGAGCAATTACTACAAATGATGTTGCTTTAGCAGAAGTACTTTTTTCTATGAGAAATTACGGTTCAAAAGTTAAATATGAAAATGAAATTATTGGTACAAATTCAAGATTAGACGAATTGCAAGCTGCTTTTTTAAATGTGAAATTACCCCATTTAGATAATGAAAACGAAAAGCGAAGAAGTATTGCAAAACATTATATTACAGAAATTAAAAATGATAAAATTGTTCTTCCAATTTGGGATGAAAGTGAAAATCATATTTTTCATTTGTTTGTTATTCGAACAGAAAATAGAAATGAATTAGCTAATTATTTGAAAGAAAGTGGAATTGAAACGATGATTCATTATCCAATCGCTCCACATAAACAAGAAGCTTTGAAAGAGTGGAGTGATTTATCTTTTCCTATTTCTAAAAAAATTCATAATCAGGTTTTAAGTATTCCTTTGAATTCGGGTTTGAAAGAGGATGAAATTAATAAAATAATTGAAATTATAAATCAATTTTAATGTCATTAGTTACTAAATTAAAATATTATTTTTTTGTAAAAATTAGAATTCTGAAGTACCAATTTCTATCAGATGCAAAACTGTTGGGAGTAAAGCCAAAACTGATTTCACCTGTACTATTTTCAGGAAAAGGGAAAATCATTTTAGGAAAAAACATTAAATTTGGATATCATCAATCTCCTAACTTTTATTCGCATTACGGATATATTGAAGCAAGAACGATAGATGCGATAATTTCAATAGGAAATGATGTAGTTATTAATAATGCTTGTTGTATTGTAGCGTTGGAAAAAATTGAAATTCAAGATAATTGTATTATTGGAATCAATTTTTCAGTAATGGATAGTAACTTCCATCATCTTGAACCAATGAAAAGACATGATGAGAAACCACCTTCAAAAGCTGTAATTATTAAAAAAAATGTATTTATAGGTAATAATGTGACAATTTTAAAAGGAGTTACTATTGGTGAAAATTCAGTTGTAGGAAGTAATAGTTTGGTTGCACAATCTATTCCAGAAAACACTATTGTTTCTGGTAATCCTGCACAAATACTAAAAAAGCTATAATGGATATTTTTATAAAATCATTTAATAGAGTATATTATTTGGATAGATGTTTGCATAGTATTACTTTGTTTTTAAAGAATTTTAATGGAAGTATTTATATATTAGATGATGGAACACCAACACAATATTTAGAAGCTATTAAAAGAAAATATCCCGAAGTAATTATTCTAAAATCTATTAATTACAGAGTGAAATCTGAGTTAATTAAGGCGAGGAATTATAATTTACCTCAAGACTTGCCTTCACAATTATGGTATGAAAGTGTAAAAAAATCTTCTGATTATTGTATTGTTTTAGAAGATGATATTTGGTTTACAACAGAAATTGATATTGCCCAACTTGAAATTGATTGCAAAAAAGAATGTATAGGTTTATTGAAATTACTCTGGATAGGAAATAAAAAAGTTATTGGTAGTAAAGAAATTAAAGTTACAAATGATATAGTAATTTACCAACCAAATTTACAATTTAAAAATCCTTTTCTTTTTGGCTTAATTTATACAAAATATAATTCTTTATGGAGGAAAGCACTTACTGTTTTAGGATTGTATTCTCGTGAAAAGGAATTTAATTATTATTCAATTTATTCAGTAGCAGGTGCTGTTTTTAGAAAAGATTATTTTTTAAGTATTTGGAAAAATTCTGATGAAAAAGTAGACGAGAAGAAGCAATTGAAAAACGCATTAGGATTTTCAAATTCACATAGAATTAATTTTGGGAGGTCAAAAAAAGAGTTTGCTAAAACAGGATTTGTTTCTTCTGCATTTTCAAAGAAAAATTATTCAGTTTTTACAATACATGATTTTAATACAATATTGAACCAATATTGGTTAGAAAATACGAACCTATTTTGTAAAGATTTAGAGTTTGATTTGAATGAAAATGAAATTAAAAAAATTTTAAAAATTAATCAAAAATCTGATCTTTACATTGAACAATGGGAAGACTGGATGTTTAATTTTAAAGAAGGATATAGAAAAATAGGTTGTACCATTTAGATGAAGCAAAAAAAATTCCATAGAATAATATTTAAAAATACAGGTCTTTTTGGACTGTCGCAACTTATAAAAATGGGTGTCCGATTGGTATCTAATAAAGTAGCTGCACTTTTTTTAGGCCCCATGGGAATTGGAATTATTGGTTTGTTAGAAAATATTTTAGCTTTAATCCAAGGTTTTACTAATTTTGGAATTGCCTCGAGTAGTGTAAGAGAAATAGCACTCGTAACAAATGACACCTTAGAAGAAAATCTTCAAGAACAACGTTTACTTAAAATCATTTACAAATGGGCTTTAACTACTGGAGTATTAGGTTTGTTAGTGACCTTATTATTTGCAAAAAGGATTAGTCTTGAAGTTTTTGAATCTGAATCGAATTACAAATGGATAATGGTATTAGGGATTTATTTCATTTTTACTTCTATTTCAACTATTCGGATAGCTATTTTACAGGCTAAAACAAAGGTGGTAAGTATTGTAAAATATAATATCGTTATTGCTATTTTTTCTTCTATTATTTCTATTATTGGGTATTATTTTTTTGGTATTAATGGGATTATTCCTGTAGTTCTTTTTACTTCTTTAATAGGATTTTTAGTTAGTTTATACTTTACAAGAAATATAAAAATTCTACCTAGTTCTATTTCCATAAAACAGACGTTTAAAGAAGGTTTGCCAATGGCAAAATTAGGATTGTTATTGTCTGTAAGTGTTATTTTTGGTCAAATTTGTTTTTACTTAATTCGATGGTTTTTAAAAGAAAATTATTCTTTTGAAATTTTGGGGCTTTACCAAGTTAGTAATACTATTTTAGTAGGCTATTTAGGTTTAGTTTTTACAGCAATGTCTAATGATTTTTATCCTCGATTATGTAATTATGAAAATGATAAGGAAAGTTTTAATAATTTAGTAAATGACCAAACAGAATTAGCACTTTTTATAGTGGTTCCGGCTGTTTTTGTATTATATTTAATTGCACCTTATTTAATTAAACTATTATATTCTAAAGAATTTTTAGAGGTATTGCTTATTTTAAAGATTGGATTAGTTGCTATTGTTTTAAAAGCAATAGCTTGGCCTATAGGCTATATTCCATTAATTAAAGGAAATAAGTTACTATACTTAAAACAAAATCTTTTAGGTGATGGAATAAATGTTATAGCTTCAATTGTGTTTTTTTATTATTTTGGATTACTAGGCTTAGGTTTAGCTATGGTAGTTATGTTTTTAATTTCTGGAATTTATAATTATTATGTTGCTATCAATTATTATAATTTTAAGTTTAGAAAAGATACTCTTCGGGTTTTATTTTTTTCAATTATATCATCAATTATAGCATTATTTTCAATTTTTATTTTTGATTTTATCTTGTTTAATCCTATTTTAATAATTCTTACTTTAGTATCAGGTATTTATTCTTTAAGACATTTAAAAAATAAAATTTAAAAAAAGTGATTTTAATCTCACTTTTATTCCTAACCAAAATAATTTTATAAGACTACTAAAACTCCTTGAGTATATAAATTTAAACATTTCAAATCGCATTCGTCCTAAAACAGCTTTGTGTTCTCTTTTAGTTCTGTTAAGAGATATTATTTTCTCAAAAATAAGTAAAGTAGATTGATGTAGTTGTTTTGTTCTTTTATTATTTCTTTTTAAAAAATGTGCACTCAAAGAAGTTGAAAGTTCTCTCTTTTTGGCTAATACTTCAGGAATATATTCAAAATTATATAATCTAGAGGCTCTTACCCATAAATCTAGATCTTCATAAGCAAGGTTTTCATCATAATAGCCCACAGTTTCAAAAACCTCTTTTTTTATCATAGAAGCAACGGAGCAAATTTTTGTACTTCGGCTTATAACCATTTCATACACATCTCCACTTTGAGGATTTTCAGTTTCATCATAATAAATAGAAATGAAATTATTATTATCATCAAAAAGTTCAATATTGGCATAAACTAATCCAGTATTTTTAAACTTTGAATTAATGAAAGTCTCTATTTGACGTTGGATACAATTTTTTAATAAAATGTCATCAGCAGCTAAATCAACAAAATAGTCTCCAGTAGCTTTTTTTGCAGCATTATTAAAGGTTTTTGTATTCCCTAAATTAACTTTGTTTGGAATAAATAAAACATTTGGATAATCATTTAACCAATTTTTAATTATTTGTTGTGATTTGTCACTACTACAATCATCAGTAATAATTAATTCAATATTTGGATAACTTTGATTCATTACTGAATTTAAAGCTTCTACAACATAATCTTGATGATTATAAGAAATACAAATTACACTAACTAAAGGAAAATTTTGCATAGAGATAAGTTCAGTTATAGTATATTTGTTACGAAAGTAAATAAACAAGAGTGATTGAGCAAAGTAAAAAATATAAAATTGCCATTGTTGCCTATAATTTAAATGTGGGTGGATTAGCGAAAGTAATAATTAACTTGTTTTCACTTTTAAATAAAGTTGAAAATCTAGAGGTGCGATTAGTCTTATTAGATAATGAGATAGAATATGAAGTAGATGGAGAAGTGGCTAATTTTGGAATGTATGCAGAAAGCAATTCTTCTTTTATAAGAAAATTTAAAAAATATATCCTATTTAAAAAATATTTAAAGCAAGAAAAATTCGATTTTATTATAGACTTGCGTTATAGACTTAATCCTATAAGTGAAATTTTTATTACTAAGTTTTTATATCCTAAAACAAAAATTATTTATACTGTTCATAGTTCAAAAATTGAAACTTATCTTTTAAAAAATACTTTTTTAACAAAATGGTTATATAGTAATGCTTATAAAATTGTTTGTGTAGCAAAGGAGGTTGAGAAAAAAGTTATACTTAAACATCAATTAAAGAATACAATTAGTATTTATAATCCAATAAGTTTAGAGGAAATTATTGAAAAAAGTAATGAGAAATCAAAATTACAATTTGACTATATATTAGCAGTTGGAAGGATAGTAGAGTTGAAACAATTTGATAAACTAATAAAAGCCTATTTAAATTCAATTTTACCCAGTAAGGAGATTAAGCTAGTAATTGTTGGTGATGGTTCCGAATTGGAAAAAATAAAAGCACATGCAACTGATTTAGACACATCTAATAATGTAATTTTTGTAGGATTTTCTAATAATCCATACAAATATATGAAAAATGCCCTTTTTATTGTTTTATGTAGTCAATATGAAGGATTTCCTCTTGTTCTGTTAGAGTCATTAACTTCTAATACACCAGTAATAAGTTTTGATTTAATTTCTGGGCCAAATGAAATTATTATTAATGAATATAATGGCTTATTAGTGGAAGACCAAAATTTCGATAAGTTAACCGAGTCAATTAATTTATTGTATAGTGATAAAAATCTTTATAAAATATGCAAGTCTAATGCAAGATTTAGTATTCAGAAATTTTCATTTGAAGTAATTACTAAAGAATGGTTAAATTTGATGCAAATAAAATAGAGGGGAATCATTATTAAAAATAAGTGACAAATTTTACTAATGATAAATTATGTCCTACGTTACTTATAAAAATGAAAATTTAAAAATGAAAATAGAAATAATTTCTATTCCTAAAATAGAAGATAGAAGAGGAAATCTTTCAGTTATTGAAAAAGCATTAATCCCTTTTGAAATGAAGCGTGTTTATTATCTATATGATGTGCCAAGTGCAGCTGAAAGAGGAGGACATTCGCATATAAAGCAGCAAGAATTTTTAGTTGCTTTATCAGGAAGTTTTGATGTGATTTTAAATGATGGAAGAGAAGAAAAAAAAGTTACTTTAAACAAGCCTTTTGAAGGACTACTTATAAAAAATGGCATTTGGAGAGAATTAAAAAATTTTTCTTCAGGTTCTGTATGTTTAGTAGTAGCTTCAGATGTTTTTGACGAAGAAGATTATATACGTGACTTTGAGGAGTATTTAAATACTAAAGACAATGTTTTATAATAGAAAATCTTCTTTTATTACCTTTGGTGATTTAATAGATCTTTATTTAAAGCTAAGAAATAAAGGTTGGAAATTTATTATTTCTAAAGTTTTAAAAGTTAATCATAAAGATAAAGTTTCTTCAAAATGGGATAATTATGTTACAGAATCTGATTTTTGGGTTATTCCTGAAATAAGACAACATTGGAACAAAATAATATCTGGAAATGAAATAATTTCATACGAAGAATATGTTTCTAAAAAAATTATAAATAATAAAGATAATTTAAGTTTGCTTTCAATTGGATGTGGAGAAGGTATTCATGAACGTAATTTTTGTAATCATTTGAATTTGAAAAAAGTTCTAGGAATTGATATTTCTAATGAAAGTATAAAAATGGCTAAAACTTATGCGGAAAAAGAAAAAAAAGAGATTATTTATTTAAGTTCTGATTTCTTTGAAGTAGATTTTTCATCTGAAAAGTTTGATATTATATTATTTGACTCTAGCCTACATCATTTTAAAGACATTAATAAATTTCTTAATAATAGTATAAAGCCTATTTTAGATAAGGATGGAGTTTTAGTTGTCTTTGAATACAGTGGACCAAATAGATTACAGTGGAAAAAAAATCAAATAAAGAAGTGTAATGATATTTTAAAAAAATTGCCAACTGAGTTTAGGAAATTTGAAAAAAGTAATTTTATTAAGAAAAAGGTATATCGACCTGGAATCTTAAGAATGTTTGCAATTGATCCTTCAGAAGCTCCAGATTCAGAAAATTTAGTTAATGCTCTTCATGCTAATTTTGATATAATAGAAGAGAAAAAATTGGGTTGGAATATTATCCAACCTCTTTTTAAAGGAATTGCTCAAAATTTTTTAAATGAGAATAAAGAAACTAAAGAGTGGATTAATTTCATATTAAACGATGAAAGGCAATTTATAAAACAAAATGGAATATCAAGTGATGCTATCTTTGGTATCTATAAATTAAAGGATTAATTGTAAGTAGAAAACTCAAATCCTATTTTTTTTAATTTTCTTTTAATAAAATATAATGATTTAAGTATTGAACTGGGTAAATTAAATAATAGTTGATTTGTTAAGCCAATGTTTTTTTTGTTTATATTTTTGTAAAACAAATTTGCTTTTTCTATATTTCCTTCAGTTTTAAATTGGATGGCATAAAAGAAACGATGTAAATCTAAAAACTCTTTTAAATAAATATTCTTTTTTTCATCTTCTTCAAATTGAGAGAAGTTCATCAATTTCATTGAATTAATATTTTGTTTTGTTAAGCTAGATGTTGTGTTGAAATTATAGATTGATGTAATTCTATTTGAAACTACGACTGAATACTTTATACCAATTCTAGTCCATAATTCGATATCTTGTCCATTGGTAACATTCTCATTAAAACCATTAAATTCCTCTAATATTTCTTTTGTAATTGCTAAAGAAGATGTCCAAGAAATTCGAAAAGGCTTATTTGAATAAAAATAGTTTTTAACTATTCCTCTAAATCCTGAACTTATTCCTCTGAAAGAAATATCATGGAAGTGTTTATTAGTAGTTTTTATTCTATATAAATTACAATACATTCCACAATTTGGGAAATCATGATATAATTTTACGATTTCTTCTAAATGATTTGGAAACCAATAATCGTCAGCGTCTAAAAAAGCAATTAGTTTTCCTTTAGATTTTTCAATACCAAAATTTCTTGCAGCTGCAACTCCTTTATTTTCTTGTGTATAGATGCAAATTCTATTATCTGAAAATTGATTAATAATTTTCAAACTTGAATCAGTTGAACCATCATCTATAATTATAATTTCATAATCATTAAATTGCTGCTCAAGGACACTTTTTAAAGTTTCCTCAATATAATTGGCTTTATTGTAAACTGGTATTATTACTGAAAATAAAGGCATAATTATTTTTTTGCTATTAATATGGTTTCATCTTCTAAGAATCCATAATAATCATCTTTTCTAAAATTAAGGACTTTAATTGAGAAGCCTATACTTTCTAATCGACCTTTTAATCCTTCAATTGAATAAATTCTTACATGATCTTCTTGTCCAAAATGTTTTAATCTTTCAATTTTAGAAATTATAGAATAATCTTCGTAGATGTCTCCTTTTTTAAAAGGTGTTTGTATTATTAGAGTTCCTTCATTGTTTAAAACTCTATAGAGTTCTTTCATAGCTTTTAAATCATCAATCACGTGCTCTAAAATATGAAAACAAATTATTAAATCATATTTATTGTCTATTTGATTAATATTGGTAATGTCAAATTTTACATCAGCAATAAAATCGCCAGATAAGTCTGATGCTGTATAGTTAATGTTTTTTTCTTTTTTCCATTTTCGAAATAAGCTTCGCGAAGGTGAAAAATCTAAAATCCTAAGATTCTTTTTTAAATAATTTTCAGAAATAATTTTATATAACCTTCTATCTCTTGAAAGGCTTCCACATTTTGGACATAAATGATCTTTATTTTGTAATATAATCCAATTTGTGTTTTTAAAATGGCAAATATTACAGATATGATTGTTGCCTTTTTTATTAATTGAGTATAAAAATCTTAAATAAGGTTCTATTTTTAAAAGTTTTTTTTTGGGTACTATTTTAACAATGTTATTTTTTATTCTATTATACATTTTTCTTCTTATTTAGTAAACAAAAATAACCTAGTTTGTATAAATCAAATTGAATTAAATTTGGATTAAGTGAATTGAGATTGGTTATTAATGAATGAGAAATTTTTTCAAATAAAATTATAAAAACATTTTCTAAATGAAAGAATTTTAAAGAACGATAAACTTTAGTTATTTTTGTGTCAATATAGTTTAATTCACCATTTTTAATTAATTGATTTAGTGTAGTAATTGCAATTTCTGTTTTCTTTATAAAAGTTAAATTTGATTCAGAATTATAATGGATTAAATGGTTTTCTATATGCAGAATTTCTAAATTATTTTTCTTTAAATCTTTAATGAATATTAAATCCTCATAACCATAGTGCTTGATGTTTGTTTTAAAAGCTATATTAGAAATAATTTCTTTTTTTAAAAGTAAATTCCATGAAAAAACAAAACTATATGGCTTTTTTTTTCTTTCAGCTAAACTTTTAGTTTCTCGATAAGTTCCATATTTCCATCTTAATACTTTTTCTTTATTAGGCTTTTTTTGCGGATAAATAACACCTCCGAATATTATTTTTGTATTCTGATTGATATTTGATATTAGAGTTTCTAAATATTCTTTTTTTTCTGGAAATGCATCCGCTTCCATTATAAGAACATTATCATATTTAGCTTTTGAATTTAGTAAATTTATATTGTTTCCTCTTCCCAAATTTTCTTTATTAATTTCAAACGAACAGTTCTCTAATTCATTTATTCTAGAATTTTCTTCAATAAATAATGAACTAAAATCATCTTGAACTAAAATTTCATAATCGATTGATAATAAATCAGCTTGCCCTTTTAATTCCAAAACTAAAGGAAAAGTATTGTAATTATATGTTGGAATTAAGATTGATAGCATTACACCGTTCTTTGTACTACTTCAAATACTTTCCCACTTTCAAATTTTAAGGTTTTTGCAGGAAATTTTAATAATAAGGCATAGTCATGTGTTGCCATTATAATTGTTTTCCCTGCGCTATTAATTTTTCGCAATACTTCCATAACTTCAACACTAGTTTGTGGATCCAAGTTTCCTGTTGGTTCATCGGCTAAAATTAATTCGGGATTGTTTAATAATGCTCTAGCAATGGCTATTCGTTGTTGTTCTCCACCAGATAACTGATGGGGCATTTTAGATTGGTAATTCTTCATGCCAACTTTATCTAAAACTTCATCAATTTTTACATTCATTTCTTCTGTAACTGTCCATCCAGTTGCTTTTAAAACAAATAAGAGATTTTCTTTTACATTTCTGTCAGGTAATAATTTAAAATCTTGAAAAACAACTCCTAGTTTTCTTCTTAAGTAGGGAATATCTTTCTCTTTTAAATCTCTTAAATCATAATCTACAATTGTTCCTTCACCTATCGTTAAAGGTAAATCTGCATAAAGTGTTTTTAAAAAACTACTCTTTCCTGATCCCGTTTTACCTATTAAATAAATGAATTCTCCATTGTTAACTTCTAAATTAATATTGGTTAAAATCGGATTTTTTTCTTGAAAAATGGAAATATCTTTTAATGAAAGAATACTTTGTGACATAGCTTGCAAAAGTTTTATGCTGTAAAAGTAAGAACTTACTTCTCGCTTTCAAAATTTAAAACCTATTTCAATGAAAAATTATAATTCTACCGAAAATTTGTTTATAAATTATTTACAATAATATGTTAATGTACTTCGTTAATACTTTTAGATAATATTATCTTTGAAGTCTATGAAAAAAACAATCGAAATGATAAAAATCTTAAGAATTTCTTTATTTCTGCTTTTTGTAAGTCCAATTGTTTGGGCACAACAATCATCTATTTATACACATGATTTAAAGGAATATGATAGAGCTGTTGCCTTGTATAAAGACAAACAATATCAATCTGCACAAATTTTATTTGAAAATATTAAAAATCAAATTTCTAATGATGAAATTCAATCAGATTGCGCTTATTATATAGCTAATTGTGCTATTCGTTTAAATCAAATGGGAGCTGATGATTTAATTGAGAAATTTGTAGAAGATTACCCTACTAGTACAAAACAAAATCAAGCATATATAGAAGTAGCACATTACTATTTTGATCAAGGTAGTTATGCTAAATCTTTAGAATGGTTTGATAAAGTTGACGAGAGTAGTATGTCTTATGAAGATCAAGAAAAATATAATTTCCAAAAAGGATACTCTTATTTCACTGCAAAAAATCCTACAGAAGCTTCTAAATATTTTAATAAAGTAATCAATTCTAAAACTTTTGGAAGTCAGGCTAAGTATTATTTAGGATACATGTCTTATGAAACGGATGATTATGAAAATGCCAATCAATATTTTGACCAAGTGCAAGATAAAGACAAGTACAAGGAAAAAATGGGCTATTTCCAAGCCGATATGAATTTTAAATTAGGAAACTTTCAAAAAGCTATCGATTTAGGCTTAGAACAATTACCAAAATCAAATGCTATTGAAAAAAGCGAATTGTCTAAAATCATTGGGGAAAGTTATTTTAATTTGAAACAATACGATAAAGCATTACCTTATTTATTAGATTACAGAGGAAAAAAAGGGAAATGGAATAATACAGATTATTATCAATTAGGTTATGCATATTATCAACAAAAAGATTATGAAAATGCAATAGCTCAATTTAATAAAATTATAAACGGGAATGATTTTGTGGCTCAAAATGCTTATTATCATTTAGCAGAAAGTTATTTAAATACTGATAAAAAACAACAAGCTTTAAATGCATTTAAAACAGCTTCAGAAATGGATTTTAATCTTCAAATTCAAGAAGATGCGTATTTAAATTATGCAAAATTAAGTTATGAAATAGGAAATCCTTATCAATCTGTTCCTGCAGTTTTAAAGGCTTATTTAGATAAATATCCAGCTAATCCTAATAAACAAGAAATTAATAGTCTGTTGATTAGTTCTTATATTACTTCTAAAAATTACAAAGAAGCTTTAATTCTATTGGAAAAAAATAAAACTCCAGAAAATAAGTTAGCTTATCAAAAAGTTTTATTTTATAGAGGTTTAGAACAATATACAGATAGTAACTATCAAGATGCTTTTTCTTTATTTAAAAAGTCTATTTCTGAAAATAAAGATTCAAAATTTACTGCTCGTGCAACATTTTGGAAAGCTGAAACAGAATATAATCTAGATCAGTATAATGAAGCTATGCTTAGTTTTAAGCAATTTATAAACAGTAATGAAGCATCTTCAACACCAGAATTTAAAAATGTAAATTATAATTTGGCTTATTCGTATTTTAAATTGAAAGAGTATGAAAATGCAATTACTTATTTTACCAATTTTATTTCGGATGTAAAAAATGATAATGTAAGAAAAACAGATGCTTATCTTAGACTAGGAGATTGTAATTTTATTTCAACTAAATATTGGCCAGCAATGGAAGCTTATAACAAAGCAATTGAAATGAAAAGTGTTAATGCAGATTATGCAGCTTTTCAAAAGGGAATTAGCTATGGCTTTGTAGGCAAGAATGATAAAAAAATTGAAGATTTAGAAAAATTTGTAAAAACCTATCCGAATTCACAATATGCAGATGATGCTTTATATGAATTAGGAAATACGTATGTAAATATTGAAAATGAGTCAAAAGCTATTGGAACTTATGATAAATTAATAGCAAATTATAAGACTAGTTCTTATGTTTCTAAATCTATCCTAAAACAAGGTTTGATTTATTATAATAATAACAAGAGTGAGCCAGCTCTGGTTAAATTTAAAAAAGTGGCTGCCGAATTTCCAAATTCTCCTGAATCATTACAAGCTGTTTCAACTGCTCGTTTAATTTATATTGATAATGGGAGAGTTGATGAATATTCAGAATGGGTTAAGACTTTAAGTTTTGTTGAAGTTTCTGATGCGGATTTAGATAATGCAACTTATGAATCGGCTGAAAAACAATATTTATTAAACAATGCAAAACAAGCTATTTCTGGTTTTAGTAGTTATGTGGCTAAGTTTCCTAACGGACTTCATGCCTTAAAAGCTAATTTTTATTTAGCGCAATTATATTTTGCAGATGGATTAGAAAGCAATTCAGTTAAGCATTATGAATTTGTAGTAAATCAGTCGCGTAATGAATTTACAGAACAAGCTCTAGCACGTTTGTGTCAAGTGTATTTGAAAGCTAGTAATTACGATAAAGCTATTCCAGTATTAAAAAGATTAGAAAATGAAGCCGATTTCCCTCAAAATAAAACCTACGCACAATCTAATTTGATGAAATCATTTTATGAGAAAGAAAATTATAGTCAGGCAGTTATTTACGCTGAAAAAGTACTAGAAAATGATAAGATTGATAACCGAATTAAAAGTGATGCACAAATTATCGTAGCTCGTTCTGCTATAAAAACCAATGATGAAAAGAAAGCTAAACAAGCTTATGCAGATTTATTAAAAATTGCTAAAGGTGAGCTAGCAGCAGAAGCACTTTATTACGATGCTTATTTCAAAAATAAAGAAGGTAATTTTGAAGCTTCAAATACAATTGTTCAAAAAATTGCTAAAGATTATTCTGGTTATAAGTATTATGGAGCAAAGGGATTGGTAATTATGGCTAAGAATTTTTATGGACTAAAGGATAGTTTTCAAGCTACTTATATTCTTGATAGTGTGATTAAAAACTTCACTGATTATCCAGATGTGGTCGATGAAGCTAAAAAAGAGTTAGACAAAATAAAAGTCGAAGAAGCAAAAACAAATTCATCAATTACAAATTAATTCGTTACTATTTATCTCGCTAAAATTTTCTTAGTGTCTTAATAAAATATAAAATATGAACAAATTCAAAATATATTTTTCAACAGTAATTATTTTACTAATGACTCAATTTTCTTTTTCTCAAGTAAAAGATGAAAATATAGGTTCTGAAGTGGTTAATATTGTGAAAGCATATACACCAACAATTTCTGATGCTTTTAAAGTTAAAGAAACACCAGTTATGGAAGATGAAGATAATACACAAAAAGAAGTAATTAAGTATAATATATTTTCTTTTCCAGTAGCTTCAACTTTTACACCTGCAAAAGGAAAAGCTGCAGCTGTTGATAAATCAGAAAGAGAAAAGATATATCGCAATTACGCAACTTTAGGTTTCGGAAGCTTTGCTACTGCAAATGCTGAATTATTTATTACAGAAAATTTTGGACGTAATAGTTATGTAGGAGGAATGCTTCGTCACTTATCTTCTCAAGGAGGAATAAAAGATGTAGTATTAGATGATAAGTACTATAATACAAGTCTAGATGTAACTTATGGTTCACGTGAAAGAGATATGAGTTGGAATGTCGATTTAGGAGTTAAAAACCAAATTTATAATTGGTATGGTTTACCAACTTCTAATATTGTTTTTGATGATGCTACAATTGCTGCAATTGACCCAAAACAGTCTTATAACACTATTGTCCTTGGTGGTAAATTAAGTATGGAAAAAAGCTTTTTAAATGAAGCTAGTTTGCAATTCAAAAGATTTTCGGATGCTTTTGGTTCAGGAGAAAATCGCTTTTTTGTAAAACCAAATTTCGATTTTGATGTAATGGATCAAAAGATAAAAGCTAATTTTATTCTGGATTATGTTGGAGGTAAATTTGAAAAAGATTTTAATGGTATTGACGAAATAAAATACAGTAACATCATATTCGGTACAAAGCCAAGCATATTATACCAGCAAGATGATTTGTCTGTGAATTTAGGAGTTGGAATTTTTTATACAACAGGGAAAATAAATGGAGAAAGTGATAGCAAAATATTTGTTTATCCAAACGTAAAAGCTTCTTATAGAATTGTGGGAGATATTTTAGTAGGTTATGCGGGTGCAGAAGGTGGTTTAACACAAAATTCGTATGCTGAATTTGTAGATCAAAATCCTTTTGTGTCTCCAACTTTATTTGTTGGTCCAACAGATAACAAATATGATATTTATGTAGGAATAAAAGGAAAATTAGCTAATTCAGTTGCTTTCAATGTTAGAGGCTCATTTAAAAATGAAGATTACAAACCATTATTTGTTAGCAATGAATATGTTTTTGACAATGCAAATGAAGAAGCTTATACAAATGGAAATTCTTTCAATGTGGTTTATGACAATGTAAAAACGGCTAGTATTTTTGGTGAAATAAAAGCCGATTTCTCAAAACATGTAACTTTTGGAATTAATGGAACTTATAATAATTATAAAACAGATATTGAATCTGAGGCTTGGAATTTACCACAGTTAAGTATAGGAACAACACTAGATTTTGATATTACTGAAAAATGGTATGCAGGTGCAAATATTTTCTTTGTAGGAGAAAGAAAAGATAAGGTTTCAGTTCAGAGTTTAGCGGCAGTTTTTCCTCCAGAATTTGATTTTCAAGAAGTGACTTTAGATAGTTATTTCGATTTGAATGCACACATTGGATATAAATATAATGAAAGACTTACAGCTTTCTTAAGAGGAAATAATTTAGCAAACCAAGAATACAATCGTTGGGCAAACTTTCCTGTACAAGGTATTCAAGTTTTACTAGGAGCTAATTATAAGTTTGATTTTTAGTAAAAATTAATCATAAAGATTTTATGCAAAGTTCACAAAATAGTTTGTGAACTTTGTACTTTCTTTGAAGTACTTGAGTTTAAAAATAAAATATGACTTTAAAACATAAAATATACAATCACTATCAGTATTTATTAGACGAGAAAATAAAAACACTTCAAAATATGATTTCTGATTTAGCTGAAGATGCACAAAATGATGCTAAAGGTTCAGCTGGAGATAAACATGAAACGGCATTGTCAATGATGCATTTGGAACAAGAAAAACTCAATCAAAAAGTAAAAGAAGCTTTAGATCAGAAAAATATTTTAGATAGTATAGATATTTCAAAAGCAAATGAAAAAGTAGGTTTAGGAAGTTTAGTGTTTACCAATTCATTTACGTTTTTTATTAGTCAAGCCTTACCAAAGATAAATTTAGAAGACAAAGAAATAATTGCACTTTCACCAAAGTCTCCTTTAGGTTTAAAATTATTAGGTAAAAAATCACAAGATGTAGTTTCATTTAACAAAATAAATTACAAAATAATATCCATCGAATAAAAAGCCACTTATTAAAGTGGTTTTTTATAAATTGTAATTTATAGTAATCATAAATTCTATTTTTAATTTTAATTAATAACTTAAATTTATTTTTTAGTTATAATTTATAACTAATATTTACATTATTGTTTATTATTTATATCTAAAGAGTCATTTTTGCTTTATCAAATAAATAATTTGTATAGTTTAAGATTACAAAATTAAACTTTCAAACCTAATAAAATAAAAGATAATGTGCGGAATTGTATGTGCCTTCGATTTAAAACAAAAAGCTGAAGTTCTAAGACCTCAGGTTTTAGAAATGTCAAAAATTATTCGTCATAGAGGACCAGACTGGAGTGGAATATATAGTAATGAAAAAGCAATTTTAGCTCACGAACGCTTAGCAATTGTCGATCCAGCTTCAGGAAAACAACCTTTATTAACTAAAGATAAAAGTTTAGTTTTGGCGGCTAATGGTGAAATATACAATCATAGAGAATTACGTAAACAATTTGATGGTAAATTTGAATTTCAAACAGAAAGCGATTGTGAGGTTATTTTGGCTTTATACCAAGAGAAAGGACCACATTTTGTAGATGAAATGAATGGAATTTTCGGTTTTGCTATCTATGATGTTGAAAAAGACGAATATTTCATTGCACGTGACCATATGGGAATCATTCCTTTATATATTGGTTGGGACCAAAATGGAACTTTTTATGTGGCTTCAGAATTAAAAGCTTTAGAAGGGTATTGTACTAAAATTGAATTATTTCCACCAGGACATTATATGTCTAGCAAAGACGGAGAATTTGTAAAGTGGTATAATAGAGAATGGACAGAATACGATGCAGTGAAAGAAAATGAGACTAGTATTGAAGCCATAAAAATAGCTCTTGAGGCTGCAGTTAAAAGACAATTAATGAGTGATGTTCCTTATGGAGTTTTGCTCTCTGGAGGTTTAGATTCTTCAATTACATCAGCTATTGCAAAAAAATATGCTCAAAAAAGAATAGAATCTGAAGATAAATTTGATGCATGGTATCCACAATTACATTCATTTGCAGTAGGTTTAGATGGTTCCCCTGATTTGGCTGCAGCACAAAAAGTAGCGGATCATTTAGGAACTATTCATCATGAAATTAAATTTACTATTCAAGAAGGTCTTGATGCTATTAGAGATGTGATTTATAATATTGAAACGTATGATGTGACTACAATTAGAGCATCAACTCCTATGTATTTAATGGCTAGAGTGATTAAATCTATGGGTATTAAAATGGTATTGTCTGGAGAAGGCTCAGATGAATTGTTTGGAGGATATCTCTATTTCCATAAAGCACCAAATGCAAAAGAATTTCATGAAGAAACAGTGCGTAAATTAAGTAAATTACACATGTATGATTGCTTGCGTGCCAATAAAAGTTTAGCAGCATGGGGAATAGAAGGTCGTGTGCCTTTCTTGGACAAAGAGTTTATGGATGTTGCTATGCGTATTAATCCTCAAGATAAAATGATTAACGGAGAAAGAATGGAAAAATGGGTATTGAGAAAAGCATTTGAAGATATGCTTCCAGCAAGTGTAGCTTGGAGACAAAAGGAACAGTTTAGTGATGGTGTAGGATATAGTTGGATCGACACTTTAAAAGAAGTAGTTGCTAAAGAGGTTTCAGATGAACAATTAGCAAATGCAAAATACAAGTTTCCTATTCAAACACCAACATCAAAAGAGGAGTATTATTATCGTTCAATTTTTATGGAGCATTTTCCAAGTGATGCAGCTGCATTGAGTGTTCCACAAGAAGCAAGTGTGGCGTGTAGTACAAAAATAGCATTAGAATGGGATGAAGCCTTTAAAAATTTAAATGACCCATCAGGTAGAGCTGTGGCTAATGTTCATGATGATGCTTATGTAAAATTAGTTAGTCAATAATAAAAGGATTAGCTCAAGACTAAAAAACAAAATTTTGAATATAATTATTTAATGCAAATAGAATAATAATAAAAAGAAAAGATATGATTTAAATATCTTGGTTATGGTTTGTTTTTAAAACGTCAACGATATTCGTTGACGTTTTTTTGTTTTTAATTGCTTAAAACCGTCTTAAAATGAAAATTTTCAACATTTGTTAATAACTTCTAGGGAAAAACAAATCTTTACTAACCAATTTTTTTTGATTATGGTTATATTTGTCTGTTTAATAAAAATGAGTTTTTAAGAATTAAAATATGAGTGAAGAAATCAAGAAAAACAATTATTCAGCCGACAGTATTCAGGCTTTGGAAGGAATGGAACATGTTAGAATGCGTCCATCCATGTATATCGGAGATACTGGAACAAGAGGTTTACATCATTTAGTGTATGAAGTTGTTGATAATTCAATCGATGAGGCTTTAGCAGGACATTGTGATACAATATCTGTTTTCATAAACGAAGATAATTCTGTAACCGTTGAGGACAATGGACGTGGAATTCCAGTTGATATTCATAAAAAAGAAGGTATTTCTGCTTTAGAAGTTGTAATGACTAAAATTGGAGCTGGAGGAAAATTTGATAAAGATTCCTATAAAGTTTCTGGAGGTCTTCACGGTGTTGGTGTTTCGTGTGTGAATGCATTATCAGATCACTTAAGAGCTACAGTTTTTAGAGATGGGAAAATTTATGAGCAAGAATATGAAAAAGGAAAATCATTATATCCAGTAAAACAAATTGGAACTACCGATAAAAGAGGTACAATGGTTACTTTTAAACCTGATGGTACTATTTTTACACAAACTTTAGAGTATTCATACGATACGTTAGCAGCTCGTATGCGTGAATTATCGTTTTTAAATAAAGGTATAACGATTACTTTAACTGACAAAAGAAATTTTGATAAAGAAGGAAATGTTGTATCTGAAATTTTTCATTCTGAAGAAGGACTAAAAGAATTTGTAAGATTCTTAGATGGAAATCGTGTGCCTATTATTAGCCATGTTATTAGCATGGAAAATGAAAAAGGAGAAATTCCAGTTGAGGTGGCTTTAATTTATAACGAAAGTTATAATGAAAATATATTCTCTTACGTAAATAATATTAATACTCATGAAGGAGGAACGCATTTACAAGGTTTCCGAATGGGATTAACACGTACATTGAAAAAATACGCTGATGCTTCAGGATTACTTGATAAATTAAAATTTGAAATTGCTGGTGATGATTTTCGTGAAGGTTTAACGGCTATTATATCAGTAAAAATTCAAGAGCCACAATTTGAAGGACAAACTAAAACAAAATTAGGAAATAGAGAAGTAGTTTCTCCAGTTTCTCAAGCAGTTGCAGAAATGCTTGAAAATTATTTGGAAGAAAACCCAAATGATGCAAAAATTATTGTTCAGAAAGTCATTCTAGCAGCACAAGCTCGTCATGCAGCTAAGAAAGCTAGAGAAATGGTACAACGTAAAACTGTTATGGGCGGTGGAGGTTTACCAGGTAAATTATCAGACTGTTCAGAACAAGATCCACATAAATGTGAAATATTCCTTGTTGAGGGAGATTCTGCAGGAGGAACAGCTAAACAAGGTAGAGATAGAATGTTTCAAGCAATTTTACCATTAAGAGGTAAGATTTTGAATGTTGAAAAAGCGATGCAACACAAAGTGTTTGAAAATGAAGAAATTCGAAATATTTTTACAGCTTTAGGAGTTACCGTTGGAACAGAAGAAGATAGTAAAGCTTTAAATCTTTCTAAATTACGTTATCATAAAGTAGTTATCATGTGTGATGCCGATGTCGATGGTTCTCACATTTCAACCCTTATTTTAACATTCTTCTTTAGGTTTATGAAAGAATTAATTGAAGGTGGACATGTTTACATTGCTGCTCCTCCACTATATTTAGTTAAGAAAGGAAATAAAAAAGAATACGCTTGGAATGATGATCAACGTGATAAAATAGCTTTACAAATGGGCGGAGGTGTTAATATTCAGCGTTATAAAGGTCTTGGGGAGATGAATGCAGAACAATTATGGGACACAACGTTAAATCCAGATTTTAGAACATTACGTCAAGTTACTATCGATAGTTTGTCTGAAGCAGATAGAGTTTTCTCAATGTTAATGGGTGATGAGGTTCCACCTCGTAGAGAGTTTATTGAGAAGAATGCTGTTTATGCAAAAATCGATGTATAAATGAAAGATGTTATTAAATGTTTTGTCATATTATTTTGTTTAAAAATAAACGCACAAACATCTAGTGATTTTGAAAAAATTGGGTATCTGTTATCAGATGCCCTTTTGTATTCTGAAAAATATATAATTCCTATAACAGATGCAGCCGTTTATCAATCGTCTTCTGGCTGGGTATTGTCGCCTAAAAAGAAAGAGAAATGGAACTTTACTTTAGGTATTCATACCAATATTTTTTTTGTACCAAAAAAAAACAGAGATTTTCAAATCAAGAATTCAGATTTTCAATTTTTTGAAATTGAAGGAGCTACAACTACAATTGTTCCAACTAGTTTAGGTAATAATGATCAGATTTATTTGGTTGGTGAAATTGGTAATGAACAAGTCCGATTTAAAACTCCTAGAGGAATCAATCAAGAAACAATAATTTATCCTTATTTACAGGCAAGTTTAGAATTGCCTTATGGTTTTGAATTTATTGGAAGATATTCAACAAAAACAAAACTTAAGAAAGGAAATTATCAAGTTTATGGTGCAGGTTTAAAATATAATATTAGCCAACATTTTTCAAGTTGGGAATCTAAAAAAATACATCTTGCTGTAGCTACAATTTATTCAAAAGAAGATGTTAGCTTTGATTTTTTAGATGTAAATACAGCATATGGGAATCTTGGAATTAGCGAAATAAATGGTTTGGTAGATACTTGGCATTTTAATCTGTTGTTTTCTAAAGAGTTTAAGAATTTTGACTTGAACGGAAATTTTATAATTAATCATAGTAAATTTGAATATTTAGTAGGTGGGCCAAAAGGTTCTATTGAAGATTTAATACCAATTCAAGATATTATTAATAATTTACTAACTCGTATTGCAAAAAATAAAACCAATTCTATTTTTGAAATTACAGGAGTCTATCATATAGGTAAAATAGCATTGCAAAGTTCATTTGCTTTTGGTAAATTTGCGAATCTCAATTTAGGAGTACAATATCAATTTTAACATAAATAATCAAAAACAATAAAATGAAAGTAACAATAGTAGGAGCGGGTAACGTTGGTGCAACATGTGCAGATGTTATTTCGTACAGAGGAATTGCAAGTGAAGTAGTATTATTAGATATCAAAGAAGGTTTCGCAGAAGGGAAAGCTATGGATATCATGCAATGTGCTACTACTACAGTATTTAATACAAAAGTATCAGGTAGTACAAATGATTATTCTAAAACAGCAGGTAGTGATGTAGTAGTTATTACTTCTGGTATTCCTAGAAAACCAGGTATGACTCGTGAAGAATTAATAGGAATTAATGCTGGAATTGTTAAGTCAGTTGCAGATAATGTATTAACACATTCTCCAAATGCAATTATTGTTGTAGTTTCTAATCCTATGGATACTATGACTTACTTAACATTAAAAGCAACAGGTTTACCTAAAAATAGAGTAATTGGAATGGGAGGAGCTTTAGATAGTTCTCGTTTTAAATATTTCTTGTCACAAGCTTTACAAAAACCAGGAAATGATGTTCAAGGTATGGTAATTGGTGGTCATGGAGATACTACTATGATTCCATTAACAAGATTAGCTTCTTATAATGGTTCACCAGTTTCTAATTTCTTATCTCAAGAGGAAATGGATAAAGTAGCAGCTTCTACAATGGTAGGTGGTGCTACATTAACTGGATTGTTAGGAACTTCTGCTTGGTATGCACCAGGAGCTTCAGTTGCTTACTTAGTTGATAGTATTTTAAATGATCAAAGAAGAATGATTCCTTGTTCAGTAATGTTAGAAGGAGAGTATGGTCAAAATGATATTTGTATCGGTGTACCATGTATAATTGGTAAAAATGGAATAGAAGAAATTGTAGATATTCAGTTAAATGATGCAGAAAAAGCTTTATTTGCTAAAAGTGCTGAAGCAGTTCGAAACATGAATGCCGATTTGAAATCTGTATTGTAATAGTATCATAATCAGATAATAAAACTGTCATTTTTATTTGGCAGTTTTTTTATATGTAGTTATCAACAAGGAAATATTAATAAAAACCAATTTTATTAAGAAATAAAATTGGTTAATCCTATTGTAAATTATATATTTGTCCGTTTTTATAAAAATAAAGAATAATTAATTTTAGTAATAATGCAGAATAAAGGACTAATTAAATTTTTCGCAATTATCTTTGCTTTGGTATGTGTTTATCAATTATCATTTACATTCGTAGCAAATGGAATTGAGGAAGATGCAAAGGTTTTCGCAAGTAAGTTTCCAAAAGAAATTCAAACTCAAAAAGAAGTATCTTATCTAGATTCTTTAGCAAAAAGTAAAGAAAAAGTATTTCTTTGGAATACGTATGATGAAGTAAGAAACAATCAAATCAACAAAGGGCTTGACCTTGAAGGAGGACTTAACGTAATTCTTCAAATATCAGTTAAAGATATTTTGTTTGGTTTAGCAAATGAGTCTAATGATGCTGGTTTTCAAAAAGCATTAAAAGATGCTAAGACTAATCAAAAAGGAAATCAAGATTACATAGATGCTTTTTTTGAAGCAGCAAATAAAGCCAATCTAAAGTTGGCAAGTGCTGATATTTTTGGAAACAGAAATTTAGACGAAGTTATTAAGTTTGATATGACAAATGCTCAGGTAGAGCCAATAATCAAACAGAAAGTTTTAGAATCGGTAGAGAGTGCTTTTGGAGTATTAAGAAAACGTATTGACCAATTTGGTGTTACTCAGCCTAATATTCAAATGTTAGGAAATTCGGGAAGAATTTTAGTGGAACTTCCTGGTGCTAAAGATGTAGATCGGATTAAGAAATTATTGCAAGGAACTGCTAAATTAGAATTTTGGGAAACTTATAAAATTGAAGAAGTAGCTAATTATTTAATTTCTGCAAATGAAGTGTTGAAAACAACCGAAATAGCGAAGAAAGAAGTAGTTATAGATTCAACTGAAATTGATTCAACAGAAACAGATTCAACAGCTACAGATTTAGATGCGTTATTAACAGATGAAAAAGATTCAACAGCTGTTCAAGTGAATCCTTTATTTGATAAATTACAAATTACGCAACAACAAGGATATTCAGTTTTAGGATATGCTAAAGTAGCAGATACTGCAACTATTGGTAATTATTTAAGAAGAAAAGACGTAAAAAGAACATTGCCAAATGCTATTGCAAATGTAAAATTTGTATGGGGTAAAGAAAATGAAAAAACACCTGGTATTGTTGAATTATATGCTTTAAAGAGAACTGGTAAAGATGGCAAAGCTCCTATTAGTGGAGGTGTTATTGTAGATGCTACAGACACTTTTGATCAATTAGGACAACCTGCTGTGTCAATGCAAATGGATGGTTCTGGTTCAAGAGAATGGGAGAAATTAACTGGAAAAGTATCGCAACAAGGTAATGCAATTGCTATTGTTCTTGATAATATTGTATATTCTGCACCTGGTGTTAGTAAAGGAGCAATTACTGGAGGTCGTTCTGAAATTTCAGGTAGTTTTACAGTAACTGAAACTAAAGATTTAGCTAACGTTTTAAGAGCAGGTAAATTACCAGCTGCTGCTGATATTGTTCAGTCTGAAGTAGTTGGACCATCATTAGGAAAAGAAGCAGTTGATAATGGATTCTTATCCTTCATCATTGGTTTCTCATTAGTATTATTATGGATGGTTGTTTATTATGGTAAAGCTGGTTTCTATGCTAACTTAGCGTTATTAGTTAATATTTTATTCATATTTGGTGCTTTAGCTAGTTTTGGAGCAGTATTAACTTTACCTGGTATTGCAGGTATCGTTTTAACTATAGGTATGGCAGTTGATGCTAACGTAATTATTTATGAAAGAGCCAAAGAAGAATTAGATTCTGGTAAGACAGTTGAAGAAGCTGTAAATTATGCTTATACTTGGAAAGGTGCGATGTCATCTATTGTAGATGCAAACGTTACTACATTTATTACAGCCTTAATTTTATTCTTATTAGGAACAGGGCCAATTAAAGGTTTTGCTACTACATTATTAATTGGTATTCTTACTTCATTAGTAACAGCTGTATTTATTACAAGAATATTTTTAGATTGGAGTTTATCAAGAAATGAAAAAATTGCTTTTTCTACTTCAGTTACTAAAAACTGGTTTAAAAACTTAAACTTCGATTTCTTAGGAAAACGTAAAATTGCTTATATAGTTTCTGGAATTTTAATTGCCTTAAGTTTATTCTCATTAGTTTCTAATGGATTAAATTATGGTGTTGATTTCGTAGGAGGTAGAACATACCAAGTACGTTTCGATAAAGCTGTTTCTGCTCCAGATGTTGCACAAGATTTAGTGGCTGTTTTTGAAAGTGCTGAAGCTAAGATATACGGTAACGATAATCAGTTGAAAATTACAACTAAATATAAAGTTGATGAAGAAGGAGAAGGAGTAGATAAAGAAGTTAATAAAATGCTTTATGATGGTTTAAAGAAATATCTTCCATCTGATTTAACTTATGATAATTTTGTTAATCTTTATGAAGGAAAGCAAGTGGGTATTATGTCTTCTTCTAAAGTATCTGGAACAATTTCAAATGATATCAAAACAAATTCTTTATGGGCAGTTTTAGGATCTCTTTTAGTAGTATTCCTTTACTTAATGATTTCATTTAGAAAATGGCAGTTTGGTCTTGGTGCTGTTGTTGCAGTTGCTCATGACGTTATCATTGTATTGGGGATTTTCTCATTCTTTTATACAATATTGCCTTTCAACATGGAAATTGATCAAGCTTTTATTGCTGCAATTCTAACAGTTATAGGTTATTCATTAAATGATACAGTAATTGTATTTGACCGTATAAGGGAGTATTTAGATTACAATTCTTCTCCTAATTTTAAAGCATTAGTAAATAAAGCATTAAACTCTACTTTAAGTAGAACAATTAACACTTCTGCAACAACATTAGTTGTATTGATTGCTATCTTCATCTTTGGAGGAGAAACAATTAGAGGATTTGTATTTGCTATCTTAGTTGGTATTTTAGTAGGAACTTATTCATCATTATTTATTGCAACTCCTGTAATGAATGATACAATGAGTAAAAAAGAAGCTAAGAAAATGGCTGAATTTAAAAAAGAAGATTAATTAATCTTACATATAATTAAAACCAAAAGACCTGTTTATCAGGTCTTTTTTTTATATTTATAAAAAAATAAAATAGTATGAAATTTAAATGTTGTTTTTTTGTAATTTTTTTTATTTTCCTATCCTGTGATAAGAATCGTATTTATAGTGAATTTGATTCTAATTTAGAAAATAATAGATGGAGTTCTAATGATAGTAAAGAATTTTCTTTTTCTATTGAAAATGAAGAAGTAGCAGATGTAATACTTCATTTAGGTCATATTTACGATTTTCAATTTGCTTCCATTCCGTTGCAAATGACAATTACATATCCAGATGGTCATATTGAAGTAATTCCAATTGATTTAAAAGTGAAAAATGAAAAAGGAGAAGACATTGCAGATTGCTCAGGAGATATCTGTGATTTGTATTATATTGTTAAAAATAAAGTTACTCTAGGAAAAGGTAGTTATTCAGTGGTTATTACTAATAAATTTAACGGAGCATATTTACCTAATATATTAGGTATTGGAGTTCAGGTTAAAGAATAGCTGTCTAATCGATACAAACAATTTTGTTTTTAATAGCATAAAGTACTAAACCTATTCTAGTTTTTATTTCTAATTTACAGAATAAATGTTCTCTGTATCCATCAATGGTCTTTGGACTTAAGCACATTTCATCAGCAATTTCTTTATAGGTTTTTTCAGTACAGGCATGTTTTATAAAAACGATTTCTTTATCTTTTAATTCATGTTTTTGATGGTTATTATCTAAACGATTTACTAAAAGTCCGGAAACTAATTCAGTAAAAAAGAAACCTTTATCTGAAACTGTTTTAAGAGCTTCTTCAAAAATTTGTGGAGAAGTATCTTTTAGTAAATAGCCTTTAGCTCCATTTTTTATCATTTTAATGATGGTTTCTTCATCATCGTTTACAGACAAGGCAATTACTTTTAGTTCTTCTTTATTGTTTTTAATCCATTCCATGGTTTTTAAACCATCTAAAACGGGCATATTAACATCAAGTAATACAAGTTCTATTTCATCAGTGTTAATTTTATTTGCTTGAACACTATCAATGAAATCTTTCCCATTTTCATAATTGTCAACTACTATAAAATCATTAAAACTATTAATTAAATATTTTAATGATTGAGAAAACAATAAATGATCATCAATTATTATTACTTTTTTCTTTGCTTTCATCTTGTTTGTTTAAGTTGTATTCTAGGAATATTTCTGTTCCTTTTTCAGTGGAATTTAGAGTTAATTTTGCGCCTATTAATTTTGCTCTAAACTTAATATTATTTAATCCCAAGCCTTTGTGATTTTGATTGGAATCAAAACCAATTCCAAAGTCTTTTAGCATAATTGTAAGAAGTTCATCTGTACAATTAATACTCATTTCTATTTTTTTACTCGAAGAATGTTTTAAACTATTATGAATTGATTCTTGAAATATACGGTAAAGAATTAATTCGTGTTCAATATTTATTTTAGGAAATTCGCAATTAATCAATAAATTACACGTTATGTTTTTCAATTTTTCAATCCTTTTAAAGTCATTTTGAATTGACTCAATAAAGTTAGTATTTATTAGATTATCTTTATTAATAATTCGTGATAAAATTCGAATTTCGTCTAATGACTTAGCCATAACATTTTTTAACTCCTCTAATTCAATTTTAGATATGTTTTCTTCTTTTTGAGCATACATGTTTAATTGCATGATAGCCACAGATATAATTTGACCAATATTATCGTGTAGTTCTTTACTTATTTCTGTTAAAGTTTGGTCTTTAATTTCTACTCTTGTCTTAATAAGCTCTGATTGAAAATGGATTTCCGATTCCATTTTGTCTATTAAGAATTGTGTTTTCTTTTTCTGAAAGTAAAAAAAGAGTACAAAAAGGACTGCAAGTAATGTAAAAAATACAATACTAAGTAAAATGATTAATAATTGTGTTTTTTCTCTGTCCATATAAAGCCAATTGTGAAACAGCTATTCATTATTAAATTAAGTATGATAATGATAATCCAATAAATTGTAGTACCATACGTTTCAGTTTCCAAAAACCACCATTTTAAGGTTAACATAAAAGGTAGAAATGGAACATGAAATAGGAGTGAACCTAAGATAAACCAAAAAAAGATTGATTTTTTATAATTTAGAATATTACTAGAATTAAATAATTCAATGAGATATAATATCGATAAAATAACAAGAAACAGCACACTTAAAGCATAAATTTCTGGGATAATTTCTAAACCAATACTATCATGATTATAAATTAGACCCAACGTAATTGATATTAAATATAAAATAATTAGAACAAATGCAATTATTTTATTGTGGTATTTTTTAAATATACTAGCTAGTATATAATAATAAATTAAAAATAATACTAGGGTATAAATATTATAGATAAAATAGTTTGGTAAATTCGCCCATTTTGGAAAGTATATTCCTAAAATTTCTGTAAATACGGATAAGATTACTGATAATAAAAACAATTTAGATTTATAATTGGGTAATTTAGACCAATTTAGTAAACCTATAATAGTTGTTATAAAAGCAAAAAGACCTGGAATATATCTTAAATTTTCTAGCATTAAATTTTTTAATAATTTTTTAAAAAATTAATAGAATTAAAAGAAAGCTCTTCTAATTCTATTAATTTGCTACTTCTTTAATATTAGTTTGCTGATGGGTACTCCATTCTTGGAGGAGGTCCCATATTTCCATAGTTCATAGGTTCTATTTCTTCAATGTCAGGATTTAGTTCTTGTGTTTGCATCATAGCAGGAAGATTTAATACACCTCCTTTTTGAACATCTACCTTTTTACCTGTTGGTGTTAAAAAAATAGTTGTCATGTTAGCTTTATCATTATATTTTTGAGGGTCATTTGAGTAAGCTCCTAAGTAAAAACGTATACCATCAACGTTATAACCTTTATTTTTTCCCTCTTTTTTTATGTAATAAATATAGTTTTCTAATTCTTCAAGGGAATACCAAATTGCATTTGCATCTTCTTTTTCAATGGTTGATGAAATAAGGCGATGTCTAGTGCTGTTATAATTTTCATTTAATTGTTTAGCTTCTTCATTAGAGATTAATTGTCTAGGTTCATCATGTTTTGGTGGTACATCAGTACAGGATTGAAAAATCAAAAAGGTAAACATACTTGTTAACAGTAAATAGTTAAATTTTTTCATAATTGTTTTTAGGTTTTATGTTTATGAGGCAAATGTATTTGTAATGTAATAATGATACAAGGGGAAAATCACCCTTTTTTAATTGTATGTTATTTACTGATTAAAATTTCTAATTGTAATAAATTAGATTATTTTTACAAAAAAAATAGTAAATGGAATTCAAAATTAAAGAGAAAATTGAAAAAGGGTATTCTTTAGATTTAGGAAAATTAATTGAAGATTGTTTTGAGATATATAAAAAAACATTTTTAATTGCTGGATTAGGTCTTATTGTTGTAGGAATAGTAGTCGCTATTTTATACGCTTTTTTATTTATGGCGCTAATGGGTGTTTCTAATATTGCAGATTGGGCAATAGAAATGCAAAATCTAAAACTAGAAAAAAGTTACTTATTAGGAAGTTTCTTTGTAGGAGTTGTTTTTGCAGCTTTAATAGCACCTCTAAACGCTGGTTTTTTTAAATTATGTTTATTAGCAAAAAAAAATAAAGAATTAAATTTAGGAGTTATATTTGAATATTATAATAGTAAATATGTAAAAGATATTATTATTGGAGCTATTATTATTTCAATTTCATCTTCTTTAATATCAACGATATTTCAATTTTTTCCTTTATCAATAACTGGATTTCTGTTTCAGATTATTGGCTTTGGAATTCAAATTATAATAACCGTATTAACAATTTTATTTCTTCCACTTGTTATTTTTGCGAATCAAAATTATGGTGAAGCACTTCAAAATAGTGTAAAACTAGTTGCTAAAAAACCATTCCACATTGTTTTAGCATTGTTTATTGCTTTCATTGGTATGTTTTTAGGACTAATTGCATTATGTATTGGAATGTTCTTTACGATTCCAATATATATAGCAATGATTTTTTCTATTTATGATAATGTAGTAGGGTTTGAAGAAAGTAGTGTCATAGATGAAATAGGTCAAATAGAGGAATAGTTTAATATAACTATTGTATTTATTTTATTAACTTTAAGCATACAAAAAAGTATATAATATGAAATGGCAAGGCAGACGTCAAAGTGATAACGTAGAAGATAGAAGAGGAATGTCTTCAAAAGGGAAAGTAATTGCTGGTGGAGGAATTATTGGAATAATTGTTCTTTTGTTACAAGTTTTTGGTGGAGAAACGGGGCAAACGATAGCTCCTATTCTCGAACAAATGAATCAATCTAGTTCGCAACAAGAAACCGTTCAACGTGAATTAACTCCTGAAGAAATTAAAATAGGAGGATTTGCTAAGACTGTTTTAGCTGATACCGAAGATATTTGGACAAAAGTGTTTAGTGATAATCAAATAGGTATATATGAAAAACCTAAAATGGTTTTATTTACTGATGCTGTTCAAACAGCTTGTGGTAGTGCTACTGCTACTTCTGGACCCTTTTATTGTCCTGCTGATAAAAAAGTGTATATGGATTTACGCTTTTTTGAAGAATTACGAACACGTTTTGGAGCCAAAGGAGGTGATTTTGCAATAGCTTATGTAATTGCTCATGAAGTAGGTCATCACGTGCAAACTCTTTTAGGAACCTCTCAAAAGGTAAGACAAGCCCAACAAGGGAAAAGCAAAGCTGATGCTAATAAATTATCTGTTTGTTTAGAATTACAAGCCGATTTTTATGCTGGACTTTGGGCTCATTATAATAAAAAATATTTAGAAACAGGTGATATTGAAGAAGCGTTAAGTGCTGCACATGCTGTAGGTGATGATGCTATTCAAAACAAAATGCAAGGTCATGTAGTTCCTGATTCTTTTACACATGGTACTTCAGAACAACGAATGAAGTGGTTTATGAAAGGATATAATTCGGGAGATTTTAGACAACACGATACTTTTGCTGAAGAATTATAAAAATATATCCCAAGTGAAAACTTGGGATTTTTTTAAATAAAGTCTCCATTAATCATTACTTTATCAATTAGGTTGTTACCAAATTCATAAGGCAATTGATAATAAGAGGTAAGTGGCTTTGTTATTATAAGATTGGCTTTTTTACCTTTTGTAATGCTTCCATGTGTTTTACTAATTCCCATAGCATAAGCACCATTAATTGTGGCTGCATTAATAGCCTCTTCTGGAGTCATTTTCATTTTAATGCAAGCTGTTGCTACCACAAAGTTCATATTTCCAGAAGGAGTTGTACCAGGATTATAATCAGTTGCAAGTGCTAAGGGTAAACCTGCAGTTATCATTTTTCTTGCTGGTGTATAAGGAATACTTATAAAATAAGAGCAACTAGGTAAGGCAACAGGCATGGTTTTACTGTTTTTAAGAACTTCGATGTCTTCATCTGTTACAATCTCTAAATGATCTACTGATAAAGCTTCATTTTCAACACAAGCTTTTATTCCTTCGATAGCAGTAAATTGGTTTACATGTATTTTTGGTATCAAACTATATTTTTTTCCTGCTTTCATAATTTTTATAGTCTCTTCAACTGAAAAATAACCAGTTTCTAAAAAAGCATCAATATAATTGGCTAAATTTTCTTCTGCAATTTTTGGCAACATTTCATTGACTATTAAATCAATATATGCTGAATGATTTTCTTTGTATTCCGTTGGAAAAGCATGAGCACCAAGGAATGTAGCTTTTATAGGTAAGCTATAATTTTCTTTCAATCGTTTAATTACTCGAAGCATTTTTAATTCGCCTTCAATTGTTAAACCATAACCCGATTTTATTTCGATTGCTCCAGTTCCTAATTGCATTAATTCTTCTAAACGCACTTTTGATTGTTCATAAATATCCTCTTCAGAAGTTTCATTTAATTTTTTTGCAGAGTTTAGAATGCCACCACCACGATTAGCAATTTCTTCATAAGACAAACCATTAATTCGATCTACAAATTCCTGAATTCGATTTCCAGCATACACAATATGTGTGTGACTATCAACCCAAGTGGGTAAAATAACTTTTCCAGTAACGTCAATAATTTCTATATTATCCCATTTTGGGCAATTTTCCATTGGACCAAAATCTTCAATACAATCATTTTTCAGTAATAAGTAAGCATTGTCAATTTTTGGTAAATCAGCCATTTCAGCTCCACAAACCATATCTATTTGGGTAGTTCTTACTTGTAATAATTCCTTAATATTGACGAAAAGCTTTTGCATAACATAATTTTTTGGTAAAAATAAGTACGATTTTTTAAAAACTCTTACCTTTATCATTAAAACTAGCTATTTTGAGAAAAATAAAATATAGAAAGGGAAGAAAAGTAAACGCATTACCTTTAGAATATACTGGAATTTATACAAAAAATGCAACTACAATGCAGCTTTTTGTTTATGATGAAAATAAAGTTAACGAATTTCAGAATATTTCTATTAAGAAGTTTAGTGAGGTAAAAAGTGCCTCTATAAATAATTGGTTAAACATACATGGGTTAAATGATGTAGAATTAATCAAGTCATTAGCAGAAACATTAGAGTTAAATGCACTTATTGTTTCTGATGTTTTAAATATTACAAGAGGAACACGTTTAGATGAATTAGATGATTCTTTATTTTTTAGTATTAAATCTATTTTGCCAAATGAAGATGAGGATACGATTTTAATTGAACAGATTAGTTTTTTATTACAAGACAATTTAATTGTTTCTTTTCAGGAAAAAAGAGGTGATTTTTTTACGCACATAAGAGAACGTTTAAGAAAAAATACAGGAATTGTAAGAAAAAAGAAAGTCGATTATCTCTTGTATCTTATGCTTGATTCTATCATTGAAAATTTTTATATTACGATAGAAAATAAAGAAAATAAAATTGAATCACTTTTATTTGCTTCAAAAACATCTGATAGCCCAAAAGTAGTGGAAGAAATTGAGCATTTGAGAGAAATATTTCATTTATTAAAACGTTCTATTACTCCATTGCGGGATGCTTTGTTTACGATAAAAACAATTAAAGAAGATGACGAATTTAATTGCATCGAAATTTCTAATTATATTTTTTTTGGTAGACTGCATCAAAAAGCATTGGAACTTTTAGAACAAATAGATTATGATATGAAAACCTTAGATAGTGCGAGTAATTTTTTCTATACAGCTCAAAGTCATAGAATGAATGAAGTGATGAAGACATTAACTGTAATTTCATCGGTGTTTTTGCCACTAACTTTTATTGTTGGATTATATGGAATGAATTTTAAATATATTCCAGAACTGAACTTTAAATATGGTTATTTCATTACTTTGGGAGTAATGTTTGTTTTAGTATTATTAATGCTTTATTATTTCAAAAAGAAAAAGTGGTTTTAGTTATATCATTTCCTTTGGATTAACCCATTTATCAAAATCTTCTGCAGAAACATATCCTAATCGTACTGCTTCTTCTTTTAAAGTAGTTCCATTTTTATGTGCAGTTTGTGCAATTTCAGCTGCTTTATAATAGCCAATATGAGTATTTAAAGAGGTTACTAACATTAATGAATTAGAAACTAACTCTTCAATTCGTTGGGTGTTAGGTTCTATTCCTTTTACACAATTTTCGTTAAAAGAAAGACTAGCGTCACCGAGCAATTGTGCAGATTGAAGAAAATTAGCAATAATCATAGGTTTAAAAACATTCAATTCATAATGTCCTTGAGTTGCTCCAATAGTTATAGCTACATCATTTCCCATTACTTGTGCACAGACCATTGTTAAAGCTTCACATTGCGTAGGATTTACTTTTCCAGGCATAATAGAAGAACCTGGCTCGTTTTCTGGAAGTAATAATTCTCCTATTCCAGAACGAGGACCAGAAGCCATCATTCGAATATCATTTGCAATTTTATTTAAAGAAATAGCTACTTGTTTTAATGCAGAATGACTTTCCACTATAGCGTTGTGTGCAGAAAGAGCTTCAAACTTATTTGGAGCCGTTATAAAAGAATAACCAGTAAAGGTTGAAATGTGTTTTGCAACTAAAGTATCATAACCTTTTGGAGTATTTAATCCTGTACCAACAGCGGTTCCACCAAGTGCTAATTCAGATAGACTTGATAATGAACTTTTTAAAGTCTTTAATCCGTTTTCCAATAATTGTGCATAACCAGAGAATTCTTGTCCTAATGTAAGTGGAGTAGCATCCATTAAATGAGTTCGCCCTATTTTTACAATATCTTTAAAAATACTTGCTTTTGTAGTAAAAGTTTCTTTTAGATTTTCAATTGATGGAATGGTGTTTTCAGTTAATACTTTGTAGGCAGCAATATGCATAGCTGTTGGAAATGTATCATTAGAAGATTGCGATTTGTTAACATCATCATTTGCTTTTAGAATAGGATCATTACCTATTTGCCTTCCACTAATTTGTTGGGCTCTATTAGCAATTACTTCATTTACATTCATATTAGATTGTGTACCAGAACCTGTTTGCCAAATTACTAATGGAAAATGTTCGTTTAGTTTGTCATCTAAAATTTCGTCACACACTTGTGCAATTAAGTTTCTTTTTTCAGTAGATAACACACCTAATTCTTCATTAGTATAAGCAGCTCCTTTTTTTAAGTAAGCAAATGCTTTAATCATTTCAAAAGGCATGGACGCTTGAGGACCTATTTTGAAATTATTTTTAGAGCGCTCCGTTTGCGCACCCCATAATTTATCATTTGGAACTTGTACTTCTCCTAGTGTATCTTTTTCAATTCGAAATTTCATGATGGTTATAGTTCTTTTCATAAAATTACAATTAAACTTATTGCTACAGAAATAAAAACTGTTATTATATTGCTAAAAAAAATAAATACTATTATCTTTGGCATGAATTCATAAATTCCGGAAAACATGTTTGAATTTGATCAGTATTTAGGTTTTTTACTTTTCTTAACCATTTTAACTATTGGTTTTTGGTTAATGATATTTTTAGCTTCATTTGTACCTTATTGGTTAGGTGGTGCTATTGTTGAATTAATCAAAGAAAAAAGAGCAAAAAAACAACAGGAACAAGAATAAATATTCTTTGTTTCAAAAAATAAAAAAAGGACTGAATTTCAGTCCTTTTTTTATTTTATCCCATGAATTCATCTCCACCTTCATCACCATTTCTTCTTTGATTTTCTCTCTCGTTTTTCTTTTTATTAAAACGATAAGTAAAGGAAAGATTAATTTGTCTTTGTCTCCATTGAAATTCAGAATAACTGGTAATATTTTCTAAATTTGTTTCAGAACGTCTTTTTCTTGAATTAAATAAATCACTTATATTTAAAGCTACTGTACCTTTATCTTTTAATACATCTTTACTAAAAGCTAAATTAACACTAGTAATAGAATAACGTTTACCTTGTGCGTTATTTTCAGGAGCATTATATGTAGCATTTGTTTGCCAATCAATTTTATACGGTAGAGATATTTTTGATGAAACTCTAGTGAACCAACTTGTTGCTGTATTATCAAAATTTTGTACCACTAATTCGTCTAAGGAATTAATATAACTGTAATCTCCTTTTGTTTCGTTTCTGAATAAATTAAAGTTGGTATTTATTCTCCACCATTTAAAAGGAGAATAATTCACATTAAATTCAAAACCTGCTCTTATTTCTGTGGCTAGATTAATAGGAGTAGATTCTATAACAGGAACACCTTCAACTAAAAGACCTGATTCTCTTCTAATGAATTGAAAAGAATCATCTGTTACGTTTACATAGGCAGAAGTATTAAATGTAACTTTAGTCCATCTTTTTAAATAACCTAAATCAAAAGCATTAGTATAAGCTGGATTTAAATCGGGATTTCCTCTAAAAATATTAATTCTACTAGAATAACTTGAAAAAGGATTTAGGAAACGTCCTCTAGGTCTATTAATTCTTTTGCTATAACTTAAACTCACACTACTTGTTTCAGAAAACTCATAATTTAAAGTAGCAGTAGGGAAGAAGTTATTGTATTTTTTAGTGTTATAATCATTAGCAGAAATTGAATTTACTTCAATATTGCTATCTTCAAAACGTACTCCTAAAAAATATGAAAACTTATCAATTTTTGAACCATACTGCATATAGAATGCATTTACATATTCTTTATATTCAAGGAGGTTAGAATAAATGTCGTTACGTATCCAATTGCCAGCTATATCTAAAGAATCAATTTGAAAATCGGTTATGTTTTTTTGGAAGTTTCCTCTATAACCCGCTTCAAATCTTGAATCTTTACCTATGGGTAACACATAATCTGCTTGAAAAAGATTACGTTTTTGATCTTCTGGATTTAATGTTCTTTCTACAAATTGAGAAGTTGGATTACCAATAATTTGATCATTTATAATTGAATTATCTTTTTCTCTATTTTGAGAGAAAGCCATATCAATAGTTAATTTGTGATCTTCTTTTTTGAAGTTCTTTGTAAAATTAGTAGCATATTCAAAAGTAAAATCTTTACTTTTTTGGTCATTAAAGCGATTTCTTGTAAAAGTAGGATTTCTGTTTGCATCAAAATTGTAGAAGAAAACATTGTCTGGATTTTCACCTCTACCATCTCTTATAGTTAAAGAGTTGGTCCAATTTGTCGATTCATTTAGGAATAATTCAATCCCAAAATTAGTGTTATAACCTTTATTCAAACGCTCATTTGTTCTTCTTTCATCTATGAAAATGCTTTCTGGATTTGCTGTTGTGGATAAATAATGAGAATCAGTTAAAGAGTTTCCTTTTGAAGTTCTATAATTATATCCTGTATTTGAAAATAAATTAAAATGGTCACTTCTATAATTTAAACTTGAACTTACACCATAAGTTTCTGGATCACCAGCAGATAAAACAAACGAACCGTTTAAGCCTTGTGCTTTTCCTTTTCTTAAAATGATATTGATAATTCCACCACCTCCTTCAGCATCATATCGAGCTGATGGGTTTGTTATAACTTCTACTTTTTCTACAGCATCTGCGGGTAATAGTTTTAAGGCATCAGCAATATTAATACCTGCTAAACCGGATGGTTTACCATCAATTAAAATTCGTACATTTTCATTTCCTCTTAAAGCTACAGTTCCTTCTGCATCTACTGTAACTGAAGGAACATTGTCTAAAACATCGCTAACTGTTCCTCCTTTTACCATCATGTCTTTACCAACATTGTAAACGCGTTTGTCTAATTTTATTTCAACTGTGGAACGTTCTGCTATAACTTCAACACCTGCTAATTGAGCAATGTCTGCTTCTAAATAAATAGTGCCAAAATCGGTATTTGTATTATAGGTTTTGTTTTTTATTTCAACTGTTTTAAAAGAAATATATTCAAAACGAACATTATATGTTCCAGCAATAACTTCAAAATTGAAATTACCATTTAAGTCTGTTACACCTCCATTTAATCTTTCAGGATTTTTTGCATCTTGGAAAACCACAGTAGCATATTCTAATGGTAAATTGGTTCCTTTTTCAAGAATTTTTCCTGTAATTTTTATTTTTTTTGCATCTGGTTTTTGGGCAAAAACCACCATTGTAAATAGGAATAGGGCGAAAATTTGTAGTCTTTTAAGCATGGTTAATTTATTATTTTCCTTATAAGACAGCAAATTTAGACTTAGGTTTAAGCTACATTTCCCAATTGTTTGTTAAATATTTCCTATGATTTTGTTAATCATCTCCTTTGGTCTTGCAATAACTGCTTTGTCTCCATTAACAACAATTGGACGTTCAATTAATTTTGGATGTAATAGCATAGCTTCGATGATATCTTTATCTGATAACTCTTTTCCTTTATAGTGTTCAATCCAGATTTTTTCTTTAGTACGAACCAATTCTAAAGGTTTAATTTCTAATTTTTGAATAACTTCTGTTAGTTCTTCTTTTGTAAATGGTTCTTCAATATATTTTCTGATGGTAAATGGTTTTTCAAGTAATTCTATTTCAACTAAACCTTCTCTTGATTTAGTACATCTTGGGTTGTGGTAAATGGTTATCATAAATTATAATTTTATACAAAGAAAATGATATTATAGTTTGTTACAAAATATGTAACTTTATCCCACATTAAAATCTGTAAAAATATGTATCTAGAACAAGTTAAAAATTTCAAAGCACATCCTATCTTATATTTTGTTTTGCCAGTAGCTTTTCTTTTATTAATGGTTGTGAATTATATTTTTAGTATGGGTATAGATACTAATGAAATTATTAAACAAACCATTAGTCAAATGGGTGTAAATGGAACTTTTGTTTTAATGATTTTTCCATTAGCAATAGGACTGTTTGTTGTCTGGTTTTGGGTGAAATTTGTCCAAGGTCAATCTATTAGAAGCTTAACAACTTCTAGGAATAAAGTGGATTTTAAGCGTATTTTCTTTTCTTTTTTTCTTTGGGCTAGTATTACTGTGGTAATGACATTTATTGCTTATTACGCTGAGCCAGAAAATTTTGTATTTAATTTTAAACCTCAAAAATTTCTCGTTTTTTTAGTAATTGCAATTATTTTAATTCCTTTACAAACTAGTTTTGAAGAGTACTTATTTCGAGGAAATTTAATGCAAGGACTAGCTTTAGTAACCAAAAGTAGAATAATAGCTCTTTTAATTCCAGCTATTATGTTTGGCTTAATGCACTTAGCTAATCCTGAAGTTGGAAAAATAGGACCAGTTATTATGATTTATTATATAGGAACAGGTTTGTTTTTAGGTATACTTACTTTAATGGATGAAGGATTAGAACTAGCTCTGGGTTTTCATGCAGCCAATAATCTTATTGGTGCATTATTAGTTACTGCAGATTGGACCGCTTTTCAAACACATTCTATTTTTAAAGATGTTTCTGAACCTTCTGGTTCATTTGAGATTATAATTCCTATCTTTATTATCTTTCCAATATTATTATTTATTTTCTCAAAAGTTTACAAATGGAATAATTGGAAAGAAAAACTATTGGGAACAGTTTCTCCTAATCAATCTAATTCGTAATACTATGGAAACAAGAACAACATTAGATGCTTTAACTCATAAAAATGTACACAATCGGTTTAAATTAAATGGCTTTCATTTAAATTATGATGATATGTGTCGAGTTGCTTATAGTTTTATTAAAGAAGGAGATGATTATGAAAAGCATATAGGTAATTTTTTATTAGAATGGTTAGATGATGATTTATATATAGAAGTGGAAACTTCTGGCACTACTGGTAAGCCAAAACTGATTCGTTTACAAAAGCATGCCATGATTCAATCAGCTTTAGCTACAGGAGATTATTTTCATTTAGAGCCTGGAGATAAAGCTTTATTATGTTTGTCTGCCAAATATATTGCAGGAAAAATGATGCTAGTGAGAGCTTTAATTTTAGGATTAGAATTAGATATTACAACAGTAGATAGCAAACCATTAGCATTTAATGATGAAGAATATGATTTTGCAGCAATGGTTCCTTTACAAGTGGAAAATTCGTTAGACAAAATAAAGCATATTAAAAAAATAATAATTGGTGGAGCACCAGTTTCAAAAGACTTAATTGAAAAATTAAAGAAGAAAAAAATAAATGCTTTTGAGACGTATGGCATGACAGAAACGATTACTCATGTTGCTGTTAAAAAAATAGGAACAGAGAATTTTAAAACATTACCTCATATTAGTGTTTCTAAAGATGATAGAGATTGTTTGGTAATTCACGCTCCAAAAATTTTAGCAGAAGATGTTATTACTAATGATGTTGTGAATTTAATTTCGGAAAATGAATTTCAATGGTTAGGTAGAATTGATAGTGTTGTAAATAGTGGTGGAGTAAAACTATTTCCAGAGCAAATAGAAACAAAATTGCAAGACTATATTAGCGACCGTTTTTTCATAGCTAGTGAAGCAGATGAAAAACTAGGCCAGAAATTAATTCTGGTTATTGAATCTAACGAAAAGGAAATTCCTAAAACTATTTTTGATCATTTAGATAAATTTGAAAAACCAAAAGCAATTTATTTTGTGTCAAAATTTATTGAAACAAAAACTGGAAAGCTAAATAGAACTCAAACTTTAGAAAATATTACTAAATAGAGAATAAAAACTGTTTTTACATATTCTATTATTATTTCTATTATAAATTCGTTTTAATAAAAAAATGGTTAGTCAACACTTTTATGTCATTGTAGTTTGTAATTAATTCACCTGCTTTTTGCCATTCATTGGTTGGATTTAATCGAACTTTTTTATCTCCAATCATAATATCAACAGGCATTTTAAAATTAGGTTCTTCAGTAACCCATCTGTATTGAAAACGTTTTTTGTAGCCTTTTATTTCTAATTTTGGAATAGTAGTATATTTTAAATACTGATTAAATATGGGTGTTAAATTGCGTCCTGTTTCTTTATTAAAAAAGTCAATTACAGTTTGTGTATCAATGATTTTCTTTTTAAAAGTATTAGAATACTTTAAAAGAATATCCCACCATTTATTGTCATTATTAACAACATGTCTTAATGTATTTAAGAGTAAAGCTCCTTTATAATACATGTCGCCACTTCCTTCATTATTTACTCCAAACTGACCAATAATTGGCTTATCATTTTGAACATTTTTTGCTTGTCCGTTAATGTATTTCATGGCTGCTTCATAGCCTTTTTCGCATTCAATAAAAACAGTTTCACTATAAGTTGTAAAACCTTCATGAATCCACATGTCAGCAATATCTTTACTAGTCACACTATTTCCAAACCACTCATGACCTGTTTCATGAATAATAATAAAGTCAAAATTCATGCCTTCACCAGTTCCTGATAAATCCATTCCTAGATAGCCTTTTCTATACTTATTACCATAAGCAACAGCACTTTGATGTTCCATTCCTAAATAAGGAGTTTCTACTAATTTATAGCCATCTTCCCAAAAAGGATATTGTCCAAATTTTGCCTGAAAACATTCCATCATTGGTTTTACATCTGCATCAAAATGTGCAATTGCTTTGTCTTTATTTTCTCTTAAAACATAATAATCTAAGTCTAAATTACCCATTTCATCATGAATATGAATATAATCGGCAATATTTACTGTAATGGTGTAATTATTAATAGGATTTTTTACTTCCCAATCCCAACGTGTATAATCGTTATTAATCGCTTCTCTTTTTATAAAACGGCCATTAGAAACATTCATTAAGCCATTTGGAACCGCTACTTTTACAGATGCTCCATTATCAGGTTCGTCTGTTTGTGAGTCTTTTACAGGATACCATAAACTAGCTCCTGTTCCTTGTACAGCGACTGCTATAAAATCTTTTCCATTACTATCTTTTTTGAAAACAAAACCACCATCCCAAGGAGCGTTTTTTGCTATTTTTGGGTTACCCGAATAATAAAAACGAACTTTTTCATTTGCATTTTTGGCTAATTCTTTTGGGAAACTAATAAATACAGCATCAAAATCTCTTTTGTACTTTAATTTTTGGTTGCTCCAAACAATAGAATCTACTTTCATATTATCAAATAAATCCAGTTGAATTTTTTTTGTAGGTGCTACTACTTTAAAAGAAATATCATTATAACCAACAATACTTCGTTCTTCTGGATTTATTTTGATGTTCAAATCATAACGTTGCACATCAAAACAATTACGTTCAAAACGCAATCCTCCTTGTAAAGAATCTCTTCGAGTGAAATTTTGTGCTGTTAGATTTTGGGTTACCAATGTCAATAATCCTATGATAAGTAGTTTTTTCATTTTGTATTTCTTAAAAATGGTATCAGTGTGACGTATATAATTAAAATTCTGCCTCTTCAAAAATAGTAATATTTTCTTTCAAAATAGGATGTTTGAACGTTATTTCTTCTGCATGTAGATGTAATCTGTTTAATTTTGTTCCATATAAATCATCACCTACAATAGGACAGTTTAATCCTAAAGAATGTGAAGCATGCACTCGTAATTGATGCGTTCGACCAGAAATAGGGTAGAAGTGAATGCGTGTTTTTCCCTCTTTTCGCTCTATTACTTTGTATTTGGTTTGAGCTGGTTTCCCATATTCATAACATACTAATTGGTTGGGTCTGTTGTCTAAATCTACTCGTAAAGGCAAATCGATAAAACCTTCATCATTTGTAATAATACCTTCAAGAAGAGCCACATAACGTTTTTGAATAGTTCGTTTGATAAATTGCGATTGTAAATCTTTATAAACTACTTCTGATTTAGCAATTAATAATAAACCAGAAGTTGACATGTCTAAACGGTGTACAATTAATGGTCCAGTGGCATTTGGATATAAATCTCTTACTCTTTGGTAAACCGAATCTTTTACATTTTTCCCAGGAACAGAAAGAAATTCTGCTGGTTTATTAATAACTGCTAAATATTCGTCTTCAAAAACTACTTTAATGACTTTTCCTTCAGCAGGATTTTCTAAAAAAGGATTGTCATCCATAAGAATACCTTCTAACATGTGTGCTAAAATAGGCTCACACTTACTTCGACAAGCTGGGTAAAAATGTTTGTGTTTTCTAACTTCCGACTTTGGTGATTGTCCCCACCAAAACTCAGCCATAGCAATAGGTTTTAAATCGTTTTTAAATGCATAATGTATTAATTTTGGAGCAGCACATTCTCCAGCACCGGCAGGCGGATTGTTGTCAAAAATTTGTCCAACACTTTTTAGTTCTTTATTTTGATTTAAAAACGAATAATTATCAAACAATTGTTGTTGTAATTCTCCTGATTTTTGTTTTCTTCGTTCTTTTAATTCGGAAATTTTAGTAGTAAAAACTGTTACTTCTTTTTGAGCATTTTCAATTTGATAATTCCAGTATTTAGTCATTTTTTTCAACAAAATACTTTCTTTTTTACTTTCTTCTGCTAATTCTAATTCAAATTGTTCTATTTCAGTTGCCGTTAAATTTGCAGGAATTTCGTTTCTTTTTTTATCACGAGTGATTTTTAAAGTTTTGATTCTGTCTTTTTGATTTTGAATGTCTTCTTTTGCTTTTTTTTGGGTTGTAACCCAATTCTCCTTAGCTAAAAGATAATCAGAAGCTTTCTTAAGTTCTTCAATTTCGCGATTTATACTATTTAAAACTTCTTCTTCTTTTTTGAAAAAACCATCGTGTTGCAACATATCAAAAACAGGAGGAACAAAGTTGTCGTGATGATTGTTTTCGGCTAATTTTCCTGAAAAAGCCCATAAATAACCTAATTCTTCTTTTTTATTTTGGCAAACTAAAACACCAAACATTTTTCCAATTACTAATCCTTCTTGATTTTCTTGTAAACCAAAATTATGTTCAAAATCGGTTTGATTTTCTAAATAATCTTGTAATTCTTTTGAAGCAAGAATACTCAGTTCATGTGGTTCGTAGTAAAATGGAAACGTGAATTTTTCAGGTAATGGAATACTTGAAATATCGGTATTGAAAGGTTGGAAAAAGGTCTTTAACATTTCGCAAAGATAAAGTAATTGAAATAATATTTATATTTGTTACAAACGTATTAATTATGAATATTGAAGCACATAGAAAAAGTATCATTCATAGAATTTTAGATATTCAAAATGAAAACATTTTAAATAAAATTGATAGTTTATTGAATGAAGAAGGTTATCTCTACTCGATTTCTGGAGATTTGCTTTCAGAAGAAGGGTATAAAAATGAAATTGCAACCATTTTATTAGCCTCTGAAGATAGCGAGGGGTATACTTCTGAAGACATAAAGAAAAAGTTATTTAAAAAATGAAACTGAAACCAGTAATTTGGTCAGATAAATCAGTTGAGAGTCTGGAATTAATTTATAATTATATTTTTGAAAATAGTCCTCAAAATGCTGAGTACGTAATTACTACTTTATTAGAAATTAGTGATTCATTAAATGTTTTTCCAGAAAAATATCCTAAAGAACCTTTATTTGATGATGAAACAATTCGATTTTTCCCCAAATGGAATTTTAAAATTATTTATAAGATTGAAGAGAATAGAATTTTTATAGTTAACATTTACTCTACTAGAACGAATTTATTTTAAATAATTTTTAATCACTCCATTTTTACAACTTCTTTATTTGTTTTTTCTTTAATAACTTCTAATACATAATTCAATTCAGGATCGTTATTGTTGATGCGGTCTTCTATTGTTGGTAAAATAGTAACATCAGGATAGATTCCGTGACCAGTAAGGTCTGTTTTTTCAGATGCATTTACATACATTAAACCTATTCTTACTTGTACTTTTGAATTTGGTAGTTCTATTTTTGGCATAAGACCTGCTACAGTTCCATTATATTCGCCTCCAGTTTCTTCACCTATAAATGTTGCTCTATTTGTGCCTTTTAATTTAGTAGATAAGACACTAGATGCTGAAAAACTTCCACCATTAATTAACACATAAATTTTGCCAGTAAATCTATTTTCTTTTGCTTTTTTTTCCTTTGTATTCATATTGACATAATAATTACCATCTTCATTTTTATGCACTTTAAAAAACATATAAGAATAATAAAAAGGTGAAAGAATTCCTTTTACAACATATCCTAAAGGTTTAGATCCTTTAAAATAATCATTTTTTAGCAAACTTGTTTTTTTAGTTACTTGTGATGGATTTACAAATTGATAAGTAGAATCTGTTGTTAAATAACTATATAAATTATCAATTTCATTTAATCGTCCTCCAAAATTATCTCTTATATCTATAATTAAGTTTTTGGTTTTTGCCTTTTTTAATAATTCAAAAGATTCTTTGTAAAAAGCACTGAAATTTCCAATTTTAAATCCTTTTATTTGCATTAAAGCAGTTGTACTATCTTTTTCTATGAAAGTAAGAGTTCTGTTGTTTTTCTTGGTCTCTTTATCATAACCATACTTGCTTTTTTCTTTATTGACTTTTATGAGACTATCTTTATGAGTTTTGGTTGTTTTTTTTAAATCCTTTTTAGAAAGAACTAAGTTAGAATCTTTCTTAATTTTTTTTATCCAAAATTCTTTGTCCTTATTGAATTGTAATTTTATACTATCTTGAATGCCTTTATTGTAGGAATAAAAAATTCCAAAACGTTTTGCAATCATTTTATCTTGAAAAGTAGTATTAAAACCATCCGAAGTGATTCTTTCTTTATAGACTTTTAGAATGCTATCAACAGGATTTGCATTAATTTGGGTTACTTCATCACCAATATATATGTTTTTTTCTTTCGAATTATTTTCAGTGACATATAGTTTGTTGTTGAAAATTTCAAATTCAAATTGGCTAAAAGGATCTATTTCTTTTTTTAATTGCTTTTGCTTGTCTTTAGAAAACTTTTTAATTTTAGGAAAAGTAAAAGTATGTCCTTGTTTAATTTCGGCAACGACTGGACTTAATTTGGTATAAAAATCATAACTAGTTAATGGAGTTGTAATTGCTTTTTTTAAACTATCAAATTTGAAATCGAGCTGTTCTTTATCGATGTATAAATACAATTTTGGATGCATTTTTTGAAGTTTTCGATACGTGAAATCAACATCTTTTTGCAATTTTTTTGGAGTAATAAGGTCATCTAAACTAGCATTATGCTTTGAAACCGAACCACATTTAATAAGAAGTAAAGTGAAGCATAAAAGAATGGTTTTATTTTTCACCGATTTTATAAATGCTAAAGTCTCTTTTTTAAATTGTAATTGTTTCTTCATCCTAAATTTGTTTTATACTATTATAGACGAGTTTGTTTTTGAGATAGTTGCATGAAGTTATTAGTATTCTTTTTTACTATATCAGAAACAAAAGCAAACGTACAATTTACTTTCATTTATAATTTTTAACTTTTAATTTTTTTAAACCTGTATCACACCCAAATTAAACGGTTTCTCAATAGGAGCGTGGTTGGCAGCTTCAATTCCCATAGAAATCCAAGTTCTTGTATCTAGTGGATCAATGATGGCATCAGTCCATAAGCGTGAGGCAGCATAGTATGGAGATACTTGTGCATCGTAGCGTGCTTTTATTTTGTCAAACAATTCTTGTTCTACTTTTTCATCTACTTTTTTGCCTTGTTTTTTTAGTGAAGAAGCTTCAATTTGCATTAATACTTTAGCAGCTTGTGCTCCACCCATAACAGCTAATTCTGCACTTGGCCAGGCAAAAATTAACCTTGGATCGTATGCTTTTCCACACATGGCATAGTTTCCTGCTCCATAACTATTTCCTACAATTACGGTGAATTTTGGTACAACCGAATTAGAAACTGCATTTACCATTTTGGCACCGTCCTTAATAATTCCTCCATGTTCACTTTTACTTCCAACCATAAATCCTGTTACATCTTGTAAGAAGACTAATGGAATTTTCTTTTGGTTACAATTGGCAATAAAACGTGTGGCTTTATCAGCAGAATCGGAATAAATTACACCACCAAATTGCATTTCGCTTGGCTTTGTTTTAGCAGCTGTTGTTTTTACAATTTTACGTTGATTGGCTACTATTCCCACAGCCCAACCATCAATACGTGCATAACCAGTAATAATCGTTTGTCCGTAACCTGCTTTATATTCATCAAATTCGGAATTATCTATCAAGCGATGGATAATTTCCTTCATATCATATTGTTCATTACGTGCTTTTGGAAGAATGCCATAAATATCTTTTGGATCTAAGGTGGGTTTAGCAGTTTTTATACGATTGTAACCTGCTTTATCAAAATCACCAATTTTACCCACTATATTTTTTATTCTATCTAAAGCATCTTTGTCGTCTTTTGCTTTAAAATCGGTAACTCCCGAAATTTCGCAATGTGTAGTTGCTCCACCCAAAGTTTCATTATCAATGCTTTCACCAATGGCTGCTTTTACTAAGTAACTTCCTGCTAGGAAAATACTTCCTGTTTTGTCAACTATCAAAGCTTCATCGCTCATAATTGGCAAATAAGCACCACCTGCTACGCAACTTCCCATTACAGCTGCAATTTGGGTAATTCCCATACTACTCATCACTGCATTATTACGGAAAATACGACCAAAATGTTCTTTGTCAGGGAAAATTTCATCTTGCATTGGTAAATAAACTCCAGCAGAATCTACTAGGTAAATGATTGGTAACCTATTTTCTATGGCAATTTCTTGCGCTCTTAAATTCTTTTTTCCTGTAATAGGAAACCATGCACCTGCTTTTACAGTAGCGTCGTTTGCTACAACTATGCATTGTTTTCCTTGAATATAACCTATTTTTACAACCACACCACCAGATGGGCAACCACCGTGTTCTTCATACATGCCATCTCCTACAAAAGCACCAATTTCTATACTCTTTGCTTTTTCATCTAGTAAATAATCAATACGTTCACGAGCTGTCATTTTGCCTTCAGCATGCAACTTGTCAATACGTTTTTGCCCACCACCTAGTTTTACTTGTGCGAAACGTTGTTTTAAATCGGAAAGGAGTAGTTTATTGTGGTCTTCGTTTTTATTAAAATTTAAGTCCATGTATGGTTTGTTGTTGTATTTTTAATTGGTTCGCTAAAGTACAAAAAGAAAAAAGAAAAATCAATGGCAAAAATCACTCTCAACTACAATTGCAAAATTCAAATTCAAGATATAATCTTCATTAATAATTCATTTTGAATTTTTAAGACTTTGATTTCATCTTTTAATAATTCGATTTCATCTTCTTTATGATTATAAACTGTAAAATTATCGGGTAATTGATTGGCAATATCTTGAAAGAAATTATGATTCAAGGCATAACAAAGTTCAATTAAAATACCTGTTTGCACACTACTATTTTGAGTATATTTTAAGATAGAAACACCATCTCTGTTTATTTCCTTGCCTAACTGTGATTTATTGATTCTGTTTTTTGTAAAAAAATCACTCAATAATTTACCTGTATTTATATTATGCTTACCTTTTTTCATATAATTATTTACTTTTATAGTATAAAAATAAATAAAAAGTATATAAATATTTACTAAAATTATTAAAAATGATAATTAAGATATTTTAAAATATACTTTTAGTAAATATTTATATACTTTTAGTTAATAATTAATAGTATAAAGATTGTTATTTGTACTACTGAAGATAAATTTTTATTTGCAAAATGTAGATAAAGCACTCCTAACAAAAAAGCACTTTACTAATAATTCTAGTAAAGTGCTTTATATATAACCTAGGTAAGATGGTTATTATATTTTTCTGTTATTTTGTCTTTGTCTAAAAAGTTCTAAGTTTTCAGCATTGATATTTCCGTCCATATCAATAACATTATTCATAAATAATAATTGAATGATTTCTTTGAAGTTTTTATTAATTAATAATGTAGACTCTATAGTTACGTCATTTTTAGGGAAAACCACTCTCACAAAATCATCGTCTAAATAAGAAATAGTATTGTTGTTGTTTATTTCAATGTAAATGACTTCGGTTGTCGTATCTAATTTGAAAAGAGAAATTTCACTTCCCATTTTCCTTTTGTCAAAATTAAAAACGCTTTTGTGGTTAACTAAAACTTTTCCTTTTTTTAAATCGATATCTTGAGAATAACCAGTTATGTTTATTATCATGATTATTAAGAGCAGAATGTAATTTTTTCTCATTGGGGTATTTTGGTTAAGAGTTGATTTTCGGAGTGCAAAAATAATTCTTTTAATTCAAATAAAACACATTGAAACAACTGATTTTAAAAGAAATAGCTAAAGAAGGTAAATGAGAAACCAGTAAAAAAGTAGAAAACAAGATTGAATAACATAAAATTATTTGTATTTACATTTAATTACTGATAAAAACATGTTTATTTCGTTAAATTATTGTTATTAAATTAAAAATTAAAATCCATCAATTTGAACTAATAGACAATTCTTAATTCTTATTTATAGACTGTAAAAAAGAAAAATCTTAAAAAAATCCGTAAGGCTTTTGCTCTTACCCTCTTTTCGTTTAATTTTACCTGATATATCAGAATTTAATTACTAATAATTGATACAATTTGGAATCAAGATGTGTTTTGCATTCCTTCTTATCTTTAAATCTTGTGAGGTTGAACTAGTTTTGATAAAAAATATTGTTTCCTTTAAAATTAAGAGAAGAGTTCTATTTAATAAAATAATAATTTATGCATACTAATTACCACTTTAGAAAAGCATTGCTTTCAGAAATTCCTCAAATATGGAAGATTTTACAACAAGCCATACAAAGAAGAAAAGAAGAGGGTAGTAATCAATGGCAAGATGGTTATCCCAATCCTGAAATCATTCAAAATGATATTGAAAAAGGAGTTGGCTTTGTACTGACAAACAATGAAACTATCATAGGTTATACAGCAGTATTAATTAATGATGAACCCGAGTATGAAAAAATAATTGGAAAGTGGCTCACAAATGAAGATTTTGTAGTATTTCATCGTGTTGCTATTTCAGAAGATTACTTAGGAAGAGGTTTAGCTAAAATAATGATTGGTTATATAGAAACATTTGCTTTACAAAATAATGTTTATAGTGTAAAAGCGGATACTAATTTTGATAATAATGCCATGATTGCCATTTTTGAAAGATTGGGTTATATTTTTTGTGGCGAAGTTTATTTTAGAGGAAATGCGAGAAGAGCTTATGAAAAGGTGTTAGTGAAAGCCGATTAAAAGTTCTTTTTTCACATTTATAAATTATATAAGCAAAATTTTTGTTCATAAATACATACAAATAAAGAATATAAAATGATAAAAGAATGTTTATTTATAATTATTATTTGCACAGGTTTTAATGTGTTTGGACAAGAATCCCAAAAAGATAGTTTACAACCTTTACTTTATAATCGTTTGGTTACATCTGAAAAGCAAATTTCTATTAGAGTAGGTGGAGGATTTCAAAGAAAAGTATATACTGAGATAGGTCTAGCTCTTCATAAATGTACTTATGGAGATGTAGGTTTTTTTTCTAATGATTTTTATAGTGCTTTAGAATGGTTTCCAAATAAGGGAAAAAACTTATATGGAGTTAAAATAGGTTATGAAGCCAATGCTAATTGGATAAATTTAGGACTAGAAGTAAAATATCAAACAGACTTTAAAGAAAAAGATGTAGTAATCATCCCAAAAATCGGTTTAGGATTATTTGGTGATGTAAATGTGTTTTATGGTTATACTATTTCTACAAATAACAACCCTTTTTCAGATACAATTGGACATCATCAATTATCAATTGTTTTCAATTTTAATAGGCATTTCCTAAAGTATCAATAGTATTTTATTCATAATTAAACGAATAAAATTGAGTTTTGAAATGAGAAAAGTAATCTTCTCATTTAGGAATTTACACTACAAAACTATGATTGAGTTCAATAGTTTTTATAAATCGAACTTGATTATCTAGGTTATAACATCTTTTAAACTAAAAATGTACAACTCATTACAGAAAATTCTTGTGAAACATTATATTATTTAAGAGGTGAAACCTCCTGTTTTTTTAACAACAATTTCTATATATTTGTTATAAATAAAGCTTAATTTTTTCCACAGATTGATTTTAGTAATAATAGTAACTATCACATAATAAAATAGATATGACAGAAGAGATTCAAATATATAACAATAAACAAGCTACAGTTGATAAAGAAATTTGCGACTTACTTGCAATGACAATTAACAGTGAATTGATTGAAGCAGAAAGTAAAATTTGGCATGCTCATCCTGTTTGGTTTTTAGATGGAAATCCAATTGTGGGTTATAGTAAACTGAAGGATTGTATTCGATTAATGTTCTGGAGTGGTGTAGATTTTGATGAAGAAAAACTTAAAAAAGGTACTGGTAAATTTAAAGACGCATCCATTAGTTATACTTTGATAGATCAAATTGACTTGGTTGACATAAAAAGGTGGTTACAAAAATCAAGAGAAATACAATGGGATTATAAAAACATTGTAAAAAGAAAAGGACAATTAGAAAGAATAAAATAGTATGAAAACAACACCCGAACACGATGAGCGAATAGCAAAAATGACATTTGCCTCGGTTTATCCACACTATATTACTAAAGTGGTTAGTAAAGGCAGAACAAAAGAAGAATTACATCAAGTAATAGAGTGGTTGACTAATTTTGATGACAAAAAACTACAAGAACTAATTGAAGAGAAAGTAACTTTTGAAACATTCTTTAAGAAAGCCAAATTAAATCCAAATGCTCACTTAATCACAGGAGTAATTTGTGGCTATCGAATAGAGGAAATTGAAAACCCATTAACAAAGCAAGTAAGATATTTGGATAAATTAGTGGATGAATTAGCAAAAGGACGAAAAATGGAAAAGATAATAAGAATCGCCTAGTAGTATAGATAAACAGGATACTAAAATGCAATGAAATAACTGATTAATACATCTTAATAAGAAGATTTTTATCTAGTTATCACTTTCTTATTATTGTTACAATTGCTATTATTTTCTAATAGTATTTTCTTCTCTTCAGGAATTTTAATTCTATATTTTTATCACAATCATTTTTATAACTATAAAATAACCTTAGCTTTATTACTACTTAATAAAAATAATTGTTTTTTGTAAGTTAATTTTAATCAAAAACAATGTTGAGTCGTTTTTTGTTATTGCTATTTTTTACCACTTCCCTTATTGCTCAAAAAGATTCTATAGAAAGAAAACTGCAAACCATAAAAGAAGCTTTAAATACTGAAATCAAACGAAAAAATGACGAAGGTATAGCATCTCAAATGATGAAATTAGGTGAAGTGTATACTAATTATGGTTTGTATGCCAATGCATTAGTCTATTACAATGATGCCTTAAAAATTGCACAGAAAAATCAAAAAAGTATTTTATATGTATGGATTAATAATGACATAGGAAAAGTAAATAATGCTATGCATAAATATGATACAGCACAAACTTTCTTTACAGAAGCATTAACTATTTCAAAACATATAAATTATTTAAAAGGACAAGCCATTTCTTTAAGTTTACTAGGAGCAAATGCTGAAAAGCAAGCGAAATATAAAGAAGCTTTGCAATTTGCAAATGAAAGTTTATTGTTTTTTGACCCAATAAAAGACAAGTTTGAAATTGCTATTGTATATGAAAACATAGGCAGTATTTATGAAGATTTATTAAATTTTAATGAAGCTTTCTTTTTTTTCGAAAAAGCCTTAGTCATTTTAAAAGATTCTCACTCAAAAGAAGAAGCTAATGTTCTTAATAATATAGGAGATATTTATAGAAAAAAAGGTTTAGTAAGAAAAGGAATTATTTACACTCAAAAAGCACTTGAAATTGCAACTGTAATAAATGATAATCATTTATTAGAAAGTGCTAATAAGGATTTAGCAAAAGCCTATGCAATATTAGAAGATTATAAAATAGCTTATAAATACAAACTCACAGCAGAAAAACACAAAGAACTTGCTACTACAAATGAAAATAAAAATTTAGTACATCTTTTACAAACCGATTTTAAACTAAATCAGAAAGAAAATGAAATTAAATTACTTCAGGAAAAGAATAGAGTAAATAAAGCGAATCAAAAGGTAGTATTAATTTTAGGTATTTTTTCTTTACTTCTATTAATTATTGTTTTTATCTATTATAGAAAAAAGCGAAAAGCTAATTTAAAAATTCAAAATTATAAACAACAAACATTAAAAGCTGAGTTAGAGAAAAAATTAATAGAAGAAAAGAATTTACAAAGAGATTTAGAATTAAAAACAGCAACATTGTCAAGATACAGCTTGCATATTGCTCAAAAAAATAAAATGCTATCAGAACTTTCATTAAAATTAAAAAATATTGTAAGTAGAAAGAATGAACTGTATGATGTTAAAATAAAAGAACTTTTCAATGAAATAGATTTTACACTTCAACAAGAAAATGAATGGGAAGATTTTACTGTTTTTTTTCAAGAAATTCATCCCGATTTTATTAAAAAACTATCCACTATTGCTACAGAAAGTTTATCACCAGCCGAATTGAAATTGGGCATACTACTACGTCTCAATTTATCTTCAAAAGAAATAGCTTCTATTTTGAGAGTAACACCAGATAGTGTTCGAGTAGCTAGACACCGATTTAGAAAAAAAATGCCGATTGATTCTAAGAAAGAATTGGTCAATTTTTTATTAGAATTATAAGAACAAACTTATGGTTTTTACTAATCGTTAGATTAATGTAAAGGAATTATTATTGTTGCCTTTTTGTAACCTTATAAAAAATATTTGTTTCCTATTTGTTGCTCTCATAAAAAGATATTAAATCCTTGTCTATTATACATTTGCCATGAATGTAAAAAAAATATAAATGAAAAATCAGTACTTTTTAAAATGGCTTTTTGTAACGTTGTTTCTGATAGTTGCAACGCTAAAATTGAATGCACAGAATGGTTCTATTTCAGGAAATATTATCGATGAAAATAATTTCTATTTGCCAGGAGCAAATATTCTTATTGAGTCTCTGAAAAAAGGAGCAGTAACCGATTTTGATGGTAAATTTTCAATACTATCAATTCCTTCTGGAACTTATAAAATTAAGGCTACCTTTTTAGGATATGAAGATATAGAACAAGATGTAGAAGTAATAGCACATCAAACTACTGTACTTACTATTCAAATGAAAATAAAAAGTTTAGTTTTAAACGAAGTTGAAGTTGTTTCTTATGGTTTAAGCGGACAAGCAAAAGCTTTGAATACTCAAAAAAATAATATCAATATTACCAATGTAGTTTCTACAGATCAGATTGGTAAATTTCCTGATGCTAATATTGGTGATGCTGTAAAACGCATTTCTGGTGTAACAATGCAAGTAGATCAAGGGGAAGCACGTAATATTATTATAAGAGGTCTATCTCCACAATTAAATTCTGTAACCTTAAATGGAAGTAGAATTCCATCTGCAGAAGGAGATAACAGAAACGTGCAAATGGATTTAATTCCTTCAGATATGATACAAACAATAGAACTAACAAAAACAGTAACACCAGATATGGATGCTGATGCACTTGGTGGTTCTGTAAATTTAGTAACAGCAACAGCTCCTCAAACATTTAGATTGTCTAGTACATTTGGTTCGGGAGTAAGCTTTATTAATAATAAACGAATATTAAATGGTTCCCTATTATTAGGTGATCGAACTAAGGATAAAAAATTAGGTTGGATGGTTTCCGCTTCTGTAAACGATACAGATTTTGGCTCTGATAATATTGAGGCAGAATGGACAGATGAATTTGAATACTATACAGGAGTTGATGATGTAGATGGAGAACCTATTCTTGAAAGTGTAGATGTAAAACCTTATACCAATTCTTTTGAGATTAGAAAATACCTTGTGCAAAGAATTAGAAGAAGTTTTTCTGCTAATTTAGATTATCAAATAAATCCAAATCATAATGTGTATTTTAAATCTATGTATAACTGGAGAGATGATAGGGAAAATAGATATAGAACTGCATATGAAATGCTTGATGCTGAAGATATTGAAATAGGAGATTTTGCCATAACAGATGGAATTCCTTCTCGTTTTCCAGCTGAAGTTACTAAAGAAACAAAAGGAGGAATAGATAATGGTAGAAATAAAAGTAAACGATTAGAAGATCAAAGAATGCAAAATTATTCATTAGGAGGAAAACACTTTTTAGGAAAAGTAAAAGCCGATTGGATGGTTTCTTTTGCAAGAGCATCAGAAGAAAGAAAAAATGAGCGTTATGCAACATATCAAACAGAATTTTCTGTTGTAAATGATTTTTCAAATTCAGATTTTCCATTATTATATGGCGAATTTGCTACGGATGAAAATGATTTTGAAAATTTTGAGTTTGATAAAATTACTGAAGAATATCAATATACTGAAGAAAAAGATGTGAATTTCTTTACTCACTTTGAAATACCAGTTGATTTTTTTGGAAATGGAAATGGGAAAATTAAATTTGGAGCAAGAGGAAGGTTTAAAAGTAAAAGTAGAGACAATAATTTTTTCGAATACGATTTAGAAGATGCATATCCTACCATGAATCTTACTGGAATAAAAGATTTTTCAAATGATGATTTTTTAGTAGGAAATCAATATCATTTAGGTAGTTATGTAGATGCAAATTGGCTTGGAGCATTAAACTTAGTTAATGGAGAATCGATACCGTCAGAGTTTTTAAGAGCTAATTTTGATGTAAAAGAGGATGTTTGGGCAGGTTATGTTATGACAAATCAAAAATTAACTGAAAATATTGATGCTTTAGTCGGAGTTAGGGTAGAAACAACTTCTTTAGAAGCTACCGGAAATGAAATTGACAACGAAGATGATTTAGTAGGGAAAATAACCGAGAAAAATAATTATACAAATGTATTACCTGGTATTCATTTTAAATATACACCAGCAAAAAATACAGTCCTTAGATTAGCTTGGACAAATACTATTTCCAGACCTAATTATGTAGATTTAATTCCTACTTTAGATGTAGTTACTAGCGATGAGGAGATTTTTATTGGAAATCCAAATTTAAAGCCTACTACTTCCATGAATTTTGATCTTTTAGGAGAATATTACTTTAAAAATGTCGGAATTCTTTCTGGAGGTATTTTTTATAAAGAAATAGATAATTTTATTTATCAATTTCAAACAGATGTTGATTCAGATGTTTATGGTGTAGGCACAACGGGTTTTAGAGTTTACCAACCTTTAAATGGAGAAAATGCTAGTATTTTTGGTGCTGAGTTGGCTTTTCAAAGACAACTGGATTTTTTACCAGGATTTGCTAAAAACTTTAGTATATATTTGAATTATACTTATTTAAAATCAAAAGCAGACGGTATTAGAAATGAGGATGGAGAAGAGCGTAAAGATTTGGATTTACCAAATACATCTCCTAACATGGTAAATGCCTCTTTAGGGTATGCTAATAAATTATTTACTGCTCGTTTCTCAGTCAATTTCTCTGATGCATATATTGACGAAATAGGAGGGAATGCGTTTGAAGATAGATATTATGACCAACAATTATTTTTAGATTTTAATATAGGTGTTACATTAACAAAAAGCTTAAGATTGTATGCAGATGTAAAAAACATATCAAATCAACCTTTACGTTATTATCAATCAATAAAATCTCGCACTCAACAAGCAGAATATTATGGTCAACGATTAACATTCGGATTAAAATATGACTTGTATTAACTGGATTAAAATATAAAAATATATTAAAGGTCTGTTAAATAGAAGTACCTAATTTGGAACACTCAGACCAACTATTTTTTTATACCTGACACCCATTATACTAATAAAGAGAATTAAAACTAAGTAATTAAAAGGGAAATCAAATTCAAAAGATTTTCAATAATTGAAGAAATATGAAAAAAATAATATACATAGCGACTTTAATCGCGTTATACAGTTGCGAAGAAAAATTAAATCTAACACCCATTTTACCAGATGTAATTACAGAAACTACTATAAATGATACAGACGATCCAGCAATTTGGGTAAACCCTATAGATGCTTCAAAAAGTATCATTTTTGGAACTGATAAAGAAACCAATGGAGCTATTTATGCCTTTGATTTAGATGGAAAAATAATAGAAGAAAAAACCATTAGAAATATAGAAAGGCCTAATAATGTTGATTTAACTTATGGTTTCACCATTAACGATTCTACAAAAGTTGACATCATTGCTTTTACCGAAAGAGAGAAAAATCAGGTGCGTGTATTTTCTGTTCCCGATATGAAACCATTAGACAATGGTGGTTTTAAAGTTTTTGAAGAAGAAACAAATCTCGAGTTTAAAGCTCCTATGGGAATAGCCATTTATCATTCACCAGTAAATCAAAAAGTATATTTTATTGTAGGAAGAAAAACAGGACCAAAAGAAAATTATTTATACCAGTATGAACTACAAGCTACTTCAGAAGGTGTGAAAATGAAGTTGGCTAGAAAATTTGGAAACTTTAGTGGTAAAAAAGAAATTGAAGCCATAGCAGTAGATAATGAAATGGGTTATATTTATTATTCAGATGAGCAACACGGTATTAGAAAATACTATGCAGAGCCAGAAAAAGGAAATCAAGAAGTAGCCATTTTTGGAATGGATAAATTTGCTAGTGATATAGAAGGAATTGCCATAGCAAAAACAGCAAGTAAGAAAGGCTACATCATTGTTTCTGATCAACAAAGAGGACAATTTAACGTTTTTGATCGCGAAACGAATGCTTTTATTAAAGCTGTTAATTTAACTACAACTGGAACAGATGGTTGTGATGTAGTAACTTCTCCATTAGGCAGCAAATATCCAAAAGGACTTTTTGTAGCTATGAATGATGCTAAGAACTTTTATTTCTATGATTTTGGAAAAATAGAAAAAGAGATTAAAACACTTAAGACAACAAACTAAATTACTTGTGTTCTTTTTTTTTAAAACTGTCTAATCAATTGGACAGTTTTTTTGTTTATTTAAATCCTAAACAAAAAAACACTCTTTACGGAAACCTGTAAAATAAACCCAAAAAAGCATTCTATTTTTACAAAAAGAAAGCAAACAAAATACACCTTGTAAAACACTTTTTTTGAACCCTATTTTACCTTAAGTAAGTATAAATACGGATAAAAAAGCATGAAAAATACGTGTAAATACGTATTGTGGGTGTAAAAAAGATAGTTTAGGTTTGTAGGAATAAAATTAAATAAATATTTACATCATAATTGTAGGTGTATTTATACTTATGAGCAGTAATTTTTTTGAAAATTAAACACAAATATTAAGTTAAATTAGAATGTCCATGACAAAAAAAATGAGGAAACATTCGCTCTTTGTATTTATAGGGGTGCTTTTATTCACTTTTACAAATTGTGAATATGAAGAAAAAATTTCTGATTACCAATCGAACCATAATTCAGAGCAACAACTAAAAGTATCTAAAGTAAATTTTAATCAATTCAAGAAAAATAAAAATTTAATGGAGAAGTTAGGTAAATTTACCAATACTTCACAACAAACATTAGAAAAACTTGTATATTCAAACGATAATAGTTTTTATGTTGACACCGATTTTGCTTATTTTATCGAAAACGAAAACGGGAAACACTCCTATACTTTTCAAATAATAAGACAAAATTCACAATATCTTTTAGAAAATCTTATTATTAATCAAAATGATAGTTTAGGATATAATTTATTTATTGCTCAATATAATATAAATGAACTAGAACTAGATCAATTATCTAATGGAGAAAATCCAAATATTATTGACAAGTTAAACATAATACCTCTATCAAACAATATTATAAATACAAGTTCATTATTAAGTAGAGGAAGTGTGGAAGGAATGTGTTTAACTGAAACAATAATACCAGGAAATACTTGCCCAGGAACAGAACATCATAATTTAGATGACGTTTTAGGTGGAGCTTTTTGTCCTTACTTTGCAAATGGTAGCTTTACACTTTATAAAGAACAAATTATTTACTCTTGGGGTCCATGTGGACAAGATACTTCTGGAGGTGGTAATTATGGAGATGACCTTACAAATCCAGGTGGTGGTTTTCCAACTGGTAGCGGAGATGGTAATCCTACAGGAGGTTCTTCTGGTACAGGAAACTCTACAGGTTCTCCCGACAATACTAATCCTAACCCTGATAACAGTTTTGAAGACACTCAAGATCCTGTACTTACAACTCCAACAATTGCTACTAATGTAAGAAATAATCCTTGTAATGAAATAAGTAAAGTAATTGAAAAACCGCAATTTTCTACTAATATGCAAACGCTTAAAAGCAATATTAGTGGTACAAAAGAAAAAGGTTTTATAATAAGAGATAAATATGGAGCGGATGCTTTTTCAGAAATTGTTGAAGGTGATGATGATGGTAATGTAACTTATCCTTATGCAGACACAACAATAGCAGACCTCGATAACCTATTTAAATCAATTGGAACAGCTCATAACCATATTGCAACAATTAATACACAGATTGGTATTTTTACTCCTGAAGATTTAGCTAATTTGATGCTTAATGGATTATTAGAAACACATCTTCAAAATCCGAATAGAAGCGAAACTCCAAAAAAATCTATTATATTTGTTATTACAGATAAAGGACTATTTTCGCTTAAAATTAACAATTTAACTAAATTGCAAGCCTTTTGTGTGGATTATGGAAGCTGGACTAAACAAGAAGCAGAAAAATATATGAATGATATTTTTCAAGACCCTGAAGGATATAATATTTTACCTACTTCTACTCATGATGAACAAGTTACAGGTTTTCTTCGCTTTATGCAAGATCAAGATATAGGTGTAGATTTATATGAAGGAAATGCCGATACTTTTGGTGAATGGAAAAAATTAAACTTAACAGAAAATAATGGAGTTTTTAGTTTTACGGAAACCCCTTGTAATAACTAAAATAATTAAAGAATTCTAATATGAAAAATACAATTTTTAAACTCAATATTTTATTACTTTTCATGCTCTTTTCATGTAAAAGTGTAAGTCAAATTCCTATAGTTTGGGGAGCGGATAATGGAATTTTACCTAATAATTATAAAAGTTCTGGAAATTATTATTACAAAGACATCCCTAATTATTTAGATAATTTTGTAGGTACTTGGGAATATGTGAATGGAAATGAAAAATTTCAAATCATATTAACTAAAGTAGTAATGTATCATCAAATAGACACGAAATTCAATTTAAACTATTATGAAGATGGTATAGTTTTACAGTATAAAAAATTTGTCAATAATAGTTTAATTTTTGAATCTCCAATATATCAAGATCCTAATTTCAGATCAAAAGATGGTATAATCCTTGATGGGAATATTACCGATTATGGCAGAGTAACAAAAACAGTTTATGATCTTCAAATTTTTGGTGGTGGTGTTAAAAAGCAAGGTGGAGAATACTTTTACCCAGATTGTATAATAAAAAAATTACCATCAGTATCTGGGCAACCTGATAAAATTAAATTTAATCTTTATATGAGACAATCAATGTATGGAGAAACCAATAATGAAGCCTATGATGGTTTACCTAAATATAGTATTCCAAATGATATTGAAATGGTTAAGATAAATTAAAATTACTTGTACAGTGATATGTTTTAATAACAGTTTTTGAGTTAAAACCAAAAGCCATTTTGTATTTGTAAAATTTAAAAATCAATCTAGAGCTTGAGTATGTTTTTTTGTTACAAAAATAGAGGCTTAACCGTTATGATATTGCGGTCTGTTGATAACAATTAATGGTTTAAATGTTTTATGAAAAAAAGAATTTTAAAATTTAATATATTATTACTTTTCATGTTATTTTCGTGTAAATGCATAAGTCAAATACCTATAGTTTGGGGTGCTGATAATGGAACTTTACCTAATGATTATAAAAGTTCTGGAAATTATTATTATAAAGACATCCCTAATTATTTAGATAGTTTTGTAGGTACTTGGGAATATGTGAATGGAAATGAAAAATTTCAAATCATATTAACTAAAGTAGTAAGGTATCATTACATAAATACTAATCTAAATTTCAATTTCTATGAAGATGGTATCGTTTTACAGTATAAAAAATTCTTAAATGATAATTTGACTTTTACATCCCCTTGGTATCAAGATCCTAATTTTAGTACTATGGATGGTATAATCCTTGATGGGAATATTACCGATTATGGCAGAGTAACTAAAACAGTTTATGATCTTCAAATTTTTGGTGGTGGTGTTAAAAAGCAAGGTGGAGAATACTTTTACCCAGATTGTATAATAAAAAAATTACCATCAGTATCTGGGCAACCTGATAAAATTAAATTTAATCTTTATATGAGACAATCAATGTATGGAGAAACCAATAATGAAGCCTATCATGGGTTACCTAAATATAGTATTCCAAATGATATTGAAATGGTTAAAGTAAATTAAAGCTATTCCCGCTTAGTGAAGTTTCCTAACTCCACCACAACGTAATCTCTCACTCAAAGAAACAAATAACAAAAACACACACCACAAAAAAAACACCCTTTACGACAACCCGTAAAACAAACTCAAAAAAGCATTCTATTTTTACAAAAAGTAAACAAACAAAACACACCTTGTAAAACATTTTTGCCCCCTATTTTACCTTCTGTAAGTATTTATACTGATAAAAAAGCATGAAAAATATGTATAAATACGTATTGTGGGTGTAAAAAAGATAGTTTAGGTTTGTAGGAATAAAATTAAATAAATATCGCATGGTCATACAAATGGTTGTATATGCGCTATAAAGTAGCGGATATATACTAGTTAGCGGTCATTGTAGAGCGACACGAAATATGAAAGAAATTTTAGAATATATAAGCAAAATCACACTACTTGACACGACAGCAAGAGAAGATTTTTTAGATGCATTTGAACTTAAAAATTTCAAAAAAGGAGATTTCATTTTGAAGGCAGATCAAGTATGTAAACATTACTATTTCATAAAATCAGGACTTACAAAATCTCATTTTGACAAAGAAGACAAGGAGTTTATTATGACTTTTTTTAAAGAGAATATGATGTTTACAGAAATTAGCAGCTATCTAACTGAACGTCCTTCAAAATACATGATTATGGCTTTAGAGGATACAACTGTATATTCAATAAACAAAATAAAAATAATATCATTGTGCAAAAAGCATCATTCTATTGAATCATTATTTAGTAAATTATTTTCATTTGCTACATTAGGAATGATGAAACGGATTAGTGAAATGCTTGAAGAGGATGCCACCAAACGTTATAAAAATTTTATCAGTGAGAACAATGAATTACTTCAACGTATCAGTCTAGGTGACCTGTCTAATTATTTGGGTATAACTCAAGTTTCATTAAGTAGAATTAGGGCCAAAAAATAATTATTTATCATTTGTTAAAAGAAATCTTTCATTTCCAAAATATCTTTGTGGCTTAAACAAATAAAAAATAGAATTATGGAGTCAAGAATGAAAAATCCAGCCTTAGTATTAGGCGTAAATCCAGCCATACAAACAATGATGGGCCCAATATACCAAAGTGGTATATCTAACGAATTACTCGAATATGTTGGTTTAAGAGTAGGACAAATTACAAACTGCGAATTATGTATCGGTGAGGCAATAGTTAAAGCCAAAGACAATCCAGTATCAAGAGAGCGAATAGAACACGTATTGTCTTGGAGGGATTCAAAAATGTTCGATGAATCAGAGCAGGTAGCACTCGAACTTACTGAAGCTATTACCAAGTTAGAGCATAAATACGAATCAGTTTCAGATGAACTTTGGCACAAGGTTGAAAAGTGTTTTACAGAAAAGGAAAAATCAGCTTTGGTGCTTTTCATTTCTGTAATGAATATGTTTACACGTATCAATGTAGCAACGAGACAGCTAACAGCAGAATGGGCGTAGTAATAAAGTTTGATTAGATAAAAAAGGTTAAAAATTTTAATACAATTATAACCCAAAAACAACGAACCGCTAACAAGAGCTTTACATTATTGTGGCTGAAGTGCAAACTTCAGCTTTTTTTATTAATTTAGCTTTGGTGCAAAACTGAACATTTGTGCTTCAATTGCCCCAACAACACAAAGCCCAAAACGTTAGCGGTAATTTTTAAAACCCGTACCACAATTAAAAATATCGAAGCTGAATGACTGAAATTTATAGCATTAATGACTTAAAGGAACTTAAACATTTTTTAGAAAATTTAAACAATAAGGATAGACTTCGGGAAAACCTTTTTTCAGAATTTTTGCGATACTCAGACTACAAAAATGTATCTGAATGGAATAAAGCAGTAAAACTTTGTGAAAGTCTTGCAATTATAGGTTGGGGCGAATACGAACCACTTGAAGCATTAAGAGGAATGTATTTTAACGGAAATCCAATGACTTTTTTCCTAAACAAATTTGGGGAATGCAGATTTGTAGATGCTATTTGGTCGAAAAGAACGACAGGCTTTACGATGGAGCAAGGAAGAACTTCTTATCATTTTAGCCCAAATCAAACCGACAAAAAGCAAACAAATCTTTGGAATTATGAAACAAAAGTAGATATACAAGATATAAAGATTGAAAGCCAAAGGAATTGGACACCTAAAAACCCTGTTTGGTTTGAAAGAGGAATAAGCAACTGTTACGAAAAATCGAAATCTTTCCTAGAAAGCGTTGATAAAGAATTACAACCTCTTTTAAAAGAAAAAATGCAGCCTGAAAAATATGGAAATGTAATAAACAGAATAATTATAAATCATTCTCACAGTTATTATGACAACGCTCATTGTAAAACTAATTATATAATTTCAGAAAGCGACAGAAAACTGACTAACCAAAAAGCATGGGAAGAATTACACAAAATGTATTCCAAAAAAGAAATTGAAGAGAATGGATACTATTTAAGAAACAGATTTATATATGGACCTTTTAGAACAGACACAGGAAAAGTAAACATTGATATTCATTTTGAAAAATCGTTTAGCGAATTAAGCTATCATGGACAAAAAGAACAATTTACTGAATACGCTTTAACAGCATTAAATATAATTACAGACAAACTGAAAAAAAAGAAGCTTGATTACAATTTTGACCTAATGCTTGATGACTTTACCAGACTAATCAACGAATGGAAAAATAAAAACTACTGCTAACAAGATATTGCCACAAGCGGGATTGAAGGAATTCTATTGAACTTTTTGCTATACTTGAACTATGTATTTCTATTGAAATTTGGTGCTAAAAATCCCCGTCTTCGGCAATACCCGAACCGTTTTTTTATCCTTATTCCACACCACACAACCCTCTTAATTGCACCACTTTTTCCATTAGTGGATAAGTTAATAAACTCATAAACCCTTTTCATTTCTATTTTGTTACTTGTAAATTTGTATATACAAATAAAAAAAAGATAATGGAAAACACACTTAAAGTTCAAATTTGGTCCGATGTTATGTGTCCGTTTTGTTATATTGGTAAAAGAAGGATAGAAGGAGCATTAGCGCAATTTGAACATAAAGATGCAGTAGAAATTGAATGGAAGAGTTTTCAGTTAGATGCTAGTTTTAAAGCTTCACCAGATGACAATATCATAGATCACTTAGCTGCAAAATATGGTAAAGACAAAACTTGGGCACAGGAAATGATTGCCAATATGACACAAAATGCTAAAAAATCTGGATTGGATTTTCATTTTGAAAAAGCTATTTTGGCTAATTCACATAATGCACATCGCTTATTGCATTTAGCAAAGAAATATAGTTTAGGTAACGAACTAAAAGAACAATTACTAAAAGCCTATTTGACAGATGGGAAAGATGTTAATAATTTAGAAACCTTAAGTTCTTTAGGGCAACAAGTAGGTTTAGAAAAAACAATCGTTGAAGAAGTATTACATTCAGATGCCTATTCAGAAGAGGTAAAAAAGGATATTGCCATGGCCCAACAACTAGGAATACAAGGTGTCCCGTTTTTTGTATTTGATAATAAATATGCCATTTCAGGAGCACAACCAGAAGAAGTATTCTTGCAAACATTGGAAACAACTTGGAAAGAAGGTAATTTTACTCCTAAAGTAACTTTAATTAATACAACAGAAGGAGACAGTTGTGGCATTGAGGGTTGTGATTAAATTTTTTTTTTTGGAATTTATTTAGAACAGCAAAATGGGATTGTTTAGCCCCGATAGTAGTGGCATCCTTTTCTTTTTTCTTTAAAAAAGAAAAGATATAGCGAATAGCGGGACAATTTTTATACCGAAGACTATTTTTGGTGCTCCCAAAACTGTAAAGTAATTTTAAATTATTTAAGAAATATTATTAAATTAAAAAAATCCAAATTCCATTCTATAAAGTAGGGGAATTTGGATTTTTTATTTTTTGAGAATTTAGATTTCTTATTCTTCCTCTTTTTGTCCCATCATCATTAGATAGGCTTTCAGGAATTTATCAATATCACCATTCATAACGGCATCTACATCACTTGTTTCTGCTCCAGTACGAACGTCTTTGACTAATTTATAAGGTTGCATTACATAATTGCGTATTTGTGAACCCCATTCAATTTTCATTTTACCTGCTTCAATATCGGCACGCTGTGCTAATTGTTTTTTCAATTCAATTTCATACAACTGAGACTTTAACATTTGCATCGCTCGCTGACGGTTGTCATGTTGGGATCGAGTTTCTGAACATTGAATTTGAATACCTGTTGGTTTGTGAACCAGTTGTACTTTGGTTTCCACTTTATTTACATTTTGACCACCAGCACCACTTGAGCGAGCTGTTGTAATCTCAATGTCAGCAGGATTAATTTCAATTTCAATTGTATCATCTACTAATGGGTAAACATATACCGAAGCAAAAGAAGTATGACGTTTTGCATTACTATCAAAAGGAGAGATACGCACTAATCGATGTACTCCATTTTCACCTTTTAAATAGCCAAAAGCAAAATCACCTTCAAATTCGAGTGTTACGGTTTTAATTCCAGCAACATCTCCTTCTTGAAAGTTTAATTCTTTTATTTTGTAACCCTGTTTTTCGCCCCACATTAAATACATTCGCATTAACATAGAAGCCCAGTCACAGCTTTCTGTTCCACCAGCACCAGCCGTAATTTGCAAAACAGCACTCATACTATCTCCTTCATCAGAGAGCATGTTTCTAAACTCAATATCTTCAATATGAGCTATGGTTTTGGAATACAATTCATCGGCTTCTTCTTCAGTAATATCTCCATCTTTTAGGAAATCTAACATAATCTGAAGCTCTTCTGACATTTCAATTGCTTTATTGTAATCGTCCACCCATTTTTTCTTAGAACGGATGTCTCTTACAACAATTTCGGCCTCTTTGGCATTGTTCCAAAAGTCAGGAGCAAACGTTTTCTCTTCTTCGTTTGTTATTTCAATCTGTTTTCTATCGATGTCAAAGATACCTCCTTAACGCACCAAGGCGATCAATAATATCTTTTACTTGTTCTGTATTAAGCATAAATATTGTAGTTTTACGTCACAAAAATAGAACATTCCTTTTGATTTTATGGAAATAAATTTAATTAGTGATACAGTAACAAAACCAACACCAGCTATGTTGGACGCAATGTTTAGAGCTGAAGTAGGTGATGATGTATTCAAACAGGACCCAACTGTCAATGAACTAGAGCGTTACACAGCTGAACTTTTTGGTAAAGAAGCAGCTTTGTTTTTTCCAAGCGGTACAATGGCAAATCAAACAGCAATAAAATTACATACTCAACCAGCTGATGAGGTTATTTGTGACAAATGGTCACACATTTTCTTATACGAAGGTGGAGGAGTTGCTGCTAATAGTGGTGTTTCTTGTCATTTAGTGGATGGTGATAGAGGTAAAATAACGGCAGAACAAGTTCGAAAAGTAATCAATGATCCAGAATTTTATCACGCACCGACCACTCGATTAGTTAGCATCGAAAACACAACTAATAAAGGAGGAGGAGCTTGCTATGAATTAGAAGAATTGCAAAAAATAAAGCAAGTTTGTGTAGCACATAATTTGAAATATCATTTAGATGGTGCCCGATTATGGAATGCTTTAGTAGCTAAAAATCAACAACCAAAAGATTTTGGTAATCTCTTCGATACTATTTCGGTATGTTTATCTAAAGGATTAGGGGCACCAGTAGGTTCAGTTTTAGTTGGTTCTTCGGCAGAAATAAAAAAAGCCCTTCGTATTCGTAAATTATTTGGTGGTAATATGCGTCAATCGGGTTATTTGGCTGCTGCCGGATTATATGCTTTACAAAATAATATAGAACGTTTAGCTCAAGATCATCAAAGAGCAAAAGAATTAGGTCAAGTGCTAACATCTACATCTTGGGTAAAAGAAGTTGCACCAGTGGAAACTAATATTGTGATTTTTACTTTACAACCTAGTATAGATGAAAAAGTAGTTATAGATAAATTAAAACAAAAGAGTATTTTAATAACTTCTATGGGGCAAGGAAAATTACGAATGGTAACTCACATGGATTATAGAAGTGTCATGCATGATTATGTTTTGGATGTTTTGAATAGAATTGAATTTTAAAAAAACAGCCTTTCCAAAAAGAATCTTCTTACAAAATGCATTTAATCGATAAAAAATATCGTTTTGTCGGTAATTTTAACATTTTTATTATGGTTATTCAATTTTTTTGATTTACATTTATACTGAGTTTCAATCTAAATATTAATTTTAACCTACTAAATTATGCCTAGAATGATATACGATTATACTAAGAGTGTACTTGAAAAAGTGAGTTTTGATCTTGATCTTTTTATAAAAGAATTGAAAAAGGCTATTAAAAAATTGTTGCCATATGAAGTCGAACATTTACGTAATTGGTTAGTTTATTTTACTGCTCAAAATCCCCAATTAAAACCTTGTTTAGAATTAGTTACAGAAGATGAATAATCTTATTTTTTGTTTTGCTATTGATTTTTTACTTAATTTATAAATGCGTTATAATTAGGTCTCAAAGCGAAGAACCATAACAGTAGAAGTTATGGTTCTTTGTTTTTGTATATATTTTATTTTTGATTAAGCAACTTTCTTAGGTCTAAAAATAAAATACAATCCAGCTATAATAAAAGGAATACTCAACCATTGTCCCGTTGAAAGAGAGGAGAATATTGGATAATTTTCAAAACCTCCTTGGCTTTCTTTTACATATTCTACAAGGAAACGAACTAGCCATAATAGTAATAAAAACATTCCAAAAAGCAATCCTTGTTTGTTTCTAGCATCTGTTTTCCAATACATATAGAATAAGATAGCAAAAACAACCACATATCCCATAGCTTCATAAAGTTGGGCTGGATAACGATAAGGAATTTGTTCTAAAATATCATTAAATTTGGGGTCATGTGCTATTGCATTAAAAGCTTCATTAGAATTGCTTATTTGCGTTTTTGCTTTGATAGCTCGCTCTCCTAATGGTCCATTGTATTCCTCTCCTCTAATAAATTTCATTGCCATAAAACTATCTTCTGAAGTAGGTTTGCCAATGATCTCTGAATTGAAGAAATTTCCTAAACGAACAAAAATGGCACCACTAGAAACTGGAATTACAATACGATCCAAAATCCAAAGAATGGGTTTTTGAATTACTTTTTTACTATAATAAAACATCACAATGATTATCGCTATTGCTGCACCATGACTGGCTAAACCAGCAAAACCTGTAAAATGAAGTGTAGGTTTTGTGCTTATAGGTAAGAGAATACTCAATGGGTCATCATGAAATAATTCCGATTGGTAAAAGATTACATGTCCTAGTCTTGCTCCAAGTAAGGTAGCTACAACTGTATAAATAAAAAGTTTATCTAGTTTTTCTATAGAAATGCTTTCACGGTTGTAAATGTTTTTCATGATGTACCAACCTAAGCCAAAAGCAACGACAAACATTAAACTGTAATAGCGAACCATAAAAAATCCTAAATCTATTCCTTCTGATGGATTCCAAACCATATTTAATGTGTAATTCATATGTAGATAATTATTTGTTTTTATTGGTAATGGGATATCACATTTTCTTTATTGGAGTTTGCTTACACAAACTTGTTGTTAAAGGCGATTTCCTAATTGAACTTTGTTTTTTTGATGGGTAAAAATAAGATTATTATTGGTAAAAGAAGTTAAAATATAATAAAATTATTGATAGTTATTGGAAAACAACAGTAAAGAAACTGAAATGGAATGAATAAGATGAAAATCATGATTAAGGAACAGGATCATAGCCACTTTTTCCCCAAGGATGACAACTTAAAATGCGTTTAATCGCTAACCAACCTCCTTTAAAAAGACCATGTTTTTTAAGTGCTTCCACGGTATAATGGGAGCAGGTGGGTTCAAATCTACAAGTAGCTGGAGTATAAGGAGAAATGGCACCTTGGTAAAAACGAACCAACATGATAAATGGGAAGATTAATATATTTTTTAATCCATTAGTTTTTAAGGGATTATGGTTGTTACACATATAATGTTTTATTAAGTTGTAAAAGTACTATTTTATATTTTTTGAAGTCTAAATTTTACAACGAAAATAAAATTCAAACTATGATTAATATCAGTTTTTTTAATAATTGTTGACAATAAATTTGTCTCATAATTTTTAAACTAAAAAATAAAATGAAAAAATTATTATTAGCAGGTATCGTATTATTAGGTTTGAATGCAAATGCTCAAGAAGAGAATAAAGGTTTAGAAGGAACTTGGTGGGTTGCTGGTCAAGTAGCCTTTTCTTCAACAGATAATGGTGCAAGTGAAACTAAATCAAACACGATTGTTCCTATAGCAGGTTATTTTATTGCTCCAACTACAACAGTAGGTTTAGGAATTGGTGTGATTAACTCAACTACAGATGCAGGCTCAGTTACTGTTGCTGAGTCAAACACTTTTATTGTTCAGCCTTTAGTTAGAAAATACTGGGGATTAGGAGGTAAATTCTTCATGTATGGTCAAGCATCTCTACCAATGACATTTGGAAAAGACAAAATTACTGATGACAAAACTACTTCAATAGGTGTAGATATTGCTCCAGGTTTTGACTTTTTAGTTAATAGTTGGATGACAGTTGAAACTTCATTTTCATTATTAAACATTACTTCATCAACATTAAAACCAAGTTCTGGTGATAGCACAAACAGCTTTAGTTTTAATGCAAATCCATTTGATTTAAATCCAGGAAGTAGAAGTATTGGAGGACTAAGAGTAGGAGTAAAATTCTTATTCTAATATTTTAGTTAATAGGTGGTTAGTTTGAATAGAAAGTAGAGTTATTTTAGTAAAATAACTCTACTTTTTTAATTAAAATAAGCACAATAGTAATTACTATTGTGCTTATTTATTATAAGTATAGGATAAAGAAAAAACTATAACAAAAATGTAGTTCCTTCTTTTCCGTCTTTTAATTGAATTCCAGTAGCTAATAAGCGATCACGAATTTCGTCTGATAGAGCCCAATTTTTATTGGCTCTAGCTTCATTTCTCATCTCAATAAGCATGTTTACAACATTTTCCAGTTTATTGGTATTGGCACTATCATTGGAAACATCCAAATTAATTCCTAATACATCCGCTAAGAAAATATGTAATGTTTCATTTAATAGTTGTAAATCAACTTCTGTCAAGCTGGCTTTTTTATCATTTATTAAGTTAACAAAGCGAACTCCTTCAAATAACTGTGCTATTAATATAGGTGTATTAAAATCGTCATTCATTGCATCATAGCAACTTTGTTTCCAAGCTGAAATATCTAGGGTAGAAGTGTTACTAGCTGAAAGATTCTTGCTTAATTTATAAGCTTCAATTAATCGACTATATCCTTTTTCACTTGCTATCATAGCATCATTAGAAATATCCAAAACACTTCTGTAATGAGCTTGTAGAAAACAAAAACGAACAATATTAGGTTCAAATTTCTTTTCAAAAAAAGTATTATTTCCTTCCACTAAATCCATTGGTAAAACATAATTACCAGTTGATTTACTCATTCGTAAGCCATTCATTGTAAGCATATTGGTATGCATCCAGTAATTAACAGGAGAATGACCATTGCAAGCTTTTCCTTGAGCAACTTCACATTCATGATGCGGAAATTTCAAATCCATTCCACCTCCATGTATATCAAATGTTTCTCCTAAATATTTAGTACTCATAGCTGTACATTCAAGATGCCAACCAGGAAAACCTTCACCCCAAGGAGAATTCCATCTCATAATATGTGCTGGTGAAGCGTTTTTCCATAACGCAAAATCTTGTGGATTTTTCTTTTCACTTTGGCCATCAAGATCTCTAGTGTTTGCAAAAAGTTCATCAATATTTCGGTTACTCAATTCACCATAATTCATTCCTTTTTTATTGTATGCTTGTACATCAAAATAAACAGAACCATTACTTTCATAGGCAAAACCTAGTTCAATTAGTTTTTGAGTCAGTTCAATTTGTTCTAAAATATGACCTGTGGCAGTAGGCTCAATTGTAGGAGGAAGAAAATTAAAAGTATCTAAAACTTTGTGAAAATCAACAGTATATTTCTGTACAATTTCCATAGGCTCTAATTTCTCCAGTCTAGATTGCTTCACAAAACGATCGTTTTCCACATCACCATCATCTGTTAAATGACCAGCATCAGTAATGTTTCTTACATAGCGTACTTTATAATCTAAATGACGTAAATATCTAAAAATAACATCAAAACTCATAAAAGTACGCACATTTCCTAAGTGAACATTACTGTAAACTGTTGGTCCACAAACATACATTCCAATATTTCCTTCATGAATAGGTTTGAAAATTTCTTTCTCGCCAGTAAGTGTATTGTATATTTTTAGAGTTTGACTTTTATATAATTCCATACTATTTTTAGTTCCTTTTATATTTCTTGTTTTGTTTTTATAATTTGAAGCTATTCCTGCTATTCATTTCAAGTTTTTGTAAATCATTCTTTTTTTGTAAGCTCTAAAAAGAGCTTCTATGGTCGCTTTTTTAGAACAACAAAAAATAGTATTCATTCACAAAAAGCTTTTCATTACTATCAGGGCTAATTTTTAGTACTCAGTGTTCAGCTCTTAGTGATAGTGTCTTGCAAAAAAACTTGTTTCGGCATCAAATTCTCTAACCGTTCCTATTCTCACTTCTAATTAAAACTGAGTATCCAGTTTAATATAGTCTAGAAATTCTCTTCTTGTTTTTTCTTCTTTAAATTTACCACCAAATTCGGCAGTAACAGTGCTACTTTCAATATCTCTTATTCCTCTTGAATTTACACATAAATGTTTTGCATCTATTACACAAGCTACATCTTCCGTTCCTAATACTTTTTGTAATTCTTGAACAATTTGAATATTTAAACGCTCCTGTACCTGAGGTCTTTTAGCAAAATAATCCACTATTCGATTCATTTTAGAAAGCCCTACAACAGTTCCATTTGAAATATAAGCTACATGAGCTCTACCCACAATAGGTAATAAATGATGTTCACAGGTAGAATAAACCACTATGTTTTTTTCAACAAGCATTTCCTTATATTTATACTTGTTTTCAAAAGTAGACGAACTAGGTTTTTTATTTGGATTTAATCCACCAAAAATTTCTTTTACAAACATTTTAGCCACTCGATTAGGAGTACCTTTTAAACTATCGTCTGTTAAATCCATTCCTAAAGTGGTCAAAATATTTTCAACATCTTTTTTAATATGTTCAATTTTTTCATCATCAGACATATCAAAAGCATCTTTTCTTAATGGGGTTACAGCACTAGTTGCAATATGATTATTACCTATTTCTTCTTGAAAATCCTCGTTTTGAATCATTACTATTGTAAATTATATAATATATTTTTGAGAAGAGCAAAGATAAATTAATTATCATAAATAAAAGACTTGAATGTTAATTATTAAAGAAAATATTAGCATAGAATTAATATTTTGTTAAATTTGTCACTACAACAATAATTAGCCTTATAAATTGCTATAACAATGAAAAAAATACTACACTTTTTTATTTTAATCACAATTTTAACTTTTAATAAATTTTATTCTCAATCTTCTACTTGTGATACAGCTTCAGCTATTTGTTCAGGTAGTGTAGCCCCATTCCCTAATACAACTGGAGTGCCTAGTTTTGGAGATCCAGGATGTTTAGGTTCAGCACCTAATCCTGCTTGGTTTTATTTTCAAATTGGAACTTCAGGGAATTTAGATTTTAGCTTACATCAAGGGAGTAATGCACCCAATTATGATAATCAAGATGTTGATTTTATTGTTTGGGGACCATTTAGTGCACCAAACTGTACAGATTTATTTGATTATAGTCCAGGTGCAACTGTCGATAATATTGTGGCATGTAGTTACTCAGCATCAGCGGTAGAGAATTTTTCTATGAATGGAGTAGTTGCTGGACAATATTATATGTTATTGGTAACTAATTTTTCTAATAATGCGGGCTTTATAGAATTAGAACTTTTAAATAGTTCCACGGCAACGACAGATTGTGACATAGTTTGCGGTGTTGATTTAGGTCCAGATGAGTTGTATTGTTCAACCACTACAACTTGTACAACACTAACAGCTACATTTAATCAAGCACCTACTTCACCTGGTACACCTACTTATGAGTGGTACTTAGGAACAGTTTTACAAACAACGACAACAACAAATACTTTAAATGTATGTCAAAATGGGACTTGGGAAGTTAGAGTGACTCGTCCAGGATGTTCCGATTTAGCAATAGATCAAATAGAAATTGCCTTTTCGAGTCCACCTAATTTAAATACACCACCAGATCTTGTAGGTCCTAATAATGATTGCGCACCAGTTTTTGATTTAACATCTATAATAGCTGGTATGGTTAGCCCAGCTAGTCCAACTGATTATAATGTATATTTTTATTTAGATTTATTTGATTCTTTTTCAGGTGGTACAACTGCTAGTAGTTATATTTCTAATCCTACAGCTTTTACTCCTAACCCCGCTGTTGATACTTATATATATGTTCGTGTAGAAGATATAAATAATTCTACTTGTGCAGAGTTTACAGAATTTCAAGTCCTTGTAAATTGTGGCGTTACTATAGTCCAACCTTCAGATTTAATAGTTTGTGATGATAGTAGTAATGATGGTTTTGAAATTTTCGATCTAACGACTCAGAGTGCTACAGTATTAGGAACAAATAACCCAGCGGACTATACAGTTACTTACCATACCACACAAGCAGGAGCAGATGATATTTCTGGGACTGTAGATTTAGCTAGTCCAGATACTGCTTTTAATGGTACCAATCAAGTAATTTATGTAAGGGTTGAGGATAACACAGATCCAACTGTTTATGCTACCACCACTTTTAATCTAATAGTGAACCCAACCCCAGTAGCAGATGCACCAGCAGATGTAACGGTTTGTGATAGTTATGTATTACCAGGATTAACAGTTGGTAATTACTATACAGGAGCGGGCGGAACAGGTTCAATGTTAAATGCAGGCGATCTTATCACTACAACCCAAACATTGTATGTATATGCAGAGACAGGAACCATACCAAATTGTACCGATGAGAATAATTTTACCATTACCATTGTACCTGGAGTTACAGTAGATTCTCCAGCCGATGTAACAGCGTGTGATAATTATGTATTACCAGCACTTACAAGCGGAGATTACTATACAGGAGCAGGAGGAACAGGTAGTATGTTACCGGTAGGAACAATCATTACCACCACTCAATTGATTTATGTATATGCAGAAACAGGAACCATACCAAATTGTACGGATGAGAATAGTTTTACAGTAACAATAAATACCACCCCAGTAGCCGATGCCCCAGCAGATGTTACTATGTGTGATAGCTATGTATTACCAGCACTTACCGTTGGAAATTACTACACAGGAGCAGGAGGAACAGGAACGATGTTAAACGCAGGAGATCTTATCACCACGACTCAATTAATTTATGTTTATGCAGAAACAGGAACTACACCAAACTGTACTGATGAAAATAGCTTTACCGTAACAATCAATCCAACTCCAGTAGCAGATGCCCCAGCCGATGTAACAGCATGTGATAGTTATGTATTACCAGCACTTACCGTTGGAAATTACTACACAGGAGCGGGAGGAACAGGTTCGATGTTAAATGCAACAGATATCATAACGACAAGCCAAACGTTGTATGTATATGCAGAAACAGGAACCACACCAAATTGTACAGACGAGAATAGTTTTACCATAACGATAAATACCACCCCAGTAGCCGATGCCCCAACAGATGTTACTATGTGTGATAGTTATGTATTACCAGCACTTACCGTTGGAAATTACTACACAGGAGCAGGCGGAACAGGAACGATGTTAAACGCAGGAGATGTAATTATTACAACTCAATTAATTTATGTTTATGCAGAAACAGGAACTACTCCAAATTGTAGTGATGAGAATAGTTTTACAGTAACAATAAATCCTACTCCAGTAGCCGATGCACCAGCGGATGTAACCGTTTGTGATAGCTATTTATTACCAACCTTAACAGTTGGAAATTACTACACAGGAGCAGGAGGAACAGGAACGATGTTACCAGCAGGAACAGCAATTACTACAACCCAATTGATTTATGTTTATGCCGAAACAGGAACCACACCAAACTGTACCGATGAGAATAGTTTTACAGTAACGATAAATACCACCCCAGTAGCAGATGCTCCAATAGATGTAACAGCATGTGACAGTTATATATTACCAGGATTAACAGTTGGGAATTACTATACAGGATTAGGCGGAACAGGAACGATGTTAAATGCAGGAGATCTTATCACCACCACTCAATTAATTTATGTGTATGCAGCTTCAGGGACAACTCCAAATTGTATAGATGAGAATAGTTTTACCGTAACAATAAACCCAACCCCAGTAGCAGATTCACCAGCAGATGTAACTGTTTGTGATAGTTATGTATTACCAGGATTAACAGTTGGTAATTACTATACAGGAGCGGGCGGAACAGGTTCAATGTTAAATGCAGCTGATGTGATTACCACTACTCAAACATTGTATGTATATGCAGAGACAGGAACTACACCCAATTGTACCGATGAGAATAATTTTACCATTACCATTGTACCTGGAGTTACAGTAGATTCTCCAGCCGATGTAACAGCGTGTGATAATTATGTATTACCAGCACTTACAAGCGGAGATTACTATACAGGAGCAGGAGGAACAGGTAGTATGTTACCGGTAGGAACAATCATTACCACCACTCAATTGATTTATGTATATGCAGAAACAGGAACCATACCAAATTGTACGGATGAGAATAGTTTTACAGTAACAATAAATACCACCCCAGTAGCCGATGCCCCAGCAGATGTTACTATGTGTGATAGCTATGTATTACCAGCACTTACCGTTGGAAATTATTATACAGGAGCAGGAGGAACAGGAACGATGTTAAATGCAGGAGATCTTATCACCACGACTCAATTAATTTATGTTTATGCAGAAACAGGAACTACACCAAACTGTACTGATGAAAATAGCTTTACCGTAACAATCAATCCAACTCCAGTAGCAGATGCCCCAGCCGATGTAACAGCGTGTGATAATTATGTATTACCAGCACTTACCGTTGGAAATTACTACACAGGAGCGGGAGGAACAGGTTCGATGTTAAATGCAACAGATATCATAACGACAACCCAAACGTTGTATGTATATGCAGAAACAGGAACCACACCAAATTGTACAGACGAGAATAGTTTTACCATAACGATAAATACCACCCCAGTAGCCGATGCCCCAACAGATGTTACTATGTGTGATAGTTATGTATTACCAGCACTTACCGTTGGAAATTACTACACAGGAGCAGGCGGAACAGGTACGATGTTGCCCGTAGGAACAACAATTACTACAACTCAATTGATTTATGTTTATGCAGAAACAGGGACTACACCAAACTGTACTGATGAGAATAGTTTTACAGTAACAATAAATCCAACTCCAGTAGCCGATGCACCAGCGGATGTAACCGTTTGTGATAGCTATTTATTACCAACCTTAACAGTTGGAAATTACTATACAGGATCAGGCGGAACAGGAACGATGTTACCAGCAGGAACAGCAATTACTACAACCCAATTGATTTATGTTTATGCCGAAACAGGAACCACCCCAAACTGTACAGATGAGAATAGTTTTACAGTAACGATAAATACCACCCCAGTAGCAGATGCTCCAATAGATGTAACAGCATGTGACAGTTATATATTACCAGGATTAACAGTTGGGAATTACTACACAGGAGCAGGCGGAACAGGAACCATGTTAAATGCAGGAGATCTTATCACCACCACTCAATTAATTTATGTGTATGCAGCTTCAGGAACAACTCCAAATTGTATAGACGAGAATAGTTTTACAGTAACCATAAACCCAACCCCAGTGGCAGATTCACCAGCAGATGTAACTGTTTGTGATAGTTATGTATTACCAGGATTAACAGTTGGTAATTACTATACAGGAGCGGGCGGAACAGGAACGATGTTGCTAGCAGGAACAGCAATTACTACAACTCAAATGATTTATGTATATGCAGAGACAGCCACTACACCAAATTGTACCGATGAGAATAGTTTTACAGTAACAGTTAATCAAACTCCTCAATTAATATCTTTGGTTGCTAATGGACCTATTTGTGCAGGACAAGATGCTGTCTTTACAATAACAGGTACAGCAGGAGCACAAGTTAGTTATATGTTAAATACAGTCTCACAAAACATTGTGATTCCAGCTTCAGGGATAGCAACTATTGTTGTAACAGGAGCAACAACAAATCAGACGATAGTGTTATCTCAAATACAAAATACCACTACATTATGTAGTGCAGCTTTAACCAATACAGCGACTGTGTCTGTCATTGCGTTACCAACAGCAAGTATCGATGCACAAAGTAATGCAGTTTGTTACAATACAAGTACAGGATTAACTTTTACAGGTACACCAAATGCAACAGTAACTTTTACTAATGGAACCTCGACTTATACAGTTACATTAAATGCTTCGGGTACCGCAAATTACTCAACACCAAATTTAACAGTAGATACAACTTATAGTATAACAAGCGTATCTACAGGTACTACACCATCTTGTTCTCAAGTAGTAACAGATAGTGAAACGATAAGCATTACTCCAACGCCTACTATTGCTAGTGTAAGTTATACAAGTTCTATTTGTTCAGGAACACCAACCGATTTTGTAGTAAATCTAAGTAATACGACTACTTATGTTTGGAATGCTACTATAACAAATATAGACAACACGACTTATAATCAATCTGGAGATGAGACCAATATTAATCAAATTGTAACCTTACAAAATGGATTAAATGTAGGGTATATTAATATGCAAATCACTCCTACATTAACAGGAAGTAGTTGTAATGCAGTTCCAGAATTATATATTGTTACTGTAACACCAGTACCAAACATAACAGATATTGCAATAGATAGCTTATCCGTTTGTTCACAGGAATCAGTTCATGTAGAGATATCAGGAAACTTAGGTAATATAACTTACAATTGGTCTGCTATTTTAAATGGAGTAGTTATTACTTCGGGCACTAGTTCAGGAGCAACTACGAGGGATATAGATATTACAGTAGCGGTGTCAAACATTACCCAACCAGGAGATTTATATTTTGAAATTACCCCAGTATTAGGGAATTGTACTGGACAAATGGAAACTAGTGCTGTTATCACGGTTAATCCAATACCAGGAGCAGTAGTTTCTTCAGTAGCAGCAAATATGTGTAGTGGGGAAGTAGTGTCAGATGTTATAGATATCCAACTTGGAAGTCCAGTTTTAACTGGAACCACAGTAGAATGGATTGTACAAAGTTCAACAGGTGTATCAGGAGCTACAAATGGCACGGCAAGCACCTCACCTTATGAAATACCAGATATATTAACAACTACAGAAAATGCACAAGGAGTAGTAGTGTATCGAGTTTGGACAGTCTCTTCAACTGGATGTAGAGGAGCCTATACAGATTTTACCATTTATGTTAATCCGTTACCTCAACCTGTTTTAGAAGATGGATCGATATGTGTGGAATTAGCTACTGGATTAGTCTTCCAAAGTCATTTGTTAGATTCAGGTGTTCCAAATACCTCAGATTACCAATTTACTTGGTATTATAATGGAGCAGTAATTTCAGGAGCTACTCAGAATATGTATGAAGCAGAAGAAGCAGGAGATTACTATGTTTTAGTTCAAAACACGGTAACAAATTGTGAGAACATCTCTAATATAGTAAGTGTCACAGAAATAAATAGTGCAACCGATTTTACTTACACAGTAACTAATGCCTTTACAGATAATGCGACAGTAACAATTAACGTTATAGATGGAAATGGAAGTTTCTTATATCAATTAGATGATCAGGATTTACAAGGTTCTAGTGTATTTACAGGAGTAAGTTCAGGAACCCACCAGTTAACGGTAGTAGATCAAAAAGGCTGTACTTACTTAACAAAAGAAATATTAATAATCGATTATCCAAAATTCTTTACTCCTAATGGAGACGGGCATAATGATTATTGGAATATTTTTACCTTGAGAGACCAACCTAACACAAAAATTTATATCTTTGACCGATATGGTAAATTGATAAAGGAAATCAGTCCATTAGGAATAGGATGGGACGGAACCTTCAATTCAGAAGAGCTACCATCCACAGATTACTGGTTTACTGTAGAATATCAAGAAAACCAACAAACGAAAGTATTTAAAGCACATTTTTCATTAAAACGATAAAATAAAAATTAGAGACATAAAAAAATTGCCTTACAAGTAAGTTGTAAGGCAATTTTTTTATGTTTTTATTAATAAATTTTTAGTCCTTATAAACTGATAACGCTTCTTTAAGAATTTGTACAGATTTAATTAAATCTTCTTTTTTCAGAACATAAGCAATTCTAACTTCGTCTAAACCTACATTTGGTGATGAATAAAAACCAGCTGCAGGAGCAACCATAACTGTCTCACCGTTAAAATCATAGGTTTCTAGTAGCCATTGTGCAAAATCGTTAGCATTACTGATAGGAAGTTTTACAATACAGTAAAATGCACCTTTTGGGATGGCAACTTTAACACCTTCAATTTTATTTAATTCATTTACTAAGATATCTCTTCTTTCTTTATATTCAGTTATTACCTCATCAAAGTAACTTTGAGGTGTGTCAAGAGCAGCCTCACTTGCAATTTGAGCATAAGTAGGAGGACTTAATCTAGCTTGAGCAAATTTCATAGCAGTTGCCATGACTTCTTTATTTTTAGAAACAATACATCCGATTCTTGCTCCACACATACTAAAACGCTTTGAAACAGAATCAATCATTATTGCATTTTCTTCTAAACCAGATACATTCATTATGGAATTATGTTTGTACCCATCGTATGTGAACTCCCTATAAACTTCATCAGCTATTAAAAACAAATCATGTTTTTTTACAATTGCTGCTAATTGTTTAATTTCTTCTTCAGAATATAAATATCCTGTTGGATTTCCAGGATTACAAATTAAAATAGCTTTTGTATTTGAAGTAATCAATTTCTCAAATTCTTCAATTGGGGGTAAGGCAAAACCAGTTTCGATACTTGAAATTACTGGAATAACTTTAACACCAGAAGCTACTGCAAAACCATTATAATTTGCATAAAAAGGTTCAGGAATAATTACTTCATCATTAGTGTCCATTGTGCTTCCTAGTGCAAAAAGTAAAGCCTCAGAACCGCCAGTAGTTATAATTATATCTTGTTTTTCAATTGGCAAATTTTGTTTTTTATAGTAATTAGAAAGTTTTTCTCTATAACTATCAAAACCTGCAGAATGACTATATTCTAAAACTTCAATATTGGCATTTTTTACTGCATCAAGTGCAACTTTAGGAGTTTTAATATCAGGTTGTCCAATATTTAAATGATATACTTTATGCCCTTTTTTCTTTGCAATTTCAGCATAAGGAACTAGTTTACGAATAGGAGATTCAGGCATTTGTAAGCCTTTTTGTGATATTTTTGGCATGATTTTTAATTTTAATTTGCAAAATTGCATTTTTTTTATGGAATTTTACTACTCTTTTATTTTTTAAAATGTTAAATATTGCCATTGTATAAAATAATTTCCTACATTTATTTAAAACGTTTTTCTATGTATATAAAATTACTTAACCTATTATTTATATTTTTAATTTCTATTAGTTCACATTGTCAATCTAAGTGGAAATCTGAAAAAGATAAAATTGTTATTCCATTTGAGTTAACTCATAATTTAATTATTGTAGAAGCCGAAGTTAACAATGTAAAATTGAATATGCTTTTGGATACAGGATCTGATAAAAGTATTTTATTTAGTTTTCCAGAAAATGATAGTATCCTATTTTATGAAACAAAAAAAGTTAAGATAAACGGTTTAGGAAATGGAGAATATTTAGAGGCTTATGTTTCAAATAATAATATGTTAAGAGTTAAAGAATACAATGATGAAAATTTTCAAATTTTACTTATTACTGATCAAAATATTAATTTAGTTAATAAATTAGGTATACCAATTAATGGAATTATTGGAGCGAGTTTTTTTAAGGATTTTTTAGTTGAAATTAATTATCAAAAGAAGAAAATTTTTATGCATAAATATGCTGAAAAAATTCTTTTGAAAAAGAAAAAAAAGTATATATCAAAGAACATTGAAATCATTGGTGATAAACCATATTTGCATGTTTTATCGAATTTAAATGGAGATGCTAACATGAATTTTAAATTACTTGTTGATACAGGACTTGGTGATGGTTTGTGGCTTTTTGAAAACGATAGTATAAATTGCAAACAAAAATATATTAAAGATATTTTAGGGAGAGGTTTGGGAGGAGATATAGAAGGGAAAAAATCTAGAGTTGAACTTTTAGATTTAAATGGTTTTATTTTAAACGATGCTTTAGTTTCTTATCCGGATAGTTTGTCTTTTAATCAGTTAGATATAACTAAAGGAAGGAATGGCTCTTTAGGAGGTGAGATAATGAAACGATTTAATTGGTTTTTAGACTATAATAATAAAAAGTTTTATTTTAAAAAGAATAAATATTTTAATGAGCCATTTAATTATAATATGTCAGGTATAGAAGTTCAACACATTGGTTTGACTTGGATTTCTGAAAAAGTAGGCTTTTCTCAAATACAACCGGGATATAATACAAATTCAAATATAACTAGCAGTAATAGATTTGTTTTTGATAGCTCAGCCGAGTTTAAATATAAGTTTGAATTAAAGCCTGTTTTTGAAATTTATGCAGTAAGAAATGATTCTCCAGCCTATTATGCGGGGTTAAAAATTGGAGATAAAATCATAAAAATAAATGGTAAAAAAGCTTTTGATTATTCCATTCAAAAAATAACAAATCTATTTCAATCTGAAGAGGGAAAAACTATTAAAATAGAGATAGAAAGAAATGGTGTGAAAATGGATTTTAAGTTTAAACTTCAAAAAATTCTTTAAAAAAGAAAAAATCCTAATTTTATTAAATTAGGATTTTTATTAATATTATTTCACAATAACTGTTCCTTTTATTCTAAGCGGAACAACCCCATTTAATTTATTCACAGCATTACTTTCCACAGTAATAGTTTTACTAATTGGACCTGGATTCATATTATATTTCACTATAATTTTATCTGATTTTCCTGGCATAATAGGTTCAGTAGGTTTAGTAGGAACCGTACATCCACAACTCGATTTAACATCTTTAATAATTAGAGGAGCGTTACCAGTGTTTGTAAATTCAAAAACCCGAATACCATCATCTACTCCTTTAACAACTTCACCATAATTAATAGTTTCTTGCTTAAATTCAATTTTTGGACCATCTTGACCATAAGAGAACAAACTAATTAATAGAAACGTTAAAAATCCAAATAATTTTTTCATCATATTTAATATTAATGATTTATGTAAAAATAAATGTTTTATTGCAAAGAACAAATTAAAATACCTTTTTTTATTTTAGGTTATATCGTTACTTTTGCAAACTGTTAATTACAAAAACAATACCAAACTATAATTTTAATTTATTTGAAGCGAAAGATTTGGGTGTTTTTGGAATCCATAATCCTGCTATTCGCGCTACAAGGTAGCTGCTACTATCAGGGCTATAGAGGTTTCAGTTTGTTGTTTTTGTAAATTAAAAAATATAAACGAATTAAATAGATACAATAAATGGCAATTCCAGCACAATTTAACCCAAAAGACGTAGAAAAAAAATGGTACGATTACTGGATGAAAAATAAATATTTTCATTCCACTCCAGATAATCGCACCCCATATACAATTGTAATTCCACCACCAAATGTGACTGGAGTCTTACACATGGGACACATGTTGAATAATACCATTCAAGATGTATTAATTCGTCATGCACGTTTAAAAGGATTCAATGCTTGTTGGGTGCCAGGAACAGATCACGCTTCCATTGCAACAGAAGCTAAAGTTGTAGCCAAACTAAAATCAGAAGGAATTAACAAAAGCGATTTAAGTCGAGAGGAATTCTTAAAGCACGCTTACGATTGGACGGATAAATATGGAGGAACCATCTTAGAACAATTAAAACAATTGGGTTGTTCTTGTGATTGGGATAGGACAAAGTTTACTATGGATAAGGATATGTCTGCTTCTGTAATTAAATCATTTGTTGATTTATACAACAAAGGGATGATTTACCGTGGTTTTCGTATGGTAAATTGGGATCCAGAAGCAAAAACTACTTTGTCTGATGAAGAAGTAATTCATGAAGAACGTCAAGGAAAACTTTACTATATCAATTATAAGATTGAAGGAAGCGATGATACGTTAACTATTGCAACAACACGACCAGAGACAATTTTTGGTGATACAGCTATTTGTATTAATCCTAATGATAATCGCTTTTCACATTTAAAAGGTAAAAAAGCCATTGTTCCAATTTGTAATAGAGTAATTCCAATTATAGAAGATGAATATGTAGATGTAGAATTTGGTACAGGATGTTTAAAAGTAACACCAGCACATGATGTTAATGATAAAGAATTAGGTAACAAACATAATTTAGAAATCATCGATATTTTTAATGAAGATGCTTCGTTGAATAGTTTTGGATTGCATTTTGAAGGGAAAGATCGTTTTATAGCTCGTGAAGAAGTAGCAAAAGAGTTAGAATCAAATGGAGCTTTGGTAAAAACCGAAATCCATATGAATAAAGTGGGAACATCAGAAAGAACTAAAGCGGTTATTGAGCCTCGTTTGTCTGATCAATGGTTCTTAAAAATGGAAGATTTGGTTAAACCAGCCATTAAAGCCGTTTTAGAGACTGAAGAAGTAAAATTATATCCAAGTAAATTCAACAATACTTATCGTCATTGGATGGAAAACATTCGCGACTGGAATATTTCTCGTCAATTGTGGTGGGGACAACAAATTCCAGCTTATTATTACGGTGAAGGAAAAGAAGATTATGTAGTTGCAAATGATAAATATGAAGCTGTTGCAATTTTAGAAGAAACTAAAGGTATAATAATCACAGACTTTAATGAGCTTCGTCAAGATGAAGACGCTTTAGATACCTGGTTCTCCTCATGGTTATGGCCAATGGCTGTTTTTGGAGGAATTTTAGATCCAGAAAATGAAGATTTCAAATATTATTATCCTACAAATGATTTAGTAACTGGTCCAGATATTTTGTTTTTTTGGGTAGCTCGTATGATTATGGCAGGTTATGAGTACACAGGTAAAAAACCATTTAACAATGTATATTTAACTGGTTTAGTTCGTGATAAACAACGTCGCAAGATGTCAAAATCATTAGGTAATTCTCCAGATCCATTAGATTTGATTGAAAAATTTGGAGCTGATGGTGTTCGTGTTGGATTACTTTTAAGTGCTTCTGCTGGAAACGACATCATGTTCGACGAAGAATTATGCAATAATGGTAAAGCTTTCGCTAATAAAATATGGAATGCATTTAGATTAATTAAAGGTTGGGAAGTAGCTGATATTGCTCAGCCAGAAGCATCTAAAATAGCTATTGATTGGTACGAAGCTAAACTGCAACAAACTCTTGCTGAAATTGAAGATAATTTTGAAAAATACAGATTATCAGATGCTTTAATGGGGATTTATAAGTTAGTTTGGGACGATTTCTGTTCATGGTTCTTAGAAATTATTAAACCAGCTTATCAACAACCTATTGATAGAGTAACTTTTGATAAGGCAATTGAATTGTTAGAAGCTAACTTGAAGTTGTTACATCCATTTATGCCTTTCTTAACTGAAGAAATTTGGCAGTACATTGCAGAAAGAACACCAAAACAAGCTTTGATTATTTCAGAATGGCCAACAATGAAAAATACAAATCCTGATTTAATTGCAGAATTTGATTTTGTGACAGAAGTTGTTGCTGGTATTCGAACCATTCGTAAGCAAAAAAACATTGCTAATAAAGATAGTATTGATTTAAAAATAATTAATAATGAAAAAAATGCTACTATTTTTGATGCTGTAATCATAAAACTAGGAAATGTTGAAAACCTAGACTATGTAACAGAAGCAGTAAACGGAGCATTAACCTATCGTGTAAAATCAAACGAATACTTTATTCCAATTGCTGGTAATATTGATGTCGCAGCTGAAATAGAAAAATTAGAAGAAGAATTAAAATACATTCAAGGCTTTTTGAAATCAGTTCAGGTGAAGCTATCAAATGAGAAATTTGTTGCCAATGCAAAACCTGAAATTATTGCAAACGAAAGAAACAAAGAAGCTGATGCTTTAGCCAAAATCGCAACAATTGAGCAAAGCTTAGCTAGTTTGAAGTAATTTTATCTTAATTATTAATTTAACCAGTTATTTGTGATGAATAGCTGGTTTTCTTTTTATCTGTGTTTTTTGCTTTTTGTCGATATTTTTTCAACACCCATTAAAGTTATTAATATTTTAGTTATATTAGCAATAACTTAACAAATTATTAATATCTTATGAAAAAAATTACGCTAAGCCTTTTTTTATTACTATTTTCCTTAATTAGTTTTAGTCAAGTACCTATAGGAAATGGTAATAATGAGGCGCAAGAACTGCCTTTTGATCCATATTATGGATATACGTATTCTCAGAGTATTTATTTGTCTTCAGAAATAAATACTTCAGGTAATATAACTGGTTTACAATGGTATTATAGTGGAACTTCTTTATTACCAAATAATCAAAATATAACTATTTATTTAGGACATTCTACTAAAACTGCATTTGCTACTACTACCGATTGGGAGCCTCTAGCTTCTCTAACGGCAGTTTATACAGGAGGTGTTCCTGTTAGTGGTGCAGGATGGGTAAGTATTACTTTTGATACTCCTTTTGCTTATAATGGAACAGATAATTTAATAGTTGCTGTTGATGAAAATTTTGCAAGTTATGATACTAGTAATGATGATTTTTATAATACAGCTTCAACAGTAGGAAGAAGTATATGGTATAAAAGCGATTCAACAAATCCTGATCCAGCAGCTCCACCTACAGGAACTCGCGCTTCATTTTACCCAAATGTTATTTTTAATGGAATTGTTCAAGCATGTCCACAGCCCACTTTATTAGTTGCTTCAAGTGTTACTTCGTCTTCAGTAGATGTTGGTTGGAATGCTGGTAGTTCAGAAACTGAGTGGGAATATGTTATCCAACCTCAAGGTACTGGAATTCCAACTGGTTCGGGAACGAATATAACAGTTAATCCTTTAACAATTTCTGCTTTATTGCCAGATACAGTTTATGAAGTTTGGATAAGAGCATATTGTAGTGTTACAGAGCAAAGTTCTTGGTCTGGTCCTTTAAATTTTAGAACTTTATGTAACACATATACAGCTCCGTGGAGTTATGATGTCGAAACAGCTGGGGTAACAACTAATTCAACAATATTAGATTGTTGGTCTTCTATTCCAACAAATACAACTGCAGCATATAGATGGAATGTAGATGGAGCAGGAGGAACTCCTACTAGTCCTAATACAGGTCCAACTGGAGCTAATGGTGGTGTGAAATATTACTATGTTGAAGCAAGTAGTGGAGCAGCTGGAGCTGTTGCTGAATTATATACCCCTTTAATAGATATTTCAGTTTTAACAGATCCTTCTTTGCAATTTTACTACCATATGTTTGGAAATACAATGGGAGATTTACATATTGATATATTTGATGGTTCTGTTTGGGTAAATGATGTAGATGTAATAACTGGTCAACAACAAACGGCTAATAGTGATCCATGGCTCCAAAGAATTGTTAGTCTTTCTGCTTTTTCAGGAACTATTCAGGCAAGATTTAGAGCTATTCGAGGAAGTGGAGTAAATGGAGATATTTCTTTAGATGATATTTCTTTTGATGAGGCACCTGCTTGTTTACCACCAACTAATTTAATGGTGTATAATATTACTGATACAACTATAGATTTTGATTGGACTGAAAATGGTACTGCTTTTGATTGGGAATATGTTATACAAGCTGTTGGTGCAGGTACTCCTACGGGTTCTGGTGTAGCTATTGATGCTCAACCATGGGAAGGTATTATATCTGGGTTAACTCCTAATACAGATTATGAAATTTACATAAGATCATTTTGTAGTGCTTCAAGTCAAAGTACTTGGTTTGGTCCCGTAGTTTTTACGACTGAGTGTGCCACATATACTGTACCTGCTTTAGAGAACTTTACAACATATGTTCCTTCATGTTGGGAAGAAGCAGATAATGGAGATTTAACAGCTGGTCCATCAACTTTTGGCTCAAGTAATTGGTTAGAAGATGGTTTTGGTAATGTTGGTGCTACAGGAGCAGTTAGATATAATATTTTTACTACAGGTGCTAACGATTGGATCTTGTCTCCTTTATATGCAATTCCAGCTACTGGATATGAATTAAAATTTGATGCAGCTGCTACTCAATATGCTTCAACTAATGCTCCTACAACAGCATGGGAATCTGATGATTTTGTAGAAGTTTTAGTGTCAACTGGCACAACAAATTGGACAGTTTTATATACATATAATAATACAAATGTACCTTCTAATACGGGTACTACAAATATTATTGATTTAGATACTTATGCTGGTCAAAATGTACGTTTTGCATTTAGAGCAGTTGAAGGAGCAACAAATGGATCTGCGGATATTGATTTCTCAATTGATAATTTTGAAATTAGACTGACTCCATCTGCACCACCATCTTGCTCAACAAATGTAGTTGCTACACCTGATGTTTCATGTGGAAACTTTGCAAATGCATTATCATGGGATTCAGTTTCTGGTGCTGATGGTTATAAAATTACATTGGCAACAACTTCTGGAGGTAATGATATTTTAGATAATGTAGATTTAGGAACAGCTTTAACTTATAATTATTCAGGTTCTATAAATACTACTTATTATTTTGTAATTACTCCTTATAATGGAAGTGGTGATGCAACTGGTTGTACAGAAGTTTCTTTTACAACTAATGCTAATGGATGCTACTGTACTTCAAACCCAACTAGTAATGATGGGGCAGGTATTACTAATGTAGATATTGTTGCTACTAGTTTTCCAACAACAGATGTTACCTATTTTGATCATACTGCAACAACTGTTGATATGTCTCAAGGAATTTCAAATAATGTTCAAATTTCTTTTGCTACAGGTTATACCTACAATACCTATATTCTAATTGATTTTAACGATGATTTTGATTTTAATGATGCAGGTGAATTAGTATTTACTGGAGAGTCTTCTTCAACAAATCCTACTACATACAATGCTTCGTTTATTATGCCTGCTACAGCGCCTCTTGGAGTTCATAGAATGAGAATTGTAACAGCAGATGCTATGACTACTGTTAACCCTTGTTATGGTGGCTCATATGGAGTTACTTTGGATTTTAATATAAACATTATTGCGGCTAGCTGTACTCCTCCAAATGTTACTTCTATAGCTGTTAGTCATGATTGTATTAATTCAGAATTTAGTTTAGATGCTAATGTTACTGATTTAGGAAATGGTACTCCTTCTATTACAGATGGAGTTACTACTTGGCCAATAACTGCAACAGGGATTACTCAAGTTGGTCCATTCGCATATGGTTCTTCAGTTACTTTAACATTGTTACACGGAAGTGATAGTGCATGTGATTTATCTTTAGGAACATTTACGTATGCTGCTTGTCCTCCTGTTAATGATGATTTATGTAATGCTACACCGCTTACATTAGGAGCAGCTACAACTGGTAATGATTACACTTTAATAGCAGCTACGTCTGAAGCTAATGAACCAATAGGAAGTTGTTTTAATGGAGGTATTGCTGGATCTGTTTGGTTTAGTTTTGTTGCTCCTGCATCTGGTTCAGTTGAAATTACTACAGATTTTGCTGGTGGAACATTACAAAATGGTGATACAGAAATTGCTGTTTATGAAGGTACAGGTGTTACTTGCTCAGATTTATCAACTTTACCAGCTGAAGTAGATTGTGATCAAGATAGTGGCAATAATAATACAACATATGGTTCATTTTTATCATTAACTGGTTTAACTTCTGGAACAACTTATTATATTCAAGTGGATAGCTATAGTGGAGTAACTTTAGGAACATTTGGAATTCAAGTAAATGATGTTTTAAGTTCTTCTGCTTTTGATTTAACTAATTTTAGAGCTTATCCAAACCCTGTTAAAGACATACTTAATTTAGAGTATACTTCAGCTATAACTTCTATTAGTGTTTTTAATTTATTAGGACAAGAAGTATTATCTAATAAAGTGAATGCAACATCAGCAAAAATAGATATGTCACAATTAAATAGTGGTGCTTATATTGTTAATATTACTATTGACGGAGCCGAACAAGTAATTAAAGTGATTAAAGAATAATAAAAGTTTTATACTTATTTTTTTAAAGCTCCGAGATTTCTCGGAGCTTTTTATTTTATTAACTATATTAAGTAATATTTTAAAAATGTATCTTTGTGGTAAAATGAGATGTTATGATAAGTACTCAATCTGCTACAGTATTAGAATTATATTTTAAAAAATTTAGAGATAACATTATTGGTATTAATCAAACTTTTTCTTCACCATATGGAGAAAAAAAGATTATTTATACAGATTGGACAGCAAGTGGACGTTTGTATAGACCTATTGAAGATAAACTAATTAATAAGTTTGGCCCTTTTGTAGCTAATACACATACAGAAACTACAATTTCTGGAACAGCTATGACAATGGCATATCATAAAGCAAGACATATTATAAAGCATCATGTAAATGCCAATGCTAATGATATTTTAATAACTGATGGAACCGGAATGACAGGTGTTGTGAATAAATTGCAACGAATTCTTGGTTTTAGAATAGCTGAAAATCTAAAAAACTATACTCAATTTCCAAAAGAATTAAAGCCTATTGTTTTTATTTCTCATATGGAGCATCATTCTAATCAAACGTCTTGGCTAGAAACCATTGCTGATGTAGTAGTGGTACCTGCAGATGAAGAAGGGTTATTTAGTTTGGATAATTTAAAATCGTTGCTTGAAAAATATAAAGATAGAAGTTTTAAAATTGCTTCTATTACTTCTTGTTCAAATGTAACTGGAATTAAAACTCCTTATCACGAAGTTGCTAAATTAATGCATCAAAATAATGGTGTTTGTTTTGTTGACTTTGCTTGTTCTGGTCCTTATGTTGAAATTGATATGCATCCAGAAAATGATAAAGAAGCCTATTTAGATGCTATTTTCTTCTCTCCACATAAATTTTTAGGTGGTCCAGGTACTTGTGGAGTTATGGTCTTTAATAAAAATTTATATAAAAATAATGTCCCAGATTGCCCAGGTGGTGGAACAGTTAGATGGACAAATCCATGGGGAGATCATCAGTATATTGATAATATTGAGGATAGAGAAGATGGTGGAACTCCTGGTTTTCTACAAGTTATTAAAGCAGCATTGGCAATTCAATTGAAAGAAGAGATGGGAATTCAGAATATGTTAGACAGAGAGCATGAATTAACAGAAATAATTTTTAAATCGTTAGGTGAAATAGATAATATTAATATTTTGGCACCTCAGCATCAAGAGCGATTAGGTGTGATTTCATTTTATATTAATGATTTACATTACAATTTAGGAGTGAAATTGTTAAATGATAAATTTGGTATACAAACTAGAGGAGGTTGTAGCTGTGCTGGTACATATGGACATTATTTACTTCATGTGGACCAAGAAACATCTAATTCTATAGTTTGTCAAATTTCTGCGGGTGATTTAGAAAAAAAACCAGGTTGGATAAGAATGTCAATTCATCCTACTACTACTAATGAAGAAATAGAATATGTGTGCAATAGCATTAAGGAACTAGCATTACATCATGAGGAATGGAAAAAAGATTATTTGTATCATTCAAATAGTAATGAATTCACACATAAAAATGATTCAAAATTAGAAGTAAAAATGGTTGAATCGTGGTTTAATTAGTTTTAAGAACCTTTATAAAGTATAAAAGCCGACCTGGAGCGATCGACTTTTATGTTGAACGTGTAACCACATTTCTGTGCGTTCGGGTGCAAATGTAATTTAAATTTTTAGATTTCAAACTTATTTTTTTAGGAATCTTCAAATTTTAATAAAAACATAGAAAAAAAAGATTTTTAATATTACTTAAATTATACTAAAAAAACTCATTTTAATTCTTATTTTTGCCAAGTTTTCAAAATGAAAAATATTATGGTAAAAGATTTATTTGAAAGAATCCAAAATAATAAAGGACCTTTAGGGAAATGGGCTTCACAAGCAGAAGGATATTATGTTTTTCCTAAATTAGAAGGAGAATTAGGACCAAGAATGAAATTTCATGGAAAAGAAATTTTAAATTGGAGTTTAAATGATTATTTAGGTTTAGCAAACCATCCAGAAGTAAGAAAAGTTGATGCAGAAGCTGCTGCTCAATATGGCGCTGCGTATCCAATGGGAGCTAGAATGATGAGCGGTCATACAGATGTTCACGAACAATTAGAAAGAGAATTAGCTACTTTCGTTAAAAAAGAAGCTGCTTATTTATTAAATTTTGGATACCAAGGAATTATGTCTGCTATTGATGCATTGGTAACTAAAAATGATATTATTGTATATGATGTAGATGCCCATGCATGTATTATTGATGGTGTTCGTTTGCACATGGGTAAACGTTTCACTTACAAGCATAATGATTTAGAAAGCATGGAGAAAAATCTTCAACGTGCAACAAAAATGGCTACAGAAACTGGTGGTGGAATATTATTTATTACTGAGGGCGTTTTTGGAATGAGAGGACAACAAGGTAAATTGAAAGAAATTGTTGCTATGAAGCAAAAATACAATTTCCGTTTATTAGTTGATGATGCGCATGGTTTTGGTACTTTAGGTAAGACTGGTGCTGGTGCTGGTGAAGAACAAGACTGTCAAGATGGTATTGATGTGTATTTTTCTACTTTTGCTAAGTCTATGGCAAGTATTGGTGCATTTTTAGCTGGAGATAAAGATATAATTGATTATTTAAAATATAATTTACGTTCTCAAATGTTTGCTAAATCGTTGCCAATGATTCAAACTGTTGGAGCATTAAAACGTTTACAATTATTAAGAGATAATCCAGGTTTAAAGGATAAACTTTGGGAGAATGTAAATGCATTACAAAATGGTTTAAAAGATAAAGGATTTAATATTGGAGATACTAATACTTGTGTTACTCCTGTTTATCTTGAAGGTTCTATTCCTGAAGCAATGGTAATGGTTAATGATTTAAGAGAAAATTATAATATTTTTCTTTCAATAGTAGTTTATCCAGTTATACCTAAAGGGATTATTTTATTAAGAATGATTCCAACTGCTTCCCATTTATTATCTGATATAGAAGAGACTTTAGCTGCATTTGAGGCTATTAGAGAAAAATTAGTTAATGGAACTTATAAGAAAATTGCTGAAGCTACAACTATAGATGTATCATAGTAGTAGTTTTACTAAATATTTAAAAAAATAGAGCTTATTAAGCTCTATTTTTTTTATGGTAAGTTTTATTTTTGTTTTTTGGATTCATCTAATGAAGTAATACTGTTTTCGGTTGTTATTACCGTTGGATTTACCACATTTCCTATAAAGCTAGCTGTATGATACCCGTTTTTGTCTGTATATATTACTTGAACTGAAAAAACACCTAATGATGTTGGCTCAATAGTTAAAATTTTCTCTTTACTATTTCCAATTATATTTAGTTCACCAAGATTTTTTTTACTTTTATTATTTGTTAAATTATTATTAACTTGCCATTCACACGAATCTATCTCTTCATAACTATTTATCGAAAAGGTAGAGGTCTGTCCTAATATAAGAGTAAAATACCCTGCTATTTTTCCATTATTTGATTGAGAAAAGCCAAAAAGGCAATAACCAATTGCTAAAACTAAGGATAAAGTGATTTTTTTCATTTTGTTAGGGCTTAGTTGTTCCATTTGGTCTTGAACGTTACTGCGACCTCATACTAATTTAATGTGATAGTATAAATACACTTTTTAATAAATTTTTTCTTGAATTTTAATAAAGATAATGATATATTTTCAATTAAAATGTTAATAATAAAGATTAAGTGTATTTTTTTATCGACAAAATGTTGTTTATAAGTTTTTTGTAATTTATTTTTTAAGTGATTTTTGCAATGATTTCTTAGAATTACTGTAAGATGGATGCTATTTATTACAGTAAAATAAGGTTAACTGGTAAGATTTAATTTCTCATGTAATGTTCTAATAATTATAGTTTGATAAAATAGTAGTTAAAAAAAAATAACGACTCCTAATTTTTGATTAGTGAGTCGTTATTAACAAGAAAATTTATTTATAGTTGTTTATTTGTTTGCTATCTTTTTTTGTTGTCTTTTACATAGGTTATAGTATTCCTTTTTGAAGTAATCTCGTTTGGACTTACTACATTTCCCATAAAACTAGCAGTATGATATCCTTTTTCATCCATATAAGATAAATGAATAGAAAACGTGCCAACAGCTGTTGGTTCAATGAGTAATGTTCTTTCAGTATCTGTTCCTACAATCTTTAATGTTCCTATTGTCTGATTGTCTGAAGAAGCATAATGGTTATTAATATCCCAATCGTAACAATTATCGCATTGGGCATTTTGAGCGGTAGTGAAACTAGCAGTCTGTCCTAAAATTACAGTGAAATAACCGACAATCGTGCCATCATTGCATTGTGAGTAACTAGTTATGCAAAATCCAAGTGCTAAAACTAATGATAGAGTAAAGTTTTTCATTTTTTTGGGCTTTTTTTGTTCTATTAGGTCTTGAACGTTAGTACTTTATAGTTTTCTTTTTCTATACTTTAAAGAACACTATGTAAAAATATGCTATGTATTCATAATAAATTTACAATTTTTTTGCCGAAATTGTTAAAGTTTTATAATGTGTTACTTTTTATCTATTAAATGGCTGATAATGTCTTTTTAAAGGTTAAATAATTGTTAAAATTAACATAAAAATATTTTTAAAATGTAATTATTTTAGAATGACAATAAACTAATAGTTTAAACTTATTATATCTTAGATAAATCTCTTTTGAGTTTGTTATCTTTGTAATAAGATTTTTTTTATGAGAAAAATATATTTAGATAATGCTGCAACTACTCCTTTGAGGGAAGAAGTTGTGTCAACAATGTCTTCAGTTTTAATGGAGAATTTTGGTAATCCTTCATCTTCACATAGTTTTGGTAGAAATTCAAAAAATATTTTAGAATCATCTAGAAAGAGCATTGCAAAAGAAATCAATGCAATGGCATCAGAAATTATTTTTACTTCTAGTGCAACTGAAGCTACGAATTGGATTTTGAGGAGTGCTGTAAAAGACTTAGGTGTTAAGAGAATTATTACATCAAAAATAGAGCATCATGCTACATTATATACTGTATTGGTTTTAGAGCGTGAATATGGAATTAAAGTAGATTATTTACCAGTATTGGATAATGGAGTTTTGGATATTTCAGTATTAGATGAACTGTTGAATGATTCTGTTTTGTCATTAGTTTCTTTAATGCATGTTAATAATGAATCTGGTGAAATTTTGGATATTGATAGTGTAGGTAAGTTGTGTTTGGAAAAAAGAGCTTATTTTCATTGTGATGCCGTTCAAACTATTGGTAAGCAAGCTTTTGATTTGAAACAATTAGCTGTTGATTTTATGGTAGGAACTGCTCATAAATTTCACGGACCAAAGGGTGTTGGTTTTGCTTATATTAAAAAGGGTGCTGTATTGCAACCGTTACTTTATGGAGGTGAACAAGAAAAAGGATTTAGAGCTGGAACGGAAGCAGTTCATCAAATTGCTGGTATGGCAAAAGCTTTGGAATTGTCTTACGCTAATTTAGATAAAGAAAAAGCATATATAGCCGATTTAAAAGAATATTGTACTAATGGTTTAATGAAGGCTTTTCCGAATGTAAAAATCATTGGCAAACAAACTTTCTATAATATAATGAATGTGATTTTACCTTTTGATTCTAGTAAGACTACAATGTTGTTGTTTACTTTAGATATGAAAGGGATTGCTGTTTCAAGAGGAAGTGCTTGTCAAAGTGGAAGCAGTAAACCGTCTCATGTATTAGCTGAATTTTTGACTTTAGAAGATCAGCAAAAGCCTAATATAAGAATTTCATTAAGTCATTTAAATACAAAAGATGAAATTGATTATTTGATTGAAACTTTAAAGTTTATTTAGATATTAATCATAAAAAAAGGAGATTCGTTTGATTAAATCTCCATTTTTATATTTTTTTAGTATAAACTAGGATATTTTGTAGGATTAACTTCATTCATAATACCATATATTTTTTCATATATGTCTTCTGCACTTGGTTTTGAAAAGTAATCTCCATCAGTGCCATAAGCAGGTCTATGAGCATTTGCAGTTAACGTTTGTGGCTCGCTATCTAAATGATAAAATCCTTTTTGAGTTTCAAGTATTTCTTGTAAAATATATGCACTTGCTCCACCAGGAACATCTTCGTCGATAACTAATAAGCGATTTGTTTTTGCTAAACTTTTAACAATGTCATGATTAACATCGAAAGGTAATAACGATTGGATATCTATAATTTCTATATCAATACCTATTTCTAATAGTTCTTTAGCAGCTTGCTCGACTAGGCGTAGAGTAGAACCATAAGATACGACAGTCATATCTGAACCCTCTTTTATTGTTTCAACAACTCCAATTGGTGTTTTAAATTCTCCAATATTAGTTGGTTTTTTTTCTTTTAAACGATATCCATTTAAACATTCAATTAATAAAGCAGGTTCATCTGTTTCTAATAAAGTATTATAAAAGCCAGCTGCTTTTGTCATATTTCTAGGCACTAATACATGAATTCCTCTTATGGCATTAATAATCATTCCCATTGGTGAACCTGCATGCCAAATTCCTTCTAAACGATGACCACGTGTTCTAATAATTAAGGGTGCTTTTTGTTTTCCGTGTGTTCTATATTGTAAGGTTGCTAAATCGTCACTCATAATTTGAATAGCATATAGCAAGTAGTCTAGATATTGAATTTCCGCAATAGGTCTTAATCCTCTCATTGCCATTCCTATTCCTTGTCCAAGAATTGTAGCTTCACGAATTCCGGTATCTGCTACACGAAGTTCACCATATTTTTCTTGCATACCTTCTAATCCTTGATTTACATCACCTATATTCCCAGTGTCTTCACCAAAAATTATAGTTTCAGGATATTTAGAAAAAATGTAATCAAAATTGTCTCTTAAAATTAAACGAGCATCTACTTCTTCATTAGAATCATCATAAGTTGGCTTTACCTCTTTAACTGAAAAAACATTCTTATTTGATTGAGAATATAAATGTGAACTGAATTTAGGTTGAATTTTTTCAATATATGTAGTAATCCAATTTGCTAAAATTGGTCTTTCTTCTTCTTTTATAATTAAACGTAATACTTTACGAGCTGTTGTAAGTATATCTTTTCGTATAGGCTCTTTAATTGAAGCTAAATCATTAGCATGTTTTTCAATAAAAACTTTATTTTGGCTAGATTTAGAAATATTTTGTAAAACGCTTACAAGATCTTTAACTTCTTTTATAATTGGATTATTATATGCAGCCCAAGCAGCTTTCTTACCTTCAAGAACTTCTCTTTTTGAAATTGTATTTATTTCATTAATTTCTTCTTCAGTAGCAATGTTGTTGCTAATCATCCAAAGCTTCATTTGCTCTATACAATCAAACTCTTTTTCCCATTCTAGACGTTCTTTACTTTTGTAACGTTCATGGCTTCCAGAAGTAGAATGACCTTGAGGTTGTGTTAATTCGTCCACATGAATTAAAACTGGAACATGCTCTTCACGGGCAATTTGTGAAGCTTTTTCATATGTATCAACTAAAGTAGGGTAGTCCCAACCTTTAACACGAAGTATTTCATAACCATTATCATCTTCATCTCTTTGAAGTCCTTTTAATATTTCGGAGATATTTTCTTTAGTAGTTTGGTATTTTGCATGTACAGAAATTCCATATTCATCATCCCATACACTCATAATCATAGGAACTTGTAATACACCAGCAGCGTTTATAGTTTCAAAAAACAATCCTTCTGAAGTAGATGCGTTTCCAATGGTACCCCATGCTACTTCATTTCCATTTATTGAAAATTGAGAATGATTTTCTAATCCTTTAACATTTCTGAATATTTTTGATGCTTGTGCTAAACCTAATAATCGAGGCATTTGCCCAGCAGTTGGAGAAATATCAGCACTTGAGTTTTTTTGTTGTGTTAAGTTTTTCCATTCTCCATTTTCATCTAAGCTATGAGTAGCAAAATGTCCACCCATTTGACGACCGGCACTCATAGGGTCAAAATCTATATCTGTATGACCATAAAGACCTGCAAAAAATTGTTCTATTGTTAACTCATTAATAGCCATCATGAAGGTTTGGTCTCTGTAATAACCAGATCTAAAATCTCCATTTTTAAATGCTTTAGCCATAGCAAGCTGAGGAACTTCTTTTCCATCACCAAAAATACCAAACTTTGCTTTACCAGTAAGAACTTCTCTTCTTCCTAATAGACTACATTCTCTACTAACTATGGCAGTTTTATAGTCTTTTAGGACTTCAGTTTTAAAATCTTGAAAAGATAAAGTTTCTTTTGTTACAGGATTACTCATATTGCTAATTTTGAAGTTGCTACAAATATAGTTAAATGGTAGTAAAAAAGCAAGAATGCTGTTGTTGAAATATTAATAATTATTACTAATACATTGTGTTTAATATAAATACTGTATTTATTAAGGTTTTTAAGGTGGTTTTGTTGATAATTATTCAAAAAAATGATTAATAATTATTTAAAACCATTTTCTAGTAAATAATGAAATTAAAGTTTTCGGACTTATAGTTATTATAAATCTTATTTTTTCAGTATAATTTCTATCATTTAATTCAAAACCATTTGAAGATTGAACAGGTAAAAATAATTCAAAATAATCTGGTACTAAGTTTAAATGTATGCCTGAATCATATAAGAATTTAGTTGACTCATGATTATTTTTTAATAAACCTATATCTCCATAAACTTGAACCCAATTCCAAATGTTAAATGACCCATTGATTGTAGTCATCCAATTATTTGCATATCGAGTATCTAATTTTGATTTGAAACCACCTTCTGAATAAACAAATTGTTGACTAAATAGCCCTGTTGATTCACTTCTTCCTAATAAATTTGTTTGAAAAGTTAAATCTACTGGTTTTTCTAATCCAAAACGATATAAATCATTATTGCTATCTGAATAAATAAATTTTCCTGCAAAAAATCGTAGACTAAGTTGTCTGTTATTTTCGAATAATTTTCTATAATTAATCACAGTGGTTATATTTCCAAAAGCATTTGATATTTGAACTTGATTAGAAATATTGAACACCTTAGTAATTTCTGATTGCGAATTTGTATAAGAAGCACTAAATACAGAAAGTTTAGATTTATCTTTATTTATAGATGAACTTGTTATGCTTTCTTTGTCAATGAAAAACTCTCTAATTTGAATATATTCTGTTTTATTAGTTCTTAAATTTCTATCTCTAAAAACAAATTGTACTGAGGGTATAATTCTAGTATATTTAGCATTTGGAGCATAATGCAATTGATTAGCACTTAATCCATAAATAATTCGATATAATTTGCTGTCATCTCTAATATAATCATCTACAGAAGTTGAAAAACCACCAATTATTTTTCCTGTATTTGTTGAATATAAAGGTGAAACACTAAAATTAAATGGTTTATTTAGCATTGATCTGTTATTCAATTTAATACCAAAAGCAATACCATCATAAAGGTTATATTCAAATTCAGGAGAATAGAATATTTGATTATAATTTGGCTCTTCTAAATCTTTATAAAAATTCAATTTTAACGGTCTATGATTAAAGAAAAAGCCTTTTAATGATTTCCAGTTGTTTCTTAAATTATATTCCGGAACCTCATTATTGTAATTTAAAACAAATTTTGTTGCTTCATTCTTTGGGAAAACTAAAGTTGTATCTGTTTTTATATTTTCAATCCATTCTTTAAAAATAATACTATCTTTTTTTAATTGGTAAACAGAAATAGGAACGTTTGTTTTTGTTTTGTTTTTTATGGTTATACTAACTTCGTCTTCTGTTTTTGAAACCTTAGAAATTTTAAAATCAATTAAATCTCTACTATGTATAATTGTTTTAAAAAACCAATCGATATTTTTTGAAGTTTTACTTTTTAAAATCATTTCAAAATCGATATGATTTGTTTGATAATTTTGATTTAAAACGATAAATTCTTGAATGGCATCTTCAACACTATTATTTTCTAGATAACTATCTAGGTATTTCAAACTAAGTCCAGCTTTGTATTTGTTGGCTATTTGTTCATTAAATTTGATTAATTTATTTTTTGGTGTACTTAATGGTTGATCAAGATTTTTTCTTGCCATCAACATATATAAATAATTGTATTGTTGGTTAAAATCAAGATTGATAAAATGATATGACTTTAAAATTTTAAGTTTTGCTAAGTTACCCGTCATTCTCATTTCAGGATGAAATTCATCTATATATTGCATCATTACAAAAACCTGAATAGCATCTTGTATCCATTGATCTTTTCTAGGATTTAATTGTAATGCGTTTTTTAAATAATTATTAGTATATGTTTTTAAAAACATTAATTCAAACATGAATTCATCTGAAAAAGGGCTTAAAAATGAAGGTAGTTGATTTAGCCCATAAAAGGGTTGACGAGCATAGTCTTCTTGAGATACTATTATTTTTTCAGTTTTATTAGCACCTATTTTTTCATGTATAAAATGAGTTATTTTATCAATAAGAATTGCTTTATCAATATCTTCTAATTTTGTTTCTAAATTAGTACTTACTTCAATTATTTCATTTTTATAATTAGTAAACTCTTTTTTTGGAGACATGCATAAGGTTATATCAAGTCTGCTTTTACCTGTAAAAATATAAGAATCAAAATTTGGGTTTGTAGTATTGGAATTATCCAAATTTAAATCTGAAACAATATGATTACCTTTTGGAATTTCAATATTAACTTTATAATCTGAAGGAGCGTTTGTGATATCATCTAAATTTTCATTACTATATACAACAAATTGTTTATTTTCAAATCTTGCAGGTGACAAGAACCAATTCTTTAAATAAATTATTCCATCGTCATTAAAACCATATTTAGTAAATCGATTATTAGGAATTTTTACAGTATAAAATAATGATATTTTTGTGCTTGTATTTGGGTAGAGCGGTTGGGCTAACTTCAAAATGACAATATCAATGTGATCTTCATCTCTTTTCCATTCTAAATTTTTAAAATTTCCATCAGTTACACTTTTAATTTCTGTATGACCTCTATCTTGTTCTTTAGCAAGATGAAAGGCTCTTACATATTCATCTGAAAATCTTTTAGCTAAATAGGAGTCTTTCGACGAAAAAGCATTATTCCAGTCATTTAAAACTATGGAATTGATAGTAGTATTGCTTGAATTTATATAACTCAACTCATGTTGAATCAAAAGGGTTTTCTCCACTTGATTTACTCGAACAGTAATAGTTGAATTATGTTGAGAAAAACAGAGGCATGAAAATAATAATAAAACTAAACCTTTAATTTTCAAAGCATTTTTTAATAAGATTACAATTTTACTAAAAAGTTGCGTCATTTATGATTTTTTCATAAGAAAATGTCAATATATTTTTACAAATCTTTTTTTATTGATGCTAATGTTAATAAAATCAATTATTTAAAGGAATGTAAGTAAATGTTATTAATTACCTTTGTAAAAATGATATTATGATGCTCCAAAAATTACTTTTACTAATTACCCTTTTTTTTATATCTATTTGTTCTTCACAAATTGTGATAAATGAAATAGATGCTGACAATGCTGGTTCTGACCAATTAGAGTTTGTAGAATTAAAATCTGCTAACCCGAATTTTCCTTTAGATGGCTATGTTTTAGTCTTTTTTAATGGAGGTAGCACATCTCCTTATTCGGGTACATCTTGTTATTTTGCTTATGATTTGGATGGTTACACTACAGATGTTAATGGAATTGCTCATTTTGGTAATAGTTCAGTGAATCCATCTCCAACAGGAACATTTCCTAATAATTTAATTCAAAACGGACCAGATGTAGTGGCTTTATACCTTGGAAATGCTTCAGATTTTCAATATGCTGTTCAACCAGGAACACCTGCATCTGCTACAAATTTAATTGATGCTGTTGCTTATTCTAATAACAATAATCAACCTACAAATATGATGTCTGTTTTAGGGATTACATTTTGTACAAATGAAAACATAAATGGGTTAAAAGATACAGAATCTGTACAAAGAAAAAATGATGGAACTTATGAAGTTAAAGCAGCTACACCTGGAGCAAATAATGATGGTACTGGTGTAGTAACTAATTATGTAACTGTTTCTACTTCTCAAACTTCCTACACCGAAGGAGATAGTTTTAATATTGTTTTTACCACCGATACACCTGTAACAAATGAGACATTAATTGTTAATTTTACTACAGCTAATGGTAATTTTATGGCTAACGATATTACTGGAGGTTTTACTGTTTCTATTCCTGTAGGACAAACTACTGGCCAAACATTTGTAACAATTACAGATGATACTGCTGACGAAGGAGATGAAGAGATGCTTATAGATGTTCAGTCATTACCTTTTGGTTATGCTTCTGCAAATGATAATGTAATTATAAGAATTTATGACAATGATTATGTTGTTCAAACTTTTGGTACACCTTTAAATCCTACATATGGAATAGTTACACCTACAACACCTGTTGGTTATTATGATTCATTAGAAGGACTTTCTGGTGCAGCTTTAAAGCAAGCGTTGCAAGATATAATTGCAGATCCAAATACAGTTCATGCACATAATTATGGAGATATTGAATACATTTTAAAAGAATCTGATAAAAATCCTCAAAATTCAAATCAAGTTTGGCAAATGTATGTAGAAACTCCGAGAGCAATTTTAGATTATCAAACTGGTTCGAGTAATATAGGAGTGTGGAATAGAGAACATATTTTTCCACAATCGAGAGGTGGTTTCTCTGATGGAACTTCTTCTTCAGCGGATGGTATAAATGTTTGGTTGCCCACAAATGCTAATGATATTCTTGCTGGACATGCGGATGCACATCATTTAAGAGCAGAAGATGGAGCCGAGAATTCTACTAGAAGTAACAGAGATTATGGAGTGGATTATAACGGTCCAATAGGAAGCCAGGGAAGTTGGCATGGTGATGTTGCAAGAGCTTTGTTTTATATGGCAGTTAGATATAATGGATTAGATTTAGTAAACGGAGATCCATCAGATGCAATTGTGGGACAAATGGGAGATTTAGCTTCCTTACTAACTTGGAATACACAAGATCCATCTGATGATTTTGAAATGAATCGTAATAATTATATTTATACTTGGCAAGTAAACAGAAATCCTTTTATAGATTATCCTTTATTAGCAGATTATATATTTGGATCTAATTTTGGTCAACCTTGGTCTTTTTCTTTGTCAAATGAAATTTTCACCAATAATAGTATAAAAGTATATCCAAACCCTACAACAGATTATTTAATTTTTTCTGGTATTGAAGGAAATGCAAAAGCAGAAATTTATACCCTATCTGGTCAACTTCTAGTTGTACATGATTTTGTGAACGAAACTCGTCTAGAAATCAATTTATCTTCGGGGATGTATCTTGTAAAAGTTTCTAATAGAAATCAATCAATACATAAAAAAATAGTAGTTAAATAGTATTAGATAATTAATTAAAGAATTATAAAAAACGACTTTTTGGTCGTTTTTTTGTTACATAATGTTTTGTTAATCGTCTTTAAAATAATAGCAACAATAAAAACGATAATTATGAAAAATTTTTTCTACACAATGGTGCTCCTATTTAGTACGACTATTATTTTTTCTCAATCTTTTAGTAAGTTTGAAAATAACAAAGATGTATCTTCTCTTGTCATAAATAAGGATTTGTTTTCAGATATTGAAATAAGTAAAAAAGGAAGTAATAAGGAAGAAGAGAAAATAGTTAATTTCTTAAAAAAGATAGAATTTGTAAAGATTTTTTCAACATCTAATGAATCACTTAGAAGCGAAATGAAATCGGTAGCAAGAAAATATAAAAAAAATAAAAGCCTAGAACAATTAATGAAGTTTTCAGATAATGGTGAAGAAGCAAGTTTTTTAATGAAAACAAATAAAAAAGAAGAGCTAGAAGAATTAATGATTTTTGTAGAAGGTTCTGGTGAAAATGAAAGTGTTTTAATCCTTTTTTCTCTGAGTTAGATTTTTATATAAGTGTTTATTAAACCTGTAAAATAATACTTTACAGGTTTTTTTATGAAGATATATTTGGTTATAGCCATAGCCTTCATGGTATTTAGATTTATTAAAATAGGATTGCTCCATCTAAAATGTTTACTTTAGTATGATAGTAAAACAATTGTATGGTTCGCACAAAAAAAATAATAGTACTAATTCTCGGTTTTTTCATTTTTTTAGGTATTCTAAATATAGGAACTAACCTTTGGTTAAAATTAAAATTACCCGAAATAATAAATAAAAAAAATGATTCTGATTATATAATTTCTTATAAAGACATTGATTTATCTTTATGGAGCTCAAAAATAGTAATTCACGAAATTTCACTTGTACCTAAGAATAATCTTGAAAAAACTAAAAAGAAAATTGGTATATATGCTACAGTATCAAAAATTCAGATAGATGATTTTAAAATCTTGAGTATTCTATTTGGTAAAAAAATAAAAGCAAAAAAATTAACAATTTCAACACCAAATATAGTTTTATATAAAAACTCTCAAAATGTAATTAATAATGCTAAAAATATTACTTCTAAAGTAATTAAACCTTTTGAGAAAGTAATAATTGTATCCGATATATTTCTTAATGATGGAAAGCTTAAAATCGTTAATAATGAAACGAACCAAAATCTTGCAAGTGTAAAGAATGTTAATTTAAATATCGAAGGTATTGTCCTTAATGAGGAAACATTAGCTCAAAAAATTCCTATTAGTTATAAGAACTACATTTTAATTTGTGATAGTATATTTTATCAAATAAATGAGTTTTATACTATTAAAATGCAAAAAATTGTTGCTACAGATAGTACTTTTAATTTAGAAAAATTTGAATTACTTCCGAAATATACTCGCAAACAATTTGTTCAAAAAATCCCAAAAGAGAAAGATTTGTTTACAATAAAGGCAAATGAAATAATTAGTAAGAAAATACAATGGGGATTTTTAAAAGATGATTTTTATTTTAAAACGGGTACAATTCAAATTGATGCATTAGACGCAAACATTTATAGAGGTAAAATGCCTGAAGATGATTTATCTAAGAAAAAATTATATAATCGTTTGCTAAGAGAATTACAATTTGATTTAAAAGTTGATAGCCTTCAAATTAAAAATTCTAAATTGGTTTATGAAGAAGAAAAAACATTTGAAGAAGGACCAGGTAAATTAGTGTTTAGTGACTTTAACGTGAATGTATTGAATATTCAGAGTGGCTTTAAAAAAACTAAATTATCAGATACAAAAATAGATATTAAATGTAATTTTATGAATGAATCTATTTTAGATGTAAATTGGAAATTTAATGTTTTAGACAAATCTGATGGATTTACCATTAAAGGAAAAATTTTAAATTTCAACACAGAACAGTTAGCTTATTTTACAAAACCATATATTAATGTAGTTATAAAAGGAACATTAGACAAAGTATATTTTAATTTTTCGGGTAATGATATTTCTAGCAAAGGTGATTTTGCTTTAAAGTATGATGATTTAAAAGTTGAAATTTTTCAAAATGAGAAACGCCATAAAATAAATAAATTCTTGTCAGCTATTGGTAATTTTTTCATCAGAGATGATTCTGGTGAAACTTTGAAAACTACTGAGATTGAAGTGAAACGCACTCAAGAAAAATCTTTTTATAATTTTCTTTGGATTAGTATTGCCGAAGGACTTAAGAAAATTTTAATTTAACTTTTTTGAAGGCACTAAGCCTATGCTTAGAAAAATTGGACTAGTTCTAAAATAAATAGACGATTTATAATTAACTATATGACAAATATCATATTTTAAATAAAGTTTATTTTTAATCTTTATAGTCTTAATTAGGTATGATTATGCAAATAGATGTAGATATATTATTTACTTGGGGTGCTGTGTCCAAAAAATATCAGAAAGATGAAATTATCTTTTATGAGGATGAAAGTGCTTTATTTTATTATCAAATAGTAGAAGGTACTGTTAAGATGTTTTGTTCCAATGAAGACGGGAAAGAACTTACACAAGGTGTTTTTACTACAGGTTGCAGTTTTGGAGAACCTCCATTGTTTATAGATGAAATTTATCCTTGTACCGCTATTGCAACAGAAGATAGTGTAGTAATTAAGATATCTAAGGATAAATTTTTGACTATTATTGAAAATTATCCAGAAATTAACAAGCGTTTTATGCAGCTTTTAGCATTGCGAGTTTATAGAAAAGCGTTGGCTAATAAACATATCATCAATCAAAAACCTGAATTTAGAATCAATGCTTTTTTAAAGGATTACAAACAAAAAAATGCAATTTCTGATTTCGAGAAACTTCAAATTCCTTATACAAGACAAGAAATTGCTGACTTTACAGGATTGCGTGTTGAAACTGTAATTAGAACTTTAACACAAATGAAAAAAAGTAACAAGGTAGAAATTAGCAATCATAAATTATTTTATTAATGAAATTAAATTTTTCATACTGGATTAAATTTTCATTATTTAATTTATTGCTTGTTGCCACTTTAGGGCTTTTAATGCGATATAAAATTGCTTTTGAATTGCCTTTTATTCATCAAAAAAACATACAACATTCTCATTCCCATTTTGCATTCGCTGGTTGGGTTTCTCAAACTTTAATTGTTTTAATGGTTCATTTTTTATCTAAGCAAAATAGCGCTATAAATCTTGAAAAGTACAAAAAGGTTTTTATTTCTAATCTAGTGTGTGCTTACATCATGCTTTTTAGTTTTATATTTCAGGGTTATGGATTACTATCTATATTATTTTCAACATTATCAATATTTGTTTCTTTTTGGTTTGCATTTTTATTTTTTAAAGATTTAAGATTGGTTTCTAATGAAGCAATAGCGAAAAATTGGTTTAAAGCAGCTTTGTTTTTTAATGTAATTTCATCCTTTGGAACTTTTGCTTTAGCTTTTATGATGGCAACAAAAAATGTTCCTCAAGATTTTTATTTGTCTTCTATTTATTATTATTTGCATTTTCAATATAATGGTTGGTTTTGGTTTGCTTGTATGGGTTTGTTTCTTAGTCAACTCACATTAAATTTAAGTATTGTAAAAGCAAATAAAGCAATATTCAATTGGTTTTTTATCAGTTGTATTCCTGCTTATTTGTTATCCATTTTATGGATTAAATTGCCCATTTGGATTTATAGTATAGCAGTGATAAGTGCAGTTCTTCAGGTATTAGTTTGGATAAAATTCCTTAAAATTATTATTCCAAATTTCATCAAAAACTTTTCTGTAGCACCTTTTTATAAATGGATTTATAGTAGCTTAATTGTATGTATTTCTATTAAATTTTTATTACAACTAGGATCAACTATACCAGTAGTAGGAAAATTAGCCTTTGGATTTAGACCAATTGTTATTGCTTATTTACATTTGGTTTTATTAGCCATTATTTCTGGGTTTATACTGGTTTATTTATTTACAAAACGATTTGTGTTTCAAACTAATGCCATTAAAAAGGCATTAGCATTATTTATTATTGGTATTTTTTTAAATGAATTGGTTTTAGCTATTCAAGGAATTACTTCTTTTAGCTATATTTTGATTCCATTTGTAAACGAAATGCTTTTTGGAATAGCTATTATTCTTTTTTTTGGTGCATTCAAAATGTTTTATTTGAACCAAAAAAAGTAAAAAAACTTGGTTTTATGATTTGACTCATAAAAATAATCGTAGTAATGTAGGTACTTTGTAGTATAATATAAATGTACAATCATTATGAAAAAAACAATCTCATTTTTAACCATTTTAGCTTTATTTTTTTTAGGAAGTTGCAATGAAAATAAAGAAACATCACAAGAAGTTACTACTTCAGAAAATTCAGTCGATTTAAGTGTTGGACAAGAAGGTGTTCAAGATGAAGTTTCCAATCCAAACATTGTTCAAGTTGCTTCAGGAAGTAAAGACCATACTACTTTAGTAACAGCCGTAAAAGCTGCTGGTTTAGTAACTTCATTAAGTAATGCTGGTCCATTTACTGTTTTTGCACCAACTAATTCTGCTTTTGATAAATTACCTACAGGAACTGTTGATGGACTTTTGAAACCAGAAAAAAAAGGTGATTTAGAGAATATTTTAGGATATCATACTTATGTTGGCATTCTAAAAACAGAATATATGCAAGATGGTCAAGAGTTTGACATGGTTTTTGGAGGAAAAGTAAAAATTACCAAAGAAGGTGAAAAAACTTATGTAAATGGGTCAGAAATAGTAGTTTCCATAACAACTTCTAATGGAATCATTCATGTTATAGGTGATGTATTATTACCAAAATAAAAGATAATTATTAGTTCAAAATTATTCCTTTTTTAATGAGAAAAGCATAGGTTATAATATCCTATGCTTTTTTTTTACCAAAAAATATACTTATATGATTAAAGTCATAAAAATAATTATAAATAATCACTCCATTTGTACTTTATTAAAAATCTAATTTAAATGGAAAATCACGTTTATAATGTAAATTTAAGATGGAATAATGACAGAAAAGGAACTCTATCATCTCCAGAATTACCAATAAGTATTGAAGTAGCTACACCACCAGAATTTGACAAAGGAATGCCTAATATTTGGTCACCAGAACATTTATTTACAGCATCAGTTGTAAGTTGCTTTATGACTACTTTTTTAGCGATAGCAGAATATTCAAAATTTGATTTTATTTCGTTTAAATGTGATTCCGAAGGAATTTTGGAAAAAATTGAAGGTAAATACTTAATGACTAAGATTATTTTAAAGCCAGAAATAGTCATTTCTAATCAAGGAAAAATAGAAAATGCACAACGAATTTTAGAAAAATCTGAAAAAGCTTGCTTGATTTCAAATTCTATTAAAACAGAAGTTTTCGTACATCCAACATTTATTTTTCAATAATTACGATCCTTTTAATTTATTTAACTCATGATAATTATCATGGTTTTATCTATTGATTTTCACAACTTTCGTAGTTTATTTCTAAAAACAAACCCATGCAAACTAATATTCATACTTTTCATATTCCTGTAATGGGATTGGCTTTTACAATTGATAGTCCCATTCGAGTGGCTCAATATGGAATTACTTCCACTATTTCAATCACAGATGACGATTTAATCGAAAAAATGAGAGCTTTTTACAGTGAAAAATTTAGTATTCCTTATCAAGAAATTTCAAAAAAAATACATGATTATCGTGCAGAGAGAATAACTCATTATTTAAATTTAATGGATACTATTGTAAACAATAAATTTGAAAAATTTAAAACAGAATTAGTAGAAAGCAAATCAGCTTTAGAAAAATACATTTCCTTACTTCCAAATAAGTCTAATTTAAAGAAAAACTTACAAGAGTTTATAAAAGAAGGAATTTTAATTAAAGATAATTTGGTTCATTTTATTGAAAAAAATATTCCTTTGGGCGAAATTGATGTTAATATAATGACTAAAGTTGACAAAGATAACTTTGATGGAAAAGAACAGTTGCCAATTGAATTTAATGATGCTCATGCTTCTTTAAGAGGTTTTGCTAACAGTAATCTTAATTCTTCTGTGGTATTATCTGCTGGAATGAATCCGAGATTATATAGCTATTTTGAAAATTTTTCTGATTTTTTTCCAAATGAGAATGCAGTCTTAAAAAAGAAAATAATTTTAAAAGTAAGCGATTATCGTTCGGCTTTAATACAAGGAAGTTTTTTAGCAAAAAAAGGAATTTGGGTTTCCGAATATAGGATAGAATCTGGACTAAATTGTGGTGGACATGCATTTGCGACTGAAGGGTTTTTATTAGGTCCAATTTTACAGGAATTCAAAGAAAAAAGACAAGATCTACTTCAAACTACACATGATTTACTGATAAAAGCACTGACTTTAAAAGAAATGCCTTTACCAGAAAACATTTTACCTGTGAGATTCACCGTGCAAGGAGGAGTAGGAACTGCTGAAGAACATGAGTTTTTATTAGAAAATTATAATTTAGAATCTGTTGGTTGGGGTTCTCCTTTTCTTTTGGTTCCAGAAGCTACTTCAGTAGATATTGAAACGCGAAAATTGCTAGCAAAAGCAAAAGAAGAAGATTTTTATTTGAGCAATATTTCGCCACTTGGTGTACCTTTTAATTCAGTTAAAGGTGTTTCAAATGATTTTTGGAAACAAAAAAGAATTGATGATAATAAAGCAGGAAGTTCTTGTCCAAAAAAGTTTTTGGCACTAAATAAATCGTATGACAAAGAAGGAATTTGCACTGCTTCTAAAAAATACCAAGATTTAGAATTAGAAAAATTAAACCAACAGAAAGGTGAAATGTCATTAGTAGAGTTTGAATTAAAACAGCAAAAGATAACTGAAAAAGCATGTCTTTGTGTTGGTTTGGCAAATGCTTCCTACCTAGAAAACGACATAGAAATTAAAGGACAACAGCAAGGAGTTGTTATTTGTCCAGGTCCTAATTTAGCTTATTTTAATAAAGAAGTTTCTTTATTAGAAATGGTCCAACATATTTATGGGAATACAACTATTTTAAAAGGAATTAAGCGTCCAAATGTGTTTATAAAAGAGCTTAAAATGTATATTGATTATTTTATAAAAGAAATTAATATTCATACAATTGAAAGCACTACTACTCAATTAAAAAAAGTGAATACTTTTAGAAATAATTTAATGGAAGGAATAGAGTATTATAAACACACATTTTCAAATACAAATTTTTTTAAGAAAGAAAAAGAAATTGTTTTAAAAGAACTTGAAAATTATAAAAACCTACTAATGAAGAGCGAGGAAACTAGTACTAAATGCCATATTGAGTTTTTTAATAATTAATTCTAGAATTTTTACATCCTAAAATTCGGTATTGATACACAGAAATAAAAGAAAAGCGGAATGAATGACGTATTACAAACAATACATGAGGTTTGTAGGGTAATAATAGAAAATATTACTAACCCAGAAAAACGGCTTTATTTTGGATATTTAATTTCTTCCACTGCACTTGCTTATTATGTGTATTATAAAACGAAATCTAAAAAAACATTTTGGAGTTATATTTTTAATAAAAAAACATGGCTTAGCCAATCTGCTAAAGTGGATTATTTGCTGTTAATTTTTAACAGTTTTGTAAAAGTAATTTTAATAGGTCCTTATTTATTTTTTGGTCTATATATAGCGTTTTATACAGATGATTTTTTAGCAAAAACTTTTGGTTATGAGTCTATAAAACTAAGCGTTACCCAAACTTTAATTTTGTATACTGTTTCGCTCACTTTATTGAGTGATTTTACTACATATATACTACATTACATGATGCATCGTTTTAAATTCCTGTGGGAATTTCATAAAATTCATCATGCAGCAACAACATTAAACCCAATTACCCAATATCGCATACATCCTATAGAGCTTATTTTGGTAAACTGTAAAGAGACTATTGTTTTTGGTCTTGTTATGGGACTTTTTGATTATCTTTCTGTTCATCAAATAGAAAAAATAACATTTTTAGGAATCAATATTTTTTCCTTTATTTTTTTGTTTTTTGGTGCTAATTTACGTCACTCTAGTGTTAAACTTAAATATTTTAATTTTTTAGAATATTTTTTCCTAAGTCCATATCAACATCAAATTCATCATAGTAACCTTCCTGAACATTTTGATCAAAACTTAGGATCAAAACTTGCCATTTGGGATTGGATGTTTGGCACTTTACTTTGTTCTAATCAAGTAAAGAAAATTACCTTTGGCATTAGTAAAGAAGAGGATAAACAGCATAAATACAATTCTTTTGTAAATAATCTTTATTTACCTTTTAAAAATATTTATAAAGCAATTTCAAATAAAATGAAGTAAATCATTATTAGTATATCTAAATAATTAGTTTCTATTTAATTATTTCTGTCTTTTTATCTAATTATAATTTTTGAATTTTGAAAAGAACTTAATTCTTATTTTTTTTAAACTCTAAAGACTCCGCAATCCCGAAAGCTTTCGGGACCTGACTTTGAGCTAAACTCTAAAAAACAATTGAATTATGTATTTAATAAATTGTGACTTACTTGTAATAACAAATTAACTACAGTTATATTAATTATACCTCAAAGTCAGGAGACTTTGTAGAGCTGGGATTTTAAGACAACAAAATTTTTACATTTATAAACTCATCTAAAAATAAACCTCCTTTAAATCACTTTAAAAGAGGTTGGGTTTTTATGATTTTGATTCTGAAACTTCGGGATGTTTTAAAAAATGGTAGTTGTGCAACAGTTACCGCTGTTACCTGCAGTTATTTTTCATTTAATTTCTTTCTGTACATATAGTCAGCAATTTTGAAGATTGCATAATTCTTATCTCGTGCAATTTCCTTAAAAAAATGGCCGTTTGTTATTTCATCTATTTGTTGTCCAAAGAGTATAGAGTTAGTTCGTAATTTTAATCCTTCAAAGTCAACTATCCAAGGAGTATATAGATAATTTGGTTTGTCGTCAGAGTTTTCAATTATTAATTTTTCCCCGTTTTGAAATACAAAAATAATTCTTCTCCAATTTGTCGTAGTACTCCAATTTCCATAAGCTTGCCAAAAGGCATTATTGATTTCTTCTTCGCTTAAAGTGAATAATGAGTCGGCAATTGACTTGTAAAAATTGAAATCGGTGTTTTCTCCTGGAAATGAATACAAATTATCAAAGTCAAAACGGTCTATACCTGATTTCTTTATACGTTGTTCTTCCTTGTCAATAAACTTCTTGAATTCTTTTATTTCGTTATCTGTAATTTTCAAATCTACCAATGAAACCTTTTCAAATCTTGATTTATCAATTATCTCAATAATCTGTTCTATTTTGTCTGCGTTTATTTCGCTAATTGCACGGGAAAGATATTTTGAAGATTTTGTTTTTTTATCAACTACAAATTTGTCGCCTTTTTTAATGTAAGACCTTAATGAACTATTAGAATGAAAACAACCTTGACTGCCATTTTCAAAATGTAATTCCTTAACTACGAGATTAGAAAAAAGACTTTCAGGCAAACTATATTTATTAACTGACTTTTCTTTTGGGTCAAAAGTGTATTGATTATTTAAACTTCGGTCTGCCAATACAATTTTGCTATCAAATAAGGAAGCATTAGCGATTGAAAAGTCCACGTTCATAAAACGATACCACGCTTTTTTCTTTTTATCAAAGTGCAATATATCTTTGTTCTCAAATCCATATTCTTCGCCTTCAAATTGAAGCTTCAAATAGGGTTCTTGAATGGGAATTTCATTTGTAAATAATTGAGAAACTATAAAGTCAACACTATTAATCTTATAAATACTTTCAAACGTTAAAACGAAAAGGTTGTTGTTTCTTACTCCAATTGCTCTTGGATTATTTTCGACAGTTTTCTCAGACTGCCAAGTTTTATAAAAGTCAATATTATATAAACTTATGCTCAAATCCTGATTAATTGTGTAAAGGTTTTCATTTTCGGTAATTTCAAAATCAGCTACATTTGGCAAGTACAACCAATCAATAGAATTTGATTTGGTTATAAACACTCTACCTTGTTGATTAATAATATAGTAATTTCCAAAAACTCTTATTTTCCTTATATCTGGTCGGTCTTCTTTTGAAAGTCTTTCATACTTTCCTTGACTTAAAGGTGTGGGTAGTTTTTCCCATCTTTGGCAATTATCAGTCGTTTTGTAGAGTACGTTCCAAAAAGAGCCAAACAACCCTGTTTTTTCATCTTTAGCAAAGTGAATTGTCGAAAATCTTAATGAATTTTCGTTTCCTGCCTTATCAAAGCTTTTCCAAGTTTCGCCGTAATTTTCACTATAGTAAATAAGTTGAGAATTTCCACTCATCCAAGCTTTTCCATTATCGTTAATGTAAGCAGCATCAATCCAACTACTTTTCCCGAATATTACTTTTTCCCAAGTTTTTCCGTGATTCCCTGACCAAAAAACAAAGTCTTGCTTTCCGCTTTCTTGAATAAACCCTGAAATCATCATAGTATCTTCAGAGAAAAAGTTTAATCTCTCAAATGTCTTTCCTGAACTAAAATTGTAAGGGTCAAGCGAACCAAAAGGTCCAATATGCCATAGTTTGCCAATTTGCTTGGTGTAATAAATATTTCCCGCTTTTGTTGCTACCCAAATTTCTTCTGATGGTGAAATTCCAAGTTCTGATACTCCGCCTGAAATTGATAATCTTGATAAATATTCTTCTTGTCCTAAAACGGTAAATGGAATAAGTATGATTGTCAATATGTGCAGTATCTTCTTCATAATTGTGGGTAACGTGTTCGTGTATGGAAAGTTGCGTGTTTGTGGGCGGGGATTTTCCGAAGGAAAATCGGAAGCCAGCAAACAAGCAACCAACTTTGTGTTAGCTAAAACTAGCAATTTTTTATACACGGTGTTAGGCACTGTTTTTATTTTTTTTATTCAGTATCTTTTCGCTTTCAGCAGTTTTTCTCCAATCATCTTTTTCCCAAAAATCAATTAATTCTCTCCACGCTTTGAGAGAATTCGGTTTCAGCCATTTGTCAAATGAACGATAATAATCTATTTCCGTACCACCAACATTTTGTATTCCCTCAAAAAGTCCGATTACAATAAGTTCTTGAACATAATGTTCTCCGTAAATCATTATTTCTTCCACATTGTTGAAGAAAATTTCGAAATTCTCTGTTTGTTCGGCTTTTTTCTTTTCAACTATAAATCTTGAAATATCTCCAATATCAACGTAAGCCAATCGGTCATTTGGGTCTTCATAATCAAATTTCACTTCTGCGTTATAGAAATCAATGAGTTCATTCCAATTCAAAATCAGTTTTTGGAAGACTTTCTCAATGTCGGATTGGTGATATTTAGTTTCTGGTTTATTCATTCCTCAAATTACTGGCAACGTTCTGTGGCTTGCTCTCAGTGGCGTTGAACCAACACCAAGCCATTACAAATATAACAAAACATTCCATTCAGCAGCGGATTTTCCGTAGGAAAATCCGGAAGTAGCCATTGAAGCAAACCGCTGTTAGCAGAAGTTTTACTTATCCTCAATAATTTTATACCTTTTATCTTCAATAAATAATTCTTTAGGAGTGGCTTTGTCAGGAAACTCAAATAATACTATTCGATCGATTTCTTTTTTGGGCTTTATTTTCGTTTTCGTGCTTGTAAAATATGCTTGAAGTTTTAAAAATCTATATAAACTGTCTTGTTCAGTTGAAATGTATACATCTTCAAAATCAAAAATGCAATCTTTTTCACCTTGGTTCTTCAAAGTAAGTTTCAATTTGACAAATTTCATTCCTTCTTCCGCTTCAATTAGCATTGAACCCATAGGTCCATTTGGTGGACCAGGTCTCATATAATCTTCAGAAATTTTCCTAAATTTAATAGTCAAACCTTCTACATTATTATCAACTTTAAATCCTGTGACAATAAGTAAAACTATTGTTAGTATTATTATTTTAATTTTTCCCATTTTTTTATTTGGTTTTTTGGCACTAATTTCTGCTAACGTCTTGGCACTACAGCGGGTTTGGGATTAAATTAAGCCCTATTTTCGGATTTGCCAATCATCCTAAATACAAAACCATCTTACCATTAAGCCTAATGCCCAAATCCGTTGTAGTGGCTGTTACTGGCAGTATTTTTTATTACTAATTCTACTTTTCTATTGATTCTGGTTGGGTCATTTCAGGTGTCATTTTTAAAGGATAATCTTTGTGAGATTCAGAGAATGGCACATCCTTACTCATTTCCTTCAGAGTTTCTTTTTTGCCATCCTCACATTGGTATTTCATTATCTCTCTCAAAATTCTATTTCTAATTCTTTTTTGTTCATCATTTCCCAGAAACGGGTCTAATCCCGTTAAGGTTTGGTCAGCAATTTTTTCATTATAAACCACCCTAATGGAATACCAATCGCATCCTATTATTTCTTCTGGTCCATCTTTAAAATAAAGTATGTAATCAGGTTTAATAAAATGATTTTTTACATCTTCCAATTTGGAAAGTAATTTTGGATCTTTTATACTATCAATAGAATATTCTTGACAAATTTTCTTCCAAGCTAAACTATCTAAGCAGGTTGGACTCATACTACCAATCTCCGAAGTTTCTGAATTAGCAAATTGACAACTATTAAGAACTAACGTTGTCAATATTATTAGGAGTGTCGTAATTTTAAATATCTTTTTATTCATTAAAACTAATTTGCTATTTAAAGAAGGAGTTCTGTCTTTAGTTAATATTGCCAGTAACGTTTGGCCGCTTTGCGAAGGCGGGGATTTTCAGCACAAAACTTCATTAGAAGCACAAAGTTTGATTTAACCACTGAACCGCCACTTTTGGGTAGCTGCTGTTATCGGTTCGGGCTTTTATTTTTGTGTTTTCTGCCTGTTTGGTCATTTTTTGCAGTTGTTTATACGTCTGTTTTAAAAACACTGAGCATTTCTTCCTTTTTCAAAATGTCCTTTTTTAATTTTGAAAATGGGTGCTCGCATAATTCATCGTCCTTGTAATTTACACCAAACCCAATTCTATATGCTTCTTCAGGTGTCCAATTAATGTTATCATAAGTTTTTTGCGTTAATATTTCTAGATAGTCGTCATTTAGAGAGTTTTTTAATTGCAAAATCTGGTCAACTATAAATTTATGTCCATTGTATGTTTCTTCTATGCGAAACATTTCAAATGTCTTTTTGATTCGGTCTTTTGTTGTAGGTTCTTTAAATTTAACAGAAATGCTTTCACATTTGTAAAGTCCTTTTGATGAAAGCTTGTAGTCAAATGAAAAATCGTTTATTATGTTGTCACTGTAAGGGTGAATGTGTTGTTTAATATCTGTTTCTTTATAGCCTTTAAATGTACTGTTACAAATTTTGCAACTTGGTATGAGGTTGTAAAAGGAAAGTGAAAGTAATGGATATTTGCTCTTTGGGAAATAGTGGTCGAAATCAGGTCTTGTCAGCTGACCTTCAACTTTTTTAGAACTAATAGTAATCGTGTATTGTCTATTGCAGTTTGGACAAGTATTTATTTGCAAATTATCGGCTAAAGAATAACCGTTATATTCTTGCTTTTTGTTGGTAAATGAATTGTAGTCAAATATTTCTCTGATTTTCGGATTGATTTTTTTGACACTCCCCTTATTCGTTGAATAAAACTCTTTATTTATTTCTAAAAGTTTGTCGGGCTTTTCAATCAAGATTTGAGTTAGATTTTTGTCTATAAATTCCTTTAGGTATTTAGGAAGGGAAGAACTATTAAGTTTTGCTCGAGTTTTTCTTAGCAATCCTTTTTCGTGTTCTGCTTTAGCGTTTTCAGTGTGTTTAGTAACAATATTAATCATTGCCTTTCAACTTTTTAATGCGATTTTCTATTTCTTCTTTTTGTTGCTCAAGTCTTTTAATTTCATATTCATTTGAATTATCAAATTTACTAAGCATTGATTGCAACTTTATTTTCAAAACAGGCTCGTCAATAATTTGAATTACTGCTTTGACCTTTTCTATTTCTTCTTGTGTTGGTTTTTCTAAATTAAGGATTGCGACTATTTCATTAATCTTTTTTATGGCAAAACTTCCTACTAAGCCGTTTCTTAAGAAAAACGAATCTGACATTAAAGAATGGACGTTTGCACCAAAAGATTTTCGTGGTTTTTCTTCGTTAGTTAAAACATACGCTTTTTTGTCTTGGCTTTTAATATAAGAAATATGAGTATTCGGAATGTCCGAAAGAGTTAACGTAGAGTGTGTAGTAAAAATAATTTGAATTTTAGGATAAAGTTTCCCGTTTTCTGTATCAAATACTAATGTTTTAGGAAGATATTCTATAATGTTGTAAACGTATTCTTTTTGCCATTGAAGATGAAAACCTAATTCTGCTTCATCAATTAAGATGTAAAGCATATTTGGTATCTTTTTCTTAGAAAACCTTTCTTCGTTTACTTTTTCAATGATTTGTGATTTTGCGAAAAAGAATCTGCTATACAAATTCATCATAGCTTTTTCGCCTGTGCTTAATCCTGTCAAAGAATAGCCAATAAAAGAACGTGGAACGCTATAATCTGAAAATTTGGAGAGTTGTTCGAGATATTTGTCTTTTAAGGACAAAAAATCTTTGAGGCTTTCTTTAGGTGAAATCCACGAAATTTCTCCATAATTTGAAAATTCAACTCTAGCATTTAAGATTAGATTCTCTGTATATTTTACAAAATTGATTATTGTTTCAGTGTCGTCAATCAAATCAATATTTTTTATAAATGCATAAACAGCTTCTTCATATCCAAGTTTCTTTAAGTCGTCAAGGCTTATGTTAATTTTTCCTTTATCTAAATAGTGATTTGTTCTCTCAAAATGATAGAACAAATTTTTTAATAAATGGTCAAGAAAAGTTGCGAAGCATTTTTTTCTAGTGAAAGGGTTGATTTCATCTGGTATTTTCCTTTCTACTTGTATTTTATGTTCTTCTGTAGCATATTGATTTACTATTATTCCCATATCATTAAATAGGTCGTAGTAATTTCGGTAGTTATATGGTACGTTCCGTACACTTGATTTTATCCCGTCTATTTTAGAGGGGAAATCACCCGCAACTGAAACAATCCTAATTTCAGTAGGCATATTAATTTTATTATTAAGAAAATCGGCAAAGTCAGAATTAATTGACAACTTTAGCTGTCGTTCAATTTCTTCTGCATTAAAAAGTTCAATTTGTGATAAATTAGGCTTAGTGCCTTTTTGTTCTTCTAAATCCTTAAAAATTAACCAATCTGTTGAAATGTCAACCCAAGCATTGTTGTCGTGTGTTAATGGATAAATTTTGTTGTCTAATGAAGGACTGTAATAAATTACTTCTGTGAATGCTGGTGTACCGCCACTGTGCTCAAAATCGTATTCTACGCTAAAGTGTTCACTATTGTCGCAATGAACATTACCGTTAGCGTCTTTATACACAAGTAAGTAATGGAACCAATCTCTATCTTGGGTTAATGCTGATTTTAATGCGTCAATAAAATTGCTTTTACCTGCTCCGTTTTCGCCTACGAATGCTGAAATGTTAATTATTGAATTGCTGTTGTCTGTCTGAAAGAAGTTAGGAATGTAAAAGTCGTTTTTTCTCCTTTTGACTATAATTTTCGTGTCAATATTTTCAGTGTAGTATTCATACTCTGAGCCAAAATTGAAACCTTGATTGTGTAAGTTTCTAAAGTCGGCAATATAGAAGTAAACTATTTCTCTCATTAATTATTTATTTGTGCGGTTTTGCTTGTCAAATTTGTCGTGTCGTTGTCTTGGTGCTGTGTCGTCTTAGCCTGACCGATAACTTATTTATATGTATGACATAATCATACATAGCTAACCTATATAAGTTGTATATGTATGATTATAATATTGTTTACTTACAAATCTAATTTTTACTTTTTAGACTTGCAATAGGTATTTTTACCTGTTTTATGTTTTTGTAAAAATAGTATTAAAGTTTTAGTGTAATTTACGGGAAAGCGTATAAATGAAAAGTATTTTATTGCTTTTTTGATTGCTATTGAAATGGTGTTTAAAATTCTAAACGTTTTTTATAGCCCTTGCTGCGCAAAGTCTCCTGACTTTGAGCTAAACTATAAAAAATAATTAAATTATGTATTTAATAAATTATGACTTACTTGTAATAATAAATTAACTGCAGTTATATTAATTATACCTCAAAGTCAGGAGACTTTGCCTTTACTTTGGATTAGATAAAAAATGATTAAATTTATTCAAAGGAAAGCAGAGGTGAACTTTAGACTTTGCTAGTATAAGAACTATGCTCCGCAGTAGTCCTCTGCCTTCTCCTTGAACCCAGTTGAATTGCTTCAAATAGAATGATAGACATAGCGGTCTAATAAAGGCTCTAAAGAAGTTCAACATTTTTGTTTATCCTAATCTCAAAGTTATGAAAAATTATTTATTTCACTCAGGAATTGACATTTCAAAATTAAAGTTAGATGTAAACCTATTAAATTCTCAAACATTACAGTCAGAACATTTTGTGATTAATAATAATCCAAAATCAATAAAGGAATTTGTAAAACTATTGACTAAACGAAAAATTGATGTAAAAGACATTTTGTTTTGTTGTGAAAATACAGGTGTTTACACCAATCATTTAAGTTATATTTTATTAGGTTTGAAATTAGATTTATGGATTGTTCCAGCTATTGAAATCAAACGTTCAAAAGGAATATCAAGAGGTAAAAATGACAAAACAGATGCTAAAGATATTTCATATTATAGTTTTAGAAATATTGATAAATTAAGATTAAACGAGTTGGTAGAAATTGATATACAAAAATTAAAAATGCTTTATACAGAAAGAGAAAAAGCACTTAAATCCTTATTGCTTCTGGAAACAACCAAGGAAAATAGCGAGTTTGTTATTAAAGAGGTTTATAAAGAAGTTTTACCAATCAACCAATCTTTGATAAATAGTATCAAAAAAAGTATCTGTAAAATTGAGAAGAGAATTAAAGAAATAATCAAATCCAATGAAAAATTAAACAATCAATATAAATTAATAAAATCAGTTCCTGGTATTGGTGAGCAAACAAGTCTTTATTTTATTATAGCGACAAAAGCATTTTCCTCTTTTAAAAACTGGAGACAATTTGCTTGTTATTCTGGAGTTGCCCCATTTGAATATAGTTCTGGAACAAGTATAAAAGGAAGAACTAAAGTAAATCATATGGCTGATAAAAAAATGAAGTCATTATTGCAAATGTGTGCCATGACCACATTAAAATATGATCCACAATTGAAGGAGTACTATTCAAAGAAGAAAGAAGAAGGTAAAAACTCAATGCTTGTATTAAACAATATTAGATGCAAACTTATAAGTAGAGTCTTTGCTGTTGTAAACAGAGAAACTCCATATATCAATACTTATAAATTTGCATCATAAAATTTAATCTTTTTTAGTTGTTTTTTATCATAGAATGCGGAGCTGGGGCAGTATTTTTTTCAATACTTAAATCAACAATTGCAAAATATGGTTTTCCATTTTGTATTTTCAACCATTTATATGTTGTATTTTCTATTTTAGCAGATAGTTGATTTAAGGTTACAGCTAACGTTTTGCAGCTATGAAAGGTAGGGCTTTTTCTTGAGCGTGTACGTAGCCCTATCTTTTATAGGTGTTGTTATCTGTACTTTATTCACTGCAAAATACTTTTAATTTACACCCTAAAGCACCAACATTGGCTAGGGTTCCATTAAGCAAAACTAAAGCCTGAAGTGCAACACTATTTCCCGAATCCTGACCTAATTTTTTGATGAATTCTTTTTTGGAGAGTATACCACCCAAGAAGAGCCATACTTCTTTATCGATTGAGGGATCAGATATCTTTAAATTTATATGCTTCCAAGTATCATCAGGGTTTGAGAATGTGCCATATCGTAACCGGTCTTTAACTTGACCAGATACTCCTCGGGCGGTCCATGGATTCCCCCATTTTGAATTAACGCCTGATGGTTTTTTGGAATTAAACATGGACAAATATTCGATGTTTTTAGTTGCTTGACCACAAACGTCCATTAGGTTAGATGCAGATACCTTTGAAGCACTTTTTGAACCAACTCCTTTGACATGGATAAAAGCAACTTTACCTTTAGTACAAAGTATAAAATCGGCAACTTCCTCACCCATATCATCACAAATTAAAAGCTCCAAATCATCGAATTCTTTTTCAATTATTGTTCTCTTGCATTTCTCATCTATGAAATTGAACATTGAATTTATATCCCATTTCTTTTCGTCTGAAGAACATGCACTGCCTTTTTCATTTTTGATAGTCGCTAATTCTTTAACAGGGACCAATACATTTCTTAGTTGAAATTCGGATTTATTAAAAAGTTTAGATCCAAACTTAATATTGGGATTATAAAATCTACCAAACGCATAGAATACGTTCTTCTTATTTGTAATAATTCTGAAACTTTGTTTAGAATTTAATAAATAAACCAAGTCAATTTTATCTTCATTCCAGTAGGATTCAGAAATTGACTCAGACTCAATGTAAAATGATTTCTTTTTAGGGTCATAAACTATTTCTGCGTCATATTCTTCATTATTAAGTGTAACCTTAAATTCAAATTTATTTTTGTTCTTAACGATTTCCGAGGCAACCTCAAAAGACTCTAGATCAGTTTCATCAATTTTATATTGTATTTGTTTTATTTCAGAGAAATCTAGTAGAATATGTTTTGGCTCGATTACTTCATTGACCTCAATTTCCTTTGCATATCTGCTGAATACAGAAATTGACTGGGTCGAAGAGTCCAAAATCTTAATAAGATGGTCTAACCATAATAGATAGTCTTTAAGTACAAATTTCAAGTTGGATTGAGTTATTCTCCCGTTTGAGAAACCAAGATACCGCCGGTAATTTTCAGGATTACTTCCTCCTTGTATTGCTTGTTCAAGACTATAACCAATTGCTGAAGAAATAACTTGGCCGTGATCATCAAGAAACGGCGCTATATCAGCGATAGATCCTGCACTAAATGAATGTGAGGAGATAGAAGAATTTCCAAGATTTGAATTTTTTAATGATACACTTGTTAATCTTGAATCTGACCTGTTAGAAATTAATTTCTTCAGTTTAGAAGTACTAATTGGTGATATTTCTTTTGGTGCAAGAATTGAATTAAGACCATTGCCTTGGGTGTTGTAAAATGCGATGTATTTATCAAATACTTTGTAAAAACTAATTTGAAGATTGACGTTGAAAAAATATGTATCGACTAAATGAGAGGAATTTGAGTATGAAATATGTATAAATAAACCACTCTCATTTGATACTTTGAAAAAAGTACTTCGATGGTCATTTTCATCTAAATAGGTTTTAATTTCAGATTTAATAAGATCACTTGTCCAAAATGATTTTTCATAAATGTTGCAGCTTAGTGGAAGGGCAATTTCCTCTTCAACATACTTTATTTCACTATCTAAATAATTTGATCTGAAAGTTCTATCTATATACTCAATATTGGGAAGTTCTTTCAGTACTTCGAGCAGAGAATCACCATAAGTTGAGCCAACAGAATTTTTGAATTGTTCATCATATTTTATATAATTATTCCAAATCGTTTGATGAGATTTTGTTTCATCGTCTAGAACGTATGCCAAGTTATCTGTTTCCTTCTCGGGATTTCTAAGGATTCTGCCGATTTGTTGAATGAGTTGACGCGAATTACGCATTGGCTTATATGTAGCAAGCATTCTGAATCTTGGATCATCAAATCCCTCTATTAATTTAAACTGATGGATCCAAATAGTAGCGTCTGTGTCTTTAGAAGGAACTTTTTTGTGTTGCCAAGGTTGTTTAGGATTATTAAATCTCTCATGGATTCCAACAAATTTGATTTTCTTATCATTTAGCACTTTTGCGATCTTAAGAATCTCTTTATGGTCTTCGCATCGAATCATAAGGCGCGCATCTTTATGCTTCGCACAATTCTTTGTAAACTCGAGAAGAACTTTATCGACGAAGTCTTTCGGATTTGACTTAAATTTGATTGGAATAAATTCTGGAGTTCTCAGTATGTTTAGTTTCTCGGCTTCACTCTGAGTTATCGAATAAACATACTCAAAACTAAAATTAAACTTCTTCAGGTCATTCCTGAATGGAGTTGCAGTAAAGATAATTTTAGGAGAAAGAATTGTTCTTATTGTCTCGCTCCAATTTTTTGCAGGCTCATAATGACCTTCATCAAAAATTACTAAATCAAATTTTTCACAAACCTCTTTGAATAATGTGGGGTTTCTTTTGTAAGTAGAATTTAACTTCTGAATTGTGGTAACTACTATTTTCTCATGATGTTCCTTTTGAAATTGTTTATCCGATGTCAATTTCACAACTCCTTTTGGTGAAGCTGGTTTGTATTTAATTTTACTGAAGAATTCAGAATTTATTTCTTCATAAAGTTGAGTTCTTAGAACATCTCGAGGAGCAACAACCAAAACACCTTTGACGTTTGGGTTTAAGTGTGAAATACAAGTAATAACTCCAGTTTTGCCTGAACCAGTTGGCATCTTAATAAGGCAAGAAGCTTTAGTTGAACCTTTTTGAAAGTCTGCAATATATGATTCGATCTTTGAAATTGCTTTTTCTTGTGGAGCCCACAGGTTACTTGGCTTTGTCATAGTGGTTCTTTATAACAGATAACTTATTTATATGTATGACATAATCATACATAGCTAGCCTATATAAGTTGTATATGTATGATTATAATATTGTTTACTTACAAATCTAATTTTTACTTTTTAGACTTGCAATAGGTATTTTTACCTGTTTTATGTTTTTGTAAAAATAGTATTAAAGTTTTAGTGTAGTTTACGGGAAAGCGTATAAATGAAAAGTATTTTATTGCTATTGAAATGGTGTTTAAAATTCTAAACGTTTTTTATAGCCCTGATAGTAGTGGAAATCCTGTTATTGCGTAAGCTGTTTTTGTGATTAGATTGTTTTGTTCCTCGCAATGACAGATTGTAACGAATAGCGGGACTGCTTTTCTACTGAAATTTTGCTATTGTGCTTCTTGGAAATGAGGAATATAGTAGTAGATTCTGATTCGCTTTGGCAACGGAATGATATAAAGATTCTGATTCGACTAGGCGAATCAGAATGACAAAAAGTTCAGAATGACAAGGTTGTGGACTTTTTGGACAGTCTCTTTTTTTTATCTAATTACGATTGTTGGTTTTTTTAATGCGTTTAATTCTTCATATTTCAAGCTTGTTGCTCTTGATAATGGAGCTAAAGTTTTACTTCCATTAATGAAATTTTGGACATAAAAATTACCTGAATATCCGTTCTCATCAAGATAATTTTGCATTTCAATTAAATCATCAATTGTACAAAGTTCAGAATGGTATGTTGTTCTTATTTCGTAGGCTATTTTCGAAGTCTTTAAAAGCTCAAAAGAGGCTTCAAATTCATAAAACAAATTGGATTTTGTAATTGCTTCAAATTTATTGGGTAACGCTTTAAAGTCTAATGCTACATAATCCACTAAATTGCCATTAATTAATTCTTTTAAAACAGTTGGACTACTTCCATTAGTGTCAATTTTAACAAGGAATCCCATTTCTTTTACAGCTTTAATATGATTCAATATGTTTCTATGGATGAGACATTCTCCACCACTAAAAACTACTGCATTAAGCAATCCAATTCTGGTTTTTAAAAACAGAAGTACTTCTGAAAAAGAAATAGTTCCTTTACCTAAAACAATTTCAGGATTATAGCAATATAAACAACGCATATTGCAACCAGCATACCATAAAATACAAGAAGATTTATCGGGATAATCTAAAAGTGTAAATGGTGTTATATTAGAAATTATTTTTGCTAACACACATCTTCTTTGAAATGAACTCGTTGTTTGTGTTCGCCTTTTTTACCAATATTGAAACTTTCTACTGGTCTGTGATAACCCATTACTCTGGTGTAAACCAAACATTTCGTTCTTAAATGTTGATTTTGTTCTACTACTTCGTTAGTTTTTGTGCTCATAAGTTGTGTTATTAAGGTTTTCAATTAAAATTTCATCGCATTTCGGACAATACTCGTGTTCTCCATTTAGATAGCCGTGAATTGGACAAACACTAAAAACTGGAGTGACTGTTATATAAGGTAATTTGAAATTTGAAAGTACTGTTTTTACAAAGTTTTTACAAGCTTCAGGGGAACTAATTCGCTCATTCATATACAAATGCAATACAGTTCCACCCGTATATTTACATTGTAATTCATCTTGCATTAGTAACGCTTCAAATGGATCTTGGGTAAAATCGACAGGTATTTGTGAGCTATTGGTATAATAAATATTTTCTTCCATGCCAGCTTGTAAAATTCCTGGGAAACGTTTTTTGTCTTCTTTAGCAAAACGGTAGGTAGTTCCTTCTGCAGGAGTAGCTTCAAGATTATATAGATTACCTGTTTCTTCTTGATATTCTTTCATTCGATTTCGGATATAATCCAAAACTTCCAAGCAAAATTCATTACCATAGTTAGAAGTTAAATCGTGTAAATCATCTGTAAAATTGCGAACCATTTCGTTCATTCCGTTTACACCTATAGTTGAAAAATGATTTCTAAAATGAGACAAATACCTTTTGGTATAAGGAAACAATCCTCTATCATACATTTCTTGGATAAAGATTCTTTTCTTTTCTAAAGTAGATTTTGCAATAGCTAATAATTTATCTAATTGTTTATATAAACCTACTTTATTATTTTTATATAAGTAGCCAAGTCTAGCCATATTTATTGTAACTACTCCGATGCTTCCTGTCATTTCTGCACTTCCAAAAAGTCCGTTACCTCGTTTTAATAATTCACGTAAATCGAGTTGTAAACGGCAACACATGCTACGCACAGCATTTGGTTTATATGCATTTGGGTTTTCAATTTGGTTTCCATTTTCATCTAAAATATATTGACTTCCTATAAAATTTTGGAAGTAAGACGAACCAATTTTTGCTGTATTTTCGAAAAGAATTTCAGTATTTTCTCCATCCCAATCAAAATCTTCTGTAATATTTACTGTTGGAATTGGAAAAGTAAAGGGCTGACCATTTGCATCACCTTCAGTCATTACTTTATAATAAGCTTTATTAATAAGGTTCATTTCTTTTTGAAAATGTTCGTACCTCATTTCTTCTAAGTTTACAACTCCTCTTTCTTTCGCTTTTTGTACTAGAATTTCTTTTTCAATTCCTCTAAACAAATGAATGTCATTTTTGGTTGGAACCTGTTCTTTCAAATCAGAAGGAACAACCCAATCTAAAGTAATATTTGTAAAAGGTGATTGGCCCCAACGAGCTGGAACATTTAAATTGTAAACAAAGCTTCTTATGGCTTTTAAAACTTCGTCAAAAGATAAATTATCTTTAAAAACATAAGGTGCTAAATAAGTGTCAAATGAACTAAAAGCTTGCGCTCCAGCCCATTCACTTTGAAGAATTCCTAAAAAATTTGCCATTTGACCTAGTGCTTCTCTAAAGTGAGATGGAGCCCTACTTTCTACACGTCCTCGAACACCATTAAAACCTTCGTTTAACAAAACTCTTAAACTCCAACCGGCACAATAACCCGTTAAACAATCTAAATCATGAATATGAATATCACCATTTCTGTGAGAATAGCCTTCTTCTTTAGTGTATACTTTATCCAACCAATAGTTTGCAATTATTTTACCAGCAGTGTTGTTTACTAAACCTGCATTTGAATAAGAGGTATTTGCATTAGCATTTATTCGCCAATCGGTTTGTAAAATATATTCTTCAATAGTTTGAGTGCTGTCTACATAAGTGGTGTCATCATTTAAACCTTCAATATGCTCTCTCTGTAATTTTCTTGTGTGACGAAATAACATGAAAGAACGCATCACAGTGAAATAACCTTTCTCAAAGAGAGTTCTCTCTATACTGTCTTGAATGTCTTCAACTGACCAAACTTCTTTACTCTTTAATGCATTTGTTACTGTTTTAAAAATGCTATCATCATAGGGTATGGAAACACTCTTAAAGCTCTTTTCAATGGCATCTTTTATTTTATAACTTTCATAAAGTTTATAATCTCCATTTCTTTTAATTACATATAATTCCATTGCCGAATAAATTTAGATTAATAGTTGTTCTATCTTTATTAAGAAAACATTTTTTCTTCCATTTCAAGAGCTTTAATGAATAAAATATTGTTCTCTAAGTGAATGTGCTTATGTAAGTCTTGTTCAAATTCTTGTAACATGGAGAAGGTAACTGTATAGGTATTACAAGCATCAGAAGGAGGTGTATAGTTATTGGTTAAATCTGCAATTTTTACAAATCGTTCTCCTTCATTTTCGTGTTCATGTTTCATCATTGCAATAGGATTTTCAACAGTTCCAAAGTGAGGTTGTTCTAAAGCTTGATTTGTACGAATTGCATTTGCCATTTGTTTGATAAATGGAAATAAAATCAATTCTTCTTTTTTCATGTGTTTGGCTAACTCACCAGCACAACCTATGAACAGTTCATTAATTAAAAATAATTCAGGATGTGCATTACCATGAACTTTGCAAAGTTTGTCTAAAAAGGCTAATAAAATAGGCGTTTTTTCCTCTACATAGCGATGATGTGTTTTTTCAATATAATCCACTAATAAATCACTTGGCCATGATTTAAAATCAATAGAATTTTCAGATTTTGTTTCTAATAATTGGTTAACTTTTGTTTCAATTTCTTTAAAATCCAATCCTTTTTTACTACAAGCTTCTTCAATAGTTCTATTGCCTTTGCAACAAAAATCGATTCCATATCTTGAAAAAATAGCAGCTGTTCTAAAATCTTTTGCTACATATTCACCAATTGTTTGTTTTTCTATAGTATTCATAATTATTTTGATTTATCATAGAAAGTAACTTGATTTTCAAATTACAATTGGAACAAAATTACGTCTAAAAACACCTTTCATTTTATGATTAAAGTCATATCACAGCTTAATTTTTTGCTTTTATTTTGTGTTTTTAAATAATTTAAATGCTATTAAAATGGAAGAGGTTAATAGCGACTGTTTTACATAGGGTATTTTGATATTAAAGACAAGAATAAAACATGCAAAGATGTAATTGAAACATCGCTAGATATTACCAATACAAAAGAATTAAAGGTGAACAACAACTATTAGATTGGAATTAAATTTTTCACACAAGAATTAAAATGAAAACATTAAAAGAAAAGATTCTTCAATTAAAAAAGGAGAAAAATGCTGTTATTTTAGCCCACTATTATCAAGAAGAAGCCATACAAGAAATTGCTGATTATGTGGGTGATAGTTTAGGTCTTTCACAAGAAGCAGTAAACGTTGATGCTGCAATTATTTTATTTGCTGGAGTACATTTTATGGCAGAAACTGCAAAAATTTTAAACCCAAATAAAAAAGTTATTTTGCCCGATTTAAAAGCGGGTTGTTCCTTAGCAGATTCTTGTCCACCAGATTTATTCAAGGCATTTAAAGAACAACATCCTAATCATATTGTTATAACTTATGTTAATTGTTCGGCTGAAATTAAAGCCCTTTCAGATATTGTTTGTACTTCATCAAATGCCTTAAAAATTGTTAATTCTATTCCAAAAGAAACCCCTATTATTTTTGCACCAGATAAGAATTTAGGCAAATATATTATGGAGCAAACAGGAAGAGAAATGGTACTTTGGGACGGTTCGTGTATTGTACACGAAGCGTTCTCACTTGAAAAATTAATTGATTTATACAAACAACATCCAGATGCTGTAATTATTGCGCATCCAGAATCGGAAACTCATATTTTAAAAACAGCTAAATATATTGGTTCCACAGCTGGAATGATAAATTATGTAAAAGAATCTTCTTCTAATAAATTTATAGTGGCCACTGAAGCAGGAATTTTATACAAAATGCAACAAGAAGTACCTCAAAAAACACTAATTCCAGCTCCTTCTCACGAAGATAATACTTGTGCTTGTAGTGAATGTGCCTTCATGAAAATAAACACACTACAAAAAGTATATGATTGTTTGCTAAATGAAACTCCAGAAATTCAAGTTCCATTGTCTATTCAAGAAAAAGCATTAGTGCCTATTAATCGAATGCTAGCCTTATCTTAAAATGAAACAAACCCATTATTTAGTTATAGGTTCAGGTATTGCGGGATTAACTTTTGCAATTAAAACAGCTTCTCATTTTCCTGATAAAAAAGTTACAATCATTACCAAGTCTAATGCATCAGAATCGAACACAAAGTATGCTCAAGGTGGTATTGCAGTAGTGATGAACCAAATTGAAGATAATTTTCAAAAGCACATTGAAGATACTTTAATTTGTGGAGATGGTTTATGCGATAAAGAAGTTGTAAAAATGGTGGTTACTGAAGGACCAAAAAGAGTACAAGAATTAATAGATTGGGGAACACACTTTGATAAAAATAAGGAAGGAAGTTTAGATTTAGGAAAAGAAGGTGGTCATTCTGAAAATCGTGTGGTTCATCATAAGGATCAAACAGGTTATGAAATTGAAAGAGCCATTTTAAGAAAAGCCCATTTACAAAAAAACATAGAAATTCTAGATTTTCATTTTGCAATAGATTTAATTACTAAAGATAATTGCTGTTTAGGCATTTATGCATTAAATGAAATAACAAATGAGATTCTCACTTTTCAAGCTGATTATACTTTATTAGCAACAGGAGGAATTGGACAAGTATACGGACATACAACTAATCCAGAAATTGCAACTGGAGACGGAATTGCCATGGCAAAAAGAGCAAATGCAACTCTTAAAAATATGGAGTTTATTCAATTTCATCCAACAGCTTTATTTAGTAAAGATTTAACGTCTACCTTTTTAATTTCGGAAGCTGTAAGAGGGTTTGGAGCTTATTTACGCAATAAAGAAGGGAATCGTTTTATGTTAAACTATGATAAACGTGGTGAATTAGCTTCTCGAGATATTGTTTCGCAGTGCATTGAAAAAGAATTGAAAAACTCTGGAAATGAATGTGTGTATTTAGATTGTACCCATTTGGATATAATTAGTTTTAAAAATCATTTTCCAATGATTTATGAACGTTGTTATGATATAGGAATTGTAATTGAGAAAGATTGGATTCCTGTTGTTCCTGCTCAACATTATGTATGTGGTGGAATTGAAGTAGATTGTAACGGGAAAACGTCTATTAAAAACTTATTTGCCTGTGGAGAATGCTCTCATACTGGCTTACATGGAGCAAATAGATTAGCTTCCAATTCTTTATTAGAAGCTCTAGTATATTCAGATAGAATTTTTAATTATTTGAAAGTGCATACTAAAACAAATTTAACAATAAACATCCCAAATCTTAGGACACAAAACAATCAAAAATTAGATGCTAATTGGGTTATTTCAACAAGGAAAAAACTACAAATACTTATGCAAAAAAATGTTGGTATTGTTAGAAACAATCAAAGTCTAGAACTAACAAAAAGCCAACTAAATTCTTGGAAAACTGAAATAGAAAGTTTAAAATCGAATGTGCTATTAACTAAGGAAATGTGCGAACTTGAAAACATGATAGACACTTCACTTTTAATAGTGAAGCATTCTTTAAAACGTACAGAAAACAAGGGTGGATTTGTAAAAAACTAATCCAGTGCTTTATCCATCATTGCTTTGGAAATATTCATCGCTCTGTTTTTTATTTCTTTGGCTTTTTCTCCTATAAATAATTGATCAACGGTTTGATTAAAAATGGTATTCCAACGATTAAAGTGGGTAAACCCAATAGGTGATTTTTGATTTAATGATTTGTGTGTCATCATGGGATTTCCATCAAAATTTCCTGTAGAAAAAAGAATGTTTTCCCAAAAATCATACATTCTAGGTAAATGCAATTCCCAATTCGTATGAGCCACGTCTGTAAAAATATAACCAATGATTTCGTCCGTTTTAACTCTATCATAAAAAGTATTCACTAATTTGATAATGTCTTCTCTATTTTGAATGTCTTTTTTCATAATATATTAAATTACAAATCTTTGTTTTTAAATTTAAACAAGGAAACAAAAAAGGGAACAATTGCCCACAAACACAACAACATAAAAGAGATAATCAATCCTATTGTTGTTCCAAAAAAATCTTTAAAAATAGCTCCTGTATAACCCATCATTGCAGAAACATCTAATTGTAATAATATTTGAATTCGAGCTAAGTCAATAGGGTTAAAAGCCGAAATACCAACCATTGCTTTTTCAATAGGATATTCTGATAATTGAAACAATAAAAACAAAACCATTCCATCAAATAATAAGGCAAAAAATAACCAGGTCATTATTGCAATTCCTATTCCTTTTGCTTTATCTCTTGTTAAAATGGAACTCAAAAAAGCCAGTGCTACAAACACAATTGAAATAATACAGCCTATTATAATCATCATCATTCCAACTGTATTTGGAGCATATATTAGTAATGGAATTCCAGCTCCAATAAAAAAGGCTACAGCCATTGAAGAAGATAATCCTAAAAACAAACTCATCCAAATTTTAACTCTTTTGATGGGTTGGCTTAATAAAAGCTCAATAAATTCGGAACTATTGTATAAATAAATAGTGGCAAAAAGGATAGAAACTAAAGGAACTGTAAATAAAATTACATTTAAAATAGTTAGTAATCCTTTAGAGGAATTGTCTTCCAAAGTAAACGAACTCCAAGACAAAATTGCTAAAATTAGCGTGTAAACTAATACAATTTTGTTCTTTAAAATATCGGATAATATGATTTTTATTATTCTATTCATTTTTATTTTATTTGTATATTGTATTGTTGTATACTGTATATTGCAAAATGTAAATCAACAATACATTATACAATTTTACAGCATACATTATACAGTTTTCTTCAACACTGAAGCTATTGCCTTTGAAATTTTAGATTCATTCGTTTCTTTTAGAAGAGCAGCTACTTTTTTATGAAAAAGAACTTCTCCATCTTGCATAAACACTATTTCGGTTATTAAATCATCTAACTCGCTTAACAAATGGGAAGTAATTAAAATGAGTTTTCCTTTTTCTTTTTCCTTGATAATTTTTTCTTTTAATAATTCTGAAGCCAATGGATCTAAACCAGCTGTAGGTTCGTCTAATATCAAAACATCTGGATTAAATAAGAACGCTAGTGTTGCACTCACTTTTTGTGTAGTTCCTCCAGAAAGGGTTCGCATTTGCTTATCAAACATTTTTTCTAATTCAAAAGCTCTTATCAAGTCTTCATCTAAATTTTCATTAGAATTTCTAATGGTTTTAATCATTTCAATAATTTGACCAATTGTCATTGTATCTGGATAACGACCAATTTGTGGCATATATCCAATATTTTTGCGGTACAAATATTCTTTAGCAATGGGTTTTGCATTAAAAGTAATAGTTCCTTTATCGGGTAAAACCATTCCTAAAACAGCTTTAATTAATGTTGTTTTTCCGCACCCATTTGGACCAATTAGCGCTATACACTCTCCTTTATTACAGCTGAGATTTACGTTTTTTAGCACTTCTAATTTGCCAAACTTTTTATCTATATTTTTTATTTCTATCATTATTCTTGTTTCGGGTTAAAGGTTACGGGTCACGGGTTGTGAGTTTCGAGTTGTGGGTTTCGAGTTGTGGGTTTCGAGTTGTGGGTTTTGGGTTAAACTTGTAACTTTTAACAATTTTATTTATCAAATTTACTTCCTTTGTTATCCGATTTTACTAAATAAGACATGAATGCTCCTATTTTTTTACTTTCTGTAATTGTTTTGTTTTTTAAAAATTCAAATTCTTCTTTACTAATGTGATTTCTATCCAATGCTCTATATAATTGAGATCTTAATTCACCACAAGAACCTTTTGAATAACTTAAGAAATTTATAAATTCTCTTCTGCCATTTCTTTCAAATCCTTCTGCTATATTATCCATTATAGACCCTGAAGATCTATTCATTTGATTTCTTAATTCAAAATCTTTTCCAAGAGTTGTTTTTTCAAATAAGTCCCAAACATCTTGACCTATTTCTCTACTTAATTGCCAAATATCTAACTCTTCAAAAGTGTTTATTGTTGCCATAATTTATTAGTTTTATTAGTTGCGGATTGCGAGTTACAGAACGTAAAATAAAAACAAATCCCTTACATTTTAAAATCAATAAATAGTAACCATTAGTTTACAACTTTCAACGCATAACCCGCAACTCGCAACTCGAAACCTTTAACCCGAAATCATTTTCATCAAAGGCTTGTTGTCTATAAAATTATCAGGTGTTATACTAGGTAAAATTTTTTCAGATTTATCTAAAAGCGTTATCATAAAACTACGATACAACAGCATAGTAGAAGGATTACTTTCGGCTAAAACAGCAAATAAACTGAGTGGGTGATAGGGTACATCTCCAAAACCATTTTTATCTAAATCGTAGCCTTCATATTTATCCCAATAATTAGAATCAAATTTGTTTAGTACTAAACTTCCATTGGTTCCCATATCAAAAGTGTTTCCTATAAAATTATTACCTACGATTTCATTATCATCACAACTGGCTTGAACGACCATTGCCCAACCATTTTCTTGAAATAAATTGTTTTCAAATTTCATTCGATTTGAGCCTTCCATGTAAACAGCTGCTGTATTTTTAATGAATTTATTGCCTAATATATAACCATCATTCAATTCTTTTAACAATAATCCGTAGGCAGATTGTCCCCAGTTTTCATCAAATTTATTGTTCATCATTTTTACTTCTTTGCTATACATTACAGCCACTCCAGCTCCATTGTTTCTAAAAGTATTAGTAATGTAAGAATCGTTGTGTGAAAACATAAAATGCAAGCCATAACGGATGTTATTTTGGCAAATGTTTCTCCAAATAACCGAATCATAAACAAATTCAAAATAAATACCATCACGATGTCCTTGAATGTGGTTGGCAATAATTTGAATATTATGACTTTTCCAGCAATGAATGCCATTTCCTAGTTTTTGTTCTTCTTTTCCGTAGGCTCTAATCTTGTTGTTTTTGATGATACAATGGGCTCCATTTTGAATGTAGATTCCAAAAAAATTATCCTCTAAAATATTGTTTTCAATGTGAATATAATTGTGACTATATACTTTTATTGCTGCAGGATCTTCCATTGAAGCATAAGAAGAACGAACAAACTTTAATCCTTTTACTACAATGCTATCTGCTTTTAAGGATAGAATTTCAAACTTTTTTTGTCCGTCTAAAACCGGGTAATCTTTGCCTAAAAGAACAATTTTTTTATCAATCGTAATATTTCCTTCTTTGTATGTTCCTTTATGAACTACAATAGTATCTCCAGCTTTTGCTAAAGTGATGGCTTCTTTGATAGATTTGATGTTTTCAGTAGGACCAACGTCTATTTTTTGTCCGTTCATTACGAATGAAATAATGCCTAAAAAAAATATGTAAGTAGCCTTTTTCATTACTATTGTTGAATAATGATGTTTGCCCAAGTAATTTCTCTAGCTTCTAATTTTTCTTTGAAAGAAATAGCTTCTTCTTGGCTTGAAAAAGCAGCCATATTGCCTCGCATTGGACTAGAAATGATGCCTCCTTTTAAATAAAATGCCGTTTCTGCGGGAATTAATACGTTCTCGGCATTATAGTGATGCACAAAATAAGATTTTACTTTTGTTTTATTTTCTTCTACATAAGCAGCCAAACAACTTAAATCGTCAAACTTATAAACTCGTCCTTTAGTGGTGATAATTTCCGAACCAAATTTTCCATCAGCAATACTCATTTTACAAAAAGCACATTGGTCCACATTTAATTTTAGTGGTTCTACAGTTTTGCTTTGGCAAGAAATGAGTAGGGTACTGGTAAACACTATTAAAACAGCTACATTCCCTTTTTTTTGAAATTTACTTATGAAATTATATTCTTTAAAAAGAACTACAACTAGTAAAAGTCCTGCTAAAATAAGCATCCAACCTCCTATGTCAGGAATAGAGTAGGCTCCAAAGTTTAACAATTGTTTGTATCCAATTAATGGTGGTTGATATGCCATTCCTGGAACTTTAATCGCTGCATTTGGATCTAAATTATGTCCATATTCATAGTTCCATTTGTAAAAATCGATAGCTGCTAACACTACAAATAATACAAATGTTCCAAAGAGTGTTATAATCCCTTTTCTATTGTTAATGAGCACCACAACTATTGAAAGTAAACCAAAAAAGAGCATTATGTAAGGTAAGATTTTAAACTCGATAAAATTTTCTGTGTGTAATGTTGCCATACCGATGTAATGATTTAAGCCATTGATAATTTCAACATCACCACCAATTTTATTGGCATGTAACTTTAACACTAAACCTTCTGGATATTGAGGTGCTTCTAATTCAATTTGCCACATTGGATATAATAAGGAAACAAAGAATAGAATGCTTACTATTGTTAATATAATTTTAGAAAGATTTGATATTTTTGAAGTATACATAACTTTTGAGTTTAAAAAGGGAATAGCATTGTTACTATTCCCTTCAATAATTTTTATTTATTTTGCTTTAGGAATGTTGGTTCCAACACTAAAAGAAATAGGAGTAGGGCTTCCTTTAGGCGAGACTCTTATATAGCCTTGCATTTCTTGGTGTAAGGCACTACAAAAATCGGTACAATAAAAAGGAACCGTACCTGCCTTTTCAGGAATCCATTTTAAGGTACTTGTTTCACCAGGCATGATTAATAATTCAGCAGTTTTAGCACCTTTTACAGAAAATCCGTGAGGTACATCCCAATCTTGTTCTAAATTAGTTATATGGAAATATACTTCATCGCCCACATTAATCCCTTCTATATTATCAGGAGCAAAGTGAGAACGTGTTGAGGTCATGTATACATGAACTGTATTTCCTTCTCTTACTACTTTAGACTCTTTCTCCCCTTTGGTTACATAAGGGTGATGGTTTTCTTCAATTTTATAGAATTTCAATTGCCCATTATTTCGGATTAAATCAGCTGGTGCAGCTTGTGCATAATGAGGTTCTCCAATAGTAGGAAAATCTAACAGCAGTTGCATTTTATCACCTGAAATATCATATAATTGGGCAGATTGGGTTAATTCTGGACCTGTTGGTAAATATCTATCTTTTGTAATTTTGTTGTAAGCCACCATATATTTACCAAAAGGTTTTTTACTATCACCACCAGGAATCATTAAGTGCCCTACAGAATAATAAGTAGGAACTCTATCTAATACTTTAAGCGTTTTAATATCCCATTTTACAATTTCTGAAGAAACAAACATGGTAGAATAAGCATTTCCTTTTTCGTCAAATTCTGTATGTAATGGACCTAAACCAGGTTTTTGTACTTCACCGTGAAGAACGGCATCATATTTAAGTACTGGAATTCCGTTATAATCACCTTCATAAGTTTTTTTACTAATGGCATCTAACATTTTTGTATAGCTAAATACAGGAATTAAAGCGGCTAATTTACCTGAACCTACAATATATTCTCCAGATGGATCCACATCACAACCGTGAGGCGATTTTGGACAAGGAATCATATAGCAAATATCTTTTAATTCCATTGCATCTAAAACTAAAACATCTTCTTTTATTTCAGAAACTGCTGAATGTGTTTTTTCATCCCAATAATTATGAGCATACTTGGCTTTTTCTCTTTTTCCTTTACCAGCTTTGATATATTCTTCTGCTTTTTTCCAATTAACAGCCATGATAAAATCTTTATCTTTTTGAGAAGCATTTACTTCTAAAAGCGTATTCGCTTGTTCGGAATTATAACAAGAGAAGAAGAACCATCCATGCGATTTTCCCTTACCTGCATGACTTAAATCGAAGTTTACTGCTGGTAAACGTAATTGAAAGGCAATATCCATTTCCCCTTCTTTTCCTACTTTTACAAAACTAATATGAGCTTTGTAATTTTCTTTATACGTATTAATGGGCACATCACCTTCTTCATAATCACCCGGTACTCCAAAACGTGTTCCAGCCACTACATATTCTGTATTTTCAGTAATAAATGGTGAGGAGTGATTTCCTGCACTGTTTGGCAATTCGATAATTTCTGCTGTTTTAAAGCGTTTTAAATCGATACGAGCAATACGAGGCGTGTTGTTTCCGTTAATAAAAACCCATCGTCCATCTACTTCACCATTTGTTTGAGACATCTCTGGGTGATGGGCATCATCCCATGGAATAAATCCGTGAGAAGTATTTAACATGGGTTTCGTTTCTTCACTAAAACCCCAACCGCTTTCTGGATCCACTGAAAAAACAGGAATTACTTTTAGCATTCTACCACTTGGCAAACCATAAACACTCATTTGTCCACTAAATCCACCTGAAATGAAATTATAGAACTCGTCATATTTACCTGGTGCAACATATACTTTTGATGCTGCGTCACCACTTACTGCATTACTTGAATTCTTGGGTTTACAGGAAGCAAAAAATGCTCCCATTAAAACGATAGCAAAAAATGCTTTTAAAAATCTATTTTTCATATACTTTCGATTTTAATTACTAATTATTTTACACCATCGTTTTTTCGCATGTATTCCAAAATGTCACGAGCTTCTGGGTCGCTTAAAGATTGGTTAGGCATACGCACTAAACACAATTCGAGTTGAGCTTGTAGTTCTGGATCTTTGTCAATCATTGGATCTGGATTAGTAATGAAGTTCATAATCCATTCTGGTTTTCTGCGTTCTGTAACGCCTTTCCAACCTGGTCCTACTAAACGTTCGTCTGTCATTTTATGACAAGAGGTACATTTTACATTGGCCTCTTTTTCACCATTTGCAGCCATGGCTTGGTCTAAAGAAGCTCCTAATTCAACGTTGCTGTGTTTTCCTTCACCTCTATTTGGATCATAAGAGGATGCATCTGTTGTTGCAGATTCTTCAGAAGTTGTAGGTGCTGAAAAATCTTCTCCTGGTTCTGATTTACTTTTTCCACATGAAAGGAATAAAGCAAATACAACTACTAACAATAAAGATAATTTGTTCATTTCTTATTATTTAAATTTATGATACAAATTTCAGGGTTTATTGCCTGTTTGTTTATGATTTAAATCATAAGGAATAAAATAACTTTATCTTTTATTTTGTTTGTTTTCTGCTCTTCTTTATTTTACAATAGCTAATTTTCTTACTATTATTGGGGAATATTATGAGAAAAGTTACACTATTTAACAACTTTATAATTCGCAGGTAGCTTGTTTATATAGTACTCCTTGCCGAAATGAAGTAAACAAAGAATTTGTGCATAGAACACTTAGACTAGAAGTGATTTTTGAGTCTTTGAATGAGAATGAATTGTAAAAAATGTGGTTGTTTGAAAAGTCAGGAAACTTGTCATGCTGTTCGCCTAGGCGAATCAGAATCTTATATAATTGATTTTCAAATATGATTTAGAAGCTGATTCGCCTAGGCGAACAGCTTGACAGAAATATCAAAAGAGATAAGTAATTTTAAAACTTCATTCGCTGAATTCTCACCGCATTTAGAATAGCTAATAATGCAACCCCTACATCGGCAAAAACGGCTTCCCACATGGTAGCTAAACCACCAGCACCTAAGATTAAAACAATTGCTTTTACTGTAAATGCTAAACTAATATTTTGCCAAACTATTTTCTTGGTTTGTTTGCCAATATTTATGGCCATGGGTATTTTGCTTGGTTTGTCGTCTTGTATTACAACATCTGCAGTTTCTATTGTGGCATCACTACCTAAACCGCCCATTGCAATACCTACGTTACTTAATGCTACAACTGGTGCATCATTTACACCATCGCCCACAAAAGCAACCGTTTCTTTTTTAGCAATAATTTCTTTGACTTTATTTACTTTGTCTTCTGGAAGTAAATCTCCAAAAGCATTTTTAATGCCAAGTTTTTGAGCTACAAATTGTACTACTGAATTTTTATCACCACTTAGCATCGTTGTTTTTACATTCAGCGCTTTTAATTTGTCAATTGTAATTTGTGCATCTTCCTTTATACTGTCTGCAATAGTTAAATAGCCCACAAACTTTTTATCATAAGCGACCGCAATTAAAGTGTCAACAATACTTTTAGGATTCATATCATAAGCAATAGAAAATTTATCCATTAGTTTGAAATTTCCTACTATTACTTCTTTATCATTTATAGTTGCTTTTAATCCATGTCCTGCTATTTCTTCGACCTTTTTAAGTGCTAGGGTAGTATCTATTTCTCCAACATATTGATGAATGGCAGTTGCTACTGGATGTGTACTTTGACTTTCTATAGCATTTACCATTTGAAGTATATCCTCTTTATTAAAATCAGAATTAAAAACTACTTCTTGTACTTTAAAAACCCCTTCAGTCATTGTTCCCGTTTTATCCATTACCACATTTTGAATGCTAGCCATCACATCAAGGAAATTACTTCCTTTAAATAAAATTCCGTTCTTACTTGCTGCTCCAATTCCTCCAAAATAGCCCAAAGGAATACTAATTACTAAAGCACAAGGACAAGAAATAACCAAAAAGATTAAAGCACGATACAACCCATCTTTAAAGTGATAATCCGCTACAAAAAACAGAGGAACAAGACAAATTAAGACCGCCAAAATCACTACAATTGGGGTGTAAACCTTGGCAAATTTTCTGATGAATAATTCTGTTGGTGCTTTTTTAGCGGTTGCTTCTTGCACCATTTCAAGAATTTTCGATAGTTTGCTATCTGTATAAGCCGTGGTTACTTTTACTTGGCAAACCGAATTTAAGTTTATCATTCCCGCTAAAACGGTTTCCCCTTTTGTTTTTGTATCTGGTTTACTTTCTCCTGTGAGTGCTGCTGTATTGAATGAAGCTGTGTCTGAAAGTAATTCCCCATCAAGCCCTAGTTTTTCACCTGCTTTTAGTTGGATAATAGCTCCAATTTGAGCTTTTGAAGCTTTTATAGTTTTTGCTACTTTATTTTCTAAAATAGTAACTTCATCTGGTCGTTGGTCGAGTAATGTTTTAATATTGGCTTTTGCTCTTTGAACTGCTAATGTTTGGAATATTTCTCCAATAGCATAAAACAACATTACAGCTACACCTTCAGGGAATTCAGCTATCGCAAAGGCTCCAATAGTGGCAATTGCCATTAATAGAAATTCTGAAAAAACATCGCCTTTTTTAATGCTTACAAAAGCTTCTTTTATAACTGGAACTCCAACAGGAATATAAGCTACAACATACCAAGCTACTCGTACCCAAGCTGTGAACCAAGATTGGATAAAATAATTATCGAAACCCATGGCAACCACTAATAGGACAAAACTTATAATGGCAGGTACAAACATTTGCAAAGTAGCTTTTTCTGAACTGGAATGATGGTGGCCGTGTCCGTCATCCTCAGCATGCTGTGCTGTGTTTAGATTTATCTTTTCGTCTATTGCGCAACAACCTTGTTCTTCCTGTTTGTCCTTTTTGAGTTGATTTTCCATAGTATACTTGTTTAGGAATTCGCCTGTAAGATCTCTTTAAGATCTTTTGGTATTTCCATTGTTTTTAAAGGCGGAACATTTGCACCACCTGTATTGCCTACAGGAATATGACCCACGAATGATTTTACACCACCTACCAATAATCTGGGTATTTGACCCATAACTTCTTTTGCACTTTTTATTTTAATACCAAATTGTACCATTTTCCAGAGTACAAAAGTGTGCTCGTAAGGATATTTTTGTGCTATAATATGTGCTCGTTCCAAATGATACCAAGCATTTTGTAACTTATTTTGTTCTAAATTATCTTTAACCGCTTCCAACTCATTTTGATAAAAAGGAATTAGCTTATTTGGCATTTTAGTAGTAAACTTCATAACTATGCTTTGCAACAGCCGTCCAAACTTTCATAAGCCTCTGCGTTAGCTTTTACTTCATCTGCATCATACCCTAGTTTAGAAATACCTTGTTTAATTGCTTGTAAGTTAGTCTTTTTTGCATTGTAATATATAGTGAAAGTCATTGCTTTTTCATCTAACTCATACATTTTTATTCCTTTTATTTTAAGCATTTCTGTTTTGAATTTCTGGCCACAAGTTTCACATTCCTTGCAATGATCACAATGTAAAAATGTTTTTATTACTACTTTTTGAGTCGCTTTTTGTGCTGCAACAAAATTGGAAAAGAAAAATAAGGAAACTACTAGTAACATTGCTTTTAAAATGGGATTTTTCATATCTTGAAATTTATGGTTTCTATGTAATTGGTTCGTTTTTAATATAAGTTGGCAGTAAGAATTTATTCCTACGAAAACAAATTTAAGATAAATCAGGAAAACTACACCAAATAGTTTAATGAAGTAGGGGAATACTTATTGGAATAGTGTTTTAAAAGAGTTAGGAATTGTGGTTTGCTAGACTAAATAGAAACATTTTATTCCTCATACTTTTGTTTCACACGATTTACTATGGAATTTAATTCTTAGGGATAAAGACTTTAATTCTTTCAAAAGTGATAAATTACCATTACTAGAAGCTATTTTGAACCCTTTTTTATCTTCAAAAACTGCTTTTGAAATTGTTTCTAAAGTAACCCCAAAGAATAAATTGATAGAAGACTATCTTACTATTTTTCCAAAACTAACAACAGATGTTGATTTTTGATTATTTGAGAGATAAAGAGCCTATACATATTGCTTATTTAAATGCTAATTAAACATTTTTGGTATAAATATATTTGTACATATTTCTTTAATTTAAAAAAAATGATTACTTTTGTAACATAAAATAAACTAGAAAATAAATATACTTTAATCAAAACTGAACTAATTATGGAAGCTACTACTGGATTGGTAATAAAAGGATTACGAGAGAGATATGGTTATACGCAAGAGAAATTAGCAAGTTTTTTAGATATAAAAAGAGAAATGGTTAGTTTTTATGAAAATAATGAAAGAGAGGTTTCTTTAGAGATTTTAGAAAAGTTATCTGATTTATTTGGTGTTGAATTAGATATTTTTTTTAGTGAAACAGCTGAAGATGCAATGGCTGAAGTTGTTTTTGCATTTAGAAAAGATTCTGTTACTGAAAATGATATGAAGAAGTTAGCTGAATTTGGAAAGATTGTGAAAAATTATATTAAGATAAATCGTTTGTATAATGGCATTTAATGAGAAAATATTAGAAGCAAAGGCCAATAAATTCAGAAGAGAATTAGGATTAGGTACCGAAACATCAATAGATTTAGAAAAACTTTTGTTGACTTTGGGTGTTCTTACTGTATTTAAACCTTTGGAGAGTGAATTTTCTGGAATGGCTTTAAAGACTAATGAAAATTTATTTATGCTTATCAACTCAGCTCTACCAGTAGGAAGACAGAATTTCACTATTGGACATGAAATATATCATTTATTCATACAGAGTGATTTTAATTTTCAAATGTGTAATGCAGGTAAATTTGATAAAAAAGATAGGGAAGAATATAATGCAGATATTTTTAGTTCTTATTTTTTAATGCCTGAAGCTGCTTTAATTAAACAAATACCAGAGAAAGAATTAGGGTGGGGTGAGACAATTTCATTAGCAACATTAATTAAGATGGAGCAATATTTTGGAGTTTCTAGAGCCGCACTATTGGTTCGAATGAGTAAATCAAAATATATTCATTATGAAGATTACAAACACTATTTAAAAGGTGTAATTAAAAGTGCTGTTGAACATGGTTATTCTGCTGAACTATACCAAAGAAATGATGAGGAAAAAGTTGTAGGAGATTATGGTACAAAAGTAAAGGCTCTTTTTGATATTGGTAAAATTTCTGAAAGTCATTACCATTCTTTAATGTTAGATATAGGTTTAGATATTGATGATCCAAAATTTAACGACTATGGGAAAGAAAATTAGTAATGAACCTAGAATATTATTAGACTGTGATGTAATTATACACTTTACAAAAGGTGGGCAACAATTGCTTTTACCAAAAATATTTCCAAATCGTTTTGTTATTTTGGATAAAGTAAAAGAGGAATTGAATAAGCGTAAAAAAAGTATTGTTGCTTTAGAAAATTTTATTGAATGGACAAAAATTGAAGTAATTCCTTTTCCAAAAGATGTTTCTATAATTAAAGAATATGCTAAATTAAAATACAATATGGGTGATGGTGAAGCAGCTTGTATGGCAGTAGCGAAATATACAAAAGATTATATTGCAAGTAGTAATTTAAAGGATATTAAAGACTATTGTGATTATAATGGTATTGTTTATTTAACCACTATGGATATTCTTTTAGAAGCATATCAAAAAGCTATTTTGACTGAAATACAATGTAATATGTTTATTCAGGAGGTGAAATCAAAAGATAGTAAATTGATAGATGGTATAGATACTATAAAGCAATATGAAGAAAAAGTAAAAAAATAACCGAAGTAAATGGAATAATGCTTCGGTCATTAGAAATTTAAAAGTTGGTCGCTTGTTTATTTCTTCTGCAAAAGTAATAGATTTTTATTTATTACCTAATTATTCCTTGGGTTTTTAATCAAACACCTCAGTATTAAATTGTTTGATTGGTCAAAAACTTTATTGTTATGGCAAGAAATGGTAAATCAGGAGATGGACATCGTAATGGTGCCGTAAAAGGTAGAAGTCAGACTTATAATCCTACAACTGGACAGTATGTTAAACGTGATACGCGTACTGGCCGTTTTATGGATGTTAAGCAAGATGGAACGCCTTTTAAAGGAGTAAGAAAAGAGAAGTAATTTTCTTTTTAGAGTAGTTAGAAAAAGCACTTCAGCGAATGAGGTGCTTTCTATTGTTTTATTTTAATTTAAAAAATATGAATTTAAGTCATTTAAGGACAGGTGATTTGATTGTACGAGCCAAAGGTATTTTTAGTACTCATTATATGGTGTATATTGGCATTCAAAATGGCCAAATTATTGTTGCAGAAAATCAAAATGGTTTTGGTGTACGTTATGTAATTTTAGCAGAAGCATTAAAAGGTAATATGATTTTACGTACTGAAAAATTTGGAGGTACTGAATTTGACAGGCAATATGTTGTAGGTAACATAAATCGTATACTTGGTAAAGCCTATGATTTAATTGCCTTTAATTGTGAGCATTTTGCTAGAATGATTTCACAAGGGATGCCTAAAAGTAAGCAGGTGGATACAACTAGTAATATTGCAATTTTAAGTGGATTAGGAATGATGAGCAGTAAAAATAAAACTACTCAAAATCTTGGATTGACATCGCTTATTTTAGGAATTATTGGAAAAATTGCTCAACCCTAGGATGTTATTTTGTTATTACAGTTTAACAGGTTTGAATCTTAAAAGGATTCAAACCTTTGTTATAATTAATTGGTTTTCAGTATAAAAAAATAGTTATTGGGAAGCTTACGTGTTAAATACGTGTCAAAAAAAGTTTTTTTTTAAAGTAAAAACAAAGACGTATCATTTTTGGCAGCTACTAAAATTGCTATGATACTTTCTAAATTTAGAATGTAAATTTAAACAAAATTAATTACATCTAACAGGACTTGTTTTTTTGTTTATCATTTCCCCAGTGGCATAAAAAATTTTCGATTTCGTAAGGTTCTAGAACTTGAAATTCTATTGGAAACATATCTTTCTCAACAAATCTATTTTTAGGATTTTGATTGAAGATTTTTTTATATCCTTTTTTAACACCTGCTTGCAAATAAACATTTTTAGGATATACTTTCTTTTGAAAACCAATTCGTAACGCAGTATCATAGCTCCATAATAGACCAAGCCTGTCAACTTGAATCATAACTTCATCCGTTATAACCATAATATCCTCAAAAGTTTGGCATTTTGCTATTGCCGCTTCTTTGAGCTTTAATAACCCATAACCTTCCTTAGCTGTCTCCTTTCCAACTCGTCTTTGATGACTAAACATTTTGTTATTATTAGTTGGGTCAATAGACTTTGCCGCTTTTTCAATAGTTTCTTTTAAATTGAATTTTTCAAAAGCTGTTTTTACATTTTGTAAATGTTTTCCATGACTGATTTGATAATCCTCTATGTCTTTTCTCTTTATCATGCCTTAAACGATTAAAATCCCTGTCAAATTAGCTTGACAATTTGGATCGTTGATTACAAAATCATTAAATGACTTCATCAAAATTCCATTAGAAATATTTAAATAATCATTAAAGTCATCTAAAATATCTTCTTCAAATTCTGCATAACTTCTTCCATTTTTTTTACAAATGTTATGATGTTTTGAAAATATTCTTTCTTTCCAAAATTTAGAATGCTTTGAAATTGTTGCTTTATATCTAGTTTCAATATTAAATACATCTTTCCATGTTTCTTTGCAATCTTCGTAAGCTAGGTTTGTTGTATTTACTTCTAGTTGCCATTGTGTTGGGTCTTTTAAATCATTGTTGGGAGAAACTATGTTAAGATTAATTTCATGATTAGCTTCTTTAGAATAAGGATAATAAAAACGTCGTTGTGGAGCCGCTACATTTTCATAAACCAAATCTTTTTGATTTTTATTTTTAGAGTTACACCTATGACACATTGGAAATAGATTATTAAAATTTATTGATATAAAAGGATATTGTGATTTTAATAAATAATGATCATAATCATCCCTACCGTCATCATGTTCGCATAACAGTGATTCTAATCCACAAAATGGGCAAACTAAAAACTCATTAACTTCCCTAAATCTATTAAAATGTTGCTTAACAGTACCACATGAATTTACCACTGTTGCATAACCTAAAATTTTACTGTCTCCCCAAAGTTCATCGTAGAAGCTTTTTATTTGAGTTGAAATTCCAGCAGGCAATTGTGAATATTTTATAGGTGTATTTGTTGCGTCTGAAAGTGATACTATATCATTATTTATAAAATAGGCATCTTTTACAATCTGTTTCTCTTGTGGTGTTGCCAAACCAATATATGCATTAAAAAGTGCTTTTAATCTTTCATCAATTTGTTCTTTATATGTGTCTATAATTCCTTGAAAATTTGGATGAATTAAATAAGCATGTGAATAAACAGTTTGAGTGTCATCAAACATTCTTGTGAAGAAAAAATCTAAATAGTTATGTAGATTTTCTATAGGATGTGGTGATATGGATTTGTAGAAGTATAGCATTATTTACCACTTTTTTCAAGTTGTTCTTTTATATTTCTTAATTTACTGAATAAATCAAACTTTTCTACAGAATCACCAAAATCTCTATTTAATCGTTCCACAACATTTCTCAATTCATCTGTAGTTGTAATTTTATCGACCATATCTCTCAATTCTTTTTTAGCCATTTCAGATATACCTTCCGATTTTTCAAAAATTTCATCTAGAATAATAGAAACTGAAGAACCATAAACTTGAAATTCAGGATTTGAATAATCAATTAAACCTTTTTCCTTTTCAAATTTATATACATCTTGACTAAATGAATCCGAAATAACAAATGGAGAGTGGGTTGTGAGTATCAATTCTTGATTCCTAACTTTAGTAATATTACCTTCACTATCATAAGATTTTGCAGCTGCAAGATTTAACGTTTTTATAAATTTAGCTCTCCATTTTGGATTAAAATGTGTATCAGGTTCATCCATTAAAAATAAACAGCCTTCATCTTGCATCATCATGACTGTTCCTACAACCTCATTAAATTGATGTTCACCATCTGATAATGATTTATAATAAATGTCTTTTTCTAATTTATTTTCTTCAATAATTTTACTGATAACTATTTTTTCAATCCTAAAAACTAATCTTGATGGATTTGGTTTAGGCATTTCATCAGAAATATTGAGTGTTTTATTAGCGTTTAGTATTTGTCTTCTAGTAATTGAATTTACTAGATAAAGATTAAAAATTTCTAATTCGTAAAATACTTTAAATAAATTATGAGCTGAAGTAAAATGTTTTTTGAATGCAGATTGTATAGCACTATCAACTTTAAAATCTAGAATTAATAATTTATTTTTATCTACTTCTTTTTCAATCCAAGTTGTTGCGCATTGTTTCAACTTTAAAATATTCTCAGCAATTAAATCACTTACTGGAATTACTTTTTTATATAAATCCTCAGTATTTAGAGTAATTCTAAAAGATTTTAGACTTTCAATCTGTAATGTTGTCTTAAGTAACTCAATTTTTTTACTTTCTCCTAAAAGCATGTTGGCAACAAAAATTGAATAATTTGCATTGTAATCAATAAAAAACAACCTATGATTTTCTGAAACTTCTTCACCTTCTTCTAGTTTGTCTTTATCCTCAAAAGTTTTAAAATAATGGTATTTTAACTTGTAATAAGAATTACTCAATAATTCGTTTTGACCAGAAGTGTATGCAATAACTCTTGCAGGTAATAATGTTTCTGTTCCTTCATCTAATCTTATAAATTCCCTTTTACCTAATGGAATGTATAAAAACTCAGGAGGTAGCCCCAAAGGTTTTATAATTTTGATTTGCATATCAAAATCAATTGCATTTTCAAAATCAACTATACTTTTGGCTGGTTTTACCATTGGGAGAAAATATTCAATTTCAAAACCAAAGTTTTTGCTTTTTTTTTCTTCTTCACCAACAGTTTCTAAATGATAGATTTCTAAATAGTAGAAAATTTCTGAGAAAAGCTCTAAAAAATTAGATTTACCACTACCATTTAATCCAGCAAAAACTTTTGTAGATAGACGATCTTCTCTAAATGAAACATTAAATTCATAGAGTTTATTTGCTTCAAGACTTCTAAAATTGTCTCCAAGAATTTTTACACTTTTTATTTTCATTCTACTACTTTAAAATAGATTCCTGAACGTAGTCCTTTTTCTTTATCCTTTATCTGTTCATAATCTTCTTCCCGAAGTTTTAAAGGAACATTTTCTTTGATAGCATCATAAAAGAACTGTTCTAATTTTATAAATTGATTTTCGTTATTTAGAGCTGAAAATATAAATGATTTTAAATCATCTGATTCTACTAATTTTGGATTGGTTTTTAATTCTTCTGAAGAATAATAATTTGGAAAGGTAACGTGTTCATCTACAAGGAAATTAAATAACATTTCAATATTAAAATTATACTCTTTATAGGTACTATTAATCCATTGTGCTACTTGTGAAAAATTGACTTCTTCCCAAGTTAATTTATTTGGTTTTTTAGATTCTTTATTTAATTGACTTGCAATTGATTTTAATTCATTTGCTCTTTTTATAGATTGAATTACGCTTTCTGGTAAATCAGGAATACCTTTGAACGGATTCATCATTTCATCTATCTTTGATACTTGAAGAGCAATTTCAGCATATTTTTGAGTAGCAAGAATTGAATCCAAATTTTTAGGTAAAATTTTACTTATATTTTCAGTTTGCTTAATTAATTGCTGCATTGGTTTAGTAAGTTTTGATTGCAAACTAATATCTAAATTATTTTCTGCTTCAATTTTCTTTTCTATTTCTCTTATTTGAGCACTAACATCTAATTTGCTTAAATCTAACTCTCCTTTAAACGCTTTTTGACTAAGTGAGCCAAACAAGTTTTCAAGTTCTTTTAAACTCTCTTTATATTGTTCTTTTACTTTTTCTGCTTTTTCTACTATTGAAGCAAATTTGTTTTGGAGTTTGATTGGTGGAATACTAATTTTTATTTCTTTAACTATACCAACATTTATTATATCCATTGTTCCACCACGAGATAGTTTTGACAGTTGTCTTAATAAGTATTCACTTTTAAAGAAGAATTTGAAATAAACAGGATTAATAACTTTTTTATCAAAACTAATTTTCATCAAACGAGGATTAATAATACCTTGTTGAAATTCTTTTGGAACAACTATAATTTTTCCATAAGTGCCAACTAAACTTATTAATACGTCTCCTTCTTTAATTTTGCAACTTTCAAGTTTTTTGTATAGTTTTTCATTTATGTAATAATTCCCATAATTTAAATCATCCTTGATTACTTGTTCTTGTCCATAAATTTTATAACCTTTCTCAACATAAAATTCTTTTTTTAACGAAGATCCAAATGGACCTGCTTTAATAGCATTTTTGAATTTTTCTACAGTATTTTTTACTTCAGTAAAAGTCCATTTTTTTATTTCGGGGTTATAAATAAACATATCCAAAAAAGTACTTCTAAGAAAATCATCTAATAAGTCAATACTTTTTTTTCTTTGTTTTATTAAAGTTTCAGTCTTCATTAAAACTTCTGCAATACGGATTTGGTCAGCAAGGTTTTCTGGCAAAGGAATTTTAATATTCTCTAAAGCACTTTTAGTTAATTTCCCTCTAGTAGTCCCTGTAATATGTTTATTTAAATTTGCTTCGTTTAAATAGAATTTTATGTAATCTAGATTTGCTTTGCCATTTTCAACAAGAACATGTGCATGATTATTGACCCACGTTTTGCCTTCATAAATTACCGCACAATTCTCTTGATATCCCCAACTTCCTCCATCTTCAGCTACACATAAAATTTTTTCATCAAAAATATACTCGTTTATATAACCAACTATATTATTTGCACCAATATAAGGATATACGCCATCTATGCTTTTTAAATGCCTCTCTTCAGAATTTAAAGGTTTTCTTCTATTATCTAGATTCTTTGTAATATTGCCTAACTTTTCAAACTTCATTATAGAATGTTATTTAATTCTTCAATCTCATTTTTAATTATTTCTTCTAGCTTTGATAACTTATCTAAAATAATTTTAGGCTTTTCATATTCTATTTCTTCGTAAATTTCCTCTTGATATTTACTTAAACTCAAATCATAATTATTATCTACAATTTCTTGTTTGGGTATAAAGAAATGTTGCTGTTTTCTATCTGTTTCTTTTTTAGCATTTCTTTTTTTATATTTATCAATAATGACATGTAAATCTTCAAAATCACGGTTACCATTTGGCAATACTTTAGGATTACGTTTGTCGTCTAAGCTCCAACCATCGCCTTGCATTTCATAAAACCAAACATCTTTTGTTTCGCCTCCTTTTGTAAACAACAAAATTGCAGAAGCTACACCTGCATAAGGTTTAAAAACACCACTTGGCATTGCTATTACTGCTTTTAGTTCACATTTATCAAGTAGTAATTTTCTAACTGTAATAAATGCATTACTACTACCAAACAAAACACCTTGTGGTATTACTACACCAGCTGTACCACCCATGCGTAACATTTTATATATTCTTTCTAAAAATAGCAATTCACTTTTAGTAGAAGAAACGGTAAAGCTTGGGTTTAAATCTCCTTTGTCCATACTGCCTGCAAATGGAGGATTTGCCATTACGATATCGTAAAAATTATCTTCATTATAATTTTTACTCAAAGTGTCTTTGTAATCTATTTTAGGTTGGGTAATACCGTGCATCATTAGGTTCATTAGCCCAATTCGAATCATGGTTGGGTCAATATCAAAGCCATAAAAAGTTTCTTCGTTTAGCATTTTTTTAGCTTGTTCATCAACCAACTTATCTGCTAGTGTTCCTCTAACAAATCCATTATCGTCTTCATGTTTATAATTATCACTTGTAAATTCAGTAATGATGTATTTGTATGCAGCTAACAGGAAACCTGCTGTACCACTTGCCGGGTCAGCTATTTTGTGACCTAATTTTGGTTCAACTAATTCGGTTATTAATTCAATAATATGAGTTGGTGTTCTAAATTGTCCGTTTTTACCTGAACTGCGTAATGAGTCCAAAAGATATTCATAGAAATCTCCCTGAGCGTCAATAAAACGATTTTCTTTTTCTAATTCCTTGTAAATTTCATCAATAGTTTTAACAGCTTCTGTTAACATTCTTCCACTAGGAATCAAAAAGGCAGCATTAGCCATGTGTTTTGTGAAAAACGAATTGGCATCGTCTAATTGCTTTATAAAAGGAAATACTCTGCTTTGAATGTGTAGTAACATATCATCACTAGGCATATTTTTAAAAAAACTCCAACGAAGTGTTTCTTTTTCTACCGCATTTTTTTCGTCTTTTTCATCTACACCTGGAGGGAAATATTTTCCAGAAAAAATAGACTTAAACTCTTCCCCTAAAAAATCGGCATTGCTTATTTTTCGCTTATCAGTTTCGTCTAATTGCTTCATGAATAGCAAATAGGTGATTTGTTCTATAGCGTTTAATGGATTTGAAATACCACCGCTCCAAAATTTATCCCACAGCGTTGCAACTTTACTCTTTAATATTGGTGTTAACATTTGTATTAATCGTTTTTGTAATTTTTATAATTTGTTGGATTGGTCCAAAACTCAAAGCATTTTGCAATTTGGTTGTTTTCCCATTCTTTGTCTGCTTTTAATTCTTGCCAAGGAATGCCTAATAAATCTTCACAGAGTTTATAAAAGCCGTCTCCTTGTTCTCGCATTTTATCTTTACGGGTTACCAAGCTACTTAATAAAGGTCTTCCTTTTTCGTATTCGTGAATAGAAATTTCTCCAAGCCAATCACCAATTAAACTTCTGTCTGATTGATCAGAAAAATTAAGGTGTAACTGTAATTGTTCATTTAGTTGTGAGTAGGTGCAAGTGGTTTTAAGACGAGCAAACTCAATTAATTTTGATCTGATTTCTTTATCCATTATGCTGCTAATTTTTCTATGAATACTATTATTTCGTTTATTTCTGCATTTGAAAAAACACCTCTAATACCATCTGGATGGATTCTAGTGAATGGAGCATTTATTAAATCTCGTTTTTCCACTTCTCCTTTTTCAATTAGAAATGATTTTAAAAGATTTAAAAATTCTAATTGACGGCTGTTTAAATAACTGTGTTGTTCTATAAATAAATCGAAAGATTTTGAAACTGTATCTGGAAATGCTTCTAAAAGTTCTATGCCTAAAATGTGTTTCATGAATTGTACCAATTGTGCTTTTCTATGATTGTACACTCTTCGCAACAAATCTACAGTAATAAAAGGTTTTTCGTTGTGTAAATCTTCTGCTAATTGTTTGGCTTCTTCCTCAGTAATCTCAACACCTGACTTTAGCTTTTGTAATAGAGGATTTGCTTTGACTAATTCATTTACTTTTTGCTCCACCATTTCACGGTATTTTGCAATACTTAATGACTCATGCTCTGGACCAAACTCAATGTATTCTTTACTATGCAATACATCTTTAAAATTATATTTAGCTGTTCCTAATGGCACAACCAAGCTTTCTCTGAAATACATTAGTGGACATAACTTTTCAATTAATTCGTCAAAATCTGTTTCTTTAATTTTTGACCAATAATGATTGGTTTGTGCTTGTCGAATTATTTTTTCTTCTTTAGCTACTGTGTTTACTGTTAAAGGCAACTCAGATATTTCTTCCATAATGCTGTCTTTTAAAGCTTCAAACTTGTCTTTTTCATCGGCTAGATGAGATAATGAAACCTCAACGATATCTTTTTCAAAACGCATTGCTTTGAAATCAACATTTGAAATTGTTCTTAAAAGCGGTTTTACTACATTTCTTAAAAAATCAATTTTATCTTGAGTCAAGAAATTCCAGAAATTATCATCTTCTACTCTCTGAAGTTCGTGTTTGGCATCTAAAATTACTACTGAATTTTTTGGTAAATTTTCAATTTGTTTGCGAAGTTTTATGCTTTCATTTTTAGAAATTTCATTTTCATTTAGTTCAATAGCTTTTTCAATTTTATCTAAACGAATACCAAATAATCGAACAGGTAAAGGAATTTGACTTTTTAACTCTTTTCCTTTTGGATTCAATTTGAAGTAATCAAAATTATCCCAACAATCTAGAATTAAAAAGTTACTCTTTTCTGTACACCACGGTTTCATTTTACTTGGTTCAAGTAAACGAGTACCACGTCCAATCATTTGCCAAAATTTAGTGTATGAATAAACCGGTTTTGCAAATACTAAATTTACCAATTCACGGACATCAATACCAGTATCAAGCATATCAACACTAATAGCAATTCTTGGCATATCTTGATGGGTAAATTGGTCAAGTAATCCTCCTTTGCCATAAACTCTAGGGTCATCACTAACTAGAACTTTTGCTAATTCTCCATTGTATTCAGGATATAAAGCATCAAATATTTCTTCAATCCTTCTTGCATGAGCTTTTGTCATACAGAAAAAAATAGTTTTACCAGGTAAAACGCCATTCGCATCCTTGATTGATTCTTCCATAAACTCGCGAACAATCAATGTATTAGTACCTTTATTCGAAACCTTTTTTTCTAAATCAGTTCCCTCAAAATTAATTTCTTCAATTTCTTTACCTTCTAAAATTAATTTCTTTTGGTCTTCTAATGAAACTGTTCTTTTGCTAATTCCATCTTCTTGAAATTTTGTTTTAATTTTCATAACCTGAAAATTGCTCAGGTAAGGTGGAATATTGTTTACCGCTTCCTCATAAGTGTAGGCAAAGGTTGGTAATCCGTCTTCACATTCAAAAAGCTGAAACGTATTATGATCGACAACATCTGTAGGAGTTGCGGTCAATCCTAAAGTAATCGTATTGAAGTAATCTAAAATTTCTTGATACGTGTTGTAAATACTTCTATGACTTTCATCTATTATAATCAAATCAAAAAAGTGAGGAGATAATGATTTTTCTTCACTTCTAATGATATTTAGCATCGTTGGATAAGTAGAAATATATATCCTTCTATCGGCTGAAATTTCTTTTTCTCCTTGATTAGGCCATCTTGGTTCGTTTGGCAAATGCTCTTTGAATGCCTCTAATGTTTGATCTCTTAGTGCAATTCTATCTACTAAAAATAAAACTCGTTCCGCCCAACCCGATTTCATAAGCGTTTCAACTAAAGCTATACAAGTTCTCGTTTTTCCTGTTCCAGTAGCCATGATTAGTAAAAACTTGCGTCTTCTTTTTTCAATGGCTTCCATAACAGCTCTGATTGCTGCTATTTGATAATCTCTTCCAGCAATTTTTGTATTAATCAATTCACCAACTAGAGATTTACGAGCTTTTTTGATATACAAAAAACGTTCTAAATCATCACGTGTTGGAAAACCGTGTATTTTTTTAGGAGGATAGTTTTCTAAATCCCAATAATAAATGTCATGACCATTAGTATAAAAACAAAATGGAAGTTGACCTGATTGTTTTTGAATGTTGTAACAATATTGTTTGGCTTGTTCTCGTCCTATTGCAGCATCAACAGCCGACTTTTTTGCTTCAACAACAGCTAATGGTTTACCATCTTTACCCAATAAAACATAATCACTAAATTGATGACCTGCGTAAGGAGTTGGAGCTTCTCTTACTAGATTTTCATCAATAATGATATCGAACTCTTCCACTACTTGAGTTCTATCATTGATATTCCAACCCGCTTGTTTTAGGCGGATATCAATAATTTCTTTGCGAGTATGTTTTTCGTTTTTCAAATAAAGTAATTTATTTCCTCAAACCTACCAAAAATAAACCATTTCGGCAATAGGAGTATAGGTATTTCTACCTGTTTTTTGTAAAAGTAACACAATAATTTTGTACAGTTTTACAGGAAATCATATTTGAAGAATGATAGTTAAAAGCTAAAAACTAAAAATGATTTGTATAGTATAAAAATAACTTGCTAATTTTTTGTTTATCATTTTTAATTAAAAAACACTCTTTTTTTGAGTTTGGTAGCGGTTTCGTTCGGGTTTTGTTCGGGAATAGGTGCTAAAAAGTTCCATTTTACTAGTGTTACCTCGAAGCGTTCTCGAACAAACCCCGAGCAAACCTCGAACAAAACCCCGAACAAAACCCCTTTAAATAGGTCAAAACCGTTCAGGGTGGTTTTTTTTGGAGTTTGGTAAGGTTTTTGGAATGGGTATTTAGTAATTAGTGGTTAGTAGGATTGACAACATTTCCCTTTGTATGGGAATAAAAAAGTAAAAATTATGAAAAAAATAATAAAGAGAGCTGCTGCTGCCACACCTAAGTTTTTTAAACGGTATAGTTATTTTAGGACGGGTCAAGGACGGGTCAAAATAAAGTTTATAATATATATATATAGCGTATATATAGCGTCTTTATAAGGTATATATAGTATATATTATAACAGTCATAGGTTATAAATAATAATAACAATCCAATCTTTTTATAGAATAAGGAGCAAGTAATAAATAAGGTTTAGTAGCAGTCAAGTAGCAGTTTCGTTCGGAGATTGTTGCGAAAAAGTGCGTGTTTGGTACGGCTTTACCGCAGCTTTTCGCAACAAGCTCCGAACAAAGGCCTTATTTAACCCCTTGAAAGCAGTCAAAAACAGTCAAATGCGGTCAAAACCAATCAAAACCGTTCACGAGGCTTTATTTTAGTGGTTTTGGCAAGGTTGTTGGGTGTGGATTTAGTAAAGAAAGTGGTCAGTTTTCAGTCGCAGTTTTCAGTCGCAGTTTTCAGTCCTAGTTTGTGGAGTTGTTTGTGGGTTCAGTCTCAGTGGGCGGTTACGGGTTGCGAGTTACGGGTTATGAGAGGGTTAGAAAAGTGGTCAGTTTTCAGTCGCAGTTTTCAGTCCTAGTTTGTGGAGTTGTTTGTGGGTTCAGTCTCAGTCTCAGTGGGCGGTTTTGGGTTACAGGTTGCGAGTTACAGGTTGCGAGTTACAGGTTATGAGAAGGTTAGAAAAGTGGTCAGTTTTCAGTCGCAGTTTTCAGTCCTAGTTTGTGGAGATGCTGATTCATCTAGGCGAATAGCATGACAGTAGGGGATTGGGGTTAGAAAAGTAGTCTGGATTTATTGGTCTGTTTAGGTTAAAGTTACTGAATCATTTTTAACACCTGGTCTATATTTGATTTACTGCCAAGATTGGTTCCTTCGTTCATGGTGGTGGCTACTCCACAGGCAACGCCCCATTTTAAAATGTCTTGTACTGGAAAATCATTTTTAATCGCATAGATTAATCCTGCTACCATACTATCTCCTGCACCAATGGTACTTTTTACCGATATGGAAGGCGTGGATTGATAAACAACACCTTCTTTGGATGCCATAAAGGCTCCTCTTGCTCCTAAAGAAACAACGACATACTGCGCTTTACTCGATTTTACTATTTCTAAAGCAAAGGCTTCTTGTTCTGTGCTTGATAAAAATTCCTTGCCTGCTAATTGTGCCAATTCTCTTTGATTGGGTTTTATTAAAAAAACCTTCTCTTTAAGAGCCTCAGTGAGTGCTGAACCAGAAGTATCAATAACAATTTTTATGTTTTTTGGAGACAACTGTTTGATTAGTGTTGCATAAAAATCGGTTGCTACTTTTTCAGGAAGGCTTCCGCTTATTACAAGGATATCATTATTTTTGAGACATTTATCCAATGTTGATTTTATTTCAGTAAGTTCCTCATCTTGTAATCCGTTACTTGGCATTCCAAAACGATATTGCAAATTGGTTTGCGTATCCACTATAGATAAGTTTTCTCTAGTCCATGATTTTACTGCAACACTTTCTGGGGTAATGCCTTCATTTAAAAGTAATTCGTGAAGATTTTTACCTGTATCGCCACCAGAAGTGAATATACAATGTGTTTTTTCTTCCAATCTATTGAGCATTCTAGAGACATTGATGCCACCACCTCCAGGTTGATATACTAGGGAATGGCATTTGAGTTTCTGGGTGGGTACAAGACCATCTACTTTGGCACTTTTATCCAAAGCAGGATTTAGGGTAAGTGTTATAATATTCAAAGTCATAATTTTTAAGATTAAGAATGTTTTAAAATACTTCCAGGTCTTTTTTATATTTTTCCATAAACGGAAACGATAAAACTTCCATTTAAAAAAGATTTGGTGTCAATTTGGCTTTGTAATAGAACCCCTTTTAATTGGGATTCCAGTACTAATTGAGCAGATTGAATTAAAGGAACGGCAGTTGTGGTTTGAATGGCTCGTAATTGATACTTGCCAATTTTTTGTGGAAGAATTTGCTTTGTTATTTCTCGTCTTCGCAATATGCCTTTGGTATCTTTACCTTGTACGGCTACATATAGTATGATTTGGTCCTCTTCGATATGTGGAATTTGCTCTTCCATAATGAGTTGTAAAGCCTCAATAGGTTGATCCGAATCGGGTATCTTTTTAATTTGTTCTTCTACCCATGCATAATGACCTGGAAATCTTATGGTCTTATAGTCCATTGTACCTACTTTTCCTGCTAAGGCATCGGGTAAATCGGCAGCACCTCCTGAGGTTAGGTCAGCTTCATAAGTTGTTCCGTTGATTATTAGGGAAGTTCGTTCTGATAGGGAAGGGCGCTTTGTTTTTTCGTAATTCCGAATTACTTCCGCTTCTTTACAATATTCTGTAGCAACACCTACAGGACTCCATGTGAAGCCGTAGTAATGAGGTGCAACGGCATTTTTAGAAAGTGCACCTACTTTAAATTCTAAAGTATCTACTTTGTTTACTTGAAACTCATTGCAAAACTCTTTGAATAGATGATTTGCTAATACGTCTATATAACCTGGAGCAAGACCCGTTTGTAAAATAAAACCTGTGGTTGCTCCTTTTGCCAATTCTTTTATTTTATCGGTTTCTGCTACATATTCGGTTAGGTTGGCATAATGCAACTTAAAATCCTTTGCAAAGCCTGCCATTTTGGGTGCTTGGTCTCCAGGTAAGCAATCGAGAATAATATCCCCTTGATTAAATAGGTCTTTCATTTCCTCAGAAACCTCTTCGGAAAGATGAAAGGCTTTTAAAGTACAGGCTCGGGTAGTACCTTCTTCAATCCATTTTACCAAATTTTGCGCTTTGGAAAGCGTTCTATTGCCAATAAAAATAGTAGGAGTGACTGTACTCCATTCGACAAGTATAAGCGCAACCGCTTGAGCAATGCCTCCTGCACCTGCAATAATGATAGTATGGTGCTTGTTCATAATTTAAGTTTTACTTGGTTTGAGTACTATTCCTTAAGATATAATAGTATATTTTACACTACTAAGATAATGATTATTTTTTTTGTAGGAAAAAGAAGTAGGATGCTCTATTTTTATCTGCCATAGCTTTTATGCTATTTTGATAAATGAAGGTAATAATTGCTTTTTAGGTAATGTATATAGGGATTTCTTTTTTAACGAGTTTGTGACTAAAAAGATTTTGAGTAGGTAGTTTTTTTACATAAGATGTAATAAAAAGGATAGTTCTCAGTAACCTCTGTAATTTCTAAAAGTCCAAATTTTCCAAATTCCTGTTCTATGGTTTCTTTATTATAAAAGAATATAGTTACTCCTCCAAATTGTTCAAAGCGATCTTTACTTACCAAGTTTCCTTGTCCATACGTTGAAGCTTGTTTTGTAATTGCCGTAAAAATCATATAACCCTTTTCTGAAAGTTGGTTATAGCAATCAAAAATCAGTTTTGCTCGTTTCTCTTTGCTTAATAAATGAATTAAACCATAGCAAAAAACACCCTCATATTTTATATCGTCAAATGGCATTTCGGTGACAGAACCATAATAGATTTTTAAGTCAGAGCCATACTGTTTACTTGCTAAATCTATGGCTGATTGTGAAATTTCAATGCCAGTTACATTTATACCAGCATCTAAAAAACACTTCGCATTTCTTCCATAACCAATACCTGGGATTAGTATGTTTTTTAAGCCTTTCTCCACAAAAAAATCTTTTGCCAATACACTAGATTTTGCAGGTTCAAAACCCCACATTTCTTGCTTGTCTTTAAAAGCTTCTTCCCAAAATTCTGTCATAGTTTTGCTTATTAATACAAATTTTGTCTTCTAAAATTTCACACTTAAAACCTTGATTGTTTATAATAGTAATTATGCTTTCAGGAATAATTATTCTGCCTTCTACTCGCATTATACTATGTCCGCAAGGATAAGTATTATTACTATTTTCTAAGTCAAAATTGATTTTCAACTCCATAAAGCTATTTTTAAGAATTCTCTGAATAGCTTTAGCTTGTGCCTTGTCTTGAATATTTGTTGTGAAAATTTCAATCATTTTTTTAAAATTTATCATTGCATAATTCGCTATTTACTATAGCACCCGTACTAGTTCCAGTATAAACAGCTGTGGCTAGAGACCTCATCATACTGGAATTATCACCACAAGCATACAAATTTTGAATAGATGTTTTTTGAAATAAATCTACTTTTATATATCCTAAATCTGTCATTTCACAACCTAATGAAAGTGGAATATCAGAATTTTGTGTAAATGGAAGCGAAGTATATAATGCCTCTAAAGCCATGTGACTTCCGTTATTGAAAATTACATTTTTAATCTGTCCCTTTTTGTGTTCTATTTCTGCGATTTCCGTTTCTACAATTTTTATATTGTGCTTGCGGAGTTTTGCTATTTGTTCGTCTTTGAATTCAGCTTTACCAGATGTCAAAATTGTAAGGTTGGCTGTAAGATTATTGACTAATGATGCCAAATGAAAAGCCCTTTCACCATTTGCTAAAATAGCTGTTTTTTTATTTCGTAATTCATAGCCGTGACAATAGGGACAATGCACTATAGATATGCCCCAACTTTCAGAAAACCCTTTTATATTGGGTATTATATCCTTTATTCCAGTAGCCAAAATGAGTTTTTTTGCAGTAAATTCTTCTTTTGAATTCGTTGTAATGCTAAAACCATTTGAAGTCTCCTTAGCGCTAACCGCTAATCCGTTAAGAATTTTAACTGTTTTATATTTCAAAACTTGTGCTTTTGCATTTTCTAAAATTACACTCGGTTTTTCTCCATCTTGTGTAATAAAGTTGTGTGAATGTGGGGTTTGTCGATTGCACGGTTGTCCACTATCAATAATTAAAACATTTCGTAATGAACGACCTAATGCCATTGCTGCAGAAAGTCCTGCGTAACTTCCTCCAATGATAATTACCTCAAAATTTTTGCTCTTTGTCATAGGATTATGTTTTGTAAAAGTTTTTAGTTCAGAAAGTTAAGTCAATGCAACAAGAGCAAGAGCACCTTGTTTTATTATTTCTTCACTTGTCCTTATTTTCTAATCTTTTGACAAAGATATACTTTATTTTATTTAATGCAACAAAGTCGCATTAAATTATTGCAAATTTGTCGCAATAATAATTTTATATATCTTTGCTTCTAAGATGAAAAGAAGGAATACCACAACAAAAGAAGCAGTACTAGCTGTATTGACAAATTCAAAAAAAGCAATGAGTCAGGATGCAATAGTTAAAAAATTAACTGTAGATGCTGATAGAGCTACAGTTTACAGAATACTTAATAGATTTTGTGAAGATGAAATTGTACATAAAGTAGTGGCAGATGATGGTAAACAATATTTTGCTATTTGTGTTAAATGTGAAGAAAAAAAAATTCCTGACAATCATTTTCATTTTCATTGCACAAAGTGCGAAACTATAGCATGTATGCCAACAATGGTTCATTTTTCTACTCCAGAAGGTTATAATGTGGAAAGAATAAATTGTGTGCTTATTGGGATTTGTAAAGATTGTTCCTAATTTAGACTTCACTTGTTTCAAATTCTAAACGACATTGAAATTCAATTATATAAGATTCTGATTCGCCTAGGCGAATCAGAATGACAGGTTTCCTAACTTTTCGGACAGCCTCTTGAGTTTTTCAGCAAGCTCAGAGGTTTTTCCAATTATATAAAGCGCATAATACAATTAAAAATGAAGCTTTGCAATTAACTTTTTATTCCTAATTTTATATGTCAAGAAGTTTTTTCATAAAAATCCATTTGATCTGAATTTTATTTCCTGTCTGACTTTCATAATTATTAATTCTTGGAGAAAGAATTACGGCTAAGGCTGCAGTAATCGCTCCCACATATATATTGCTTAAATCTTTAAAAGCGAAATGCAGGATTGCCCAAATAATAGCATAAATTATAAGAAAAGTTAAAGCAACAAGAATTTTAATTTTTGTTTTTCTGTTCATGTTTTTTGTTTTTATTTTAATAAATGGATTACAAAGTATTAAGTGGAATTTGTCTATCGTGAAGCACTTTTTTAATAGCTTTAATTTCTACTTCTTTTAAATTTCCACTATTGATTTTTACAATTAAATCTTCCGTATTAAAAGCAGAATAGTGTAGGATAAATAAATGTACTTCTTCATCCACTTGGTTTAACTCCTCGATATTAGAAATTTCTTTATTTAAATATTTTTTTATATTATCTCTTTTGATATAGATTACTAATGCAATAATTGTTATGAATACTATATAAATCATCCTATTGATTTTGTTTAAGATTAATTTTTATTCTTATTCTTATTCATTCATAAGAGATTAGTCTTATTTTGCTCTATTCCGTTACATAATTCTTTGTGTAAAAGAGGGATTTTATTAATAAAAATAAGTTTAGCCTTAGTTGTTTCCGATAGTTATCGGGATTTGGGTTAAACAGAATGAGCCCGATACAATATCGAGCTCACTATTATCAAAATTAATTATAAATTTGTTTAAACTTTTGGGTTAAGTCTAAAGCACGAAAAAACTCTTGAGACACTATTTGATTTTTTTGGGTGTTAGGAAGTATTCAGTAAACAGTTGTTAGTGTTCTAAAAGCCCAAATTTTCCAAATTCCTGTTCTATGGTTTCTTGATTATTGTTAACTATCCATTTTTCTATTTCTATAAATCTTGAATTGCTTACTTCTATACGAGTATCATTAGTTGGTATTCTCTTACAGCTAGGCTATTACATTTATGGAAAGAATTAATTTGTAAAAAGCTTTCCAAAGTGATAAAATACTGGTTTTTAGTATTTTATCTCTTGATGTCTACTTCTTGTCTACTTTTTTTGTTCCCATTTTATGCTGAGTTGACCTAATGTATACGTAATTTATATTGGGACTATCTGTGTCTATTTTATTTTTACCATTCAATAATAGTATATGAAAAATAATAGGAATAGTATGTTTATTGAAGACAAATTACCTTTCCTTATTTTTTATATAAAAATATTTTCAAAAGAATCTTTCAACTAAAAAATAAAAATTATGAAGCCTGAAACTAAATACACTAAAAGTGGAGAAATTAATATTGCTTATCAAGTTTTTGGTTCAGGGACTATTGATTTGGTCTATATTCCAGGATGGGTTTCCAATATTGATTTAATGTGGGCTTGTCCAGAATTGGTTGATTTTTTAGTGGAATTAGGAAAAATGGCCAGAGTTATTCTGTTTGATAAGCGCGGAACAGGTCTTTCAGATCGTGTAGTTGATTTTTCTACTTTAGATGAACGTATGGATGATATTAGAGCTGTTATGGATACCGTAAATTCTAAAAAAGCAGTTTTATTTGGTCATTCTGAAGGCGGTTCTGTATCTGCTTTGTTTGCTGCCACTTATCCCAATCGAACCATCTCTTTGATTACTTTTGGAATATTTGCTAAACGCATGCGTGCTCCTAATTACCCTTGGGCACCCTCTACTGAAGAAAGACAATTCGAATTAGTCGCTTATGAGGAGTTAAAAGAATTGAAGAAACAACAACATAAACCTTATGAAGCCTTAGCTTTTTATGAAAAATATGAGTCTTTAAAAGACTCCCTCTTTGCGTTAGAAAAATCAAAACAAATTGCTTATATAGAATTTGAGAACGAATTAGAGAAAAAAAACAATGAACTTTCAAAGCTTGAGGCGCATGAAAAAGCAAGTAAAATTATTAACCTCATATTAATTCTAGGTATTGTAATTTTATCTGTTGCAGGCTATATTATTTATTCTGTATCCAAACAACGTTTAAAAAAGAGTAAACAATTAGCCTTAAAAACCAAGGAGTACTTAGAATCTGAACAAGCGCTTATTCAAAAAGAGTTAGAGAATTCAGAGTTAAAACGACAAGAATTAAGACAGCAATTGGATTTTAAGAATAGAGAACTTACCTCTTATGCTTTAAATTTCATAAAGAAAAATGAAGTCGTACAAGAATTACAACTTATAATAAATAAGCTTAAAGAATCGTCTGTTATCAACAAGGATAAGTTAATAACTGATTTAAAAAAAATCATTAAAAAAAATTTAAGTATCGATAGAGACTGGGATGATTTTAGTAGATTTTTTGATGATGTACATCAAGGATTTTATTCCAATTTAAAATTGAATCACAATTCTTTAACTGTAAACGATCTTAAATTATGCTCACTGATTAGGTTAAATCTTAATACCAAAGAAACAGCTAGTATTTTAGGAATATCTCCTGAAAGCGCAAAAACGGCACGTTATCGTCTTCGTCAAAAATTAGGGATAGATGCTAAACAAGATATAGCTAACTATTTGGTCAATCTTGAATTTGAACCTAATAGTAAATGACTTAGAAGTCTTTTTTTTGTAAGAAAATAGTATTTTAAGAAATAAAATAAATCTATACATCCATTAAGAGATAATATTTTATGATTAAAGAATAATAAATGAGTATGTCTAAAAAATATTTTATTTTAGAGTACTCTTTTTTTATTAGTATTCAAAAACAGTAATTAAATTACCATCTTTAAATAAAAAAACCTGTAAAATGATACTTTACAGGGTTTTTAGTGGAGTCGGAGAGAATCGAACTATGTTTAAAAATCCTTTTATTTACAAGGAGTTCATAACTTAAGTTTATAATTGGTCACCGAATTAGTCCCTTTACGTTTGACTTAAAATGTATCAAAATCGTATAGTCAAATTTACTAAATTTCTTCCTAATTAAACAACAAAAGAGGTTCAAAAAACAAACTAGTAATCAGACTATATGCGGTTCGACATGTTCTACTTTTAAACCAGTATACTCGCAGAATTCTATAACGCTAATAAGGCTATTTTTAGGCTTATTAAAGTCTTTTCTTAGATTGCCTAGCAATCTAGCTTTGTCGGTAGCTCTTCCCTGTAATGCGCTGTATATCCTTTGGATAAATGCATATTCTTTTTACTTCCATTTTCATACTCTATCTATACTTTTGACTAGGCTTTGCCATAGTTCATTTATATAGCTAAAAATACTATTGATGAAAAACATCTTTATTTCTGAGCTCATTTAAAATACTTGAAATAATAAGATAAATTTCAAATTGTGATTTTGAGTATTTTTAAGAATTCTTAGTTTATAATTAAATTACTAATTTAAAAAAAAGTAAGTATGAACCTTATTTATTGTAACCCAAGTCCGTAATTACAATTAATTTTATAACACTACATTTATAAAAAAGGAATAATGGCAAGTTGTTTAATAATAGAAGCTGATATAGACATTGTTAAGTTAATAAAAACAGTGGGTAGTGAATTTTTTGAAATCTCTTTTTTCAATGTAAATGAGAATCAAGAAGATGCTTTAGACTTAATATTAAGAGAGACTCCAGAGCTTATTATTTTAAATTTTGACTCTCAAAGGATAAATTTTGCTGAATTTTTGCTCAAACTTCATCAGATAGTTACAAATTATCCATATATCATTGCTTTGTCATTTGATCAAGGAAAAGCTTTTGAGGCATATAATTATGGATTTTCAGATTTTTTGAATAGCCCTTTAACAGAATTTTCAATTAGGATTTGTCTTTCTCGATATAAAAAAAAACACCCGATCAAACCGATTGAGACTATCTGCTTAAAAACGTATAAGGAATATCAGTATTTAAACATTGATGATATTCTTTATTTGAAGGCCGATAATAATACAACAGATTTTTATATGCTAAATGGTAGCGTCATAGGTGCTTATAAAACGTTAAAGGTTTTTGAGGATTTTTTGCCCCAAACTTTTTTAAGAATTCATAAAAGTTTTATAATTAATAAGAAGTATATTTCTAGAATTCATTACGGAAAATCTATTTGTATTATTAGGAACGAGTTTAAAATTCCTTTTACTAAGACTTATATTGCTAATATAGATCTGGTTAATCAGTCGCTTTCGAAAAATACGATGCTAACATTAAATTAATTTCCCTATTAAAAAGGTCTATTTCCCTAACAGACTGATAGGTTTCACTAAAACAAAGTGTTTTTTATTGTTTGTAATTAAATAGCAATGTATTTTAGCTAAAGAATATTCGTTGTGTTTTAAAAAACACATTTTAATTGTGCACAATTTTAAATTGCCATAGTCGTAAAAATTACGACATGGAAGATTATTGTTAAACATTTAAATTAAACATGTATGAAAATCTTAAAAATCTTTTTTGCACTTTTTGTTCTATCAATCATTATGGCTTCTTGTACAGCGGAAGCACTAGAAGATAATCAAACTACTTCTGCAGACCAAGTCCAAGCTACAGGAGAGGAAGATGACTATATTAGTAACGGTAGTAAAGGCAATAATTAGCTGAATAATTATAGTTACTAAATATATTTTAGCCTCTAATGATTTCATTAGGGGCTTTTTCATAAATTTGTTTAAAACATGAATTATTTGAAGTTTCAACGTATATATTTTAAAATATTTATAGTATTGATTATAAGTGCTTTTATGCAAGCTTGTTTTGAAAAAGATAGAGCAAGTGTTAAGACATCCAATAGTATAAATGACAGCATTACAAATTGGATAAAAGCATCCAGAAATCAGTCCTATGCTGCAAAAGAAAGAAGAAATTATTTAGCAAAAGCCTATGAATCTAATTTATCTTTAAAATTAGATTCTTTACACGTTAGGAATTTAAGTGCAATTTCTTATCAATGTTTAGCGCTTAGAGATACATTATTATTTAAAAAGTATAATGAAGCAACGTTATCTATCGCAAAAAAAGTAAAAGATACATTTACAATGGGAGATGCACATTGGAATTTTGCTAGCTATTATAATGATAAACAAGTATATGATAGCGCTTATTTTCATTTTAATAAGGCTTATAGTTTTTTCAATAAAATTGGTTACGTTAGTGAATCTTCAAATACACTTTTTGGAATGGCATTTATAAAAGGGCGATTTAAAGATTATGCAGGAAGTGAAGCTTTAACGTTTAAAGCTATTCAGAAGTTTAAAAAAAATGAAGATTATAAGTTCCTTTTCACATGTTATAATCATTTAGGACAATTGCAAAAAGATATAAATGAATTTGATAGAGCCTTGTTTTATTATGAAAAGGCTTCGAGTTATATTAAAATGATTGAAGATGAAGATGCATTAAATGAAGTTATTCTCAATAATACTGCTAATATTTATATTAAGAAAAAGGAATATAGTAAGGCTTTAGAGTATTATAATAAGATACTAATTAGTAATGATTTTAAAAAACAGAGTATAGTTCGTTATGCTAAAATTATTGACAACATTGCCTATTGTAGATTTTTAATGAGAGATACTGTAAATGTTGAAGCGCAATTAAGAGAAGCTCTCAATATTAGAGATAGTTTAAACAATAAAGAAGGAATAGTTTTAAGTAAAATACGTTTAGCCCGTTATTATGCTTTTAAAAAAGATACTATAAGTGCTTTTCGTTTTGCAAATGAAGCCAATAGTTTAGCAAAAGATATTAAAAATAGTAGGGACTATATGGAGAGTTTATATTTATTATCTACTCTAAACAAAAAACAGTCATCAGAATATTTAAAAAAGCATATTCATTTTAATGATAGTTTACAAATTGTAGAGCGCAAAACACAAAATAAGTTTGCTAGAATAGATTTTGAAACCGATGAATTCATAGAGGAAACTAAGCGTTTGTCTCAGCAAAAGATATTTATTCTAGTAATGGGATCTGCATTAATTTTAATTATTGGGTTATTATATTTTTTGAGCATACAAAAATCTAGAACTGAAAAGTTACGATTAGAAAATGAACAGCAAAGAGTACAAGAACAAGTTTATTTATTAACTTTGAAAGAACAAGAAAAATTAGAAAGAGAAAAAATAAACGAACGGAATAGAATTGCAGAAGAGTTGCACGATGGAATTTTAGGTAAATTATTTGGTATTAGAGTTGGGCTTGGTTTTTTAGATATTGTTGCAAATGAAAACATAAAGGAAAAACACCAGTTCTATTTAGAAGAGTTACAGACCATTGAAAAAGAAATACGTGAAGTATCTCATAAACTAAGTGATAATTTTGATAATCCTCAAGTTGGTTTTCTAGACATTATTAGTCAGCTGTTAGAATTTAAAAGTAAAATTGGAAAATTTGATTATTCACTAGAGGTAGATGAAAATATTAATTGGTGGAGTATAAGCGAAAAAATAAAAGAAAATTTAAATAGAGTGTTACTAGAGGCTTTGCAAAACATTATTAAATATGCATTTGCAAAAAAAGTTGAAATTAATTTTTTTCTCAAGAATGAACATTTAGTTCTTGTTTTAAAAGATGATGGTGTTGGGTTTGATGTTAACAAAAAGGAAAAGGGTATTGGTTTAAAAAATATGAAGTCTAGAATAAAAAAATTAAAGGGTGAATTTAATTTATACTCTAAACTAAATGAGGGTACAACTATTAAAATACAAATTCCTATTTAAATAATTCAGATATGGAAAAAAAAATATATTCGGTTCTTATTATAGATGATCATCCATTAATTGTTAGTGCCTATGAAACTGCGTTCAATTATTATAGAGAACAAAACGAGTCTGTTTTGTTCAACATTCAAACTGCTCAGGATTGTGATAGTGGTTTAGAGTTGATTAATGAGTTTTATAAAAATGGTAAACATTTAGATATTGTTTTTTTAGATATTAGGTTACCTACATCTAAGGATGATAAAATGCTATCCGGAGAAGATTTAGGATTAAAAATAAAAAAATTATTACCAGATACTAAAATTATAGTTTCTACCACGTTTAATAATAACTATCGTATTCATAGTATTTTTAAAAGTTTAAACCCTGATGGGTTTTTAATAAAAAATGATATTACTCCGAAAGAGCTTATTGAATCTATTCACACAGTACTAAGCGATCCACCTTATTACAGCAAGACAGTCGTGAAACTTTTGCGCAAACAAGTAGCAAACGAATTTTTATTAGACAACATTGACAGGAAGATTCTGTACGAATTGTCAATTGGAACAAGAATGAAAGACCTTCCAGATATACTCCCGCTTTCAATTGCAGGAATTGAAAAAAGAAAGCGCCAACTTAAGCAGATTTTTAATATAAAAAGCCCTGACGACAAAGAGTTACTCCATGTGGCTAAAGAGCAAGGTTTTATATAAGTTAGTGATACAACTAGAAAAGAAATAGGGGCTGCCCTTACTTTTTGTACACCACAGACCTCCATAATTATAAAAAGAACATACTACATTTAAACTGTCCTAAATGGACTAGTTCGTAAGTACTTCATGTGGGTGAGGGAAGCGAAGCTGTATTTTAAATTTAAATCAATTTACTACTATGAATTTTAATAATGCTTGGTATGTCTTATATGTCAAATCACGTTGGGAGAAAAAAGTTTATGAATCGTTAAAAGACATTTCAATAGAAGCTTTTCTTCCACAAGTTAAAGCAATTCATCAGTGGAGTGATAGAAAAAAAACAATTTTTAAGGCACTTTTTCCCTCTTATGTTTTTTTAACTGTTAATTCTTCTTTAGAATTTCACAAAGCATTATCTGTAAATGGGGTGTGTGCCTATGTTCGTTTTGGAAAGGATTATGCACGTGTAACGGAAAAAGAAATTAATCAAATAAAGTTACTAGTTGAGGATAAAAATTTAACAGATATTGAAATTAATGTGGAGCTTCCTAAAATTGGAGAAGTAAAAAAAATTAATTATGGACCTCTTAATGGTTTGGATTGTGAAGTTATTGAAGCGAAGAACCATAATAAAATCATTGTCAGAATTAATTCTTTGCAGCAGAATATTATGGCGACAATTCCCTTTCACGTTTTATCAGAATCATCTATTACATGAGTTAGAATATAATTTCTTGTCTTAAAAATGTTTTTGTTTGATTAAAAAGTAAATAATCAATCTTTAAATCCAAAATACGCATTAGACTTTGTCTTAGAGAAACTGGGTGCAAAACAATTGCGAAGAACGGAAATTTTGACCGACAAATGTAGCATAACGATCTATTCATTCTATTATATAAATTAATGATAAAAAATGTACAAAATTCACTTACCTGTCATCTATGGTAATTAAATAAAAAATAAATAGTAGAAACTTCTGTAATAGCTTAGAACATGAAGGAAATAAAATTAAATGTTTCTATATCTTGTTGTAAAACACTCTTAAATTGAATGTATAAAATTGAAAGGGAGATTGAAGTTATTACAGAGGGAATCACTTGTGCCTCTTTATGAAAAGTATACTTCTTCTTTATTCTAAAATACAAGAAAAACAACAGACTCCTTTACTTCAAAATTGCTTAGGTTTATTTTCTGTAGAAATTCAGGAAAAAATTCTACAATACAGAAGATGGCAAGATATTCAATTAACACTTTTAGGAAAGTTATTGTTATTGGAAGGAATGTCGAGATTAAATGAATTGAGCTTTGGCCCATTGTATTTTACAGAATGTAATAAACCTTATTTTCAAGATAGTAATGTTGAGTTTAATATTTCTCATTCTGGAAATATTGTAGTGTGTGTTCTTACAAAAAAACATAATACTATCGGAGTTGATATTGAAAGAGTTCAACCAATAAAAATTGAAGATTATACGAGTCATTTAACAGAATATGAGGATGATATTATATCTAGTTCTGAAATGCCATCAAAAGCTTTTTTAAAATATTGGACTCAAAAAGAAGCCGTTTTAAAGGCTCATGGTTCTGGTTTGATAATTCCATTACAGTCTTTCGAAATTAGAAATGATAGCGCTCAGATAGATGACAAAATTTTTTATGTTATTGAAATACTTTTAAATAATGATTACAGTTGTCATGTTGCTTCAACACACAAATTAAGTTCAAATGATATTGAAGTAGATTATGTAGATATTAGTAGATTGATTAACTATAATAATGAATCTCTATTAGATAGTAAATTATAAATTTTTCGGGTATGAATTTAATAAAGAAAATCCCTGTTTAGTTTAGGAACCTATTATATCATTTATTTTCAATTTTTAGCTTTAAAGGAATAAAAGGATAGTTGTTTTATTACTCTTTATTGAACGCTATATCTTTTTTTTATTCTCAAAATAAGAAACTTATTGAGACAAAGCATTAAATAACAATTCAAATTCATTAATCAATCCCCTTAAATAAATTAGCTATGATAAATAATATCTTAGAGAAAATTGGCAATACGCCATTAATTGCACTTATAAACAATGAAGAACCAAATTTAAATGTTTTTGCAAAACTAGAATTTTATAATCCCACAGGAAGTGTTAAAGATCGAGCGGCTTCATACATCATTAATAGTTTGTTAAATCAGGGAGTTATAAATTCGGAAACAACAATCATAGAGTCTTCTTCTGGCAATTTTGGAATTTCATTATCTGCTTATGCCAAACAAAAAGGGTTAAAATTTATTTGTGTTATTGATAATACTACCTTACCCGTCAATGAAATGATGATTAGATTGCAAGGAGCAGAGGTTATAAAAATATCAGAACCCGATGAACGTGGAGGTTATTTATTGAATAGAATTAGAAAAGTTAAAGAAATTGTTGAAAATACCGATAATATATACTGGGTAAATCAATATGAAAATCCATTAAATGCTCAAGCCTATTATAACTCACTTGGGAATGAAATTTGTCTAGAAATACCAAGGCAAAAATTAGATTATTTATTTATGGGAGTAAGTTCTGGAGGAACAATAACAGGAGTCTCTCAAAAAGTAAAGAAACAATATCCAAACGCAAAAATTATTGCAGTAGATGTGGAAGGATCTGTAATTTTCGGAGGACAATCTAGAAAACGATTTATACCCGGTATAGGTTCAAGTTTAAGACCCAAAATATTAGATTCCGCACAGATAGATGATGTGATAACAGTCGATGAAAGAGAAACGGTGAGTGCTTGTATTGAATTATTAGAAAAATATAATATATACGCTGGAGGCTCTTCTGGATCTGTTTACGCTGCAGTGAATAAATATTTTCAAATGCATAAAGTAGATAGATCTGTAAACATAATGTGTGTATTTGCAGATAAAGGAGAAAGATATATAACGACCATATATAATCCTGAATGGAGAGAGATGATTGAGTCTTATAATTTGACACTTGCCTAAATCTAAATCATCAATTATAAGTCTTCTAGGAAAGATCGTTACTATAAATTTTTTCAATACTCATTTTTGCGTCCCCATTCTAGCTTTTGTAGGTAAATAAATCTGCATTTGACTACTATTTTGCTACAATTGTTCCTAAAATAAACTAATTTGGATAATAAATATAAACTCTTTAAAAAATAAATTAATACAAGATGATATACTTAAATGATAAAAACGTTCGAGAATTAAACTTAGATTGGAATAATAATATTAAGGTAATTGCAGATGCAATTAATTGTTTAAGTTTAAATGATTCAGCACAACCAATTAAACCCTATTTGCGTTATGGGAATGCTAAAAATAGAATAATAGCTATGCCAGCATTTGTTGGAGGTAATATCAATAAGGCTGGTATTAAATGGATTGCAAGTTTCCCAGATAACATTAATAAAGGAATCGCAAGAGCACATAGTGTTATAACCTTGAACGAAGCGGAAACAGGTATTCCTGTTGGTGTTATAAATAGTGGAGCTATTTCAGCAATTAGAACAGCATCTGTAAGTGGCTATATTATGAAATTATTCATAGAACAACGAAAGTCACAAAATTTTAAAATAGGTATTATTGGTTTTGGTCCAATTGGACAAATGCATTTGGCAATGTGTAATGCCTTACTTGGTGAAAATATTGAAAGTATAATGCTTTATGATTTAAAAGGTGTAGATAGAGATTTAATCGATGTAAATTTAAATAAAAATGTTACTGTTGTTTCTAGCTGGGAAGAAGCCTATGCCGATGCTGACATATTTATTACATGTACAGTATCTAATGATCGATATATTGATAAACAACCCAAAGCAGGTTCTTTGCATTTAAATGTTTCTTTGAGAGATTATAAGTCGGAAGTATTCCCTTGGTTTTCAAAGGCTATAATTGTTGATGATTGGGATGAAGTGTGCAGAGAAAATACAGACATAGAGATGTTTCATAAGACTAATGCATTACAAAAGGAAGCTGTGATAGAAATTAAAAACCTTTTAACGGAAGAGTATTTTTCCTCGTTAGATAACGAACAAGCTTTTATGTTTAATCCTATGGGAATGGCAATTTTTGATATTGCTATAGCAAATAATTTTTTAAAATTGGCAGACCAGCGAAAAATTGGTGTCTTGCTTGAAGATTAATTTTTTGAAAAGCACATTTGATTTGTTTTCTCGAAAATTAGATAACATTTTTATTCTAATTTGTTGATTAGGATGGATATTTATAATTAAAAAATCAAAATAATATTAACAACTCTAAAGAAAAACTTGATGGAAAAAACAGTTTTCACAATTAAAATATTAATTACAGTACTTGCTTTAATTGGTGTTGTATACTCAACAATAGCAATTATTCAAATGAAAAATAAAAAGCGGAAAAAAGAGATATCGCTTGCGAAAGCGACAGATTATTTTTTAGGTTTTGTAGCCATTTTGCCTTTGTTTTTATTCTTATACATTTTGCCAATTGCAATGTTTGATGAAAATTTTTGGAACATTCAGTCTGAAACTTATCTTGCCTTGGGTAATGCTATTAAATTATTAGGAATTGTAGTGTCAGCATTTTATTTTTTAACCAGAGTCACTTTATTCTTTCCACACAAGAATGAATACCAAAACGTTCTTTCGTCGTTACTTCTCATGTCATTAATTCCTGGAATTGCAAATGCATTGATTGTGATGATTATTGGAGAATTTGTGGGAGGAAATACAGAAACTAAATATTTATTAATGTTTTTCACATTAGCCACATATTTTTATATAGTTACAATTAGACTTAGTAAAAGAAAAACGGCTTATTTAGGCTCTTTAGTTGCAAAAAGTTTTAATTCAATGATTCTTAAGAATGTGTTTAAAATTCCATTTCAGAAATATGAAAAAATTGAAAGTGGAAAAATTTATACTATTTTGGATAGAGACATTGGTGACATATTTTATTTCTCGCAAGTTGCTATTCATATCTTCTCTCACATGCTTACAGCAATCATCATATTTATATACCTCTTCACTTTAGACATTTTAAATGCTTCTGTTTTAGTTGGTTCAATGGCTTTTGTTTTTGTTCTTTATAGTTTTTTAGGAGCACCTTTAAATAAGGCTATTTTAGATACTAGAGATAAAAGAGAAAGTTTTACAAATTTAGTTACTGGGTTGGTTAATGGTTTTAAAGAATTAGTATTGCATAATATTAAACGAGTAGAGTATCATAAAGATATGGAAGAAAGAAACACAACTCTTTATCAATACCAACTTAAAACAGCATATATTGAGATAAACAAGACGCTTCTTTCAGAGCTCTCATTCACGGTTGCTGTTGGGGCTACCTGTTTAGTTTCGCCAATGATTTTTGAATTTGACAAAAGACTTATTACAACTTTTGTGGTGGGAACACTGTATTTGTGGGGGCCTTTCAATAATATGCTAGCAGGAATACCAGGAATTATTAATGCAAAAATTGCTTGGCAAAGAATTAGAGAGTTTCTTAAAAACACAGACACAAAGGATCTGTTACTTTCTGAAGATGAAGTAGCTTTTAATGTTTCGTCTGTTGAAAAATTGGAAGTGAAAGATGTGTATTTCAATTATGAAAAAACCGATCAACGAGAAGAAAATACCTATGGAATTGGACCTATTAATTTTGAAGTTTCCCAAGGTGATATAGTCTTTATAATTGGAGGGAATGGTAGTGGAAAAACAACTTTTTTAAAGACATTAACTGGACTTTATCCTGCTGATTCTGGACAAATTTTAGTAAACGGAAAATCAGTAGAACCAAAAATGCTTGGAGAACATTTTTCAGTAATCTATAGTGATTTTTATCTATTCAAAAAAATATATGGTATTAAGACAGAGCGTTTAGGTCAAGTATATGAATGGTTGGAAATGTTTGGACTTTTAGATAAAGTGACAATTAAAGACGGTGCATATAGTACTATTGATCTTTCTAAAGGACAGCGTAAACGATTGGCAATTTTAAAATCTTATTTAGAAGATCGCCCTATCTATTTCTTCGATGAATGTGCAGCTGATCTTGATCCAGATTTTAAAGATTTCTTCTATAATGAATTGCTTGTGAAAATGAGAGATGAAGGTAAATTATTAATAGTAATTACCCATGATGACAAATATTTTTATGTAGCAAACAAAGTTTATAAAATGGAAATGGGAACGATTTTAGAGCTTGAAAGTAACCTGATATAGTTATTTCTCAATATCGTTTCATGTTTTAAAAAAACAAGCAAAAAAACAAGCAAATAATTATCAAAAAATATAACAATTTGAAAAATAATTTTTTAGTATAGATTATATATCAGAAATTTAAAAATGAAACTACCAAAATGGTTTTATATTATATGATTTTCTATCTGTAACCTTTAGGAACCTCCTTTTATATTGTCACTCAAGACATCTATAATTGATCGTTTAATTTTTTACAATCTATTTGGAGAGTATAATTTTCAATATTTTTGATTAAAATTGCATCTTCTTAATCAGGATTTTAAAAAAAAATCTTAATTGAATTTTCAATATGTGAATTAAATCTAATTGAGGAATTAAAAATTGCTAAGAAAAATTATTATTTAATTTTTGTTTAGTATTCCATCTTCATTTCTTAATATTCCAATTGTGATTAAAGATTATTCTTTAATATTCAGCAATTTAAAATAGAAAATATAGTTGGTAAAGACTTAAATAATGATTGCTTTATTATTTGTAATTTTTATGTCAAAAACTACTATTTCTATACTTTGAAAATAGACTAAGTACCCTAATCTCACTTTTTAAATAAATTACAAAAGCGTAAAACCTACTAATTGTTTTACAGTGATTATTATGCATGGTTAAAAAAGTAAGGATTGTTTTTCAATGCATGATAATGAAATTTTGCTATAGAAAATATTACTAAGGTTAAAATATTAGTATGTGGGTTATAGCATAATCTATTCATTTGAACATTTGCTTCATTTCGGAATTTCATATTCCATTACAAAAATAAAATAGCACTGTTCCAAGTGGTTTTAAATTAAAAAAAGTATAAAAAAAAATAATTATTTAAATTATGAATACTAAAAATCAACCAATAGCAATTGTAGGTATAGGGTGTAAATTCCCTGGATCAAGTTCATCTGCGGAGAAGTTTTGGGAAATGATGATGAATGAAACAGATGCTATTATAGACGTTCCTCAGGATAGATGGGACAGTAAAAAATATTACAGCAAAAATGATGCACGATCAGGAAAAATAAGAGCACAACAAGGTGGATTTCTAACAGAAAACACTTTTGAGTTTGATTCTTTGTTTTTCGATATGTCACCAAGAGAGTCAGAATCTTTAGATCCTCAGCAACGAATGCTTATGGAAGTTGCATATGAAGCTTTAGAAAATGCTGGAATGACATTAGAAAGTGTTAAAGGTAGCAATACGGGTGTATTTGTTGGAGGATTTATGCTTGATAATTTATTGATACAAACATCTTCAAAAAACAAATATCATATTGATTCACATACCATTAGTGGTGTTGCTATGACTATGTTATCTAATAGATTGTCTTATGTTTTTGATTTGAAAGGGCCATCCTTAACGATTGATACAGCATGTTCGTCTTCATTAACAGCTGCTCACTATGCCTGTCAAAGTATTTGGAATGGAGAATCATCAATGGCAATGGTTGGAGGTGTAAATTATATGCTTTCACCCGAAAGTTCTGTTCTAATGAGTAAAGGAAAATTTCTTTCAAAACACAGTCGTTGCAAAGCTTTTGATAAAGATGCGGCAGGTTATGTTAGAGGGGAAGGAGCAGGTATTGTAATATTAAAACCACTTGCAGATGCTATAAAAGATAATGATAGAATTTATGCAACAATTGTTGGAACTGGAGCAAATCAAGATGGTAGAACTAACGGAATTACTGTCCCTAATCCAGATTCTCAATTGGAATTAATTCGTAAAATATATAAGGAAAATAATATAGACAGAAATAAAATACATTACGTAGAAGCACATGGAACTGGAACTGCGGTAGGAGATCCAATAGAGTTTAAAACTTTAAACAAAGCCCTTTCTGAGCATGGTAATAGAGATTCTAAATGTTTATTAGGTTCTGTAAAAACAAATATTGGCCATTTAGAAGCCGCTTCAGGTATTGCAGGACTTATAAAAACTGCATTATGTCTTAATAATAATAAAGTTCCGCCGAACTTACATTTCAAGAATCCAAACCCTGCGTTAAACTATGAAGAAAGTAATCTAAAGATCCCAATAAGTATCACATCCTTACCAGAAGGTGAAGATTCATATGCTTCTATTAATTCTTTTGGTTTTGGAGGAGCAAATGCACATCTGGTATTGAAACAATATAATACTAGTGTTGCAGAAATAAATGAAAACAAAATAAAAAAGGACCAATTCCTATTTCCAATTGGTGCTAAAAGTATACCAGCACTTAAAGAACTTGCTTCAAAATATAAAGAGTATATTTTAAACAACGAAGATAAGTTTGAACAAGTACTCAGTAACGTTATCTATAGAAGAAGTAACCATCAGGAACGGTTAACTATTTTTGCAACTTCCAGAGAAGATCTTATTGAAAAATTAGAGGCTTATGAAGAAGATATTTTATTAAAAGGTGTACATCAAGGAAGTTCCTTAGATAAAAAGCCTAAAATAGTTTTTGTATATACTGGTATGGGACCTCAATGGTGGAAAATGGGAAGAGAACTCATGGAAACTGAACCGGTTTTTAAGAATGCAATAAAAGAGTGTGACGCTGAGTTTTTTGCTATTTCTGGTTGGTCTATTTATGAAGAATTATTAAAACCAGAGGAAAGTTCAATTATTAAAGAAACAAATGTTGCTCAACCTGCAAATTTTGTTATTCAAGCAGCACTCACGCAATTACTTGCCCATTATGGTGTTACTCCAGATGCGGTTGTGGGACACAGTGTTGGGGAAGTTGCTTCGGTATATGCATCTGGTGTTTTATCATTGAAAGAGGCATTGATTGTGAGCTATTATAGAAGTAAATTGCAACATTTGTTAACGCAAGGAAAAGGAACCATGTTGGCTGTAGGGCTTTCAGAATCTGTTGTACTAGATAGTATTAGCTCATATGAAGATGTGTCGATCGCAGCTATTAACGGTCCAACCTCTATAACCATATCGGGTAACACGGATTCACTGAATGAATTGCATGCAAAGTATAATGAAATGGGGGTATTTAATCAATTATTAGATGTAAGTGTTCCTTATCATAGCCCAATAATGAAATTAGTTAAAGAACAATTATTAGATTCTTTAAAAACCATTAGAGGAAACAAATCAAACATTGCTCTATATTCTACCGTAACAGGACATTTAATCGAAGGAGAACAAATAGATAATAATTATTGGTATGACAATGTGCGTGAACCAGTCTTATTTTCAAAGTCAATAGAAACGATTCTAAAAGATGAATATAAAGTTTTTGTAGAGGTAGGACCTCATCCTGTACTGAGAAACTCAATACTTGAATGTCTTAATAACAGAAAAGATTGCCATATATTACAAACATTAAACAAAAGAGAAGGGGAACAAATTAACTTTTTTGAAAATCTTTCAAAACTTTATACACTTGGTTATCCAATTGCTTGGAATAACTGGATTGATAAGTTACCGTTTATGCCTCTACCTACTTATCCTTGGCAAAAAAAACATTTATGGAGAGCATCTATGACACTATCTCTAGATAAATTTAATGGTATTGATAGTTTATCTTTCAGAGAAAAAGTTAATAGTCCTTTAAATGCCTATGTCTATGAATTGAATGAGTATCTTTTTCCTTTTTTAAATGATCACATAGTTCATGGAAAAGTTGTTTTTCCTGGTGCAGGATATATTGGTGTTGCAATAGATATGTTTCAACATGATATAAACCAAAAAGTGCCTTTCATATTAGAAAATATACAATTTCTTCAGGTACTAGTCATAGATGAAGACGAAATTCAAAAATTGCATATCTCTATGCACCCTCAAAACGGTAAATATAGTCTTCAAAGTAAAAATGGAGATGAAGAGGCCTATTGGACAGAAGTTTCATCTGGGAAGTTTGCTATAGGAAATTTTGAAGAGAAGACTCCTGTTATTGCTATAAAAGACATAATGGAACGTTTAGATACTATTATAAGCGAAACAGATGTTTATGATAGATTGAGTGAATCAAAACTTGACTATGGGCCTCATTTTAGATGTATTAAAGAAATAAAACAAGGAAATGAAGAATTGATTGCTACAATCAAAATCCATGAAGAAATGGTTGAATCTTCCCAAGATTATTTCATTCATCCCACATTACTTGATGCTTGCTTCCAAACAACAATTGCTCTTGTAAGTAAGGACGTTGTGCCAGTATCAATCAATAAAGTTCAATGCTATGCAAAACCTAAACATGAAATATTTTGTCATTCTGTATTAAAATTTGCTGATGACAACTGTATCATTGCAGATTTAACTATCTGTAATGAATTGGGAGATGTTTTAATGTTCTTAGAAGGATTTAAATGTAAACAACTTGTTAAAAATGAATCCCAAACAGATGAGGTGTTAACAAAAAACTTATTCGAAACTAAGTGGATACAGGAAGAAAGAATTTTAGACTATAATGAAGTTCCAAAAGATAGTCTAACCTATATTTTTATTAACGATTATGTAACTAATTTGCCTTTTCAAGAATTATTGAGGGGAAATAAAATCACACTAGAATTAGGAAGTGAATATAAAGAACTAGGTGAAAATCATAATGTAATAAATTTAGGAGATAAAAATGCCCTTAGTTCTATATGGAATGATGATTATAAAGAAGTTAACATTGTTTTGATGCCATCTGTTGGTTTTCATCCCATTGAAAATCAATTGCAGATGAGTGAAAAGTGTTTACATCAAATAATGCCACTTTTTAATATTGTTAAGTTTTTGTCTCAAAAAAATGATATTAAAATTAAATTATCCATTCTTACTAAAGCAAGTCAAATGGCTATCGAAGGTGATATAATATTATCCTTAGAAGATAGTGCACTTCATGGAATGGGAAGATTAATTGTAAATGAGTTTTCTAATTGTCAAGTTCAAATGATAGACATTGAAGATAACCTATCTCGCGAGGCTGCAGAAAATATGTGGGAAACAGTTGCAAACATTATCAATAATAGTCATGCTTCTTTTGAAGAAATAGCCATTCGAAATGGTGATATTTATAATAAGAAAATGGTGAATTTAGAGATTGATGAGAAAAACAAGTTAAAAACAATCAATTTTGATTCAAAATCACTCAAATTAAAAAACCCTACGACACCTGGATTTGAAAATTTACTCTTTGAAAATCTACAACGTCGAGAGCCGAGACCAAATGAAATTGAAATCTTAGTTAAAAATACTGTATTTAGTGATTTTGATTGTCAAAAACTGGATAACAAAATTACAGATGAGCTCATTGAAGGCACATTTGCTGGAAAAAATTTAGGTTGTGAATGTTCAGGAACAATTGTAAGAGTAGGCTCTGAAGTTACTAATTTTAAAGTAGGAGATAACGTATTAGCATTAGCTTCAGGCACTTTTCAATCGTTCGCTGTAACTTCGGAACATCTAGCAATAAAATGCCCTTCTAACTTAAATGTTGTAGAATCTGGTCTACTTATGAGTTACTTGACAGCTATTTATTGCTTGAGAGATAAGGCTGGTTTAGGAAAAGATGATACGATACTTATTCAAAATGCTACTGACGCCATCGGTTTAGCTGCGATTAATTATGCCAAACATGTTGGAGCAGAAATTTTTGCCACAACGAACTCTACTGATAAAAATTCATTATTACAATCATTAGGAGTGAGTCATATTTATAATTCTGATAATTTAGATTTTCCAGCTCAAATAAAATCTGTTACAAATGGTAAGGGAGTTAATGTAGTTTTAAGTTCTCAATCCGGAGAAATAGCTTTTCAGAATTTTTCATGCTTGGCACCTTGCGGAATTTATGTAGATATCAGTAAAAAAGATATTATTAGTAATACTTCTATAGATATGAAGTTTTTTAATCATAATCTATCTTATATCGCAGTTGATATTGATAAAATGCTGATTGAGAAAAAGGAAAAAATAGCTAATCTCATGAATGATTTATTAAATTATTTAGAAACAGGTGTATTGTCTTCTATACCTGTGACTGTTTACTCAGTTAATAATATTTATGAAGCATTTAATCAAATTAAATATAATAAACCACTTGGGAATGTTGTAATTGATTTTTCGAATCAACCAGTTCAAGTTATTAATACTAATGAAAGTAGTATAAAAGCAAATGAAACTTATTTAATTACTGGAGGAACTAGAGGTCTTGGATTAGTGATAAGTAAATGGCTTGTTGAAAAAGGAGCCAAAAATCTTGCACTACTTAGTAGAAGCGGATTAAAAACTGAAAACGCTATAGTTGAAGTTGAAAAAATGAAGAAGAAAGGAGTTAATGTGAAAGTATATACTGCTGATATTGCTAAGTTGGATGAAGTGCAACAGGTATTTAATAGCATAAAAGAGGACTTACCAACTCTCACTGGAATTTTTCATGGTGCTATGGTCTTAGATGATGGCTATCTTTTAGACATGGATGAAGATAGATTTAGGAAAGTGCTACAACCAAAAGTAGATGGAGCGATGCATCTTCATCATTTAAGTAAGGGAATGAATCTCGATAATTTTGTAGTATTTTCTTCAATATCTTCATTAATTGGAAATATTGGTCAAGCAAACTATGTAGCTGCTAATGCTTTTTTAGACGCCTTTGCTCACTGGAGAAAATCTATGAATTTGGCAGTAACTACAGTAAATCTTGGAGTTTTAAAAGAATCTGGTGTTGTTTCTAGAAATGAAAATATAGAAAAAATCCTAGAAGGTACAGGAATTCATGGTTTTACTGATAAACAAGTAATGCAAGGAATTGATTTTATAATTAAAGAAAAGCCAACACAACTTGGGTTTTTCGATCTGAATTGGAGTGTAATCTCAAAAAGTTTTGGAAAAAGTGGGATAGCACTTTTTAATGAAATTGATAAACTGCACACAGATGAAGAGTTAACCCTAACTGAAATTCAGGCAACTAATAGGGAAAAAATTGCAAACTTAGATCCAACTGCTCAACACGAATTTATACAAACACTATTAAAAGAACAATTAGGAAAAATTCTGAGAATTCCAATTGCAAGTATAAAATCGGATAAAGGAATAAATTTATTAGGAGTGGATTCAATTTTAACCATAGAATTCATGAGAATGATTAAAGAGAGTCTTGCCGTAGAAATTGCACCAATAGAATTTCTTACAGGACCATCCGTGAGACAATTATCTAGTAAAATAATCGAAAATTCCTTTCAAATAGTAAGTGAGGAATTGGTTTAATCTACATGTATATAAAAAATGGTAAAACAATTAACGATACAAGAAATCTTTGAAAAGAATATTAAATTAGGTGATCAAGCAGGGATTACCTTTTTAGAGAGTGAAAACAACATGGAATACATATCGTATAAAAAACTCTTCATGGAGGCGAGATGTATGCTACATGTTTTACAAGAAAAGGGAATTCGACCTGGTGATGAATTAATTTTTCAGTTTTTATCGAACAAAAACTTCCTAGTTACTTTTTGGGCATGTGTTTTTGGAAAAATTATTCCAGTTCCAATTGTTTTTGGAGTGACGGTTGATATTATGAAAAAAATAGGTAAAGTTTGGGATAAATTAGAAAACCCATACTTAATTACAGATTTAGAAACGTTAAAAGATAGCTGGAAAGAATATATTGAAAGTCAGTCAGAAACTTCTATTGATGTTGATAAGAAATTCATTTCTTTTAATGAAATAACCTATTCAAAGCTAGCTAAAGTTTTGCCAGGAACTATTGATGATATTGTGTTTATTCAATTTTCTTCTGGTTCAACAGGTAACCCAAAAGGAATTGTTAACAAGCAAGATAGTATTCTTTACAATGTAGAGACAATGACTAATTTAATTCAGTTAACAGAAACAGACTCATTTCTTGGATGGATGCCATTAACGCACGATTTAGGATTAGTATTTTTTCACATACTACCTTTATTAAGAAATGTGCCTCAGTTTTTGATGCCACCAATGGAATTTTTTGCATATCCTAATTTATGGTTAAAAAGTTTAGCCAAAAACAATATTACCATTTCTGGTTCTCCAAACTTTGGGTTTAAACACACTATTGATAATGTAGTTACCAAAGATTTGGATGGATTATCTTTTGAAAGTTTAAGATTAATCATTAATGGAGCAGAACCTGTGTCTATTGCGATTTGTGATGAATTTGAACGTATGCTTGCTCCTTATGATTTTGTAAAGGGGACTATAGGTCCTGCCTATGGCTTGGCTGAATCTGTTCTTGGTGTATCTTTTACATTGAAGAACAGACAGCAAACTAGAGAATATATTTTAAATCGACACAAATTAAAAGTTGGAGATGAAATAGAAGAAGTAGATGCAGATTCTGTAAATGCTGTTTCATTTGCCAATTTAGGATCTTATACTGGTACGGACATAAAAATAACGGATAGAAATTTGCAGACGCTATCAGAAAGAAAACTAGGGATAGTACATTTAAAAAGTAAAGCAGTCACATCTGAATTTTATAATGATCCAGAAAAAACAGCAGCAACAATATCTGAAGATGGTTGGTTAAATACCGGAGATTTAGGTTTTATAGATGATAATCATTTGATCTTGACAGGTAGGGAAAAAGAAATGATTTTAATAAATGGACAAAATTATTTTCCAAATGATCTTGATGATTTAATTGATGAGTTACCAGAAATACAGTTTCAGCAAGCCGTTACTTGCAGTTTGTTTAATGAAGAAAAATTTCAAGATGATATATATGTATTTGTAGTTTATAACGGTCTAGTTTCAGAATTTTTGTCACTTGAAAAATCGATAAAAGAACATTTAGGACAAAGAACAGGATTAACAGTCGAAAAAGTAATTGCAGTGGATAAAATCCCTAGAACAACAAGTGGGAAAATTCAACGCTTTGTTTTGCTTAATGATTATTTGGAGGGTAAAAATGACAATTTTTTAAAAGAACTAGAAACTGAAAAAATCAAGCTAAAGAGCGCTTCAAAAGTAAATAATGATGAGGGTGTAGCATCAGATTTTCAAATTACTTCAGATTCAGATATTGAGCAAAAATTAGTTAACATTTGGAAAGAAGTATTAGGTGTTACTTCTATAGGTTTACAAGATGATTTTTTTCAATTAGGCGGAAACTCTCTAAATTTAATTAGACTAATATCTAGAATTCATCAATCTTTTGGGATTGAACTCAATATTGGTGATGCTTTTAAAAACCGAACTATTAATAATCAATTATTACTTATTACAAATGCTCCAAAAGTAAATTTTGATCCTATACCTGCCGCAGAAATCAATGACTATTATCCACAGTCTGACACTCAAAAAAGAATGTTCATTATGGATCAAATGAATCCTGAAATGGTTGCATATAATGTCCCAATAGTCTTTAAAATAGTAGGTGATATTGATATTGATTTATTAGAAAAAGCATTTAGACGTATCATAGATAGACATGAAGCTCTAAGAACGTCATTTGAATTAATAAACGGAGAAGCATATCAAAGAATTCTTGATGTTGTTAGCTTTACTATAGAAAACATACCAAATGCGAGAAGTTTAGATGAATCAATGAATGTATTCATCAGAAGTTTTGATTTGAGCGCACCTCCTTTACTTAGAGTTGGAATCAAAAGAGAAGGAAGCGATGTTGCATATTTATTAATAGACATGCACCATATTGTATCTGATGGAGTCTCTTATGTTAATATGATGCAAGAGTTGATGGATATTCTCAATGATCAGCCATTAAAATCATTAATAATTCAATACAAAGATTATGCAGTTTGGCAACAAAATGAAGAAATAGCACATCTACTAGAGAAACCGAAAGAGTTTTGGATTAATCAGTTTAAAAGTTTACCAGTAGGACTTCATTTATCAACTGATTTTGCTAGGCCTCCAATTAACAGCTTTAAAGGAGCTACCGCAACTTTCACATTAAATGAACAAGAAATGCAGGTGTTAGCAGATGTCTGTTCAAACCAGAAAGTTACCATGTACAATTTACTACTAGCGTCTTTTATAGTTTTATTATCCAAATTATCTGGTCAAGAAGATGTCGTTATCGGTACTTCAACAGCTGCTCGTCAACATATAGATTTGGAAAAATTGATAGGAGTTTTTATCAATACATTAGCCATAAGAAACTTTCCCAAAGGCAATTTAAATTTTTCAGATTTCCTTGAGAAAGTAAAAGAGAATATCATTAGCTGTTTTGCAAACCAAGAATATTCATATGAAAAGTTAATTGCTCAGTTAGGGTTAAAAACGGATTTAAGTCACAATCCCTTGTTTGATATAATGTTTGAATATTACAATTTTGATTTGTCAGAATTTAAATCTGATAATCTACATTTAACACATGTAGATTATAATAATATAAGCTCTAAACTCGACTTATCATTTCGAATTTTCGAAAAAGAAAACAGTCATACATTTTACATAGATTATAGAACAGACCTTTTCAAAAAAGAAACAATAGAGCGCTTTGTTTCATACTACAAAAATATTTTAAAAGCAATTGTAAAAAATATAGATATTAGATTATCAGATATTAATATGTTACCAAATGAAGAGTATAAACTATTAATTGAAGATTACAATGCAACAAAGTTAAACTATGCATCAACAACCAATTTGGTATCTTTATTTGAAGAAGAGGTGCATAGACATCCAAACCGACTTGCAGTATGTTTTGGAGAGCAAAAATTAACCTATGAGGAGTTGAATGAACAGTCTAATAAAATTGCCAATTATTTAATTTCCCAAGGAATTGTTCATGGAAATACTATTGGTCTTATGTTTGAACGCTCTGTAAATATGATAGTTTCTATTTTTGGAGTATTAAAAACAGGAGCAGCTTATTTGCCAATAGATCCAGGACTACCAGAACAACGTATTGGTTACATGTTAAATCAAAGTAGAGCTAATTATTTATTAACACAGAATAATTTTATAGATCGATTCACAGCCTATCTACCAGTTCAAGCAATAGATTCGTCAAAAATCAAGTCACAAAGTTCAAAAAATCCTTCAGTAGAAATTCATTCTACCGATATGGCCTATTGTATATTCACTTCCGGCTCTAGTGGAAAACCAAAAGGAGTAATGATGAATCATCAAAGTGTAGTTAATCTAGTGAAAGGTTTGGAGGAGAGAGTTTATGATTCTTATGAAGACAAGATTCTGAATGTCGCTTTAGTCGCTTCTTTTTCTTTTGATGCATCTGTGCAACAAATTTACGGTTGTTTGTTACAGGGACATAGTTTATATGTTGTAGATGATGAAAGTCGTAGAGATGGTTTTAAGTTAAAATCATACTATAGAGTTAATAGCATTGATGTATCAGATGGTACTCCAACACATCTCCGTTTGCTTCTTGATACTTTAGAAAAAGGAGAAACATTAGGAAATCTTTCTTCATGGATTTTAGCAGGTGAGGCGTTACCTAAAGAATTAGTAAAAAAATTCTATGATATAGTAACTGACAATATTATACTTTATAATTTCTATGGTCCAACAGAAACCTGTGTAGATTCTACAAGTTATAAAGTAGAAAGAGAGAGACTAGATGATTATTCCTTCATTCCAATAGGGAAACCACTACCAAATGAACGCATTTATATTGTTGATGCATATGGTAATTTAGTTCCTAAAGGTGTTATTGGAGAACTTTGTATTGCTGGAGATGGCTTAGCACAATACTATGTTGGTGATATTGATACAAGTTCAGAAAAATTCAGAAACGATTGGATTACTGCAGAAGAACGGGTATATCTTACGGGCGATATGGCTCGATGGTTGCCAGATGGAAATTTGGAATATTGTGGTCGTATAGATGATCAGATTAAATTAAGAGGCTATAGAATTGAACTATCTGAAATAGAACATCAACTCAACACATTCAAAGAGATCATGCATTCTGTGGTAGTATTAAAAGAATCTGAAGATGATAAATATTTAGTTGCTTACTATGAATCTTCAACAACATATCGAGTAGGTGAACTTCGAAATCATTTGTCGGAATATTTGCCAGATTACATGGTACCGCTGTATTATGTTCAACTCGAAAAATTACCATTAAATTCTAATGGGAAAATTGACCGCAATTCATTACCTGAATATAAAATAGAGATTGAAGATAATTATGTAGCTCCTGAAACAGAAACAGAGGCAAAGTTAATAGCAATATGGGCAGAAGTTTTAAAACTTGATAGTAAAGTAATTGGAACCAAAAGCAACTTCTTTGATTTGGGAGGACAATCTTTAAAGCTAGTGTTTTTAGCAAATCGCATTAAGGAAGCATTTAAAGTCACTCTTAGTTTATCAAAATTAATTACTATTAAAAACATTCAAGAATTAGCTAAAAACATTGAGGCAAGTTTGCAAGATGAATATTTAAAAATTCCACAAGCACCAAAAATGGATTTTTATCCGTTGACTACTACTCAAAAAAAGTTTTATTTTCTAAATCTGCTCAATAAAAAATCAACGGTATATAATCAACCGTTAGCTTTCATGGTAACAGGGGCTATTAATAAAGAAAAATTAACTAAAGCTTTTCAAGAAGTTATTAAACATCATGAAATTTTTAGAGTTAGTTTCACCTTATTAGATGATTCACCAGTACAGTTTTTCACAGAAAATGTATTTTTCGAAATAGAGTTTTTTAGAGCTACATTAGAAGAAAGCACAAAAATAGTTTCAGAATTTATTCGTCCATTCGATTTAAGTAAAGCTCCGCTTTTACGAGTAGGATTAATTCAGATAACAGAGGATAAACATCTTTTAATTACAGATAGACATCATATTATTTCAGATGGGGTGAGTCTGGAAATTTTTATCCGTGATGTAATGCGTTCTTATGAAGGAAAAGAATTATTACCAATTAAATTAAATTATAAAGACTATTCAGTTTGGCAACAAAGTAAATTTTTCAAGGAGAATTTAGAGCGTCAAAAACAATATTGGAAAACAATATTTGAAACACCACCAACAATACTGAAACTACAAACAGATTTTGAACGTCCATCGGTAATTAGCTATAACGGTGCTGGATTTAATTTTGAAATTGGACTTCAACAAACCAAAGAGTTATATGATTTAGCAAAAGCATTGAATACTACTATATTTTCAGTAATTCTTGGGGCATTTAAAGTAATGCTATACAAACTTACTAATCAAAAAGATATTATTGTTGGAACTCCAGTTGCTGGACGTAGGCATGCAGATTTAGAAGGAATGATGGGCGTTTTTATTAATGTACTGGCATTACGCAACCATATTGATGATAATGATACTTTGCACACATTCTTAAAAAGAATACATCAAACTTCTATTAATAGTCTAGAATTTCAGGATTATCCTTACGAAAAATTAGTAGAAGATTTAAATGCTACTAGAGACACAAGTCGTAATCCCTTATTTGATGTAATGTTCGTCTATAAAGATGCGATACCGATAACGATGAAGACTTCTAATTTAGAACTTAAAGAACATACACTCGAAGCAGATACTTCTCAAATGGACTTAATTTTCCATGTGAATACTACCGAAACCAATATTCAACTAAGTTTTCAATATGCCACTGATTTATTTGAAGAATCAACCATTAAAAAGTTTGCAAAATATTTCAAAAAAATAATTAGTCAAATTCGTTCAAACATGTCTTTAGGAGATGTAAGCATACTTGATGAAAAAGAAATATCACTCATCAGAGAATTTAGTAAATCTGAAATTTCTGTTGAGGTAAAAGATACTATTGTTGCAGCATTTGAAAAACAAGTGCAATGTTTCCCAAACAAGATGGCATTGGTGCATAACAATTCTAGCTTAACCTATAAAGAACTCAATGAACGCAGTAATCAATTAGCTGATTATTTAAGGAAACAAGGTGTAAGAAAAGGAGATTTAATAGGGTTAATATTAAATAGATCCGAAGAAATCATTATTGGTATCTTAGGGATACTTAAAAGTGGTGGTGCTTATTTACCAATTGATTCTAAATTACCCGAAAATAGAATAACCTATATGTTAGAGTCTAGTAATGCTAAATTATTGCTTGGACATGCAGAACATTTAGATACATACAAAAATATTATTCCTACTCATGATATTCTAAATGAAAATATTAAAGAGTATTCTATAGAGAATATAGTTAGTGATCGATCTATTTCAGATTTAGCGTATTGTATTTTTACTTCGGGTTCAACTGGAATGCCTAAAGGTGTTTTAATGGAAGACAATGCTGTAATTAACCTCGTAGAAGGACTTTCACAAACGGTTTACAAAAATTTTGAAACAGGACTTCGTGTAGGGCTTATTGCTTCCTATTATTTTGACGCCTCTTGCCAACAGATTTTTGCTGCCCTTTTAAAAGGACATTGTTTATATGTCTCGAACGAAAAAGAGCGAATGGATGGAGAGGAACTCTACAATTTTTACAAAAGTAACAAGATCGAGTTGAGTGATGGTACCCCAACGCATTTAGGAATGTTGCTAAGAAGTAAACAAGGGGCAATAGACTTACCAGAATTTAAAGTATGGTTATTGGCAGGGGAGGCATTACCAAAAGGTTTGGTTAGAGATTTTTATGAACGTTTAGAGTTATCAGATACTATTATATATAATTTATATGGTCCAACAGAAACTTGTGTAGATTCTACTTTTTATAAAGTAACACCAGAAAACCTAGATAAATATGACACAATACCAATTGGGATTCCACTACCAAATGAGCGAATTTATATTGTAGATAGTTTTGGAAATATAGTACCTCAAGGAGTTGTTGGTGAACTTTGTATTGCCGGTTCAGGTCTTGCACGTGGATATCTTGGTAATGGAGTTGAAAACCAGAAATTTATCACAAATTGGATTGTTGGTGAAACAAGGGTATATCGAACAGGAGACTTTGCATGTTGGTTATCAGACGGAAATATAGCTTACAAAGGCAGAATAGATAATCAAATAAAATTAAGAGGTTATCGCGTCGAGATTGAGGAAATTGAACACATTTTGTCTGCTCATAGAGCAGTTGTTTCAAGCGCTGTTACTTTACAAAATATTGATGGAGAAATGTATTTATCTGCTTTCTATGCTTCTAATCAAGATTTAGATGATGAAACACTAAGAGCCTATCTTAATAATAGTTTGCCAGATTATATGATCCCTTCTTTTTTTACTAAATTGGACAAGATGCCTTTAACTTCCAATGGTAAATTAAATAAAGCTGAATTACCAATTCCTAGCAGAATAATAAGAGATCTGCACGTACAGGCATCTACTGAAATTCAAAAAAAACTTGTTGAAATTTGGGCAGAAGTTTTAGGTCTAGAGGCACAATCTATAAGTGTTAATCAAAGTTTTATTCAACTAGGAGGACATTCATTAATGGCTGTTCAAATTGCTAATAAAATTAAAAGAATATTCAATCTAGAAATTAAACTTGTGGAGCTTTTCCATAATGTAACGATTATAAAACAAGCAAATTTTATAGAGGCAAACTTATGGATTAAAGAAGAAAACCTAGTAGAAGAAGGAAAAACTGAAATCAGTATCTAAAACTTGTAACACATTACAAGATTGTAGATATTAAATTATCTACATACATCTAATCTAAAAGGTATTTTGAATATTTCACAACATTAGCATTAGTCAAAAATATTTAGGTATATTTCTCATTATACCTAAATTCTTTCTCTAAAGGTGTTTTCACTTTAAACGTGAACCTAAGGTAAACAAATGCTTTTTTGTTTTTCCTCACAAAAGTACAAAGTTAAACTGTCCCAACTTTTTTAAACAGTTAGCCTACAATAAACCAATATTAACAAAACATTAGACGCATAAGTCAAACAAACATTAAAATATTTTCGAATATGGAAGAGTTACTATTAAAATTAAAAGAGTTAGAAATTAAACTTAAAGTTGTTGATAAAAATTTAAAAATTGTTGTTCCAAAAAATTTTGACAATCCTAATATAATTAAAGAGCTAAAGGAAAATAAAAGTAATTTAATTAATTATTTAGCCAACAGAGAAGGTCTCAATAATACTACTACTGAAATACCAAATGCAGCTATTAAAGCGACTTATCCACTCACGCCAGCACAATTTAGATTATTTCTAGTAAACCAATTTAATGAGTCATCTTTGGCATATAATCAATCAGGGGTTTTAAAGGTTACTGGAGAGTTGAGCACTGAAAAGCTTGAAAATGTTTTTGAATCTTTAATAAAACGACACGAATGTTTTCGAATGAGTTTCAGTTTAGATGCTAATAATTCACCAGTACAAAAAGTTTTAGAGCAAGTTAATTTTGAAATTGAATATATTAAAGGACATGAAACTAATATAGACACTATCATTCATGAATTTATTAGACCTTTTGATTTAAGTAATCCACCGTTAATCAGAGTGGCAGTTATGGAAGTTTCAAAAGATACTCATTATATTTTGATAGATATGCATCATATTGCTTCTGACGGTGTTTCTGTTCAAATTCTTATGAAGGAATTTACTCAACTCTATGAAGGTGAGTATTTAGCACCTCTGCAAATACAATATAAAGATTATTCGGAGTGGTTTTTAAGTGATCAGCATCAAACATCAGTACAAAACCAAAAGAGTTTTTGGGTCAATCAGTTTAATAGAGAATATAACATATTAGAATTACCCTATGATTTTCCTAGACCAAAAGAAAAATCATTCAAAGGGAGTGTAGCAAAATTTAATGTTTCTCTTGAGGAAAAAGATAAACTCAATCACATTATTAAAAATAGCGAGATTACTCTGTTTACAATGTTAATTGGAGTATATGGTATATTACTCTCTAAACTAAGCAGAAATAATAATGTGGTTATTGGTACACTTGTTGCGGGAAGAAAGCATCATCAATTAGAAGATATCATAGGGATGTTTGCTAATACATTAGCATTGCCAATATCCTTAGATAATACCTTAAGTTTTAAAATGTATGCTCAATTGCTTCACAGTAAAATACTTAATTATCTAGACAATGATGAATATCCTTATGAAGATTTGATTAATGATTTAAGGATAGAAAGAGACCTAGGAAGGAATCCTTTGTTTGATTGTGTATTTGTTTTGCAAAATAATAAACAAGAAGCTTTTAAGATTAAATCTGCCACTATTGAAGAGTACAAATTCGAATCCAAAACTTCTAAATTTGACCTTACATTAGGAGCAAAAGAAGAATCCTCGGGATTAAGTTTTGAATTAGAGTATGCAACAGATCTTTTTACTGAAAATACTATTGAAAGGTTTATTGGTTACTACAAAAAAATATTGGAACAGATTATTCAATATCCAGAAATCCCTTTGTCAGAAATAACGTTGCTTTCAGAAAATGAAATACAACAAACATTAGAATTAAACAACCTTATTAATGTTTCATATCCCGAAAAAGCTACAATTATAGATTTGTTTGAAGCACAAGTAGAAGAAAGACCAAATGCAGTTGCGGTTGTTTGTGAAGGAGAGTCATTGACATATGAAGAGTTAAACAATCTTTCCAATCTATTAGCTTATAAATTGCGTTCACAAGGCATTGGTCGCAATGATATTGTTGGTTTATTGGTAGATAAAGACCTATACACTGTAGTAGGAATGTTAGGTATTCTAAAATCGGGTGGTTGCTATATGCCATTAGATCCAAACTATCCTCAAGGGCGCTTAAACTATATGCTAGAAGATAGTAGAGCAGAAGTTCTTGTTACCAATAGAGAGTATGAAGAGCTTATAGCAGGAACAAATGCTAAAAGAATATTATTAGAAAATGTGATTGACAAAAATCAACAAGTATCTAATATTGAGCAGATGAATCGCCCTGAAGATTTATGTTATATCATTTACACTTCTGGTACTACAGGAAACCCTAAAGGAGTTATGGTCGAACACCGCAATGTGGTTCGTTTGTTTTTTAATGATGCATTTCAATTCAATTTTGGAGTAAATGATGTTTGGACCATGTTCCATAGTCACTGTTTTGATTTTAGTGTTTGGGAAATGTATGGTGCATTACTTTTTGGAGGTAAAGTCATTATAGTTCCATCATTCATAGCAAGAGATCCTTCACGATATATTCAATTACTTAAGCGACATAAAGTAACGGTATTGAACCAAACACCAACAGCTTTTAACAATTTAATGGAAGAGTGCGACCGAAAAGCTATCACATTTAATGATTTGCGCTATGTCATTTTTGGAGGAGAAGCATTAGTTCCCTACAAATTAAAATCATGGAAAGCACAATATCCAAATGTGAAGTTGGTAAATATGTATGGAATTACAGAAGTAACAGTCCATGCTACCTACAAAGAAATAGGGCAAAAAGAAATAGAAGAAAACATAAGTAACCTAGGAAAACCAATCCCAACAACTTCTATATATATATTAGATGAAAATAAAGCGCTAGTACCTCAGGGAGTAATTGGAGAAATCTACGTTGGAGGAGCAGGAGTAGTAAGAGGATATTTGAACAAGGAAGAATTAACCAATTCTAGATTCATAGCGAATCCCTATCGCAAAGGAGAATTATTTTATCGTTCAGGCGATTTAGGCAGACTATTAGAAAATGGAGATTTAGAATACTTGGGGCGCATAGACAATCAAGTACAATTAAAAGGATTTAGAATAGAATTAAAGGAAATAGAACATCATTTACTACAGCACGATACTATCAATGATACTGTAGTCATTAAACGTGATTCAGAAGAGGGACATCCTTATTTATGTGCCTATTATACAGGTATAGAAACCTTAGAAGTGTCTGCAATTCGTTCTCATTTAGGAGAACATTTACCAAATTATATGATTCCGTCCTATTTTGTTAAACTGGACGAATTCCCAATGACATCGAATAATAAAATTGCCATTTCAAAATTACCATCACCAAGTAAAGATTCATTGGGAGAATCATACACAGCTCCAAGAACAAAGGAAGAACTACAAATGGTAGCCATTTGGGAAGAAGTATTGCAAATATCGAAAGTTGGAGTTAATGATAATTACTTTAGTTTGGGAGGAGACTCTTTAAAGGCTATTGGTTTAATTTCTAACATCAATAATAAATTGGAAACTTCATTTACTATTGCAGATTTATATTCATATCAGACCATTGCAGAATTGGCAGATAAAATGGTAGATTCTCAAAAAAATGAGGAGAGTAAGCGAATATTACAAGAAGTAAAAGAAGAACTACGTGCATTTGCTGAAGCATACCTTGAAGAAGGGAAATTTTTAGACAGCTATGAGGCTGTTTATCCAATGAATGGAGTTGAAAAAGGAATGGTTTTTCACTCACTTAAAAGTAAACCAAAAAGTGTTCATGAAATTGTCTATCATGAACAAAACATCTATAATTATCCAGTAAAAGATTTTGATTTTGAATTGTTTAAGTATGCTGTAGGTCTAATGACTGAAAAACATGATACTTTACGTAAGATTTACGACTTAGAAAAGCTTGTTCACATTATTATGAAAAAAGTTTCTCCAGAAGTTAATCTTATAGATATCTGCCATTTAGAAACTAAAGAGCAAGAAGCTTTTATAAACAAGAAATTACTGGAAGAAAAGCAAAGACAAACAGAATTATCGTTTTCATTATTGTGGCGTATCAATATTATTAAAGTAAGAGACGATTACCAATACATGTTACTAGATTTTCATCATTCTTTATTTGATGGATGGAGTCTTTCATCATTCGTTACCGAATTATCTTCTACATATTCATTTTTAGCAAATGATCGTAACTATATTCCTGAACCCTTGCAAAGTACATATAGAGATCAAATAATTGGAGAATTAGTTTCTGTAAAAGAACAATCTTCAATTGAATATTGGCAACAGGAATTGAAAGATTATACTCGATTTAAATTACCTACCACAGGAAAAGAGCATCAGTTTAATTGTGAGTGGTTTAATTATGGTAGAGAATACAGAACTCAATTAGAAAAAATAGCATTAGAATACAATACGAGCTTTAAACACCTTTGTTTTGCTGCATATATCTATGCTATGAATATGTTGAGTTTTGAAGACGATATTACATTAGGTGTAGTAACAAATAATAGACCTTTAACGCCCGATGGTGAGCAACTTTTGGGTTGTTTTCTAAATACAATTCCTTTTAGAGCAAAAATTCCAAATAATATTACTTGGGGAGAATACATTAATTTTATAGAAGACAAATTAAGAACGTTAAAGTATCATGAGCGAGTTCCTTTCTATAAAATATTAGAAATTATAAAAGAACCTGCTACAGAACACAATCCAATTTTTGATATGTCTTTTAATTACATAGATTTTAGACGTTATACAGAAATTCAAAATGAAGATAGTATTGTAAGGCCTAATGATTTTAAAGAATCTAATTTCTTTATGAATAACAACACAAGCATTGATTTTCATATTTATGCACGTGACAATGATTTTAGACTAGCTCTAACACATTCAACTGCAACTTTTAGTATGGAAGATGTAGTTAAATTATCAAGTTATTTTAAATCGACTTTAGATCAATTTTTAGACGCTGTTACAAAACCTTTAAAAAAAGAAACAATACTATTAAATTCAGATAAGGTAAAAATTCAAAAATTAAACAACCTTATTAATGTTTCATATCCCGAAAAAGCTACAATTATAGATTTGTTTGAAGCACAAGTAGAAGAAAGACCAAATGCAGTTGCGGTTGTTTGTGAAGGAGAGTCATTGACATATGAAGAGTTAAACAATCTTTCCAATCTATTAGCTTATAAATTGCGTTCACAAGGCATTGGTCGCAATGATATTGTTGGTTTATTGGTAGATAAAGACCTATACACTGTAGTAGGAATGTTAGGTATTCTAAAATCGGGTGGTTGCTATATGCCATTAGATCCAAACTATCCTCAAGGGCGCTTAAACTATATGCTAGAAGATAGTAGAGCAGAAGTTCTTGTTACCAATAGAGAGTATGAAGAGCTTATAGCAGGAACAAATGCTAAAAGAATATTATTAGAAAATGTGATTGACAAAAATCAACAAGTATCTAATATTGAGCAGATGAATCGCCCTGAAGATTTATGTTATATCATTTACACTTCTGGTACTACAGGAAACCCTAAAGGAGTTATGGTCGAACACCGCAATGTGGTTCGTTTGTTTTTTAATGATGCATTTCAATTCAATTTTGGAGTAAATGATGTTTGGACCATGTTCCATAGTCACTGTTTTGATTTTAGTGTTTGGGAAATGTATGGTGCATTACTTTTTGGAGGTAAAGTCATTATAGTTCCATCATTCATAGCAAGAGATCCTTCACGATATATTCAATTACTTAAGCGACATAAAGTAACGGTATTGAACCAAACACCAACAGCTTTTAACAATTTAATGGAAGAGTGCGACCGAAAAGCTATCACATTTAATGATTTGCGCTATGTCATTTTTGGAGGAGAAGCATTAGTTCCCTACAAATTAAAATCATGGAAAGCACAATATCCAAATGTGAAGTTGGTAAATATGTATGGAATTACAGAAGTAACAGTCCATGCTACCTACAAAGAAATAGGGCAAAAAGAAATAGAAGAAAACATAAGTAACCTAGGAAAACCAATCCCAACAACTTCTATATATATATTAGATGAAAATAAAGCGCTAGTACCTCAGGGAGTAATTGGAGAAATCTACGTTGGAGGAGCAGGAGTAGTAAGAGGATATTTGAACAAGGAAGAATTAACCAATTCTAGATTCATAGCGAATCCCTATCGCAAAGGAGAATTATTTTATCGTTCAGGCGATTTAGGCAGACTATTAGAAAATGGAGATTTAGAATACTTGGGGCGCATAGACAATCAAGTACAATTAAAAGGATTTAGAATAGAATTAAAGGAAATAGAACATCATTTACTACAGCACGATACTATCAATGATACTGTAGTCATTAAACGTGATTCAGAAGAGGGACATCCTTATTTATGTGCCTATTATACAGGTATAGAAACCTTAGAAGTGTCTGCAATTCGTTCTCATTTAGGAGAACATTTACCAAATTATATGATTCCGTCCTATTTTGTTAAACTGGACGAATTCCCAATGACATCGAATAATAAAATTGCCATTTCAAAATTACCATCACCAAGTAAAGATTCATTGGGAGAATCATACACAGCTCCAAGAACAAAGGAAGAACTACAAATGGTAGCCATTTGGGAAGAAGTATTGCAAATATCGAAAGTTGGAGTTAATGATAATTACTTTAGTTTGGGAGGAGACTCTTTAAAGGCTATTGGTTTAATTTCTAACATCAATAATAAATTGGAAACTTCATTTACTATTGCAGATTTATATTCATATCAGACCATTGCAGAATTGGCAGATAAAATGGTAGATTCTCAAAAAAATGAGGAGAGTAAGCGAATATTACAAGAAGTAAAAGAAGAACTACGTGCATTTGCTGAAGCATACCTTGAAGAAGGGAAATTTTTAGACAGCTATGAGGCTGTTTATCCAATGAATGGAGTTGAAAAGGGGATGGTTTTTGAGTTTTTAAAAAGTAAATCAGATGATATTCATGAAATCATTTATCATGAGCAAAATATGTATGATTATCCTGTGAAAAATTTTGATTTTGCATTATTTGAACATGCATTAAATTTGATGATTGATAAGCATACTACACTTCGTAAGGTATATGATTTGGAGTATTTTGCACATATCATTATGAAAAAAATAACTCCAGAAGTTAACTTTATTGACATTCGTCATTTAGATAAAGAGGGACAAAAATCTTTTGTAAAAAATAAATTATTAGAAGAAAAAAGGAGAAAGACAGACCTATCATTTTCATTAACTTGGCTTATCAATATTATCAAAGTAAGAGACGATTATCAATATTTGTTATTAGATTTTCATCATTCTTTATTTGATGGATGGAGTCTTTCTTCTTTCTTGACAGAATTACTGAACATGTATACCATTTTGACAAAAAATGCAGATTATGTTCCAGAGCGCTTACAAAGTACATACGAAGATCAAATTATCGGAGAATTGTCTGCAGGAAAAAACCAAGCCTCTTTAGAGTATTGGCAAGAAGAGTTAGACGGATATTCTCGATTTGAATTACCATCTACAGAAGATGAACACATATTTATAAGTGATGTGTTTGAGTTTCCTATTGAATTTAGGGAAGATTTAGAGAAACTAGCTTTACGATACAACACCAGCTTTAAACACCTTTGTTTTGCTTCTTATATTTATACAATGAATATATTGAATTATGAAAATGATTTAACACTTGGTATTGTTACTAATAACAGACCATTAACACCAGATGGAGGCAAACTTTTAGGTTGTTTTCTAAATACTATTCCTTTTAGAGCAAAAATTCCAAAAAATATCACATGGGGTGAATATATCAATTATATTGAAGACAAATTAAGAACGTTAAAGTATCATGAGCGAGTTCCTTTCTATAAAATATTAGAATTTACTAATGAACCAGCAGGTCACCATAACCCAATTTTTGATGTTGCGTTTAATTATTTAGATTTCCAAATTTTTAAAGAATGGGAAGCATATGATTCTTCAATCGATTTGGAAGGAGAAGAATCTTTGTCAGAATTTTATTTAAATGAACATTTTCCTTTCGGCTTCCATATTGAAGCACATGATCTTAGACAGGAACACGGGGGTGTTTACAACAAAAGCTTCCGATTATTATTACGATATTCAACAGCGGTTTTCAGTAGAGATCAAGTAAAAAAATTAGCAGCATATTTTAAGCTGACATTAGATCAGTTTTTATATAGTGAAAATGCTTTAATAGATAAAGAAATCATACTTTCAGAAGCTGAAAAAGAAGATCGTAAGTTATTAAAAGAGTTTAATAATACTACTATAGATTATGCTAGAGATCAAACCGTATTAGATTTATTCAATACACAAGTACAATCTAATCCAGGAAAAGATGCAGTTCATTTTAAAGATAAAAAATTAACCTATAAAGAACTTGATGTCGTTTCAAATCAATTAGCCAATGTGTTGCTTAATAAAGGGGTAACAACAGATACTTTAGTACCTATTTGTGTAGATAGATCGTTAGAAATGATAATAGGGATATTAGGTATTTTAAAAGCAGGTGGGGCCTACGTGCCAATAGATCCAAGATATCCACAAAATCGCATTGACTATATTCTAGATGATGTAAAACCAACTATCATATTGACAGAAAGTAGTTATAAACCTTTTTTTAATAGCATAGAATCTCTTAATCTTGACGATGTGGCTATATATAAAAATGCACTAACATCTTCTCCAAATATTAAGATACCTAAAAATTCTTTAGCATATGTTATTTATACTTCTGGGACTACGGGTAATCCTAAAGGTGTAATGAATCAGCATGATGGAATTTATAATCGATTAGTTTGGATGTGCGACTATTTAAATGTAACTGAAGCAGATGTTATTTTACAAAAAACAACTTTTTGTTTTGATGTTTCGGTATGGGAGTTATTATTACCGTTAATGACCGGAGCAAAATTAATATTTGCCATTCCAGACGGAGAGAAAGATCCTTTATATTTACAACAACTCATAGAAAAAGAACGAATAAATATCATGCATTTTGTCCCTACAATGTTAGATGTTTTTATTAGTGAATTAGATGAGAGTTTAAATTTTGGGAATTTGCAACAAAAAGTGATTTGTAGTGGAGAAGCATTATCCAATTCAACTTTACAAAAATTTCAGAAGAAGTGTCCAAATGCACAAATTTTCAATCTGTATGGTCCTACAGAAGCAGCTATTGATGTGACTGCAATTGAATTGACAGATTATAAAGGAGATACAATTCCAATTGGAAAGCCTGTAGCAAATACACAAATTTATATAGTAGATCAAGACAATATTCAACAACCTATTGGCGTTGTTGGTGAACTAGTTATTGGGGGAATTCAAGTGTCTCGTGGTTATCTCAATAAACCAGAATTAACTTCAGAAAAATTTATAACAAATATTTTTGACGATAATAGTTCACATAAATTATATAAAACTGGAGATCTTGCTAAATGGACTCCTGAAGGAAATATTGAATTTCTTGGAAGAAACGATCATCAAGTAAAACTTAGAGGTTATAGAATTGAATTGGGGGAAATAGAGCATGTCCTTTCAAGTCATCCACAAATCAAAAATGCAATTGTAGATTTTAGATATTTAGATCAAGAACCTCTAATAGTGGCTTACTATATAGATAATGGAATTGAAATATCAATTCAAGAAATACAAGATTATCTAAAAAAACGATTGCCAGAATATATGGTACCTTCATTATTTATGAATGTAGTAGAGTTTCCTTTTAACGCTAATGGTAAATTAAATAAAAAAGAATTGCCTTTGCCAAACATCACGCTAAATAAGCAATTTATTGCACCTTCAAACGAGGTGGAAGCTCAATTAATCACAATTTTGTCTGAACTTTTAAAAATAGAAGTTTCTACTCTAAGTACGAATGAAAATTTTTTCAACATTGGAGGAAATTCGTTAAAAGCCATGGCATTTATTAATCGAATGAACAAAGTGTTTTCTGTTGAAATCTCTTTAAAGGAGTTATTCTTAATGCATGATATTAAAGGAATTGCAGATTATATTCTTACAGTGAAACAATTAGCTGATGAATCAGACATCAATCTTGAGAATGCAAAATTAATCATATGAGAATCGCTGAATATATTACGAATCTGAGAAATAACAATATCATTGTTACTGTTCGTGAGGAGCAATTAATTGTTAACGATCCTAATGAAATGTTAACACAACAAGTAATTGAAGAATTAAAAAAGAATAAGCAAGAAATTATTGATTTTTTCAATTCAATGAAGCGTAAAGAATCTTCAAAGGCTATTCCTAAAGCTCCTAAAAAAGAATATTACACTCTATCTTCTGTTCAAAAGCGCATGTACTTCTTATATGAGTTTGATAAAAATGGGGTTAGTTATAATATGCCTTTGTTTTATAGACTTGGAAGATCATTAGATAGGATTAAATTTGATAAAGCTGTTAAACAACTTGTAGCTCGTCATCAAAGCTTACATACTGTATTTAGTATTCAAAATGATATTCCAGTTCAAAGTTTGCTAGATATTTCTGAATTTGAGATAGTTTACAAACAAATTCAAGCTAATGATATTGATAAATTAGTTTCAGAATTTGTACGTCCATTCAATTTATCTCAAGAATTCCCTTTTCGAGTAACTTTAGTAGATGTTATTGATGAAGACTATTTGTTGATGACAGATACACATCATATTATTAATGATGGAGTTTCGAATGAAATTTTGACACATGATCTTTGGGCATTGTATGCTGAGAATAACTTACTAGAATTAAATATTGAATATACTGATTATGTGGAATGGCAGCAAAGTGAATCATATCAAGAATCAGTATCTGAGCATAGAGAATATTGGTTAGAGATTTATAATGAAGATGTTAATACTTTAGAATTACCGTTAGACAATCCAAGACCATTAATTCCAAGCGATGAAGGAGGAACTTGTATGGTAAAGTTGTCTAAAATACAGAGTGATCAACTTCGCGCTTTAGCTAGTTTTCAGGGAGTAACCATGTATGCGTTGTTTTTATCGTTATATAACGTACTATTGAGTAAATTATCCAACCAAACAGACATTATTGTTGGGACACCAACAGCAGGTCGCAACCATGCAGATCTAGAAGGAATTGTGGGTATGTTTGTTAATACTTTAGCACTTCGTAACAAAGTAGATTCAAAGATGAAATTCGATGAATTGCTTGTTGCAGTTCAAGAAACTACCTTAGCCGCTTTTGATCATCAAATGTTTCAATATGATGAATTGGTAGATGCGCTGGAGATTTCAAGAGAAGCCAACAGTAATCCATTGTTTGACGTTTTCTTTTCCTACAGCCAAGGAATTGAAGCTTCTAGTTACCAAGATTTACAGATAATAATTACAGACCACAAAGTTGCTTCAAACATTGCGAAATTTGATCTTAGTTTGGATGTGGTAGAATCCGAAGAAATTAATTTGTGTTTTGAATACAGAAAAGATTTATTTACAGCGTCAAGTATTACTAGATTTTTAGATTATTTAGTTCGAATGATTGATGAAATTATAAAGGATAAATCGCAAACGATAAAGGATATTGATATTCTTTCAAAAGAAGAGAAGAGCAAATTACTTTTCGATTTCAATAACACCAAAACAGCCTATGATTTAGACCAAACGGTATTGGATTTGTTTAAAAATCGAGTAGAAGAAACGCCAAATTCCGAAGCATTAATCATGGATGATGTTGTGCTTAGTTATAAGGAGTTAGACAATCGTTCAGCATTGTGGGCACATCATCTAGTTGATTATATTGAAAAAGGAGAAATTGTTGGCTTAATGATGACTCGCTCTGTAGAAATGATAGTTGCAATTATTGCAATTATGAAGTCAGGAGGAGCATATTTACCCCTCAATCCAGAGCAGCCAATGTCACGAACATTAGTGATGTTGGAAGAATGTGAAGCGTCATTGATATTGAGTAATTTAGAAAATATAGGGACTAATTTCATAGAAGGTTATACTTATATTACTCCAAAAGACTTAGACGAAAAAAGCCAAAGTAATAATCAACCTCTACGTAGGCTTGGTGCTGATGATGTGGCATATATTATCTATACTTCAGGTTCTACAGGAAGACCTAAAGGTGTAATGGTTAATCATCGAGGTGTTTCTAATTTGATTCAGCATCAAGTAGAACTTTATGATGTTAACCAAGAAGAAAATATATTATTGTTTTCACCATATTATTTTGATGCATCTGTATCACAAATTTGGTTAGCATTAGTAAGTGGTGAAAGATTAGTTGTTTTTAAAGAAGAGGATATATTAGATGTCAATAGGTTTAATTCGAGTTTAAAAAAATACAATATTACACACCTAGATTGTACACCTTCTTTTTTAGAAACGATTGAGTTAGAGGAAGGATTAAATTTAAAAAGAATCATTGTAGGCGGAGAAGCTTGTAAGTTAGGATTGGCAGATAAGCTTTTAAAAAAGTATGATTTATATAATGAATACGGACCTACAGAAACTACTGTAACATCCACTTTTAAAAAAATCGAACAGGCAGATGTTGAGATGGGTAAAATACCCATAGGCCGTCCAATTGCCAATACACAAGTTTATATTTTAGATAAGGATATGAACTTATTACCAGAAGGAGTTGCTGGAGAGTTGTATATAGGAGGATTAGGGATTACTAATGGTTACATCAATAATGAGATGTTTACAAAAGAGCGTTTTATAGATAATCCATTTGATGAAGGATTTCTTTATAAGACAGGAGATTTAGTGAAGTGGCTTCCAGAGGGTATGTTAGAATATTTGGGTAGAAATGACAATCAAGTAAAAATAAGAGGGCATCGAATAGAGCTTGGAGAAATAGAGGCAGAGCTGGAATTAATTTCGGAAGTGAATCAGGCATTAGTGATGGCTCATGGCGAAAAATCAAACAAGCAACTAGTGGCTTATTTGTGTTTAAATGAGGAAAAAGATACGGAAGAAATTAATAGTTTTTTATCAGACAAGTTACCATTGTATATGTTGCCTTCTCATTATGTTAAATTAGATCGTTTTCCAGTAAATGCAAATGGCAAAATAGACAAGAAATTATTACCTAGTCCAGATTTTACAATTGTAGAAGAATATATAGCCGCCGAGAATGATACTCAAAGAAGATTAGTTACAATTTGGTCACAAGTTTTGGATATAGAAGAAGAGAAAATCAGTATTACGTCCGATTTTTTCAAACTAGGAGGGCATTCTTTGTTGGCTATTACATTGATTAATAAAATTAGGAAAATATATAATGTAGATATTGCAATACGTGATTTTTTTGCACATCGCACTATAGCAGCGTTATCCCTGCATATTTCAAAGATGGATCAGGTTACTTTTTTAACGATTCCTAAGGCAGAATTGGCTCATTATTATCTGTTATCTTCAGCGCAACGCAGAATGTATTTTCTTTATGAATTTGATAGAGAGAGTACAGTATATAACATGCCTACATTTTTTAAGCTTACAGGAGTTATAGATACAGTTCGTTTAGCATCTGCGCTTAAAAATTTGGTAATACGTCATCAAAGTCTTCGCACTACATTTAAGATTGTTAATGATGTTCCTGTTCAACACATTTTAGATGCTTCAAATTTTCATATAGATTTTCAAAAAGGGAATATTTCCTTGATTGATGTTTCTATAGTTGATTTCATCCGTCCATTTAATTTATCGGAGGATTTTCCTTTTCGAGCATCATTACTAGAGATTTCAGCAGAAGAGTATCTATTAATGATAGACATGCACCATATTATTAGTGATGGAGTTTCATTTGAAATATTAATGCGAGAATTATGGATGTTATATCAAGGAGATGCATTAAGCGATTTAACGCTTGAATATGTGGATTATGCTGTGTGGCAACAGAACGGGTCACAAGAGGAATTAGCATTGAAGCATAAGAGTTATTGGATGAATGTGTTTTCGGAGGAGATTACACCACTGGAACTTCCTAAAAATCGTTCAAATAGAGGAAAGAACCACAATGAAGGAGAAAACCATACAGTTCGTTTAGATAAAATCATCAGCAATAAATTAAAAGCAATTGCACAAGAAGAAGGAGTAACCATGTATGCGTTGTTTTTATCATTATATAACGTATTATTGAGTAAATTATCCAACCAAACAGACATTATTGTAGGGACAGTTACAGCAGGTCGCAACCATGCAGATCTAGAAGGAATTGTGGGTATGTTTGTTAATACTTTAGCACTTCGTAACAAAGTAGATTCAAAGATGAAATTCGATGAATTGCTTGTTGCAGTTCAAGAAACTACCTTAGCCGCTTTTGATCATCAAATGTTTCAATATGATGAATTGGTAGATGCGCTGGAGATTTCAAGAGAAGCCAACAGTAATGCTTTGTTTGACGTTTTCTTTTCCTACGGTCAAATTGAGGATAATTCTAGTTTTCCAGATTTACCTTTAACAATTACAGATTACAAAATATCCTATAATACTGCGAAATTTGATCTTAGTTTGGATGTAGTAGAATCTGAAGAGATTAATTTATCTTTTACTTATCGAACTGAATTGTTCGATGCATTGCTTATAGAACGTTTTATGAGCTATTTAGTTCGAATGATTGATGAAATTATAAAGGATAAATCGCAAACGATAAAGGATATTGATATTCTTTCAAAAGAAGAGAAGAGCAAATTACTTTTCGATTTCAATAACACCAAAACAGCCTATGATTTAGACCAAACGGTATTGGATTTGTTTAAAAATCGAGTAGAAGAAACACCAAATTCCGAAGCATTAATCATGGATGATGTTGTGCTTAGTTATAAGGAGTTAGACAATCGTTCAGCATTGTGGGCACATCATCTAGTTGATTATATTGAAAAAGGAGAAATTGTTGGCTTAATGATGACTCGCTCTGTAGAAATGATAGTTGCAATTATTGCAATTATGAAGTCAGGAGGAGCATATTTACCCCTCAATCCAGAGCAGCCAATGTCACGAACAGCATATATGCTACAGGATTGTAATGTGAATATTATTATAAGCAATGTTTCACCAGAATTAGAAGAAGCAACCCGTTACACTTTGATGGACATTAGTATTTTAGATAATACAGAAAGCAAACATAAAGAGTTACCTTATGTAAACGCATTAGATATTGCTTATGTAATCTATACTTCGGGTTCTACAGGACTTCCTAAAGGTGTATTAATACAACATGAATCTGTGTCAAATTTAATTCAGTGTCAAAAAGAATACTTTAATATTGATAAAGATGAACGCATTGTTCAGTTTTCACCTTACTATTTTGACGCATCAGTAGAACAAATTTGGTTAGCCTTATCAAGCGGTTCTGCCTTGGTAGTTCTTGATGGAGAAACGCTTTTAGAAATGGATTCCTTCCACTCATGTTTAAGAGAAAATAAAGTGACCCATTTGCATAGCACACCTTCTTTTTTAGAAGAAGTAGATTTTAATAATTTGCCAAGTCTAAGAAGAGTAATCTCAGGAGGAGAAATATGTAAGCCAGGATTGGCAAAAAAAATAGCATCACAATATTTATTTTACAATGAATATGGACCTACAGAAACTACGGTAACCAGTACAACATATCAAGTGAATAATGCCATCGAGGGATCAAAAGACAAAGTATCTATTGGTCGTCCTATAGCCAATACATCATTATACATATTGTCAGATAACTTGGAATTGTTACCAGAGGGTGTTGCAGGAGAACTGTATATAGGCGGAAAAGGATTGGCTCAAGGTTATTTAAAGCGAGAAGACTTAACGGTTAAAAGTTTCATTTCTAATCCGTTTGGAGAAGGAAGGATTTATAAAACGGGAGATCAAGCAAGATGGTTACCCGACGGTACAATTGAGTATTTAGGACGTAATGATGACCAAGTAAAGCTTCGAGGTTATCGTATAGAATTAGGAGAAATAGAATTTTATTTAGAAGAAAGTGCTTTTATTAATCGAGCAGTGGTATTAGTTTCAGGAATTGGAATTCATAAAAAACTGATAGCTTATGTTTGTGGAGATGAACCAATAGAGGTTACCAAAATAAAAACATATTTATCCTCTAAAGTGCCAGATTATATGATTCCTTCAGCTTTTATTTGGATGGACAATTTTGTGTTGAATGCAAATGGCAAAATAGATAAGAAATTATTACCTAGTCCAGATTTTACAATTGTAGAAGAATATATAGCTGCCGAGAATGATACTCAAAGAAGATTAGTTACAATTTGGTCACAAGTTTTGGATATAGAAGAAGAGAAAATCAGTATTACGTCCGATTTTTTCAAATTAGGAGGGCATTCTTTGTTGGCTATTACATTGATTAATAAAATTAGGAAAATATATAATGTAGATATTGCAATACGTGATTTTTTTGCACATCGCACTATAGCAGCGTTATCCCTGCATATTTCAAAGATGGATCAGGTTACTTTTTTAACGATTCCTAAGGCAGAATTGGCTCATTATTATCTGTTATCTTCAGCGCAACGCAGAATGTATTTTCTTTATGAATTTGATAGAGAGAGTACAGTATATAACATGCCTACATTTTTTAAGCTTACAGGAGTTATAGATACAGTTCGTTTAGCATCTGCGCTTAAAAATTTGGTAATACGTCATCAAAGTCTTCGCACTACATTTAAGATTGTTAATGATGTTCCTGTTCAACACATTTTAGATGCTTCAAATTTTCATATAGATTTTCAAAAAGGGAATATTTCCTTGATTGATGTTTCTATAGTTGATTTCATCCGTCCATTTAATTTATCGGAGGATTTTCCTTTTCGAGCATCATTACTAGAGATTTCAGCAGAAGAGTATCTATTAATGATAGACATGCACCATATTATTAGTGATGGAGTTTCATTTGAAATATTAATGCGAGAATTATGGATGTTATATCAAGGAGATGCATTAAGCGATTTAACGCTTGAATATGTGGATTATGCTGTGTGGCAACAGAACGGGTCACAAGAGGAATTAGCATTGAAGCATAAGAGTTATTGGATGAATGTGTTTTCGGAGGAGATTACACCACTGGAACTTCCTAAAAATCGTTCAAATAGAGGAAAGAACCACAATGAAGGAGAAAACCATACAGTTCGTTTAGATAAAATCATCAGCAATAAATTAAAAGCAATTGCACAAGAAGAAGGAGTAACCATGTATGCGTTGTTTTTATCATTATATAACGTATTATTGAGTAAATTATCCAACCAAACAGACATTATTGTAGGGACAGTTACAGCAGGTCGCAACCATGCAGATCTAGAAGGAATTGTGGGTATGTTTGTTAATACTTTAGCACTTCGTAACAAAGTAGATTCAAAGATGAAATTCGATGAATTGCTTGTTGCAGTTCAAGAAACTACCTTAGCCGCTTTTGATCATCAAATGTTTCAATATGATGAATTGGTAGATGCGCTGGAGATTTCAAGAGAAGCCAACAGTAATGCTTTGTTTGACGTTTTCTTTTCCTACGGTCAAATTGAGGATAATTCTAGTTTTCCAGATTTACCTTTAACAATTACAGATTACAAAATATCCTATAATACTGCGAAATTTGATCTTAGTTTGGATGTAGTAGAATCTGAAGAGATTAATTTATCTTTTACTTATCGAACTGAATTGTTCGATGCATTGCTTATAGAACGTTTTATGAGCTATTTAGTTCGAATGATTGATGATATTATAAAGGATAAATCGCAAACGATAAAGGATATTGATATTCTTTCAAAAGAAGAGAAGAGCAAATTACTTTTCGATTTCAATAACACCAAAACGGCCTATGATTTAGACCAAACGGTATTGGATTTGTTTAAAAATCGAGTGGAAGAAACGCCAAATTCCGAAGCATTAATCATGGATGATGTTGTGCTTAGTTATAAGGAGTTAGACAATCGTTCAGCATTGTGGGCACATCATCTAGTTGATTATATTGAAAAAGGAGAAATTGTTGGCTTAATGATGACTCGCTCTGTAGAAATGATAGTTGCAATTATTGCAATTATGAAGTCAGGAGGAGCATATTTACCCCTCAATCCAGAGCAGCCAATGTCACGAACATTAGTGATGTTGGAAGAATGTGAAGCGTCATTGATATTGAGTAATTTAGAAAATATAGGGACTAATTTCATAGAAGGTTATACTTATATTACTCCAAAAGACTTAGACGAAAAAAGCCAAAGTAATAATCAACCTCTACGTAGGCTTGGTGCTGATGATGTGGCATATATTATCTATACTTCAGGTTCTACAGGAAGACCTAAAGGTGTAATGGTTAATCATCGAGGTGTTTCTAATTTGATTCAGCATCAAGTAGAACTTTATGATGTTAACCAAGAAGAAAATATATTATTGTTTTTTCCATATTATTTTGATGGATCTGTAGAACAAATTTGGTTAGCATTAGTAAGTGGTGAAAGATTAGTTGTTTTTAAAGAAGAGGATATATTAGATGTCAACAGGTTTAATTCGAGTTTAAAAAAATACAATATTACTCATTTAGGATGCACACCTTCTTTTTTAGAAACGATTGAGTTAGAGGACGGATTAAATTTAAAAAGAATTATGGTGGGCGGAGAAGCTTGTAAGTTAGGATTGGCAGATAAGCTTTTAAAAAAGTATGATTTATATAATGCATATGGACCTACAGAAACTACAGTAATTTCCACTTTTAAAAAAATCGAACAGGCAGATGTTGAGATGGGTAAAATACCCATAGGCCGTCCAATTGCCAATACACAAGTTTATATTTTAGATAAGGATATGAACTTATTACCAGAAGGAGTTGCTGGAGAGTTGTATATAGGAGGATTAGGGATTACTAATGGTTACATCAATAATGAGATGTTTACAAAAGAGCGTTTTATAGATAATCCATTTGATGAAGGATTTCTTTATAAGACAGGAGATTTAGTGAAGTGGCTTCCAGAGGGTATGTTAGAATATTTGGGTAGAAATGACAATCAAGTAAAAATAAGAGGGCATCGAATAGAGCTTGGAGAAATAGAGGCAGAGCTGGAATTAATTTCGGAAGTGAATCAGGCATTAGTGATGGCTCATGGCGAAAAATCAAACAAGCAACTAGTGGCTTATTTGTGTTTAAATGAGGAAAAAGATACGGAAGAAATTAATAGTTTTTTATCAGACAAGTTACCATTGTATATGTTGCCTTCTCATTATGTTAAATTAGATCGTTTTCCAGTAAATGCAAATGGCAAAATAGACAAGAAATTATTACCTAGTCCAGATTTTACAATTGTAGAAGAATATATAGCCGCCGAGAATGATACTCAAAGAAGATTAGTTACAATTTGGTCACAAGTTTTGGATATAGAAGAAGAGAAAATCAGTATTACGTCCGATTTTTTCAAACTAGGAGGGCATTCTTTGTTGGCTATTACATTGATTAATAAAATTAGGAAAATATATAATGTAGATATTGCAATACGTGATTTTTTTGCACATCGCACTATAGCAGCGTTATCCCTGCATATTTCAAAGATGGATCAGGTTACTTTTTTAACGATTCCTAAGGCAGAATTGGCTCATTATTATCTGTTATCTTCAGCGCAACGCAGAATGTATTTTCTTTATGAATTTGATAGAGAGAGTACAGTATATAACATGCCTACATTTTTTAAGCTTACAGGAGTTATAGATACAGTTCGTTTAGCATCTGCGCTTAAAAATTTGGTAATACGTCATCAAAGTCTTCGCACTACATTTAAGATTGTTAATGATGTTCCTGTTCAACACATTTTAGATGCTTCAAATTTTCATATAGATTTTCAAAAAGGGAATATTTCCTTGATTGATGTTTCTATAGTTGATTTCATCCGTCCATTTAATTTATCGGAGGATTTTCCTTTTCGAGCATCATTACTAGAGATTTCAGCAGAAGAGTATCTATTAATGATAGACATGCACCATATTATTAGTGATGGAGTTTCATTTGAAATATTAATGCGAGAATTATGGATGTTATATCAAGGAGATGCATTAAGCGATTTAACGCTTGAATATGTGGATTATGCTGTGTGGCAACAGAACGGGTCACAAGAGGAATTAGCATTGAAGCATAAGAGTTATTGGATGAATGTGTTTTCGGAGGAGATTACACCACTGGAACTTCCTAAAAATCGTTCAAATAGAGGAAAGAACCACAATGAAGGAGAAAACCATACAGTTCGTTTAGATAAAATCATCAGCAATAAATTAAAAGCAATTGCACAAGAAGAAGGAGTAACCATGTATGCGTTGTTTTTATCATTATATAACGTATTATTGAGTAAATTATCCAACCAAACAGACATTATTGTAGGGACAGTTACAGCAGGTCGCAACCATGCAGATCTAGAAGGAATTGTGGGTATGTTTGTTAATACTTTAGCACTTCGTAACAAAGTAGATTCAAAGATGAAATTCGATGAATTGCTTGTTGCAGTTCAAGAAACTACCTTAGCCGCTTTTGATCATCAAATGTTTCAATATGATGAATTGGTAGATGCGCTGGAGATTTCAAGAGAAGCCAACAGTAATGCTTTGTTTGACGTTTTCTTTTCCTACGGTCAAATTGAGGATAATTCTAGTTTTCCAGATTTACCTTTAACAATTACAGATTACAAAATATCCTATAATACTGCGAAATTTGATCTTAGTTTGGATGTAGTAGAATCTGAAGAGATTAATTTATCTTTTACTTATCGAACTGAATTGTTCGATGCATTGCTTATAGAACGTTTTATGAGCTATTTAGTTCGAATGATTGATGAAATTATAAAGGATAAATCGCAAACGATAAAGGATATTGATATTCTTTCAAAAGAAGAGAAGAGCAAATTACTTTTCGATTTCAATAACACCAAAACAGCCTATGATTTAGACCAAACGGTATTGGATTTGTTTAAAAATCGAGTAGAAGAAACACCAAATTCCGAAGCATTAATCATGGATGATGTTGTGCTTAGTTATAAGGAGTTAGACAATCGTTCAGCATTGTGGGCACATCATCTAGTTGATTATATTGAAAAAGGAGAAATTGTTGGCTTAATGATGACTCGCTCTGTAGAAATGATAGTTGCAATTATTGCAATTATGAAGTCAGGAGGAGCATATTTACCCCTCAATCCAGAGCAGCCAATGTCACGAACAGCATATATGCTACAGGATTGTAATGTGAATATTATTATAAGCAATGTTTCACCAGAATTAGAAGAAGCAACCCGTTACACTTTGATGGACATTAGTATTTTAGATAATACAGAAAGCAAACATAAAGAGTTACCTTATGTAAACGCATTAGATATTGCTTATGTAATCTATACTTCGGGTTCTACAGGACTTCCTAAAGGTGTATTAATACAACATGAATCTGTGTCAAATTTAATTCAGTGTCAAAAAGAATACTTTAATATTGATAAAGATGAACGCATTGTTCAGTTTTCACCTTACTATTTTGACGCATCAGTAGAACAAATTTGGTTAGCCTTATCAAGCGGTTCTGCCTTGGTAGTTCTTGATGGAGAAACGCTTTTAGAAATGGATTCCTTCCACTCATGTTTAAGAGAAAATAAAGTGACCCATTTGCATAGCACACCTTCTTTTTTAGAAGAAGTAGATTTTAATAATTTGCCAAGTCTAAGAAGAGTAATCTCAGGAGGAGAAATATGTAAGCCAGGATTGGCAAAAAAAATAGCATCACAATATTTATTTTACAATGAATATGGACCTACAGAAACTACGGTAACCAGTACAACATATCAAGTGAATAATGCCATCGAGGGATCAAAAGACAAAGTATCTATTGGTCGTCCTATAGCCAATACATCATTATACATATTGTCAGATAACTTGGAATTGTTACCAGAGGGTGTTGCAGGAGAACTGTATATAGGCGGAAAAGGATTGGCTCAAGGTTATTTAAAGCGAGAAGACTTAACGGTTAAAAGTTTCATTTCTAATCCGTTTGGAGAAGGAAGGATTTATAAAACGGGAGATCAAGCAAGATGGTTACCCGACGGTACAATTGAGTATTTAGGACGTAATGATGACCAAGTAAAGCTTCGAGGTTATCGTATAGAATTAGGAGAAATAGAATTTTATTTAGAAGAAAGTGCTTTTATTAATCGAGCAGTGGTATTAGTTTCAGGAATTGGAATTCATAAAAAACTGATAGCTTATGTTTGTGGAGATGAACCAATAGAGGTTACCAAAATAAAAACATATTTATCCTCTAAAGTGCCAGATTATATGATTCCTTCAGCTTTTATTTGGATGGACAATTTTGTGTTGAATGCAAATGGCAAAATAGATAAGAAATTATTACCTAGTCCAGATTTTACAATTGTAGAAGAATATATAGCTGCCGAGAATGATACTCAAAGAAGATTAGTTACAATTTGGTCACAAGTTTTGGATATAGAAGAAGAGAAAATCAGTATTACGTCCGATTTTTTCAAATTAGGAGGGCATTCTTTGTTGGCTATTACATTAAGGCATCTTATCAAAAAAGTCTTTGAAATAGAGTTGCCAATTTCTGAAATTTTTCTAACCTCTAATATTATTTCTTTGGCTGAAAAAATCAGTAAATTAGAAAACAAAGCGCTGGCAGATGAAATGGTAATACCAATTAATACTGTTAAAGGGAAAGAAAAATTATTCATGATACATGATGGAAGTGGAGAAATTAATGGTTATTTGGAACTTTCCAGAAAAATTAAAGCATATTCTTGCTATGGAATTAGGTTTGGATTATTCAATAATATGAAGGAAGCTCCAAGTATTTCTTCAATAGCTTCAGAATTTATTAAAGAAATGAAGAAGATACAAGAAGTAGGACCATACCGTATATTAGGTTGGAGTTTAGGAGGCGAAATTGCTGTAGAAATGGCAACTCAGTTAGAAAGCCAGAATGAATATGTAGATCAGCTTATTATTATAGATTCTTCTTTGAAATTTGAAAGATCTTTAGAGACTTCATCTTTTGATATTGAATCGGAAGGAATTTTTTTAGAATTCAACTTCAATTATAAAGAGACTAATCTAAAAAACATTCATTCTTTATCTGAATTATGGTCAACCTTCTTTAATTCTGAAACATTTAAAAGTATATCAATTAATACATTAAGAGATTTATTATCTGATGAAATTAAACAGTTAATTCCAGATTTTTTGCATTTGAACAAAAGAGAGCTTTTTGAAGCAGTAAACAAAATAAGACTCCTATTGAATGCATCAAACAAACATTACATTCAAGATTCAATACAGGCTAAAACATTATATGTCTGGCCGAATGAATCAAGGGCTATTTACAATAAAGAAAGATTAAGTGAATTTTTTATAAATTTTGATATACAAGAAGTTTCTGGGAATCATTTCTCAGTAATGAAAAGTAATAATGTTATATCACTTTCACAAATTGTAAATAATCTATTAGATAGTAAAATGGTTAATATATAATGTTACAATATAAAATATAATTTAATGAAACAAGTTGAAAAAAAAATTAAATTATTTTGTTTGCCTTATGCAGGAGGAGCGTCAAGTATATATAATGACTGGGAAACAAAATTAGCCAAAAACATAGAATTATGTCCAATTAGTTTGGCAGGACGAGGAAATCGTTTTACAGAGAAACCTTATTCAAATTTAGAAGAAGCTGTAAATGATATATTTAATATAGTAAAAAATGATTTTTTTGAATCAGATTATGCTATTTTTGGACATAGTATGGGCGCTCTATTGGCTTATGAATTGATTCAAAAAATTCAAACGCAAGGCAAAAAACTTCCCTTGCATGTATTCTTTTCTGGAAGAAAACCCGTACACATTCCAAAAACAGAAAAATTTTATAGAGATATGACCGCATTAGAATTTCAAGAAGCAGTTTTGTCTTTAGGGGTAACACCACCAGAAATTTTTAAAAATCCTGAATTAAAAGCTATTTTCAGTCCTTTATTATTAAGCGATTTTACAATCGCAGAAACTTTTGTTGACAGACCAACTATTGTTCCTTTACAGTGTAACATAACTGCACTCATTGGACAAGATGAAGAAATAACTAGAGAAGAAGCTGAGCAATGGAAATTTCATACTACAAAGGAATGTGATATTCACTACATTAAAGGAGGGCATTTCTTTTTGTTAGATCAACAACAAGCTGTTATAGAAAATATTAACGATAGTTTAGGTGTTGAAAAGCACGTCATAAAATATTAATAAATATAAAAATGCTAGATTAAATGAATTTTAGTTAGTAAAATAATTTTTATAATAAAACACATCACTTATTTACTAATACTATAATTATATACTAAAAAGTTTAAGGGTTAGAAACTCTCTTTAAAAAAATAAACATGAAAACACCAAAAAAAATAGTCTTATCAAATATATTATTATGTCTTCTAATTCTTTTAACTAATGAAGTAGTAGGACAAACTACACCAAGTATTAAGTTGGTAGGAAAAGTAACGACTATTAATAATGAAACCTTACCCTATGCTAATGTGATCTTATTTAATTCTTCAGATGCAAGTATTGCAAAAGGATCCATAACAAATGAAGAAGGCGTTTTTGCTTTAGAAAATTTATCCTCTGGTAATTATTATTTATCTATAAGTATTATTGGATTCAAAACGTATCAATCAGAGGTTTTTGTGCTTGAACAAAATCAACAAAAAGATTTTGGTACTATCAAGTTAGAAGAAGAAAGTATTATGTTAAATGCTATTTCATTAACAGGTAAGAAAGCATTAATTCAGAACAAAGCAGACAAAATTGTTTTAAATATTGAAAATAGCATATTAGCTTCTGGAAATACAGCATTAGATATCTTAAATAAAGCACCAGGAGTGAGTAACAGAAATGGAACGCTTAGTTTGGTGGGAAAAACGAATGTGTTAATTTTAATTAATGGCAAGCAAACTTATCTTTCACCAGAACAATTAACTACTCTTTTAGAATCTACACAGTCAAGCAATATCAATTCCATCGAGATCATGACAAATCCTCCTGCTAAATATGACGCAGCAGGAAATGCAGGAATTATTAATATTATTATGAAAAAAAATAAAGATGAAGGAACTAATGTTAATGTCAATTTGGGTTATGGTCAAGGAGTGTACAGAAAGACAAATGGGGGAATAGCTATGAATCATAGAAACAAATCAGTCAATCTTTTTGGGAGCTACGATTACTCAGACAATGTAAACTTTGGAACTATAGATATTGATAGATTTACCCAATTATCAGGAGAATCACTTTTCTTTACCTCATCGTCTTTTGAAAGATATCGATTCAAAATACATAATTTTAAAGTAGGAACCGATATCAATGTAACTCCAAAAAGTACTTTAGGCTTCATGGCAAGTGGCAATTTAGTTACAGGAAACTCTAGAATTAGAGCTAGAAACGATATAGGGTCACAAATGCAACAATTGGATTCAACTGTTGTAGGTTCAACAGTTGGAAGATATCCAAACAAATATTTAACGTTTAATTTAAATTACGAATTAAAACTTGATACAATTGGTTCAAATCTAAACATGAGTTACGATTATACACTTTCCAATAAAGATGAAAGTTTTGAATTTGGAAACCGTTTTTTAGACGCTAATGGAACAGAGTTTCGTGATCCAAATAATTTCAGAAACTTAACACCACAAGACGCAACTATTCATGTTGGAAAAGCAGATTTGTCTCTTCCTTTGAATGAAAAATCAAAATTAGAATCGGGATTAAAATTTAGTTCAGTAGAAACTGATAATGTACTTCAGTTTGATACTTTAGAAATGGACGGAAGTTATGTAAATGATGAAAGCCGTAGTAATCAATTCATATACAGAGAAGAAATTACAGCTGGATATGTAAACTATAATTCACAATTTGGCTCCTACTCAATGCAGGTAGGATTGCGTGCAGAAAGAACACAATCGAAAGGTAACTCTGTTACCAATAACAATATAGTGAGTAAAACCTATACTAATCTTTTTCCTACTCTTTCTTTACAAAAAAAGATTGATGAAAACAATACAATAAATGTAAGTTATGGAAGAAGAATTGACCGACCTAATTATGCTTCTTTAAATCCTTTTGTGTATTATATTGACGAATATACTTTCCGTTTTGGAAATCCGTTTTTAAATCCACAATATACAGATTCCTATACTTTAAGTTATATGTTAAAAAATAAATATAAATTGGATCTAAATTACAGTAATACAGAAGATGTTATTGCAAATATAATTTTAACTGATCCAGTAACAAATTCAATCTCACAAACAGATGCAAATCTTAACGGATTCAAATCTTATAGTTTAAATATAAATGCTCCTATAAAAATTGCCAATTGGTGGGAAACTTATAATAATTTTTCAATGTTTTATAACCAATATAACTCTAATAATATTGAAGGTGCCCCAGTACAATTAGAAAAAATGGCATGGCAAGCAAGTAGTAATCATTCTTTTACAATAGATAATCGATCATCGGCAGAATTTAGAGCAAATTATATATCACCAAATGTATATGGAGTGTTAAATCTAGAAGCTTTCTATGGGATCGATTTAGGAGTTAATAGGAAATTTTTAGATAATAATATGAACGTACAATTATCTGTTAGTGATATACTGAATACATGGGGCGGTAGAGGCGTTAATAGTAGCCAATCTGGAAGTAATTTCAACGTATTTAGAACCTATGATAGCCGTGTTATTCGATTAAGTTTGACCTATAAGTTTGGAAATGTCAAACTTGAATCTGCAAAAAAGAGAGATACTGCAAGAGAGGAGAAAAACAGATTGAATTAATGGTTTATATTAATTGCTGAAAAGTGGAAATTTCTTGAAAAATAAGTAAAGCCAATTGCCTATTTAGAACTTTTTGCAAAGTGTAACTTCATATTAATCTGTTTTCAATCCTAAACATTCAATATGACTAATGCAATAGTTGTGAAGTGAAATTTTTATGTTTCTCTGTTGTTTTGGATTAATTTTATTAATACTAAACAAAATCAGTAATCTAAAATTAAAAATAACTCCATTACATATAACAAAATATTTTTTAAACAAAAGAATATATTAATATTCAATCTCAAACTTACATTTCTATTTAAAAAATACTTATTGATACCATCACATAAAGTGTGGTTCATAAATACTAATTAAAAACTAAAAAACAATGAATTCACTAGCAATAAAAAAAAGAAAGCATGTTATTTCTTTAACAGATTTATCTCCACAAGAAACACTCGATATTATAAATAGAGGCATCGAATATTCAGATGGACATATACCTTTAGGGGAACAATTAAAAGGAAAAGTAATAGGAATCTATTTTAAAAAGACTTCTACAAGAACAAGAACTGCTTTCACGACTGCTGCGTTACGATTAGGAGCTCAAGTAATTACTTATGGTCCAAATGATTTACAATTGAATACAGGGGAAACTATGGATGATACTTTGAATGTTCTTTCTAGAATGTTAGATGGTTTGGTGTTGCGAACTGCAGAAAGTCCAGATGTATTGAGAGCCTTTGCAAATCAAGAAAGTATGTCTATTTTGAATGCAATGACAGCAGACGAACATCCTACACAAGCACTAGCTGATTTAACAACTATGAAACAACATTTTGGCACATTGTCTGGACTAGAAATTTTATATTTTGGTGAAGGTAACAATACAACTACAGCATTGGCATTAGCAATAGCTAAATTTCCAAATATGAAAATTCGTTTTTTTACGCCTCCGAATTATAATATAGATCCATTACTTTTAAAATATGCTAAAGAAGAAGGTGCCAAAAGAAATACAATTATAGAAGAATTTCACGATCTTAAATTATTACCTAATTATACAGATATTGTATATACAACTCGTTGGCAAACAACCGGAACTGTCAAGTCGGATCCAAATTGGAGAACAATATTTGAACCATTTGCTGTAACAGATCAATTAATGTTAAAATATCCTAATGCTATTTTTATGCACGATCTTCCTGCTCATAGAGGTGATGAAGTTGAAGCCTCTGTAATTGATGGTGATAAAAGTATTGTGTTTAAACAAGCAGAAAATAAATTGCATAGTGCAAAAGCAGTTCTTGAATGGTGTATTTAATTGTTTACTCAATAAACTTTTAACCCAGATTACAGATTAGACTTTGTAATGAGAGAAATAGATTCAAAATAGTTCTGAAGTATGGAAGTTTTGACCTAGAAATTTAGCATTAGCTACATTGAAGATGTAAAGTTAAGTACTGAAGCAAATATAAAGTAGTTAATTATGGGTAATAGAATTCTAATGATCAATTTGGGTTTAAGCTTTGAATACAGCTATAGTAATATTTTAGTTTAAAAATTCTGTGTTTTGCATATTATTTTCACTAAAAAGTCTAATGCATATTTGTAATAAAAAGGCAAATTCAGAAGTAAACCAATGAAGCCTCTACACTTCAATAAATAAAAATTTCAAGTATAAGTTTTCAAATATCCAAAGGAAAGTGAAGTTTAAATATCTTTTTTAATGCTTTAATGTTTGATATAGTATCCATCAAATTATCTCAAAAAAAAGTAACCTCCGTTTTCAAGTCTTTTTGCTCAAAAAACGGGGTTTAATTCAGAAGTAAGAAGGCTGTAAGCCTTTATTTTATTGATAAATTTTATTTGTGAATGTGCCTAAAAAACAAAAAAGCCTTTAAATCGTATGATTTAAAGGCTTTTAGCTTAAAATGAATTTTAAAATGTGGAGTCGGAGAGAATCGAACTCTCGTCCAAACAAGCAATCGAAGAGCTTTCTACGCGTTTAGTTTCTGTTTCGATTTTCGACAAAAAGCAAGACCAGAAACAGCCACTCTTTGCTTAGCTTTATCAATGTCAGAAAGGATTTAAAGCTTTACCTTTCCTAGGTTTACTTTTACGGTTCACCTAAATCAAACTCCATAAACCAAGGATGTTGAGGTGAATCTAGCTTTCCAACCTTGTTGGAACTAGGCAAATCTTACTATAATTCAGATTAAGCAGCTAAAGCGTAATTATTTTCGCCGTTTGTGTGTTTGTACGATTATTATTTACGAGCCAAAAGTACAATGCTCGACGTGCTTACTTCTCAATTCCACTCGCTGTCAAAACCAGTCGACCCCAAATGAAGTTAGAATTTAGAAATCAGAATTTAGAAATTACTTCTTTCTTTTTGTTCTGTTTATCTTTCATCTAAAACTGTGCCAAAATTACACTATTTTTTCCATTAAAAAAAAGTTGTTTTTAGAAATCTATAAAGTTATATTTGTAACATTATTGGAAAAACTTAATATAAAAATAACAAATGAAATTAGGAATTATTAAGGAGCGTAAGAATCCACCAGATAGACGAGTGGTTTTTTCTCCAGATGAGTTAGTTAATTTAAAAAATCAATTTCCAGATACAAATATAAAAATAGAATCTTCAGATATTAGAATTTTTCCAGATGCTAAATACATAGAAAAGGGATTTGAGGTAACAGATGATGTTTCTGATTGTGATGTATTATTGGGCGTTAAAGAAGTTCCAATAAACGCTTTGATTCCTAATAAAAATTATTTTTTCTTCTCTCACACCATAAAGAAACAACCTTATAATAGAACCCTTTTAAAAGCTGTATTAGATAAAAATATAACGTTATATGATCATGAAACCATTGTTGATTCCAAGAATAGTAGGCTTATAGGTTTTGGTCGTTATGCAGGAATAGTTGGTGCTTACAATGGTATAAGAGCCTTTGGAATTAAATTTGACTTGTTCAATTTAGCTAAAGCTGAAACATTACCAGATCAAAAAACTTTAATTGAAAGATTAAAACGTAATCATTTGCCCTATATTAAAATTGTCTTAACTGGAAGTGGTAAAGTTGCGCATGGTGCAAAAGAAATGCTTGATGCCATGAAAATTAAACAAGTTTCTGTGGAAAATTATTTAGCTAAAAAATATACGGAACCTGTTTATACCTTTATTGATGCTCTAGATTATAATAAAAGAAAGGACGGACAACTATTGGGTAAAAAAGATTTTTATACGAATCCTACCGAATATGAGTCTGATTTTGAAAAATTTGCAGAAGTTTCTGATATTTTTATAGCAGGTCATTTTCATGGCAATAATGCTCCTACTATTTTATCGAAGGAGATGCTTCGTTCTTCTAAATGTAGTTTAAAAGTAGTAGCTGATGTGTCTTGTGATATTGATGGACCAATTGCTTGCACTTTAAGACCAAGTACTATTGCAGATCCTGTTTATGGATATTTACCTAGTGAACACAAGGAAGTTTCATTATCTCATCCTGCTGCAATTTGGGTTATGGCTGTAGATAATTTGCCTTGTGAACTTCCTAAAGATGCTAGCGAAGGTTTTGGAGAAATGTTTTTGCAACATGTAATTCCAGCTTTTTATAATAATGATGCTGATGGTCTTTTGGCTAGAGCCAAAATAACCGAAAATGGTAAACTGACACCTCGTTTTGCCTATTTGCAAGATTATGTAGATGATAAAGAATAAACTTTTATAATTCTTAAATTATTTAATCCTGATATAAATCAGGATTTTTTGTTTTAAAAGCGCTAGTGTTATGCTATATTTGATTCTAAAATAGAATGATGAAAATTAAACACGTTTACTTTGTTTTAATATTTTTTTGTTCATTTAGAGGCTTTACTCAAGATATTTTGCCATTTGTTGAGAATTTCTCTAAAGCAAACTATAATGGAGACAATCAAGTGTGGAGTGTTACTCAAGGAAATGATGATGCCATGTATTTTGCGAATAATCGTTTTTTGCTTCGGTATAATGGAGTAACTTGGGAAAAATACACATTGCCAAATAAAACAATAATTAGAGCAGTATTCTCAGATGAGGATAAAATATACACAGGCTCCTACAATGAATTAGGATATTGGAAAAGGGTAGCTGGGAAAATGGTCTATTATTCTTTATCTAAAGAGAAGAATCTATTTAAAGGAAAGCTAATTAATGAGGAAATTTGGAAAATTTTTAAGTTTAAAGATAAAATATATTTTCAATCATTCAATGAATTATTCGTTTTTGACGGTAAAACAATAAAAAATCTTAATATTCCATACCAAATTTCTTATTGTTTTATTGTGGAAGATATTTTATATGTAGCGACTGTTAATAAAGGAGTTTTTATATTAAAAAGTGAAAAATTTATTCCACAATCTAATTGGAAAGATTTAGAAAACAAGATTATTCATTCTATTGAAAAGCAAAATGATATAACCTATTTTTTTACTAGAAAGAATGGTGTTTATATTAGTGAGAATACTATTTTGAAACCATGGAATAATAATCCTTTAAATGATTTATTAAAGAATGAAATAATTAATACTGCTCGTTTTATTGATAAGAATAGACTAGCAATAGGAACTGCTTTTAAAGGTATATATATAGTTAATCTAACGGATTATTCTTTTATAAATATTAACAGAAATAATTCTTTTTTAAATAATTCGGTATTAAGTATCGGTTTTGATAAAGAAAATGATTTATGGTTAGGTATGGATAATGGAATCTCGCATATTGAAATTAATTCTCCCTATTCCATTTTTTCAGATAATACGGGTATTTTAGGATCTGTATATAGTGTTTCAAAAACAAATGACGGGTATATATTAGGAACTAATCATGGGGTGTTTAATTATGAAAATAAGGAGATAGAATTTATAAAAGGTTCGCAAGGTCAAGTATGGCAAATAGATAAAATAAATAACAAGTACATAATAGGTCATAATGAAGGAACCTTTTGTTATGAATCTAATAAAATTGAAAAGATAAACCATATAAACGGAGGTTGGAAACTACTAAAAAACAATAATTCCGCACATTATTTTCAAGCAAATTATTCAGGAATTGTTGTTTATGAAAATGATGATTTTAAAAAATACAAAAGGATTGAAGGCTTAACTAAACCAATTAAAAACATAGCTCAAAACAAAAATAATGAGTTATGGGCTGTTGATAATTATAAAAGTTTGTATAGAATTGAATTTGATACTGCTTTTAGAGCAACAAAGATTGATAATATTACACAGCTTAATGGCATTGAAAATGATTACAATGTTAAGCTTTTTACTTTTAAAAACGAGATGTTATTCTATATTGATAATAATTGGTACAAGTTTAATGCTATAACAAATAAATTAGAAGATTCTCAGCTATTCAATTCTAAATTCAAAAATATTTCAGATATAATACCAATTGATGATTCTAAATTTTTAGTAATCCAATCCGGAGTTTTTTATTTAATTGAATATAATAATAACAACTTCTATTGGAAACTTTTGCCTAAAAAATATTATCAAGGAAAGATTATAAATGAAGATACTAAGGTTATTAAATTTGAAGATAAGCTTATTATAAATTTAGATGACGGTTTTTTTTCTTACACACCTGGAAAACTTGATGAGGTTGATTATACTGTTACTGTAGAAGGGTTTTACAAAGATGAATTAATTACTGAAAAGACTAAGATTAAGTTCAATCAATCCATAGAATTACAAGTTATAGTTCCTTTTTATGGATACAATAAAAAAAATCTTTTTTATAAGATAAACGAAAGTCAAGAATTTTTACCTATAATTGATGGAACTATTTTACTTAATAATCTAAATAGTGGACCACAACAAGTAGATATTTATTCATTAAAAGAAGATAATTATAAAAAAATAAAGAGCTATTCTTTTACTATATTAAAGCCTTGGTATTTTTCGTTTTGGATGATAGTTGTTTACCTATTAGTTGTTTCTGGAGCCTTATTTTTATACTATAAATGGAATAAAATAAGATATATAGAAAAAATAAAATTAAAAGAAGAAGAATTAAGGCATCAAAAACAAATATTGCAATTAGAAATGGATGCTGAAAACCGTTTAAAAATGCAAGAGTATGAGAAACATATTCTTGAGATTCAAGTCCAAACTAAAGCATCTGAAGTTGCTGGTAAATCATTGTCCATTGCTAAACAGACAGAAATGATTGAGAGTATTCAAAATATTTTAGATTCTGAAAGCAATATTAATGTGGTGAAATCTCAGATTAGTAAAGTTATAAAAATTAATTCACTCAATAAAAATGAATGGAAATCTTTTGAGAATAATTTACTAAAAAGTAACGAAGATTTTGTTCAAATACTTACTTCAAAGTTTACAAACTTAACAGCAAAAGATATTAAGCTTTGTATTTACCTAAAAATGAATTTATCTTCTAAAGAGATAGCTCCTTTATTGAATATTAGTTATAGAGGTGTAGAATTACATCGCTATAGATTGCGTAAAAAACTCAAATTAGACACAACAGTAAATCTTAATTTGTTTATGAATAATTTAAAATAAGTAGTGTTTTTTTTTAAATGAGACATTTTTTTAATACTTTTTTTTAATTATCATTATGCATCATTTCTACATCATTTTGTTTTATGCTTGTTGTATTATCTTTGTTTGATATTAATATTAATTATTTGATTAACAATTGTTTATATTTTAAAATTATTGTTTTGATGTAGTAATGTAGTATTTGTATTTAGCTTAATTATAACGTTATAGTTCGTACTTTAGTCTGAAATAACCTTAACAATATCTAAACAAAATGAGAAAAAATCTATTAATCATTACAATGCTCATTTTGCCTTTACTAATTTATTCACAAAATTTAATTAAAGGTAAGATTACAGATGAATTTGGGAATTCCATGCTAGGAGTTACCATTCATTCTATTAGCTCCAATAAATATTCAACATCTGATTTTGATGGGAATTTTGAAATTGAAGCTCAAATTGGAGAAGAAATTTCATTTACGATGGTTGGAATGAAAGAGCTTGTTGTAGTGGCAAAAAATCCATTAAATGTAATAATGCAGGAAGACATAACACAATTGGAAAGTGTAGTTATGATTGGTTATGGTGTAGCAAAGAAAAGAGATCTTACTGGTTCTATAGTTAGTATTAAAGGCGAAGAAGTTGCTGATAAGCCTAATAACAATGTTTTAAGTTCTTTGCAAGGTAAAGTAGCTGGTTTAACAGTTGTAAATAGTGGACAACCTGGACAAGAACCAGATGTGCGGATTAGAGGGACAATTAGTTTGTATCAAACTAAACCCTTGTATGTAATTGATGGAATTTTTTCTGAAACAATGGATTTTGTCAATCCTAATGATGTTAATTCTATTGAAGTTTTAAAAGACCCTTCCTCTTTATCAGTATTTGGAGCTAGAGGAGCAAATGGAGTAATTCTAGTAACTACAAAAAGAGCTAGAAGTGGAGAAACACAAATTAATTACAATTCTACTGTTGGATTTAAAAATATTACAGGAAAACCAGATATGACAAATGGAGAAGAATTTAAGTATTTGTATGATATGCAGAGAGCGAATCAAAGTGCTTCTCCATATCCTTATTATAATTTGTACAACGCTAATACAGATTGGGTTGATGAAATAGCTAATGATAATGCATTATTTTATAATCATAATATTTCTTTTAATAATGCTACTGATAAAAATTCTTTTTATGCTGGATTCGGTTATTCAAGCGAGGAAGGTTTGATAAAAAATGAATTATATAAAAAATTTACAGCTACTCTAAATGATGAATTACAAGTTACAGATTTTTTAAAAATGGGCGTAAATGTTACTTTTTTAGATGCACGATTACCCAGATTAGGAGGTTTTAATAATGCATTAAATACAACTCCACTTGTTGAGCCATTTAATAGCGAGTTAGGTGTTTATAATCAGTTGCCTTCTGATATGGGAGCCGCACAATTAGGTAATGCAGTACTGGAAATTGAAGGTAAGAAAGGAACACAATTGAATAGAGATACTAAAATAGTAGGTAACGTATTTGCTGAGTTTACTTTTTTGAGAAATTTTAAATTTAAGGGCTCTTACATGGCCAATTTGGATTTTAATAGAGGAAGAGGATATTTACCAGTATTTAATGTTTATGCGGCAGAAACGGATGAATTTACTCCTTATTCTGGAAATGTATTAACGAAGGTAAATCAATATACCAATTATAAACAAAATTTACAGCAGGATTATACTTTGACTTATCAAAAAGAATTTGGTCAACATAATATCACCCTTTTAATAGGGAATACAAGATATGATGAATACTTTTCTGCCATGAGTGGAACGGTTTCACAATATGCACCTAGTTATAATGATGAGGGAATAGATACAAATCAAATTCCAAATAATCCTAGGTGGTGGTATTTAAATGTATTTCCTTATGGAGATCCAGAAACGAGATTTTCTAATTCTAGTCAATGGGATAGAGCTACGATGTCTTATTTAGGACGTATTTTATATAATTATGATGGTAAATATATTTTAAATGCTTCTTTCAGAAATGATGATTCGTCAGAATTAAGAAAAGCACAAAATTTTTGGGCTGTTGGTGCTGCATGGGAAATTTCGAAAGAAGGTTTTTTTAATAGTAAGTTTATTAATTTCTTAAAATTAAAAGGTTCTATGGGAGAACAAGGGAATCAGTTTACCTCTTTAAATTACCCCACATATCCCTTGTATGTTCCTGGACAAAGTGCTGTTTTTGGAGAAGATTTAGTGCCAGCCTATATTTTAGCTTTTAGGGTTAATCCTAATCTAGTATGGGAGACTGTTTTATCAAAAGAAGTGGGTTTTGAGCTAGCTGCATTTGATAATAGACTTTCTTTTGAAGCAAATTATTATAATAAAGCCACAAAGAATCTTTTAAATTTTGTGGATAGAGATGATAGATTTTATTTTAATTCTGGAGAAATAATAAATAAAGGGTTGGAATTTGTGGTGTCTTGGAAAAATAAAGTGAGAGATGGTTTTGATTATTCAGTATCTGCAAATTTGACAACGATAAATAATGAAGTTGTAAGTTTATTTGATGAGAATTATGAAATAATTAATGGACCCAATAAGACTTATGCAGGAAATCCTGTCGCGAGTTTTTATGGTTACGAGGTAGAAGGTGTCTATCAATCTTATGCAGATATTTTAAACTCACCTATTAGTACTGTGGGAGATTATACCGTAGGAGATTTGAAATATAGAGATGTAAATGGAGACGGACAAATTACACCAGCGGATAGAACTACAATTGGTAATCCCACTCCTGATTTTACCTATGGTTTTTCAGGAAACGTTACCTATAATAAATGGAGTTTTGGAATTGATTTTCAAGGTGTTTATGGGAATGAAGTATTTAGAGCATGGGGAAATGGTTCTTCTTTTGCTCAATTTAATTATAGGTCAGACCGTTTGGGAGCTTGGACTGGACCAGGAACTTCAAATTGGGAGCCAAGAGTTTATGATGGTTCTGGCTATAATAGATTAAATTCCTCCTATATGGTTGAAGATGGAAGTTATTTAAGATTACGCAATGTACAAATTGCCTATAATTTTGATTCGGAATTTTTACATAAAATGAGTATTAAAAACCTTAAAATATTCATTAATGCTCAAAATATAGTGACTTGGAAAAACAATTCTGGTTTTACACCTGAATTTGGTGGTGGGCCTACTAGTTTTGGTGTAGATAATGGTTCCTATCCAGTGCCTGCTATTACTACACTTGGTTTAAATGTTACATTTTAAAAAAAGGATTATGAAAAAAAATAATATTTTAAAAATATCAGTTTTAGCTATACTTTTTGCTTTGGTAATTACTTCTTGTGATGATGATTTTTTAGATAGGAAGCCATTAGGAGTTGCTGCTCAGGGAGATTTAGGTGCAGGTGGCTTTGAGGAATCTGCTTTTGGTTTGTATGGTAAATTAAGAACTGAAGCAGGAATAACAGATTTTTCTAGAGTATGGTTTGAAAGCGTCCGTTCTGATGATGCTGCAAAAGGGAGTACAGTTACTGATGCCGCTTCACTAGGAAATATTTTTGAATCTTTTAATTATGATGCTGCTGAAGGATGGATTACTAGAGGAAACTGGCAAGGCCATTATAGGTTAATTTATGCTTGTAATGATTTATTGGTTGCCATTGAAGAATCAGGTTTGAGTGATGAAGGAACTTTAATTAATAAATCTGAAGCGTTAGTAATAAGAGCTTTTGCCTATTTTGATTTGAGAAGAGATTTTGGTGAAGTCCCTCTAATTTTACATAAAGTTGTAAGTCCTATTGATGAAATTGCTCCAAAATCGACAATAGCTGAAGTGGATGCACAAATAATTGAAGATCTAACTTTTGCAAAAGAATATTTGCCAATGAATTGGGCTAGTTATCCTGGAAGAGCAACAAAAGGTTTTGCACAAACTTTATTAGGAAAACTTTATTTATACCAACAAAATTGGTCTGCGGCGGCTAACGAATTAGCAGCAGTACTTAGTTATGGATATGTATTACATAATGATTTTGCAACTCTTTTTTTGCAAGAGGGAGATAATTCTTCTGAATCTATATTTGAAATTCAATTTTTGCGATTAGCGGGTGTAAATTATTCCAATAATTATTGGGAATCACAAGGCGTTCGTGGTTCTGGGTCTTGGGATTTAGGCTGGGGTTTTAATGTACCTACGCAAGGCTTGGTCGATGCTTTTGAAGTAGGTGACCCTCGGAAAGAAGCTACTATTTTATTTTCGGGTCAAACAGATGGTCATGGTTTAATGGTTCCAACTAGTCCTCCTTTAGCACAACCCTATTGGAATAAAAAAGCGTATTCATTGCCAAGTGAAAGAACTGCCTATTCAGAAAATAAAAATCATTGGGCAAATATTAAAATTCTAAGATATGCAGATGTATTGCTAATGTATGCAGAAGCTTTAAATGAATCAGGACAATCTTCTTTAGCAGTTGATTATATAAATCTAGTGAGAGCAAGAGCAAGAGGAGTGAATGCTTCAGTTTTACCAGACATAATTGCTACCGATCAAGCTTCTGTGAGAAATGCCATTAAACAGGAAAGAAGAGTTGAATTTGCTATGGAAGGAGAACGATTTTATGACTTAGTTCGTTGGGGTGATGCTATAGCAGTTTTAGGCCCATTAGGTTATCAAACTAAAAATGCCTTGTATCCTATTCCTCAATATGCAATAGATCAATCTGGAGGAGTTTTAATACAAAATCCAAACTATTAATAAATAACAGTAAGCAATAGATTTTTAGCTTCTATTTCTAAATAAAATATTTCACTATGAAAACAACACTAATAATCATTTCTTTAAGAAAAGTGAGTTTATTTATATTCACATTATTTTTATTTGTGGGATGCCAAAATATGAATGAACCAACAGTTGGGGATTATCCAATTGATGAAAATCCAGCTGGTGGACCTTTAAAATTTTATGTTCCTTTTGATTTTCAAAAAGAAAGTAATCTTTTTAATGCAGTAGATGTGATTAGAGCCAAATATCCTACAGAAAATGGATTTAATCAAGTTGAAGGAGTTTCAGGTAAAGCATTTTATGGAGTTACAGATGCAAAAATCCAATATGCAAAACCAAACGATTGGGCTTCGACGGTAGGTAGTTTTACTGTTGCTTTTTGGGAAAAGCATGATGGTCAAACAATGAATGGTGGAAATCCAGGTGCTGAACATATTTTTAGTATACCTTCTTCAAATGGACATTGGTCCAGTGGAACTATGTTTTTAATATTTGATCAATATTCTTCTTCTACTACAGCAACAGCTATTAAATTTGTAGCCATTGATGCAGATATGACAGACAATTGGTTTACTTGGGAAAATGCTGAATCCATAGAAGGTGTTTTGGATAATCAATGGCATCATTTTGCTTTCGTTTATGATGAAAATACTTCGGGCTTAATCCTGTATATTGATGGAATTAATAGGGGAACCAAAACATGGGGAACACATGGGGCTATAACTCTTGATGATTCTAAAGTTTCGTCTTTTAGAATTGGTAATGGTCCACAATCTCAAAACGCTAACGGTGATAATTGGCTTTATTCTAATTGGAAAGGTGCTTTAGATCAATTTAGATTATATAATATCGCTTTAACACAAAATGAAGTGCAAGAATTGTATACAAATAATCAATAATTATTTAGAAGCGAACTTATTTAAAACCTGAAGATATTATTTTATTATGAAATTACTTGAGCTTATAGTTATATATATATTATTTTCCTCAGTAGGTTGTACTGAAAATCCTTCCAATTCGAAAGCACCTGAGGTTGAAAATCCAACATTAACAAATGACGAACTAATGTCTCAAGTTCAAAAAGATGCTTTCAAGTATTTTTGGAATTATGCAGAAGTAAATTCAAAATTAGCTAGAGAACGTTACCACACAGATGATAGTTCTTTTGAATCTAACAAAGTGACTACTGGAGGTTCAGGTTTTGGATTAATGACCATACTTGTAGGAATTGATAGAAATTTTGTTTCTCGTTCAGAAGCTGTCTCTCGATTGACAACTGCATTGAATTTTCTTGAAAATGCTGATCGATTTCACGGTGCTTGGCCTCATTGGTTAGATGGCAATACAGGAAATGTAATCCCATTTGGAACTGTTGATAATGGTGGTGATTTAGTAGAAACTTCATTTTTATGTCAAGGTTTTTTATGTATTAGAGAATATTTTAAAAATGGTAATTCTGAGGAACAAGCTTTAGCTCAAAAAGCAGACGATTTATGGAAAGGAGTAGAATGGGATTGGTATACAAGAGGCGAAAATGCTTTATATTGGCATTGGTCTCCAAGTTATGGATGGCAAATGAATTTTAAACTAGAAGGTTATAATGAATGTTTAATAACCTATATTATGGCTGTGGCTTCACCAACTCACCCTATTTCTCCTTATGCATATCATGAAGCATGGGTAAGAAATGGAGCAATTGTTACTTCAGGAACAAAATATAATATCCCTCTTATTTTTAATCATAATGGAGCATCAGGAAATGTAGGACCTATGTTTTGGGCTCACTACTCTTATTTAGGATTAGATCCAAGAGGATTAACCGACCAGTATGCAAATTATTGGGATTTAAATAAAAATCATACAGATATTATTTATACTTATTGTGTTAACAATCCTCAAGGATGGACTGGTTATAATGATAAATGTTGGGGTTTAACAGCAAGTTATACAAGAAATACTGATGGCACAACAGGTTATACTGCACATCAACCTAATAATGATAAAGGAGTTATAAGTCCAACAGCTGCTTTATCCTCATTTCCCTATTCACCTACAGAATCCATGCGTTTTTTACGTTACTTATATGAAGAAAAAAAGGATCAATATGTAGGAATAGCAGGTCCGTATGATGCTTTTTCACCTCAATTTAATTGGGTTACACCAAGATATTTAGCTATTGATCAAGGAACGATTGCACCAATGATTGAAAATCACCGAACAGGTTTATTGTGGAATTTATTTATGCAAGCTCCAGAAATTAAATCTGGATTGCAAGCTTTGGGTTTTACATCAACACAACACGGATTTTAACATGAATAAACATTTATTTTTAATGCTTATATTTTCGAGCTTGCATTTATTTGCTCAAGATAGTAAAGGCTCTTTTAAAACAGAAATAAAGCAAAATATTAGTTATCAATATGCTTTACATAAACCAAATGGGAATAATAAAAAACCACTCCTTGTTTTTCTACATGGATCTGGTGAAAAAGGTTCAGATATTGAAAAGGTCAAAGTTTATGGTCCTTTTAAATATTTAAAAGCGAATGATTTAGATGCCTATGTGTTAGCTCCTCAGTGTCCCGAAAATACTTATTGGGAATCAGAATCTTTATATCAATTAATTCTGAAAATCTGTAAAGAGAATAAGAATATTGATACTAATCGAATTTATTTGACAGGATTAAGTATGGGAGCTTGGGGAGCGTGGAATTTAGCTTTTACGCATCCAGATATGTTTGCAGCACTTGTACCAATTGCAGGTTTTGTAGATAGAATTCCCATGATTGAAAATTGCAAAATTAAGAATATACCTACGCGAATTTTTCATGGTTTAGTAGATGATGTAGTTTCAGTAAATTATTCTATTGAAATTTATAAAAAATTAAAACCTTGTAGTGTTGATCTTGAATTGACCATTTTTGACGATGCTAATCATGATAGCTGGTCTAGGGTTTATGATAATGAACAAATTTATAATTGGATGTTCCAACAATCAAAAAAATAAGAAATGAATTTTAAATACCTCACAACTCTTTTATTTGTTAGTCTATTTTTTAGTTGTACACAAAATAAAGAAGTAGAAAATTTAGAAAAATCTAAAAAGGTTTTTATTGATGAATTGTTATCAAAAATGACCTTAGAAGAAAAAATTGGACAGTTAAATTTGCCAAGTCTTGGCGATTTTACAACTGGTCAGGCTACAAATTCTAATATTGGAAAAAAAATTGAACAAGGTTTAGTAGGTGGTTTATTTAATATTAAATCGGTAGCCAAAATTAAAGAAGTTCAAAGAGTAGCTGTTGAAAAGAGTCGTTTAAAAATCCCATTGCTTTTTGGAATGGATGTGGTACATGGTTATGAAACAACGTTTCCAATTCCTCTAGGAACTTCTTGTTCGTGGGATATGGATTTGATAAAAAATATGGCTAAAATGGCGGCTAAAGAAGCAAGTGCAGATGGTATTTGTTGGACTTTTTCACCCATGGTCGATATTAGTCGTGATCCAAGATGGGGAAGAGTTGCAGAAAGTGGAGGAGAGGATTCCTATTTAGGGAGTCAAATTTCAAGAGCTATGGTTCAAGGATACCAAGGTAATACTCTTGCAGACAAGCAAACTATAATGTCTTGTGTAAAACATTTTGCATTATATGGTGCTCCAGAAGCAGGTAGAGATTATAATACTGTAGATATGAGTAGAGGAAGAATGTTTAACGATTACTTTCCTCCTTATAAAGCTGCGGTCGATGCTGGTGTAGGTTCTATTATGGCTTCTTTTAATGAAATTGAAGGTATTCCTGCCACTGGAAATAAATGGTTAATGACTGATATTCTTAGAGATAAATGGAAATTTAACGGTTTTGTTGTTACAGATTATACAGGTGTAAATGAAATGATAGACCATGGAATGGGTGATTTGCAAACGGTATCTGCTTTGGCATTGAATGCAGGAATTGATATGGATATGGTAGGTGAAGGTTTTTTAACTACTTTGAAAAAATCAATTGATGAAAATAAAGTTTCAATCAATCAATTAGATGCTGCTGTACGTCGCATTTTGGAAGCTAAATATGATTTAGGATTATTTGATGATCCCTATAAATATTGTGATGAACAAAGAGCAAAGACAGAAATTTTTACTCCAGAAAACAGAGCTTTTGCTCAAAAAGTAGCTACAGAGTCATTTGTATTATTAAAAAATGACAATCAAGTTTTACCTTTAAAAACTACTCAGAAAGTGGCTTTAGTGGGTCCTTTAGCTGATGCCAAAGAAAATATGCCTGGAACTTGGAGTGTAGCAACAGATTTTTCCAAAGCAATTTCCCTAAAAACCACTTTATCAGAAAAATTGGGAAGCAATTTATTGTATGCCAAAGGAAGTAATTTAGATTATAATCAAGAATTTGAAAAGAGAGTTGGTGTTTTTGGAAAATCAATAAATAGGGATGGAAAAACTGATGATGTACTTAATAATGAAGCAATAGCAATTGCAAAAAAGTCAGACATAATTCTTTTTGCAATTGGTGAATCTGCCGAGATGAGTGGAGAATCGAGTAGTAGAAGTAATATTGAAATTCCACAAGCTCAAAAGGATTTATTGAAAAAATTAAAAGCATTAAATAAGCCAATTGTTTTGGTATTATTTACAGGAAGACCATTAGCTCTTACAGAAGAATCACAATTAGCAGATGCAATTTTAAATGTGTGGTTTCCAGGAACTGAAGCTGGTCCAGCTATTACTGAAGTTTTATATGGAGCTGTAAATCCTTCTGGAAAGCTTTCTATGACTTTTCCTAGAAATGTAGGACAAGTGCCCATTTATTACAGTCATAAAAATACAGGACGTCCTTTAAGTGATGAAAAAAGGGAGAAGTGTGAGTTTGAAAAATTTCGTTCCAATTATTTAGATGTTTGTAACACACCTTTATTTCCATTTGGTTATGGATTAAGTTACACTACTTTTGAATATTCATCAGTAAAAATTTCTACCACTAAGTTGTCAAGAAAAGAAAGCTTGGAAGTTACAGTTGATGTAACTAACACTGGTGATTTTGATGGAAAAGAAGTAGTTCAATTATATATAAGAGATTTGGTAGGTTCAGTTACTAGACCAGTAAAAGAATTAAAAGGTTTTCAAAAAGTATTCCTTAAAAAAGGAGAAGTAAAGACTGTCAAATTTATAATTACGGAAGAAGATTTAAAGTTTTATGATTTTAATTTAGATTTTGTAGCCGAATCAGGAAAATTTGAGGTTTTTATAGGTACTAATTCCGATACCAGAAACAAGATTTTATTTGAGTTAATTTAAGTTAAATTGTTTTTAGTTAATTTTAAAGAGGCTGTCCGAAGGGTTTGGAAACCTATCATTCTGTTCGCCTAGGCGAATCAGAATCTTATATGATTGGTTTTTAATGTTATTTAGAATCTGAAACAAGTTCAGATTGACAAAAAATATACTTTTCGGACAGTCTCTTTTTTAAAAGATTGTCTAGTTATGAAAAGATCCAATTTCATTTTTGGTTTCATATTATTTTTTACCTCATTAGGTTTTTCTCAACAAAAAACATATTGCAATCCTATTAATGTAGATTATGGGTATTGTCCTATTCCTAATATGATTACTCAAGGTAAGCATAGAGCAACTGCTGACCCAGTTATCGTTAACTTTAAAGGAAAATACTTTTTATTTTCTACTAATCAATGGGGTTATTGGTGGAGCGATAATATGCTAAATTGGAATTTTGTATTTCGCAAATTTTTAAAACCAGATGCTAAAGTTTATGATGAATTATGTGCACCAGCTGCTTTTGTGATGAAAGATGAAATGTATTTAATTGGTTCAACTCATGGACCTTATTTTTCACTTTATAAAACGAAGGATGGTACTACAGATGATTGGGAAGTAGCTGTGGAAGACTTTAAAGTTGGAGCTTGGGATCCAGGTTTTTTATATGATGAAGAGAAAGATAAACTTTATTTATATTGGGGATCAAGTAACGAATTCCCTATTTTAGGAACAGAAATTAATACAAAAACATTACAATCGGAAGGATATGTAAAGCCCATGATATCTTTGCACCCTGAAGATCATGGTTGGGAGCGTTTTGGTGAGTATAACGACAATACTTTTTTACAACCTTTTATGGAAGGTGCTTGGATGACAAAATATAACAATAAGTATTACTTGCAATATGGTGCACCAGCAACTGAATTTAGTGGTTACGCAGATGGTGTTTACACCAGCAAAAATCCATTGGATGCATTTGCATATCAATCGCATAATCCTTTTTCATATAAACCTGGAGGTTTTGCTCGTGGAGCAGGTCACGGAGCAACTTATCAAGATAATTTTGGAAATTGGTGGCACGTTTCTACTGTTATTTTAGGGCAAAAGAATAACTTTGAAAGAAGAATTGGTATTTGGCCTGCTGGTTTTGATAAAGATGATGTAATGTATTGTAATACGGCTTTTGGTGATTATCCCACGTTTTTACCAGAATTTGCAAAAGGAAAAGATTTTACTAAAGGATTATTTTCAGGATGGATGTTGTTAAATTATAACAAACCAGTACAAGTTTCATCCACTTTAGGTGGTTTTCAGCCTAATTTTGCTGTTGATGAGGACATGAAAACGTATTGGTCTGCTAAAAGTGGAAATAAAGGAGAATGGTTTCAAACTGATTTGGGAGAAATTTCAACTATTAATGCTATCCAAATTAATTATGCCGATCAAGATACTGAATTTATGGGAAAAAGTTTAAATGTTTTTCATCAATATAAAATAATAATGTCTAATGATGGAAAAAAATGGACAACTTTAATTGATAAAAGCCAAAATAAAATTGATGTTCCTCATGATTATATAGAACTCGAAAAACCAGTAAAAGCTAGATTTCTTCGTTTAGAAAATATCAAAATGCCAACTGGAAAATTTGCGCTAAGTGGTTTTAGAGTTTTTGGAAAAGGAGTTGGAGAAAAACCTAAAGAAGTTGAAAATTTTATGGTTTTAAGAGCAGATAAGCATAAATTTGGAGAACGAAGAAGTTCATGGATGCGTTGGCAACAAAATAACGAAGCTGATGGCTATGTGATTTATTTTGGAAAATCTCCTGATAAATTATATGGAAGCATTATGGTATATGGTGTAAACGATTATTTTTTTACAGGAATGGATAGAACAGATGCTTATTATTTTCAAATTGAAGCCTTTAATAACAACGGAATTAGTGCTAGAACAGCAGTTATAAAAGTAGAGTAATATGAAACAATTTTTAAGTGTGTTTTTTCTTGTTTTTGCAATGAGTCTTTTTGCTCAAAATGATTTAAATGTAATGTCCTATAACATTCGATTAGGTTCTGCACAAGATGGAGAAAATAGTTGGGATTTGAGAAAAGAAAAACTAGTAGCCTTATTAGAGTATTATGAAGCTGATTTTATTGGTTTACAAGAAGTACAAAAATTTCAGTTGGATTATATTTTAGCTAATTTACCTGAATATAGCTCAATTGGTTTGCCAAGAGAAGAAGGAGAATGGGCAGAATATTCTTGTATTTTATATAGAAAAAAAAGTTTTGATGTAGTGGAGCAAAAAACACTTTGGCTTTCTGAAAATCCTGAAAAAATGACTAAAGGTTGGGATGCAGTGTGTTACAGAATAGTTACTTATGGGAGGTTTAAAAATAAAAATTCCAATAAAGAATACTGGATGGCAAATACGCATTTTGACCACCAAGGGTTACAAGCCAGAGAAAATTCGGCTAAGTTGATTGTTGATTTGTGTACCAACTTATTAAAAATTAAAACAATTCCTTTTATTCTAACAGGCGATTTTAATGCACCTAAAGAAGAGAAAACAATTTCAATTCTAAAAAACAATTTTTTTGACAGTTATGAAACTTCCCTTAAGAAACCTTATGGACCAAAAGGAACTTGGAATGCATTTCGTTTCCAAGAAGAAAGCAACGATCGAATTGATTATGTTTTTTATTCTAGAAAATCAAATTTAAAAGTAAATAAAATAGCTATAATTGACGATTTTTATGATTCCAAATATCCAAGTGATCATTTACCTGTATTAGTAAATTTTGAATAAAAGAAAACCTGATTTTTAAAATCAGGTTTTCTTGCTTTATTAGTCCCAAAGTGTACCATCTAACCCTAAAACCGTTCCTATCCAAAGGAAGAAGATAAAAACTAGAACACTAAAGAAAAATAAAAGCAAATTTAAAATTTTTGAATCGGTTTTCTTTAAATTAATCAAGTATAGAAAGACACCTCCAAATGAAGTTACCAATGGAGTAACTATAAGAGGTCTTACAAACCAATTTTTTCCCCAAGCAGGATTGGGTGTATCAACACTAAATACTAAAATTGAAATTAATACAAATGCTATAATTGCACCAGCAATCGCAAATTTTAAAACGTTTGATAATTTTATTGAATTCATATTATATTTTTTTAATTATTCCAATCAATTTTTCGTGAAAAATACATTATTGCTCCTAAAATTAAGAATAATCCAACACTTCCTACCAATAAAGCATAATTTTCTAATTGTATAATAACAAAGATAAAACTATACAAAACAATTAATGATGCACAAATAAACAATGGAAATTTCTTTTCTTTCAAGACCGAAATAGAATAGAGTAGAAGCATAATGATTACCGCACTTGCAGCAATTGCATAAGCAATAGTAAAACTAGAATGTTCAGTAATTGAAATTAATAAGGTATAAAACATAATTAAAGCCAAACCAATCATGGTATATTGAAAAATATGAATACTTTTTTTGCTGATGGTTTGTATCAAAAAGAAGATTAAAAAGGTTAACCCAATAACCAAAAAACCATATTTTGAAGCCCGTTCGTTCTGCTGATATTGGTCAACTGTTTCAATCAATTTTACACCATAAGAGTAATTTTTTAAATCTGGAATTTTGTTATCATATTGTTGAGAAAAAGGTCTATTAATATGTAGAATTTTCCAATCGGCATGAAAGTTTTCATTGGTTATCTCTTTAGTAGTATCGTTTGCTGCAAAACTACCTATAAAACTAGGTGAATCCCAATTAGCGTTGATGCTACTTACTGTAGTTTTTCCTACTGGTATGAATTGAATGCTATTACTTCCGTTATAGTTCATATTAAAATTAAAATCAATTTTTTCTCCAGATTTGTAAGTGAAAGTTTCAGTTTCTAGTGTACCAAAATAGTTGTCTTCATCTGCTTTAGATTCTAAACTGTAATTTTTTTTGTTAAGTACAATTTTTAAGTCGCTTTTAATACTCTTTAAATTGGTTGTTTTAACTAAAATTGTTGCTTTGTCCCAAAGAATATCTTCCGATTTAATATTTAATTTTTCAAATGCTACATCTTGAAATGATCCGCTGAATTTCATATTGGCTTTAAAAACAATAGGATTATATAAACCTCGTTTTATATCATCTACTTTTTCAACAGTAGTTTTGTTTTCTAAATCATTTGGAAAGAAATATGCATTTTGAATTGAAGCATTCTTCTGAATGATTGTCTCTCTACTTTTTTCATCAACAATGGCAGTTTCTGTATAAGTTTTGTACGGAATTTTAAGAATAGGACCATAAAAATGAATTTCACTTCCCCAAGATTCATTAACGTCAAAAACGACTTCATTCTTGCGTTCAGAACGTTCGCGAACAAGACTTTGAACTAGAGTAAGAGGAATTAATAAAAATAAAGTAAGCATACCAACCATAATCATTTTGGCTGTATTGCTTTGTAAAAAGGAAGGTTTTGGACCTTGAGTTGGATTTTGATGTTGAATAGGATTTTCCATGAGTTATATATTAAATTAATTAGATTGATTTATAATTTTCTAAAAACAATTTCTAAGTAGAACAGAGTAATAGGAATATTTAAGAGCAGTATAGCAATGTTTCCTAGTTGAAAAGCGTATTTTTTCTGATATATGAAAAGGTTATATAGCAAGTTTAAAAACAATATAGAATTTAGAAATAAGGCTATGAGGACATAATAAAAACCTATTACTACTAAATTATTTTCATTAGTTATTTTGTACGTTACTAAAATTAATGTTCCAATGAGAAATGAACTTAATGCTACTATTCTAGCCAATTTTCCATCGCTGATAATTTTGTCTTTATAATCTTCCATACATATTATTTTTAATTTGATAAGTGATATAAATAAAACTGCCATATAAAGCAGAAAACAAAATAGCTTCAATTGAAAGTAATGACTGAAAAGAATCGATAATTAATTGGAAAGGATTTGTAAGAATGTTCCAACTATTGAATCGTAGAAAACGACCTAAATAAATTCCGAAACCACTTAGTAAACAAATAATTGGAATACTAACTTTGATGATAGTATTGGAATGAAATAATGAGAAACAGTTTTTAAATTCTTGTATTGCTAATAATCCAAATAGAAATCCAAGGCTAGAAAATGAAAATAATAGTATTAAGTCAAACCAAAAGAAAGTTGGATTTCCTTTTTGTAGATGAACAAAATCAGTTAGAATATAGAACGAATTGGGTAAAAACAATAGCCAACTTAAAAAAAGGAGTACTCTGGTTTTTACATTTTCAAAAAGTCGAATTCTTTGTTTAGCAAATTGTAAAAGCAAGTAAGGAATAGCCGCAAGAAGCAAATTCCATACTAAGAAAAAATAAAAGATAGAATGAGTTAATTTAGCACGACAAAGCAATAAAATTCCACAATAAATAGATAGGCTTAAAAGTAAACTATTTGTTTTTTTATTTGATAGATAAGTGTTTATTATAGACTGCATATTATATGATATTAAAAGTTTTTCTAATAGTTTTTACAGGAATAGTTAGCATTTTTTGAAAATCTAAATCATAGAATTGATGTGCTTTTTTACCTTTGTCATATTGATTCAAATAATAGTGAAATTGTCTAGGGTAGAATAAAAAACCAGTTGTAACGACCATAAATAAGTATAAACTTCGTTTTCCATTGCCCAATAAATAATATTGCATTCCTATTTCTTCTACAACAGAAACACCCGTATTAGTAAGTACATGAAATACATCATGATCTTCTAATTTTTCTTGGATTTCAAAATTGTAACGCAATAAGAAACTACCTAGATGAAATCCTAGTGATTGTTCTGGTAATTCAATTAATTCTTGACTTGTTGTCTTCCAAGGCTCGTTTTTCTTAAACCATTTCTGATATGGCTTTTTACTGATTTCGTACATTTTTTCGATGATTTTATCTTTCATAATTATTTTTAAAGTACTTTGAATTTCAAAGTAAATGAATAAAAAAATAGAGTTACGTATTTGATATTAATTTTTCAAGAGCTTCAATATGTTCCTGAAATGCTTTTTTTCCTTCTTTTGTGGCTATATATTTAGTATTAGGCTTTCTTCCTATAAATTGTTTTTCAACAGTAATATAATTTTCATTTTCTAAGGCTTTGGCATGGCTAGCTAAATTACCATCTGTAACTCCTAATAATTCTTTTAAAGTAGAAAAATCTGCATCTTCATTCACCATTAAAATCGACATGATACCCAAACGAATTCGGTGATCAAAGGCTTTGTTAATATTTTGAATGATATTTTTCACAAACTGTTTTTAAATTATTTTAATTTTTGGGCCAATAAATTTTGGTTTAACCTTAAAAAGAATGTCGATAAATACCTTTGTTCTAGCAAAATATTCTCTAATTTTTACTTTAATTCCGTATTTATTTGGTACATCTTTAGCATTATAAGCAATAGCATTAATTCCATTTTTTCTTGCTAAATATAATGCTCTTTCGTTATGAAATTGCTGCGAAATTAGAGTAAAATTATTTAAGCCAAAAACCAGTTTTGCTCTTACCACAGAATCTAATGTTCTGAAACCAGCATAATCCAAAAATATTTTATTTTCAGGAATTCCTTTGCTAATTAATTCATTTTTAAAATCGGTTGGTTCATCATAATCTTCCTTACTATTATCACCACTTATAAGAATGCATTCAATTTTGTTATTTTTATACAATTCTACAGTTGCATCAATTCTATATTTAAAGTATAAGTTAACCGTTCCATTTTTTAAATATTTAGATGTTCCAAGTACTAAACCCACTTTGTTTTTCTGTATCAAATTTAAATCGGAAAACACTTTATTTTGTACACTTCTCTTAATTGAATTGTTGGCAACACAAATAAAAAATACAATAAAAACAGAAAGAGGAAATAGGTATTTCATATATGTACTTTTTTAAATTTTTTCTTTACTCTATTCTCTATTCTCTATTCTCTTCTTTAATAATTATCAAAAACGGTTATTACTAATTCCGAATCATATAATTGTGATGGAGCAACCACATCTTCTTCATAAGGAATTTTTGCTCCATAACGTTTTTTCATTATACTTTGAACAACTGGATGTTTTAAATTGAAATCTTTTAGTTTTTTGGTTGGACATAATTCTATGTCAGCACCTTCTTTGTATATTTTCCAAACTAGTTCTGAACAATATATTTTATCATTAGACCATTCGAAATACAAATCATAATTTTTATTATTCAATGTTTTTCCATAGGATTTCATTTTTTCTAAAACTGACTTTGTTAAAACTTTATCAGCGTTTTTCAAACGTTTTATTACATATTTACTTTCTTTTCCATGCTGAATCCATTCATTTAATAAAGTCATTTTTACAGGTTGAACTGCTTCATAAACATAGGTTTTACCATTTTCAATAAAGATAATTCCACAATGAGAAAAATTCGAATTGGTAGCAATTCTTACCGCTTCACACTGTTCCGATTCTGAAGTTTGGAAAATTATATCACCATCTTTAAAACTACTTTGAGTTTTCTTATTACTTATTTTAAATGAAGTATCAACTTCGTTTGACAAATACAATAATGAAATTGTCAAAAAAGCTATAATTGTAAATAGTGTATATTTCTTTTTCATTTTCTAAATTCTAATTTTTTCTATCGTATTTATAATGCATAATACTACCATATAAAATGTGACACAATCCAAAGCCAATTACCCAAAAATACAACCCATATCCTGAGAATTCAACAGCGATTAATCCTAATATAATTTGAGTAATTCCTAAATAACGTACATCTCGTAAGGTATATTTACTTGCATTCAAACAGGCTAAACCATAGAATAATAAGGTTACTGGAGCAATAAGTCCATAATACTTGTTTTTTAATAATAAGACAGCAAAAATGCCTCCCGTTATTAAAGGCAACGCAAAATTTATTAAAACTCTTTTAGAGGCTGGATTCCAAATTTTTTCCCCTAGTTTTTTAGCTTTTTTTGCAGTAAGAATGTAAGCTGTTCCAACTGAAAGGACTAATACAATAAAAGCTGTTAGTAAAATTAATTTAAAAGTTTTGCTTTCCAATGTAATATAACGACCATAATGATTCACAATTAGGTAATTTACATAAGCAGCACCTAATAAAGCATAGATTCCTGCTAAAATTCCAGATAAACCACTCAAAGATATAAACTGAGTAGATTTGCTCATCATTTCTTTAATATCTTGAATGTCTTTTAAATATTTACTTGCTTCCATTTTAAAGTACTTTGAAATACAAAGTAAATAATAATTTTACTATAAACCAAAACTTATTTTGTTAAAAAAAATGGTTTTATGAATTCTCTTACTGAAAATTAAAATAATTGCGATATTTTTAAGGTTTAATTTTATAATTCATTTATAATGCGAATTTCTATAGTTTTAATACTGTTTTTATTGGTTAGTTTTTCAGTAACAGCACAATCTGAAGATGAAAAAATGTTAAGAAATATTTATAACGAGGCTTTAACACATTCAAAATGTTATTCTTGGTTAGATCATTTGTCAAATACTATTGGTTCAAGATTATCTGGTTCAAAATCGGCTGAAAAGGCTGTAAATTATACAAAAGTTGAATTAGAAAAATTAGGCTTAGATAGAGTATTTCTTCAGGAAGTGATAGTGCCACATTGGGTTAGAGGAGAAAAAGAACAAGCTTACATTGAAAATAATGGAAAGAAAATTGAAGTTCCAATTTGTGCATTGGGTAGTTCGGTGGCAACCCCAAAGAAAGGTTTGAAAGCATCTGTAATTGAGGTTCTAGGAATTGATGAAATGATTGCATTGGGTTCAGAAAAAATAAAAGGTAAAATAGTTTTTTTTAATAGACCTATGACACCCATTCATATTGAAACTTTTAAAGCTTATGGAGGTTGTATTGATCAACGCTCTTCGGGTGCTAGAGAAGCGGCAAAATTAGGAGCAGTAGGTGTAATTATACGTTCTATGAATTTACGCTTAGATGATTATCCGCATACAGGGAATACTAATTATGGAGATTTACCTAGAGAAAAATATATTCCCGCAGCAGCTATTAGTACAAATGGGGCAAATTTATTGAGTGAAAAATTAAAAGAAAATGCGTCTTTAGAATTTTATTTTAAGCTTTCTTGTGAAACTTTTCCAGATGTTTTATCTTACAATGTAGTGGGAGAAATTAAAGGAAGTGAAAATCCAGATAAAATAATGGTTATAGGAGGTCATCTAGATTCATGGGATTTAGGAGATGGTTCTCAAGATGATGGTGCTGGAGTGGTTCAAAGCATGGAAATTCTATCTATTTTTAAAACTTTAAAATATAAACCTAAAAATACACTTAGAGTTGTCTTATTTATGAATGAAGAAAATGGAAATAGAGGAGGACATAAATATGCTGAATTAGCTACTACTAATAATGAAAATCATATTTTTGCTTTAGAAAGCGATGCTGGTGGTTTTTCTCCAAGAGGATTCTCATTAGAAGCAGATGAAGCTAATTTTTTAAAAATAACCAGTTGGAAAAATTTGTTTGAACCCTATTTCATCCACCGTTTTGTAGAAGGACATACAGGTGTTGACATTGGTCCATTACAGTCAAAACATATAGTTAAAGCTGGATTGCAACCAGATTCACAGCGTTATTTTGATTATCACCATGCTGCTAATGATATTTTTGACTCAGTTAATAAAAGGGAATTAGAATTAGGAGCAGCAACTATGGCATCTTTAGTGTATTTGGTGGATAAATATGGAATTGATTAATGAAACCAGCTGAAGAATACATAGTTAGACAATTACCAGAATATCAAGAGATATTATTTTATTTGACTGGAGTAGTGGAACAAGAATTTCCTAATGTTGATTTATTGTACAAATGGAAGCTTCCATTCTTCTATTTTAGTGGAAGGCCTGTTATTTATTTTAATGTAAATGCTAAAAAGAAATATGTTGATGTTGGTTTTTTTTATGGAAGTAAAATGAAACAGAATATGCATTATTTTATAGTAGAAAACAGAACAGTAGTAAAGTTATTGCGCTATTATGAAATGGATACCATTCCAGACTATATTTTGAGAGAAGCTATAAGAGAAGTAAAAGAATTGTATAAATAAAAAAAAGCACTCTTTATAAAGGAGTGCTTTGGCTGTTATTTTGTTATTTTAATTTAGATTCTAAAAATTCCTCCAAGAGCAATAGTTCTTTGGAAAAACCAAAAATCTTGTGATGCTTTATCAATAGGATCTTTTGTAGTTCTAATATCATTCATATTTATGTAGCCACCTTTCAATTCTGCTTGGATAAAAAAGTATTTAAAAAAGGTGATATTTAGACCAGCTTTTGCAGATAATCCATATCCAGAAATATGGAAATCATCATGTCTTTCTTTCTCTAATAAAGTAGCGTTTGTTTTTGGATATAAAAAACCACCACCAAGACCTTCAGTTATATTAATTTGAAATTTATCGGTATTAGGCAATCCAATGTATTTTGAAATATCATCAACTCTAGAAACCTCAGTGCTAATATAATTTAATCCATCAGTGTGTTCAAATAACAAAAAATCTTCTGTTAAAGTTAATTGATCATTTGTTGGGTTTTCATCATAACTACCTGCATTTGGATAATAACCAGAATAATTTACTCTTTTATTATTATTCATTACATATTTCATGTGATCAAGACCAATTGAAATATTGTAATGATCATTGATGAAATAACCAATTCTAAAATTTGTTTGAGGAATTGTCATTCTAGCTGGATTAACATAATCAAGATTCCAACCTTTTGGCTTATCATGTGCTTCTACATCATAAATGGTAAAATTGTAATCGGATCCTTTAAAATTAATATCAGATTTTGAGTATGTTTCTCTATTTCCACCCCAAAAGATATAAAATTTTCCTTTGTTGTGAGCGGTGTATTTTTCAGGCGTTTCAACTGTCTCTTGGGAAAGGGCGTACTGTGAAAAAACACAAAAAGTTAGTACAACCATTAAAAATGATTGTTTTTTCATTAGTAATAAAAAAAATGAGAATTAAAATTGGTTAATAGTCTTTCTAATAGCAATAAATTACTTTATCATTAAGTTTTACACTCAATCTAAAGCAATAAAAATAGTAAGAATTAAAATTGGTTAATAGTTTTTCTAATAGCAACAAGCTTTGTCATTAAGCTTTCAAAGTAATCTAAATGTAACATATTTGCTCCATCACTTTTAGCATTTGCTGGATCAAAATGAGTTTCAATAAAAATACCATCAACACCTACAGCAATTCCTGCTTTTGCGATAGTTTCTATCATATCTGGTCGACCACCTGTTACTCCAACTGTTTGATTTGGTTGTTGTAAAGAATGTGTTACATCTAATACTGTTGTCGCATATTGTTTCATTGTAGGGATTCCTCTAAAGTCAACAATCATATCTTGGTAACCAAACATTGTACCTCTATCGGTCACCATTACATTTTCATTTTTGCAATCTAAAACTTTTTGGACAGCATGTTTCATACTTTCAGGACTCATAAATTGTCCTTTTTTTAAGTTCACTGTTTTTCCTGTTTCTGCTGCAGCAATAACTAAATCCGTCTGACGAACTAAGAAAGCAGGAATTTGTAATACATCAACATATTCAGCAGCCATGGTAGCGTCTTCATTGGTATGAATATCGGTTACTGTTGGTACTCCAAATTCTTTTGAAATTTTTGCTAGGATTTTAAGTGCTTTTTCATCACCAATTCCAGTAAAACTGTCAATTCTAGAACGATTTGCTTTTTTGAATGACCCTTTAAATACATAAGGGATTTCTAATTTATCTGTAACTGTTACAATTTTTTCAGCAATTCTCATAGCCATTTCTTCTCCTTCTATAGCACAAGGACCAGCTAATAAAAAGAAATTACCGCTTTTTGTATGTTTAATTTGAGGAATATTTTCTAAATTCATTATGTTGTATTTTTTCGTCCGCAAAGATAGAAATAAAAAACTTTTAAATTACAGTTTAAATGCTTAGTTAAGATAGTTTTAAGATTCTAACTTTATTAATTCTGTAGTGTTGTTTTTTTTATTTTTAAACCTTTTGGGCATAAAATTTGTCCTTTTTCATAAATATTAAAATAAAGAGCTATTTTTTTAGGAATTCCTTTAAAATTCACTTCATATATAGATAAAGTTCCTGCACCTATATTATTTGTATTTGAAGGAAAAGGACAACAAGTTTCCGTTTTTGTATATGTGATTGTTTCACCATTTTCTCCCTCTAGTGCGTTAAAAAACAATTTAATATTTGCTTCTTCTTGTTTGTCTAATAAAGGACCCAAATTAATGGGATAATCGGCATCATAACCATAATTTGAATCATTTGCATATTCAGTTATTTCAAATGCATTATTAACTATTTTAGGTCTTTTTGCATTAGGATCAATGTTTTTTATTGTTGATTTTGTACTAGTACAAGCTAAGAAAAGTAAAGAAAATATACCTAGAATTAGTAGTCTCATAGTTTAATTATTTTTGGTTCTAATGAAATAGCTTACCGCTGCTGAAATAACTACTCCAAAAGATAATTTATCAAAAACACTATTAGAAATAGCTGTATTTAAATTATATTGTGCCTTTGCTTTTTCTAATGGAAAGCCTTCAGATACATATGCATTAATTGCATTTTCAAAAAAATCTGGAGAAATGTAGTTATAAGTGATGTATAAAACTACAGGATTTAAAACGGTTATTAAAACGGATAATATAATTCCAGAAACAAAACCTTTTTTCCAATCCATTTCATTTTTATAATGATTTCTTTTTTTGTCAAATATGGCAAGTCCAATAAGTAAAATACTAATAGGTAAAAATAAAAGATTATACAAAGGTTGAAGACCTATTTTGGCATCGTGCCAACCCATTTTACTTTCAAAGTACATCCATATGGTGTAAGCAATAGAATATAATATTGCCCATTTGATTTCAATTTTGAAAGATTGTATCATGTTTGATTTATTAGAATTCAAAATTAATATAAATTATTATAATTGGAATTAAATGATGTGATTTTTTATCTTTGCCAAAAATTAGTTTTATGGAGTTACTTTATGGTACTTGGCATTGGTCTATATCAGGTTTTTTGATAGGGATTACTATGTTAATGTTAATTTATTTTGGGAAAACCTTTGGGATGTCTTCTAATTTAAGAACATTATGTACTATTTTGGGTGCCAAACGGAAATCCAATTATTTTAATTTTGATTGGAGAGAACAAAAATGGAATTTGGCTGTAGTTTTTGGAGCTATTTTAGGAGGTTATTTTGCCACTCATTTTTTAAATGGTGCTCACATTGTAGAATTAAATCCTAAAACATTACAACAATTACAACAATTGAATATAGACATTCCAAATGGAAAAATTGTTCCAGATGCTATTTTTAGTATAGATACTATGTTTTCAGTAAAAGGGTTTATGATTTTATTATTAGGAGGTCTTTTAATAGGTTTTGGAACTCCTTATGCTGGTGGTTGTACTTCTGGTCATGCCATAACTGGTTTAAGTAATTTACAATTACCGTCGTTAATTGCTGTTATAGGTTTTTTTATTGGTGGTTTGATAGCTTCTTATTTTTTAATTCCTTTATTTTTTTAAGATGAAATTATTACGATTTGTATTAGTAGGTTTTATTTTTGGAATTGTTCTAACTAAGTCAGAAGCTATTTCTTGGTATCGCATTTATGAAATGTTTCAATTTCAATCTTTTCACATGTATGGTATTATTTTTACAGCAATAGTAACAGGTGTAGTAGGAATTAGATTCTTTAAGGAAAGGGAAATAAAAGATTATAAAGGATTACCAATTGAAATTCTAGACAAAGAAAAAGCAAGGTTTCGTTATATTGTTGGAGGAACAATGTTTGGATTAGGTTGGGGAATAGTTGGTTGTTGTCCTGGGCCTATTTTTGTACTTTTAGGTGCTGGTGTAGCTTCTATAGGCGTTGTTTTATTAGGTGCATTAATAGGAAACTTTCTGTACGGAATTTTAAAAGATAAAATTCCTCATTAATTTCATTTTTCATATTATCAAATTCTTGATTTTTATTGAAATTAAATTCAAATTAATAATTATTTTGTTTTAAAATTAATAATTTCATTATTCTACAACGTTATCTTGTGAATTATTTTCAAAATTAATTTTTTTATTGTTTTTTTGATATAAACTTAACAGATAAACTATTGATTATGAAAAAAATAACGATTATGTTCATTTCGGTTATAGCATTGAGCTTAGCTATGTCATCATTTAAGAAAGTTGACACTACAGAAGTAACAGTTATAGGTAAATGGAAGTATTATCAAGAGGGAAAGAAAGTTAGTGAAGCCGAACTTTTATTTTCTTATGAGCATGAAGAAAGATGTGGGAAAGATTATGTAGAATTTTTTGAAGATGGAAAAGTAAACGATGTCTTTTATTATGGAACAGATAACTGTGAAGTATCTATTGATAGTGGAATCTGGAAAAAAGAAGAGAATAATTTAATCATTGAGTTTCCTTATGCTGGTAAAGAAAAAGCTGAAATACTTTTGTTAGATGCAACTACTTTAAAAATAAAGGCAGAAGTTGAAGGTAAAGAAGTAATTTATATTTATAAAAAACTATAAGGAATACTAGTCAAATTTTAGTTATAAAAAAATCCCGATAAAATTTTTATTGGGATTTTTTATTTTATTGAATTTCTGCACTTAAACCAGCGTCAAGTAAAGCTGAACATTGTGGTTTGAGTTCATCATAACTTCCAGTTTTAACAGCACATTGTCCTTTGTAATGAACTAATAAAGCACATTGTTCTGCTTGTAAAGCTTCATGGTCGCAAACGCGAATTAGTGTATCAATTACATGATCAAATGTATTTACATCGTCATTGTATAAAACAATTTCATTATTTAAACCAACTAATTCTTCAACTAAAACTTCCTCTTGTATTTTTTCTATCGTGCTCATTTTCTTTATTTTAAAAGGTTAAGAGTCTTAAAATTTAAGTAATGCAAATTTATTAAAAAAATAATTATTTGTAGAATTATATGTCAAGATTATTAATTAACAACTAACTACTTACTTAGTATATTTTAAAGCAACCCAGTTATTCTTTTCAAATTTCTTATTATATGTTAATCCTTTTTCTGTACATGAGGCATCAATTACTGGAATATCTTCCGTATAAAAGCCACTTAAAAAAAGAGTTCCATTGGTATTCAAACAATCTACATATTGTTGCATATCATTCAACAGAATGTTACGATTAATATTCGCAATGATAATATCATATTTTTTATCCACTAAAAGAGAGGCATCACCTTCATAAACTGAAATATGCTTGCAATTATTTCTTTCAGCATTTTCAATCGAATTTAAATAGCACCAATTGTCAATATCAATAGCATCAATTGGTTGTGCACCTTTCATTTCTGCTAAAATAGCGAGAATTGCAGTTCCGCAACCCATGTCTAAAGTTTTTTTATTTGTAACATCAGTTTCCAAAAGATGTTGAATCATCATATGTGTAGTTTCATGATGTCCAGTTCCGAAACTCATTTTTGGCTCTATAACAATGTCATATTTAGCATTTGTTTTTTCATGAAAAGGTGCTCTTACATGACATTTTCCGTCTACCTCTATAGCTTCAAAATTTTTTTCCCATTCTTCATTCCAATTTACTTGATCTATTTCCTCAAAAGTATATGAAATTGTAAATTCATTATTTCCAAGAATATAAATATCATCTAAAATATTTTCGTTCCAAAGTTCTTTTTGAACATAAGCAGAAAGACCAGTTTCTGTTTCCACAAAGCTTTCAAAAGCTGTTTCTCCTAATTCTGCTAATAATATTTCTGACCCTAATTCTCTTGGCTCAATAGTGAAATAATATCCTATATATATGTTTGACATGCTATAATTTTTTGCAAAGGTAAATAAAGCGTAAGATATTCTTTAAAATATTTTAAATTTGCGGCAAAATAACAACACAACAATTTTACTTTAGATGAAAAAATTAATTACAATCATTTTATTCTTTTTCTATTTATGCTCTTTTTCTCAAATTAAAAAAGATTCTACTAAGAATAATGATTTAAAACTTGCTGCATTACCATATTATAGTTACGGAAAAGGTTTAGGAGTAACTACACCCGATAGTTTATTTCAATTTAATATTCGTTTTAGAATGCAAAATAGAGTTTCTTATATTGATGAAGAAAACGAAGATAATAGATATGAAGCTCAGATAAGAAGATTACGTTTACGTTTTGATGGTTATGTAGGAAGTCCTAAATTTTTGTATGCCATTCAGTTATCATTCGCTCCTGGAGATGTAGGAGTTATAGAAGATGGTGAAAATATAAATATTATTAGAGATGCTGCATTTTTTTATAGACCAAATAAAAACTGGAATTTAATCTTTGGTCAAACTAAATTGCCTGGAAATAGACAACGTGTAAATTCTTCTGGTGCTCTCCAACTTACCGATAGAACAATTAACAATGCAAGATTCACTATAGATAGAGATTTTGGTTTTCAAGCTTATTATTTACATGAATATAAAGATAAATTTTCCTATAATTTTAAAACAGCTATCTCAACTGGTGAAGGTAGAAATTGGACTAAAACTTCAGACGATGGAGTAGCTCTAACAGGAAAGGTTGAGCTTTTTCCTTTTGGTACTTTTAAAAGAGATGGTATCTATTTTGAAGGTGATATCCTTAGAGAAGAAAAACCAAAATTAATGTTATCAGGTGCATTTCAGCAAAATAATAGAGCTGTTAGAACACAAGGGCAGCTTGGAAATGAGCTTTTTGCTCCTAGGACTTTGCGTTCTCTTTTTTTTGATGCGCTTTTAAAATATAATGGTTGGAGTTTAATGAGTGCTTACATGAAACGTGATGCAAAAGATTTAGTAACTTATGACCCAGATGATATTACTAATTTTAATTATGTTTTCGCAGGAGATGGAATGGATTACCAATTAAGTTATGTTTTTCCTAGTAATTATGAAATTATAGGACGATTTTCAACTCAAAATGTTGATGAAGAAATTAAAGCATACACTCCAGATTCTAAACAATATAGTTTAGGATTAACACGCTATTTATGGGAACATACTTTTAAATTGCAAGCAGAAATGACCTATAATGAATTGAAATATCAAGTTGGTGAAACTAAAAATAATTGGTATGCTCGTTTTCAAATTGAAATAGGAATTTAATCGTTTTAGATTACCTTTGTATCCAATTAAAGATAATTATGTTACACATAGGACAATATAATACACTAAAAATACTAAGAGATACTAAAGTTGGTCTTTTTTTAGGAAGTGAAGAAACACAAGATGATGACGTTTTATTACCTAATAAATATGTACCAAAAGAATTCCATATAGGAGACGATTTAACAGTTTTTATTTATTTAGATCACGAAGAAAGACCAGTAGCAACAACGCTTAAACCATATATCAAACTTAATGAATTTGCTCATTTAAAAGTGAATTACATAAATAAGTTTGGTGCTTTTATGAATTGGGGTTTAGAAAAAGACCTATTTGTTCCTTTTAAAGAACAAGCTCGTCCTATGGAAGAAGGAAAACGTTATTTAGTATATTGTTTTATGGATGAGAAAACCAATCGATTAGTAGCTTCAAGTAAAACCCAACAATTCTTAAATAACGAAGAAATTTCTGTTGAAAATGGAGAAGAAGTAGATTTAATTGTTTCTCATATTACTGAAGCTGGAATTAATGTAATCATTAATGAAAAACACAGAGGTTTAGCTTATAAAAATGAAGTTTTTGAAGAAGTAAAACCAGGTATAAGAATGAAAGGTTACATCAAAAATATAAGACCAGACGGTAAGATTGATGTTTCCTTACGTAAACTTGGAGTGGAAGCTATTGAGCCTTCTTCTCAAATCATTTTAGACGAATTAAAATCGAATAGAGGTTTTCTAGGTTTAAATGATAATTCGCATCCAGAAGATATTCGAACGGTTTTAAAAATGAGTAAAAAAGTCTTTAAAAAAGCCGTTGGAAATTTATACCGACAAAAATTAATTGAAATAAAAGAAGATGGTATTTATCTATTATAATGAGTACAAAAAATAAAATAATACTAGTAGTAAGTGTTTTACATTTTCTAGCAGTTTTAATAGCTATTTTAAAATCATTTGGTACAATTATTCTATTTGATGTTCCAATAGAACCAGTGTGGTTGATAATTTGGTGTTTTGCTCTTTTATTACCGATTGTTAATTTAGCTGAAATTATAAACAATAGAGATAATTGGAATAAATATTATTGGATTGGTTTACTGTTTAATATTTTGTCGATAGTTTTTATAATTCGACATTATAAAATAGATTTATTTTAATTATGCCACTTATAAATTACTCTTCTTATAATCAATCTGTTTCGTTTCTTCATAAACACAAGCATATTTCAACAATATATGCAGGCATGTTTAAGAAATTTCCAACACCAGATTATAAACGTGAAATCTTAGAATTACAAGACGGTGATTTTTTAGCAATAGATTACAACTTAAAAAACACTAATAAAGCCATTATTTTATGTCATGGTTTAGAAGGAAATTCACAACGAACCTACATGAATAGTTGTGCTACTTATTTCTTACAGCGTAATTTTTCAGTTTTTGCATGGAATAATAGAAGTTGTAGCGGTGAAATGAATCGTTTGCCAAAATTATACCACCATGCTGCGATTGAAGATTTAGATGCAGTAATACAATTTGCATTAACAAAAGTTGATGAAGTCTATTTAATCGGTTATTCAATGGGTGGAGCTCAAACTTTAAATTATTTAGGTAGAACTAACAATATTAATGAACGTGTTAAAGCAGCAATAGCTATTTCTGTTCCCATTGAAGTAAAATCGAGTGTAGAATCATTAAAGAAAGGTTTCAATAAAGTATACATGAAAAATTTCACTAATGATTTAATTCCAAAATTAAAATATAAAGCAGAACAATTTCCAGAACTTCTTAATTGGGATAAAATTAAAGACATTAAAGGTTTTGATGATTTAGATGATTATTTTACAGCTCCTTTACACGGATTTAAGGATAGGGAAGATTACTATTTTAAAGTATCACCAGCAAGAAGTATTACCAATATTATTAAACCAGTTTTAATTATTAATGCTTTAGATGATCCTTTTTTAGGGGAGGATTGTTATCCAAAGGAATTTGCAAAAAATAGTACTACAGTTTACTTAGAAATTCCTAAATATGGAGGACATTGTGCTTTTCCTATGAAAAATGTTCCACATTCTTATGCAGAAATAAGAGCTTTTACTTTCATAGAATCATTGTCTAATGTATAGTTTTTTTGAATTATTAACAGTTTATTAAACCTATTATTATTTGCTGTAATAAAAAAATGATTTAATTTTACCAGCTGTATGACCAAAAATATAATAAGATATTTTTTATTAGCTTCTATTGCAGTCCTAATAGGTTATGCACAATTGTTTGCTGGTGCAAATACTTTCTCATTAGACCAAAAAATAAGTAAGAATGGAGAATCTAATTTTGTAAAAGAACAAAATGATTCCTCTTTCATTTTTGATTATTTCCATTCTTCATTTGAAATCGATTCTCATAAAATTCTTGGAATTGATATTGAAATTGAAGAAGATGAAATAACAAGTTCAAAAAAAAGTATAGACGGTAGAAATTACTTTAGTAAATCTCTATACCAAATACAACATAGTGATTTAAAATTTTGTATTAGAAAAGATACATCCTTTTTAGACTCTCTTTCAAATTTTACCTCTAATAAACTATTTATCATATTCAGCGTCTTCAGAATATGATTTTTTCTTCTAGGCTAGTATAAGTAGTCTTTTCTTGGTTTTATCAATTTATCAAGTGTATTATTTTCCAAAAGATAACGGAATTTAAGAAGTAATCTGCTATTATTTCTTTTCAACTTATTTCTTAAATACCAATAATCAATTCAATTTATTAAAATATATTATTATGAAGAAAGTTCTCATATTCATGAGTAGCTGCGTCTTGTTAGTAAATACAAGTTGCAAAAAAGAAATCGAAAAAAAAGAAGAAGAAACAAAATTTTTAGTGACTAACCCTATAAAAAAAGACACCTTAATTACAAAAGATTATGTATCTCAAATTCAATCAAGCCGTCATATTGAATTAAGAGCTCAAGAAAGAGGGTATTTGCAGAAAATTTTTATTGATGAAGGACAATTTGTTAAGGAAGGACAAATATTGTTTCAAATCATGCCAAAATTATATGAAGCAGAAATGGAAAAAGCAAAAGCTGAGGCTAGTTTTGCGGAAATTGAATACCAAAACACAAAACGCCTTGCAGACAGTAATGTTGTAGCACCTAATGAATTAGCTATGGCTAAAGCCAAATTAGATAAAGCTAAGGCAGAATTAGCACTGTCTCAAGTTCATTTACAATTTACACAAATTAGAGCTCCATTTGATGGAATTGTAGATAGATTTCATGTTCGATTAGGTAGTTTAATTGAAGAAGGTGATTTACTTACTAATCTTTCTGATAACAGTAAAATGTGGGTGTATTATAATGTCCCTGAAGCAGAGTATTTAGATTTTAGAGCTGAGCAAGTTGAAAATGCTAAACCTAAAGTTAATCTTTTAATGGCTAATAATAAATATTTCGATTATCCTGGAATAGTAGAAACAATTGAAGCTGATTTTAATAACGAAACAGGAAATATCCAATTTAGAGCAACTTTTCCCAACCCAAAAGGTCTTTTAAGACACGGAGAAACAGGAAGTATACATGTAACTATTCCTTTTAAAGATGCGATGCTAATTCCTCAAAAAGCCACTTTTGAAGTTCTTGATAAAAAATATGTTTATGTAATTGACAAGAATAACGAAGTAAAATCAAGAGAAATTACTCTTGCAGCAGAATTACCTCATCTTTTTATAGTGAAAGAAGGTTTGAATGAGAATGATAAAATCCTTCTTGAAGGATTACGTCTTGTGAAGGAAAATGAAAAAATTGAGTATAAGTTAGAAAAGCCAGAAACAGTTTTGTCGCATTTAGAACTTTATGCAGAATAATCGAATAAATTAAAAAGAGAAAACATGTTTAGTAAATTTATACATAGACCCGTTTTTGCAATAGTAATCTCGATTATTATTGTTTTTATGGGGTCACTTTCAATTTTGAAATTGCCAACGTCACAGTTTCCTGATATTGCTCCTACAACCGTAAACATATTTATTGCCTATCCTGGTTCAAGTGCAGATGTTTTGGTTAAATCTACTCTTATTACTTTAGAAAATGCTATTAATGGAGTAGAAGGAATGCGATACATGGCAACAGATGCCACTAGTGCTGGTGAAGCAACTCTTAGAATTATTTTTGAACCAGGTACAGATCCAAATCAAGCGGTAGTAAGGGTAAAAACTAGAGTAGATCAAGTAATGCCTCTTTTGCCTGAACTTGTGCAGCGAGAGGGAGTTGTAATTACACCAATTCAACCTAGTATGTTGATGTATGTCAACTTATATGCAAAAGGTAAGAATATGGATGAAAAATTCCTGTATAATTATGCAAACGTTAAAATGCTACCTGAAATTAATAGGATTAAAGGAGTTGCAAGGTCACAAATATTAGGAAGTAGAACCTATGCTATGCGTATTTGGTTAAATCCTGATCGTATGAGAGCTTATAATGTTTCTACTAATGAGGTTATGGATGCTTTAGCCGAACAAAGTATTGTAGGTCGTCCAGGACGCATAGGACAAAGTTCAGGAATTGAAGCACAATCGTTAGAATATGTTTTGACTTATAAAGGAAGGTTTAGTGAACCAGAACAATATGAAAATGTTATTATTCGTGCCAATGCTAATGGTGAGAGTATACGTCTAAAAGATATTGGTAGAGCAGAACTAGGGAGTGAATTTTTTGATATTTATTCTAACTTAGACGGTCATCCTTCTGCTTCTATTGTATTAAAGCAAAATTATGGAAGTAATGCTAACGATGTAATTGAAAAAGTAAAAGAGAAATTAGAGGAAATGAAAGAAACTTTTCCTCCTGGATTAGATTATAAAATTAGTTATGACGTTTCTAAATTTTTGGATGCTTCAATAGAACAAGTAATAGATACATTAAGAGATGCATTTATATTAGTAGCTTTAGTTGTATTTATTTTCCTAGGCGATTGGCGTTCAACGTTAATACCAATATTAGCGGTTCCTGTTTCATTAATTGGTGCTTTCTTTGTAATTCAGTTTTTTGGAATAACTATTAATCTTGTAACTCTATTTGCACTTGTATTAGCTATTGGTATTGTTGTGGATGACGCTATTGTCGTCGTTGAAGCTGTGCATGCTAAGTTTGAAGAATTTCCACATATTACACCCTATCAAGCAGTAAAAAAAGTATTAGGTGAAATTAGCGGTGCTATTATAGCTATTACAGCTGTTATGGTGTCGGTATTTGTGCCTATTTCTTTTATGTCTGGTCCAGTAGGAACTTTTTATCGTCAGTTTTCTATTACTATGGCTAGTTCCATTGTGATTTCTGCGATTATTGCATTAACACTTACACCAGTTTTATGTGCTATGTTATTAAAAAATAATCATGGTAAAGAAAAGAAAAAGAATTTACTTACTAACTCTTTAGATAGTTTTAACCGAGTATTTGATAAGCTTACTGGTAAATATGTAACCTTACTAAAATCTATTGTAAGCAGAAGATGGTTGACTTTTTTCATATTACTTGCTTTTTGTGTGGGAACATTCTTTGTAAATAAAATTCTTCCATCTGGATTTATTCCTAGTGAAGATCAAGGAACTATTTATGCGATTATCCAAACACCTCCAGGCTCAACACTAGAAACTACTAATCAAGTTTCACAACGACTGCAAAAAGTTTGTGAAGAGATTGATGGAGTTGAATCAGTATCTTCTCTAGCAGGTTATGAAATTATGACTGAAGGTCGTGGTTCTAATGCTGGAACATGTCTTATTAACTTAAAACCATGGTCGGAAAGAGAACATAAAGTTACTGAAATCATGGAAGAGTTAGAAGAGAAATCTAAGAATCTGGGAGCAAAAATCGAATTCTTTGAACCACCAGCAATTCCTGGATTTGGTTCTTCTGGTGGATTTTCTATGCGTTTATTAGATAAAAGTACTACTGTTGATTACAAAGATTTTGATGAAATCAATAAAAAATTCATGGAAAATTTAGAAAAACGTAAAGAATTAGCTGGGCTATTCTCTTTTTTCGCGGCTAATTATCCTCAATATGAATTGGAAATTGACAATCAGTTAGCTATGCAAAAAGGAGTTTCTATAGGAAAAGCCATGGAAAATCTTGATATTTTAATTGGTAGCACATATGAACAAGGATTTATTAAGTTTGAGCGCTTTTTTAAAGTATATGTTCAATCTGATCCTAAATTTAGAAGATTGCCATCAGATGTTTTGAATCTCTATATAAAGAATGATACTGGAGAAATGGTTCCTTATTCTGCCTTTATGAAGTTGAAAAAAACTCAAGGACCAAATGAAATTACACGATTTAATATGTACAATTCTGCCGCTATTCAAGGGCTTCCTGCAAAAGGTTATACCACTGCTGAAGCTATTGAAGCAGTTCGTGAAGTGGCTAAGGAAACCTTACCAAAAGGATATGATATTGCTTGGGAAGGTCTTTCTTATGATGAAGCTAGTAGAGGTAATGAATCTATTTTTATTTTCTTAATTGTACTAGTGTTTGTCTATTTTGTATTAGCAGCACAGTATGAGAGTTTTATTATTCCTTTATCGGTGGTGCTCTCTTTGCCTGTTGGTGTTTTTGGCTCGTTTTTATTATTAAAAATTATGGGACTACAAAATGATATTTATGCACAAATAGGGTTAATCATGCTCGTTGGATTACTAGGTAAGAATGCTGTATTAATTGTTGAATTTGCTGTTCAGAAACACCATGAAGGGTTGTCTATTCTTGAGTCAGCTATTGAAGGTGCTAAAGTGCGTTTTCGCCCAATTTTGATGACTTCTTTTGCTTTTATAGCAGGATTAATTCCATTAATGCTCGCTTCTGGAGCTGGAGCTATTGGTAATAGAACTCTCGGATCTGCAGCACTTGGTGGAATGCTTTTTGGAACTATTTTCGGAGTAATTATTGTGCCAGGTTTGTACTTTATTTTTGGTTCATTGGCAAACGGTAGAAAATTAATTAATGACGAGGATGATAGTTCATTAACTGAAGATTTTGTGCATCAGTTTGATCGTTTTCCCAAAGAGGAAGAATAGAAGAATAAAATGAATATAAAATTAATAAATATGTTTCGTAACAAGTTTTATATATATACAACTGTCTTTTTAGTTTTACTAAGTTTGACAGGTTGTAAAACTACAAATTTGGCTCAAAAAGAAGCCAATAAAAATGTTCCTGAAGGTTTTACAGTTTCTCGGGATACAATCAATTCTGCGACAATTAAGTGGAAAGATTATTTTGTGGATGCTCCATTAAATTCTTTGATAAAAACAGCTTTACAAAACAACCAGGAATTGAATATTACTTTACAAGAAATTGAAATTTCAAAAAATGAGATTAGAACTCGTAAAGGAGAATATTTGCCATTTATTGGTCTTAAAGGTGGAGCAGGAGTTGAGAAAGTAGGAAGATATACTAGCCAAGGGGCTAATGATGCTAACACAGAAATAAAACCTGGTATTGAAACTCCTGAACCTTTACAAGATTATATGATAGGAGCTTATGCTACTTGGGAAATTGATATTTGGAATAAACTGCATAATGCTAAAAAATCGGCGATAAGTAGCTATTTAGCTACTGTGGAAGGAAAAAATTTCATGGTAACTAATTTGATTTCAGAAATAGCTAACTCCTATTACGAATTGTTGGCTTTGGATAACCAATTAGAAATTGTGCATCAAAATATTGATATTCAAGAAAATGCACTTAAAATTGTAAAACTGCAAAAAGAATCGGCAAGAGTAACTGAACTAGCGGTAAAACGATTTGAAGCACAAGTTTTTGATACTAAAAGTTTAGAATTTGAAATCCAACAAAAAATTATTGAAACTGAAAACAAAATCAATTTTTTAGTAGGACGTTTTCCTCAAAAAGTAGAAAGAAGTGCTAGCCCGTTTATAGATTTAGTGCCTAATACTATTCATGCTGGAATTCCTGCTCAATTATTAGAAAACAGACCAGATGTAAAACAAGCTGAGATGGAATTAGCAGCGGCTAAATTAGATATAAAAGTTGCTAAAGCTCGTTTTTATCCATCTTTAGGAATTTCTGCTGGTATTGGTTTACGTGCTTTTGATTCTAAGTATTTGTTCAAAACTCCTGAATCTTTATTGTATTCGTTAGCCGGTGATTTAGTTGCTCCTTTGATTAATAGAAATGCCATAAAAGCTACTTATAATACTGCAAATGCAAAGCAAATACAAGCCGTTTTTAATTATGAAAAAACTATTTTGAGTGCTTATATCGAAGTGGCTAATCAATTAGCTAAAATTGATAATATGAAAAATATTTATGATTTAAAATCGAAACAAGTGGAAGCTCTTAATACTTCAGTTACAATTTCTAATGATCTTTTTAGATCGGCTAGAGCCGATTATATGGAAGTGTTACTTACACAACGTGATGCTTTGGAATCTAAATTTGATTTAATCGAAACCAAAGTGCAACAGATGAATGCAATGGTTAATATTTATCATGCTTTAGGAGGTGGATGGAATTAAATATTTTTCTTCAATAATTATATTTTAGTTTTTAATGAACCATTTTACTTTTAGTAAAATGGTTCATTTTTTATACATATTTTTAAAATATCATTTGTATATTTGTATATACAAATGTTTGACTTTGAGAAGAGAAAATTTCATCAAATTAATTACAAGAGGAATTATTATGGTCAGTAACAATACATTTTATAATTGGACAAAAGAATTACTTGATGTAGACCAAAAAATGCCTGTTTTATTTATAGGGCATGGTTCGCCCATGAATGCCATTGAAGATAATGTGTTTACAAAACGTTGGAAAGAAATGGGAAAAGAAATTCCAGTTCCAAAAGCGGTTGTTGTAGTTTCTGCTCACTGGTTAACAAAAGGAACTTTTGTTACTGCAATGCCAAATCCAAAAACTATTCACGATTTTGGTGGTTTTCCTCAGGCTTTGTTTGATGTGAACTATCCTGCACCTGGTAATCCTGAATTAGCTACTGCTATTCAGAAATTAGTAACAAATCCTGCTGTAGAACTAGATCATGAATGGGGTTTGGATCATGGTACTTGGTCTGTGGTAAAACAAATGTATCCTAAAGCCGATATTCCTGTTTTACAATTGAGTATCGATTATTATAAACCAGCAACTTATCATTATGAATTGGCTAAACAATTGCTTTCGCTTCGTAAAAAAGGAGTTTTGATTATAGGTAGTGGTAATATGGTGCATAATTTGCGTATGATGGCTTGGAATAAATTAAACGAACCTGAATATGGCTTTGATTGGGCTTTAGAAATGAATGCTATTTTTAAGGATAAAATTACCAATGGTTTTCACAAAGAACTTATCAATTATGAAAAATTAAACAAAGCTGCAACACTTGCTATTCCTACACCAGATCATTATTATCCTTTGTTGTACATTTTAGCTTTGCAAACGGAAAACGATAAAGTAACTTTTTTTAACGATAAAGCTGTGGGTGGTTCTTTAACGATGACTTCTGTAAAGATAGGATAGCTTTTTAATAGAAGAGACTGTCCTTGTTTTTCGGACAGTCTCTTAATCTTAAACAAATTAAAATAATTATCTAATGTTCTCGTATACCTTTCTATTGTTTAAAGGTTGGATAACTCGAAAATTTTCTTCAGTATATTTCGTCGCATAATCATTTAATTGCGGAACAGTCAATTCGATTTCATTCTTGAAAACAATCCAAGTCAATGGTCCTTGATTTGGAGTGAAATCTAAATTAGGAGTTGTTAATGATCCACTATATGAATAATATTTACCTGTGTCTGATGGTAAAATAGAATTCAAATAAAAAGTATCTGTTAATGTATTAGTACCTGTTGTAGTGGGTGATGCATCAAAAAGTGTTTGTAAGGCATCATTAACTGATCCTGTTTTAACTAAAACACCTAAAACAGCATAAGCACCTGAATCTGATTTGTTTACAAAATGAATTTCCATTGTTTCATATTCACCATTTACATCGTGTTCACTATGACGGTGAAAATGAAACTGTTGTAACTCATATTTATAACCTTTTATCGTAATGTAATTATTTGCTTTATCAGTTGTTGATAAATTTACTTTTAAATTGTCATCAGTATGTTCCACACTACTCAAAGTGATCGCATTATAATGAATAACTGGATCAACAGTATTCATTTTTTCAGTTGCTGATGTATTAATACTAATAGGTGATTGCCCTTCTATGTTAGTTGTACCTAGCGGAAAATTATAACTTATTATGCTTTCAGGAAAATCTGTTGTTTCATTTATTATTGTTGAATTACTATCATCATCATTACAAGAAAAAAGGAGTATTGATGTTAGTAATAATAGGCTTATTTTTTTGAAATTTGTTTTCATTTTATTTTAAAATTATATTAATTGACTTTTAATATTTATGTACCATCGTATAGCACAAAATATTTTGAACTTTTGAACTCTTATCTTAAATAGTGTGAATTTGATATAAAATAGCTAAGTTTCAGTATTCCTATGGTATAATAGGAATGTATTGAAAAACAAGTTTCAATTAAAAGCATAACTTTCTATAAGTTTTCTTCGTTTTGTTATGAAGAATCACTCAATTTGACGTTTTTTTATTTTGTAAATCCTTATGTAGAACTCACTTTAAATAAGATAGTCTTACTAAATAATTTTAAATATTTGGTGGACGAAAAACAGAAGTAATATATTTGAATGTGTAGAAAAAACCTTTGTAATCTATGATTTTTATACAGTTTGAACTCGAAATTAACACATTGTTATTTTGTTCGAAAATATTTAGCAAATTTTTTGAGATTTTTTGAAGTACTCTGAAATTATTTTTATTACGATTTCGTCTTCTAGAATTTCGTTTGTTATTTGCCTTATGCTTTATACAATGATGTTGATTTATTGAGTAATCATGTTTGGAAAAATTATTGTGCTGTACACAATTAAAAGATTGATTTAAGTTAAAAGATTGATTTGAAACCATTAAAAAAAATAGTATCCCAATATAATGGAATAATATAATGAATATTTTTAATAATTTTTTCAATGACTTTTTGATAAATTAATGCGATACAAATCTCTTTTAAATTTACTAGATTGAGAAGAATTTTAACATTTGTTTAATAGCTATTTGAAGTTACTCTTTTTGCTATTCTTTCATTTTCCAAAAAACTAAGTAAAGTCTGTTTTTCTCATACTACCAAATATTATAAACTTTTGGATTATTCTTTTTTAAGTTCAATACGTTCCATCCAAGATATTTTAGATTTGTAGAACCTAAAAATAGTTTTGTTTTTATAATCAAAACGTGCAGTTGAATTATTGAAGTCTAAGGTATATTTTTCATCAAAATCTTTTTCAGCAGTGGAATGAAAATGAATGATATTTTTAGTTACTGTCCAAGTGCCTTTTCCATAGAAATTCCTTTCTTGAGGTATACCATTGAGAAGTTTATTATAGGAATGAAATTCAAAGGTGCCATCATTAAATAATTCTAAATTATATTTTATCGTGTGATCTCCTTTTGTGGTTCCCAAGATTCGCGTATAACTACCTACAAAATTTTCGGATTGTGCATTGACAAGGAAAGAATTGGCTATAGCAAATAAAAGAAATACTATTGGTTTCATTTGATTTAAAATTTAGTTGTATTTTTTAGTAACAAAATTTGTTCCAAAAGATTGGTGAAATTTATTCTTCATCATCAATAGTAAAAGGATAGTTGCCAAATAAACTCGATAAGCGTTTTATTTGATATACTTTGCTAGTGTATTTGTTAGATAAAGCAATGAGAGTAACTGTATCTTTTTTTAAGGTAACATAGGAAGTTTTGTTTCCATGCCACCAACCGTTGTGATAAAACATAATAGTTTCATCATCCCATTCTCTTAACCGAATGCCTAATCCATAATTATTGATTCCTTTTTTTTCATAACTATATCCTTTATAAGCTTTTTCTTTAATTTCTTTACTTAAAAAATCATCAGAATAGGTAGCTAAATCTAATTTGAGAATGTCTCTGGCTGTGGAATAAATATTTTTATCTCCATAAATTCCATCTTGAAAATTAAACGGAATTTCTTCCCAAGTGCTTTTGTAGTTTTTACTAACGGTATCTTTTTGTTTTTCTATTTCAAATACAAAGGTACTTTTCATATCTAAAGGTTCAAAAAGCAGTTTTTTCATTGCTTCAGCAAAGGAAAGTTGGGTTATTTTTTCAATTACTAAAGCTAAAAGAGTATAATTGGTATTGTTGTAACTAAATTTAGAATTAGGTACAAAATCCAATTCGACTTTTTTAGTAGTAATAAGTTTTAAAATATCTTTGTTGGTAAGGGTTTTGGATTTATCCCAAATAGTATCATTATCTGTAAAATAAAGATAATTAGGCAAACCACTTCTATGATTTAATAATGTTTGGATTGTTACCTTTGGATATGGGAATTCTGGGAAAAGTGTTTTTAAAGAAGTATCTAAAGTTATTTTTTTTGTATCAATCAACTTTAAAATTACAACTCCAGTCATAACTTTACTTATTGAAGCCAAATGAATAGGAGTAGAAGGAGTAATTTTATTTTTTTTACCGTAATTGGAATAACCAGTATACTTTTCTAATAGTACTTGGCCATTTTTAGCAACTAAAAAAGAACCACTGAAATCATCTGTAGCTATGTTCTCTGTATAAAAAGTATTAATTTCTTTCCTTTTCTTTTTTTTATAATTTTCATCTAGAACATTAAATTTTGGAAGAAGAATGCCCTTTTTAATTTCCACTTTTGTTTCTTTAATGGGAGCAACAATTTCTTGTTTGCAGGAGAAATGACAAAATAAAATTAGAAATAAAAGAGGTTTAAAGTTCATTCTTTAAAGGTATTATTTTTATATTTGAATTAGTTCGTGCTAGAATATCAATAAATTCATTTTCGTTTTCAGGAGAAATATAAATCTGATCATAGAAATTGTATGTAATAATTAACCCAATATGACTTAAAGCTGGTTTAAAAGCAACAGGAACAATAATTCCATTATGATGCATAATTTTTTTGATGTTGGCAATAGGTATCGTTTTTTGAAACGGTCCTGATTTACAATATAGATTTGTTTTATCGATACGATATTCGGTATCAGCTAATATCCAAGCTAAAAAAAATAAAGTAATGAGATTTATAGAAATAACTATTATAAATGGAGTTAAATCATTACAATAAAAAACAGGAATAGTGGCTAATATGATTATTAAAAAGACAAAACCAAACACTATTTTATTAGTTTTACTTATAGAAGACTTATAAATCATGTTACAATCCTAAATTCTTATTTGTTTTTTTATCGATTCCGTCTTTGTGAAGAAGAACAGATATAGCTTTTAACTTCATGTAAGGAACACTCATATAAACAAAACCACCATTCTTAACTTTACTTTCATCTGTTCCCCAAGAGTTTTTAATTTTATAGTAAGTATTTCCTTTCTGGTCTTTCACTTTTCCAACAATATGCATTAAATGATCATCTGTAGTATTGTAATTCTCAAATTCTTGCTGACGATAAGTTGGAGTAATGTTTTTTTCGGAGATAATTTCTCCAAGTCCAGTTTTTTCATCTTCTTTATTTTCAGGAATAAAGGCAACTCCATATTTTGCTGAGAAAGTAGTTTCAGAAACATCACAATCTAAAGCTAAAGTAAATCCTTTTTCTAAAGCATAATCAATAGAAGTAATGAATTCGTCTAGAGGTAAGTTGTACATACTTCCGTTAGAAAAATTATCTGGAATATTCAAAATAAAAGGTTTGTAAAAAGGCTGGTGAGTAAAAGAAGTTAAAGTAACATAATCTTCCGCTTTTATTTTAGTCATATCCATGAAGGTTTTCGGACTATATTGTTTTCCTTCAAAAGTAAATTCAGTTGGAATTTCTCCTAAATAAGTATCCAAAACGTTATTAATAGCAGTTTTCCATTTTGTAGATAACTGCTTTCCAGGATTATCAACATAAGTTTTTACCATTGCTTCTAAAACAGCCACTAGTTCAGCATGATTATGTTTTTTTTCATCTTCAGATAAACCAGTATAAGTGGCAACAGGAACTAATCCATAAGTAGCAACACTATTAATAACATCATGACTTAAACCACCTTCACTAAATTGTGTTTTTCCTTGACGCATTACAAAATTTTCTGCTTTTTTAGGATAAGTGGTTCTAACTTGATACATTTCTGATAAATCAATTTTTTTTCCCGTCAAGCGAATGATTTCCGATTCTAGGAATGAAGATGTAGAAAAGCTCCAGCATGTTCCAGTTTTGTCTTGAGAAATAACTGGTAAACTTTCTAGATTGATAACTTCTTGAAATTCATAATTTTGTGCATTGCTAGACAAGATTCCCGCAGTTAAAAGAAATCCTAAATATAGTTTTTTCATGATAGTATTTGTTTTGATTGTGCAATATAATGTAAAAAATGAATTATTTTTACCTGAAATTAGAGAAATTGAATTTCAAAAAACAATTTTTAAGATCATTACTGAAAGTTTTACACGAAAGTCAATTGCAACTTAAATTTGAAATAAAATTAACTTGAAACAAAAAACACATAGTTATGATAAACTGGAAAACAGTAAAACAATTTGAAGATATTACTTATAAAAAATGTGATGGAGTAGCGCGCATAGCTTTTAATAGACCTGATGTTCGTAATGCTTTTCGTCCTCATACTACAAAAGAGTTAATAGAAGCCTTTTATGATGCACAAGAAGATACTTCAATAGGAGTAGTATTACTTTCCGCTGAAGGACCTTCTACAAAAGATGGAATTTGGTCTTTTTGTAGTGGTGGTGATCAAAAAGCACGTGGCCATCAAGGTTATGTAGGGGAAGATGGATATCATCGTTTAAATATTTTAGAAGTTCAACGTATGATTCGTTTTATGCCTAAAGCTGTTATTTGTGTGGTTCCAGGTTGGGCAGTAGGTGGAGGACATTCGCTTCATGTGGTTTGTGATTTAACCTTAGCAAGTAAAGAACATGCTATTTTTAAACAAACTGATGCTGATGTAACTAGTTTTGATGGTGGTTACGGTTCTGCTTATTTAGCCAAAATGGTAGGACAAAAGAAAGCACGTGAGATTTTCTTTTTAGGTCGTAATTATTCGGCACAAGATGCTTTTGAAATGGGAATGGTAAACGCAGTTATTCCTCATGCTGAATTAGAAGATACAGCTTATGAATGGGCGCAAGAAATATTAGCAAAATCACCAACTTCTATTAAGATGTTGAAATTTGCCATGAATTTAACTGATGATGGAATGGTTGGGCAACAAGTTTTTGCTGGAGAAGCAACCCGTTTAGCTTACATGACAGATGAAGCAAAAGAAGGGAGAGATGCATTCCTAGAAAAACGTAAACCTAATTTTGAGAAGAAATATTTACCATAGAAAATTAGAATTTTAAAAAAACCAAATGCAAGAATTTAAAAACGAAACCATAGATATTTCCACTTTGCCTAAATTTGAGGAAGCAAAATTACAACCGCTCCAAAAGGGTTATTTTAAAGTCATGTTAATTCAGCGTGCTATATTTTATGGATTACTTTTAATTCCCATTTTAGTTTTATTTTTTATAGATACTAATGATTTTTTTGAAGAAAATGTAATATACATAGTCATTACTTGGCTGGTTTTAATCATTCTAAATTTTTTCTTTTTAAAACTGAGTTTTGCTAAAAAAGGATTTGCTTTACGAGGACATGACGTGATTTTTAAGTCAGGTGTTATTAGTGAAACGACAATAATTGTCACAAACAATAGAGTACAACATGTAGCTTTACATCAAGGAATGCTTTCTAGAATTTTTGGTTTAGCTTCTATAGAATTATTTACAGCTGGAGGAAGTGCAAGTGATTTGAAAATTAATGGTTTATTATTAGATGATGCTAAAAAAATAAAAGAAAGTGTTTCTGAAAGAATCATTGAAATTACTGAAGAGGCAAAACAAGAACCTGATGTATTAGATATTGAAAATCATATTCATATAGAAACATCTAATTTAAAAGAAGAATCAGATGATTAAATCTAATTTCGATTTTTCTATTCCACAAAGACAATCATTAGTTGGTGTTTTGGTATTATTTGTAAATACCTTACAAAAATCGATTAGAGCTTTGTGGCCTATGATTCTTGTTTTTATTTTCAATAATAAAAATTATGAACCTTATGTAATTTATTTAGGAATTTTTGGAATATTTAGTTTAATAGCTATAACCGCTTTTGTTCGATTTTGGTTTTTTAAATTTTATATTGATTATAAATTAAAAGAGTTTGTCATTGAAAATGGTATTTTTAATAAAACAAAAACTACTATTCCGTTTCATAAAATTCAAAAAGTAACCATTGATCAGAGTTTAATTCAAAGAATATTTAATGTTCATAAACTAGAATTGGATACAGCGGGTAGCGATAAAAAAGAAGCTTCTATTAAAGCTGTTTCCCAAGAGATGGCAGTCGAATTAAAAAGAAACTTATTAGAAAATGTAAAAGAAGAATCTTTATCAATTGCTGAATCAAAACTAGTTGAAAATCAACCCAAATCTTTTATTACTATTAGTTTGCCTAGTTTATTAAAAATAGGAATTACCTCAAATTATCTGATAAGTTTTATTTATTTAATTGGTATTTTTTCTACAATTTCAGAAAATTTAAAACAAATAGGAAAAGAAAGTTTAATTGAGGATAATATTAATCAATTAGAAAAATTACCAATAGCAAGTTTGATGTTAGGGTTTTTGCTTTTCTCATTAACCGCTATTATTGTAACAAATTTGGTAATAACTGTTGTTAAATATTTTAATTTTACTATTAAAAAAGACGGAAAATCGTTTGTATTAACTTATGGATTGCTGAATATAAAAAACACGATAATTAATCCAGAAAAAGTTCAAATTATAAAACTTACACAAAACTTTTTTCAGAAAAAACTGAATATCAATACAGTTGAAGTTTTTCAGGCTTCTAGTGATATGAAAAGAGCTAGTGCTAAAGATAAAACGAAAATTCCTGGATGTAATAAAGCAGAAAAAGAACAAATTGTACAATTAATAATCAATAAATTACCAATTCATGAAGTGATTCTTTACCCAAATATTCGTAAATTGCTTATTAGTGTATTTTTCTTTATTGTTTTACCTGTTTCAATAGGTTTTTTTGTGAATGATTTTATCAATAGATTTTCTCTAAACACAATATTGTTATTCACAAGCTTATATGTAGTATTTATGGGATTAATTTTGTTCTTTTCATATAAAAATTACCGATTATTTATATCTAATGAGTTTATTGTGAAACAAAGTGGTGCTTGGGATATTGATCATGAAATTATAATGCCTTATAAAATACAAGCAATAAAAACACAACAGTTTTTTTGGCAAAAAATGACTAATATTGGCTCAGTCGTTTTGTATACAGCAGGAGGAAGAATTTCAGTTTCTACTACAAATTATAGAAAGATAAAAGAACAAGTAAATAAATGGTTGTACCAAGTTGAGGTTTCTAAAGAAAATTGGATGTAAATTATGAATTTAATACTATGATCTTAATTGCAAAATATATAATACTTCTGTTTGGAATATTTTTAATGTTTTCCAGTTTTTTAATGTTTTTTAATCCTTTAAAAGCAAAAGAAACAATTGGTAAAGCTGGAAGTACTTATTTAATTAATTATTCAGAACTTGGGATTAGACTTATAATAGGTATTGCATTTGTGCTTTCTTCAAAAATAGCTTTATATGAATTGCAATTTAAAATTGTGGGTTATTTTTTAATAGTTTCAGCTTTAATTTTAATGGGCGTACCTATTAAAAAACATAATAAATTTTCCAAAAATGCGGCTGACAAATTAAAACCCGTTTATCTTAAATTTTGTGCTCCTTTTTCGCTTTTCTTTGGAATTGTACTACTAATTGCTTTTAAAAATTAATTATAAAATGAAACATTGGATACAAGCAGCAAGATTAAGAACATTACCATTATCACTTTCAGGAATAATTGTAGGAAGTGCTTATGCTTATTATCAAGGATTTTTAGATAACAAAATTCTTATTCTGGCTTTTTTAACAACTTTAGGGCTTCAAATTTTATCTAACTACGCTAATGATTACGGAGATGGAGTTAAAGGTACAGACGCGAATAGAATAGGAGAGAAGAGAATGGTGGCAACTGGAGTTATTTCTGCTAAGCAAATGAAAAAAGCAGTCATTAGTTTATCAATAATTACTTTGCTATTAGCTTTATCGTTAATATATGTTGCTTTTGGAAAAGAAAATTTTGCATTAAGTATGATTTTTATTTTGCTAGGTATTGGTGCCATTGGTGCTGCCATAAAATATACGGTTGGAAGTAATGCTTATGGCTATAACGGATTAGGTGATTTATTTGTGTTTGTCTTTTTCGGATTAGTTTCTGTAATAGGATCTAATTTTTTATTTACTAAAATGTTAGATTGGAAATTATTTTTACCAGCTATTGCAATTGGCTTATTAAGTGTAGCTGTGCTAAACTTAAATAATATGAGAGACATTCAAAACGATAAGATTGCAGGTAAAATGACTTTAGTAGTTAAAATGGGTTTTACAAATGCAAAATATTATCATTATTTTTTAATAATTTGTTCTATTATACTTTTATTAGTTTCGGAATTATTGAGAAATGATTATCCAATAACTGGTGTTTTTTGTTGTTTATTATTTGTGAAACACTTGTTGTTTGTTAAAAATACTATTGAACCTCGTAATCTTGACTCTCAATTAAAAATAGTTGCCTTAAGCACTTTTTTAATTAGCTTATTTTTTTCTCTAAATATTTTTTATATTTAAAGAAAATTAAACTAAAACATTCAAAATCATGGCTAATAGGTACACAATTTTATTTTTATTTTTTATTTTTTTATCATTTGGACAAGTTGTTGAACCTATGTTTCAATGGGGAGATAATGTGGGTTCTACTAATGCAGAAGTGATGGTAGGTGTAGTGAGTGATTCAGACGGTAATGTATATTTAAATGGAAACTTTCAAGGAACTGGTAATTTTGGTATTGGTGGAGAAACCCATACCTTGAGTACTACTACACGTTCTCCATTTATTATTAAATATAACACAAATGGAGAAGTAGTTTGGAGTGGTCAATATATAACTTCCTATTTAGATTGTACAGGGATTGATATTGGAATAGATAATAACAATAATCTATATGCTACAGGACGTTTTTACGGAAATGTTGATTTTGATTTGGGATTGGGAACATATTATATGAGTGCCAATATGACTCCAACACCTAATATGGATATTTACCTTACCAAGTTGAATAATGATGGTGGTTTTTTATGGGCTAAACAGATAAGAGGAGAAGGGGCAAAAACAATAGAAGGATTTACTGTTGATGAACTAGGTAATAGCTACATAACTGGTTGTTTTAACAAGCCGATAACTTTTCCTGATGGTACTATTTTAACTCCTCAAAACCCTATTTGGACTGGAGCAAATTATGATATTTTTATTGCAAAGTTTGATACTAACGGTAACATTCTATTTGTTAAGCAAATTGGTTCAGGACCCTATACCCAACGACCTACTGCTATAAAAGTGGATGCACAAGGAAATATTTATACAGGTGGTATTTTTGTTAATTCTACCGATTTTGATCCTAGCAGTTCTGAATTTATAATTTCTCCTCAAACACCAAATAACATTGCAAGTTTTCTTTTAAAATTAGACCCTAACGGAAATTTTATTTGGGCAAAAAACATAGGAAGTACTGGGCATATGGAATTCTCAAGTATGCTGGTTGATAGTGCTAATACTATTTATGTCTCTGGTTCTTTTACAGGTACAGCTGATTTTAATCCAAGTGTTAATGTTGACAATTTGATAACAGCACTAGGGAGTAATTTTTTTCTTTTAAAATTAGATGACAATGGGGATTTTCAATGGGTTAGGGTAATGGAAGCTGTAGGAAAGGGAAAGAAAATACAAGAAAGCGCTATAAATAGAGTTTTAATTGCAGGAGAATTTGCTGGGACTTGTGATTTTAGTGGAGGTAATAATACCAGTTTATTTTCTTCTCAAAGTGGTAGTAATGATGCTTTCTTAGCTGAATATGAATCCAATGGTGATGTAAATTGGGTAAAAACTTTTGGAGGAGTAGATGGTGCAGATGTTGCTTCTTTGGATTATAATGCATCTGGAGCTGTTCATTTAGCTGGTAATTTTGAAGGAACTGTTCAATTTGGAACCACTACCGATATTTTTTCAACTACTTCTTATGGTAGTTATGACGGCTATCTGATGAAATTTGATAAATATGTATTAGGGAATGAGGATTTTGGAATATCAGATTCAGAACTTATGATATACCCAAATCCTTCTACATCTACAATTAATATAAGTTTTCCTGATACTTTTGAACAAGGGAGTTATAAAATTTTCTCTGTTAATGGGCAATTAATCATGCAAAATGAATTGCAAAGAAATATCAATGTTAGTTCGCTATCTTCTGGTTTTTATTTTATCACTATTTTGAAAGATGATAAAAGTATAACTGCAAAATTTTTAAAGAAATAGAAAATTATAGTAATTAAAAAAATTGAAAGAATGAAAATTACATTTTACGGTCACGCTTGTTTAGGTATCCAAATAAACGATGTAAATATTTTAGTGGATCCGTTTATTTCTGGAAATCCCAAGGCTTCTCATATAGACGTAAATTCGCTTAAAGCAGATTTTATTTTATTGACGCACGCTCATCAAGATCATACTTTAGATGTAGAGACGATTGCTAAACGTACTGATGCAATTATTGTTTCTAATTTTGAAATTACGGAGTATTATGGCAATAAAGGCTTCTCTTTTCATCCAATGAATCTTGGAGGAAGTTGGGATTTTGAATTTGGAACAGTTAAATATGTAAATGCAATTCACACTTCTTCTTTTCCAGATGGAATTTATGGTGGACAGCCAGGAGGATTTGTAATTGAAGGTGAGCACAAAAACATTTATATCGCTGGTGATACAGCATTAACAATGGATATGAAATTAATACCCATGCGAACAAAATTAGATTTAGCAATTTTACCTATTGGAAGCAATTTCACAATGGATGTAGATGATGCTATTATTGCATCTGATTTTGTACAATGTGATAAAGTGCTGGGTTGTCATTTTGATACTTTTGGTTACATAGAAATAAATCATGATGAAGCGAAACGTAAATTCTTTGATAAAAACAAAGATTTGATGCTTTTAGAAATAGGAGAAAGTATTGAGTTATAACACAAATTCATAATAAATTCAATTTTAACTATTCATATTACACTTGAATTTAGTTATTAATTGTATTGCTATTAAAAAATGGAAGCAACCTTCAAAAAATATACTCTTAATTTTAAAAGACCAAGTGGAACTTCTCGTGGTATTTTAACGGAGAAAGAAACTTGGTTTTTAATCTTGGAAGAAAATAATAAAATTGGAATAGGTGAGTGCGGAATTTTAAGAACACTTTCTATTGATGACCGACCAGATTATGAAGAAAAACTGCAATGGGTTTGTGCTAATATTCATTTAGGGAAAGACGCTTTATGGGAAGCACTTTTAGAGTTTCCTTCTATTCAATTTGGTGTAGAGATGGCTTTCCTTTCTTTAACTTCAAAAACCCCTTTTAATCTGTTTCCGTCCGACTTTACTTTAGGTAAAAAAAATATAGAAATTAATGGCTTGGTTTGGATGGGTGAAGCCCAATTTATGAAGCAACAAATTGAAGAGAAAATAGCACAAGGTTTTCGCTGTATTAAATTGAAAATTGGAGCTATAGATTTTGAAAAAGAATTGGCATTATTACATTTTATTCGTCAGCATTTTGATGAAAAGACTATTGAAATTAGAGTAGATGCTAATGGTGCTTTTGCTTTAAATGAAGCTTTAAGTAAATTATATCAATTATCTGAATATAAAATACATAGTATTGAACAACCTATTCAAAAAAGCAATACTGACAGTATGGCAGAACTCTGTAAAAAGACCTCTTTTCCTATTGCTTTAGATGAAGAACTTATTGGTGTGTTTGGAATTGAAAATAAGACGAATTTGCTGCAAAAAATCCAACCACAATACATCATTTTAAAGCCAAGTTTAGTAGGTGGTTTTAGAGGAACTTTAGAATGGATTTCAGTAGCTGATGAATTAAATATTAAATGGTGGATTACATCTGCTTTAGAAAGTAATATTGGGCTAAATGCCATTACACAATTTACCTATACTTTGCAAAATACTTTACCTCAAGGTTTAGGAACAGGAGGATTATATACCAATAATTTTGATTGTCCATTAGAGATTCAAAAAGGTCAGATTTGTTATAATCCTGAAAAGGATTGGAACATTCAAATATTGGCATAAAAAAAGCCAACAACTGTTGACTCTTTTATTATTTCGCATTGTAATAGTTTATACTATTTTTTATTTCTCAGTTTCAATTTCGACTTCTGTTTTTTTATCTCCATCTTTAGTAGAAAATTCAACTCCATCATTGTCGATGCTTAATGAAGTTCCGTTTTCTTCTTTAGGAGGCGTTTCTTTTTCGATTACAATTGTTTCCGTCTTTTCAATCACTATAGGCTCTTCTTTTTGTTCTTTACAGCTTACACTAGCTAAAATAACTAAAGAAGCAATAATTACTGTTACTTGTTTCATAATATTTGTATTTAAAATTATAGGTGCAATTTAGGTTGCCTTTAGAGTTTATACATTATGCTATTCTAATATAGTTTTATATAATTACCATTTTATAAATACTAAAAAACCTTTAGTTACTGTTATATATAAAAGTAGCTTATTATGGATAGAAGAATAAAACGATTTGTTGTACTCTTATCAATTGGAATTTTTGGATTATTACTATTTGGAATAATATCTTTTATAAAAGCTATTAAGAAAGAAAGAGGTTGTGATTTTGCAAATATCGATAATGTGGAAATATATGCTAAAATTGATATTCCTAAAATTGAAAGTTCAGATTGTAGCTATAATGTGAGTTTGAATAGAAAAACAGTTTATTTTAAATTAAAAGAATTAACAGCAGCTACTTATATTAAAAAAAATAAGTTGAAGCAATCTAATCAATTAAAAGAAATAGATTTTGAAAAAATGAAATTTTTTCTTGGAGATATTACAGCTATAAAAGTAAATAAAGAGGCTATTTATTATAAAACAATTCAGAATAAAAAGAGTTCAAGTTTTGTTGTTTATTGTTCAGAGACTAATGAGATTTGGGTTCTTATTGATTATAAAGATTAATTAGAATAGTGTATTTTTGTATTTTAACAAATGAATTAAAAATGTTTCGATTAAAACTACCTACAGACCCAAGATGGGCAAATATAGCAGAAGGAAATCTAGAAGAAATTCTAACTGATCATGCTTGGTGTGAGCAAAAAGCAGCTTCTAATGCTATTATGCTAATTACCATGTTGCCTGAGTTTACAGAAATAACAACTGAATTGATCAAAATTGCGAAGGAAGAACTAGATCATTTTGAGCAAGTTCACGAAATTATAAAAGCTAGAGGTTGGGTTTTAGGTCGTGAACGAAAAGATAGTTATGTAAACGATTTGTTTAAGTTTATGAAACCAGGAAATCGAAAACATATCATTGTGGAACGAATGCTTTTTGCTGCTATGATTGAAGCAAGAAGTTGCGAACGATTTAAAGTGCTTTCTGATAATATAAAAGACCAAGAATTAGCTACTTTTTATCGCGAATTAATGATTAGTGAAGCCAATCATTATACTGCTTTCTTACAATTTGCTCATGATCTAGCCGAAAAAGGTTACGATGTTAAAAAACGTTGGGAAGAATGGTTAGAACATGAAGCTAAAGTAATTGCTAGTTATGGTAATAGCGAAGCAATACATGGGTAGTTTCTGTTATGCTGAACTTGTTTTAGCATCTTGTTGTTGGTAATACATTTTCAGATAAAAGATTCCGAAACAAGTTAGGAGTGATAAACTGAAAACTGCTTCACTGACCACTATTCTTCAACTCAATCCATTTGCTCATAAATTTTGTACTTTGAAGCGTTTGATGTTGGAAAATTTGTCCAAGAAAATTGCAGTTTCTATGTTGGTTTAGATTTTCTAGTAAATTATTTACTTTGGCAATAAAATCAGTTTCAAATAAAGATTTTTCAAAACATTGGTTAATTAGTTTTATGCCGTTTTCTTGCGATTTTTTCCAAAACATTTCATTTTTATATAACTCTATAGCTTTTTCAATAAATTCTTCATCTGTTGATGTTATAAAACCATTCCAATCTAAATTATCAGACATAGCTTCAGCACCCATTAAAGTAGTAACATTGGGTAAACCAAAACGCATACTTTCTAATAGTTTTCCTTTTAAACCAGCACCATAAGGAATGGGAGCAAGTAATACTTTGGAAGTGTTAAAAACTTCTTCAACACTTTCAGCACGACCTTTTACAAGGAAACCTTCTTTTTGATTATGCAATTGTTGGGCTTTCTCAGAAATATATGAACCGTAAATGTGTAATTCAGCCTCAGGAAGGGCTTTTTTAATAGATTTCCAGTGTTTTTTTAGTTGCAATACTGTTTGCCAATTCGGTTCGTGTAAAAAGTTGCCTATGCTTACAAAATGCTTTCTATCAGAAAAAGCAGAATAATTGTTTAAACACTCATTTGAAATTGGGTCAACCAAAAAAGGAATATAATGTAAAATGGAAGGATTAATTTTAAATGTGTGTGTTAATAATTCCATTTCGTATTCTGAAATTAGTAAGCTTAAATCGCACCGATAAATTGCAGCTAATTCTCTTTTGAAAATATCTGAAAGATAATCTTGAAAAGTCAATGTTCTGGCTTGCTTAAAAGCTGTTTCTCTTGCTTTTCTGAGAAAATGTAGGTCTTCAGTGTCTAATATTCGTATGGCATTGGGACAATTTTCAGCAACTCTCCAACCATATTGTTCTTCTATCATAAAGCGATCAAATAAAACAATTGAAGGATTTAATTGGGTAATTAAAGCATCAAAACTGTTGTTATTTAACTTTATATGATGCGTGGTAATATTTTGATTTTCTAATGGATAAGAAAAATCAGATTTACTAGCAGAAGATAGAAATGTAATTTTGTAATTCACTTTTTGGAACAACGTTATAAGTTGAAGCATTCTACTTCCAGCAGCAGTAGAAGTTGGTTCTGGCCAAACAGTTCCTATAATTACTAAATGATTTTGCATGTAACAAAGATAAAATTAAGAATCAATAATTTTGACTTGGAATTTGGAATTTAATGTTTGAAATTTGAAGGAATTATATTTATAAAAAAAATTGAATGAAATCTTTTTTTACTTATTGTCCCAATTGTCAGTCTACTCATTTTATTTTTGAAAATAATTTCCGTTTTCATTGTCAAGATTGTGATTTTACTTATTATCATAATATTGCCGCAGCTGTAGCAATTGTCTTTACATTTGAAGATAAGGTATTATTTACAGTTCGTAATGTTGATCCAGACAGAGGGAAATTAGATTTACCAGGTGGATTTATTGATCCCAATGAAACTGCGGAAGAAGCATCTTGTAGAGAAATAAAAGAAGAATTGGGGTTAAATTTATTTCCAAAAGATTTAAAATACATTACTACTTCACCTAATAATTATTTGTATAAAAATGTTCCCTATCGGACAATGGATATTTTTTATGAATGTAATTTAGAATCTGATAGTATTTCTGTAGTGGCTAAAGATGAAATTCAAGAATTAGTTTGGATAAAGCGTTCAGAAATTGATTTGAATAAGATAGGTTTTGTTTCTATAAGAAAAGTAATTGGAAATTATTATTTGTATGATTAAAATTACTTTTACTTGTTTTATGTAACTTTTTTAGGTTTTGATAATGAAGAGCCAATGCCTGTAAAAGTTTCTTATTTAGAAGGTTCAGAACATATTTTATCAGTCAATTAAAATATGACATGGTGGAAAAGAATAAAAGTTTAATTGAAGAAAACAATATGGTACAGTTTCAAATTTTTCAGACAGTCTCATTTTATAAATTTAGGTTAAGTTTTTTTCTTTTTAAAACTTTATGCACAATTATGAAAACCATTTGGCATAGGTCTATAAGAATAGTATTGTAATACTTCTTCAATGGCAAATTGTAAAGCTTTATTTATAGGTAATATTAAATTTCCTAATTTAAAATCTATTTGTGAAAGATTCATGTAATAATCTGTAAAAATGGGAACTGAAAGACCATTATTAATTTCTTCATTTGATTTTTCAAAAGCTTCTTTTTGTCCCTCTTTAATAATTTTACATGTAGCTAAACGATATTGTCCATATTTATCTTTATTAGCACCAAAACCAAATAACCTACATATTAAACCTCTATATTTATAATCATTACAACTTCCTGTGTTTTTATCCATAATCGATAACGGAGCATAAATAAAACAGGTTGCTTTTTTGTTTTTTTGCAGTTTGTTTAAAACTTCCTGTGCAGTTCCATTTAAATAGAGATGAAATGCCCATGGCAAAAACTCCAGAGGAGAGGCATCTATTTCAGGATTTGTGCAGCATTTTCCACAACCAGCTACACAACTTAACTTAGTATGTTTTTGAAAGCTTATAATTTCTAATTCAAGTTTAGAAAATAATGCTTCCACTAATAGCACTCGCTTTTCTATAGACATATTTTTTATGCAAGGTACGTTTAAAAGCAGGTTATAAATATTTTTTTATGAAAGTTTTAGATATTGATTTTAATTAATCGAATCTGTTTTTTGTATTACAGTTGGTTTAGGAATAACAACTGGTGTTGCAACAATTTTTGGTTTATTATTTTTATCTTTAACTGGAATTAAAATTTCTGTAATAAACTCAGAAGGTTTAGTCGTGTTTGAACGGTCTTTTTTATGAATTTCAGTAATTTTATAATCTTTATCTAAAATATACTCTTCATTTTGTTCTATAAATGCTAAGGCTTTTGTCCAAACTTCTTTTCTGTGACTATAACTTCCTTTCAAGGTTATTTTTAAAGCACTATATTCTTCTTGATAATGACCAGTAATATCGCTTAATGGTGTGGTTAAGATTTCTTCCTCTATTGGAATACAAGCAGCAAAATATAATGGTTCATCGTTAATGTTCCAAGATGCAAATTGAATAAAGGCATCTCCATTAATAACAATATCATTTTGTTTTACAAATTTTTGTAAGTTCTGTAAAGCATTGTTACTTCTTATAGGAAACTCCGTTAAACTACAAGAATCTTTTTGTTGAATATAATAACTGGCATGACTGTTAACAACTCCATTGATTAAAATATTAAAATTACTTATTTCGTTAATTAAGTATTCATTAATATTTTCAAGTCCGTGTTCTATTTTTGAAGTAAACATAAACTCGTTACCACCTTTTAAGAATGAAAGTAATTTTTCATTAAAAGTTAAACTTCCTTTTATTCCCCAAATTACTTTTGTTTCTCCTTTTTCTTCATGAAATTTCCAATACAAGTTGTACTTTTTATCTCCTTCTTGTTCCAATTGGTAAATAGAATCAGTGCCAAAAAGTTGTGTAGTTGTTATTTTAGTTGCATCCCAATTTATGAATGCTCCTTCTCCATAAGTAATTTCAGAAAGTGAGGTTTTTGTATTTGAATTTAATTCAGGATACCAACTATTCCAATTTTTATAATCATTAATATATTGAAAAATAGTGTTTTTAGAGCTAGCAATTGTTTTTTCACTTTTGTAATTAAACTCATTAGGTTGAGTGGCAATAAATACAATGAAAGCGATAGATAATAGTAATAAAAGTAGAAAAATATATTTTGCTATTCTCATTTTTTTGGCAAATTAGGGTTTTCCAAATATATAAAATTAATCCTTTAAATAGAATTTTATGAAAAATAATAAGCCTATAAATAATAGAAAGCCAAATAGTATCCAATAAATGCCTTTATATTGAGATTTTAACTCTTTTAAATCTTTACGATATACATATATCATGACAAAAATAAAAGCAATAACGAAAAATATAGCAAAATACCATTGACCTGTTGAAAACATGATTATAATTTTTTTACAAAAGTAAGAAATGAAACAAGCATTTAAATAAATTTACTGGAATAAAATAGTGTAAAAATGAAAAAACAATTAGAAGCAGTTGCTTTATTTCACAAAACCTATAATTTAGGAATTAGTCATGAAGTAAAAGCAGCTATAAGTGAGCAAAAAAAGCAACTTCGTTATGATTTAATGAAAGAAGAAAATGAAGAATATTTTGAAGCAGCTCAAAAGAATGATATAGTAGAAATAGCAGATGCTCTAGGCGATATGTTATACATTTTATGTGGAACTATTTTAGAACATGGTTTGCAATATAAGATTGAAGAAGTTTTTGACGAAATTCAAAGAAGTAATATGAGTAAACTAGGAGAAGACGGAAAACCAATCTATAGAGAAGATGGAAAGGTAATGAAAGGGCCTAATTATTTTAAACCTAATTTTGAGCCTATATTGAAATAAAGGCAATATTTTCAAAACTACTATAAAAAAGAAGCGATTTTCAAAATGAAAATCGCTTTTTATCATTAAACTTTAAACACTGAACACTAAATCTTCACTGTCCATCCAAAAGTATCTTCGTCTATTTTATATTGAATATTGTTTAGTTTCTCTTTTAATTCTAAAGCTAAAGGATTGTCTAATTTTGGTAATTCATAGTAAGTATCTTTATATTCAAAGCCTACTATAGGATTTATTACAGCAGCAGTTCCTGCTCCAAAAATTTCTTGTAAAGTTCCATTTTTTGCAGCAGCAACAAGTTCGTCTACAAGAACAGATCGCACTTCTACATTTACATTTTCTCTTTTTGCTAAATCAATAATGCTTTTTCTTGTAATTCCATCCAGAATTCTTTCACTTGTAGGGGCTGTGTATAAAGTATCATTAATTCTAAAGAAAACATTCATGGTTCCAGCTTCTTCCAATTTGGTATGAGTAGCATCGTCTGTCCAAATGATTTGTTGATAACCTTTTTCATTTGCTAGTTTTGTTGGATAAAATTGAGCTGAATAATTTCCAGCAGCTTTTGCAGCTCCAATTCCTCCATTAGCAGCTCTACTAAAATGTTCTGCAATTAGAACCTTAACTTCACCAGAATAATATGATTTTGCTGGAGAAAGAATAATCATAAAACGGTAATAAACAGCAGGAGCAGCAACAACACCTTTACCGGTAGCAATCATAAACGGTCTTATGTATAAGGAATTACCTTTTCCTTTTTTTACCCATTCTTTTTCTATTTCCAATAATTGCTTTAAACCGCCCATGAAAACTTCTTCAGGAACTTCTGGCATTGCCATTCTAACAGCACTTTTGTTAAAACGTTGGTAGTTTTGATCTGGTCTAAAAAGCCAAACTGCATCATTCTCATCTTTAAAAGCCTTCATTCCTTCAAAAATGGCTTGACCATAATGAAATACTTTTGCAGAAGGATCTATCATAAATGGAGCATAAGGTTCTATAGATGGTTTTTTCCAAACCCCGTTTTCATAATCACAAACCAACATGTGATCAGTAAAAGTATTTCCGAAACTTAATTTTTCAAAATCAACTTCATTAATCTTTGATACAGAAGCTAGTTTTATATCGATATCTGCTATAGTTTTAATTTCCATTTTTTAGTTGTTTATCTAGATTTATTAAAAAAAAACCAAAGGAATCTGCACCTTATGGATTTTCGTTGCAAATTTAACAAAAAAAGATTTGTTCTTTAATAATGTTAAAGAAAATAAATAATGATATTATCAGCAAAAAAATTTTATTTTTAAACAATTAATTTATTTTTGTAATAAATAAAATTTAATAATGATGAAAAAAATATTTTTTGTTGCAGCCTTAACACTATTACTAGTAAGTTGCCAAGATAAAAAACAAACGGAAGTTGTAGTAGAAGAGACGCAAAATGAGAATCCTTATGCTTCTTTTGGTGATTCAATTGTTTCAGAAGGAGCTTTATCTTCAACTGAAATGATGCAAAAATTTGAGACATTAAAAGAGGGTGATACTTTAGATGTTAAATTTAAATCTTCAATTAATAGTGTATGTAAGAAAAAAGGTTGTTGGATGACTTTAGATTTAACAAATGAAAAAGAAACTTTTGTAAAATTTAAAGATTATGCTTTTTTTGTTCCTAAAAATGCTGAAGAAAAAGAAGTTATTGTAAATGGGAAAGCTTTTGTGAGTATCGAAAGTGTAGCAGATTTACAACATTATGCTAAAGATGCTGGAAAATCTAAAGAAGCTATAGATAGTATTACTGAGCCTAAAGTAACTTATTCTTTCCTAGCAGATGGAGTTTTAATTGCTAAATAATGAAGAATTATCTTTTACTATTTGTTATTGTCTTTTATTTCGGCTGTAACCAAAAAGAAGAAAATGCTGAGGTTGGGCTAGAAAATACAGAATTTGACATGTATGAATTCTCTGAAATGGCAGGATTAATGGAGCAAATGTATGCTGAAAACAAAAAAATAAAAGAAAGTATTGAAAAAGGGGAATCAATTGGGAAGTTTCCAAACTATTTTTCAACTATTTATGAAGCCGAGTTAACCGATAAAAATGATAGAGATACTTTTTTTAATGAACAGGCAAAAATATTTATTGAAGCACAGCAAATGATATATGAGGATAATAAAGATGTTAAAGATCATTTTAACCGTGCAATTGATGCATGTATTCAATGTCATCAACAAAAATGTTTAGGTCCAATTCCAAAAATAAAGAAATTGTACATAAAATAAATAAGACAAAGAGTTTAGGATTTTCTTAAACTCTTTTCGTTTTAAACTAATTCTATTATGAAAAGAGAAATTATAACTACTAATGACGGTTCTTCTAGTATTTTTTTACCAGAATGGAACGAGAGTTATCACTCTAAATTTGGAGCTATTCAAGAAGCTAAACATGTTTTTATAAAGAATGGACTAGATTTGTTTCATAAGGAAGATAGTATTTCTATTTTAGAAATAGGTTTTGGCACAGGTTTAAATGCATTTATAACTTTACTTGAAGCAGAAAAAAGAAAGCAAAAAACAAATTATGTTGGAGTAGAGGCTTATCCTGTTTCATTAGAAGAAATTAAGCTGTTGAATTACCCAAATCAATTAGAAGCTATGGAAAAAAACGATTTGTTTATTAAAATGCATCAAACAGATTGGGAAATGGAGCATTTGATATCAAATTATTTTATAATTAAAAAGAGAGAACAATTTTTTAATACTATAACAGATGAAAATGCATTTGATTTAATTTATTTTGATGTTTTTGGATTTCGTGTGCAGCCCGAGTTATGGACAGAAGAAATATTTCAAAAAATGTTTAATGCTTTAAATCCAGAAGGAATATTAGTAACTTATGCTTGTAGAACAGTTATTAAAAATGCTATGCTTGCGGCTGGCTTTACTGTTGAAAAATTACCAGGAGCACCCGGTAAACGAGAAATGTTGCGTGCAAAAAAAGTCTAATTCCGTATAAATAACTGATAATTAAGTAGTTGTGGTTTTGGATTTTAAATTTAGTATAATATTAGCAATATTTTCACATTTCATAACGTTCTAATATTAAAAAAAAAGAGTATATTTACATTAAGTTCTTATACCAGAGTCTAACAAATATTAATTGAATTAGAATGACTAGATCGATGTATTCCTATTCAAAATCTATACTTGAAAGAGTAAGTTTTGATCCAAAACTATTTTGTAAAGAGTTAGAAAAAGCAATAAAAATATTATTGCCTTATGAAATTGACCAATTAAGAGATTGGTTAATACAATTTACTGAAGAAAAACCAGAATTGAGGCAGTGTTTAATTTACATAAACTAAAATAAAAGGAGCAATTTGCTCCTTTTTTTATTTTTTAGCTTTTGGGCTTATTATTTCTACATCATGGAAAGCAATTGCACCTCTTATAACTCCTGCAATTGTATCTCTTAAAGCTTCAATTATATGTATTTTTAGTTCACTTTTTGGATAAATTAGACTAACTTCCCTAGATGGCTTAGGATTTTTAAATTGTCTAAGTTTAAATTTGTTTTTATCATTTAAATCTAAACTGTGTAAATAAGGTAATAAAGTTGTTCCCAAACCTTCATCAGCTAATTTAATTAATGTTTCAAAACTTCCACTTTCAATTTGAAAATGATTTTCATTTAGATAAGCATTGTTCTTACAAAGATTTACTATTCCATTTTTAAAGCAATGTCCATCTTGAAGTAAAAGAATATGGTCTAAATCTAAATCACTAACTTCAATTTCTTTTTTATCAAAACTTTTATGATTATCTGGAATGTATGCTACAAAAGGTTCATAATATAAAACTATTTCTTTAATATTTTCCTCTTCAAGTGGTGTAGCAGCGATAGCACAGTCTAAATGACCATTTTTAAGTTTTTGGATAATATCTTCTGTTGTATTCTCTTCAATTACAAGATTTACTTTAGGGTATTTAGTAATAAAATTATTAAGAAACATAGGTAACAAAGTTGGCATTATAGTTGGAATAATTCCCACTTTAAATTCTCCTCCTACATAACCTTTTTGTTGGTCTACAATATCTTTTATTCTTCCTGCTTCATTTACTATATTTTTAGCTTGGTTGACAATTTTATGACCTATTTCTGTTAATAAAATTGGTTTTTTACTTCTATCAAAAATTAAAATATCTAATTCGTCTTCTAATTTCTGAATTTGCATGCTTAAAGTAGGTTGTGTAACAAAACATTTTTCAGCTGCCAGAGTAAAATTTTTATGCTCAGCTACAGCTAAAACATAATATAATTGCGTAATAGTCATTGTATAAGTATTTTTGATAAAAATATAAAAACTATCAATTTGATTTATAATAAATTTGATTTTTTTTGGAATAAATTTGACAAAAATTAAACTATTAAAATTATAATCATGGAAATTAATGCATTAGGATTATCAATCAAAGATTCAGAAAAAGGAATAGAAAAGTTAAATATCTTATTATCTAATTTTCAAATTTATTATCAAAATTTAAGAGGTTTACACTGGAATATTAGAGGAAAGCGCTTTTTTGATTTGCATGTTAAATTTGAAGAGATGTATAATGATAGTCAGTTAAAAATTGATTTAATAGCAGAGCGAGTACTTACTTTAGGAGGTAGACCAATGCATACTTTTGCTGAATATATTGAGAATAACAGCTTGAAAATTGGGAAAAATATTTCAAAAGATACAGAAGCTATCCAATTAATAGTAGATTCACTTAGTAAATTATTAGAAATTGAAAGAATAATTTTAAATGAATCTGCTGAAAATAATGATGAAGGGACAAATGCAATGATGAGTGACTTTATAAAAGAACAAGAGAAAACGATTTGGATGATGCATGCTTGGATGGAAGAATAAATTAAAAATTATATAAATTTTAAGAAATCATACTTAAAATCATTTTATATTTGCTTTATGAATTTTTTGAGTAAAATAGTTTTATTTTTTTTCATTACATTTTTGATAACACCTACTATTATTAGTGTTGTTAATCAGGATGTAGATATTTCTTCTTTCTATAATCTTTCAGAGGAAGAGGAAAAGAATGGAAGTAGTATATCATTTGAAGAAATAAAACTAATTGCAAAAACGGATTCATATTTTCTTTTCTATTATTCAAGAATAAAATTTGGAGTTTTTAACTTGCAAGATGATTTAATTATATGCAATTATAAAGCGTCTATATTTATTCCACCTCCAGATTTAATTTAAGAAACAGTTTATTTTAGTACTATTTTTTAAATTAATTATTTTTATGTTTAAATATTTAAAAAACGATATTCCTGCGAGTATTGTTGTCTTTTTTGTTGCATTACCACTTTGTTTAGGAATTGCTTTAGCTAGTGATGCTCCTCCTTTATCTGGATTGATTGCTGGTATAATTGGTGGTATCGTTGTAGGTTCTCTTAGTAAATCAAAAATAGGAGTGAGTGGTCCAGCAGCTGGTTTAGCAGCTATTGTGGCAAGTGCCATTAGTTCTTTAGGTAGCTTTGAGTTGTTTTTATCTACAGTTGTTTTAGCTGGAATAATTCAAATTCTTTTTGGAGTTTTAAGAATGGGTGTTATAGGTTATTATTTTCCTAACAGTGTTATTAAAGGAATGTTAACTGGTATTGGAATTATTATTATTTTAAAACAAATTCCACACTTTTTCGGTTATGATTTAGAGGCGGAAGGAGCAGATAGTTTTTTTTGGGGAGTTTCTGGAGAAAATACTTTTTCTGCTATTGTGCATGTACTCGATAATATTACTTTAGGTTCTTTAATTATAGGTTTGTTTGGGTTAATACTTATTTTATGCTGGGATAATATTTTATCAAAGAAGCATACTTTTTTTAAAATTATTCAAGGTTCTTTAGTAGCTGTTTTTCTTGGAACTATTTTGCAAGTTATTTTTAGTAAAACAAGTAGTTTTGTTATTGAAGGAAAACATTTAGTCCAAATTCCAGTTCCAGAAAAAATTTCAGAATTTGCTTCACTCTTAAGTTTTCCCGATTTTAGTCAGGTTTTTACAATGGATGTTTTTACAATTGCATTTACATTAGCTTTGGTAGCCAGTTTAGAAACTTTATTAAGTGTTGAAGCTACTGATAAGTTAGATCCAGATAAGAACATAACTCCTCCTAATAGAGAATTATTTGCTCAAGGGTTGGGTAATATTTTTTCTGGTTTAATAGGTGGTTTACCTATTACTCAGGTTATTGTAAGAAGTTCTGCAAACATACAATCTAATGCAAAAACAAAATTATCAGCTATCATACATGGTATATTGTTGTTAATTGCTGTTTTAGCTATACCAATGCTTTTAAATCACATTCCTAAATCAGTTTTAGCAGCAGTGTTAATAATTGTAGGTTTTAAATTAGCAAAGCCATCTTTATTTAAAAAGATGTTTAATTTAGGTTGGACACAATTTGTACCTTTTATTGTGACAGTTGCAGTGATTATTTTTACAAATCTATTAATTGGAATTTTTACTGGACTAGCCATTGGTGTAATAGTTATTTTAGTTAAAAGTTATCAGAATTCATTGTTTTTACATAAAAAAGAGTCTGGTGATCATAAAATTATTGAAATGACTTTTGCAGAAGAGATAACTTTCTTAAATAAAGCATCCATTCAGAAAGAGTTATTTAGTATACCAGAAAATTCTCGTTTAGAATTAGATATTAGAAAAACAATTTTTCTTGATTATGATATTGTGGAAATATTAGAAGATTTTGTAATACAGGCAAGGAATAAAAACATTTTTATACATTTAAAATCGGAAAGAGGTGTAGTAGATAACCCTACAAGTTTTATTGAATTTTTTAAACTAAAAAAACAATCTAGATAACTAGATATAAATTTATTAAGTCATGGCAGAATTTTATAAAAAGATAATTGAAAACAATAAAAAATGGGTTGAAGAAAAACTTCAAATAAGCCCAGATTTCTTTAATAATTTAGCTGAAGGTCAAAATCCACCTTTGTTATGGATTGGATGTTCAGATAGTCGTGTTCCTGCAAACGAAATAATAGGAGCTGAACCAGGTGAAGTGTTTGTACATAGAAATATTGCAAATATGGTTGTACATAGCGATATGAACATGTTAAGTGTACTTGATTATGCTGTAAATGCTTTAAAAGTAAAACATGTAATCGTTTGTGGACATTATGGTTGTGGAGGTGTAAAAGCAGCTATGGGAAATAGTTCTATAGGGATAATTGATAATTGGATTAGACACATTAAAGATGTGTATCGATTTCACCATAAAGAATTAGATGCTATAGAAGACGAGAAATTACGTTTTAATAGGTTTGTAGAATTAAATGTTAAAGAACAAGTTCTAGACTTGGCTAAAACATCTATAGTACAATCTGCATGGAAAAACGGTCAAGAATTAAGTATTCATGGATGGGTCTATGGCTTAAATTCAGGTTATGTAACAGATTTAGATGTTAACTTAAGGAATAACAGTGATTTAGATAATGTCTACCAATTAATATTTTAAAAATTAGAAAATTGAAAAAGGGTAGTGTAAATTTATTCTTCTAAGTTTTCATTAAAAGCTGAAGGTAATAATTGTGGAATATATTTTACCAAGATGGGTAATAAAATTCCACCACCAGGAAGTAAGAAAATAGTTAGCGATGGTATTGTTTTACAAATATCTAGTAGCTGTTTTTTTACTTTCTTTTTTTCTTCTTTATCTAACTCCCTTGAGGTTGATTGTGCTAATAGAATCATTAATTCCTTGCTTTCAGATATTTCTTTAACTAATCTTTTTTTATTTCTAGTAATTAGTTTATAAACCGTTTTGTTAGTTTGGTCATAAAAATGTTTCACTGGATTTGAAAAATTAAAGTACGGAATTTCACTTTTATGATTTATGATAAAATTAGTTATAGCACTACTGCTTTCTAATAATTCATCAGAAGAAATAACTAACTTTTCTGCAATTTTGTGTAAAAAAGATATTTCATTTTGTTCTAATTTTTCATCGCTCCATAATGCCATTTCTGTAATATCAAGTAAATATAATTTTTCAACTTCAAAAGTAATTGGAGCTAATGAAATAGTTTCAATAGTTGTTGTTTCTATCTTTTCAAATTTGGTATAACGAAGAGAATTTTCAAATAGTTTAATTAGTAATTCATCATATTTTGATTTTTTCTCTTTAATTTGAAAAGCCAGTGCAACAATCTTTATACAATTTAATTCAAAATCTTTTAGATATTCATTAGATAATTTGCCATTTTGCAAATAGGAGTGAAAAGCTAAAACATCAATAAATAGTAAAGCATTAGTAATTATATGCGAGAAATTTTTGCTAAAAAAATTAGTATTAGTTTGAATTCGATTATCAATTACAGCTTCTAATTTTGAAACATCTGATTCAGAAGGTAAAATTGTTTTAAGAAAATTATAATTTTCCTTTTGTATAGATTTATAAAAACTTTTTGCTTCATCAATAAAAGCTTTAGTATTATTAGTTTTTTTTACTAATCTATAAGTTGAAAATAAAGCATTTAATAAAGCAATTTTAGTAATTTCATCTTGAGATAAACCACCAAAGGAAGTAGGTTCTTTTAGAGGAACAGCAACGGTATAACCATACACAAAACCAGATTGACGCATTTCTTTATAAAATTGTCTATAATTACCTTTGTAATCAATAAAATTAGAGTTGTTTTTATTGAAAAATTTGTCTATCCATCCGTATGTAGAAGGGTTTATCATTTTAAAAAAATATTGGAGTAAAGGTAAAAATTTCTTATTTCTATAATGTTAAATTTACAAAGTATTTATATCTTGCTAAAAAATATTCTTGTATGAATTTTGCTATAATTATAACTATTTCTGTTTTACTTCTGTTAGCCTATGCTTTTACGATAAGCTCTTCAAAAACAAAAATACCTTCAGTTATTTTATTATTACTTTTGGGTTGGGTTGTAAAGCAGATTACAGATGTTTTGAAAATAGTTATACCAGATTTAAATTCTTTATTACCATTTTTGGGAACGCTAGGATTAGTATTAATAGTTTTAGAAGGTTCACTCGAGTTAGAATTGAATCGAACCAAAATACCGTTTGTTGGAAAAACATTGGTAACAGCAGTAATACCTTTATTTGTAACCACTTTTGTAATTGGACATTTTTTTTATTACTTCTTAGATTCGAGTTATAAAGATGGTTTAATTAATGCTGTTCCATTATGTATTATAAGTAGTGCAATTGCAATTTCAAGTGTTGGACACTTGAATGTTTTTAATAAAGAGTTTGCAATATATGAAAGCAGTCTTTCTGATATATTAGGTGTTTTATTTTTTAATTTTTTAGCTTTAAATTCTGTTATTAATTTAGATTCTTTAGGAAGTTTTGGTTTGCAAATTTTATTAATGTTATTAATTTCTTTCATAGCAACGGCTTTTTTAGCTTTTCTATTGAGTAGAATTGACCATCATATTAAGTTTGCTCCAATTGTTCTTCTTATTATATTAATATTTGCTATTTCAGAAATTTATCATTTACCTGCTTTAATATTTATTATGTTATTTGGTCTGTTCATTGGTAATTTTGACGAATTAGAACGATTTAAAGTAATTCAATTCTTAAAACCAAGATCTTTAGACAAAGAGGTTAAAAAATTTAAAGAGTTGATTATTGAAGCTGCTTTTTTAGTACGTTCTTTATTTTTCTTATTATTTGGTTTTTTAATGAAAACAGAAGACATTTTAAACCCAAATACTTTTGAATTAGCAATAGGAATTGTAGTTTTAATTTATTTAGTTAGAGCAATACAATTAAAAGTATTTAAAGTTAAATTTATGCCTTTATTATATATTGCTCCAAGAGGATTAATAACAATTCTATTGTTTTTAAGTATCCCTGAAGAAAGTAAAATACCACTTGTAAGCAAGGCTTTAATTATTCAAGTTATTGTTTTAACAGCTTTAATAATGATGTTTGGGTTAATCTTTAATAAGCAAGATGATAATAAAGTAGAAAAAAAAGAAGATGAAAATCTTACAATAGATATTGATGTTCCTTTATAATAGAACTAATTGTTTCTTTATATGTCAAAAAGAAAAGTTATAATTATTTTCAATAAAAAATCCACTTGTTCACCAAGTGGATTTTTAAACAAACTAAACCAAAAAATCACAAAGGTTTATTAATTAGTAACAATATTTATTTTCACTAATTAATTTTGCTGCAATTTTTTCTCGTAAACCGATAACGTTAGGCATATTGGTATATTTTGTAAACCTTTTTAATCCCATTAACATCATGCGTTGTTCATCACCTTCAGCAAAAGAAACAATTCCTTCTTTTCCTTTTTGGTTAATAATATCAACGGCTTTATATAAATAAAGTTGAGCCATTGCAATTTGTTCTTGCACCTTATCAGCTCCTTCTTTTTTAGCTAGCTTTTCAACTCTTAAAACTGTGCTTTCTGCCATATAAATTTCGATTAAAATATCAGCTGCAGCCATTAATAATTGTTGGTGATCTTCCAATTGAGGTCCAAATTTTTGAACAGCTGCTCCAGAAACCATTAAGAAAACTTTTTTCAGTTTAGCAATCATTTCTTTTTCTTCTGCAAATAATTCAGAATAATCTGGAGTGTCGAAAGATGGAATTCCCATTAATTCTTCACCTACAGCCATCGCTGGTCCTAATAAATCAACGTGACCTTTCATTGCTTTTTTAACCAACATTCCCACAGAAAGCATTCTGTTGATTTCGTTAGTTCCTTCATATATTCTAGAAATACGAGCATCTCTCCAAGCACTTTCCATTGGTGCATCTTCTGAGAATCCCATTCCACCAAAAATTTGAATTCCTTCGTCAGTACAAGCTTGTACATCTTCAGAAACAGCTACTTTTAAAATAGAACATTCGATTGCAAATTCTTCTACACCTTTTAATTCTGCTTCTTGATGTGAATTTCCTTCTTCAACTCTAATATTAATTCTATTTTCAATATCATGTGCGGCTCTATAAGTTGCACTTTCTCCTGCATAAGAATTAGTTGCCATTTCAGCAATTTTAGATTGTATAGCACCAAAACTAGAAATAGGAACATTAAATTGCATTCTTTCATTAGCATATTGAACAGCAGTAGAAATAGTTCTACGTTGCGCTTCTAAACAAGCAGCGGCTAATTTAATACGTCCAACGTTTAAGGCATTCATGGCAATTTTAAATCCTTCACCGCGACCAGCTAACATATTTTCTACTGGCACTTTTGTTTCATTAAAGAAAACTTGTCGAGTAGAAGAGGAGCGAATACCTAATTTGTGCTCTTCATCACCTAATGAAATTCCGTTTGACGGGTCATTTTCTACTATAAAGCCTGTGATATTTTTATCATCACCAATTCTAGCAAAAACAATAAACACTTGACAAAAACCAGCATTTGAAATCCACATTTTTCCACCAGTGATGCTATAATATTTTCCATCTTCTGATAAAACAGCTTTAGTTTTTCCTGAATTGGCATCTGAACCTGCACCAGGCTCGGTTAAGCAGTATGCACCAAACCATTCTCCAGAAGCTAATTTTGGTACATATTTTTGTTTTTGTTCTTCTGTTCCATATAACGTAATTGGCATTGTTCCAATTCCAGTATGAGCACCAAAAGCGGTTGAAAATGATCCTGTTGCTCCAGAAATATAATCACAAACTAAAACTGTATTTGTAAAGCCCATTCCCATTCCACCATAAGCTTCTGGAACAGCTATACTTAGGTAACCTAAATCACCTGCTTTTTTCATTACTTCTTCAGTAAGCGCATAATCTTTCTTTTCAAAGCGTTCTTTGTTTGGCCAAAGTTCTTTGTCTACGAATTCGATAACCGAATCACGCATCATAATTTGCTCTTCATTAAAATCTTCTGGTGTGAAGATGTCTTCGCATTTTGTTTCTTTTACAAGGAATTGTCCTCCTCTGATGATATCTGCCATATTTTATTTTTTTTAGAGAAAAGAAAACAGAGAATAGAAAAGAGACTTTTCAGATTTCTATATTTTCATTTTCGGTTAATCTATACTCTATTTTCTTTGTTCTATATTCTTATTTCAAAAATTCATAAATTCCTGCTGTTCCTTGTCCTGTTCCTACGCACATGGTGACCATTCCGTATTTTGCGTTGCCACGTTTTCTCATTTCGTCAAATAACTGAACTGAAAGTTTTGCTCCAGTACAACCTAGTGGGTGACCTAATGCAATGGCTCCACCATTTACATTAACAATATCAGGATTTAACCCTAATTCACGGATAACAGCTAATGATTGTGATGCAAAAGCTTCGTTAAGTTCGATTAAATCGATATCTGATTGTTTTAAACCAGCTTGCTTTAAGGCTTTTGGAATAGCTTTTACAGGTCCTATTCCCATGATTCTTGGTTCAACACCTGCAGAAGCAAAGTTTACTAAACGTGCAATCGGTTCCAAGTTTAATTCTTTTACCATTTCTTCACTCATAACTAAAACGAATGCAGCACCATCGCTCATTTGCGAAGAGTTACCCGCTGTTACACTACCATCAGCAGCAAATACTGGACGTAAATTTGCTAAAGCGGCAACAGAAGTTCCTGCTCTTGGCCCTTCATCTTTAGTTACAATGTATGAACGAGTTTCTTTTTTACCATTTTCGTTAACGAAAGTTTCTTCTACTGTAATAGGAACAATTTGAGCATCAAATTTACCTTCAGCTTGTGCTTTTAATGCTTTCATGTGTGAATGGTAAGCAAATTCATCTTGATCCTCACGAGAAACATTGAATTGTTTGGCAACTGCTTCAGCTGTTAAACCCATTCCCCAATAGTAATCTTCGTGACCTTCTTTTGATAATTTATAATCAGGAGTTGGTTTGTAACCACCCATTGGAATATAACTCATGCTTTCTGCACCACCAGCGATGATACAATCTGCCATTCCAGCTTGAATTTTTGCTGTTGCCATTCCGATTGTTTCAATTCCTGAAGCACAATATCTGTTTACTGTAACACCAGGTACGTCTTCTACTTTTAATCCCATTAATGAAATTAAACGTGCAACATTTAATCCTTGTTCTGCTTCTGGCATTGCATTACCAACCATGACATCATCGATACGAGTTTTGTCGAAGTTTGGCAATTCTTTCATCATGTGTTCAATGGTTTCAGCAGCCAGTTCATCTGGTCTTTTGAAACGAAAAACGCCTTTTGGTGCTTTGCCAACTGCCGTTCTGTATGCTTTTACTATATATGCTGTTTTACTCATCTTTTTTGTTATTTAGTATATTGTAATTTGTATGATGTATATTGAATTATTTTTTGTCAATTGTATTTTGTAATTTGATAATCATATTTTGAATATGTTGTATTTCAGATTCTAAAAATTTAAAATCACTTTCTAATATATAACCTAAATTTTTACAAATTATAAGCTGTGTTTCAAACTCAAATGCTGAGCCCAATGAAATTCCTAGAAAATTACTAAAATCTTTATCTGTTTTTCTGCCACATCCTTCTGCAATATTTGATGGAATTGATACAGCACATCTTCTAATTTGAGAAGCTAAACCATAAATTTCTTCTTTAGGAAACGATTGTGTTTTAAAATAAATTTCAGTAACTAATTCAATTGCTTTTTGCCAAACTTTCAATTCTTTAAAATAATTCATTACTTGATTTTACATTAAACAATTTACAAAATACATTATACAATTAATTTCTCAACGGTTTCCCTTTAGTTAACATGTGTTGGATTCTTTCTAAAGATTTTTTCTCACCTGTTAGTGATAAAAAGGCTTCTCTTTCTAAGTCTAATAAGTATTGTTCGGTTACTAATGTTGGTTCAGATAAGTCACCACCAGCCATTACATAAGCTAATTTGTTAGCAATTTTCTTATCGTGTTCCGAAATATATTTACCAGCTTCCATACTGTCAGTTCCCACTAGGAACATACCTAAAGCTTGTTTTCCTAAAACTTTGATATCTTTTCTTTTTGGTGCTTGAGTATAGCCTTGTTCAGCCATTTGTAAAGCTACTTGTTTAGCAGTAGCAATTTGACGGTCTTTGTTTACCACAACCATATCTCTTCCTTTTAGAAGTACTCCTGTATCAAAACCTTCATAAGCTGAAGTAGCTACTTTTGCCATACCTACTGTTAAGAAATATTCTTGTAATACGTTTAATTCTACGTCATTTTTACGAAATAAGTCAGATGCTCTTAAAGCCATTTCTTTAGAACCACCACCACCAGGAATTACACCAACTCCAAATTCAACTAAACCAATGTATGTTTCGGCAGCAGCTACAGCTCTATCTGCGTGCATTGTTAATTCACAGCCACCACCAAGTGTCATCCCATGTGGAGCTGCAATTACTGGAATTGCTGAATAACGACAACGCATCATTGTGTCTTGGAACATTTTGATAGCCATGTTTAATTCATCATATTCTTGCTCCACAGCCATCATGAAAATCATCCCTAAATTAGCTCCTACAGAGAAATTAGCTCCTTGATTTCCGATGACTAAACCATTGTATTCTTTTTCTGCAATATCAATTGCTTTGTTGATACCTTGTAAAACACCAGCTCCAATTGAATTCATTTTTGAAGTAAATTCTAAATTGATAATTCCATCACCTAAATCGGTAATAATAGAATCGCTGTTATTCCAAACTTTTTTGCTTTCTCGAATATTGTTTAAGATGATGAATGCATCTTGACCTGGAATTTTTTCTACTTTTTTGTTTGTAATAGAGTAGAAGTAAGTTGCTCCATCTTTTATAGTATAAAAAGAAGTACCACCAGAAGCTACCATTTCATTTACCCATGCTGCTGGTTCATAACCTTCAGCTTTCATTAATTCGATTCCTTTTTCAACTCCGATTGCATCCCAAATTTCGAATGGGCCATTTTCCCAACCGAAACCAGCTTTCATAGCATCGTCAATTTTGTAAAAATCTTCTGTTATTTCTGGAATACGATTTGAACAGTATTGAAACATTGAAGCAAAATTCTTTCTATAGAATTCACCTGCTTTATCTTTTCCTTTTACTAATACTTTAAATCTATCAATTGGTTTATCAATAGTTTTGGTTAACTCTAAAGTTGCAAATGAGGCTTTTTTACCTGTTCTATATTCTAATGTATCTAAATCTAAAGTTAGAATGTCTTTCCCTTCTTTTTTGTAAAATCCTTGTCCCGTTTTGCTTCCTAACCATTTGTTTTCCATCATTTTGTTTACAAATTCTGGAAGTTTGAATAATTCATGAGATTCGTCATTTGGACAATTCTCATAAATTCCGTTAGCAACATGAACTAATGTATCTAATCCAACTACATCAACGGTTCTAAAGGTAGCCGATTTTGGACGACCAATAACTGGACCTGTCAATTTATCTACTTCTTCAACTGTTAATCCCATTTCTTTTACTTGGTGGAATAAACTTTGGATTCCGAAGATTCCAATTCTATTTCCAATAAAAGCGGGTGTATCTTTTGCAACAACTGAAGTTTTTCCTAAGAATTTTTCACCATATCCATTTAAGAAATCTAATACTTCTTGAGATGTTTTTGGACCAGGAATGATTTCGAATAATTTTAAGTAACGAGCAGGGTTGAAGAAATGTGTTCCGCAGAAGTGTTTTTGGAAATCTTCACTTCTACCTTCACTCATGAAATGAATTGGAATACCAGAGGTATTAGAAGTGATTAAAGTTCCTGGTTTTCTGTATTTTTCAACTTGCTCAAAAACTAATTTTTTAATATCAAGTCTTTCTACAACAACTTCTATAATCCAATCTACCTCTGCTATTTTTTTCATATCATCTGTAGTGTTACCAGTAGTAATTCTATTGGCAAAACTTGGGTGATAAATAGGAGATGGTTTCGATTTTAATGCATTCGTTAGATGCTCGTTAACCAAACGATTTCTAACAACTTTACTTTCTAAGGTTAATCCTTTTTTCTGTTCTGCTTCTGTTAATTCTTTTGGAACAATATCTAGAAGTAAGACCTCTACACCAATGTTTGCAAAATGACAAGCAATTCCGCTTCCCATAATTCCAGAACCAATAACAGCAACTTTTTTAATATTACGTTTCATATATCGGGTTATAATTTGTTTTCAAATTCGTTCTCTGTGTAAATTTTTTTATCAGCTATCAATTCATTAATAATTTCAGCAACTTCCATAAAATGAACTAATTTCTCCTCAGAAACATGTTCTTTTATAGTTTCATTAAATTTTAATACCGTGTTTTTTGATAATTCTCTTTTTTCTTGACCGTCTTTGGTTAATTGAATAATGACACCTCTACCATCTGTAGGATTTTTTTTTCGGCTTATTAGTCCTTTTTCCTCCATAGATTTTAAGGTTCTAGTAAGACTTGTTGCTTCCATTCCCATTTTTGGACCAAGCATGGTAGATGGAGTGCCTTTTTCTTTATCTATACTAAGTAAAGTAAACCCTGTAGCCATAGTTGCCCCGTACTTTGAAGCTTCTTCATTATACATTCTTGCGACAGCTTGCCAGGTTGCTCTTAGTATATAATCTATTGTTTTATCTTTCATAAGATGAATATAATTTCAAAGGTAATAAAAAAATACTATGCATGCATAGTATTTTATAAATTTTTTAAACATTTTTTTGTTAAATATGATAATGTATAAAAAAAGCCCACGATTAAGTAGGCTTTTTGATATTATCCGTAAATTTTTGTATATAAATTTCTATATTTCTCAACAATAATTTTTCTTTTTAATTTCATTGTAGGTGTCAAATGACCACCTTCGATAGACCAAATATCTGGTGTTAATTGAAAACGTTTTACTTTTTCCCAGTTTCCAAATTTTTCATTGGCTTCGTCAACTTCTTCTTGAATTCTATCAATTACACTTTGATTTACAGCAATTTCTTCATTTGTATTACCAATTGAAATATTTTTACGATTTGCCCAATCTTTAATAAAATCAAAATTGGGTTGTATAAAAGCAGCAGGCATTTTTTCTCCATCACCTATTACCATTATTTGTTCTATAAATCGGGATTGCTTAAAAGTGTTTTCTAAAATTTGAGGAGCAACATATTTTCCACCTGAGGTTTTAAACATTTCTTTTTTGCGGTCTGTAATTTTTAAGAAACCATCTGCATCTATTTCACCGATGTCTCCTGTATGGAAATAACCATTATTTAATACTTCTTTGGTTTTTTCTTCATCTTTATAATAACCTAGCATTACGTTTGGTCCTTTACAAAGAATTTCTCCATCTTCAGCAATTTTTACATCGATACCTTCTAAAACCTTACCAACACTACCAATCCTAAAACCAAAATTTTTCATGACATTTACGGAAATCACTGGAGATGTTTCTGTTAAACCATATCCTTCCATTACTGGAATATTAGCTGCACAAAAAACTTTTGAAAGCCTAGTTTGTAAAGCTGCACTTCCACATACCAGTAATTCTAATTGTCCACCTAAACCTTCTTGCCATTTGGAAAATATTAATTTTCTAGCTATTTTTAATTTGAATTCATACCAAAATCCGTTTTCTCCATAAGGTTTATAATTCATTCCTAAATCTAAAGCCCAGAAAAATAATTTCTTTTTAATTCCTGTTAAATCAGTTCCTTTAGCATATATTTTATCATATACTTTTTCAAGTAATCTTGGTACTACTGTCATTACATGAGGTTTAACTTCTTTTAAGTTATCACTCATTTTTTCAATACTTTCAGCAAAATAGACTGAGATACCATGATATTGGTATAGATATAAAAGCATTCTTTCGAAAATATGACAAATTGGTAAGAAGCTTAGAGCAATAGAATCACCATCACGTAATGGAACTCTTGGAGAACTCATTAAAACGTTTGATACTATGTTTTCATGTGACAACATAACTCCTTTTGGTCTTCCAGTTGTTCCTGATGTATAAATTATAGTTGCTAAATCTGTAGTTGCAACATTATTTTTTCGATCATCTACAACATCTTGATTGGATTCATCTTTACCTAATTCTAAAATTTCTTTCCAACTTTTACATCCATCTATGTCATTAAAAGAATAAACTTCTTTTAATGTAGGTACGTTTTTTCTAATTGAGTTTAATTTATCAAAAACTTCTTGGTCTGAAACAAAACAATATGAAGATTCTGAATGGTTTAAAATATACTCATAATCTTCTCCAGAAATTGTTGGATAAATAGGAACATTTTGAGCTCCTGTTTGTAAAATACCTATATCACAGATATTCCATTCGGTTCTGTTGTTTGATGAAATAAGGGCAATTTTATCGTTTTTCTGAACTCCTAATCTAATTAAAGCTCTAGAAACTGTATTAGCTTTTTCTAAATATTCTTTAGTAGAAGTCTTAATCCATTCATTACCATATTTGGTAACTAAAGCATCAGATAAATTGTATTTCTCTAATTGATAATATGGGAAATCAAAGAGCCGAGTAATTGTAGACATAAATTTACTTTTTTAATAGTATGCAAATTATAAAATAATTATTAATTAACCAATTATTTATGAATATGTTAAAACTTATTATTAATTATTTGATAATTAATATATTATGCGTGCATAATATATTAATTTTAAGTTTGTATTTTTAAAAAAGCTTGAGAGAAAAGCTTATTTTGCGTGAAGGTTTTGTTTTTTTAGTTGATTTTTATGAAAATAACAGCAATCTTTTTAAATAACAATTGATGGCAAAAAGCAACTTTGAAGTAGAATTTGAATATTTTAATTGATAAAAAATGAAATAGAATGTTAAAAGTTAACTTCCCTTCATATTATTGTTATTTTTGCATAAAAATTAAGAAGGACAAATTAATGAAATCATTTTTTAGATTAGAAGAGTATAAAGTTTTATTATATAGAGTTTTACTGGTTTATTTTTTTTATTTTATTGCTAGAGTTTTATTTTATTTTTATAATTCAGACATAGTTGAAGTTGATTCTGTTTTAGAATTTTTTAAAATCGCTTATCATGGTCTAGCATTCGATACTACGGCTATTTTATATATAAATGGACTTTTTATATTGTTGTCAATTTTGCCATTTTTTGTAAATACTAGAGCTGTTTATCAAAATTTTTTATTTTGGTTTTATTTCATAACTAATTTGATTTTTTACGCATTAAATTTTGTAGATTTTATTTACTATAAGTATAATTTTTCGCGATTAACTTTAGCTGCATGGGATATTATTAAGCATGAAGAATCAAAGGTAGGAATGCTTTTTCGTTTTTTATTGACTTATTGGCATGTATTTTTATTGTATGTTTTAGTTTCTGCTTTATGGATATATTTATATAAAAGTGTAAAAGTTAAACACAACCTAAGAGAAGATTCTCATTTAAAATATATACTGAAATCGGTTATAGGTGTGTTATTGATAGCTACTTTAAGTGTAGGAGGAATAAGAGGAGATTTTAAAAAGAGCACAAGACCTATTAATTTAGTAGATGCAAATAGACATGTAAAAAAAGTCAAACAAGCTGATTTAGTTTTAAATTCTCCCTTTACTTTTTTAAGAACAATTCGAGTAAAATCATTTAAAAAGCAAGAATTTAATATTTCTAAAGAAGTAATTAAAGAAAATTTTAATCCTATTAAGCATTACAGTTCTAATAATCCGTCTAAACCTAATATTGTTTTAATTATAACGGAGAGTATGGGCAGAGAATATTGTGGTGCATTTAATAAAAATGCAGGAATTAAAGATTATGTGAGTTATACTCCTTTTTTAGACTCTTTAGCCCAATATAGTATGATTTATACTAATGCTTATTCAAATGGCTATAAATCGATACATGGAATGTCTTCTATTATTTCAGGAATTCCTTCTTTTAAAGATGCTTTTACATCCTCTCCTTATGCACAGCAACAGATTGAATCTATGGTATCTTGTTTAAATAGTAAAGGGTATGATACGTCTTTCTTTCACGGAGCACCAAATGGTTCCATGGGTTTTTTAGGATATAGTAATATATTAGGTTTCGATCATTATTATGGTAAAACAGAATATGGAAATGATGCTGATTTTGATGGTTCTTGGGGAATTTGGGACGAACCGTTTTTACAATTTATGAATACTACTATTAGTAAAAAACAACAGCCTTTTTTTAGTACAGTTTTTACAGTTACTTCTCATGAACCTTATGTTATACCTAAAGAGTATGAGGGAAAGTTTCCAAAAGGAAATGTTCAAATGCACCAATGTGTAGGTTATACTGATTATGCTTTTAAGAAATTTTTTGAAGCTGCTAAAAAAGAACCTTGGTTTTCTAATACGATTTTTATAATTACTTCTGATCATTGTAATCAGGTAAGTTATAAGGAACATTTCTATGATAATATCATGAATAGAAATGCAATTCCAATCTTAATTTATAAACCTAATAGTGATATAATAGGTGAAAATAATGACATTGCTCAGCACATTGATATTTATCCAACTGTTATGGATATGATTGGATATGATAAACCTTTTAGAAGTTGGGGAAGAAGTTTATTAACTAAGGAAAAAGATATAGAGCCTTATTTAATTAATTATAATTCCAATATCTATTATTTTATGAAAGATAACTATATTTGCCTGTTTGATGGAACAAAAGCAATTGGTTTTTATGATGTTAAAGATGTAACATTATCTCATAATTTAATTGGCAATAGAAATCAAAAAATGAACAATCTGGAACTTCAATGTAAAGGATTTATTCAAGATTATTTTGATCGGATTTTAGATAAAAACCTTACGACAATTAAATAAAAATGAAAAAAAAAATAGTAATAATTGTTATTGTAATAGCTGCCATCTTTGGAGGTAAACATTATTATGATATGAATATCAATCATAATTTTGAAACTATTACTGAAGGAAAGGTCTATAAAAGTGGAGTTATTCCTCCTGAAGAATTACCCGACTATATAAAAGAATATAATATTAAAAGTGTAATTGATTTACGCTTTCCAGGAACTGGTGATGATGTAAACAATCCTGAAATTCCTATTGAATTAACTCAAGAGAAAGAAGCTATAGCTAAATTAAAGGGAGTAAATTATTTTAATAATGGTTCAGATCAAGTGCCACAAGAACATAATTTAAAGATGTTTTTTGAGATTATGGATAATCCTGAAAATTATCCTGTTTTAATCCATTGCTATCATGGTGTTGGAAGAGCAGAAATGTATTCGGCTTTATATAAAATTGAATATGAAGGAATGGATCCAAATGAAGCTAGGCAAAGTACTCGTTTTTTGACTAAGTTTAGTTCGTTTGATCTAGGTAAACCAAAAGGAGATTATCTATTTAATTATAAAAAGAGAAAAGATAGTTTATTTTAAACTATCTTTTCGAAATCTTATTATTGGTAATTTGTCTTTGTAATTTACATTTAAATCTTCCTTCAGAAAAAGAACGTAACTTTTCATGCTTAGTTTTTCTATTAGTGACTCTTTTTCTCCATAATTCATAACTGGAACGTTTTAATTTCTTCCGCATTATTATTTTGGTTTCCATTTCTGAAATTCCAAATTGAAACGAAATAGCTTCAAATGGAGTTCTATCTTCCCAAGCCATTTCAATTACTCTGTCAATTTGTTCAGCTGTTAAACTGTGATCCATAATTAATATTTAAATAGTGTTCTTTTAAACCTAAAACTTTAGTTATAAAGTTGTTATTCTTTTGTACATATTGGTTATTCCTTAATTTGATGAACATACCTTCTGCATGAATACTTAATGTTTCTGATTGAAACAGCACTAATTTATAATAGGGAATAATCCATGAATAACTTTGTAAACCTTTGTTAATATGGAAAATAATTCCTTTAGGCCTTAATTCAATATTAGCATAGTTAATATCTGAATTAGTATTTAATACATTTCTAAAATGTGGACTTACTTCTTGTATCATCATTCTGTGTGAACCAGTTCCTTTCATTTGAATGGCTTTTATAAAAGAGTAGGGTTTACCCAAAATAGAATTGATTTCTCGGGTAACTTCATTATCCACATAAGTTGTATTAAATAACATAATTAGTAATTAAGAAAATTATTTATTTTTATGTCTTTTGCTTTAATATCATGCATTAAGTTATATAGCCCAAAGAAAGTTCTGTTAATATATATAAAGTGTTTAGAACCTCTATTTCCGTTCATGTTTCTTATTTCTGTGCTTTTTGAATAACGTTCTCCAAGTTCGGCTATTTTACCAAAAAACGTTTCATCTGAAAAATCAAAAGCTTCGTTGTGAAATGGTTGGGTAAACAAACTTAACATTTCATGAAATAATTTAGAAAAGAATATTTTTTCTTCTTTTGTATCTTCTGGTTTTAAGATTTCTAATTCGTATAATTTCTCTTCAAAAAATACAGGATTATTAATGTTTTCTTTTTTTGCTAAATCAAAATAAGGTACATAAAAATCATCTGGTACTTCTTTCATACAACCAAAATCTAGTACAATTAATTTGCCTTCATCAGAAACTAAAAAGTTACCAGGATGTGGATCAGCATGCACTTTTTTAATAGTATGCATTTGGTACATATAAAAATCCCATAATCCTTGACCGATTGTGTTTGCTAATTCTTGATTGTTATTTACTGCTGTAAATTCAGATAAATGTTTACCAATCATCCAATCCATTGTAATAATGCGTTCAGATGACCATTCTTCATAGTAATTAGGAAATAATAAATTAGGTAAATGTTTGCAAGCTTGAACTACTTCTTTGCTTTGTTTCACTTCATTTATATAATCAGTTTCTTCAATTAATTTATATTCGACTTCTTTAAAATATTTATCGGAATCTTTCCCTTTAATATTAAACATTTTAATGGCTATTGGTTTAACCAAAGCTAAATCTGAAGAAATACTATCTGCTACACCAGGATATTGAATTTTAACAGCTAGTTTTTTGCCATTTAATTCAGCTTGATGTACTTGACCAATACTTGCAGCATTTATGGATTCTAGATTAAATGTATCAAAAATTTCATTTGGGTTTTTACCAAAATATTTTTTGAAAGTTTTTAGTACTAATGGTGCCGAAAGTGGCGGAACAGAAAATTGTGATAATGAAAATTTTTCTACATAAGCTCTTGGTAAAATACTTTTTTCCATGCTTAACATTTGTGCTACTTTCAAAGCACTACCTTTCATTTGTTTTAAACCATCATAAATATCTTCTGCATTTGATAGGTTTAAGCTTTCTTTTGCTTCTTCTTCTGTTTTAGTAAGCTTATCACCATAATATTTTAAATAATTCACACCCACTTTTGCACCAGTTTGAATTAATTTAGAAGCACGTTGTATTTTAGAGGTAGGAATACTATCAAGTGATTTCATATGTATAATTTTAATAGTATTACATTTTTACTTTTTCATTCCAAAGGAATTTCCCGAAATCAATAATATTTTTTAAAGGAGTCAGATCGATTAAATCGAAACTAGCATGTACTGATTTTTCGATAAACAGATCTGTTTTTTCAAATGAGGGAGAAGTATCATCTATCCAAAATTTTAAAGTCATTAGAAATTGAATCCAAGCCAATTCTGAAATACTTTTTTGTTGGATTTTTTCAATAGTTTCTTGAGGAATTTTTATAGGTTCAATTTCTAGAGAATCGATATAACCTTTAAATAATGTTCTTAAACTACTTAATTTTTTAAGGTTTTTTAATTGATTTTTGTCTTCATGAAGTAAATGAATTACAAAGCTTCTATTTGCAGTCATTTGTTCAAAGAAAGTGAAGTAAAAACTTAGTATTTGTGTTTTTGCATCATAAGTTGGATATTCTTCACTTTGTGAAAGTAATTTTACAGTATTTTCGAAGAAAGTGGTAAAAACACTTGCTTCAATTTGTTCAAAACTACTGAAATATTGATAAAATTCAGTTTCTCCTACTTTTATATGTTGACAAAAAGCGTAGATTGAATTAGGTTTTTTTCCTTCAGTTAGTACAAATTTTGAATATTCTGAAAGGATAACTTCTTTATTGAGATTTATTTTCTTTGCCATAGCAACTTATTTTATCTCAAAGATACTGATTATTTGTTTAGGTAATTTTTAAAATTAGTTAAACAAAATATAATTTTTAGATATTGAATTTTAAAAAAAACTCTGAGTAGTTTCTCAGAGTTTTTAGTATATATGAATTAATTCTATTCTGCACTTTCTTGCATTGTGTGATATACATTCATCACATCATCATCTTCTTCAATTTTTTCAAGTAATTTTTCAACATCAGCAGCTTCTGCTTCCGTTAATTCTTTAGTAACTTGAGGTATTCTTTCAAAACCAGATGAAAGAATCTCTAAACCTCTATTTTCTAATTCTTTTTGAATAGCGCCAAAGCTTTCGAAAGGAGCATACATTAAAATACCATCATCATCTGCAAAAATTTCTTCAACACCAAAATCAATCATCTCTAATTCTAGTTCTTCTACATCTTGACCTTCAGCTGGAATTCTAAAATTACATGTGTGATCAAACATAAACTCAACTGAGCCTTGTGTTCCCATTGTTCCATTGCATTTATTAAAATAACTTCTAATGTTAGCAACGGTTCTATTGTTATTATCGGTAGCTGTTTCAATAAGGATTGCTATTCCGTGAGGAGCATATCCTTCAAATAAAACTTCTTTATAGTTTGCTGTATCTTTATCAGATGCTTTTTTAATGGCACGTTCTACATTGTCTTTAGGCATATTTGCAGCCTTAGCATTTTGTATTACAGCTCTTAATCGTGCATTAGATTCAGGATTTGGGCCACCTTCTTTAACAGCAATAACAATATCTTTTCCTATTCTAGTAAACGTTTTAGCCATTGCGGACCAACGTTTCATTTTACGTGCTTTTCTAAATTCAAATGCTCTTCCCATTTCTATATTTTTAACTCAAAATTATTTGCAAAAATAAGGTTTCTAAACAATTATTCAAATTGTTATTAATCATTTGGAACATGTTTGGAAATAAATTTTTCTGAGGCATTGTTCCATTCAATTATAGACTTATTTTTTTCGTTTATAAAATTAATATTTAAAGTATTAAAATCGTTAATTTTTACATTTACTTCTTTAACCATTTTATTGAAATTATCTACATCTTCTTTTGTTCTCTCCTTTGCAGATTTTCTATCCATAGCTGTTTTTGTTTCTTCAAATTTAGTATTAAACATATAGAAATCGATTACTTTTGGTGCATATTCTTCACCTACTTTTTTATATATTTCTAATGTTTTAATTGTATTGCTTTTTAATGAGTTATCATTTTTATAAGCTGCTATAGTCTTTAATTTATTTAAACCTTCTTCTGTGTAAGCTATCAATGAACTTGCATTTTGCTGAATTGCAGCAATGTCTTTGTTTTGTACTGAAGTTGAAAGTAATGCATCAGTTATATTACATTTGAAAAATATAAGATAGATTTCATTTTGATATTGAAAGACTTCGTTTGAAAGTTTCATTTTTTTAGCTAAATCTGACTCAGAATCTTGAAGGCTAATATGATATTTTAAAGCAAAACTTTTTTGTGCTACAGTAACTTTGTCATATTCGTCGGCCATTTTTTTGTTGACCAAATCTTTTGTCATAATATATGCTTCCATAAAATCATAAGATTGTTCCGCAACTTCTTGCATGTCTACAATTTTGCTATAATCTTGGCTCACCATATTTTCAGAAAAAGATAAATAATTAATAACTTCATCTTTGTATTCGACATCTCCTTTATAGCCTTCTTTTAAATTTGAAATATTTTTTTTAGCAGATTGTATCGATTTAATTAAATTTTTTCGAGTGGCATCTATTTTTCGAGCACTTTTAGAATGAGCTATAGATTTTGTGTATTTCCACATGTTTTTAGTAATATCTTGTTGCTCTTTAGATATATATGATAAGTAATCTACTGGTGTACTAAATTCTTGCGAAAATAAATGTAATGTAAAAATGAAGAATACAATAAAAAGTGCTTTTCTATTTTTCATGAATTATTTAATTAAACTGTTTAGTATTTCTAATGCTTCAAAAATAATGGCACTAGATTGAATTTCTTCTTTTTGTTTTTGCGAATATTTTTCGGAATAACTATCAATAGGAATATTTTCAATATCATAGGTGTTTTTTTCTACTGAAAAATTAAACTTTTCATTGGAAAGTTCATTTACTTTATTGAAAATGGAGGAAGTTTCATTAATTTCTTTAAAAACACCTTCAAATGTTAAAAGTACAATTCTATCTTTTTTATTATTTATAAAGGAATCAATGTCTTTGTTAATTGTTAGAATTTTTTTGAAATAAATATTAGTGTTTATCCTATTTTTACTAGATTCTATGATTGCTGAGAAATCGTTTTCATAGATTTTGTAACGTGTATTTGTGGTAATTTCATCATTACTTAAAACAGTTTTATAACTACTTTCTTTAGGAACAATATGTTCAAATAAATAGGGTAATTCTATATCAGGAATTATGCCAGTTGCTTGATGGCTTTTTCCTGTAATTCGATAGAACTTTTGTATCGTTAAATTTATAAAATCTTTATTTAAATTAGAATTTTCGACAGGAATAATACTTTGCATTGTTGCTTTTCCATAGGAAGGATTTCCAATAATAATGGCTCTTTTATAGTCTTGTAAAGCATTTGCAAATAATTCGCTAGCAGAAGCCGACAATCCATTAACTAAAATAATGATTGGTTCGCTAAATATTGTACCTCTATTATAATCTTTTAAAATAGTTTGATTTTTTTCATTATCGACTGCAACTGCAATAGGACCAACATCAATAAACATTCCAGCTAATTTTATGGCTTCATCTACATTTCCACCACCATTAAATTGCAAGTCTATTATTAATCCTTTTATTTTATCTTCTTTTAATTTTATGATTTCTTTGGCTACATCATTAGATAATGTATTTAAACCATTTTCGGCAGAATAGAAACTTGGGATTTTAATATATCCAAAATTATTTTCTTGACTTAAAACATAACTGTAAGCCGAGTTTTCAATTGCTTTTATTATTTTTTTTTCAATGAGAGTATTAAAAATTTCTCCATTTTTTTTTCGAAAAGTAATTTCAAGTTCTTTGTAATTATCTGATGTAATAAAATTTGATATTTGGTCTATCGAGCTACAACTTACCGAGTATTCATTTTCTTTATATTTGATTTTAAGAATTTGGTCTCCAGTTTCAATTTTTTCATTTTCAAATGCTGAACCACCTGGAATAATTTCACTTACAAAAATCTCATCATTTTCATTAGCCTCAAATGTGAGCCCTAATGAACTATTACTTGAATTTACATTTGATAGAAAACTTGACTTATCATCATAAGAAAAATAATCTGTATGTGGGTCAAAGTAATTGCAAAATGATTTGAAAAAGGTGTTTTTAATACTTTCTTCAAATGATTTTTCATCCTTTAGAAGATTTAGAATTTTACATTTGTAAGTATCAAATGTTTTTATTTTAGCTTGTTTGGATAATTCATTAAAATGTGTTTTTAATGAATCTTTATTTTTACTGATGAGAGCAACTCCTTTTAAAGTTTCATAAGTGATTAGCTTTTTTAGAATGCGTTTAATTCCTTTTTCATCTTTATAAAAATTATTTTCACGTTTAGTAAAAAATAAAGTGTCTTTTGTGGTAAGAGGAATGTTTTCTTTTTCTAAAATTTCTATAGTTTTAAGCTTTCTTTCTAATCCTTTTCTATAATAAATGACTATTTCGTCTAAAAAATCACATTTCTTATCTAGTATATAGTTATCGATACTGTATTTGTGTTTGGATAGAATGTCATATTCAGCTTGTAAAAAAACATTTTTTTCTCTATCTAATTTTTCAATAATTGCATTAAAAACATATAAAGAAAGACTATCATCTACTAACTTTGGTTGGCAATGATAGTCTTGTATGAGTGCATTTATTTTAAAAATGGTTGTACAGTTTTCTTGTTTATTTTGAGAAAAAATAAAATGTATAAAGAACAAGAAAAAATACAACTGTAATTTCATTTTAAAATTATTTCTTGTAGAATGGTAATTTTACCACTTTTGCTTTAACATCTTTGTTTCTAATTCTAATATAAATTTCAGAATCTATAGTAGATAAAGCTGTTGGTACATAACCTAAACCTATTGCAATTCCTAAAGAAGGAGATTGTGTTCCAGAAGTTACAATTCCTACTATGTTTCCATCAGCATTAGCTATTTCATAATCATGACGTGGAATTCCTCTTTCAATCATTTCAAAAGCAACTAATTTTCGAGATACACCAGCTTCTTTTTGTTTTTTTAAATTTTCAGAATTGGTAAACTCTTTTGTAAATTTAGTAATCCAACCTAAACCAGCTTCTAATGGAGAAGTTGTATCGTTAATATCATTACCATATAAACAGAATCCCATTTCTAAACGTAATGTATCACGAGCTGCTAAACCAATTGGCTTAATGCCAAAAGAAGCTCCTGCTTCAAATACTTTATTCCAAATTTGTTCTACTTCATTGTTTTTGCAATAAATTTCAAATCCACCTGAACCAGTGTAACCTGTTGCAGAAATAATAACATGTTCAATTCCAGCGAAATCAGCTACTTCAAAATGATAATATTTAATAGCAGATAAATCAATTGAAGTTAAAGATTGCATTGCTTCAACAGCTTTTGGACCTTGAATAGCTAATAAGGAATACTCTTCAGATAAATTTTTCATTTCAACATCTAAATCATTGTGAGAAGAAATCCAATTCCAATCTTTTTCAATGTTTGAAGCATTTACTACTAATAAATATTGCTCTTCTTTAATTCTATATATAATTAAATCATCTACAATTCCACCATCATTATTTGGTAAACATGAATATTGAGCTCGTCCAATTTCTAAAACAGAGGCGTCATTTGAGGTTACTTTTTGTATTAAAGCTAATGCATTTTCTCCAGTTAATAAAAATTCTCCCATATGCGAAACATCAAAAACACCTACACCGTTTCTTACGGTTTCATGTTCTATATTTACTCCTTCATATTGAACAGGCATATTGTATCCTGCAAAAGGAACCATTTTTGCTCCTAAACTTTCGTGAATGTGTGATAAAGCTGTATTTTTCATCATTTAAATTTTGTGGTGCTAAATTAATTAAAATTACTAGATATAAAAATGCTTAATAGAACAATATATTCTATTAAGCATTTAAAAAATGATGAGCAAATTTTTCTTTTTACTTAGTATTCTGTATTAGCTTTTATTTGCATTATATTTATCTCTTATTTTTTCTTCTTTTTTAATTTCATTAATATGAGGTATAATTATTTTTTCTAATTCGTCTTCGGAAAATTTTAATGCATTTGGGTTGGTTTTTAATGATAACCAAGGTTTGGGTGCCTTAAAGTCATATTTTCCAAATATTATGACAGGTGTTCCTTTTATTTTAACAGAATCTTCATTTTCTAAAACCCATTGTTCTGCAAAATTATAAAGCATTTTAGCGTCTTTTTCTGTTAAACGCATGCAGGAATGAGATGCAGGATAACCAGGTAATTCATACTGGTGGAAACCAACTCCTAGACCATTTGCAATATTAAAATTCCATTTTAAAATCCATTCGTCATTTACAGTACTAATTGTTTTTTTAGCTTTCCAGTTGGTAAAGAATAATCCAGTAGGAGTCATTGCAGTTTCTTTACCCATATTTGTTGGTCCAACATGGGTTAAAATACCATATTCATAAGTAGCAAATGTTTCACTTTGATAAGAAAAAAAGATTATTTTTTTTATAGAGTCTAATTTTTTTACTTCAAAAGGATAAGGCATATAATATGCTATGTCTCCAGATAAATCTGTTGGAACTAAAATAGAGTCGGTTTTTTTTAAATTGACTTTATCCATTCTGTTTACTCCTAGAATAATATCTAACTCACTTTCTTTAAGTGAGTCTAATTTAAATTCTTTTGAATTTATGTAAGAGTAAGTAAAGCTTTTAGGTTGTTTTCTTTCTGGAAAATCTCTTTTAAACTTTGCGATTGAGTTTGTTTCATTATTACATGATATTAAAATGAATGTCAGTAACATTAATAAGCCAGTAATTCCTTTCATATTTTATTTTTTTTGCAAAAGTGTTTTAAACTAAAAACTATTGCTTTATTAGTTTTGTAAAATTGAAAAAAATACTGGCTTCTAGCATTATATCATTTTTGGAAAAGATTATAGAATTATTAGAATTGCAGTTGTATTCGCTATTTTGAAAGATATTCCTTGAGTTCATTATATGTTTTGATTTTAATACTCTTTTGTTCTTTATTCAAAACACTTTCAATTTGAGTTGGAATATCTAACTTTATTCCTAATATAGGTTCTACGACATCTAAAAATTTAATTGGGTGAGCCGTTTCTAAGAAGAAGCCAATATTTTCTGGATAATTTTTTAATTCTTTCTTTAATCCTAGATATCCTACAGCTCCATGAGGTTCTGTAATGTAATTAAATTTTGAATAAATATCTTTCATGATACTTTTTGTTTCTTCATCAGTATATGTATAAGAAGAGAAATCATTGCTAAATTCTTTTAAATCATTATTATACATTTCTTGTATGCGTACAAAATTGCTTGGATTGCCTACATCCATTGCATTCGAAATGGTGGCAATGGAAGGTTTAGGTTCATATTTCCCATTTTCTAGGAATCTTGGAACTGTATCATTAGCATTAGTTGTAGCAACAAAATGTTGAATGGGTAATCCCATTTTTTTAGCAATAATTCCTGCGCAAATGTTCCCAAAATTACCACTTGGACAAGAAGTTACTAAAGGCTTATTATGCTTTTTTAATTCTTTATAGGCAAAAAAGAAATAAAACATTTGAGGTAACCAACGTGCAATGTTTATAGAATTAGCAGAAGTTAGGTTTTTATACTTTAAATCATCATCTAAAAAAGCTTTTTTAACCATATCCTGACAATCATCGAAAACACCATCCACTTGAAGTGCAGTAATATTTTGCCCTAATGTGGTGAGTTGTTTTTCTTGTATATCGCTTACCTTTCCAGAAGGGTAGAGGATTACTACTTCAACTCCCTTTACACCTAAAAAACCACTTGCGACTGCACCACCTGTGTCACCAGAAGTAGCTACTAAGACAACATTTTTTTGATTTTTCTCTCTATTAAAATAGGCAATGCAACGCGACATAAATCGGGCACCTACATCTTTAAAAGCCATAGTTGGTCCATGAAATAATTCTAATGAAAAAACATTTTCTTCTATTTTTACTAATGGAAATTTAAAAGATAAGGTTTCAGAAACGATTTGCTTTAATTCTTTTTCTGGTATTTCGTTTCCAACGAAAGGTTTTATGATTTCAAAAGCAATTTCTGTATTAGATAAACTTTCGATGGAATTAAAAAATGATTGTGGCAGTTTTGGAATTTCGATTGGAAAATACAACCCTTTATCTGGAGCTAATCCATTGGTAACTGCTTCTTCAAAAGAAACTTGGTGGCTTTTATTGTTTAAACTGTAATATTTCATTGCAAACTGTATAAAGTATTTTGTAAAATGGTTATTGTTTAATAAAATTAGTATTTTAAATTATTTTGACTCCTTCATCGTTTATTTTAGAAATATAAACATCAAAAGAAATATTGGTTTTTAAATATGTTTCTCTCATTGCACTAGCTACTTTATTAGCAGTATTTTCTCCTTTACATAAAGCAAAAATAGAAGGACCAGCACCAGAAATCCCTGAACCTAAAGCACCATTTTGTATAGCTATATTTTTTACATCGTCAAAATTTGGGATTAGATGTTTTCGAAATGGTTCTATTACCACATCTTGCAAGGAGCGACTAATTAATTCATAATCATTGGTATACAACCCTGAGATTAAGCCACCTAAATTTCCCCATTGTGTAATTGCATTTTGAAAAGGAATTGTAGGCTCAAGTACAGCACGAGCATCTGCTGTTTTTATTTCAATATGCGGGTGCAAAACAACAGCATATAATTCGTTAGGAGCATCAATTTTAATTACATCTAGTGGATTATAACCTCTTATTAGGGTAAAACCACCTAGTAGACAAGGAGCTACATTATCTGCATGTTCGCTACCACTAGCAATTGCTTCTCCTTTCATTGCAAAATAGACTAATTGATTTCGAGAAAAAGGGTTGCCTAATAATTCATTGATTCCAAAAACTGCTCCAGCAGCACTTGCAGAAGAACTACCAATTCCACTACCAGCTTTAATTTTTTTATGAATTTCTATTTCAAATCCGAAATCTAAATCTAAATTTTCAATAAGTGCTAAAGCAGCAACTCCAGCTACATTTTTAGTTGCTTCAAATGGTAAATTAGCACCAGTTATTTTGGTAATTTGAATTCCCTTTACTGCTGATTTTCTAAAAATCATTTCATCACCAATAGTTTCTAGGCACAAACCCATGACATCAAACCCACAATTTAAATTGGCTATTGTTGCTGGGCAGAATATTTTAATAGTAGTCATAAAATTTTAAAGTTATAAATGTCATAAAGTAAAAAATAAAAACTTAGATGGTTGTTGAACGCTTCTGTTTTTTCTTTTCCCACTTTCAACCCAATTATACATTTCCTATTCGAATTACATCTGCAAAAATTCCTGAAGCTGTTACATCTGCACCAGCACCAGCACCTTTTATTAATAAAGGTTGGTCTACATATCTGTCTGTGTAAAACTGGACGATATTATCTTTTCCTTCCAAGTTGTAAAAAGGACTGTTTGGAGGAATGAATTCTAAACCAACACTGGCTTTACCGTTTTCAAATGTGGCTACAAATTTTAATCTACTATTTTTTTCTTTGGCTTGAACCAATAAATTTTCAAAATGGGAAGCATGTTTTATTAAAGAAGTAAAGAAATCGTCATTATTTGTAGTATTCATACATTCTTCAGGAAGAAATGAATTGTTTTTAATGTCTTCAATTTCCATTTCATAACCACTTTCTCTAATAAGGATTAGTATTTTTCGAGCTACATCAATTCCACTTAAATCAATTTTTGGATCTGGTTCAGTGAAACCTTGTACTCCAGCTTCTTTTACTACATCATGAAACGAATAGGTTTCACTAAAATTATTGAAAATAAAGTTCAGACTTCCAGATAAAACGGCTTGAATCTTATGTACTTTATCTCCAGAAACAATAAGATGTTTTAAGGTGTCTATTATTGGTAAACCTGCACCAACATTAGTCTCAAATAAAAAAGGAGCATTAAATTTACGCGATAAATACTTTAAGTTTTTATAATTATCATATTGAGAAGATGCTGCAATTTTATTACAAGTAACAACTGCTATATTCTCTTTTAAAAACTGATCATAAATAGTAGCTACCTCATTATTAGCAGTGATATCGACAAAAATACTATTACGATAATTAAATGCTTTTGTTTTAGTGATAAATTCTTCTTTATTTGCCGTTTCTCCTTCTACTAATAATTTTTTCCAATCTTTTAATGAAATCCCATCTTCATCAAAGTACATTTTTTTAGAGTTGGACAAAGCGATGACTCTTAAGTTTAATTTTAAATTTTCTTTTAAGAATTTCTTTTGTTGGTAAATTTGATTAATGAATTTTTCTCCTACATTACCAACTCCCATAACAAATAAATTTAATTGTTTAGTATTTTCCTCAAAAAAGCGTTCATGTAGTGTATTTAATGCTTTTTGGACATCTTTTTTAGCAATTACTACTGAAATATTTCGTTCAGAAGCACCTTGAGCAATTGCTCTAATATTAACATTATTTTTTCCTAATGTACTAAACATTTTGCCGCTTAAGCCTTGATGATTCTTCATTTTTTCACCTACTAAAGCAACAATACATAAATCTTCTTCTACAACACAAGCATCAATTTTATTTTGCGTTATTTCAATCTCAAAAGTTGTATCTATTGCTGATTTTGCTGCCTCGGCATCTTGATTTTGTATACCAATGCAAATTGAATGTTCAGATGAGGCTTGAGTGATGAAAATGACATTAATATTATGATTTGATAAAGTTTCAAACAAACGTTTTGAAGACCCTGAAACACCAATTATACCAGAACCTTCAACGGTTATTAATGCAATAGATTCTATGTGTGAAATTCCTTTAATAGGATTTCCATTGGTTTTAGAATCATTTGAAATTAATGTACCAAAAGCTTCTGGTTCAAAAGTATTTTTAATCCAAATAGGAATATTTGAATTTAGAACAGGTTGTATTGTTGGTGGATATAAGACTTTAGCTCCAAAATGAGACAACTCCATAGCTTCTTGATAGGAAATAGAAGCAATAGGTTGGGCTTGTTTCACAATTTTTGGATTGGCAGTAAACATTCCATTCACATCGGTCCAAATTTCTAAAGAATTAGCATTCAAAGCAGAAGCTAAAATAGCAGCAGTATAATCGGAACCACCACGACCTAGAGTAGTTGTGTTGCCATTTATTGATGAGGCTATAAAACCTGGAAATAGAACTACAGATGCGTCTACACTTTTAAAATAATTTTGAATTAATTCGTTTGTTATTTTAAAATCGACTGCTGCTTTACCAAAGTTTGCATTTGTTTTTATTATTTCTCTACTATCTTTAAAAAGAGAGCGAGTAATTTTTTTCTCCAGAGCAACAGCAATAATTTGTGATGATAATAGCTCTCCAAAACTCAAAATTATATCGAGAGTACGTGGAGTTAATTCGCCTAATAAAAAACAACCATCTAATAAAGTTTTTAATTGTTCTAGTTCTTTGTCTAAAATAACAATTAAATCATTTTTTTTATCTAAAGTAAGTAAAGTTTCAACGACTTCTAAATGTTTTGCCTTTATTAAATTTAATTGCTCGTTATAGTTTTTGTCTTTTTTTGCGGCAGTATTAGATGCTGAAAGCAATAAATCTGTAATGCCACTTAAGGCTGATACTACAACTATTAGTTTGTCTTCTTGTGATTTTTTTGTAATTATTTCAATTACTTTTGAGATATTTTGTGCATTGGCAACAGATGTTCCACCAAATTTTAATACGTTCATGATTGTTTATTTAATAAAATATAATTAGAAGTTTATCTTTCGAATGAAAAATATATAATATGGGATTATATGTAAAAGAGTATACCCCTAAGGGGTAATAATTGTTGTTATAACAAAAGAGCCAACCGAAGTGTCGGTTGAAAAGGTAGTTTTATATATTTCTTTGTTATTTAACATTATTCAAATATAGAATATATTTTTTGGGTAAAAAATAAGTAATGCATTTTTACGAATACCATACTTTATAATGTTTTAAATTATAGAAAAAATGATTTTGATAAATTTGATACTATATGATTATCAATATGATAATAAAATAGTAGTTAAAATTGTTGTTTTTTAACAATTGTTTGCGGAATTTTGGGCTTTTAATTACTGAAAATGGAAACAATACATTATATAAGTTCTGATTTACTTTCGATTGATCAAATAGAGAAAATTATTTTACAAAATTTAAAATTAGAATTATCTGAAGAAGCTAGAGCTAATATTGTTAAATGTAGGACTTATTTGAATGATAAATTAAAATCCAATGAGAGGCCAATTTATGGGATTAATACAGGATTTGGTTCCTTATGTAATGTAAAAATTTCAAATGAAAATTTGTCAAAATTACAGGAAAATCTGGTAAAATCTCATGCCTGTGGTACAGGTGAAGAAGTTCCACAAGAGATTGTAAAAATAATGTTATTATTAAAAATACAATCTTTAAGTTACGGTCATTCGGGAGTTCAACTTGAAACAGTTGAGCGTTTGATTGATTTTTACAATAATGATATAGTACCAGTTATTTATAATCAAGGTTCACTTGGCGCAAGTGGTGATTTAGCACCTTTAGCACATTTATCACTACCTTTAATTGGTGAAGGAGAAGTATATCAAGATGGATTTAGACAACCAGCATCTAAAGTACTTGATAAAATGGATTGGAAGCCTATCGTTTTACAATCTAAAGAAGGTTTAGCGTTATTAAATGGAACTCAGTTTATGAGTGCTTATGGTGTTTATATTTTAATTAAATCTTGTAAACTGTCTTATTTGGCAGATGTTATTGGTGCAATTTCTTTAGAAGGTTTTGATGGTAGACTAGAACCATTTACCGATTTAATCCATCTAGTTCGTCCACATAAAGGTCAAGTACAAACAGCTGAACGCTTTAGAGAATTATTAGAAGGAAGTGAAATTATTGGACAAGAAAAAAAGCATGTTCAAGATCCTTATTCTTTTAGATGTATTCCGCAAGTTCATGGAGCTAGCAAAGACACTATCGACTATGTGAAGCGAGTATTTCGTACTGAGATTAATTCGGTTACTGATAATCCAAATATTTTTGTAGACGAAGATCTTATTGTCTCAGGTGGAAATTTTCACGGACAGCCTTTAGCTTTAGCTTTAGACTTTTTGGGAATTGCTTTAGCTGAATTTGGAAGTATATCTGAAAGAAGAACCTATCAATTAATCTCTGGGTTAAGAGATTTACCTGCTTTTTTAGTAAATGATCCAGGTTTGAATTCTGGTTTTATGATACCTCAATATACTGCAGCAAGTATTGTTAGCCAAAATAAACAATTAGCTACACCAGCAAGTATTGATAGTATAGTTTCTAGTAATGGTCAAGAAGACCATGTAAGTATGGGAGCAAATGCAGCAACAAAAACATTGCGTATTATAGATAATTTAGAACGTGTTTTAGCTATTGAATTGTTAAATGCTTCACAAGCAATCGAATTTAGAAGACCTTTAAAATCAAGTGAGTTTATAGAAATGTTTTTGAAATCCTATAGAGAAGAAGTATCTTTTGTTGATGAGGATAGAATTTTACATTATGATATTGAAAAAACAATTGCTTTTTTACAAAGTTTTCAAATAGATAAGGAATAATTGTAATACACATAAAAAAATGGCTTATCAATTTTTAATTCGATAAGCCATTTTTTATTTCTATTATCTGAATTAAAAAAATAAACTTGCTAATCCTAAAATTGCAGGAACTCCTTGTACAAAAAATATTCTTTTTGAAGCAGAATAAGAACCGTAAAGTCCAGCTACTAAAACGCACATTAAAAAGAAAACAGCTACATTTTTTGACCAAGCAATATCTGAAATAAATAAAGACCAAACTAATCCGGCTGCAAGAAAACCGTTATATAAACCTTGATTAGCGGCCATTACTTTTGTCTTTTCAAACAAATCAGAGGGTATCGTTTTAAAAACTTTTCTACCACGAGTTGTCCAAACAAACATCTCTAGCCATAAAATATAGAAGTGTAATAAAGCAATAAATGCAACCAAAATTTGAGAAAGTAGATTCATTTTTTAATATTTATTTTAATGTTCAATAGATTTTTCAATTCTTTTATCTGGAATAATCCACATAATTGCTACAAATATATATAAAATTGGAGCTATCCAAGAAACCAATTGTAATGATGCAATTGCTAATGCATAGATTATTACAGATGCTTTGCCTTTTAAATCTATACCGATTGCTTTTGCTAAAATTGAATTATCTCCTTCAGCGGCTATAATTCTATTACTTAGTATCCAATAAGAAATTCCAGCCATCAATAAATTAAAACCATATAATGACATTGGATCACAATGTTGAATATTTTCACCAACCCATGAAGTTGTAAAAGGAATTAGTGATAGCCAAAATAAGAGATTCATGTTTGCCCACAATATTCCTGATGTAACCTTATTGACAGTATGCATCAAATGGTGATGATTATTCCAATATATTCCAATATAAATAAAGCTCAAGATATAACTTAAAAACTTAGGAGCTAATACTTTTAAATCAATAAATTCAAAACCTTCAGGAACTTTAAGCTCAAGTACCATGATGGTAATTACAATAGCTAAAACACCATCACTAAATGCTTCAAGTCTATTTTTTTTCATTATTTTTTAGGTTTTAAAATAATTCGAATAACTATAAATATAGCTAATATTTCAGAAATCATTCCAAAAATTAATAGTAGATTACTATATGGCCAATGCATAATTTTAAATAGACTTCCAATAATTGTAATAACCATTCCAAATAGAAATAATACTAAAGGAATTTTATATTGTTCTTTCATTTTTAAAAAGTTTATTAAATTACTTCCATTTAAAATTCTTTTCAATAGCTTTAATCATTTCACCTGCGATGTCTTTATTTGTAGCACCTTCAATTCCTTCTAAACCTGGAGACGAATTTACTTCTAATAATAAAGGTCCTTTACTTGATCGTATAATATCGACTCCAGCAACTTTTAAATCCATTGCTTTAGCAGCTTTTATTGCAATTTTCTTTTCCTCAGGAGTAACTTTTACAATTGAAGCAGAACCTCCCATATGAATATTTGCTCTAAATTCTCCAGGAGCAGCTTCTCTTTGCATTGCAGCCACAACTTTTCCATCTACTACAAATAGTCTTAAATCTTTACCATTTGCTTCTTTGATAAATTCTTGAACTAATATATTGGCATTTAAGCTTTTAAATGCATTAATTACAGATTCCGCAGCTTTTTTAGTTTCCGCTAAAACAACTCCTTTACCTTGAGTTCCTTCAAGAAGTTTAACAATTAAAGGTGAGCCACCTACCATTTTAATTAAGTCATCTGTATCTAAAGGGGAATTTGCAAAACCAGTTGTTGGAATGTCTATTCCGCTGTTTAAAAGTAGTTGTAATGAAAATAATTTATCTCTAGATTGCGTAATGGCAGCAGCATTGTTTAATGCAAATACTTTTAGGGCTTCAAATTGTCGTGTTAAAGCACAACCATAATAAGTCATACTTGGTCTTATTCTTGGTATTACTGCATCAAAATCATTTAAAATCTTGCCACCTCTGTAATGTATTTCAGGATTATCTGCATCTAATTTCATGTAGCAATACTTCAAATTAAGAAAATGCATTTCATGTCCTCTCAATTCACCAGCTTCAATTATACGCTTGTTGCTATATAATTCTGGATTACTAGCTAAAAGACCAATTCGTAAGCCTTTTTTCTCAATTGAATTATCAAAATAAAATTCTTTTAATTTTTCATTTGTTGGTTGTCCTAATAAGTATTTTTTTTCTGGATCAACTAATATTCTTCCAGACATAGCTTCTCTACCTAATAACATTCTAAACCCCATAGAATCTCTATTAGTAAGAGTAAGCTCAACTTCCCATTTTTTGCCACCTATTTCTAAATTTGTTTTTATAACAAATCTTCTTTCTCTATAACCACTAGAACTTTTTACAATCCTCTGATCTACTAATTGAGCCTCGCAATGAATTATTGTTTTGGCATTATTTTGAATTGGGTTAATGTCAAATTTTACCCAATCGATTCCATCTTTTTGAAATGTTTTTAAGTTGGTAGCATGTAAAGCAGATGTTTTTGCTCCTGAATCTACTCTCGCTTTTATGGTGGGAATACCTAGAGTAGGAAAGGAACACCATTCTTCACTACCAACAATTACTTTGTCTTGCATTATGATTTTAATTTACTTCTAAAGTAGTATTTTTTTTTGAAATATAATTTTTTGTATTTAAAAAAAACCTACTATTTAGTAGGTTTTTCAGATTTCTTAATTTTTATGGTGAGCTCATTACTTGTTTCATCTAGATCCATAAAAATTTGGTCACCTTCATGAATTTTAGAAGTTATAATTTCTTCTGCAAGAGCATCTTCTACATATTTTTGAATAGCTCTTTTCAAAGGTCTTGCTCCAAACTGCTTGTCAAATCCTTTTTCTGCGATATAATCTTTTGCTTTTTCAGACAATTTTAAATCATAACCTAAATCTTTAATTCTAAGATATAATTTATCCATTTCAATATCAATAATCAAATCGATATCTGTTTTTTCTAATGCATTAAATACTATTACATCATCAATACGATTTAAGAATTCTGGAGCAAAAGCTTTTTTCAATGCATTTTCAATAATTCCTTTTGAATGATCATCTGCTTGAAGTGTTTTTGCTGAAGTTCCAAAACCAACTCCTTGACCAAAATCCTTTAATTGACGAGCACCTACATTAGATGTCATGATGATTATAGTGTTTCTGAAATCTATTTTACGACCAAGACTATCTGTTAAATGACCATCATCTAATACTTGAAGCATCATATTAAAAACATCTGGGTGTGCTTTTTCAATTTCATCAAGAAGTACTACACAATATGGTTTTCTTCTTACTTTTTCCGTTAATTGTCCACCTTCTTCATAACCTACATAACCAGGAGGAGCACCAACTAATCTAGATATTGCAAATTTTTCCATGTATTCACTCATGTCAATACGAATTAATGCATCTTCAGAGTCAAATAATTCTTTTGCTAATACTTTTGCTAATTGGGTTTTACCTACACCAGTTTGTCCTAGAAAGATGAAAGAACCAATAGGTTTGTTAGGGTCTTTTAATCCAGCTCTATTTCTCTGAATGGCTTTTGCTATTTTTTCAACAGCGTCATTTTGACCAATTACTTTTCCTTTTATTAATTCTGGAAGTTTTGCTAATTTATTACTTTCTGTTTGAGCAATTCTATTAACAGGTATTCCTGTCATCATAGAAACTACATCTGCCACATTGTCTTCTGTTACTGTAACACGATTTGTTTTAGCATCTTCTTCCCATTGTTCTTGAGCAATGGCTAATTCTTTTTCAATACGCTTTTCATCATCTCTTAATTTAGCAGCTTCTTCATACTTTTGTTTTTTAACAACAGTATTCTTAAGTTCTCTCACATCTTCTAATTGCTTTTCTAATTCCAAAATTTGTTTTGGAACATCAATATTTATAATGTGAACTCTTGAACCAGCTTCATCTAATGCATCAATTGCTTTGTCTGGTAGAAAACGATCAGTCATATATCTATTAGTAAGTTTAACACATGCTTCAATAGCTTCATCTGTGTAAGTTACATTATGATGATCTTCATACTTGCCTTTGATGTTGTGTAAAATTGTTAATGTTTCATCTACAGAAGTTGGTTCTACAATAACTTTTTGAAAACGTCTTTCTAATGCACCATCTTTTTCAATATATTGACGATATTCATCAAGAGTAGTTGCACCTACACATTGAATCTCACCTCTAGCTAAAGCTGGTTTAAACATATTTGAAGCATCTAGTGAACCTGTTGCTCCACCTGCACCAACAATTGTATGTATCTCATCAATGAATAGAATTATATCGTCATTTTTTTCTAATTCATTCATGACTGCTTTCATTCTTTCTTCAAACTGACCACGATATTTTGTTCCAGCAACTAAACTTGCTAAATCTAAAGTGACTACTCTTTTATTAAATAAAATTCTAGAAACTTTTTTCTTAACAATTCTAAGTGCTAATCCTTCTGCAATTGCTGATTTTCCCACACCAGGCTCACCAATTAATAAAGGGTTATTTTTCTTTCTTCTACTTAATATTTGTGAGACTCTTTCTATCTCTTTTTCACGACCAACTACAGGGTCTAGTTTTCCTTCTTCTGCCATTTCTGTTAAGTCACGACCAAAATTATCTAAAACTGGAGTTTTAGATTTTTTATTGGTTTTGCTCCCAGAGGTTGGGTTATTAAAACCACTGTCTCTAGCACCTTCCTCTTGCCCAGAATCTTCATTAAATTCTGCCTTAGGTAAGTCTTCTGTATAATCGTTTTCGTTTGTTATCATAGCGGTGTATTGATCTTTAATCAATTCATAATCTAGTTTTAATTTATTTAATAATTTAGTTGTTGGGTCATTTTCATTACGCAAAATACACAACAACAAATGAGCAGTACTAATAGTTGCACTATTATATAACTTGGCTTCTAAAAAAGTAGTTTTTAAGGCTCTTTCTGCTTGACGGGTAAGATGAAGATTTTTTTTATCATTATTTTGAACCGGCACAGAATTAGTAGGACTTAATATTTCAACTTTTTTTCTTAGATAATCAAAATCTACTGCAAGATTATTTAAGATAGCCATTGCTTTCCCTTGTCCTTCTCTAAGTAAACCAAGTATAAGATGTTCAGTGCCAATAAAGTCGTGACCTAATCGTAAGGCTTCCTCTTTACTGAATGAAATAACATCTTTAACTCTTGGTGAAAAATTATCGTCCATATGTAAAAATTGTAAATGTAAATATACTAAGATATCAGCTAATAAGCAAAAAATATGCCTTTTATAGAATGAATAGCTAATTGACAAAAAAAAAATGACAAAAAAAAATTCTTGTCAGTTCTTTTAATATGTTTTTTTAAGAATAGATTGTTAATAAATCGTTTAAATTTATCGTTTAAATTAAGGGGTAAAAAGTTTAAAAGCCGTATATTGGCACGTTTAAGAAAAAATATAATTTTAATATAAATACTTATGTCTGAAGGAGAAAAATTAATTCCTATTAACATTGAAGATGAAATGAAATCAGCTTACATTGATTATTCAATGTCAGTTATTGTATCGAGAGCGCTTCCAGATGTTAGAGATGGTTTAAAACCTGTACATCGAAGAGTATTATTTGGTATGCATGAATTAGGAATTAGGTCTAATAGTGCTTATAAGAAATCAGCAAGAATTGTTGGAGAAGTTTTAGGTAAGTACCACCCTCATGGAGATACATCTGTATATGATGCTATGGTTCGTATGGCTCAAGAATGGAGTTTACGATATTTAATGGTAGATGGTCAAGGTAACTTTGGTTCAGTAGATGGAGATAGTCCGGCTGCAATGCGTTATACAGAAGCAAGAATGCGTAAGATATCTGAAGATATGTTGGCAGATATTGAAAAAGAAACAGTAGATTTTCAATTGAATTTTGATGATTCATTAGAAGAACCAAAAGTATTGCCAACAAAAGTTCCTACGTTGCTAATTAACGGAGCTTCGGGTATTGCTGTAGGTATGGCAACCAATATGCCTCCTCATAATATTTCTGAAGTTATAGATGGTACTTTGGCTTACATTGATAATAATGATATTGAAATTGATGAATTAATGCAATATGTAAAAGCACCAGATTTTCCTACAGGTGGTATTATATATGGATATGAAGGAGTAAGAGAGGCTTTTAAAACTGGAAGAGGTCGTATTGTCATGCGTGCTAAGGCAGGTTTTGAAGAATCTAATAATAGAGAAGCTATTATTGTTACTGAAATTCCTTATCAAGTGAATAAAGCCGATATGATTAAAAAAACGGCTGACTTAGTAAATGATAAAAAAATAGAAGGAATAGCTACCATTAGAGATGAGTCGGATAGAAACGGTATGCGTATCGTGTATGAATTAAAAAGAGATGCTGTTCCTAACGTTGTTTTAAATACATTATATAAGTATACCCAACTTCAGTCTTCATTTAGTGTGAATAATATTGCATTAGTAAAAGGAAGACCAGAAATGTTGAATCTTAAAGATTTAATCCACTATTTCGTTGAACATAGACATGAAGTTGTTGTTCGTAGAGCAGAATATGAATTAAGAAAAGCTGAAGAAAGGGCTCATATATTAGAAGGATTAATCATAGCTTCTGATAATATTGATGAAGTAATTGCGTTAATACGTTCATCGAAAGATGGGGAAGAAGCTAGAAATAAATTAATTGAGCGATTCAAATTATCTGAAATTCAAGCGCGTGCAATTGTAGAAATGCGTTTACGTCAGTTAACGGGTCTTGAGCAAGATAAATTGCGTGCAGAATATGAGGATATTATGAAGTTAATTAATGGTTTGAAAGAATTATTAGCAAGTAAAGAATTGCGAATGGAGCTTATCAAAACGGAATTAGCTGAGATGAAAGAGAAGTATGGTGATGAGAGACGTTCTGTAATTGAATATGCTGGTGGAGATGTAAGTATTGAAGATTTAATAGCTGATGAACAAGTTGTAATTACAATTTCTCATGCTGGTTATATCAAAAGAACATCTTTAACAGAGTATAAAACACAAAATAGAGGTGGAGTTGGTCAAAAAAGTGCAGCAACAAGAGATCAAGATTTCTTAGAGCATTTATTTGTAGCAACAAATCATCAATATTTGATGTATTTTACACAAAAAGGAAAATGTTATTGGATGCGTGTTTTTGAAATTCCTGAAGGAACAAAAGCAAGCAAAGGTAGAGCTATTCAAAATCTTATTAATATTGAGCCAGATGATAAAGTTAAAGCTTTCATTTGTACACAAGATTTAAAAGATGAAGAATATATCAACAGTCATTTTGTCATTATGGCTACTAAAAAAGGTCAAGTTAAGAAAACACCTTTGGAACAGTATTCACGTCCTCGTCAAAATGGAATTAATGCAATAACGATTAAGGAAGATGATGAGTTATTAGAAGCAAAATTGACTACTGGAAATAGCCAAGTTTTAATAGCAGTAAAATCTGGTAAATTAGTTCGTTTTGAAGAAAGTAAGACTCGACCTATGGGAAGAACAGCTTCTGGAGTTAGAGGAATTACTTTAGCAAATGATAAAGATGAGGTTATTGGAATGGTTTCTGTGGAAGGAAAAGATGTAAATGACTCTCAAATTTTAGTAGTAACAGAAAATGGTTACGGAAAACGTACTAAGCTCGAAGAAGATGGTGAGGCAATTTATAGAATAACAAATAGAGGAGGTAAAGGAGTTAAAACTTTAAATATCACTGAAAAAACAGGAGCTTTAGTTTCTATAAATAATGTAACTGATGCAGATGATTTAATGATAATTAATAAATCTGGATTAACTATTAGAATGGAAATTTCAGATTTGCGTGTAATGGGTAGGGCAACTCAAGGTGTTCGTCTAATTAATCTAAAAGGTAAAGATTCTATTGCAGCTGTTACAAAAGTATTGCGAGAAGATGAATCCGAAATTGAGGCAGAGATAGACGATCCTGAAAATTCTGGTACAGAATTTGATTCAACAGAGAACAATGAAACAAATGAATAAAAATATAAAGCCCAAAATTAATTTTGGGCTTTATATTGAAAATTAAACTATAAAAAAGAATAGAAAAATGAAACAATTATTTTTAGGCGTTGCTGCCTTAATCTCAATGACAGTTTTTAGCCAGAAAGATGAGTTAAAAGTGTTAAAAAAGATTTACAACAAAGATGTAATTTCTAGTGAAGATTTAAAAAATTACAAAGAAGCATCTGATAAGCTGAATACTATTGCTTCATCAGAATCTGATAAAGTGTATGCTAAATTATTTAAAGTAATGTATCCTGCAGTTGAGTTTGAATCAAAGGGAGCAAGTGCTACTATGCAAGATAAAGCTAAATTATTTAATCCAGATTTTTTAGCTGAATATGGATCTGTAATTGATAAAACAATTACTTTTGAAGAAAAATCTGGAAAAAAAATATATTCAGACGATTTGATTAAAGAAAAATATGAGTTTAGAGATTTTATTTATGGTACAGCTACAAAACTTTTTCAAGAGGCAAGTTATAGAGAAGCATCTTTAATGTTCCATAACTTATATGTTTTTGATCCTAAAAATGAAGGAATTGCACTTAATAATTCTGCAGAATTGGCTGTTCAAGCTCAAGACTATCTTTTAGCTGAAAAATTTTATGAAGACTTGAAAGAAAGTGATTATTTAAAAAATGGTATTAATTATTATGCTACTCCAAAAACAAATGGAAAAGAAGCTTTATATGCTAATAAGGAAGATAGAGATAAACAAGTTCAATTAGGTGTTGCAGACAACCCAAGAGAAGAAAAAATGTCATCTAAAAAGCCTGAGGTGTATAAAATGCTTGCTTTGATAGCATTACAAAATAAAAATATAGAAAAGACTAAAAAAACACTAGAAGAAGCTAAAGCTTTGAATCCTAATGATTCAGAATTAATTGATGCTGAGTTTCAGTTGTATTTTACATTGGGTTATGATTACTTAAAAAATGATAGCCAATTAGTTGATGAAATTAATAAGAATGTTGCAGATAAAGCTAAATATGATGAGTTAATGGAGAAAAGAAAGAAAACTTTTAAATCATCTTTACCTTATCTTGAAAAAGCATATGAGTTAAAATCTTCAGACAATAATACTAAAATTTTATTACGATCTGCTTATGAAATTCTTGATATGAAAGACAAGGCAGCAACGATTAATTAATTGAATTACTTCTTAAATTTAATAATAAAAGACCTCAATATGAGGTCTTTTATTATTTATTATTATTTTATATTATTTTTTTAATTACTCTTAATTTATGAGTATGACGATTTATTTCAGCATTGTAAATGCCTAAGTGGTCTAGTCTATCTATTCTTACCTTACCAGATGCATGTATAATGTAGTTGTCGTCCATCATAATGCCTACATGAATAATGTTGCCTTCTTCATTGTCAAAAAAAGCAAGATCACCTGGTTCACTTTCTTCAATAAAACTTAATGGGTCTCCTTGTGTGGCTTGTTGAGAAGCATCTCGTAAAATTTTATAACCATTTAATTTGTACACCATTTGTGTAAAACCAGAACAGTCAATACCAAAAGGTGTTTTTCCACCCCAAAGATAAGGAGTGTTTAAATACATAAAAGCGGTTTTAATTAAGTTTGATTTGTCTTTTATTCCACATACTTTAATACCATCAAAAACATAATTAGAAGTGTTTATTTGCTCATTATCTAAAAAAGAAAGACAACTTCCTAAAGGAATTGGAATTAATTGGTTGTTTGGAGCGGTTATATATTCAATTAAATCTCCATTTAAAACAGTCGGAGATTGTTCAATAGAAATAAATTGTTTTTCATTGAGTATTCGGAACTGTTTGTTGTCAATCCAACCTACATATTGATCAAATGCTGACTCTATTTGTGTCCATTTTTCTAATTTTTCTAAGATTCTGAAATGTTCACCAAATAATAATTGAGAAACTTGTTCGCTTCTATCTGACGGTTCTAATCTTAGAGGTATAATGGCTAGATTACAAATTCCAAACATTGATTTGTTACTAATAGTGAAATGAATTATGAGTTAGGACAAAATTACAATTCCAAACTCATAATTCATAATTTAATTTATGCTCTTTCAATTACAATTGCAGATGCACCACCACCACCATTACAAATAGCAGCAGCACCTAATTTTGCATCGTTTTGCTTTAATACATTTATCAAAGTAACAATAATTCTAGCTCCTGAACAACCTAATGGGTGTCCTAAAGAAACGGCACCACCATTAACATTAATATTGTCTTCTTTTAAACCAAGAATTTTAGCATTAGCTAAGCCTACAACAGCGAAAGCTTCATTAAATTCAAAGAAATCAATATCGCTAATAGCTATTCCAGCTTTATCAAGTGCTTTTGGAAGAGCTTTAGCAGGTGCAGTTGTAAACCATTTTGGCTCTTGTGCGGCATCCGCATACGATTTTATATATGCTAAAGGTTTTAATCCTAATGCATTTGCTTTTTCTTCACTCATTAAAACTAATGCAGCCGCTCCATCATTAATTGTTGATGCATTCGCTGCAGTAACAGTTCCGTCTTTTGTAAATACGGGTGAAAGACCTGGTATTTTGTCTAATTTTACATTAGTAAATTCTTCATCCTTAGAAACTATTAGGGCGTCACCACGTCTTTGTGGAACTTCTACAGGTACAATCTCTGAATCAAATTTTCCTGCTTCCCAAGCATCTGCTGAACGTTGGTAAGATTGTATAGTAAAATTATCTTGATCTTCTCTAGAAATATTGTATTCAGTTGCGCATAAGTCTGCACATACACCCATTGCATTGTTGTCATAAGCATCAACTAGGCCATCTTTTTGCATTCCGTCAACAAGTGATGTTGGTCCAAATTTAACACCATTTCTCATGTGAACGTAATGTGGAATTAAACTCATGTTTTCCATCCCACCAGCAACAACAACATCTGCATCACCAGTCATAATTGCTTGTGCACCTTGCATAACCGCTTTCATACCGCTTGCACAAACTTTATTTATAGTAGTACAAGGAACAGTATCGGGAATACCAGCAAAAATAGCAGCTTGTCTAGCAGGAGCTTGTCCATTACCAGCTTGAACTACATTACCCATTAATACTTCATCAACATATTTAGGGTCTAGATTGATTTTATTTAAGGCTCCTTTTATAGCAGTTGCTCCTAATTTAGTAGCAGGTACTGAAGACAAAGCACCCATAAAACTTCCTATAGGTGTTCTAACTGCAGAAACTATAACAACTTTTTTCATGATATGGTTTTTTAAATTGAATTGCGAATTTACTATTTTTATTGATAAAAATTGCATTTTTTATAATTTAGGAACTAAAAAAAATAGTTTGCATGAGAATTATTTATCTGGTTTGAAAAATAAATTAATTTGTATCTATTTGAATTATAGTTGCTTTGAGGAAATAAGAAAAAAAAGTAAAAAAAAACTAAGATAAATGTTGTAAATTAAGATAGGAAGACATACATTTGCAACCGCAAAAAAGGTCAGTTCTTTGTGAGATTATTGGAGAGGTGCCGGAGTGGTAACGGAGCAGATTGCTAATCTGTCATCGGGTAACCGATGCCAGGGTTCGAGTCCCTGTCTCTCCGCTTTTTTTGTCTTCGGGGTGTAGCGTAGCCCGGTTATCGCGCCTGCTTTGGGAGCAGGAGGTCGCAGGTTCGAATCCTGCCACCCCGACTTTATGGCCCAGTAGCTCAGCTGGATAGAGCAACTGCCTTCTAAGCAGTAGGTCTCAGGTTCGAATCCTGACTGGGTCACAATTACTCAATTGAGTAAAGTTATAGTAAGTACACAAACATAGGTGAGAGCTGATGTAGTGTACTTTTTTTGTTTAATTCTAAAACTATAACTTTATGTTTTTCCAGACTTCTGAACGCATTTTTGACACGCTAGCTGACACGCAACAAAAAAGAGTGTCAATGATTAAAACAAATTTTTCAATTAGAAGGGATATTACCGTACGTGGTGAGCATCCAATTTATCTAAACATTAGCCGAAATGGCTATAAACGGGAGAGAATACATCTTCAAGTCTATTTAAAACCTGTAAATTGGATTGCTGACACGGAAGAAATTCGCGTGACAAGCGATGAAATTTATGATAAGAAACTGATATTGGACAATATCAAAAAAAAATTAACGGATATTAAAACAGTTTATAGACTTTCCGATTTAAATTTAACTCCTGAAATACTTAGGCAGGAATATGAAGATAGATTAAGCCGGGTTAATTTTATTTCCTTTTTCTCTGAAGCTCTCAAGCTGGAGAAGTCTAAAATAAAAGGAGGAACATACAACCGATATTTTTCGGTTTATGCTAAAATAAAAGAGTACCAAGAATATGTACCATTCAATACACTGAACTTAGCCTGGTTCAATAAGTATAGAAATTATCTGAAATTTAAGAAACATAACAGAGAAACAACAATCAATTCAAATTTTGCCACAATAAAGAAGATTTTAAATATCGCCAAGAAAAACAATATTAAATTAATGTTTGATGTCGAGGATATCAAAGTAGGCAGAACTGATGGAGAAAAAACGTACCTATCTAAAGAGGAACTCAAGAAATGCATGGACTATTATTTTTCAGGTTTTATTAATAGATCTAATAGATTAATTCTAGGCTATTTTTTATTTAGTTGCATGACTGGATTAAGAATATCGAATGTTATGCGTTTAAATCGAAATCAATTATTAGGGAATGATTTTTCTCTAGTAATAGTGAAAGGAGATAAGGACAAAACAATTTCTTTGAATCAAAAAGCAAAAGATATAATTAATCATACTGAAGAGTTATTCATCAAGAAATATTCTGACCAACATATTAATGATGAATTAAAAACTATTATGAAATCGCTAGGCATCACTAAAAATGTAAAATTTCACAGCGCTAGACACACATTTGCTACGCTTTTCATTAAAATGGGTGGAAAAGTAGAGCTCCTACAAATGCTATTGGGACATTCTAAACTATCCCAAACGATGCACTATGTTGACATAGTTCAAGCGGATGCAAACGAACAAATATTTCTCCTGGATAATTTATTTGTAGATTAAAAAAAAAGCGGACAATCGTCCGCTTTTTTTTATAGTTCTGCTTCAGTTTCAATATCTATTTCAAACTCATCTTCTGAAACTTCAGTACGTGTAATAGATCTCACTATATGATTATTCATATAAGCAAATACCTTGCTTTTGTTTTTCAAGTTTGCAATATCTTCATAATGTGCTTTGAAAGACCATTGAAAGCCTTGGGAATTAATTCTAAAATTTAGCCAGTCTTTCCAATACTTCTCATGAACCTGTGGAATTAATAGTTCGTAAGGATCTTTTGATAAATTTAAATCATCGGTATTTAAACCATCATATAGGACTGCATATATTTTAGATTCATCCGTATCAAATGCATGTGCGGTTTGAATGCCATTACGAAATAATAAGGGTAGAGGCAAAGCATCTACAGTTATCTCATTGGTCTTGTCATCAGTTTTATAATTTGCAGTTACGAATCCATCTTTATTATGAAAAACTGGTAAAAAAGTATAATCTTTTGTTTCAACATCTTGGAATTTCAATAGGTAAGAGTTACCTCTGGTGAATTTTCGAAGAGGTGTTTTAACTTCAAAAATGGTCAAATCAATAGGTTCTTTACGTTTTTTTTCATCCTGAATGAAGTTCATGTGAATTTCATTACCTCTCTGATCAAGGTCTAGATTAAACCAATTTTTAAACCGATTTACAAATTCTCCAAAGGTTATTTTTGGAACAGCTCGTGTTAAATCCACTTCATTTTGATTGATAATAGTAGGTATTGCCATTCCTGAAGTATCATGCAAACGAATAGGATTAATAGCTAAATCAATAATAATTCTATCTTCTCTTCGACCACCGTAAACTTCAACAGTAATGTTATTAAGGCTTAAATCGGATAACGTTTCAAAAATCACATTCACATTTACAGTAAGCGCACTTCCATACATATATATTTGTTGAGTTGCCAAGACAACATCTCTATATTTAATTTTGAAATAACTGGTACTAAATCTTAAACCTACTAATAAAATAGTTCCTATAATTCTGTATTTCCCTGGTGTCGTAATTTCAATATCTGAAAAATATTTATAAAACAATACAGTAGGATTAATTGTAGGAGCAGACCAAGAAAATGGACCTGGAAAAGTTCCTTGTATTACTTGACTTCCAGCCTCGACATAATCAGCTGACATTTTTAAAATATTATATGATTCTAATTCATAAGTAGTCCAGTAATCTGTATCGGTGTAGATGCATAATTTTTTAATAGTTTCATCTTCCAAAATATCACCCATTAGTATTTTTCCTGCATCTTCAAAACCCTTTTTCAAAATATGCAATGCGTAAGGTGTTGGTTGCATGATATTTCTATTATAGGTGATATCATCAACACCAACTTCATTAATTAAAAAAGCGCCATCTTTATAATTATTAATGATCATTTCGAAATCTAGCCAAGGATCTTCGCTATTATCTATTTTGTCAATGTGAATTTGAGGAAAATTATAATTAACAGCTGGCCAAGTTTGAGGAATTATAGTTGCTGCATGTGCATAGATGTCGACCACTTCAAATTTATCTAAAGGCAATTCGGATAATTTTTTATTGAAGTTTGGAAACTCATCAAAACCATAGCCAAAACTCATTGAAATTTTGTCGGTGACTTCATCTATTTCTAAGATGGCATCTTCCATGACATCTCTATGAACGTATTTACCCTCATAAATTGTGGTATGCGAATTTGCATTGAACCAGGACAAAAAACCAAAGTTAATATCATTTTCTTCGGTTAGATCCATTTCGAATGGAAAAGTAAATTTCACAAAAAACTTGTTTGAAAACCAAGAGTTTTCCAAAATGTCTGCCACTTTCAATTTGGACAAATCGATTTCGAAATTAGAAGTTATAAATTTCCTCATTTGATGTTCTGTTTATGATGAATTCTAAATTATAAGAGTTGAGTTCGCGACTGCTATCTATATTAATCATTGATTTAGTTTGCGGAATTAATTCGATATTTTGATTCTCCAGAACTAACCAAGCTCTACGTGATCTGACTAAACTTTCAACTAAAATTTGTTCTGATTTTAAAATAAAACCAGTGTTTAAAGAAAGTTTTATTTCTTTATCAGTCTTAATGTTTTCAACGATTTCAACTAAATCTTTATACTTTTTAAAGGTTCGAATATCAAAGTCTGAAATAACTTTATAATCGCCTGTAAACTGCAGCGAACTAATGAGCTTGTACTCATCTTCCCAAACTACTCTTAGACTTTCTACATTATCTGGAAAAACATAAAATGTCTTAGATAAATAATTGACAAGAGTAGTGTATAGCCTGTATTCAATTACATCTCCTGGCTTAATTTCTAAGCTTGAAAAGTCTATTTGATCCATTATAACATTATAATCTTGACCACTCACACTATAGGTCATCGACATAGTATTATTTACAATTATCTGAACCACATAACTACCAGCTTTTATTAATAGATTAATAGTTTGAATTGAATCTACTAAAACGCGAGTTGGTCCATCGTAAATTGATAGAATTGCCATTCCATCAATTATAGATTTTGGTGAAATTCCAGCGATAAATTTCACTTTTTCTAAAGTGAAATCTCTCTGAACTTCTTTTGTTTCCAAATCTTTTTCCTCCACAGTAATATCTACTTCGCAAGTTTTGTAAATTTTTTGTGATGAAAAATCTAATTCTAAAATTCGTTTCATTACTCGATGAATTTTTAAACCTATATTTTCTTTTTGACGATTTCTTAACAAAACAATTTTCAGAGGAATAATAAAAATAGTTTCTAAGCCTGTAAAGAAATCAAAAACCTTGATATTCATTAGCATATCGAAGAAGGTATTTTCCAAATCGGAATAAAAAGAAACAAATTTATTGTCCAATGTAAAATTGAATTCTGTAGTGCTATATGGTAAAATGATAAAACCATCAACAATATAAGTTATTGGAATTAAGAATTGCTGAATGCCATTTCCATTATCATAACTAACAATTATATTTCCTGTATATGTTCCTGCATCTATAGCATCTGAAGGGACAACACCTACATCTATATCGTTAGAACCAACAACTCCAGAAGTAACTGAAGGAACTGCCCAAATAGGAAATTCTAAAGTAAAATCATAAAGTGCTTGAATGTTTAGAGCCTGAATAGGCGCTTCTAAAATAGTTTTTATTGCATAGAATGAAAGCGCTGCAGGAGTAGCTAAGATATCGATAGGTTCTAAAATATCGATCGTTAAATTTGAAATAAAATTATACCAGTCGGGATTAAATCCAAATGAAATAACATCACTAAAACTTCCAACTGTTAAGCTGTCTAAATAAACCTGTGAAGGTCTAATTTCGAATACTCCAGAGCCATTACCACTAATTTTTTTTGTAGTAGAGCCATAAATAGTCAACACTTCTACCAATAGATCACCAGAGATGACATTGACTTCATATCGATCTGAAGTACCAGGTAAAAAAATACCCCAACTACCTATTGCATCTACATTCATTTCCTGAAAATCAGGAACTAAAGTTTGATGGTAATGAGTGAATGGTAATAAATAAGGAGTTAATATCGGTTGTTCGTATGCATAAACATTTAAGTAGATGTTTAGTAAACTAAAAGATAATATCGTTCGAGTACCATTAGTGATATCTTCAGGTGATTTTCCTGTAACTTGTAATATGTATGATGCATATTTCTGGCTAGAATTGAAAGTATTAATCAATGAAGTTGGTTGCAAACTGATGTTACCTGTCATTCCTGTAGTCGAAATAGGATAGTAAGTGCCAGTTGTAAAATCTCCAGATAAAGTTAACCAAGAGGCACTTCCAAATATTCTAAATTCAAAATCTGTATAACCAACAGCTTCAGGTTCGCCAATGATATCTCTTATTTTTAATAAAAAATTGATGCTCGATGGAATTGAAGTTGTTTTTCTCCAATTAAATTCTATTTTTTGCGGGTGATCCCAATCTTGAAAAGGCATAATTTATACGTTATTTCGGTTTCTTAAATCTTCATATCTCTTTAATCCTTCCTTTAATTCTTTCATTGACTTCATATCTCTTGAAGAAATGTAAGCGATTAATGGATTATCTAATAAACTATTCATCGCAGCTGTGTTGTTAGAAATTATAGTCAATGCCATTTTTAGCATATCACTATCAGAGCTGTTGTTTTGATTCGAATTATTTTCTTTAGGAACTTCATATCTTTTAGATAGGTTATCGTAATAGCCATTTTCGAAACCTTTAATACCTCGAAGCTCATTGAAGAGTGCATTTTTTGTCTCTGGTGAAATTTGTGCAAATGCTCTTTTATCGATTACCATTTCAGGCATATCACCTGGCCCTTCTCCAACAAGTATTCTTGGTTTTGAAAACAAACCAGTTTGCATCTTAGATGTTCCTTCAGCTTTGAAAATCTTACCATCTTGTTCTCTCTTTACATACTCAGGGTAAAGCCCTTCTTCAAGACCTTTTGCAGGTAATGGAGTTTTTAAAATTGTTGCTAATTGTAAAGCTCCTAAAGCTCCAACCACCCCCGACATAATTCCTGCAGTTACTCCAAAATCAACTTTAGGAAATTGAGCCCAAATGCCTATAATTGCTTGAGCTGTACTTTGAATCACATTTGCAATTGCCATTAATCGTTGACGTTTTGCTTGTTTGTATTCTATTTCAGCTTTTTTCTTATCTAAATCTTTGTCAATTTCTTCAACACCTTGTTTATATTGGCGTTGATTGATAACACCACTGTCTAATTGCTCCTTTAATTTTTTCTTTCGAGCATCTTGATTTTTTTCATACTTTTTTAATTGGGCATTTTCGCTGGCAGTTTGATAATTTCCAAACTCCTGCCAAAGATTTTTCATTAATCCAACAGCCATTTGCATGGTTTGAATTCCAACAGTTCCATTTTCTATATTCTGGAAAAATTTATCCCACTGGTCTTGTGTAAAACCTAAGATATCCGTATCACCTGTAATGCCTAGATCTATTTCCTTGTCGGAATCATTTTTACCCGATTGTGCTTCTTTTATTTTTGCTAAAGCGGCTTGAATTTTTGCTAAATCTTCGGCTAATTTATCCTTTTGTTCTTCAGTTAATAAATTGAACTGAACACCATCTACATTGATTTCTGAAAGAATGTCTTTATATCTTTCAATTTGCTTATTGAGAAATTCTTCCTGAAGCTTTAATTCATCTTGTTGGAATTGCTCTTTTCTTTTTTTCCTTTCTTCTTCAGTAAGATTAAGCGTAGCTAATTCGTTAAGGAAATTAGTTTCACGAACTAATGCCGCCTGATCATACTCATCTTTGAGATTGTCTATTGATTCTTTGCCCGCTTTTTCTTGAATAGTACCCACTTTAAGCAAATGCATTTGCTCCTGGTACTCAATTTGACTATCTAATTCGGTTTGCTTCTTCAGAAGCAAACCTTTCATGTTGTTTATGGAAGCTACTTTTTTCGTATCTCCAGCTTTTTGAGCTTCAATTAAATCTTTATCTAACTCCTCCTGAAGCTTTTTAATATCGTCTGAAGCTTCTTGATAGTTTTGTAATTTGGCTTGATGTTTAGCCACTTCCATAGATAGTTCCTTAGCATAGCCATCGCCAAGAAGTGCAATTCTTTCTTCCTCTGTTTTTTGCGTAAGATCTAGTAACTCTTTACGCATTTTCTCTTCTTCCTTTAAATAGGAATCATCGTATTTTTTCTCCTTCTTGTCTTTTGCATCAGTAAGATCTAAACCGCTTGGCGGTTTTTTATCATCGGATATTAGTTCTGGAATTAAATTAGGATTATCCTCTAAATATTTCTTCATTTGAGTTTCTGTCAGTCCTAATTCATCTTGTAATTTTTTCAAAGCTTTAGTCCTTCTTTCAACAGAAGTCATTAATAGATCATTAGTAGCTAAAGCATAATTTCCACCATTTTTAAAAGTAGCCCACAATTTATCATACCACGCAACTTCATCCTCTAGAGAAGATTGATTTTTTTTATCAATTTCCTCCATTATTCTTTTTTGTCGTGCCATTAATATTTCAAGCTCATGTTTTTTTCTTAAACTTAAAATATAACTATCTAGAATCTTTTTACCTTCAGCAGTTTTAATATTTTCGAGTGTTAAATTGCCTAGATATTCTGGAGAAATTTTATTAATTGCTTCAATTGCTTTCTTCCTAGCCTCTTTTGATGCGGTTTCATCTTTAGCTATTTTTAATAACACATTCAAATTAGCCGTTTCTTTTTTAATGATAGCATCAGCCTCTTGCATTGTTTCATTAATTATAGACTGCTGAGTAGCTGCTTCTTTAGCATTTTCTTTAAAAGCTTGATAAGCAACTACGATAGCTGCAATTGCAGCTAAAACAAATCCCCATGGAGAAGTTTTTAAAACGGTATTCATTACCCTAAGAGCTTGAGTAGCTCCTTTGATATTTCCTGAAAGCAACATTTGAGCGGCTGCAAAAGCTTGAGTAGCTACAATTCCAATAGCATCTGCTACAGCACGAGCTTTACTTGCTATAATGTATAAGATATTCGCTTTTGTGTTTTCTCCAGCCCATAAGGCTACGAGTTTTTGCCAGGCTACATTTGTAACCATAGCAGCTGTAACGATTGCAATTATTTTAGCAGCAAATATTAAAGTGTTTTTCCAAGCGGTTACTTTTCCGTCTGAATCTTCAGTAGCTCCAATGAATTTGGCTATCCAGTTGACAACATCTTCCAACCATTGGACAAAGCCTTCAGGTGTTACCCAGCCAATGATTTTCTTTTGTACTTTTTCTAAAGTGGCAGCTAAATTGGTATTCTTAATGTTGTATTCGTCTATTAATGAAGTTCCTTCAGAAAAGGATTTATTTGATAAATCAACTAATTCTCTAAATCTACCTACGTTATTTCCTGCAGCTCCAACAATTTTATTTACACCGTCGGCTCCTAGTCCTAATATCTCAAGAGCTTTAGCCATTTCGACACCATTCTTAGCATTTTTCGATAGATGCTCCGAAAATTTAAGGAAGAATTCCAAAGGATCCTCATTAATCATTTTCTCCACTTCTTTTTGCGAGATGCCCATAATTTTGGCAAACTTTCCAGTTTCTGTAGAGGCTTGCTTCAGGAAGATAGAGTAGGCACGTGCTGAAACTTCTGATTGAATCCCACTTTCCTCGAATGCAGCACCTAAAGCGAACGTTTCGGCTATTGTAGGCTTCATTACATCGGATAAAGCACCAATTCGTAAAGTAAAATCGGCTATATTTCGTTCGGTTGCAGCTCCATTTGCGCCTAATTCATTAATAGCAGAACCTATTGAGTTGTAAGCTTTATCCACTCCTAAATCTTTGGTCTCCTGGAATAGAAATTTAATTTTTCCTAGTGAAGACGATACTTCTTCTACACCTCCAGTGAAAGAATCCCCCAGTGCTACATTGGCTTTATTCATGACTTCGACAAACGAGCCAATTTCTTCTTTGACAATTCCTATTCGGCCACCTTCTTCAGCTATTTTAAGAAGGTCGATGCGAGAGGTTCTAGTTTCTAGCATGCCGAATGACTTCGTTAACTCATCGACTTCTTTTTTATTCATTTTAGTAGTCTTCATAACGTCTGCTTGAGCGTCTGAAAGTTTACCAGAGATGTCGATAATCTTTTGAATGGAAAGAACCATACCTGCACCCATTGCGATAATTGAAGCGCCAAGTGCTGCATAACGATTAAATGAATCAGCAATTGATCCTAATGAGAACTTCGCTAATTTAGCTTTGCCGTTTAGCTCTGAAATGCGAGCCGAAACTTGTTTTAATTCCGCTTCATATCGTTTATAATCGGAAGAACCTGGTATTAAATTTGCGAGTGTAAGTTTGAGTATATTCGCCTTACTTCTCAATTGAGCCATGGTAAGGCCAGTAATACCTATTTGCGTTTGCAACTGCTTCATAGTTGCTTTATTGTTATCTATGGCAGCGGTATTGCTTTTTATTGTAGCTGTAAGGTTTTTGTACTCCTGGCTTTCTTTTTTTCCTGCAGCTTCCAATCTTTTCTTCTCGAGATGCAACGATTTATTTTCCTCAGTAAGCTTACGAGTAGCTTTTTCAAGGTCTAAAAGTTGTTTTTGTGCCGAATTTCCATTGATAATAATAGAAAGTTTTATTTGTTCATCTGTTATAGTCCGTGCCATTTCTTAGGAATTTATTCAAAGCTCCTAAAATGGAATAAGAATCGATGTAACGTGAAAAATGGCCTAAAATAAAAACCCCCTTGATAAAGGGGGTTCATCTGTTGTAAGCACAGAATTCAAAAGGAAGGCTTGAGTGTTCAATTAAAGCTTATCTCCCTTTGTATATTAATCTTTTTTAAAAGTATCAGGCATTCTAAATGTCAAAAATACTTTAAAATAGGAGTTACCATTTTCTTGGTGAATTTCATTAGATTCATGATCTGTTAAAGTATATCCTTTTTCTGTATTTTCTTTAATTACTATATCAATTTTTCTGATATCGTAAGTATTAATTTCTAAAAACATTTTGGTTATATTTATCATAATTTAATTTAAAGCGGGATTTTCACCCGCTTAGTTTTTTGGTTTAAATATCGTTTAATTACCAGAGACTATTCTTATTTATTTCATCTCGAATACTATCTAATTCTTTTATTATTGTGCTTTTAAAGTTGTATAACCATAAAGGATCAGACAAAACATAAAGAATAGGCCAAACCAGAACTAATAATAAAACGAGGAATGTCATTGCTACAAGTTTTAACCTTGGTATAGTATGCTTTATGTATTTGTTCATTTTTAAAAGCGGGATTTTCACCCGCTTAATTTTTTGGTTTAAATATCGTTCAATTGAAAAAGAAGATTTTTTATTTGTTCATCGGTGATTTTCAGTTTTCTATTTTCTTCCTTTAGAAATAACTGGTTATTTTCAACTGATATGAATCTATCTGAAGTGAAACTTATTGTTACCAGTTTTTTACTTTTGCCTATTTCAACGTGGCATGTAACGGTTTTTACTTTTTCGATACTCTTTTCTTCTTGAATTTGTCTACCGTGTGTTTTTCTTACACATTCAACTTCAATGATTAAAATGCTAGCCTGTGGAGTTTCATCTTTAATCGAATCAACCTTGTAGGTTCTATTTACATTTACAACTTGATAACCTGTGTTTTTAAATGTAAATTCTGTACCTATTTGCGGTACATCATCAGTTTGAATGTCAAACAGGATCTTTTCTTCTTTTGGATCATGCCAAGATTTTTCTTGGTTCGTGAAAAATATATTCATAATGTCAATGATTTAAAGAAAACAACTTCATTGTTGTTTCATTTCTACCCTACGAAGATACAAAACATATATTAAGTATGCAATAGCATACTTAATAAAATCGATGAACTACACTAAATTTTAACATTTAGGAGTAACAAATTTAGTTTTGAGAAGTTTTATCTAAGTCTAAATTTGATTTTTCAGATAGATCATGGAATTCTATATGAACTCCGATTAAAGATAAGACCTTTAAAAATGTAGTAATGGAATAGTCTGGGCGAGGAGTTTTACCCATTCTTAGAACTGAATATAATTGTTGTTTTTCAATGCTTATATTATTCTCTTTTGCTTTTTTAAGAAGTCCATAAGCGGTTAATTTTTTATCTATCATTATCTCTTTAAGATAATTTGCAATAACAGTAGTTGCAATTTGCGTACGTTGGTCCATAATGGTATATTTGTATATAATTTAATTGTTTTAACAAAACGATTTTGTTGTACATTTCTACAAATGTAAAGCCTCTCTTTCGAGAGGCTTTTTTTATTAATCAATAAAATGAATACTTCTTGCAACAATCTGAACAGCGTTAGTGGTATTGTTTTCCCAAAACTCAAAACTAACATTAGCATAAGCGTTGCTTTTTGATGTAGCGAATGTTTTTATAGTTTTATAAAAAGAGCCACCTTCTAATCTGATTACTTCTAAAGTAACTTCATAATTACCTTCTTTATATTCATTAAATTTATTTTCAGCATCTGCTTTAGCTTTTTCTTTTCTTGAATTAACAATTTCATTGTGCGATTCTAAAGTTTCAGCCAACGCATTATATACCATAATTCTGTTTGGTCCGCATCCAGTAGTTGCGATTTCATTTAAGGGATAAGAATTTGTTCCCGCGAAGAAATTATCTAAATTGTTGATTGTTGATTCATTAGCTGATATTCCACCACCTAATGAATTGATAAAAGCAACAGCTTCTTGAGTGTTAGCAACTAAAGCTGATTTTTTGAAGTAATTTAAAACGATAGTTTTCATAATTTAAAATTTAATTGTTAGTATTTCATTTCTACCCTACAAATATACATCTTTATTTTAAGTATGCAATAGCACACTTAATAAAATCGATGAACTACATTAAATTTTAACATTTAAACTAAAAAAGCACTCAAATGAGTGCTTTTTTTATCAGATAATATCGATGATCAGAATATTAAAATCGAATGCTCCGCTGGTGGAACTGACGGTTATTTCGACATAGTTAGGTGAAACAGCATCGTAGGATAGATTTCTGTTTTTGCCCATTCCTAATATTATATAGTCGTTATCGACCATAGGAGTGGAAAAAAATACTCTGTATTTGCCGCTGCCAAGATTAACGACTGAACTAACATTCAATTGTTTTAGAATGTCTCCAGGCTTATCGATAACTACAAAGGCAAATACTCTATATTCTAACGAAAATAGATTGCCCTGAGCATCACTTTGTACAGTTCCTTCAGTTAAAGTTCGTACACGAACACCACCATTAATATCGAAATCATTTGTTGGTGTTGTGGTGTTTATCCCAACCTGAGCTATGATCAGGAAGGGAAATAATAAGGCTATAAGTAATTTTTTCATACTAAATTACTTTTTTGAAAGCGTTTAGATCTATTTCGGATTCGAAACAGCCATTGGAATCAATTAAAACTAACTTATTATTGATTTCTTTCCAAAGTGAGTTTTCATCTATTGTAAAGTGCTCACTTATTGCTACATCGACAGTATTTCTATATAAGGCTTTGCACTGGCAATTTTCAACGAGCTCTGGTAAACTCATTTCTTCTGAAGAGATGAATGTATTAATGATATTGTCATCGTAATAGAAAAGCATACCCGATTGCGTTCTAAAAGCTATAGGTGAAAAATCTTTGAATTTCATATCCTTTTGCACCTGGAGACAATGTCTAAGATTATCTCCAGTAATTAGTGAGGTAGCATCGTCACCATTATAAAAAAGTACTTTAAACATTTTTTACCTCGCTTCCTTTTTTAAATCCCATAAGCTCCAAAGCTTCATTGAATTGCTTGTCTAGTTCCTTTTGGTCCATTTTGCTTGTGACAGATGCTAAGTCATCGACAATGCACATAAAATCGAACCATGATTCTCGATCTGTTTTCTCGTCCATGAAGTGCGTGGACATGATGAAAGGAGTAATGTCGTTGAATTTAGCCTGGAGCGTTTCGAAAAACCTTTTATCGTGGCTAATAAGTTGGCCTAAAAATGAAAAGGCAAAGTTTTCTTTGTAGCTAGCACCAGCAAGAGTGGTGATTGCTTCTTGATTGTTGTTGTTTCGCATAATATTGAATATAAAAACCTACCCATTAGCTGCGAAACAACAACATCACTGAAGGTTATACCGTTTCTCTCGGTACTTCTAATGGGATAGGCTGGATTTTTTACTGTAGAATACATATGATATTATTGTTTCGCACAGCAAACATACAAAAATAATTAATATGTGACAAAAATTGACAAAAAAAATATGTGCGTTTGCACATATTTAATTTTTAAAGTAAGAAACTATTCCTGCAAATAGCAAAGCAATTAGCATTACAAGCCACCAATATGGATCATTTAATTTTTTACTGTAGTGGTTCATTTTTTAGATTCTTCAAGAAAACAATTTAAAGTTTCTAACATTTTTTTATATTTTTTTTCTTTAACATCAAAATCTTTAAAACCATCCATTGTATTAATTCTTATTTTAACAACTCCTTGTTTTAAATGTTTAATTAATTCATCGTTTAAATCAAAGAAAAATTCAAAATCGGTACTACTCATTAAACCACCATTACCTTTTAATTTCCCAGATTGTAAATCTTCTATTTTTAAATCTATAACTGATTTATCCGTTAATAGTAAAGAAATTTTTTGATTTTCATTTATTAAAATTACATCATGTCCTGCAAATGATATCTTCATAGACATTAAATTTGTTTTGAATTTAGAAAATGTTAATCCAATCGAGTTTTCATAAAAATCAAAACATATTATTTTATTTTCAGTCAATAGTCTTTTCTCCTTAGTAAAATCATCAATTTCATTCTTTTTGAATTTACAATTTTGAGCTTCACACATAAAAGACAATAAAATAAATAAGTAAAATAGTTTCTTCATAATTAAAAATATTTATTTGTTAGAATTCAAATATAACAAAAAAAATTACTCCTTTTGGGAGTAATCTTTAAGGGTTTTTAATGCATTTTGAAATTCATTTCGGTCATTTACATCGTTCATTAAATCGGTTGAAAGGAGAACTTTTTGCCAAAATTTCAAAACTTTAAGAGCTTTTTTAACGGATTTTTTAACAATAAGGGTATCATCCATAAAGAAAAGTTTTAAGTAATTATAACTTATTTTTTTGTAAGTTATTGTTTACCTTCTAAACTTTTTATTTCATTTTTAGCCGCTTCGGTGTAACCGAAAGCTAATTCACGCACTAGGAAATTGTATTGTCCCCAAATTATCTTATTATGCACAATTCTTGCTTTTTTAGGTTGTTTTGTACCGTTTTTTGAAGTTCTGGTACGCATATCTACAAATCTATTACGCTTATCGTGTTTATAGGTCAGTTCTCCATTAGAAACGCTAAAAGTTCTGTCGTTCCAAAAGGATGATTTAAAGGAAGACATGGTTTGGTCTTGCGTTTTTTGAATTTCACGGCTAGTTTCTTCCATTTTTTTTTGAATGAATCTACCCTGGAGAATTTCTTCAGCTCTATTGCTTCTATTTTGCAAAACACTCATTATCGTTTGGTTTTCATTTGAAATATAATTTCATATCCTCGACATTGTAGACCATCCCAAAATAGTTTTATTTCGACCGTTTCTTCATCGAAGAATTGGAAAAGGCCACAATCGTAATTGCTTTCAATTTCACCTGATTTAATACCTAATATTAAATCGATAAACTCCTTAGTGATGCCTTGCAATTTGTCGTATAAATCGAGTTTTGCATCGTGCTTCAGGTCTTTTTCAGTGGATTTGTCGATTATGAAAAACTGCAAATAATTAAGATACATGGATCTGTCTTCTTGGCCCATTAAACCATGATCTGGTGCAACAGCAAAAAGCAATGTATTTTCGGAGGTTTTTCTTTCCTCAAGAAACTTCACGAATTCTTTGTCTGAAGTAATTACTTGAGAAAAATTTATATCTGAAATAAACGTGTCTTTGACATCGTTTACAAAGGTTCTAAGTGTTTGTATCTTTAGCATTGTCGTACTGTTTTTTAAGTTTCAATTCATTTATCCTGGCATCATACATTTTGATCATAATCACCCAAAATGAGGTATTTTGCACTTTTTCGAAATTACCAAACGCTCCACTCTCAGCCATTGCGAAAGCCACAGAATCTAAACCTATATCTGAAGCTTCAATTTCTACTTTTTTACCATCTCCTTTAAACAAAATGGATAGATCTAGAACTTTATCGCCCCAAGGAACTGAAGCCGAAGAGACGAAGAGCTGCATACTTGCAAAATAGAGGTAAACTCCGTAAATAAAGCCAATAGGCAGTTTTTTAAAAGTGTCGATTCTTTCCTGAAGATGGTGTATGCTATACGGTTCTCGAATGTCACCGTCATAGGATGACAATCTTTTTTTTATCCAATGGAATCTTTTTTTAGGACGATAAAGGACAGCTGCCAATTCATATAATAGATTGAAATCGTGTGACTGATTGAATTGTAAGAACAAACGCAAAGCATCGGTGTATTCTCCAAATTTCATATTCTGATATCCATCTGAAGGACCGTAATAAGTTATCCAAAGTGGCTTAAACTTCTCAACTGGATTGTTAATGTAGTTTTGATTGATCTGTAAATCATAATTACCATCGTCTAACTCATTAATGCGGGTGAAAAAGGAATTTTCGATTAGTTCCTGAAGCAAAACTACGTTATGAATTTCTTCAGTAGATTTTGGTTTCATGTTTAAAAGTTTGTAAACCGCATGAGTTAGAAGATCTAGTTTAGAGATTTTTCCAAACTGATATTTAAAGACCAAATCGCAAATTGCGATATACTGAGTTGCATCGCACTCAGATAGATCTTCTGGAAGATATCGTTTTATTTTTGCTTCAGGAAATTCTATTAAATGCATTTTATATGAATTCTAAGTTATCTGTAATTTCAATACCTAGTACTTTCATTTTCAAACCAAATTCCGCTAATATCATTGTTTTTATTTTTATTTTAGTGGTATAACTCATAGGAATGTATTTCGAAACTCCTTTTTTGGTTTTTTTTGGAATTAATCGATGCGCTTCTTTAATCAAATGAATTTTTTCTAATTCCTTATTTAGAATTCCGGCTTTTATTTGTTGTTCGTAAGACTTTGCCTGTCTTATTTTTCTGAAATTCCAAAGTTTGAAGAAAATTGATTTAATGTAGATGATTGTTTTTTTCATATTTTGAGTTATTTATGTTGCAGAAAAGAATTTATCGTCACAGTTGATTATTGGAGTAGGTTCTGGAGCTGGTTCGACCACTTCCGGAACTGGAGCAACAAGATTTTCAATTTCAATAAGTGTTTGCTTTAAAGTTTCCGAAAAAGCTTGACGCGCCAATTCGTGTTCGTTTAGTAATGCTGGTTTTTTTGAAATTGTCGATTGACGGTCTGAAACTTGATATTGCAATATTCCTTCTGGGAATATTGAAACTGATAATCGGGGAATTGCCCAAGCTAATGAATAGCATGCACAAGCCATTTTTACGAGATTTAATAATTCGATATCAATTGCTTCAGTTGGTGTGTCCTTTAGAATGATGTATTTGTCTTTTCCAATTCTAGGAATTATTTCACGACGTTCACATTCAATTATACCAGGTGTAATTTTCATTAATAGTAAACGGCTTTCAATCTGGAAGAAGTTATTGAAATCGTCTACATTGTTTAACAGGCTATTTTTAACCGCCTTGTAAGAGGTTGAATTGATCCATTTGTAATAAACAGTAGCCTGTTGCTGTTCTTCAGTAAGACTTTCATAATCATCAGGCATAGAGTCATCTAATAAATCAATCAAATCGTCAAGCGCACGATAATATCTTTGTTCTTGAGCTTTATTGTCGTTATCTATTTGCCATTGCCAAGGCACTTTAGTATTTTCACCACCTCTCGTGGTACGACCGTCATTTGAATGTGATAAATCGTTCGTTGGTGCGAATAATCGATAAGCATTCACAGCAATAGGATAGCGAATAGAACGCACTATGTTTGAATCTACTGAATCGAAATTATTTGTATATACGCCCTCGACTAAACCAGTAGTATAGCTTTCAAAAGCATAATTGTAAACTTCAGTACTAATTAGTTTCTTTACATCTTTCGTAGCTGTAATGATATCAGGTAACAAGTTTTTGAAAGATATGTCCGCATCGACATAGCCTAATAATTCTTTCAGTTCATCTGAAGATATTTCCGGATCTGTTAGATTAAAGAGTATTTTCATTATTGATTATTTTTAGTTCTATCGGCTGGATTGGTGTTTTGCTGTAATTCTGGAACGTTATGGAAAAATCCAATTTTCAATCCGGAATTAGGGAAATTTGCTTTTAATGCATAATTAATTGGTTTGGTAATCACCATTTCTTGAATATCAACACCTGTATTCAGATAATTAAGTAAAGCGTAAATTTGTTCGCCTCCGCTATTTGCTTTTCCGCTATCTGTCATATTAGCGAGCACAGGATGAACATTTACTCCAGCAGCTATTGCCTTATCGGCTTTGTCCGATATCATTACTTGAGCTTCGACAAAGTCTTTTATTTTTTGGTCTAAAACCTTTATTTCCCAGCCTTCTTCTATGAGCTCGTGTCCCATGACTACCATTTTTCTATTAGTATGGAAATACTTTCCTGCATTATCAGAACCTGATAGCACTTCGCCTATTTGCTCCAGGAACTTACGCTCATAATCTTTCAGCATGCTCTCTGAATAGGTAGTATTTTCAATTCGGCATTTGTCTTTTAACTCATCTCTTTTTTTATCCCAAAATGAGGCTGGAGATATGATGTGATATTTTAAGTTGATTGAGTTTTTAGCGAAAGCTTTAAATATTAAAGGCACTGCAGTACTTCTATTAATCCATTCTAAAGAGCCATACAAATCAGGAACCGAATAGTAATCGGTACAAAAGGTGTACATATTGCTATAAATAACCGAATTATCGTAAGCAAATGGTTTGTTGTGATCAAACAAAGGATAAGCTTTAGTTTCAGTAATTGCATTAATATGGCGAAAGTTCCAGGTACCTATTAGCATGTGAGTTGGTATTTCTTCCTTAGCAGCTCTTAATCTAGCTAATCGAGCCTTATCAGATTGAATGTGATGTACTTTGTTTATGAATGGCTTACCTATGCGAGAGCCTTTGTTTAGCTCAAAGCGAGTGTTTACGCCTTGAATGTGCTGATAATCTACACAGCATTTTAACAGGTAATCTTCATATTTAAAGCTATCGAGCCACGCCTGTACAGTAGTGTCATTAACCCTAGTACGTATGTCCTTACCATCTACTATCTCATCTCTGTATAGTTTTGGTCCAGCTCCCCAAAGTAATTCTGTTTTACGTTTTAAGAATCCTGGCACGTTGTAGCTATTGTCGACTACCTCTTTAATTATGTTAGGCATATCGTTATTAGAACCATAGGGATAGATGATGTAGTCTCCTAGATAGTTCTGAACGTTGTTCCAATGAAGCGTACCTGAAGAGTTAGTACGTTTGTCAAAGTCTCTTGGCGTTTCTGCCACTTGATATGTGTATGCTACTTGTGGTGTGTCCACAATGACGCCACCTGATTCATAACTAATATTCATTATGGTTCTATTTTATTATTATTAATACTTAGTAGTAATGACATGCGGAAGAATCTAGGAGCATCATTATTATCTAGATCAGTGTAAGCAACTAACTGTTTAGCAAGGTTGCTTTGATCATTTCTTAGTCCTTGTCTAAGGACAGCTCTATTGACTACCCTAACACCATGAGTAGTACTCTTAGTCTCACTGTATGTTATATAGCTAAAGGAGAACGGTACACCTATCTCGGTGAGCTCTCTCATTAACTTAACAGCTTGGTGTGGTGATGGCATGGTAATTACTATTATTATAGCAAGTGTATGAAGATATTATATGATATAATGTAACGTGACAACTTATAAAAGGTTACCTACGGTGGCTTTATTGGTGCGCCCTGCAACTCCCCAGCTGGTGGGGTTTGTCATATTTCTACCTTTTCGCCATTGAATGTAATTACATATACTAAACATAGCGGGTCGGGGTTTTTATTTTGACAAACCCCAATTAACTATTTTTATTTATAGTTAATTGGTTGATTTTCAAAATATTATTATTTTTTTAAATTTTATAGAGAGCTATTTTATATCAAAAAAAGTACGATTTATTATTTATTTAGAACCTGTATAAATATGTTATTTTTGTTATAAAAATAGTGTTTTTTAACGCCTTTTATTTGGTGGTAATTACCCTTTTTTGTATCTTTAAGTATTGATAATCAAATAAATACAATTTTATGATCCAAAAAGAGCAAGTTAAAAAAGTGGAAAAAGAAGAGCAAAAAGCAACTTCTTTAAAAGTGGTAGAAACTCCAAAAACTACCGAAAAAATTAAAAATGAGGAAAATCTTATTTCCTCCAAAATGAACGCTAAAGAAGAGATTAGAAATATCTTTAGTAATTCGACAGAAGAGAAACTTTTGAAGTTAGAACACTTAACGGTATTAAGTCAAAAATTCAGAGCTTTAAAAGGCATGAGAGATGATTTAACAAAGTTTATTCTTTCTAGTGATGGAAGTAAGGAAAAAATAGAATTAAGCAATAGTAGCGGTTTTAAGTTTATCGTTTCTAACACTCAAACTATAGAAAAAGTTTTGGAACTGATTGAAAGCGAATTAAACCTTTTTATTTCTAAAGCAGATAAGGAAATACAGGAGTTTTCTATCTAGTTAATTAAAACAATGAATGCCACTAGTGGAATAGTGGCATTCTTTGATAACCAAATAATATACACGCCATGCAGACACGTACAAATTTGAACGACAAAAATAACGCTTTTAAATTAAGCATACAAGTCAAAAATATACTACACGAAAAAGGATATTCTTTCCTTTTTAATTTCAATGATTATAAATTTTTTAAAAAGCAAGTAAACCAGGCTTTTAATAAAGGTTTGGCAATTGCAGAAAAGTTTATAGAATACTACGGAGAAACTCAAAATGATTATTCAGATTATGTTTTTTAGTATGAGAAAAAGAAAAATTTCATACTTAATAGCCAAAGCACAATTTAAAAGAAGTATGAAACCGAAAATAACTATTTCGGGCGACTGGCTAACAACTGCAGGCTTTGAAATAGGCGCACAGGTAGACATTAAAGTTTTTAAAAATAAAATGATAATAACACCCATAAAAAACAAATAAAACTTCTTAAAACGGCTTATTTTAAGTCGTTTTTTTTATTCCAAAAAAATTGCCCCAAAGGGGCAGTGATTGTTTGTTTTCTTTCTTTTTTAGGAAAATATTGGCATATTTTTTACTCAAAGTGTTTACCCTCTACGATTTCAATTAATGCAGTAGAGAATAATAATTCAGATCCAGGCTTTTTATAAATTGAAAGCTCGCTTTTTATTTTTTGTATAGCATCAAACTCATTGATATCATTAGCTTTCATAACTTGAATTATAATATCTATAAACGGGGTTACCGTTTCAGTGTATTTTTCCTTCAGCTGAATTTTTACGGCTTCTCTGGTTTGTTGCAAAACCAATAAATTTCTAAACGTTTTATTTTCTTGAGCTTTCATATTTCAAATATAATCAATTTTTATATAATTGATGGATCTACACCTGTGTAAACACTATGAATGTTCACTTTGTCAAAGAAGTTACCGCGGCAAATCCAGTATTTAAAGGCATCTGAAAAGTTAGTAGAAAACATAGGTCTTGAGGCTAAAGGAAGTTTTTCAGAAGATTTGTCCTTATGAATGGTTCTAGTTCCTAAACGATCTGTTTTTACCATTATTTTAGTAAGCTTCAAAGAACTTGTCAAGCAAGGACATTTTAATTTATCAATTTTTAGAATGGGTAGTCCAGGTACCATATTTCCCATGATTGATTTTGCTAAATTGAATTCTTCTTCTTGATAAATATTGCCCTGACCTTCAGACATTAAATGTACCGTCCAACCAGTAGAAGTTCCATTAGGATAATGTTCAATTGCATTTTTTAGATAATTCGCTTTATCCGCTTTTATTTTGGCATTTTGATTACCTGAACGATCATAATAAAGATAAAGTACTTTATACTTGTGTTCCTTATAAAACTCTACATATTTGGCTCCTAAAATGGCTTCATCTTCAGGATGAAGTGTATAAAATTCTTTTAACGCATAAAGATAATTCCCTCGATATTGCCCAGAAACCATAGAGCTCATATCTCCAAAGTCTACACCCGCTTCCATAGGTGCATTAATATCGTAGTATTTATTATTTAAGGATTTGCAACCGTCTACGATTTTACCTCCTAAAATATCAAATTGATTAAAATAACTGATATCGGTTCCATCTTGGTAAAAATGTTGGTCACCAAGATAACTATAAAATTTTTCTCCTTTTGATACATTTATTTTAAATGATAAAATAGCACTTTTAAATTCTTCGGGTCCCAAAGTTTTTAAAGTAGCTTTGAAATAATTTTCGGTAAGATTATCTAAATTTACTAATGAAGAAATTGCGTAAAAAAAAGTACTGTCTTTTCTAATTCGTGTCCAGTATTCATTCCAAATTTTATATGATTTTTCTAATCTAGTTCTTTCCGAAAAATTACCTATTTGTTGATTGGCCAACATTTCCTTTTTTATATCGTTCAAAACAAGAGCTGCTTGTAAAGCCATTTCAATTTGTTCTTGATCCATTTCTTTTTCCATATTCATAATCCAGTCATCATCTGAAGTAAGAATATTAGGCATATCTGTAGTAAATGTATTGCCCATGTAGTAAGGAGAATGACCAAATCGAACAAATTCACCACGAAGAGCAGGCGAGGAGCGGTCTAGTTTCTTTTTTTTCAGCAAACGAGCTTCATCTCCAAATCGATGCTGATATGATGAACCTGCCAAGCCTGAAGGCTGGTCCAAACTTCCTAAATTGAAAAAGGTACCATTAAAAATGGAAATAGTATGTTTATAGTGTAATGGTGGTTTATAGGGTAATTTAAAATGTAATGGTGGTTTTTTGTCTGTTACAAAATGAATACCTTCTCGCCATCCTAAACGCTGCCATCCTTCAATAAGAGCAGGTAGCACATTTGTAAGCGCATTCATGTAAGTATCGGACACAAACATTTGATAACTGCCAGGCATATCATGAACAATTCTTTGAGAACGCTGCGCTATGATACCTGAAGTTTTAGCTAATGCTCTTCCTCCAACAAGATATAAGTCTTTTGGAGCTATTAGATCAACCAACATCTGAGCCTTATTGATCAATCTTCCTTCTACATTATCATCATCAAGTCTTACGCGGGTTCTCTTGGTCATTTTGGAAGGCTTTAAATGGAATTACATCGGCTTCTTGATATAATCTTTGTTTTTCTTTTTCGGTTAGATCTGGGACTTTTTTATCAATAAATTCTTTTATTGCATTTCGATTAGCTTTTGGTAACCCTAATTGTTCCGCATCGGTTGTATAAACGACGAATTGCTGTTGGAATAATTCTTCTGGCAATTCTTCAGCATCTACTTTATCTAAGTTTCTAAGATGAGAAAGTCTTTCAATCATCTTAGTAACTTTATCACCGTCAGAAACATCTTTAATTGATAACATCGATAAATTAATTACTTTCAACATTTTTTCCGCTAAAATATTTCTCCAGGCTTCTTTTGACACCTGAACATCTGCATAAAAAAATTCTCGAGATTCATTTATTATTTTTCTAGCTTTTACTTTGGATATTTTTTCAGTAATAACCAATGAGTTTGCTATAATATCATCGTTTGGATATTTGTCAAAACGTAATAGCATGCCTCTAGTTTTATCCAAAAGAGTAACATATTCAGCTATCCCTTCAGGAGCATTGTCGAGTGATCCATTTTGTAAAAAAATAGTGATATCCTCAAGCGATAAACTTTCGATTATTTTATTCATTTTCTCCAAAAAAGCAATGATTTTTTTTATTTTCAAATTCTATACGCTCACTTTCCTTTAGAAAGATTTGCGCTGCAGTAATATTTCCTCCTTCTGCAAGTTCTTTTTGTTTAGTCATTATGGCTAGAGTAGTGGATAGTTTTCCCGCCTCATAAGCCTGTCTTATATCTGAATCTAAATTATTATGAAATTTTAAGTACAAAGATTTTTTCACACCGAGCTGCAGCGCAATTTCTCCTGGAGAAAAATTACAAGCGGCCATATTCTGAATGGTAGTTAATGTTTGTTCGTCTAACTGTATGTTTGCTAGACTTTTCATTGTTTTTTATTCTTATATTTTTTTAAAATAAAATAGCATATTTGGAGAACAATTTTTAGCATCACAACCATAAATAAAATTTCAACAACAGTTCTCAGAAGAAAGTCATCAATAAAAGCAAATAATATTTCAGCTAATTTATACATCAAAATATTAAAAGCTATTGTTGATAATATATCTATTAATTTATTCAATCTTTTTGTGGTTCTTTTTTTCATAATGATGTCTTTAATTTTTTTTAAAATTTAATTGTTTTTTTTTGCTTTTTGAAGCTAAATAATAAGAAATCTTAAATGCCAATTCATGTATAATGAGAGTTATTAAACAGGCTAAAACAAATGGGAAATCTTTAATCTTAAAGAGAAATGTAAATTCGTTCTTAATATTATCCTCCAAAAGAGGGTGTAAAAATTTTAAAAATAAATAAATGAATAATGAAGAAACTATCCATTTAATTATGCTTAAAGCAATTGTTTTTTTTGTTCTTTTTTTCATAATACTAATATTTAATCATGTTAATTGTGGTAAAAAGTTGTAATCTAAAATCATATAAGCCTTTGCTATTTGCTAATACATATTGCTCATAATGTGCATTTTCTGCCCAATTTCCAGAACCTTCAATTATAAAATGAAAATCATGCGTCTTGAGTAAACAAATTTTAGCATGTGTCCAGGCATAAAGCACTTTGATGTTTGGCCTAGTAGAACACATTGCTTTTAAATTATCTATTGTAGTAGGATTTCGTTTAATCATACTTTCTGAAATAAGCAATGTAATTTGTTCTATCATGCCTTTATCGTGCATCTCTATCAAAGCATCAATCACTTTTCTACTAATGCTGTAAGTAGATGCGTATAATTCTTTGATTGGGTATATTTTACCAATAAAAGGAATAAACGTAAAAGCATTAAAAGCCTTATCGGTCTGAAGAAAGAAAAACTCGTCTGAAGTAGGAACTCTATTTAAATCATTTTCTAATGATTCAATTTTTTGAAAATGTTTGGCTACATATTTCGAAGTCCATAATTCATTGAGCTTTTCTTCTTTTTTAGGTTCTTTTTGTTTATTAAAGTCAAAGAATTTATTCTTTTGCATTTACCCCCATTTTTGCGTTTACTAGCGCTAATTTGAATTCTCTATCCGCTATTCGCTCATTAATAAGCTCTATTTTCGCTGGATCATTCATGTGTTTTACCAGCTCTTTTTTCTGAACGCTAAAATATTTTGAAGATGCATTTTTGAATTTAAACATATCTTCAGCAGACATTAAATCAACTTCATTTTTAATATTATCTTCCCTAAATAAAGGATGCTTTCCTAAAATTTCTCCAGTAGTTGCATAATGGTTTAATTCATTCCACAACGCTTGATTTTCATTGAAAGCAGCATCACAAATTTTTATTAATTCTAATTTTTCTTCTTCAGGAATTGTAACTTCTCCAGCTTCAATTGTTACTAGTTTTTGATGAAGCTCTTGATACGTTCTGTATGCCGAAATTCTTTTTCCTACAACTACAAAAAGTTTTTCTGGACAATTAGGATTATTTAAAAATGGAAACTCAGTACGTAATGCAATTGTTTCATTTTCGTATTTTGATTCATTTTTTAAAACTTTATCATTTTCTTGATCAATAATTCCTAAATTTTCACCATTCCCTTTATCATCTTTATTATCAATAAAACTTAAAGCTTCTAATTCTTCAGCAAGTATTTTTACAATTTCTTCAAAGCCTTGTTTTTCTGCTAATTCAATAACTTCTTTTATCCCATCTCCTGGAACAGTTACCTCTAATTTTGCCCAAGCTCTCAATTCTTCTTCAGACATATCTAAGATATAATCTGGAATAGCATTAATCTTTATTTCCTTTTCAGCTTCAACCTTTTTAACGGTCAGAACTTCTATATCTGAGATATCATAAACTTTCTTTACATCATATAACAGATTTTTTAGATTCTGATCAGAATAACCTCTTCTGTTGTAGGAAAGTTCCATAGCTCTTTGTTTTCGGTCACTTTTTCTGTAGAACTCAAACAGTTTATTAAACTGATCGGACGGATTTTCTGGCAGGTTTTGCAGAAAATTTAGTACTGTTTTTTTTAATTCATTAGACATTTTATTTTTTTTTAGTAATTACATTAGTCAAATTTGGTAATTACTTCTGTTTTTTAATGTAACGTGAAAACTTATATAAAAAAAACGCCTGACGAATCAGGCGTTTTCAAACAAATAAATAACAAACATGAAAAACTATTCTCTAGACAATTCTATTAAGTGAGTCGTTGCTCCAGCGATAAACACTTTTAAGTTAATAACACTCTTATTTAAGGCAGTCCAACTAGTACCGCCAACTAATAAGGTAGTCACATCTCCAGTAACTCCATTTGCCAAGGTTGCTGGATCAGCTCCACCAGAACCTATTAACGTAATGATCTTACCATGAGCTAATGTAATACCGTCAATTGCTATAGCAGCAGTAACTGCTAGAGCTGGCAATTTATAATGATATCCATTTGCTACCAATAATGGAACCGCTGCCACATCGGCAACTTCAAAAGGTTCTGCAAAGACAACAGCTCCTTCGTAAATCTTAGGTACATAACCCGATTTTGCGAAAGGTTCAAAATTCAAAGTCCACGCTCTACCATCATTATTATCTTGCTTAGCCGCTTTTAATTGCAATGGAGCACATGGAGTTCCCATTACTTCATAATGATTTTCACCACAAGCTTTATGCATTGCGATTACATTTCGACCGCTCCAATATTGTACAAATTCTTTAACCTCTTTCGAGTTACCTGGATGCATCAAGGTAAGTTTTGATTTGAAGCTATTCATGTCTTCATCACCTTCGCTTTCCATAGAAGCATCAGTCTTTGATTTCGTACTATAAATGGTGATCATCTTTTCTTCATCTGCTAAAACGAAATTACCTTCTAATAACACTCCATTTTCATCTGAAGGAGGAAATGTTACATATTCAGCTTCCATTAAAATAATTTCATTTTTTGGAGCTGCAGCACCTGGATTAGAATTGCCAGATGCTTTAGTTAAATTTACTTTCATACTTTTTAAATTAAGCGATTAAACGACTAGTTTCATACCAAACTCCATCAATTCGAGTTAATTTGATGTAGTCTGTAGCAGCTGCAAGAACAGCATCAGATGCAACTTCTACCAATCCTGTAACATCAGTTACAGTAAATTCAACATCTAACGTATCATTACCATAAATAGTAATTTGTTTTCCATCCACACCGTTTAAAATTGTTGCTAAAGTTGCATCAGCTACTCCAGAAAATCTGAAGATAGAAGCTCCTTTCACATCAATTGAAGTTCCAGTAAATGATTTATCTGTTTCTGCAGGAGCTGCAGGACCAGTTGTAGCACTTAATTTTTTCAACTTCAAATCATCCTGAACTACAAGCGTTAAAGTTCCTCCAGTATTAAGATGGAAATCGGCTCCTAATAATAGATTAGCATTATTAACCACTAATCTATCTGCAGCTAAAGTTGTAAGACCTGTAATAGTTACAATTTGTCCAGGAACTACACCTGTAATATTTTCAATATTTTGCCCATAATCATTTTGAACGACTTCTAAATGAGGGTAGAAATAAGGAAATTTAAAGGCAATAGTTGTAGAGACAGGATCAAACAAAGGAATTCTAGTTTCTGAAGAGAAAATAGGCACTGAGTTTGAATATAGCATTTGGAATTCAAATTCTTTTGGCTCACCTGCAGTATATTGTCTACCAACCTGTATGAAACGGATTCCTTCTTTGAAATCTGCAAACATATTAGTGTCTCGTTTGTCTCTAGTCACTGTAAATTCACCTCTTTCATTTTCACGATAGTATAATGTCTCCACATTTTTAGACTTTGTAATCCCTACAAATAAAGAATCAGTTTGGTCCACTAAAGGTTGAAATTTGAAGTTTGGATAATTCAAAGGTGAAATACCCATGTAGTTTGATTTCCCTTGATCAGTTGCATAATGTAAAGCGTAAAACTCACCAGCTCTTTCTTTATACCATAAAAGCATATCGGTAGACATTTGAATTTCCCAACCTTGCTGATTCCTTTTGTTTAAAGGAATACTTTCAATCATTTCTTTAACATAATCGACAATATTCTCTTTTGTTGGCTCGCCAATATCAAACGGTTTGTATTTTTTCTCAATTTCTCTATAATAATACCATAGAGCTCTTAATCCATTTTGAGAATTGACATTCTTACCAGTTAATGTTTTTGGAGTTTTTACAAAAATACCATTGATCATCGCAATACGCGAATCAAGAACAGCTTGTTTAAAATACTCACCTAGCAAAAAACCAACGAAAGTTGTTTTCCATGGATGAGAACCATCGTTCCCATTCATAAATGTTAACCAACTTTTTTCAATTTGCTTTAGCTTTTCTCCAGTTAAAGTGATATCTATTTTCTTATCGTAAACGCGACCTTCTTCAGTCTCAATTACTACTTCACCTTTAGGGTTCCAACCTCCATTATCACCTTGAGTGATTTCTGAAGGAGCAATTAGACCATTTACAACTCTATCAATTATCCCTGATTGAGTTGCCCAATCTGATGGTAAGCCCTCGAAATCATCAAAGATTGATTCGATAACTTTTGGATTATTCCTAACAAAATGCTCAATATCTCCCTGAAGCAAAGGAATGTCTACTGTATCATTAAAGTTTGATATTCCAGCAGTAATTAATCCAGCGGCTTTTTGATTCCATGCTCTTTTTTCAAAAGAATCCCATTCCATTCCGGATCCATACAAGTGTGTAGAAGAGTGTTGCATTTGTTTTTTATTATTAACGACCGTTTTACCTGTATCTCCAATGTCTTCGTTTAAAAGAGCTTTGAACTTCTCATCGTATTCTGATAATTTAGCATCAAACTTTTTACGTAATTCTGAAAGCTGTACGTTTACTGGCTTAGTTTCTCTTTCTTCAGAACCTGGCTTTTTTTCTTCAGCTTCTAAAGATAATTCAGCTCTCATAGCATCAAGTTCATCTTGAATTGCTTTTAAATCAAAGTTATGTTCTGCAAATTCTTTCATCTCCTTATTGATTGCATTACGAACATCTTCGTACTTTTCGCCCAGAGCTGTTTTTGCTAGAGCTTCTTGTTCAGGAGTTAACTCCATCTCTTTTTTTTCAGCATTTACGGGAAGCTCTGAAGTGCCAAATAAAGCAATTAAAGCTGCAACCGTTTTAGCCATGAATTTCCATTTCATAAATAAATTTTTTTAATTAATAAATTAGTTTATATAGTGATTTGTTTCACTCAAAATTTGAAGATACTCTATCGCTTCAGGAAGAGTACCTACTTTGCTGGCAAATCCAACTTCAATCGCCTGGTCTGAATAAAAAACTTTACCAGTCAATGCTCCTTCGTATGTTGCTTTAATGTTTTTTATTAAGCGAATCATATCTTTTTGAAAGCGTTGTGCTAATGGCGACAACATTTCTGTTTTAATTAGATCATATTTGCCTTCCAGTGCTAATCGTAATGGAAGATTTTTATCTTTAGATTCATCAGGATAAATTTGAACACGTTCTAGTCCTATTTGTTCTAACCATTTTTGATCATTTAAATAAGAAAGCATAACTCCTAATGAACCAGCGTTAGCTGATATGTTATTGGATGCCCAAACAAAATCAGGCTGTAAACCATAAGCTATATATAAGTGAGCTGAACAACATTGCTCATAGACAATTCCTAAAGGTTTTTTCTTATCTCTCTTTTCTCCAAATGTCATGAATGGAGGAATAGCCGAAACAGCTCCACCAGGACCATCCATGTAAATTAAAATTGCTTTGATATTTTGATTAGAATTTAAAAGTTCTAATTGATGTACAATTTCATCTGATCCATAGAACCACCAATCGCCATAAGTCATAATTGGTCCTATCATATTAAGAACCGCGACAGAACCTTCTGGAATTTGATAGAACCCTTCATTATTTCTAATGATAGGTTGCATTTCATCGTCATAGAAGTCTACCAGTTGTTTTGCTTTAAAATTGATATTTACTTCTTTACCTGCTACAATATCATTAGCTATTTTGAAAAAATATCCCGCACTATTTATATCAAAAGCCCATTGGCCTTTGTATAGATCTGTCATTAAGTTGCTTATTTTTGGCATGTTTTTAAGGAATTAAATTTTTAATTTTTGCGAGCCAATTGTATTTTTTAAACAGGTAAATAATTATTCTAATTACCACTAGTATTATTAGCAAAAACCACCAACTCCAAAAAACTACACCCTGTTTTTCTTTTTCAATGTTCAATGAAGAACTACTCTTTTTATCGTCTACACGCTTGGATAGATCTATTTTGGAATTGGCAATTTCTTCTGTAATTATTTCTTCTTTTTTATCTGAAGAAGTTGTTTTATTTTCTTGAGAAGTTTTCGCTTTTCCAGAACCTTTATATTTTTTAGACCCCAAAATATTGCCATTAGAATCATAATTTGTAATTTCTAATTCTTCCCCGTCTTTTAATTCAACTTCTGTAACTTCTGTTTTTGTTTCAGAATTTTCCTTTACTGCTGCAGTATTTTTTTTCACTACTGAAGAAGAATTTGTAGCAGAAGAATCTACCTTGGTAACTACTTCAGTTTTTATTTCTTCTTTCTGTTTTGTTTTTTTAGATGCGCCACACGACACAAGTAAAAAAAGTGCTATTATTAAAATTATTTTTTTCATTTTAGCGATTTTTTGGAAGCTTCAATAAATGATAATTCGGGTTAATAATATCATCGAAGAAAGCTTTGTATTCTTCGTAAGCATCAAAAGATGGGCACTCTTTAATTCTTTCCCAGGATTCAATTACTCCATTTTTATTTTTGTCATCTGAGAATTGATAATGACCTAAAATCATTACATTCTGTAAATCATTACCGTTATCTTTCAACCAGTTCAAAGCATCGAAAATGCATTTTAATAATGCATCTTTTTGTCTTTGTGTTCTTGTATCTTTTGCTTTCCAAATAGGTTTTTTAATTGTACCAATATTTTCAACTCCACCTCTATATGAGAAATGAATTGATTTTTGATTAAACCCAGAAACTCCATTTGTAATTTCTTCAAATGAAGCCAGTTCATGAACAGTGCCGTCAAAATCAACCCATCTAGAATAGCCTGGAGATTTCCATCCTTTACTTTTCCAAAAACTTTGCATTGATTCTAAAGTTCCATTACCTGCTTGGCAATGAATAACTATATATTCTATTTCGGAAGCTCTACTCATTTTTTTTATTTTTTTTTTCTAAATATCTTCTCCAGTAATAAGCGGCTGTCGTTGCTATGATCATAGATATAGTGGAAATGATAATCTTTGAAAATAGATCGTTAGTAAAAGTGGAAGCAAGAGCTGCTGTAGACAAAGAGATTACTTCTATCTTATGACTCATCGTTTTTTCCATATTTAGAATTAAAAAATTTTCTTAAACTGTCAATTATGAATAGAGGATTCACCGTCATTACTATTGCAACTAATGAAACGATAAGCTCTTCTATTTTAAGTTCTAAAGTATTAGTGTAATACTTTGAAAATTGCAACATTAATAATCCAATGCCTAGAATAAGCATGAACCAGTATGCAATAGTTCTACGTGTGTTTAAACTCATTGTTCTACGTTTTGATTATAGCAAAACTGAGTATTATTTTTTGTATTTTTTGGACCATGAAAATTAAAAAAAGCCTAAGACCTTATTAGAACTTCTTATTTGAACTCGACTAAGAAGAGACTTTTTTTTTTGCTTATAGTACATTTTTCTTATGGTTTCATTTTCAAAACCATATTCATCCAAATTGTATTTTTCGATAAAAGCAATAATTCCTTTAGCCATTGGTATTTTAGCATATTTCACACCATCAATAAAAGACACCATTGATATCCTGAAGATATCTTCTAGCAAATTATTTATTTCGCGTATCTTCTCGAGAGGAAGATAGAGCTCTTCTTTTACTCCTTTTTTGTCAATGTAAATTGTGCCTGAATAAATGAAAGAAGTCTTTTTTTCGATTGATAAATAGATTAAAAAATTATCATTTGGGAAATGATTGTTTTTCTTTTCATATCCTATTTGACTGTACAAATAATTGGCTAACGAAGAAGATGGCAGCAAACGGACCATTTTTACTTTTTGACCGTCATAACTAGCTGTCGTTCCTTCCATCTCCTGAAATAGAAAAGGGATTAAATGATCTCTTATTTTGACTGGAATCATATTATTGATTTGGATGATTTTCTGAGTAATATTTAAATTTATTTTGTTTAAAAACTTTTCCTTTACTTATTAAAATTAATAGCCAAATAGGAGTAGAGAGAACTAATAGAGAAACTCGGGACCAAGCGGTTAACCAAGTTATTCCAACTTTTCGCATATTCTTTCCATAGTTAGCATCGGCTTTTAATTTACCTCTTAAGTAAATGATAAAACCTTTATTTCTTAGCAATTGATATTCATAATCATGAACCATAGCCGGAGCATCAAGATCTTTAATTGTGTCTAAATCATATACAATTGTAGCACCATCAAATTTAAAAATCTGTGCATTTTTCCAAAACGCATCGTAAGCTTCTAACCATATTTCGATATCACCAGCTCTAATATCAAAATCATTTAATACATTAATTAGATGCATTTTCTTTTTGTAATGATCGACAGAACCTTCTCTAAAAAAATTACTTTTTGACCTAAAAAAAAGCCAAATTAGATAGAATAAAAACGCTATTGTGTAAATAATTATTTCCATATTAATCTTCGTAATTATTAATTATATAATCATTGATCAGTTGCATAGCTAAATTATAGTACGGTTCTACAAAAGGAGGATATGGAGTTACTTGAATAAGTTTATATCTTGCTGTTTTCCAATCTCCTGTAGCACTTATTTGGTCAAATGCTGGAGATAGGTTAGCTTCTATAAAAAATGCTTCCTCTTCTGTAATAAAACCTTTATATATGTCATTTACTATTTTAGCTCTAAAATCTTGATAAGCATTCCACCCATTAGCTCTATGAAATTCATATTTTGTTTTTATGCCTGTTAAAATATTTTTTTCTATTTTTTCCTCTATCTGTTCTGCTGTTCCTGTTTCGATAATATTTGTGCCATTAAAAAAGGGAACTGCAAAACTATCATCTAAAGTAAATCCAACATGGACTAATCCTGTATAAAATTCAACAGAAACCACTTGTCCATTTTCTAAATAATATATATTATCATTTGCCAGTATATAAGTTTTCATACTATTAAGATATCACAGGTTAGATTAAAATTTGTTGGATTAGAACCCCAAGAAGGAGTAACTGCTCTTAAAGTTAGTTCATCATCTTTATTTACAAGAAAATCAGAAGAAACATTTAAATTTACGAACCCCTGATTCCCAGTTACAATCAAACTATTAGTTATTAATAATGATGATACTTGAGTTATATTATCAAGATAAACTGTTAGATTATTTGGCGCACTTGCAGATAAACCTACAGAAAATTCAAGATGAATCTTTATAACTTTTCCAGTTAACATGCAACCTAATCGCCTATTTATATTACTTGTAGATGCGGATGCTAATGTTCCTAAATTACCTCCTGCAAAATAATAGGTTGTATTTGATGCTGGAGAAAAATTAGGGCTTAAAAATCGATGAATAAAACCAATAGAACTTGACCAACTTCTAAAAAGCTCTCTCAGTTCGATACCATCAAAAAACAACAACATTTTTTCTCCTGAAGGAAAAGAAACATCAGAAGAAAAATTAAAAGGTATTTCAGCTGCATCGGCATTTTTTAATGTAATTGCATTAGCAGTTTGATTCCAAAGAATAACTTTCTTCCCTATCCTTAAAGGTTCTGCATTAGGATTGCCAGTAATTAAGGAAATACCAAAACCACTAATTGAAGTAAGAGAACTATTTGTGACAGTATAATTTGCTGTTCCGTCAGGTCTAAATTCTAGAACCTGATCAGCACCAGTGACGGCATAAGCATATATAGTATCTTCAATTTTTTTAACGAATTCATTTAAGAATTCAATTCCTTCAGGTTCGCCATAACCATCTGAGTTAACAGGTATAGCCGTAATTCTAAGTTGAGTTAAATTATTATAGATCGGTTCTGAAGGAGAAGATGATATTTCTACTTCTGCACCAGGCAATCTTATAAGACCAGTTTGATTGGCTACAATTAGATCTATTCGATGATAGCCATCTGCAGCGAAAGGAACATTAATAATTGTATCTTCAGTAATAGCATAATCAACACCGTTTAATCGCCATCCGAATAGCGCATTGAAAATGTAATTTTCGTCTGAAGTAGTGAAGCCTGTGTTATTTGTTACACCAGAACCACCACCTACATTATTATATAACCAGTTTAAAGCATCTCTAATTTCATTTATTTGTTCCGCATCCAAATAAGATTTAATTCCATATTGCTGCAGCAATGCCAACAATTGAGGACTGTTTATTTTATCTTCCCATGTAAGAGGTAAGGCCATTTTATACTAAAGTTAAAGGGATTAATACTGGTAAACCAAATGAATTTTCAGAAGGAGAAAAGCCTGAAGGTGATATTGATTCGCTCTCAAAAGAAACCTCGCATAATTGCTCATTCATTTTAACCTTAATTTTTGGTTTTGCATTTTGATTGAAATCATTACGGCCTATAATTATATCAAGACCATTAGTTTGCTTGAGCTTTATGAATTTTACTTTTCTAAAAAACTCAATTCTTTCAGATTTGTTTGGATCTGAATTAGGAAATCTAAATGATACTTTACTTTTAAAAGATACTCCAGAAGGAGAATTGATACTTTCTTCATTATAATTAATGGAAGAAATAGAGGCATAAGCTTTATTAAATTCTGCATTTTCAAAAGTTGAGTTATAAAAAGGCTGCCAACCTTCTATATCTGAAGGTTTATATGTTCCATTTATTGCGACTGCTACACCACATAAATGAATATTAGATATCACTTTATCAAGTAGTTGCGACATTGTCTTTTTATTTCAAATATACTAAATAGTTTATTGATAAACTATAAAGTTTATTTGTTTTTTATTTTCGATAAAGTATGCGTTTAAAATCAATTTTGGTTCAACAGTTCAACATTTAAGATATAATATTGATTATCAATTAATTATATTGTTGAACCTAAAAAAAAATGATGTTGAACTGTTGAACCGCAAAAGCAAGGTTCAAGAAGTTCAACAAAAAAAATAAACAAAAGTATTGAAGTTTTACTTTAGTTCAACATATATAATATACTATATATTAAATATATAACTCTAATATATAGCTTAAATGTTGAACTGTTGAACCTTTTTTACACTTTCTTCAAATTTCTTTATAATTTTAGAATGAATGGGGTGCGGGGAAAGAAAAATATGAAAAACCCAGAAAGCTCTATAAAAAAAGGAAAAGCCCTAGCGGGCTTTAGTTTAGTTCATCATCGGCAGAGCCGATGACTTTGTGTAAGAAAAGGAAAAGCCCTGGCGGGCTTTAGTTTAATTCATCATCGGCAAAGCCGATGACTGTACAGTTAAAAATCTGATGGAGAAAAATACGCATCAGAATATCTATACGTTACTTTAGTGGTCGACTTGTCGAACTTAGCTGTTAGGGTTCTTTTAGTTTTTTTAATTATAACGCCTTCTCCTTTTATTCCATGATTAAATCTATGGCCAATTGGTACTTCAGATACTTTCATTTTCATATTTTTTTCTATAACTTTCTGTGATTCTTTCAATTCTTTCTTCATCAAATTCTAAATCATAAAATTCTTCTAAAGCATGTCCGACTTCGTGCATAATTGTTTCAACAAACATTTCTTTAAATGAAATATCTTTATGCTCTAAACTTGTTTCAAGGTTTGCTTCCAAATTAAATAGAACTATTCCAAAATCATTTTTTTTAATTGATGGAGAAGCGTATGCTCCAAACGCATCAATTTCATCGTTTTTTACAACTTGTATTTTAAAGTTATTTTTCATAATTATTATTTGTGTTTATACCTCATTAGATTTTTAATCACAATCTGTAGTTCCTAGAATTAAAAAATTAGTCCCTCTACCAATTTCAAATAAAGAATATTCTTTTACATTATAACCACTTTCTGGCAAATCTTCATTATACTCATTATTTCTAAGCATAATTGATTTGGCTTGTTCTAACGTTATTCTGGAAACTTTAGTTGTTCTTAAAAATTCTTCTCTACCATATTTCTTTTGATATTCATCAAATAAATGAGACCATCCTTTTGCCTGTGCAAATTCTTGTTTGTCTGGAAATGTTAATTTAAAAATCATATTCTATTTTTTTAAGTTTATTAATTTTTCGGTTTTTTTAAATATTGAGCAGAAAAATAACCGCTAAAATCTTCAATAAAAACAACTTCTTGTTTTCCTCGATCTAAAAAACTATCAGTTTGACAAATCCAAACTTTATCTTTATAAAATGCTGCTTCGTGACAAGTGTGCATTACAACTCTGTCACCTTTTTTAAATGTTTCTGTTTTATTTTCTTGAATATAAGTATCTGTTGTCATATCAATTAAAATTAAATTAGTTAAAAAAGCTTCTTGCATCTTTTACATTCTGTAATTTCATGGTTCATTGTTATCCAATTAACTTCACGATAATTTATAAACGAATGCTTTTTGTGGAATCCTAATATGCAAAGTATAGTGCTGATTTTAAAGATTTTCATAATTTTTATATTTTTTGTTAAATTCATGTTTACCAATTAAGCCAATAGCTTCAGCAATATTATTATAGCCTAGCTGTCTTGCAAATGATAGTTTCTCCTGGTACAAACTTTTTACTATTGATGGTTTATCTTCAGTTATTGTCGGTTCTGTTTTCAAATACCTGTATTTTCTCCTCAGTTTTCGAGGATCCTTTGGATTTGGATCTAAACGGTATGTTAAAAATTCTTCTATCGTTAACTGAATTACTTCGTAAAAAGAGCCTCTGAAAAGTGTTTTTGAGCGATAAATGTAAAGTGTCCAATAGTCAGAATTTGCTTCAGCTGATAACTTAAAAAGTGTGTTACAAGTTTCCTGACAAATTTTATGAAGTTGGTTTACTTTTTCCATTTTATTCGTGTAAATGCTTAATTATTTTCTTTCAATTTAAATTGGTCCGGTAAAGATTTGTTTCCTGGCAATTTTTCATAAGAAAATTGTGCGCCCTCAAGAGTAGTTTTTGCATTATCAATAATGTTTTTTGCAACGCTATTAATTGCTTTTGATCTCTCAATCTCTTTGTTTAATTCTTCTTGAGAAATGTCTTCTTCGCTTAATCTTTCTAATTGAGCAAATAGATGATTATTTAAATCTGATAATGTGTTCTTAGCCATTTTGTAAAGTTTTTAATTTATTTTCTAATTCTTTTAACAGTACCATTGACGGTATAATTTCTTCAGGAAAATTATGTATAGAATTTCTATACATATTTTCAGTCATTGTGATAAGTTCTAAATTTTCTAAAGTTGTATTTTCTGTATTTTTATCTTTAAATACAATTATATGATTTTCAGGAACCCTACCATATTCTTTCTCCCAGAGATATCTATGGTACAATTCCCATACACCTAGAGAAATCCTTATGTATTTATAAGATCTCCCATTTGAGTCTACTCTTGAAACTATTGCGCCATCTCCTTCAGGATTCGTATTAAAAGGTATGTTACCCTTTTTAAACCTAGTTTTTTTAGTTTTTTCAATAGCTTCTGGAGTCATGTATTCGGTTTGTTTTTTCCCCTTATTTGCTGGAATATCACCTTTTTTTCTTCTACTATCTTGAATTCTTTTTTCAATTAGTTCCCTTGGTAATTCTAAATTATTTTTTTTTAGAAAATTCATAATTCGATTATGACTAACAGACAATTCATCAGCTAGTCTTTTCACAGGTTTAATTAAATAATCGGATCTAATTAAATCTTCCTGTTCCTTAGTAAATGGTATCCAATGTCCTTTAGGCATCACAAAAATTTTTAGGTTTTTCACATCTTTCAAAATCTATAACCCAAACCCAAGGATTAGAGTTCCATGATTCTTTTCCGTTAATTTTTTTCCAAAGTGTTTCAAAAGAAGAATACGGATCTGTTTCTGCACCTTCAAACAAGTAATTTTTCCAGCCAAGGTCTTTTTTAATTCCTTCAGCAATTGCATCAGCTTGAGAAATATCATTTAACCTTTCAGCTCTTATATTTTTAATTTTCAGAAACAATCTGCATGCTTCCTTTGGCATGTGAATAGATGGTTCATATTTGAAAGTGTGATTATAAAAATCTGCTTTATAATAATAACTGAATTTCTGTTCTAATTCTTTCCACTTTTCAAATTTCACAAAAAACTCACGAACCCAAAGAATATCACCAATTTTGTAAGGAGATTTTATTGAACAATATTTTTCAATTGGTTTTTTATTATGATCAATAATTTCAAAAAAATGCTGATATTCAGTTCCTGTATCTCCTGATTCATCTAAGCCATCATATCTATATGAATTGGCATTTTTTGAAATAGTTTCTAATCCTTTAGTTCTACGCGTTTGCGTTTTTCTACCCTCTAAAATGGCTTGCACCATTTCTGTACTAAATAAAATAGGTTTTATTTTCATGAGAAGAATTATAAAATGATTAAGAGTAAAAGAGCTACTGCTATACCTATTACTAATCCTATAAGGATATAGATTGATTTTCTATTGGAATAGAAGTGCTGCAGTTCTGATTCGTCCAGGCGTTCTGAAAAGTAGAATTCGCAAAAACGATAGAGGTCATTTCCTTTTATTGTTTTTAATATAAGATGCTCAGGTTCTTTAATTTCTTCTTCAAAGAACTCATTGTATATTTTGCAAAATTTATTTTTTTTAGTTTTCATTTTTTGTCTGTTTAGTAATGTTCAGCACAAGTCAGTTTATCGAATTGTTCAGACAATTCATGTAAGTTCCCGAAATTAAAAGCTGTTATGTCAGTCAATATTTTTAACATATTCGAAGTCTTCTCCAGCTTTTTTATTTGCTCATCTTTACTTTTATAATCTTCTTTTTTACTGTAAAAGCGTACCTCATTATCGTTATAGATATAGGCACAAGAATAGGTAGCGTTTAAGTGTGTAAAATGTTCTCCATGACCAGGAGAATGCAATGCAACTGAAGCTGCTAAATCGTATTTTCTTAAAACTTCTTTAATTTCTTCAGCTGCTACTTTTAATTTTGTTTCTGTTGTCATATACATAATATTTTTATAAGGCATTAAACTCAGCAACTGCTATATCACGACCTTTTATTATTTCATTCTTTAAGAATTTTACTAATTCATCACTCAAATTCATTGGCAATGGCAGTTGTTCTCTACCATCACAATCAAATTCAATTATAATTCGGGGATTAGTAGAAATTGCCTTCGCATTTTCTTCAGGTTGCCACTCGAAACAATTTAATGCTTCTGAAAACTCTTTTATTTTTTTGTTTAGCTTATTCGCTTTTTCTAAAGTTGTAATATCCATATCGATTAAAATTAACGTTGTTTAAAATGATTTCCAGTTGCATAAATAGAATCTGGCCACTTTTCAATTTTCAGTTCCTTCATTTCTTCTAGAACAACTGTTCGAAATTCCTGAAGCGTTGGATGATTTTTTATATGTGCATCTATCCATAGATCGGTATTTCTTATCTGAACTAATGTTTGATCATAGCTTGACCAATTTGGAGAAGCTCGCTTTACTAAATCCCTGAAGCTTTCCATCATTGAAATAAAACTCTTTGTAAATTCTAATTCTTCCTTAGTGAAATTCATAAGTTCATTTACAGGAATTCTAGATCCATTACTGTCAGAATTGACTAGCTCATCAGAACACATTGAAGACTTTAAATAGTAACATTCTTGTCCAGATTTTTCTATACATTGGCTGCCATTTTTATCTGTGCAACCACACATTGTGCAAGTCCCGTAGCTCATAGTTAATTATTTTTAGAGTTATAATTAATTTCATTAAAATCTACAAGTCGAGATGGCAACAAAATGAAAGTTAATGCATCGATTGTTTTAACATATATCCTTTTATTTCCATGTCCTATTTGATTATAACTTACTGTTATACTTTTCATTCGAGGATACTTTTCATTAATTTTTTTTACTTCTTCCTCTAGTTTTTTCTTAAATGATTCGAGATTAGATTTTTCAATAAGTAAACCATCCATGCTTCTAAAAAGAGCATTAAGATCTTGTTGAAGTTTATTTTTCAATGCTAAAGAACGTTCTTGTTCTAAATAATAATGTGTTACTTTTTCCATGTGTATAAATATTTAGTTATCAATTATTTTAAAAGTGGGTTTGAAAATTCTCGTGTAATCATAGGTTTTATCAGTTTTATAAACTTCTCGATATATAGTATATCGGTCTTTCCAGTATAGCATGTAAAAGTCTCTGTCTTTTAAAGGCCTTACTTCTTCAGGCAGTTTAAACGCATAATACTTATTGTCATTAATTAAAATGGCTCCAGCATATTCATATTCTTTGGAGAATTTATCTACATGATTGGATCCAGTTGCTTTGCCAGAACCTATGCTTTTTACTTTTGTTCCTGGAATCAAATTGAAAAACTTATGATTTAAAAAACTAACTCCTTTTCCGGCTATGGCCAATGATCTGCTGAGATAGATTACTTCATAATTTTTGCATTCAATTTGGTACTGAATCTGATATTTAAACTTATCAATCAATAGATCTATATACGTTTGTGCTTTTTCATGAATTTCTTCGCCTTCAGGTAGATAAATTGTTTTTTTCACAGCCTTATAAAAAGGTCTCAATTTCTGAGTTAAATAATATTCGTTATTATACTTTTTCACTTTAGTCAGTCTTTAAATTAGTTTGTCTGTCTGCATAATCAATCACATACACTCTTTCATTATCTAGCCAGTATTTAATCTCATTTGCCGATAAACTCTGAACAATTGTAAAAGGACCTAGCATTTTATTCTTATCATAAATAAAATAGCTGAAGTTGTATTTCAATTGCGTTCTTGAGGCTTTCAAATCATCAGGTTTTGCTAATCGAAGCTTAACAGTGATTTTAAAAGAATCTTGTGATTCTTTAAAGTCCAGTACAAACAAGTTTTTTTTAGGATATAATAATTTTCTTAAGTACTCTATTTCAAAATACTCCTGGTCATAATATCCATCTTGAATACAATAAGGTCCTTGAAATTCATTTTTAGAAAATGAAAATTCAAAGGTGATTTTATTTGGAACCAGGTTACAATAATCTGAAAAGAGGTCTTTGTAAATCGCTGGTCGAATAATTACTTGAGTATCCATATCAAAACTTATTAATTCGATTAATTCGATTAAGAGATATGTATTGAATATTATAATTATATTGACCAAAGTTGTCAATTAGATCTCTCAAAATCCTGCAACAGTTCAATACTTCATGTATTGATTTGCAGTTTTCAAATATTTCGATTATTTCTTCTCTTGAGTACATGATTACAGCATGTTAAGAATTGAAAAAGATGCTTTTCCACAGTTTATCTTTCTCTTAATTAAAATTGTGTTTTTCATAAGTATATATATTTAGTTATCAATTAAATTTCACATTACCCAATCAGGTATGTTTTTAGGTTTATATCCGCTATCAATAGCTTCTTTTACTTGCTTTAGAGATAAATCTATTTTGAAAGTGTGTTTTATAATTTCTTCTACTTGTACATATTCACACAACAACTCGTAATTGTGGTAACCAGCGATTACCAAAGCATCAAAAGGAGAAAAAATACAAAAACAACAACTTAATCGTGGCATTCCTAAATCATAAGCAAAGTGATATGGAAGTTTGAAAAGCTTAATTACTTTCCAAACAAATTTCACACACCTTGTTAATATTGGGCAATAGTCCCAAACTGTTCTTTTTCTAGTCCCGTTTTTTAGTAATTGAGTTGATGCATTTTTGTTAAAAACTAAAGTTTCTTTTTTAGCTCTAGCTGGAGATTCTTCATGTCTAAATCCGAATACATATAAGACATTAGCGTTTTTAATATCCTTACATAGGTGAGTTAAAACCCTTCTTCCTGGTCCACGTTTAAAATCACTCGTACACCATCTCTGTTCACTACTAGGCCACATTCCTCTTCTTAAAACATACTCAAGAAGCGTTTCTTCTTTTCCATGTTTATCAATTCTTTTCGAATAAATAGTTCTAAATCCAAAGAAATCAGCTTGCTTTTTCACCAGTTCTTTAGTCCCTAACCATTCCATCCTTTCTAAATCTTGGTGTGAAACAATTATCCTACTGCTTGGATAGTTTTGTTGTCTTGCTTGTCTTGCTATATCCCATAAAGAAACTAAACTGTCTTTACCTGCAGATGAATTAATAACCACTATGTCATATTTATGTAGGTTCATCTGTATAATTTTTAAAATGGTAAATCATCACTTGCGCCTGCAGGAACAAAACTTTGAGCAGCTGTATCATGAGGGAATGCTTTTTCAGGATCCTTTATTTGTGAATTTTTAAAATCACGAACGATGTTTAATACTCCAGTCTTTTCCATCATCGTATAGTTGAAAGCGTAGCAGCTTCCTGAACCGTTCTCAAAATGAATAGCTTTCACAGCTCCTATATAATAAGGCTTACTTTTAAAATACCCTCGAAGCGTTGCTTCTCCAATAGGATCTTCATTTTTCCTTCTTGAAACCGCTTCAACATAATCCTGATGTACTTTTCCAAGCCTTAGAAATAGTATTTTATCATTTAACTTATTTTCAAAGTTTTTGGATTCATTTTTCTTTGGCCAAATGGTGAAGATTGGTTTTGTTTCTATAATGAAATCTTCATCTTGCTTAATTCGTTTATTGTCTACCAAGAACTCTAAAGTTCTCCAGAATACTGCTGTGCCTTCAGTATCATTAATCATGTCTGAAGCTGCTACAATTGTTTCTAAACTTAGCTTATAGAATTCTTCCATTTTGAATGGAAAAACAAACTTTTTGTATAAAATTTTAATGGGAGCCATGATACTTACAAAATTGTCCAACATCCTTTCCATGTATTCGCCTTTGATATCTTTGGACAATGATCTATTTAATTCTTCTATAGTTACCGATAATTGTAAATCGATAGTTGTTTGATATTGCAAGAGCTCTAATAACATCGAAGTCATTCCTTTTTTTTCTGAAGCTTTCAACCTGTTGAAAGTTGTCTTTTGTTCTGAAGTATAATTTTGCTCTAGAAAGTTCATAGTGATACTTCTTGATGTCAATGAATTATCATCCCTAACAGATAGATATTGAGAAAGAATTATACACGCAGAATTTACTTTGACCACCGCATTATCAGTTCCGGTTTTTTGTCCTTTCTCGCGGCTTCTATTATCATAACCAGCCTTTAAAGATTGAAATTTGACCTCGTGAATCTGATCTGTAAACTCTTCCATACCAATAACGATATCTCTAATTTTTGAAATACGATTGAAAAAACCAACCATTGTTCCGGTATTCAAATCATACGACTTTTGATTTGGCGTGAACAAATTTGTTATCGATTCTGAAAATTTTGTTTTTCCAGAGTTTCTTTGTCCTGTTAGAAATAAATAAGGGAAAGAACCAAACTGATTCACAATTGAAGACCTGAACAAAGCCGAAATTGCAAAGGCTATTCCGATCATCGCTTTTTCTGGACCATAAACTTTGTAGAAAAGCATCATCCACTGATTAAATGTGATATCAGATTCTTTATAAACAAAGTTTCTTACACTTTCGTAATCGTCATCATCTTCACGATTGCCAATATTAACCTTAGAAAATGCAGGTAAATAAAACATGTTTTTATAGGCTTTTACTCTTTCTTCTACATCTTCTTCAATTTCAACCTGAACAATTCCATATTCATCTACTGGCCAAAATTTCTTGTCAAATATTACTCCATCAGCCGTGGAGAAGAAACCTTCCTTTTGTTTTCCTAAAGTTCTTAATTCGTTTGCTACATCGAAATTGTATAGCATTCTATTTCTAAACTGGGTGAAATGGTAATTAGTGGTTTTACCATCAAAAGTGAAATTGTAACCGTCTAATATTTTTTCCTTGAATTGAGCATAGTTAGAGATCTCCTTATTGTTCATGGCAAAAACTGTTTTTTCTCCAACAGAATTTTCGAACTCAATTAAACGCTTTCCTTCATTTTTAGCAGAACGTATCACAAATAGGGGATTGCAAATAAAATTTGCTCCTTTAAAGAAATATTCTGTTTTTTCATTTTTCACAAAAAAGTAAATAGCTTTTTCTTCAGGAGCTAAAACATAGCCATCCTTTTTATATTGAGAAACATCACCATCTTCTGGAAAACCCTGGATAATTAATTCATATCGTTCATCTTCATGAATATCCTTCCTATTATTCTTTTTTTGCTTTTCTAAATTGGAAAGAGTGTCCAATTTATCCTGAAAATCTTTGATTGAAACGCCTATTTTCTTAGCGCAAATTTTAGCATATTCCTTCCTGCGAATTGAATCTTTAATTTGCATCAATGATTCGCACACATTCGTAACGGCAAAAGAAATATCGTCAGGATTTTTTGATTCGAGTTTTAGTTTAGTTGACTTCCAGGATAAAGCATCTTGCATATTTTTATCCAGCCAACTTTGTAAATTTTCTTTTTCTTTTCTTGAGATGCTGTCAGGATCTTCATCTGTAGGCATTGGAACAATCGAAACTCGCATACCTGAAGCCAACAATAAATCTATATCTCTGAATGCAGCTCTAAGGCCTGCACCATCACCATCACGAACAATTACAACATGTGAACATAGTTTTTTTAGTTTCTTAACATGCTCAGGCATTAGAGCCGTTCCGCAAGTAGCAACTGTATTAATTACTTCTTTATCGTGAAAAGCAATTACATCGGTATAGCCTTCAGTTAAATAAGCTTGATTGTATTTTACTATATTTTGCCTAGCCTGGAATAGCCCATACAAAACCATATCTTTTTTATAGTGGTTTGTTTCCGGACTATTTAAATATTTCGGCTTTTTATCCCCTTCAGCTCGGCCACCAAATCCAATCGTTCTACCTCTGTCATCTAAAACAGGAAAAATTAAACGATCATTAAAAAAATCAAACGTTCTTTTTTCTTTTTGCGCTACAATTCCTATGTCTATTCCATCCTGAAGATGTCCTTTTTCTTTGAGCGGAGCTGTTAGGTCATTTGAATTTGGAACCGCATAACCTATTTGAAATTGCTCGAGAGTTAAATCAGAATACTCACGAGCTGCAATATTCTGTTTTGCCCAATCATTATCTTTTAGCAGCTCAAAATATTTTCTAAAACGATTTTTAGCAGTCTCAAGAAGCAATCTTTGTTGCTCTATTTTTCCCTGTCTTTCTTTTTCTTCATCGTCTAATTCTTCATACTGCAGTATTGTGTTTGACAATTCTGCCACTTCTATAATGGCTTCAATCCAGGACTTATTTCTGAATTGCATTATGAAACTAACAGGACCTACACCACCTTTCCCTGAAGAAAAATCTTTCCAAACGTTTTTTGACTGAGAAAGCATGAAAGACGGTGACTTTTCATCTACAAAAGGAGATAAAGCTCTATAATTAGCACCTGTTTTTTTTAATGGATTTGGCAATACTTTTTGAAGTACTTCTAAAATATCGGCCTCTAAAACTCTTTCAATTGATTCTCTAGTAATCATAAATTATTTAACAATTTCAGGGTTAATTACTTCAATTTCATTGATCGCTTTTAATTGAAGAATTTCAAGCTCTTTTTCTGCAATTTTAACGAGTTTACTTTTTTCTTCTTCAGAAAATAAGTCACTCATTTTATACTGTTGAATGCGAGCTTCCGCTTGATTTATTTGTGATTGGATTGATATTTTCATATTAACGTGTTTTAAAATATTGTAAAAGTTTGGTTTTGATTTTTGATTACTTCAGGGATTTGAACATTTTCCCTATGGCCGTTTTCTTTTGAGCTAGATCAGGATGGGAATACAAATTTAAAGTCGTAGTAATATTTGAATGGCCAAGCATCACGCTTGTAGTTTTAATATCGACACCTGCGTTTATGCACCTCGTTGCAAATGTGTGGCGAAGCCCATGGAACTTCATTATAGGTAAATCTAATTTACGCATATAACTATGATAGTACGCTCTGTAAGTACGTGGTTCTGTAGGCTTTTCTTCGTTGGTTAAAATAAAATTTTCAGAAGAAACTATTTTCATTAGTGGCTTTATTAGAAATAATAAGTCGGGACTTAAAGGAATTTGCCTATTACTATTTGCTGTCTTAGGATCATCAATTATCAATTCTGTTTTTCTTTTACCTTCTTGAACTATGTATATTCTCTGAATTGTTTTATTGACAGTAACTATCCCTTTTTCTAAATCAAAATCCTTCCATTGTAAAGCACAAACTTCACCTATCCTTATGCCTGTACTTATACATAGAAGAATTCCTAAGTTTCTAAAAGTGAAATTTTTCTTCGTGTGATTTATTAGCAAATTAGTTTGCGCTATTGAAAGAGTTTCGAATCCACCCTTTTTTTGCTCCAAAGGATAGACAATATCCCCATAATCAATATTATTATATAGTTTTCGTTTGCTTCCAAATTTAAGAACCATCTTAAGAACTATCAGAGTATCGCTAATAGTCTTATTACTCAGGCCATTTTTTGACTTTTTCAAAACATAATCCTGAACTAAATCTTCCTCGAATTCTTCTAGTTCTCCAAAAAAAGGCAACACATGATTTTGTAACAAAAGAGAGTAGGCCGAAATCGTAGATCTTTTTACAAATGCAGATTTATATTCAATAAACGCTGGTATTATTTCTTTAAGTTTCATAATTGTGAGCTTCTAAATTTTATTGAAAATTTGTTTTTTATTTTTAATATTAATTCTTTAGATTCATCATCCCATTTGCTTCCAGTTCGTTCTTCAAGACCATTACTTATATCATCTACAATGCCCAATTCATCTTCTATTAGTTTTGAAAACAATTGTTTGATTGCCGTCGTAAACTCATTTCCCGGCAACGAAATGAATTGATTTACTTTCGACATCAAAGACAATATTTCAGCTTCGGTTAATTTTTCTAAAGGATCGTTTTCGATAATTCTATTTATTAGTTCATCAACATGCGATGGATATAAAATATCAGTCAGACAATCTGTTCTCTTAAGCTTTAAAAAGCACCCATTTAATTGATCCTCAAATTCAGGATTATTTTTAATTGCAGTTCTTAACTTTCTATCAGCAATAGCAATGTCTTCTAAAAAAACCGTCGCATAACCAGCATTAGACATAATTCTTTGATTATTTTTTAATTTCATGTTTTTATAGATTTTTAAAAACTCCCTCCGAAGAGGGAGAGTGAAATTATTGTGTGTAAGTACACACGTAAAGGGTAAGAACGTACTAGATAATATTCAGGTTGTAAGCCTTTTTAGTGAGCGCTTGTTTAGTTTGGATGGATCCAAACTTTTCGTATAGCTCACGTTTTAATTTATGGAACGTACCTAAAGGCAGATCCAAATAATCAGCGATCACTTCGTTTGTTTTATCTGTAGTTAATAGCTGAGTTAATTTTATTTCGATATTCGAAAGTTTATTTCCATTTACAGTAGGAGGTGAGCAAAGGATATTTTCTCCAGGACAATTGCCTCTTTTTGGGCAATTCCAAAATTCTCCTTCCTGAAGCTTTCCATCTAATAAATCTGGTGAATAATCTATTCCGCCAAAACGACAACTCACATACTTTTCTAATTGTTTAAATCCTGAGTTTGGAAACCAATCCATTAATATTGCTTTTCCTTCAGGATTATTATCGATGGCTTCCTGAAGTATTGATATTACATTAAAAGGAGCTTCATAAAAGCTTTTTACTTGACCATTATTCACGAATTTTATTTCGCTTTGATGGTTGAAAAATTCGTAAGAGTTAGAGTCTAATAGACCTGGGATAATTTTGTCTTGCATGGCGTTATTTAATTGTCTTTTGTGTTTTCCTTGAGTTGATTTAAATCGGCCTGATATTCTTTAGACACTTCCACTAGTGCATTTAGAACATTTATCCTAGTGTTAGGATATTTAGTAACTCGATTTTTTATGTTACGAATGATTCCTGAACTTAAGGTCTCATCTTTAATTTTAGCCATCACTTTATCGACATAGTTTGATGGAAGATTATTTTCAATAATCTCATATGCCTTATCGATATGCAAGTGCATATCATTTTTTTTGTTTTTAATTATTATATTTGTCATAAAGTTTATATTTCTGTCACAAAGTAAACTAAAAAGTTTATTATAGCCAAAAAAATAAACTAAATAGTTTATGAAATAAATTAATTTATAATCATTCTAAATGAATTTTAAGGATAAAATAGAGTTGATATTAAAATCCAAGGCTATTAGTCAAAAGGATTTTGCTGATATGATAGGTGTAAATCATATTGTTTTTAACAGAAATCTTCAAGCTAATAATTTGACTGGAGATTTAATCAAGGCAATTGGCCTAAATACAGATGTAGATCTGAATTGGTTAGTTAAGAATGAAAAAGTAGATTTTGTAAACGAACCTTCTACGAATTATGAGGTAGGACCAATTGCTAGAATTAATAAAGTAATGGAGATTTTAAACGAACTAAAAGAAGAAATTAAAAGCAAAAAAGACACGTAACAGACACGTGTATTATATAACTAAGTGAAAGTTAGCTTGTTAAAAAGGGTTAAATAATCCTGACTGGGTCACTTGACGGGACAAAGAGGAAAATCCTTTTTGTCCCGTTTTTATTTTCATATAATTCTCTGTTGATATGATAGATAGCTTCTATAATTTCATTAACTCTAGTGGTTCGAAATGAAGAATTTTTAAAAATGTGATTTTTAGGAAAAGCCAATCAACTATACCTTAATATTCTGCTCAGTCCTTTTTAAATGTATTTGTTTATTTTTAGTAGAATATTGATGAACAAAATTCAACGAGCTTTCTACATCTTCCAAATCATTATTTTTTGTGATTAGTTTTGTTTTTGATTTAAATTTGATTGAAAGGATTGTTATATGTATACTTTTCATTTCAAGAGAATTATCTATTTTTTAATTTTTTAATCTTGTCTATTTTTTGAGCTAATAATCAATGTGATAGAGTTACGTATGTAAAAAACATTTATATAGATTTGAATTATTAATTTAATAAAAATAATATTTATGAAAACTCTAAAAAAAATTATATTAGTTTGTTTACTCTTCATAACTGTTGGAGCAATTGCACAAACTGATAAAGACAAAAAAATAATGAAAGATGCAACCAAAGCGAAAAATACGCTAATTGTTAAAGATGCAGGATTGGAAAAATTCTTTAATAATGCTTCTGGGTATGCCATTTTTCCGAATGTTGGAAAAGGAGGATTAATTGTTGGAGGAGCAAGCGGGAATGGAGTTCTTTACGAAAACGGAAAACCTGTAGGAATGACAGCATTAAAAAAATTAAATATTGGACTTCAAGCGGGTGGACAAGCGGTTATAGAAGTTATCTTTTTTGAAACCGATGCTGCATTGGCTAAATTTAAGGAAGGAAATTATGAGTTTTCTGCTGAAGCTTCTGCTGTTATTGCTGATGAAGGAAAATCTGAAAATGTCAATTATAATGATGGTGTTGTGGTTTTTGCTCTGCCTAAAGCTGGACTTATGGCTGATGCTTCTATTGGTGGACAGAAGTTTGAATATCATCCTTTTGAATAATGAAAAAGGATTGGTATTTAAAAGTTGGCACATGTTGTCAACTTTTTTTATTTAACCTCTTTTCGAAATATTTAGTTAACTCAAATTCATATAAAAAATACCTCTAATCTTTAAAAATTAGAGGTATTCAATCAACTCACTTATAAAAATTATATAAGCTTTATAATGAATCAATTTTTCTTTTTAACTCAATTTTATTTTTCTTCTTAATTGTCGATTTAAAATTACTTATTAATAAATATTGTAATTAACTCAAAAGAATAGTTTTTTGATGCAATTAAAATGGTTTAGTATTCTAAGTTTTTTTGAAGTTAATATTTTATCTGATTAGATTAACTAGTCTTGTTTTATATATTAAAATTTGGGTATAACATAAATCTTAAAAAGAAATGGATATTCCAACTATAAAAAACGAAGACCAATATGTGGCACTCCGAGAAAAAGGTTACAGCAAACAAAATGCTGCACGAATAGCTAATTCACCCAATGCAGGTAAAAAAGGAGGTATGGCAAAACCTTATGAAAAGTGGACTAGAACCGAATTATATGACCAAGCCAAAAACGTAGGTATTAAAGGACGCTCCAAGATGAATAAAGCAGAACTTATACATAGCTTAAGAAACAACTAGAGATAATCCCAATTTTAAATAATACTAAAAATTTGATAATGAATATTATAAAGCCTAAAATCATACAACAAATCTTTATGCTTCTCTTGATTGTTTTAATTGGTGTTATAATCTTTAGAGAGATGATTCTATACTTGTCAGGTATATTGGGAGCTATAACTATTTATGTGCTTCTAAGAAATATTATGGCTAAACTTGTATATAAAGGGTGGCGACCTGAATTTGCGGCTGGATTTCTTATGTTCTTATCTTTTATCACCATTCTGGTTCCAGTAACTGGAGCTATACTAATGTTAAGTAATAAAGTAGAAAAAGCGTCTGATAATGCTAAAAAAGTCTTTGAAGTTATTAAAATACGACTTGAAGATTGGGAAAATTATTTTGGGTTTCATTTTGCTGATAATATTGATTCTTCAGACATCTCCAGTAAGTTAACTGAAAACATATCCATCATCGCTGGGAGTGCTTTTAATACGTTTATAGCTATTTCTATTATGTATTTTTTGCTATATTATATGTTTACCAATCGCAAACTATTTCGTGAGACTTTAATTGAATATATTCCTATTAGCAAAGAAAATCTAAAATTATTAGGTAATGAAGTTCAAGAAATGGTGCGTGCCAATGCATTAGGGATTCCTTTGGTTGCTATTGCCCAAGGCATTGTTGCTTTGATAGGATTTTTAATTTTTGGCATTGAAAGTCCGTTTTTTTGGGCTGTAGCTGTAACAATAGGATCTATGATTCCATTTGTAGGTAATTTTTTAGGTACCATTCCTGTTTTCATATTAACACTATCCAATGGAGATACAGTTCAAGCTTGGGGGATTTTAATATACGGTATTGTAATAGTAGGCATTACTGATAATATTATTCGTTTATACGTTTTACGACGATTAGATAATGTCCATCCATTAATTACTCTTATTGGAGTTATTATTGGCATCCCTTTATTTGGTTTTATAGGTTTAATTTTTGGACCTCTATTAATTAGTTTGTTCTTAATAATTGTTCGTATTTATAGAAAAGAATATGTTCAAGAAAACAATTTGGGATAGATTATATGTAGTTTCTGTTTTTCTATGAAACAATGAATTTCCTAAACTAACTAGCGATAGCGTTAAAATAGAATTTTTTCGGGTCATCCTTAATCATTATTTTATCTCAACTTTGTTAAACAGGCAACAAAATTTTTATTTTGTATGTTATTAAATGATAAAAAAATAAAGAAATGAAAAAAGAATTTGCAGAACACGAGATGGATAATATTAAAATTTATCAAGATAAAGGCTATACATGTAATTTTCATTTTGAAAAGGGTAAACTCATTAATAGTGAAACAAAAAATGAGTACTTTCCAAATGATATTTTCATTCTTGCTGAACACAGGTATGAAGGGATGAGTGATCCTTCTGATATGTCAATTTTGTATATTATTGAAACAAGTAAAGGTGAAAAAGGTACTTTCTTAATGGGTTATGGACCAAGTGCTGATTTGGAGGTTGCAGATTTCTTTAAGAAAATACCAGAAAAGAATGTTTCTAAGGAAGAAAACATAAATGAGAACGACTCATCTTCTTAAATGTTATTTAGTCATGATTCTTTTGGATTTACCCTGATTTATCTTCAAAATGAAAGTTTTAGATATTTTTTTAAACAATGTTGTTTGTTAATGATGAAAGAATGAAAATAGGATTGAAAAGATATTTAGCTATAAATTTTTGTTTCTGAAGTTTGAAATATTTAGTTAACGATGAAAGAAAGAGAAATAAACATAAAATTAGAAGATATGATACTTAATTATGAAAAATGTATAAAAGCATGTCAGCAATGCTTAATTGATTGTCAAAATTGTCTTATTCAAATGTTAGGTAAAGAAAGCATAAATGATTGTCCTAAATGTTGTTTATTATGTATAGATGCCTGTTCAATTTGTATTAAATTTATGATTGCCTATGGACCTTTAACCAAAGAGTATTGTTTATTATGTGCACAAATATGTGAATGGTGTGCTAAACAATGCGAGCAACATAATCATGAACATTGTAAAGTATGTGCTGCTTCGTGTCTTACTTGTGCTAAAGAATGTCGTGAAATGGCTGCTTAAAAAAACTTTATTATTAATTATATTCCAATTTTTTCTTCAGAAATTACAAAATCTTGAAAATTTACTCTACTTTTTTCATCATAGATGTATTCCAGGCTTTTAGTTAATAAATATTTTAACTTCTCAAAAGAGTTGGGTTTTACTAAGTATAGATTAGCCCCTTTTTTTTGTAATTCATTAGTGATAGATACATCGGCATAAGTAGAGTAAATAATTATGGGAATGTTAGAAAATTTTGGTTCGTTTCTAATATCAATTAAGCATTCTTCACCATTCATTAAAGGCATATTTAAATCTAAATAAATAACATTAGGTAATTTATCTGCCTTTAAAAGATTATCCATAAGCGTTACACCATTGTCAAAATCTTCAATGATAACGTTCTCTATCTCATCTAAGGCTTCTTTAAATAGCATACGATCTTCTTTATCATCATCTGCCAAAAAAATTAAGAGAGTTTGTAATAGCATAATTATATTCTTAAAAATGGTTTGTAAAGATTAATTTTTATTAAATAAAAACCCGTTGGGTGTAATTATTAAAAACGTCAGTTTGAGTGTTCTGATGATAATCGAGATGTGTCGAGAATTGTTTTTAATGAAACTTTTCTTGTTCACAATCCGATTTTCTATCAAAAATCACTCCAACTGACGAAAAATCATTCTCAAAAATTAATTACATTCAACGGGTTAAATAAGATATAATTTATAGCCATATTTTAGTAAGTTAATTAATTATATCGTAAAATTCGTTTTATTTTTAATACTTAAAATTTAATTATAACTGATTACTATATTTTTCAATAAAGGTGTATTTAATAAGCAAGCAGTTCGTTTTAAATTAATCTAGAGGTCTTCGCCCAGAAATTATATTATATAAAATAGCTATAATAGCAATTACTAAAAGTACATGTAGTAAACTGCCTGTAGCCATACCTTCTACTATCCCAAAAAATCCTAAAATCCAAATAATTATACATATAACTGCAATTAGCCAAAGAATACTTCTCATAATAATAAAGTTTAATTAGTTTTTAAATTTATGTACGGTATTTTAAACTAAAACACCTTTCGTACTATAAAGATAAAGGTTGTAAATAATTCCATTTAACTCAATTGCATTTAATTTTAACTCTATCTGTTTGTGTGCTGTAAATACTAAGAGTGATGACCTATTAAAAATATGTACTAATTATTTATCAAATATCTGTCAGAATAAATTTTTGTAAACTGTGCACCAAAAAAAAGAATCAAACTGGTATAAGAGGTCCAGAGCATTACAATAATTATAGATCCCGCAGCACCATAGGTGGATCCAGGTTCTGCTTTCCCAAAATAAAAGGCAAGAATATATTTACCTAAAATAAAGAAAAAGGTTGTTAATGCTGCACCAACTTTTACAGCTTTCCATTTTATAGAAGTACTTGGTAAATATTTAAACATGGCAGCAAACAAAAAATAGATAAAAACCATAGACAGTACTATATCTATAATGTATGCAAAATCTAAAATTTCACTTGAAAATAAATAAGATATTCTATTGGCAAATGTAGTAAGCAAAGCCGTTAACATAAAACTTATTAGAAGAAGAAATCCAAAAATCAAAATGAATCCAAAACTTTTTAGTCTACCTAATAGAGTGGTTATTATTTCGTTTGAAAACGTTTGTTTTTTTTCCCAAATATCATCTAATACATTTTGTAACTGATAGAAAACGCCTGTAGCTCCATACAATAAAATACTTATACCTAAAATCGTAGCGAATATAGATGTTGATTTATCACCTTTTTTATTAACCATTTTTAAAATTGATGTAGCAGTGTCAGTGCCTAAAGCAGTTGATATTTCTGAATATAGTTCACCTTTAACTAGATCTTCTCCCCAAATGGTGCCAACTAAGTTTAATATTATAATGAGCAACGCAGGTAGAGATAATATTGCGTAATAGGCAACAATAGCACCTAATTTAAAAGGATCTTTTTTCATCCAAGCCTTATACGTCTTAATTAATAAATTAGGCATATGTTTAAGCTTAAATGTATCTGGATTTTTTAAGTCTTTATCTTGATGGTTCATAAAATATTTTTTTTAAAATAAAATAATTTCTGTAATAATGTTTAATAGAATCAGAAAAATAATTAACGCTAATGATTTATCCTAGTCAGATAAATCTAAAAAGTGTTTTAGCGAAAAGGTTCTTTTGTTTAGAAAAAATCACCCACATTTTAACACCTTTGATGGTTATGATTCTACTCTTTTGAGAAAATTAAAAATCATTAAAATTATATAAAGTAATTAAAAAATAATGTAACAAAACATTTCACCTCTTAATGCATCTTTGTTAATACAATATTTAATGAATAAAAAGACAAGCTGAAGATTTAAATTTAAAGATAAAAGTTATTTATAAACGATATTCAAATTTTTAAAATTTTATTACGTAGTTACATATTCAAATATCAAATTTAGTTGGCGCTAATTAAATGCAGTAGTAATTTAATTTACTGATTTATAAAAACAAACAAACAAATCTTTTTTTAACAATTTAAAAAAATAAGCATGAAAACAGTATTAATAACTTCAAATTCTCTTTCTATTATTTTTAATCAAATTCAAGCAGAATTGGGTGGAAAAATTGAAATAAAATCTAAAGAATACAAATTAGAACTAAATAATGAAATTGGTAAAGGGTTTATTTCAGGAGTTTCTGTAGAAAATGCTATTATTTATATGGAATATGATATCATGTTTAATGTCGATGTGTCATTTTTGAATAAACTTAGTGACACCAGTTCAATTTATTTTGGATATTGTTCCAAAGGACATGTTAAGCAAAGTTTTAGAGGAAATGATAACGAAAACAGATTAGGCCAATTTCAAACGGGTATTTTTTCCAATTCTTCAGAAAACAATACTTTTTTCAATTTTGAAAAAAATAAAAAGATAGAATTCTCCATGGTTATTGTAGATGTTTTATCAGTTTCTGATAAAGAATTAAAAAATCAATTAAAAACCACATTCATTCTTGATGAGATGAATAGTGTTTTCTCATACATAGGTTCTTTCAATTTGAAAATTGTAGAAAAAATAAATCATCTTAAAGCTCTTAATCAAAAGGGATTGGTTAGAAATTTACTCATTAATAGTGTTGTTTATTTAATTCTCGCTCTAGAAATTGAACAACATAAAAATGATTTAAGTAAAGCCATGACTAATTGTTATTCGCTTACTCAAACAGATATGGAAGCAGTTAAAGAAATAACTGAACATATAAGAAGCGCTCCAGAAATTCAATATAGTTTAAAATATTTAAGTAGAAAATCTGGTTTATCACCTTTCAAATTACAAGAGGGTTTTAAAATAATGCATAACAGAACAGTTACAGATTTTATAAGAAATATAAGAATTGAAGTAGCCGAAAACTTAATAAGAACAACAGAATTAAATATTTCAGAAATTGTTTATACAGTAGGTCTCACAAGTAGAAGTTACTTTTCTAAAATTTTTAAAGAAAAATATAATTGTAGTCCTAAACATTATCAAAACCATCAAAATCTTTTAACTCTTAAAGCTTAAATAAGAATGTAATTTAAATGAGTTAATTTTTCATTTAAAAGAATCAATACCTAAAGAGTTTCATCTTTAAATTACATTCATAAATTTTTCATCATAAACTTAAAATTAAATTATTATGAATACTTGGACAGAAACAATGGGTAATAAATTAAATGATCTTTTAGAAAAAACCAATGATGCTGAAAAAGGTTTTAGGAAGGCAACAGAGAATACAAATCACACATATTTAAAAAAATATTTTCAAAATAAAGCTCAAGAGCGTAATGAGTTTGGAAATGAATTAAAATTAGAAATTACTTCTTTGGGTGAAGAGATTGAAAAAGAAGGGAGTTTTACTGGTGCTGCACATCGTGCGTGGATGGATATAAAAGCTCTTTTTTCATTGGATAGCGATGAATCAACGCTAAAAGAAGCTCTTAAAGGTGAAAAGGCAGCTTTGGAAGAGTATGATGAAATTCTTAATGAAACTTCATTACCTTACAGTACACAAAGCGTATTGCTTAAACAAAGAGAAGCAATTGCTAAAGACCTTAATACTATCAAAAGATTAGAAGATATCCGTTAATTTGATATGACATGTATTATTCTAAAAGAGGGAAGCGAAATACTTCTCTTTTTTACATTAATATATTTATCGGTTATATTCAAAACTCAGAGTTTAGTAAAAATAATTCTTGTTTCGTAAAAGTGAAGTTTATAATTAAACCCATAGCAATTAATATGAATGCTAAAAATCTTAAAACATTAGCCATTATAGGTAGTGGAGCTTCAGTAGTGTATTTGCTGAAACACATACAGGATAATTGTGTGCAGTTATCTTCAATATGGCAGGAGATTACTATTTTTGAGAAGGATTCTGTAGTAGGTATGGGTATGCCTTATAATTCCAAAACAACCGATACCTATAATTTATCCAATATTTCATCTGAGGAAATACCTGAATTAAAAATCAGTTTTGCAAATTGGCTAAAACAAGAAAAACCAGAAGTATTAAAAACGTGGGGAATAGTCCAAGAGGAAGTTAGTGATAAAAAAACATATAGTAGACTTGCATTGGGTAAATATTTAAATAATCAATTTGAAGAGATAGTATGCACTATTGAACAGAAAGGGATTAAAATTTCAATTCACACAAATACGCATGTAACAGATATAAAAGACATCCCAAAAGATAATAATGTACAACTTACAGCTCATACAGGAAATACTTTTATTTTTAATAAGGTGCTAATAGTGACTGGACATCACTCGCCCGAAAAGGATGACTTAGTAAACGCTTATTTTAAATCGCCATGGCCAATATTTAAAATTTTACCAAAATCAAAAACCTATTATAATTTTACCATAGGTATTTTAGGAGCGTCATTAAGTGCTGTTGATGTAGTTACTTCATTAGCACATAGGCATGGAACTTTTGTAAATAAAGGCAGTCAATTAAAATTCAACCTAGAAAAAGATGCTAATAATTTTAAAATTGTTATGCATGATGCTAATGGTTGGCTTCCTCATCTTCAATATGAGCAAAAGGAACCTTTCAGGAAAATTTATCGACATACTGATAGAAAAAGCATGCTTGATTTGATAGATAATGAGGGCTATTTACGATTAGAAACTTATTTTGATATCATTTGCAGACCTGTTTTAAAGAAAGCATTTTTAGCAAATGATCTTTCTGATTTAGCAAGTTTTTTATCTGACCCTAATTTTAAGTTAGGAGACTTTATCGAAAAAATGAGTGAACGTCATCATTATGATAATGCCTTTGAAGGGATGAGAAATGAAATACTGCCTGCCAAAAAATATTTACAAGAAGATACACCCATTTATTGGAAAGAAGCGTTAGACGACTTGATGTTTACTTTAAATTGGCATGCGGAACTTTTACCTGCTGAAGACCATCTTTATTTTCACACTAAAGTTTCACCCTTTTTAATGAATGTTATTTCAGCACTTCCTTTAGATTCTGCTAAAATACTTTTGGCTTTGTATGATGTTGGGGTTTTGGATTTAGTTGCTGGTAAAATTACTCAGATTACTTCAGAAAACGAAGAAACTAAAGTAACGGTAGAGCAAAAAGATACAACCGTTAGTTTATCCTATAAAATGTTTGTTGAATGTGCAGGTGACAAGATTATAAATATCGAAAATTATCCATTTCAAACACTGGTAAATCAAAATGTGGTTAGGGCGGCAAGAGCAAATTATGTTAATAAAAAAATTAGTTCAGAAGTTTTAAAATCAGATGCGGGAATCTTTAAAAAAAAGGAGGGATTTCTTCGTCAATTAGATGGAATAGATATTGATCCAAGTTTTAGGGTAATTAATGAAAATGGAAAAGCAAGCAACCGAATTTTTGATTTGACTTTTACCCATCTTTCTGGTTTACGACCTTATTCATACGGACTTCAAGCATGTAATGCAACGGCAGCTATTTTTATTAATGCCATGATAACATATGGAGATCAGATAAATTATGATGCTTTAAAAATTGAAGAGGTATCAAAATTATATACTTCCATTTAGATTTTTCAATTATATATCATATGGGGCAATAATTTTATTTTTAGGATTAGTCACTTGCAATTTTTCAAAATACCTTTAGAGAAATAATTATAAAAAAATAAAACATGAAAACATTAAAAGATTTATTCGAACATCAGTTAAAAGATTTATTTAGTGCAGAAAGCCAATTAATAGACGCACTTCCTAAAGTGGCAAATAAAGCAAGTGATAGTAAATTAAAGAAAGCTTTTGAAAATCACTTAGAAGAAACGAAAGAGCAAAAAAAACGACTTCAAGAAATTTGTGATGAGTTAGAAATATCACCAAAAGGAGAAACATGTAAGGCAATGAAAGGCTTAATTAGTGAAACGGAAAGCTTTATAGAAGAAGCTGGTAATAATGAAATTATGGATGCAGGTCTTATTGCAGAAGCGCAACGCATTGAACATTATGAAATTGCAGGATACGGTACAGCTGTTCGTTATGCCAAAGAATTAGGTTATGATAATATAGCAAGTAAGTTGCAGAAAACTTTGGATGAAGAATATGATGCAAATGGTAAGTTGAATAAATTAGCTGAAAACAAGCTTAATAAAAAAGCTGTTAGTTAAGCAACATAATTCAAATACTTTGCTGTCTATAAATTAATTGCGGTTTAAATAATCTCTAATTAATTTATAGGCAGTTTATGCTATTATTCAAGTTTTTAGTAACTGATTTTAAGACAAAAATTAAAAACAATTTAAAAATTAGACAAAATTATGTCAATTACAGTAGTTCGTAAAAATCTATATTTCAAGCCAGATTCAAGTAGGGTAGTAGCCCGGTTTTTTAATAATGGTGATGCTAGAACCATTAATTTAGTACACCGCATTATGAGTTTAAACGAAGTTCAGGTTAAACATGAACTTGAAATAACTCTTAAAGAGTTTTTGGGCAGGCACAGAAATATTTCAAATATTTTTTTAAAGCACTTTAATAACTACGAGAATCTAATAGAATCCATGGGGATTGATCATGAAAAATTTTCTTTAGAACGAAAACTTTTAATAGGCTCTTATAGTACATTGGAATATTCGGTAGAGGCCTCCGCTTTGTTTAACCCGTCTATTGTTGAAGATTTCGATCAGTCATTTTTGGCTGAAGGAGAAAAAAGGGTCATAATATCCTTTAGAGCTACTGGAGAAGGTCATTTGTCCTCTATAGTTTTTAGGAAAGGCATTTTGGATGCTTCCAATAATTTACAAATGCAGAATGTTCACAAACACATCGATCTTCCAAACATTACAAATAAAAAAACGTATAACAAAAAACGATTTATGAAAAAAATGGAGGAAATGAATATTCCAAAAAAATATTCTTCAACCATTATGAATTCATTATCAGACAGATTTGAATATTTTGCTTTGAAAGAAGCCGTTAGAGACGTATTAAAGCTGGATATTGATGAACAAAGGAGAAAAGCACTCAAGGAAATGACCTGGCTGGTTGATTCTTATTATGATATTGAATTTCATTCAGATTCCAATATTTCAGAACGCGCTATTTTTCCCATTTCATCCGCAGAAAGCAAAGGAATTGAAGATGCTAGATTTGTGCGTTTTACAGAAGATGATGGTACTGAAAAAATATATGCCACTTACACGGCTTATGACGGTTACACCATTCTTCCCAAACTATTGTCAACAAACGATTTTATAAATTTTAGAGTTATGCCCATGCATGGTCATGGAGCCCAAAACAAAAATTTCGCACTTTTTCCTCGTAAGGTAAAAGGAAAATATGCCATGTTGGCAAGAATTGATGGCGTTAATAATTATCTTTTTTATTCTGATAGAATCACCTTATGGAATAATCCCATAAAAATCCAGGAACCTAAATTCCCATGGGAGTTTACACAAATAGGAAATTGTGGCTCACCCATTTACACAGATCATGGTTGGTTGTTAATTACCCATGGTGTGGGAGCAATGAGACGTTATTGTATAGGTGTTTCATTATTAGATTTAGAAGATCCAACTAAAGAGATTGGTAGGTTAAAAGAACCTCTTCTTTCTCCTTTGGAAGAAGAAAGAGAAGGTTATGTACCAAATGTTGTGTATTCCTGTGGTAGCATCATACATAATAACCATTTAATCTTACCCTATGCTGTATCCGATTATTCATCTTCATACGTTACTGTTAATTTGGATGATCTATTAACAGCTCTTAAAACAAAAGATTAATTGGCATTTTTTAGATGTCATTGAGGAAGTGCCAAATTTAAGCTATTTCCTCAAAAGCTAATCGAGCTAGTAAATAACTAACAGTAGATTCTGCCCCTTGGTTCAAATTAACATTATGTGTTTCAAGACCATCATGACAGCCTCCTGTACAAGGATTGTAAATTATTTGTTTTAATTGGTTGTTACCAAGAAACCAGCTAAAAGCTATTTCCATCTGGGTATCGTAACCTTCTAAAGGGAAAATAAAATTAAATTGTTTTAAGGCTAATATGGTGTATGTTACATCAATGGGTTGTTCTCCTCCAATATAGGCTAATTTTTCATCAGATCCTTTTATTAACCAGTTTTGATTGCATATGACCTTAATTGAATCTTCGTTAAAAGTTTTAGAAAGTAAAAAATCAAAAGATTCTTTCGCTATGATCTTGAATTTTGTTTTCTCAGTAGCTTTCCAAGCAAATAATAATGCTTCGGGTAATACACCATTAGCATAAGTAAGATAAGGTTCATACCAATTCCAATTAGCTTCAGAATGAAATTCATATAAATCTACAAGCTTGTTAGCCATATTATCTATAGATGAGGTTATTTTCTTACTATTCAATTTCGTATTAAAGTAGTATAGACCTTTTATAATAAAGGCGATGGCTCTAGGGGATTTAAAATGTTGCATTGGTAATTGAAACTGATTGATTGCCCATTTCATATTTTGAAGGAGGGTTATATCTAAATCAATTGCTTCTTCCATTAATGAATAAGCATTGCCTAAAGACCAAATGGCTCTTCCATTAGCATCTTCTAAATTTTCTCCATCATTCTGCTTGGTGAATTTTTTATCTTTATCCACATAATTTAAAAATAAACCATTGGAACGTTGGCACTTTAAAATGAAATTGATGTAAGTCTTTATCAATTTTAAATCTGATGGATTTTGCGTTAATTTGTAATGTTCGCAAACAGCTATAAGCGCTCTGGCATTATCATCTACTGTGTACCCAGAGTTTAAATCTGGTGTATTGATAATTGAAAATTGGATGATACCAACATCTGTGGTCATTGCTTTTATATGATCCAGGTTGATTTGTGGTTTTTTATATTTCAATGTTAAAGGTTTTTTTATTTCCTTAGAAAAAACATGGGCATGAGCTATGGCTGCATTTTCCCAAGAGGTGGCAGATGAAGCATGCAATCCTTTCAATTTCATGTCATTTCTAAGATTTTTATTGTTTAATAATTTATTCACCTCCTTGGACAATTGTTGAGAGTTACCAAAATCAAAAAGAACACCATTTCCATTTTGTAAAACTTCATTGGCATGTGGAATAGGTGTAGATATGATAGGACAACCACAACTTACAGCATAAGAAAATGTACCACTTACTGCTTGGTTTGGATCTTTTGAAGTAAATATATAACAGTCAGATAGTTGCAAGTATTCAAGTAATTCTGAAAGAGGGACAAATTCATTAATAAATTTAACGTGGTCTTTTAATTTTAATGCTTCAACTTTTCTCTCTAAAGAATGCATATATGCACTACCTTCTTTATTAAAAAGAGTTGGATGTGTTTTTCCTATAACTAAGAAAATAATGTTAGAGTGTTCTTTTATAATGTCGGGTAAAGCATCCAAAGTAGTTTCTATGCTTTTTCCTGGACCCAAAAAACCAAAAGTTGATATCACTTTTCTTCCCAATAAATTATATTTTTCTTTCAGAATCGATTTTTTCTTGTGTTTTACTAAATGGGTTCCATGGGGGATAATCTCTATTTTTTTTGAATCTATCCCATAAGTGTTTACTAGTAATTCAAATGAAGATTTTGTCATAACCGTAATTACTTTGGCGATTGATGCTAAAGTTTTAACATATGTTTCTAATGCCATGTTAGGTTTTGGTAATACGGTATGAAATGCAAGTGTTATTGGTTTGTTGAGGCTTCTTAAAAAGTTTATAAATGCCTCTTCATTATTTTTAAATAAACCAAACTCGTGTTGAACCATAACAAGTTCTATGTCTTCATCAGCATTTATCTTATTGGAAATTGAAATAAATGATTCTAAATTGTCTGTATTTAATACCAAATCAACATCTTCTTTGTTGTAAGCATGGCTTTCCTCATTTGATTCTATGGCACATATCTTTGTTACAAAACAGTTTTCGTATGTGTTGTCAAGCGCATTTTTTAAATCATGAGTGTAAGTTGCTATACCACATTGTCTCGGAGAATATGTTGATAGCATTAAAATTTTAGGTAAGCGTTTAAGCTTATTATCATTATAACTAATTCTGTCTCTTAAACCTGCCTTTTTATCAATATAGGACTTATTGTTAGTTGGATTTTTAATATTTATATTACTTATCATAGTTTGAAGATTTGTTTTTGTTTATATCATGGCTACTATTTAATTCCTTATTAGAGTTCACCATTTAGCTAAGTTAAATTTTAAAAAAGGGTATCATTACTCTTAAAAAGTAATTTCTTAACCCAATCAGTTAAGTTATATATTTTTTGCATTTTGTAATATTTAAAAAACAAACTATTTTATTGGATTAATTTTTAATTTAATAGCGTTTACGATTTACATATTATAGTTTTTAATTTGTTAATCTATCTAATGAAAATTATTTTATTATGAAAAAGCCAAACGAGTTTCCTGCACAAATGCAATCTCAGCCAGGAAAAGAACATAAAATGAATCCCAAACCAGAACTAATACGTGCAAACTATAAAGGTTCTGAAAAACTACAAGATAAAGTTGCTTTAGTAACAGGAGGTGATAGCGGAATTGGTGGTAGTGCTGTCTTACATTTTGCCAAAGAAGGAGCAGACATTGCACTCGTTTATTTAGAAGAGATCAAGGATGCCAAAAATATAAAAAAGCAAGTGGAAAAAATAGGAAGAAAATGTCTTCTTATTAAAACGGATATAAAAGAAGAGGCTAATTGTAATGCTTGTATTGAAGCTTGTATTAAGGAATATGGGCAATTAAATATTTTAGTAAACAATGCCGCAATGCAGTTTCCACAAGACTCTATTTCTCACATAAATAAACGACAGTTGCATAAAACTTTTGAGACCAACATATATCCTTTTTTCTATTTGACCAAAGCCGCATTAAAATATTTTAAGGAAGATGATGTTGTAATAAATACGAGTTCGGTTACTGCTTATAGAGGAAGCGAACATCTTGTTGATTATGCTAGCACAAAAGGAGCTATTGTAAGTTTTACTAGATCCTTATCTGCTCAATTAGCAAAAAAGAGAATCCGTGTTAATGGTGTTGCACCAGGACCTATTTGGACACCACTCATTCCAGCTAGTTTTGAGGATGTGACCGACTTTGGTCAAGATACTCCAATGGGCAGAGCGGGACAACCCAGTGAGGTTGGACCTGCTTATGTTTTTTTAGCCTGTGAAGATAGTAGTTATATTACTGGACAGTTTATTCACATCAATGGTGGTGAAATTATTGGAGGTTGAAAATAGAACTTAAAGCTTTTATTTTTGAGAAACTGTGTTTTGTTAAAATATATTGGGAAAATATTATACGAAATGATTGGTATGATGATTTGTTGCCTACTAAACTACTTGAGTAGTTATAGTGTTGTAAAATTGTGAAACTTTTCTCATTATATTTTTTTCCTAAATAATAGATTGAGTTGACTTATCGTAAAAAAGAAAAAGTAAAAATAATCTAATTTCCTTTTTTATTAAAAAAACCATTCGTGATTTTACGAACTGAATTAAAATTGATAATGAAAACGACCAAAGAAAATTATTTTACCACAAGTCAAGTTGATACAGCTCGTTTTGCTAAAGCATTGAGTCATCCAGTTAGAGTAGCTATTTTAGAATTACTCAACTCACAGTCTTGTTGTTATCATGGAGATATGGCAGAAGAGTTACCTATTGCTAAATCAACATTGTCACAGCATTTAAACGAACTGAAAGATACAGGACTTATTCAAGGTACAATTACACCACCAACGGTGAAATACTGTATAAATAGAGAAAATTGGGCATTAGCAAAATATTTGCTAAGTAATCTTTTAAAATAAAAAAATTTGAAAATAATATTCGTTAAACTACGAATTACGAACATCTAAAAAACAAAATGTAATTGTAAGGTTTACAGTTTCCAAAGTTAAAATATTAAATTATGAGTAAAACAATTAAAGTATTAGGACCAGGTTGTCCAAAGTGTAAAACAACCTTTCACAATGTAGAAGAAGCAGTAAAACAATTAGGAATTGAAGTTGAAATCACAAAAGTTGAAGACATCGAAGAAATGATGAAATATAATGTTTTAACAACTCCAGTATTAGTTATTGATGAGGAAATCAAAATTAAAGGCAGAATTGCACAAATAGATGAAATAAAAGAACTTTTAAAATAAAGCATCATGGGAAATCAGACTTTAGTAAAGGAAATTTGTCCAACTACAACTCAAGAATGGATAAAAGAAGAAGCATTATTAGTAGATGTAAGAGAAAACGATGAAGTAGCTGAGTTGGCTTACGATGTGCCTAATTTATTGCATATTCCTTTAACCGAATTTGAAGAACGTTTTCAAGAAATTCCAAAAGATCGAAACGTAGTAATGGTTTGCAAAAGCGGTGGTCGTAGTTTAAGAGCAGCTGGATTTTTAGTAAATCACGGGTATGAAAATGTAGTAAACATGCAACACGGTATTATTCGTTGGGTACAAAAAGGTTTTCCAACTAAAGGCGATACTTCTTTTGTTTTGGGTAACGATGGCGGTTGCTGTTCTTCATCTAGTTGTTGTTAAATAATTACAAATTTGTAAATCTTAATTGATTTAAATGATAATTCGTAATTCTAAATTAAAATGCTATGTTTGATTGGTTACAAAATTTAGCCGATTGGTTAATTTACACCGTATTTCAAATTGCACAAGGAAGTAAATTGGGCGATGCACTTAATTTCTTCTTTTATGATACAGTTAAAATTTTAATCTTATTGTTTTTGATTACAATGATAATGGGAATTGTCAATTCTTACTTCCCTGTAGATAAGATTAGAAATTTTTTATCCCGTAACAAACTATATGGTTTAGAATATGTATTTGCTTCAACATTTGGAGCCATTACACCTTTTTGTTCCTGTAGTTCTGTTCCTTTATTTATTGGTTTTGTAAAAGGTGGAATTCCATTAGGTGTAACATTTGCTTTTTTAATTACTTCACCTTTAGTAAATGAAGTAGCCATTGCCATGTTTATTGGAATGTTTGGACTAAAAACTACTTTAATTTATGTTTCAAGTGGGATAATTTTAGGAATGATTGGAGGTTTTGTATTAGGAAAATTAAAGCTGGAAAAATACTTATCTCCTTGGGTGCAAGGTTTATTAGCCAATGCTGAAAGAGAAGGAAATTTAGAGGAAGAAAATCAAACGTTTATAGAACGATTGCCTTTAATCTTTTCAGAAGCTGTAGGTATCATAAAAGGGGTGTTTTGGTATATTATTGTTGGTATTGGTATTGGAGCTTTAATGCATGGTTTTATCCCAACAGGTTTTTTTGAAACTTATATAAGTAAAGATAATCCTTTAGCAGTTCCTTTGGCCGTAATTTTTGGTGTGCCAATGTATAGCAATGCAGCAGGAGTATTACCCATTATTCAAGTATTTGTACAAAAAGGAATTCCAATTGGTACAGCTATTGCTTTTATGATGGCTGTGGTTGGATTATCTATTCCTGAAGCAACTTTGCTAAAAAAAGTAATGACTTGGAAACTAATAGCAATATTTTTTACAGTTGTTACTATTTGTATTATTATTTCGGGTTATCTATTTAATATAATATTATAAACATGAAAACAAAAACACAACTTTTTTTAGAACTATGGATAGAAGCACGCACACGTTTTTCTAACCAATTAGAAAATATTACAGCAAGCGATTTAACCAAGAAGTTAACACCTTCAGTAAATAGTGTTGGCTTTCTCATTCGTCATATTGGTGATGTAGAATTACTTTTTGCTAAAAATATATTTGGAGCTTCAGATGTAAAAGTAATTGCCAAAACCGTTATTGATCAAAAAGACACAGGAGAATGGACAGATTTAGATAATTTAAAAGAATACGTTGCTCTGTCATTTGAAAAATTAAAAGAAATTGTAGCAATACAAACTGATGAAGATTGGGAAAATACCATAGCCACTAAAGAATTTGGTACAAAAACAAAAGCTGAAGCTTTCGGCAGAATTGTTTCACATACAGCTTATCACGCAGGGCAACTTGCAATCATAAAAAAATATGGACAATAAAAATAAATCAACTCATATACAAAATAAAAAGGAGCGTAGATTATGAAAAAAAATATCTTAACATCAGTAATAATAACAGTCTTATTGTTATTTGTTTCTTGCGACGGAAACTCACAAACTAAAAAAACTACTGCTAAAACTACTACAGCAAAAACAACTATCGAAATCATTCAATTTCATTCAGATCATCGTTGCATGACATGTAATAAAATAGAAAAATTAACTCGATTAACATTAAAAGATTTCCCAACGATTCCATTTTCGTTAGTAAATGTTGATGAAACTAAAAACGAAAAAAAAGCTGAACAATTTGAAGCAACGGGAACAGCATTATTTCTTTACAACCCAAAAACAGGTAAGAAAAAAGACTTAACCGATTTTGCTTTTATGACAGCTGGTGATGAAGCTAAATTTCAAAAAGAACTAAAAAAGGAAATTGAAAAGTTTATTAATTAGTCAATTGATATATACTTATTTTGATGAATTGACACATTAAAGCATTGGCACATAGTCACATTTAAATTATGGAATGGTTAAATGAATTAGCGCAAAATAGAGAAGCACCCTTGTTAGCTGCTTTTGCATTAGGATTATTAACTGCTATTGCTCCTTGTCCTTTAGCAACCAACATTACAGCAACCGCTTTTATTGCAAAAACGATTGACAGTAAAAAGAAAGTCATTTTAAGTGGATTGCTTTATACATTAGGCAGAATGTTGTCCTGTACTTTGGTAGCAACAATCATTTATTTTGGAGCTAGTAAATTTCAAATAGCCAAAGTATTTCAAAGTAATGGTGAAAAATATATCGGTTTTATTTTAGTTCTATTAGGATTAATTATGTTAGATGTTATTAAATTCAACTTCATAAAAGGTGGAAATTTAACTGATAAATTATCTGATAAATTTAAAACAAAAGGATTGTTAGGTTCATTCTTATTAGGAGCATTATTTGCCTTGGCATTTTGTCCTTATAGTGGTGCTTTGTATTTTGGTATGTTAATTCCTATGACCATAAAATCTGGATTATTACTTCCACTTGCTTTTTCTTTTGGAACAGGATTACCAGTAATACTTTTTGCATTTATAATTGCATTTAGCATTCAAAAATTAGGACTTTATTTCAATGCTATAACCAAGTTTGAAAAGGTTATGCGTATCATTTCTGGAATTGTGTTTATTTTAACTGGATTGTACTACATCAATATTTTTTTTAAAATAATATAAATTATAACGAAATGATAAAAGGTATTTACAAAACTAAATTCTTTTTCTTTTATATTAAATTTTGCTTTTTATTTGATGCAAATATAAAGCACTATTACTTTTAACTATTCTTCTTTTCTAAATATCAAGTAAAATTTAAGATTCATTCTTAACAATAAAATAATATTAAACAATAGGATTATTCATCGTTATATTATTATATTGCAATATAAATATATGAATCATGGGAGCAACTAAAACAGATAGTTTTACAGACGAGCAAAACGAGTTAGCAACACTTGCCAAAGCATTAGGGCATCCTGCTCGTATTGCTATTATGGAGTATTTATTAAAAGTAGATACTTGCATTTGTGGTGATATTGTAAACGAATTGCCTTTGGCACAACCCACGGTATCACAACATTTAAAGGAACTTAAAAATGCGGGTTTAATAAAAGGAAGCTTTGAAGGAACTTCAATATGTTATTGCATTAATGAAAAAGGTTTTGAAAAGATAGAGGGCTTTTTTCAACACATCACCAATCATTTAGAGAAAAAGAAAAATCAATGTTGTTAGATAAATAAAATTATAAAAATGAAACTATCTCAAATTAAAAGCATATTAGCTACAACAGAAGCAGTAAACTTCAAACTTCCTAATGGTTCATTCGTGCCAGAACATTTCCATGTAACAGAAGTGGGATTAATTACTAAAAATTTTATCGATTGTGGTGGAACTGTTCGCAATGAAACAGTTGTAAACTTTCAGTTGTGGAATGCTAACGATTTTGAACACCGCTTAAAACCACAAAAATTAATAAACATAATTGAATTATCTGAAAAAGTATTAGATATTCAAGATTACGAAATTGAAGTAGAATATCAAGATGCGACTATTGGTAAGTACGATTTAGATTTTAACGGAAGTGATTTTATTTTAGTTAATAAACAAACAGCTTGCTTAGCTCAAGATCAATGCGGTATTCCTCAAGAAAAACAAAAAGTAAGATTGTCTGACATGAATAACGAAACTAGTTGTTGTACTCCAAATAGTGGATGTTGCTAGAATTTTAATAAAGAGGTGTTTAAATTTCAACACAACAAGTATTAAAAAATTTACAGAATATATAATTTTTTTAAAAATCAGAATGTCAATATCTAAAAAGGAACATTGGGAAAAAGTGTTTGCTACAAAGCAAGAAAATGAAGTTAGTTGGTTTCAAAAATATCCTAAAACTTCAGTAAATTTTTTTATTGAAAATGCAATACCTAAACAGACAAATATAATTGATGTTGGAGGAGGAGATAGTTATCTAATAGATGCTCTTTTAGATTTGGGGTATACAAACCTTACTTTGTTAGATATATCTGAAAATGCAATCAATAAAACAAAGCTAAGATTAGGAGAAAAAGGAAAAAATGTAACCTTTATTGTTTCTGATATAGTTGATTTCGTAACAAATAAAAAATTTGATGTTTGGCACGATAGAGCTAGCTTTCATTTTTTAACAGGTGAAAATGAAATTGCAAACTATCAAAAATTGATAACCAATTCTATTTCAAAAAATGGTTATTTATTTATAGGAACTTTTTCAGAGGATGGACCAATAAAATGTAGTGGACTAGAAATTAAGCAATATTCTGAATCTGCATTTGAGAATATATTTGGTGTTAATTTTAATAAAATAAACTGCTTTACTGAAAATCATAAAACACCCTTTGAAACTTCGCAGAATTTTATTTTTTGTACATATAAAAAATTATAAGAAAAAGCTTTTATAATTATAGCAAAATTAATATTGGGTTATTCATTTAATTTAAACATCGTATAGTAATATGTATTTAGAATTATCAATAAAAATAAAAGAAATTCAGCAACTATCAGTTTCAAATGAACGTAAAGAAGTGTTACAACCACTGGTAGATTACATTCAAAACAAAGTTGAGAATCAAAAGCAAATTAGAATTAATTTCATTTGCACACACAATTCAAGAAGAAGTCATTTATCACAAATTTGGGCACAAACGGCTGCTGCTTTTTTTCAAATTGACAATGTATTTTGTTATTCAGGAGGTACAGAAGCTACGGCTTTATTTCCTATGGTAGCTAAAACGTTAGCTAATTCAGGATTTAATGTACTTACAGCTATGAGTGGTGAAAATCCAGTATATGCTATTAAATACGCTCCAAATGAGCATCCTGTAATTGGTTTTTCAAAAAAATATGATGACCAATTTAACCCAGAAAGTGAATTTGCAGCTATTATGACTTGTTCACAAGCTGATGGTGGTTGTCCATTCATTCCAGGTGCCGAAAAAAGGATTCCTATCACTTTTGATGATCCTAAAGAATTTGATAATACACCTTTACAAGAAGAAAAATACCAAGAAAAAAGTTTACAAATTGCAACTGAAATGTTTTTCGTTTTCTCACAAATTAAAAAATAAATATGTCAGCAAATAATTGTGCTCCAGTAGTAGAAAGAAAAAAACTAAGTTTTCTAGATCGGTTTTTAACCCTTTGGATATTTTTAGCTATGGTAATTGGTGTAGCAATTGGTTTTTTTATTCCTTCAAGTAGTAATTTCATTAATTCATTTTCAAGTGGAACAACTAACATTCCATTAGCAATAGGTTTAATTTTAATGATGTATCCACCATTGGCTAAAGTAAATTATTCAAAAATGGGGGAAGTTTTTAAAAACACCAAAGTATTAGGAGCTTCATTATTATTAAATTGGATTATTGGTCCAGTTTTAATGTTTGTTTTAGCTTTATTTTTTCTAAATGGTTATCCCGAATATATGATTGGAGTAATTCTAATTGGCTTGGCTCGATGTATTGCAATGGTAGTAGTTTGGAACGATTTAGCAGAAGGAAATCGTGAATATGGAGCAGGTTTAATTGCTTTAAATAGTATTTTCCAAGTCTTATTATACAGTGTCTATGCTTACTTTTTTATTGCCATTTTACCACCTTATTTTGGTTATGAAGGTTTTGAAGTGAACATCAGTATTGGTCAAATTGCTGAAAGTGTTGGGATTTATTTAGGTATTCCTTTTGCTTTAGGAATTATCAGCCGTTATGCATTAATTAGTCTAAAAGGAGAAGAATGGTTTCAAAACAAATATGCACCTATTATTTCACCAATAACATTAATTGCTTTATTATTTACCATTGTATTAATGTTTAGTTTAAAAGGCGAATTAATAGTACAAATTCCTATGGATGTTGTTCGTATTGCTATTCCTTTGGTGGTTTATTTTGTAATAATGTTTGTCATTAGTTTCTTTATTGGTAAATATTTTGGTGCCGATTATTCTAAATCAACGGCCATAGCATTTACCGCAACAGGAAACAACTTTGAGTTAGCTATTGCTGTGGCTATTGGAGTATTTGGTATCAATAGTGGTCAAGCTTTTGCAGGAGTTATTGGTCCTTTAGTGGAAGTTCCAGCATTAATCGCATTAGTAAATTTAGCTTTTTGGTTCAGAAAAAAATATTATACTAACGAAATTTCAATAAAGAATTAATTAGCAAATAAAATTGCATTGGCAACATTACAAAAGGCTTCGCACTAGTGAAGTTTTTTTGTTTGTATTATTGTGTTATATATTTTTTTGAAGTAATCACACTTATAGTTACTAACAGTTTGCTTGTTTAATTTCTTTAAGAATAGAATAACTATTTCTGTAAATCTCTCTTTTCATCTTAAAATTACTGCTAAGAAAATGAATGTTGTTAAATATAAGTTGTTTTAAAAACAAGCCTTTTTAGTCTATACATTCTAAGTAATCTATAAAATACGAACTAGGTTTAAATGACTGATTTAAAATTTCTGATTGTACCAAATCTCCTATGATATAATCTTTTGATTCACCCGAAAATTGAACACGCATAACTGTAATACGAGATCTTTTTAATTCTTCGTAATTCATTTTGGTAAACAAAAAATAGCCTGTAAGCAATCTAATATTACTTTTTTCTTCTGCAATGTAAGATAAGGAAGAGCATACTTCATCTGTCGCGCTAATTAAACTGAAAATTTTGCCGTTTTCTAATTGAAGAATGATTTTTGACTTTCTATCAAAACATTTTACAGGAATAAAATCTTGACTTTTTTGAATTTGTTGAAAACTCAAAGTAGGTACACCATTATTATTGATTAGGTTAAATTGAATAAACTCTTTTGAATTTCCAAATACTTTTTCATATATCAATTTATCAGATAAAGCTTTCATGTAAGTGGAATCTGTTTTTTCTTCAAAGTCATATTTGCAATCTTTTTTTTGACTAAAAGTTAAAATAGGAATTAAGAAAAAGAATATAATTATTTGTTTCATGAAATTAAATTTTTGAGCAAAGCAAAACTATTTTATTATTTTGAATATCTGTAGTAAAAAACGCAAAAATTGTTCCACCATCTTTAATTTTATATTTTTTTCTGATTTCATCTACCTTAATAGGAAAATTTCTAGTGGTAATATTCATTTTGGTGTTTTGCAAATGTGTTTTAATTTCTTTCTTTTGAAATGGAATTATAGTATCAATTTTAAAACTTCTTCCAGGAAAATCGATTTTTTCTTCTGAAGTATATAAATGTGAATGTTGATGCAATTTGTCAATTTTATACAGTTGTGAAATAGCATTAAAATTCCCTGATTTTAAGATGGAAGTATTGGGTTCATATAAATATTTTTTTGGTACCGAAAAAGATGCCATATAATCTTCACTCAAAGAAGTAGTAACAATTTGGGTAGCTTCTTTTTCTATATTTATTGAAGTAATTGTAATGTCATCTTTGTAATGGTTTTCAATTTCCCAAAGTAATTCTTTTACTTCATTTTCAATTGCTATAATATGAATTCTCTTTACAAATTGTAATTCTAATAAACCTGATTGAATGTCTAATAAAGGAGCCGTTTTTATTAAAATCGAATTAGAATAATTAAAATAAAAAGGTAAAAGTTCAGGGACATTTGGTTCACAATCTTTTAATAAGAATACTTTTCCTTTTATATCATTTCTTCGAGATGGATCAATATAAATCCAACTAAATTTTTGATTCAAATTTTTTAATGTTTTTGAGCTTTCTCCTAAAATACATTCAATGTTTTTTTTGCCTAACTGTTCAAAATTATGTTTTACAATAAAGGATAATTCTGGATTTATTTCACAATGAACTACTTTTTGAAAAACAGTTGAAAAATAGTAATCGTCTATACCAAAACCTCCTGATAAATCAATTAATTTTTCTCCTGAAATTAGGGAAGCTTTATATTTGGCTGCCTTTTCAGATGAAGTTTGCTCAACGGAAACTTTTGAGGGATATAAAATATTGGGTGTTTTAAACCATGTAGGTAATTTTTTCTTAGCCTTTTGTTTGGAAACAATTTGATTAATAATTGAAATATAATCTGTTGAAAAATCATTTTTATGAAGAGCTAATTTACTAACATCATTTTCTATATTAGTATTTATAAATTCTTGTATTTCAGTTTCTAACAATAACTTTAGGCTATTCATTAAATATCTTTTGTTAGAGCTTTTATAATTTTATTATCTGGAAGAAATTCTTTACCAATGACTTTTAATGCTGTATAACTTGGAACAGCTATAATCATTCCAGTAATGCCAAATAGTATTCCTGCACAAATAATCACCAAAAAGATTTCTAAAGGATGTGATTTAGTGCTTTTTGAAAAAATAATAGGTTGACTTATGTTGTTATCAATTAATTGCACAGCAAACATACCACAAATAACATATAAAGTATTTGGTAATGTGATATGTATAAAATCATCTCCGATTCCGCTAATCATTATCAATAAAGAGGCAACTATCATGCCTAAAAGTGGACCTAAATAAGGAATTATATTTAAAACAGCACAGAGTAAGGCTATAATAAAAGCATTATCAATACCAAAAATTAAAAAAACTATTAAGTATAATATCAGTATAATAAATAGTTGCAATAAAAGACCTATAAAATATCTTGAAAGTAAATGTTGTATTTTTTCCATAGAAGTTAAAATCTTAGTTTTATGATTTCTAGGAAGTACAAATTTGAATATTCGAAAAGCTTGATCTTTTTCTTTTAATAGAAAAAAGGAGATGAAAAGAACTGAAGCTAATCCCATTCCAAAATTTCCTACAATATTAATGATGCCATTAAAAATATCGGGAATAAAATTAAAATTAATCTTTGATGAAATATTAGAACTTTCAAAAACCTGATTAAAATTTATATGGTGAGATTCTAAATAAATATTAATGTTATTTATCATATCATTAAAACTACCTTCTAAGGTATTAATGTCTAAAAGTGAAAGATTTTCACCTTGCGAAATAATTAAAGGTACAAAAAGCAAGATAAAACTAATAATAAATAGAAGAGATAGGAGTAAAGTTGTAATTACAGCTAATGTATTTTTAAATTTTAATTTATTTTTTAAAAATTGAACAAGAGGATTTGTAATTAAAGAGAAAACAACTGCTATTATTAAATAAACAATAACTGTAAATATTTTATATATTAATAGTAAAACAAGGCTTATTCCAGTTACAATAAGCAATGTTCTTAATAAACCATTTGAAAGTTCTTTTGATGTCATGAACCAAAAATAAAAAAAAACTCGCTAATTAATAGCGAGTTTTATGTAATTGTTTAGCTTCGTTTTTTATTTATCTGAATGAAGCTCTTGAACCTCCTACATTAAATATAGTTAACATTCTATTTTTCTGATCATTAGAGAACATATACATTCCTCTATCATCTGTATAATCCATATAGTTCATATACATTTCTAAAGGAGTTCCTGAACAAGTTGATCTATGTCCAACAGGAGGAACACCATAATTTGCTGTATTGTGAGTAGGTGTATCAGAGACTAAGTCAGATCCACACGTTGTATCACCCCAAATATGACGAAGATTCATCCAATGTCCTACTTCATGAGTAGCAGTTCTTCCTAAGTTAAAAGGATAAGTTGCTGTACCAGTTGTACCAGTATATCTAGAATCTAATACAACTCCATCAGTTGATGAAGATCCACCTGGGAATTGAGCATAACCTAATATACCACCGCCAATAGTACAAACCCAAATATTTAATTTTGTTGTAGGAGAAGTTGGATTTAAACCACCTCTATTTGTTTTCTTCATTGCATCTCTGGTTCCCCAAGATGACTTATTTGTTGATTTTCTATTTACAGCGTCTAAGACAAAACGAATACCAACATTAGCTCTTACACTACTATAAGGATTATTTGCTGTGTTGTAATCTGAATTTTGCGCATTAAAATCTTTGTTTAATACATCGATTTGAGATTGTAATTGCGCAAGTGAGATGTTTTCAGCAGATGTTCTATACAATACATTGAATACTACTGGAATTTCTAAAACTCCATTTACAATTCTACCTTGACTAATCATTTGAGAAGTTGCTACTTCAATGTCCTGCATTCTTTTTGCTAATCCAGGATCTTCTTTTAATTGTCTTTGTAAAACTTCATCTGATGCACAACCTCTATGTGCACTAACAGCTGCTTCAGGTGTTTCTGAAATTGAATTGTCTTCATTATTACAAGAAAACATAATCATTACTGCTGAAACTGTTAAAAAAATTTTTTTCATAATGTAAATTTGTTTGGTTGTTAATATATTTACATTGCAATTATATAACATAAAAAGATAATATTGTTATTTTTTTATTTATTTTTTTTACATATTTATTGTATTTTTTGTTAAAATTAACAAATTAAAACCATTAAACTCTTATATTTAAAGGGTTTTTTGAATAATTGAAAATTTTAAAAAAATAGTCATGAAAAGTTTTTTAAGGGGTAAGGATAATGTTGAATTGATATTCACTTTATTTATTTACAGTTTTTTTAAAATAAGAGAGCCATCAGTATAATATACTGATGGCTCTTTATATAGTAAATTTTGTAATTATTATCTAAAAGAAGCTCTTGAACCTCCTACATTAAATATAGCCAACATTCTACTTTTTTGACCATTTGAGAACATATACATTCCTCTATCATCTGTATAATCCATATAATTCATATACATTTCTAAAGGAGTTCCTGAGCAAGTTGATCTGTGACCAACAGCAGGAACACCGTAGTTTGCTGTGTTATGAGTAGGTGTATCAGAAACTATATCAGATCCACAAGTTGCGTCTCCCCAGATGTGACGTAAATTCATCCAATGTCCAACTTCATGAGTTGCAGTTCTTCCTAAATTAAATGGATAAGTTGCTGTGCCAGTTGTACCAGTGTATCTTGAATCGATAGCTACACCATCTGTAGCAGATGATCCACCTGGAAACTGAGCATATCCTAAAATTCCACCACCAATGGTACAAACCCAATAGTTAAGTTTAGTTGTTGGTGAAGTAGGAGCAATACCACCAGTGCTTGTTTTTTTCATAGCGTTATTTGTGCCCCATGATGTTTTAGTAGTACTCTTTCTGATAACTTGATCTAATACAAAACGTATTCCTACATTAGCTCTTACACTGCTATAAGGATTGTTGGCAGTATTATAATCTGAATTTTGTGCATTAAAATCTTTGTTTAATACATCAATTTGTGATTGTAATTGAGCTAATGAAATGTTTTCAGCAGATGTTCTATATAGTACATTGAATACTACTGGAATTTCTAATACTCCATTAACTATTCTTCCTTCAGAAATAGCTTTTGCAGTTTGTACTTCAATGTCTTGCATTCTTTTTGCTAATCCTGGATCTTCTTTTAGTTGTCTTTGTAAGACTTCATCTGAAGCACATCCTCTATGGGTAGCTGCGGTAAGTTCTTTAGAATTAGTTTCTCCTTCAATAGCCTTGTCTTCATTTTGACAAGAAAAACCTAAAATTAGCATAGATGCTAATACCATAATTTTTTTCATAATAAATCTGTTTGTTTGGTGTTAATTTTTAGTTAATTTTTAACACCACAATATTATGTCAAAAAAAGATTTGTTTTTCAAAAAAAAGTAATCTAGAGATATTGTTTTTTAAAAAATATTTCTATATAATTGCAAAAAACCTAATAAAATTATTAAAAGATTGGTTATATGGTAGGTTTTTTAGTTTTTGAATGCGTAATTTATAATGTTAGCTCCCATTTTTAAAGCCTTTTCCCTTATTTCTAAAGGGTCGTTGTGAATTTCTGCATTTTCCCAACCATCACCTAAATCACTTTCGTAAGTGTAAAGTAATGCTAAACGATTTTCAATGAAAATTCCAAAAGCTTGAGGTTTTTTATTATCATGTTCATGGATTTTTGGTAAACCATTAGGGAAATTATACGGACCTTTAAAAATTTCGTGAGTTATGGGTATTTCTTCAAGGTTGTTCTGTGGAAATAATTTAGTAATTTCCTTTCTAATATATTCATCCATACCATAATTATCATCTATATGCAGAAAGCCTCCTGAGCTAAGATAGTTTTTTAAATTTTGTGATTCATTAGCGGAAAAAACTACATTTCCATGCCCTGTCATGTGAATATAAGGATAGGAAAAAATATCCGAACTGCTAACTTCAACAGTAGCAATTTTAGTAGCAATTTTAGTATTAATATTTTGGTTACAAAATTGAATCAAATTTGGTAAAGATGTTGGGTTTGAATACCAATCTCCACCACCAGAATATTTCAAGATAGCTACTTCTTGAGCAAAAGTTAGATTTGTTGTAAGTAATAGTAAAAGAAGTAATCGACTCATAATTATTCATTTATTAATGCTATAGTGTGGCAAGCTACTATTGCTGCAGTTTCTGTTCTTAATCTTGTTTTTCCTAAAGTTACAGGAACAAAGTTGTTTTTTAAAGCTAATTCAATTTCATTTAATGAAAAATCTCCTTCAGGACCAATTAATATTAATATATTTTCATTTGTTTTTATGCAATCTTTAAATGATTTTTTATTTTGCTCTTCACAATGCGCAATATATTTTGATTCATCATGATTCTTTTTAATGAAATCTGAAAATGGTATTGGAGAATTAATTTTTGGTAAATAATATTGCAAAGATTGTTTCATAGCAGATTGCACAATTTTTTCTGCTCGATCTGTTTTAAAAACTTTTCTTTCTGAATGGTCACAAATGATAGGAGTTATTTCATCAATTCCTATTTCTGTAGCCTTTTCTAAAAACCATTCATATCGATCATTCATTTTAGTTGGAGCTACTGCTAAATGTACCTTATACTTTTTCGAATCAATAAACTGTGAATCTACAATTTTTACTTGACATTTTTTATCTGATGCAATAGTAATTTCACAAGTAAAAAGTGAACCATTTCCATTAGATAATAAAATTAAATCACTTTCTTTTTTTCTAAGGACTTTTACAATATGGTTACTCTCTTCTTTATCAAAAGTAAAAGTAGTGTCTTCTTTTTTTATGTTGGAGTTATAAAATAATTGCATGTTAAAATTCAATTCGCGCTTTAGAAATTGTAGTGTTTGTATTAAAATTGTTTTCAAGATAATTATAATATCCAACAATTCCTATCATTGCAGCATTGTCTGTAGTATATTCAAATTTTGGTATGTATGTTTTCCAGCCCAATTTACTCTCACTTTCTTTTAGTGTTTTTCTAATACCACTATTTGCAGAAACTCCACCACCTATAGCAATTTGTTTAATTCCTGTTTCTCTAACAGCTATTTTTAATTTATCCATTAAAATATTAATTATTGTATGCTGAATAGAAGCGCAAATATCATTTCTGTTTTCTTCAATGAAATTTGGGTTAAGGACTACATTTTTCTGAATAAAATAGAGAATTTGTGTTTTTAAACCACTAAAACTAAAATTTAGCCCATCCACTTTTGGTTTTGTAAAAGTAAAAGCTTTTGGGTTTCCTTCTTGTGCATATTTATCAATTAACGGACCACCAGGATATGGTAAGCCTAATATTTTTGCAGATTTGTCAAAGGCTTCTCCTACAGCATCATCAGTGGTTTCTCCAATAATTTTTAAATCAAAAAAACTATCCACTTGTACAATTTGGGTATGACCACCACTAATTGTTAATGCAAGAAAAGGGAATGTGGGCTTTTCAAAATTATCTTCATCAATAAAGTGGGCTAATATATGTGCTTTCATATGATTAACTGCAATTAAAGGAATACCTAAAGCCATACTCATTGACTTAGCAAAAGAACCACCGACTAATAATGACCCCATTAATCCTGGTCCTTGTGTAAAAGCGATACAGTCGATATCTTCTTTTGTTATGTTAGCTTTTTTTATTGCCACATCTACTACAGGAACAATATTTTGCTGATGCGCTCTTGAGGCTAATTCAGGTACAACGCCTCCATATTCTTCATGAATTGATTGTCTGGCTACAATATTTGACAATACTTTGTCATTGCATAGTATGGCAGCTGAGGTGTCATCACAGGAGCTTTCTATAGCTAAAGTATAAATGTTTTTTTTCATTTTAAAAAAGGCATGAAATTTGCTAATAGTCAATTGTAATTATCTTACAGAAATGATTATTTTTGTTGATAAATCAATAGATTCTCTTTTTTTGACAAATTTAAACATTTTATAGTATCAAAAAATTTAAAAAGATATTCCTTAGAACAATATTAGTCCTACTAGTTTTCATATTAGTGTCAGGAATACTTTTGTCTTTACCTATAGTGCAAACTTCTTTAGGAAAATATGCAACCAAGCAATTAAATAAAGAGTTTGGGACTGATATAAATATTGAAAAAGTAGCTATAACAGCCTTTGGTTCTGTAAAGTTAAAAGGGATTTTAGTAAAAGATCATCATAAAGATACTTTGTTTTTTATCAAAAGGTTAAATACTTCTATTTTAAGTGTAAATGAGTTGTATAAGAATGGAAATCCTTATTTAGGAAAAGTAATTTTGGATGGACTTGATTTTAATCTTAAACAATATAAAGACGAAGATTTTACAAATATTGATAAGTTCATAGAATCTTTTGATGACGGAACTCCTTCTTCAGGTAAATTTAGAATGAAGTCTAGTGCTATGACTTTATACAATAGTAGGTTTACCTACATTAATGAAAATTTAGAAAATCAGAAGATATTAGATTTACAAGATTTAAATGGAACTGTAGAAGATTTTTATATTAAAGGTCCAAATGTAACTACTAACCTTAAAAAACTAACGTTCAAAGACCATAGAGGACTTTTAGTAGAAAATTTAACTTCAAATTTCACATACACTAAAAAAAATATATTACTTGAAAATTTATATCTTAAAACAACTGAATCTTTATTAAAGGGTAAAGTTGAATTAAGATATAAAAGAACAGATTTCTCTGATTTTAATAATAAGGTCATCTTTGATGTGCAGATGGACGAAGCTTCTATTGCTTCTAATGATTTAAATTATTTTTATAATGAATTTGGTAAAGACAATATATTTGATGTTGATACTCATTTAATAGGAACGTTAAATAATTTTACTACAGAAAATTTACATTTAAAAGATTTAAAAGGTTCAAAAATTATTGGTACAATTCAATTTAAGAATTTATTTAAGAAAGAGGAATCTTTTTATATTAAAGGGAAATTTGAAAAGATTAATTCAAATTATAATGATTTAACAGCAATTCTTCCTACTATTTTAGGAAATAGTTTACCTTCTTCATTGGCTAAATTAGGAAATGTCACTCTTGTAGGTGATGTTGAGTTAACGAATGATTTTATTAATTCTGATGTAGCAATTATTTCTGTTTTAGGAAATGTAAAAACAAATTTGTCTATTCAGGATTTGTCTAATATTGACAATGCAGCTTATCAAGGTAATGTAATGTTGGAGGATTTTAATTTAGGTGAGTTTTTAAATCAACCTGATATTGGAAAAGTAGCTTTAAATCTTGACGTTAAAGGGCAAGGATTTACTCAAAAATATTTAAATACTAATATAAAAGGTAAGATTGATAAATTTTACTTTAATAAATATGAATACAGAAATATTACGGTAGATGGTAATATGAAAATGCCTTATTTTAAAGGATATTTTAACAGTAATGATCCAAATTTAAGAATGGATTTTGATGGATTAGTTGATTTGAGTTCTAGAGTTAAAAACTATAATTTCAAAGCCAATATTGACTATGCAGATTTATATGCAATACAATTTTCTAAAATAGATACAACTTCAATTTTTAAAGGTAAGATTTCCTTTTTAGCAAAAGGGAATACATTAGACGATTTGGATGGTGTCTTACAAGTAGAAAATGTTTCTTATCAAAATGATAGAGATAGTTATTATTTTGAAGATTTTCAATTAAATTCAAGTTTTGATGGACAAAATGTAAGAACTATAACTATTAATTCTAAAGATATTATTAGTGGAAAAGTAGTTGGTAAATTTAAAATCGATCAAGTAAGAAAAATTCTTGAAAACGCAGTTGGAAGTTTATATGCTAATTATTCTCCTAATAAATTACAAAAAGGGCAATTTTTAGACTTTAATTTTACTCTTTACAACAAAATTGTAGACATTTTTGTGCCTCAGGTTTCTATTTCAGAGAATACTAAGATAAAAGGTAAAATTAATGCTGATTTAGGTAAGTTTGAATTTGATTTTACTTCCCCAAATGTGGTTGCATTTGATAATTATTTTAAGAATATTAAAATCGATATCGATAATAAAAATCCATTATACAATACTTATATAGAAATGGATACAATTCGAACCAAAAATTATAAAATTTCTGATTTTAATTTAATTAATTTAACCATGAACGATACATTGTTTGTACGTTCAGAATTTAAAGGAGGTAATAAACAAGATGATGATTTTTCTTTGAATATTTATCATACAATTGACGAAAATAAACAATCCGTTATAGGTTTTAAAAAATCTGAAGTAAATTTTAAGGATTATTTATGGTTTATAAATGAAGGTGAAAATAATGATAATAAAATAATTTTCGACAAGACTTTTAAAAACTTCAAATTTCAAAAACTAAGGCTATCACACAATAATCAGAATATGGATTTTTATGGAGAAATGAAAGATTCTACCTATAAAGATTTTAACTTGACTTTTAATGATGTTGATTTAGATAAAGTAACACCTTCATTAGATAGTATAACCTTAGATGGTAAAGTCAATGGGTTTGTAAAGTTTAAACAAGATAATACTTATTACAAACCATTATCTAATATTCATATTGATAGTTTAAAAATTAATAAGTTTCCTGTGGGAGATATGTACTTATTGGTTGAAGGCAATGATGCTTTTAACGAGTTTGATATAGATTCTTATATTGTTCAAAAAGGGTCTGAACGTTTTAATTTAAATGGAACGTTAAAATATAGGAATAACCAATCAACATTAAATATGGACGCGGTTTTTAATAATTTCGATTTAGCTCCATTTGGTTCTTTGATAGGTGATGTTATAACAGATGTAAGAGGTGATGCAACTGGAAGTGCTAATATTAGAGGTTTAGTAACAGATCCTGAAATTGATGGACGATTGTATTTGAATGAAGCAGGCTTAAAAGCTCCTTATCTAAATGTAGATTATAATTTTGAAAAAAATGCAATTGTTGACATTACAGAAAATGAGTTCTTATTTAGGAATATAGTCATAACAGATACAGAATATAATACTAATGGAGTTTTAAGAGGTTCTGTTAAGCATGAAATGTTTTCAGACTGGGAGTTAGATTTAGAAGTAAAAACGAATAATCTCTTGGCTTTAAATACTAAAGATTCAGAAGACTCCTATTATTATGGAACTGCATTTATAAATGGTAGTGCAAAAATTAGTGGAAGAATAGAATCTTTATTGGTAACAGTAGTAGGTGAGTCAGAAAAAGGAACTTCTATAAAAATACCTGTTAGAGATGCTGAAGATGTTGGACGAAAACCTTACTATACATTTATCAAAGAAGAAGATTTACTTGCAAATAAAACAAATAAGTTAGCAAAGAATAAGTATAATGGTTTAGAATTAAGTTTAGACTTTGATATAGATACAGATGCTGAAATTGAAGTAATATTAGACAGAGAATCTGGTCATGCTATGAGAGGTAATGGTTATGGTTCTATGCGAATGGAAATAAACACATTAGGCAAGTTTTTAATGTATGGTGATTTTCAGGTTCAAGAAGGTGTTTATAACTTTAAGAAAGCAGGTTTAATTGATAAAAAATTCCTTGTAAAAAAAGGAAGTACCATTCGATGGGAAGGAGATCCACTTGGAGCCATTTTAAATCTGGAAGCTATTTATAAAACACAAGCAAATCCATCTGTTTTAATTGAAAGTTCATCATTTAATACTAATAGAAAGTTGCCTACAGAAGTATCTATTGTAATCAATGGCAGTTTGAGCAATCCTGAACCCGATTTTAATATAAATTTCCCAACGGTTAGTAGTGTTTTTAAAAGTGAAATAGATTATCGATTACAAAATAAAGACGTGCGTCAAAATCAAGCGTTTGCATTATTGGCTTTTGGTTCATTCACTACTCCTGAAAATGCAGGAAGTGTGGCTTATGGTTCTTTATTTGAAAAAGCAAGTTCTTTATTTAATGATATTATTTCAGATGAAGATTCAAAATTACAAGTAGGTGTAAATTATGATCAAGCAGATAGAATTAATCAAATTTCTGGTAGGGTAGGACTAACATTAAGTACACAAATTAATGATAAAATATCTATTAATGGTAAAGTTGGAGTTCCTGTAGGAGGAGTTACTGAGTCTGTATTAGTAGGAGATGTTGAAGTGCAATTGCAATTAAATGAAGACGGTTCTTTACGAGCACGTGTTTTTAATAGAGAAAATGATATTAACTACAATATAGGTGAAGGTATAGGTTATACACAAGGTTTAGGGCTTAGTTATTCCCTTGATTTTGATTCTTTTGGAGAAATGATTCGTAAAATATTTACGAAAAATAAAGATAAAAACAATAGTTCTTCCTCTAATGAAGATATTCCAGATTCAGAAGAATTATGGGATAAAAAATACTACATTAGAAAAAATAAAGAAATAGAGGAAGAAAAAGATAAAAAGAAAGAACTTGAAAAAGTTCCTGAAATAGAGTAATTCTTCAATTTTTATATTAAAAAACAAAAAGTTATTAACGAAAACGATTGAATTTTAATATAAAATTTAATATTTGATAAAAATATCCAAATATTCCATTTTCCTTTTTTAAATTTACGATAAATAATAATAAATGTTACCAAAGATTAATAAAATTGGTGTACTTACCTCTGGAGGAGATTCACCTGGAATGAATGCAGCTATACGTTCTGTTGTAAGAACATGTGCTTTTCATAGTATAGAATGTATAGGTATCTATAGAGGATATCAAGGAATGATAGAAGGCGATTTTAAAGAAATGGGACCACGTTCTGTTAATAATATAGTAAACAAAGGTGGTACAATTTTAAAGTCTGCTCGATCAAAAGAATTTATGACAGTTGAAGGTAGAAAAAAAGCTTATGATAACTTAAAAAAAGCTGGAGTGAATGCTTTAGTTGTTATTGGAGGCGATGGTTCTTTTACTGGTGCAGAGGTTTTCAATAAAGAATATGGTTTTCCAATAATGGGAATTCCAGGAACTATCGATAATGATATTTTTGGAACTAGTCATACATTAGGTTATGATACGGCATTAAATACAGTTGTGGAAGTAATAGATAAAATTAGAGATACGGCTATTTCTCATAACAGACTTTTCTTTGTTGAGGTTATGGGTAGAGATGCTGGTCATATAGCTTTAAATACAGGAATTGGTGCTGGTGCTGAAGAAATATTAATACCAGAAGAAGATTTAGGTTTAGACCGATTATTAGAGTCATTAAAAAGAAGTAAAGAATCGGGTAAATCTTCTAGTATTGTTGTTGTTGCAGAAGGGGATAAAATTGGCAAAACCGTTTTTGAATTGAAAGACTATGTGGAAGAAAATATGCCAGAATATGATGTAAGAGTATCTGTTTTAGGACACATGCAAAGAGGTGGTTCTCCTTCTTGTTTTGATAGAGTTTTGGCTTCAAGATTAGGAGTTAAAGCAGTTGAATCTATCCTTGAAGGGAAATCTAATTTTATGGTTGGTCTATTAAATGATAAAGTAGCTTTAACACCTTTAGAGCAAGCTATAAAAGGACATACAGAAATTGATAAAGAATTACTTCGAGTTTCAGATATTATGTCAACTTAAAAATCTGTTTTCAGAATAATCCTCAATAATAAATTAAACCAAAATAAAGATTAAAATGTCAAAAGTAAAATTAGGAATTAATGGATTCGGAAGAATCGGAAGAATTGTATTTAGAGAATCATTTAATAGAGATAATATAGAAGTAGTAGCAATTAACGATTTATTAGATGTAGATCATTTGGCTTACTTATTAAAATATGACTCAGTTCACGGTCGTTTCAACGGAAAAGTTGAGGTTAAAGAGGGACAATTATACGTTAACGATAAATTTATTCGTGTAACTGCTGAAAAGGATCCAACACAATTAAAATGGGATGAGGTAAAAGTTGATGTAGTTGCAGAATGTACTGGAATTTTTACAACTCTAGCTACAGCTGAATCTCATATTAAAGGTGGTGCAAAAAAAGTAGTAATTTCTGCTCCTTCTGCAGATGCTCCAATGTTTGTAATGGGTGTTAACCATAATAAAGTTACAATAACTGATACAATTGTATCAAATGCTTCTTGTACAACAAACTGTTTAGCTCCTTTAGCAAAAGTAATTAATGATAATTTTGGGATTGTTGAAGCTTTAATGACAACTGTTCATGCTACAACTGCTACACAATTAACAGTTGATGGACCTTCTCGTAAAGATTTCCGTGGTGGAAGAGCTGCACTATTAAATATTATTCCAGCTTCAACAGGTGCAGCAAAAGCTGTTGGAAAAGTAATTCCAGAATTAAATGGTAAATTAACAGGTATGTCTATGCGTGTTCCTACTGCAGATGTGTCTTGTGTTGATTTAACTGTTAAAGTGGCTAAAGAAACATCTTATGATGAAATTATGGCTGTTTTCAAGAAAGCTTCTGAAAATGAATTAAAAGGAATTTTAGGATACACTGAAGATTTAGTAGTTTCACAAGATTTTATTTCAGATTCAAGAACTTCAATTGTAGATGCTCATGCTGGAATAGGATTAAATTCTACTTTCTTTAAAATTGTATCTTGGTATGATAATGAATATGGATATTCGTCAAAATTAATAGATTTAGCTGTGCATATTATGTCAGTAAAATAAGTAAGGTAAAAAATCCTGTTGCTATTGTCATTTAGAGCAGGATTTTTACATTTCTATATTTAGCTACTATTAATCGTTAAATAATTACTATTTGGTTTTTACCAACCAACCAAACTGAAACAAAATGAAATTACTTGTAGATAGTGGCTCCACCAAAGCCGATTGGATTGCTATAGATGATAACGGAAAAGTTATTTTTACAACTCAATCATTGGGATTAAATCCTGAAGTATTAAGTAAAGAAGAAATTATTAATCGATTAGAGGATAAATTTGATATTTCGCACAACAAATCAAAAGCTACTAATTTATATTTTTATGGAGCTGGATGCGGAACAGATAGAATGAAAAATTTTCTAGCATCTGTTTTTGAAGATTATTTTAACAATGCAAAAGTTACGGTTCATGAAGATACTTTTGCAGCAGTTTATGCAACTACACCAAAAAATGAAAAGGCAATTGTTTGTATTTTAGGTACAGGTTCAAATTGTAGCTATTTTGATGGGAAAGTACTACATCAAAAAGTACAATCATTAGGATATATAGCAATGGATGATTGTAGTGGAAATCGTTTTGGAAGGCATTTAATAAGAGGATATTATTTTAATAAAATGCCTTTAGAAATGGCTAAAGATTTTGAAAAAAACTTTAATGTTGATCCAGATTTTATCAAAAATAAACTATATAAAGAACCTAACCCAAATGCATACTTAGCAACATTTGCCAAGTTTTTAATTAAACATAAAGATTCAGATTTTTGTAAAAAATATATTCAAGAAGAATTGGAATCATTTATTGAAAATTACATAATGCAGTTTGAAAATTACAAAGAAGTACCAGTACATTTTGTAGGTTCTATTGCATTTTATTTAAAAGATGAACTAAATGAAATCTTGAAAAAATATGAAATAAATATTGGTAATATATTAAGAAGGCCAATAGATGGCTTAATAGCTTATCATATTTTAAATAAATAAATTTAATCCCGAATAGTCGGGATTTTTTTATATTTGTTGATATGAAAAAGAAATTTGAAATTGCAATTATTGCACATGATGGAAAAAAAGCTGATATGGTTCAGTTTGTAAATAAAAATAAGTCGATTTTAAAAGCAGAAAATATTGCTATAATTGCTACAGGAACAACAGGAGGAAAGGTTGAAACTATTGGTATAAAAGTAAAAAAACTCTTATCTGGACCACTTGGAGGTGATGCACAAATAGCGGCTCGTGTAGCTGAAGGGAAAACAAAAATGGTTCTTTTTTTTAAAGATCCAAATTCAAGTCATCCACATGAACCGGATATTTCCATGCTAATTCGCATTTGTGATGTCCATAATGTTCCGTTAGCAACTAATGAGGCAACTGCTCAGTTGTTATTGCTTGGATTAGACGAAATAAACAATATATAGCTATGAAAAAAGGCAATTTCAATTAAGAAATTGCCCTTTTTGTATTGGAATAGTTAATTTTCTATTTCTTTAGATTTTTAGCTAAAAACCCTAAAGTAGCTTCATACATGTCAATTGAATTTTCTTCTTTGTGAAAACCATGTCCTTCATCATATTTTACCATGTAAGGAACTTCAAATCCTTTTGCTCTTAAACCAGTTACAATTTGATCTGATTCAGCTATATTTACACGAGGGTCATTTGCTCCTTGAATCACAAAAAGAGGTTTTTTAATTTTATTAATTTGGAATACTGGTGATACTTCTTTTGCTATTGCAGCTTCTTCTGGATTATCCAAATCATACCAAATTTCCTTTACAATTTCTTTATATGGTTTCCAATATTCAGGAAATGAATCAAAGAAAGTAAAAATATTTGAAACACCTACATAATTCACTCCACAAGCATATAAATCTGGTGTTTTAACTAAGCCCATTAAAGTAGCATAACCACCATGACTTCCTCCATAAATTGCTATTTTGTCTTTGTCAGCCCAACCTTGTTCAATTGCATAAGCAACTCCATCTTCTACATCATCCATTAATTTTCTACCAATTTGCTTGAAACCAGCACGTAAAAATTCTTTTCCATAACCTCCAGAAATTCTAAAATTCACTTGTAAAGTAGCATAACCACGACTTGCAAATAGTTGGGTTTCTGGATTAAAACCCCAAGAATCTCTTACACCTTGTGGACCACCATGTGGATTTACTATAAGGGGAACTTTTTTACCTTGTAAAGCTTCTTTAGGTAAAGTGATGTAGCCATAAATTGTTTTACCATCTCTACTAGTAAATTTTATAGGTCTCATTTCGGCCATATCAGTTTCTTTTAACTGCGGCATTAAGTCATATAATAACTTAAATTTCTTAGTTTTCGCATCATATTGGTAATAAGTACCATATAATTTATCACTTTGTACAATGATTAAGAATTGATTTTCATTATCGTCTTTATCAACAATATAAGCTTCTTTATTTGGAAATTCTTTTTCCATTAGTCCGTAAATTTCTTTGTATAATTTACTTACAGGTATAATTTCATTTTTTTCTCCTTCATAAGAAAAATTATCAATTTCATAGTTTCTCTTTCTTGAAAGATTTAATCCACTTACATCAAATGTTGGATTTGAAAACACTTCTTTGATTATTTTTTTGGTTGCCAAATCATACAATACAATACGTGTTTTATCACTATCTAAATTAGTTAATACATAAGCTTCATCCTTATTTTTTGAAGCGTAATTAAAACTTATAATACCAACAACATCATCCCAATTTGTTGTTGTATGTAATTTAAATTCACCCGTTTTATCATCCTTATAGTAAAATTGATTTTGAACTCCATTAACTAATTTGCTATAGCCTCTAAGATTTCCGTCTTTATCAAATTCGTATCCTTGAATAGGATTAGCAATATCTTCGTTTTTGTAAAGTTGAACTAAATCTCCAGTTACAATATTCAGTTTAAAAGGTTCAAAAACCTGCTTATTATTTTTATTCATCAAAATGATGATGTAATCTTTTTGTTCCTTTAAAATATTCTGAATGCTGGCTTGTACACCATCAAAAGGAGTAAGATCTTTTAGATTACTTCCGTCAAGATTTACGGCATAAATGTGATAGTTTTCATCACCGCCTTTATCCATAGCAAAAAATAAGCGTTCATCATTAATCCATCCATATCCACGAACTAGTTCCTCTTTTTCCTCAATAGCTCTTTTTATTTTGCCTGTTGCCAATTCTTTTACATAAATATGACGTTTGCTATTTTCATCTTTTTCACGATAGGACATGTATTTACCATTAGGAGAAAGCTGAAAACTAGATGCTTTAGGCTTTGCGAAATAATCAGAAACTGAATATTTGTAATTGCCTTTATCATATGCTTTTAATTTTTCAAGTTCTTCTTTGGAAGAGGGAAGAGCAGGATTTCCTGGTAATTTATTTTCAAATGAAGAAAGAGTAAGTGGAAGATTCATTCCAGCTTGAAGAAATTCTCCAACAATCTGTTTGTTTTTATATTCACCATTAAATTGAATGCCTAGTGCAGCAGCTTTTAAAGTAATAGCATCATTATTTACTTCCGTTTTATCTATTGACAGTCCAGAAGCTCCTTGCATGGGAACATCCATAGTTGTTGTATAAACGTTGTCTTTTTGTGCTATATGAAAAATGACCTCTAGTTTCATTCCTTGCACGTCTAGTTCTCCTTTCCAGTCACCAACAAATTGTTGGGCTTGTGTGGTAATACTCATAAGTAATAAAATAATTAGATTTTTTGTTTTCATGTGTCTGTTTTTTTTAAGTTTAGTTGTAAAACTTTAAAGTTGATTGATGATTGAAACAAGAAAAGATTAGTACTCTAGATCTACTAAGCGCTTTTATTGTTTATAAGACAGACTTTAATGAGAAATGTTACAGATAGAAGAGAAATTTGTATTATATATTAATTTTTGATACGTTTTTTGCAAAAGAAACCTAAAAAGAGAAATGTGATTATTTGATGAAGTTTACTCATTAAATAAATATAAAACATTTCTAAAAGAATACAGCCTCAATTTTAGAAACTGAGGCTGTTCTTTTATATGTATTTTAGAAAAATATTATTTCTTTTCAATCCATTCTCTTGCGTTTACAAAAGCTTCAATCCAAGGGGAAACTTTGTCGTTTCTGTCTTTTGGATAGTGTGCCCAATTCCAAGGAAAAGTAGAGCGTTCTATATGTGGCATCATTACTAAATGTCTTCCAGTAGCATCACACATCATAGCTGTATTAAAATCAGAACCATTTGGATTAGCTGGGTAATTTTCGTAACCATATTTAGCCACAATATTGTATTTGTCTTCACTGTAAGGTAAGTTGAATTTTCCTTCTCCATGTGAAATCCAAACGCCTAGTGTGCTTCCAGCTAAGGTTTTCAACATCACCGAATTGTTCTCTTGTATTGTTACTGAAGTAAAACCACTTTCGTGTTTATGAGATTCATTGTGCTTTAATTTTCCATGTACTTCATGCTCTGGATTAATCAATTCTAATTCCATCATTAATTGACAACCATTGCAAATTCCAACAGATAAAGTATCTTCACGTTTAAAGAAGTTTTTCAATGCAGTATTGGCTTTTTCGTTGTACAAAAATGCTCCAGCCCAACCTTTAGCACTTCCTAATACATCCGAATTAGAAAAACCACCAACAGCTCCAATAAACTGAATGTTTTCTAAAGTTTCACGACCCGAAATTAAATCGGTCATGTGAACATCTTTTACATCAAAACCAGCTAAATACATTGCATTTGCCATTTCACGTTCGGAGTTACTTCCTTTTTCACGAATAATAGCCGCTTTTGGTCTATTTTCTTTTGGAAATGAAGCAATTTCTCCTGTAAAGTGACTTGGGAAAGTATAATTCAACGGTTGGTTAGCAAAGTTTTCAAAACGTTCTAAAGATTTTCCGTTTTTGGTTTGTTTTTGGTCGAGTAGGAAAGAGGTTTCAAACCACATTTCTCGTAATTGTGAAATGTTGTAGGTTGTAAGTTGTAGGTTGTGCGTAATGTTCAATTCATTGCTTGCAACAACTTTTCCTAATTTGAATACTTCAATTCCTTCAAATGCTTTTTCGAAAGTTACATCGTCTTTCGCTTGTAAAACAATTCCAATGTTTTCTGAGAAAAGTATTTTTACTAAGTCTTTTTCGGTAAACGAACTAAAATCTAATGTAGCTCCAAGGTTTACATCTGCAAAACACATTTCTAATAAAGTAGTTATTAAACCACCACTTCCTATATCATGTCCTGCTACAATCAAATCTGCTTTTATCGCTTCTTGAATGGTATTAAAAGCCTTTTTAAAGAAAATACTATCTTTTATAGTTGGTGTTTCAGTACCAATTTTATTTTGTGTTTGAGCGAATGAACTTCCGCCCAATTTAAAATTTTCTTGAGATAAATTGATGTAGTAAACAGCACCTTTGTCTTTTTGGAAAACAGGCTCGACTACTTTAGTTATATCATTACAATTTCCTGCGGCAGAAATAATTACCGTTCCTGGAGCAATTACTTCCTCATTTGGATATTTTTGCTTCATAGAAAGCGAATCTTTACCTGTTGGAATATTAATTCCTAATTCGATTGCAAATTCCGAACAAGCTTCAACAGCTTCGTACAAACGTGCATCTTCTCCTTCGTTTTTACAAGGCCACATCCAGTTGGCAGACAAGGAAACGCTTTTTAAATTGTCTTTTAAAGGAGCAAAAACTAGATTTGATAACGCTTCAGCAATTGCATTTCTACTTCCTGCTTTTGGATCAATTAATGCGGAAATAGGTGAGTGCCCAATTGAAGTAGCAATTCCTTCTCTTCCGTTATAATCCAAAGCCATTACACCTACATTGTTTAAAGGTAATTGTAATGGTCCAGCACATTGTTGTTTAGCTACTTTTCCACCTACACAACGATCTACTTTATTAGTCAACCAATCTTTACAGGCAACAGCTTCTAGTTTTAGAATTTCTTCTAAATAGGTAGGTATATTTTCTTGTGAATAACTTAATTCTGAATAATTTCTAGCAATAGTTTTATCAGTCATGATCGTTTTTGGAGAACTTCCGAAGAAATCTTCTAAAGCATAATCCATTGGTTTTGCACCAGTAGTTTTACTTTCGAATGTAAAACGATGATCACCAGTAACATCACCCACTTGATACATAGGAGCACGTTCTCTATCAGAAATGCGTTGCAAAATGTCAATATCTTGTTTACCAATAACTAATCCCATTCTTTCTTGTGATTCGTTACCGATAATTTCTTTTGCAGATAATGTAGGGTCACCAACAGGTAATTTGTCTAAATCGATTAATCCACCCGTTTCTTCCACTAATTCTGATAAACAATTTAAATGACCACCAGCACCATGATCGTGAATAGAAACAATAGGATTATTGTCACTTTCCACTAAACCACGAATAGCATTTGCTGCACGTTTTTGCATTTCTGGATTGGAACGTTGGATAGCATTTAACTCAATTCCTGAGCTAAAAGCACCTGTATCTGCTGAAGAAACTGCAGCTCCACCCATTCCAATTCTATAATTTTCACCACCTAGAATAACAATTTTGTCACCTGTTTGTGGTTTCTTTTTAATCGCTTGGTCTAATTTTCCATAACCAATTCCACCTGCTTGCATGATTACTTTATCGTAACCTAATTTACGAGCCTGCTCTTCATGTTCGAATGTAAGAATAGAACCAGTAATTAAAGGTTGTCCAAATTTATTTCCAAAATCGGAAGCACCATTTGAAGCTTTTATTAAAATATCCATTGGAGTTTGGTATAACCATTTTCTTTCAGCCATACCATTTTCATAATTTCTATTATTCGTTAAACGAGAATAAGAAGTCATATAAACTGCAGTTCCAGCTAAAGGAAGCGAACCTTGTCCACCTGCTAAACGGTCACGAATTTCTCCTCCTGAACCTGTTGCAGCACCATTGAAAGGCTCTACGGTTGTAGGGAAATTATGAGTTTCAGCTTTTAAAGAAAGTACCGATTCAAACTCTTTTTTCTCGTAAAAATCAGGTTTGTCTGCCGATTTTGGGGCAAATTGTTCTACTCGTGGTCCTTTTACAAAAGCTACATTATCTTTATATGCAGAAACAATATCATTGGGATTTTTAGATGATGTTTTTTTTATTAATTTAAATAGTGAAGTTTCTTTTTCTTTTCCATCAATTACAAAAGTTCCGTTGAAAATTTTATGGCGACAGTGTTCTGAATTGGCTTGTGAAAAAGCAAATACTTCGGAATCGGTTAGTTTTCTGCCAATTTTTGTAGCCAAATTATTCAAATATTCAATCTCTTCTTCATTTAAAGCCAATCCTTCTGTTTGATTGTATTGGGCAATATCATCAATTTCTAAAATAGCTTCTGGTTGAATATCAATAGTATAAATTTCTTGATTTAATCCTTTATATTTTTGTGAAAGCATTGGGTCAAAATCAGAAAAATCTTCTGCCACTTTTTCAAATTCTTCAATTCTAACAATACCATCAATTCCCATATTTTGTGTAATTTCCACAGCATTGGTACTCCATGGTGTTATCATTGCAGCTCTTGGACCAACAAAAAAAGCATCAATTGATGCCTGAATATTATTTTGATTGTCTACAAGTAAAGAAGCGTTAAAAAGCCAATTCAATTTTGATATGGTTTCTGTCGAAAGTGCATTTTGCGTTTGAACTGCAAAAATAGTAGTACTTTCGTTTCCGAAGAAATGAATCATTGTGTTGTGTTGTTAGTTGTGTTTAAAATGCAAATTTATCTTAAAAAGTTTGAAGTTCAAAGTATAATTTTATCAATCTTAATAACATTTTAATAACAAAAAATCCTACCATTAACAAATGATAGGATTTGTTCATTTTTATATGTTAAAATTTATTCAACTATAATTCGAATCATTTTATTGAAATTTATATTTGAAATGGTTACATAATATATGCCCGTTGTTAAGTTGTTGATTTGTAATTTATTTTCTTTTTCAACAGATTTCTTAAATACTTTTTGACCTTGCATAGAAAATATTTCTACTAAATAGCCTGTTTCATTTTTGTTGAAATCAATAGTAAATATTCCTTTGTTAGGATTTGGATAGGCTTTTATTTCAACTTCATCATCATTATTATTGTTTTCTAGAGAAATTTTATTACCCAATCCGTTACAAGTGTTAGCTGAATAAGTGTCCCAGTCTGCGCTATTATAACTTGTCTTTGGAGCTGTAGCTGTTGATTTTCTTCTTAATGTTACATCTGCTGCAAAATTAGAAGAACCACCGTTGAAATTGCCAATAATATCAATTAAAATTCCATTTTTGAATAAGCCTACAGCATCATTTCCATTGAAAGTCATTACTGTTGAACTTGTTGAAAGATTTGCATTATTATAACAAGTTGAAGCTATTGAACTATTTACAATAACATATTTGCCATTATTTGCTAAAGTTCCAGAAAGTGTTAATGCACTACTCCAAGAACCAGCTCCATTAGTTTGTTTTTTTATGGAATAAATGGATAGACTTTTAGAAGAACCTGTTTCATTTTTAATTTCTAATGCTTTATTGTTGGATGAACCTTCTACATATTCTGATAAATATAAATCACTTTTTGAACCTGTTGATGTTCCTCCTCCAGAAGATGTTCCACCCCAAATTGTATTTACATAATTTGGATTATCTATGTAAGGATTTCTGTTTCCTTGTCTCGCATAAATAGCATTATTTCTTTCAATTTCTCTTGAACTTACAGGATCTTGTGCATGCCAAGCTAATAGCATGTTTAAGAAAGCAGTTGTGAAAACTTGATTGCTAGTATTGTTGAACATAGTATAAGAATAATTAGATACTGTATTTTCATACCTTGTTGCAAAATAAAAATACATTCTTGCAATATCACCTTTAAAAGCATCAACAGGTTCAAAAACAGTTCCTGAATAACCAGAAACAGCACTTGTGCCTAGTTTACTTCCATTTCTAGTAGTTTTTGATGCGGAAGCAACATTTCCATGAGGATAATTGGATCTAATTCCATTTACATATCCGTCTGTAGGTGTAATAAAATGAGCATCTGAAACCATTGGAGATGAAGAGTTAAAAACGGATTGAGGAATCATGTGCTCTCTATTATAGCAACTTCCTTCTCCTGAATAACTTCCACATTGGTTTGTACTGTATGTATAATTGTATGGATCTTTGCCGTTTTGAATCTCAGAGTATAAATCGAAAATAGTATTATCATTTTCATTTTGATGATCTCTATCAGAAGTACTATAGGTTGTCCAAAGACCACTATAACCTCTATCTGTATGATTCTTAATAATATTGTATAGTTGGGTTTTTAAAGTATAACCACTTCCAGTCGCTGAAGAGTAGTAGCCACTTGGAGCTTGGGCATAAGAACAGATTGCAAAAAATATTGCAAAAAATACGTTAATTTTTTTCATTGCTTGTTGTGTGTTAGTTACTTAGCAAATCTAACCACATTTTTCAAATCTAAAATTAACGTATTATTAATTTATTAACATACTTATTAGCAAATTGTTAATAATTTGTTAATATTGAAAACTTCTTAGTTTAAAATTATTTTCTTTTCAAAATAGCTTCCATACTTTTAAATTCTTTGCCATCATAATCAGTATCAAACATTTCCATTTTTTGAGTGTTCTCATCAATATATGTAAATATTTCTTTTACCTTTTTTTCTTTTCTGGTTAAAGGATCTATTGTTTTACCTTCAAAGTTTATCGATTTAGTATCACTATTGAATTTTCCTTTCATGACCATTATACCAGTACCCATATTATCGACCCATGTAGATATGTATTCTTGAGCTGTATTGTCATATGCTAAAGTGCTTTTTCCTTCAAATGGCATACCCATCATATCCCCTTTATGTGTTGCTTCTTGGTATCTTCCACCTAAAATCATTTTGTTTTCAACTCTAAAGGTTGCTTTAACAGGTTCACTTTTTCTACTGGACCACATTATAATCTCTTCTTCCCAAATTCCATTATCTTTTGCCATTATTTCATGTGTTTTGGAAGGAGTCATATGTTTTTCCCATGCTTTACTTACTGTAGCAGAATCAGGAGGAAGTTCATTTTGTACAATTACTTCAGGTATTTCTAAGTTATATTCACTGTCCGCCTTAGGATCAATGTCTTTACAAGAAATAAAATTAATCAAAACAATACACAACAGAGGGAGTAATAATTTTTTCATAATGTTAAAAATTTTAGTTTTGTTTACTCAAATATACTAAAATTATAAGCACCAATATCAGTTGGAAGATTATTTCTTTGATTTCCTAGAATATCACTTGTTCCAGAAGAGTAATTAAAGTCAGCTGTTCCTTTACCAGCTGAGTTTTGTCCTATAAGTAATTGATTTTTAGAAGGGTTTTTAAAATCGGGATTGTTTGTTGTTGAATTTGTCGCAATCAAACAGTTTACATATTTAGAACCTGAAAATTGATAAAGAGGATTGTTAGAAAATTGATTGTTAAAGTCATTAAATTTAATCAAACAATTATTAAATTGATAATTAAAATTGGGATCAGAACCTTCTTTTTCAAATGCAATTGAATAATTTGTTGAACCATAGAAAATACAATTATTAAAATCAGCTTTGGTTAACGCATATTCAATAGAACCATCATAATCATCAACAAATAGAGAAGTTTGATTAGGTGAAGGCCAATAATTTCCGAAAGTGCAATGAGTAAATTCATAACTACCACCAAAAGTACAAGCTATACCAGCTTCCCCACAATTATTAGTTACAACATTTAAGCCATATATAGAGCCTGTGCGAGCTAAAATACCTACATTACTACAATTATAGACTTGAATATTATTTAAGTCAAGTGTAGGATTGATTGTACCATCATTACCAGTAACAAGTAATCCTACAGTAGCATTTTTAATTGTCAAATTTGATAGACTATTATTTGTACTGCCAAGTGTAAACCATATTGTTCCCCATTGTCCAGGAATTTCAGAAAAATCAGGTTCTAAACGGTCTCCCTCAAAAATTACTTCATTTTCTAATTCTTCTGTTGTTGAAATAGTTCCGTTTACTTGTAAAGAAGCATTATCAGAAACAATTAAACCAGATTCGGCATGAAAATGAATTCGCGCACCTGCATCAACAATTAAAGTTTTTGAATTAGGCACTACAGCATAACCATATATTACATAAGGTTTGGTATTGTTCCAATGTAACTCATTTCCGTTAATCATATCATTTTCAGATAAAACACTTGCTTTAATGGTAATTGGATTTCCATTTTCATCTGTACCAAGACTTACGTTTTCATAAGTATAAGTATTATCTGGGTTTTGGACTCTTTCAGGGTAAATAAAATAGGCATCTTGAATTAAAGTAACCAATTCTACTTTTTGAAAATTACCATCAGTGCCAAATCGAATTTGATCTGTATACAAGAAATCTGAAGGATTTGCATCAGCCACATCAGCAGTAACTTCTACAAAAATAAATAAGCTATCATTGGCTAACATTTCAACATTTTCAAATACTTGTCCAGGAATACCATCAACCATTAATCGATATTTTGAAGCTAGTCCATTTCCTAATTGTATTTTTGGAATGGCAATGTTTTTATCACTATTATTATATACTTTTAATGTATATGTACTCGAGCCAATGTTAGTAAAAACAGTATCTAAATATACTGTATCTTTTGAAAATGATAAGTTTCCAACACTTGGTTCAAAATCGAAGTCATTTCTGCAAGAAAATAAAATAGTAAATACTATGACAATTATATAGGAGTAACTTTTCATTGAATTCTAAATTAGCAATTTTGATGTGTAAATGTACTATTTTTAAAATTATAACGAAATATATATCATTTTCTTATATAGATAAAAAGATGATTAATTTGTATTTTTGCATAAAATAACTAAGAAATGTTTAACAAAGAAGAAATGTTATCGGTTTGCAAAAGATTATCTCAAAACACATTGATGCAAACTTTAGAAATTGAATATATTGATGCAGGAGAAGATTTTTTGACAGCAAAAATGCCTGTAAATCCTAGAGTACATCAACCCATGGGTTTATTGCATGGTGGAGCAACAGTAGCTTTAGCAGAAAGTGTTGGAAGTGCAGCTTCACTTATGTTTGTTGACCCAGAAAAATTTGAGGTAAGAGGAATAGAAATAAGCGCTAATCATTTAAAAAGTAAGAGAGAAGGAGTAGTGTATGCAACAGCTAAGATTATTCATAAAGGTAGAAGTATTCATTTATGGGAAATAAGAATTGTTGATGAAGATGATGCTTTGATTTCGCTTTGTAAATTGACAAATATGGTTTTACCAAGAAGAAAAGCATAATGCAAAAAGTAATAGAGAAAGCAAGAATACATTACAGTAAAGAATTGCCTTTTGTTCTTTTTGCTAATCCAAATGAAGATAAATTACAAGCTTATTTTCAAAGAAATAATTCATTAATATCTTTCAAAGGACAAGATGGTTTTGTTTTTACTTCTTTTAATAAGGAACAAAGCTATAGCATTGAATCTTCAAATAGTGATTTTTTTGTAGAAAATATTCCTCATTGTATTGAAGAACCATTTTTGTTTGAAAAGCCTGAACTTAGTTTAGAACAAAAAAATAGTTTTGAAATTTTAGTAAAAAATGCAGTTGAGGCTATTGAAAATAATCAATTCCAAAAGGTAGTGGTTTCTAGAAAAGTTTCAATGCCCATTTCTATTGATTTTGAAGCTTCATTTTTAAAATTGCTTTCCAATTATAAGAAAGCTTTTCGCTATTTGTTTTATCATCCTAAGATAGGGATGTGGATGGGAGCTTCACCAGAACAATTGCTTTATATTGAAAATAATGATATCAATACAGTTGCTTTAGCTGGAACACAATTGTATAGCGAAAATATTATTTGGGAAACTAAAGAAAAAGAAGAGCAACAATTTGTAACTGATTTTATTATTAATCAAATTACTCCTTTTGTTGAAGAAATGGAAATTTCAATTCCTTACACAGAAAAAGCTGGAAATTTGGCTCATATAAAAACAAACATTAGTGCTAAATTGATTGCTTCTAACTCAGCATTAGAAATCGTAAATGTATTGCATCCTACACCAGCAATTTGCGGTTTACCCAAAGAACCAGCTTTAGATTTTATTTTAGCTAACGAAAAATACAATAGAAAATTTTATTCAGGTTATTTAGGAGAATGGAATGTGGTTAAGAAAAATCTATTTGTAAATTTAAGATGTATGGAAGTGGAAAAGGAAAATATTCATTTGTATGTAGGTTGTGGAATTACGAAGGATAGTAATTCGGAAAAAGAATTTTTTGAAACTGAAAATAAATTAGCAACAATAGCAAAAATAATAAAGATATGAAATCGCTTATGACGAAAGGGTTTGATTATACAAACTATAATAGATTAAAAACGATTATATATCATGACTGCTAAAAAATAAATTATACATAATATGAAATTAGATATAGTAGCATTTGGTGCACATCCAGATGATGTTGAATTAGGATGTTCAGGAACAATTGCAAAAGAAATTTCACTTGGAAGAAAAGTAGGGATTATAGATTTAACAAGGGGAGAACTAGGCACAAGAGGTACGGCTGAAACAAGAGATAAAGAAGCGCAAGTTGCCGCTAAAATATTAGGAGTAACTGTAAGAGAAAATCTAAGTTTTAGAGATGGGTTTTTTACAAATGATGAAAAGCATCAGCTAGAAGTTATTAAAATGGTTAGAAAATATCAACCAGAAATTGTTTTGTGTAATGCTATTGAAGACAGACATATCGATCATGAAAAAGGTAGCAATTTGGTAAGCGATGCCTGTTTTTTATCTGGATTAATAAAAATAGAAACCGAACTTGATGGTGTTTCTCAAAAAGCTTGGAGACCAAAAGTAGTCTATCATTACATTCAATGGAAAAATATTGAGCCAGATTTTGTTGTAGATATCTCTGGTTTTATAGATATAAAGATGGAAAGTGTGTTGGCTTATGGCACACAGTTTTATAATCCCAATTCAAATGAGCCTGTTACACCAATTACTTCAAAAAACTTCTTGGATTCAATAAAATATAGAGCGAAAGACTTAGGAAGACTTGTAGGAGTAGAATATGCAGAAGGATTCACTGTTGAAAGATATTTGGCAGTCAATAGTTTAGGGAATTTGATGTAAAAATTCAAAAAAAATATTCAAAAACTTTTGCAGAATTAATGAAATGTGCTATATTTGCACTCGTTAAAAACAAATGGTGATTGTAGCTCAGTTGGTTAGAGCATCGGTTTGTGGTACCGAGGGTCGTGGGTTCGAGCCCCATCATTCACCCTTAAATTATAAAGCATTGAAGAAATTCAATGCTTTTTTTATTTTATAAAGATTTGTATAAACATTACAATTCCTACTAGAAAAATTAATAGGAGTGAGATGGTCTTGAATTTCTCTTGTGGAATGAATTGTAGAATGTACTTACCGATATATGTTCCAACTAATCCAATTAAAAATAAAAAAGGCACATAGATTAAATCATGCTGGTGTATATAACCATTTTTAAAATAAACTATAGTTCGAGTAAAATCGATAGCAAAATCAATTGCAGCTGAGGTAGCTATAAAAACTGATTTTTCTAAGTTAAAAGCAGCCATCGTAATTCCTCTAATTGCTCCACCAGTTCCAAGTAAACCAGCCGTAAACCCTGAAAGTGAACCACCAATAATCGATTCTTTAGGTTCTGGTTTTATCACTAATTCTTTCTTGATTAAAAAAAGTAAGCTAAATCCAATTAAAAAAAGTGCTAGTATAATTTTTAATATTTCAGTATCTAAATAATTTGATAACAAACCACCCAATATTACAAATATAACTGATGGTAATCCTATATTTAGTAATAATTCTTTATCTAAACCTTTTCTAAAAAGTGCTATTTTACTAATATTACTCGATAAATGAAAAATTGCCGTTAAACCTAAAACAGTTTGGAAATCGAAAAAAAAGCTAGCTAAAGGAACAAAAAACACCGACGAACCAAAACCTCCAATTGTTCCAATGATTTCAGCAAGTACAGCAAAGAACAAAAAAAGGATACTAATTCTTTCAAACATTTTTTAATCTTTCCTCAAATATAAATAAAAAAACTCCTGAAAAGTCAGGAGTTCATTTATACTTATTTTGTTATGCAACTTATAATTTATGCATGTTTTGAACTAAAGTTTCAATAAATTTTCCAATTGGACCTTTTATCATCATAGCCATCATAGGGTTAAAATCACCATCAAAGAATAACTGTACTTCAGTTTTGTTAGCATCAAGAGCAACAATATTACCAGTTAGATTAAAAGGCAATTTACTTGAAGCGGCTCCTAAAATAATCTTAGAATTTGGAATGGCTTCTTTTTTTAATAATTTAATTTCTGGCATTCCTTTTAATCCAAATTCAAAACAATTTTCATCTATTACTTCAAATTTAGCAATATTTTCAGGCATTAATTTTTCGAAGTTTTTAACATCAGTTAAGGCATTAAAAATGTATTCGTCTGATTTCTCAACAACTACTTTTGTGCTTTCTAAATTCATTTTCAGGTATTTTTTTTTAAATTTCTATATTCCAGGTTGCTGGACTTTTTCTCCATTCTTGTAAGGTTGTCATCTCATCTTGATCAATATATCTTCTGTTAACAGCTTCTTTTAGAAGATTTTCATAATCACTTAATGTGAATAATGTTATATTTGCTTCTTTGAAACGAGCTACAGAAAGATCAAATCCATAAGTAAAAATAGCAGCCATTCCTTTAATGTTAGCTCCTTCATTTCTGAGAGCTTCAATAGCTAATAGACTACTTCCACCTGTACTTATTAAATCCTCAACAACAACAACATTTTGTCCTTTTTCAAGAAAACCTTCTACTTGGTTTTGTCTTCCATGTTTTTTTGCTTCAGGTCTTACATATACAAATGGTAGTCCCATTACCTCTGCAACAAGTATACCAATACCGATTGCACCAGTAGCAACACCAGCAATAACATCTGGTTTGCCAAATTTTTCTTCAATATTTTTAGCAAATTCATCTCTAATGAAATTTCTAATTACTGGAAATGAGAGGATTATTCTATTATCACAATAGATGGGAGACTTCCATCCAGAAGCCCATGTAAAAGGATTTTTAGAATTTAATTTAATTGCGTTTATTTGTAAAAGCAATTCGGCTGTTTTTTCGGCTGTGTTGGTATTAAAAATCATATTGCAAATGTATAAAGTTTTTGTAAACGATAAGGCACTTTTTTTAACAAATGAAGTACAAAAAGAGACTAATTTTAAAATTTTTCTCTTGGAAAGCATAGATATTAAAAAGCTGATTATAAAATTATTTCAAAATAAAATTGAAAATGCTTTTTTATATCATCCAGATGAAAAGTTGATTATGAAGACATTAAAAGCAAAAATTCCAGTCGTAAAGGCAGGAGGAGGTCTTGTTTATAATGAAGAAGGGAATGTTTTATTCATTTACAGAAACGGAAAATGGGATTTACCAAAAGGTGGAACAGAAAAAAATGAAACAATGGAAGAGACAGCTATGCGAGAAGTGGAGGAAGAAACTGGAGTGTCTGGTTTATCTGTTGTTAAGAAATTACAAAAGACATATCATGTTTTTAAACGAAATGGTAGGTACAAATTAAAGCAGACGTATTGGTACGAAATGAAGTCTACTTTTAAAGGCATACCAAAAGGACAAGAAGATGAAGGTATTGAAAAAGTTGAATGGATTCACCCAAATGACATTCCTAAATTACTAGAGAATTCTTACGAAAATATTAAATTATTATTTAAAAAATAGATAGAATAAAACGAGTTAAGTGTTTCTATTTATTTGCTTATATAATCATTATGTAACTATTTTTGAAAATTTTGTAACGAGTTTATGTATTGTTTTTTAGAAATTTGTATAAACATTAAAAAAACAATTTAACATGGAAACTACACAAAACATAGGAATATTAAACGGACTTATCTCAATATTAGAAGATGGTAGAGTAGGTTACACTAACGCTGCTGAGAATTGTGAAGATCCAATACTTAAAACAGAATTTTTGGGTATTGCAAGAGATAGATCATTAATGGTGATTCAATTGCAAGATGAAATTAATAAGCTAGGAAAGTCAACTGACGCTACTGATGGTCCTTTAGGAGCTATTCATAGAGCTTGGATTGATTTTAAATCACTTATAACAGGTCACGATAAAGACGCTATTATTGAAGCCTGTTTGACTGGTGAAGAAGCGGCTTTAAATACATTTAAAGAAGCTGTCAAGAGTGATTCTCTAAGTCCTCATCTATTTGCCATTATTTCATCTCAGTTGATGATGATTGAAAAAGCTATGGCAAAGATTAAGGCCTATAAGAATATTACGGTTTAAATTATAATAAAAAAGGACTTTCATTTGAAAGTCCTTTTCTCTTTTTTATTTTATTCTATAAATAGGATATTGTAAATGTGTTTTTTCATAATGAGGAGAATTTCTGTAAATATAATCCAATTGTGCTTCTGCACTTTCAGCAAATTCTTTATCGGTCATTTTTTTTGCATCAAATTCAGCTTTTAATTTAGCACTTTTATTTAATAATTCTTTAGCTAAATCTTCAAACACATAGGCAGAAAAGTATTCTTTTTGTTGTAAAATAGCATCAAAAAAGTTCCAATTAAAATAACTATCAACAGCTTCTGGTTCTAAAGTTTCTAATAAATATTTAACACCTTCTTGTTGCGTATTAATTAAAAAATCTCCCTTTTTAAATTCAATCTTTTCAGTAGATTTGTTTACAGCTGTATTATAATGACCATAATGTCCTTCGTATGGTCTTTTACTAGTTTCATAAGATGCGATTTTATAACTTTCTACATTTATAATTGTATCATTTGAAATCGATTTTAAAGCTATATTATTTAATTTTAGCAAATCAAGTATAGGCCATTGCGATTTTGGAACTACATAATAAGATGGAATGATTATTTCTTTTGTTGCTTTGTAATCATTGTAAAAAGGAATCTTCTTTGTAAAAGGCTGATTTCTGTCATAATATAATCTTTTTTTACCTGTTACATCACTTGGTTTGTAATCTCCTTTATAACCTTTAAATTCAATTTTAGAAACTTTAGAGGAATCTAATTCCCATTGTAAAGGATATTTCATTCCAACTTTATAGTTTTTTAAATTTTCAGATTTTAATTGTCTAATTTTTTGAAAATTTTTATCTACATAATTTAGGGTAGCTAACATGTATTCGTAAGTAACATTAACTCTGTCCTTGTAAGGCTTTAACATGTGTGTTTCTGGAACTGAACCAAGCGAGTTAAATAGTGAAGTATAACCTGTAGCATAACGAGGAGAATCCATAAATTGAGAAAATCCATTATCTGGTTTGTCACCATGAATATTAACATAAGGTGTGCTTTCAATTTTTTTCTTCAGTAACTCTTTCATGATTTCTGGATGCATTTCGTTCTTGTAAAATTCACCTAGTTTTCCACCTAATCGTTGATGTTGTGTGCTAATACATGTAAAAGTGTATTGATAATCGGCTCCATTTGAAACATGATTGTCAATGAACATATCTGGATTTACTTCATGAAAAATATCTTGGAAACTTCTAGAGTTTCTTGAATCTGATTTTATGAAATCTCTATTTAAGTCAAAATTGCGAGCATTTCCTCTAAAACCATAAGCTTCAGGACCATTCTGATTAACTCGTGAATGTGAATTTCGGTTTAAACTTCCACCAATGTTATAAACAGGAATTGCAACAATAATTGTATTTTTCGGTGTTTTTATTTTGCCTGTTGCTAAATCTCTAAAAAATAACATAGTTGCATCAATTCCATCTGGTTCGCCTGGATGAATTCCATTATTAATTAAGATAACTGCTTTGTTTTGTTTGTAGTCAAAAGTTTTATTTTCTGCAAAAACAACAACGTGTAAAGGTTCACCACAATCAGTTAACCCTTTTTCTTCTATTATAATAGTCTTAAATTGCTTGGCTAAATTTGTGTAAAAGGCAATACATTCTTCATAAGTAGTAGATTGATTTCCGTTTCCTTTCTCGAAAGGAGTTTTTAAATCTTGAGAAAAAGTTAACGATGCAGATGTAATTAACAAGAATAGTAGTAATTTTTTCATATAGGTTAGCTTTAAGAGTTCACTCAAATATAATTAAAAAATGAATCACTTAATTAATTGAATATCAAAAATATTCATGTATATTTTATCTATCTTCAAATAATTAGAAGTTATAATTTTAACTATTAGTAATTAAGAGTCATTGAGTTTAGTTTTTCACAATCTATTTAATGGTAATTTTTTACAAATGATTAAAGGTTATGTCAAAATCTAAAATCAAAGCCTATCTTTGCCACATGAATAGAAATCCACTCTCTAATAATGTGCTTTTGAATCTTGATATTCAAAGACTAAATGAAATGCAAGAAGTAGCACAAAATGCTATTTTAAATGATGCGAATGTTTTATTGTTATCGCCAACAGGTTCTGGGAAAACATTAGCTTTTTTATTGCCTATTTTCCAAATGTTGGAAGAAGATGTAAAAGGTGTACAAGCTGTCATTCTAGTTCCTTCTCGTGAATTAGGCTTACAAATTGAACAAGTTTGGAAAAAAATGGGAACACATTATAAAGTGAATATGTGTTATGGTGGTCATTCTATTGATACCGAAATTAATAATTTAAGTAATCCACCAGCTTTATTAATTGGAACGCCAGGAAGAATTGCCGATCATTTAGATAGAGGTAGTTTTGAAACGGAAAATGTTAAAACCTTAGTTTTAGACGAATTTGATAAATCGTTACAATTGGGTTTTCATGAAGAAATGTCTTATATTATTGGTAAACTAACTAAATTGAATAAACGAGTGTTAGTTTCAGCTACATCTGGAGTTGAAATACCGAAATATACGAAAGTAGTTAACCCAACTATCCTTGATTTTATTGAAGATGAGAAAAGTAATCAAAATCTAGATATTCGTATTGTTTTTTCGAAATCGAAAGATAAAATTGAATCGCTTTTTCAATTGATTTGTTCGTTAAATTCTGAATCAGCTATTATTTTTTGTAATCACAGAGAAGCAGTGGAACGTATTTATGATATGTTGACTGCAAAAGGTATTATTTCCACTTTTTATCATGGTGGTTTAGACCAAGACGAACGTGAACGTGCTTTAATTCAGTTTAGAAACGGAAGTGTTTCTTATTTAATCACTACCGATTTAGGTGCTCGTGGTCTAGATATTCCAGAAATGAAACATGTTATACATTATCATTTACCAGCTAAAGAAGACGAGTTCACACATCGTAATGGTCGTACTGCTCGTATGCTAGCTACTGGAACGGCTTATGTGATAATTCATGAAACAGAAAAAAAATCAGATTATTTTGATTATGGTAAACGAAGATTAGATGTATCCAATGCTAAATCGTTACCAAAAGCACCTGTTTTTCAAACACTTTATATTAGTGGTGGAAAAAAGAACAAATTGAATAAATTTGATATTGTAGGTTTTCTTTCTCAAAAAGGAGCATTAGAAAAAGACGATATTGGTTTAATTGAAGTAAAGGATTTTATATCGTTTGTAGCGGTTCGTTATACAAAAGTAAAAGATTTATTAGGTAAGATTAAGGATGAAAAAATGAAAGGAAAAAAGTATAAAATTGAAGTTGCTCGACAAGTGGTGAAAAAGGAAGAAGAAAAAGAGGAAACACATCCAAAATTCACTTCTCGAAGTGAAAATAGTAGGAGATAAGGATGATTTTTTCGTCCTTGTTTTATAATTTTTATTAAATAATGAAATCTTTTAATTGTTTATTATGTAATGAAAAGGCAACGGTTTTTTGCGAAAAGCCTTTTCATTTATTTTATAAATGTGACAATTGCCAAGGTATTTTTAGACCAAAACATACTTTTTTTGATGCGTCAACAGAAAAGAATCATTACGAACAACATAATAATGATGTTAATGATGTGGGTTACCAAAATTTTGTTGCTCCCATAATTCATGCTGTGTTAAATGATTTTTCTTCAAATAATAAAGGATTAGATTTTGGTTCGGGAACTGGACCAGTAATTTCTAAATTATTAAGAGAGAAAGAATATCAAATAGAAAATTATGATATTTTTTTTGAAAATGTACCTGAACGATTGATTCAAAAGTACAATTATATTTCCTGTTGCGAAGTAATGGAGCATTTTCACGAACCTTTGAAAGAATTTCAATTATTGCATTCTATGCTTTTACCTAAAGGGAAACTCTATTGTAAAACCGAACTTTTTAAAAACCAAGTGCCTTTTGAAAAATGGTATTATAAAAATGATTTAACTCACGTTTTTATTTACCAAGAAGCGACTTTGCATTGGATAAAGGAAAAACTAGAATTTAAAAAAGTAGAAGTAAAGGATAAAGTCATTGTTTTTGAACGTTAATCTACTATTTAACCATTGAATAAAATTAATGTCTAGTCTTAAATAATCAATATTGATTATTTAAGACTAGACATTTTAATCTTTAATTATATTTTTTCCTTTGTTCCATCATGTAATGTTCTATAATAAGTATCCATAACAATAAGTAACCCTTCTGATTTTTTAAAAGGAAAATGTTTTTGATAATCTTTTGGATGTTTTACATCAATTCCTATTACTTTTCCATTGTATTGTCGGTTAACTTTAGATTGAAGTGTGTGACCAACAATTACTGCTTTTGCATTAAATTTTGAAAGCCCGCTTTCTACCTGCTTTTGAGTTAAATTATCTTTAAAATAACCTCTATACCAAGCAATTCCAGTACGATTTGAATTTAGTAATTGTTCGTCAGTTTTTTCGGTCGAAGGATAATAGGTTTTGTAATACATCTTTCGAATGATTTGATTGATTTGATTTAAGCTTAATTTAGTAGTAGCTACATCAGGATGTATGCCTCCATGAACAAAAAGATTTCCGTTAATACGTTCCATTGTATTTTTACTAGCCATCCATCTTCCTAGAACTGAATTAGTATTATATAATTCGTGATGTTGTTTCTTTAAAATAGCAGCTACTGCATAATACTTTTCTGCGGAAGATTGATAATGACCTTGCATGTTTTTTAATTCGTGATTGCCAATGATAAAATGAACAACACCACCCTGTTTTGAAGCATCTTGCTCTAATTTATAGATGAACCAAAGCACTTGAGTTACAGACCATCCTCTATCTACAAAATCGCCTAACAAGACTAAATGACCTTTGCCAAATGTCCAATTTAATTTTTTGTCTATGACTTTATTATGTATGAGAAAATCTCGAAAAGTTTTGTAACCACCTTCAATATCTGAAATAGCCAAAATAGGCTCATTGTCGTTATAAGTAGTATTTGGAATTGTAATTTCGGGATTAATTTTAAAATCAAAATGACTAGAATCAATTTGAAAATAACAAGATGTTGTATTATTAGAATCAACAGAACTTTTTTTTGTATCTAAATAAAAGCCTTCATTTTTGTTACCTCTGATATGATTGATGCTTAAAGTACTATCATTTTCATAAAAAACATAAGGACCTTCTTTGTCTAAATGATACATTAATTCATGATCACCATAATGTAAACTAGCTCCATGATATAATCCAAACGGAATTACAATTGCTGCTAAAACTAGAATTGTAAAAAAAATATGCTTTAAGTATCTAACTATTTTTGTTTTCATTTTTATTGATTTTTTTGAATTGATTTGTGGCAAAACTATTTTCATATTCTAGATTACTAAACAAATTGTGATAAATGAATAATTACCCTATAAACAAAAACGGTAACTGTATTTGAACAGATTTTAAACCATTATAAATGCATTTCAACATCACTAATTGATTGTTGGTCAACTTTTTTTGTGTTTATTTTTTATAAGCCTATTTTTGCTTAATGATTTCAATATTAAAAAGAAATAAATGGGTATTAATTAAGAGTATTATAATCATATCTATAGCTATTCCAGTAGGAGTATTAGTTTATGAAGCTATATTTTTAGGAAAGCAAACAGTTGTGTTTCTTGAGGATTATCCAACAATCGTTAGTATATTCATTTTAGTATACTATTTATTGCTTCTAACTCTTGTTGCTTTACGAATAATTGCACAATTAAAATCGGTACTTAAGTTAAAAAGGGAAAATACTAAATCAGAATTATTACGCTTGCAAAGTCAAGTGAATCCTCATTTTTTTTTCAATATGCTTAATAACTTATATGGTTTAGTGGATAAAGATTCCGAAAAAGCTAAAAAACTTATTTTAAAACTTTCCGATTTAATGCGATATAGTATTTATGAAGGAGAAAAAACTTCGGTAACTTTAGAAGAAGAGATAGATTATTTGAAAAATTATATTGAATTACATCAAATGCGCTATCATAAAAAAATAGACGTTCAGTTTCATACAAACCTAATTGATGATACTATACAGATAAGACCTTTATTGTTTATTATTCTGGTTGAGAATGCTTTTAAACATGGTGTCGAAAATTTAAGAAAAGGTGCTTATGTTCACATCACTTTAAATTCATCTCAAAAAGAAATCAATTTTGTGATTGAAAATAATTTCGACCCAAGTCAAATTACAGAAGAAAAAGGAATTGGTATTAAAAATTTAAAACGTAGATTAGAATTAGGATATCCAAAAAAACATAAATTGGTTATTGAAAGGCAAAATACTATTTATAAAGCCCAATTATTATTGAAACAATGATAAAATATCTTATTATAGATGACGAACCTATAGCACATGATATCATTAAAGGTTATTGTGATATGTTACCCAATATGGAATTAACGAAGCAATGTTATGATGCTTTAGAAGCTTTAGATTATTTAAGAAATGCTTCTGTAGATATTATTTTTTTAGATATTAATATGCCAAAACTAAAAGGTTTCGATTTTCTAAAAACTTTACGTAATAAACCAAAGGTTATTGTAACAACAGCCTATAAAGAATATGCGATTGAAGGCTACGAATTAGAAATTACCGATTATTTATTAAAACCATTTAGTTTTGAACGTTTCCTAAAAGCAGTAACGAAAGCAACGGAAGACAAAAAAAAATCTGAAACTAGTATTCAAACTAAAGTTTCAAGTGATGAAGAGCGTATTTTCTTGCATACTAACAAAAAACATATTCAAGTTAAAATAAGCGAAATTTTGTATGTGCAAGCAGAAGGAAATTATGTCAAAGTTGTATTTGTGGATAAAAGTATAGTTATTAGAGAAAAACTTTCAGATGTATTGCAAGTACTTCCTACAGAAAAATTCATTCAAGTTCACAAGTCGTATTTAGTTGCTAAAAAACACATTGATAAAATAGAAGGAAATAGAATTACTATTGATAAGCATATAATTCCCATTGGTAAACTGTATAAAATGAATGTTAATGAGTTGTTGTGATTAGTATTCAGTCAGTTTTATAAAGTCACTAAGATTTTCTTTAATTCCATCTCAAAATCTTTCCAATGGATATAGGTTTTGTCAGGAATAGTGCTAAAATCAATTCCTTCTGTTACTTTACTAATTCCAAATTTATTATCGAAAAGTTGAATACAATAAAATTCATTATTTATCCAAATATCAACCATAAAAACACCAGAATCAAAAGAGTGAATTTCGTGCCGAATTTCTTTTGGTTTAAGTAATTTAGATATTTTATCAATATAGGATTTCATTTTGTGTTGTGTAATGTTTTGTGGCTTTGCAAAGTTTGGGAAATGATTATCCTAAAAGTATGAATTTAAGTTAAAGTTTACAAATACAAAATCAACATTAAATTAAACCTGTAAGTCCAAATTTTGCAAAACCACTATTTTGGATGTTATTTTTCGTATCAAATTAAATTAATTATATTATTTTAGCTTCAATATCAATTTTATAATTAGAGTATGAAAGACTGGGGTGAAGTTTCAGATATTTTTGCAGAAATACATAAAAAAGCTTTAGATAAAACTTTAGAAAATGAATCGGAAGCTCAGACAAGGTTTGATTTAATTGATAGAATTATTAAGGAAATTTTGCAATGGCAACACGGACAGATAAGTGTTGAACCACATACAGTTGGTGAGAAATCTGGATTCATTGATTATTTATTGACAGCTGGGGATTATAAAATAGTTGTTGAGGCAAAGAAAGTTGGTGCAGCCTTTCCAAGTCCTACAAGAAGAAAAAAATTAAAAGTTAATGGAACCATACTTGGAGTAGGTGAGATAAAGAGTGCATTGGAGCAAGCTGAAGCATATGCTAAAAACAAAAGCGCAGATGTTGTAATTGTAACTAATGGAACATGTTGGTGTTTTTATACTACTAATTATAATGATAGAGATAAATTACATGCCAATATACTTTTTCCTTTTGAAGATTTAAGTGATGCAGAAGAATTGTTTAATATTTTTGAAGTTCATAATGTTGAGCAAGGAAGTTTATTAAATATTTCATCTGAATTGGAAGCAGTATTAAACAACAAAATTATAAATACATTAGATAATTCTGATTATAGATTGGGTAGAAATAGTATTGCTGATCATATAATGAAAGGTATAGATAGTGCAATAATGTCTGAGGCTTTACTTAATGATGAGGAAGTACTTAAAGAATGTTATGTTGAAAGTGATAGTAGAACTAAATTTGATAAAACTTTACAAATACATTTGACACAATACAAACCAAGTATAATTGAACCAGCAAAGAAAATTAAAAGGGATCAGAAAGCAGATGCTATAGCTGATTTAATAAAAGTATCAGCTCCTAATGTTTCCTCTCCTGTTACTTTAATTATAGGTTCAGTGGGTTCTGGTAAATCGACTTATTTAAAACATTTTGAACTTATTAAATCAAAAGAGATTTTAGGAAAACAAAAAGCGCATTGGATTTATGTTGATTATGAAAAAATGGGCATAAATGGAAATCCAAGAGAGTTTTTGTATAAATCTTTAAATGAATATTTATTAGAAGATCATAAAGAAAATCCAACAGATTTTGATTCAGTAATAAAACCTGCATATGAAAAACAAATTGAAGCTTTAAAACGTGGACCATATGCCCTATTAAGTCAAAATAAAGAAAAATTTGATGAAAAGATTATTGAAATTATAGATAGAGATTTTCAAAACGTAGAACCTTATGTTGAAAAGGTTTATAATTATATTACATCTCAGCAATTATGTGTTGTTGTAATTGATAATGTCGATTTATATGAAGATGATGTATTAGAAACAAGTGTGTTTTCTGAAGCAATTTCGATTTCAAAAACATTAAAATGTCTCGTTTTTATTTCTTTAAGAGATTCAACATTCATTAAGCACAAAAATAGTTCAATTTTTAATGCCCATGAGTTGAAAAAGTTTTGGATTAATCCTCCTGCATTTAAAGATGTTTTGTCTAAAAGATTGAATTATGCTAGTAGGGAACTTAAGGATGAGAGTGCAATCATTGAACTTTATTCAGGAAGTAAACTAAATGTTAGTGATTTAGGATTGTTTTTTAAAATAGTGCAAAAAAGTGTACTAAATGAAACAAATTCCAAATTGATAGAATATTTAAGTGATAGAAATACAAGAAAAGGAATTACATTAATACAAAACTTTTTAATTTCAGGACATATTCAAGCTGATAAAGCTATTAGAGATTACATTGAAGGAGAATCTAAATTTTCGTTCCCATTCCATGAAGTTTTTAAGGGAAGTATTTTAGGACCATGGAAATATTATAAAGAAGAAAGATCTGAAGTTATCAATATTTTTGATTCAAAATTAGGATCAAAAAAACAGCAGTTAATTTTATTATACTTACTTAAATATTTGCAAATTAATGCAAGAGTTGACAATGCAGAAATGGAATATAGTGAAATAGTAAGTTTTGTTTCAAATTTTGGCACGAGTGAGGATCTGTGTAAAAAAATAGTTGAAAAATTATTTACTTTTAATTTGATACATACGAATGAAAGACATTTAGATAATCCTAAATATTTTATTACACTTTGTGGAGGTTATTACATTTCTAATTTATGTAAAATGTTTGTTTATATTGAAACCGTAATGTATGACACAAATATTTTAAATAATGAATTGTTTAATAAAATATGTGAAATTACTTATTTAATTGAAGATTCAAGGGATTGGCTTGAAAAAATGAATTTAAGAAAGATTAGGGTAGAATTATTTTTTAATTACTTGAAGGGTTTAGAAGAAGAATTATCAAAAGAGATCGAACTTAAAGAATATCTTATTATTGAGGATATAATAAAAACTGTTATTGAAGAGATTGAAAATGTTATAAAAAAAATGGGAAATAACCGTATCAAGTCAATTAGTTAATTTTTATTATAATATCCAAACTTATAAATAACTAACAACTATTTATAATCGTTTGCAATTAATCGTAAATATATAAAAACAAAAAATACAATTAATACGATTTTCCACATTGAGCAAAAAAAAGCTAAAAATCATACGTTGATTTTTAGCTTTTTTACTAAGTTTAATGGTTCTCAATATATTCCATTAAAAAAATGATACATTTGAACTAAAGAAAAAATTATTTCCCAGGAACTACCTTATAAGTAGGATCTTCCATAATATTTACATCGATAATGGCTTCTGCGTTTTTTAATAATTCTACGCAGTCATTGCTTAGGTGTTTTAGATGTACTTTTTTGCCAACAGCTGCATAACGTTCTGTAATTTTGTTTACGGCATCAATGGCACTCATATCTGTAATTCTACTTTCTGCAAAATCGATAATTACTTCACTTGGATCGTTTTGTACATCAAATTTTTCTGAAAAAGCGGTTGTCGAACCAAAGAATAATGGTCCAAATAACTCGTAATGTTTCACTCCATTTTCATCGATGTATTTTCTAGCACGAATGCGTTTTGCGCTTTCCCAAGCAAATACCAAAGCAGAAATTATTACTCCAATTAAAACGGCTAAAGCTAAATTGTGTAAAAAGATAGTAATTAATGTCACTACAAGCATTACGAAGATATCATGTTTCGGCATTTTGGTAAACGCTTTAAAACTAGCCCATTCAAAAGTTCCAATGGCAACCATAATCATAACGCCTGTTAAAGCAGCCATAGGTAATAATTCGATTACTGGTGCACCTACTAGGATAATTACTAAAATAGTTAAAGCAGCTATGATTCCAGATAATCGAGCTCTAGAGCCTGAAGATAAGTTGACTAAAGTTTGTGCAATCATAGGACAACCACCCATTCCAAAGAAAAAACCATTGGCAATATTTGCCGTTCCTTGTGCTAAGCATTCTCGGTTACTGTTTCCTTTTGTTCCTGTGATTTCATCTACTAAATTTAAGGTTAATAAACCTTCGGTTAAACCAACTGCCGCCATAATTAAACCATAAGGTAAAATAATTTTTAAGGTTTCAAATGTAAAGGGAATTTGAGGAATATGAAAAGGAGGTAAGTCACCACTAACAGAAGCAATATCTACTACTTGTTTGGTATCTATATTGAAAAGAAGTACAATTCCGAATACTACAATGATGGAAACTAAAGAAGCAGGAATAGCTTTTGTAATTTTTGGTAAAATAAGAATGATAGCAATTGTCAAAGCCACTAATCCAGCCATAATTAAAAAAGGTGAACCTGTTAGCCATTCGGTTTGTCCGTTAACAACTGTTTTAAATTGTTCTAATTGTGACATAAAAATAATAACCGCTAAACCATTTACAAAACCAAACATTACGGGTTGAGGTACTAAACGAATGAATTTTCCTAATTTAAGAAGTCCAACAGCAATTTGTATAATTCCAGCAATTGCAACAGCACCAAAAACATATTCTAATCCGTGAGAGTTCATTAAAGCAATTAAAACGATTACAGTTGCTCCAGCACCTCCTGAAATTAAACCTGGTCGACCACCAAAAATAGCGGTAATGATTCCCATGATGAATGCTCCGTATAAACCTACAAGAGGAGGAAAACCTGCTAAAATAGCAAAGGATAAAGATTCAGGAATCATAGTCATTGCAACGGTCAACCCAGCAAGAATTTCAATTTTATAATCTACTTTTTGTTTGAAATTGAAAAGGTTCAATACTTGTCTCATATATTTTTATAATAAAATGTTTCGAGAAATTACTGATTTATTTCCTTTTAGGTAAATCAACTAATTTTCTTAAAAATGTGTTTGATGAATTTGGGTTATACTAAAATTACTCTCAAAGTATAATTCAAGAGTTGAAGAAAAAATTTATTTAAAAATCAATGCGGGAAACCGATTGATTTTAATGGAGTAGTGTGTTTTTTCATAAGAAGTTGCAAAAATAAGCCATCTTATTAAGAATTCAAAGCAATGAAGTTAACAAAAGATTAATTTATTTCTTTGATATAAATGATGATTCTTTAATTGCAGTTTTATCTATTTATTTTTTTAAGAACAGATTCTGGAACCAATTGGGTAATATCACCACCATTTCTTAAAACATCTCTTACAATACTAGATGAAATAAATGATGTACGCGCAGCTGTTAATAAAAAGACAGTTTCTATTTTCGACATTAATCTGTTAGTGTGAGCAATAGCTTTTTCAAATTCGAAGTCGGCTGGATTTCGCAATCCTCTTAAAATGAATTCAGCTTTTTCTTTTTTGCATAAATCTATAGTTAAACCTTGATAAGTGATTACTCTTACTTTTGGTTCATCTTTAAATGTTTCTTCAATAAATTTTTTTCTATCTTCTAAAGAAAACATGTATTTTTTTTCGGCATTAACACCAATTGCGACTATGACTTCATCAAACAAAGAAACACCTCTTTTAATAATATCATAATGACCATTGGTTATTGGGTCGAAAGAACCCGGAAATATCGCTTTTTTCATGATTTCTACTTTAATGTTTCCGTAAGATTAAGAATATCTTTACTAGAATATTCTCCTATAATGTATTTATATTCTCCTTTTTTATTGATAATAAGTAGACCAATACAATTTCCTTTCTTATCGAAGAAGTTTTTTAAAAAATAATGACCTATATCGTCAAAATGCGTTTCATTATCTAATATAGGTTTTGCAGCTAACTTATCTGCATAAATAAATATATTTCGGTAGTTTGTCATGTCTACTTTACTATATACTTTATTGTTTAACCAATTATAAGTACTTTCTAACTCACTATAATTCTCATACGGACAATAGTCTTGTGGAAAACGATAATTGATTATTAAAAACTCTTCTTCTTCATTCCAATTGTACTCATAGCGAATGGATTTCATTTGGTCTTTAGGAATGTTTTTTTCTTGAGCAAAACTCATTTGTGAAATTAGAAATAGTATTATACCAATTTTTCTCATTTTATTTTTTCAATTAAATTAATTAAATCTTCTCGATAGTATTCACCTAATTTAGAGGCTATTTCACCTCTTTGATTTATAATTATTAAAGCATAACAGTCCCCTTTAGAACTAAAGTTATTTGTGAAAAAATTATCAAAATCTTCATAAAACTCTAAATTATCAATAACTTTCTTTGCTAGATTCCTGTCTGAATAAACATGAATAATCCTGTTTTTATTAATACTTTCGATATTATATACATTCTTTAAAAGCCAATCTTTACTTTCTTTAACGTTGAGATAATTATTATAATGACAATTTTTTCTAGGTTGATTAAAATTAATAATTAAGAATTGCTCTTCATTCCAATTGTATATCTTTTTAATAACACTTACTTTATCTATAGTAATTGTTGTTTTTTCTTGAGCAAAACTCATTTGAAAAACAAAAAAAAGTAATATTAAATATTTTTTCATCAGTCTCTTGTTATTTTAAAGAATACGCTTAAATCTTTGGTTAAATCTTTTAACTCTTCTTTTGAATAGGAAAATGGGTAAACATAATTTTTTTCATCTAAAATTTTATCCATATCTGATTTGGAACCTATTTCCATGTTGTTTTCCAAACCTAAAATACTGTCTTTGGTTATTTTAGTGATTTTTAATGTAGAGTAATGTCCTTTCATTTCTGGCAATTCAAAATAATATACATCTCCAATTTTAGGATTTTTTGCATAATCAAGTGAGTCATTTTCTTCCAATTTATCATAAAGTATTCCACCAACTATAATTAAAGCTATGATACCAATTCCACTAAAGTGTTTGAAAGGAGTTTTTGTAGGATTTCTGTCTTGTTCTATTTTAAATTTAGCATTAATTTTTTGGTCTAAATTTTTAATATCATATGTAGCTTTACAAGTATTGCATTCGGCAACATTTACCTTTCCATAAGGGAAGAAAGGAATCCAATAAAGATGAAAATATTTCCCAAAAACGGTATAATTCATAGAAACGTCATTGCTACAATTAGGGCATGTTATATTTCTAAGTTGTCCTTTTTTAATTTTGGAAGAATTTGTTCCGTAAAAAATCATATTTATAAAGTTATGGTTTATTTTTTATTTTAAAGCTTCTTCAATGGCATTTTCAAAAAGTTCTGGTAATGATATTCCTGCTTCACGAGCTTGTTGTGGTAAAATACTTTCATTGGTTAAACCAGGAACGGTATTTATTTCTAGCATAAAAGGTTCCTCATTAACGATAATAAATTCGCTACGAGAAAATCCTCTCATTTTTAATACTTCGTATGCTTTTTTAGCAACTAATTCTATTTTTTGTTTTATTTCTTCAGAAATTCTTGCAGGTGTAATTTCTTTAGACTTCCCTAAATATTTTGCTTCATAGTCAAAGAAATCATTTTCAGACACGATTTCAGTAATTGGTAAAACTTTAGTATTTCCTTTATAACTTATTACTCCAACTGAAACTTCTGTCCCATCTAGAAAACTTTCAATAATAATTTCATTATCTTCTTTATAAGCCATTTCAATTGCAGGAAGAAATTCCGCAACTGTTTTTACTTTGGATATACCAAAACTAGAACCTGATTTATTTGGTTTTACAAAACAAGGTAATCCAATGTTTTTCAAAATTTCATCGACATTGATTTCATCTCCTAAATTTAAATAATGTGAAGTTGCTGTCTTGATTCCATAAGGCTTTAAGACGGAAAGTGTATCACGTTTGTTAAATGTTAAAGCAGCTTGATAATAATCGCATGATGTTTGTTTTATGCCTAATAATTCAAAGTAAGCTTGCAGCAAACCATCTTCGCCTGGAGTTCCATGTATAGCATTAAAGACCACATCAAAAATTGTTTTTTTACCTTCAATATTTACAGAGAAATCACTTTTATCTATAGGGTATTCTGTATTGTCAGTAGAGACATAAACCCATTTGTCTTTTAAAATGTGAATTCTGTAACCTATATATTTAGAAGGGTCTAAATTTTGGTAAACAACATTTCCGCTAGAAAGAGAGATTTTATATTCGCTAGAATATCCACCCATTATGATGGCAACATTTTTCATATTTTTTCGTTAATAAGTAAACAAAATTACATTATTTATTTATAACTCTAAATCTTTTCTATTTTATATCTTTGTCAAAATTGAATATTTATGAGCATACAAAAATTCTTAACCAGTAAAACATTTTTTATACAACTAGCTATTGCTTTTGGTATCATTGTAGTTTTAGGTTTCGCATTGTTAAAATTTTTAAACATTAAGACTAATCATGGAGAAGAAATTCCTGTTCCAGATTTATCTAAAATGCAGGTTGTTATTGCAGATGAAAAGTTAAAAGAGTTAGGTTTAGAATTATTGTTGTTAGATACAGTAGATTTTAGAAAGGAAATGCCTCCTTATTCAATAGTGGAACAAAATCCTAAGTTTGGAACAACCGTTAAAGATGGTAGAAAAATATATGTAAAAATAAATTCGGGTGGTTATACAGATATTATTTTACCTGATTTTAAAGAAAAAACATATCGTCAAATAAGTGCTAACTTAAAATCGATGGGTTTAAAAGAGGGTAGGATAACTTACAAAAAAAATATGGCAAAAGATGTTGTTTTGAGTTTAACTCAAAATGGCAGAATATTGAAAGAAGGAGATAAAGTAAAGAAAAATTCTGTAGTGGATTTTGTTTTAGGTGATGGAAAAGAAGTTTTTGATGAATCAGAGATTAATTTAGAATCTGAAGAAAATCAACTTCCATCAGAATTTAGAGATGAGGAATAAAATGACAGATTATACAATTTCAAATGACGATTTAGATGATGATTTACACGAGCATCATCGTTTTGTAATAGCCAAAGGGCAACAAGCATTAAGGATTGATAAATTCTTAATGAATGCAATAGAAAATACTACAAGAAGCAAAATTCAAAAGGCAGCTGATTCAGGTTCTATTTTTGTAAATGATATTCCTGTAAAATCAAATTATAAAGTTAAGCCAGATGATGTAGTACGAGTAATGCTAGAACATCCACCTTATGAACATTTATTAAAAGGGGAAAATATTCCTCTAGATATTGTTTATGAAGATGATCAATTGATTGTGATTAATAAGCCAGTTGGAATGGTTGTTCATCCGGGTCATGGTAATTATTCTGGTACACTGGTTAATGCTTTGGCTTATCATTTTGATAATTTACCAATGAATAGTTCTGAACGACCAGGATTAGTACATCGTATTGATAAAGATACTTCAGGATTATTGGTCGTAGCCAAAACGGAATTAGCGATGGATTATTTAACCAAGCAATTTGCAGCTAAGACTTCTGAAAGGGAATATGTAGCTATAGTTTGGGGTGATGTAAAGGAAGATGAAGGAACGATTGAAGGAAATATTGACCGACATGTTTCTAATAGAATGCAAATGGCAGTTTACCCTGATGGAGAAAAAGGGAAACCAGCTGTAACTCATTATAAAGTATTAGAAAGACTAGGTTATGTGACTTTAATTTCGTGCCAATTGGAAACTGGAAGAACGCATCAAATTCGTGTGCACATGAAATATATTGGACATACTTTGTTTAACGATGAACGTTATGGAGGAAACGCCATTTTAAAAGGAACTACATTCACTAAATACAAACAATTTGTTGATAATTGTTTTAAAGTATTACCTAGACAAGCACTACATGCAAAAACTCTTGGTTTTGAACATCCAATAACTAAAGAATTCATGCGTTTTGATACAGAAATTCCTCAAGACATGGTTGATTGTATTGAAAAATGGAGAGTGTATAGTAAAGCACAAACATATACTGAGGATTAATAAAATTTAAAAAAAGCATCAGTTTTATTAATAAAATAGATGCTTTTTTTTTAAATATTGTCTGTTCTATTTTTAGATAATATTAATTTTTTTACATAGTATTCACTAACCAATCTTCAAATTCATTTTGGATTTTTAATTTTATGCTTAAATATTCTTCGGAAGTTATTTTTTTCTGTTGTTTTGAATGTCTTAAATCCGAAAGTTTTTTTAGTAATACATAAAAGTGCATTTGTGTAACTAAAGCATAATTTTCTTTATAATAATTATATATATGATTTAAACTTCTTTGAAGTTTCTCTTGACTTAAAAGTTTTTTAGTATTCTCAATGACTTCTTTTTGTATTCTTATTTCATTCCATTTTGATATATTTTGCAAATATATTTTTAATTCTTTATGAAAATCACCATAATTATAGATTCTATTTTGTAAAAATAAAGAGGCTTTTATATTATTTTCAAAAGTTTCTTCTTTTGAAATATTTTTTATTTGTTGTCTTATATTTTGACTTTTTTCAAATCCTACTCCGTAACCCACTAACCATTCTCCAGTATGTTTTGAATAATCGAAACTTCGAATGTGTTCCCATAAAATTAGATCAGAAGTCAGCCCAATTTTAAAACCTTCTATTTCTCCTTGAATAAGTGGTGCATATTCTCCCATAAATTATTTAAGTGTTATGATTTCTGTTTTCGAATTTCAAAAGTAATTATAACTGTATTATATATACTAGTAATTCATTCATAATTATTTTTGATACCAAATTGTAACCCAAAAATTACTCTTTTTCGTACATTTGAAAAATAGAAAGAATTATATATGAAAATTGTTATATCACCAGCAAAATCTTTAGATTTTGAAACTAAATTACCAACAGAAAAATTCACACAATCTGATTTTATTTCCAAATCAGAAACCATACATAAAACCTTAAAGAAACAAAAACCAAAGCAATTAATGGACTTAATGTCTATTTCTGAAAAGTTAGCGGATTTGAACTGGCAACGCAATCAAGAATGGCAAACTCCTTTTACTCCTGAAAATGCTCGACCAGCAGTTTTTGCTTTTAATGGTGATGTTTATACAGGTTTAGATGCTTATACGATTCCAACTGATAAGTTAAACGATTTGCAAGATAGATTACGTATTCTTTCGGGTTTGTATGGTGTTTTAAAACCTTTGGATTTAATCCAACCTTATCGTTTAGAAATGGGAATTTCTTTAAAAATTGGAACTAAAAAGAATTTATACGAGTTTTGGAAAAAAACAATTACAGATGCATTAAATAAAGAGCTTTCTAAGGATGAATTATTCTTAAATTTAGCCAGTAACGAATATTTTAGTGCAGTGGATACCAAAAAATTAAAAGTACCTGTTATTACTCCAGAATTTAAAGATTATAAAGACGGAAAATTGAAAATGATTAGTTTCTTTGCTAAAAAAGCAAGAGGTTTAATGGTGCGTTATATTATTGATACCAATGCAGAAACCATTGAAGATTTGAAAAAATTCAATTATGAAGGTTATGCTTTTGATGACGGTTTGAGTAAGGGAAATAAATTGGTTTTTACGAGGTAGTTATTCTCATATTATTATAAAACTTACTTCTCTCCGTTAAAAATTTCCTTCACAGTTTCTTGATAAGTTCTTGGATTTTGAGCTTTTTTAATTTTTTTAAAGGTTTTTTGTGGATTGGAGAATGAATTAGAAAAATAACCCCAAAAGCCTAACATTTTCATTTTTATAGGAGTTGGTCCAGAAAGGGCTTCATCATATTCTTGGTAAATGGTATCGTGGAATTCGTTAAAAATCTTCCATCGGTCTTTTGGGTATTCTGTTGTATTATTTTTTATCATGCTTGGCAAAAATGGATCAGCAATTAAGCCACGACCAATCATAAAATGATCAATGTTTGGAAAACGTTCTTGCATTTCTTTAAACTTGGCTACAGAAGTAATATCACCATTATAATACAATTTATGTTTGGTGTTTTCTGTACAACGTTGAAAAGCTTCTAAATTGACACCACCATTATATAATTGCTTACCAATTCGAGCATGAATAGCAATATTCTTAATAGGATATTTATCCAAAATAGGAAAAACATCCAAAATTTCTTCTGGATTTTCGTAACCCATTCGCATTTTCATAGAAACGATTACATCGGTTTCATTATGCACACGATTTAAAACATGGTCAATTTTTGTGGGTTCACAAATTAATCCTGAACCCATTCCTTTTCTAGTAACCATTGGATAAGGACAACCTAAATTCCAATTTAGTTCTTTGTAACCCAATTCTTGGATGTATTTTACCACAAATAAAAACTCATCAGCATCATTTGTCATTACTTGAGGAATTAACTCTAATGTAGTGTTGTTTTCAGGTTGTAAATCACGTTGGTATGAATTTTTAATTACTAATTTTCCATCCAAGCGAATGTAAGGAGCATAAAAAGTATCAATACCACCAAAATATTTATGCAAAGCATTTCTAAATCTAAAATCGGTAAAACCTTGTAAAGGTGATGAAAGTAGGGTAGGACTCATGTTTTAAATTGAATCGCAAAGATAGTAGAAAAGAAGTTGGTTATTTAATACCAAAATAAAAAATCCCAAATCCATAAAATACAGATTTGGGATTATTAAAATTTTAAATTTATTTATTTAATTTCTTCTGTTGAATTAATGTCAGACGAAGTATTTAATGGTTTTACAGCTTCAACTTTATCATCACCTTTTAAGTAAGTAGGTAAGTTTAATCCAGCCATATTGAATAAATCATTTAAAGGAGGAACAGTTTTCATCATACCTGAAACAAAGTTAGCAGTTGAACCGTTTCCTTCTTGGTTGTTACCAGAATCCCAAACTGTGATTTTATCAATTTTGATGTTTTTAACAGCTTCAACTTGTGTTTTAACTAATTCAGGTAGTTTTTCTATTAACAATAATTGGAATGCTTTTGTTGGATCACCACCAGCTGCGCTAACTACTTCACGATACCCTTCAGCTTGTTTGGTTAAAATTTCATATAAACCTTTTGCTTCAGCTTCCATTTTTGCAAAAATAGCATCAGCCTCTCCTTTTGCTTGAACTCTTGTTTTTTCAGCTTCAGCTTGTGCATCAATAATTGCTTTTTGCTTCGCAATTTCAGCAGGGATAACCACATTTGCATTTTGAGTAGAACGCTCTCTTTCTGCACGTGCTTCTTCTGCTTTTTGTTCAGCTACATATGATTCTTCTAGAGCTCTTGCACTTTGCACTTTTTCTGATGCTAAGGCAATACGTAATGCTTCAGCTTCACGTTCACGACGTGTTGCTTCTGACTTTGCAATTGCAATTTTAGCCTCATTTTCTCCTTGAATAGCTATAGCATTTGCTTCAGATGTTTTTACACGTGTATCTCTTTGTGCTTCAGCTTTACCAATACTTTCATCTTTAAAAGCTGCAGCAATACTTACTTCTCTATCTTTATTTGTAATTGCAATTTTTACATCACGATCTCTATGTGTTTCAGCAATTTGTACGTCTTTTTCACGATCGGCCATTGCTTTACCTGTTTCACCAATTTTTTCTTGTTCTGCAACAGAAATTTTGGCTTCGTTAATAGCTTTGGCTGCAGCCTCTTTTCCTAATGCTTCAATATAACCCGATTCGTCTTTGATATCGGTAACGTTAACATTGATTAATTTTAGCCCAATTTTCTTTAACTCTGAATCTACGTTTTTCGAAATATTATCTAAGAATTTATCTCTGTCAGAATTAATTTCTTCAATTGTCATGGTTGCAATAACTAAACGTAATTGCCCAAAAAGAATATCTTTTGCTAATTCTTGTATTTGTTCTGGTGAAAGTCCTAATAGACGTTCTGCAGCAGTATTCATACTATCTGTTTCTGTAGAAATAGCAATAGTAAAACGACAGGGTACATCTACACGAATATTTTGACGAGAAAGTGCATTTGTAAGATTAGCTTCAATTGAAATAGGTTTTAAATCTAAATATTGATAATCTTGAATTACTGGCCAAATAAAAGCTCCACCACCATGAACACATTTAGCCGATGTGCCACCTGTGCGACCATAGATAACTAAGATTTTATCGGAAGGACAACGTTTATAACGGGAAATTAAGGTCAAAAAAGTGACAAATAGCACAAAAGCGGCTACAACAATAATAATTAATTCAGACATAGGTTTATATATAATAAGGGTTAAATTTTTTCTACAATAAGAATATTGTTTTCTATTGCAACAACTTTTACAACAGCTCCAGATGGTATTTTCTCCATGTTCAATGTCATTGCATCTAATTCATGAAAAGCTCCATTGACACTAATTTGTACTTTTCCTTTTCCAGATTTATTTTCTGGAATGGATAAATATACATCTGCTGATTTATGTAGTGTATTTATAATTTTAAAACTATTATCCTCAGACAATTTTAAAATTTGTTTTATTAAAATAAAAAATACTCCAACAAAAGCAACTCCTACAACTATTGAAATAACTATTAAGATAGATTTATTTTCAAATTTGTTATAGAATGAAATTCCCGTCCAGCTAAAACCTAATAGGAAATTAACTAAATTTCGTAAAGTAAATAATTCAAAAGGCATATCTCCACCATCACCACTATCTGAATCTGCATCAGTCCCAGAATCTCCAAGTCCAATGAAAGTAGCAATAGTTTGTAAGCTAAAGAAAATACTCACAGGTAACGCGATGTACCAAAAAGCCTTAAGTAATGGCTCATAATTTTCTAAAAAATTCATAATAGCAAGTTAGTTATAATTATTATACGAGGACTTTTTACAAAAGTTACAAATTGAAATTATTTTTTTTTACTAATTGCTTTTCAATAAATAATACGATAAGTATTCCTATACAATAGCATAATAAATCTATCCAAGAAAAGGAAGTTCCAATAATTGTTTTTGCAATTTTTGAATGCTGTAAGCCAATTTTCTCAATAATATTTATAAACTGTAATCCTTCTATAACGAAAGAGAAGAGAAGAACAAATAATGCGGCAGAATTTACAGATAATTTAAAAAATGATTTTATAAAGCAATATATAAGAATTACAACTAATACATCGCCTAAATAAGGTCTTATGAATGGATCATTTATGTATAAAGCAATTATAAATTCAATGAAGAAAATTAAGATGAAAAGTATAAAATAGTTTTTGTGAAATGTTAGCATGAACTAAATTATTTATAAGTCTTTAATTTTTTATTGAAGTAATAAAATTTTTAATTGTGCTCAAAGGGTTTTTAGCTAAATATTTTATGAATGCACTCCCAATAATAGCACCTTTTTGATGATTTGTAGCTTGCTCAAATGTTTCTTTATCTTTGATGCCAAAACCAACAATCTGAGGATTTTTTAGGCTTAGATTTGCTATACGCTTGAAATAGTCTAATTGTTCATTTCCAAAACCATTTTGACTACCAGTAACAGCAGCCGAACTTACCATATAAATAAAACTATCTGAAATAGCATCAATTTGTGCAATGCGTTCATTTGAGGTTTGTGGTGTAATTAAGAATATATTTTTCAGTTTATATTTTTCGAAAATAGCTTTGTATTCATTTTCGTAAACATATAATGGTAAATCTGGAATTATTAATCCGTCAATTCCTATTGCTACACATTTTTGGCAAAAATTTTCCAACCCAAATTGCATCATAGGGTTAAAATACCCCATAATTATTAATGGAATTTTTACTGTTTTTCGAATGTCTTTTAATTGTTCAAATAGGAGAGAAGTGGTCATCCCATTTTTGATAGCTTGAGTTGAACTTTCTTGAATCGTTGGACCATCGGCTAAAGGATCAGAAAAGGGTAAACCAATTTCAATCATATCTACACCGTTTTGTTCCAATTCATGAATGATGGAAATAGTGTCATTTAATTGAGGATAACCAGCAGTGAAATATATTGAAAGCAGTTTTTTATCTTGTTCTAATGTTTTATTTATTCTGTTCATTTTTTTTGTTTAAAAGTTTTAGCTAATTACTTCCAACTAATCACTTAAATTAAAATACTCTATATATGTATTCAAATCTTTATCACCTCTTCCAGATAAATTAATTATAACAATATCAGTTGGGTTGAATTGTTTTTTATCCAATACTGAAAAAGCGTGAGCCGATTCAATAGCTGGAATAATACCTTCTGTTTTTGAAATTTCTAAACCAGATTGCATGGCTTCTTTATCTGTAATGGCTATAAATTCAGCACGATTAGAATCATGCAAATGAGCATGAAGTGGTCCAACACCAGGATAATCTAAACCAGCAGAAATAGAATAAGGTTCCGTGATTTGCCCGTCTTCTGTTTGCATTAATAGTGTTTTGCTTCCATGAATAATTCCTATTTTGCCTAAAACAGAAGTGGCAGCACTTTCACCAGAATCAATTCCATGTCCAGCTGCTTCGACGGCAATTAATTTTACAGTTTCATCTTCCAAAAATTCATAAAAAGCACCTGCTGCATTACTTCCGCCACCTACACAAGCAATTACATAATCAGGATTTTCTTTACCTTCTTGTTCTTGTAATTGAACTTTAATTTCTTTGGAAATCACACTTTGAAAGCGAGCTACCATATCTGGATATGGGTGTGGTCCAACAACAGATCCAATAATATAAAAAGTATTTACAGGATTGTTAATCCAATCTCGAATAGCTTCATTGGTTGCATCTTTCAAGGTTTTAGAACCAGATGTTGCTGGACGTACAGTTGCACCTAGCATTTTCATTCGGGCTACATTAGGAGCTTGACGTTTAATATCTACTTCACCCATGTAAACAATACATTCTAGACCCATCAAAGCACAAACGGTTGCTGTTGCCACTCCATGTTGACCTGCACCAGTTTCTGCAATGATTCTCGTTTTACCTAACCGTTTAGCCATTAAAATCTGCCCAATAGTATTATTGACTTTATGCGCACCAGTGTGACATAAATCTTCACGTTTTAGATATATTTTTGTATTGTATTTTTCAGATAAACGCTTCGCAAAATAAAGTGGAGTAGGTCTTCCTACATATTGTTTTAATAAATTATTGAATTCTTCTTGAAAAGAAGGTTCGGCCATTATTTTTAGGTAATTTTTTTTTAATTCTTCAACGTTTGGATACAACATTTCAGGTATAAAAGCACCTCCAAATTTTCCGTAAAATCCTTTTTCATCAACACTATATTTCGTCTTCATATAATAATCTTTTTAATCTTCTTAATTTTGAATAATTTTTAAAACCTACTTTTCTTTCAAATCTACTATTTACATCTATACCACAACAGTATTTAGCCATATCTGTATTTAGAAAGGATTTTATAGCATCAACACTTGTTAATCCTATTCCTCCACTTAAAAAAAAGGGTTTTGATAGATTATATTTTGATAATAAATTCCAGTTGAATGAGATTCCATTTCCTCCAGGTAATCTTCCTTTAGTATCAAAAAGAAAGTAATCTACAACATCTGCATATTCTGTAAGTTGGTCAAAATCAAATGTGTTGTCTATTGAAAATGATTTAATAACTTCTACATTAAGTGATTTAATTTCGTTACAAAAAATTGAAGATTCATTGCCGTGTAGTTGTATAGCATTGAATTTAAATTGATTAATTTTACTTTTAATAACAGTAATATCTTCATCAACAAATACACCTACTTTTTTTATATGTTTAGGAATTTCGACTATTTCATTATCATTAAATTTTCTTAATGATTTTTCCCAAAAAATGAACCCTAAATAGTCTGGTTCTAAAGTACTAATATCTTGAATGTTTTCAGGATATTTCATACCACATATTTTTAGTTTAATGTCTAACATACTATAGTTTTATTAATAAAATCACTTGCTTCTCTGCCAGGATTATCAGTTTTCATAAAATGTTCGCCTATTAAAAATCCTTGGTAACCATATTTTTGAAGTTCTTTAACTGCTTCTACCGAACTTATTCCGCTTTCTGAAACTTTTACAAAATCATTTGGTATTTGGTTAGCCAATTCTTTACTATAGTTTAAACTTACTTCAAAATTTTTTAAATTCCTATTGTTAACACCTATCATATCTAAACTTGGCATGATGGATTTTTCCAAATCTTCCTGATTATGAACTTCTAATAAAACTTCTAAAGCTAAACTTTGTGCAAATTCAGATAAATGTTTAATTTCTTCACGAGTTAAAACCGCAGCAATTAATAATATTGCATCTGCTCCATGAGCTTTTGCTTCTAATAATTGGTAATCATCTACAATAAACTCCTTTCTTAATAAAGGAATAGTAACTGAGGCTTTCGCTAATAGTAAATCGTCTAAGGAACCACCAAAATATTTACCATCAGTTAAAACTGAAATTCCACAAGCGCCTGAATTTTGGTAGCCTAAAACAACATCTTCAACAGAATGAATATTGTTAATGACTAATTTTGAAGGAGAACGACGTTTGTGTTCAGCAATGATTCCTGATAAACTGTTTCTTAGTAATTTACTCATGGAATTAGTGCGACCATTAAATAAAACAGAAGCTTCTAGTTGAGAAGTAGGAATAATACTTTTTTTAAGAGTGACTTCTCGTTTTTTATCGATTATAATTTTATTTAGTATGTCCATTATTAAAAGTAATTAGTGAAGAGTGATAGTAATTAGTTACTAATTTTAATTAAATAATTCAGTTTTTCTAATGCTTTTCCACTAGCTAAACTTTCTTGTGCTTTTGCTAAAGCATCTTCAAAACTATTTTTTTCAACAGTTTGAATTGCAATTGCTGCATTAACACAAACAACATTATTTTGTTCTTCTGAACCATTTCCAGAAATTACATTATAGAATATTTTAGCAGCTTCATCAATAGTATTTCCTCCTTTTATTTTTTCCAATTGGACGTGAGGTAGATGAAAATCTTTTGGTTTTAAAATGTTTTCAGATGTATTGGTGATGATTTTTACATCATCGGTTAGTGAAACTTCATCAAAACCACTTAGGCCATGTAAAATGCTATAATTTGTTGAAGTGTTTTGGTACAAATAAACATACATTCGAGCTAATTCTAAACTAAAAACACCTACCATTTGGTTTTTAGGAAATGAAGGATTTACCATTGGTCCTAACATATTGAAAAATGTTTTAACGCCTAATTCTTTTCGAATTGGACCTACATTTTTCATTGCTGGATGAAATAAAGGTGCGTGTAAGATTGCTATATTAGTTTCTTCAATGGATTTGGTTAAAAAATCAATATCATTGGTAAATTTTACACCCATTTTTTCCATTACGTTACTTGAACCAGAGATGGATGAAACTCCGTAATTACCATGTTTTGCCACTTTTATTCCAGCTCCAGCTACAATAAAAGAAGCTAAAGTTGAAATATTGAAAGTGTCTTTTCCATCACCACCAGTTCCACACAAATCTATTGTGTCGTAAGCTGAAAAATCAATAGGAATGCATAATTCCAACAAAGCTTCTCTAAAACCAGTAAGTTCTTCAATAGTAATACTTCTCATCATATAAACAGTTAGAAAAGCTGCTATTTGACTTTGATTGTAATTTCCTGATGATATGTTGACTAATACTTCTTTGGCTTCTGCTTTTGAAAGTATTTCGTGATTAATTAATCTGTTTAATATTGTTTTCATAGTTGTTTTTAGTAATTAGTGAAAAGGAATTAGTGTTTGATAAACTAATTTTTAAGCCAATTTTCTAATATTTTTTTACCATTTGGAGTTAAGACACTCTCTGGATGATATTGAACTCCTCTCACATCATAAACACTATGTTTCATAGACATAATTTGACCATTTTCATCAATGGAAGTTATTATTAATTCTTTAGGGAGATTTTCATTGGCAACCACCCAAGAATGATAACGACCCACTGTTGTTTCTTTAGGTAATTCGTTAAAAATGAAATCATCTTCAATTTGAATTACTTTTGTAGCAACACCATGATAGACTTTATCTAAATTAGTTAGTTTACTTCCGAAAACTTCTCCAATAGCTTGTAAACCTAGACAAACACCAAAAATACTTTTTGTAGGAGCATATTTTTTAATCACTGCTTTTAATAGACCTGCTTCATCTGGAATACCAGGACCAGGAGATAATAAAATTTTATCAAATTTTTCTAACTCTTCTAACTCGAATTCATCGTTGCGAAAAACGGTAACTTCTGCATTTAAATCTTCTAAATAATGCACTAAATTATAAGTAAAACTGTCGTAATTATCAATGACTACTATTTTCATGTTTTTTTTAAATTTCAATATCAAAATCAATATTAACTTTCTTTATTATTAAATGCAAATTTTAATTTCTCAAACCAATTTTCATGTTTATTGTAATTGGTATTTTTAAATTATTTCGGCTAAATCTAATGCTTTTTGTAGAGCACTTAATTTATTGTAAACTTCTTGTGTTTCATTCTCTTCTGAAGAATCGGATATAATTCCTGCACCAGCTTGAAAATGTAAAGTATGGTTTTTGCTTAGAAAACTTCTTATCATAATGGCATGGTTAAAATTACCTTCAAAATCCATAAACCCAATTGCTCCACCGTAAAAACTTCTGTTTGTTTTCTCTATAGATTCAATTAATTCCATGGCTTTGTATTTTGGTGCACCACATAAAGTTCCTGCGGGAAAGGTTTTGGCAACTAATTCCATAAAAGGATGATTGGCTTTTAATTTTCCAGTTACTTTTGAAACTAAATGGATAACGTGGGAGAAGAATTGTACTTCTTTGTATTTTTCGACCTTAACTTCGTTACAGCTTCTGCTTAAATCATTGCGAGCTAGATCTACTAACATAACGTGTTCGCTATTTTCTTTAATGTCTTCAGTTAATTTTTTGGCTAATTCTGCATCTTTTTCATCGTTTCCTGTTCGTCTAAATGTTCCAGCTATTGGATGGATTTCTGCATGATTGTTTTTGATAACTAATTGTGCTTCGGGTGAAGATCCAAATATTTTAAAATTTCCATAATCAAAATAGAATAGGTAAGGAGAAGGATTAACACTTCTTAAGGCACGATAAACGTTAAATTCATCTCCTTTAAATGCTTGAGAAAAGCGTCTGGATAAAACTAGTTGGAATACATCACCTCGTTGACAATGTTTTTTGGCTAAAGTGACATAGTTGCTAAAATCGGAATCAGTTAAATTTGAAATTACTTCTCCTGACTTTGTAAACGTAAAAGAAGCAAAATTTTTTGCTTGTAACAATTGTTCAATTTCAGCTGTATTGTTTCTGTCATCATAAGCATGACAAAAGATATAGGCTTCATTTTTGAAATGATTGATAGCAATAATATTTTGGTAAACCGCATAAAAAATTTCTGGTATTTTATTTTCAGAAGATTTCTGAGCAATTTTTATTGTATCGAAATAACGAATCGCATCATAAGCAATATATCCAAAAAGACCTTGAGTGATAAATTTAAAACTATTTTCATCTGTTTTAAATTGTTTTGAAAATTGTTCTATTTCATTAGTTACATTAACAGTAGTATCAATAGGAATAATTTCAGAATACCCATCAGGGAATAGAGTTTCAATTTTTTGATTTTCTACTTTTATGGAAGCAATTGGGTTAAAACATACATAAGAAAAACTGTTGTCATTGCCGTGATAATCACTACTTTCTAGTAAGATACTGTTTGGGAATTTATCTCTAATTTTTAAATAAACACTCACAGGAGTAATAGTATCTGCTAATATTTGTTTAAAATTTGTTTTTAGTTTGTAAGTTTTCATTGTTATGCTCTCAATTTAATAGATTTTTAAAATAAAAAAAGGCTTGTCGTGATTGACAAGCCTTTTCTATGTATTGTGATTTTTAAATTATACTATAGGAGGATTTGCTCACGACGATTGACGTAAGTTACTCCACCACCAAATATTATTTAAATATGTTTTCATAATTCTAATATTGGGACAAATGTATTAAAATATTTTTTTTAAATCCAAATAATTTTAGAAATAAAATTATTTATTAGCTAAATATTATAACATATTCATTTAAAAAAAATAATTTGACAATTCTAACTTTGTCATAATTTAATTTTAATTCGTAAAGTTACATAAATAAAATGTTTCTAAAAGGTCAAAAAAAAGCCCAAAAAATAATTTTGGGCTTTCTCTTTTTCATAGCAATTGATTTATTATTAGAAACTTAAAGTAACATCTAATTCAAATTCGTCATAAATTGTTTTGTCACCTAAGTTGTCGAAGAATGAGCCAGAACCATATTTAATATCATATTTTGCTCTATCTACGATTAATTTTGTAGTTGCAGTATCTTTGTTTACAGTAATATCAAAAACAATAGGATTTGTTTTTCCTTTAATTTCTAAATCTGCTGTTACTGTATATACATTATTACCTTTGTCTGCAATAGTTTTGAATACTAAAGTTGCTGTTGGGAATTTTTCAACTCCAAAAAAATCTTCAGATTTTAAATGACCATCTAATTTATCTTTATATTCTCCAGAAAGATCAGTTGTGTTGATTGAAGTCATATCAACTTTAAAGTTTCCTCCAGCTAATTTTTTTCCTTTGAAGACTAAAGCTCCTTCTTGTAAGTTGATTGTTCCGTTATGTTGACCAGTAACCTTTTTACCTAACCATTCAATTTTACTTTTTTCAACATTTACCTTTTTTGTTTGTGCATTCACAGAGAATGAAACTAAAGTAATTAATGCAACTGCAATCGTTTTTAAATTTTTCATCTTTTTGTTTTTAAAATTTTATAATTAAAGTGTAATAAATAATTCTTCGTTTGGTTTGCGAACCTTAGTATAATGTTGGGTAACATCTTCTTCATGACGATATCCAACAGCAGCTACTAAAGAGGCGTTTAATCCTAATGCATTTAATCCTAATATTTCGTTATATTTTGCAGGTTCAAAACCTTCCATAGGAGTTACATCAATTTTTAATTCAGCAGCAGCATTTAATAAATTGCCCAATGCCAAATAAGTTTGTTTTGATGACCAATTAGATTTTGAATCTAAAGGAAGGGTCATAATTTTTGATTTCATGAAATCACTATAAGGCTTTAAATTTTCAATATTTAATCTTCTTGTTTGAGCCATATTAGCTATATAATCATCTATTTGTTTTTCATTTAAATCTACAATATTTGCAAATACTAATAAATGAGAAGCATCAACAATTTGAGTTTGTCCCCAAGATGCAGGTTGTAATTGTGCTCTTAATTCTGGATTTTCAATAATAAAAACTTGATAAGGCTGTAATCCATAAGATGAGGCACTTAAGCTAATAGCTTTTTTTAAAGTTTCAAAATCATTATTTGATATTTTTTTTGTTGCATCAAATTTTTTTGTTGCATATCTCCAATTCTGGTTTTCAATAAAGGTATTCATATTAATTTTCTCTAATTTTCTCTAATAAATAATTTAATTGTTCTAATTCACTTTCTGAGAATTTTTTTGTTATTCCATCCTCATAATTTTCAATCAATGGATCTAATTCTCTAAGTATATCTAATCCTTTTTGTGTAATGTTTACTTCAATCTTTCTTCTATTATTTGGACAAATATTGCGCTCAACCATATCTTTTAGTAATAACTTATCTATTAATCTTGTAGTATTACTATTTTTGGTAATCATGCGATCTTGTATATCTTGCATGTTTATAGGTTTTCCTTTTTGACCTCTTAGTATGCGTAATACATTGTATTGCTCACCAGAGAGATCAAATGTTTTTAAAATTTCGTTAAATTTATCGCCTACATAGTTTTTTGTAAATGCTAAGTTTAGCACCACTTTTTTTGTAATGCTTAATTTAACAGTACTCTTTATTTCGTCTTCTATTCTCATTTGTATTTACAAAATTTGTATGTACAAATGTATTACTTTTTTTTATTTGTATATACAAGTGTTTGTTAAAATTTTATTAAATTTATGTTAGCTGTTTTTAGAATTATTACTTTTAGCTAGTTATGAAGAGATTAGTATTTATAGTTTTGGTGTTTGTGAGTTCGTTTACATTTGCTCAGCAAAAAAAAGAACCTATTAAAGTATATGAACAAGATGGAATTAGAGTTGAATCGTTCAATTATAATGGGTTTGAAACTTTTTTAAAACAAAAAGACGATACAATTTACATCATCAATTTTTGGGCGACTTGGTGTGCACCTTGTATAAAAGAATTACCTTATTTTGAAGAGATTGGTAAAAAATACAAAGATAAGAATGTAAAAGTACTATTAGTTAGTCTAGATTTTCCTAAAAAAGTGGAGTCAAGTTTACTTCCATTCATAAAGAGAAAAAAATTAGAATCAAATGTTATTCATCTAGATGATCCAGATGCCAATTCTTGGATAGAAAAAGTTAATAAGGAATGGAGTGGAGCAATTCCTGCAACCCTTATTTATAAGAATGAAGATTCTTTTTTCTATGAAAAATCATTTACTTATGATGAGCTCGAAGAAGTTTTAAAATTAATAATAAACAAATAAATAGTATGAAAGTTTTTAAAGTGGTTTTGAGTGTTTTAGTATTTGGACTAGTTAGTGCATTTACAGTTAATAAAGTTGTTACTTCTGGTTATGAAGTAGGAGATAAGGCAACAGATTTTAAATTAAAGAATGTGGATGATAAAATGGTTTCCTTAAGTGATTATAAAGATGTTAAAGGGTATATCGTTATTTTCACTTGTAACCATTGTCCGTATGCAGTTGCTTATGAAGACAGAATTATTGCTTTAGATAAAAAATATAAAAAATTAGGTTATCCAGTTATAGCAATTAATCCTAATAATCCTGAAGTTCAAGAAAAAGATAGTTTTGATTTAATGAAAGTAAGAGCGAAAGAAAAAGGGTTTACTTTTCCTTATTTGTTTGATGAAGGTCAGAAAATTTATCCTCAATATGGAGCTACAAAAACACCACATGTTTACGTATTGGAAAAAACTAAAAAAGACAATATTGTAAAATATATAGGAGCAATAGATGATAATCATTCTGATGAGAGTGCTGTAAAAGTAAAATATGTAGAAAATGCAGTTGATGCTCTATTGAAAAATAAAGAAGTTTCAGTAAAAGTCACAAAAGCTATTGGATGTTCCATTAAAGCATAGTATTTTTGAAGCAAATTATAGGATATGAATTTAGAGCAACAACAATGGTGGAGCCAATTTTTAACTGATGAAAAAGGAATGATTTTAGATGTTAGAACTGAAGATGAGTTTAACAGAGGTAAAATTCCTAATGCAATTAATATTGATATTTTTAAAGGACAAGGTTTTATTTACGCTTTAGAAGAATTGGACAAAACCAAAAATTATTACGTGTATTGTGCAGCAGGATCAAGAAGTGCTAATGCTTGCAACATTATGAAAGAATTAGATTTTGCTAACGCATATAATTTAATTGGTGGGATTTCTGAATGGGAAGGACCTATTGAAACTGAATAAGAATTAAATGGTATTTAAAAATCCGAGTTAAATTTAAATTTAACTCGGATTTTTTTATTATAATTTTTTGCTATAAGTTCTTCTTCTTTTGGTAATTTTTGTATTAAAATGCTTCCATAAATTATGAATAGCACTGTTCTCTTCTAATTCAGGAGTTCTTACACAAGTTTTTATTCCTTTAGCTTCACAAACTTTATAATATTCTTCAAATATAATACCTGTAACTCCTTTGCTTTGATATTCTGGTGTTACACCTATTAAATAGAAAACAGCTTCTTTAGAATGCTTTCTAGCTTGTAATAAGTGATAGAAACCAAATGGGAAAAGTTTACCTTTTGCTTTTTGAAGTGCTTCACTAAAACCAGGCATAACTATAGCAAAAGCTACCATTTTATTATCTTTATCTACAATGAATTTAATAAATTCTGGATTTATGAAACTAATATATTTTTTCTTAAAATACTCTTTCTGAATACTATTTATAGCAACAAAGGATTGTAGTTTAGAGTAAGTTTCGTTAAATAAATCAAACATTTCATCAACATAAGGCATAATGTCTTTAGTTTTTGTAAAGTTTAATGCTCTTAATTGATAACGCTGTTGAACCAATTTACTTATTTTATTAAAAGGAGTAGGATCTATATTTGTAAAAGAAAAAGAACTTTCTATATATTCTTTTTCTTTTACAAGACCTAATTTTTCAAAATGATCTTTATAATAGGGCATACTATACCAAGTTACCATATTTCCCATTTCTTCAAACCCTTCAACAAGTACACCAACTTTGTCTAAATTTGAAAAACCTATTGGCCCTTCAACCATTTCTAAGTTATGCTTGTTACCTAATTCATATACTTTATTTAGTAAAGCTTTGGTTACCTCAATATCATCGATTACATCAAACCAACCAAAACGAACTTTATTTTTATTTAATATGTTGACCTCATCCCAATTGATTATAGCTGCAATTTTGCCCACAATTTTATTGTTTTTGTAGGCTAAATAGAAATGTGCTTCAGCTGATTGAAACGCAGGGTTTTTAGTTTTATCAAAAGTTTCTAATTCTTCAGCAATTATGGGTGGAACCCAATATGGATTTCCTTTGTACAATTCAAAAGAGAATAAAATATAATCTTTAAGTTCCTTTTTAGTTTCAGCTTTTTTTATTGTTATCATTTTATTCTATTTCAACTTCGTCTTTACGTTTTCTCTTTTCCTTTTCAGCTTTTTTCTTCATTTTTTTATCCGTTTTACTGCCTTTATCCTTTTCTATTTTTACTTCTTTATAATTAGCATCAAAACGCCATGAAAAACCAGCTCCAGCAGTAAATAATGAAGGACTATCTTTAATATTTTTCCCTACAGAAGCATCTACTTGCATTCTATTATTAATTAAATAAGCAGCTCCTAGTCTAAAAACCCCATCTGAATAATAATCACCATTGTAACCTTGATTTTCGATAAAACCAGACCATTTTTCATTAAATCCTCGTGTTAATGTAATTACATAATTAATAGAAGAAAAATCGGAAGAAATTTTATCATACATTACATTGGTTACAAAAACCCAACGAGAACCAAAATGATTTTGAGCGATAAGCATTACTTTTGGATTAACTGTTGGTTCTTTAATTAATGGAGGTGCATAATTAAAAGGATTATCTGAAAAATTTAAATTGACACCAGCATAAACAGCTACAGCAGGAACAAATTGTCTCCAATTGAAACGATGATTGGCTTTCCAGCTATACAAATTAGGTTTAACTTCATAATTTTTAAAAGGGTCATAAATTAAATATTTAGCACCTATTAATGTTTTCTTTAAGGCAGAACGATTTTCACTTACTAAGCTAGAGTTATATTGGTCGTTTTGATATTGAAGCTCGGCTATAAACTCTAATTCTTCAAAGAATAAACCCCAACGTAAATCAAGTTCCGCAATAAGTCCGTTAGCATCATATTTTAATGCAGCATGATCTTCATTTTGAAAATTTAAACCAGTTTCAACTTGAATAATCGATTTACCAACTGAGAAAGCCATCATAGATTTTCCTGGACGATTAGAATTAATTTCGTCTGTAAATTGGGCATAATGAGCTTGGTATACAAAGAAAAATAATAAGAATAAACATTTAGTGTATTTCATCTTGCTAATATTTAGGTCAAAAATAGTATTTTTATAATAATTTTAAGAAACATTACTATGCTTTTATCTACTAATAAACGTAATTTTGAATTTTAAATTTGATTAGAATGGAAACAGCCTCTTTTACAGGTTTTATAAAAACGTTAGCTTATATAGTTTTATTTTGGTATTTATTGAAATTTTTGTTTCGAATTTTTGCTCCTGTTTTAATGAGAGGTGCTATGAATAAAATGCAACAAAAAATGCAGAATCAAATGAATAGTCAATTTGGACAACAAAATACTTATAAAGATCAAAATACAAATTCTCAAAAGTCAAATACTAAACAAATGCCTACAGAGAAAAAGAAAGTAGGAGAGTATGTAGATTTTGAAGAGATAGACTAAGGTTTTAAAAATAACTATAATAGTTGTTCTAAAGGATATTATTGCAATATCCTTTTTTTATTTACCTTAGCGTTTTATTTAGATATATATTTTACCAATGAAAAAAATACAGCCTTTCTTTCCTCATTTCCTTGCCATAATAGGATTTATTTTAGTAGCAATTATTTATTTTTATCCTGTTTTAGAAGGTAAAAAAATATATCAATCTGATATTGCTCAGTACACAGGAATGGCAAAAGAACAAAACGATTTTAGAAAGGAGAATGATGCTGAACCCTATTGGACAAATAGCGCTTTTGGAGGAATGCCTACCTATCAATTAGGAGCTTATTATCCACATAATTATGTAAAAAAATTGGATTCAGTTTTACGTTTTTTACCTAGACCAGCTGATTATTTGTTTTTATATTTTCTGGGTTTTTATATTTTATTAATGGTTTTAAAAATCGATCCTTTAAAAGCATTTTTTGGAGCTTTAGCTTTTGGTTTTTCAACATATTTAATTATAATTCTAGGAGTAGGTCATAATGCAAAAGCTCATGCAATTGCTTATATGCCTATGGTTTTAGCAGGAGTTTTGTTGGTTTTTCAACGAAAATATGTTCTGGGCGGAATTTTGACTATGATTGCAGCGGCTTTGGAAATTCAAGCCAATCACTTTCAAATGACTTACTACTTATTGATTTTATTAGTAATTGTAAGTGGTTTTTATTTGTATCAATTCATTAAAGAAAAAGCTTTTAAACATTTAGGAAAAGTTTTTGGAGTTTTTGCTATTGCAGGTTTGTTAGCTATTGGAGCAAATGCAACAAATTTATTAGCTACGTCTGAATATGCTAAATTTTCAACTCGAAATAAAAGTGAATTAACTTTTGACGAAAAAGGTTCACCTAAAACGGATACTAATGCTATGAGCTATGAATATATAACTGAGTATAGTTATGGCAAAGCAGAAAGTTTAAATTTAATTGCACCACGATTATTTGGAGGATCTAATCATGAAGATTTAGGAGTTGATTCGGAAATGTATAGCTTTATAACTCAAAAAGGTGTGCCTCCACATGAAGCAGTCGGAATTGTAAAACAAATGCCTACATATTGGGGTGATCAGCCTATAGTTGCAGCACCAGCTTATATTGGGATAGTTGTTTTTTTCTTTTTTGTATTGGCTTTATTTATTTCAGATAATAAAAAAATAAAATATGCTTTATTAACAGGTGCTATTGTTTCTTTATTCCTTTCTTGGGGTAAAAATCTTTCTTTTTTAACCGATTTTTTTATTGATTTTGTTCCAATGTACAACAAGTTTAGAGCAGTTTCCTCTATTCAAGTTATTTTGGAGTTATGTATTCCTGCTTTAGCGATTTTAGGGTTTTACCAATTTTTTAAAGTTGAAGATAAAAAAGTACAATGGAATTATCTTTGGAAAGCAGCCGTTATCGTTTTTGGATTTTTGGCAATTTTATTTGTATTCAAAGGAGCATTTGATTTTGTAGGAGGAAATGATAATTATTATGCTCAAAATTATGGACCTGAGTTTATTAGTGCTTTAAAGGAAGATAGAATGTCCTTGTATACCAAAGATATTTTGCGTTCTATGGGTTATGTGATAGCTGTTTTTGGTATTTTATTTTTATATAATAAAGGAACTCTTAAGACGACTAGAGCAGTTGTTTTAATTGGTTTATTAATGTGCGCAGATTTGGTTTCAATTGACAAAAATTATGTAAGTAAAGATGATTTTGTTTCAGCAAGAGAAATGGAAGAGCCTTTCCAAGCCACACAAGCTGATTTGATGATTCTTAAAGACACCACACATTTTAGAGTTTTTGAAGTGGATGGGCAAATGAGTAGTGCAAGAAGTTCTTATTTTCATAAGTCAATAGGAGGTTATCATGCTGCTAAACCAAGAAAAATGCAGCAATTATTTGATTACCAAATAGCAAAAAATAATGTCAATGTTTTAAATATGTTGAATGTAAAATACATTATTCAAACTGGAGAAGATGGAAGTCCTGTAGCCTTAGTAAATCCTGCTGCTAATGGAAATGCTTGGTTTGTAGAAGAAATAAAACTTGTCAATTCAGCAGATGAAGAAATGAAAGCTTTAGATAGTTTAGATACTAAAAATATAGCAGTAATTAATTCTCAAGTAAATGATGTAAAAGGTTCTATTTCTAAAGACTCAATGTCAACGATTGAATTAAAATCATATAAACCTAATTATTTGAAATATACTTCTAATAATACAAATGATGGTTTTTCAGTTTTTTCTGAAATGTATTATAAAAATGGTTGGAAAGCATTTATAGATGGAAAAGAAACTGAAATATATAATGTGAATTATGTTTTGCGTGGCTTACAAATTCCTGCTGGAAAGCACACAATAGAATTCAAATTTGAGCCAGAGGTTGTTAAAACTGGAGGCACAATAGCATTACTATGTTCAATTGGAATGTTATTTTTGATTATGGGTGGTATTTATTTTGAAAATAAAAGAAAACAAAATTAAATCTTCAAAGAAAATAGTAATTATTTCATACTATTGGCCACCTGCTGGTGGACCAGGAGTGCAACGTTGGTTAAAATTTGTAAAGTACTTACCCGATTTTGGAATTCAACCTCATGTTTATGTGCCAGAAAATCCAACCTATCCTTTAGTTGATCAAAAATTAGAAAAAGAAGTTTCTGATAAAGCCATTATTGTAAAAAAGAAAATTTTTGAGCCTTATGGTTTGGCTTCTATTTTTTCGAAAAAGAGAGCTAAAAAAATTAGTTCAGGAATAATTCCTAATCAAAAAAAGCAGACTTTTGTAGAAAAAATAATGCTTTGGATTAGAGGAAATGTTTTCATTCCAGATGCTAGGGTTTTTTGGGTAAAACCATCTGTAAAATTTTTAAAAAAATATCTTCAAGAAAATCAGATTGATACAGTAATTACTACTGGACCACCTCATAGTTTGCATCTTATTGGTTTACAACTCAAAAAGGAACTGACAATTCATTGGATAACTGATTTTCGTGATCCTTGGACCACTATTGGCTATCACAAACAATTAAAACTAAGTAATTGGGCTTCCAAAAGACATAAAAAGCTTGAAAAAGAAGTATTAAATAAGTGTGACAAGATTATTGTAACCTCTGAAAACACTAAAAAAGAATTTGAAGCTATTTCTACCCAACCTATTGAAGTAATTACAAATGGATATGATGTGGAAAAAATTACTAAAATGCCTATGGATTCTAAATTTACTTTGGCACATATTGGTTCCTTTTTATCAGAGCGAAATCCACAAATCTTATGGCAATCTTTATCAGAATTAATTGGAGAAAATCAAGTTTTTGCAGAAGTTTTTCAATTGAAGTTAATAGGAGCAGTGAGTAATGAAGTTTTAGAAAGTATGGCTAATTATGATTTGTCCCCATATGTAAATCATTTAGGATATATATCGCATGAAGAAGCTTTACAAGAACAAAGAAGCTCCCAAGTATTATTACTTGTTGAAATAGATTCTGAAGAAACAAAATGTATCATTCCAGGTAAATTGTTTGAATATATGGTTTCAGAAAGGCCTATTTTAGCTATTGGACCAAATTCAACTGATTTTGAAAAAATTATTAAAGAAACTAATTCAGGGTCATTTTTTAATTATCATGAAAAAGAAGCTTTAAAAGACCAAATTTTAAAGTATTTTAATTTGTATTTAGAGAATAATTTAAAAGCATTTCCTGTTGGTTTACAACAATATAGTAGAAAAAGTTTAACAGAGAAGTTAGCTATGCTAGTCACTAATCACTAATCACTATTTACTGAAAATGGGAGTTGTAATCAATCAATCTATAAAAAATACTATTATTACCTACATTGGTTTTGCCATTGGAGCTGTGAATACATTGTACATGTACGTGCATTTTTTAGGCGATACTTATTATGGATTGGTTGGTTTTATTCTTTCTTCAGCTAATATTTTAATGCCTCTTATGGCATTTGGAGTGCATAATACATTGGTAAAATATTTTAACGAATATAAAACAGAAAATGAAAAATCCGAATTTCTGACTTTTATATTATTTCTTCCCTTGTTATTAGTAATTCCGTTTTCTTTGATTGCTTATTTTGGTTATCATCAAATTGCCGATTTATTATCTCATGAAAATCCTATTGTTTATGATTATGTTTGGCAAATACCAGTAATTGGATTGTCTATGGGCTATTTTGAAATTTTTTATGCATGGGTCAAGGTGCATTTGCAATCGGTTTTAGGTAATTTTATTAAAGAAGTTTTATTACGAATTTTAATTAGCATTAGTTTGTTTGCTGTTTATTTTGATTGGATAACACCCATTCAATTTGTGTATACTTTAATGGGAATTTATTTGTTTGCCATGTTATTCATGAAATGGTTTGCTTTCAAAGTACGATTTCCTTCTTTTACATTCAAATTTCCGTCTAATGCCAAAGCTGTTGTTACTTATAGTTTGTTTATTATCCTAACAGGTGGAATAGCTAATTTGTTTTTAGAGATTGATAAATTTATGTTGAATAGCTATGTGAAAATTGAAAATATAGCTTATTATTCGGTTGCGATTTTTATTGCTACTGTTATTGCAGTTCCTAGTAGAGCCATGCATCAGATTACATATCCTATTACGGCAAAGTTAATGAGCGAAAATAAGCATGATGAATTGAATGAACTCTACAAGAAAACATCAATAACCTTACAAATCATTGGAGGTCTAATTTTTATAGGAATTTTGGCAAATATAAATCAGTTGTATTTATTGTTACCTAAAGAATATTCTGGAGGAATTTTTGTGGTTTTTGCAATTGGGTTATCTAAATATTTTGACTTGACATTAGGAAATAATAATGCTATCATTTTTAATTCACAATATTATAGGACAATACTTTTACTTGGTGTTTTATTAATTTTAGTTACCGTTGGATTAAATATGATTTTTATTCCTTTATATGGTTTGAAAGGAACTGCTTTTGCTACATTATTATCGATAACGCTATATAGTTTGTCAAAATTATTATTTGTAGTTTTAAAGATGAAATTATTTCCGTTTTCTATCAATACGATAAAGTCTTTTGGAATTTTAATTGTCACATTTTCAGTTTTTTACTTTTGGGATTTTGGGTTTAACCCAATAGTAAATATATTTCTAAAATCAATTTTGATTAGTGTTTTTTACATTGGTTTGTCCTATTTCTTTTCTCTTTCAACAGATATTAATGCAATTATAAATAAGCTATGGAAGAAAATAGCTTAAAAAAAATCCTGTTTCACATTGCTGTTCCACAGGACTTTTAACAAACTAAACCAACCAAAACTATTTACGAAATTTTTATACTAATTATTTTTTCTTATCTAATCCTTTTATGTCTTCACTAGACATTTTTGCTTTTGTACCATCTTGACGGTAGTAATAGTAATCTTCATCATTATCATTGCTGTTATAACTTGAGTTGTAATCATAGTTATCTGCTTGATAGTGGTTGTTATTTGATGTATAAGTGTAATTTCCACTATAACTATTAACAACTCCAATGATGTTTATAATTCGTCCTCTTCTGTCATAAATGATTCTTAAACCACCTACTTGAGTTAGTGCAAAACTGTTATAATTCATATAAACGGAACCCACTCTTTTAACTCTTCCTACAGCATCATAGTTTATAAAAACATTTCCCACTCTTCTTACTCTACCCATATAATCATGTTCAATTTTCGTGCCAGTTGTACCATGATATACATTAGAATTTCCTCTTGCGCCTGGAGCACCATATGTTCTATTAACACCATTTGATCTTCTATTAGGTGCAGTTGTTCTAACTGTATTAAAATCGAATTCACCATTTGGGAATATATAAAACTCGATTCCTCTTTCCATGAAAACTATCGGATCTGCATATCTATAATCTACAGGGGGATAATTTCTATTGCTAACATCATCAAAAACCTTTTTATCAGATGCTTTTGCAGTATGAAAGCCAAATGCTAAAACTGCAATAACTAATACTTGAGTAATTTTTTTCATAACACATCAATTTAAGGTTAAACTTTCAACTTCGTTTTTTTAATTTAAAACTTGTTGCTTGATTAACTATATCCAATTTGCGTGCCAAAAAAAGTTACTTACATGAATTTATTTGTAAATAATTGATTATTAATTGTTTATTTGAATAAAAAAATCCAGCTATAAGCTGGATTTTTGTTTGTTTTATTAAATATGAAATTATCTATCCATATATTCACGCATTTTTTGTTGAAGCAATTCTTGATCTTGCAATGTGTCTAGACCAAAAGTCATTATTATCCAAACGAAATAAATTATTGTTAGTATGCTCAAAGCAATACCTATTATACATAAAATTCTACCAATGTTAAGATTACTGTAGTTTGTATATACAGTTGGATTCTCTCTATAAAGCAATAAATCTTTTTTAGATATTGCAAGACCAATAATTCCAAGAATTAGACCTATAATTCCATAACAACAACAGGTTAGTATTGACAAAATTCCTAAGATTAGTACAGCAGTGGCATTTGGTAATTTTTGATTTTCCATGATTTAATTTATTTGGTTAGTTAATAAAAATGTTTAAAATAATAAGCAACTATCATTATAATAGCATTTAAAATGGCTGTAGTAATAACAATTTTAGTGTAATTTCTTGACTTGTCTATTAAATGAATGAAAAGAAATATAAAAAAAAGTAATGTAGTATAAATAGCTGGATACATTTTAAAGGCTCCTATAAAATCACCTTGAAATAATAAGAGAAGAGATCGTTGCGTGCCACAACCTAAACATTCTACTCCGAAAAGAGATTTACTGAAGCAAGGTAACATATATTCTTCCATGGTTGTAAAACTTTTTTTTACAAGTTTACAAAAATATTACTGTAAAAAAAATAGCATGTCAATTTTAGTTTTTTATATTTGGAAAAAGAAATTGAAATGAAGAATTTTATATATACAATTTTACTATTTGTCTTTGGAATTTATGCTATATATGAACAATCAAAACCTGAACCTAATAAGCTTGTTATGTTTGTTGCTTTTGCAATTTTCATGGTAGGATTGTATCGAATTATGAATAAAATACCAAGTAAACACGATAAAAAAGATACAGATGATGAGCAGTAATTTTGAAATAGGAGATAAAGTTTCAGTGCTTGATGATGCCATTGACGGTGTAGTTATCAAAGTAAATCATAATGAGGTAACAATTACTACAGATGATGATTTTGTGATGAAATTTATGGCAGAAGAGTTAGTTAAAATAAATAAAGGCTCATTAACTAATTTATTTTCATCAAAGAGTGTCTCTCAAGTTTTATCTGAAAAAGTTGAACCAGCAAAGCGTTCTTTTACAAAAGAGAAAAAATCTAAAAGAGAAGATTTTGTTTTAGAAGTAGATTTGCATATTGAAAAATTAGTTCCGTCTGTAAAAGGATTATCTAATTATGATATACTTAATATTCAAATGGATACTGCTAAAGGGCAACTTGATTTTGCTATAAGAAACAGAATGCAAAAACTAGTTTTTATTCATGGAGTAGGAGAAGGAGTTTTGAAATCGGAATTAGAATTTATGCTTGGGCGATATGAGCAAGTTAGTTTTCAAGAAGCCAGTTTTCAAAAATATGGTTTTGGGGCAACAGAAGTTTATATTAGACAGAATGTTCGTTAATTAGCATCAATTTCATAATCACCAAAAATATAACTCACAAAACTAAATGAATTATCAGTACTGGTAAAATTTACATTTAGAAATGTAATGTTATGAGAATATTTGTCTAGGACATTATTTGTATCGTATACTTCATTAGTTTCAATTGAAATTGTTCCTCCAGTTGCATTCCATTCTTTTACCACAGTTGGCGATGATACTGGAATAGTTGAACAAACTGTAAGATTAGAAACAGTACCAGTATATTTTCTATAAATAATTTTATTGCTTTCTCCAATGGTTACTGTTCTTGGTGTACCGTTTGTTGGTGCACCCTCAAAAGCAGTTGTAAAAACGCTTTCAGGTAAACTAATTAATAATAATTCATCATTTTTAGTCTTAAAAATTAAAGTGTTATCTGTGCATTCTTGAATTGTTTGACCTTCAAAATTAAAAGATTCAAGAGTAATATCTCCATCATCGCAAGAAGAAAAAGTAATTATAGTAAGTAATAGAATAAATATATTTTTCATAGAAAATGTCTAAAATAAAATACTAATTGTATATGGAAACAAAAATAAGTTTAATATTTAATTCTAAACTATAATTTTAACTAATTTTTAATTTGTTTTTTTATTTTGAGAAGTTATCATTAAAAGAATGATATTATTTAAAAGGTAGAAATTAGTAAGATTATTTAAATCAGTGAAAATTTTAAGAAAAGTATAATTAGTTAAGTTTTTAACAACCGAAATCGTTGTATTTTTTTATTGAAATGATAAAAAACACTTTAAGAAATCGTTTTCGTTAATAACTAATTTTAAAAAATGTACTAAGGAAAATCTTATAAATGTATATTTATGAAAATTTTCACTCTAATTTTATCATTAATATAATTAAAGCGAATAATAGTTATAAATGCTAAAATTAAGATAATAAATAAATCTAACCTTAAATTAAATTATGAGTACAAAACAAATTAAAACAAATTATCCAGCATTATATACATTGATAACTGTCTTTTTCTTTTGGGGATTTATAGCTGCAGGTAATAGTATTTTTATTCCTTTTTGTAAAAGTTATTTTTCATTAGATCAATTTCAATCTCAATTAGTAGATTTTGCTTTTTATACGGCCTATTATATAGGAGCATTATTGTTATTTGCATTAGGAAATAGCTCAGGTAAAGATATTGTTGGAAAGTGGGGTTATAAAAAGAGTATTATTTATGGTTTATTATTTTCAGCGCTTGGAGCAGGTGCTATGATAGTTGCAGTTGAAGCAAATTTATATGCAGGTATGCTTGTAGGTTTATTTATTGTTGCTTTAGGTTTTTCATTACAGCAAACTGCAGCAAATCCTTTTGCGATATTATTAGGAGATCCAAAAACGGGAGCGAGTCGTGTAAATCTAGGTGGTGGAATTAATTCTTTTGGAACTACTATTGGACCTATTGTTGTAGCTCTAGCTTTATTTGGAACAGCAGCTTCAGTTACTGATGAACAAATAAAATTGTTAGAATTAAATAAAGTAGTTATTTTATATGTTTGTGTTGGATTGCTTTTTGTTGCAGCAGCTGCATTATTTTATTTTTCAAAGAAGGTGCCGTCTGGAATTTCTGAGGAACCAATAGAAAAATCGAATAAAGCTTTAAAAACGCTTGTAGTAATGACTTTATTACTAGCTGTAGCGTTTACACCTGTTTTTCAAAGTTATAAAAGTGAGTCTGCATTAAAAATTGAAAAATTGCAAAATGAAATTAATGAAGTTAAAAATTTGAATACATTAACAGTTGATGCTAATTTTGACATATCTCAAAAAGAGGAGGAATTAGTTTCTTTAAAGTCAGATCTAGAGCATTATAGAATGTATTGGCTTTTTGGAGCTTTAGCAGTTATTTTAGGAGGAATTTTATTCTCTTATACATCTGCGAAAAAAAAATCAGATGGTTGGGGAGCAATGCAGTATCCTCAATTAGTTTTAGGTATGCTGGCAATCTTTACTTATGTAGGTGTAGAAGTTGCTATTGGAAGTAATTTAGGAGAATTATTAAAATTAAAAGACTTTGGAGGATTAGAATCATCTGATATAGCTCCATATATTTCTATGTATTGGGGAAGTTTAATGATTGGTCGTTGGGCTGGTGCTGTTAGTGTTTTTGAGTTAAAAGGAATGAAGAAAACCTTAGCTTTAATTATTGTTCCATTAATAGCATTTGGAATTATTTTAGTAGTTAATATTATATCTGGAAAAGATATGAAACCTTTATATTATTATATTTTTTGTGTTTTAATTCAAATAGGAGCTTTCTTTTTGAGTAAAGATAAACCAGCCAGAACATTAACTATTTTTGGTTCTTTTGGGATTCTAGCAATGTTAATTGGGTTATTTACCACAGGAACAGTAGCAATCTATGCCTTTTTAGCAGGAGGATTAGCATGCTCAATTATGTGGCCATCTATATTTAGTTTGTCAATTATTGGATTAGGAAAATACACTTCACAAGGCTCAGCTTTTTTAGTAATGATGATTTTAGGAGGAGGAATAATACCTCCAATACAAGGAAAATTATCAGATATTATAGGTATTCATCAATCTTATATTGTTGCCGTTGTATGTTTCGCATATTTAACATTATTTGCGATTCTAGTAAAAGGAATTTTGAAAAAACAAAATATTGATGTTGATGCAATAGAAGTAGAAGGAACTCATTAAGAACATCACTTTAGAAATATTTATTTACTAATTAAAAGCTAAAAAATCCGTTTAGTTTTTCTAAACGGATTTTTTTATTTTTACTTAACAATATCTATTATAACGGTTCTATTATAAAATCGTTCTTCAGGATATTTATTATCAAACGGGGCCAATTTTTCGTCTTCGCCTTCACCACGTACTTTAAATGTTACATCGGTTCTTCCAGCTGTAGCAAGACTCTTTTCTAAGATACTTCTCACATCATTTACTCTGGCTAATGATAAATTTTTATTGTAATCAATTTCTCCAATTATATCTGTATGCCCAGTTATAATAACGGTGGCGTTTTGAGGAATTTTTGGAGCAACAATTTCAGTTAAATACTTATCATAAATAGCGATTGATTTTGATTCGTTAAATTCATAAATAACACTAAATCGAATACTTTCCTGAACAACAGGCGCTACATAAGGAGTTAAATGCATGGTACTTTCTTGATTGATAATTTTTCCAGATTTTGTAGTTCCAGTCATTATTATTTTGTAATCATTCTCTGGTTGGTTACCCATAATTGTTTTTCTAGGAATATTTACTTGTTCCTCTGCATAAGGACCAAAATTTTGTACTTTTCCTTTCTCATCTATAATTTGTAAAGACCAAAATTTTAAGGCTTCTTCAGTACCTTTGACGTCAAAAACTACATCATTACTTGGGTTTTCATTACCTATTATGATTTCTATAGGCTTTAATGGTGCATTTTTACCACTTTGAAATTCTATCAATAATTCAGGTGAATTACTTTCAATAGTGACTCTTCTGTCTCCTTCTTTAAGTAATCCAAGTTCTTTTGTACCACCAATCTGTTCTGATGGAACAAGTGGTTTATCTCTTCCTTCAACAGCAATTCTATTTTCTTTAATTTCAAAAACAGTTGTTAAATAGTTTTTTATGTTTTGTGCCATAATTAATCCCTCTTGACGTCCATTTTCTGATGAACCAACCAATGTTACAGTGGTATTAGGATTTTTGACCATTCGGTCTCCCAAAATATTTAAAATATTATAATACACTAACATTTGACGTTCGGAACGGCCCGACATGTTTTTTGGGGTATTGAATTGTACTTGGTCTTCTTTGAAATCTTTTACTTCATTTTTATTTAATATAACATATCGGTTTGGAATTTCTGTTGAACCTTCATTAAAAAACACATAATTCCGGATAGGGAACACTTCTCTTACCACTTTTACATATTCAACATTAGTAGGAGGGTTAGCTGAAAAAGTAACTTCTCCATCTATTGGTAATTCAATTAATTGACCTTGACCAAATTTTAATACCATTCCAGCTCTTAAAGTAGTTATATTCCAAGTTTCAACACCTCTGGGATTTTGACTAAAATAGGGATGATAAGCAATGAATGGAGATAAAACAAATTGTGTTTTACTAGTTGTAGTATTCAAAGGAATGTCGTAACCTAATCCAATTTGCATTGAGATGATGGTTTTATTCACATCACTAAAGTCACCTTTTACATCTGGATTTTGCACTTGAAGAGGAAAGTCTGGATTTGTTCCTTGTTCGTAAGTAAACGATTTATCTTGAAGGAAAGCAAATCTTGGTCCACCGTATAAGTAGAGGTTAGATCTGAAAGGAGTAAATCGTAAACTTGGTTCAATGGTGATGTAACTTAATTTTGTTTTCAAATCAGCAGGACAATTACAAGGTGTTGTTACTTGATCAAAACTTCCTCGACGACTATCATAACCTGCTTGAAAAATGAATCCAAATCTTGAATCTGGTTTATGATATTCTATGGTAGGAGCAATGAATAAACCTACACCGTTTCCTTTATGAAAAGCTGTTGGAGGAGTAAAATTCTCATTTAACATAAAAGTAGAACCGCGATAGAAATTAAAGTTAGCTCCAGTTGCTACACCAAACATCCAAGAAGGTTTTGTGTATTCTTCTACTTGGGCATTTATTTTAGTAAAGCCCAATATAAGTATTGTAACTACAAATAAAATTTGCAATTGGAGCTGTGACATGAATCCCGCACTGGGAGATTCAATAGCTGTGGTATGATTTATTTTCATGATTTAAGTTTTATATCTCTTGTAAAGACATTTTTATTATTGAGGAACATTTATGGTAGTATTTACCATTGTTACAGATGAAATAAGTGATAATGCTCTACCGTTCAGTACCGTTTGTGCAGCATTACCAGCTGTTGAAAACGTAACACCTGAATTGGATATAATAGTTCCAACCATTGTTCCACCACCAGCTCCATTAATTGTTGCAGTACTTCCAACATACCAGAACACATTTTTAGGTAAAGCGTCATTAATTAAGATAACACTTTTTGCTCCAGTTGGGCCAGCAATGCCTACTGTTAAACCTGAATCTGTTTGAAAAACCCATACTGCATTTGGATCACCTTGCGCATCAAGCGTTAAGTCACCATTTGAAATATTGAAAGTTCCACTAGCAGATTTATAAACTCCAGGAGCTAATGTTAATCCGCCTAATTCTCCTGCTCCAGGATCTGTGCCTCCAGGCATTGATGCTGGTGAAATACTTAAGTAAGCAGCATTTGCATCTGATAACGCTTGAGTAGCAATTGCAAATGAAGTAGCTGTTCCTGGCATGGGTGGTGCCGTGAAAATAGCTCCTGTTACATTTCCTATGTTTAAAGGAGTTTCTGTATAGATTGCAGTAGCATCATGGAAACCAGTAATTAAAGTTGAAGGTGCAGTAGTTGCAATACTTCCGTTAATTACAGTATTTATTCCTTGATTCGTTACTCCTGCATTTCCGCCAAAAGCACCAAATGGTAATGCTGATCCTAAATCAGGTGCATTAGAATTATTAATAGTTGTGAATGTCCAAACATGATTATTAGAGAGGGAAACACCCGTTGAGTTTTTGGCTCCTGTTGTGATAGTAGCTGTGTATACCGCATTTTCTAAAAGTGGATTTGTAGAAGTAAAAGAAGCTATGTTTCCGCTATAGGTTACTGAACCTAAAATAATAGTTGATCCTTGTTTTAAAGTAAAAGTTGCATTACTAATTGTTAATGGATCCATTGCCATATCAAATGTCGCTGTAACTACTTTATTCATTGAAACTCCAGTTTCATTATTAAAAGGATCAGTTAGAATTACTCTTGGTGCTATAATAGTTCCTGTGGTAAAATTCCAAACATAGTCAGAAGATAAACCTACACTAGCCATATTCTCAGCTCCAGCTGTAATAGTCGCAGTATATACTGTATTGGCAGTTAGGTTAATATTTGGTGTGAAAAAGGCAGTATTTGCTGAATATGTTACAACACCAGTTATAGTATTAGTTCCTTCTTTCAACGTAAATGTAGTTGCATTTATAGTGGAAGGATTCATGGGCATATTAAATGTAGCGCTAACTACTTTGTTTAATACGACTCCTGTTTCATCAGAAGTAGGACTAGTTGAAATTACAACAGGTTGTAATGTAGCACCAGTACTAAATGTAAAGATGTAATCTTCTTGCAAAGCATTTCCTCTTAAATCTTTGGCCGCTGTGGTAATTTTCACTACATAAGTAGTATTAGGAGTTAAATTTACTGAAGGAGTAAAAGTAGCAGTTGCACCAGAATAAGTTAAAGTACCTGAAACTGCTGAGCTTCCTGTTACTATAAAAGAAGAAGAATTAATAGTTGAAGGGTTCATTTCCTCATTAAAAGTAACTGTGATTGCTTGATTAAGAGGAACATTGGTAGTCGAATTATCAGGATTTGTATCAATCACCATTGGACACAAGCCAGTAGTTTCTTGAAAATCATCTTCGGCACAACCGGTAATAAGAGTAGCTAAGACTATCGCAATAGTTACTAGAAAGTTTTTTTGTTTCATTATTAGTATAATTTATGAAACAAAGGTGAATCTAATTTAGTCTTATTGTGTTATACAAGATATGTTAAAAGTTATATAACTCCCATTTATAAAAAAATCCGATTTGAAACTTCAAATCGGATTTAGTATGTTTTATTTATTTCGTATTCAAAACTTTGTACCTTGTACTTACAAATGGATTACTTCACCATAAGCATCTGCTACAGCTTCCATTACCGCTTCACTCATGGTAGGATGAGGGTGAACAGCTTTTAAAATTTCATGACCTGTAGTTTCTAATTTGCGTGCTACAACTGCTTCAGCTATCATGTCTGTAACTCCAGCACCTATCATATGACAACCTAACCATTCTCCATATTTAGCATCAAAAATGACTTTTACAAAACCATCTGGTGTTCCAGCTGCTTTAGCTTTTCCAGAAGCTGAGAAAGGGAATTTACCAATTTTTAATTCGTAACCTTTTTCTTTAGCTTGTTTTTCTGTCATACCAACTGAAGCTATTTCTGGAGTAGCGTATGTACATCCAGGAATGTTACCATAATCTAAAGGTTCAACATGTAATCCAGCAATTTTTTCTACACATAATATTCCTTCAGCAGAAGCAACATGTGCTAAAGCTTGACCAGGAGTAACATCTCCAATAGCATAATAACCAGGAACATTTGTTTGATAAAAATCATTTACTAAAATTTTATCTCTATCAGTTGCAATACCAACTTCTTCTAAACCAATGTTTTCTATATTTGTTTTTATACCAACAGCAGAAAGTAAAATATCAGCTTCTAAAATTTCTTCACCTTTTGCAGTTTTTACAAATGCTTTTACTCCATTACCAGAAGTATCGATACGTTCTACTGATGAATTAGTCATAATAGAAATTCCTGCTTTTTTCATAGAACGTTCAAATTGCTTTGAGATATCCTCATCTTCTACAGGAACAACATTTGGCATAAATTCTACAATAGTAACTTCAGTTCCCATTGCATTATAGAAATGTGCAAACTCAACACCTATTGCTCCAGAACCTACAACAATCATTTTCTTTGGTTGTTCAGGTAATGTCATAGCTTGTCTGTAACCAATTACTTTTTTACCATCTTGAGGTAAATTGGGTAACTCACGTGAACGAGCACCTGTAGCTATAATGATATTATCTGCGGAGTATTCAGTTATTTTTCCATCTTTATCGGTAACATCTACTTTCTTTCCAGGTTTTAGTTTACCAAAACCATCAATTACATCAATTTTATTTTTCTTCATAAGGAATTGAACACCTTTGCTCATTCCTTCAGCAACATCTCTAGAACGTTTTACAACAGCGTTAAAATCTTTATCAAATTCCTTAACAGTTAAACCATAGTCAGAAGCATGTTTTAAATAATCAAATACTTGAGCAGATTTTAGTAAGGCCTTTGTAGGAATACAACCCCAATTTAAACAAATTCCTCCTAAATTTTCTTTCTCTATAACGGCTACTTTAAAACCTAATTGTGATGCTCTAATTGCTGTTACATATCCACCAGGACCACTTCCTAAAACAATGATGTCGTATTTCATTTTTTGATTTTTATATTTTAAAAAAAAGTAATTGTAATAATTATCGTTTGCGAATTTAAGGAATTATTTTAAAAGATTATACCTGAATTAAAAATTGAGAATCATATAGGTTTTTATAAAAACCATTTTCTAAAGTTAATAATTCAGAATGTGAGCCAGATTCAACAATTTCACCTTTATCCATAACAATGATTCTATCAGCTTTCATAATAGTTGCTAATCTATGGGCAATTACAATTGAAGTTCTACCTTTTGTAATTTTTTCAGTTGCATTTTGTATTAATTCTTCCGAATAACTGTCAATAGAAGAGGTAGCTTCATCTAAGATTAAAATACTTGGATTACTGACATAAGCTCTTAAAAAAGCAATTAACTGCCTTTGTCCTGAAGAGAGCATAACACCTCTTTCTTTTACATTATAATCATAACCATTAGGAAGATTCATAATGAATTCATGTACTCCAATTTTTTTTGCAGCTATTATTACATTTTCTCGACTAATTGATTCATCGTAAAGTGTAATATTATTGTAAATAGTATCTGCAAATAAAAAGACATCTTGTAAAACAACAGCGATTTGTTTTCGTAAACTCTCTATTGTGTAATCTTTAATATTTGTGTTATCTATTGTGATAGTTCCTGAATCTATTTCGTAAAAACGATTTAATAAATTAATTATAGTAGATTTTCCTGCTCCTGTACTCCCTACAATTGCAATAGTTGCTCCAGCTGGAATATTTACATCTATACCTTTTAAAATTTCTTCTCCTTTTAGATAACTAAATCGAACTTTATTAAATGAGATTGTTCCTTCAAATCGAGAAGCAATAGTGTTTCCTTTGTCTTGTATTTGACTATCAGTTTCTAATATTTCAAAAACACGTTCGGCTGCTACAATTCCCATTTGCATGACATTAAATTTATCTGCAATTTGTCTTAAAGGGTTAAATAGCATACTAATTAACATGGTATAAGTAAATAAATCACCAAATGTTGTACTCGTGCCTCCATCAAGTATTTGCATACCACCATACCATACAATTGCTCCTAATGTTAAAGAAGAGACAAAATCTGCAATAGGGAAGAATATAGAGTTATATAGAATATTTTTTAACCAAGCTTTATTGTGCTTGTGATTAATTTCTTTAAACTTTTCATATTCAATTTTTTCTCTATTAAAAAGTTGAACAATCTTCATTCCAGTTAATCTTTCTTGAACAAAAGTATTTAGATTGGAAATCTCGTTCCTAACTTCATTAAAAGCTACTTTCATTTTCTTTTGAAAAATGTTAGTGGCATAAATTAGTATTGGCATAGCCAAAAGCACAATTAAAGTAAGTTTCCAGTTCATATATATCATTATTCCTAAAATGACAATCATTTTTAGAATATCACTTACAATCATGAACAAACCCTGACTAAAAATACTTGCAATAGATTCTATATCGGAAACTGTTCTTGTGACTAGCTTACCAACTGGTTCATTGTCAAAATACTTCATTTTAAAAGAAGTAATGTGCTTAAATAGTTTGTCTCGTATGTCTTTTATAATGTCTTGACCTAACCAATTTGCCCAATAGGTGAAAAAGAATTGTGATATTACTTCTAAAAGTAAAACGACACCCATTATTATCACATAGATTAATAATCCTTCTTTATTGTGATTTTTTAAATAATCATCAACGGTTTGTTTTAATAAATAAGGACGTGCAGCTGCAAAAATGGAAAGTAAAATAGCCCAAGCTATTACCCAATTAAACCTTTTTTGATAAGGTTTAGCATATTGCATTACTTTTTTTAAGGATTTTGGTTTTATAGCACTCATCTATATTTTTTTATTACAACTTTAAAAATTAGCTTCAAAGTAAGGATAATTAACCTTTACCAAGTATAAACCATGTGCAGGAACAGAAAAACCAGCTTTACTTCTGTTTTTGCTTTCAATAATTTTTTCAAAATCATCAATTGAAATTTTACCTAAACCGATATTTATCATTGTTCCTACAATTGCTCGAACCATATTTCGTAAAAAACGATCTGCTTTTATTGTGAAAATTAATTGATTCTCTTTTTGAATCCAATAGGCTTTTGTTATTATACAATTGAATGTATGAACATCTGTGTTTACTTTCGAAAAACATTCAAAATCGATATGTTTAAAAAGTAAGTCACAAGCCTTATTCATTTTGTCTATATCTAACTCTTTTGAAAAATACCAACTTCCATCCTGATTAAAAACATCTTTATAAGAATGGATGTAATATTCATAAGTGCGACTGGTGGCATCAAAACGAGCGTGAGCTTCATCATCTACTTGGATAAAATCAAAAATAACGATATCATTAGGTAGGTAAGAGTTTAGTTTTTTAGTCCAATACTTAGAATCTATTTCTCCATCATAATCAAAATGAGCATACATTTCTTTTGCATGAACACCACTGTCTGTTCTACCAGCTCCAACAATTTCAATTTTTTGTTTTAATAATAAACTAAGTGCTTTATCAAGAGTTTCCTGAATAGAAATAGCATTGGGTTGTATTTGAAAACCAAAGTAATTTTTTCCGTTATAGGCAAATTTGATAAAATATCTCAAATCAAGTTTATTTTTGCAAAGTGGCAAAGTTACGAAATTCAAATTCCAATATTCAATTTCTAAATCCCAAACTTTGTTAATAATGAATAAAAAAAAACAGAATTCAATTTTATACTTTATATTACTTTTGCAATATGACAAAAATTCTATTACTTTCAGATACGCATAGTTATATCGATGATCAAATCATGAAGTATGTTCGTCAAGCTGATGAAATTTGGCATGCAGGAGATATTGGTGATTTAATTGTGACTGATACAATAAAAAAAGAAAAACCTTTGCGAGCTGTTTTTGGTAACATAGACAATCATGAAGCCAGAAAAGAATTTCCATTACACAATCGTTTTATGTGTGAAGGAGTAGATGTTTGGATTACACATATAGGAGGTTATCCTGGAAAATACAATGTAGAAGTAAGGGAAGAAATTAATAAAAACCCACCTAAAATTTTTATTTGTGGACATTCTCATATATTAAAAGTAATGCCAGACAAGAAATTAGGCTTAATACATATGAATCCTGGAGCTATTGGAAAACATGGCTTTCATCAAGTGCGAACCATGTTACGTTTTGAAATTGATGGTGATAAGATTCAAAATTTAGAAGTTATAGAAGTAGGGAAGAAGTAGTGAATATTATTATTTACTAAGATAGTATCTAAAGTCTGAGTTTAATACTTATTTTTAGAAGCATAACCAAGTCATTCAGTAGAAATTAAGTCCCGCTATTCGCTATATCTTTTCTTTTTAAAGGAAAAAAGAAAAGGATGTCGCTACTATCGGGGCTAAAATAGATTTTTATAATTATTTAGACACCATATTTCAATACTAATAGAAATTCAATTTTAAAACTTGTCTTTTTTAGTAAATGCTATAGAAATAGGTTGTCCTTGTTGATTTCCTAAAAATAAAAATCCGAACCATGAAGATTCGGATTTCTAACGCACTAATAAACTAAGATGTTAGGTTTATCGCAATCGATCCACAGATTTTACGAGATCTTCGTCCTTTTTAATTGCTCTATTGGCTAGAACAAGGAAAACGATAGAAATGGCAGGAAGAATCATCCCAATACCCTTCTCAGAAACTTCCGTTTCTCCGGATAAGCTTAGTGTTCGATACACAAAAAATCCTAGTAAAATAAAGTTAAATATTATTGACAATCTGTTTAAAACAAATTGTGTTTGTCTCTTTTTAAAACTAAAAATACTAATTAAGGTTAGTAATGATGTTAAACCAAATAAAATCATATAAGGAATAGAAGAAGTAAAATATACAGGTGTTTCATTTCCAATTTCTTTCCATAATGAAAAACTAAAAGGAAGTACAGCTGTTGCAATACAACTGATAACCATATATAAAGTTTGAATTCTTTGAATCATTTTTATCTAACTTTGTAGAGCAAAAATAGATTTTCTTTTTTAAAAAAACTATTGTTTTATTCAATTTTATTCGTATTATTGCAAGACATAATCGTAAGTACTTCATTCTACGATTTGTATAATCTCAAAAAAAATCTCACTTTTTTTGTTGACCTAAACCTTAAATAATTTATTCATTTATATCCATGTTTGATATTGAAGTATTAAAAGAGATGAAACTCTCTGAATTACAGGAAATTGCTAAAGTTGCTAAAGTTAAAAAATACAGAACATTAAAAAAAGAAGAATTAGTTTATCAAATTTTAGATGTTCAAGCCGCAAATCCTGAAACTATAAAGGTAGAAGAAACTCCTACTGCCAAAGTTGATGAAAACACTCCAAAAGCTAAACGTACAAGAGTAGTTACTTCTAAAATAGAAAAGAAAGCACCTAAGAAAGGTTTGTTTAAAGAAGATATGTTTGTTGATGAGGATAAAAACGAGGACAAAAAAGTTGAGGAAGTAAAACCTGTAAGTTCTGCATCAAAACCAAAAACTACTAGTACTTTAAAACCAAGGCAATCAAATGAAAAGACTAATGAAGTAAAAGATGTTCCTGTTGCTGAAAATGTAAAATCAGAATCTAAAGAGGTTTCTTCTGAAGAAGTGGCTGTAAAACAAGCTGTTCAGAATAAGAATCCAAACCCGAATCCAAACCACAAAGCCAATCAAAATAATCCAAATCATCCAGCTTATAAAAAAGTAAATGGTAATGGAAATCAAAATCAACCTCAAAATACAAAAAATAACTTTAGAGAGCCAGATTTTGAGTTTGATGGTATTATAGAAAGTGAAGGTGTGTTAGAAATGATGCCCGATGGTTATGGTTTTTTGCGTTCCTCTGATTATAACTATCTAGCTTCTCCCGATGATATTTATTTATCTACTTCTCAAATTAGATTATTTGGTCTAAAAACGGGAGATACAGTTAAAGGAGTAGTGAGACCTCCTAAAGAAGGAGAGAAATATTTTCCTTTAGTTAAAGTTTTAAAAATAAATGGTCACGATCCACAAGTTGTGAGAGATAGAGTTTCTTTTGAACATTTAACTCCAGTTTTCCCAAAAGAAAAATTTAAGCTTGCTGAAAAAGCTAGTACGATTTCAACTCGTATTATTGATTTGTTCTCTCCAATAGGAAAAGGACAACGTGGTATGATTGTTGCTCAACCAAAAACAGGTAAAACAATGTTATTAAAGGATGTAGCAAATGCTATTGCAGCTAATCATCCAGAAGTCTATATGATTGTATTACTTATTGATGAGCGCCCTGAAGAGGTAACAGATATGCAACGTAGTGTAAAAGGAGAAGTTGTTGCTTCAACTTTTGACCGTGAACCTCAAGAGCATGTAAAGATTGCTAATATTGTTTTAGAAAAAGCAAAAAGATTAGTTGAATGTGGTCATGATGTAGTAATCTTATTAGATTCTATAACACGTTTAGCGAGAGCTTATAATACAGTTCAGCCTGCATCAGGAAAAGTTTTAAGTGGTGGAGTAGATGCAAATGCTCTACAGAAACCAAAGCGTTTCTTTGGAGCGGCTCGAAATGTTGAAAATGGAGGTTCGTTAAGTATTATTGCTACTGCTTTAACAGAAACCGGTTCTAAAATGGATGAAGTTATCTTTGAAGAATTCAAAGGAACTGGTAATATGGAGTTACAATTAGACAGAAGAATTTCTAATAAACGTATTTTCCCAGCAATTGATTTAGTTTCGTCTAGTACTAGAAGAGATGATTTGTTATTAGACGACACAACAATTCATAGAATGTGGATTTTAAGAAAATACCTAGCAGATATGAATCCTGTAGAAGCTATGGAATTTTTAGAAAAAAGAATTAAAACTACTAGAAATAATGAAGAGTTTTTAATTTCTATGAATGAGTAAAGACTTTTAAATAAAAATATAAAAAAACCTCAAAAGCATATAACTTTTGAGGTTTTTTTATAAAAAAGTTTAATTATCTAAAAATAAGATTGGCCGCACCTGACATTGCTCCGCCTGTTACAACTCCACCAACTACTGCTCCAACAGGTCCACCAACTGTAAAACCTGCAACAGCACCACCTGCAGCACCAATTACATCAGCAGCAACTGTAAAAGTAGCTTTTAAGCAATTCTTTTTTCTAGCTATATTTGTATAAGTACTTAATTCAAAATCATTATACCAATAATATAAACTATGTCTTGCAACTGCACTACTTATTAATAATGGAACTACGATGTTTTGCTCATATTTGCTATTGGTTATCCTGTATTCCCATTCGTTTAAATGCTCAATTTTATCAATAAAAGAATCTTTAGTAACATTGAAATTTAATATAGTATCCAATATCCATATAAGTTCAGCTTTGATTATAGGGTTAATTTTTAAATCATTTAATAATTCAATTTTTACCACATTTGTATTTTTCATTTCTAATAGAAGAGATTCACTTTGGATATACATTTTTTCAATAAATGATTCATCTAATTTCTTAATGAATCCATTATCGTTACTTGCATAAAATTCTGCCGCAGAATTGATAAACTGTTTGATGTTAAATGTTTTTACTTTTTTAATAAGGTAATCCAAACATTTGTTGTGCATTTCACCAGCAAAATAATATGGATTATTTTTTCCTAGAATTAGAAAATCATAAGTTTCAATTTGTTTGTCTAATGTTGAAATTGCATTTTTGTAATTTTCAATTGTTAAATTGGTTTGTTCTACTGTGTCCATGTAATTAAGGTTTAAATTAATAATTTATTGATTCCTCAAAATTACAGTTAAGTGTATTTATAAAAGTTAGTTGATAAGCCTTGTTTTATACCTATTTTTCCCTTTTATCATTAGGTTGAATAACCTTTTAGTTATAAAAAAGCACCTAGTGTTTTATTCACTAAGTGCTTTAATAAAAATATTTTTATTTTAACTATTGACCGTCTGCATTATTTGATTTTTTAGTTTTTGCAGCAGCTTCTTGAATTAATTTTTGATTTCTAGCATAAGTTTCTGATTGTTCAGTACTTGCTCCGTATAATTCTGGGTGTAAGTAAGTGCCTTTAAATTCTTTTTCTTTTTCAGGAACAATTCTATTTTCTGTTGCATATTTATCAGCTCTTACGGCAGTAATTTGCCAGCTTACCTCAACATTTGGAGTACTAGTTTGAATTACAAATTTATTTCCTGATACTTTTTCTTTAATAATAGCCTGTGAGAAAGTTCCTATTGTGGTTAATTGGTATCTAAAATCTTTATTAGCTGCTTCAAAATATTTAGGTAAAGTAACTGTAACATATCCACTTGCATCGGTTTTTGCATTTCCTGAATAGATATTCATCATATCAGGCGATTCTACAAAACTGTGAACTAGATATTGATTTTTTGGATCTAATGGATGATCTATTTTGAAAGTACCGCCACCTTTTGCAATATTACCTGTTACATTTAAATCCCCTGTAATTGTAACATTTCCTGTAAAAGCGGCTGCTCCAGTGAAATCTGAATCACCATCTACTGATAATCTATTGATTGCATTTGAATTGTAACTTGTACCTATTCTTAATTGTCTTAGATTAGTAAAACCACTTCTGTTAAATCTTGCAATAGTATCTGGTGTAGGACAGCCACCCATTAAATAAAGATTGTTTAGGGCTCCGTTATGTTGGAATTTGATACCACATTCTGAACCACCAAAATTTGTGTCTTCTGCAAAATGTAATTCTCCCGAATTGATATTGTTGAATGCTCCTTGATTACCTATTGCTGCTTTCGGAGCTGTATTGTTTGTAACAAGAAAGTTTAAGTTAGAATTTGTTACATTGGGACCAACTACAACACTACCTGTATTTGTGTTATTTATATTATTACCATTTGTAGTCCATTCTGCACCAGCAATTCCACCTGAGGTTTTAGAAAACAAAGCATATGGAACACTCAATAATTGGCTTGAACCACTAATAGTATAAGCTGTTCCTCCTGTTGGGTCAACTTCTGTAGAAATATAATAGGATCCAGTTGACCAATCTATGGTTGTGAAATCTCCAGAAACAACAGTTCCATTTCCTACTTCAATACTAATAAGACCATTTGCATTTGTTGTAGGATTTTGAGTTTCTACATAAACAGCCGTTCCAGCAGGAGATCCTTCTAAGATACTAATTTGCATTCCTACTGAAGATGAAACTACTAATGCATCACTACCATCTCTTACAACGGCTTGATAACTCATTTTTTCTGGAGCTTGTGCAAAAATGCTTAAAGAAAAGATAGCCGTAGCTAATAATGTGTAAATTTTTTTCATATTGTTCTATTTTTTAATGATTTTGAATGTTTTAACTTCTTTACTTTGATTTGTTATTTTTAGGAAATAGATTGCTGAAGGAAAGGTTGAAACATTAATGTTAGTTTCATCTTGTATGTTTTGTTCTGCCTTTAGTACTTTTCCATTAATATCTACAATTTGATAATCTAATTGTAAATCATTTGTATTATACATATTTACTGTTAATACATCAGTTGAAGGGTTTGGAAAAATTTTTAAATCTTTAACTAGTTCTGAATAATCTATTGAAGATAAGATTTCGGAAATTTCATAAGGTTGTTGTACACCTTGTGCCACAGATCCAGTTGTTCCTGTGTTAGTCGTGTAAACTGCTTGACCAACTGAATAAGAAATGGAACCATTTGATCCAGTAAGTATATCACCTCCTGAAGCGTTAATTGAACTTTGCGCAAATACACTGGAAATACCAAGATATGACACAATTGTTAGAAAAAATAATAATTTGTTTGTTTTCATATAAATAGATTTTAATTAGTTAATAATTCATTTAAAATTTATGTTAAATTAACATAAAATATTTAATTGTACTAAAATATTTTATAATTTTTTAATTTATTCATAAAAATTTAAAAAAAATAAAAAGTATAATGCATCCATAAAGAATAGTTAATACAATTTCTAACCTATATTTTTCTAAAAATCGCATGGGTTAATATTTATTCAAAGCTATGTATTAATGTTTTATTATTTATAGGTAGAAATACCTGTTTTTCTTTTCATTTGGATAAAAAAAATCCTCAAGTTAGTCTTGAGGAAATTATTGAATTAGAAGATGAATATTATAAATAGCTATATTCTCACAATATAATTAATTCATTTCATTATTAATCTAAATTGTATCTTTAATATATTGATCTAGATTTTCTAGTGCCATAATAAATCCTTCTTTGAAGCCCATTTCAATAGTCATTTCTAAATCTGCTAATTTTTCATGTTTTATGGTTACGTAAACGGTTGTAACACCATTTGATTCTATAAAATCAACATTCCAATCTGAACGTGGAAAATCTGGATTTAATTTTCCTGAATTATCACAAAATGCATCTAAGTATTTAAAATTAGTTTTTGGTGAAATAGAATTATAATCAGCTAATGCCCAATGTTCTTCTCCATTTGGACCCACCATTGCATATAATCTTTGCCCACCTTCTTTAAAATCCATTGATTTTGTTTTTGATTTCCAAGGCTTCGGTGCCCACCATAAATCTAATAATTCAGGTTGTGTCCAAGCTGCCCACACAAAATCATTTGGTGCAGCAAATTGTCTAGTTACTTTTACTGTGTTGTTTTCTTTATCAACAGTAAAATCCATTAATAAATTGTTTTTCATATTATTTGTTTTTAAAGTTTGATTCTATAAATTCTTTTAATAAAGTGTTTATGATATGATTCCAACCAGCTTCAAAATTATGTAATGCAAAATCTGAATTTGAAATAGGGAAGGATTCAAGACCAGCATGAGTTAATTGTAATTTTGTTTTTTTGCCCATTTCAATTAACTCAAATGTTACATAAGAAATACCTTCATAACCTTCATATTTCCAACTATAAGTTAATTTTTTATGAAGAATAACTTCAGTAACCTCACATAAATGAGTATATTGAATTCCTTCTTTTGTACCACCAATAAACTGAAAAGTAAAACCAACCTCTGCTTTAAATTCTTTCAAGTCGAAATACCAAAGTTTCATTAGTTCTTTTTCTGTAAGAGCTCTCCATAAATTGTAACTGTCTGTCTCAAAGACTCTTTCTATATAAAAGGGTTTTGCTGTCATTTTTTATTGTTTTTTAAGTTTAATAATACGCTGTCAAGTGCATCAAAACGTTTTTCCCATAAATTTCTATATTGGGCTAACCATTGATCAATCTCTTGCATTTTTATGAGATTTAAATGATAATAAATTTCTCTGCCTGATTGTTTTTGAGAAACCAATTCACATTCCGTTAATATTTTTATGTGCTTTGAAACTGCTTGTCTGCTAGTTTCAAAATGTTCAGCCAAAGCATTAGGTGTCATGGCTTGTAAAGCAATTAACCCAATTATTGCCCTGCGAGTTGGGTCAGCTATGGCTTGAAAAACATCTCTTCTAGTTTCCATAATATTTATATCTGCTACTATATGGTTGCAAATATAAAAGCAATTATTTGGTTGCGCAATTTTTTTAAATTTTTTTAACAAAAGTGAAGAAATTAATATATTGATTGCTCTATTTAAGTTGTGTTTTTAAGATCTCAATTTTTATTCAAACAAGACCTTATTATTTGTTGTTTAACTAATCTCAATTTTAAGATGTGTACATACTTTTTAAGGTTTATATCATTTTTTTGTTTTAAAAAAAGTACTATTCTTCCTAAATTTTTATTAAAGTATTTTGAAACGGATTTAAAGTATAGTATATTTAAGGAAATAAATAAAAATTAAAAAGAATATGCAAATTCAAATTAACACAGACAAAAACATAGATGGAAACGAAAGATTGGTTTCGTTTTATACTTCAGAACTAGAAAAAGAATTAGCTCGTTTTGATGATAAAATTACGAGAGTTGAAGTTCATTTTGGAGACGAGAATAGTGAGAAGTTTAGTAAAAATGACAAACGTTGTTTAATTGAAGTTAGAATTGTAAAAAAGGAACCTTTAGCAGTTACAGAGTATGCTGATACTATTGAAAAAGCATTTTATGGTGCTATAACAAAAATTAAAAAGGTTTTGACTGTTGCAAATGAAAAAATGCACCAGCACTAGTTTATAATTTTTTTAATTAGCAAGCCCAATTAGCAAGAATCGTTAATTGGGTTTGTTTATTTATAAAACTGTTTAATTGTTAATTTTAAAGGTTAATATAAAAAATAGCCTAGATTAGTGAGTAATCAAGAACATAGAAATTGTAAAGCATAAAAGTAAAAACACCTCACATTTTTTACAAATGCAAGGTGTTTTCATCAATTAACCAACCTAACTAAACTATTATTTTTTAATTCTAAATGTCAATTTCAAAAAATAATTTTTATTAACTCAATCGAAACTTCAACAAAATACTAAACTATTGATTTCTAAAAACTAATTTTCCATCAAAACTATCTAGTAGAATAATACTATCGGTTGTAATTTCACCAGAAAGTATTTCTTTTGACAACTGATTCAAAACTTCTCTTTGTATTACTCTTTTTACTGGTCGTGCTCCAAATTCGGCATCATATCCTTTATTTGCCAAATAATCTATTGCTTCTGATGTTGCATCCATTGTTATGTTTTGATGTGCCAACATTTTGGAAACACTTTTTAATTGTAAGGTTACAATTTGACGAATGTTCTCTTGTGTTAATGGAGTAAACATTACAATTTCATCAATACGATTAATGAACTCTGGTCGAACAGTTTGTTTTAATAGTCCTAAAACTTCCACTTTTGCAGCTTCAGTTGCAGCTTCAACATTGCCTTTTAAATTATCAAATTTCTCTTGAATAATATAACTACCCATATTTGAAGTCATAATGATAATTGTGTTTTTAAAATCAGCTAAACGTCCTTTATTATCTGTAAGACGCCCTTCGTCTAGTACTTGTAATAAAATATTAAAAGTATCTGGATGTGCTTTTTCAATTTCATCTAGTAATACTACAGAATATGGTCTTCTACGCACAGCTTCTGTTAATTGTCCACCTTCGTCATAACCTACATATCCTGGAGGAGCACCTACTAAACGACTTACACTATGACGTTCTTGATATTCACTCATATCTATGCGAGTTATGGCATTTTCATCATCAAAAAGATATTCGGCTAAAGCTTTTGCTAATTCAGTTTTACCAACACCTGTTGTACCAAGGAATAAGAAGGAACCTAATGGTTTTTTCATATCTTGTAAGCCAGCACGACTTCTGCGAACGGCATCACTAATGGCTTCAATTGCTTCTTCTTGTCCTACCACACGTTTGTGTAATTCGTCTTCTAATTTTAATAATTTTTCTCTATCGCTTTGTAGCATTTTGGTAACTGGAATACCAGTCCATTTTGCTACAACTTCAGCAATATCTTCGCTAGTAACTTCTTCTTTAATTAAAGAAGTTCCCGATTGATTTTCATGTAACTGAACTTGTAAAACATCTAGTTTTTCTTGAGCATCTTTAATTTTTCCGTAACGAATCTCTGCTACTTTTCCATAATCACCATCACGTTCAGCACGTTCAGCTTCGCCTTTATAATCTTCAATCTCTTGTTTTATATTTTGAATAGAATCAACAACTTCTTTTTCAGATTTCCATTTAGCAAAAATTTCATTTCGCTCTTCTTTTAAATTTGCTAATTCTAAACCTAATCCTTTTAATTTTGTTTCGTCATTTTCTCTTTTAATTGCTTCGATTTCAATTTCCAATTGCATTATTTTTCGATCTAAAACGTCTAGTTCTTCTGGTTTTGAATTGATTTCCATTCGCAATTTAGAAGCTGCTTCATCCATTAAGTCAATCGCTTTGTCTGGAAGGAAACGATTGGTAATATAACGTTGCGATAATTCTACTGCAGCTATAATTGCATCATCTTTAATACGCACTTTGTGATGTGTTTCATATTTCTCTTTAATTCCTCTAAGAATAGAAATTGCACTTTCTGTATCGGGTTCGTCTATATTTACTTTTTGAAAACGACGTTCTAATGCTTTATCTTTTTCAAAATATTTTTGATATTCATCTAAAGTTGTTGCACCAATTGCTCTTAATTCTCCACGAGCTAAAGCTGGTTTTAAAATATTAGCTGCGTCCATTGCACCTTCACCACCACCAGCGCCAACCAGTGTATGAATTTCGTCAATAAAAAGAACAATATCACCTTCAGCTGAAGTTACTTCTTTTACTACTGATTTTAATCTTTCTTCAAATTCTCCTTTATATTTAGCACCAGCAATAAGTGCACCCATATCTAATGAGTAAACGATTTTGTCTTTTAAATTTTCTGGGACATCACCATCAACAATACGATGTGCTAAACCTTCTGCAATGGCTGTTTTACCAACACCAGGTTCACCAATTAACATGGGATTGTTTTTTGTTCTACGGGTTAATATTTGTAAAACTCTACGAATTTCTTCATCACGACCAATAACAGGATCTAATTTTCCGTTTCTTGCTAATTCACAAAGATTTTTTGCGTATTTATTCAGCGCATTATATGTTTCTTCAGCTGAAGCAGAAGTTACACGTTCACCTTTTCTAAGTTCAGTAATAGCACTTTCTAATCCTTTTTCAGTAACACCTTGATCTTTCAAAATTTGGGCAATTTTACTTTTAGATTTAAAAATAGCTACTATTAAATGCTCTATAGAAACAAATTCATCATTCATTTTTTTTGCAATAATTGATGCTTCATTTAGAGCACTATTTGCTTCTCGAGATAGTAAAATGTCTCCACCAGTTACTTTTGAAAAACTTTGTAAAGTATTATCTAATACTTTTTTAAATAAATCAACGTTTACATTTAGCTTTTTAAGTATAAAAGGGGTTACATTTTCATCTACTTCTAAAATACCTTTAAAAATGTGTTCGTTTTCTATTTGTTGATGACCAAAACTTTGTGCAATTTGTTGTGCATTTTGTATGGCTTCTTGCGATTTAATTGTGAAATTATTAAAATTCATGTTTTTTATATTAGTTATTTTTTATATCTATTTTTATTTGAATTAGTCAATTTATGTTCCAATACTTATTTTATGTCAAAATGACTTGTTTTTGTTCGTTTTTATCAATATAAGAAGAAATAATCGGTCAAATTGTCTTTTTTAGAGTATTTTGTAATAATTTTAATTATATATATTATGAAAAAAATATTGATTCTGATGTTGCTTTTTGCATTGTTTTCTTGTAAAGAAGAGTCAAAACAAACCAAAGTCATTGTTAACAAAGTAAAGTTAACAAAAGATGATTTTAAATTGCCAAATTATGAAGAATTAACTCTTTTAAATGAGCCTTTACCTGATCCAAAACCAGGAGATTGGCTGAGTGAGCATGATGAGAACGGACAATCATTTGATCAATATTTTAAAAATAAGAATCTTGTTTCTCCTTCAAAGAAGATTAATATTATTTATATTCAGCCGATAGGTACATTTACAGATTGGGAAAAAAAGATAATTGATTGGAACACCACTTATATACAATTGTTTTTTGGTTTGAAAACAGTTCAGTTAGACCCAATAACTGAGGAAAGTATACCAAATGATAAACAAAGAATACATAACGGAAATGAACAGTTGCATGCTGGTTATATCATTCATTCACTTTTGCCAAAAAAGAAGCCTAAAGATGGTATTGTTATTATGGCTTTAACTGCAAAAGATTTGTATCCAGATCCAAAATGGAATTTTGTTTTTGGTTTAGCAAGCTATGAAAAGCAAACAGGTGTTTCTTCTATTTTTAGATATTCTGATGAGAAATTAAATAAAGAGAATTATCATATTTGTTTAAGACGCATTATAAAAACATCAACTCATGAAATTAGCCATATGTTTTCGGTTTTGCATTGTATTGAAGCAATTTGTTTAATGAACGGAGTAAATAATCTTAAAGAAGGAGATTCAAGACCAAATGCTTTGTGTTCAGTATGTTTGTCTAAATTATCATGGAATCTTAATTTTAATGATTTGGAGCGAATGGATAATCTAATTGATTTTATGAATGAACATCATTTAGAAGAAGATGCAGCGATTTTAAGTAAGCAAAGAGCTATTATTGCAAAATAAGTTAAGCATAATGGAAACTTAACTACTTTTAAATATAAAATTGTTCATCAGTAACCATTACAATTTCAGTAACTTTGTAAAAAATAAATAACTATGAGTTTTTTAAATAAAATATTTGGTAGTTCTGAGAATGAAAAAAAGGAAGAGTTTAGTATAGAACCTAAGTTTTATACACTAACTAGTATGGAAGAACTCGAAACAATTGAGACTATTTCATATGAAAAACCAGTTGTTCTTTTTAAACATAGTACGAGATGTAGTATTAGTCGTTTTGCATTAAAACGTTTTGATACAGAATATGATTTTTCTGAAGAGCAAATAAATTGGTATTTATTAGATTTATTAAATTATAGAGATTTATCAAATGAAATTGCTAGACGTTATAATATAGAACATCAGTCTCCTCAAATTATTATAATTAGAAATGGTAAAGCTGTTTTTGATACATCGCATGATGCTATTGGTGTTTACGATTTAAAGCAATTTATATAATGAAGTATAGTTTTATAATTATTGGTCTTTTTACTTTGTCTATTTCATGTAAAAAAACGGAGGAGAAAAAAACTGAAAGTCTTAAAGAAGAAATTGGAATTACAGAGGAAAAATATTTGATAGGTACTTATACAGATTTGCTTTCACAAGGAATAAATTTAATTTCTTTTTTTCCAGATAGTCAAGAATTAAAGTTGAATCAAGTTATTGATAGTTTACAAAATCCATCTTTTGTTATTGTTAATAAAGAAAAGACAATTGTAGTTGCTGTTGGAGAGATTCAAGGAGAAAGAGGAGGTTTGTTAACTTCATTTTGGTATACCAAAGAAAATAATACTTTTCAAAAGATTAGTACTGTAAATACTTTGGGAAATGATCCTTGTACACTAGCTTTTAGTCCAAATGAAAATGCTATATTAGTTGGGAATTATTCAGGTGGTAATTTGAGTGTTTTTCCAATCAATGAAAAAGGAGTAATTGAAAATATGCCTCAATTGATTCAATATGAAGGTAATAGTATAACTAAAGAAAGACAAGAGAAGTCACATGTACATTGCATTGCTTTTCATCCGAAAGATTCAATGGTTTTTGTAACTGATTTAGGAAGAGATACAATTGAAATTATTCCATATACTGAAGAGAATGATTTGTTTAAACTTTTATCTGATAACACAACTTCTGTAAGAGTTCCTGATGGTTCTGGACCAAGACATATTGTTTTTAGTGCAAACGGAGATAAGGCTTATACTGTTTTTGAGCTTACTAACGAAGTTGGTGTTTTTGATTATAAAGATAATTCGTTAGTTTTAAAAGAAGTTTTAGCATTAACAAAAACAAAAGCAAAATTAGGTTCGGCTGCTGAATTAAAGCTAAGTGAAGACAATGCTTTTTTATATGTGAGTGTTAGGGGAGAAGATAATCAATTAGTTGTTTTTAAATTAAATAATGAAACGGCTATAGAAAAGATACAAACTATTGAAACAGGTTTAAAACCAAGAAATTTTATTCTATCTAATAAAGAAGATTTTCTTTTAGTTGCTAATCAAGAGTCTAATTCCATTTTAGTATTTGCTAGGGATAAAAATACAGGTTTGTTAACGCAAACTTCTATTGAAATTTCGATTAACAAACCTGTTTATTTTTGTAACTTTTAAACTTAAAAATTATTTTTTAATAAACTGTCAAATAAATATAGAAAACAAAAAACACATTACATACAATATGTAATGTGTTTTTGTTTTAAAGCGAGTAGATAAAATAGCTACCTCCTAAACTTATTATTGGTAATAATAGTTTTTATTTTTACTTTTAAATCTTCACCAGTATCATAGACCATTTGCTCATTACTAGGAAAGGCAACAGCTCTTCTATCAAAATATTGATAGTAATTTTGATCGCAAGCACGCTTGTCTCCATTATAATTTGCATAAATATAATCAAATACAAATTCACTAGTTACAGGAAAAGCATCAATCAATTGGTTATTTCTAAAATCGATATAATCAATTTTAGCTGTAACTTGGCAAGATTTAAATTGGGTAAATTCATAAATACTTACCGAAATAGTTTTAAAGTTATCTACTTTAATTGTATTTCCAAGACTGTCTTTTACAACATTTCCATTACTATCTAAGAGTGTCTTTGTGCCATCTTTAATTTGTTTTTCTTTAATGAACTGTTTTTCTTTCACTTGTTCAGGTGAAATAGCAATATTCCTAAAATTAACAATCATTCCATAATCATAATTGATGTTTTTCTGACGATTATTATGATATACTGTCCATTTATCATTAATTCCGTAAGTACTAAAATCTAACAAATCATCTTGTAAACGAGCAGGAATAACCATATTTGTTTCGTTTTTAGTATATACATGAACAAAATCAGTTCCTTTTAATTGTGCTTGATCCATTAAAGCTCTTACATCATTATAATTTGGATTTAACTGGTCTAAATAGCTCAAATCATCAAAAGCTTGACGAAAATCCATCTTATTTTTTGAAGTCATTAATTTTTTAGCATTAGTATATAAATAACCAGATAAATCATTTTTGCTACTAATAATTTCATCAGAATAATCTTCCATAGGGAAAATAGCATTTCTTCCTTCTTTAATTAATTGTAGAGGTAATAAAGGCTTAATTCTTTCCTGACGATTTCGTAATTGAGTATATAAACTATAAATTCTTTCGTAGTTGGCTGGATTATTTTCTTTAATTAATAAATTTAAGTTAGATTCATCTCTAGCTTTTGCTTTAGCAAAAGATTCTTCTAATAGATAAACATAATCCTGTTTTCCTTTTGCATTTTTGTTGTTTTTCAATGAATTGATAGCGTTCTCAATAGCACCATCATAATCACCATTACTTAGCATGGATTGGGTTTGTTTAACTCCACAACTAATAATTACAAGCGATAAAATAATAAAAGTAATTTTTCTCATAAATAAATCATTTAGGCAAAGATAAAATTTTTTAGATGCAGAAAGTTGCTGTAAGTCATATCTTTTTGTTTTTTTATTATCATACAAAAAGGATGCCATTTCAATTATAGCTAAAAAAAAACTCCAAAATTATTTTTTGGAGTTTTAAACATTTGTAAGATATAATTATTTTATAGAAATAGCTGGTAATAATTTGCTTGCACACTCACCAAAACCTATTCTTATTTCATCATTTTCACAATATCCTCTGATAATAACAGTATCATTATCATTAATAAATTTACGTTCAGTTCCATCATTAAGAATAACAGGATTTTTACCACTCCAAGTTAATTCTAACATTGATCCAAATGAATCTGGTGTTGGTCCTGATATTGTTCCACTTCCCATCATATCTCCAGAATTTACTCGACAACCGTTAATAGTATGGTGTGCTAATTGTTGAGACATAGACCAATACATGTATTTAAAATTAGAATTAGAAACAATTGTTTCTTCACTATTTTCAGGTTTAATAGCAACTTGAAGATTAATATCGAAAGCTTTTTTACCAGACTGTTGTAAATAGGGTAATGGAGTAGGTGACTGCTCTGGTCCTTTAACTCTAAAAGCTTCTAAGGCATCCATAGTTACAATCCATGGAGAGATTGAAGATGCAAAGTTTTTAGCTAAGAATGGACCAAGTGGAACATATTCCCATTTTTGAATGTCTCTTGCACTCCAGTCATTAAATAATACCATTCCGAAAATATACTCTTCAGCTTGATCAACTGGAATACGTTCACCCATTAAATTAGCATCAGTAGTTATAAAGGCAGTTTCTAATTCAAAATCTACTGATTTAGAAGGGCCAAAAACAGGCTCAGTTGCTCCAACTGGTAAAGTTTGTCCATTTGGACGTCTAACAGAAACACCGCTAGGAACAATTGTAGAACTTCTTCCATGATATCCTACTGGGATATGAAGCCAGTTTGGTAATAAAGCATTTTCTGGATCACGAAACATTTTACCTACATTTGTTGCGTGCTCTTTAGAACTATAAAAATCAGTATAATCGCCTATTTGAACAGGTAATAACATTTCGATATCTTTAACATCGAAAATGACTATATCTCTGTGTTTTTTATTGTCTCTTAGCTTTGGATTTTCAGCATCAAAAATTTCAACTAATCTGTTACGAACTAGTCTCCATGTTTTTTTGCCATCAGAAATAAAATCGTTTAAGGTGTCTTGCATAAACATATCATCTGTAAGATCTATTCCTTCAAAATATCCTAATTGTTGCAAAGCACCCATGTCAATTGCTGAATTTCCAATTCGTGTACCAATGGTAATTACATCTTCTTTTGTAATAAATACTCCAAAAGGTATATTTTGAATAGGGAAGTCACTTTTTTCGGGTACAGTTATCCAAGATTTTCTAGTAGGATCATTTGCTATATTTGGCATAATATTTTGTTAGTTTTTTGTTGAAAAATTATACACCAAATATAAACTTTACTGCTAATTTAACAAACCTTTTTTGTAATTTTGAATAAATTTTAACGAATTACTAAGAAATGCAACGCGACGAACAAATTTTTGATCTTATTCTGGATGAACAAGACAGACAAATTCATGGAATAGAACTAATTGCTTCTGAAAACTTTGTAAGTGATCAAGTGATGGAAGCTGCTGGTTCTGTGTTAACTAATAAATATGCAGAGGGTTATCCTGGAAAGCGTTATTATGGTGGCTGTGAGGTAGTAGATATTGTAGAACAAATAGCAATTGATAGAGCCAAAGAATTATTTGGAGCCGAATATGTAAATGTTCAGCCTCATTCTGGTTCACAAGCTAATACTGCTGTATTTTTTGCCTGTTTAAAGCCAGGTGATAAAATATTAGGCTTTGATCTATCACATGGAGGACATTTAACACATGGTTCACCAGTTAATTTTTCAGGTAGATTATATAATCCTTGTTTCTATGGAGTTGAGGAAGAAACAGGAAGATTAAATTATGATAAAATTCAAGAAATTGCTACAGCAGAAAAGCCAAAAATGATTATTGCAGGTGCTTCTGCCTATTCTCGTGATATGGATTTTGAGCGTTTTCGCAAAATTGCAGATAGCGTTGGAGCTCTTCTTTTAGCTGATATTTCTCATCCAGCAGGGTTAATTGCAAAAGGATTATTGAATGATCCAATTCCTCATTGTCATATTGTTACTACTACAACTCATAAGACTTTAAGGGGTCCAAGAGGAGGAATGATTATGATGGGTAAAGATTTTGAAAATCCATGGGGTTTAAAAACTCCTAAAGGAGACATTAGAATGATGTCACATATTTTAGATATGGCTGTGTTTCCTGGAAATCAAGGAGGCCCTTTAATGCATATAATTGCAGCTAAAGCAGTTGCTTTTGGTGAAGCTTTAACAGATGAATTCTTTAGATATACTATGCAAGTACAAAAGAATGCACAAGCTATGGCTACTGCTTTTGTAAAAAGAGGGTATCATTTAATTTCCGGAGGAACTGACAATCATATGATGTTGATTGATTTAAGAAACAAAAATATTACAGGTAAAGAAGCGGAAAATGCATTGGTAAAAGCAGAAATTACAGTAAACAAAAATATGGTTCCTTTTGATGATAAATCTCCATTTGTAACTTCTGGAATAAGAGTAGGAACTCCTGCAATTACTACTCGTGGTTTAATCGAAGAGGATATGGAAACTATAGTTGCTTTGATTGATAAAGTTATTACAAATCATACTGATGAAACTATTTTAGAACAAGTAGCTGAAGAGGTAAATGATTTAATGGGAGAAAGAGCTATGTTTGTTTTTTAAGACATAAATCTTACAAATTATAAAGAAGAAACCGTCTCAAAACAAAAAATGAGACGGTTTTTTATATTTTGAATATATCAAAATATTTTCTCTAAAGAACTGATTATAATTTTATAATCTGAAAATAGTCAGGATAAAGTGTATATAACTCTTTCGATTGAAAAGTCATTATTGTTATTTCTATATCGTTTACTTTTATTATTATTTGTTGAGGTGATAACTCACCAGAAATAATTTCAATTTCTTGTTGTGTGTTTTTGTCTTTAATGAGAAACTTGTCTTTATTGTATGAAATGTTGTTTGTAGTTCCTTTATTAAATTCACTTCCTAAAAATGTAATTGAAAAATCCGGAAATTGTAAGACTACGTTTTTAATTTTTGGTATATTTTTGTTAAAGTCAGGAAAAAGCAAAGTCTCAACATCATCGCTTAATTTTTTTTCTAAATCACTCTTAGTTGAATTGAACCCAGTTGATGGTGTTTTGATTTTCTTCTCATAAAGTTGTAGTATTTGAACTTGGTTATTACCGCTAAATATAAGGTCTATCTGTTCAGCTTCAGAACCAAAAGATTTCATCATATCGCCATCTGCAGGAATTTGTTCAATATCATCCATCAATCGATTTATAAATTTGTTATCTTCTATTTTAACAGATTTTTTAATTTTATGATCAGAAATACTGTTGTATTTAATAATTTCAAGAGATGTACATTTTCTATTTAATGACCAAGTTTTTTTCATAATTATTACATTATTGGATAGTTGTGGTGAAATTTGTGTTGGTTAAAAAATATATTTTTTATTTTCTAGAAGATTTATCTAAATCTAAAATTAGGCAAAAAAATAATGAGGTTGAAAAGCCTCATTATTTTTTATACTTACATAGTTTATGATATAATACAAACTGCTCATTAAATAACAAATAAACTTATTTATTTGAAGCACCATTATTTACCTAAAAGTCTTTTCTTTAATGTTCTATCTACAGCTCTTTCTTCTAACCAAATTCCAAATAAAGCTTTTCTAAAATCAACACCTTCAATTTCACCAGTTAGTTTATCATTAATGAGAACATAGGTTTTCTTATCATTTGCAGAATAGACAAACTCAACATAGCCTTTTTCTGTTACAGATTCGAAGAAGGACATAAAAAGGTTCAAACGATCTCTTAATGGTTCTAAATCACCTTTATATGATTTTTCCATTCCTTCTTCAATTGCTTTTATTAATTTTTCTCTAGTTACAAGAGAAGAAGTAACATATAATCTAGTTGCTATGGTTTCTGGAGAATTTAGAATTTCATCTGGATTAGATGATTTTTCAACAAGATATAATGCTTGTACATATAAGTTAATCCACATTTTATCTCTAATTCCATAACCATTAAGAATTAATTTGGTTTTTTTATCACCATCTTTTACTTTAATGTGTTTTTTAATCTTAATTCCATCAACATCTAAATCATCTTGAGAAAATGACATAAAACTTACTAGGAAAGCCAATAACAAAATAATTTTTTTCATAAATTTAAAATTTTGGGTTACAAAACTAATTATATATTACTAAAGGTACTATTTTTTTGTCAAAAAAAAAGTAATTTTTATCAATATATAAAATTAAATTGCAAAATTAATGCCAAAAATAAAAAGCATGATATTCAAAATATCATGCTTTTATAATGATGTTATAATTTACTTGAATTATTTAGCTTCTAAATTTTTCATTTCTTTTTCAATCATTTCATAAAATTGATCGATTTTTGGTAAAATGATAATTTTTGTTCTTCTATTTTTTGAACGATTCTCTGGAGTATCATTTTCCACTAAAGGAATATAATAACTTCTACCAGCAGGAATAAGTTGTTTAGGATCTACTCCTAATTCATTTTGCAATACTCTTACAATAGAAGTAGCTCTTTTAACGGATAAATCCCAGTTGTCTAGTAATACAGTATTTTTAATTGGCACATTATCAGTATGTCCTTCAACCATACATTCAAAATCTGGTTTACTGTTTATAACTTTAGCAACTTTTCCTAATACATTTTTTGCACCTGGACTTACTTCATAACTTCCAGATTTAAAAAGAAGATTATCTGCAATTGATATAAATACAACTCCTTTTTCAACATTTATATTAATATCTGGATCATTTAATCCTACTTCTTTTTTCAAACTTGTTACTAATGCTAAGGTTACACTATCTTTTTTAGATAAAGCATCCTGTAATCTTGATATTTTTAAATCTTTCTCTTTTAAACTCTCTAGAGATTTTTCTAAATTTTGAGCACCTTTAGTAGTTAAAACTGTTAGCTCTTTGGAACTATTAATTAAATCTGAATTATTTTTTTTGAGATATTCCAATTGGCTTGCAATTGAAGATTTTTCTGTTAAACAATTATTCAGTTTAATTGTTGCAGAATTTAGTAAATCCTGAATTTCTTTATTCTTGTTTTCTAATTCAGTGAATTTTTTCTTAGAAACACAAGAAGTTAATGACATTAATACTAATGTACTGACTAAAACGATTTTCTTCATAATTCAATTATTTTTTACAAAAATATATACAATTAAGCTCACTTTGAAATTAATATAGCTAAACTATTGTTAAAATAATTTACTATATACTTGTTGCTTTTTTATAAAAAAACGAATGATAATAGAAGATATTGTGTAATAATCCTCTCTGTTTGTTAAATTTCTCTTTTTATAATTTTTTGTAAAATTCTTATAAAAATTTAAATGTGCTTTTAATACAGACCAAGCATGTGAGATTTTACCTATACTTAAAAAGTGAATAGCAGCAAATCCATCTAATACCATTCTTAAAAAGAGAATTATAATTAATTTTCTTTTAGGTAAATTTTTAGTCAGCATAAATAGTGAATTCCGAAAATTTAGATATGTTTTTTTTGGATTCGAATTGTCTAAAGTGGCACCTCCTACATGATAGACAACTGATTTAGTACAATATTTTGTAATATAATTGTTATTATATGCTCTCCAACACAAATCTATTTCTTCTTGATGTGCAAAGAAATCTTCATCAAAACCATTTAAAGTTTTATAAACTTCATTTCTTATAAATAAACATGCACCAGAAGCCCAAAAAATAGGAATATCAGTATCATATTGACCTTGGTCTTTTTCAATACAGTCAAAAATACGACCTCTGCAATAGGGATAACCAAATTTATCAATAAAACCACCTGCTGCTCCAGCATATTCAAAATGAGTTTTATTTTTATAATCTAGGATTTTAGGTTGAATCATGGCTGTTTTGGACTCCTTATCAAAAAGATTTATTATAGGTTGTAACCAATTTTCAGTCACTTCAACATCACTATTTACTAAAGCTAAGTAATCTTCGGTTATCGATTTTAATCCTTCGTTATAGCCTTTAGCAAAACCAAAATTTCCTGTATTAGTAATAACTATTACTGTTGGAAATTCTTTTTTTAAAACTGTAATAGAATCATCTGTAGATGCATTATCAATTACATAAATAGTAGCTTCTTTTGAAAATTGTATCACAGAAGGTAAAAATTGTCTTAATAAATCAACTCCGTTCCAATTTAATATGACTACAGCAATTTTTTTCATTTAAAATAATTGAAAAATTATATATTTAACAGATGTAATAAAGCCTACAATAAATATTATTCCTACTAAAACAACAAATAGTAAACAGCCTACTAAAGCGATATCAATTCCCGACTCTTTTTTAGCTGAAACCGTCTTTTCTGTAGGTACTTTATTAACAATTTCAATACTTTCTATGTGAATTTCACCAAAAGTGATTGAGTTTGTTTCTTTCATGTGAAAAATGGAAGACTCTTCTTCAAAATCTTTTGGACAAGCAACTATGGTTTTTGCAATTTCATTTTTTAAAACTTCTAAACCTTCAGCATTAGCTTCAATATTAAAACCAACATGATGAGGATCATAAAGAAATTCTAAATATGGAACTTGTTTTACAGAAATTAATTCCTTTTCATTTCTAACAATTTTATCTATTTCTTCCAAATAATCATTAATTAAAGTGAGGTAATTCTTTTAAAAAAGTATATTTTTCATTTTCAAAATCCATTTGGCAAAAATAATGATTTAGACCATTGGTAACCATTAAATGTTCTGCTTTTAAGATTAAATTATATTGTGCGATTTGATCAAATGTTTGTTGGGAAATTGTAACTTCAGGAGCTTTGCATTCGATAAGAAGAAAAATAGAACCATTAGAATTAAAAACAACTATATCATATCTCTTATTTATGCCATTAACTTTTACCAGTTTTTCAACATTAATATATGATTTTGAATATTTTTTCTCATAAATTAAATAATGTAATGTGTTTTGACGAACCCATTCTTCTGGTGTTAGAATTATAAATTTTTTTCTAATTTCATCAAAAATATAGGTTTTATTTTCACTATTTTTGAACCGAAATGAATAAATTGGAAAATTTAATTGTTTCATTATGCAAAATTAGGCAATTATTACAAACAGCCAACAGATTACTAATAGCTATTATGGATGAAGTTTTACAAATTATTAAGGATATTAAATCTGGAAATTTTAAGCCTATTTATTTTTTAATGGGCGAAGAGCCTTATTATATTGATAAATTAACGGAATATATTGAAGATAATGTACTTACTGAAGAGGAGAAAGGATTTAATCAAGTAGTTTTGTATGGTAGAGATACATCGATAGAAGATATTGTTTCAAATGCCAAACGTTATCCCATGATGGCTGAAAGACAAGTGGTTATTGTAAAAGAAGCACAAGAATTGTCTAGAACGATAGATAAATTAGAGTCTTATGCTGAAAATCCTCAACCAACAACTGTTTTAGTTTTTGCTTATAAATATAAAACTTTAGATAAGAGAAAAAAAGTAACCAAAGTTTTAGCTAAAGCGGGAATTGTATTTGAAAGTAAAAAATTATATGAAAATCAAGTTGGTGATTGGATAAAAAGAGTATTAGCTGGGCAAAAATATAGTATAGAGCCAAAAGCTGCTGCTATGTTGGTAGAATTTTTAGGAACAGATCTTTCAAAGATTAGTAATGAATTAGACAAATTAAAAATTATACTACCTAAAGGTCATTCTATTACAGCTAAAGATATTGAAGATAATATAGGTATTAGTAAAGATTATAATAACTTTGAACTTAGAAAATCAATAGGGGAGAAAAATCAGTTAAAAGCTTATAAAATAATTACTTATTTTTCTCAAAATCCAAAAGATAATCCTATTGTTGTAACTACTGGTCTTGTATTTGGTTTTTTCTCCCAATTACTTCAATATCATGGACTAAAAGATAAATCGAAAGCTAATGTAGCAAAGGTTTTAAAAGTGAATCCCTATTTTTTATCTGATTATGATATTGCTATTAAAAATTATCCTATGAAGAAAGTTAGTGCTATTGTTTCTTCTTTAAGAGATATTGATGTTAAAAGTAAAGGAGTAGGAGCGAACTCCATTTCGCAACACGATTTATTAAAAGAAATGTTGATAAAAATATTTAATTAGCAAAAAAGCTGTTTCACGAGTTATGAAACAACTTCTTTTATTAAATTGAAATTCTGTTTGTTTTAAATAAAACATTCTTTCTTTTTAGTAAACCAAAGCTTTTTCTGTTTGTGCCAAGCTTTTATCTAAAAAGAATTATGTTTATTCTTGTTGTGCCAAAGCTTATTTCGATTGAGCCAAAGCTTTGTTTGATTGAGCCAATACCTTTTCTGATTGTGCCAAAGCCTTGTTTGATTGAGCCAAAGGCTTGTTTGATTGAGCCAAAGCTTTGTTCGGTTGAGCCATTGTCTTTTCTGATTTAGCCAAAGTCTTGTTTGTTTTTGCTGATGGTTCTTCTGAGATTGTTCAGATAGTTTTTATAAAGACTAGATAATTTTCATTTGAGGAATTTGACAACTTCAAAAAGCTGTCAAATCTTAACAAAAAATGAGTTACTTTTTACTGATTAAATCTTGCATGTCATAATATTTGATAGCTTTTTGTTTTAAAGGATTTGTGCTCCATTCTTCCCACTGGTTTGTGTATGGATTATAACCACATTTTAAAGGTTTTGAATAATGGTTTTCTGGCTCTTCTACATAAGCACGACAATCTGTACAAATATGACGAAACTCACAATCTTTGCAGACTTCTATTTGGTCTTTTGTAATATTCCAGAACTTGCTAAAATCCTTTTTTTGTAAGGCATCTTCAAGTGATATATCTTTTATATTACCAAAACTTTGTGGAATAGCAGGACAATTTTTAATATTTCCTTCTTTGTCTATGGAAAGTTTTTTGTTGAGACATGAGTTGTGGTTGACAGATTCTAAATAAGAATTAATATTAGCAACAAAATAACCACTAATAGCACCACAAAAATTGAAATCATCAATCTTTTTAGTTGTATAGGTAATATTATCTTTTTGTTTATCCTTTGGAGCTGAATGCAAAATAGCTCTAGTTAATCTTTGGTATTTTTTTCTAATTTTAAGAAAATCAAGTCTAGAATCATATTTAGTTAACAACTGAATTGACATCAATCTGCTATCATCAAACTCTTCTAAAAAACGTAATAATTCTTCATTTTTACTTTCATAAAAGATTAAAAAACAGTCTTGAATTCCTAAATTATCAAAACTTTCTTGTAGTTTATGTAAATTTAAAAAAGTAACTTCAGAATACTCAATAATTGCATTTGTTATTAAAAAAGGTTTTTCATAGGTAGTATTTATCCTAGAGAATCTTTCGTTTTCATCAATGGAACATTCGAATAAAAATTCATTTTCAATTAGAAAGTTTTTGTATTCATTTATAACTGTTGTATTATTAAATTCAATCTTTAGTTTTTCAAAATCTAAAATTTCATTTTGAAGTAAGATTTCATACAATGAATTGGGAATGTTTTTATAATTATTCCTTTGAATATCCATAATTATACTTTTCCCAAACCCTTTGACAGGAATACAGTTTGCAAAAAGTTTATAGGTCATAATTCGAATTTTACAATCGGGTTATAGTGTTGTATAACAACCATTTCAGTGTTGCCTATTTTTTTTGATCCTTTTGCAATATAGATTTCTACACTCGATTTCTTTTCTTCAAATTTTTCTCCTTTGGTTAAAAGTAGTGCTAATGGAGAAATTATATTTTTAAAAATTTTGTTCATATTCAATTAATTTTTCAAAAACTTTTTTTTCTAAATTATAATTACAAGGCTTTGATGTCATACCAAATTGACCAACAGGATTAACTTCTAAAAAATAGTATTTATCGTCTTTCCCTTTAATAATATCTATGGAACCAGTTTTTAAACCTAAATCATTCATTAAGCCTCTTATGCACTTTTCAATTTCTTCGGGTAATTTATAAGGAACATTTCTATTGGGTTTCTTATAGTTATATTGTCTAAAATCTACAGCTGTTTGTTTGTCACTTTGAGAAAAAATAGCCATACTATAACACTCACCATCTAAATAGAATGTTCGCACTTCATACCTTTTATCAATCTTTTTTTGAAATAAGGAAGGCAAAAATTTATGTTTTACTTTCTTGACAATTGTTGTATAGGTAGAGTAAAACATATCTCCATGTTTAAACCCTACAGTTTGAGATAATGGTTTAGTAATATAGTTACTGTTTATTTGAGTAAGAGAATTTGAAATAATAGTTTCAGGAATTGTTAATCCGTTTTTTTGTGCTAGTAGTAAAACGTCTATTTTATCTTCTTTTACAAAAGGATAATCAAACCAATAGGTGTTCTTGGACAAACTATTTACAAAAATTTTAAGAAAGGCTTCCCATTCTTTAAATACAAATTGGGAAAAGAGTCTTAGATTATCAAAATCAAATTTTTTATCTATAAATCGGTCAATATTTGTTCTTTTTGATATTCTCCTATTCCAAATTACTTTTTTTGCATCTAAATTAAGTTCAACATTATCAATCTTCATTGTTGTCGCATTTTCATTTAATTTATAATTAAATGAAAAAGAATCACTATCTTTTAAATTATCACAATTTATTCGTAAAAATTCCTTCTTATGAAATAAAAAATAATCTATAATTTCATCTGAAGTTCTTTCATAGCCTATAGTTAATAAAATAATCATACCCTTTTATTATTAACATCTTTAAAAATAATTTTATAAGGAATGTTTTCTGGTATGTATATTTCATAACCTTGCAAATCTTCTTTTTTGCACTTAAAAAAAGGAAAATATATTTCTTTATTAGAATAAATAGGAATAATTTCTACACTATAAAATTCTTTTTCTTTAGGTAACACTATTTTATGATTCATAAAAGCATTTGGTTTATAATACCACTCATAATACTTTTCATAATAAGGGCTAAGTATTCTAGCATCAAATTGTCCATCGTCTTCGTCATAAATAGTCGGTTGAGTTATACTTATTTCATTTTCATTTAAATTTGTTTTCAAAATTTTTGTTTGATCAACAGAGAAAAATTTCTTTTCAGGAAATAGCTCTTGTAATCTTATTCGCATAAACTTCCAGTCAAATCGTTCTTTTTTTTCTATGTGAGCATGACCACCAAAAACTACTACTTTTGCTTTTGAGTCTTGTTGATAAATTTTAGCAATATTTAATGCTTGAATACTATCTCTACAATTCGCATCAATGATCATTCCTTTTTCTCTATACTCTGCACATTGTTCTGCTTCTTCATAAGCCACGATTTTAAACCCTAGACTAATGGCATAGTTGGTCATTAAAGAACAAGTAGGTTCTTCCACATAATAACCCAATATATTTTCTGGTTTAGTAATTAAACTGTCTTTTTCTGTAGGTGCAGGTAATGTTTCAAGTGCTAAGTAATTATACCCTTTATCTCTAAGTGTTTTTAAAACATACATGAAATTGTATCGAGTATGTGGAAAAGTATGAAACTCGTTAAACATTACTGCATCTAAATCTTTTGGTAATTTATCAATATAAGCATATAATTCTCTTAATAGTGTGGTATCAATCTCTCTCTCTTTATATGGTCTTATAAAATGTTTGATATCATCGAATGAGCCATTATTGGTATGCAAAGTCATTAATACTACACCATATAAAGACTCTGTTTCATACACATTTTTATCAAAACTTCTTACGACATCTACTTGTGCATAGTAGTCTTTATAGAGAAATTTATCTAATATTTTTATAAATCGAGAAGGTTGTTCTTTATTAGTCATTAAAAAATGCTCAAAACCTACAAACAATCTATCTTCTATATTTTCAAATAAAGTGACATCATTAGTTACTAATCGTAAATATTCATTATTGTTTATTTCAAAAAAAAACTCGTTTATTTTATTTTTTTTATAGATATAGGAAACACTGTATTTTTTTATGGAATCTTCTTTTGTTTGATGATGATAAAATAGTTCTAAATTATTTTTTTTATAAAAATCTTCTTTTTTAAAATCGGCATTAGTAATAAAAAAATCGATATACTTTTTTTCTTTATTATTTACCTCACTAAATAGATACTTGTCTTTTATCTTGTTTTGATTCTTTAAATTTGGCTTTTTATTTGTAAAACTAGAATTTTCTATTCCTTTAAATAGAAAATCGTAAGGAGTAGTTGCTACAGCTGTTATTAATTTGCCATCGTAACTATACCTAAAATTTATTTTTTCAGCATTTTGAGCAACAGAATAGCTATTAATAAGAAGAAATAAAAATAAAATGCTTTTTTTCATAATACTACTAAATAATAAAAGAGGTTGTAATTTACAACCTCTTTAGATTGAAAACAATTTTAATTAGCAGTCGCTACAAATTTCATCTGTTCTGTGTTCTAACTTTGTCCAAGTTACAGTAACACCTGTACCGATTTCTTGAGACAAATTATCATTACCACCATTAATTTTGTTTAACTCATTGTTTTCTAATTTTCTGAATTTTTCAGATTTTAAGCTTTCTAGTTTCATGTTTTTAAAAATTTAAGATTATACATTAATTTTTCTTATAAGAATGATTCAAATGTATAAATAACCAAAGTTTTTTTTCTTACAACAAAATAAATTTCATAGGATTTATATTATGCGCATATTTTTAAATATATTTACGTAAAATATTTTTTCACATAATGAGTTTAAGAGCAATAAGAAAAGAAAAAGGGTTTACACAAAAAGATATGGCTTTAAAAATGGCAATGGAACAAACTACTTATTCTAGAAAAGAAAGAGGAAAATCGCCTATAACGGATGAAGAATGGGAACGTTTTGCTAATGTGCTAGAAACACCCGTTGAGGAATTAAAAGAAAAGAATGAGCCAATGGCTAAAAATGAAAATTGCACCTTCAATGATAATTCTATTGGTATTCAAATTGTGACTATGCCAAAAGAAACCTTAGATGTAATGATGAAATATACTGCAAAATTAGAAGAGGAAATTAACCAATTGAAAGGACAGTTAAAATAATTAGTAAATTTGTAGTGATTATTTAACTAAATGATGCAAGAACTTTTGCAGTGAGTAAATTAATTTTCAGAAGATATATAATATACATATATTTTTAAATATATTTACCTATAATTTTTTACATAATGAGTTTAAGAGCAATAAGAAAAGAAAAAGGGTTTACACAAAAAGATATGGCATTTAAAATGGCAATGGAACAAACTACTTATTCTAGAAAAGAAACAGGAAAATCGCCTATAACGGATGAAGAATGGGAACGTTTTGCTAATGTGTTAGAAACACCCGTTGAGGAATTAAAAAAAATGGATGATTATATGACGAAATTTGAAAATTGTACTTTCAATGAGCAATCTCAAGCTATAGGTATTCAAATTGTATCCATGCCAAAAGAAACCTTAGATGTAATGATGAAATATACTGCTAAATTAGAAGAAGAAATTAACAAATTGAAAGAAAAGCTTGGTAATTAATTTTAGGTTCCATTTTTAGTTATCAGTTGATTATATATCCTGGTTCAGCATCTACTTTATAAGAAATTTATGTTTTAGAAAACGGAACAATTATAATTTCTGGAAGTCATGAAGAATTAATGTTATCTGATAATTTTATATAGTGATTATTGGAAAAGTTTTTAGCTGTTTTTCTTTCTGTTAATTTTTTTAAAAATAGGGTTGTCTATGACTTTAGATTACCAGAATAAGTTTGAAACATTTCAGGCATTTCTTTCGTAAAGTAGTAAATATCATCATCTCCTTTTCCTATTAATCTATTTGATGAAAAATAACCATTATTTTCATTTTTATCAAATGTAAATGAGAAATCATCCATATTACTATACTATTTTAAATAATTACAATAATGATAGATTTTGTATATTTGCTTTACTCAAATCAAAATAATTAAAATGGGAATGAATAAAAACACTGTATTAGCTTGGGCTACATTCATAATGATATTAATGGGATTACTTTTAATAGGTTTAGGAATATATAGATATGCAGATGTAGCTGGTTGGGGTTTCTCAGCTGTAGGTGTAGGTTTCTTTGCTATAGCTTGGGTTTTTAATGCGTTAAAAGGAAGAGTATAATCTTTTGTGAAATGAATATGAAGCCAGTTATAAAATAACTGGTTTTTTTATTTCATATGGGTTAAGGAATGAGTTTTAAAAATGATTATTTGTTTAATTACGAGTATTTTATCTGTTTTTATTGGGTAATGAATTTTAGAATCGAACACTTATTAGTAGATCGATCTAAATGGAGTATCCTGAAAAGCCAGTATAAAAATAGAGTAGGGTAAACAAACAAATAATAAAATGAAGAAATTATCAACATTTTTAATCTTGTTCCTTTTTGCGCAACAAGTAGGTTTCTCACAGTGTGCAAATGGAGATTGTAGCACTGCAAATATGGATTTTGAACCCAATTCTTACTTCGTAAGTAATGCCGATTGGCAAGCATCACATGGAACACCATCTGTGAGTCCAAACAATGCATGGATGTGGTCAGCAAACGGAATTGGAGAAGGTATCAATTATCATTCCTATAATTTCGTTGCTGGTCGTCAATACTGCATAACGTTAGTAGCAACAACAGTTGTTAGAGGTGGAGGTTTGGCCGATCCAAATGCACATTTTAAAATGATTGCCACTCAAGGTGATGTTATAGGTGGTGGAGGCACATCTATGCCAGCTTTACCTTCACCAAATCAGCTTATAGCGAATGAAAATTGGAATGCAACAGGGCCACCAAGTACGAATTCATATACTTATACTTTTACAGCTGCAAATAATTTCGATAATTTATGGATTTATCCATATTCAAGCACAATGCCAGTTGTAGAATTAACTATTAAAAGTTTAATTATTTGTGATGTAACTCCTGAACCTTGTGCTATTAAATTTAGAATTGGTTTAAGTGAACATGCAGGAGTAAACACTGCAATAACAGTTCAATCAGATCCAGTTCCTTCAGGAGGTGTAGTTACTATGAATATAATAAAAAATGGCTCAAGTGTATATAATGGACTACCGATAAGTTATATTGGAACACCAGGTAACTATACGATTTGTATGACTTTAACATTAGAAAGTGGTGTTAAGTGTACCAAATGTTTCGATTTCTGCATTGGTAAATGGTATGAAACAAATAAATTATCAACAAACGAAGTAGAAGATGTAATCTCGACTAAAACAAAAATTAATGATTATGATCCATTCCCAGAAGAGTTGAAAGAGAAAAACATTGAAGAATTATTTAAAAATGATAATGTTCAGTTATTTCCAAATCCAAACTCAGGCATTTTTACTATTCAATCTAACGATGAAATATTGATTGAAAGTATTATTGTTAACAGCATAACTAATAATAGGTTAATTAAAATAATTAAACCGCAAGCTACTTCTGTTAAAGTGGATTTATCTAAAGAAGATTCAGGAATATATATTGCTGAAATTAAATTTAGAGACGGAACCACTATTAATAAAAAAATTATTATAAAAAAATAGAAATGGTTTTAGATTTGATTACTTTTATGAAGCGATTCTAAATTCAATTATTTTACAAACAAATAATAATGTTTATTATTAAAAAAAGATGTCTGTTTTTTCAGGCATCTTCTTCGTTTTGCGCTAAATTTAACCCTGTAGAGGCATTGACTTTTTTAAATTTTAAGCCTATATTTGTACACATATTAAGTATTTTTTAAGTAGTTGAAGATGATTTTGACTTTTATTAAATATCTTATTTAAAAGAATACTCATACTAATATTTTAAATTAATAGAAAACAATGTCAGACGATAAGAAAGTAATTTTTTCAATGTCTAAGGTAAACAAGATTTACTCTAGTACTAATAAGCAAGTTTTAAAAGATATTTATTTGAGTTTCTTTTACGGAGCGAAAATAGGTATTTTAGGTCTTAATGGATCAGGAAAGTCTTCTTTATTAAAGATTATTGCTGGTTTAGATAAAAATTTTCAAGGAGATTTAGTTTTTGCACCAGGATATACTGTAGGTTACTTAGAACAAGAACCACAATTAGATGAAAACAAAACGGTTATTGAAATTGTTAGAGAAGGAGCAGCAGAAATCTATGCTTTGTTAGATGAGTTTAATAAAATTAATGATAGTTTTGGATTGCCAGAAGTTTATGAAGATGCCGATAAAATGCAAAAACTTATGGACCGTCAGGCAGAATTACAAGATAAAATTGATGCAGCAGGAGCTTGGGAAATAGATAATAAATTAGAAGTAGCAATGGATGCTTTACGTACTCCTGAAGCTGATACTCCTATTAAAGTATTGTCTGGTGGTGAGAGAAGAAGAGTTGCTTTATGCCGATTATTATTGCAACAGCCTGATGTGTTATTATTAGATGAGCCTACGAATCACTTAGATGCAGAATCTGTTCTTTGGTTAGAACAACATTTACAACAATATGCAGGAACTGTTATAGCTGTTACACACGATAGGTACTTTTTAGATAATGTAGCGGGATGGATTTTAGAATTAGATAGAGGTGAAGGTATTCCATGGAAAGGAAATTATTCATCATGGTTAGATCAAAAATCGAAACGTATGGAGCAAGAAGAGAAAGTAGCTTCAAAACGTAGAAAAACACTTGAACGTGAGTTAGATTGGGTTCGTCAAGGAGCAAAAGGACGTCAAACTAAACAAAAAGCTCGTTTGCAAAATTATGATCGATTACTTAATGAAGATCAAAAGGTATTAGAAGAAAAATTAGAAATTTATATCCCAAATGGACCTCGACTAGGAACAAATGTTATTGAAGCTAAAAATGTAGCAAAAGCCTTTGGCGATAAATTATTATATGATGATTTAAATTTCACTTTGCCTCAAGCGGGAATTGTTGGAATAATTGGTCCCAATGGTGCTGGTAAATCAACCATTTTTAGGATGATTATGAATGAAGAAAATCCAGATGGTGGTACATTTGAAATAGGAGACACTGTAAAAATTGCTTATGTGGACCAATCTCATAGCGATATTGATCCAGAAAAGTCAATTTATGAAAATTTTTGCGATGGTCAAGAATTAATGATGATGGGTGGTAGACAAGTCAATTCTAGAGCTTATCTTTCTCGTTTTAATTTTGGAGGAAGTGATCAAAACAAAAAAGTTGCTACATTATCTGGTGGTGAACGTAATAGATTGCATTTAGCAATGACTTTAAAAGAAGAAGGAAATGTGTTATTATTGGATGAGCCAACAAACGATTTAGATATTAATACATTAAGAGCTTTAGAAGAAGGTTTGGAAAACTTTGCAGGTTGTGCTGTAATAATTTCTCACGATAGATGGTTTTTAGATAGAGTTTGTACTCATATCTTGGCTTTTGAAGGAGATTCTCAAGTGTATTTCTTTGAAGGAAGTTTCTCTGAATATGAAGAAAATAAAAAGAAACGTCTAGGTAAAGAAATTGCTCCAACTAGAATAAAATATAAAAAATTGATTAGAAATTAATTAGTTTTTATTATTATATTTTATAGTTAATCAACTAAAGCATTTTATTTATGCTCAGTTTAATTGAAAACAGCTAAAAAAAATATAGAAGCCTATTATCTAAAAGCAATTAGTTATACTAACTAAGCTTACAAAAGATAATAGGTTTTTTAATTTATTTTTCTGCAATTAGTTTATACTTTATTAATAATAAGGATTTATACAAAATAACATTTTCAATAAAATAAGTAGTTTCTTAATAAAAATGCATATATATGTCATTTTTAATAGTTTTTTTTATATAAAAACACTACTTTTAACAGATAACTGAATCATAAAATTGTCCAATTTCTTCTAAATGAATCATTTACTTCAGGCTATAGTATTAATTTTTTGCTTCTTTTTTTCTATTCAAGGCTTTTCTCAAAAGGAAAGTTCATCCAAAAAAAGAATTAAAGAATATCTTATAGAATCAGGAAAATACTTACATAGTAACCAACCAGATTTGTCTCTACAAAATGCTAAAAAAGCATTGGCTTTAGCCATAAAAGAAAATGATGAATCATCAATTGCCAAAGCATATAATTTCATTGGGTTAAATTTTGTTGAATTTTATGATTATGACAAAGCAATAGATTATTATAATAAAGCTTTACTTCATGCGAATAATACAGATAATGATACTATTAAAAGCTGGCTTTACAATAATTTAGGAAATGTATATTCTTACAATAAAAATGACGATGCAACAGGTATAGATTATTATTTAAAATCTTTAGAATATGCTAAAAAAGTTGATATAGTTGAATTTACTTATAACAAGTTAAACTTAGTAAATACTTACTTTGAAGATAAAAAATTTGAAGAAGGAAAAATTCATTTAAATGATGTAAGACCTCACATTGATTCATTAGAAAAAGAATACGAAGCACAGTTTTTTTATTATTCATTAAGTGGAGATTATGAGGAATATAAAGGAAATTTAGCTATAGCAGAAAACAATTTGTTAAAAGCTTTAGAAATAAGCAAAGCAAAACATAAAAATTTTGATCCAAAACATGAGGTAGGAATGAATGAAAGCCTTTCATTATTCTATTACAATAGAAAACAATATGATAAAGCATATAAATATCTTTTAATAACAGATTCGCTTAAACAAAAAGATTATGACAGTCAGAAAAATGAAAAAGTAAAAGGATTAATTGAACAAATTGAAAAAGAAGAAGTAAAAAGAGAATTAATCAAAATGGAAGCTAATAAGAGAGTTCAAGATCAAAAACTTCTTAATAGTAAAATTTTAATTATTCTAATAGGTGTTATTTTTTTAACTACTTTAATTATATTGTATTCTCAATTAAAACTAAATAGAATTAGAAGAAAATCTAATGAAGAATTAAGAGAAGCTAATGAAGAATTACTTATAGCAAAAGAAAAAGCCGAAGAAGCCTCAAAAGTTAAATCCCAATTCGTTTCAACAATTAGTCATGAACTTAGAACGCCATTATATGGAGTAATAGGAATTACCGATATTATAGAAATAGAGCATCAAGAATTAGAGAATAGTCCACATTTAAAAGCACTTAAGTTTTCAGCAAATTATCTATTATCTTTAGTAAATGATATTTTGAAAGTCTATAAATTTGAAGAAAATAATGTGGTTTTAGAAAATAATTTATTCAATTTAGAAGATAAATTAGAAACCATAAAAAACTCATTAGATAATATAGCTTTAAAATATAATAATGATATTTTAATAAGAGTTGATAAAAAAATTCCTGAATATATTATTGGAGACAGTATTCGTTTATCACAAATTATATTAAACCTAGTGAGTAATTCTTTAAAATTTACCCATGATGGAAAAGTTACAATTTCTGCTAACTTAGATAAATCAGAAGATGAAATAATATTTATCAAATTTGAAGTAACCGACACAGGAACTGGTATTCCTAAAGAATATCAAGATAAAGTTTTTGATAAATTTGTACAAATAGATAGAAAAGAAGACGATTATCAAGGTACTGGTTTAGGGTTAACCATTGTAAAAAAACTAATCAATCTATTCAAAGGAGAAATTTATCTAGAAAGTGAGATAAATAAAGGGACAAAAGTAACTTTTGTTATCCCATTTGAATCTGGTGAAAATAAGGTTAATGAATTTGTTAATAATATTGAAGTAGATTTGTCATTGCCTAAAACTTATAGAATACTTGTAGTGGAAGACAATAAAATTAATCAAATAGTTACCAAAAAACTGTTAGAAAACCATAAATTTCATTGTGAAATTGCAGATGATGGCTATGTAGCTCTAGAATTATTAGAAAAACAGAAATTTGATGCCATTTTAATGGACATCAATATGCCAAAAATAAATGGTTTTGAAACCACTAAATTAATTCGTCAAAAAGGGTATAAAATTCCAATAATTGCCGTTACAGCTTTTGAAAAAGAAGAAGTACAAGAAAGAGCAAAACAGTCTGGAATTGATGATGTAATAGCCAAACCATTTGATGCTAGAAAACTATTTCAAATGATTCGTTTACATATCAATTCCAAACAAGAGGAAGAATAAAATCACCCTAAATTAATACCATCTCTTTTTATTTTTTTTAGAAGTATCCGATTTTCTTGATTTGTTGTTGTTAGAATTTGTTTTGTTTTTATTTCTCAAATCGGGTTTTGCATCTTCCTTTTTCTCTTCGTCTTTCCAAGGATAAGGATGATCATCAACAACTTTAATCTTCATTCTAATGAGTTTCTCAATATCTGTCCAATATACTTTTTCATCTTTTGCACAAAATGAAATTGCTAAACCAGAATTTCCTGCTCTACCAGTTCTTCCTATTCGGTGTACATAGGTTTCAGAAATGTTTGGAATATCAAAATTAATCACATAAGGTAGACTTTCAATATCTATACCTCGTGCCGCTATATCAGTTGCAACTAAAATAGGAATTTCTTGATTTTTAAAACTTTCTAATACACGTTGTCTCGCATTTTGAGATTTATCTCCATGAATTGCACCAGCTTCAACACCCTGTTTTTTTAATGCTTTAACAACATTATCTGCACCATGTTTTGTTCTTGTAAAAACTAAAACATTTTTTAAACCATCATTTCTAATTAAATGATAAAGTAAATTTCTCTTATCAGATTTATCCACAAAATAAACTTTCTGACTTACATTTTCAGCAGTACTAGATATAGGAGCAACAGAAACATATTTTGGTTGATTCAAAAATGTATCGGCTAACTCACGAATGGCAATTGGCATAGTAGCAGAAAACAATAAAGTTTGTCTGTTATCTGGAGTTAATTTTATTATCTTTTTTACATCATTAATAAATCCCATGTCTAGCATTTGATCAGCTTCGTCTAAAACTAATTGGTGCATGTGATTTAAATCGATAAAACCTTGTTTGTATAAATCTAATAATCTACCAGGAGTCGCTACTAATACATCAATTCCTTTTTTCAATTGATCTACTTGAGGAATTTGATTTACACCACCAAAAATAACTAAGGTTTTTATGTTGGTATATTTTCCATAAGTATTAAAACTTTCTCCAATTTGTATGGCTAATTCTCTTGTAGGAGTAATTACCAAAGTTCTTATACGCTTAACTTTTTTAGCAGAACCTACAATTTGATGGATTAACTGAATAATAGGAATGGCAAAGGCAGCAGTTTTTCCTGTTCCAGTTTGCGCACAAGCAACTAAGTCTTTTTCTGCCAAAATTTCTGGAATAGCTTGTTCTTGAATAGGAGTAGGGTTTTCATAACCCTCTTCTTGTAATGCCTCTTGAATATTTTTTATTAATAGAAGTTCTTTAAATGTCATTTCTTAAATTTTCTCCAAAGGTAATCAAAACAAAATAGAGTTTATAAGTTGAAATAACAATACTAACTTTATGCCTTAAAGTGTTTTACTTTTCATGAAATCTGTAATTAAGTAGGCAATCAACTTTCCTGTTAAATGACTATTATTTGATAAATCAAGATCGGGAGCACCTTCGCAAATATGCAAATAGGCTGCGTTTTTATGTTTTCCAAAATAATGAATGTATTCTCTGGCTTGTTGAACACTAAAACCACTTAATGTCATTGCACTTGATGGTACTAAAGGAATAGCATCTAAATCTAGTTCAATACCAAAAGGATCTTGCTTTATAAATGTTAATCCTTCTGCTAATTGAGAATCAAATGTTTTTTGTTTTCTTACCTCAATTTCTTCATAACTCACATATTTAACTCTGTTTTCTTGTTCTTTAATAGAATTAAATACACTTTTTGAAACAAAATTTTCATGTAAGCCGAAAACAAAATATTTCTTTAAAAATCCTTCTTCAAAAGCATAACTAAAACCATTTCCAGAATGTCTTCCTTCTAAAATCCTAAAATCAGTATGTGCATCAAAATTAATTGCATTTACTGGTTTTCCTTTTGCCAAAGCTAATCCTTTAATATTGCCATATGCATTATTATGACCACCACCTATAACAATAGGTATTTTTCCACACTTTATAATTTGATGTATAATATGAGAAACTTCTATATCTATTTTTTCAACTAATTTAAAAAGCTTCTTTTTATGTTCTTTATTAGAAGTTTTTAATTCACTTGCTTCGTTTAATTCGCTAGTCATATTAAGATGACCAAGAAGTAATAAATTATTGCCTTTACAAAATTTATTATGTTGTATGTTAACTAAACTTTTTAAAGCACTTTCATAAGCTGAAGCAGTTCCAGTTCTACCTAGATTTGCTTTAACACCTATATCTTCTGGAATACCAAATAAAACAAATGTAGCATCGCAATTAGTAATAAAATCCCAAATATTTTCTCCAGACGGAATCGTAATTGCTTTTTCACCTAATTTAATCTCACCACTTCTATGAAGCGTAATTTTGGCTAAATCTTTAACCGTTAATAAATGTATATTTTCCATTTTTTAAAAAAAATTTCATTTCAAAAATACTATTTTAATATAACTTTCGTTCTAAGATTGAATAAATACTTTATAAATTGTACATTTGTTTTAAAAATTAAGTAATCACCAAAAAATTATGGAAAACACAAAGAATAACTCAGGTTTAAAAGCAGCGATTGTCATTTTAGCATTATTATTATTAGGTAGTATTGGTTATATTTATAAATTAACCTCAGACAACAAAAAACAATTAACAGAATTAACTAGTGAAAAAGTCAATCTTGAAAATGATATTAAAGCAAGAATTGCAGAATTAGAAGCAATGTCTGGCGAAAATACTGCTTTAAAAGGTGATATTGATGCCCAAAAAGAAGAGATGACTAAACTTCTTGAAGAATTAGAAAAGTCTAAAGGTGACGCAAAAGCTATGGAGCGTTACAAAGGTGAGTATTTCCGTTTGAAAAGAGAAATGGATAATTTAGTAGCTGAAAATAAATTATTAAAAGAACAAAATATTTCTTTAACATCTTCATTAGATAGTACTAATGTAGCGTTAGACGAAAATAGAAAGTTTACAGATACACTTTTAGTTCAAAATAATAATTTGACTAAAACTATCGAAAAAGCTTCTAAATTAGCTGTTTTAAATTTAAACGTTTTAGCTGTTAAAGAAAGAAGTTCAGGAAAACAAGTTGAAACTACAAAAGCAAGTAGAGCTGATAAATTAAAAATTAGTTTTGTAATTGCTGAAAACCAAATAGCTTCTTCAGGGGATAGAACTTATTATGTACAAGTAATGGATACTAAAGGTAATATCTTAGGCGAAAAGAAAACAGTTCCTATGGGAGAAGATCAAACATTAACATATAGTTTTATTACTGTTGTTAAATATGAAAATAAATCAGTTCAAGTTACTGAAGAATTGGCTGGAGATAATTTTGAAGCAGGTACTTATTTTGTAAATGTTTTCAGTCCAAAAGGAGAAAATGTTTCAAAAACAAGTTTTGTCTTAAAATAATAATCTACAAGAATAAAACGCTATTTACCTATAAAATATAAAGTATCAAAGTAAACGGGACTAAGAAATTAGTCCCGTTTTTTATATTTCATCAGTTTGATATCTTTGGTATGTTTTTTCAATGATTCTTACAATTCGTTTTCTAAGATTACTAGGTTTCAAAATTTCTAAACCATTCCCAAATCCAAGTAATAATCGCTCTAATTCATAATTTGGAATTAGAAATAAATGAACAATAATACTTCCATCTTCATTAGTTTGAAGAATTTTCTGACTATGGTGCAACGGTTTTGTTATCACATATGGAGCATTCATTTGATCTATCCAAAGCTCAATTTTTACAGGATATAAACCCTGATTAACTGTTACACCAACAATATTTTTATAATAGACTTCTGCATTGAATGTTTCTTCTAAAAACGGAATAGTAAAATCATAATCTATTTTTTCAATTCGATCTAAAGCTAAATTTGTTATTGGTTGACTTCCTTTGGTTTTACCCACTAAAAACCATCTATTATTAAATTCTTTTAAAATGAACGGATGAAATGTTAGTTGTTGCGCTTCTCTCGATTTAAAGGATTTGTAGGTAATAACCAAAACCACTTTTTTTATAATAGCTTGGTAAATTTCATCTAAAAAATGTAACCCTTTTAAATTTTCATTCTTATCCAAATGAATTACAGGTTGTGTATGTGATTTTTCGGCATAAATTTTATCTTCTAATCGTTGTAAAATATCAGATACATCATTAAAAAGGGAAAAATCTTTGAACTGTTTTAACATAGAAACCGTTTCCGTCAACACATTAATATCGGTTTCAGTTAATGGAATATCAGTTATAGAAAAATCTTCTTCTTCATAATGATAGTATTTTTTATCGTAAACTGCAATAGGAGCATTGTAACCCAATTTTTCACTACGCATCATTTGGATATCCAATTGAATAGTACGTTTACTTACAGATGTTTCTTTTCCTTCATATTCAAACAATGCTTGACTACATGCTTCAATCAAATCTTCTAATGTCCATTGACGGTATTTGTTTTGCAAACATTTATCAATGGTTTTGTAACGTATTAGAGCATTTTTATTTTGTGCCATTTTTTAGTGATTAGTTTTTAGCGATTAGTTTTTATAGTTGTTCTATTTCTTTTCGAATATTTTCTCTTGCTTTGGCTTCATATTTTGTTCTGAATTCATTTGTTTGAAAGATAAAATCATTTTCTAAAAAGTGTTCTAATGCTTTTTTACGACCATGTTTGTATAATAAATCGAGATATATTTTATATTCTTTTCTTATTTGCTCACAATAAATTTGATAATGTTCCCAATCTGAAGCTAATATCTTTAAATCAAAATCAATCAACCAGTTTATGTCTTCTATAGGATTTTGTTGGTGCAATTGTGTCGCACAAATCATATCATAAATTAATTGTTGATTTAGAGTTGTATTTTCTGGAAGAATAGAAATTGCATATTCAGCACTTTTTTGCTCATTATCATTTTGAGTAGTTTCATAAATAATATCATGATAAAAAATGGCATACAAAACTTCGTTAGGAAATTGAAGCTGATTTTTATAAACTTCAAATGAAGAAATCATTGCCTCTATATGAGTTAAATTATGATACTTTCTTGATGGTGAAGTATAGGCTTTTTCTAACGTAAGCCATAATTTATTAATTTCAGCTTGAGGAATGCCTATCCTCAGAAGTAAATCTGAATATATTTGAAGTAAATCCATTCTTTTTTCAGTAAAAATACAATTTATTTTAGACTACGTAAAATAATTGCGTACACTAATTTGAATATTTGTCCTGTCAATGAGTGACAATATTTAATCTAAAAAACGGAACCATGAAATTTAATTATTTTAACAAACAGAAAAATGTAATTTCTAATTACGAAGGTGCAAAAGCATTTACTCAAAATCCAGAAATAGAATTATATACTGCAGTGGTAACAACCGGATTAAATGATGTTACTTACGAAAAAAACAATAATCGCTTAGCAAGAATTCAAAAATTAATTACACAATGTAATCCAGAATTCACAGCTAAATTGGCAATCTATGTGCGTAACCAAATGTATATGCGTTCAATACCAATGGTTTTAACTGTGGAATTGGCCAAACAAACTTATGGTAACAGTATAGTAAAAAGTACAGTTCAAGGTGTTGTAAAACGTGCTGATGAAATTACAGAGCTATTGGCCTATTATCAAATGGCAAATGCACGAACAGAAACGAAAAAATTAAATCGCTTGTCAAAACAAATTCAAAAAGGTTTAGCAGAATCGTTTAATACCTTTGATGAGTACCAATTTGCAAAATACAACCGTAATGGTGAAGTGAAATTACGTGATGCTTTGTTTTTGATTCACCCAAAAGCAAAAGATGAAAAGCAACAAGCGATTTTCAATAAAATTGCAGCAGATACATTAACCACACCTTACACTTGGGAAACTGAATTGTCAGATGTTGGTCAATATAAATACGAAAATGAAGCCGCTAAAAAAGCCGCAATCAAACAAAAATGGGAAGATTTGATTGATAGTAATCGAATGGGTTACATGGCAACGATGCGAAATCTAAGAAATATAGTAGAAGCTGAAGTTTCTTTTGCTCATATCGAAAAAGTGTGTAATTATTTGAGTAATGAAAAGGCTGTAGCCAATGCTAAACAATTACCATTCCGATTCTTGGCTGCTTATCGTGAAATTAAAACGTTGAAATCGCGATACACGACCATGATTCTTGAAGTTTTGGAAGATGCTGTGATGCAAAGTGCTCAAAATATAAAAGGTTTTGATGGAAATACTTCGGTAGTAATTGCTTGTGACGTTTCGGGTTCGATGCAAAAAGCTATTTCACCAAAAAGTAAAATACAATTGTATGATATAGGTTTAATGTTAGGTATGCTAATGCAATCTCGATGCAGAAATGTAATCAGTGGTATGTTTGGAGATACTTGGAAAATAATCAATATGTCAAAACGAAATGTATTGACAAATGTGCAAGAGTTTTATAAACGTGAAGGAGAGGTTGGTTATTCTACCAATGGTTATTTGGTAATTGAAGACTTAATCAAACGAAAAGAAATTGTAGATAAAGTCATGTTGTTTACTGATGTGCAATTATGGAATAGTAATCAAACCAATCATACATTTGAAAACTCTTGGAATCAATACAAACGAATAGCTCCAAAAGCCAAATTATATTTGTTTGACTTGGCTGGATATGGACAAGTGCCTTTAGATATCAAAAGAAATGATGTGTATCTAATCGCAGGTTGGTCAGATAAAATATTTGATGTGTTAGACGCTCTAGAAAACGGTGATAGTACTTTGACGAAAATCAAACAAATCACTTTGTAGTGTTTCATTACCGCAAATTGTAATCCTATTTGCGGTAATTTTTAGACTATGTAAAATAGTTGCGTAGTAAACAACTAAATTTGTAAATAAAATAAAAAGACATGCAAAACTTAAAAAATGAAATTCAAGGAATTCAACCATTTAATGAAGTATTTTATATTGAAAGTTTGTATATAAAAACAAATATTATTTTAAGTGAATTAGGCTTTTATAATGAAATTTGTGATAATCCAGATTTAGATTTTAAAGAAAATCATGAGTTAATATTAAGTTTAATTCAGAATATAATTAAGCAGGTAGCAGGTATTTCAAGGTTTTTTTGGCCTTCAAAAAATAGTGCTTTTTATAAAATTAGAGCAAAAAAATTACGTGAAGTATATAATATAGATGATTCATGTCCGATAAAAAATAGAGAGATGAGGAATTTGATTGAACATTTTGATGAAAGATTAGACCTTTTTTTAAATGAGTTTGGAACAAAAAAAATTGCAATAAGTTATGTTGGAAAAAAGCCAATTAATAATGACCCAACTATTCTTTTTAGAGGTTTTTTTTATGATGAATTCATTTTTAAAGTTTTAAATGAAGAATATGAACTTAAACCAATAATTGAAGAAATAAATAGAATTCACCAAATATTACTTATTCAAAGAGAAAACGGTAGGTTCTAATAGATAAAACAAACAAGTGCCGTAAAAGAGAGTTACTTCGCTTTTCCCGCTAGAGTTATAAGTAGAGCCTTATATAGTTAGTACTAACTATTAGTTTAATTAAAACACTATTACAGTCTCTTTTTGCTTTTTGCCTTGTTTTTTAATTAAAATGATGAATGATAAAGAAATAATGATTAAAAATTTCTTAGATAATTTTGTTCATAAGGACAAAAAACAAAGATGTTATTTTGAATTATTAGACTCCAAAAAACGAGCTAAATTCATAAATAATTTGAATCATAAAAGTTTCAGTTTTTTAAATAGTAAAAAGTTTAAAAAGATAGAAAAAGAGTTTGATAATGTATCTGAAATAGAAAAACATATAAATTTTGAAAAAGAAGAATATTATTATGTTATTTCAAATCATAATGATTTTGATGATAAATGGATTAAAATTCATGATTGTTTTAGTGAAATATATTGGTTTGGTTTAGCTACATTGATAATAAACAACAAAGGGGACAAAGTTTTTCTAAAAATGGAGCAAGAAAATGGAAAATCAGAAAAATATATTGGTTGTTAAGACTATTAAAACTAATCACTAACGACTAATCACTAATTACTAAACAAACAAGTGCCGTAGATAAGTGTTACTTCGCTTTTAACGACGTGGTCGCGGGTTCGATTCCCGTCTCTTCCACAAGAATAACAAAAATGGGAGAGTAGCTCAGAGGTAGAGTACGATATATACCACTTATTGCTTTTTGCCTTGTTTCTTTTAAATTATCAACTAAAATGTAATGATTAGGACTAATTACTAACGACTAATCACTAATTACTAAAAAATATCAAGTGTCGTAGAAAAGAATTGCTTCGATTAAGGTTCCAGCATTTCAGGTTCGAATCCTGATTCCGAGAGGAATGGTGTAATGGTAACACGCTGTAATAGTATCTTTTCAAACATTACCTTGATTTTTATAAAATGAAAAATTATAAACCAACATTAAAAGGTGCTTTCTATTGAGTTTAACTTAATAGAATAGTATGAAAAATTTTAAAAAACTAAAAAAAGCATTGGGTAAAGACGAAATGGGAAACATTGCTTTTCCAATTAAAATGTCTAATGTTCAATTATCCAGAATTGTAAATGGAGATAATCAAGGTTGCTCATGGTGTTTTCCACATGGTTGGGAAACCTCAAATTCAACTCAGAGAAATAACCAACGCAACTGGAAAAAGTTTAGAAAAACACAATGGAAATAAATAGTTTCCATTACTAATAAAAAACAAATAAGTGTCGTAGAGAAGAGTTACTTCGTAACTATAACGGTCCTAAGGTAGCGTAATTCGGGTGACCGAACTAGCGAAGTTGGGTTGAAAACCAACAGGGTAAAAGTTTTCGTAAGAAAATGCAAGTCTCTCGTAGATGTCGAATTACCGGTTCACTGTCCGTCAGCGGATAAGAACGGCTGCTCTTAAAGAGCAATTTCTCTTCTCGTTTTTTACCTTATTTGTTGTACTAAATAAAAGAATGTCGTAGTAAAGTGATACTTCGTCCACATTTGGGGAGGAATAGTGAAGTTGTAAAATCAGCAAGACTATCCAGTTCGATTCTGGTAATGACATGCCCCGTTTCACTTTACGAATTTTACTTCTTTTTAAAATAAGATGCCGTTATAAGGGTGTTCCTTCGTTCCAAGATAGAAATAAAAACACCTTTAGCTCATTGCTCTTATAACCAAAGAGTGCTGTGGTAAATAGTTCCTTCGATTCCAACAAAGACAAACTTTTTACATTTTTTGCCTCTTTATTTATTAAATGAAAAATCCCAAAGACACCTAATGCTTCTCTTTTAGCCCAGATAGTAGCAAGTATCCTTTTTGTTATAAACAAAAAGATACTGCGAATAGCGGGAAAATGGATAACATAGAAGCCATTTATTTCGCTTTAAATAAAAATCTTCTTCATTAAAAGTATAGTTCAACCGACTAATAACCTTGCTTCAATTCTTCCAAAACTTCTTCATCATTACCAATAATTTTAAAATTTACTTGTTTCATTTTAAAATCAAAAGTTAATGTACCAAAGCTTTTTGCTGTTACTATTTCTCCCACACGAAACGGATTAGGTTCACCAGAAAAATTAGTACTAGAGTGGGTGAGTCCACTACTTGTAAAATCGATTAATGGATAAGATAAACCGTTAACTTCTTTTCTTGAGAATTCCGAAATATGTCTATCACCTGATAAAAGAATAATTCCTTTGGCTTTTGAATCTACTAACAATCGTTCTAATTTATCTACTTCATGAGGGAAATTGCCCCAAGTTTCATAACCGTGTTCGTTTGAAAGTACTTGAATACTACTAATAATAATATTAAAATCGGCAGTACTGGTTTTTAGTTGGTTCTCTAACCATTTCCATTGGGTTACCCCTAGAATTGTACCTTCACCATAAGTATTAGGTTTGAATCTTTTTTTGGTTTGAGTATCCGTAGTAAGTGCTGTTCTAAAATAACGAGTATCAAGTACGATAATTTTTATAGTACTTTCAGAAATCGAATATTCATGAACGGTATAAATACCTTCTTGTTGTCTTCTAGGACTGTCATTGGGAACACCCATAAAATCTAAAAACGCTTGCTGACTCTCTTTTTTGGCTGTAAATTCTTCACCACCATCATTTATTCCATAGTCATGATCGTCCCAAGTGCCAATTATAGGAACGGTTGCTTTCAAATTTTGATAGCCTTTTACAGTATTTTGTTCAGCATATATTTTTTGGAGCGTTTTCATATTATCAGTATCTGCATATACAATATCACCTCCCCAAATCCACACATTGGGTTTTGTTTTAGCAATATCATCCCATAAAAGATTTTCTACATTATGTCTGTTGCACGAACCAAAAGCAATTGTAAAATCGGATTGTTTTTCCTTTTCTATGTCTTGTGCATATATTGAAAAACTTTGTAATAAAAGTAGAAAATACAATAATTGAAGAAAGGGTTTCATTTTTTATATGTTTTTTGCATAACAAAAATAGGGTTTTACAATGTAGCTATATGTTATGAAATAGTAATTTTATGACTTCCGACGAACTTTTAGAATTAAAAAATAAATTCAATATATAAATAAAGTGAAGTCTTTATATTTGTCTAATACAATTTCTAATTTATATTTAAGTGAAAAAATATATAACTCTATTATTAATCGCTTTTTCATTATTAACTTTTGGACAAGTACAATCAAAATTTGTATTTGGTAAAAAATTTAATTCTGTTTTTCAAGATTTAAAAAATGGAAGCTTTAAAGGAACAATTAATGGTGTTTTACTATTATCAAATGATAAAAAAGATATTATTTTAGATTTTCAAGGAAGTGAAGTAGTATTAAATATTGAAGAAGCTATTGAGGAAATATATGATGTGAGTACTAAATCTTATCATGGAAAAACTACTAGTGGAAAAACTGAAATTATTTATCAAACTTATGCAGGAGCAAATGGATTACAAATTCAATTTAATAATCAATGGTTTACTTTATCAGGTTTAGATGGAGCTTCTGATTCTGTAATTAATGGTTTAGATTATATTTATAAAACTGAGAAAGATTATGAGTATTTAATTTTACATTTCGATAAAACTGTAGAATTATCAAATTATGCTTACTTATTAGGTCTAGAAAAATCTACTATTTCTAAAGAAAAATATAAATTACTCCAAGAGAAAACAAAAATTCTTAAAGTGCTTCCAAATTCAACTTTAGTTTTTGTAATTAAAAGAAATTAACCTACGCAAAATAATTACGCATCACCACACCATCTTTGTATCGGCAGTTAACCAACAAATGTTAGAAATTCCATATAAAACCTTAAATGCAGAAAATTATTTAATGAAATTGTTATTGTTAAAACGAATTAATAACGAAGAAATAGAGAAAACATTAGACCCAAGATTATAATTAATTATTGCACAGAGACACACAAAGAAACTCAGAGTAATGCAAAGGAAATTAAACTTAGAGAATCTTTGTGAAAATACTTTGTGAAACGCTGTGTAATAAAATAAAAATATAAAAATGAGAAAAACACCAAAATTAACACTCCTAATAGGTTGTCCAGCATCTGGAAAAAGTACGTATGCCGAATGGCTTGTAAAATCTGAACCAAAAACATTTAGAGTAAGTCGTGATGAAATTCGTTTTTCACAATTTCAGGAAAAACTAGAAGATAATGCTGAAAAAATAATCTCTAAAATGGTTCACGAACAAGTAAAAACCCTATTGTCTAGTGGTTGGAATGTTATTTTGGATAATTGTCATACCAAAAAAGACTACATTAAAACTGCAATAAAAGAGTATAACGATTTAGCCAATATCGAATTCAAATTGTTTGATGTTCCTTTAGAAGAACTGTTAGAACGTAATGCAAAACGTGCACGAATAGTGCCAAAACCAGTTATTGAAACCATGTTCAAACAGTTAGAACATTTGAAAGAACATTTTGACTTTGAACCCATAAAAAAAATAAGAAGAAAAGATTTAGAATACGGAGAGCAAGATGCCACTTTACCTAAAGCTTTAATTTGCGATTTAGATGGTACATTAGCCTTAATGAATGGTAGAAACCCTTTTGATGCAAGCAAATGTGATGAAGATTTGTTAAACGAACCAGTGGCAAATGTTTTGAAAAACTATAAAAACATAGGATATACTATTATTTTGTTATCTGGAAGAGAAGACAAATACAAAGAACCAACATTACGTTTTTTAGAAAAATACAATATCGAATATGATCATTTATTCATGCGAAAAAGCAAAGACAGCAGAAAAGACAATGTAATTAAAACTGAAATATTCGATACCGAAATAAGAAATAAGTATTTTATTGAATTTGTTCTAGACGATAGAAACCAAGTAGTAGATATGTGGAGAAATGAGTTAAAACTACCTTGTTTTCAAGTATATTATGGGAATTTTTAAATCTGATAGGTTTCTGAAACCTATCAGATTTTTCGTAAACAAATGTGTGAGTAACTAATTAGATCCCGAAGTGTTGAGACAGCATGACAAGTTTGTGGATGATTTTATTACGCAAAATAATTACGTACCTACATTTCATCTTTGCAGGGTAAAATAAAAAGAAATGAATATTACTTTACTAAACCAAATGATTGATCAAGGTTATATTAAGATGAACAAGCATCCTGAACAGGATTTATACATTTATAATTACACCCAAACCGTACAGTTTGAAAAATTTTGGAACGAAGTAACCTTAGCTTGTCGTGGTATTATTATGGATGCCAATCAAAATATTGTTGCGAGACCATTTTCTAAGTTTTTTAATTTGGGCGAACAAGAAGGTATTGAAATTCCAACTACTTCTTTTGAAGTCTATGACAAAATGGACGGTTCACTAGGTATTTTATATTGGATTGAAAATATTCCGTATATAGCAAGTCGTGGTTCATTTACAAGCCATCAAGCAATAAAAGCAACGGAATTATTACATTCGATTTATAAAAATATTTGGTCACAATTGGACAAAAGTAAAACCTATCTTTTTGAAATCATTTATCCAGAAAACCGAATTGTTTTAGATTATGGAACTACAGAATCTTTAGTTTTATTGGCAATAATTGATACTAAAACAGGTGTAGAATTACCATTGGAAGACATTGGTTTCCCACTAGTTGAAAAATACAACGGAATTAAAGATATTGAAACCTTAAAAAACTTGCAAAATGACAATAAAGAAGGTTTTGTTATCAAGTTTGAAAACGGTTTTCGATTGAAAGTAAAATTTGACGAATACGTTCGTTTGCATCGCATTATTACCCAATTAACCAGTATTGATATTTGGGAACATTTAAAGAATAAGGAACCTTTAGATATAATGCTCGAACATGTTCCTGACGAATTTTTCAATTGGGTAAAGAAAACCATCAAAGAACTAAACGTAGCTTTTCAAACTATTGAAGAACAATGTAAATCCAATTTTAAGAGATTAGCCACTCGAAAAGAAACTGCTTTTTATTTTATGAGCTGTGAAAATTCAGCCGTTTTGTTCTTAATGTTAGATAACAAAAGTTACGATAACGAAATTTGGAAAAGAATTCGTCCTACTTTTGAAAAACCATTTATGAATAGTGAAGAAACGTAACTAATTTTTTTGAATTATATTAAAATAGAAAAGCGTATTCACGTCACTTCGAGTTTTTCAAAATTTCTAATCTTGAAAAGTATCGAAAAGCCATTCCAAATGAATTTTAATTTTTAAAAGATGTCAAAACAAAGCAATAGAGGAAAAGAAGCTAAAGACGATTTCTTTTTTGGTTCACCCAAATTTAAAGAAATTATAAAAGAAGCCTTAATGGATATGAATTATCTATTGACCAGAGGTTATTCTGAGAAAAATGCCTTAGCAGTTGTAGGAACTCGTTATAAATTAGCTAGTCGCCAACAAAAAGCAGTGCAAGGCATGAGTGCTTCCAACGAACAATTAGCCATTCGTAAAAACAAAGAAGTTCCTTTGGACACATTGGAAAACAAAATCTTAATAATCGATGGTTTTAATATTCTAATTTTATTGGAAAGTATGTTGTCCAATGCCTATATTTTTAAAGGACAAGATGATTGTTATCGCGATTTATCTAGCGTTCATGGGAATTACAAAACCGTTAATCAAACAGATAAAGCAATTGATTTAGTACTACTTTTTTATAATGAAAGTAAATTGTACCAACTAGTCTGGATTTTCGACAAACCTGTTTCAAATAGCGGAAGAATTAAAGCAAAAATAGAAGCAAAAGCCAAAGAACAAAATGTAAATTGGAAAGTTATTTTAGAAGATAATGCAGATGAAGCTATTGTAAATACAAATGAAATCATTGCTTCTTCTGATGGAATTGTATTGGATAAAGCCGTTAATTGGTTTAATTTGGCAACCTATTTAATTGAAACAAAAATAGAAAGTAAAACAGTTTTTTAGCAGGACAATGATAACCCAAGAAAACCTATATAAAACACTATTAGAAGCAAAAGCCTTTATTTCAGAAACTTGGAAAAGTAAATACCATGCTTTTTTACAAGAAGAGATTTTATCTTTTTTTACAAGACAATTGTTTATTCAATTAAATTCAACTTCAAACGAAACCAAATTGCCTTATTTTGAAGAAGAAATGCAGCAAGACTATTCCGAAGCTTTAGCCCAATTTAAAAAGGTGTTTGCCAATGAAAATGAATTGGACATACCAAAAAAAGTCAGTCAACTACTTGAAGAACTTCCTTTTAAAGATCTGTTATTGCTTATGGGACAACGGATTACTTCTGCTAGTGTACAAGATGAACAAGCCATTTTACCTTTGAAAAGCACCTTGCTAGAAAGTTGTTTTCAACCTTTAAATAAAGAGACAACAGTGGTAGTAAAAGCTTGGGAAAAACATGTAGGTCGTTATCCTGAAAGCATTTTTGAAACTTTAAATGGCAATCATAAAGAAAAAGAAAATAGTATAAAAAAGAAAATAGATTACATTATGGATAATCAAACCTGGTGGAATGTTTTTCATCATTACAAACACGGTTTAGTCTATGAAATTAGAATTGCAAACGGACAAGGCATGCGATGGAGTAGCGATGGAAAACAATTTATAGGTTTTTTGGAACAATTTTTATAAAAAAAACACAAACGTAAAATAGTTGCGTACTTCCTTCTAACATTTGTTGCAAATAAAACAAATGAAAAATCTTTACAACAAAGGTACATTTCGTGGCTATGAATATGCAAAACACTTACATCCTTTTGGTAAGAAATTAGGTAATAGAAAATGGCGTGCAACAGTAAGTACTATTATTAATGAACAACTTTCTTTGGAACAAAATAATATAGTTGATATAAGAAATCCTGCAATAAGAAAGAAAAGAAGAAAAACTATTAAAGTAAAAATAACCTATAAAGGTTATAATGATACACTTACTTCTGAATATAGAAGCTATAAATCTCATAAAGAATTAGAAGACTCTATTAAAAGAAATAAGGTTGTTAGAGTTTTATTTAAAACAAAAGAGAAAGACACCTGGAGCGAAAAAATTATATGAAAAACTGCATAGACATCGGAATTAACCTAACGAATAGGCAATTCCATAATGATATCGAATCTATCATTCAAAATGCTTTAGACAATGAGGTATCGCAAATGATACTTACAGGAACCAGTGTAAAAGGAAGCGAGGAAGCATTAAGAATCGCAAAAGAATATCCAAGTATTTTATACAGCACTGCTGGCATTCACCCACATGATGCAAAAAGTAGGGATAATCAAAGTATTGCTAAATTAAGAAAACTCTTAGAAAACAAACAAGTAGTAGCAGTAGGTGAGTGCGGACTCGATTTTGACCGTGACTTTTCTCCACGAGACCAACAAGAAGCATGTTATAAAGCCCAATTAGAATTGGCAATAGAAATACAAAAACCTCTTTTCTTACATGAAAGAGCGGCTTTTACTCGTTTTATGGTTATAACCAAAGCATATTTGCCACAATTACCAAAAGCTGTTGTACATTGTTTTACTGGAACTTTACAAGAAGCCAAAACTTATTTAGATAACGGGTTTTATCTAGGTTTCACAGGTGCTATAAGTGATGTTAAACGATTTGCTCATTTACAAGAAGTAGTAAATTATGTTCCCTTAGATCGATTACTAATTGAAACAGATGCTCCTTTTATGTTACCAAAAAACGTACCTAATGCAAATTTAGTTAAGTATCACGAACGTAGAAACGAACCTGCTTTTTTACCTTATGTAGCACAAAGCATTGCTACTTATAAAGGACTTTCACTTGAAGAAATAGCTCTTGAAACTACAAAAAGCACAAAAGATTTTTTCGGAATCTAATCATTAAAGAAATACTGAAAACATAAATGAGTTCCAAATTCTGTAGGAATAACTTCAAAACGACCTTCAATATTTTCCATTCTTAAAGAGATATTGGTTAAACCATTTCCTTTTTTTATAGTATCTGATAAACCAATTCCATCATCAATAACCGCTATTTTAAAATAATTTTCTGTTTGTTCAAATTGGACATCTATGTTTTTTGCCTGACTGTGTTTGTACACATTATGAACCGCTTCTTTAACCGCTAAAAAGAGATTTCTTCTAGCTTTTACTGGTAAATTGGTTTTCTTTTCTATTATAGTTGAATTCAACTGTAAATGAATGTCAGTTTTATCTAAAAATCGTTCTACATACACACTAGTATACTCTATAAAATTACCAATAGTATCATTTTGCGAATTCAAACTCCACAAAATTTCTCGCATAGCGAGATTCATGTCTTCAGAAGTTGAAACGATAGCATCTAAATCTTCTGCATATCCTTCTTCCTGAATTTTATGCTTTAAAAACTCCGCTTGCAACTTTATAGCCGAAATACCAGCACCCAAATCGTCATGCATATCTTGAGAAATACGTTCTCTTTCCAACTGAATCGCTTTTTGACGTTTTAATTTCTTTTGCAACAACTGGTTTTGGAATTCACTTTCCTTTATTTTAATTTCTTGTTGTTGTATTAATTGTCTTTTATTATAGATAAACACCATCATAATAATAAACACCACAAAAAGTAGCATCACAATGATTGCGATGATATATGTTTGTTTTATTTCTTGTGGAAGTTCGTTCATTTAATTCTCTTTATTGATTTTTTTTGATATTTCACTAAAGCAATGTAAAATAAAAAATACATAATCATATTGACTACAGAACCTATTTTTTTAAGAATTTCTAGAAAGAATTGATCTTCTTTGTCAAAAAAATACATAGGTGTAATTCTAAAGATTATATAAGTACTCCATAAAAGTAAAGCTGTTGCAATCCAAAAATTAGGATCATGAGTAATTTTATCTTCAACAGGAAGTTTTAGCTTTTGATAATACCATAATATAGCATTGAAAATATAAAATAATGCTAACAATATTCCTAAAATTGTTACAAATTGTGGACTTAAAAAATCAACATAAAAAGCTATATAAAGTAATAAAAAACAAGAGATTAGAAGTGTTGTTTTTTTTTGTGTTCCAATAAAGATTTTTGAAAAATAAAAACCAAAGAAAACAATACAAAATAGTGCATAAATATTGAAATAAATAGCATAATCCATTTGATTCAAATAGGTTTTTATTAATCCATAAACTTCTAAATAAAGAGTAACAATTAAATAAACCACTAAATAGTTTTGAGCTTGAAGGGAATACTTCAAACTCAAAACTATAGCTTTAAGTGTTGTTATAAACAAACAACTAATATATAAAAGCTGTAATATTTCCATATTTTAAGGATAAATGGTTCCGAAGTCGTAATACTCACCTTTGTCTTTTGAGCTTTTTTCTGCTCGTACGACAAGACTTAGTTTATTTTGATTATTTGATACTTTTACATTTTTTTCAAACTTAATCATTTTAAAATATAACTTTGAGTATTCATAATCAGACTGAAGTAAAAAGTGATAAATAAGAAATAAATAAAGATCTTTAAGCTTGTAGCTAATTACTTCTGTATTGTTAATTTCTTTATCATCAATTTTAGTTTTTGAATTAATAGTTGGAAGTAAGTTATTTTTATATTTTAAATGATGTTTTTTAAATTCAGTTTTTTTGATTTCTATAAGGTTTTTGTTCTCATCAATTTTTAAAAATGAATCATGTTCTCCAAAATCACAGTTTTGTTTAGAAGATATGGAAAAACAGATTGAAAATGAACCGTTATCAAGTTGTACAAAGTAGATTTTTAAATATTCTAATGTTTTCCTTATTTCAACTGGCGTATTTCTATTAGAATTAACTATCGTTTCAATAAAACTTTTTGAATTAATAGAAAAGTCTTTGTTTATTTCATCAATTTTCAAATTGACTAAGTCCTCATTTCTTGACTCAACTTGTTCATATGGCATAATATCAAAGAATTTATCTATTGATAATATGAATTTGTTCAATAATGCTTTGTCTTTTCCTTTTTCTTGTAATTCTTTTGCTTCCATAATTTCTAATTTTTGTTGTTAAACTTATTAATTGCTTCAATTTTGTTGCTTACTTGTAACTTCCTATAGATGTTGCCAATGTGCTTTTTTATAGTGTCAATTGTGACACACTTTTTATCAGCAATTTCTTTGTAGAGCAGTCCTTGTGCTAGCAATTCTAGGACTTCTTTTTCGGTTACGGTAAGTAACGCTAAACTTTGTACTTGTACTTTCGATTCTTGAAAATGTTGTAAAACACGTTTGGCAATTGTAAAACTCATGGGTGCACCTCCTTTATAAGCTTCTTGTATGGCTTGTATAATTTTATCCATCGGCTCTCCTTTTACGAGATAGCCACTAGCACCTGCGCGCAAAGCTGAAAATATTTTCTCATCATCTTCAAAACTCGTACACATTACAAACGTGGTATTTGGCATCGTTTCTGTTAATTGAAACACAAGGTCAATACCTGAAAGATCTTGTAATTGAATGTCCATTAAAACCACGTCTGGTTCTAAATCTTCTAATTCTTGCAAAGCAGTTTTACCATTATAAAACTGAGCTACACATGCCATATCTTCTTGAAAATCGATGATCTTTTTCAGAGCTTGGTTGTAGTTTTTATCATCTTCTACTATGGCAACGGTAATTTTCATGGTGTTACATTTTCATTACAAAGTTGGGCAATAAAAAAATCTGGCACAATTACCCTTTCGGGTGATATTTTAAAATTACATTAAATATACAAATCTTATTTAGAAAAAAACTTACAAAAAAAAAAGATTCATTCCTTTTAGTAAAATATCACCCAAAAGGGTAATTGATTGGTATAGTGTTGTGTAGATACCTTTGAACCAATAACTAATACAATAGATATCATGATAGCAAAAAGGGACTTTAATGCAGTAGTAATGCAATTTCCCAACATAATTAACTCCTACTAAAGCTCCTCTTGTAAGAGCTATAGAAAGTTTTCTATGAAACAAATATCAAAGTAATCATCAAGTATAACAGGTTAGTATAAATAGTAATCAACTAAAATTTATAAATATGATATTCGAAGAACAAATCAAAAAATTAGTTGCCGAGTTTGAGGCAAAAAGCAAAGAAGTGGCAAAGCAATTAAATACTTATGCTGACGAAATTGAGAAAAATGGAGAAGTGCTACAAGATAATGGAACGTTATTCAGCATCAAAAATGATGAATATACATATAATTTTGAATGGAAAGAAGTTTCTTTTCATGTGCCGATACCTGAAATTGGAAAAAATCAACAACGTGTTGTTTTAAAACTTCCAGAAGTCACAATGGAAAACCGAGAAATCATTTTTGATGTACCAACTACACGCATGGTAGATAAAAAGATTGGTGAAAAACCAGAAACGACTTGTGGTTGGAAAATAACTAAAGTTGGACTTGGAATTAAAACTAGGACTTGGCAATGCACTACAAAATGGACACCGATTATTACTGCAATTCCTGAAGTTGTAATGAAAGAACATAAAATAATAACTAAAATTCCAAAAATAGTTTTTAAAGATAAAGAACTTATTTATGATATGCCAAGCATAACAATTAGAATGAAATTAGTAAAATTTAATTGTTTAGTAATTACAAGTGTAAATTATGATGGGGAAGAGGAAGCTATAGAAACAACATCTAAAAAAATTGAGTCAAAACAAGCAGAATTAAATGCGCTTTCCTCAAGTTTCGAGAACCAACTTGAATCATTAACCATACAGATGATAAATGAAGAGTTCGATACAGTAGAATTAAAAGTTAGAGAACAATTTGAACCAATAACTTCTGATTACGAAAAATCTATTGTGGAATGTAAAAATACCATTAGAGATTTGAAAAATAATAATGCAGTCGATGCCTTAAAAGTGGAAGAAAATAAACTTAATGACTTGATTTCTAAATTGAAAAAAGCTCTTGAACCGATGGAAAAGATTTTGTCTGATTTATTGCAGGATAGACTTAATGCGATTAAAGAAGTTGAAAGCAAATAAACAAGTAGCCTAACGATTCTATAAGTAATTACTAGTTTGTGACCAATCTGAAAATCTACTCGGATTTTCAGATTGGTACATACTTACCTATAAAGTTAAATACAAAATTTTGCAACTACTCTTAGCCTAGATCGATGATTTTAAATTTAGTATTAATGGAAATATGTACAAAAAATAATAAAAAAATAAAACATAGAATCTATTTATCTTTAACCGATTATGAGATTGAAACACTAAGTCAATCCCAGAAAGATTTTGTAATTGAATATCCATTAAAACCACGTCTGGATCTAAAGTCTCTAATTCTTGCAAAGGGGGTTTAGCATTATAAAACTGAGCCACACATTCCATATCTTCTTAAAAATCGATGATCTTCTTCAAAGCTTGGTTGTAGTTTTTATCGTCTTCTACTATGGCAATTCTAATTTTCATGTTGTTTTATTTTTTAGGACAAAGTTGGGCAATAAATAATCTGTTCATAATTACCCTTTTGTGTGATATCCAAAAATAATATTCAAAACTTTCCAAAAATAATGATTTTAACAGTTACAAAATATCACCCGAAAGGGTAATTGATTGGTATAGTGCTGTATAGATACCTTTGGAACATCAACCAATACAATAATATCATGATAACAACAGCAATTAAAGAAAAATGTCATTCATTGAAATTTAATGAAAAAGAACAAAAAGAGTTATTAATTAAAAATTCATATACACTGCGAAAGTTAATAGGAGTATTAGGAATTTTATTACCCATTTTATTGCCATTACTTTTACTCTTTACTGATGGATTCAAAGAAGTATTACCATCTATAAGTCATTATTATTATACAAAATCAGGCCCGTTGTTTATTGCAATAATGTCTTTATTAGCTATTTTCTTTATAATATATAAAGAAAAATGTACAGACTTTATTATTTCATCAATTACTGGAATGGCTGCATTAATTGTTGTTCTACTACCAACAGATAGTTTGTTACAAGGATGTTTAAATATTTCGGAAAATCACATAGTTACTATTTTAGAAAAAAATCCTACTAGAGAAGCCTTTCATTATATATCAGCAGCAATTTTCTTATTGTCGTTAGCCTATATGTCATTATTTCGCTTTACAAAAACTAGTGAAGGGTATGAAAAAGCTGAAAAACAAATAAAATTCAGACATAAATTATACAGAACCCTTGGAGTGATAATGCTTCTGTCTATATTAATTATCTTTTTAGGAAGCGACTATTTTAATAAAATTGTTCCTAATTCATTTCATGACTTTCACAAAACCCATCATCTTACTTTTTGGCTAGAAACTATTGCTGTGGAATGCTTTGGTGTTTCATGGCTCATAAAAGGAGGAGAATTCAAATTTAAAAAATAACATTAAAAACTAAAACATCATGAAAACAACAACATTTATACTTTATTTTTTATTCTTTGGAATTATTGGCTATAGCCAAGTAGAAACAAAAATAATAACAGTCGATTTGAGTAAACCACATAAAAAGAGTATTACAATTTATACAGATTCATTATATACTGCATTAGATTATAGTAAATGGCTTTCTGTAAAATCTAAAGATATGATTGCCATTAAACTAATTAATGGAAATCCTTTAAAGTATTATTATAAAATTGATACCAAGAATATTTCTTTCTTTAATGAGGAAGCAAAGGTTAAAGAAGCGATTGATGAAGCTATAGATGATTCAACTACTGATATAGCTGCTCTAAAACATATGCCAATTAAAATTGAAGATATTTTAGAATACAATTATAGTTTAAATAATAGTATTGATTATTTAAATATTGAAGTTGAAACTTCTTATGAAATTTTAAAACAAAAAAATGTATTGAAAGAAATAGACTTAAAAGAGAGAATTTTGTTTTTAAATGAGGCTAAAAAAAGTTACGGAATTAATCATGAACTAATTAATCATTTGGAGAAATTTAAAGGGAATAAAAAATATGCAGTAGTTCAAGAGAATTTGTTTAAAACCAAAGAAAAAGCAGAAAAAAGTATTGAAAATATCATAAATAAATTTTACTCTATTAATTTTGACATTTATACTTTACCCATTGATATACAAGGAAAAAATATTGATGCGTTAGAATTTAAACTGCGTCGTTTTGATAAAGAAACAAAAGTAGAAGATACTGATTTTGCATCCACTCCTTATAATATATGGATTAAGAATGGTTTAAAAATTGACGTTAGTGCTGGATTGTTTTTTAGTTCACTCTATGACTACGAATTTGACAAAAGAGATGATTTAAGCATTCTTGGAAACAAAATTATAACCTTAAAAAATAAAGGAGAATATGATTTGGCATTTGGTTCTATGATTAATACTTATGTACGTATGAATTCTTGGGTGGTACCAACAATTAATTTTGGTGCTGCATTAACTAAAAACGAAAAATTACAAGTGCTTTTTGGCGGTGGACTTATATTAGGAAAGCAAGAACGTATTATTTTTACAGCAGGTATTTCTATGGGAAAAGTAGAAAGAATTGCAGATGGGTATCAAGTTGGCGGTTCCTATAATCTAGGAGATTCTGGAACTATTCCTACACAAAGTGAATTTAAATTTGGTAAATTTTTCGGGATAACCTACAATTTATCTAAGGTTAAGAAAATAAGTTTGGATAAAGGAATAGAATAAACATTCCATTATTATTAATCACAAAAACCACTCCTACGTAAAATAATTACGTAGGAGTAGTTTTATTTTGTACCATAATCTAATAGTCAAAGTATTGCTTTGAAAACGTAGGATAATCTTCACTTTCAAAACAATAAATAATTAAATAATGAATATCAAAATTCAAAAACTATTAGAAGGAGAAACCATTGTTTCTCGAGAAGCGGGTAATAGCATGTTACCTATTTTAAAGTCCAAGCAAGCCGTTCGATTGGCTCCTGTAACATGGGAAGAATGCAATGTGGGTGATATAGTGTATTGTAAAGTAAGAGGCAACGTTTATACGCATTTAGTAAAAGCAAAAAACGAAAGAAGAGGGTTACAAATAGGCAACAATCACGGACATATAAACGGCTGGACCAAGCAAGTATACGGAAAAGTAATTGAGATTCTCAAGGACTAGCAGTATGCTTTTTTTAGTTATTAGTTGTCTGTTGTGGGTTGTGTGTTATGAGTTGGATGTTTTATTACATTTTTAAGTAGTTTGGTACGATATTCGTTTGGGTTTTGTTCGGGAAAGCTTCGGAAAGGGGTACCACAACCCCGAACAAAGCCCTTACAAAACCCTTACAAAGGAGTACCAAAATTAGGATGGATTTCCTAAAAGCAGATTAACATTAAAAAGGAAAACAATGGCCATTATAAAAACACCAGGAGATTACCCTAAACGCATTGGAAATTATGTGATTTATATCTCAAGAGAACAAATCATTCTTAGAACCATCAGTGGGTTTACTAGCAAAGCATTAAAGAAAAGTGCTAAATATAAAAAATGCCGACAAAACGCAAGTGAGTTTGGTAGATTGTCTGCTTTATGTAAAACCATACGGGTGGCTTTACAACCCATTTTGCCTAAAACCAATAATTTAGCAGTAGTAAATAGTTGTACCAAAATAATGCGAGAGGTCATGACATACGATACTATTTCTCAAAGAGGTAAGCGAACTTTGGAAGCGGGTTTGGTTACAACCGAAGGAAAATTACGCTTACAAAACTATCATTTTAATCCTCAAATAGCCTATGAGCTACCAGTTGTACTAACTAACGAGGTAACTTTAGAAACAACGGCTATCGTTTTTCCAAAACAATCTCAGTATATGGCAGCTTGTGTGCATTATTTGCATTGTAATTGGGAAACCAAAGACCACACGCTAATTGCTGCTGAAAAAGTGTTTTATAAAAAAAGAGAAGTACCTGAAAGAATAAGTTTGCCCTTACCAAAAGAAACAGAAGGCACAGGAACCATATTTACCCTTCTAGAACTAGAATTTTACAAACAAGTAAAAGGTAATTTTATACCCATGGAAAATGATAGTAGTAAAGTGGTGATGGTTTTGCAGGTGGAGTAGTTTTCTGTTGTCCGTTTTCTGTTCTAGGTTGTAGGTTGTCTTAGTTTGTGTTGATTGTTGTAGGTTTTAAGTGGTAGGTTTTAAGGAATGGTTTTTTAGTAGTTGCGAAATTATTACCCTCAATCTTGTCATGCTGTAAGCATCTCACAAGTAGCTCAAGAATACTTTATAGAGTTTCTAATGCGACCCTTATAAGGTGACAAGTTTCTGTGTACAAAGGCTGTTTCTTTTCACAATTCTTATCCACAATCCAATTACACACAAACTAAGACAACCTACAACCTACAACCTAGAACATACAGCATACAACATACTACATACTACAAAAAAACAAAAACAGGTAAAAATACCTATAACCACTAACCCGTTTTATTACTATATTTGAGAAACACGATTATGCAAGAAAAAATACTAGAAAAACTAAAAGAAATCGAACTTCAAAAAGGAGTAGAATTGTTATATGCTGTGGAAAGTGGAAGTAGAGCTTGGGGTTTTGCTTCTCCTGATAGCGATTATGACATAAGATTTATCTACAAACACGATTTAGACTACTACTTGTCACTTTGGGAAAAACCAGATACTATTGAGTTCATGACTGCCGATGATTTAGACGGTTCAGGTTGGGATTTACGGAAAACCGTAAGATTATTAGCCAAATCCAATGCATCTTTGCTAGAATGGATTTTCTCACCAGTAGTCTATTATGAAAACGAAGCATTTATGCAACAACTAAGAACATTAGCCAAAGACTGTTTTTCACCAGTGGCTTGTTTGCACCACTATTTAGGAACAACCAAGAATTTCATGACCGTTTGTGAACAAGAAGAAGTAAAACTAAAAAGCTATTTCTATGCCTTGCGAACCGCTTTAGCCGGAAAATGGATTATAGAAAACAACAGCTTTCCACCAGTAGCTTTCATGGAATTGTTGCCTATTGCACCCCAAAACATACAAGAAAAAGTAAAAGAACTAATGGAAATAAAAGCCAACCAAAACGAAACCTATTTACACCCAAAAGAGGAGCTAATAACGACTTTTTTACAGGAAACGGTAGTTTTTAACCAAGAGCATGCCAATGGCTTGGGAAGTGGGAAGAAGGTAAGTGAGGAATTGGATGGGGTTTTTAGGGATTTGATAATGAAACAGTAAATTATGTATATATCAGAATTAAAACTATGGAATTTTAGAAAATACGGTATAGGTTCAAATGATTTAGACCTTGAAAATCCACATTTAAATGTTCCGCTTGAAAAAGGAATGAATATTATAATCGGTCAGAATGACTCAGGTAAGTCAGCAATTCTTGATGCCATTAAATTAGTTTTGAAAACACACGCTTATGAATGGATAAAAGTTGAAAAGTCTGATTTTCATTCAAATACTGAAAAACTAAGAATTGAAATTCATTTTAAAGGAATAACAGATGATGAAGCAAAACATTTTATAGAATGGCTAGGTTGGGATAATGAAAAACAACCAAGATTAATTTTAATTTATCAAGCAGAATACAGAAATAATCGAATTCTTCCTTCTGATGTTAAAGCTGGAATGGATGGAACAGGTTTCCTTTTAAACGCTGAAGCACGAGAATATTTAAAATGTACTTATTTAAAAGCTTTGCGAGATGCTGATAGCGAATTAATGGCAAAAAAAAACTCTCGACTTTCTCAAATTTTACAAGAACATAAATTATTTAAAAAGAAAAAAGGTGACACAAGTAAACATCAAATAGAACAAATTTTTGAAGAAGCAAATGGTTTAATTAAAAATTATTTTAACGAAGATATTGAAAAAATTGAAGGTCAAAAAAGTAATAAAAAACAAATAGCTGGTCCTATTAATGAATTTTTGAAAGATTTTATTGATGATGATTATCTCTCTAAATTTGATATTGCTAAAGCAGAAATAAAAAATATTCTTGAAAAAATTTCTTTAGGAATTGAAGAAAGAGACAATTTAGGTTTAGGTACAATGAACCGATTGTTTATGGCTGCTGAGTTATTACACTTAAAAAAAGAAAAATATGATGGCTTGAAGTTATGTATGGTTGAAGAATTAGAAGCGCACTTGCATCCACAAGCTCAAATGAAAATTATTGAAACGTTAGATAGAGAAGCAAACACTGGTATTCAATTTATACTTACAACACATAGTTCGAATATAGCATCAAAAGTAGATTTAAAGTCTTTAATAATTTGTAAAAATAATAATGTTTTTCCTTTAGGTGAAGATTATACTTATTTAGGTGAAAAAACGAAAGAAAGCAAATATGAAAATAGTTATAAGTATCTTAAAAGGTTTTTAGATGTAACAAAATCAAATCTATTTTTTGCAAAAGGGGTAATTTTAGTTGAAGGCTGGTCAGAAGAAATATTAATACCTGAAATTGCAAAAAAAATAAATTGTGATTTAACAAAAAAAGAAGTTTCGATTGTTAATGTAGGTTCTACTGCATATCTCGATTTTGCAAAAGTATTTTTGAGAAAAGAGAATGAAAATGTGTTGAAAGTTCCTGTTTCAATTGTAACAGATTTGGATATAAGAGAATATGAAAGAGAGGCTGTCATTGAAAATGGTAAACAGAAGAAAAGTAAAGATAAAAAACAGTATACGTATATAAATCAAGATGTTATCAATCACGATAAATTAGTAAAAGAAAAAGAAAATCAGATTTTAGATAAACAAAGTGATTATGTCAAACCTTTTGTTTCAAAACAATGGACTTTTGAATGGTGTTTATTAAAGTCTAAAACCTTAGGAGACTCTTTTAAAGAAGTTTTACAAATAGTTCATAAAAACACTTTTAATGTCACTGCTTCTGAGGATGATTGGGAAAAAGGATTAGCTAAATTACTTTTAAGTAAAAACCTTAATAAGACGGAATTATCTTATGCGCTAAGTGAGAATATTAAAAATGTTAATACTTTAGATTTCAGCGCAGATGATACTTTTTACTACATAGTTGATGCCATAAAACACGCTTGTAAAAATGGAAATTGAGAAATATATACCTCAAGCGGAAAAAATCTTTTTAGTTGATGGAACTTTTAAAGATGATAGAAATGAGAGAATTGATTTTATCAAAAATTTTGAAACTTGTGATTTATTGGCAGTTCCTGGAAGTGGAAAAACTACTGCTTTAATTGCAAAATTATATTGTATTGCTCAAAATATGCCATTTGAAGATGGTTCAGGAATTTTGGTTTTAGCTCATACAAATAGTGCTGTTGACGAGATAGAAAAGAAATTAAAAAAACATTGTCCTCAACTTTTTGAATATCCCAATTTTGTTGGAACTATTCAGAGTTTTGTCAATAAGTATTTAGCTATTCCTAACTACATATCTCATTATAAACAAAAACCAATAACTTTTGATGTTGAAAGATATGAATACCAAATAAATAAATTTTACCTTAATACTCAAAATTATAATTTAAAGAATTGGTTGGATAAAAAGAAGGATCCAATAAAGTTCTTAATCAATATAAGATTTGATAAAGATTATAATCTAATTAGTGGGTTGAATTCAAGCAAAGAAGATTTTGCATTGAAGGACCAATCAAAACCAACTTATGCAGGTTTAAAATCTTTTAAAGAAAACTTAATAAAAAATGGTTACCTACATTTTGATGATGGTTACTTTCTTGCGAATAAATATTTATTAAAATTTGAAATAATAAAATTAATTCTTCAAAATCGTTTTAAATATGTTTTCATAGACGAAATGCAAGATTTAGAAGAATTTCAAATAAAAATAATTGATCATATTTTTTTTACAAACAAGTCTACAACTGTAATTCAAAGGCTTGGTGACAAAAATCAATCAATATATAATACAGTAAAAGAAAAATGTGATTGGGAAACTCGTCAAGAATTTGATTCACAAAAATATATAGATTTAAGTTTTCAAAACTCTTTGCGATTGAATTCAAATACGGCCAAACTTGTAGATAAATTAGTATTGGAAAGACCAAAAGATTATAAAGTTGTTGGGAAATTCGAGGAGTCAGATTTAAAGCCTCATTTAATTGTCATTAATAGAGAAACAACTGGAGAACAAATAAAAAATAAATTTATTGAATTAATCATAAAATATAATCTACATCAATATGACAAAAATATAAAAAGTGGTTTTAAAATCATTAGCTGGATAACGGAAAAAGAAGAAGATAATAATGAAATTTATTTGCAAAAATTGTTCTCTAATTATTCAAAGAAGTCCTATTCTCCTAAAGAAGATTATACATGTTTGAAAGATTATTTATATTATTATGATAAGGAAAAGAAAACTTTAGAATCTATTAGGAAATCTATTCTGAATAGTTTTGTAAGGATTTTAGATTTAGAGGATATAAAGAATAATAAAGGAATAAGGTATCGAAAATCTACTTTAATGCAATTTATTAAAAATCAAAGTGAAGATTTTTACAATGATTTTAAAGCTAAATTATATTCGTGGTGTTTTAGAATTGTGGTTCATCAACAAAATGAAGAAGTTTATACTGAAATAGTATTTTTTATAAATAGTAATGATTTTATTGGTTTAAATTGGTACAATTTAGAAGATTATGTTTCAAAGTCCATTTCAAAATCAAATGATTTTATAAAATCAGATAATTTTGAATTAAGACAAAATAAAGTAGAAGATTCAAAAGAAAATGATTTTATAAAAATTGATTTAGCATCTGTTCATGCTGTAAAAGGGCAAACCCATTGTGCTACAATGTATATAGAAACAGCTTATCAAAGGCCTATATATGAAACTCAAAAAATCATAAAATTAAAAGGTAAAGATAAATCCAATCCTCTATTACTTGAGGAGCATAAATGTAATGGGGCGTATGATAGACAAGCTCTTAAAATGATGTATGTTGGCTTTTCAAGACCAACACATCTATTATGTTTTGTAGCTTTAGAAGAAAATGTTAAAGATTACCTAGATAGTTTGTGTCATAAAAAGGGAGGAATTTGGGTAATTCAGAATGATTTAATACAAAAAATTAATTAAGATTATGATTATTGAAAAATTTTGTAGCCGTCTACCTAGAGAAATCTCAAACCCGATGTATAATGAATACTATAATAGGTTGAAAGAAATTAATTTTATACTAGAAAACCGAGATGCTTATAAACATCTTATTCAATATAGAAAGTCAATAGAATTAATTTTATCATTATCAATATTTTATAAAAGAGTTATTGCAAATATGGAAGCGGCTACCAAGTTTGCAGGCACAGTATTTAATAATAGTCCAGCAACTGCAATAAAAATTGGTAAGTATAATTTAACTGGCACTGAAAAAAATAGAATTTTAGCAATTGTAAATAATTATAAGCAAATGGCTGAAAATTATAAATTAACTATAGACATTCTTTCAACAGTTGAAACAAAGGATTTATTAAGAAAAATAAAAAATCTTAAATATCAATTAGACAAAAATGAAGACAAAAACGATATAGATGGCTAATCCTTTTAAAAAAGTTGAAGATTTTGAAGAAGAAATAAATGATTTCCTAAAAAGAAATAAAACATTTATTTCAAATCAGGGAAAAAGAATAAGTGACTACTTTGAAATGAGTTGTTATAATTATATTGTTAAATTTTATCAAAATGAAGGATTCAAATTAGAAGTAAAGAATCTAATTGCTAAAAAATTTAAATATAAACTTTCTCCAAGTGGTTATCCTGAAAACTTTTCGTTTTTTGAAATAAGATTAATTAATATAGTTGAAGGTCAAGACAAGGAAGTATGTTTTGAAATACATCACAATTTAACTGTTCAATCAGGATATCAACATGACATATATTTAACTCCTGATATTTCGGTCATAAATAAGGATACCATAGTTGTAGACAAAGACCATTATTTGGTAGAGAATTCAACAAAAAAGTTTTGTTATGTTGAGAATATTAATCTTCAAACATTTTGTGAAGTAAAAAATTTCAATCCTTTTCCTGAGCTTTTATTTAACTTTGTAGGGTTGTATAATGAACTAAAAAAAGAAGTTTTAGAAAACAATTCTCAAAGAGAATTTCCACATCATTTAGCTCCATCCTTAATGATTTCAGGGAAAGGAAATGTTCATTCAGAAAGAATTAAAAAAAGCTTAGAAAGCAGATATAAAATTAATTTATTATATGATCTATTTGATCATGGTTTAAGAAGTTTTTCTAAATATAATTCCAAATATTTAAAACAAGTTGCATCATTAAATCCAAAAATGTTCGAATTAGTTACTCTTGATGAAATAATTAATGAAGAAGATTTGCCTTTTTAAAATATGTCAATAAATTTCTTTAGAATGAAAGAACAATACTTAAAACAACTAACAGTTCACGAAGTACTACTGGCCTTAAAACAAGATAATATAGTCTTAGCTACGTCTTTAATTAAAAGAGAGTTAGATTGTAGTTTATTAGAAGCAAAAAAGATGGCTGAAGATATGAAAAAGCGAGTGATATAAAATCATAAGAGGTTTAAAAAACTATATAGAGTTTCTAATGCGACCCTTACAGGGTGACAAGTTTGCGTGTAGAAGTTTGTGTGTAAAAATTAGTGTTTGTTTTTATAATCCTTATCCATAATCTTGTCATCCTGTAAGGATCCCATAAGCAGTTCACACAATCAAAATCCTCAAACTAGTCAAGCTATCCGATGCTTTGTAATCTCATAAGTAGCTCAAAAACTTTATGGAGTTTCTAATACGACCCTTACAGGATGACAAGTTTGCGTGTAGAAGTTTGTGTGCAGAAGCTAGTGTTTTTTTTATAATCCTTATGTCATCCTGTAAGGATCTCATAAGTAGCTCACACAATCAAAATCCTCAAACTAGTCAAGCTATCCGATGCTTTGTAATCCTACAAATAGCTCAAAAACTTTATAGAGTTTCTAATGCGACCCTTACAGGGTGACAGTATTGTGCGTATTTTTCAGAAAAAGTTATACAAGTAGTTGATTGATAGGAAGAAGAGTTTTAAATGGAGAAGCATCTACTTTAGATTTTTAGTGATGATCCTAAAATTAAAATAAAATACTATTTTAACTTTAGAATATAAAAAAAAAGTATTTTTGTTATCAAATTCAGTAAGATTTACACTTAAATCGAAATTTAAAAACAATTTAATTATAGAAATAAAAATGATTTAAAATGATTACTCAAGCCCTTAAACCCTTACACCTACTTCCTTTCAAAACCTTCATTGACAGGAGTAATATGTTTTATATTACTAATTTTTCTGGAAAGAAAACTACAAAATGGCATCCCATTAAAGTGCCGAGTTAAGTTCTAGTTATTTCCTAAATAATAGTAATGGTTTTTTAAATATAAAAATGAGTAAAATCAGGTTTGTATAGTAAGACCATTGTAGTACAAGAGACAGCAAATGAATGGTATATTAATCTATAAATTTGTGTTTTTTTTATTTAATTATCAGCTAGTTACAAAATAATATAATTGTTTTTTCAATGAATAATTTTTTATTTGTACTTACATAAAAAGCATAATTACTGTTAAACCATTCAAATGAGTTTTTTATCTACAGATTTTTTCAATCGGTCTAATAATTTTATCAATTCATTGTCAAATCTCTAATTTTCCACAAGAATTAATTAGGAGTAAAAATTTATTTTACTATGAAAGAACTAACAATAATAAGTTTGTATAAAAAAACAATTAAATTTAATCAAAAGAAGAATAGTATAATTTTGTTACCTCTTTTTTTGATTTTTTGGACTGGATATTCCCAAGTTGCACCAGGAGGTGTAACAACACAATTAACTATTTGGTTAAAAGCAAATGATGGTATTGCTGTGGCTGATGGAGTTATAGTTAATAATTGGGTAGATAAATCTGGTGTAAGGGTTAACAATGCTACTAATGGAGGTGAATTGTCCTCACCAGTTTACAGAACCACAGGTACTAAAAGAATTAATTTTAATCCCACAGTAGAATTTGACGGAATCAATAATGGTTTAAATTTTGGTAATGATTATGTTTTTACCCTTGCAGCTCAAGCAGGTCTTAATCTTTTTGTGGTTGCTAAACCAGATATAACTAGTGCTGCCAAAACAGCTCCTTTTGTGTTTGATTTTGGATTTTATGGAGATAGAGGTTATGGTTTTGCTATTGGAAGTCATAGATCTTATGGGTATACCTCTATAGGTAATGGAGGATCAGAATTTTTTACAACTTGGGCTGGTACTTCTGAACCTAATGTGTATAATTATGATGTGAATTTTGGAACAAATAAAAATATAATAATAAATAATTTAGTTCGAGCTACTAGTACCATATCGCTAGTGGAATTAGATGCTTCACGAATTGATGAAAATAGTTCACATCAAGTTACATCTGGTCCTATTACTATTGGCCGACAATCAAAGAGTGGTAATTTAACTTTTAGTAATAATAGAGCATTTGATGGACTTTTAGGCGAAATTATTCATTATAGTAAAAATTTATCTGCAACGGAGACTTTAAAAATTAATAGCTATTTAGCCATTAAATATGGTATTACTTTAGATCAAACTTCACCAAATAATTATCTGGCTACCAATGGAACTGTTATTTGGGATGCAACAATAGCAGGAGCTTACAATAAAAACATCTTTGGTATTGGTAGAGATGACTTAACAGCTTTACATCAGCAAATTTCAAAATCGGTAAATGCGGACGGTATTATAACACTATCTACAGATACAAACTTTACAGCAAATAATGCTTCTCATACTGCAATTACCAATGATTTAAATTACTTGCTAGTGGCAGATAATGGATTAAATACTCAATTCGATACTTATATTAGTGGTTTTGCGGTGTATCATATGAATCGTATTTGGAAAGTACAAAAAACAGGTTCAGCTATTGCATCAGTAAATATAAAGTTAGATAATACAGAGGCAGATTATTTATTACTAAGTACAGATGCTGTTTTTGATAACTCAGACACAAAAATTCCAATCACAACGGATGCTTTTTTAAATATACCATTAGAAAACAACATGTATTTTACATTTGGTAATTCTATTTGTTATGAGAATGGTAGTACAGGAACTCCCGTGAGTGGTCAAAACATGATTATTTCCACTTTTGATGCTACAGCTAGTCAATCTTGGATACGTTCTGTGGATAACGGGATGTTAATTTTAGGTTCTAAAACTAAAGGTTTTGTTATAACTCGTATGGAATCACCAGAAACAACAATTATTAGTCCTGTAGAAGGAATGTTAGTTTTTGATACTGATGATCAAGTAATGAAACTATATAATGGTACATCTTGGGTAGTTTTAGAGCAAAGATGTCATTAATATTTAAAAATATTTAAAAAAGATATGATGAAAAAAATAATTTTATTTTTATGTGTAATTTTACCTTTTTCTTATTTATTTTCCCAAGTTGCAATAGGAAAAACTATGATAGAAGGTGATGGAATTTTAGATTTTCAAGAAGGAACTTTAAAAGGAATTGTTTTGCCTTGGGTTACCTCTGAGGGAGCCGTTATTTCACCAGTAGGAGGAACGTTAATTTATGATACAAGTGACCAACGGGTAAAATATTATAATGGTAGTATTTGGATTGATCTTTCAGGAAAATCAGGTATAGTAGATACTTCTTCTCAAGATTTATTAACTGATGTAGGAAATGGCATTGTTATAGGAACTTATCCTAGTACTGCTTCAGGGGTTTTAGTTTTAGAATCTTCTGATAAAGCATTGATATTGCCAAAAGTAGATAATGCTTATGCAACTATTCCTAATCCTGAACCAGGTACTATTGTTTATGATCCCATTTCAAAAACAGTTCAAATATATAATGGACAACAATGGAGTTTTTGGGGAGAAAAATTATAAGAGGATTTCAGATACTGAAAAAAATGTTACTATTTGTACTTTATTTTGATGCTCAAGCCTTCTTTTTATACTATTTTTACTATTATACTTGATTAGAATAAATCTTATGAGAAAACAGGTATAAGATTAGTAAATTAAAAGAACATATAGTTTGAAAAAAATAATTGAATATCTAGTTTTTCCTTCTGTTAGAATCAATTCCAATAAGTTATCAAAGGAACAAATTCTTTAAATTATTTTGCAAAAAAACTATTTGATGTACAGGTTGTAAATTTTATATATTTTCTTTCATTACGTATTAAAACAGGTAAAAATACGCTCTTATTATAAATTAGAGTATTGTAAATTTGATACAAGTAACTTTATAAATATATAAAATGACAACAACATGGAACTTCTTAAAAGGCACATATTGGTACGTACCTTTTAAATCATTACAAGCAATGCAAATGAGTCCAACAGATGGAACGGTAACTCAAATGATAGACCAAACGGTATGGCAAATTACAAACTACGAAAATGGGTATTTTTGGGGGAATTGTGCAGCTTTACTATATGAAAAAGACACAACTCCAACAGCGGTTCCTTCCTCATTTAGAATTATGGGATCTATTACACCACAAGGAAAAGTACTTATAGCTTTTATGCCTATAAATCAGTTAGGAGCTTTACTTGAAACAACAGGTTTTGGAGTGATGAGGGAACAAGAAAAATCTTGGGTATTTGAAATGCAAATGGCATCAGGTACAACTAACGTAGTTACTCATTGGGCATTTATGGAAGAAACACAACCTAATGATGTTTCATGGAAACAGCTTCCAGGAACAAATTATAGTGTTCCTGATTTTCTTGCAGCAGCAGGTTTTTAGTTTTTTAAAAACTTTATAAAGATTCTTATGTTAACTAAATTATAGATAATATTTATTTCTTGTTAAAAAGCAGTATAGAAAAAATGTAAAAAATCATAAAATATTGCAATACAACAATTTAATAATAAAAAAGTGTTTTTTTGATAAAATATATTGCTTAATTTTAGGTAAATAAACAATTCAAATAAACACAAATCATGAAAAAAATTACCATTATGAAACTTGCAGTAGCAAGTGTCGTTGCATTGCTTTGGTCGTGTCAAACTCCAGATGAATCAAGTAATGAAGAGTCTAATGTAAACAGTAAAACTACTTCAACTTCTTTACGTGCACCTGCTTGTGGAGATATGTATGCTTTGGTTTTATCGGCTGGAACTAGTACACCAGTTCCAGCTGGACTCACATCGCATATTTATAAAATAGATTTATGCTCATCACCAACTGTTGTGTATTCTTATCTTTCATCTATTAAGATAGGAGGTACACCTGTTACTGGTGTTACTGGTATTTGTGATATGCCAGGAGTTCCTGATTATGCTTGGGCAGTTACTGGAATAAATTCAAACTTTCCACAAAAATTACTTAAACTTCAATTATCATCGGGTATGGCAAATGTTGTTTTTAATACTACTGTACCTTTACAAGATATAGAAAATTATGGCAATACAGGGCTTTTCTTAGCGATAAAAGAAGCATCTGCTTCCATAATGAAAGTGGATGTTACTACTGGAATATGTGCTTTATTTTCGTCAATTTCTCCTGTTTCACAATACAATGGGTTAACATTTGTAGGGAATAAAGTGCAAGCTATTTCTGGTTTGACTAGTATTATGTGTTCTCCTAATTTAGGTGATATTTTAGAATACGATTTGAGTGGTAGTTTAACGGGTCGTTATTCTTATAAAAATCTTCCTGCTAATAATACCTACACCATGAAAGAATTAGGATTTCATTTTGACAATTGTTGTAAAAGATGGGTTGTGGGTAGTTCGTCAGGGATTATTTCAAATAATTTTGATGTTACTCCTTGTACACCATCAAATCCAATATTTTTGTTAAATACATTGGCAACTGGTCAACCACATTATGCTATTTATGATTTCATGGTAGAACTCTAAGGAGTTGTTTGGAATTTATAGCATAAAAAGACCATCTAAAAGGATGGTCTTTTTTTTAAAAAAATTTATTCTTGATTTTAAATAATAATTAAGGTTGTGTTATGTCAAATTTTCAATAAGTTGTTATTGCTATTTTTGAGCAGTTTTGAATGAAATCCTTCCGAAAAAGGTTTTATTTAATATAAATAATAAAATATGAAAATTTTTTATGCTGTTCAAGCTACTGGAAATGGGCACATTAGTAGAGCCACACAATTGTTTCCTTACTTACAGAGATATGGTGAAATTGATTTTTTCCTTAGTGGTAGTAATGCTAGTCTTGATGTAAGTATTCCAATACAATTTAGAAGTAAAGGTTGTAGTTTATTTTATAGCAAATGTGGTGGATTAGACTATTGGAATATTGCTAAGAATATTAAACCCTACCAAATCTACAAAGACGCAAATAAATTACCATTGCACAAATATGATGTTATTATTAACGATTTTGATGCGGTTACTGCTTTAGCTTGTAAGTTACAAAAAGTGCATTCTGTACAGTTTGGACACCAGGCAAGTTTTTTATCAGAGCATACTCCAAGACCAGAAAATAAAAGTAAAATGGGCGAATTTATCTTTAAAAATTATGCTTCAGCTCCTCAAAATTTAGGGTTGCATTTTGAACCTTATGATACGTTCATTCATCCTCCAATTATTAAAGATGAGATTGCAAATGCTACACCTAAAAATTTGGGACACATCACGGTTTATTTACCCTCTTTTGATATAAATTGCTTGGAAAAAGCGTTTCAAAGTTTGCCTGATTTGAAATTTCATTGGTTTTTACATACAATAAAAGAAATACATACTATTGGAAATATTACTTATTTTCCGGTGAACCAAAAAGAATTTAATAAAAGTCTTATTGATTGTGAAGGTATTATTACTGGTGGTGGATTTGAAACGCCCTCAGAAGCTTTATTCTTAGGCAAAAAACTCTTGTCTATTCCTATTAAAGAGCATTATGAGCAAGAATGTAATGCGGCTGCACTTAAAAAAATGGGAGTACCAGTTGCGTATGAAGTAAGAGATGATTTTAATCAAGTTATTGCAAACTGGTTGGATAGAGATATTGTTTATCCCAAAATAACAGCTAACAATGTTCCAGCGACTTTAGAGTATTTGTTTGATACTTACAACAAGTAATTACTTTTAATAAAGTAAAACAATCAGTCGATCTGAACTTATGACTATTTTTAGAATTTGATACAAGTTCAGATTGACATTATTATTGTTTTTTAGATTATCTTCTTTTACCAACAAATTCCAGTTGTTCGTCTTCATCTATAAATTCTAAATCAGCATCTTTTTCCCAAATTTCCATTTCACAAGGTTTGCAATTAAATTTCAATTTATAGGCATTTTCTCCATGAGTAAGGGTTAATGGTTCTACTACTTTTTCACCCATTGTATCTCTTTGAAAACGAGCGCATTTTCCTAATTCATATTTCACACAATATTTTGTAACCATTACTCTCGATTTTCCTGGATCCCATTGCATTTCAAAGGCTTTTTCAATTTCAGTAACACCATGACGTTTGTAAAACTTTCTAGCCAAATGATTGGATACATTATAGGTAAAATCGAGTTCTTTTACAGGATAAGGATGATCAGTTTTGGTAATCTGAAACTCTTCTCTGTGATATTCGTTGATACGAATGTCAATTAGTTGCTCTAAAACCGTTCTTCTGATTTCATTGACTTTTGAAATAGGTAAGAACCAATTATTGGAAAAAGAAACTTCAATATTTTCAACAATAAATGGAGTATTTCCAGTTTTTGCTAAATTGGTTTTGATATTTGGAAGGGTAGAAGCTTCATTTTTAGCCACTTCTTTATCTGTTTCTAAAGTTGCCATACTAGTATGTCCATCTTCATCAGTAGCAACTAGTAAAAAACCTTCATTTGTTTCAGTAAACACTAAATCAACACTTATTTTTCTAACAGCGCTATTTTCTTTTTCAACTATTTTATTAAATTCAGCATCTGAATTTCTGTAAATATCGGTTCCTATGGCTAATGGTTTGAAAGTATTTGGAACGACGATATTATTGATAATAATATTTATTTGTGCTCCATCAGCTTCACCAGCTTCATTGATAAAATAAAGACCATCACCGTTATTCAATTTATCTGAATTTTCAATTACATAACCATTGGCTTTTAATTCTAAAACTTTACCAATATATTGTCCTTGTGATTTTGGAGTATCCCAACTTCCGATTTTTTCTTTGCGTTTGTTTACAAAATAATCGGTATAACCTCTGTTAAAGCTTCTGTCCATTTCTGGTTCGAAATTATAGAAGGTTTTTCCTGATGAGGCTTTTTGGAACGTATCATTATTTTCTAAGAAAGAATCTAATTTTCTTCTTAGGAAAGAGGTATTATTTTTTACGTAGACAATATCTTTTAAACGACCTTCAATTTTAAAGGAAGTAATTCCAGCTTCAATTAAATTAGGTAATTGATCACTTAAGTCTAAATCTTTTATCGATAACAAATGACTATTTGAAATTAATGTTGTACCAGTACCATCTACTAAATTGTAGGGTAAGCGACAGTTTTGCGCACACGAACCTCTATTAGCACTACGTTCCCCATTAGCAATACTCATGTAACAATTACCACTAAAAGAGACACAAAGTGCACCAGAAACGAAGAATTCTAGTTCTACATCAGAAGCTTCATGAATCTCTTTAATTTGGTCCAAATTGAGTTCTCTAGCTAAAACCACACGTTGAATTCCAGCATCTTTTAGGAATTTTACGTGTTTTGGATCTCTATTATTAGCTTGTGTGCTAGCATGAATTACGATAGGAGGTAAGTTCATTTCGAGAATAGCCATATCTTGAATAATCAGTGCATCTACACCTATAGCATATAATTCGTGAATTAATTTTTCACAAGGTTCTAATTCTTTTTCATACAAAATGGTATTAAGTACTACAAATACTTGTGCTTTAAATAAATGAGCATAGGAAACCATTTCAGCAATATCTTCTACAGAGTTTGTTGCGTTTGTACGAGCACCATACAAAGGAGCACCAATATATACAGCATCTGCACCTGCATTAATAGCAGCAATTCCTTGCACCAAATTTTTGGCAGGAGCCAAAATCTCAATCTTCTTTTTCATACAATTGTAGTGATAAGTTTTATTCTTAAAAAGAATAGAAGATGCAAAAGTATAAAATACTTCAGAAATAATTTATAGAATGCTTAAAATTCAGAATGAAAAAGTGTTTTAATAGCTAAAATGATTTTCCTTTTTTACTAATAATTTTAGCATATTTGCAACTAAGTTATAAATACTATACTCGAGAATGTTACAACCAGAAGTTAAAAGTAAGCTAGAAGAAGACATAGCTCAAATAAAAGTAGATTTCACCAAAGTTTTTCAAGGAGAATATTTAAAAAATAACTAATATGCAATGTATTATTTTTATAGGCATTCCTGCAAGTGGAAAAAGTTCGTTTTATAAAGAACATTTTTTTAATAGTCACATTAGAGTTAGTTTAGATTTATTGAATACAAGAAATAAAGAACGAAAATTAATCGACTATTGTTTTTCAACACAATCTAAGTTTGTGATTGATAATACTAATGTCACTAAAGAAGAAAGAGAAAAGTATATTACTCTATTGAAAGAGAAGAAATATGAAATTATTGGATATTATTTTGAAACTAATTTGGAAGATGCTTTAGATAGAAATGAAAAGCGAAAGGAAAGTATTGCTCAAATAGGAGTGAAGGCAAAGTACAAAGAATTAGAGTTGCCAAACAGTGAAGAAGGATTTGATAAAATCTATAAAGTGAGCTTAAAAAACAAACAATTTAAAGTAGAAGAGTATGAAGTTTGAAAGTCTTGATGCAAAAATGAGAAAAAACGAAACCCTTTTTGATCAGTATGTTTTGCCTGAAAATTATATTATAGTAAGACTAGATGGAAAAGGATTTACAAAACTAACCAAAGAAAGCTTGGATTTAGAAAAGCCATTTGATATTCGTTTTCATGAAGCAATGGTAGCGACAACCCAACATCTTTTGAACTCAGGTTTTAAAGTTTTGTATGCTTATACACAAAGTGATGAGATATCATTATTAATAGATAAATTTGACAATGCATTTAATAGAAAAGTGCGAAAAATTAATTCTGTTTTAGCAGGAGAAGCTAGTGCATTTTTTAGTATGTATTTTAATTCTTTATCAGTTTTAGACTGTAGAACTATTTGTGTACCCAATGAACAAATGATTCTTGATTATTTTTGTTGGAGACAAGAAGATTCACATAGAAACTCCTTATCTGCTTATTGTTATTGGACTTTAAGAAATAATGGTGATACATATAGCGAAGCTACTAAAAAAGTAGAAAAACTGTCTATGTCTGCAAAAAATGAACTCTTATTTCAATATGGAATTAATTATAACAATTTACCTTTATGGCAAAAAAGAGGTGTTGGGTTATTTTATAAAAATGTTGAAAAAAGTGGAATAAATCCAACTAATAATCAAGAAGTATCATTCATAAGAAAAGAAATATTCTTAGATAATGAATTACCTATTAAAGAATCGTATAGAACATATTTATTACAAATTATAAAAGATTCAAATTTACAACAAGGTTAAATCAACCATTTCCTTAAAATATTTTCTAAATCTGTTTTAATTATTGGTTTTGACAGATAATCATTCATGCCAGCTTTAAAACATCTATCTTTTTCATGAGCTAATATTCCTGCGGTTATTGCAATGATAGGAAGGTTTTTTCCAGTGGGTAATTGCCTTATTTCTCTAGTGGCTTCATAACCGTTTTTATTAGGCATTTGAACATCCATTAAAATTAAATCGATACTTTCATTTTTGAATATTTCTATTGCTTGTAAACCATCATTTGCTTCAAAAATGGTAACATTAGAATTAATTTTCTGAATTAATGTTTTGGTTAATAGCATGTTTACTTTATTGTCCTCCACAATAAGTAAGCGATATTTTTTTAAAATTTCTGGCTCATATACAGGAAAAGTATTGATGCTTTTTTTAACTTTTATATTCGTGTTTTTTTTGTATTTTATTTTTTTAAATGTTATTGAAAAGAAAAATTTACTTCCTTCTTCATATTTACTTTTTAATTCTAATTTGCTGCCCATTAAAGCTAAAAGTTGGTTTGAAATAGCTAAGCCTAATCCTGTTCCTCCAAATTTTCGACTGGTAGAATTGTCTTCTTGAACAAAAGAATCAAATATTTTTTCATTGTTGTCTAACTTGATGCCAATTCCAGTATCATTAACGGAAAAATGAATTACTGATTCTTTTTTGGAAGATTTAATTTCTGTAATATTTAATTGAATTTCACCAAATTCAGTAAATTTCAAGGCATTACTTAATAAGTTCATTAATATTTGTTTCAAGCGAACAACATCGGCTAAAACATATTGAGGCACCTTCTTATCTTTATTAAGTACTAAATTTAATTTTTTCTGATGCGCTTGGTATTGGAACAAATCAACTACTTGTTGGGTTAATTCAAACAAATCGACTTCTTCAATATTTAATTCAAATTTACCAGATTCAATTTTTGAGAAATCTAAAATATCATTGACTATTTTCAATAATGAAGAGGCAGATTCATTAATAGTTGACATGTACTGATAATGTGTTTTCTCTAAATTTGATTCCATTAATAAATGGCTAAAACCAATAATTCCATTAAGAGGAGTTCTAATCTCATGACTCATGTTTGCTAAAAAGTCGGTTTTAGCTTTATTGGCTGCTTCTGCTTGTTCTTTTCCTTTTAATATTTCAATTTCCATCAATTTCCGTTCAGTAATATCAATAAAACTAGAAACAATTTCTGTTATTCTTCCGTTTGAATTTGTAACAGAAAAAGCATTAAAAAGAAGCCATATTATTTTTTCAGATTCTGGGTTAGCAACTCCTAAAATAAAGTTTTTAATGGGTTTGTTTTCTTTTAAAATTTGATTAATAGGATATTTGTCTTTGGACATCATTGTTCCATCTTCATTTAAGAATATCCAATTGGGAGCTAGATTTAAGTTCTCCCTATTTATTCCTAATAATTGAGAGGCTTTAACATTGTTTAATAGAATAGAGCCATCTATATCTTGTACAACAATGCCAGCATCTAAATTATCTAGTACATCACGATACCGTTCTTTACTTTTTTGAAGCTCTAATTCAGATTGTTTTGCAATGGTAATGTCTCTGGAAAGGCAAATAAAATGATTTTCATTATTTTTATTTACTTCCATGGGCGCTATAGATAATTCAAACCAATGGATGCCGCTTGATAATTCTAATGCATATTGTTTACCAGTAGAAAAACCTTTAACGGCTACTTCTTCCATAGCCAAAAAAAAGCATTCTACAGCACTTGGTGGTAAAACATCTGAAAAGGTTTTTCCAATGATAGCTGTAGAAGAATGCGATAGTAAATTTTCTCTATGAGAATGATAATTATAGATTCGTCCATCCAGATCTACTTCAATCAATAAATCTGGAATGGCATCAATAATTGCTTCTAATTTTTCATACGATTTTTTAAATTCTTCTTCAACATGTTTTCTTTCGGTAATATTAGTAGTAGTGCCTACATAACCTACGACTTCGTTATTAGCGTTTCTTTCGGGAATTGCCTGTCCCATAACCCACACTATTGAGCCATCTGGACGAATGAATCGATATTCAGATAGAGATAAGTCTTTTTGTTCAGTAGCATTTTCCCAACCTTTATGTAAGGATTTTCTATCTTCTTCATGTACAGCGTCTAACCAACCGTTACCTAGTGCTTTTTCATAAGGCATTCCTGTTATTTCAGACCAACGAGGGTTAACATAAGTTGTATATCCATCTGCATCTGTACGAAATATACCTACAGGAGAAATTTCTGTTAAAATATGATACCTGTTTTCACTTTCAGTCATCTCTTCTAATGCTTTTTTTCTAAGTCTTTCTTTCTCAAAAACATCTAAAGCAAACGATACATCTGAAGTAGCTTCTTCTAACAAGGCTATTTCTTCTGCATCAAAAAAGTTTTTTTCACTAGCATAAAAACAAAAAATCCCTACAGGTTTACCAAATTTCTTAATTGGTAATATCATCAAAGACAGAAAATCTCTTTTTAAAGCTTCATCTTTCCAAGATTCCATGATATAGTCATTGGCAATATCATTAACAACAACATAATTTTCTTTTTGTAAAGATTCACATCTTGAAGCTATTGTTTCTGCAAAATCAGTAATTAATAGGTTTCTAATTTTGGTTACATAGCCATTGTCTTCTCCTTCAATGATTATTGGTTGAATTTTTTGAGTAGTTTCATCGAGCATGCCAATCCAGACCATTTTAAATTTCCCAATATTTACAGCAATTGAACATGCTTCTTGAAATAAAGTATTTTCATTAGTTGTACGAACAATCATTTGGTTCATTTGGCTAATAAAATGATACAAGCGGTTGGCCTTTACAATTTTTTGCTTGGCTATAATACGATCTGTTATGTCTGTAGCTATTCCATGACAAATTATTGTTCCTTCAGCTTCAACCACAGGTAGTGAATTTACTTCATGCCATACTAACCCTTTTGTAGGATGAAGATAACGATAAGTACAATTAAGAGGAATTAATTTAGTTTTTGTTTCAGTAATACTACTTATAACAAATTGTAAATCTTCTGGATGTATTAAGTTGAAAATCTTGTCAGGATTATTTTTAACTTCTTCAAAAGTAAAACCATAAATATCGCCAATAGCTTCACTTGCATAAGGATAACTTAAGGAGCCATCTTTGTTTTGTCGCATGGAATAAATAAGTCCTGGTGAAGTAGCAGCTATTTTATCAAATTTTTCTTTTTCTTCCGTTATGATTTCAAAAATCTTCTTTCTTTCTGTTATATCTCTTAGGATTACAATAATACCATTTATGTTGTCATCTTCTATTCGATTATTTATTACACCTTCAAGCCAAATATAACTTCCATTTTCATGTTTTACTTGTAGTGTAATAGGAATTGGAGTTTTGGGCTGAGCCAAGGCTTTTTCTATCATATCAGCAACGTATGCTAGATATTCAGGATGAATATATTCTATGAGTGGTTTTTGTAAATGCTCTTCGTCTATCCATCCAGTAATGATAGCCGTCGATTTGCTACGATAAAGTGTGTCTAGATTTTCATCCATTAAAATAATAATGCTGTCATTATAATCTAACAAAGCATGATAAATATTTTTATAAGTATCACTTTCTTCTTCATTGAAATTATTTTGCGCTTTTTTATTTTCAAGAAGTCTTTTAATTTGTGCTTCTTGTTCTTTTGTTTTTTTTAGTAACGCTTCATACTCTCTTTCTATGTCTCTCATGCAATTTCCTTATTATTCAATCTTGTAACCTATACAAACATTAAATTTATTTTAAAATAGTAAGTGACTATTGATAATCATTTAAAAATACTATTTTTTTAAACTATTTATGATTTTAATTCCATAAAATTGCAAATATTCTTTTTTAGTAGTAAAAATCGTATTTTGCAGTACAAATTCAAACTATAACAAAAATGATACCATATGCTATTTAAAAGGAACACTATTCATCCATGAATATAAAATTAGTATTTTTATTGCATAAATTTTATTACCTATTTAAAAGTTCTTTATAATGACCATACAAGACTTAAAATCTAAAAACTGTATCCTTTTTGAAGTTATTTCAGGAAGTAAATCTTTTGGATTAAATACACCTACTTCAGATACTGACATTAAAGGTGTTTATTATTTACCTAAAGATCAATTTTATGGCTTAGAATATGTGCCTCAAATTAGTAATGAAACTAATGATGAAGTATACTATGAAATAGGACGTTTTATAGAATTATTATTAAAAAATAATCCGAATATTATAGAGATTCTGGCTACTCCTCAAGATTGTATTTTGTATAAACATCCTTTAATGAATCAGTTGAATTTAAACGATTTTTTATCTAAATTATGTAAGGATAGTTTTGCTGGTTATGCTATGACACAAATTAAAAAGGCGAGAGGTTTAAAAAAGAAAATTGTAAACCCAATTGCAAAAGAGCGTAAAAATTTATTACATTTTTGTTCTATTTTAAAAGGATATGATAGTATACCATTGTTAGATTGGTTGCACCAAAATAAAATGAAACAGGAACAATGCGGTTTAATTAATGTGCCCAATGCAAAAGGTATTTATGCTTTATTTTATGATAAAGAGAATAGGCTAGGTTATAAAGGTATTATTAAAAATGAAATGTCAAATGAAGTCTCTTTATCTTCTATTTCTAAAGATGAAAAAGAAAAGGCTTATTTGTCTTGTAATTTAGATGGTTATTCTAAATATTGTAAGGAATATGCTGAATATTGGGACTGGATGGAAAAACGAAATGAAGAACGTTATAATACTAATCAAAAGCATGGTAAGAATTACGATTCTAAAAACATGATGCATACCATAAGATTATTACAATCGGCAAAACAAATTCTTTCTATTGGAACTTTAAATATTAAAGTAGATAACCGTGAAGAATTGTTAGCTATTAAAGCGGGTGAAATGGAATATGAGGATTTACTTCAAAAAGCTGATGATTTAATAATTTCTATTGAAAACTTATATCAAACTTCAACTTTACCTGAAAAACCTAATGTAGAAAAGGCTGTTAATACATTAATTACTATTAGAACTACTTTATATTCTTAATTTTTTAAGAAATAGTTAATTAAAAATCTAAATCTTTTTTATTTATTAAAAAGTTATCTTAAAATTAATTGTAAGTTAATTATCGATATTTTTGTGTTTTAATCTTTGACTATGCCTATTAAAAAGTTTTTCTATCTCTTCTTTTGTGTACATTTTTATGCATACAGTCAAAACATTAGGCATCTTTCTGTAGAAGAAGGGTTACCACAATCATTTGTATCAGGCTTAGCTCAAGACAAGGAAGGTTTTATTTGGGTAGCAACACATAATGGTCTTGCAAGATATGATGGCCATCATTTTAAAAATTTTCAGCATCATTCTAAAAATTCGTTTTCGCTTTCTACAAATTTTATTTCTCAGGCTTATTTAGGACATAAAGATATATTTTGGTTACGATATGATAACGGATGTATAGAAGGTTTTAATATGCAAACACAAGAGATACAGCATGTTGTTTCAAAAGACTTCTTAGATAAAAACAGATTAGTAATTTCAAGAAGAGGTTGGTTAGTAGCATCTAATAATCTCTTTTGGTTTATTGGAAAAAATGGTCAAGTAAATCATTTTGATTTACCTGTTAATAATAAGAAAGATAAGATTAATCGATATTATTTTAAAAATGATACTATCCATTCTATTTTTGAAGATAAAAATCAATCTATTTGGGTATTAAGCGAGCAGGCATTAAGTAAATTTATTGCAAAAGAAAATAGATTTAAGCAGTATAAATTACCTTACAAAATGAATTTTGATACCAAATTTGATTTTGGTGAAGAAATTCCAGTTATTATTGAACGGTCTAACGGAGAATTAATGTGGTTAGATCGTAATCATTTATATTTTTTTAATCCTTTAAAAAAGACATTTCGAAAAACACAGTTGCCAGAAGTAGCTACTTTTAATGGGAAATTTTTAGCATTGGCTGTTGATGGTAAAGAATATTTTCAAATTAATGAAACCATTTATTGTTATAGTTCTAATTTAGGGATAGAAAAAAAAATAAAAACGCATGTTAAAAATAATAGAGATACACAGGCTTTTTTAATTGATAATTCGGGACTTATTTGGTTAGCGGCTAATACCGATGGATTATATCAAGTTGATTTAACTTCAAATTTTGAAGCGTTTAAATACAATACTGATTTTGCAGTAGATTTGCTGGAGAAAGAATTTAAAATTTCTTTTTTTGACTTTTTTAATCTTAGCGAAACCCAATCAGGACATTTACCACCAGCTTATAATTTAAGATATTTTAATGATAAACAAAATCAAAAAATATGGATAGCTCTTAATAGAACTGTTTGTTATTTTGATTATAATAGTCAACAATTAAAAAAGATTCCTCTTTTGCCTAATAATGGTTCAAATAATTTTACTCCAATAAAAGGAATTGCGTTATTAAAAAACGGAAATCCAATTGTTATAGATCATAAAAATGACATATACAGTTATGATTTACAAACAAGTTCATGGCATACTGAATTTACTGAAAAGCAAGTAAAACAAGCACTTGGTCATACAATAAATCCAACAGGTCTATTAGTCGATACTAATAAAGTATGGATTACTTCAGAATACACTGGACTTATTTGTATTGAAATGGATAAAAGCAAAATTTATAAAATCAATGTAAGTAGTAATGAGTTAAATGGGGCAGAGAATAAAATTTATGGCATCGTTCCAGATTTAGTTAAAGATAATATTTTTTGGTTGGCAAGTGCACAAGGGTTAGTCTATTTTAATAAAAACACATTAAAGAGTGCTCTTATTCCAATTACAAGAGAATTACAAGATAGTATAATTTACTCCATCTTTATGGACAATTCTGGCTATTTATGGTTGGGTACTAATAAAGGTTTGTGCAGATTTGATACTGTATCTTATTTAAATAGAACATTTACCAAACAACATGGCTTACCATGTTTGGAATTCAATAGATTTCACCAACTTATTTTACCAAGTGGTAAAGTTGCCTTTGGAGGTCTAGAAAGTGGAGTATTATTTGAACCTCAAGCCATAAGAGAAGATACTTATAATCCTAACATAGCTATAACAGATTTAAAAATTAATAATATTCCATATAAGAATAAAAAAATAGCTAATACTAATTTATTAGACACTATAAAACTTCCTTACAATCAGAATTCATTAACGATTGAATACGCAGCGCTACAGTTTGCGCAACCAGAAGACATATTATATAGATATCGATTAAAAGGTTACGATACAGATTGGATATTATCCGATAATAAAAGAGAAGCGATTTACACCAAAGTTCCTTCAGGAAGTTACCGTTTTGAAGTAAATGCCACAAATACTTCAGGAGTTTGGAGCTCTATTAACAAGGAATTGGTAATAAATATAACACCACCATGGTGGAAAACATTTTGGGCTTTATCTCTATACATGTTAGTCATAATTCTATTGTTAATTTTATTTATTAACTATAGAATAAATGAAGGAATTATGAAAAATGAAATAGTTCTTAAAGAAAAAGAAACTCAACAATTAAAAGAGTTGGATGAAATGAAAAATCGTTTCTTTTCAAACATTAGTCATGAACTTCGCACACCTATTACTTTAATAATGGGACCTACAGAGCAGCTTTCAAAGGTTAAAGAAGAAAAAGAACAAAAATATCTTTTATCAATAATTGAAAAAAATGCAAATAGTCTATTAAATCTTACTAACCAATTACTAGATATTGCAAAATTAGAAGCAGGAGCATTGAAGCCTTATATGGTATGGGAAGATATTATAGCATTACTGAAGCAGTTAATTGCTGTTTTTAATCTAGAAGCTCAATCAAAAAAATGTGAAATTATTTTTGAAGGACCAACAGTAGCTATTTATTATTATGCACCAGATTTAATGGAAAGGATAATGTATAATTTACTTTCTAATGCTATTAAATTCAGTAATGAAGGAGGTAAGATTACAATATCTCTTAAGGAATTATCAAATGGAATTATAATTGATGTAAAAGATAACGGTAGAGGAATAGCAAGTAATGAATTACCAAATATTTTCAATAGATTTTATCATTTGGATGCCAATAAAAAAGAAGTAGGAAATGGCATTGGACTATCATTAGTAAAAGAAATTATAACATTACTTAATGGAACTATAAAGGTAGTAAGTTCTATTGAAGAGCACGATCATGGCACTGCATTTATAATTTTTCTACCTTTTGAAAAAGCTACACATGAAACAATATTAGAGGTTACTAATAATGAAGAAGAAGAATTCAATGCTGTCAATAAAGTCAGTTCAAAGCCAGTAATCCTATTAGTGGAAGACAATAAAGAGTTAGCCGATTTTATTACTTCTAGTCTTATTCCATATTACACTGTTTTTTGTGCAGAAGATGGTCAAAAAGGAATTGATTTAGCTCTTGAAATTTTACCAGATTTAATCATAAGCGATGTTTTAATGAAAAGAAAAAGCGGATTTGAATTGTGCAAATATCTTAAAACAGATATAAACACAAATCATATTTCCATTATTTTATTGACTGCAAAGTTTGATATGGAAAGTAAATTGGAAGGATTGTCCTATGGAGCAGACGACTATATTAGCAAACCATTTAATATAACCGAATTATTATTACGGATAGAAAATAGACTTGAACAACAAAAGAAACAAAGAAATTTTTTATACCGGAATTTAAAATTATTGCCAAGTGAAACAGAAAACGACTTAAAGCCTAGCGAAAATGACTTTTTAGTACAAATTTATGGTATTATTGATAGTAGATTAGAAGATGAAAATTTTAATGTTGAAGAATTAGCTACCGCTTTAAATATGAGTAGAACCAGTTTACATAGAAAAATTAAAGTTTTAACCAATTTGTCTAGTGGTGAAATTATAAAACTCTATCGACTTAAAAGAGCAGTTTTCTTTTTATCTCAAAAATTTACCATATCTGAGGTTGCTTATAAAACAGGTTTTGGTAGTCCTTCCTATTTTACAAAATGCTTCAAGGAAGTTTATGACTGTACTCCAACAGATTATATTCAAAAAAAGGATTCTTCAAAGTTTTTATAAGATAAAAGTGAATAAAAACGATGAAAGCTGAAATTATAGTGTGTTTAAAATCAGTATTTTATGTGTTTTTGAAACAAAATTGATAGTTTTTGAAACAAGAGTGATAGTAATACCTATAAAATTACAATAGGTTTACACTATAATAACCTTAACTATTTATTAACTATTGTTTTGTTTTTTTTAACTATAAACCTACAACTATGAATAAAACTACTTTTTCTGCTAGATGTTGCTTTAAAAAAATAAGATTAACTATAGCATTTCATTTTTTATCATTATTTTCTATACTATTATTTTCAGGGTATAGTAGTGCTCAAACTTATCCTTATACTTTTAATGTTTTTGATGAGGTATTGTTTTATGATGGCTATGCAGCCACTGTCAGTGACCCAGTTCCAAGTGGAATATTAAGACTCAATAATGCTTGTTACACTAGAAAATTAACAGATGTTGAATTATCAGCTTTTGGCAATAAACTTACTATGAATTTAACAATAAAAGCTTCATGTGATAATTATGACCGTATTGGTAATGTCAATTTAGCTTTTGTTCCTAAAAATTCAGTTACATATTCTTATAATGATGTGGAGCGTATTGAAATAGGGAGATATATTACTCCTTTTATGAACAAAAATGTGCAACCAGATGAAGTTCCTTATACTTTTACTATAGATAATGTAGCACAGATATTTAAAAATCAACAATTATTAACACAATACGATATTTGGGTAGAATTAGAATTGTTTGGAGTTCCTTATGCTGCAAATCAACAAATAGCTGGTTGCAGCGGAAGGAACGATGTCTTTTTTGGCACTCTCGATTTGGTTACCGATTTTGACTCAAACCTTACTTATGGAACAAATTTTTTACTTCCAATGTCGTTTAAATATCTATTAAGAAATTACACCATCAATGGAACTGATGTACTAGGACAAACTACTAAATCAATAACATTTACTCTTAATGAAGATGTTCAAAATGCTCAGTTGCATCTTATTACATCTAATCATGGTGCAAATTCTGGTGGAGAAGAATATGTAAGAAGAACACATTATATTAACTTTGATAACACAAATGTATTAACATATATGCCAGGTGGCGTTTCATGTGTGCCATATAGAGTTTATAATACACAATTAAATTGTATCTATTACAACTGTTCAACAGGTCAACCACTTCCAAATACTAATGCAGCGTGGAGCTGGAATAACTGGTGTCCTGGAGATAAAATACCTACCCGCATAATTAATTTAGGCGATCTTGCTCAAGGAACACACACCTTTAATATAAATGTTCCAACTGCAGTATTTAATGGTGGCCAGGGCGAATTCCCAATGTCGGTATATTTACAAGGAGAAACACAAATTTTATCATCTGAAAATTTTACAAAAACTACTACTATTAATTTATCTCCAAATCCTGTTAAAGATATTTTAACTATTAATACTAAAGATGCTGAAGTAGTTGCAGTTACAGTGTTTTCTGTTACAGGAAAAGAAATACTTGAAAGTACTTCTAAATCAATAGATTTTTCGTCATTGCAATCAGGATTATACTTAGTGAAAATAGAATTAAGTAATTCAGAAACGATTACGAAAAAAGTAATTAAGAACTAATTGATAAAAAATAAATCATAATATACCATAAACAAACTCTACTAACTATCTATTTTTATTATGATTTTTTAATTGATAAAAGCATTGTTTTATTTTAAAGATTAAGATTTTTTAAATTACTGCTATTAAACAATTAAAACAATACAACATACTTTTATCAAATTAATTTGTTTTTAGTACGACACCTTTTTTAAAAAGAAAAAGGTGTCTTTTTTTTTTAGGATTAACTAACATAGTATTTGGAATCACAACCTTTATGATTACAACTTCTAAATAATAAGCACTTTTAGTAAACTTCTACTAAATTCGTAAAACAAAAAACCTAGATTATTACATCTAGGTTTTCCGTCTTTAAAAGAGATTTTTCTCTTAAAGAGGCAATAATTGGCACACTCGTTCTGCGCACATAAGGCCATATTGAGTGCATTGACCAGTAGCTGGATCAATACACATTTTTTTTCCTCCGTGAATTGTTTTCAATTCTTTTCTCTCTAATTTTTTAACCTCTTTCAGTTGTAAAATACTTTTTAACATGATATTTATTTTTTTTGTTCCTTATAAAATTATACATTTTTTTTTCACTAACCATTTAAAAACAAGACTTTAACTTTGAGTATAGAAAAAATATAACACTGTTAAAATATTTGGTTTATACTATTTTAAAAAATTAAAAAGAAATCTTTAAATAAAAAATAAGATTTCCAAAATTTTATAAAAAGAATTATATTGTAGGCTTTATTTATGAATTAAAAAAATCAGATGAAGCTTACTCTTTCAGTAAAACAATTAGGAAAAAAACAGGCATTACTACAAGACACAATAATTGATTTAGCAATTTCAAGTACTACAATAACTCTTCAAGAACTTATAGAACTTATAGTATCAAATCAGGTTGCTTTATTTGAGCAAAAATCTTTTGAATGGGATGATTTAGACACCATTCACTTACCTAAAGAAAATTACTTACCCATGTTAATAGATACAGGTAAAGTTGGCTTTGGAGCACTTTATAATCATAATGTAATTGATGTAGAGAGAGCTAAAGAAACTGCAATTCTAGCATTTCAGGATGGTCTATTTACTGTTTTCTATGGAGATGATGAAATAGAATCACTTACTAGTACATTAGACTTAACCATGAATAAACCATTTACTTTCTTAAGACTTACTTTTTTAACAGGAAGTTATTGGTAATAGTAGCATTGAAGAATACTATATATAAACAATACAATAAAAGATACAATCATGTCAATAGAACAAGTACTAAAGCATAAAATAACAACAAACCCTTTAAAAAAGCATAAACGAGAATTAGAAGAATGCAGAGATAGTAATTTCCTTTTAAAGATTTTTCAAAAAAATAAAATAAGCAAAGAAGTAGCTGAATTCGGGCTTGCTTTAGTGAATCAAGAGAAAAACAATTATAATTATTACATTAGTTTAGGTTCAAAAGAAAGTGTCGTTTTTCAAAAATGGATTAAAAATGACATGTGGGAAAAACCACAGTATTATGATTTATTGATTTATTTCTTTGGAGAAACTAATGCAAAATATATTAAAGAAGCATGGAATAGATTACCTTACACTCCTTATCAAACAGGTTATGTTAGACGTTCTTTTAGAGCTCCTAAACACGAACATTGGTTATTGGTAATTCAGGTTAATTTTTTAAAATCCTTACTGCAAGGCTCCTATACTTATAATTATCCTAATAATACTTATTACGATTTATCATTAGAAGAACAAATTAGATATGACACAGTAATAACCAATCCAGACAGTCAATTCCTAGTTTGGTCAGTGGCAATTGATGCAGGAGATAAAAAAATATATCAGCTAATTGAGGATATTATATTTAACAAAGATACCGTTGGAAAAGTATCTAGAAAAATTATTAAAGCCTTACTAAATAGCGAACAAAAAGCGTGTTGGGAATTAGTAGAGAAGTTATTATTAGCTGCGCAAAGACAAGAAGGATTGCGACAAACCATACTAGAATCCTTAGATGAAACGAGAGTTGAAGCTTTAGAATATATTATCAATGTTATTTTAGAAAACAAACTAACACGTTTTTCTTCTGTAGTTAGAGCAATAGATACCTGGACAGGATTAGGTTGGGAAGCTGAAAAAGAAACAACAGTTCGTGCTATTTTGCAATTTGCTTCCTATTATTTTGCTAATAAAGAAAATATTCCGTCAGGAATTCAAAGCAAGAATAACAACGAGGCTTATATGGCTTTATGGGTACAAGGAGTTATTGATATTGAAAAAACAAAACCTTATTTAGAGGATTTATTAGAAAAAGGTTCCATTGAAAAGAAATGTTTGGCTCTTCGTTTTGCTGGAGAAACTGGAGATCCTTATATAGAAATGCCATTGTATTACAAAGCGTTAGAAACTGATAATCTACAAGTATTTGCTTTTATGGCCAATAAAATGAGTTCCTTATTAGCAGCTAATGAAGCTAGTAAATTTTATTGCAACCATCCTGATTACCCTAATTTTTTCCAAAAAGTATATAATCTAACAAAATCTATAACAGTTAAAGAGAAATCATTTGAAGGTAAAGTTTTTTCATGGTTAAATGCAAAATTTGAAAGAGATACTTTATATGCAGCAGCAATTAGTTTAATAGGCGATAATAAAACCTATTTAGAGCTAATAGTCAACGATTTTGAACAATTGTCTATTCAGTTGCGAGAAAAAGTAGCAAGGAATATATTAAAAGACTTCTATTGCTATTCTTTTTATAACTTAAATGATAACACCAAAAAAGACAAAAGCGAACCAACCGAACTTCAACGCAATTTTGCTTTACAACTCATTAAAGATAGAGGAGAAACCATGATGGCATCTGGTATTGCGGTCTTAAATACACTTCAATTAAACGAAGTAGAGATTACTACTTTTAAAGATTTATTTAAGCGTAAAAATACTACTTTAAAAAAGCACTTAATTACTCTATTATTAAAACAAAATGAAAAAACATTAGTTACTTTTATTGATGATATGCTTGCCAATGGTGATATGGAACAACGTATGAGTACGTTAGACATTCTACTACAGTTAAAAAATGAAAATACACTTACCAAGAAAGTAAATCTGTGGGTTGAAGAATATACCTCAAGGCCTAAATTATCAGAAAGAGAAAGCAAATTTTTAGAACAAATAGATCCTTCAAATGTTACCGAAGTTTTATCTTTAGAGAACGGTTATGGGTTTTATGACCCTAAAAAAATATCTTCTTATGCCTTACCAAAAGTAACAGCAGATTCTTATTATACAGTGGCAACTAAAAAAGAGAGTCACGGTTTTTCAATGCCTTACACAGAAATTAAGAAAGCGTTAGATAATTTATTAGCTCTTTTTGAAGCCAATAAAAACTATGAATATGAAGTAGAAAACTATGATAATAGTAAGGAAAGAATATTACTCGGAAATTCCTTTAGAGTATTAAAAAATAAGAATGCTAATGCTACGCAAGAAGAACTTTTCCAAAACTATCCTTTGCACACCCTTTGGGAAAAATGGTACACCACATCAGGTTTAACAACAAGAGATTTATTTCTACTAACATTTGCATCAGAATGTGATAAAAAACCATGGAGAACTATCTTAGAAAATTATGTTTTTTACAATAGTAATCAAATTCCAAATCCTACAAAAGAAAAATATTATTGGAACAATCCCTTACTAACTATTTTAACGGCTTTACAAATCAAGTTTCCTTTTGAAGAAAAACAAGACTATTTAATAGATGCTTGTGCTACCTTATTTGCTAATTTACCAAAATCAGTTTTAGGATATAAATTTAAGCCTGGTAAAAACCAATACTATTATGGCAATTCTGAGAGAGGTGATGGTTTTCAAAATGAAACTTATTTTTCTGTGTTTCTTGATGCCATTACATTTACCAATTTAACCGAAATACAACAATATAAGGTTTGGAATTTATACCGTTGGTATCAATTTGCAGGTCTTAAGGAAAATATTCCACTAAGCAAACCTCCAATGTATTTGTATGGTATAGCTTTCGAAAACAAATACATAACAGAAGAAGAATTATATGAAGGTATTTTAGATGGAAACCGATTGTCTATTTTAACAGGACAAAAAAATTATAGAAAAGAATACGATAGTGCTAATCTAACCAAGAGATTTCCCTTTCTAATTCCAATGATTGACAGAATTAGAGAAACCTTTTTAGATATAGAAATCAAACGTGGTGATATAAATACTTTTGTAACACACCTAGTACAACGTTTTGAAAAAATATATGGAGCTAAGCGTTTTGTAGCACTTTTAGAGAACCTTGGAAAAGCTAATTTATACACAGGTTACATCTATTCATGGGGATATACAGATTTAAACAAGCAAAAGTTGTTTAGTTACCTTTTAAAACGTTGTTACCCATTAGCAACAGACACACAAGAAGATTTTAATGCATTACTAGTAAAGAGTAAACTCACAGAAGAACGTTTGGTTCAAGCAGCTATTTATGCACCACAATGGCAAAAATTAATAAGCAATTATCTAGACTGGAAAGGATTAGATGAAGGTATTTGGTGGATGCATGCCCATACAAAAACATCAGGATATAGTGATGTGAATTCTGAATTAGAAAGTGAAGTGGCTAAATACTCGGCAATTGATTTACAAGATTTTAAAAATGGGGCAGTAGATAAAGATTGGTTTGTATCAGCCTATAAAAAATTAGGCAAAGCCAAATGGGAAATACTCTATGATGCAGCAAAATTTGTAACCGATGGAAATGGTCATCGAAGAGCGCGTTTGTACTCAGATACCTTAACAGGAGATTTAAAAATTAGAGAAGTAACTGCAAAAGTAAAAGACAAGCGGGATCAAGACTATTTACGTGTTTACGGATTAGTTCCTCTTAGCAAAGCCAATTCCGAAAAAGACGTTTTACAACGCTATGAATATTTGCAACAGTTCAAAAAAGAAAGCAAAGAATTTGGCTCCATGAAGCAAACTAGCGAAGCCCTAGCACTTAGTGTAGCTATGGAAAATTTAGCTAGAAATGCTGGATATGTTGACCCTATGCGATTAACATGGGCAATGGAAACTAAACAAGTGCAACAAATACTGTCTAAAGACACAGCCGTAAATTTTGACGATGTAACCATTAGCTTAGTTATTAATAATGACGGAAAAGCCGATTTAGAAGCTATAAAAGCCGATAAAGTATTAAAAGCAATTCCAGCCAAACTAAAAAAAGAAAAAGCAGTTTTAGAACTAACCCATTATAGAAAAACCATGCGAGAACAATGGTCACGATCTCGCAAAGGACTAGAAGAAGCTATGGTAAGAGGAGACATTTTCACCTTAGCAGAAATGACAAACCTCTTTGAACATCCAGTAATTTCAAAGCATTTAGAAAAATTAGCTTTTGTAGCCAATGATACACAGGTAGGTTTCTTTTCTTCAGGCAATTTAATTGCGACAACTGGTGAAATTATTCCATTTGAAAAAGAATCCACATTTAGAATTGCACATTGCTTCGATATGCATGCCAATGGTGTTTGGACTGATTTCCAATCCTATTGTTTTGATAACAAGTTGGTACAACCTTTCAAACAAGTGTTTAGAGAACTATATGTACCTACACCAGATGAATTAACCGAAAAAGCCATTTCTCGTCGTTATGCAGGTCATCAAGTACATCCAAAACAAACCTTGGCCCTTCTAAAAAACAAAGGATGGAAAGTAGACTACGAAGAAGGCTTACAAAAAGTGTTTCATAAAGAAGGCTTCCAAGTGAAATTATATGCCATGGCAGACTGGTTTTCTCCAGCAGATGTAGAAAGTCCAACATTAGAAACAATTGAATTTCATTCGCTAAAAGATTATAAAAACATTCCTTTTGAAGACATCAATCCAAGGATTTTTTCAGAAGTAATGCGTGATATTGATCTAGTCGTAAGTGTTGCTCATGTAGGAGGAGTTGACCCAGAAGCAAGTCATTCCTCAATTGAAATGCGAACTGTTCTACTAAGAGAAACACTACGCTTATTCAAAATTAAAAACGTAGAAATTAAAGAAACACACGCTTTAATTATGGGTACTATGGCAAATTACAGTGTACATTTAGGAAGCGCAGTAGTGCATCAAACACCAGGAAAATATTTGTCAATTTTACCAGTACATTCACAACACAGAGGCAGATTGTTTATTCCATTTGCTGATGATGACCCAAAATCAGCAGAAGTAATGTCGAAAGTATTATTGTTTGCCAAAGACAACGAAATACAAGACCCAACCATTCTCACCCAAATCGATAAAAAAATTCCAGTAGCAGAATAACAATCAGAACCGACAAGTAATATTATTTGTCGGTTTTTTTGTTTTTAGTAGTTGGTGTAATAGTAATTAGTCAATAGTAATTAGTCAATAGTCAATAGTAATTAGTCCTTAGCAACAACAATCAGCGAAAATCAGCGTGCCAAAAAAATACACAAACCACATCCATCATCTTGTAACCCACTCAAAACTCACACAATCCACAGCCATTAATAATTTATAATTAACCATAAACAATTAATATAAATATTTTTTTGCTGTTCTTCTAGTCTCAGTAGGGTTTTGTTCGGGTATGCTTCGAAAAAGGGTACCACAACCCCGAACAAAGTACGAACCAAACCCGAACAAACCCCGAACAAAACTAAAAAGTGCAAAAAGGAAAAAAACATTAAAAAGATATGTTATGACTATCATACAAGTAGAAGGAAATTACCCGAAAAGAATAGGAAATATATAATTTATGAGTCAAGAGCACTTAGTGAAAATTGAATAGTGAATAGTGAATTAGCAAAAGCAATCAGCGAAAATCAGAAAAATCAGCGCGTAAAAACACACACACAAACTACATCCACAACCTTGTTATGCTGTTCGCCTAGGCGAATCAGCATCTTTCAAATACATCCATCATCTTGTCCTGCTGTAAGCATCCCACAAGAAACTCACTTAAATCAACAGTTATTAATCATCAATTAAAAATGGCATAATTTTTTCTGTTGTCATTTTAGTTTCATTTTGGTTTAGCTAAAGTTTTGTTGATAAAAGTACCTTTTTTAGAAAAAAGACTCAAAAGGAAGTAAAATTTAAGGTATGTAACCACAAACAAAGTTTTTACAAAACTGGAACAAGACTAAAACGTAAAAAAAATAAGAATAACAGTAAAAAAGTAGCATTATGGTGATAATACTAGTAAAGAGAAACTACCCAAAAAAAATTGGAGGTTATATAATCTATAAGTCCAGAGGTCAAACGATTATTAGATCAATAAACAGATTTATCACAAAAGCCCTAAAAACAACAGAGAAATATAAAAAATACAGACCAAATGCAAATGAGTTTGACCAAATACCTTCCTTATGCAAGAAAATTAGAATTGTTTTAAAAGACATCCTATCAAAAAAGAACAACCTTCAAGTGGCAATCCTATACAAAAAAAAAGGAGAGTGGTTAAATGTGTGATACAATTTCCCCAAAAGACAATCACAATTTAGCTACAGCAATGGCAACAACAGAAGCCAAAACAATTACTAATTTTTTTGAAAAATATATATTTTAGAGCCTAAATAGAATAATTTGTGTGCAGCAGATTTGAAGTAGGCTAATAACTTAATTTATCCAAAAATAAATGAAAAACAATATACTTTCCCTTGTGTTTTTATTAACAAGCTTAGTTGCTGTAAGCCAACAAAAGATTAGTGGAGTGGTGGTTGCTGCAGATAATAATCAACCTTTAGCCTTTGTTAATATCTTAATTAATAATAATCCAAAACTAGGTACAGTTAGTGATATTGATGGTAAGTTTGAATTGGAATCAAAAGAAACAATTTCAATACTTTCCTTCTCTTATGTAGGTTATGAGAAAAAAGAAATATCTTATTCAGGAGAAAAAAGAGTGAATGTCGCATTGACATCATCTAAAGTAGCTTTAAACGAAGTGGTTGTTTATGCTTCTGAAAACCCAGCCAATAGGATTATTAAAGAAGTAATAAAAAATAAAGATAAGAACAATCCAGAAAGGCTAACTTCATTTACTTATCGTTCATACAATAAAACTACTTTTGATTTTAAAGAATCAAACAAAAAAGAAATTGATACAAATTCTATTTCTAAATTTTTAAAAGGAGGTCATTTTTTTATGATGGAATCTGTTAGTGATCGTAAATTTTTATTTCCAAATACAAGTGAAGAAGTAGTTATAGCCACCCGTGTTTCAGGATTTAAACACCCTAATTTTGCCTCATTAGCTTCCGATTTACAACCGTTTTCATTTTATAATGATATTATTACACTGTTTGATATTCATTATCTTAATCCTATAGCAAATGGAAGTCTTAAAAAGTATAATTTTCGATTAGAAGAAGAATTTTATACAGGAGTAGATACTGTTTTTGTAATTAGTTATCAACCTAAAAAAGAGAAAAACATTGAAGGATTGAAAGGAATTTTGCATATTAATTCTAAAGATTATGCAGTGCAAAATGTAACAGCAACTCCTTTTGAGAAAGGAAAAATAGATTTAACCATTCAGCAAAAATACCAATATATTGATAATCATTGGTTTCCAGAGCAGTTAAACTATGTATTAGAAACTACTAGTGAAGAAGAAAAAGCAATTGGAATAATTGCAAATGGTCGAAGTTATATCAGTCAAGTTGTTTTAGAACCTGTATTGCAGAAAAAAGATTTTAGTATTGAAAAAATAAGAATGGCAGAAGGAGCAGCTTACAAAGACAGTCTCTTTTGGAAAGCAAACAGACAAGAAGAATTAAACTTAAAAGAGAAAATTACTTTTAAAGTGATAGACAGTTTAGGCGAAGAAATAAAACTAGACAATATATTACATTTAGGTCAAAAATTAACAGATGGAAAAATACCTCTAGGAAAAATAGATTTAGACTTAACCAAAACTTTAAAATATAACAGACATGAAGGTTTTAGATTAGGAACAGGAATTACAACTAGCGAGACTTTCTCTAAAAAAATAATGCTTGGAGCTTTTGCAGGTTATGGATTAAGAGACCACGAATGGAAATATGGTGGTTTTTCACAATATGAATTTTCAAAGAAAAATGATATTCGATTAGGTATTGCCTATCAAACCGAATTAAATGAGATTGGAGCTCATGGATTGAAAGACAGTCAGCAAAAAGGACTAAACATAAGAAATTATTTAGCCTTGTATATGGATCAAATTCAAAACTATTCTACTTATTTTACTTTTCGTTTATGGAGATATACTACTTGGAAAGTAAAAGGAGATTTTTATAATGTAAAACCACAATATGATTATACTTTTCAAGATCAAAATCAGTCCATACAAAACTATAAAAATGCACAAGTTTCGGTTTTAATGCGTTGGGCACCTAATGAGAAAATCATACAATCTTTCAATAGAAGAATAGCCATTGCAAGTAGTGAACCTATATTTACATTCTATTTTGCCAATGGATTTAAAGGTTTTCAAGAAAGCAGTCTAGCTTATCAAAAATTTGAGGCTAGTGTAGAGCAAACTTTTTTCACAAAAAATTTTGGGAACACACATTACCGATTAGAAGCAGGTAGTATTACTAAAAATGTACCATTAGGATTACTTTTTACAGGAGAAGGCAGTTTTGTAGAGAAATATCCTTATTTTATTAAAGACGCTTTTCAAACCATGCAGTTGTATGAATTTGTTTCAGACCAATATGCTCATTTATTCATGCACCATAATTTTGGATCTTTATTATTCAAAACAAAAAAATTCCAACCTAGTATTAGTATTCATCACAATATGGGATGGGGCAATTTAAAAGACACCAACCTACATTTAGATTTTCCTTTTATTACCAAAGAAAAACTATTTGTAGAATCAGGTTTACAAATAGACAATATTTTAAAAACTAATTATTTAAATATTGGTTATTTAGGTATTGGAGGAAGTGCTTTCTACCGTTATGGAGCTTATGCATTACCCGAATTTAAAGATAATATTGCACTGAAATTGAGTGTAACTTTTACTATTAAATAAATGGACAGTAGAGAGAATGGTTAGTAAAGAATGATTGGAGAAGAAAATGAAGTAATAAAAATTTGTGAATAGTTGTTTTTCCAAAACTATTGCATTTTTATAAAAATATCTTACATTTGCCCCCATAATGAAAACACAAAGACAACATATGGCTATACTATCAAAAGATAGTAACTACCGTTTAGTAGGAGAGTTTCCTACTAAGGGCAATAGGTCGTTTGTTGTGTTATATAGGTTTTAAAAGAATAGAAAAGTAATTTTTACCAACCAAAGATACCCAAGCGTCCTTCACAAGAGGACGCTTTTTTTGTTTATGGTTTTATTAGTGAAGAGTGATTAGTAATTAGCGAAGAAGAAATAGAATAAATAATAAAAAATTGAATACATAAAGATGCTGACACGAACGAAGTGAACTGACGAAGTAAACAAGTTCAGCATGACAAAAAGAAAAAAAAGGAAAAAATGTTTAATGAGTAGTAAAAATAATACAAAATAAGACTTGAAAGCTAACCAAATGAGAGACAGTCATTTGAATCATTTAAGAATATCTGTTAAATAACGGACAGGGTATTCTTTGTTTAAAAATAAGTTTAACTAACTGATAATCAATAAAATAATTTTAAAAAAGATTTGGAAGTTAACTTTTTTTGACTTTATCTTTGCAGCAGAAATAATGAAAACAATCAATTATTAATGGTTAATTATTAATGATTGATTTTTGAAGAAGTAATAAAACCATACAATTGATAATTAACCATTAACAATTTATAATTAAAACACATGAGAACACAAGATAAACACTATAAAGGACAACAAAAAATGAATGTAATTTCACTAGAACGAAGTTTTTCAATAAACCCGAGTCTTGACTTCGTGGCTGGAGGAAGTGTACAGGTGCATCAATATAGGCAATAGGATAGTAGTATCTTATTTGTAAACATGAAGCACCTTTAACGAGGTGCTTTTTTTGTGTTTTGTAATTTGGAGAGTAGGTAAATATTGGTTTGTTACACCCGACTGCTAATCGGTTTACTCACAAGGTAATGAGGGTTCAATTCCCTTGCTCTCCGCTTTTTTGGTGAATAAGTACTTAGTGATTAGGAGAGCGTCAGTTCGAGTGTTTTTTATAAAATGCGAGCAGCAATTTTATAAAAAATGTATCGAGAACCGTTGTTAAAATGGAAAGCTTCTCGATACGCTTCGCACTCGAAGTGACGTAGATTGGGAGTGTCAAAAATAGAATAAGATTTTGTAGCTCAACTGGATAGAGCAATTGCCTACGAAGCAATAGGTTATAGGTTCGAATCCTATCAAAATCACAAAGGAGAAAGTAATTAGTAATTAGTGAATAGCTCTTATTTATAGTAATATTGATTTGTGATGTAAATGGTTAGCATAAGAGACTTTGACTCTCTTTGTTCAGGTTCAAGTCCTGACAAATCAACTAAAGTTCTTAGAAAGGAACGCTACTCAAAGGATGGTTTTTTTGACTGTCTCTCAAAAAGACTTGACTTTGAGTTACCGCTGGGAAGATAACGATTGGTTGTTTACTCGCTTTGGATGCGAGAGGTTGCAGGTTCGAGTCCTGCTTCCCAGACTTTTTAGTGATTAGTTCTTAGTGAAAAGTAATAATTGCGGGAATGGCGGAATAGGTAGACGCGTCAGATTTAGAATCTGAATTTTGAGAGTTCGAGTCTCTCTTCCTGGACGAAACGGATTTACATAAGAGGTTTTAAATCTCTTTGTTACTGACAATTGACATAAATGCTATAGCTCAAAGGGTAGAGCAACAGCTTAGTATGCTGAAGATGAAGGTTCAATTCCTTCTGGTGTTTAAGTGGTTAGCAGAGCGTCAGTTCGAGTGTTTTTTATGAAATGCGAACAGCAATTTTATAAAAAATGTATCGAGAACCGTTGTTGAAAAGGAAAGCTTCTCGATATGCTTCGCACTTGAAGTGACGTCTAAAATAGGTAATAAAATTAAGAAATAGAAAAAATGGAATTTAGAAAATACAATTCAATAGAAAATACGTACCAAAAACAAGTTTTGGAACAAATTATCATTCATGGTTTTGAGAAAGAAATCTATGTTGTACAAGAAAAAGTACACGGTGCAAATTTCTCTTTTTATACTGATGGAAAAACAATTAAGATTGCAAAACGTACTGACTTTATTAGTGAAGAGGAAACGTTTTACAACGCACATGAAGTAGCAAAACGATATAAAGAGAAAGTTTTGGAAGCTTTTAAAGCAGTGCAATCAGAATTTCAAGAGACTAAGTTTATTGTGATTTTTGGGGAATTGTTTGGTGGAAATTACAACCATAAAGAAGTAGCTGTAGCAAAAAACGCTATCAAAGTACAAAAAGGAGTAGATTATTGCCCAGAAAATGATTTCTATGCTTTTGATATTAAAGTAAATGGCACGCATTATTTAACCGTTGATTCGGCAAATAGTGTGTTTGAAAGAATAGGGTTCTTTTATGCAAAGACCTTGTTTGAAGGAACTTTAGAAGAAGCATTTCGTTATCCAAATGAATTTAACTCATTAATTCCAAATTGGTTGGGTTTGCCTCAATTAGAAAACAATATTTGTGAAGGAGTTATTATTAAGCCAATTATTCCAAAGTATTTCGGAAACGGTTCCAGAGTGATTTTGAAAAATAAAAACGAAAAATGGGCTGAAGTAGGTAAAAACAATAAACCTAAAAAAGAGCATAAAGAGAATTATTTTTCAGGAGAAGCACAAACCATTTGGGAAACCATTCAAGACTACATTTCTATCAACAGGTTGTATAATGTGTTGAGTAAAAAAGGAGAATTTCAACCTAAAATGATGGGTAAATTGGTAGGATTGTTTTCACAAGATGTGATTGCCGATTTTAAGAAAGACTACCCAATAGCTTTTGATGTTTTGGAAAAAGAAGAACAAAAAAGCATCAACAAAAGAGTCAATAACAAAGTGATAAGCTTAATTAAAGAAGAGTTTATGACATTTAAAGTGTAAGATGTTTTTTTAAAATAAATAACAATTAAAAAGTAAAAAAATGAGAAAAGATATATTAAAACGATTTTTAACGAATACCGATGAAACAGGAAGATTCCTAATGAAATCGAGAATAACAGGAATTATTTATTTCGTTGAACCTATTTATAATGGTAAAACACCCAAATGGGGCGATTTAAATCCTGTAACGGGACAATTAGAAGGGAATTATGGTTCCAAATATACTGGAGCCGTTACCAAGAAAGAATCGCTTATTACTGAAGAAAACGGTTTTGTCAATATTGACTATTTCAAAGGCAGTCTATTTGGAGCCATAGAACAAAGAGACAAAGCCCATCAAGAACGCTTAAAATTATAAAGCATGGAAACTTATAACAGAATAGCCTTAGTTGGTATAGAACACGAAGAATATGATGTCAGTTAATTATTAATGGTTGATTGTTAATGATTGATTGTTAAGAGATTTATTGCTGTTATAATAAGTACAGAGATTTCATTCACAATCTTGTCACCTTGTAAAGGTCTCATTAGAATTTCCTCAAACAAAATGTGTGAGCTTCTTTTGGGATGCTTACAGCATGACAAGTTGGTGGATAATTGTTTGATTATTAATTTTATATACTACGTAAAATAATTGCGTATTTATAATAAAATCTTTGTATCAGAAAATTAAACGCTCTTTAAAATAATAGAAACAATTTGTCTTTGCTATGTACCCCTTTCTTTTTAGTAAAGAAACAAAACCAAAGACCTGAATAGATTGTACGCTACCAGAACTGTTGTTTTGCTTTTGGATTCGTTTGTAAGTACTCGCACTTTGCTTACATAATAGAATTAAAACCATTGCAACACTTCTTTTAGTTTCTCCTTTTCCGTTCTTTTAACGCAAAGACAATTGTTTTTTATAATTAAATAAATGCAAAGTTTTTTATACTACGTAAAATAATTGCGTATTAGTAATGAAATCTTTGTAAAAGAAATAAATACGTTCTTTTAAATACTAAAAATATCAAACAAGTCCAGTTGGGTGTTTCTGTATAGCACTATTGTAGTATTCATTTCGCAATTGCGTATGATGATTTACTATTCAACTTGATTTGGAGGTTTTGGGTTGTTTACCAAAAAACAATCACGACACTATGGGTCGTGGGTTCGATTCCCACTCCGTTTAGACGGATAGTTCAGTTGGTTAGAACAATAGTTTTGAAGCATGGGTTCGAATCCCATACGCAACTCGCTGCGTTAGCTCAGACTGGTAGAGCACTACACTTTTAATGTAGGTTGACAGACTAAAAATCTGTACATCAGAGTAGCATAACTCGTTAAATTAATGCATGGATTGAAAACTACTTGTCTTTGTTAGTACCTTCTTTTTAGGAATAAGAAGTAGGAACACTCGCAAAAAGACTTGAAAATTGAGTTTGTTATTAGAACAACTAATTTGCTTTTGTATTTGCTTGCGTACTATTATTATGGTTCGTAAAAAATAATGCAACACCATATTAGCGCTTCTTTTGACTGCTTTCTTTCCGTCCTTTTTGGAGAGCAAAGACAAAGCGTTTTCTTATTTACTAAGTAAAAGATAAATAGAATAATAGATAACATCTGAACATTTCAGATTAATAATTAGATATCATGATTAAGAGAATTAATATTAAAGCGTACCAAGTTGGTTTGGTATTTAATAATAGAAAATTAGAAACTGTTTTGAATGAAGGTAAGTATTGGATTTTTGGTAACAAAGAAGTACAAATTTTTGAGAAAAAACAGTCTTTTGTAGCACCAATAGAATTAAACATTTTATTGGAAAATAAAACTTTAGCAAGTATGCTCGAAATAGTAGAGGTTTTGGATAATCAAATTGCCTTGTACAATGTAAATGGTATTTTTAAAGAAGTATTGACAACAGGTAGATATGCATTTTGGAAAGACTACACTAGAAATGAGTTTATTACTATAGATTTATCTAAAGTAGAAATTACAGAAAATGTTTCTCAGATGTTACTAGATAACTTAAAACTGAGAAGTTATGTCAGACGTTTTCAGGTATCAAGTAATGAAAAAGGCTTGTTATTTGTCAATGGTGTTTTTATAAAGGAAATTACGGCAGATACTTATTACTTTTGGAATAATAGTATCCCAGTAGAAGTAAAGGTTATTGATTTAAGACAACAACAATTGGAAATCTCAGGTCAGGAGTTGTTAACCAAAGACAAAGCGACTTTACGTATTAACTTCTTTGTGAGTTACAAAGTTACAGATATTGTCAAAGCTTTGGTAAACAATAAAGAATATGACAAACAATTGTATGTAACTATGCAATTGGCTTTGAGGGCTTTTGTAGGTGATTTTACTTTAGATGAATTGTTGAGTAAAAAGGATAAGATTGCTGAAGTAATTTTGGAAGAAACCAAAACAAAAGTTGAAGCTTTAGGTATAAACGTTGCTACTGTTGGTATTCGTGATGTTATTTTACCAGGAGATATGAAAGAAATCATGAATCAGGTTTTAGTAGCCGAAAAGAAAGCACAAGCCAATAGTATAATGAGACGTGAGGAAACAGCTTCTACAAGAAGTTTGTTGAACACTGCCAAATTAATGGAAGAAAACGAAATGCTTTGGAAATTGAAAGAAATGGAATATGTGGAGAAAATCGCAGATAAAATTGGTGGAATTACCATTTCTGGAAGCGGAAACATCATTGGTCAATTGAAGGAGATATTCGTAAAATAATCAAAACCTCGGAATTCTTATTTCGAGGTTTTTAATAAACTTTGAAGTAATGAGAGAAGAGGAAAATAATATCGAAATAAAAGAAGCTATAAAAATAATTCTTTTAATAATAAAATTTATTGCAGTAGTTGTGAGTTGCAATAGGTAATTAACATAGATTTAAGCTATGTTCCAAAATAAAATAATACATGAAAACAACAGAAAAAATAATCATAATAGATTTAGAAGCGACTTGCTGGAACGGAGAAATACCCAAAGGACAAGTCAATGAAATAATAGAAATAGGTATTTGCGAATTAGATACTATTTCTGGAACAATTACTAAAAACAAAGGAATCCTTATAAAACCAGAACACTCAACGGTTAGTCCGTTTTGTACAGAACTGACAACGATTACTCAAGAGTTATTGGATAACGAAGGAATATCATTTGAAGAAGCCATTGAACTATTGGAACAAGAATACCAACCTGACCAATTTACATGGGCAAGTTATGGTCAGTATGATTTGAATATGCTAAAAAAACAATGTGCCATTAGGAAAATCGATTACCCAATGGGAAGTCATCATATTAATGTAAAAGAATTGTTTAGTGAAGTTAAAGGCCTACGTAAGAAAGTAGGTATGAATGGAGCATTACATATTTTAGATATTCCACTAGAAGGAACCCATCATAGAGGTGTTGATGATGCTAAAAATATTGCTAAGATATTGCATTGGTGTGTTCTAAATGAGTGATTAGTGATTAGTCGTTAGTACTTAGACAAATAGTGATTAGTCTTTGATTGAATAAAAATACTCTTGATGTGCCTTTACTGAAGTTTTTTATCATTAGATTTTCTTTGGTAAAGGCTTTTTATTCGTAGTATAATTAGCATAAAAATAATTCAAAACCTGAACAAATACTATATATTTGTTTTATTAACCAAAAGAAAATGATTTTAACGATAGACGTCCATTATAAAACCGATTATGCTAAAACGGTTTTATTATTCTTCGAAAATTGGCAAAGTGAAACTCCAATAAATGTAATTACACATATTACAAAAGATGTTTTGGATATGAACCAGGTTCGTTCTACAAAAGAGAATTGCCTTGTATTATGAATGCTTTGGAAGAAGTATCTTTAGAAGGATTGGAAGCGATTATCATTGACGGACATATTTATGTAGATAATGATAGGAAATATGGTTTAGGCGGTCATTTGTATGAAGCTTTGGATAAAAAATTCCCCATAATTGGAATGGCCAAAACATCATTTCAGAGTAATACCGAAACAGTAGTTGAAATTTTAAGAGGTGAAAGCAAAAATCCGTTATTTGTATCTGCTATTGGTTTAAAGAAAGAAGTAGCTGCTAATCATATTAAAAACATGTTTGGAGACTATCGTTTGCCTTATTTGTTGAAATTAATGGATCAGATAACAAAGGAAGACTAATGATTGACAAAAAAATACCCTTTTTAGATACGATCTATCATTTGCGTTCCATTGAACATGCGATTATCTATGATAAGAAGTTGGACATTTCAAAAGCAGAAGAAAAGGAAGTGATTGAACTCTTATAAAAATATTGAAAAACCCTCTAAATTTCTTTAGAGGGCTTTTCTAGGTTTAAGTAGGCAGATTTAATTACTCTTTGATGAATTTTTTAATAGTTTTTTCCGACTTGCTTTCAATTATTAAATTGTAGAAACCATCCGATAAGTTACTTACATCTATTGAAAGATTATTCTTTTTAAATGCAAGGTCTTGTTGTAGGAGTACTTTTCCTAAATTATCAATAATAGTGTAGCTTTTTATGGCAATATTTTGATTAATGTCTAATAAAAGTGTGTGAGTAACAGGATTTGGATACATGTTAATCGCATTGCTTAATGTTGGGTTATCGATGCTTAAATTACAGTTGGTATCCCATTCCACTACCATTGGCATACCTTGATTACTGCTACTACTATTTGGACAAAAATCGGGAGCAGCTTCAACATAGTAACTTCCTGGTTCTGTTATAAGGTAGGAAATGTCATTAGCTCCAGGAATGGCAACATCGTCTTTATACCATTGTATATTAGTATTATATGGACTATTGATTGTATTATTGAAACTACCTCCTTGGCATAATAAGAAATTTCCATTATTCCCATCAACAGATACACTCGAATTCATTTCATTAACAATGAATAGACTAGCCCATGCATAACTATCTATTTGTATTTCGTTTGATTCATAAGTTTCTCCTCCTAATGTAACAACTACCTTTAAAAGGGCTTGGTCGTAAGTATACCAATCATAAGTAAAAGAGTCTGAAGTTGCACCAGAAATCGCTACATAAGGATCTGAAGTAAACCAATATTTGTAATACCATTGATAAGTATCATAGGCTTGATTTGTAACAATTGCTGTACCATTTGTCCATGGACAAAGCATAAGATCACCTTGAATTTGTGGATTTTGAGCAGATGAAATGCTTAATCCACAACTAAAAAACAGAAGTAGTAAAATTTTTTTCATAATTAATTTTTTAAATAATTACTACAAAATTAGAAAAGCTATTGTGAGCAAAGCTTTTTTGAGGTGTGACAAATTGTGACATAAAGTTGTCTAAATTGTGACAATGTAGGACTGTACCAAAAAGAATTACTTTCAATAAAAATAAAATGAAGAAATTTCAGTTGAACTTAAAGGCTTAATAAATATGTATTCAATGAAATATTATTTGGGATTTCTAATCTTTCTTCAATTCGTTGTTTTCTTTTTCTACAAGCTGCAGGAGTAATATTAAGCATAGTTGCAATTTCTTTAGTGTCTAAATTCATATACACATAGGAAATATAACGAATATCAGTAGTAGTTAAATCAGGATGTTTTTCTGTTAATCTTTTAATGAAACCTTGATTGACTTCATCAAAATGACGTACATAATTTTCCCAATTATCATCTGTTTTTAAGTGTTCTTTTAAAGCTTGAATATTTTTAATAATAGCATCGTTTTCAGTAAGATTTGGAAGCATTGAAAAGGATTTCAAGATATCTTGTAACAGTTGATTTCGTCCAGAAATGTAGAGTGCTCTCGACAAGATTCTTTGATTTCTTAATTGAATTTCATTTTTTAGGCTTTCTTTTTCTAAAAGTGCTGTTTTTTCTTTTTCAAGTAATAAAGAATTCTCAGCTATCTCCTTTTCAAGTTTAAATTCGGTTATTTGTTGTTCTCTCTTTGCAAATAATTCTTTTTGCTTCACTTTTATAGAGTAGTTCCTAAAAATTAATAGTAAAATGATGAGTGCAAAAACAATTGCGATTATTACTGAATAAAAAAGTTTTCGCTCACTTTTAATTCTAGCTTCTTTTTCAATGAGTTTTTCTTTATAGTTTTGTATTTGAAATTTTACTTCACTACTTTCAAATAACTTACCATTTTTTATGGTATTAAGTTTTGTATTTGAAATGGTAATGGAATCTTTATACTGAAAAGCTATAGTATAAGATTTAAGTCTAAAGTAAATATCTGACAGTAAAGCATACAACTCCACTTTTTTCTCCAAATCTGGTTTTTCTGCTAAAGTAATATTGGCCCATTGCAAGGCTTTTACTAAATTGTTTTCTTGTAAATAGGATTTAGCAATAATGAATGATAAATCAATCCTATTATCATTATTTTGTTCGTTCTTTAAATTAGCAAGTAATTTTTCTGCTTCTGAACGGGCTTTTTTTATGTTTCCAAGTAGTAAATCGTTATTGTAAAGCCCTATTAATGTTGGTATTCTTATATCAAGTGTTTTTGAAAATTGTAATGACTTATTAAAAAAGGCACGAGCTTGTTGTAGTTTGTTTTCTTCATTGGCTAAAAGCCCTAAATTCATAGTGTACAAACTCATTTTTAAGGAGTCGTTATATTTCTCAGCTAAGACAAGAGCTTTATTAAAATGACTGTTGGCTTTATCATATTTTTTTTCTTTACTATATAAAATGGCTATATTGTTTAATACAATCATAATTTGAGCATCTTCCAAATGATTACTTGCTATTTTGTAACTTTCAAGATGTTGTTTCAATGCTTCCCCATAATCTAGAAGCATATAATAATTATTTGCTATGTTGTTTTGAGCTAAAAACAGTTGCTTGTACCATTTATTTTTTTTCGCCACTTCACGAGCTTCAAAAAGTAATTCTAATGAAGCTACATGGTTTTTTTTGAGCATTAAATTAACCCCTTCTTTAATGATGGAATCACAATGTTTAGTTGTAGAGTTACTAAACAGATTAGTTTGCCAAAAGAAGCAAAAAAATAAAAAGATTACACTTGTTTTGATACGCTTTTTTTAAATGAATTCAAAAATAGTTCTAAATTTTAAAATAATAATATGGTATTTTAAATAATATAGTATTTTGTGAAGAAAGTAAATTAAAGATAATTGTAGAGGGATTAATATAATTCCAATCTATTACATTTTTTAAATAATAGGTACTTAAAATCATCATAAATAGTGATTCAAATCTAGTTAATTAATTTAAAATTTGTAAAACTAAATATACATAATGATATATTTAAGACATAATTTTTATTAATAAGCTTAGAAGTTATCATTAATCACATTTTATCAAATAAAGTACATCAGATTACTAAACAAAACTAATTACAAATTCATGAAAGATAATAATAGACAATTAGTGACAGAAATTGAAGGCTTGTTAAAACAAGAATTGGATAAACAAACACAAACGATTGTTTCTGTTATTTTAGGTTGGAATCCTGATTTTACTGAAATTCGCTTTTGGTTCGAATCAAATTGGAATGATTATAGTAATCCTTATTATGAAACTCCTGCTTTTATTTTTCCGTGTCTTACTTTTGCAACATTAATTGATGATATTGCTATAGGTAAAGTAACAGAAATTGAATATGATTTTAACGATGAAGCAGTAAGTTTTAAAAACTTTGGAAATCTCTTAAATTTCAATGATTTTGCTAAAAACGAACTCGCATTAAAGGCAATCAATCTAGCAAAAGCTAGTCTTATAGAAATAACTAAACAACTTGGTAAGCAACAAAATTTACTTCAGCAAGAACAACTAGTTTCTTTTAAAGTTGCTGATATTGAAAGTGGATCTCATGCTACTTTGACGGCTGTTTATAGTCCTTTTACTCAAAATAAATTATTTAAAACAGTAATAGAACATATTGAAAGCAGAAAGAAAATAAAAGGATATGTAGCTTTAACAGATGAAGAAATACTGTTTTTTAGAGTAGATGATGCTGATAAATCGGAATGGGAAACTGTTTTTAAAAACGAGTCCAGTGTTATTCATTTGAAAATGGAAAATGTCATAGATTTTGGTTTAAAAATTGAATATGGTAATTTTAAGCTTTTAGCTACTGATAAAAATGTGGGTACAATATCTTTATCATTGTCATACGAAATAGACAAAGCTTTTGATGGTAAAACAATAACTTCATTATTTCTAGATGTTATTCGTAAAAACTCAAAAGCAATTGAAAACGAAGTAATTCGTGTTTTGACTGGTCCTGAGAAAAAAATGAAGAATAGAAAGGAAGAAGACATTCATCCAAATGATAGAGTAATAGTACAAATGGCTAAAAAAGTTCCATTAGAGACTAAACCCTTAGCATTTTTGCCTTATTTAGAGCAGAATTTAAATAAAGAAACTCCTAAATATTGGAATGTAACAGATTCTGATACCCATAAAGAGTTGGGCACTTCGCTACTTTTTTTCAAACAAAATGACAAGATTTATAATTTCACAAATCAAGGATTACTTGTAGCATTTTCGATTGAAAATGATCAAATAGAAATAATTAGTCAAAAAGAAATTGTGACCTCACCTAATTGTGCGTGTTATTATGAAAATAAATTATATATAGCTCATAATGAGACAGAAATAGTTGTCTACACTATACAAGAAGAAACTATTAGTGTAATAGAAATTAATGAGAATGATTTTGATAGCGATATTGATCATATTTTTGTAAATGAGGATTACATGACACTTTGTTCAATAGCTGGGTTAGCTTTATATAAAAAGAAAGAGCCGCATTTTGAGTTTCTTGAATTGGTAACAGTTGGTTCCACACAATTGCTATATACCTATGCAAAACAAGCGCTTATTCACAATGATTATCTCTACATTACAGCAGGAAATACTGGATTAGTTACTTATAAATTGTATCCAAATGAAAAGACAACATTACTTCAGGTTTTAAGTCCAGAATGTGAGCATCCGTTTTGTGATAACATCAATTTAGTAGATACAAATTTGGTTATACAAATGGAAGGAAATCATTGGTTAATAGATATTTCAAATCCTGAAAAACCAAAAAGTAGTGCTTTGTTTATAAGTGGACCAGAGAAAGAAAAAATAGGACCTTTTCTTTTAGACAACCAATTCTTCTTTATGGATGGAAACAAACCTTTAGTTTGGAGCTATTCCTTGAATTCAAGTAAAGAAGTAGAAGTGTTATGCGAACATATTACTAAAAATGGAGAAGATGCTTATTTCTATTATCCAAAAAACTTATACTTGGAAGGAAATTCACTTCTTTTTTCAGGAAATTATGGTTATTCTCTTCTAAAAAGAGAAAGCACTCGAAAAACAGATTATACTCCTTTTAGAGAAATCGAATCAAAAGAAGAGGCACTTTATCACTTGATGGAAGAGGAATTAGATACCTATTTTGAAAACAACAAAGAAAATTTAGTTGGAAAATTGGAGATAGAACCAAGGGAATCAGGTTTTACACTATGTGCCTATGCACCAGATTACCTTATAAAAAGTATTGGCTATAGCCAAAACCAATTGCTAACTAAAGATTTTTCTTGGTTAGATATAGATTTAAAAATAGGAGAACCTGGTTATACTTACTATGCGATTTATAATAAAGAATTGAGTAAAACTCAATATAATTTGATTAGAAAAATAGCATTACGTTTCTTTCAATCTTCAAAATCCTATTGGAACAAAACTGTTTTCTTTACCTATAATGGGTATTATGAGAGAGTTGATAGAAATGTAGTAATAGTAGAATATGTAAAACAGAATTAAAAATTTCACAGGATAATAATTATTTTTTTATTACATTTTCATTTCAATATAAAATTAGAAATTGCTGTAATTTTATATTGAAATGAAAATGTATCAATAGAATAACCTATTTTTTTGTTATAACTCCTAATTTATAAATATTACTAAAAATTTAGTATTTTTTACCAAATATAATATTTTGACTACTAAGCTTTTAATTTGTGATAACTTGTGTAGGATACAATCAAAATTCCGAAGAAAATAAGAGGTAATACTAACATTCCGTTTATTCCATCCACCACCCAAAGACTGATAAATGCAAATATAAAATCAAAAGCAAAACCAGCATAAGCCCATTCCTTTATTCTAGAAGGAATCTGAGGAATAATAAGTAATAAAGTTCCTGAAACTTTGAATACAGCTAAAGTTGTTCCAAAATAGTCTGGATAACCTAAATGACGAATGCCTTCTTTTGCCATTTCTGTCTGTGAAGTAAATGCAGGCATAACACCTTCAAATAGAAAAATAATGATGGTTGTTGTCCAAAAAAGTATTTTTGTTGTTTTTGTGTTCATAATTTATATTATTTAGGTGTTATTGATTTATAATCTTTATGATTCTTAAATACGGCATATATGGCCATAGCGTGACCGTGACCTAAATCGAAATCATTCTTAAGCCAATTCACAATTTCTGTAGCTTTAACATTAGGAGAAAGCATATTATTTTTAAGAATCCTTTTTGTTCAGCAAGTCTTTTAAAATCTTCAGGACTTTTTCCTGTTTTTATTTTAATGTTATCAATATATGCTTGAAATGACATAATTCTAATGTTTTAATGTGTTCATTTATTCTTTAATCGTTTAGGTGCTACTTGGTTATAAGATGATTGTAAAGCTTCTCTACACATTTCTTCAGATATAGTGTTTAAATGTATAATGGTCCAGCCTTGTTTTCCCCATTTATTAGGAACAGGTGAAAGATATTTTGGATTACTACAATAAACATTTTGCTCTATTTCATTTAATTTTATAGTAGCAGTATTTTCTGTAACATTTAACGTAGCTACTATTTTTTTAGCCACTCTAAAACTTGTTTTTTCAAAGTGAGGCTCTTCCGTAATTTCTGGAAGGGATAATGCTAATTTTCTAAATAGTTCTATGGAAACACTCATAATGTGTTAATTTTCAACGTGCTTTTTAAAATTATCTAGAATACTTTGCCAACCCGTTTGTTGCATTTCTATCGAGTTTTGATTTTCTGCTTCGAAGGTTTCCACTATTTTAATTTGATTTTCTACAGAAGCAAATAAAATACGAGCTATTCTTCCATCGTCCATGGTGTAGTTAATTATTTCGTTTGGCTTTACTTCTGTATATATTCCTGAAAAATCAAAGCTAAAACTACCATCTTTTGCTGCCATAGTAGATGTAAATTTACCACCAACAGTCAGATTATTTTCTGCTTTTGTAGTATGCCAATCTTCAGAAGGAGTACACCATTGTGTTATGTGTTTTGGTTCATTCCAATAGGTCCAAATTTTTTCGATTGGTGCATCAATACTTGTTGTAATAGTGATACAATTTTTTTCAGATAATTCTTTAACTATGTTTAAGGCTTTTGGAAAAATATCTTTAAAATAATCTGAATACTCTTCAATCATGTCAACAGTAACTAGAAGTTTTGTTTTGCCGTCGATTTCAGTTAAATAATAGGCTTCTTTTGAACCACTCCATGAAGCCGATTTTTCATCATTTGGCTGTTCTTTATAGTCTACAATTTCGCCTAAATGATTAAAAACCATTGCTTTATTAGGTTCAAGTTCTGCGATTTTACTATACATTCCTCTGCCGCTAGGTGAAAGAAAGTGAATACTACCTCCTTTTTTCCAATCTGATTTTGCATAAGAACCTACACAAAAAGCACTTGTCCATTGCATATAAGTTAATTCGTCCCAAAGCACTTGCCATACTTTTTCAACTGGTGCATTAATAGTAATTTCAAAATTTTCAGTTTTCATATTATATTTATTTATTGTTATATACATCTTGTAGTTTTGCACAATCTATTTTTTTCATTTTCATCATGACATTCATTACTCGATCTGCTTTTTCTCTATCAGTATCGTTTAATAATTGAACCAATAGTTTAGGAACTACTTGCCATGAAACTCCAAATTTGTCTTTTAACCATCCACATTGGTTTTCTTCTCCTCCTAAATTGATAAAACTATCCCAGTAATAATCTACTTCGTCTTGATCTTCACAATGTATAACGAAAGAAAAAGCTTCATTGAAACCAAAGTTATGCTCTAACGGACTTTCCATAGCCACAAACTTCTGATTAGCTAAGCTAAATTCTGCATATTGAATTTTATCTTTGAGACCTTCATTTTCTTCATCAAATTTCACAATTGATATGATTTTAGAATCTTTAAATAGGGAACAATATAAATCGATGGCTTTTTGAGCATTGCCAAATTGTTTATCTACAAAGAGTAGAGTAGGTAAAATTTGTAGAGGTGCTTCGTCAAGAAAAAGTTGCCAAGACAAACCATATTTATCAGTGACCCAACCATATTTTTTGCACCATGGGTATTCATCCAAATCCATTAAAATGGTTCCGTTTTTTTTCAATTGGTTCCAAATATTATCTATTTCATTGGAATCATTTGTTTTGATAAAGAGTGAAATAGCATTAGTGAATTGAAATATATTTCCTCCATTTAAAGCATTGAATTGTAATCCATTAAGATTAAAAACTGAAACTGTAGGATTAATACTTTCAACTTGTGAGTTTTTAATAAAGGAAGTATAAAAGTGTGCTGCTTCTTCTGCTTTTCCATCAAACCATAAAAAAGGGGTTATTAGTTGATTTCTCATGTTTCTGTTATTTAAGTTTTACCATACATTTACAATCTTCCTGATTGAAATACCATTCTAAGCAATATCCATTTGGGTCAATATCTGGATGCAATAAAAGTGATGCAAAAGAATCACCTATTTTATGAATAGTATTTCTAAAATTAATAACAGTTATACAAATATAAGCACCTTTTTTTATTGTAAACAGTTCTAGGCTATGTTTCCTTAATTCATTAGTAATTAATTCTGTAGCTGCAGCTTTATAAACTATTTTTCCTTTTTTATCAGAATAAGAAATACCATAATATTTTCTATTTGGATTATGTGAAATAAAGGAATGTAATGTTTTGTGTGCGGCTAAAACTCCTTCAGGAAAAGTGGTTGCTGTTACACAAAAAACAATACTATCGCTATCTAAATTAAAATATTCCATTATTTATATTTATTTGTATACTCCAAAATTATTGAGATTATTTAAATTCTAGAAGGTGTAATTATGACAATCCAATGGGTTGATTACGACAATTGTTTTTATATTTGTTTTTACAAACGAATATGGAATGAAAATAATTAGCATTTTGGTGCCTAAAACTGCTGTTACAGCTGCTATAGTAGATTCACAATATCTATTTACCTCAATAAATCAGTTCTTTGTAAATGATGGCAAAGAAGTGCCATTTAAAGTACAATTAGTTGGTGCTACAAAAACAGTTCAATTAAATAAGGGCATAGTATCTATAAACACAGATTATACCTTTGATGAATCTCCAACTTCAGACTTAATTATTGTTCCTCCCATTGGTCAAAATATTGATGAAGCTTTAGCATTAAATGAAATTATTGTTCCTTGGTTAATAAAAGAGTATAAAAAAGGAGTTGAGATAGCTAGTTTGTGTATTGGAGCCTTTTTATTAGCTGAAACGGGTTTACTAAATGAAAAATCGTGTTCTACACATTGGATGTATGTGGAAACATTAAAGCATCGTTTTCCAAAAGTGAATGTAGTTAACGATTTGATTATTACTGAAGAAAATGGATTGTACACCAGTGGTGGTGCAACTTCCTACTGGAATTTGCTTTTGCATTTGGTCGAAAAATATACTAATAAAGAAACGGCTATATTAATTTCAAAGTTTTTTCTATTAGATATAAATAAGAATAATCAAAATGTTTTTACCATATTTAAAGGACAGCGTTCTCATGAAGATGAAGCTATTTTAAAAGTTCAGGATTACATTGAAGATTCTTTTGATAAAAAAATTAGTATTGATGATCTTTCAATTTATAGTAATATGGCCCGCAGAACTTTAGAAAGAAGATTCAAAAAAGCTACAAATAACACTGTTATTGAATATATACAACGAGTAAAAATTGAAGTTGTAAAAAAAGAATTAGAAAAAGGAAGAAAAACTATTAGCGAAATCATGTATGAAGTAGGCTATTCAGACAGTAAATCATTTCGAGATGTTTTTAAAAAACACACCTCTATGTCACCTATAGCTTATAAAAATAAATACAATTGGTTATGAAGTATGAGAAAAAACCAGCTATGGTAAAAGTAATTTATATTTTTCTTTTTTTGATTTTTCTTTCCTGTTCTGAAAGCTCAATAAATGAGGAAACTGTTGTGGGAATTCAACCATATAAAGGTTTTCCAAAAGAAAAAACAGATACTTTAGCGAAAACAATTGCTGTTTTTTATAATATTAAAACAGTTATTTTGCCAGAAATCGAGTTGCCTAGTTCTGCTTTTATCCAAGTAAAATCAGCACGTTATAGAGCAGATAGTATTATTAAAATTCAAAACAAAAGGAAGTTAGACACAATTGATTATATATTGGGTTTAACCCAAAGTGATATTTCTATTACTAAAAAAAATAAAGATGGAACTATAAAGAAGCCAACTTATAAATATGCAGATTGGGGAATAATGGGTTTAGCATATTGCCCAGGTAAGAGTTGTGTTATTTCTTCTTTTCGATTGCAGCATAAAAACCCTATTATACATTTAAACAGACTAAACAAAGTCACCATACATGAATTAGGTCATAATTTGGGATTGCCACATTGTCCAGATAAAAAATGTGTAATGACTGATGCTGTAGAAAGTATTGCTACAATTGATAACGCTTTATTAGCATTATGTGAGCGATGTAAAAAAAAATTGAACTCTAACTAATTATAAAAGCAAAAAGTTCTTTAAAAAGTATAAATAATAAGAAAATATCCCATTATAAGCTATATAAGGTTTGTTAAAAACTTTATATTGCTCAGTAAGTAATGAGATATTTCCTTCTTAATTTAAAATAACAATATGAAATATCGTTTTAAATATATTAATACTTTCCACTTAATAATTCTCCACCAATAGCAGATTTGGCTTCGATACCAATTTTTTTCATCATTTCATAAGTTGTACAAACAGCTGCAGAAGTTACAGGAATGCCACATTCAGCTTGAATTAAATCGATTGCTTCTAAAGAAGGCATTTGCACACAAGCAGAAACTACTAGAACATCGACATCTGTTAAATCTAATTGTTTGTAGATTTTTAATAAATTCATGGGATTTTGAGCAGCAACCTCTAAATTATCCGGAATTTCAAGAGCAATACTTTCTTTTACTTTTATACCTTGATGTTCAATATAATCGACAACCATATTTGTTAATGGTCTCATATAAGGTGTAATGATAGATATTTGCTTTGCACCTAAAACTTTTAATCCATTAATCAAAGCTCCGGCAGAAGTTACAATAGGAGTAGGGTAGTCATTCGCAATCGTTTCTTGATGTAAATTCACTTCTGAAACACAATGATAGCCTCTTCCCATACTCATAATAGCAACTAAGCAAGCATAACCCATAACATCAACATGAGCATCTGATAGTTCTTGAGCACATTTTAAACTCATGGCATCCATAGCTTCTAGTTCTTCTTTAGTTACTTTTTTCATACGCATTCTACTGCTATGAAAGGTAAAACGTTCAGGAAGTATGGTTTCTCTTGAACGAAAGATTGCTGGTATTTCGGTTTCCATCGTTACGTTTGAAGATGGAACTATTTGGCCTATTCTGTATTTCATTTTTTTTAGTTTCCTGTTTCAGTCACCGTTAGCAGTCTGAAAACTGAAAATTGCGACTGAATATTTTTGTTATATTTCTTTAACTGTATTTTCAATTGTTCCAATGCCTTCAACAGTACATTTTATTACATCACCTTCTTTTAGCCATTCTTGTGGATTTCTTCCTGCTCCAACACCTGCTGGTGTTCCAGTGGCAATAATATCTCCAGCCTCTAATGTGAAAACCGTACTTAAATCTTCAATCAAGTCATTAATATTGAATAACATGAACTTGGTATTTGAATTTTGTTTCTCAATACCATTTACTGTTAATGATAAATTCAAATTATGCGGATTTACGATTTCGTCTTTAGTTACTAAAATTGGTCCCATAGGAGCAAAAGTGTCCTGACCTTTAGATACAATCCATTGTCCAGAACGACGACAATCTCTTGCCGAAATATCATTGATTATTGTATAACCAAAAACATAGTCTAATGCATCAGTTTTTGGCACATATTTCCCTTTTTTACTTATAACGACAGCTAATTCTACTTCCCAATCTAACTGATTGGTTAATTTTCTATTTAATATTATATTGGTTTTAGTTGCAGTAACAGTAGTCGTTGGTTTTGAAAAAATAACTGGTTGTTGTGGTAATTCATTTGAAGTGTCTAATGTTCTAGCACTTTCTGCTACATGTTCTGTATAATTCAATCCAATTCCAATGATGTTTTTACGTGGTTTTGGAATAGGTGCAAGAAATGTTACACTTTCCATTTTATGACTAATTTCTTCAAAGTCTACTTCTCTGGTGTCTTCAATTAAATCAGTAATCTCTGAAATAATTTCAAACCCTAAATCAATTAAGTCTAACATATTATCGGGCAATGGAAAGTTGGAAATATTTCCAAAATCCTCCATATCAACAACTAAATTATTATGTAAAAATCCTAATCTTGGTTCTGTATTTTCTGTTTTGTAGGTAAGTAGTTTCATTTTTATTTTTAGCAAAGACGCTAAGACGTCAAGTTATTTTTAAATTATTTATATTATTTTTTATGTTTAATTTTAAAGTCTTCTTCTTTTCTCTTTCTTCTATTTTCTAAACCAATTGATGTCCTTTGTTTTCTGTATATTCTTTTCCTTGATACAAGCCTAATTTTTCAATAACAGGTAAGTCATTGAAATTAAACAAACAAGCATCTTCAGTTTCAGATAAATTATGATGTTCGTGCCAAGCCCATGAAGGAACACAGAAAATGTCTCTTTCTTTCCAGTCAAAACGTTTTCCGTCAATGATGGTATATCCTTTTCCTTTGGCACATTGGTAAACAAATGAACCTGTGTGTTTATGTGCTTTTCCTTTGAAACCAGCTGGTAATAACTGCATAGAGGCACTCATGGTTTGCATCACATGTCCGCCAGTTAATGGGTTTGAATATTGCATAAAAATTCCATCAAAAGGATTTATATCGTTTATTTTTGAAGCTTCAACTAATGCAGGATATACTTTTTTCCAAGAAAACTTGAATAAAGGTGAATAGGGTTTATCCCAAATTTTATCTACTGGAATAATACCTGCTGTTCCATAATTGATAGGAGAATAATTCAATGGAACTTCCAAAGGTTGTTTCCCGTCATAAACAGCATAATCATTTGCTTCTAATGCATTTACTAATGGAATATCTAAACCATCTTGCCAAATACAAGTTTTTCCATTAGCATCAACTCCATGTTCGTGCCAAGTAGAATTAGGTGTAATAACAAAATCATTTACTTCAAAAGTAATTTTGTTTCCATCTACCACAGTATAACCACCTTCTCCTTCCATAATGAAACGTAGGGCAGATGCTTTGTGTCTATGTGCTGAAGTAAATTCTCCAGGACGTGTAACTTGGATTCCAGTATACAGCCAGCCAACAGCAGCTGATACGTCTTTTCGTTTATCGTTAACTAAATATACTACACGTCTTCCAGCTTGTTCTGGTGTTACTAATTCTGATGATTTTAAAACTAAATCTCGCAAATCATCATATTTCCATAACATAGGAGTAGAGTTTGATTTTGGTTCCCAAGGTTCTATATCATTGGCAACCGTCCATAAAGCACCAGCTCCAAGGTTTTCTAAATCTTTGTAGTAGGCTTTAAGTTCAGGAGAATCTTGAACTCTAGCTCTTCCGTATTGATCGTCTGAATGGTTATTTGTTTCCATAATCTTATTGTTTTAAATCAGACAGGTTCCTGAAACCTGTCTGGTTTTCTAGTTATCTTTTATTAAACTCTTCATGATTATCGATAAACGTAATCTTTCTCGTTGGAGCTATATTTACTCTTAAATCAAATATATCAAATCGGTTGTAATGTCCCAAAATATCGTGCATTTGTTTAGGTTGAATACATTTAGATAAATCTATTTCGGCATAAATGATACCTTCATCGTCAATTAAAGGTTCACCGATTACGGTTCCATTTGGGCCAATAAACCCTGAGAAAGCAGAATTTTTACGAGTCAAAACTTCATCAACATTAGGAACATCTTCGCGTAAAGCGTCTTTTATTTCTTGAGAAATGGTGGAACATGAAACTATTGTAAACAATTTTCCTTCAAAAGAATGCGCAGCTGCTCTGATTTTTATTGCTTCTGCCATATTATAATCTGGTGGTGCAACGGGTAACGAGATATAGTTGGCAATATGAACCAATTCTCCTTGTGCTAATAAAGTAAAGCGTGCTAAAGTATTGGTATTTTCACCACAAGCTAATGTGCCTAAAGGACCAACTTCAGTATCATACACTTTTAAAGAAGAACCATCACCTGAAGTCCAAGTGAGTTTTTCTGCCCATGTAGGAACTAGTTTTCGATGTTTTCCAATTAGTTTCCCTTTATTATCTATAATCAAATTTGTATTATAAATTTCACCATACGAATTACCACGCTCGTTTATACCGATTACGATATGAATATTAAACTCTTTAGCTGCTTGAAATAAAGGTTGCATAGAAACATCATTCGTTTTTACAGCACATTTATATAATTCTTCATACCATTTACTACCTTGTATAGGTGTCATTATCCAATTCCAATAAGGGTAACCAGCAACAAATACTTCTGGAAAAGCGATTAATTGTGCTCCATTTGTGCTTGCTTCCTTTATAAAAGAAATAGCTTTATCTATTGTTTTTTCTACATTTAGAAAAACAGGTGAAGTTTGGACGGTTGCGGCTTTGAATTTTTTGAATATCATTTTATTTTATTTGGAACACAGATTGGAGAAATTAAAGAAATTTGAATAATCTGTGAATATTTCTCTAATTACTTATATTTGTGTTGCTTTTTTAAAGTTCGTAATTTTTTATTTTTTCTTTCATTTCCTCTAAAAAAGGTTCAGCTTTAATATTATTTCTATCTTCATTGAAAGCTACGTTTACTAAAGTCACTTCGCCTTCTAGACAAGTTTTACCTTGTTCATCTTCAAATATAAATCCGCATAAAATAGAAGCACTGCCAAGATTTTTTACCCAAAGTTTCTTAGTTAAAGTCTCTCCCAAACGAGCTGCTTTTTTAAATTGTACTTTCAAATCTACAGTAGGAATACCATTAGTTTCATGCATCTTTGAAAAGGGTCTTTCTAATGCTTCTTCAAACCAATCTTCTACTAAACAGTTTAACATTTCTAAAAATCTTGGATAGAACACAATTCCAGCATAATCTACATGTTGGAAGCGTATTTTTTCTTGTTTTATAAAGTAGTTCATCTAATTATTTTTTAGATTCTGAAACAAGTTCAGAATGACAATTTTTATGTTATTTCAACTTAAATCGTTGTATTTTACCTGTTTCTGTTTTTGGTAAACTTTCTATAAAATGGATAACTCTTGGATATTTATATGGAGCAGCTATCTCTTTGAACCATAATTGAATAGACTTTGCTAATTCATCTGATGCTTTATGCTTTTCTTTTAACACAATATGAGCACTAACTAGCATGCCTCTTTCAGTATCTGGTAATCCAACGACAGCACATTCTAAAACTTCTTCATGTGTTAAAAGTACGGATTCTACTTCAATTGCTGCAATATTATAACCAGAAGAGATTATCATATCATCACCTCGGGCTACAAACCAAAAATAGCCATTTTCATCTTGTTTGAAAATATCTCCAGTAATATTCCATCCATTTTGTACATATTCTTTTTGTTTTTCTTCTCTATTTAGGTATTTACAACCTGTAATTCCTCTTACAGCAAGTTTTCCTGGTTGATTCGGAGGTAATTTATTTCCTTGTTCATCTATTATTTTAGCTTCATAGCCTAGAATTGCTAATCCTGTTGCTCCTGGAATCATATTCTCTTCATTTGATGAAATAAAAATATGTAACATTTCTGTAGCACCTATGCCATCTATGATTTTTAAGCCTGTAGCATCATACCAGTCTTGCCAAACTTGTAAAGGAAGTGTTTCACCAGCAGAAACACATTTTCGTAAGCTTGAAACATTATATTCTGCTAATTTTGTTGTTAATATTCTCCATGCAGTAGGTGCGGTAAAACAGATTGTAACCTTATATTCTTCAATAGCTTTTAATAATAAATCGGGACTAGGTTTTTCAATTAGGAAAGTAGAAGCTCCAAAATACATTGGAAATAACACTAAGCCACCTAAACCAAAAGTAAATCCTAGTGGTGGACTTCCAATAAAAATATCCTCTTTTGTAGGCTGTAGTGAATAGGGAGGAAAAGCTTCACAAATATTTAAAATGTCTTTGTGATAATGTGCTGTCATTTTTGGCATTCCTGTTGTTCCAGAAGTAAATCCTATTATACAAACACTATCTGCTTTAGAGTGATAGTTATTAAATGTTTTAGATTTGGATGACATGAATTTATCTAAATCTCCATTTCTATAAAAACTTTTTTGTTTTAAGAATTTAGATTCAACTTGATTTAATTCGTCGGCTAAATCACTATCACACAAAGCAATTGCTATTTCAGCACAATCTATTATGGTTGTTAATTCTTTAGCGCGAAGTAATGGCATAGTTGCAACAACAATTCCACCAGCTTTTAGTATAGCAAACCAGCAAGCTACCATCATAGGATTATTGGCAGAACGCAATAATACTCGATTGCCTGAAACCAGACCTAAATCATCAACTAAAATATTAGCAATTTGATTGGCCTTTTCATATAAATCCTTGTAAGTCCATGTTTCATTAAAAGTACGAATACAAACTGCATCACCATTTTCATTTTTAATATGATTATCTAACAAGCGTTCTACACAATTTAGCATTTCAGGATGTTGAAATTGAGGTAAATCACACAAATAATTAGGTTGTAAGTCTATGCTTGGTAAGTTATTGTGAGCGAAATTGTCTATATAGTGTTTCATATTATTTTAATTTCTCGCAAAGACGCAAAGTTTTGCCTTAATACTTAATTCTTTAATCTTAATACTATTTTTTATTACTCTTAGGTTTTAAAGCTTTCTTCATACCTTCAACTTGTTTTCTTTCACTTGCTTTTAAAGGATATAAATGCGAAATCCCCATTTTATATGGGTTAGGAATATCTTTTGTTTGAAACTCTTCATAAGCTTGTGCGTTTCTAACAAAATATGGGTCTAATAAAAGCGGTCTTCCTAAGGCTACTAAATCGGCTCTTCCGTTAAGTAGTAAGGTATTTATTTGATCAATATCTTGTATGTATCCTGTAGTTATAGTAGGAATGTGAACAGTATTTCTCACTGTATCAGAAAATGGAGTTTGCCACATTCTACCAGTTTGTGGTTTTTGATAAGCAACTGTATTTCCAGTGGAAACATTAATAATATCTGCACCAGCATCTTTAAAAGCAGTTGCTATAATTAACACATCTTCTTCTGAAATTCCGTTTTCTGCCCAATCTGTTGCAGAGATTCTAACAGACATGGGTTTTTCTTTTGGGAAAGCATTTCTCATTTCGGTAAACACTCGCAATGGAAATTTTAGCCTATTTGTAATACTACCTCCAAATTCATCTGTACGAATGTTAGTCAATGGTGATAAGAAAGAAGCTAATAGAAAACCATGATGAGCTTGTAGTTCGATCATATCAAAATCAGCTTCATTGGCATTTTTAGTTGCTTGAACAAATTGAGAAGTGATCAGATCCATATCTTCCAAAGTCATTTCTTTTGGAGTAGGAAAGTTTTCATTGAACGGAATAGGAGAAGCGGAAAGCAATTCCCATTTATCTTTTATATCTTCTGTTTCCCAAGGCTTTTTAGTTGCACCTTTTCTTCCAGAATGACCTAATTGAATTCCAATTTTAGTTTTTGTATTTTTGTGAATAAAAGTATTAATTGCTTTCCATGCATCTATCTGATTTTTAGAGTAAATACCTGTGCAACCTAATGTAATTCTTCCAGTATTTGAAACAGCAGTCATTTCGGTTAAAATTAATCCTAAACCACCTACAGCACGTGAAGTATAATGTTGAAAATGCCAATCATTCACTAAGCCATCATTTGCTGAATATTGACCCATTGGACTCATTACAATTCGATTTTGCAATTCTAATTCTCTTAATTTGAATTTGGTAAAAGCAGCTGGAGATTCTGAATCAAGTCCAGAATGACAAGAATTGTTAAACTCTTGCAATATTTTATCGGTAAATGATTTATCTCTTATTCTAAGGTTTTCATAGGTAACTTTTTTGGAACGTGTCATGCATCCAAAGGCAAATTGGTAAAAAGGATGTTGAATATGTCGATCCATATTTTCAAACCAGTCTAAAGAAACATTAGCTGCATATTGAATCATTTCAACAGTATTTCTTCTTGTTTTTTCATAAACTCCAAAAGCAGTTTCAATGTCATTTGGATTAGCTACAATAGCATCTGACAAAGCAATTGCAGATTCCATAGCTAGTTTTGTTCCTGAACCGATAGAGTAGTGAGCTGTAGCTTTAGCATCACCTAGTAAAACAATATTATCTTTATACCAATTTGTATTAGTTACATGAGGAAATTGTCTCCAATGTGATTTATTAGTAATTAAAGGATGTCCGTCTAATTCTGTTTTAAATATTTCTTGCAGTTTTTGAGTAGTATTTTCCTCATCATAGGTATCAAATTCAAATTTCTCCCAAGTTTCTGGTGCACATTCAAAAATCCAAGTGCTTCTGCCTGCTTCATATTGATAGGTATGTGCTACAAAAGCACCGTTTGGAGTATCTTTAAAGAAATAGGTAAAAGCATCTAGAGGTTTGGTTGAACCCATCCAAACAAATTTATTCTTCTTGAGTTGTATTTTTGTGCCAAAATCAGCTTCAAATTGGCCTCTTATAGCGCTTCCTATACCATCACAAGCAACAATGACATCAGAATCTTTAAATTGGCTTAAATCGTCTGCATTTGTTTCAAAATGAAGATGAACTCCTTCTTTTTGACAACGTTGGTGTAGTAATTGTAGCAATGTTTTTCGGGAACAGCCACAAAAGCCATTTCCAGCACTACTAACTTCTTGTCCATCACGTGCTATAATGATATCATCCCAATAGGCAAATTTACTGCGAATTAACTCATAAGACTGCATGTCTCTTTTTAAAAATTCGCCTAAAGTTTCATCTGAAAAAACTACTCCAAAACCAAAACTATCATCGGGTTTATTACGCTCATAAACATCAATTTGCCAGTGAGGCATTGCTTTTTTGGTTAATATTGAAAAATATAAGCCACCTGGACCACCACCTACTACAGTTATTTTTAAGTTTTTAGTCATTTATTTTGTCTAAAGTTGTAAGTCTAAAGTTTAAAAGTTTTAAAATAGTTACTTATTTTCTTTTTCTTCATAATTTGTAATTACTTACTCATAATTCCTAATCACCAAGTAAAATTATTTTCTTCTTATTGAAAAAATCTCACCTAATGTTCCATAATTTGAGCCTGCTAAACGAGCTACAGGTTTATAAGTTTCTAAATTTATCTTATTGTTTTCCAGTAGTATAGTATCATCTATATGCATAGTTATAATTTTACCAATTACTACACAAGCACCTCCGTTTTCTTCGTTATCTATGAAATAGTGATGTATTTTTTCACATTCAAAATGAACCAAACTTTCTTTAACACGTTTTGGTTGTACTGAAACTGCGTCAATAGGTGTTAGATGTGTCAATTCAAATTCATCTACATCTGCAGGAACAGCTTCGGAAGTAGCATTCATTTGTTCCACTATATCTTGAGTAACTAGATTGACTACAAATTGATTGTTTTGTAAGACATTGTTAAGTGTGTCTTTATTCTTGTTGTTATCTCTACGGGTAGAAAACATAACGCAAGGAGGATCGCTACTTACCATATTAAAATAAGAAAAAGGTGCTAAATTGTTAATTCCTTTTTCATCTATTGTTGAAATCCAGCCAATAGGTCTTGGTATTATAGTACCAGTTAAAAGCTTATAAAGAGCCGAAGGATCGGTTTCTTTTGTATTATACTGCATTAGTTGAGTTGTTTTTACAAATTAAATAAATTTTATGGGATTTTTTTTAGAAATCTGTAAAGAATTACTAAAAAGTTATCAATTTAGGAATTTGTAAGGAGTTATATTTTTACTGTTATAGAGATATAAATTATTTCAATTATAAGAGGATTAAGTCTTTACAGGTAAATGCAAAATGAACTATAAATAGGGTACTTACAAGTAGATGGATGTTTAAAATAATCATTACTTAGTTTAAATTTATTTTAAAGTAACCTTTTATTAATCTACATAATTTTAATATTCTGTTGTGTTTTTGTAAATTTGGCTTATTACAAACAAATATATTTAAACATGAAAATTTTAAAAAAAACAGTATTGATTTTAGCATTAGCCTTATTTTTCTCTTGTGATAAAGAAGAGATTAATACCTCTAACAGTTTAGAATCTAAAGCAGTAAAAACAAGCCAAGCAACAGAAAGAACTAGTGAAGTTTATTTTGATGTTTATGTTGAATTAGTAGACAATAATGGAAATAGTGTTCCAGCTAGCACTTTACCAGGTTATGGAGCTACTAATTTAGAAACAGGTGTTTCTTATTATGATTCACTTTATGAGCCAGGCTTATTTGAAAGTTTACCAGTTGGTACATACCGTTTTTATGCTCGTGACGGTTATTTTGATGGTGCTTCTTCTGCTATTGTTGATGTCATCCCTGCTAATGAAACTCCAGAAGGATGGATTATTGCAACCCTAAACTACTGGTCAGAATAGTTGTATTCCAGATTTTAAATTATTACAATGCAAAAGGAAACTAGTTTTAGTTTCCTTTTTTTATGCCATTTCATGATTTATCATTTTAAAACTTATTTGATTAGTATGTTAGCTAGCTAACAATTTAAGTTTATACAATAATGTAAATTTAGATATTGAATTTTTAATGTATTTGTTATGCTAAAGAAAATGGCTTGTTTATTTTTGTTTATGTCTTTTATTTCTTGTGAGAAAGAAGGAGAGTTTACTAAGACACCACCTCAATTAGTTATTGACACAAACGATGGTTTTGTTACTTTGTATAATGGTGTGTTTTATCCTACTTCTGGAATTACTGTATCGGGTAGTGCTTCTATTTATGAAAAAGACAATCAAAAATATGTTTCTTTAAATGATTTTAGTATTTCTAGTGGTCCAGATTTGAAAGTATATCTTTCAACAACGGCTTCACCTGATACTTTTGTGAATTTGGGCAATCTAACTTCCGCAACAGTATATACTATTCCTCAGCAAGTTGATGTTAGTGTTTATAAATATGTTTTAATTCATTGCCAACAATACAATCATTTGTTTGCAATTGCTGAATTGCATTAATACTATATACCAATGAAATACGTCATTTATTTTTTCTTTATAAATAGTCTTTGTTTAATAACTTTAAATGCTCAAGGTTGTAGTGATGCTGGAGTTTGTTCCATAAGTAATAGTTTTTCTAATACTATAGAAAACAGTAAAAATCAAATTGAAGCGGGAAGTGTTTTTGGCATTGGTGAAGCAGCTATTTTTTATATGTCTCCTTATGTAATTTATACCCATCATTTTTCTGAAACGTTATCAATAAGTACAAAAGTTACTTATTCACAAGCCAGTGGAGATTTTGGAACAAGAGGACAATTTGGAGATGCTTATCTTTTAGGTAACTATAATTTTAAAAAGAAAAAGGAGACACAATGGAATGCTCTTTTGGGTTTTAAATTTCCTTTTACTACAGCAAATGCTAAAATTAATGAGATTTCTTTGCCCTTAGATTATCAAGCTAGTTTAGGAACTTTTGATGCCATAATAGGAGTAGGGCTTACTTATAAAAAGTGGTTGTTTCATACAGCTTTGCAACTACCTGTATTCAATAACAACAAGAATTCTTATTTTGATGAATATTCAGCTTCAAATGACTTTCAATCTACAAACTTGCTTGAAAGAAAACCCGATTTTTTATTGCGAACTACCTATACAATAGTAGCTAATGAGAAATTAACTTTCAAACCTAATTTATTGTTTTTATATCATTTAGGAAATGATAGTTATGAAACTATTTTTGGTACAAGAGAAGTTATTAAAGATTCTGAAGGTATAACACTTAATGGAAATTTGATTACTAGTTATGCTTTTACTACTAATCAAAGTATTGAATTATCATTAGCTACTCCTTTTGTTGTTAGAGATGTAAGACCTGATGGTTTAACACGTTCTTTTACTGCTAGGATTAGTTATATATATGGATTTTAATTCTTTATAAGATATCAATTTAATGTAATTTATAGTTATTAATTTTTTAAGCTTTAAATTCTAATCTCTTTTTTTTATTTAAAATTACTCATATAAATCCAAGCGATTTTTTAAATATCTTACTTCTGATTGTAGTTGATTTAGCTTTTCAGTCAAATGTAAAATAACATCAATACCTTCTTTATTGATGTGTAGTTCATTGTGTAAACGAAGTATTCTTTCAATTTCAGCTAATTGGTTTTTGTTGAAATACTTGTTTTCATTGTATTGAACGGTTTCTATTAATCCAAATGCTTCTAAATCCTGAATCTGTGTAATTTCAATTTCACATTCTTGACAAAATAAGTCTACTATTATTAATTCTTCTGTATTCATAGTGGTTTATTTTTTTGCTAGTGTGGCTAACTGATTGAATAATTCTTTTTCTTTTTCCGATAAATGGGTAGGTGTTTTAATATTGTAGGTCACATATAAATCTCCATAAGTGCCTTCTTTTTTATAAACTGGAAATCCTTTTCCTTTCAAGCGTACTTTAGTTCCATTTTGTGTTCCAGCGACTACTTTTAGTTTTAATTTACTACCGTCAAAAGCAGTTAGCAAAATTTCTCCTCCTAAAATAGCGGTATAGAGGTCCAAATCATTGGTTACATATAAATCGTTACCTACTCGTTTAAAAGGAGTTGTATTTACTATTGAAAAAGTGATATACAAATCACCATTTGGTCCCTTATTAATGCCTTCACCACCATGTCCACTTATTTTGATAGTTTGTCCGTCTTCTATACCAGCAGGAATAGTTATTCGAATGCTTTTTCCATTAACAGTAAAGGTTCTCTTATGTGTAGTGGCAGCATCTTTAATATCTAATTGGAGTTCGGTTGTAAAATCCTGACCTCTAAATCTGGCACTGCTTCTTTTATTACCACTAGCTTGTTGGCCAAACATAGAAGAAAAGAAATCTGAAAAATCCTCACCATTAAAATCTCCAGTTCTTTGATAATTAGTTGAGTTAGATTGACGGTTTTGTTGTTGGTATTTTTCATATTCTTCACCACGTTCCCAATCTTTTCCGTATTTGTCGTATTTTTTTCTTTTTTCAGGATTGCTTAATACTTCATTTGCTTCATTTAATTGTTGAAATTTAATTTTTGCAGCTGCATCATTAGGATTTACATCAGGATGCCATTTGCGAGCTAGTTTGCGATACGCTTTTTTGATTTCATCACTCGTTGCATTCTTTGTAAGACCTAGTATTTCATAATAATCAATAAACTCCATAAATATAATTTTTATAATTGTTTATGAGAAAGTACAAATTGTCTTATAAAATTACGAAAAAATAAGAGAGAAATTGCTTTGAAAAGCTTTAAATTACGCTTAAAATGAAACTCATTCTGTAAAGTACTTAGTGATTAGTCGTTAGTACTTAGTCAAATACATTTAGTTAGTGTATGAAAGGGAGGTTGTTTAGTTGTTGGTTCTAGTGGTTAGTGGATTCCTGAATAAAGTGGACTGTTCTTAAATTAGTTTTTATTCTTAAAAATGGTGACATTTGGTTTACTACATTAAGAATTGTTTTCTATGCAATGAATTAAAATTATGTTGTTAAGATAGGAGTTGTTTCTATGGAGCTTTTAAGTTTGTAGATTTGAGTATATAGATTGTGTTTCTGTAAAATGAAATAAAAAAGGGTTATTAGTAATATACTAATAACCCTTTTTTTAGCTTATAACTTCTTATTTTTTAATAATTTTTTGTATTAATCGGTCATTATCCATTGATGTTAGTTCAAGTATGTATACACCCGTTTGTAATTTACTAAGGTCTATATTAACTTCTTTTTGCAAAGGATTTTCTGAATATACTTTAGTACCCAAAATATCATATATGACAACCGATTTCACGATGTTATTTCCAGAGTTAACAGTTACTAATCCATTTGTTGGGTTTGGATAGACTTGGACTGTTTCTGTCATAAAATCTCCATTAGATAATAAGGCAACAAATTCTGTATTAAAAGTATTGGTAACAATTGCTGGATTATAATCAAAATAAATAGAAGCAGTATTTGGAATTATATCACCAACAGCATATCCTGGAAGAGGTTTAATTTTGAAAGTAATATATCCTTTACCTATAGTGCTATTAGTTTGAGAAATAGGCAATAAAATACCATCAAATTTCCAAGTTATCTCTCTTTCTATTCGATCCATTTCATATAAATGACTTGCACTAATCATTTCTAAAGTGCTTGGATCAAGTTGGTTATTCAACACGTTTTGAATGCGAATATTAATGGCTTCTGCATTTCCGGTATTTTCAAAACGAATGGTGTATACCAAGTAATCTTCGGCTGTAAAACTAGAATAAAGAATTTCAGGACCATGAGATTCTGTTATATCATTAGGATCATAACCATTTACAACCAATTCAGTTAAAGTAAAGTCATTATTATTTGGTGTTATATCATTGCTTATTGGAGAGATGCTAGCTGAACTATTTAAATAATCACCACCATTAACAGTAGGAACAGTTGGTACAAGCATTTCAACATCAATTGTTCTCCATTCAAAAGGCAATAAATTAGTATAGTTATAGGTAAATCCATTAGCAGTAGCGGTAGTGATAGGAGTAGTAGTAGTTATACTTACTGCACTAGGTTTTGTGTAGGTAATTGTTCCCGAACTAACTGTTTGACTGCTTAAATTAGCATAAATTACTTTATTGGTATAATTAAATCCAGGTCTTGGTTGATTGGTTGGTATGACCACCACACTTACATCTTCATAGTTTTGACTTGAAGTAACAGGGAAATAGTAAGTTGTTAATCCAGAACTAGGATTTAAAGCGGAATAGGAAGAAGTAGTTACGTTATAATATGTAACAAAATCAGGCAGTACATTAAAACTGGCATCATAAGTATTGGAAACATTTGCATCATAAATGTTAAAAACACCATTTGGGTTAGATATATTATGTACAATTCCACTATTGTTTTTTTCATAGATTAAATTGCCCAAAGGAAAATTAATCTCACCTGTATCTTTCATACCATTAGCATTACTATCTAAAAAAGAAACAAAACTAATACCAGCACAATCTATTGCTCCAGTTGAACTAGGTAATAAATCTATAGAAATTAAACCTTGATTGTTTGAAAAATTAGTAACCATTAATAAATAATATTCACCCACTTGAGCATTAGAAATAATAGGATATTCTATAGCAGAAGCGGAATAACTACAAGCAACAATATTGGTATCACCATATTGTGAACAACCTATAGACTCATCTGTAAAAGGACCGTATATTATATAATCAACATCATGATTATTATAATCAGGTGCATTGTTCCCTTGTTTTATTACAAAGTTCAATGTACCAGATTGACTAACTGGAAAATGAAACCAAGTAGGGTTTGGTGTAGAACCTAAACAACCTGTTGATCCTTGCGAACCCATATTAACAGTGCTAGCAAAAGGAGTTCCTAAAGAACTACATAAGGAATTTGCATTAGCACAACTAGAAGCTGCGTTACAATTTCCTTGAAAGATTATGTTTCGTTGATAAATTTTATCGCAATCATTAGCAACTGTTTCTCTAATGAAAATACTACTATTTAAGGTGCTAGCATTAAGAACATAATTAGTTGGATTACTGATACTATTTATTTCGCTTTGAGCGTTTGCCAAAGTAGTATAATAAGTTAATGGATTAGTAGTGGCAATAAGCGCTTGTGAAGTAGTTAAATCATAACTAATGGAACCATCATTATCATCATCACAATTTACATACTGGCTTAAATTTGGCATTTGTATGTATGTTGATGGAAGAAGCGAAAAAGCATTAATTTGAAAATCTGAAGGATCTGAATTATTTATAATTTTTGAAAACAAACTTGTATTTTGATTTACACAATAGGGACTTGAAAGAGTATTCATATTATCTAAAGCATCATTTTGTGTTAAATAATAGCTAATGGTGTAATCAGAAGGAGAATTAGAGCCTAATATAACAGCATCATTTGAAGTTAAATCAAAGCAAACTGTGGAGTTATCGCTACACTGTTGTAAGTTTAAAGGTTGATCAAAATTACAATTGGTAAAATATGAAATAGAATGAGAGGCAGAGGAACCACCATTCCCAGCTCCACAGTCTTTATTAACTGTAATATTGGTAATATTAGTATTACAAGGTAATCCAGTAACGACATAAGGACTAGATTGAACAGGAATAGTATAGGCTAAAACCCCATCATAAAAGATACCAATAGACCAACTCACTGCATTTCCCACAGTATCTGTCCAGCTAACCGTCATAGAATTATTAACCATATTAGTTACTGTAATATCAGTAGCTGCACCGCATTGTGCTTTTAATTGTATAGAAGCTAGTATGATTAAAAAAGAGAATACTAATTTTTTTTTCATTTTTATATTTTTTTAATGCTGTTACAACAAATATAGTAATTAAAGTTAATTTACTTGTTAAAAAAATAGTTAGTTAGGCTATAGTTAAAATCAAGTCGTTACATTTTTTTAGGAACTACTGAATAACAATCTCGTTTTCTTCTTTTACTATAAATTCAGCCATTCCTTTGTATATTTTGACCGTACCTGTAATACAAACGGTTTTATCTTTTAAGTATTCATGAGGTTTATAGCTAAAATTAACCAAATCTTTTTCAAAAATAACCACAACAAAAGTTTGGTTGGGATGAGGTTTACCAAAATTAAGCATAGTAGTGTTTGACTTTGTAATGAAAGTACTTTGCACTTTAATATACTTTTCAATTACTAATAATTCCTATTATATACGTTATAAAGACGCTATATATACGCTATAAACATTACTTTGACTCGTTCTAAAATAGCTATATGACCCGTCCTTGACAATATAAAAACAGCTTTTATTATTAGAAATATCTATTAAATAACAAAAACCTTGTTAAGGCTTTATTTTACTGGATTTTTAAAAGTGAGTACGTATTGTGAGTATAAAAAGCTTAGTTTAAATTTGCAGAACTAATAAAAACATACAAAAATACAAAGAACATTTACCAACTAATACTCCAGTAAAGGAAATTAAACCTAAAAAGCAATAGTTTTGAAACACACAGAAATAAAAAAATATACAATCAATATCTGAAGAATAGAATATCTGAAAATTATATTCTAAGAGGAGATATGTTATACTTAAAATCAAATGATAATTTATTAAAAGGGTTTGTTTTTGGACGCTCTGGTTATGAAATAAAAGGATTTTATTTACATGTATTCGTTCAACCTTTATATCTTTTAGATGAAAATATAAATTTAACTTTTGGATATAAAATTAAATATGATTCAAAAGATTTTTGGGAAATAGATGATAAAAAAGATAACACTAAACTATTTATAGAATTAGAAAAAGCAATAAATAAAAATAGTAATGATTTTTTAAAAATATTTGACTCTCCAGAATCTTTTTATAAATATTATCAAAATAAGTGTGTTAATTTAAGAATGGTAGAAGCTGTTGTTCTATCAGCCTGCTATTCATTATCTGAAGAGCGTTTTAGTTTAATTGATAAATATATATCAATATTAGAAAAGGAAGATTTAAGTATTAATTGGCGAAAAACATTATTAGAACAAGCAAGATTATTGAAACTAAACATCACTGATGAAAAAAAAATTAAAAAAGATATTACTTGAATGGCAAGAAGAAACGATAAGAAATTTAAAGATATAGCTTATTACTTTTACTGAAATAACTATTTAAGAATAATAGAATATAAAGATTTAAAGAAAACATAATTTGATGGATAAGATAAATATTATTAAAGAGAGTGTTTTTTAAACAAGTAAATTTATATTTAAAAAGACATGGTGGCAGTGTTTCAATAACTAAAACAAAAGGGTTTAATGGTAAAGCTACAAAACATGAAGACTACTATTTTAATAATAATAAGTTTATTAACTTTTTCTTGTATGGATAATAAAGATAGAAATATAGAATTAACAGATAAATTACTTGATACCAAATTTAAAAACGAGCATATTGATAACATTATCAAAATTAATGATATTGATAACTATAGTTTTTTTAATAAAAAACTATCTAGTGTTTTAAAACTATACTATGAAGAAAATAAAATACAAAAAATACAAATAAATTTAGATAAAAAAGATTATAATAGTGTTGTCAATGACCTGTCAATAAAGTATGGGAATCCTATTTTTTTTATGAGTGAAGAGCTTTTAAAGAATAAAATAGAAACAGATACAATGTCTTGGTCATCAGGTAAAGTTAATATAAATGATTATGAAAAAGAGAAATTGCATGAGTATGATATATTAATTTGGAAATCAAATGTTAGCTTTATAAGAATCAACAAACCTTTATCTTTTCCCAACTACAATAATTATATTTTAATAGATATAACACGTAATCTTTAAATATTAATTTTATATTATAATAAAACAACTTCCACAAAATTGTCATCCTAGATTAGGATAAACTAAATTGCTTACAATTAGTAATTTAATATGAGTATTGTGATAGTATTCTTTAGTTGATAGGCTCATTATATAGTTGTTTTCCCCAAAATTGAATATTTCTTTCTGGCAAGTTAGCATGGTTCATTAATTGATGAAGTTCTTCTTTAATTTCTTTAATTGCATTAGGGTCTGTTGTTCTTATTTGAGTTTCATAATTATGTTTGATTCCACTTGTTGTAAAGTTTAAGGAGCCTAAATAAGCTATTTGGTCGTCGATTAAATATATTTTACTATGAATAAACATGCTACTTAAATTAGTCTTGTCAGGAGAGATATACACTTTAAAAGGGAACAATTGAGAGTACCAATAAGAATAAATTGGTTTATTCTTAATCTTATTTTTATAGAATTTGATAATGAGAAATAGGATTACTATAGGAATGAGTACAAATGCAACCTTTATATCTCTTAGAAAATAGACCATTCCAATTAAGATTGCTAAAAGTCCAAAGTTAATGTAGAATAATATCTTAACACTGTCTTTCCATTTTTCCCGCTTTTCAATAGCTTCATTATTAATTTTTCTATTTTGTATAATTAGCTTATGAATATTTTTTTCATTACCTCTATAAAAGTCTTCAATATCATCTGTTGTAATTAATTCTACTTCTAAGTTTCGTTTACGAAAATCTATTAATTCAGAGATTAAGAAAGGAGAAAGATAAGGAGAAACAACTCTTATCGATTTTCTAGCATTACGAATATCAGCCAGTAGTTTTTTACCAGCATCTTTTCCAATATAAATATCACAATTTGCTCCCTTGTAAAACATTTAAATTGTATTTTTAACCGTTCATTGATACATTTTCTTGTTTAACGAGGCATTTCCACCTGTTTTTAATCAGAAAACGCGGTCAATATAATTCATTTTCCAAAAACACAAATATATTTCTCTTGCCAAATGTTAAAATTTTAACATTTATCAAAAATTTATTTCAAAAATAAAGTAGATAAAATTGCAATCCTTACGGGAAACCGTATTCTTAGACGATTAGTAATTAGTCGTTAGTACTTAGTTAATGATTTAGTTAGTGTATGAGAGTTGGTTAGTTTAGTGTAAGTTCTTGTAAGTTTAAAAATCTGGTAAATCAGCGTGCTAAAATTTAACCATAAAGTAAAAGAAATCAGTCATAATCTGTTTAATTTATTTTCTATGCAACGGATTAAAATCACGTTGCTACAATAGAATCGTTCCTACGGAACTTACAAGATTGAAGAGTAGAGTTGTGCGTTCGATTTATTTTGAACACAAATCATTTTCACACACTTGTTATACCCTAACTAAATTTGTGTGCTACTACATTAAAACGTATCTGCTTTTGCCTTTTTCCAAAAATACAAGAATTCTTCTGGAATGCTATTTACGTCTAATAAACTTCCTTTTTCTAGTTCAGGGTAGAGTTGGGCAAAAGTGGCTACTTTGTTACTGTCTAGTCGAGTAGTTACACAATCTCTTGTAACATCATCTGGATGAGCAATTCCTGCAGAAGCCATTAAATCGACTGCACTTTTAACCGTTTCCATTTGATAACGAGCCACACGAACGCTTTTTTGTTCGGGAACCAATCCTCTGGTTAGTTTAGGGTTTTGTGTCGCTATACCAGTTAGGCAAGTATTTGTATGACATTCCAAAGCTTGAATACAACCTAAGGCAAACATCATTCCTCTTGCCGAATTGCATAAATCGGCTCCAATAGAAAGGTTATGAATAATATCAAATCCAGAAATGACTTTGCCACTGGCTATAATTTTAATTTGGTCTTTAATACCGAAGCCGTTTAAACAATCATATACAAACGCAACTGCATCGCGTAATGGCATTCCCACATGGTCTGAATATTCGGGTGGAGCTGCACCTGTACCGCCTTCGCCACCATCTACAGTAATAAAGTCAATATAGGTTTCTGTACTAATCATTGCTTTGCAAATGGCTATAAATTCGGCTTTATTACCAATGCATATTTTCATACCAATAGGTTTCCCTCCTGATTTTTCACGTAGTAATCTCACAAAATCCATTAATTCTAAAGGAGTTTTAAAAGCTGAATGAGAAGGAGGAGAAATAATATCGTGACCTTTATCTACTAAGCGAATTGCTGCAATTTCATCGGTTACTTTTTCTTTTGGTAAAATACCACCGTGTCCTGGTTTTGCTCCTTGAGAGAACTTAATTTCTATCATCTTAACCACATCAAGAATAGCTCTTTTTTCAAATTCGTCTGCATTAAAAGTACCATCACTATTTCGGCAACTAAAATAACCTGTTCCTATATTCCAAACCACATCACCACCTTGCAAATGATAAGGGGAAAGACCACCTTCTCCTGTATTGTGATAGAAACCTCCTTCTTTAGCTCCGTTGTTTAAGGCTATAATGGCATTTTTACTCAAACTACCATAACTCATAGCACTAATATTAAACATACTGGCAAAATAAGGTTTTGTGCATTGTGAAGAGCCTATTTTTACTCTAGGATTATGATTTAATTCTTCAAAAGGAATGGCTTTAATACTATGATTAATCCACTCATATCCTTTAGAATAGGTATTTAATTGTGTTCCAAAAGGTTTAGCATCTGATTCTTTTTTACTTCTTGAATACACCATACTACGTTGCAAACGATTAAAAGGCTTTCCTTCGGTATCGGTTTCAATAAAATACTGACGCATTTCTGGTCCTATGTCTTCTAATAAATAACGCATTCTCCCTAGAAGCGGAAAATTACGTTTAATAGTATGCTTGGATTGGTACATATCATACAAACCCATTAAAATTAAAGGAATAAATATAGCTAGTAGTAAGCTAAATTTCCAATCGATATATATTAATATTGCTGTTATTGCTAAAATGGTAATGCTAATGACAAGGAAGGCTTTTCTCATTTAATTTGTAGTCTTTTGAAGTAAGGCTTCAAAATTAGTTTTTTTGATTGTCTTATGAAAATTTTACACCTATTTCATTTCTTAGAGGATTACAAGAAATTGTAATCATTAGTATTTAAAATGAAGTATAATGCCAGATAAAATTAAAAAAGTTTTGAATGATATTACAGGTCTAATTCAAGTGCTTTTTTATAGTTATAATTATTTTTATTCTCTAGGATTATAGCTTTCATTTCTAATGCTTTCTGTCTATTATTTAATTTTAAATAGAGTAGTAGTTTGTACCAATATCCTTTTGAATATTCTTCAAAATCGGTTAATTGGGTTAGCTTGTCAAAACTTACCAAGGCTCTTTCATTTTCATTTAATTGTTCGTAAGAAGCTCCTATATACAATAATGCATAAGGGTAAAATTCGTCATTAGTTTCAATAGTAGTAAGAGTGGTAATGGCTTTTTCATATTGCTTGTTCTTAAACAAAGCTTCTCCTTTTGTAAAAATAGCTTCCGTTTGACCTTTTGCAATAAAAGAAGGTAATTCTTCCCAGTTTACATTTTCATTGTAATAGTAATTTAAGGAAGGCTGCTTATTAAATATTAAAAAAGTGGTTAATAAAATAGCTATAGTTGCTGCAATGGAATAGATAAAATAAGATTTCTTTTTTTTCTTGAAAACTCTTTTACCAAGGTTTTGTTCTTTACCTGCTTTTCTTATTTTTTGTGATAAAGCTTGATATTCTTCTGTTTGCAGTTTTTCGTTTAAAAGTTGTAATTCTTTAGTATAAGCTTCGTTTTTTATTCCTTCTTTGGTAGGGAAATCATGAATAGTAAATAGTTGTTTTTGAATAAACACTTCTTCACGCAAGGCATCATCAGTAGCCATTCTCTTTTCAAAATCTAGTGTTTCAGCTTCTGTTAATGTTCCTTTAAGGTATTGGTCAATTATATCTAGTGTATCCATAAGTTATTGCGTTCCCCATTTAATTATTTTTTGAAACTCTCTATCTTCTTTTATCAGTTCCATTAATTTTGACCTGCATTTAAAAACACGTTGTCTTACTGTATTGACTGTGGCATAAGCATTAGCCAATGTAATTTCTTCATAGCTGAGACCATTAAAATAACTACTCAAAATATCTTTGCAGTTTTCAGATAAAAGATCGAACTTGGCTATGTAGAATTCAAAACATTGTTGTTCTAAAATAAAGGCACTTAAACTAGTTTCATTTTCTTCTAGTGTACTAACATCTGTTTTTATTACCTTGTTTTTTAAGCTTTTTTTCCAAATATTTTTACAAATAACAAAAATATAGGCCTCAAAAGATAGTATTACAGTTTTTCTTTCTTTTTGTGTGACTATAATATACATTAAAGCATCATGAAAGACATCGAGCGCATCATCTTCGTTTCCTTTATTGGATAAAATAAAAGTAAGTACTTTAGGGTATATTTTTGAGTATATTTCTTTTATAATTGCATCATCTCCGTGAATAAGTGCATTGATATATCGCTCAGTGTTTTCCATTTTTCTATTGGTCTAAGTAACTCTAATAAAGATATAATATATTCTATTTTTTATAAAAAGCAATATTAAACCTTTTATTTACTACTTTTTAAAGTGATTGTATAAAAAGAATTTATATGTTAACTTTAAAAAATGTTTACTATAATGGGAGCAAAAATACATAAATATTTTACATAGTAAATGCGGTATAAATAAATATGAAATGGCTATTATTTTGAGAATAATTCAAATATAGTGCTTCAGAAAATATTTTTTAAAAAAATAGAGGGTAATAAATAATAATAAACAACACTATATAGAAGAATTAAAAAAAATAAAAAATGAAAAATTTAAAAAAATCTAGCATCCTTTTTGTTCTGGCAGCTCTCTTTTTTTCATGTACAGAAGAAAACAATTTTGAAGAAGAAAACAATGTGAATACAACAGATTTAGTAAACACATTGAAAAGTATGAATAGAAGAATAAGCAGACATGATATGCCTGTTTATGCTCATGATAAACTTATTGTTCAATATGCACCAGGCACCTCTAATTCGGTAAAAAATGACTTGAGAGATAATTTTGGTGTGATAACCTATAAGCTATGTGAACAATGTAATGACGATAGTATTGAATTATGGATGTTTGGGAATGGAATAGATATTGAACCTAAAAAAACAGCTATTGAGCAAGGTAGTGGAGGTGGAGTAGAAGCCATTATAGATGTGGATTATGAATTCACTTTTGGAATAGATTTGAATAACCCTAATTTAGGTACAGGAACAGATTACACCTATGTGCCTTATATAAAACCTACAAATGAAGGTGTCACAATCGCGGTTCTTGATACGGGTATTGCACCTACAATTGGAGGAGATACAGATCCTGTTTTTACAATTCCATTTTTATATAATGCTTCTAGTGATGGTAATCCTTCTATTAATTCTGGTTGGGATTTTGTAAATCATGATAACAATTGTTTTGATGATTATAATGGAAGACATGGTACAGTGGTATCATCTATTATAACAAAAATTTTAAATGAAAGTGTCCCTGCTGTACCTCATCAAATAATGCCTTTAAAAGTATGTAATGAATATGGAAAAGCAAGTTATTTTAATTTTTTATGTGCTACGAGCTTTGGTTTGCAACATGCTGACATCTTACAAATGAGTTTAGGCTGGTATGATGATGGTTTTGGGGATTTTATAAATACCATTTTGTCTAGTTTGATTGAACAAAATCCTGATGTATTAATTATTACTTCTGCAGGAAATTTAGAAAATAACAATGACAATCTTCCTCATTATCCTTCTGGGTACACTCATGATAATATAGTTGCTGTAGCTGCTGCTAATAAATTAGCTTCTAATATTTATTTTGGAACCTCTAATATTGCTTGGTTTTCAAACTATGGTGTTGAAAGTGTTGATTTTTTTGCTAAAGGAGAGAATATTCCTTTTTTAGGTTATGCTATGAACGGTACTTCTTTTGCGGCACCAGTAGTTACTGCGGTGGTTGCTAGAAGTAAAAACGAGCATCCTGGTTTTAGTGCTGGAGAATTAAAATATCAGTTAATACTTTCAGGAATTGACTGTCCTGCAAGTTTTGATGTTACCAAAAAAGTGAAATATAATAAAATTATTATCCCTTAAACTAATAATTACATTTAATTACATTGGTAAAAGAACAAGTAAAATTGATTAGATAAATTAAAAAAGCAGTATTGGTTTTGCTTGTTTTTTTATACATTGCATGGTAAAAATAGAATCATGCTATCTGTTGCCATAAAATATCTTTACTTTATTCTTTTTGTATGTTCTTGTAGTTTGTTTGCCCAAAGTAAATTAACACAAGAAATAGAAGTTTTACTAATAGAAAGTAAAGAAAAAGAAGTAACGAATGAAGTACTGCTTCAACAATTACTCACTTTACTCGCTAAACAAGATAAAACTTCGACAACTGCTGAGATGGGTAATCTTTATGCGACAATAGGAAAGCAATATTATAAGAATGCTAACAATGCCAAAGCAATTGTATATCTAAAGAAAGCCATTCAGATCCAAAAAAAGTATAAAAAAGAGGCTTTAGAAGTACTTAATAAAACAAGAAATAACCTAGCTTGGATTTATTCGTATGAAGGTTTAGATAAGGAACGTTACCAAGTTTTACAAGAAATAATTAATGATGGAGGTATAGATAAATATACCTTTAATGCAGGTATTGATAGTGCTGTTATTGAAGCCAATAAAGGCGATTTTTATGCAGGATTAAGCAGATTGAATGTTTTATTAACAAAACGCAATGAAATAGATCAAGAAATACAATTGCGAGCAGCTATTATAGGCATTTATGGTAAAATGTATGAAAGTGTTTTTACACCAAGAAAGCAATCGGATTTGCAAATTATTAAGAAACACCAACAAATAATTGAAAAAAAAATTGATGCAACGAATTTAGATAGAGCAACTTTATATACCGCTTATAATAATTTAGCCATTGTATATGACGCATTTGGAGATATTGAAACGGCTTTGCAATTGTATCAAAAGGTAAAAGTTTATTATACTCTTCAAGAGGAAACCTCAAAACGATTGACAGTCTTGAATAACATTGGTTTTTTATATGCAAAACAAGGAAAGTACATTCAGGCAACAAATTGTTATAAAGAAGTTATAGCTTTATCAGACGATGTCGCTCAAATAGCTACAGCTTATGATAATATGGGGTATTTTTTAAATAGTGCTACTGCTCAAAAAAAGATTCCTTATTTTCAAAAGGCTATACAAATCCTTTTGGAGAATAAAGAAAATACATTTACAATTCCTTCTTTAGAAACTATAAGAAATTCAGGTTATCAACAAGATGTTTTTATTTATTTGGTGGATTTGGCTTATCATTATGTGGAAGCTTATAAAGAAACAAAAGCGAAAAAGTATTTATTACAAGCTAAAGAAGTTTTATACCGCATTGACGAACTAGTTTCTCTTATGCGTTATGAAAGTAACACCGAACAATCTAAACTCTTTTGGATAGAAAAAGGAGTGAATACTTATATGCTTGCTGTAGAAGTATGCTATTTTCTAAATCTACCTAATGAAGCGTTTTATTTTATGGAGAAAAATAAGGCTTTATTATTACAAGAAAATATAAAAACATTCCAAGCTAAACTTGCATTTGAAGTACCAAAACAATTAAGAGAAAGGGAATATAAACTGCATTATGAAGTATTGGCTCTAGAAAAACAATTCCAACAAAATTCAAATGCTGTACAAATAAAGCAAAACTATGCTGCCAAGAATAAGGAATTTAACATTTTTATGGATTCCATGCAGCAAAAGTATCCTAAATATGTACAATTAAAAAAAGGAATTGAGACCATTTCATTAGACAAAGTTATCACAACAAATGTCTCTACAAAATCATGTTTTATAACCTATATTCTTAATGAAAAGGAAGGGTATGGTATTTTTTGCTCAGAAAAAGAAAAAATATTTTTTAAAATTGCTAATGTGCCTACTTTTCAAAATAATCTTATTGTTTTAAAAAACTACATGAAACAGCCTATTTTGAATAAAAATGAAATAATTCACTTTAAAGAGATAGGATACACTGTTTTTAATTCGCTTTTTCCTTTTAAAGAAGCTATATCTAAAGTAACAAATAAAAGAATAATCATTGTGCCAGATGACACTTTGCTAAACTTGCCTTTTGAGGCTTTACCCATTATAAATACAGTTTCTCTTTCCGAAAGTTATTTGGTAAACAAAACAGCAATATCCTATTTGCAATCTTTCTCTGTTTTCGAAAAAATAAAACAAAAAAGAAACCAGCCTAAGGAAAAACTCTTAGCTATGGCTCCTTATCAATTTGATGATGAAAAGTTACAAGAATTAGTGCGTTCTCAAGAAGCAATGCAGGATTTAGACGATTATCAATCTGCTACCATTCTTATTGGTAAAGAAGCTACAAAAGAAAGCTTTTATAAATACAGCAGCAATTATGAAATTATTCACTTAAATACCCATGCAGGAGTTGACAAATTAACAGAAACGCCATGGATTTCTTTTCAAAAAGACAAAGTAACTTTGGACGAACTCTATGGTATTGATAGTCAAGCTGAGTTGGTTATTTTAGATGCTTGTAAAACTAATGATGGCATGTTTGCTTCGGGAGAAGGTATAATTAGTTTATCAAGAGGTTTTTTTTACAATGGTTCAAAGAGTGTATTGGCTTCTTTATGGAATGTTAATGAAAAAGCAGGTAACGAAATAATAAAAACATTCTATAGCGAATTAGAGCAAGGAAAATCAAAATCGAGAGCTTTACAATTGGCAAAGATTAATTATTTAAAAGAGCACCAATTTTCCGAAGTATTGCCTTACTATTGGGCCTCATTTACAATCACAGGAAGTACTGATTCTATTATAATTTCAAAAAGTAATTCCTTCCTATACACGGCTCTTCTATTAATTGGCATCATAGCCATTCTAAGTTTTTTATGGTATAAACGAAAGACTATATTTTAAGAAAAAAGACTTTTCTTAATTCTTCTATTTAACCCAACAAGTGTTTTTGTTGGGTTTTTATTTTTCTTTATTTTTTTGGGTAATGAAATTTGATACTATACACTTTTATATAAATCAACTAAAGGTGTAACCCGAAAAACCTATAAATAGAGTAGGGATTTCATTTAAAATTAATAATTATGAAAAAAATCAACAGTACCATTTTACTAATTAAAGCATCAAATAGATCTTTAGTTCTCATTATTTTAGGAATTAGTTTATCCACATTAAATGTAGCTTATGGGCAGTTTAATACTAATGGAAATGATTTATATTGGACAGAAGGTAGCGTAGGAATTGGATTAAATCCTCCCAAAGCTAAGTTAGATGTTTCTTTGCAAACAGATTTTATGTATCAAAATGAATCTGGATTTAGATTGACTTACCCAATACCTGCACTTTATCCAGATCCAGGACCATCAACTATAAATGAAAATATTTTTCATATTAGACAAAAAACTATAGGTAATAATTATTCTACAAAAGTAGTGGTAAAAACTGATGGTGATACAGGAATTGGAATTGCTGAACCAAATAGTAAATTACATGTTAATGGTAGAATTCAAATATCTGGAACAAATTCATATGGAGGTCCAATGTTACTTTTTGGGGGAAAGGTAAATTCAACAGAAGCAGGACAATGGGGTATTGAATATATTGCAGATGGCGCTTCAGGACTCAATTTTTGGAAACCTTTTGGAAGTAATAATTTTGGAAATTACTTTATGTACTTAGCAGATAATGGGAAAGTAAGCATTGGACTTGATCCTAATGAAGTAAATACATTTGGAGGAATAACATATCCAGGAGAATATAAATTATTTGTTGCCCAAGGTATTTTAACTGAGCGTGTAAGGGTAGCACTAAGATCATCAGCAGATTGGGCAGATTATGTTTTTAAAACAGATTATGATTTATTATCCATAACAGAACTAGAAAAATATATTGATGAAAAAGGTCATTTGCCTAATATTCCTAGTGCGGAAGAAGTTGTTAAAGAGGGAATCGATTTAGGCGCAATGGATGCAAAATTACTTGAAAAAATTGAAGAATTGACACTTTATATCATCAAACTGAATAAAGAAATTGAAAAGCTTAAAAGTAATAATGATTTAAAAGATTAATTATTATGAAAAAAATAAAATTTTTATTACTTCTTCTTTTTCTAAATCTACTCAATTATAATATTTTTTGTCAAAATGTTATATTGAATGGTGATTTTGAAAATGGAAATCATCAAAGTGCATGGGATTCGCCAATTAACGCATTTCAATCTGACTATACATCTGATTTTTTTGATTATTGGAGAAGAGCGGATGGTAATCTTGGTACAATATATCATTCTCCTGATTGGCGTTATACTGATCCTAATTTAACTTGGTTAAATTATGGGAGAAATTATAATTATGATACATTTTACACTCCTCCAGGAACAACTACACATGTTGCGTTTGGTGCTCCATCTGGCAATGGAATGCTAGGTATGGGACCTGCGGAACTAATTCAACAAGGTTATAACTTGTCTTTATTATTAAATTCTCTTGATGGACTTATAAATCCAAAAATACGATTAAGATTTAAAATAAGGTTAAGTAATCGTACAAATATGGATACAAGCACAAAACTTAGCTTTTATTTGTCAAAGAAGAAATTGAAATATAAATCGATTGATAATGCTTGCGCAAATGGAAATAAATTCCATGAATTTTCAACTAACCATTATCAATACATGTCTATTTATAATGATGATAATTTGTTGAATAAATATCCTCCAGGTGAATGGCATCAGGTGGAACAATTAGTAACATTACCCTCTAACATAGAAGATTATGAATGGATAGCTATCAATCTTAATACATTTGAGAACGGGAATTCAAATTGTGGAAATAATGAATATTGTTGTACTAATGAGTACCTTTATTTAGATGATGTTGAATTGATTGTAGGATGCGAAGATACTTGTAGTAATACTGATGGACCAATGAATGTTCAATTATGGGGAAATTTAATTACATCAACAAATTATACTAGGATAACAAACTTAAATAATGTAAGTAGTTTAACATTTAGTGTTTATGCTTTAAATGGAGATCTTGTTTATACAAACTCTGTAAATTGTGTAAATGGAATTGGACATGATATTTATTGGGATGGCAAATCAATTGGTGGAGCTAATTTAGCAAATGCTTATTATAAATATGTCATAAAAGCTAAAAATGATTGCTTTGAAAAACAATATACAGGCACAATAGCCAAGAATCAAAGCTATACTGGTCCTATTACGGCTAATTTCTCTCAATTGTGTTCAAATGGTTCAAATGTAACTCCTGAGCCTTGCTGTTTGACGGATGAATATTTAGATTATTTAATTTTAACTGGACCAATAAATTCGTCTTATATCGTTAAGGATAATATTTGGGTTTGCACTAATACTCCTGATTTTTCAGATGAAGTTAGAATATTAAACAATGCAGATATATTATTTCAAGCAGGAAAAAAAATAGAATTAGCTGAAGGTTTCAATACAGAACTAGGAGCCAAATTTATTGCACAAATAGAATCTTGTGATTGCCAAGGTTGTAAAATTGATAATCATGATACGAATCAAAATCATTCTGAAATTTATAAGAAAGATATAAAAGAAGAACTTCCTATAGAGTTAGTTGATGAGATTAAATTATATCCAAACCCAACAAATGGAGTATTAAATATTGATTTAAATTATTCTTCAAGTGGAAATATAGAATTGTACTCATTAGATGGAAAGTTAGTATTTGCAAAAGAATATATTAATGAAAATAAAATTAATATTGATTTATCTAATAATAAATCAGGAATCTATTTTATTAGATTGCTATTTAATGGAGAAACAATCACTAAAAAAATTATTAAAGAATAAAAATGTATTGTTCTTAAATACGATTCTAACTTAAAGTAGATATAGTTTGAATCTTAAATAGATTTAGTAATGCTGTTAAATAAACCATCTCAGAATAAATTTTGAGGTGGTTTGTTTTTTTGGTTAATAAATATTTAAGAAGTAACACTTAGTTGTAGATCAATCAAAATTGTGCAATCTGACTAATTGAACTAAAGAAAGGATTGTATTTTATTACTATTGAATTGACAAAGGGAATTATAGAGAGAAGTTAATTAAAGAGTAACAAAAAGTATTGTTTTTAATAAAGGTGCCCAGTTATAATTTAGTTGTGGCTGGACTTTTTTATTGTTTTTACTTACCATTGCTAAAAACTCTTGAAATAGAGTTAAGAAGTATTTGTTATAATTAATTCAATTTTTTGCGTTTATATATTAATAAAGTGTATTTTTTTTATAAAATAAATAAATATTATATAATTAAATTGTGCTAATTTAATATATTTATGCAAAATTTATATATATGGATGTTATTACTTGTCCAAAATGCAGTGGTAATACAATTGTTAAAAGTGGTATTATTAAAGACAGACAGCGCTATTTGTGTAAATCGTGTACCTATTATTTTACGGTCAATAAAGTAGGAAAGAAAATAGACGATTATTATGTTACCAAAGCTTTGCAACTCTATTTAGAAGGTTTGAGTTATAGAGAAATTGAACGTATTATAGGTGTTTCTCATGTTTCCATTAGCAACTGGGTGAAAGAATATAAAATGAAAAAACCACCTCATCCTAATTATCATCCAAGCTATAAAATATTCAAGCATGCAGAACTTGTTGAATATCTAAAAAGTAAAGATCACTTATCTGGTGCTGGAATGATTATTACTGAATTAGGTGATAAATTTATGCTCATAAAATGGGAACGATTTAAAGATTAACTATACTACTTTACATATATATATATACTATTTTACAAAACAAAAAATAATTTCAAAATTTGATTACACAAAAAACCAAAGTAAAAATCAAATTTTAAATTATGAAGAAAATATTATTTATTACTGGGTTACTTTTCTCAATGTTGAGTTTTTCACAAGGTTCTCCTGATTATGAAGGAGGTCTTAAAGTAAAAATTAATGAAGATGGTTCTAAGTATTTTAGAATTATTTCATGGGCACAATTTTGGGCACAACACAATTCTGATCGACCTTTAGATGGAAATGGTAACGAACAAGCTGACTTAAACTTCAGTCTTCGTAGAGCACGTATTTTAATGTATGCACAAGTAAGCAAGGACTTTTTGATTTTAACTCATTTTGGATTAAATAGTTTAAATGCTGAAAATATGAGTCCTCTTGGTACTCAAGATGCTTCTCAACTATTTTTTCATGATGTTTGGGCACAATATAGCTTGGGAAAAGACCATGCTATAGGTGGTGGTTTGCATTATTGGAATGGAATTTCTCGTTTAAATAATCAAAGTACATTAAACATTATGACATTGGATAACCAGAGACAAGCTTGGGCTACTCTTGGACTATCTGATCAATTTGCAAGACATCTAGGAATATATGCAAAAGGTGCATTTGGAAAATTTCAATATAGAGTATCTATTAATGAAGCAGAAACTAATAATTTACAAGAAGGAGTTACTCCTGTAAATGATGGACCAGCTACTTATACAGGTAGAAGATTACTAGGTTCCAAAGATGCTGGAAAAGCCTATGCAGGTTATTTTGATTATGCTTTCTTTGATGCTGAAAGCAATTTTTTACCTTACAAAGTAGGTTCTTATGTAGGAACTAAAAAAATATTCAATATAGGAGCTGGTTTTTTTGTACATCCAAAAGGCGCTGTTATTGCTGATGCTACTGGAAATTTAAGTGGAGAAGATGTTAGTATTTTTGCAGTAGATGCATTTTATGATGCACCTATTGGTGGAAATGGTGGTGCAATAACTGCTTATGCTTTATATCAAAATAACGATTATGGTAAAGACTTTCGATTAGGAACTACTTATGAAACAGGTTCATTAGTGCATGGTCATTTAGGATATGTTTTGCCAATTAAAACAAAGACTAAAATTCAACCTTATTTGTCTATTGATTCTAGAAAAATTGATGCTTTAGATGATAATGCTTCTCAATTTGGCATTGGAACCAACTTTTACTTAAGTGGTCATAATTCTAAACTGACCTTAGAATATCAATCTTTAAAATATGCGCAAAGTGATGCGGTCAATACCATAACACTTCAAGCTATGATTTACCTATAAAACTTAAACTAAATTATTATGAGTGAGAAACAAAAACACGCAACAGCTTACTGGAAAGAAAACTTAAAATACTTATTAATACTTTTAAGTATATGGTTTGCTGTTTCTTATGGAGCTGGAATTCTTTTCAAAGACGCTTTGAACGAAATTAAAATTGGAGGTTTTCCTTTAGGATTTTGGTTTGCCCAACAAGGATCAATTTATGTATTTGTGATTTTGATTTTTGTTTACGTTCGATTGATGAACAAATTAGATAAGAAATTCGGATTTGGCGAATAAATACTAACCTATAAAAACTAAAATATCATGGATGTACAAACTTGGACCTATATTATTGTAGGTGTTACATTTGCTTTATATATTGGAATTGCAATTTGGTCTCGTGCTGGATCAACAAAAGAATTTTATGTAGCTGGTGGTGGTGTTTCTCCACTAGCAAATGGCATGGCAACAGCAGCCGATTGGATGTCAGCCGCTTCTTTTATATCAATGGCTGGAATTATTTCCTTTGCAGGTTATGATGGAGCTGTTTATTTAATGGGTTGGACAGGTGGTTATGTTTTATTAGCATTGCTACTTGCTCCATATTTAAGGAAATTTGGAAAATTTACAGTTCCAGATTTTATTGGAGAACGTTATTATTCTAACACAGCAAGAACTGTAGCTGTTGTTTGTGCTTTAGTTGTATCTTTTACCTATGTAGCAGGACAAATGCGTGGAGTAGGAGTAGTATTCTCTAGATTCTTAGAAGTTGAGATTGAAACGGGAGTTATAATTGGAATGGTAATCGTGCTCTTTTATGCAGTTTTAGGTGGAATGAAGGGAATAACTTATACTCAAGTGGCACAATATTGTGTTTTGATATTTGCTTTTATGGTTCCAGCAATTTTTATTTCTATCCAAATGACGGGTAACCCAATTCCCCAATTAGGAATGGGAGGAACAATAACTGGAGAAGGAAATATCTATTTATTAGATAAATTAAATGGATTATCAACTGAATTAGGTTTTGCTGAATATACTAATGGTTCTAAATCTTTGGTAGATGTATTTGCTATAACTTTAGCTTTAATGGTTGGTACAGCTGGATTACCTCATGTTATTGTTCGTTTCTTTACAGTAAAAAAAGTTAGAGATGCACGTAAATCAGCTGGGTGGGCTTTATTGTTAATCGCTATTTTATATACAACTGCTCCAGCAGTAGCCGTTTTTGCAAAAACAAATTTAATTGAAACAGTAAGTGACAAAGAATATGCTGATATGCCAAAATGGTTTACTAATTGGGAAAAAACGGGTTTATTAAAATATGAAGATAAAAATGGAGATGGCAAGATTCAGTATTATAATGATAAGTCAAAAAATGAGGCTTTCTTAGCTGCGCAAGAAGCAAAAGGATTAAAAGGAAGCGAATTAACGATTGATAATGATATTATGGTATTAGCAAATCCTGAAATTGCACAATTGCCAAACTGGGTTATTGCATTAGTAGCTGCAGGAGCATTAGCAGCAGCATTATCTACTGCTGCTGGATTATTATTAGTAATTTCTTCCTCAGTTTCCCATGATTTAATTAAAAAAATGATTAACCCAAGTATTTCAGAAAAAGGAGAATTATGGGCAGCTCGTGGTGCAGCAACAGTTGCTGTAATTATCGCTGGTTATTTTGGAATTAATCCTCCAGGGTTTGTTGCAGCAGTGGTAGCCTTAGCTTTTGGTTTAGCAGCTGCTTCTTTTTTTCCCGCTATAATCTTAGGTATTTTTTATAAAAAAATGAATAAAGAAGGAGCTATAGCAGGAATGATTGTTGGTTTACTACTCATGTTATTTTATATGATAAAATTCAAATTTGGATTATTTGATGGTGGTAAAGATGCTGTAGCTGGTTTAAAAGAGAGTTGGTGGTTTGGTATTTCACCTGAAGGTTTTGGTACTATAGCAATGATTGTAAACTTTATAGTTGCTTTTGCTGTTAATAGTTTTACAAAAGAACCTCCACTTGAAGTTCAAGAAATAGTAGAACACATTAGAATTCCTTCTGGAGCAGGTGAAGCTACTGGACATTAATTATTGCTATTATTTAAAATGATTAAATCGCTGTAAGAAACTTACAGCGATTTTTTAAGTTTAAAAAGATTAATTGTACTTTTAAACAGATAAAATGAAAAAATGAAAAAAAGACATCAACAAAAGTTAGTCGTACTAGCTGTTTTTCTTTTTTTAACTTTGAATTTACCTTTACTATTATTGTTTGATAGTAGTGAGGCTATTTTTGGTATACCCATTTTTTACATTTATATTTTCTCTGTTTGGGCTTTCTCCATATTGGTTTCTCTCATCATTGTAAATCGATATTATGAGTAGTGTAGTTTTAATAATCATTTTATTAGTTTATTTAATTTTTCTTTTTTTTATTGCACACTGGGCTGAGAAAAAAGAAAATCTGAAATGGGCAAATAATCCTTATGTATATTCTTTTTCTTTAGCTGTATATTGCACCGCATGGACTTATTATGGAAGTATAGGAGTGGCTGCTAATTCTGGATTAAATTATTTAACAATCTATATTGGTCCCATAATCATTATACCAGCTTGGATAATTATTTTACAAAAAATAATCCGCATTTCTAGATTAAATAATGTTTCAAGTATTGCCGATTTTATATCACTACGTTATGGAAACAGTCGTTTTTTAGGTGCTTTAGTAACATTTATTTGTTTAGCAGCTATTTTACCTTATATCGCTTTACAATTAAAAGCAATTTCCGAAACCTTTCATGTGGTTACAAAAACTACTGAAAATTCATTAGTACTGTTTGATACCACAACTTATGTTGCTGTAGCCTTAGCTTTATTTGCGTCCTATTATGGAACACGTTATGTGGATGCTTCTGAGAAAAGAAAAGGAATCATTACAGCAGTTGCCATGGAAAGTATACTAAAATTGTTGTTTTTTATAATTATAGGTATTTATGTAACCTACTTTGTATTTGATGGTTATGGAGATATTTATAAAAAAGCTTCTGTTCTAGAGCATTTTAATGAGAAAAATACTATTGGAAGTATTGAAAATGGAATGAATTGGTTCTTTCTTTGCATGTTATCGTTGTTTGCTATTTTTTTATTACCAAGACAATTTCACGTTTCTGTTGTAGAAAATAATAGAGAAAAACACATAAAAACTGCCTTATGGATATTTCCTTTGTATTTGTTTATTTTTAATATTTTTGTTTTTCCAATTGCTTGGGGTGGAAATGTTTTGTTTGATGGTGAAGTAAAAAATGCAGATACTTATTCTTTATTGATTCCTCAATTTTTTAATAATACCTTTTTAACTATTATTGTATTTTTAGGAGGTTTTTCAGCAGCTATATCGATGATTATTGTTTCTAGTATAAGTTTATCAACTATGCTAAGTAATAATTTATTAATTCCTTATACATTTTTAGGCAGATTAAAAAATGAAGAGCAGGAAGCGAACAATAAAAAGATTGTTACTATAAGGAGAATAGGTATTTTTTCATTAATTATCATTGCTTATTTAATTTATCGTTTTTTTGCATTAGATTTTAGTTTAGGATCAATTGGCTTAGTTTCATTTGTAATAATAGGTCAGTTAGCACCTTCATTTTTTGGAGCCTTATTTTGGAGACGTGGTTCAGGATTAGGAGCAAAAAGCGGTATTATCATTGGTTTTTTAGTTTGTTTATATACTTTACTAATTCCTTATTCTTACGGATTGACCAATACAACTAATACTTTTATTGCAAGTGGTTTTTTAAATATAGATTTGTTTAAACCATTAGCCTTATTTGGTCTAGATTATTTATCACCCATTTCACATGCTTTCTTCTGGAGTTTATTATTTAACACAATGACATATTTTGCAGTTTCAGTAAGTTTTAAAGGTAATTATCGGGAACGCAATTATGCGGAAATGTATATAGATGTAGATAAATACAGTAATAATCATGAAAATGCATTTGTATGGAAAGGAACAGCTTATACAAGAGATATTGAAAAAGTGTTGCTTAAATTTTTAGGAGAAGAACGTACTCAAAGAGCAATGAGTATTTTCAATACAAAATATAATGTAGATAAAAATCAAGAATTAGCAGATGCCCGTTTAGTTAAGTTTGCAGAAAATTTATTAACGGGACATATTGGAACAGCTTCTGCTAAAATTTTAATCTCTAGTGTCGTAAAAGAAGAAAAAATTACTTTGCCTGAGGTATTAAAAATATTAGAAGAATCCAATGAAAATATTCAAATCAATAAAAAATTAATGGAGACTTCAAATGAATTAAAAAAAATAACCCAACAATTGCAACATGCTAATGAAAATTTGATTGTAAAAGACAGACAAAAAGATGATTTCTTAGATACTGTTACTCATGAACTTCGTACACCAATTACAGCCATAAGAGCAGCTAGCGAGATTTTAATAGAAGATGAAGAGATACCTAATGATTTGAAAAGACAGTTTCTCCATAATATTATTTCTGAATCAGATCGTTTAAATCGTTTGATTAATAAAATTTTAGATTTAGAAAAATTAGAAACAGGAAAGCAAAAACTAAACCTTAGTCAAAATGATTTCTACAACACCTTATCTAAAACAATAGAGCCTTTACTTCAATTAATTAAAAACAAAAATATTAATATATTATCTGAAAATACAATACCTGCACCTTTATTTATTGTTTATGATGAAGATAGAATTATTCAAGTATTGACTAATTTACTTTCAAATGCAATAAAATTTTGTCCAGAAGAAGGTGGGAAAATTACCATTGAAGTAATTGATAAATCAAAATTTTATGAAATAAGTGTGGTTGATAATGGGAAAGGGATTGACCTTAAAGATGCAGAAATGATTTTTGATAAATTCTATCAATCTGATAATCAAAATATAAAGAAGCCACATGGTAGTGGATTAGGTCTTGCTATTTGTAAACAAATTGTAGAATTGCATCAAGGAAAAATTTGGGTAAAAAACAATGAAAATACAGGTGCATGTTTTACTTTTACACTTTTAAAATAAACAATGATTAAAAGGCAAATATAGAATGAAGAAAATACTCCTTGTGGATGATGAGCCTAATATTATTATGTCGCTTGAATATACTTTTAAAAAAAATAATTTTGAAGTGTATATTGCCCGAGACGGTCAAGAAGCCTTAGATATACTAGAAAATCAAATTCCAGATGCTATCATACTAGATGTAATGATGCCTAATGTTGATGGATATGCAACTTTAGAACAAATTAAAAAAAATGAAAAATTAAATCATTGTAAGATAATCTTTTTATCTGCTAAAAATAAAGAAACAGATATCCAAAAAGGATTAGATTTAGGTGCAAATGCTTATATAACAAAACCTTTTTCATTGAAAAAATTAGTAGATAAAGTGAAAGAGTTATTAGAATAAATAGAAATAGTGTTATATTGTATAACTATATTAAATTAGCAATATAAAATTTATTTCTTCTTAGAGAATTATTATATTTACGTTACAAATAAAAAATAAATACAAATGAGCTATTACAAAATAAATGACTTAGAGAATTACTTTAAAATGTATAAGAAATCGGTTCGTGAACCAAGGAAATTTTGGGATAAAATAGCCGATGAAAACTTTAGTTGGTATCAAAGATGGGATAAAGTATTCGAATTTGATATTGAAGAAGCACAGTTTAAATGGTTTTTGAATGCTAAAGTTAATATTGTAAAAAATTGTATTGACCGTCATTTAAATAAAAGAGGAGATAAAACGGCTATTATTTTTGAACCGAATAATCCAGATGAAGAAGCACAACATATTACATATAACGATTTATATGTTAGAGTTGCTAAAATGGCCAATGTCTTAAAATCACAAGGCATAAAAAAAGGAGATCGCGTTTGTATTTATTTACCTATGATTCCAGAATTAGCAGTTGCTGTTTTAGCTTGTGCTAGAATAGGAGCAATACACTCTGTTGTATTTGCTGGTTTTTCTTCAAATGCATTATCTAGTAGAATTAATGATAGTAAATGTAAAATAGTAATTACTTCTGATGGTGGTTTTAGAGGAAATAAAACAATTAATTTGAAAGGAATTGTAGATGAAGCTCTAAAAGATTGTTCTAGCATTGAAAAAGTTTTAGTAGTTAAAAGAACTAATGAAACTATAAATATGAAAGAAGGTCGTGATTTATGGTTACAACCACTTTTAGATGAAGCAATAGATAATCATGTTGCAGAAATAATGGATGCAGAAGATCCTTTGTTTATTTTATACACTTCAGGATCTACAGGAAAACCTAAAGGAATGGTTCATACTACTGCAGGTTATATGGTTTATACTGCTTATACATTTAAAAACGTTTTTAATTATGAAGAAAATGATGTCTATTGGTGCACAGCAGACATTGGTTGGATAACAGGACATTCTTATATTTTATATGGACCATTATTAAATGGAGCTACAACAGTTATGTTTGAGGGAATTCCTTCTTATCCAGACTTTAGTCGTTTTTGGAATGTAATAGAAAAACATAAAGTAACACAGTTTTATACTGCTCCAACAGCTATTAGAGCTTTGGCTAAAGAAAGTGTAGATTATGTAAAAGGTTTTCCTTTAAGTAGTTTAAAAGTAATTGGTTCTGTAGGCGAACCTATTAATGAAGAAGCATGGCATTGGTATAACGATCACGTAGGTGGAAAACGTTGTCCTTTAGTAGATACATGGTGGCAAACAGAAACTGGTGGTATTATGATTTCTCCAATTCCATTTGTAACACCAACTAAACCAACATATGCTTCATTGCCATTACCTGGAATTCAACCTGTTTTAATGGATGAATTGCGAAATGAAATAGAAGGAAATCAAGTTACAGGTAGTTTATGTATTAAGTTTCCATGGCCATCAATGGCAAGAACAATTTGGGGTGATCATGAACGTTATAAAGAAACTTATTTTTCAGCTTTTCCAGGGAAATATTTTACTGGAGATGGTGCTTTACGTGATGAAGTAGGTTATTATAGAATTACAGGTAGAGTAGATGATGTAATTATTGTTTCTGGTCATAACTTAGGAACAGCACCAATTGAAGATACAATTAATGAGCATCAAGCTGTTGCCGAAAGTGCAATTGTTGGTTTCCCTCATGACATTAAAGGAAATGCTCTATATGGTTTTGTTATTTTAAAAGAATCTGGAGAAAGTAGAAATCAAGATAATCTAAGAAACGAAATTAATAATTTAATTGCTGATAAAATAGGTCCAATTTCTAAGTTGGATAAAATCCAATTTGTAAACGGTTTACCAAAAACCCGCTCTGGAAAAATTATGCGTAGAATATTACGTAAAATTGCTGAAGGAGAAGAAAGCAATTTTGGAGATATTTCAACTTTATTGAATCCTGAAATTGTTGAAGAAATTAAAAAAGAGAAGTTATAATTAACCATTTTCAATATAAAAAGAGGTTGCTTATTAAAGCAACCTCTTTTTATATTATATTATTCCTTAAAAAAATAATAACTTTATACATTATCTAATTTTATTAAAATGCAAATTATAAAAACGAGTCTTCCAAAAGATTCTTTACTACATAAAAATGGTAGTAGTTATAGTTATATTGATAGTTTTCAAGGTTTTATAACAGACAAAGAGAATAAAATTACACCATTATCTATTTTAAAAGCTTTTTTTAATTCTAGCCCAAAATGGATTGAAGTTTTGTTTACAATTAGAAATAAAATAGTTCAAGTTTTTGGTTTGAAAACACCACAAAATAGTAAAAACAAACAAGAGATAATAGCTAATTTAAAGGGTAAACCTAATGAGCAAATAGGTCTTTTTAAAATTTTTGAAACTACTAATAATGAAATTATAATGGGAGAAGATGATAAACATCTCAATTTTAGAGTTTCATTATTAATGAACCAATCTGAATTTGAACCAACAAAGAAAAATATTACAGTAAGTACAACAGTACATTTTAATAACTGGTTTGGCAAATTATATTTCTTACCAGTAAAGCCATTTCACAATAAAATTGTTCCTGCTATTTTAAAATCAATTTTAACCGAATTAGAAAAAACAGATAATAACTAATTATATAGTTTTACTTCCTAAAATGAATCAAAATTTACACGTAAAATTAGTAGAAAACACTAATTCAGAGAGCATAACTCATTTGCTACATCAATTAAATCCTCAAATTGAATTAGCACTTATTAAAAAACGTCAAAAAGAGATGTTTCAGTTCAATAACTATATTTGTTTTGGTTTGTATTTAAATGACACTTTAATTGGTATTACTTGTGCTTGGATTATGATTCGTATCTATTGTGGTAAGCAAATAGAAATTGACAATGTTATCCTTGATAGTAAACACCAATCCAAGGGATATGGAAACATTTTATTGAATTACATTGAAAAATGGGCTATAGATAATGATTGCGAAACCATTGAACTGAATACGTATGTTCAAAATCCAAGATCACATAAATTTTATTTTAATAACAACTACAAGATTTTAGGCTTTCATTTTCAAAAGAAATTATAGTTTAAACAAAGGTTAAATACTAGAATTTTAGCTCTTTTTACTGTACATTAGCTTAATGAATAATCAAAAAGAATTAGGTATAATAGGTGGTGGTTTAGCAGGTTTAACGGCAGCTATTCATTTGCTAAAACATGGCTTTTCTGTTACTCTTTTTGAAAAAAATAGTTTTCCAAAACATAAAGTTTGTGGCGAATTTATTTCTAATGAAGTTTGGGAGTATTTAAAATTATTGGATCTTGATATTGAATCGCTTAAACCTACAAAAATTAATAGAACAACACTTTCTACACAAGATGGAAAAACTATTAATTCTAGATTACCTTTAGGTGGTTTTGGTATTAGTCGTTATACTCTAGATAATTATTTGTACCAAAAAGTAATCGCTTTAAAAGGAAATATAATCCAAACAAATGTTACAAATACAGTATTTTCAAACGATATATTTACAATCACAACAGAAGAAAATAAGCACTATCAATTTAAAATAGTATTAGGCGCTTTTGGTAAACGTTCTTCAATAGACATACAGTTAGAACGCAAATTTATTCAAAAAAAATCACCATGGTTAGCTGTGAAAGCGCATTACATATTAGATTTTCCTAATGATTTGGTTTCGCTTCATAATTTTGAAGGTGGTTATTGCGGTGTTTCTAAAGTAGAAAATGATATAGCTAATGTTTGTTATTTGGTCCAATATAATTCTTTTAAAAAATATAAGGATATTGCTAATTTTCAAAAGCAAGTAATGTCAAAAAATCCACATTTAAAGAACTTATTTACAAACGGAAAATTGTTATTTGAAAAGCCATTAACCATTAGTCAAATTTCTTTTGAAGACAAATCAAAGATAGAAAATCATGTGCTAATGATAGGTGATGCAGCTGGATTAATTCACCCTTTATGTGGTAATGGAATGGCAATGGCAATTCATAGTGCAAAAATTGCTAGTGAATTGGTAACCTTATTTTTGCAGAATACAATAAATCGCGAACAATTGGAATTACAATATACTAGTATTTGGGATAAAACCTTTAAAAATAGATTACGTTTTGGAAAAATAGTATCAAAAATAGTATTAAATCCATATCTTTCTAAAATTGTAATGAAAAGCTTGTTATTTTTTCCGTTTATGATATCAATGATTATTAAAAGAACACACGGTAAGCCAATTTAGTGATTAAACCTCCAAAAATTGAATAAAATAAATACAAAATACAGAACAACAGCAGAAGAAATAATGGACGATTTTTCTTTAGAAGGAGAAGAGTTACGAGATGCTTTGGATAAAATCGCAGTTATTAATCAATTGTTGGGAGGAAACCGACTTACTTTGGATGGAGTGAAACAATTACTTCCATTAAATATAAAAGAAGTAACAATTGTAGATGTGGGTTGTGGAAATGGTGATATGTTACGCACTTTGGCTGATTTTGGTAAAAAGAATAACTTTATCTTTCATTTAATAGGAATAGATGCAAATGCTTTTACCATTAAACACGCTAAACTATTATCTCAAGAATATCCAAACATTCATTATCTGTGTATTGATATTTTTGAGGAAGAATTTTGTGAATTAGAATATGATATTGTCTTATGTACTTTAACCTTACATCATTTCAAAAATGAACAAATTGATTATCTTTTGCAATTATTTTCTCAACAAGCTCAAATAGGAATTGTAATTAATGATTTACATAGAAATATAATAGCTTACCGCTTATTTCAAGCAATATGTTTTATATTTAGATTGAACAAAATGTCTAGAGAAGATGGATTAGTTTCTATTTTAAGAGGATTTAAAGAAAAGGAATTAGAATCATTTTCAAAGAAGAATAAACTTCAAAATTACAGTATTCAATGGAAATGGGCCTTTCGATACCAATGGATAATAAGAATTTAAAATTGGAACACAACTATGAATTACCTTTCGGCTTTAGCCAATGGAATAACAACTAGCTTATGCCAGTAAAAATAACAACAGTAACTACTCAATTACCCGAATTTTCTAGGGAAACAGCTGATATTTTACCCTTTTTAGATGTTTGGTTAACCAATCAAGATGATCGTTTTAAGCGAAAAGTGAAGAAGATATTTGAAGGAGCTAATGTGGATAAGAGATACTCAATTATGAGTCCAGAAGAAGTTTTTTCCTTACATTCTTTTGAAGAACGAAATGCTATTTATGCAAGAGAAATGATTATTTTAGGTGAAAAAGTACTTAAAAAAGCGCTGAATAAGGCAAATTGGCAACCAGAAACTATAGATTTTATCATTACGGTTAGTTGTACAGGAATTATGATTCCTTCTCTTGATGCCTATTTAATAAATAAATTGGGATTAAAACAAGATATTGTTCGTCTTCCAGTTACCGAAATGGGTTGTGTTGGTGGTGTTTCTGGAATTATTTATGCTAAGAATTTCTTAAAAGCAAATCCAAACAAACGGGCTGCAATTATTACAGTTGAAAGTCCAACAGCTACTTTTCAATTAGATGATTATTCTATGGCTAATATTGTGAGTGCTGCTATTTTTGGTGATGGAGCTGCTTGTGTATTGCTTTCTTCCTATGAAAATGAAATTGGTCCAACCATTCTAGACGAATCTATGTATCATTTTTATGATAACGAACACCTGATGGGTTTTGAATTAACCAATAAAGGATTGAAGATGATTTTAGACATTGATGTTCCAGATACAATTGAACAACATTTCCCTGACATATTGCATCCATTTTTAAAGAGAAATGAGTTAACTATTCAAGATATTGAGCACTTAATTTTTCATCCTGGTGGTAAAAAAATAATTACCTTAGTAGAAGGTTTATTTTCAGAATTAGGCAAAAATATTAATGATACCAAAGAAGTACTTCGTTTACACGGAAACATGTCAAGTGCTACTGTTTTATATGTTTTAGATCGAATTATGGATAATCAACCTCAAACTGGCGAAAAAGGAGTGATGTTGAGTTTTGGGCCTGGTTTTACAGCACAACGAGTTTTATTAGAATGGTAAAAAATGAATAAACAAGAAATACTATCTAAATTACCCTATACAAAACCCTTTTTATTTGTAGATGAAATTATAACAATAAATGAAAATGGAGTAGAAGGAACGTTTGTATTTGATGAAAATTTAGAGTTTTATAAAGGTCATTTTAAAGATAATCCGGTAACACCAGGTGTTATATTAACAGAAACAATGGCACAAATTGGCTTAGTTTGCCTAGGAATTTATTTGAATAAAGGTAAAAATATTAAAAATATAGCTTTTACTTCATCTGAGGTGGAATTTCTAAAACCTGTTTACCCTAATGAAATGGTAACCGTTTTTTCAGAAAAGATATACTATCGTTTTGGTAAACTAAAATGCAAAGTAAGAATGTTGAATGGAAATAATGAGGAAGTTTGTACAGGAACATTAGCAGGAATGATTTTATGATTGTTAGATAATTGGATTTCTAGATTTTTCGAATAATCAAACCATCCAATAATCAAAATACCAAATAATATTGAAAAAAAGAGTTGTCATAACAGGATTAGGAATTGTTGCTCCAAATGGAGTAGGACTTGAGGTGTTTACTCATGCTATAAAAAATGGAATTTCTGGTATAGAATTCGATTTAGAGTTGGAGCGTTTGCAATTTTCATGTCAAATTTCGGGAACACCTAAGATTTCAGAAGAATTAAAGCGAGAATATTTTACTGAATTAGAATTACGTAATTTCAATTCAACAGGTATTTTATATGGAATAATTGCTGGTTTAGATGCTTGGAAAGATGCAGGATTACCAATTGAAACTAATGAAAATCCTGATTGGGATAATGGAACTATTTTTGGTACAGGAACATCAGGAATTGATAAATTTAGAGAATCTATTTATAAGATTGATGATTTTCAAACTAGGCGTTTAGGAAGTACAGCAGTCGCACAAACTATGGGAAGTGGTATTTCTGCCTATTTAGGAGGAAAATTAGGCTTAGGAAATCAAGTTACTACTAATTCTTCTGCGTGTACAACAGGAACAGAAAGTATTTTAATGGGTTTTGAACGAATCCAACAAGGCAAAGCCAAACGAATGTTGGTAGGAAGTACTAGTGATTCAGGACCATACATTTGGGGTGGATTTGATGCAATGAGAGTTTGTACTTTTAAACACAATAATTTTCCTCAAAAAGGCTCAAGGCCAATGAGTGAAACCGCTTCAGGATTTGTTCCAAGCAGTGGAGCTGGAGCTTTAGTAATAGAAGAATTAGAAACTGCTTTAGCAAGAGGTGCAAGAATATATGCAGAAATTCTTGGAGGAAATGTAAATTCAGGAGGACAAAGAGGTGAAGGCACCATGACAGCACCAAATTCTGTAGCTGTACAAAAGTGTATTATTGATGCCATGAGTGATGCCAATGTGAAAGCATCTGAAATTGATCTCATCAATGGGCATTTGACAGCTACTTCAAAAGATGCTTTGGAAATCGAAAACTGGACCAAAGCTTTAAATAGAAGAGGAACTAATTTTCCTTATATCAATTCGCTAAAATCAATGATAGGACATAGTTTATCAGCAACTGCAAGTATGGAATGTGTAGCTACAGTACTTCAAATTTATGAGGGTTTTATATTTCCTACTATCAATTGTGAAGATTTAAATGAAGAAATAAAATCATTGATTTCAATAGATAAAATTCCCCAACAGCTTATTAAGAAATCAATAAATATGGTAGCCAAAGCTAGTTTTGGTTTTGGAGATGTAAATGGATGTATTATCTTTAAGAAGTATTGAGTTAAAATAATAAGTATTAAGATATAAAAAACATGAATAAAGAAGAAATAATTGAAAAATTAAAACCTATTGTAAAGCCTTTTGTTAAAAACGAAGAGGCATTTGCTAATTTAACAGATAAAACCGATTTTATAACCGATTTGAATATTAATTCGGCTAATCTGGTTGATATTGTTTTGGATATAGAAGAAGTATTTAATATTGAAATTGATAATGAATCGATGGAGAAGATGCTTAACATTGAAAATACGATTACTATTATTCAAACTAAATTAAAAGAAAAATGATAGGTAATGATGTAGTAGATTTGGCTACAGCCAAAATAGAAAGCAATTGGAAGCGTAAAGGATTTCTTTCTAAACAATTTACTACTTATGAGCAAATTTTAATTCAAAAAGCTTCTAATCAAGATGAAATGGTATGGATGCTTTGGAGTTTGAAAGAAAGCACTTATAAAGCCTATCAAAGAATAAATTACAATCGAGGATTTTATCCTATAAAAATTGAAATTCAGTCTTTGGAATTATCAGATAATGAATATTTTGCGACTACTTCTTTGTTTAATAAAACATTTTATGGGAAAACTCATGTCGAAAGCGAAATGATACATTCTATAGTACTTTTATCTGATTCAGATTTTAAAAAAGTAACGAATTATACTACAAATACTATTTTAAAAGATAAAAATTCATTACCTTTCTGTTCCATTACAAAGAATCCTTTATCCATAAGTCATCATGGTGCTTTTAAAAAAATTGTTCAGTTTCATTTAAAATAATAAGATTTAAATAAAATAAGATGTCACAATCTAAAGTAAAAAAACTAGGAGAATTAGCTTCAACTGCAATTTGCGGAAACGATATTAGTTCTTCCGTTTTATATGTCTCAGCATTGTCCATTTTTTACGCAGGACAATATGCTTGGATAACACTATTAATAGTTGCTTTTGTACTTTTTTTATTTCGAAAAATATATGGTGAAGTTGTAGGTGCATTACCTTTAAATGGAGGAGCTTATAATGCTTTATTAAACACAACTAGTAAACAACTAGCTTCTGTTGCTGCAACACTTACTTTATTGTCTTATATGGCAACCGCAGTAATTTCTGGTAATGAGGCTATGCATTATTTGCATCACATATTTCCATCGATACCTATTCTAATTGCTACTATTGTTTTATTAGGTCTTTTTGCTACTTTAGTGATAGGAGGCATTTCAGAATCTGCAAAAGTAGCTATTGGAATCTTTATTTTTCATCTAGTTTCTTTATTAATTTTAACATTTTTTATTCTTTATTATTTTTTCTACAATGGATTTAATCAATTCATTGAAAATTGGCATTTACCAACACATGGTAGTATAACAATGGCTATCTTTTTTGGTTTTTCAGCTTCAATGCTTGGTGTTTCTGGATTTGAAAGTTCGGCAAATTTTGTAGAAGAACAGAAAAAAGGTGTGTTTCCAAAGACATTAAAAAACATGTGGATTGTGGTAAGCATCATTAATCCATTAATGGCGTTTTTTGCTTTGAGCATTTTTAAAATGGATACTTTACAAAGTGATGCTTTTCAAAACACCTTATTAATTGAAATGGGCTTATTAGTTGGAGGTAAATGGGTTGCCTTGCTAATTGCTATTGATGCTGTTTTAGTATTGAGTGGGGCTGTTTTAACTAGTTATGTTGGCGTTTCAGGTTTACTAGAACGAATGACTTTAGATAGGATATTGCCTAATGCCTTATTAAAAAAGAATAAAAAAGGAAGTTCTTATCGCATTATAACCTTATTTTTTATTCTAAGTGTTTCGGTTTTATGGATTACAAATGGAAATGTAAAATTATTAGCAGGAGTATATACTATTTCTTTCTTATCGGTAATGGCATTATTCGGTTTTGGAAATATTTTACTGAAGTTAAAAAGAGCAAAATTACCAAGACCAGAAAAGGCAAGTTGGTTAGGAGTTCTAATAGCAATTACTGCGGTATTAATAGCATTAACAGGTAACATTTTAATGAAGCCAAAAGATAATTTGCCAAGTAATATACAAATATTTTTACCTTATTTTCTTGTTACTATAGGTTTCATAATAATCATGCTTAAAAGAATTATGATTCTCAAAGCCATTTTAAGTATTTTTAAATATTTGAATGCTCATATTATTAGTATTATTAATAGTATCATTATCCAGGAATTTGTTTTTTTTACAAAAAATGATGATTTAGAGCATTTAAACATTGTAATGTTATATATAAAAGATAATGAACACACAAGAAGAATAAAAATTGTTACTGTGGTTAAACCAAATGAAACTGCTTCAGAACGATTAAAAAAGGATATCGAATTTTTGGATAGAGAATATCCTGAAATAGAGATAGATTTTATTGAAATGGAAGGAGAATTTGGACCACCACTAATTAATGAATTATCTAAAAAATGGAAAATTCCTGTAAATTTTATGTTTATAGCTTCACCAAGTGATAAATTTCCTTATAAAATAGAAGAATTAGGAGGTGTAAGACTTATCATGTAGCGTTAAATACCCAGTTTTCTTTTCAATTTCAAAAAAAGTAAGGCTGTTATGTAGGCATCACCACTTGATGTATGACGGTCGGTTTTTCTTATTTTAAAAATAGTACATAACTCATCAAGAGAAGTATGTTGCTCTGCGGGAAAATGTTTTAATTTTTGATACATAATATCAGTATCCATATACTGATTTTTCAATTTACCTGCATCCAATCGATTAAGCGCTTCGTTTATCATTTCAATGTCGAATGCTGTATGATGCCCAATAAGTGTAGCATCTTTAATAAAGTTCAAAAAATCTATTAGGGCTTCTTTTTCAGTAGATTTTTCTTCATTTCCTTCTTTTAAGATTCCGTGTATTGGAACTGAGCTTGCATTAAAAATTGTTTGAGAGATAAAAACTTCAAAATAATCATTAATAATAATCTGATTATTCACAATTGCAACTGCTCCAATAGACAAAATACGATCTTCTTTTGAATCTAATCCTGTTGTTTCACAATCAAATGCAACATATCGTCTAGTATTTGATTTTGTATCAAAAAAGGCTAAATAATCCTTCCAAAAAGAGGGATATTCTTTAATGATATTTGTAAAAGGCCATTTCATATTTATGTAAAGTAAGTTAGCTTGAAACGATTTTTAATTATTTCCTGAACATCATTTATAGGCTGAAAATCATTTTTAAGTTTTACTTTATCTAATTTTGTTAACTCTTTTAAATTCAAATATCTGCCGTCAGAATTATGTAACAAACCTTCTTCTGTTCTAAATTTTAAAAGTTCTAAAAAAGCTTCCTCACAGGATTTATAAATTATTGCATTTTGAGGTTCTATTTCAGCTAGTTTAGCAAATCGTAAGGCAGTATTATTAATATTTCGAATTCCTGAACTTAAAATTAATATTCTAGCAGCATCTACAAGAGGTAATAATGCTCTAGATTTTATATCAAAAGTATCTTTATGCTCACCATCATTTTCAACAAGAAATTGCCTAAAAAAGCCTAATGGAACTGGGTTTTCTAAGGCATTTGCTCCTAAATAAGCAAAAAATAATTGGTTATTATTTGTCTCTTTTAGGATTGTATCAGTTATGGAGTGCATTAAATTTTCATTGCCATAAACAAAATCATAATCAAAAAAAATGGTACACATCAAAATTCCTTTTTCACCAGGAGAGTGAATCCAATTGTAAAATTGATTTTTCCATTCACTTACAGTTTTACACCATGATGGATTACTAGCCATCATATTTGCTGGACAAAATTCGTAACCTATTTTATTTAGTTTTTTGGTAACGATTTCTCCTAACGATAAAAAATAGCTTTTTACTTCATCATATCTTTCATCACTAACATCTTCAAAAACTAATGCATTATCTTGGTCTGTTAATAATAATTGTTCTTTTCGTCCTTGACTTCCAACATTTAACCAAGAAAATTGAGTTGGAGGAGGAATACCTATTTTTTCAATTGCTTGCTCAATGGCTCTTTTTGTAATAGCAATATTAATTTCTCCTACAATAGAGCAGATATGATAAATAGGAATATCTTTTTCAATTGAATTTTGAATTAAATCGGTTACTTTTTCTCTTATATTTTTTAAATCTTCTGTGTTTTGAGCACGTCTTGTTTGTCTCAATAAAACTCCTGGGTTATTTGCTTGTGCAACAACTATATCATGTTCTGAAATGATTCCCTTTATCTCTGATAAATTAGTACCATCTTTTGTAACACATAAATGGCCTACATTATGCTTTAACATCATCATTTGTGCTTCTACAATAGAAATATTTTCAGCAACTGTTATAACTGGTGAAGACATAATTTTATCAATTGTAGTGTCTATAGGAAATAAACCAGTTGCTATTTTTGAACGTAAGTCCTTATCTGTCAAAATGCCAACAGGTAATTTATTTTCATGAATAAGTATACTTCCTATTTTTTTACTTGACATTGTTTGTGCTACATACCTTACAATGTCTAGGGTAGAAGCTGTAACAGGATTTTTAGTATAATGAATAGGTTGATAATATTGAATTTCATTCGAACTATCATCATAAATTACATTTTCAGAAAGTAATTTACCTTTGTTTTTTTTATCTAATGGATTACGAGTATTTGAAGCAAAACTTTGTAATAAAAACTCTAAAACTTTAGTATTTTTAACTACTATAGGTTTAAAAACTTCAATAGGAATTGCATATACTATGCTCTCTTCACGAGCCTTAGCGTTCATTAGATAATTATCTTTAGCAAAAAAAGGACGAAGACCTAATATATCACCTTCATCACATTTATCAATTAATACATCATCAGAATCTGAAGTTATACTTAAGCCTATTGCACCAGAAGCTACTACATAAAATGAATCATGCGTAATATCATTTACTTTAAAGAGATAATCATTTTTGTCTAAATAGGAGACAGTAACATTTTTTGCTATTTCAAGTAAATTTTCATCATTAATACTTTTGAACGGATGAAATTTTCTTAAAAAATCTTGAATGCGTTCAGCTATAGCATTTTTCATAATTATTGTATTCTATATGTGTTTTCGAATATGAGTTAAAAAATTATTTAACAATTGAGTTTATAAATAGTAGCTAAAAGTATAAAATTTTAAGGGAAATTTTAGCATTATTATTTATTCTTAATTTTATTTCAATAAGTTAATAATTAAATTTCATTTTTTATAGGTTTGGATGGTTTTTCTAAGCTTAGATTATTTTAGTTTTTTAAATTATCATTTAAAAAACTATATTTTTTTTCACAAAAATGATTTTTTTCAAAAAAAAATATTACTTTTACGTAATCGATTACGGAAAAATAAAATTCAAATAATGACAAATTTCAACTTTAGATATGCATCACATCCAATAGATGCAAGAAAGTATGACACTACTCAAATTAGGGAACATTTCTTAATAGACAACCTTTTTTCAAAAGACGAAATAAATTTAACCTATTCTATGTACGATAGATATATTGTAGGTGGAATAATGCCAGTTTCAAAAGTTTTAAAATTAGAAACAATTCCTTATTTAAAATCAGAAAACTTTTTAGACAGAAGAGAAATAGGAATTGTAAATGTTGGAGGTAAAGGAAAAGTTGCAGTAGATGGACAAGTTTTTGAATTGAATAAAAAGGAAGCGCTATATATTGGTTCAGGTTCTGTTGAAGTTTTGTTTTCAAGTTTAGAAGAAAATCCAGCTTTATTTTATGTTAATTCTGCTCCAGCTCATAAAAAGTTTCCAACAAAAAAAGTGAACAAAGAAAATGCAGAAATTGTACACATGGGTGATGAAAAATATGCCAATAAAAGAATTATCAATAAACTTATTGTAAACAGTGTAGTAGAAACTTGTCAAGTACAAATGGGACTTACTGAATTATTACAGGGAAACGTTTGGAACACCATGCCAGCTCATACACACAATAGGAGAATGGAAGCCTATTTCTATTTTGATTTAGAGGAAGGTCAAACTATAGCACATTTTATGGGAGAACCAGAACATACTCGACATATATTTTTAGAAAATAATCAAGCCGTTTTATCACCCGAATGGTCTATTCATTCCGGTTCAGGAACTTCAAACTATTCTTTCATTTGGGGAATGGCTGGTGAGAATTTAGATTATGGAGATATGGATATTGTAGCACCTAACAAATTAAAATAAAATGAATCTATTTGATTTAACAGGAAAAAGAGCTTTAATCACTGGTGGAACACATGGTTTAGGACAAGCGATGGCTGAAGGTTTAGCTAACGCAGGTGCTGAACTTGTAATTACTGGAACAACTCCAAGTAAAATGGAAGAAGCTATCAATCATTACAAAAGTAAAGGTTTTAAAGCTACAGGATATTTATTCGATGTAACCAATGAAGTTGATGCTGCAAAACACATAGAACTTATTACAAAAGAATTAGGTGAAATTCATATTCTAGTAAATAATGCAGGAATTATTAAAAGGGAATTAGCCATTACAATGCCTGTTTCCGATTTTAGAAAAGTCATTGATGTAGATTTAGTTGGACCTTTTATCATGTCACAATTAGTGGTAAAACAAATGATAGAAAGAAGAGAAGGTAAAATCATCAATATTTGCTCAATGATGAGTGAATTAGGAAGAAATAGTGTTTCGGCTTATGCTGCTGCTAAAGGTGGTTTGAAAATGCTAACCCAAAATTTAGCCACAGAATGGGCAAAATATAATATTCAAGTAAACGGAATTGGTCCAGGTTATTTTGCCACTTCACAAACAGAACCCATTCGAGTTGACGGACATCCTTTTAACGAATTTATAATCAATAGAACTCCAGCTGCACGTTGGGGAAACCCTGAAGATTTAGCAGGAGCAGCTGTGTTTCTTGCTTCAAAAGCAAGTGATTTTGTTAACGGTCAAGTAGTTTATGTAGATGGTGGAATTTTAGCTACCATTGGTAAACCTACAAACGAAGAATAATATAATACAACAATGAGTAAAAATTTCATCAACGATAATTTCCTTTTGGAAAACAAATATGCAGAAGAATTATATCATAATTATTCTAAAAACCAACCTATTATAGATTATCATAATCATTTATCACCACAATTAATTGCAGAAGATCATATATTTGAAAACATTACTAAAGTTTGGATAAACGGTGATCATTACAAATGGAGAGCTATGAGAACTTTAGGTGTAAATGAACAGTTTATTACAGGAAATGCTTCAGATAAAGATAAATTCTTACAATGGGGAAAAACTGTTCCATACACCATGAGAAATCCTTTGTATCATTGGACTCATTTAGAATTAGCTCGCTATTTTGATATTCATGATTTATTAGATGAAAAATCTGCTGAAAAAATATATCAAGAAGCTTCTGAAAAAGTAAACTCAGCAGCTTACAGTACAAGAAATTTATTAAGAAAAGTAAAAGCTGAATTTGTTTGCACAACAGAAGATCCAATCGATACTTTGGAATATCACCAACAACTAGCCAAAAGTGATTTTGAAATAAAAGTAAGTACTGCTTTTCGTCCAGATAAAGCTATTTTGATTTCAAATAAAGGGTATAATAATTATATTGATAAATTAAGCGAAGTGGCTGGCATTGAAATAAATACTTTTGCTAATTTATGTGATGCTTTAAAAAATAGAATCGCCTATTTTGATGCAAACGGAAGCAAACTATCAGATCATGGTTTAGAGCATATTTATTTCGAAAATTTTACAGAAAACGAAGTCAATACTATCTTCAAAAAGAAACGAGAAAAAGCAATTTTAACCAATGAAGAAGCTTTGAAATTCCAAAGCGCTATTTTATTATTTTTATCAGAAACATATCACGAATTTGGTTGGGTGCAACAATTTCATTTAGGTGCTTTACGCAATAATAATGCACGCATGCATAGTATTCTTGGACCAGATACAGGTTGGGATTCCATTGGTGATTATGCACAAGCTCAAAAATTATCAGCGTTTTTAAATGCTTTAGATAGTAAAGATAAATTAACTAAAACCATTATTTACAATTTAAATCCTGCTGATAACGAAGTTATGGCAACGATGATTGGTAATTTCAATGATGGAAGTGTTAGAGGAAAAGTACAGTTTGGTTCTGGCTGGTGGTTTTTAGATCAAAAAGATGGAATGACAAAACAGTTGAATGCTTTGTCAAATATGGGATTAATCAGTTGCTTTATAGGAATGCTCACGGATTCAAGAAGTTTCCTGTCATTTCCTAGGCATGAATATTTTAGACGTATTTTATGTAACCTTTTAGGGGACGAAATTCAAAGAGGAGAATTGCCAAATGACATGGAATGGATTGGAAAAATGGTTTCAGATATAAGCTATAACAACGCTAAAGAATATTTTAAATTCTAAATTCATGACTAATACAACAGTTTTTTTTGAGAATGATAAAATGGAATGGGAAGTTGTGGATGATAAAATCCAACGTCAAATTGTAGGTTTTGATGATAAAATCATGATGGTCAATGTACATTTTGATAAAGATGGAATAGGAGTAATGCATAATCATCCTCATACACAGGTTACCTATATTGCTGAAGGAAAATTTGAAGTAACTATTGGTGATGAAACCAAAATAATAAAAAAAGGAGATTCTTTCTTTGTTCCATCCAATGTAATGCACGGAGTAGTTTGTGTAGAAGAAGGAATGCTAATCGATGTGTTTAGCCCAATGAGAGAGGATTTTTTAAAATAATTGAAGTGTAAAATGAATAAAGTAGTCACTTTTGGTGAAATAATGTTACGCCTTTCCACAGAAAGACATTTGCGTTTTGGTCAATCCAAAGCTTTTGCTGCTACTTATGGTGGTGGAGAATTTAACGTAGCTGTCTCCCTAGCTAATTATGGCATTGAAGCTGAATTTGTAACTAGAATACCTGATAATGAAATCGGACATTGTGCATTAAAAGAAATGCGAAAAATGAACGTAGATTCAAAAAATGTACTCTTTGGAGGTGATCGTTTAGGAATTTACTTTTTAGAAACTGGTGCAGGAAACAGAGGAAGTAATGTAGTTTATGATAGAGCAAATAGTGCTATTGCAACAGTTGGGCCTGGAACTTTTGATTGGGAAAAAATATTCGAAAGAAAAACATGGTTTCATTGGAGCGGAATAACTCCAGCCATTTCTCAAAGTGCAGCTACAGAATGTTTAAACGCAATAAAAACAGCTCATAAACTAGGTTTAACCATTTCATGTGATTTAAATTATAGATCCAAATTATGGAAATATGGCAAACAACCTAGTGAGGTTATGCCAGAAATGTTGAAATATTGTCATGTAATCCTTGGTGATATTGATACCGCTTATTTTATGTTAGGGAAAGATAAAGTAAAACCTGATTACACAAACGAAGCTTCATTGCCTAGTTTATATGGAAAACTAGTTGAATTCTGTCCTGATTTAAAAATTGCAGCAACTACATTGCGCTATTCAATTAGTGCATCGCACCAAAGAATAGGTGGAATACTATTCGACGGTAATAAAATTTTTAAAGCAGCAGTTAAAGAAGTAACTCCAGTTGTAGATAGAGTAGGAACAGGAGATGCTTTCATGGGAGGATTACTTTATAGTTTAATAAAAGATGCCAATAACAAGCAAAAAGCATTAGAATTTGCAGTGGCAGCTTGTTGTTTAAAACACACTATTGTTGGTGATTATAATTTAGCTACATTAGAAGAAGTTGAAAATATAATTAATGGTGATGGCTCTGCTAAAGTTTCTAGATAGATAGAATTATAAGGATGGTAATATGGTAACATTAAAAAAAATATCAAATTTAACAGGTTTTTCAATTTCAACAATTTCAAAAGCATTGAATGATAGAAACGACATCAACAATGATACTAAAAAGATTATTCAAGATTATGCCATTAAAATAAATTATAAACCTAATAAAAATGCATTAGCTTTAAGAGGTTGTAAGTCATTTATTGTTGCAATTATAGTTCCACAAATAAATGATATTTTGTATAGTCAGATTTTAAGTGATTTACAAATATGTGCTGTAAAAATCGGATATCGAGTAATGTTATTTCAGTCATTTGAAGAAATTAATAAGATTAATGAATATCTACATGATGTTAATGATGGAAGTGTTGATGCAGTCCTTATTCTTTCTGAAAATGAAAAAGCATCAATTCAAAAATTAAAGCATAAAGAAAATATTTTAGTTGAACACGTGCAAATTTTTGAAAATCAAACAAAAAGGGAATTGAAAGAGTATTGTATTTCAATTTTTGAAAAATTATTAAAACAAATAAAATAATTATGGCTCAATTTACCAGAATAGAAGTAATTCAAAAAATGAAGGAAACTGGACTTGTTCCACTATTCTATAATGCAGATGTTGAATTGTGTAAAAATATTGTAAAAGCTTGCTATAATGGAGGAGCACGTTTGTTTGAATTTACAACAAGAGGTGATTTTGCTCATGAAGTTTTTGCTAATTTAATAAAACATACAACAAAAGAACTTCCAGAAATGATACTTGGTGTAGGTTCAATTACCGATGCAGCTGCAGCTTCTTTATATATGCAAATGGGAGCTAATTTTATAGTCACACCAGTATTAAGAGAAGACATTGCAGTAGTTTGTAACAGAAGAAAAGTATTATGGTCTCCTGGTTGTGGTTCCTTAACAGAAATTACTAAAGCAGAAGAATTAGGCTGTGAAATTGTAAAATTATTTCCAGGTGATAGCTACGGTCCAAAATTCGTGAAAGGAGTTTTAGCTCCACAGCCTTGGACTTCAATTATGCCAACAGGTGGAGTTTCTCCAACAGAAGAAAGTTTAAAAAGTTGGTTTGAAGCTGGTGTAACTTGCGTAGGAATGGGTTCACAATTAATATCGAAAGAGATTATTGAAAATAAAGATTTTGATAAACTTACTACTCAAGTAAAATTTGCTTTAGATACCATCAAACAAATAAAAAAATAAGTATTCATTTCTAGTAAAGAAGTAAACAAAAATATAATTATGAGTGATTTAACTCCAAAAAAAGCAACAAAATTTAGATGGACCATTTGTGGACTTCTATTCATGGCAACAACCATAAATTATTTAGACAGGCAAGTTCTTTCCCTAACTTGGAAGGATTTTATTGCACCAGAATTTCATTGGACTAATAATGATTATGGTAACATAACTGCATTGTTTTCAATTTTTTATGCCATATCCTTATTATTTGCTGGTCGATTTGTAGATATTATGGATACCAAAAAAGGATTTCTGTGGGCAATCGGAGTTTGGTCTGTAGGTGCATGCTTACATGCTTTTGCTGGTATTGCAACTGCTGGTTATATCACAGGAAATTGGTTTGTTGGCTTTGAAGGAGCAAAAGATATCATTAGTACTATTAACGATACAGGTCTAGTAATTTCGGTAAGTGTTACTTTGTTCATTTTTGCTCGTTTTGTTTTAGCATTAGGTGAAGCAGGAAATTTTCCAGCTGCTATTAAAACTACAGCAGAATATTTTCCTAAAAAAGACAGAGCTTTTTCAACAAGCATTTTTAATGCAGGAGCAACAGTTGGAGCATTAGCTGCACCAGTTACAATTCCTTTTATAGCAGAAGCTTACGGTTGGGAAATGGCTTTTATCATAATTGGAGCACTAGGTTTTGTTTGGATGGGATTTTGGGTCTTCATGTATGAAAAACCAGAAAAACACCCAAAAGTAAGTCCAGAAGAATTAGAATATATTCAACAAGATGTAATTGCAGATAGCAAAATAGTAGGTTATGTTCCAGAAACCACAACCAAAGTTTCTTTAATAGATTGTTTTAAATACAAACAAACTTGGGCTTTTGCATTTGGTAAATTTATGACCGATGGTGTTTGGTGGTTTTTCTTATTCTGGACACCAGCTTATTTAAGTTCGGTTTATGGAATGGATTCTACTCAAGCAGCTTTTCCATTATTTGTATTGTACATGATAACATTAGTCTCAATTATTGGTGGTTGGCTACCAACTTATTTTGTGGATAAGAAAGGAATGAATCCCTATGAAGGTAGAATGAGAGCCATGCTAATTTTTGCATTTTTTCCATTGTTAGCATTAGTTGCACAACCTTTAGGTCATTATACCTATTGGATTCCAGTAATTATTATTGGAATTGCTGGTGCAGCACATCAAGCTTGGTCAGCAAATATTTTTACAACAGTTGGTGATATGTTTCCAAAAAAGGCAATCGCTACTGTTACAGGTATTGGTGGTTTAGCTGGTGGATTAGGTTCAACACTTATCAATAAAGGCTCTGGAGTTTTATTCGATTATAGTGAAAATGCAAAGATGTCCTTCATGGGATTTCAAGGAATTGAAGCTGGATATTTTATCATTTTTTCAATATGTGCCGTTTGTTACTTAATAGGTTGGATGGTTATGAAAACTTTGGTGCCAAAATACAGTCCAATAACGAACTTGTAAGATAGAATTAAATTGTTTGAAGAATAAGAGTAAATATAAAAGAAATGGAAAATCCAGTAAAACAAAAATTAAACAGAGAAAATATAAATTCAACAACTTTATTTCCTATTAAAGTAGTTCAATTTGGAGAAGGTAATTTCTTAAGAGCATTTGTAGATTATGCTTTTCAAAGATTAAACAATGAAGTTAACTTTAATGCTGGTATTGCTGTTGTTCAACCTCTTGAAGGTGGTTTGGTTCATATGTTAAACGATCAAGATGGATTATATACGCTATTTATGAATGGTGTAAAGAAAAATGAGAAGATTCAAGATATTGAATTAATTAAAAATGTAGTAAAGGGGATTAACCCATTTACTAGTTTTCAAGATTATTTGGATTTAGCAAAAGAGAAAGAATTACAATTCATCATTTCTAATACAACTGAAGCTGGTATCGAATTTGTAGATACTGACACTCTAAATATGCAACCACCTGTTTCTTTTCCTGCAAAATTGACAGTATTATTATATGAAAGATTCAATCATTTTAAAGGTGATGTATCAAAAGGATTGACTATTATTCCATGTGAATTAATCAATTATAATGCAGCTACTTTAAAAGAAATTATTTTAAAATATTGTGATTTATGGAATTTAGATAACCAATTTAAAACATGGTTATTAGAGAGTTGTACTTATCATAATACTTTAGTTGATAGAATTGTCCCAGGTTACCCAAAAAACGAAATTGAAGAATATAATGATAAGCTAGATTATCAAGACAATTTAATTGTTACAGCAGAACCTTTCTTTCTTTGGGTTATTGAAGGAGATGAAACTTTAAAACAAAAATTGCCCTTTCATAAAACAGATTTAAATGTAAAAATTGTTGATGATATGCAAGCATTTCGAACGCTAAAAGTTCGTATTTTGAATGGAGCTCATACAGCAATGGTTCCTTTTTCAATTTTATACGGAAATGAAACGGTTAGACAAACTGTTGATGGTGATTTTACAGGAAAATTTGTAAACCAAGTGATTACTGAAATCAATGGAACTTTAGATATGGATAAAGAGGAAATTAGTAATTATGCTGAGGATGTAATGGATCGTTTTAGAAATCCGTTTATCATTCATAAATTATCAAACATTGCTCTAAATACAGTTTCAAAATTTAAAGTTAGAGTGTTACCAAGTTTACTCCAATATATTGAAAACAATAAAAGTTTACCAGTTCATTTAACTTATTCATTGGCATGTTTAATTCTGTTTTACAAAGGAACTTGGAAGAGTTCAGTTTTACCAGTAAATGATAATGCTGATATTGTTGAATTTTTCAAAAAAGCATGGAGTTCAAATGATTTCAATAAAATTACCAAAGTTACATTAGAAAACGTTGAATTTTGGGAACAAGATTTAAGTAAAATAAATGGTTTATCAGAAGCTATTGTTTCTGCTCTTACAGAAATCGAAACTAATGGAATTGAAAATGGCTTTGTGAATTTCAAAAGCAAGTTCAACTCATAATTAATAAATTATGCAAAAGAAATTAATAAAAGTTCACCCTTCTGATAATGTACTTGTTGCATTAATTAATTTAGATAAAGGTGAACAAGTAAATTTTGAAGATTCTCAAATTACTTTAACTTCAGATGTGAAAGCAAAACATAAAATTGCAGCACAAAAATTTGAAACTGGTGATAGAATTATCATGTATGGTGTTTTAGTTGGAACAGCAAATACAATTATAGAAAAAGGGGAAGTTTTAACTATATCAAACGTTAAACATCAAAGTGAAAAAGTATATGGAAAAACAGGTTCAATAGGTTGGACAGCTCCAAATATAGAACGTTGGAAAGACAAAACATTTCTTGGCTATCATAGAGAAGATGGTCAAGTTGGTACAGAAAATGTTTGGTTATTTTTTCCATTGGTTTTTTGCGAAAACAGGAATATTGAAATATTAAAAGAAATTTTCGAAAAAGAACTTTTAAAACAAAAAGTCAACAAACATCAAATGTTACTTCGTTCACTAGTAAGTGGTAATGATAATGAAGTAGAAGATATAAAAGACACTGAAAATGTTTTTGATAATATTGATGTAAAATTTATCACTCATCAAGGTGGTTGTGGTGGCATTCGTCAAGATTCTGAATTATTAGCTAAATTATTAGCAGGTTATGTAAATAATCCAAATGTAGCTGGAGCAACAGTTTTAAGCTTGGGTTGTCAAAACTTACAAATAGAAATCTTTAAAAATGCTTTAAAAGAAATCAATCCAAACTTTCAAAAACCAATTGTTATTTTTGAACAACAACAAATGGGAACAGTAGATGAAATGCTTTCAGCCATTGTAAAAGACTCTTTTGAAGCAATTAAGAAAGCTAATAATATTAAAAGAAAACCAGCATCTTTATCAAAATTAAGAATTGGTTTAGAATGTGGTGGTTCTGATGGTTTTTCTGGAATTTCAGCTAATCCAACATTAGGTCATGTTTCCGATATGCTAGTTTCTTTAGGAGGAACAGCAATTTTATCAGAATTTCCAGAGTTGTGCGGGGTAGAGCAGGAGTTGGTAAATCGTTGTGTAGAAGAAGAAAAAGGAGAAAAGTTTTTAAAATTAATGAAAGCTTTTGAAAAATCAGTAGTGGATGCAGGTTCAGGTTTCGATATGAATCCTTCTCCAGGAAATATTAAAGATGGATTAATTACTGACGCAATGAAATCTGCTGGAGCTGCAAAAAAAGGAGGAACTTCTCCTGTTTGTGATGTTTTAGATTATGGTGAATATGTTTCAAAATCTGGTTTAAACTTATTAAACACACCAGGTAACGATGTGGAAAGCACAACAGCAATGGTAGGATCAGGTGCAACAGTTGTTTTATTTACAACAGGATTGGGAACTCCCACAGGAAATCCAATTGCACCAATTATTAAAGTTTCTTCAAACACAGAATTAGCAACAAAAATGCCTGACATTATTGATATTGATACTGGTGCTGTAATTAGAGGTGAAAAAACCATTGAAGAAATGGGAGAAGCAATGCTAGATTTTATTATTGATGTAGCTAGTGGTAAAACAATAACAAAAGCAAAACTTTTAAATCAGAATGATTTTATACCATGGAAGCGTGGTGTATCTTTATAAATAATTTGTAATATCTGCAAAAAACCGTTTAGATTTAAACGGTTTTTATTTTTACTAATTTACAGTCGATTTTCTAATTATTAATTCGGGTTCTAAAATAACCTTCTTTTCAATTTTAACTTTTTCAGTATTATTTATTTGCTCTAAAAAAACCTTAGCTGTCATTCTTCCCATTTCTCTGGGAAATTGATCAATAGTACTAATAGATAACTCCATGAATTTTGTAAAAGGTTCATTAGCAAATCCAATTACAGAAAAGTCATCTGGAATTTTAATTCCTTTGTCTTTTAATTCTTGTATAGCACCTAAAGCAGCAAAATCACTAGATGAGAATAAAGCATCAGGAGGATTCTTTAATGCTAATAATTTTTTAATAGCCTTTTTACCGTCTTCAAGATTACTCATGGTCTGCTTAACATAATCTGCTTCGTAATCGATATTGTTGTCAATCAAAGCTTGTTTATAGCCCATAAAACGCTCTTTAAAAATCTCAATATTTGTATCTCCAGAAAAATGGGCAATTCTTTTTCGACCTATATCAATTAAGTGTTGAGTAGCTTTGTAACCACCATTAAAGTCATTTATTGTTACAGAACTTACATTGCTTAATGATTTTTTTCTATCAAAGAAAATTAAAGGAACATCTTTTTTTAATATTCGTTCAAAAATAGAATCTTTACTACTTGATGTAGAAATTAATATTCCGTCAACCTGAGCATTAAGAAGAGCTTCAATATTATCTTTCTCTTTGACTTCATTACCATCAGTTTGACAAATAATAATATGATATCCTTGTGGATTTAATTCTTCTTCAATTCCTCTAATTACAGAACCAAAAAAATTGCTATCAATACGAGGTACAATAACGCCTACATTATTACTTTTCCCACTTTTTAAAGCCAGAGCTAGTTTATTTTGTTCATAATTCATTTTTATGGCTGTCTTTAAAACTAATTCTTTTGTAGCTTCGCTAACATCAAATTGATTATTTAAGGCTCTTGATACAGTTGCAGCAGTTATATTTAACTTTTTTGCAATATCATATATTGTGGTTTTCTTTTTCATTTATCTAAATTAATCATAATTTAAAACATAACTTTCTAATTTGTCAGATTTTACAGCATTTGAGTGCTACAAAATTAACCATATTATTACATATTTCAATTATTTTAGTATATTAATATGATAATTATTCCTTGCTATAATTATAATATGAATAAATAATTTATATTTTTTTTATTTTTTATTGAAAATTTCTTGTATAATAATATTGATTTAATTATTTTCGTAATCGATTACGGTAATAAATTATGAAAACAAAAATGCAAAATAGATTTTTCTCTAAAAAAATAGTAACCAAATATTTGATTATTCTATTAATAGTATTGAATTCTTGTGTAGATAAGAAGGAAAAACAAACTGTTAAAGAAAATAATTTAGAACACTCTGAAATATTAAAAAGTATTCTTAAAAATACAAAAGTTCCAAAATTTAAAAATGTTGTATATAATATATTAGATTTTGAAGCAGTAGCTGATGGAAAAACACTTTGTACAAAATCATTTGAAAATGCAATTAAAGCATGCACAGAGAATGGTGGAGGAATTGTATTAGTGCCAAAAGGTAAATTTTTAACAGGACCAATTCATTTAGAAGATAATGTGAACCTACATCTTGATGAAGGTTCAGAAATTCTATTCACAACAAATCCTGATGATGATTATCCATTAGTTCATACTTCTTTTGAAGGTATAGAACTAATGAATTACTCACCTCTTATTTATGCCTATAAAAAGAATAATATTGCAGTTACTGGAAACGGTATATTAAATGGTCAGGCTAATGAAACTAATTGGTGGCCATGGAAAGGAAGTACTTCAGAAGGTCATTCATTTGGCTTTAAGGAAGGATTACCATCTCAAAAAGATAGCTTAAATCTACCAACTTTAATGGAAATGGGACAAAATGGAACTCCTATTGAAAAAAGAGTATTTGGCAAAGGTCATTATTTAAGACCCAACTTCATAGAACCATTTGGATGTAAAAATGTATTAATTAAAGATGTAAAAATAATTAATGCTCCTTTTTGGATAATTCATCCTATTAAATGCAATAATGTAATTGTAGATGGTGTGACAATAGAAAGTCACGGACCAAATAATGATGGTTGTGATCCTGAATATTCTAAGAATGTAATTATAAAAAATTGCACTTTCAATACAGGTGATGATTGTATTGCAATTAAGGCAGGAAGAGATGCTGAAGGTAGAAGAGTAGCTATAAAAAGTGAGAACATAGTTGTCCAAAATTGCAAAATGATTGATGGGCATGGTGGAGTAGTAATAGGTAGTGAAATGTCTGCGGGAGTAAAAAATGTTTTTGTAGAAAATTGTATAATGGATAGTCCAAATCTTGAACGTGCAATCAGAATTAAAACTAATACTAGAAGAGGTGGTACAGTTGAAGGAGTATATGTTAAAAATCTTGAAGTAGGGCAAGTTAAAGAAGCAGTTTTAAAAATAAACATGCATTATGGAATTTATGACAACCAAACAGGAGATTTTATTCCAGAAATTAGAAACATAATTCTTGAAAATGTTACTGTAAAAAATGGTGGAAAATATGCCATTTTAGCTGATGGGCTTCAAAATTCAGTTATAAAAAATATACTTTTTAAGAATGTAAGAATAGATACTGTCAAGGAGGCATTTTCGCTTAACCATGTTAGCGATATTAAATTTATTAATACTTATATAAACAATCAAAAAATTACTAATAACCTTAATTAAACTAAATTATATTATGAATATGAAATTTTTAATAATCAATAGGCAATTTTATTCGGTTGTACTATTTTTATTTCTTTCCTTTTTCTTAAGTCAAGAAGTATATTCCCAAAATGGTATACTCATTACAGGAGATGTTATTGATTCTGATGATAAATTACCTATTCCTGGAGTAAATATTGTTGAAAAGGGAACAAAAAATGGCCAGTCAACAAATTTTGATGGAGTTTTTGAATTAAAAGTGAGTAATCCAAATGCTATAATAGTTGTTAGCTATATAGGTTATAAAACACAGGAAATACAATTAAACGGTCAAAATAAAATAAAAGTAAGCTTAATTCAAGATACAAAAAAGCTTGACGAAGTTGTACTTATTGGTTATGGAACATCTAAAAAATCTGATTTAACAGGTGCTGTTGCAACTATTTCAAGTGAAGAAATACTTAAAAGACCAGTAACAAATGTAGCTGAAGCTTTAACAGGACAAATTGCAGGAGTTAAAGTTTCTTCATCAGAAGGTTCTCCTGATGCTGAAATAAGTATAAGAATTAGAGGAGGTGGTTCTTTATCACAAGATGCTTCTCCATTATATATTGTTGATGGCTTTCCAGTAACTAGTATTAGTGATATTTCTCCATCAAATATTGAAAATATTACGGTTTTGAAAGATGCTTCATCTACGGCAATTTATGGTTCTAGAGGTGCTTATGGAGTTATTTTAATTACTACTAAAGGTGGTACAAAAGGTAACAAAATAGAAGTCTCATATAATACTTTTACTGGTTTTAATAAAATTCGTAAAACATTAGATGTACTTGACTCAAAAGATTATGTAAACTGGCAATATGAATATGCATTATTAACAGATGATTTAATATCTTTTGAAGATTATTTGGGAACTTGGTCAGATATTAGTCAATATGACAATACACCAACAACAAATTGGCAAGAAAATATTTTTGGAAGAACAGGAATTGTTCAAAATCATGATTTAGGAATTCGTGGTGGTTCAGATAAGATAAATTATAACTTTGATTATTCACATTACAACCTAAAAGGTATAATGATTGGTTCCGAATATAAAAGAGATAATTTAGCACTAAGGTTAAAAAGTAAACCTAATGATAAAATCAATTTGTCGTATACTATCCGTTATTCAAATACCGAAATAAATGGTGGTGGTGCAAATGAACAAAATGAAAAATCTTCAGCAGATTCACGTATGAAACATTTTATTGGTTATGCACCTTTTGAAATCGATGGTGTTACTAGTAGTAATACAGACGAAGATTTAGCAAGTAATTTAATTAATCCTTATGTCACAATTTCTGATAATGATAGAAGACAATTTAGAAGAAACTTTAATATGCAGGGTGGAGTTGCTTGGGATATTACTAAAAACATTCAATTTACATCAGATTTTGGTTTAGATTATTATAAATTCTCAGATTATCGCTTTTATGGTCGAAGCACTTATTATGTTAAAAATGCACCAGCAGTAGAAAATCAAGGATTACCAGCATTAATATTTAGTAATAGAGAAGATAGAAGATTTAGAAATGCTAATACACTAAACTATGATTTTAAAAAATCTTTAGGAGACAATCATAGATTAAAAATATTATTAGGTGAAGAAACGATAAATTATAAATCAAATACCTTAACAAATACTATTCATGCATATCCTGATTTTTTTTCATTTGAAAATACAATTAATTTAACAACACAAGGAAAACCTTTCTCAACAGATAATTATAATTTACCTGAGGATAAATTATTATCTTTCTTTGGTAGAATTAATTATGATTTTAAAAATAGATATTTATTAACTGCTACCTATCGTGCAGATGGTTCAAGTAAATTTTTAGATAAAAATAGATGGGGCTATTTTCCATCAGTTGCTGTGGCATGGAAAATTTCTGAAGAAAATTTCTTAGAAAATTATGCATGGTTAGATCTTTTAAAAGTAAGAGTAAGTTATGGTAAAGCAGGTAATAATAATATTCCTGTAGGACAAACTATTCAACCTTTTCAATCGTCTGTTACTTCATGGATAAATAATGTAAATAGCTATTGGGCAGCTTCAAATGTACTAGCAAATCCTGACTTAAAATGGGAAACTACAACAACACAAAATTTAGGAGTGGATTTTGAGTTATTTAAAGGTAGAGTTAATGGTACTTTTGAAACTTATAAAAATTTAACTAATGATTTATTAATTAATTTCCCAATACCTGGAACTGGATATAGTACACAATACAGAAATATGGGAGAAATACAAAATAAAGGAATTGAGGCATCATTAAATTTAGATGCTATTAGAAATGACAAATTTAACTTAAGTTTTGCATTTAATATTGGCTTCAATAAAAACAATATCAATTCATTAGGTGATTTAAGTGATTTTGGAGCAAGTTCAAGATGGGCTTCAACAGCTATAAATGATGATTTTCTTGTAAATGTAGGACAACCTTTAGGAATTATGGTTGGTTATCAGAATGCTGGACGTTATGAAGTTTCTGATTTTGATTATGCTGGAGGAGTTTACACTTTAAAAGCGGGTGTTGTAGATGCTTCTAGCGTAATTGGAACAACAGTTAGTCCTGGTTCTATGAAATTAAAAGATGTAAATGGTGATGGAGTTGTTAATTTAGATGATCAAACAATTATTGGAAATGCAAATCCTAAACATACTGGAGGTTTAATTATCAATGCAAACTATTCAAACTTTGATTTTTCTGCTGGATTTAACTGGAGTTATGGAAATGATGTCTATAATGCAAGTAAAATTGAGCACACAACTGCAACACCAAATGGAGGACAATATAGAAACTTATTATCAACTATGTCTGCTGGTAATAGATGGACAAATATTGATCCAGCAACAGGTAGCTTAGTAACAGACCCAACTCAATTAGAAGCATTAAATGCAAATACAACCATGTGGTCTCCTTTTTCAAATTATGTTTTTTCAGATTGGGCGGTTGAAGATGGTTCTTATTTAAGATTAAATACCATAACGTTAGGTTACAGTTTACCTGAAGACGCCATAAAAAAGATAGGTATTTCTAGAATTAGATTATACACTACTGTAAGTAATGTGTTTGTTTGGACAAATTATTCTGGTTTTGATCCTGAAGTTTCAACAAGAAGACAAACTCCATATACACCAGGAGTTGATTATTCACCATATCCAAAAAGTAGACAAATTCTTTTAGGATTAAATTTAAATTTTTAATAAATAAAGTATTGTAATATGAAAAATAAAATATTCGTTTTTGCAATAATCATAAGCTCAATTTTAATTTCTTGTAATGATGATTATTTAGAGTCACAGACATTATCTACATTAGATGAATCTGTAATTTTTTCAACACCTGGATTAGCACAAGGTGCTGTAGATGGAATAAAAATTCCTTTTGGGGAAACAAATTCTTATAGAGGTAGATATTTACCATGGTACGGATTAAATACTGATATAGAATGGTATAATTCATCTGAATCTACTTCAAATGATAATGCTTCATTATGTAACTATAATACGTTGCCTAATAATAATCAAATGAATACTTCAAATAATGTTTGGGCAATGATGTATTCAGGTATTGAAAGAGCAAACATTTGTATTAGAGGTTTACGAACTTATGGTGATCCAACGGCTGGTTCAGAATTAGGGTATCTTTTAGGAGAAGCTCTAACGTTACGTGCTGTATATTATGCAGATTTATTAAAAACATGGGGTGATGTACCTGCAAGATTCGAACCAATTAATAATGAAACTTTATATTTGCCAAAATCTAATAGAGACGTAATTTACAAACAACTTATTCAAGATTTAGGAGAAGCTGCAGAGTTAGTTCCATGGCCAAATGAAACTGCTGCAACATCAAGTGTTGAACGTATTAACAAAGCTTTTGTAAAAGGGCTTCGCTCAAGATTAGCTTTAGCGGCTTCAGGTTACCAACAATATCCTGATGCAGTTAGAAGAAGTAATGACCCAGAACTTTCTGTTCAAAACATGTATACTTTAGCTTTTAATGAATGTAATTCTATTATTCAAAGTGGTACAGCTCATCTTGAACCAACATTTGAGACTTTATGGAGAAAATATAACGAAGAAAATATAACTGCTGGTGGAGAATCTCTTTGGGAAATTCCTTTTTCAGCAGGTAGAGGACGTATGTTGTTCACTTTTGCCGTAAGACATACAAATAATGATCAACATCATAATAATGGTAATAATAGAGGAGGAGCAGCTGGACCATTACCATTTGTTTTCTATGATTATGATGAATCAGATAGTAGAAGAGATGTTACTTGTGTTCCTTATTTGTATGGAGCAGCTGTAAATGGATTTGCAAAACAACAATTAGGAGCTTTAAATAAGTGGTATTTTGGAAAATATCGTTACGAATGGATGAATCGTTTTGTTACATCAACAAATGATGATGGAATAAATAAAATGTATATGAGGTATGCTGAAATTTTATTAATGGCTGCTGAAACTGCAAATGAACTTCAAGGGCCTGGAGCAGCAGCACCCTATTTAAAAGAATTAAGAATGAGAGCTTTTGATCCATCTTTACATGCAACTAAAGTTGATAGTTATGTAGATGCATTAAATAGCAAGCCTGCAATGTTTAACGCAATTGTAGAGGAACACAAGTACGAATTTACTGGAGAAATGGAGCGTAAACAAGCATTAATACGTTGGAATTTACTGGGAACAAAATTAAATGAAGCAAAAGCAAAAATGTTTGATCTTCAACAAAGAGCAGGAGATTATTTTGATGTGCCAACTACTTTATATTATAGGTATGCGGCAGATAACGAATCATTAATAATTTATGGATTAAATAGAAATGAAACTACTGATCCAGGTCCAGATTATACTCCATTTCAGTGGGATAATTTAAGTGATACTAAGATAACAGCTCTTTATAGTACTACTTCCAATCCTGATAACAGACAGTTTTGGCCAATTTGGCAAGTATTTTTAGATGGAAGTAATGGAACATTAGTCAACGATTATGGTTACTAATGCACAATATTATTTGAGTTAGTTAAGAAGCTTGTCATACTGAAATAAATTAAAGTAATAATCATAAATTTTGATTAAAAAAAATTTTAGTATGGCAAGTTTTGTTTTATAAAACACTTTATCACTTTAAAATTTTGACTATTATGATAAAAAAAATACAAATTTTAATTATAGTATTTATACTATCTACACCTATGTGTTTTTCCCAAAATACAGATGTGTGGGATTTTGGAGCAGAACAATTAGATGTAAACACATACAACAATCATTTAAATGAAACAACTATAAATTCATGGTATGATGGTGCAATAATTTCTGGAAGCAATGGTAATAATTTTCCAGTAAGTTTTTCTGTAGGTGCTTTATCTTGGGTAGGTAATTCTGGAGATAGATTACGAACAACTAATACTAATCTTACTAGAAAAGATGAAAATATTGCTGGTGTAGTCAATTATACAGGTAGAGTTTATTGCAATGGAACTCCGAGTATGTCTTCTGGAGTACCTACTAATAGATATATGAGAATGGTTTTAAATGAAGATGATGAAGTTACTATAGTCTCAAGAACAGATGCTGGTGGTATTTTTAGTTTTGTTGATGAAAACAATCCCACATTGCAATCAGACCTGATGAATGTTACTTTTGGTAGTGGAGCTGTTACTGAGGCAAAATTTGTTGCTAAAAATGCTAGTAGTTTTAAAATATATTCAGCAGATGGCAAAGCAAGTTTTTATAGAATAGTGAGAAAGGCTGCTGTATACACAACAGTTTCAGGTAATATTGATCTTACACAAGCTATAGGAATTCCTAGTAATTATGCAATAGTATTTACTAATGAAGCTGGGAAATCTTGGACTTCTCAAATGAATTCTAACGGAACTTATGATGTAAATCTACCTCAAGGCTATACTTATGATATAACGTTAATTGATGCAAATGGTTATATCATTACTAATGGAACAACTTTAGATTTATCAACTGTAACTGCAAGTACTTTCAATCACAATATTACTGTTCTGCAAGTTACCCTATATGAAGTAACAGGTTCAATTACTGGATTAGGACTTACAATCTCAAATTTAGATTTAGTTTATACCGCTGATACATCAAGTAATACTGTATATGTACCAACGCCAATTATTAATATAGCTAATGCTACTTATAGTGTTCAATTAGAAGCTAATATTCCATATACAATTAGTGCAAATGGAGTTAATGATTTTCAATTAAATTCAAACTCCATTACAATTTCACCAGTAAATACAAATTCTAATATTGATTTTGCATTGAAACCTGTTCATAGTATTTCAATAAATACAACAGGTTTAACAACTGTACAAGAAAGTAATTTACAACTAACATTTACAAATTTAAATGAAAGTGGTTATAGTTATAATTTTAATTCTATTTCAGGAATAACCCTCAGAGATGGAGTTTACGCTATAACTTTTGACGGATTAGATGATTATCCAGTAGATTTAGCATTAACTTCAAATTTAGTAGTAAATGGAGTTAATACTACTAAGACATTAAATTTTATTCCTGTTACAGTTTGGTCATTTGATGATCAAATTATTACCAACTCTAATTCATCATACAAAGGATTACTTTTTACAGGGAATGTTTACAACTCTATAAATCAAGGTCATCTAATTGGTCAAGCTAATGCTACAATACAAATACCAGTAAATGTAGGAGAAAAAATAAAGATAAGTTATTATTATTCAGCTAATTTTTCAATTGAAGGAGGAATGGCTATAACCACAATTAATTCAACTGGAACTACATCTACTACAGATAATGTTGAATATATTTATACAGGAACTAATCCTGGATTTATTAATATTGTCACTAATGGAACAACCTATTTTACTGAAATTAAAATTGGTGGTAGCATTCCTTATAGTTCAATTATAACAGTTGGTTCCGATAAGGATTATCAAACTATTAATGAAGCTTTATATGCTGTGTCTAATATGATTAGAACAAATACAGATAGAGTAACTATTATGATTGATCCAGGAAATTATGAAGAAATGCTTGTTATAAATGAACCTTTAATTACATTAAAGAATGCATCAACAACACCTAACACAAATCTTTTAAATGCTGGAGTTGATATTTCTTCAAATGCAGTTAGAATTACATCATATTATGGTCATGGATATACTTATTATAGCATGTCTTCAGATCAGAAATGGCATCAAGATATTTTAGATGTAAATATACAAAATGGATATCCTTCTTATCAAAATGTTGGAGCGGGTACAACTAATGGTTCTTATTGGAACGCCACTGTTGTAGTTAGTGCAGATGGATTTGAAGCAGAACAAATAATTTTTGAAAACTCTTTTAATCAATATATATCAAATAAAGAATCTCAAGATGTTTTAATATCTTGGAGTACAGGAAGTCCTGGTGTAAGACCAACAGACTATGGAAATACTACTGTGCAAAATAGAACTTTTGTTGAAAGAGCGGCAGCAATTGCGATTAAAAATAATATTCAAAAAGTAATTCTAAATAAATGTAGAGTAGTTGGTCGTCAGGATTCATTTTTTGGTGGTGCAAACTCTAGAGTAGCTGTTTATAAAGGAGATATGATGGGTGCGGTAGATTATATTTTTGGAGGAATGGATGTGGTATTTTATCAATCAAAGTTGAGTATGAATATTAGTGATGCACCTAATGATGCTTCCTATATAACAGCAGCACAGCAAAGTTCTGGGAGAGGATTTTTAATGTATGAATGCACTATAACTTCAGCAGAACCTGGAATTGAAACAGCATCAAATTATAGAGCAAAACCAGGTTATTTTGGAAGACCATGGGCTGCTAATACTAGTGAAGTTGTGTTTTATAATACAACAATAGAAACATCAAATGCTCCTAGTTTTGTGGGTAATTCTTTAATTATGCCATTAGGATGGCAAAATACTTTAAGTGGAAACTCAAGTGGGATGTATGAATATGGAACAATTGAGCAATCTGGAGTAAATAACACTCCCAATCGTGCTACTTGGTCAACTTCATTAATAAATCCAATTTTAAATGACGGTACAGCTATAACTACATTTAATTTTACTAAAGGGAACGATAATTGGGATCCTTTTCCTCAATTAATTGCAGAGGATGCTCTAGATATTGATTCTTTTGAAAATAATCCATCAGTAAAAGTTTACTCTTATAAAAATAACATTGAGATTTCTAATGTAAAATCAAATACACAAATAAATGTATTTTCTATAAATGGTTCTTTAGTAAAATCTTTTGAAACCGATTTTAATACTAATTTCAATATGGAACCAGGTATATGGATAATAATCGTTAAAACCATAGAAGGAAAACAATCATTTAAAATAGCAACTTTTTAAACTCTATTTATAGATATACCTAATTTAAAAATTTAAAATGAAAATATATATTCTATTTAGCCTCTTCACTTTAAGTATTTTAAACGTTTTTGGACAAAATTACTATATGGCAACACCACAAGGATTTGGTGCCAATGCTACTGGTGGAGGTAATGCTACACCTGTTACAGTTTCAACTTATACCACTTTTAAAAATGCGCTATTATCAACCTCTACTGCCAATGCTGTAATTTTAGTGTCAGGAACAATTGACTGTGACTATACAAGTGTGCAATTGAATAATAAAACTATTATAGGATTACCAGGAGCAAGATTAAGAAATTTGCAAATTACTGTTGGTAATTCATCAACTTCTGCTGCTAATTCAGGTATTCTTAACATTAAACCAGGTTCTAACAATGTAATTATTAGAAATCTTATTTTTGAAGGACCTGGTGCTTATGATGTTGATGGAAGGGACAATTTAACCAATGAAGGTACAAATGTTTGGGTAGATCATTGTGAGTTTCAAGATGGTATGGATGGTAATTTTGATAACAAAGGAGTGGCTGATAATGTTACAATATCTTGGTGTAAATTCACTTATTTGAAACCAGCAATTCAAGGTGGTTCAGGAGGTTCAAATGACCATAGATTTTCAAATCTTGTAGGTTCATCTTCAACAGATGCTCCTGCGGATAGTCATTATAGTATTACATTTCAAAATTGTTATTGGGCAACAGGTGTCAAAGATAGGATGCCGAGAGCTAGAAATGCAGAACTTCATATTCTAAGTTGTTATTATAACACTGGTCTTACACCTTCTAAAGCGTTAGGCTTAGGTGGAGGTATTAATAATTTAACTTGTTATGTTGAGAATACAGATTTTGCAAATGTTACAAATGTATATACTAATTATGGTGGTGATGGAGGAACAGTTTCCTTAGCATTCAATAATTGTATTAATGCAGTTTCAAATGTGGGTGTGGTTATTCCTCCTAGTTATTCTACAACTCCTATTCCTGTTAATGAAGTAGAAAGTTTTCTAACAGATGCAACCTGTGGAGCTGGTGCCACATTACAAGTGACAACAGCGGGAATAATTACACCAAATGATTGTGCAACATTGAATAATCATGTAGCTAAAAATCAAGAAATTAAATTTTATACTTCTTTAACTGAAAAGACAATAAATATCCATTTCTCAAATGAAATCGCAAACAATGTAACGGTTGAAATATATTCATTAAATGGACAAAAAATTTCGACATATACTAGTAACAAAATAAATTCCAACGAAACATTAAAATTAAGTATTGAAAATATTTCAAATGGAACATACTTATGTAAGATAAGATATGGTGATAAAATAAAATCATGGAAGTTTATTAAAAACTAATTCTTCAATTAAATCCTAAAATTTTTTGTTATATATAAAATTTTAGGATTATTTTTTTTGTTTTTGATAAAAAAAACATAAATTTACTTAATCGATTACGAAACTTTAAAAATTTAAAATCATGAAAAAAAAATTACTTTCATTTGTTATAACTTGTTTAGTTTTAACAACAATTTCATTTGCACAAACAAAGGTTTGGGATTTTGGTAATGATACTGCAAATTGGCCACTAAATAGTTTGGGTGTTTCTGATAATGATATAAATGACAATTTAGGAATATATATGGGTATTACATCTTCAAGTAATATTGGAATAGTAGAGGCTAGTCCTAAAACATTTCCTGATAGTTATGTTGGAGCTAACCGTTTTAAGTTAAATGGAGGTGGTGGAGTTAACCCAACACAAGGTGTATATGTGCCTACACAACGTTATGTTTATTTTGCAACAGCAGGTAATTGCACTATTAAAATTTGGTTTAGAACAGGAGGCTCAGGAACACGAACTTTATACGTTACAGATGGCAACTCAATAGTTGGTTCTCTTGCTGGTACTAATTCTTCAGATGGATTAATTTTAGAAACAACATATACAGGTAGTGCTACTAATCTTTATATTTTTGGGGATCAGTCTTGTAATCTTTATAAAATTGAAGTTATAGGTGCTTTAGGAACAACTACTTTGGGTTCAGACAACTTTAAAAATAAATTAGCTGTAAATGCATACACATTTGACAATCAGGTTTATATATCAAATATTATTTCTGATACTAAAGTAAATGTTTATAACATAACTGGACAATTAATAAAATCATTAAATACTTCTATAGATACTAATTTTGAATTAACTAAAGGTTTTTATATTGTGAATATGGAATCTAATGAAGGTAAAAAATCAATGAAAGTTTTAATTAAATAATTTTCATATTACAAAGCAAACAGATTATAATCACTTATTAGGATGATGTACATGCTTTATCAAATTAAATCTTAAAATAGATTTAAATAAATGGGTTATAATTAATCAGAATCTACATTGTTCATTTGTTATTAAACAAGGAACGACTCAGTTCAATATAAAGTATAACTATAAATTTCACACTTTCTTATTAAAACTTATTAAAGGAAAATCTAATCACAAAGTATATGTTTTTCATATACTTAATAATTCGTTAAATTAAAAAGACAAAAAAATGAAATTATTATTAAAACTATTTATAGGTATTTTTGCTTTTTGCAATATTATTTCTGCAAATGCACAAATTACCTTGCATACCATTGGAGATTCTACCATGGCAAATTATGACGAAAGCACAACAGATAAAAGAGGTTGGGGTATGATGTTTCAGCAGTTTTTTACTTCTGATGTCATTGTTAATAACCGTGCAAAAAGCGGTGCTAGTAGTAAAAGTTTTTATTTGGAAACTCCTTATTGGACTACAGTAAAACAACAAATACAAGCGGGTGATTATGTAATAATTCAATTTGCACATAACGATGAGAAAAATGACGGGTTAGATGGTGGAACTGATCCCAATAATCCAATAAATGGGACAGATTATCGGGGAACAAGTGCCCAAGGTACTTATAAAGATTATCTTAGACTTTATATAGATGAGACACGTGCACTAGGTGCTACACCTATTTTAGCAACGGCTATGTGCAGAAAGTATTTTAATAGTGGTACTATTACTCGCAAAGGTCGTCATGATTTAGGAGAAAATTTTAGTGTTCCTGATTCAGATCATACTTATGATTATAGCTATGCTATGCAAGAAGTTGCCATTGAAAAGAATGTACAACTTATTGACTTAACTTCCTTAACAAAGACTCTTTTAGAATCTTATGGTGATGCTGCAAGTACGGCTCAACTTTTCGTTTCTTCGGATTCTACACATCCAAATGCATTGGGTGCAACATTAGTTGCTAGATTATGTGCTCAAGAAATGGTTAATCAGAATATTTTAGCTTCTTATATTAACACATCAACTGATGTTTTGATTAATCCAACTAACTGTGACTTTGGTAATGCATATACAGGACAAACACTAACTAAAGAACTAACAATAACGGGTTTTGATCTTGTTCCGTCCGTTGGAACATTTACGCTTTCAGTAAGCAATGGCTTCTTAATAGCCGAAAATATAACTGATACCTTTAGTTCTTCTATTAATATGAACTATACAGGTGGCAATCTTGTATTCACAAAATTTTATATCTCAACAACTCAGTCAGTTGGTGGAAATAATGTAGGAATGCTTACAGTAACTAATGGAACTATTACCAAAGAAATTCCTTTAACCGCTAATTTTATTGAATTAACCGGAGGAACCGAAGTTAATCTTCTTTGGGAATTATCTGTAAATGACAGTTACGTTTTAGACGGACCAGCTATTGCAGTTGATGAATCTCATAGTAATATGTACGTACAAGCATATGCTGTGCCAAACGCTAATACTACATGGCCTGTAGGCAGTGGTTATACCACAAGAAAAACACAAAGAAACTTGATTGACGGTGGTGTTTGGCCAGCAGGAGAAATTGATGAAGTATCAACACGTTATATCCAATTTGGAATTTCTGCAGCTCAGGGAACAGAATTAAATATTGATTTAATAAGCATGTATATTGGTGGAGCAGGTGGTAATGGTATGAGATGCCGTATTTCTTATTCTACCGATGATTTTGCAACTACATCTGTAGTTGGAGAGTTTACAAGTATGACATCAAATACTATGTATGCTGTTTCAAAGATACCTGTTGTTAATCTGGCTTATGGTGATACTTTAAAACTACGTGTCTATCCTTGGTATAGCTCAACCGCAACGGGAAAAACTATATGCCTTGCGGATGTTAAAATTCATGGAGTAGCCATTCCTGTTTCAAATTTATCAGTTAATGAGTATTCTGAAAATCAATTAAAATGGATAGTAGAAGATGATTTTATTAAAATTATAAATGCTCCCTTAAACAGCAAGGTCGCAATCTATGACTTAACAGGAAGAGAAATACTTAAATCATCAATTATTAACAATGAGTTATCTATTATAGAATCACCTAAAATTAAAGGCATTTATATTGGCAAAGTGGAATCAAATGAAGGTACACAAACAATAAAGTTTTTAGTACAGTAAGAATAATTTTGCTACATTAAAATATGGAAAGGCAATTAATTGTTTGAATAAATTTTTTAAAAGTTGAATACGTTAATGAATTGCTTTTTAACTATATAATCTGATTGATTTTCTTAGTTAAAGCCATAAAAACCGTCTTAGTAGGTACTTAGACGGTTTCTTTTTTCATTCTACACACTTTGAACCTAACATTTTGCACTTTATTTTCGTCCCTTATATGGTTTTTTTAAATATCTCGTTAAGAATATTTAATACTTAAAAAGATATTTTGAACAATCTTAGTTTATTTTAAACCTACACAAATTATATGAGGTTTTATATCTAAAATTTTCCTTTCCATTTAGAAAAATTAATTTTAACTTAACTAATTCTTTACAATTTTTCTATTAATAACACCTTCAGGAGTATAAACTTTAATAATGTAGTTTCCTGTATTTAAATTACTCACATCAATAACAGTAGTATTTCCATCATACTTTTTAATCAATTTTCCAGTCATATCATAAATATCTATTCTTTCGATTTCATTATTATCCATATCTGAAATTGTTAATTCATTTGATGCTGGATTTGGAAAAAGTAACAAATTATTTTTTCTAAATATAGCTGTCCTTAATGCTTCATATTCCGTTTTTATATAATATAAGTTGGCAACATTTCCTTTTGTAATAACATGGTTACCAGCAGAAATTGAAGGTATAATAACTAATCCTGAACTTGCTGTATAAGCAACGTTATCTAGTTTTATTGTTCCATTAAAAGAAGGGTCAAATACTAAAGTTAAAGTTGAAATAGTTGGAGTAGTGTAGCTTATATTTGTTGAAGACTCTATTTTTAGACGTGCTGTTAATGTTAATCCATCATAAGTAGTTGATCCTGCTGTGGAATTCATGTTTGCAGATGTAAAAGTGTAAAAAGAACTATTAAGAGTAGAAATTGTAAAATTGTGAATTTCGTTTCCTAAATTGGATGCATTTGTAATAGTTATAGAACCAGTACCAGATATAGGAGTTCCTGAAGTTCCAACTGTTGTAATCGTAAAGCTAACATCTTCTGTAGGAGTTCCAGAAATTGTTACAGTTTTATTTGTCATGTCTTTAATAAAACTTAATCCAGATACTGGTAAATTGGTAATAGTAGCATCAGTTGCAGTGCCACCCCAAGTAAATAGTATTGGACTAATTGCATTACCTGTTACAACAACTTGTTCATTATTACTTGGAATAGTTAGTGTTTGAGTACTTCCTCCAGTAGACGATATACCTTGAACGGAAACAAGTTGTGAATTATATGAAGTTAATAATGTCATTAATCCTGTATTTACTGCATACGAAGTATCATCAACTGAATTGTTAAATGAAAAATTAATATCTCCACCAGAAACACGCCCAGAATGTTGAATGGCTTTATCTCTAGCTGTTGTAGGATTATCAATAACTAAACTATTTATGTATAATGAGGAGTTGGTATCAAAATTGTTATAAAAATTGCCTCCTTGAAAAGACGTTATATTACTACTTATATTTTCATTTCTAGTAGTTGCAACATAAGCATCAAATTGAGATGAATTAGTCAAAGCATCATAAGGTAAAAAACTAGTTTGTCCTACCATATAGTTATTATATGCTTTTATAAAACCTCCATCTTCATCTGAAAAAGTTCCTGGAGAACCATTTAATATATCGCTACCTTGTTTAGAGATCAGCATTGGGTATTTGCAATTTCTAAAATAATTTCCTTCCATAAAAACAGAAGAACCTAAAGTTGAACCAGTACTGTATTTTGAATTTCCATCAAAATAATTGTTATAAACATGTGCAGAATAATATCTAATTCTCGGATGTCTAGAATCTGAATGATCAAACCAATTGTGGTGATAAGTAATATATAAACCTGTAGTAGTGTTTTCGCTTAAACCTAAGAGACAACTTTTGCCCGAATCCCAAAAATGATTATATGAAAAAGTTATATAAGTTGATTTTTTACAGTCCAAAGCACCATCACCTTTAGCTTGGTCGGATGAACTTCCTGGACTACCATAAAATAAATCACAATTATGAACCCAAACATAATTATTGTCTTGTTGTAAACCTATATTGTCACCTTCAGAAGCATCTGTAAGCATAAATCCCAAATTACGAACTTCTATATTTGATCCTTTTTTTATTCGCAAGCCCCAACCATTTGCTAAAGCATCTGAACCAATGCCTTCAAATGTAATTGACCCTAACGAATTATTATCATTTTCTATCACTAAATCACCATTTAGCATATAATTAAAATTCGTTAAATTTCCAATTAATCTAACAGAAAGAGGTCTACTGTCGTATCCTTTCTTAAAACCATCTAAAATAGTTTGTAAACCCACACAAGGGTTAGAATTTGCTCCAGTTACATTCAATGAAATTGTATTTTTTGTATCTTCTGTAATATATAAAACTACAGCATTTGATTTTAAAGTACCATTTAAATTATATGCTCCTGGAATCTTTCCATTACTATGAGCAAAACCTGTTCTATCATGCGTTAATACAGTAATACTATTTGATACTGTTCCCGTTCCTTCTATACTTGCTGTAACTGGTGCAACTTTAAAAGTATAATTACCAGCTTCAAGACCAACTATATCAGCTCTAAAATAAGTACCATAATTACGAATAAGTTGTGTATCAATTAATTGATTAGTATAACCACCACCTGTATAATAAACATTATAACTATCAACTCCATTAATTGGATTCCAAGTTATATATGCAGATTCAAGCCAAGGAGTTGCTTGTGTAATAGTTACTGTCTGTGCATAAAAATGAATAGGAGTAAAGACTAAAACTAAGAGTATTATTTTTTTCATGTCAAAATAGTAAAAAATTAAGTTAATTATTTATGTTTTAAAAGTTACGTAATCGATTATGTAAATATATACATAAAATAAATATATTACTCTTAAAAATAAATATTATTTAAAAAAAATGTAAAATATATACATTATACATAATAATAAAGCTACATTTTATAATATGTCATATTTTTTTAATGTAAATTAAGTTTTTTGTAACTATCATATTTTATCAAAAAAAAGATGTTTTTTGTGAATTTGGCTTTCTAAAGTTTCATTTTTTACATTTTAACGATTTTTTTTGATAAATTTTAGGTAAAATATTAAAAAAAAAGACCTTTTAATTTATTATTTTAAAATATTTTATATTTTTGTGTAATCGATTACGATAAAATAATTTATATGAAATTAGGCTTTTGTTACTAAATTGAAATTAAACATGATGAAAACTTCTTTTCTATTAATTATAACGGTTTCTATAACTAATTTATATTCACAATCTAAAACAGATTTTTCTTATACGACTATATCAGAGTATAATAAACAAGTAAAAAAGTTTCCTTTTATTAAAATGGTAAGTCCAATAAAGGATTCTTTGATTAAAGAAGAGGAAAATATTATTTATTTTAAATCAAAAAAAATAACTCTTGCCTTTGATTCTTATCAATTAAAATCTAGAGAAAAAAAACCAGCGATACTCTTAATTCATGGTGGTGGTTGGAAATCAGGTAATAAATCTATGCTAAAACCTTTAGCTCAAAATATTGCTAAAAGTGGCTATAGCTGTTTTACAATTGAGTATAGATTATCTGATGAAGCCCAATATCCTTCATCTATAGATGACATATTAGAATCTTTAAAATTTATAAAAAAAAATGCACATAAGTTTAACATAGACACACTCAAAGTGGGTGTTTTAGGTTGTTCATCTGGTGGACAAATGGCTTCTTTATTGGGCGCAAAATTTCCAAAATATTTCCAAGCCATAGTAAATTTAGATGGTGTTTTGGCATTTCATCATCCAGAGTCTAGTGAAGGAACATTAGCCGCCAAATGGTTAGGAGGAACGTATGAGGAAAAACCTTATGTTTGGCATGAAGCTTCTGCACTTAGTCATGTTGATGAAAGAACTTCTCCAATTCTTTTTATAAATAGTCAATATGATAGATTTCATGCAGGAAGAGATGATTTCATTAATATATTAAACAAATACCATATCTATAATAAAATTGAAACAATAAAAGATAGTCCTCATACTTTTTGGTTATTTGAACCATGGTTTGAAGATACTTTACTATATATAACCAATTTTCTAGACTCAATTTTTAAATCTAATCGATAAAATGAAAACATTAAAATTAATTACCGGAGTAATTATTCTTACAATTTTTATTGCTTGTAAAGATAATACTGAAACAAAAATAACTGTTGAAAAGAACACTAAAAAAGAAGAAATAGTAAAAACATATGCAGAGCTTTCCATAAAAGAAGGAGGACATTGGAAAGGAAGAGAATATTTAGAAGGAACATTTAAAAATGTAGATAGCTTAAAAGTTCCTGCTGAACATACTGACCACTCTTGGTATATTAGATATGAAGGACCTGGTTGGGAAAGTAATAAAATCGGGTATAGATTATATTTAGATTGGAGAAATGCAATCGACATCTTTGGTAAAGTTACTGATACAATGGTTTTGTCTAAAGTTGGACAAGATGGCTTTGATTCTTATCATAAACCACAATCTTGGGGCTCTGATATTCTAAAAGTAGGAAAAGGGCTTGGTATTGGTTCCATTGGAAGATACGTAAACAAAGAGGTGATTCATTTTAAAGAAGTAGATTCTACATTTGCTAAGGTTGAAAATTTAGAAAATCAATCTATTGTAAAAGTGAATTATTTTGGTTGGAAGACTAATAATCAAAAAACAAACTTAAAATCAACATTATCTATTTCTGCTGATGAAAGATATACAAAGCATACCATCCAAAATTCAGAAGGTTTAGATGGAATTTGTACTGGAATTGTTAAATTGAATAATCTTCCTTTAATTCAAAAAGAAAGTGATAACAAGAAATGGGCTTATATTGCTACTTATGGAGAACAAACACTTATTCCTGATGATTTAGGAATGGCAATTTTTTATGAAGTAGCAACTGCTGAAAATATTTTTAAAGGAGAACACGATCATTTAATCCAGTTTAAACCTACAAAAAGTGAAGTGTCTTTCTATTTTTTAGGAGCATGGGAACAAGAAGTTAATGGAATTAAAACACAAGAAGAATTTCTAGCATATCTAAATGAAAAATTAAAAGAGTTAAATTTATCAAATAAATTAAAATAAGAATGAAAAAAAGAGTCCTGAAAACAAACGGTTTTATCTATATACTAGTTACTATTTTATTTTTTACAAATTGCAAACAAAAAATAAAAGAATCAGAAGTTAAAGACTTACCAAAAGAAATGGCAATTTCTGATTCTTTAAAATGGTCAGAACGATTAGCTTTAACAATAATAAAAAATCATCCAAAGGCTTTTCAAATTGATGGTAGAAAAGAACCTAAATGGGATTATGTTCATGGCTTAGTATTAACTTCTTTTGAACAACTTTACAAAAAGACAAATAATAAAAAGTATTACGATTATATAAAAGAATATGCAGATATTACAATTGATAGTACTGGCAATATTCCTTCTTATAAATATGAAAAATTTAATATAGATATGATTGAAGCTGGTAATATTTTATTCCATTTGTATGAAACTACAAAAGAAGAGAAATATTTAAAAGCCATGCAACTTCTAAGAAAACAATTGTCTGAACATCCAAGAACTTCAGAAGGTGGATTTTGGCATAAAAAAATATACCCTTCTCAAATGTGGCTAGATGGTTTGTATATGGGAGAACCTTTTTATGCTCACTATACTGTTAAATTTGAAGAAGGTAAAAATTTAGAAGATGTAGCCAAACAATTTGAATTAATTCAAAAACATGCTTTGGATTCAAAAACAGGATTATTATACCATGGTTGGGATGAAAGTAAAGCTATGGCTTGGGCCAATAAAGAAACTGGAACTTCACCAAATTTTTGGTCACGTTCATTAGGTTGGTATGCAATGGCTTTAGTAGATGTATTAGATTATTTTCCTGAAAATCATCCAAAGCAAAAAGAATTGGTTTTATATTTAAATCAATTAGCGAAAGCTTTAGTGAAGCAACAACATTCTTCAGGATTATGGTATCAAGTAACAGATATGGGTGATAAAGAGGGGAATTATTTAGAAGCTTCTGGTTCAGCTATGTTTGCTTATGCATTAGCCAAAGGTGTAAATAAAGGGTATTTATCTGCAGAATATAAAACCGCAGCTAATAAAGCTTTCGATGGTATCACAAGAGATTTGATAAAAGTTTCTGAAGATGGTGAAGTTACAATAACACAAGCTTGTGCTGTTGCTGGTTTAGGTGGTGACCCATATAGAGATGGTTCATACGAATATTATGTAAACGAACGTAAAAAAGATAATGATCCTAAAGCAACTGGTTCTTTTATTTTGGCTGCTTTGGAACTAAATAAATAAAAAATGAGTTTTTCTCCAATACATACTGCTTTATGTTCTTTTGGAATGAGTGGCAATTTATTTCATGCTCCTTTTCTCACCGTAAATCCAAAATACAACTTATATGGTGCTTTGGAAAGAACTAAAAATCAAGCCATTGAAAAGTATCCTCAAATAAAAACGTTTAGAACGCTAGAAAATTTATTGGCTGATGATACTATTGAATTAGTTATTGTTAACACACCAAATATAACGCATTATAATTTTACCAAACAAATTATAAATGCAGGCAAAAATGTAGTGGTAGAAAAACCTTTTACTGTAACTGTTTCAGAAGCGGAAGAATTAATCCAATTAGCTAAAGAGAAAAATGTAGTTCTTTCTGTTTATCACAATCGTCGCTATGACAGTGATTTTAAAACTGTTAGAAAAATACTTAAAGAAAATTTATTAGGAGATATAGTTGATGTTGCCATTCATTATGATCGTTTTGTTCCAGAATTGAGTTATAAAACACATAAAGAAACACCTACAGTTGGAGTAGGTAGTTTGTATGATTTAGGCTCACATTTAATAGATCAAGCCTTACAATTATTTGGTATGCCAAATGCTGTTTTTGCAGATTTAGATTGTAAAAGGCCTAATTCTAAGGTTGTCGATTATTTCGATTTAAAATTATACTATAAATTACATAAAGTAACTCTTAAATCAAGTTATTTTGTTCGTGAACCTTTGCCTAGTTATGTTTTACATGGTACAAAAGGATCTTTTATAAAAACAAAATCTGACGTTCAAGAAACAGCTCTTCAAGCTGGAAAAACACCAGATTCAGAAAATTGGGGAATAGAACCAAAAAATGAAATGGGAATATTGCATACTGAAAAAGAAGGAAAAATAATAAAAGAGCATATTTCTTCATTAAAAGGGAACTATATGGAATATTATGATGCTCTTTATGATGCTATCAGAAATAGTTCAAAAGTTCCAATTACAGCAATAGAAGGTATGCAAGTTATACAAATTATTGAAGTTGCTTCGCTAAGTAATAAAGAAAGAAAAGTAATCCAATTATGAAATTTCAATTCTTAATAGTATTATTAATTTCAATTGTAACTGTCTTTGCACAGCAAAAAGATACAGTTTCTAATGCTTGGGTAGCAGATAATGGTGATGGGAACTATAAAAACCCAATTTTGCATTCCGATTATTCTGATCCAGATGTAATTAGAGTAGGTAATGATTATTACATGACTGCTTCCTCTTTTAATTGTGTTCCTGGTTTACCTATTTTGCATTCAAAGGATTTAGTTAATTGGAAATTAATTAATTATGCACTAAAAAAACAACCTCCTTTTGATGTGTTTGATAAAGTACAACATGGAAATGGTGTTTGGGCTCCATGCATTCGTTATCATAATAAAGAATTTTATATTTTTTATCCAGATCCAGATTATGGTATTTATATGGTTAAAACCAAAAATCCTCATGAAAACTGGTCAAACCCGCTTTTAATAAAAGAAGGAAAAGGAATCATTGATCCAACACCTTTGTGGGATGATGATGAAAAAGTTTATATGGCTTATGCTTTTGCAGGAAGTCGTGCAGGAATAAAAAGCCTTTTAGCTATTTGTACCTTAAATTCAGAAGCTACAAAAGCAAATGACGATGATGTAATGATTATTGATGGTCATGAAGAAGAATCAACAATTGAAGGGCCAAAATTCTATAAGTACAAGGGTTATTATTACATTTTTGCTCCAGCTGGAGGTGTGGCAACGGGTTGGCAAACAGTTTTAAGGTCTAAGAATATTTATGGCCCTTATGAAAAAAAGAGAGTAATGGATCAAGGAAAAACCGCAATTAATGGGCCACATCAAGGAGCTTGGGTACAAACACAAACTGGTGAAGATTGGTTTTTTCATTTTCAAGATAAAGGAGCTTATGGTAGAATAGTTCATTTACAGCCTATGAAATGGAAAAATAATTGGCCAATTATAGGAGCAGATGAAGATAATAATGGAATAGGACAGCCTGTGACTCTTTTTAAAAAACCAAATGTTGGAAAACAATTTCCTATAATTACACCACCAGATTCAGATGAGTTCAATGATAGTAAATTAGGTTTACAATGGCAATGGCACGCAAATCCACAAATCTATTGGGGTTTTCCTACAAGTATGGGACATTTTACAATGTATTGTAAACCAAAACCAGAAGATTCAAAGAATATTTATAATGTAGGTAATTTACTTTTGCAAAAATTTCCATCAGAGACTTTTACAGCTACTACAAAAATGACTTTTAATGCTCGTTTTGATGGTGAGCAAGTAGGTTTTTTAATTATGGGATTAGATTATAGCTATTTAAAGATTGAAAGACTAAATGGACAACTTTTTCTTTCTCAAGTTATTTGCAAAAATGCAGATAAGAATATGGAGGAACAAGAAATTGATAGAATTAACTTAAAATCAAATACCATTTATCTTCAAGCTGAAGTTAAAATAGGTGGTGTTGTAGTTTTTTCATACAGTACAAATGGAATACAATATGAAAAAATTGGAAACGATTTTGCTTCCAGAGAAGGGAAGTGGATTGGAGCAAAAATTGGCTATTTAGCCTTACGAAATGGCTCAATTAATGATGCCGGTAGCGTAGATATTGATTGGTTTAGAGTAAATAATTAAAACATTAAATTATGTCTTATAAAAAAATATTAATTTTAAAATTTAGTTTATTATTTATTTTGAATTTGAATGCTCAAATTCAAAATAAATCTTGGAAAAACATTATTTATAAAAGTGATGATGCTTGGTTTGCTTCAAATGAAGCAAAAGAAATAGCAGAAAATGTTTTGTTATATCAAAGAGATATTGGTGGTTGGCCCAAAAATATTCAAATGCAAGACAAATTAGCTGAAGTAGATAGAATAGCATTAACTTTATTAAAGCCAAATACTAAAGACATAACTATAGATAATGGAGCAACTATTCAAGAAATGGATTTTCTTTCAAAAATGTATAAGCAAATTCCTGATAATCGCTACAAAGAAGCCTTTCTTAAAGGATTAGACTACATTTTAGAAGCCCAATATAAAAATGGAGGTTGGCCCCAATTTTACCCTTTAAAAAAAGGATATTATACACACATCACTTATAATGATAATTCGATGATAAATGTTCTTAATCTTTTAAAAGAGATTAAAGATAAAACAGATTTTTATTCCATAAAACCTAATGATAAAATTATATTAAAAGCACAAAATGCTTTTAATAAAGGAATTGATTGTATTCTAAAAACACAATACAAACAAAATGGTATTTTAACAAGTTGGTGCGCCCAACATGACGAAAACAGTTTATTACCTGCAAAAGCTAGAGCTTACGAATTACCCTCATTAAGTGGATATGAATCAGCTGATATAGTGCTATTGTTAATGTCGATTGAAAATCCATCAAAAGAAATTATAACTGCTGTAAATGCTGCAGTAACATGGTTTGAAAAAGTAAAAATTACTGGCTTAAGAGAAGAAAGAACCTATGATGAAAAAGGAAAAGTAAATGATAAAAAAATGATTCCAGATGAAAATGCTCCTGCAATTTGGGCTCGTTTCATGGAGTTAGACGATAATCGACCTTTCTTTTGTGATAGAGATGGAATAAAAAAATATTCTATTGAAGAGATTGGTTCAGAGAGAAGAAATGGTTATGCTTGGTATGTTACAAGTCCAGAAAAAGTTTTAAAAAAATATCCCAAATGGAAAGTAAAGAACGGAATTACAGCTTTAAAACAACAGCAAAATGACAAATATTATGTTGTAGTTACTCAAGATGGAAGTGGTGATTATAAAACTATTCAAGAGGCAATTAATAATTCCAAAGCATTTCCTTATGAAAGAATTACAATCTTCATCAAAAATGGTATTTATAAAGAAAAAATAAAAATTCATGAATGGAATACAAATGTTTCATTAATTGGAGAAAGTAAGGAAAAAACCATTATTACTTACGATGATTATTTCAATAAATTAAGTTTAGGTAGAAATAGTACATTCTACACCTATACAGTTCTTGTTGAAGCCAATGACATTATCTTAAAAAACTTAACTATTGAGAATTCATCTGGAGATGTTGGCCAGGCAGTAGCATTATCCGTTTTTTCTCATAGAATAGTTGTAGTTGATTGTCGATTACTAGGCAATCAAGATACTCTTTATGCATCTGGTATTGGTAAACAGTATTACAAAAATTGCTATATCGAAGGTACAACTGATTTTATTTTTGGAAGCGCAACAGCTTTTTTTGAAAATTGTGAAATTCATTCGAAAAAAGATTCCTACATAACAGCTGCTTCTACACCTAAAGATAGCTTATTCGGTTATGTTTTTAAAGATTGTAATTTAACTTCAAATGATATAACTAGTAAAGTTTATTTAGGAAGACCTTGGAGAATTTATGCTAAAACTGTCTTCATAAATTGTACGCTAGGAAAACATATTTTACCAGAAGGTTGGCATAATTGGTCCAAATCTGAAGCAGAAAAAACAAGTTTTTATGCAGAATATGAAAATAGAGGAGAAGGTTCAAACACAAAATCAAGAGTTTCTTGGTCTCACCAACTTTGTAAAAAGGAATCAAAAAAATATACACAAAAAAATGTTTTAGGAAATTCAAATTGGTATGAAAATATATAAATTATTTGTTTTAAGTACATTACTTTTTTTAGGATGCAAAAGTTCAAACTTGTCTGATTCTGAAAATCAAAATATTACAATTTACACCATTGGTGATTCTACAATGGCTAATAAAAAGAATCCTGAAACAAATCCAGAATTTGGTTGGGGACAAGTTTTACCTGATTTTTTTACAGAGAATGTAATCATTAAAAATCATGCAGTAAATGGTAGAAGTACAAAAAGTTTCAGAGAATTAAAACATTGGCAACCCGTTTTAGATTCATTAAAACCAGGTAACTATGTTTTTATCCAATTTGGTCATAATGATTCAAAAGATACAGATCCTAAAAGATATACAAATCCGCAAACATCATATCGCTATAATTTAATGCGTTACGTTGAAGAAACTAGATCAAAAGGAGCAATTCCTATTCTATTTTCCTCAATTGCAAGAAGAAAATTTAATCCAGAAGGTGTCTTATTAGATTCTCATGGTAATTATACACTAGTGGCTAGAATGGTGGCACAAGAGATGAATGTTCCTTTCATTGATATGCAATATTTAACCGAAAAATTAGAAGAATCTTATGGTTTAGAAGATTCAAAAAAATTACATCTTCATTTTGCTAAAGGAGAAAATTCTTATTTTCCAGATGGAAAAGAGGATAACACTCATTTATCTAAATTAGGAGCAAATGAAGTAGCCAATTTAGCTGTTAAAGAATTGGCAATAAAAGTTGAAGCCTTAAGAAAATTCATCAAAAAATAAGAAATGAAACTCTTTAAAAACATAATAATATTGATAATGATACAAATGACAACTAATTTGTATGCACAATCAATTGAAGTAGAACTTTGGAATGGTAAAATTCCAAATGCTATTCCAAATTTAGAATATGAAGAGATTAAAGTTTTTGAAGATTCAGTTTTAGTTAAAGTGAGCCAAGTTAAAATTCCTACTATTACTATTTTTAAACCTAAAAAACCAAATGGAACTGCAGTAGTTATTTGTCCTGGTGGTGGTTATCTACATTTAGCTATCAATAAAGAAGGTTACAAAGTTGCTGAATGGTTGAACGAACTTGGAATTACTGCTATTGTTTTAAAATACAGATTACCATCTGATGCAATTATGAAAGAGAAAGAAATTGGTTCTTTGCAAGATGTACAAGAAGCTATTAGATATGTTAGACGTAATGCAAAAAAATGGAATATTAGTAAAAATAAAATTGGTATTATGGGATTCTCAGCTGGAGGACATCTTGCGTCAACATTGGCTACACATTATAATGATGTAATCTACAAAGTGAAAGATACTGCAAGTGCAAAACCAAATTTTTCAATTTTAATTTATCCAGTTATTTCTATGGATGATGAAATAACTCATAAAGGATCTAAAGTTAATTTATTAGGCAAATCACCTTCTAAAGAAGCAATCCAAAAATATTCTAATGAAAAACAAGTTGATTCACTAACACCAAAAGCCTTTTTAATTCATGCAACTGATGATAAATCAGTTGTAGTTGAGAATAGTATTAAGTATTATTTAGCACTAAAGAGTAAAAATATAACTTCCGAATTGCATCTTTATGAAAAAGGAGGTCATGGTTTTGGATTAGGTAAAGAAGATACTAGTCAATTTTGGACAAAAGATTGTGAAAATTGGCTTAAACTTAATAGCTATTTGGATTAGTTTTTAAAATTATTTTTTTAAATATTATATTAAGGACAAATTATTTTTTCATAACACATGTTTCGTAATCGATTACATTTTTAAATATTATTATATTGCTAAATAATTTATTTGCTTAACCTAAAATAATAGTTATGAAATTTAATTTTTTTATTAAATCAGTGCCTAGGAGTAAAATTCCTTAAAGTTGATACCATTAGTTAGAATTCAAAATGAATTTTAATATAATCTAATTTGTGAATTCATGGATTTAAAACTAATTAATTCACCTTAACAAACAAACATTTAATCTTATGAAAAAAAAACTTTTATTGATACTTACTTTATGTTTAGTAAGTGTAACAACATTTGCAACAAATTATTATGTTGCAACCACAGGCAATGATTCAAATTCTGGAACATTGAGTAGTCCTTTTAAAACACTCGCTAAAGCAATTAGTGTTGCATCAGCAGGTGATTATATTTATCTTCGAGGTGGAACACATAATGTTACGTCTTCTCCTATAGTGATTACAACTAACGGTACTTCTTCTGCTAAAATTAATGTTCATGCTTATGGAAGTGAAATACCAGTACTTCGCTTTAATAATATTGAAAGTGATTCTAATAGAGGTATTGTTTTAGACGGAGATAATTGGTATTGGAAAGGTATTACAATTGAAAGAGCTGGTGATAATGGAATGTTATTATCAGGAAATAATAATATTATTGAAAATTGTATATTTAGAAATAATTATGATACAGGATTACAATTAAGCAGATATAGCAGTTCGGCTACTAGTATTAGTCAATGGCCAACTAATAATTTAATAATTGGATGTGAATCTTATGACAATAGAGATAGTGCCAATGAAGATGCAGATGGATTTGCTGCTAAATTAACTGTGGGAACTGGAAACATTTTTAGAAAATGTATAGCACACCATAATATTGATGATGGATGGGATTTATATACTAAATCAGATACAGGACCAATTGGAATTATTACTTTAGAAGAATGTATTGCTCATAATAATGGAATATTAACTTCAGGAGGTACTTCAGGAGGAGGAGATAAAAACGGATATAAATTAGGATCTTCTGCACATCAAATTAATCATATTGTACGTCGTTGCATTGCCTATAAAAATGGTAAACATGGATTTACTGATAATGGTAATACTGGTACTATTGAATTTACAAATAACACTTCTTATGATAATGATGGATACAATTGGCATACAAGAGATGGAGCTAGTCATATATTCAAAAATAATGTGTCTTTTGAGAATTCTACAAATGACCGTATAAGAGGAAATACTTCAGCACCAAACTCATTTGTTGGGGCAACAGGAGGTTTTACAGTTAATAGTTCAGATTTTGAAACACTATCAATAGCATCTAACGCTAATCCTACATCTAATGGTTTCCTAAAACCAAAATCTGGTAGTGACTTAATTGATGCAGGAGTAACATCAACTGGAATTACTTATAATGGTTCTAACCCCGATTTAGGAGCTATTGAATATGGAGGAACAGTAACACCACCTCCTGGAAATTCAGAAATTATATTATCTGCTAGTGCTGGAAATAATCTTGTAAATTTAAATTGGACAATAAACAATCTAACAGTTACTGGTTTAGAAGTTTATAGAGACACCGATTCAAATCCAAGTGGCAGAGTACGAATTGCTCAAGTAAGTACTTCAACTCGATCTTATACAGATAATAATGTAAATAGTGGTATAACTTATTATTATTGGATAAAAGCAAATGGTAGTGTTAATTCAAATGCAGTTTCTGCAACACCAAGTGGAAGTTCTTCTGGTGGTGGTTCTAGTTCAGGAAACGAGATACATAATTTCACAGTTTCTGAAAAAAATAGTACCTTTTATACTATTACAGGAAATATGAATTCTAATGATGGTTTAGTTTCTTATAATGGTTTAAGACTAACTAGAAGATTAAAAATTGAAACTAGTACATCTATAACTTTTACAACTTCTGCTTCTGCAACTTTAACATTAGTGTTTGACAGTACATTCACAGGAGATGTAAAGGTTAATAATGTTTCGCATACTGCATCATCTGGAGGAATTGTTACAGTTTCATTACCAGCAGGAACAAACACTATAACAAAAGATGATACTACAAATTTATATTACATTGGTACTACATATTCTTCAAATAGAGAAGCTAGTACAAATGAAAATATAAAAAATAATGGTTTTGATATGCTTATATATCCAAATCCATCTCATAATGTCTTAAATATAAATCTATCCAAAACTAATAAAAATGAGAGTATATCAATAATTAATATGTTAGGAGTAGAGGTATTAAAAGTAAACAATGTTACAAATAGCAATACAATTGATATTAGCAATTTAGCGAAAGGAACTTATATTATAAAACTTATATCAGATAATAATAATGAAACTAAAACTTTTATGAAAAATTAGTTTACTTAATTTATTCTAAATATTTAAGTCCGATGTTAGTAATACTGCATCGGATTTTTTATTCTAAAAGTTTGAAGTATTTTAATCATTAATCTACTTAAACATTTATACAGAATTTACTATTGCGAAGAGTTAATAGATTTAAAAATAAATTTCCTAAAACTTAAAATTGAAAAAGGAACAGTATAGAATAGACCAGAAGTTTTATATTAATTTGCTTTATTAAACCAATTGAGGGAAATAATAAATGAAAATAATCACACTTTATAATTTCTATTTTACATAATGTATATTATAGTTCAAAGTTTATACGTTATTCGGGTTAATTATTTCTTTATCAAAGATATAAAAACAGATTCAAAATAGTGTTTTTTAACATAATTTTAACAAAGAAGTCTTTTTTTTGTTAATGTATTGATTAATAGAAAGGTTAAGCTTTCAAATTTTACGTAATACGGAAAGAAGTAAGGGGTAGTTACTAGCGACCCCTACCTTGTTTTTAGATTGCGTTTTAATCGGAAGTAATTATTTTTAATTTATTTTTTTTTTCGTTACAAAAGTACGAATTATTTCAAAAAAGCTAAAAATTAACGCCTTAAAAAGATTTTCTAAAGCTTTGCCACTTATCAGGGCAAAACTTTGAAAAGCTAAATTTAAACGTGAATTTTGAGACAGAATTTTGAAATAATTACGTGATAACGAAGTAAGAAAAAAAAGAAAAATTAAAAAAAAAAGAAAATATCATTTGGACGGGCAAGCCCTATTTTTTTTTTTTTTTTTTATTCAAGTATTCAAAGCTTTTAAAAAAGCTTAACCAAAAATTTTTAATTATTTATATTGTAAACGTACAGATTATAAAAAAAAAAAAAAGACATACTTGTTATATCTGCAAAAGAAAAAGATATGGCGAAAAAATGAAAAAAATTGAATATTTAAATACAAACTTAACATTTTGTCTACTGGAGAAGACAAACGTTTGTAAAGAATGCGTAAACGAACATAAACAAAAATTGTCCGTTCAGGTCAGACAATTAATAATAATAATCAATAAATTATGATTGAAATCAAAATTAGAGACAAAAAACTCATTAAAATGTTTGAAGTATATAAAGATATAAACGGACTTAAGACAAATACAGCCGTTTTAAGACAGCTTCTAAATGAAGAGGACAAAGTTATTAACTTAGAAAAGAAAATCGAAATTTTACAAGAAAAAATCAATCTTTTAAATTTTAAACATAAAAAAAACCCTTACTAATTTTAGCAAGGGTTTTTTATTATTCGGGAGGAGACCAAGATTGTAAAATAATTATTTCGTCATCAGTTAACGGAACGGTAAATTTTACCTCATAACCCGAATAGGTTACAGTTCCAGAAAAGTCTCCACTAAACAAAAGAGGTGCTATAATATTTGGTTGACCTGATATTTGAAAAAAGAAACTTGAATAACTACCCTCAAATTCATTAATAACTCGAGGAATTATATTAAAATCTTTGTTTGGAAAATGATAGCAAAGCAACTCTTCTAAAAATAGCCTACCATCTGTTTTTTGACATTCACACATATTAAATTGTATTATTTCCTTTAGTGGCACGACCGAAATAAAAGCTTATAACTTGGGTTGAACCAGCGATAAAAGAAAAGTTAAAGTATTGGTTTACAAATTCACGGTTAAGTGGCGGAAACTCAAAGAAAATGGCTAAAAAACCAGCCATTACAGAATTAAACAAAATAACAGCAGATAAATAATAAACAAATCGTTTTGAAAAAGTATCATTTTGCTTTAAAGCTTCAATTTGCATTTTTCTAGCGTTGTCCATATCTTCAAACTCTTTTTGTGAAATATCTAAAAGCTTCATTTTTAATTCATGTTCGAAATGGTCTCTTTTTGACTTATCAGGAATAACCTTATTTAATAAATCCGAAATTGGATTCCCAACACCAAAAATTTTACCTATAAATTCTATTGCTTTATTCATTGAGTTAATTAATTAAAAATTTTAAACGATATTTTATAATGCGTTCTAGCGGTGTTTGCCACCTTGTTTTTACCATTGAATCAGCGTTTTTTAAAGCCTCATCAAAACGAGTTTGTGTTAAATTCCTAGTATCTCCTAACTTATTTTTATAAAAAAATTGAGTTGTACCTCTATGAATATCATTAACTATCCAAAAGTTAACGATTCTATATTTTTTTCTATACCTATTTCTTCTCATTAGCCTTATATTTTTTACGTTCATTTACAAGCTTATAGCCTGTATAAACTAAAGTTAAGATTAAAATAATAAACTGAACAAAATCATTAATTTGAGTAAAAAAAGTTAAAAAAGACATTAAAGTAAGTGTATACACTTTTGTTAAATCTTCAAACATATTACCAAAAAATAAAGATTACTATTGGAATTAAAAACCATAAACTCATAGCACTTTTAGCAGCGCCTAAAGTTGTATATGTCATTACACCAAGACCGTTAAGAAATAATGATTTTTCAGAATTTCTACGATTAACTAAGCCTTCTAGTTTTTTACCTTTAGAATATACCCAGCGGTCAAATTCAGCAGATACATTATGGTAACTTTGAGCATTAAGATATTTTAATAAAGTGGATTTTGAAAATTGAGGTTCTCCAATATTATAAACAAAACTCACTAAAGAATCAAATTGATTTTGAGTTAAAGGAACTTTCACATACTTATAAATACTATCTACAGCGTTAGCTACATCTTTTAATAATAATTCATTAGCACGTTCACGTGTTATCGTTTGACCTACTTTAGCAGTTTTTGTGTGACCATAACCGATTGTTAAAGTACCTCTTACTTGTGAAGCACTTGTAATTTTAACACTTGGTTGTAAGTCATCATAAGCAGTTGCTCGAAAAGATTCCCACGATTTTATATGGTCTAAGCCATTTTGCGATAATTTTAAAGACATAATTTTATTTTTTAACGGCAAAGTCTATAATGCTTTTGAAATTGCCTAGATTAGATGAATTTTGATTTTTTGATTCTTTGACAATATTTTTTTTCTTTAATTTGTACACGCAAATAAAAGGACTGGTTAAAATAACCGTTATTGCTAAAAATGGAATAAGAAAAAGAATTAAGAAAAATAATAAAATAGCAAAGAAAACTTTTAATTTAATGGACATACTTAATAGAATTGATACATACAGAGTTATACTTAAAATAATTGCAGAAGCAAATGAAAGTCTTGTTTTAATAAGTCCGTACGTTAAATTAAATAACGAACTAAAAAAGTGTTTTGTTAATTGCAAAGCAAAAAACAAAACACTAATATTCAGAGAACAAATAAACTACGATGATTACAAATTTTTACAATCAGTAGGATTTTCTTTAGTTAGAAACTTTGATTTACATAGTAAAATCTACTTAAACCATAATGAAATACTATTTTCAAGTATGAACCTATATGATTATTCAATTACTAACAATTTAGAAAGCTCGGTATTATTACAACAAAACGAAGTGAAAGAAAGCAGTTTAAAAGTGATTCAAGAAATTTTAAAAAATATTAGAAAATAAATTAAAAAAAGTTAGGAAACATTTTATGTAATCTTTTCCATTGTTTATCACTAGTAATCTCTCCACTATTAAGCCACCAAGTTAAATTGAATTTCCCAATTAAAACAGAACCGGGAATACTCGGATAATGCTCTCCAAATTCAGAGTGAACCAAAACATAATCAGCCTCATTTTTGCATTGCGTTAAAATATCTACAATGTCACTACCGTCATCAAAAGGATTAGGACCTTCCATTTCATTATAAAGAGCTTGAGCGATGACATTTGCTTTTGCTTTTGTCAAAGTAGCTTTTACTTGAGGAACTGTTGTATTAGGATTTTCAAAAATATCTACAGGAGAGGAATTTTGACCCGAAGCAGTCTCATTAACAGCAGTTGTATTTGGGTCTTCTCCTTTTTTAAAAAGAAAAACCATTGCGAAAATGATTAAAAAAATACCCATAACTAATAACGACTACGTTTAATTAAAATAGGTCTACGCCTCGGATAAGACCTAGCCGTTTTACCTTGATTATAAGCTGTTTTTTTAGCTTTTCTAATCATAGGATAAACAAATTTTTTCATTTGAGCTTTTGTAGGTTTACGAACTGTTCTCTTTTTAGTAGTTGTTTTACCACCTAACAAAGTACCTACACTTTTGTTAACACCGTTTAAAACAGCAGATAATGGATTTGTCATAATTTCTATTCGTTATTGTCTATTGACTTGTTAATAATTGATTGTAAATACTCACTTGAAGAATACTTCATGAATTGAAATTTCAAGAAAAGGAAAATGATAGGAGAAAATAAAAAGAAAGCTTGACTTTTACAAACTTTTGCATAAGTAGCCTCTAACTTGTTTTCCGAATCGGGTAAAGCTCTATCGTGCCAATTTTCTAAAGTATTGAAAGTTCTATCTAAATCATATTCGCCATCAAAAGCAAAAGAAAAAAGCTCTATATAGAGCTTTCTAAAAATTTTAAAAATATTCATAAAAATTGAAATTAAATTAAATTAAAAATAACAAAGCAAGCCAGCCCCAGCTACCGCCAGACGGTTTACTATCTTTTGGATCAACTTTGATAGGTATTTCCGTATCTCCAACAACTACAACCGCACTAGTAGGATTTGTATTTGTTGTTTCAACACCACCAGTTACACCAGTATTCCCAGCTGTAGCACCTACATTCGCATTCCCAGCATTAGTATTTGCGCCACCGCTTTTTGGTATAGGTTTTATGTCGTAAACAGGCATGTTTTCGTATTTCCAACGGTACGGCTGACCTCTTCTATAAGGTACACCACTAGCAATATAAAGTTCTCCATTTTCGTAACGTAAAGTAGTTACAGTAAAGTTATTTCTAACTAAGCCCATAATTTGGTCTTCAAAAGCAGAAATTGCCTCTTCTCTCATTTTATGACCTTTAGCGGAACATTTTACTAATTTTTGACCATTTTGAGCATCAGAGCGATAAGAATAAATAAACTTCATTAAGTTTTTAATAGTCTCATTATTAGGATTGTCTTCAAATCCTGACCACTTCAAAGCAAAAGGAATATCAGCGGTAATGTCTTTTTGTGCTTCTTGAGGATTGTAAGAAGAGTTCCAGCAAGAAAAATCCATTCCGTTAGCAAAAAGATTTGAAAAACCTGATACAACATTAATTCCGAAACCATCTAAAGCGGTTAAAATTGTATTAACATCTAAACTAGCCGTACCGTTTGCCGTATCGACAATATTTGCGCCAGCTGTAGAAGCATTGGTAAAAGTGCTACCTCCTAATAAGGAGGTAGCAGATAAAACATTTATCATAATTATAGTTTTTTAACGACAAGCACAAGAAATGTCCGTAGTTTCTTTAACTATAGCGGTATTCATTTGATTATGCTTTTCAGTTTGTTTAACAAAATTTTGAACTATTTTGTCAGTCATGACATAGCGTGTAACATACATAACTCTAGAAGCTTGAGCAGTATCTAAAGTAAGTTTTAAATTCAAATCGTTTAACAATTGAGGAAATTTAAACAAAGTATAAGGGTCTATATAAGTAACAGGATATTGCCCCTCTCCTCTCGTAAAACCTTGTAAATAAATAGATTGACTATCATACTCTCCTTTAAACTTATCGGATTCTATTAATAACTGTTCTATATTTACAGCATTAGTGCCACCACCCCAAATATTCACGAATTTTACAAACGAACCTAAAGCGTAATTATGAACAGCTAAAGTAGCATCTAAATAATATTTATTAAAAATAGGAATATGCGTCATAATTCCCATATCTTGATAAGTTCCAATTTCTAATAAACAAGCTTCAACTTGTGAGAAATTGTTTTGAATTTCTAAATAAATAGTTAGACCATTTTGTAAATTCATTACAGTACCAAAAAATAAAGGAAAAGAAAAAGTACCGTTACCCGGATTGGCTATTGGTTCATAAGCAGGATTTGTAGCAGTATTAATATTATACAAGTCCAGTAAATCTCCGACAAATATTTTTTCCATTTCTTTTTTATTATTCCTTAAAGAAATTGAAACTTTAAAATCTGTTAGATTTGTCATAACAGCACCAGCAGAAGTAATAAAGAAGTTTAAAGCCGAAATATTTTCGTTTGTAATCTCGTATTGCTTTTTCTCTCCTTTAGAAAGTGTTAATTTTTGCATTTTGTTTTAAATTAATTGATTAATAATTACTTTGTTGTAGTTGCAGAATCAGGATTACTTTTTCTTTTCAACTTAGCCGCTAAATCAGGAGATACCTTTGCAATGTTGTCTACAATTTCAGCACTAAAAAAAACTGATAATAGGATTAAGCCAATTGTCATAACCCAAGGGGATTTTAATAACTTCATAAATTTTAAATTTGTTAAATAATGATTTTTGTATAATGCATTATAACACCGCTTTTAAAGAATTTACAAAATGACGCCATTTATTTTTACTATTTAAAAAATGAAGTGTGTAAAGCAGTTTGCCTAAGAACATCAAAAGAAATTAATTTTGAATTATGAAAAAATCTTTTTGCATAATTTCTATCTATTAAAAAGTTTTCGTAATACTTAGAAAAATCAGTTTTGATATTTCTAAATGTATACTTTGTTTTTACTGAATTTTTAAAGATATCAAACTTTTCTAAATCCTGTATAAAGACATACCTACTAGAAGTTTTAACATTAAGAAAATCCAAAGCTTCATTTAAAGACATACCTTGATTCATTTTATCAATAACTATTTTAAGACGAATAGAACGAAGTTGAGAAAGACCAAGTTTTCTTTTATCTGTATGAGTAAGTTTTTTATAATTAGCCTCTCCAAAAGCGTTAATATACTGTTTACTTTTAGTCTTAGCCAACTCGTTATACTTCTCTATTCTATCAGTTAAACTAAGATTATTTACAACCTCTTTAATTTGAAAAAAATCAATCTCTTCTTTAAACTTATTAAATATCAAATTCATTAAATCTTTTGAAAAAGTTGCCTTTTTAATCTCTATAAAATCAAATTTATGTTTATCTTTTCTATAACTCATGTGGTCAAAAAAGTTAATCTTAGATTCATGATTTTTAATTTTAGAATCAGTAAATAGAAAAAACTCATGTTTCTTACTTAAGGAACGTTCAATAATTTTATGTTCTTGCAACATAGTAGAATCTATATTTCTAATTCTTTTAAATTGAGAAGCTTTAATTTTATCTTCACATAAATACTTATAATACCTTTGAACTAAAGCATGTTGCTTTAACAAAAAAGACCAATCTTTACAATCTTTTCTGAAAATTTTATTCTTATAAAGAGTAGATAAATATTTTCGTGTAAAACTCATTTCGTACCTCAAAACCTTATCAGCTTCATTTAGCAAAAAAGACATTGAAAAAGGCAATACAGTTTCTAATTCTTTAACAAAGTTTAGATTTTCCTTTGATTCCATAGAAATAACATATTTTTGAATTATCTCATCTTGGACATTATTAGAATTTAAATTATAATTCTTATTTTCGTCTTCACTAAAAAATGAAAAATGCTTTTTTTGTTTAACTACGGGAAAGTATTTTAAATATATCTCATTTGCTTTATTTAGAGTGTTTTCATTAAGTAAAGCATCTTTATTTATCTTTAAAATTTTCTTAGAATCATTTTCTATAAATTCAGCGCCCTTATGATAAATCTTGAAGTAAAACCCGTCTGTATTATGTCTATATGCAAAAGATGAATCATAATCACTTGTAATCTTTGTGTTTTTCTTAACTCTAGAATGATAAATTTTCTTTTGAGCTTGTAAATAATCAATAGCAAAAGCTTTGCTCTCAAAAAATTGATTATAACACAAATCTAGCCTAGATACTTCAATATCTTCAAAGTTTAACAAAGTAATATTATGTATATTCAAAAGCTCAGATAAATCATTTAAAAAAGTTGCTATAAATTCAGTTAATCTAGTAATAACTAAACTAGCCTGATGCTTAAATTCACGACTTAAAAAAGGATTTTTAAGGTACCTTTGACTTTCGATATTTGGAACAAATTGAGCTATGTTATGACCGTAAAAATACTTAGGAATAGAAAGTTCAAACTTCAAAGAATCAGAATTTTCATTAATTGAAAATTTACATGTAGAATCACTTGAAGCAGTAGTAATATTTCCATGAACTGGATAAAAGAAAAATTCTTTTTTATTCAAACTTTCAATAATACCACCTTGTCGTTTAACAAAACCTATATTATCAATTGATTTACGTTTAAAATAGTCATCATTATCAATATTATCGGTTTGACCCTCATTTAAGAACTTTTTAGAGCGAATAACAAACTTACTTTCGTAATCTAACAAACGCTCATACAAAAGCCTATAAAACTTATTGTAATAAGAATAACCCGAAGGAGCGGACAAATCGGGTATTTTCTTATTTACATTATGAATTAAAAATGTAACAGTATCTAACATTACTTTATCATTCTATTTAACACGTAAATTGAAATTAAATAAGATAAAAAAAGCATATTGATTAAAAATATTAATGCTAACGAAAAAGGTACGTTTGAATAATTAATTTCAGACATATAAACTGAAAGATAAACTTGTAAAACCATAGAAAGAACTATAGTTAATTCATGCAATAATTTATAAATTTTATTTTTTTTCATTTGATTTTGATTTTAATTTTGGTTTCCAAACTCCGACACATTGTCTATATATTTTTTCAGCTTCAAAATCAACATAATTAGAAACTAAATTATAAAAAGGACAATAACAAGCATGAACATAAGGGTTAAACTTATCAGGGAAATACATTTGTTTTCTTACTTTAACTTTCATGTTTAAAATACTAATTGGTTAATACAGTTCTTACAAAGCTTACAATTGGTAGCAGAAGAAAAAATTACTTCCGTAGTGCTTTCACAAACTTCACAATAGTTAAAAATTACACAATCTTTAACTTCTTTATCCAATAAGTCATCTGTAATCATTAATTGATTATCATATTCGTATTTGATTTTTTTTTGTTTTTTCATTACAATTGCTTCTTAATTAATTCTTTATAAAATTGAGATTGAAATCTAAATTTCTGTAAATAACCATCTCTATAGCTTTCATGTTTTTGCTTTGCGATAACCATTGTATCACCAAGTATAGCAGTTTCAGTTGTGTAACCCTCTTTTGTTATCAAGTAAACTAAATCGTATTTCAAACCTTGATAATCAATAAATAAGCGTCGACACTCATTTACATATTCTCTAAAGTTCTTAGGAGCGTTCATACTTTTGAAATTGATTTAAATTAAGTTCTTGCATGAAATTCAAATAATAAGTATAAGCTTCTCTTAATTGCGGTGATAAATCCATAATTTCGAGTTTACCGTCATGTAAGCGATTATCAATATCATTCAGTCTATCAATTACAATTGTAAAATGGACTCTAGTTATAGACGAACAAACGCCACTAACTATATAAAAAAGTGATTGGCTAGTTATCTTCATTGAAAAATAAATTATGTCTATAAGTAATCTTCCTAAGTAATTCAGAAAAAGTAGAAACGTAAACAATTAACTCAAAATCAATACTTTGATGTTTAGAACATTTAATAATAAAAGACATTAATTTGTTAAAATCAGGGTCGAAATTTGGGATCAACAAAATAGAATTGCTAGAATACTTAAATCGTAAGGTCAAATAATTGCCTAATCGAGAGGTTTTAATAAAAGGAGAAATTTTGCGAGTTAAGTGTGCTAAATCTCTAGATTTAGTTTTTCGCATCTTGGAAAGGAAAAGCTCAAAATCTTTTTTGTTTTGAGCATAAAGAATTGCTTTTTTCTTGTCTTTATTCATAATTTATTAAATTATGAATAACGTAGAAACTAAATTACATACTGTATATTATAGTTCAAAAAATATACATTTAAAACCTCTAAATTAATTAGAGGCTTGTTTAATCTTATATTCGCTAATTAGTTAACTATAAACTTATTTCTAAAAGTGTCAGAATCTATTTGCAAGTTATAAAAATAAACACCTCTAGAAAGATTTACTATTTTATATTGATTATCTGTAATAACTTTTTTGTCAATTAATTTTCCAGTAAAATCATAAATTGTTAAAACGAAATCTTCATTTAAATTACTAAATTTAAGAATTTCTCCATTTTCAACAGGATTTGGATAAATTATAATCATGGAATTAAGGTAATTGTCAGGTACACTTAAAGGATTACAATTTTCAGAATAATTTGATGTGTTATCTTTTAACCAACTAGAATAATTACCAGTTCCTGCTATTGCTGCACCAGAATCATCAACTTCAATACATGTTAATAAAGGATTATTAGTTACATCAAAAGATGTAATGTTAGTATTAAATCCATTTTTTACATTTAAGGTATTTAATAAATTATTTTTTGCATTTAAACTAGTTAGTTGTGTTTTAGAACTTAAATCTAAATCTGTAATTTGGTTACCTTCTAAATTTAAATATTGCAAATTAGGTAACTCACTTAAATCTATATTTGAAAGAGAATTGTTTGACAAATCTAGAAAAGCAATAATAGAATTACTTGAAAAAGTGATACTATTTAAATTTAGGTTAGTAAGATTTACATCATATAATATAGGATTTCCGCTTAAATCTATACTTGTTATTGGATTATTTATAATGTTAAGAGCTTCTATAGATGTAAAGTCTTGTAAACCTGTTAAATCTGTTATATTATAATTACTTAATATATTCAAATCTTCAAGCCCAGCAATATTTGCGGTAGGAACATAATTATCTAAAGGTCCAAAATCTATAGATATATCTATTAATAATTGTTCAAAACCATTATCCGGAATATAAGTGTTTTGAGAAAAAATTAAAGTGGGAAAAAATACTGAAATTATAAATAAGTAATAGTATCTCATAGAATTACATATAAAAATAATTATCAAAAATACAAAAAAGTATATAAATAAAATAATTTAATACGAAAAAACGTTATTTCATAATGCTTTTTAATAAAAACATGATTTTAATTAAAAAATAAATAAACCATAAAAAATTGTATAAAACTGAATAAAATCTTAAATTTGCATCCCTTTAACTATTACATCTATGGAAAATAAATATGCTCAAAAATTAATTGAGAAAATTCAAAAAGAAATTTTACAAAATAAGTTTGATTTAAACTCAATTGTTTCTGATTTAAAAAAAATTAGAGAATATTCTCTAGAAGAACAAAATCCTGTGGTTACTAAAGCTTTACGTCTTGCTTATGAACATTTAGAAAAAAATGAAGCTTTCTTAATTGGAATTCCAGATGATGAACCTATCAATGAAGAAAATGAAACAGAGCAAAATGTTTCTGAAGAAAATGATATTGAAAGTTTAGAGTATTTCTTATCTCTTCTATTTGATTTATCAAAGAAAAACAATTTATTAGATTTAAAAGAATATAATAAAGCTTTTATAGCATTTTAGATAAAAAACATAATTATTTTAAGGAGGCTAAAAAAAGCCTCTTTTTTTTATCTATACTTTAACAAAAAACCTCAAAATTCTTAGTAAATTTGCAGTCCTAAATCTTTTTTTATATGTCCAAGCAAAAAAAATCTAGAGTAAGACTTCTTCATCAATACTATAAGTATACTGGCTTTTATTCCTTTATATGGGAAAATTCTAAAAAAGCCTTTCTTCCACTTGTAGTAGTTATTGGTGTATTACTTTATATAAATTATCGTGTAATGAGTATTGATGAAATGCTATATTATGTTACACAAAATTTTAGTGATATCTCTATATTTTCATTGTTCTTAGTATCAGAAAGTATTTTAGGATTATTGCCTCCAGATATTTTTATTGCATGGACAAAAAATACGGAATCTCCTCTACTCTATCTATCTATATTAGCATGCTTGTCATATCTAGGTGGTGTTATTTCTTATTATAAAGGAAGAACACTTCTTTTAATACCTAAAATAAATGATTATTTAGAAGGAAAAATGACTAAGCACATAAAAAATATGCAAAAATGGGGCGGTTTTTTAATCGCAGTTGGAGCATTATTGCCATTGCCATTTGCTATTGCTTGCTTAGCAGCTGGAATGATTAAATTTCCACAAAAACATTTTTTCCTCTTTGCATCGCTTAGAGTGTTTCGTTTTGTAATTTATGGTTACGTTATTTATTCTGCTTTATCATGATAAAATTTTTTAAAATTATTGCTTTGATTGAAGGAATTTCACTTTTAGCTTTATTGTTTTTTGCAATGCCTATGAAATACCTATTTGGTAATCCAATGTTTGTTAAACATATTGGTATGGCTCATGGATTACTTTTTATCCTTTACATTGCTTTGGCTATTCTTCTAAAAATAGAGCAAAAATGGGATATGAAAAAATTTGGTATAATTTGTTTAGCTTCAATTGTTCCATTTGGTACTTTTTATATTGAAAAAAAATATTTATAATCATTGTTAATGGTGCTATTTAATTGGGCTTATAAAATTCTTAAAAATTTAGATTGTAGTGAAAGTTTTGCTATATATACTAATTTAATTATCAATATTTTAGTTTTAATTATTGTAGCTTATTTACTGGACTATATTTTTAAAAAGGTATTAATTATTATTCTTGCGATTGTAGCTGCTAAGACAAAATCAACCTTTGATGATTTTTTAGTTGCTAATAAAACCGCCAAATATATAGCACATTTAGTTCCATTAATTTTTATTTACAAAACAGTTCCCATTACTCTTAAAGATTTCTCATATTGGGAAGTTTTTTTTGAAAAAAGTATCAAAATATATATTATAATCTTAACACTTTGGATTATAAGAAGTGTTTTTAATGCCTTAAAAGATTATCTAAAAAACAAACCTCGATATAGTGATAAACCTATAGATAGTTATATTCAGGTTATTATGATAATGTTATGGATATTTGGTGTAATCTCTTTTATATCCGTTCTTTTTAGCATTGGAAAGATGGCCTTTATAACTACATTAGGATCAGTTTCAGCTGTAATAATATTAATTTTTAGAGATACAATACTTGGTTTTGTGGCTAGTATATCTGTTTCTGTAAATGACATGGTTAGAATTGGTGATTGGATTACTATGGATAAGTTTGGTGCTGATGGAGATGTAATAGAAATTAACTTAGCTACAGTAAAAGTTAGAAATTTTGATAATACAACAACTACTATTCCAACATATAGTTTAATTTCAGATAGTTTCAAGAACTGGAGAGGCATGCAAAACTCAGACGGTAGAAGGATAAAAAGATTTGTATTAATTAAAACAAAATCAGTTAAGTTTATAGATGATAGTGAATTAGACTATTATAAAAAAATTCAAAATATTTCTGCATATATAGATCATAGGCAATCTGATATTCAAAAGTATAATATGAATAATTTGATTGATAAATCACTTATTTTAAATGGTAGAAATCTCACTAACCTTGGCTTATTTAGAAAGTATGTTGAAGAATACATAAAAAACCATTCTGGTATAAATAAAAATATGATGCTTATGGTAAGGCATTTACAGCCTACTGAAAAAGGAATTCCTGTTGAAATATATTGTTTTTCTAAAGACAAAACTTGGGAAAATTATGAACATATTATGGCAGATATTTTTGACCACATATTAGCTTCAGTTTCTTATTTCAATTTAGAATTGTATGAATTGGATAATAATATAACTGTAGATTAGATTCTTTTTTTTAATCGTTCATCAACAAATTCTACTTTAGTTTTTCCATGAGGTTTTGGTCTTCCAAATTCATCTAAATTCACCATAGTTATAGAATCTACTGTAAGAATAGTTTCTTGAGTCATTTTATTCCTTGCTTTGCATTTTAAAGTAAGAGATGTTGTTCCAAATTTTATTACTTCAATTCCTAATTCAATAATATCACCTTGCTTAGCAGAACCCATAAAATTAATTTCAGTCATATGCTTAGTAACTACTCTAGTATTTTCTAACTGAATTATTGTATATAGCGCTGCCTCTTCATCTATCCATGCTAATAATCTTCCTCCAAATAAAGTTTCATTAGGGTTTAAATCTTCTGGTTTTACCCACTTTCTTGTATTAAATCTCATCATATTATATAAAATAGAAATTTTGTGTAACAAAAATAGTACAAACATGATTATTATTGATAGAATAACATGCTTTTTATTTTTTATACAGATTAAAATTGCCTAATTTCGTACTTATTTTAAAAATTGTAAATTATGAAAAAAATTATTCTTTTTTTATCACTAATGTTGATGGTTACCTCTTTGGTTAGTGCTCAAGAAGAAACTGAAAAACAAGTAGAAATTGATTTCAACAGATGGTCTATTGATTTAAATGCTGGTTTAAGTAAGCCAACTGCTCCATTCTCACCTAATTATTATTCTAGTAATACAAATTTTATTCATGGTGATTTAGGTATCAGATACATGTTTAATACTAAATTTGGTTTAAAATTAGATCTTGGGCTAGACACATTTAAAAATAAATCAGAAAGTTTTGAATTTGAAGGACAATACTATAGAACAAATTTACAAGGAGTAATAAACTTAGGAAGACTTTTAACATTTGAAGATTGGACAAATACGATTAATTTACAAGCTCATACTGGAATTGGATTTTCATACATGACTAATGACAGGTTTGAAGGAAATGACGATATGACTAACTTCATATTAGGTCTTACTGCTCAATTTAGACTATCTGATAGAATTGCTCTTAATACAGATTTTACAATGATAAATAATATAAATCAACAATATACATTTGATGGCTTTGAGGATCCTTCAGTTTCTGGTAACAGAGGTTTTAACAGCACTCTGTATAATGCTAGCATTGGTTTTTCAATTTATTTAGGTAAAAATGAAAAACACGCTGATTGGTTTGTTCCTAGTAAAATCAGTGAAGAATTAGAAAAATTAGAAACTCGTGTTGCAGAATTAGAAACCATGTTAAATGATACTGATCGTGATGGAGTTCCAGATTATCTTGATACTGAGCCTAATACCATAACTGGTGTAGCAGTAGATACAAAAGGACGTGCTGTTGATATGAATAATAATGGTGTTCCTGATGAAATTGAGTCTTATGTTGAACGAGTAAGAAATGAAGACAAATCTTTATCAAATCAATCTGTTGAAGATATGATTAATGGTGGTTATATTAATGTATATTTTAATACTGGTTCTAGTAAACCAACTAGTTCTTCTTATGGTGCAATTCAATTTGTAACACAATATTTAAAATCTAATCCAGGTTCAAGTGTAGAAATTATAGGTTACGCTGATGAAATTGGTCAAACTGAATACAATGAAAAATTATCTGCAGCTAGAGCAACATTTGTAAAAGATGTTATTATTAAAACTGGTGTTGATGCATCTCGTTTAGTAGAAGTTGCTAAAGGTGAAGATACATCTGTAGATCCAAACTCTGCTGATGCAAGAAAATTAGTAAGAAGAGTTACTTTTAAATTAAAGTAATTAACAATACAATCTTAATAACTAAAAAATAGTCTTCATTTATGAGGGCTATTTTTTTTTAACTTTAGTTAACTGTAAAAATTGCTATTATGAAAACTAAAGATGAAGCTATTCTAGAAATTAGAGGAGAATCTATTGGATTAGTCACAGCAACTTCAAGTTCTGAAGAGAAATTTCAAAATCTAACCTTGCGTCCTATTTTAAAATTTCAAAACGATTTATTCTTAGAAGTTTTTCGAAATTATGCAATAAAACAAAAGGGCGTTTTTTTTACTCTAACACCTGAAAAAAAAATGAATTATGTTGAAAATGTTATTCAACGAGATATTAAATTTAGAAATTCTCTAAAAGGAATAGTCATAGGAATGTTTACTATTTCTGAATATAAAGAATACATCCAAAATTCTTCTAATATTAATAAACGAATGATGAATTTATTAATTGAACGCATCAAAACTCAAATTCAATTATTCGAAAATTAACATCCAATATAAATGATTGACTCAGAATTACTTTCATTAGAAAAAAATATATATGATAACTGTTCTTTAAAGATAACTAATGCTATTTCTCATGATGAAAGTAAAGAATACAGCGCTTGTTCATTTCTTTTAAATGAAAACAAAATTATCTTTAGAAAATCTAAAATCACTCCTAAAAAGCAAGGTCAATTTGTTACATTTTGGAAAAGAAGTGATTTGGGCCCCATTCAACCTTATCATGAAAATGATGATTTTGATTTTTTTGTTGTAAACTGTTCTTTTGAAAATAATTTAGGTCAATATATTTTCCCTAAATCTATTTTAATTCAAAAAGGCATTATTTCATCTAAAAATAAAGAAGGAAAAAGAGCTTTTAGAGTTTATCCTACTTGGGAAAAAGCAATAAATAAACAAGCTGTAAAAACACAATCTTGGCAAAAGGAGTTCTTTATTTTACTATCTAATAATATCGATTTTGATATAATTAAAAAAATGTATTCTAAATAATACTTTCTCCATTAAGATTAGTAGTTAGAACATCACTCATATAATCAAAAAATGGTCTCATTGCTTGAAAAGTAATTAAGATTTCTTTATCAAAATCAGGAGACAAGACTTCTTTATTAGAAAAAGATCGTGTTACTAAATATTGTTTTTTTCGAATTAAATCGATATCTGGATGATTTTTATCAAAATCTCTTGGAGCAGTTTTTAATTCTTCACCCTGAAGGGAACCAAAATATTTTTTAAAAGTTTCTTGTGCTATAATCTCTCTTAATTCCGAAGCATCAAGCTCTATCTCTTTACGTATACGTAATAAATCTTCTGTATTTGGCTCCCAAAAACCACCACCAACAAAACTAGCATCATTTTCAATATGTAAATAATACCCTCCTCTTAGCATAGGCTTTGTTCTTCTATAACCAGCACTAAAGTTGACTTTATAAGGTAATTTATTTTTTGAAAAACGAACATCTCTATAAATTCTAAATATTTGTGTGCTTTCAATATTATCTATTTTTCCAAGAGAATCACCAATTTCATTAAAAAATTGTTTTATAAACTTTTTTTCTTTCTCAAAGCGTTTTTTATTATCTGCAAACCATTCTCTATTGTTATTTTCTTTTAATTCTGATAAAAAAGATAAAGTTTCTTGCGTGATTATAATCATTTTTTTGTCAATGTGTTAAAAATATGTTAAATAAATTGTTTTTTATTTTACTTCTTAAATAAAAAAAGCGTAAATTTAAGAACCCCAAATTAATTTAAAAGCTTGATATTATGAAAATTAAAATAACTCTATTGCTGTTACTAACAAATTTTGCTTTTAGTCAAGTGACCGATTTACTTACTAATCTTAATTCTGCTGGTATATCAAATCTTACCTATAAAGATAATTTTATTTATTTTAATTCGTATGTAAATAAAAAAGTTTATCGATTCGATTATACTTTACCTAATCCTTCTTATGAATTAGTTAGTCAATTTAACGAAAATCCAAATTTTGTTTATGTTAAAAATAACACGTTGTATGTTGGAGTTGAAAATCCTTATAAAACATACAAAATTGATTTATCCAATTTAAATTCTCCACCAATTCTTTTAGCAAACATTGCAGGACCAATGGCACAAATTAATAATGAATTATATATTGGTCAATATGTTGCTTCAAAAATAGTTAAAATAAATTTGACTACTAATATACAATCGGATGCATTATTAGGATATAAACCAAATTTTTTTACAATTTATGAAAACCAATTGTACTTTACTTCTAACCACACAAATAAACTATATAAATTTGATGTGACAATGAATTATTTAAACGTTATTTTAAATAATTTAAATTATGCTTCAGGTATTATTATGAATGATGAATTATTATTTATTTGTGAAAGTTCAGGAAATTCTATTTCATTTTATTCAAAACTTGATTTTCAGTTTCAAGATTTAATTCAATTGCAACCTAATTCTTGGCCAAATGGTGTCATAATAATAGACAATGAATTATTTTTTATTCAAACAGTTGCTGGTAAAATTTCTAAATTGCCAATCACTCCCTTACTTAGTAATATAAATTTTGTAAATACGGATCCAAAAATAAAAATTTATCCAAATCCTACTGCTGATGTTATAAATATCGAAAGTAAATATACATTTGATGAATATAAAATATATAACACTAATGGAAAGCTAATACAAAACTCAAATATTATTAATAACAAAATAAATGTATCTCATTTAAGTAAAGGGAAGTACATATTAATGTTAGACAAAAATTCACAAATTTTTATAAAAGGCTAAGATTAATTAAAATATATTAAGGTTAAGGTTTATTTAATAAATCTTAACCTTTTACTTTTCTCTATTCTTCAAAATTGTAACAACATCATTCAACTGAAAACCTTTAGCTTGTAATAAAATTAGATAGTGAAACAGTAAATCTGCACTTTCTGATAAAAACAAATCATTATTTTCATCTTTAGCTTCAATCACTACTTCCACCGCTTCCTCTCCTACTTTTTGAGCAATTTTATTAATTCCTTTGGCAAATAAACTAGCAACATAGCTTTTTTCTGAATCAGCATTTTCTTTACGATTCTTAATTATGGATTCTAATTTTGTAATGAAACCAAATTCTTCATTATTAGTTTCTTGCCAGCAAGTATCTGAACCTGTATGACATGTAGGTCCGATAGGATTAACTCGAATTAATAAAGTGTCATTATCACAATCATTCTTTATTGAAACTAATTCTAAAAAATGACCACTCTCCTCACCTTTTGTCCATAATCTATTTTTAGAACGGCTAAAAAAAGTAACTTTATTTGTAGCTAAAGTTTTATCGATTGCCTCTTGATTCATATAACCTAACATGAGTACATTTTTTGTTGAATTATCTTGTATTATAGCAGGAATTAATTCGTTTTCGCTTTTTGTAAAATCTATTTTCATATTTTAGTTATACAAAGATTCACAAAGTTTGACACTAAGTTGCACTAAGTTTAGTTTATATTATTTATTATATCCTTATGTTAATTTTCTTATCTATTAAATATCCTTTCAACTCAGGAATATTTATCTCTTGGAAATGAAAGACACTAGCTGCTAAAGCTGCATCTGCTTTGCCATGAATAAAAGTATCTAAAAAATGTTGCCTGTTACCTGCTCCACCAGAAGCTATTATTGGAATATTTACTAATTCTGATAATTTAGCTAAGGTATCATTTGCAAAACCATTTTTTGTACCATCATTATCCATAGAAGTAAATAAAATCTCTCCTGCTCCTCTTTCTTCTACTTCTTTTGCCCAATCAAATAAATTAATTGTTGTTGGTACTTTTCCTCCTACTAAATGCACCATCCATTTTCCATCAATTTGTTTTGCATCAATAGCAACGACCACACATTGACTACCAAATTTAGTTGCCAATTCGTTAATTAATTCAGGTCTTTTAACAGCAGATGAATTTATAGCTATTTTATCAGCCCCATTTTTCAATAGAACAGCAACATCATCAACAGAAGATATACCTCCACCAACAGTAAAAGGAATGTTAATCGTCTGTGCCACTTTTCTAACTAAATTAACTAAAGTTTTTCTACCTTCCTCAGTAGCAGAAATATCTAGGAAAACAAGTTCATCAGCTCCGCATTCAGAATATTTTTTGGCTAATTCAACTGGATCACCAGCATCTTTTAAATCTACAAAGTTGACACCTTTTACTGTGCGACCGTTTTTTATGTCTAAACAAGGAATTATTCTTTTTGTAAGCATTTTTTATCAGTTATTAGTGAAAAGTGATTAGTAAAGAGTGTATTTATAGTTTTAAAGCTAATTAATCATCACTAGTTACTTATAAAATTTTCTAATTGTTTTAATGTAATTCTTCCTTCATAAATGGCTTTACCAATAATAGTTCCTTCACAACCTAATTCCGCTAATCTTGGCAATTCATTAAAAGTTGAAATACCTCCTGAAGCGATTAATTTTACGTTTGGACACTCCTTTAAAATATCTTCATATAATTCAAAACTTGGACCTTCAAGCATGCCATCCTTTGCAATATCTGTACAAATCACATAAGAAATATCTTCTTTTTGATACTTTTGTATAAAAGAAATTACTTCTTCATTACTTTCTTCTAACCAGCCAGAAACTGCTATTTTTCTATTATTGGCATCTGCACCAAGAATAATTTTATCAGTACCATGTAGGTTAATCCAATTTTTAAATAATTCTGGATTTTTTACAGCAATACTTCCACCAGTAATTTGATTGGCTCCACTTTCAAAAGCAATTCTTAGATCATCATCTGATTTTAAACCACCTCCAAAATCAATTTTTAAACTCGTTTTTGAAGCAATTTGTTCTAAAATCTTGTGATTGATAATTTTATTTGATTTGGCACCATCTAAATCAACTAGATGTAGGTACTCAATTCCGTGGGCTTCAAAAGACTTAGCAATCTCAAGCGGATTTTCGTTGTATATTTTTTTAGTATTATAATCACCTTTGGATAAACGCACACACTTTCCGTTAATGATGTCGATTGCTGGAATTATTCTCATTTTGCGTAATTTGTAATTAATTATTCAGCTTTAAGAAGTTTTTTAAAATTTGTTCTCCGTGAATACCACTTTTTTCAGGGTGAAATTGCACTCCATAAAAATTATCTTTTTGTAAAGCTGTTGCATATTCTGTTTCATAATCGGTATAAGCTATTGCATTTGAACCTTTTGGGGCATAAAAACTATGCACTAAATACACGTATTCATTTTCTTTAATACCTTCAAAAAGAGGCGATTTTAAATTGTAAATTGTGTTCCAACCCATTTGTGGCACTTTTACCTTATTAGAAAATTTAATAATATCGATATCAAAAATACCTAAACCATTAGTATTTCCTTCTTCCGTACTTTTACACATTAATTGCATGCCTAAGCAAATACCTAAAACAGGTTGTTTTAGTGTTGGTATCAAAATGTTTAAACCACTTTCATTTAATTTTTGCATAGCACTACTCGCTTCGCCAACTCCTGGAAAGATAATTTTATCTGCAGCTTTTATTAAATTCCAATCATTGGTTACAAAAGCTTCAAAACCAATTCTTTCAATAGCAAAAAGTATGCTTTGTATGTTTCCTGCACCGTAATCTATAATGGCTATTTTCATTTGTATAGTCTTAAAGTTTAAAGTCGAAGGTCTTAAAGTCCATTTTCGTAAAGTTATTCTCTTTTAACTTTATGACTTTCAAACTTTTGACTTATTTAAAGCATTCCTTTCGTACTTGGCAAAATCATTTTATCAGCATCACGTTTTACAGCCACTTTTATGGCTTTGGCAAACGCTTTAAAAATGGCTTCAATTTTATGATGTTCATTAGCTCCTTCTGCCTTTACGTTTAGATTTGCTTTGGCACCATCTGTAAAGGATTTAAAAAAATGAAAAAACATTTCAGTTGGCATTTCTCCAATCTTTTCACGTTTAAATTCCGCTTGCCAAACTAACCAATTTCTGCCTCCAAAATCAATTGCTACTTGCGCTAAACAATCATCCATTGGCAAACAAAAACCATAACGTTCAATACCTAATTTATTTCCTAGTGCTTTTGCAAAAACTTCACCTAAAGCTATAGCAGTGTCCTCAATAGTATGATGTTCATCTACTTCTAAATCACCTTTTACTTGAATGTCTAAATCCATTTGTCCGTGTCGAGAAATTTGGTCTAGCATGTGATCAAAAAAGGGTAAACCTGTATTAATATTGCTTTTTCCAGTTCCATCAAGGTTTAATGTAATGGAAATATCGGTTTCATTAGTTTTACGAATGATAGAAGCAGTTCGATTTTCTAACTTTAAAAATTCGTAAATTTTTTGCCAATCATTACTTTCTAAAGCAATAACAGAATCTAATTCTTCTCTTTTAATTGATATTTCATTCGTTCCAAGATTTGTATTATCATTTATAAAAATCGCTTTTGAACCTAAGTTTTTTGCTAGTTCTACATCGGTCAAACGATCACCAATTACAAATGAATTAGTCAAATCATATTCTTCTGAAAAATAGCTTGTTAATAGTCCTGTTCCTGGTTTACGAGTAATAGCATTTTCATGAGGAAAAGTTCTATCTAAAAAAACGGCATCAAATATAACACCTTCATTTTCATAAGTTTTCATTATAAAATTATGTACTGGCCAAAAAGTTTCCTCAGGGAAAGAAGCTGTGCCAAGACCATCTTGATTGGTAATCATTACCAACTCATAATCTAATTCTTGTGCAATTCTACTTAGATAAGGAATACATTTTGGATAAAAAATCATTTTTTCAAAACAATCGATTTGCTCATCAATTGTTTCTTTTATTAGAGTTCCATCTCTATCGATGAATAATACTTTTTTAGACATTTTTTAAATTTTTAAGTAATTCAATCACTTTTTCATTCTCTTTTGGTGTGCCAATGGTAATTCGTAAACAGCTTCTACATAAAGAATCATTAGAACGATTTCTTACCACAATGCCATTTTCTAAAAATTGATTGTATTGAAAAGTAGCGTTGTCCACTTTAAAAAGAATGAAATTTGTTTCAGAAGGGAAGATTTCTGTAACCACTTTACAACAAACTAATGCTTTCATTACTTTTTCCCTTTCTTCTTTAATTTCTTCTATTTCATAGATATATTTTAAGCTTGCTAGCTTTTCTATGGCTAAATTTTGTGAAACACTATTTACATTATATGGTGGTTTTATTTTTTCTAAAACAGTAATTATATCTGTTGAAGCAAACAATAACCCTAAACGTAAACCTGCCATTCCATAAGCTTTAGATAAAGTTTGTACTATTACCAAATTTTCAAATTCTGAAATTCTCTTTAACCAAGTTGGTTTATCTGAAAATTCAATATATGCTTCATCAATAACAACTAATCCATTGAACTCGTTTAAGATTCGCAAAATACTTTCATCCGAAAAAGTATTTCCAGTAGGATTATTTGGGGAACAAAGAAAAATTATTTTTGTGTTTTCATTCACTCTATTTAAAATAGAATTTACATTTGGTTGAAATTCATCTGTTAAAATGATTTTTTTATTTTTAATTGCATTAAGATTAGCCAAAACACCATACATTCCATAAGTTGGTGGTAAAGTAATAATATTATCAACATTAGGTTCGCAAAATGCTCTAAATAACAAATCTAGTACTTCATCACTACCATTACCTACTAAAATATTTTGCGTAGAAACATTCTTAATTTCAGCTAAAACCTCTTTTAAAGCTCTTTGATGTGGATCCGGATATCGATTAAGCCCGTTTTCAAAAGGATTTTCATTAGCATCTAAGAAAACCATATTATCAGTATTGAGTTCGCTAAATTCATCTCTTGCGGATGAATATGGACGCATGGTTTTAACATTTTTTCTTACAAGAGATTCTAAATCAATATTCTTCAACTTAATTTTCATATAAATATTATTCTTTTTTGTTTGTTTGCTTGTGTTTGTTTTTATTGTATTTTTTTTAATCGTAATGTTATTGCGTTTTTATGTGCTTGTAAACCTTCAGATTCAGCCATTAACTCAATAGATTTACCAATATTAAGTATGCCATTTTGGGAAATTTTTTGAAATGTCATTGCCTTTAAAAAACTATCCAAATTTACACCACTATAACTTTTTGAATATCCATTTGTTGGCAATGTATGATTGGTTCCAGAAGCGTAATCACCAGCACTTTCTGGTGTATAATTTCCAATAAATATTGAGCCTGCATTTTCAATATTATTTATAAAGTAGTTCTCATTTTTAGCACAAATAATAAAATGTTCTGGTCCATATTCATTTATTAATTCTAAAGATTTTTCTTCTGAATCCATATAAATTAACTTTGAATTATTGATTGCCACTTGCGTAATTTCCTTTCTTGGTAGAACTTCTAATTGTTTATAAATTTCTTCTTCAACATCATTTAAAATGTTCTTAGAAGTGGTAACCAAAATTACTTGACTATCCTTTCCGTGTTCTGCCTGACTTAATAAATCTGATGCTACAAAACTTGGCACTGCAGATTCATCTGCAAAGATTAAAAGTTCACTTGGTCCTGCAGGCATATCTATAGCAACTCCTAATTGAGAGGCATATTGTTTTGCTATAGTAACGTATTGATTTCCTGGTCCAAAAATTTTATAAACTTTATCAATAGAGGCTGTACCAAAAGTCATTGCTGCAATGGCTTGAATGCCACCTATTTTATATATTTTAGTTACGCCACATAATTGCGCAGTAAATAAAATAGCTGGGTTAATGCTTCCATTTTTATCTGGTGGTGTACACAATACTATTTCCTTACAACCTGCAATTTTAGCAGGAATAGCAAGCATTAGAACAGTTGAAAACAAAGGAGCAGAACCACCCGGAATATATAAACCTACCTTTTGAATGGGTCTTTTTTCTTGCCAACATACAACTCCTTCAGTAGTTTCAATTTCAATTTTATTGGTTTTTTGGGCAGTATGAAATTTTTCTATATTAGACTTTGCTAAACAAATTGCATTTAATAAATCTTCTGAAATTTCATTTATTGCAATATCTATTTCATTTTGTGATACTATAAAATTAGTAAATTTTATTCCATCAAATAAAGAAGTATATTTTAAAACGGCTTGATCACCTTTTTGTTGAACTTCCTTAAATATGCCTTTAACAGTCTCTTCAATATCATTGAAAGTTTGGGTTGGTCGCTTTAAAATTTCTGACCAATCTTGCAGTTGTGGATTATATATTTTTTTCATTTTGTAGTAATTAGTGATTAATTATAAAACCATTTTTTCAATTGGACATACTAGAATTCCTTCTGCACCAGCATCTTTCAATTGATCAATTACTTCCCAAAAAGTATCTTCTTCAATTACAGAATGCAAACTGCTCCAACCTTCTTGACTTAAAGGCATAATTGTAGGACTTTTTAATACAGGTAATATTTCTGAAACTAAAGCAATTTTATCATTGGGTACATTCATTAAAATGTATTTTGATTTTCTTGAACGAAGAACAGCTTGTATGCGAAACTGTAATTTATCTAATATTTGTTTAGCTTCAGATGTTATTTCTGGTGAAATTGCTAGAACGGCTTCACTTTTTAAGATAACCTCTACCTCTTTCAATCCGTTTTTGAATAAAGTACTTCCACTGGAAACGATATCAACAATAGCATCAGATAAACCTATATTAGGAGCAATTTCAACAGAACCAGATATTTGATGAATGTCTACTTCCATTCCTTTAGAGTTAAAATATTCAATTACAGTATTTGGATAAGAAGTAGCGATTCTTAATCCATCTAAATCATTCAAGCTTTTGTATTTAAATACTTTTGGAACAGCCACAGACACTTTGCATTTTGAAAAACCTAATTTTTCAGCCACAGTAATATTTTTTCCTTTTTCTACTAGAAGATTATCTCCCACTATGGCAACATCTACTACACCATCAAGTAAATATTGTGGAATATCTGAATTTCGTAAGAAATAAACTTCTAAAGGAAAATTTGAAGCAGTAACTTTAAGCTGGTCATTACCATTGTAAATAGATATACCTGAATCTTTTAAGAGTTGGATACTTTCATCATAAAGTCTTCCTGATTTTTGAATTGCAATTTTTAAGATGCTCATTTGTTTGTTTTGAAATAAGTTTGAATAAATCAATACGTTTTCAAAAGAAAAACCCGTTTGATTTACTCAAACGGGTTTATAATTATTTTGAATTACTACAAAATCACTATGGCCTCGCTTGAGCGTGGAAATAATGATGGTGATGTAATTTATTTGTAAACATTGTTTCTAATTGTTTTTAACAGTGCAAATATAAAGACATTATCTTTTACAAAACAAATCTTTTTAAAAAATTATAATTTGTTTAATGTTTAGAAATATATTTTATACTAGATTAACTCCAAATACATATCCTACTAAAGCGGTTAATGCCATGGCAATAGTTCCCCAAAATGTAATTCTTAAAACTGCTTTAAGAACACTTGAACCACCTGTTTTAGCTGCTAAAGCACCTAGAAAAGCTAAAAACAAAATAGCTAATGCATATAGCCAATATTCCATAGATTTTACAGGAAGAAATAAAGTTACTAAAAAAGGTAAAGCACCTCCAACAGTAAATGAAGCTCCTGAAGCCAAAGCTGCTTGTAAAGGTTTTGCTTGACTAATTTCATTTATTCCTAATTCATCTCTTATATGAGCTCCTAATGCATCGTGAGCAGTTAATTCTTTGGCAACTTGTAAAGCAGTATCTTTTTTTAAACCTCGTTCTTCATAAATTTGTGCTAAACGCTGCAATTCAATTTTTGGCATTTCTGCTAATTCTTCTTTTTCTCTTTCAATATCAGCTTTTTCAATATCCGTCTGTGAGCTTACAGAAACATATTCACCAGCTGCCATAGACAATGCACCTGCAACCAAACCTGCTAGAGTTGCTAAAATTACTGGTTCTCTAAATTCACTAGCAGCAGCAACACCGATTGCAATACTTGAAGTTGATAAAATACCATCATTTGCACCTAAAACAGCTGCTCGTAGCCAATTGCTTTTGTGTATATAATGATTGTCTAAATAATTATCCAATTCATCTTTCATAAAATTATTATTTAATAATCGTCATTGTGGTCTGAATGTAATTCTTCAGTGTCTGTAGTATTTTCTCTAATTTCTGTATGACGAATTTCTCCACCTGAAGTGCCTACAAATTTTGATACAACTGCTGTGCCTATAGCTAAGATTAAAGTCAAATAAATAATTAAATGTGCTTTTGCGTGTTTCTTAGTATTTGCAATTAAACCTATAATTGAACTTAAACCTAAAACATATAACAATTTCATGAATGTTTCTGCAATTTCTTCATGTTCATGAATGATGCTATGAGAAATTCCTAGTTCTTCAACAATCTCCTCTGCTCCTTCTCCAGTCATCATAGTTGCTTTTCCCATAATCATACAAATAATGAAAATAGTATATGCTAAATTGGTTAAAATAGTTTGCTTTTTAATAATTCCATAAACCAAAATTCCAATTCCAAAAAACAAACCTATGATTGGAAAATGGTTAAAAACCATGTGTAAATGTGCTTTATTCATATTTTTTATTTTATTAAATCAAATACTCCTTTTGTAAGTATTTTTGAGTTTTTGTTTATTTTATTGTTCTCTATTATTTCTGTAAAATTTGCCAATTTTTCTCCTGTTTTTACTTCAGTTTTTTCAAAGGTATAATCAGAATTTGAATTATTTTTTAATAAAAGTACATAATTTTTATCATTTTCTGTAATCAATGCATCAATTGGAATTGCAAACCCTTTTTTAGTATTTGTCAAGATATTTGCTTCAACAAACATTCCTGTCAAAAGACGTTGTTTTATAGCATCATCTAAATGACCATGAATCATAATTGTTCTATTATCTCCTTCAATAGATTTACCAACTAAGACTACTTCTGCCTTAAATTCTTCTTTGGAAGCTTGTGGAACAGTAAAAATAATATTTTGACCTTCTTTCACTTGCAAAATATCTTTTTCAAAAACGGCTAATTCTACGTGTAGATGATTAGTATCAACAATTTCTAAAATTACATCAGCAGGAGACATAAACATTCCTACATTGGCATTCATAACCGTTACATCACCTGAAATAGGAGCATAAATTGTCATGGTTGATGTTAAATTACCTTTTTGAACTTGAGATGGATCAATGTTTAACAATTGTAATTTCTTTTTTAAACTTTGATACATACCATTTGCTCTTTTATATTCACTTTCTGCTTTTAGATAGTTTTTTTGTGATGTTATTTTTTCATCGTATAAAGTCTTTTGTCTTTCGTATTCTGACTTTAAATAATTAATTTGTTCAGCTACTTCTATATACTCTTTTTGAATATCAATAAACTCAGTATTTTCTAAGGTTACTAAAGCTTGTCCTCTTTTTACTTTATCACCAATTAACAAATGTGTTGATTTAATATAACCACCTAAAAATGAAGTGATTTTAACTCTATTCTTTGGTGGTACATCAATTTTCCCCGTTGTTTTTATAGCAACATTAAAATCTTGTTCAGTTGGTGAGCCAATTTCCATTTTCATAGTTTGAAATTGCTCCTTTGTTACTGAAATTATTCCGTTATCAACAGTCTCTACTTCTTCTGTTGTGTTCTTTTTACATGAAGTTAAAACCAAGGTTAAAACTATTATATATACTATTCTTTTCATTTGTATTGATTTATTTTTTTAGCTATTACATACTATTATTCTATCATTATGTATTGTAATTGCAATTGGATTAAATTATATTGTAATAAAGCATCAAGATAATCGATTTGGATTGCAGTAGCATTTTCTAAACTTAAAATGAATTGAAAAAAGTCAATTTCACCGTGATTATAGCTCATATTGGCAACTTTTAGAATTTCTTCTGAAAGTTTTTTACCATATTGATCATAATAATTAATGCTTTCTTTATATTGATATAATTCTTGATTTTTCTGTTTGAGATAGGCTTCTATTTTAAGCATTTCGTTTTCCTTTTGGATTTGCCAACTCTGTAATTCTAATTTAGCTACTTTATTTTTGGCAACATTTCCATTGTAAAATAATGGAATTCCAATTCCTACTTGAAAACCATATAATGATTGTGATAAACCTGTGTTTTTTCCTTGAAAATATTGTAAATGAATATCAGGTAAAGCTTGCTGCTTTTGTAAATTTATTTTATTAGTATATAATTCTGTAATGTTCTGATAATATGAATCATATAGGTCTTTATTATTAGTATTACTTAAATTATTTCTTTCTTCTAATTTAGTGGAATTTATACTAATTTTTTCATCTGATTGAACTAAAGATTGTAGCATTTCATATAATCCAATCTTCTCTTTTTCTAATTGATTTAATTGTGTATTTATTTGCCGAAATTTAGCTTGCGCTGTAATTTTTTCCAAATAATTACTTTCTCCCAATTCAAATCTTCTATCACTTGCTTTTGAAAAATTTTGATACAAACTATCTAAATAATAATATAATTTTTGTTTATGTTGCACATAGACAATTTGATTATATTTCTTAGAAATTTCGTTTGCCAATTGGTTTTTTTGGAGCTCTAAACTCGATTTTTCTTTTTCAAATTCTGCTTTTAAAACCTTACTTTGAGCACCATAAATTGTTGGGAATGCAAAAGTTTGTTGGACACCAAATACTTTTAAAGGCTCATTGTTTACTGCTAGGTTATTTTGATCATAGCTATAATATATCATAGTTTTATCAAAAGAATAGGCTGTTTTAATAGACATTTTTGCTTTATCTACTTGCAATTGTAAGGCTTTGATATTCTTATTATTAGCAATTCCTTTTGCAATTAAACTATCTAATTCTAGATGGCTATTTTGTGAAAATCCTAAACTAGTAAATAATAAAAATGCAATTATATAAGTTCCTTTATTGCGTTTTTTGAATTTTGGTTTTTTAAATTCTTTTGTGTCTAAAATTTTATACAAAATGGGTAAAACTAACATTGTTAATAAAGTTGCAGTAAATAAACCACCAATTACAACAGTTGCTAAAGGTCTTTGCACTTCTGCACCTGCTGATGACGAAATCGCCATTGGTAAAAAACCTAAAGCTGCTGCCGAAGCCGTTAATAAAACTGGGCGTAATCTATCGGTAGTTCCTTTTAAAATTAGTTCATTAATATCTTTTATTCCTTGATGTTTTAGTTCTTTAAAATGTTCGATTAAAACAATTCCATTTAAAACGGCAATTCCGAATAAAGCAATAAATCCAACACCTGCTGAAATACTAAATGGTAAATCACGAATCCATAAGAATAAAACCCCTCCAACAGCTGATAATGGAATGGCTGAATATACCATTAATGCTTCTTTGATTGAACCAAATGCAAAGTATAATAGTATAAAAATCAATGCTAAAGCAATTGGAACAGCAATCAACAATCTTGCTTTTGCACTTTGGAGATTTTCAAATTGCCCTCCATAAGTGACTCTATAACCTGTGGGTAATTTAATTTTTGCATTAATGATTTTCTGAATATCATCTACAACACTCTGCAAATCTCTATTTCTAACATTTATACCAACCACTATTCTCCTATTAGTATTGTCTCTTGAAATTTTTGCTGGACCAGTTGTATATTCAATTTTTGCTAGCTCTTGCAAAGGAATTTGTTCTCCATTTGGAGCGGAAACATATAAATTCTGAACATCTTGAATATCTGTACGATTATTTTTATCTGAACGAATTACCATGTCAAAGCGTTTTTCACCTTCAAAGACAGTTCCTACGGTTTTTCCAGCGAAAGCTAGCGATAAAACATCATTCAAATCGGCAATATTCATACCAAATTGAGCAATTTTCATTCTATCATAAGTGACTGCCATTTGTGGCAAACCTTCCGTTTTTTCAATAATAATATCAGAAGCACCTTTGACATTTTTAATTGCTTTGGCAATCTCATCTGCTTTTCTGGCTAATACATCTAAATCGTCACCAAATACTTTTATGGCAACATCAGAACGTGTTCCAGAAATCAATTCATTAAAACGCATTTCAATAGGTTGTGTGAATTCGATTTCCATGTTTGGAATTTTCTTTTCGATAGCTTCTTTTATTTTGTCGGCTAATTCATCTTTAGAACTAGCTGAAACCCATTCGGATTTTGGCTTTAATTTCACAATTACGTCACTTTCTTCCATACTCATTGGATCTGTAGGAACTTCTGCAGCTCCTATTCTACTTACCACTTGTTCAACTTCAGGGAAATTTTTAAGAATGATTTGCTCTATTTTAGTAGTAGTTTCAATAGTTTTAGTTAATGAAGTTCCAGTTTTTAAAACGGGTTGAATTACGAAATCACCTTCATCTAATGTTGGAATAAATTCTCCTCCCATTGTTGTAAATAAAACTACCGCCATAACTAACAATCCTAATGCTCCATATAAAACTTTTTTAGTGTTATTTAATGCCCAATTTATAGAAGGTAAATACCACGTATTCAATTTATTAATCAATCTATTTGAAAATGATTTTGGGTTTTCTTCTTTTGGTTTTAAAAATAGGGATGAAATTACAGGAACATAAGTAAAACAGAATAACATAGCTCCTATTAAGGCAAAACTAAATGTCATTGCCATAGGTTTGAACATTTTTCCTTCAACACCAGAAAGCGATAATATTGGAATAAATACAATTAAAATGATTAATTGGCCAAAAACAGCTGAATTCATCATTTTTGAAGCACTTTTATAAGTAATTTCATCAATCTGAATTTGTCTATCTTCTTTAGATAAACCAACTAACTGTTTGGATTTATGTACAATTTGGAAGGCAATAAATTCAACAATAATTACTGCTCCATCTATTATTATTCCGAAATCAATTGCTCCTAAACTCATTAAGTTGGCATCAATTCCAAAAATATTCATGAAAGAAATAGCAAATAATAAACATAAAGGTATTACAGAAGCTACCACTAATCCTGAACGCCAATTTCCTAATAATATGACTACTACAAAAATTACAATTAGGCAGCCTAAAATTAAGTTTTCAGCTACTGTGAATGTAGTTTTCCCCACTAACTCACTTCTTTCTAAAAATCCGTTGATATAAACTCCTTTTGGTAGTGACTTTTCTATTTCTATAACTCTTGCTTTAACATCATCAATAACTTGTTTAGAATTTCCTCCTTTTAGCATCATAACTTGACCTAAAACCTTCTCTCCTTCTCCATTTCCTGTGATTGCTCCAAAACGATTTGCTGCACCATAGCGAACATTTGCCACATTTTTTACATAAATGGGATTACCATTTATATTTTTAATTACAATGTTGTTAATATCTTCAATTGATTTTACTTTGCCTTCACCACGAATAAAATAACTTTGATTTGTTTTTTCGATATAAGCACCACCAGCAATACTATTATTTTTTTCTAAAGCTGTTAAAACATCATTTATTGTAATATTCATTGCTTTTAAAGCAGAAGGAACTACAGCAATTTCATATTGTTTTAAATATCCACCCCAAGTATTTATTTCTACAACACCTTTTATTCCAGATAATTGACGCTTTACTACCCAATCTTGCAAGGTTCGTAAATCGGTTACAGAATATTCCTCTTTATATTCGGGTTTTACTTCTAAGGTGTATTGGTAAATTTCACCTAAACCTGTCGTAATTGGTCCCATTTCTGGAGTTCCAAAACCAGCTGGAATTTTTTCAGACGCAGATTTTATCTTTTCGGCAATTAATTGTCTTGGTAAATAAGTTCCAATTTCATCATTAAAAACAATCGTTACTACCGATAAACCAAATTTTGAAACCGAACGAATTTCATCAACTCCAGGCAAATTAGCCATTTCTAATTCAACTGGATATGTAATATATTGTTCAATATCTTGAGTAGAAAGATTTTGAGAAGTTGTAATTACTTGGACTTGATTATTGGTAACATCAGGAACTGCACCAATTGAAATTTGGGTTAAAGAATACAATCCAAACCCAAGAATACCCAATGTTAACAAGATAACTATGAATTTATTTTTAAGACTGAAAGCAATTATTTTTTCTAACATTTTTATTAAATTGAAAAATTAATAAATAGTATTCATCTTATTTATTGATAAATACAAATTATAGTATAGAAATTAGTCATAATTTCTATACGCTCTTATGTTAGACCAATTTTGGTGGAAGCCAAATAGAAGTAAATAAATTTGATTTAAAGGAATTCGTATAAAAAAAGACCTTTTTTGCTTTAAAAGTTGTTCTTTTATAGGAAAGTTGAAAATTTAATATTACAAATGTAAATAAATGATTTACAGAACTATCAAAGGTTTTAAATGGTAAATCTTGATGTTCTTTTTCTTTGTTTTTAGTGTTTTTTGAATAATGAGCTTTTAAAAATTGAATAAATGAATTTGAAGTAGTATTAACTATACCTTTATGTTCCTTATAATGCTCTATTAAATTAGGAACTTTCAATAATTGCCCTATTGATGTGTTGCTACACAAAAATAGTGTTATTAAAAAAAAGACAATTACTTTACTCATATTATAAAATTAGTAATTTAAATAAGTATAATACAAATTTACAATTTAAAAACATAGGAAAACTTAAGGTCTACTTAGGATTTTCTAAAGGAAAACTTAATTTAACTTCTGTTCCTATATCTAAAGTACTCTTCACAGAAATATCAATCTTTAATAAATCACATAATCTTTTTACAATAGATAATCCTAATCCAGTTCCTTTTATTTCAGGATGATTAGAAACATCTGAACGATAAAAAGAACTGAATATTTTGTCTAAATCATTAGGAGAAATTCCTACTCCATTATCTTTTATAATAAAATCAATTGTATTTTTTTGGATAACCAAAGAAATAGAAACTTCTCCATTATTATTAGTATATTTAATTGCATTTGATATTAAATTACTAATTATAATAGAAACTAAATAGTTATCTGATAGTAGATAATAATCTTGGGTAAAAAGCGTCTTTACTTTTATTTTTTTACTATCAATTTTATTTGAAAACCGTGTTAAACTATCTAATATAATTGCATTTAAATAAATAGATTCTTTTTTTATGTTTTGCTTTTGATTTTCAAAACGTGCCAAAAGTAATAACTGATCAACCATGTGATTTAATCGATTTACTTCTGAAATACAGAAATTAATTTTAGATTCATATTCTTCTTGACTTCTTGGTTTTCGAATTAAAACCTCCATTGTACCTTTTATAACTGCTAATGGTGTTCTTAATTCATGAGAAGCGTCTGAAGTGAATTGCTTTTCTCTTTCTATAGTATTTTCAATTCTATCCAATAAATGATTGATATTTTCAGAAAGTCTATATAATTCGTCTTTATTATGTGGCAAAGGAATTCTGGTTTGCAAATTATCTTTGGTAATTTTACTTGAGGTTTCAATAATTGTACTGACAGGTTTAATACTTCTTCCTGCAAAAAAGCGAGCAATTAAGAATAAAACAATTAAAATGATTGGAAATGAAATAAGGAGTGTTTCTTTTAGAATTTCAACAATTTCAAAATCTTCTAATGACATAGCCACAACCAAATAACCTACTACTTTATTTTCATTGATAATAGGCGTTTGCAATTGTCTTACTGAAATTCCATTTAGAGAAGTATTAAAAAACTCATTATTATGAGAATCATCTAGTAGTTTAAGATTGGAATCATTAAGATTAGGTGATTTATCAATTAATTGTTTATTAGTATCATAAAACTCGACAAAAACAGGATTAACGTTAATAGAATTATGTTCTCTTGCTCTCCATTGATCAACTTGAATAAGATAAGTATTATTACTATCAATTTTAACTTCTTCTAAATGTTTCTCTAGCTCTTCTTGTATACCTTCATTTATATGCTCATTCACACTATATTTCACAATTGCGAAGATGCAAACAAATACCATAGCAATTAAAATTGAACCACTAAGAATGTAGTTAAATGCGATTCTATTTTTAAATGAAAAAGAAAACATAATCTAGATTAAATGGTTTCAAAATCAGGTTCAATATGAATTAGAACGTGTCCTAGTTCAATTAATTCAGTACGTAAAGTATCTTTTAGATTATGAGCAATATCGTGTCCTTCTTTGACTGAAATTGTTCCTTTAACAATAACATGTAAATCAACATGATATTTCATTCCTGCTTTTCTAATATAACATTTTTCGATACCTAAAACACCAGAAACATTATTAGAAATACACTTAATATCGTTTTCTAAATTATGATATAAGTGTTCGTCCATAATTTCACCAAGAGCTGGACGAAAAATTTTATAACTATTATACAATATTGCAAATGAAGCAAATAAGGCTGCCCAATCATCAGCTGACTCATATCCTTTTCCTAAAAAAACTGCAATAGAAATTCCAATGAATGCTGCTACTGAAGTTATAGCATCACTTCTGTGATGCCAAGCATCTGCTTCTAATGAGCTACTTTTTGTTTCTTTACTTTTTTTTATAACAATTTGAAAAGAAATTTCTTTCCAAAGAATGATTCCTCCTAAAACAAATAATGTAAAAGGTTTTGGTAATTCATGTGGAGTTTGGATATTTATAATACTTTTATAGGCAATTATAGTTGCAGAAGTGATTAAAAAGCCAACAACCAAAAAAGTAATTAATGGTTCAGCTCTACCATGTCCGTAGGGATGATTTTCATCTGCAGGTCTATTTGAATATTTAATTCCAAAAAGTACTAGAAAAGAAGCAAAAATATCTGCTGTAGATTCAATAGCATCAGCAATCATAGCATAAGAGTTTCCAAAATAGCCAGTAATTCCTTTAATTATTGCCAACAAGGTATTCCCAATAATACTAAAATAAGTTGCTTTTATTGCTTTCTGTTCTATACTTCCCATGTTTAATTTTCATTGGCTATATAGCCTACTCCTCTTATCGTTTTTATAAGTTCTTCATCTTTTGAAAGGTTTAATTTTTTTCGAATGGCATTCATAAATACATCAATAACTCCTGTATCATAGTCAAAATGAATATTCCAAACGTCTTCTATAATCTTATTTCTAGTACAAACTTTTCCTTTGTTTGTAATTAAATAAGCTAATAACTCAAATTCTCTATGTGTTAAAGAGACTTCATTTTTATCTACAAAAACTTGAAATTTACTTTTATCAAGTAAAATATTTCCTAAAGTTAATTTATTATTATCACTATTTGCACGAAAATGTATTTTTATTCGTTCCAATAATTCTTCAAAGCTAAATGGTTTTTTAATATAATCATTAGCTCCTGCTTTTAATCCTTCAATTGTCTCTTGAATAGTATCTTTGGCAGTTAAAAAAATAATAGGTACAGTAGTTTTTTGAAGTCTTATTGCTTTACAAACATCAACACCATTCATTTTGGGCAACATCCAATCTAGAAGAATTAAATCTACAGATAGAGCCAAAGCTTTTTCTAAACCTTCTTTTCCATCCATGGCAAAGGAAATAGTAAATCCTTCTTCTTCCAAACCTTGTTTTAGAAAATCTATAATTCCTTTTTCATCTTCAACTATAAGAATATGCATTATTTCTATTTATTGTTGGACAAATTTTACTCCAAAAGTAACAATATTAGCATTCAAACCATCGTTTCTGTCATAGTGATTAAATCTAAAATCGATGTTTTTCAGTCCAAATTTCCAAATTCGAGCGTTAGTAAAAATATCTGTATAATTTATTCCAAACCCATACTGATGTGCATCAAAAGTAGATAAATCATAATCAGAAGTATAATATTCTTCAGTTGATAAATGCGTTTCATAAGGTGCAAAATATTTTGATTTTTCTTGAGTATAATATCTGTAAGATGGAAAAACAGTGAATTTTTCTGACAACTTAACGGGTAATTCAATGCTAGCAGTGTTTGAAGTTATTCCCCAATTATCCCAATAATATCTATAATATGTTCTAAGAGTTAATCTCTCGTTCAAATAATAATTTAAGCGAGTACCTACTGGAATTTTAAAACGTGTATTTGGTAAACGCTCAATATCATCTGCTAATTGATAAACACCAACATTTTGAGTAGTTTCATATACAGGAATATATTCGGCTTGACCAATATAATAATTTGCTTTATCTGCAAAATATACTCTGTGGTATGGAGTTGATAACATTCCTTCTTGATGAAGAATATCAAAAAATAATGAAAATTGCATTTTTTTAGTCGCTACTTGAGAAAAACCAAATGAAGCAGAATAGGAATTTCTATTAGTTGAGTTCCAGACTGTAAAATCAGAAGGTAAATAATTTGTAGTTGCATTTCCGTTTTGGTCTAAAATAGTTACACCACTAAAAAAACCACTATTTTGAAATCCAGGACCATAACTTGCATATTCATGCAATTCTGTTGTATATATTGGTCTCCATTGGTCAAGATATACATTAGCTTTAATAGAAATTTCGCTATTTTTATTATTAAATAATTTACTAACACCTCCACCAAATCCGATAGAAGTATAATCATATTCATTTGAAAATGCTACATCAGCGTTCCAAATGAAATTTCTATTATCACTACTATGACTATAATTTACGACTACTGAAGCTAATGCATCTTGAGCAGAAGCTCCTGAAGATGCTTGCCAAGGTGTTCCGTATGGGCCAATTGCTGCTCTTCTGTCATCATCGTCATCTTCTCCACCAGAAGCTCCCGATGAATTAAATGGATTAATATTACTGGAAGATGCTGACGTATAGGCTGAAATTCCCATATCTACAGTTAATACATCATCATCGTTTAGAGGAATTGCAACTATAATATTAGATGCTAAATCGGTTAATTTTTCTGATCCCATACCTCCTGAAACTGAAGAGTGTACACCATCTTGTTTATAATAACTGGCTAAGAAATCTACTTCGGTAGATTCTAATACACGCTTTTTATAAACTACTTCTGTTGAATCCTTTTCTTGTGAAAAAGCTACACAAGTCATTAATCCTAAGGTTAATATAAATTTATTTTTCATTTTACTCTTTCTTAATTGCAACCACAACCACCACCAGTTTTTCCTCCATTTGCACCAGAAGCTGCCTCCCTATATACTTGAAAAGTAGTTTCATAACGCTCAGAACTTCTTGCAGAAAGTTTCATTTCTGGATCATTGATATATTGTTTGTCGTATTCTTTAACTGAATTACAGGAAATCACAGAAACTATAATTACTGCTACTACAATTATTTTTCTCATTTTATTAATTTTTTTTGATATCTATATTTTTTGATGCGTGAATGCCTCCTTTATCATCAACAATAATGCATTCTATCCCGTTTAATTGATTTATTAAATCTAATCCTACTTCTATTCCTAAAACAAAGATTCCTGTGGCTAATGCATCAGCTAATTCAGTTTGTTTGGCAAAAACTGAAATACTAATAATACCAGATGCTGGATAGCCTGTCCTTGGATCAATAATATGTGAATATCTTTTTCCATTGAAATTCACAAATTTTTCATAACTCCCAGAAGTTTCAACAGCACTATCTATTAATGGAAAGGTTGCAAACACTTTGTTTTTATTCATTGGATTTATAATTCCCACTGTCCATACCTCTCCATTAGGTTGAGTTCCCCAAGTATTAATATCTCCTGAAACATTTACCAATCCAGATGAACAACCATTTTCTTGTAATAAAGCTTTGATTTTATCTGCAATATAGCCTTGTCCAATTCCTCCAAGACCTAATTTCATTCCTTTGATTTTAAGAAAAATTGTAGTGTCTTTTGGATTTAAAATAATATTTTGATAGCCTACTTTTTCAACTGATTTTTTTATTGCTTCTGGAGTAGGCATTTCTTTCATACTTCCATCAAATTTCCAAATTTTATCCATTGAAGCATAACTAATATCAAATGCTCCAGAAGTTAACTTAGAAATTTTTGTCGCTCTTTCTACTAGATTATAAACTTCTAAATCTACTTTAACAGGAGCAATTCCAGCATTCTGATTTACTTTAGAAATTTGTGTGGTTGGAATCCAATCTGAGATTAAATTTTCAATTCGTTTTACTTCTGAAATTGCTAATGAAGTAAATTTATCCGCTTCAATAGAATCTTTCGCTACAACCGTAATTTCAAATGGACTTCCTAACAAACTTTGCTTCTTTTTAAAAACTTGTTGGGAAAATGAATTACTAAGGGTTAAAACAAATAAAAAGAGTGCTACTTTTCTCATTTTTTTTCTAATGCGTGAATCATTTTAATGTATTCTTCAGGAGGAACGTTTTTAAATCCCATTTTTCCTAATACTTTTCCTGTATTATCTAATAAAACTACTAAAGGAAAACTTCCTTCAATATTATATTTTTCAGCAAGGTTTCTGTTATGATTGCTTTGTTCTTCAGATAATTGATTGGCTTTTTTTCTTGGGAAATTAGCCTTTACCAAAATCCAATTTTCAGCAGACTCTTTTTGAAAAACTTCTGATTCCCAAATATTTTTTTCCAACTTTATACAAGGTGCACACCAATCAGAACCAGAAAAAATAAGGATAATATTTTTATCCTGTTGCTTAGCCAATTCTTTTGCTTCTTCAAAATTATATTTCCAATCTTGTGAAAAACCTACAACTACTATAAATAAAAACAAAAGGGTTATATTTTTTTTCATTTTAAATAATTTTTATACAAATTAAACGATTTTATAACCTATTATTATCTAGTGAGATTTAAATTAAGTAAAACTTAAGTTAATATTAGTTGAATCTTAAGTCAATAAAATAATACTAATTATACATTTGATTTATAATTAATTAGTCATGAACAAATACCTTACTCCATTTAAAAATCTAGCTATAATTTATATAGTTATTAGTTTTATTCTAAGAATCATTTTATTGTTTCATCCTATTACTCAATCTAATTTTAGTGTTGTTGAAATAATAAAAATTTTTATTTTAAGTATTGCTTCAGATTTTTTTGTCTTTGTTATTGCAAGTACTTTTCTATGGTTGTATTTATTGTTTTTATCTAATTCAAAATTCAATAAGCCATGGGGATATTTTCTTTTTGGAGGTTATCTTTTATTATTCGTCTATATTCTATCTGGTAAATCAATACTAAATGAATATGGAGGTGTTTTACCAACGTTAGGATTAATTTTTGTTGGGGTAAAAACAGTATTAATGGGCTTACTCCTATTTTTACCTAAACATAGAAAACAAATACGATTTGCTGTTTTTTCATTTACTATTTTTTTATTTGTATTATTAATTATTCAAAATGCAGTTAGTGAATTCTTCTTTTGGAATGAATTTGGAGTAAAATACAATTTTATAGCTGTTGACTATTTGGTTTACACCAATACTGTAATTGGAAATATCCTAGAATCTTATCCTGTAATTCCTTTATTCACTTCAGTAGGAATTATTACATTATTAATCACTTATTTAATTGTAAAGAGATCGAAAATATACTTAGATTATTTGCCTTCATTATGGGATAAATTAAAAATAGTAGGTATTTATATTGTCTTTTTTATTATTTCATTATTTGCAATACCTAATTTAGCTAAACTTGAAAATTCAAAGAATGTTTTTACTAATGAATTACAAGCTAATGGAGTTTATAAATTTTATTTAGCTTTTATGAATAGCGAATTGGATTTTTATAAATTCTACAATACTATCGATGACCAAAAGGCATTTGCTGAGTTAAAAAAACAATTGCAAAATAGTTCAGAGAATTCCACTCTTCGTTCTATAACTAATGATAGTATTGAAATTAAAAAGAATGTAGTTTTAATTACTATGGAAAGCTTAAGTGCATCGTATATGAAACTATATGGAAATGAAGAAAATCTCACTCCTTTTTTAGATTCACTAGCCTTACAAAGTCTTAATTTTTCCAATTTTTATGCCACAGGAAATAGAACAGTTAGAGGTTTAGAAGCAGTTACTCTTTGTATTCCTCCTACTCCTGGGGAAAGTGTTATTAAAAGAAAGGACAATAACGACAAATTTAGTACAGGAAGTATTTTTAGATCAAAAGGGTATCAAGTGAAATATTTATATGGTGGTGATGCTTTTTTTGATAATATGCAGAATTTCTTTAGTGGAAATGGGTATGATGTTATAGATAAAACAACTTTTTCTCCATATGAAATTACTTTTGCCAATATTTGGGGCGTTTGTGATGAAGATATGGCTAAAAAAGCAATTAAAACAATGAATGAAGAAGCAAAAACAGGCAAGCCTTTCTTTAACCATTGGATGACTGTTAGTAATCATAGGCCTTTTACTTATCCTGATGGAAAAATTGATATTCCGAGTGATGCAAAATCTAGAAATGGTGGTATAAAATATACTGATTATGCTTTGAAACAATTTTTCAAAATGGCCAAAAAACAAACTTGGTATGAAAATACAGTTTTTGTCATTCTTTCCGATCATTGTGCATCAAGTTCTGGGAAAACAGAATTACCAATGGATAAATATCATATTCCAGCCATGATTTATGCTCCTGGTTTCATTGCTCCAAAAAATGAAAATAAATTAATGTCTCAAATTGATTTAATGCCAACACTTTTTGGATTATTGCATTTTAATTATAAAAGTAAATTTTATGGTCAAGATGTTATGAAAACTGATTATAAGCCAAGAGCCTTTATTGCAACTTATGAAGATTTAGGGTTTATTAAAGAGGATGTATTAACCATTATTTCACCTGTAAAGAAAGAAAAACAATTTGATTTAGAAATGGTTAAAAATCCAAAAACATCAGATGATTTTCAATTGATTTATAATGAAATTCCTAGAAAAAAAATAGACAAATCACTCGTTTTAGAAGCTACTTCTTATTATCAAACAGCTACTTTTATGTTAAAAAACAAAAAATATCAAAAATTATAATAAACCGTTATATTTTCTTGTAAACCATTCAATTGAAAGAAAAAAACAAATTAATATCAATAATATTGTCCAATCTATTAAAGGTGTTTTTTTAACTACTTCTTTTTGAATAGGTAAAAAGTTAGGATTTTCTAACAAGGATTTTGTTAATTGCTCTAATTGATTAGGAAAATATGCTTTTCCAGAAGTATTGGTTGCTAACTGTTCTAATCGTAATTTATCTGGATTTACAAATTGTTTTTCAATATCAAATTCTAAAATTTCAAAATTACCTGAAAATGAAGTTTTTGATTCTTTTTCTTTAACAGTAAAAGAATAATTCCCTTTTTCCAAATTATCAAATTCAACTTTATAATCAATATTCGATTTTAAGAAATTATAAGTTTTTCTCTTTTTAGTTTCATTATTCGTTAATACTATATTTAATTGAGCGTTTTCATCAAGTTCATAGTTTTTATCAAAATATTGAGCCGTAATTTGAATTGTTTCTCCTTCATTATAATAACTCTTATAATCGACTTCTAATGATTTTTTTGCAGAATTAGACGTTAAATATTGTACCCATTTATCAGTAAATAAATCAAAATCGTCAAATGATTTTTTCTTTAAATGTGTTTCCATTCTCCATTTCCAAATATTCTCACCAAATAGGTATCCTTTTCTTTGTTTTCCATTTTCTAAAAAAGTTAACAATGGATTACCTGTTTGAATATTACGAATGGTTGCATTCAATAATGTTTTAGCATTTTCTTTTATGGTTATAGTGCCAAATTTATTTTCAAGTGATGAAAAATGTTCAAAACCAATGTTTTCCTGCGAAAATAAATTAAAATCAGAATTATAAGTAGCAAAATAATCCTCCTTTTGTGGTGACATTCTAAAACTAAAATCGGTTTGATGAAGTCCTAAAAAATTGAAATCTGTATTTGTACCTGTAATAATAAAAGTATTAATTTGTGCTGTTTTGTTTTCGTCAAAAACACTTTTAAAAGTACTATTTGGTTGGTATAAAATCAAAATATTATAATCTCTAATATTTTTAATTTCATTAGGTTTTAGTAAAGTTACTTTACGTTGTTCATTAACTTCTATACTTCGTTTTAAAGTACTTAAATCGGGATGAATGATGTCAGAAACAATTGCAACTTCTGTACGCTGATCAATAACTTCAACTATAAAATTTTTACTATTATTAGTTTTATTTTTTTCAGATTTTGAAGAACTAATTGATGCTGTATACTTTTGGACACCAATAGATTTAGCATCAAGTAACACTTGTACCGATTGTGCTTTATTTTGAGAAGAAAAAGAAATAGTCTTTTTAAAAATAGTTTGATTTCCATTCTTGATAGAAAAAAGAGAATTAAGTGATTCATTTCCATTATATTGTAGAAAAACCTCTACAGGAAACTTATTCTTAAGAAAAGTATACTTATTTACATTAATTTGATTAATTTTTAAATCAAATACAGTAGTTGTATCACCTTGAATCACTGGATATACAGTTGTGTTTTCTTGAAAACTATATATATAATCACTTCCTTGTGTTTGATTTCCATCTGTAAATAAAACCACTGGATAATTTACATTTCTATAAAGCTGCTTTAAATTCTTTGCAGCGTTATCAATTAGAGATTGTTTTCCTGTATAATCTATTTTACCATTACTTGTAAATTCTTTATCAAAAGTATATAATTGAATATCGTATTTCTCTTTTAAATTTTTATTTTGAGATAATTGTTCGTATAAACTTACATTTAAGTTATTTCCACTCAAATCTTTAATAGATTCTGAGTTATCAACAAGAATGGGTAAAGGTGTTTTTACTATTTCGTATGTTTTTCTTGTAAATATTGGGTTAATAAGTAGCAAAAAAATACCTAGAAAACTTAAAAAACGTAAAAAAGCTAAGAATAAATTTATTTTTGATTTATTCTTAGCTTTATAAAAGTATTGAAAAAATGATAAACCAGCAGCTATAAATACTGATAAAATAAGAAGTAAAATAGTACTTGTTGTCATTGAATTATTTTAGTGTTCAGTTCTCAGCTTTTTGTGTTTAGTAATTGTTAACTAAACACTGATTACTGACAACTTTCTATGTTAACATTCCTCCATCTACGTTTATAACTTGTCCTGTAACATAGGCACTCATGTCTGAAGCTAAAAAAACACAAACATTTGCTACATCTTCTGGAGAACCACCTCTTTTCAAAGGAATAGCTTCTCTCCATCCTTTTACAACATCTTCATTCAATTTTGCAGTCATTTCAGTTTCAATAAAACCTGGAGCAATAGCATTGCAACGAATATTTCTTGATCCTAACTCTAATGCAACAGATTTAGAAAATCCAATCATACCTGCTTTAGAAGCTGCGTAGTTTGCCTGACCTGCGTTTCCTTTTACTCCTACTACACTACTCATATTAATAATTGAACCTTTACGGTTTTTTAGCATAGTTTTCTGAACTGCTTTCGTCATATTGAAAACCGACTTTAGATTGATTTCAATTACTTTATCAAAATCTTCTTCGCTCATTCTCATCAATAAATTATCCTTTGTGACACCTGCATTATTAATTAGTATGTCTATTGTTCCGAAATCAGCTAACACATTCTCTACTAATTTTTGTGATTCTTCAAAATCAGCTGCATTTGATTGGTATCCTTTTGCTTTTACACCTAAAGCACTTAATTCTTTCTCTAATTCTTGAGCTGAAGAAGCTGAAGAACTATAAGTAAAAGCTACGTTAGCTCCATTTTTTGCAAATACTTCAGCAATTCCTTTGCCTATACCACGGCTAGCACCTGTAATAATAGCTACCTTACCTTCTAATAATTTCATCTTTGTTACTTAAAATTTAAAGCCAAATATATTAATAATTTAAAGTTTATAAAACAGAATAAGAAAATACTTCTGTTTTATTAAAAACAAATCTGTTTTTAATTGATGTTGAGAAAAGATATCAAGCTATATTATAATAAGGTAATCTATCAACTTAAGAAATACCAAACATAAAAAATGTCTTTAAATTTTACTTAAACGAGTTAAACCTTTTTTTGTATATGAAGTCTTAAATAAACTAAACTATATATTTATGCAGATGAAAACTTATCAAATCGTACTATTTTTTGCACTATTTTCGTTAATTTCCTGTAGCAAAGATGCAAATGAAGTTTATGAAACTATTCCAAATTTTCCTACTATTGCTACAACTTTTAGCAATACAATTGATGTAACCAATTTAGATAATTATGCTAATCAAACCATTCCCAATTACATCACTAAAGATAATGGTGCTTTAAATCCAATTTCTGATAAAGGAGCAACATTAGGAAGAGTTTTATTTTATGATACAAATTTATCATCCGATAATTCAGTAGCTTGTGCCAGTTGTCATAAACAAGCGAATGCTTTTGGAGATAATGCGGCTATGGCAAGCAACGGTGTTAATGGAACAACAGGAAGACACTCCATGCGGTTAATTAATACCCGATTTGCTACAGAAACTAAATTTTTCTGGGACGAAAGAGCAGCAAGTCTAGAAATCCAAACTACAATGCCAATTAAAGACCATGGAGAAATGGGGTTTAGTGGAGCCAATGGAGATTTATCTTTTGCAGATTTAATTACAAGAATGAAAAATATTGAATACTATAAAGAGCTATTCACATTTGTTTATGGAACTGATGAAATTACAGAGATGAAAATTCAAAATTCATTAGCTCAATTTATAAGAAGTATTCAATCTTTTGATTCTAAATACGATTCTGGAAGAACTTTGGTAAACAATGACAATCAACCTTTTCCAAATTTCACACAACAAGAAAATTTAGGTAAAAATCTATTTTTAACTCCTCCACAGTTTGATGGTTCTGGTTCTCGCATTGGAGGAGGTGTAGGATGCGCTGGCTGTCATAGAGCTCCTGAATTTGACATTGATCCCAATACATTAAATAATGGAATAATTGGAACTATAAATAATACAGGAATTGATATTACCAATACTCGTGCTCCTTCATTAAGAGATTTGGTTAAACAAGATGGCACATTGAATACTACTTTAATGCACACTGGTAATATTGCAAACTTGCAAGCAGCAATCGGACATTATAACACCATTAATTTAGCTCCTGGAAATACAAATTTAGATCCCAAATTACAACCTGGAGGAAATGGACAACAATTGAATATGACAGGAGCAGAAATGAGCGCTTTACAAGCTTTTTTAGAAACATTAGCTGGTTCAAATGTTTATTCGGATAGTAAATGGAGCAACCCTTTTGAATAACCTCAAAATACAAATAAGAAAAAAAGTCTCAAAAAATTAATTTTGAGACTTTTTTATCTTTATATTTAGAATTAACTATCCTAAAACTTCTTTAACTTTTTTACCAATTTCAGCTGGAGAATCTACTACATGAATTCCATTTTCTCTCATGATACGTTTTTTAGCCTCAGCAGTATCGTCAGCACCACCTACAATTGCACCAGCATGCCCCATTGTTCTTCCTTTTGGAGCTGTTTCACCTGCGATAAAACCAACAACTGGCTTACGATTTCCATCAGCTTTTACCCATCTAGCTGCATCAGCTTCTAATTGACCTCCAATTTCACCAATCATAATGATACATTCCGTTTCTGGATCATTCATTAATAATTCAACTGCCTCTTTTGTAGTTGTTCCAATAATTGGATCACCACCAATTCCAATTGCTGTAGTTATTCCTAAACCTTGTTTTACAACTTGATCAGCAGCTTCATAAGTTAATGTACCTGATTTAGATACAATTCCAACTTTACCTTTTTTGAAAACAAAACCTGGCATAATACCCACTTTTGCTTCATCTGGAGTAATTACACCAGGACAATTAGGACCTACTAAACGACAATCTCTTGATTTAATGTAATCGTATGCTTTAATCATATCTGCAACAGGTATACCTTCTGTAATACAAATAATAACTTTAATTCCTGCATCTGCAGCTTCCATAATTGCATCAGCAGCAAATGCTGGTGGTACAAAGATAATTGAAGTATTTGCTCCAGCTTTTTCTACAGCATCTTGTACTGTATTAAAGACGGGTCTATCTAAGTGAGTTGTTCCTCCTTTTCCTGGAGTTACACCACCCACAACATTAGTACCATATTCAATCATTTGAGAAGCATGGAAAGTTCCTTCACTTCCTGTGAAACCTTGAACAATTATTTTTGAATCTTTATTTACTAAAACACTCATGATATGATTATTATATTATTTTTTAAATTGTGTTGCAAAAGTAAGTTTTTTGTAAAAAAAACAGGAACTTTTTAAGTTTTATTTTTGTGAAATTATGAAGGTTGACTAATTTGGTACCCTCTATGCAATTTATTTTCTAAAAATTCCCATATTACAATAAATCTTGCAATAGGAATTAATTCTGAAGGATTTTCAATAGTAGAAACTTTGTGATTGTATTTTACGACAACTTGATTTCCTTCTTCAATAATATGAGTTATTTCAATTATTGAATTGTTGTAATTTTGTTTTAATTCAGCAGCTAAATTTAAAATTCTCTCTTTATTCAGGATTAAAATACCATCTGAACTAATCCACTCAAGAGAAACCTCATTGTGAAGTAAATCATTTAATATTTCAATATTTCTAATTCCATCTTCGAGATAAAATTTTTGAATTTGCTCTTTATTTGTCATTTTCTCTTAATTTATCTAAAATTTGAGGTATTTTTTTTATGTTAGCAAGTTGTTTTAATTTTTCACGTGATTCTTCTATTGGTGTTCCAAAGTAAGTTTTACCGCCATCAATAGATTTTGTAACACCAGTTTGCCCCATAACTACTGCTTTTGAACCAATGGTTATTCCACTTGTTGTACCAACTTGTCCCCATAAAGTAACTTCATCTTCTACAATTACACAACCCGCAATTCCAGTTTGTGCAGCAATTAAACATTTTTTACCAATTACTGTATCGTGACCAACATGAACTTGATTGTCTATTTTTGTTCCTTCGCCAATAGTTGTATCACCTGTTACTCCTTTATCAATAGTACATAAAGCACCTATTCCTACATTATCTTGAACAACTACTCTACCACAAGACAACAACTGGTCAAAACCTTCTGGTCTTTTTTTATAATAAAATGCATCAGCTCCTAAAATTGTTCCTGCATGAACAATAACATTATTTCCAATTATAGTATTATCATAAATGGATACATTTGAATGAATAATACAATTTTTTCCTATTACGACGTTATGACCAATAAAACAATTTGGTTGAATCACTGTCCCTTCACCAACTGTTGCAGAAGGAGAAATAGAAATATTAGAAAATTGAAAAGGTCTAAAATGTTGTGATAGCTTATTAAAATCTCTAAAAGGATCATCAGAAATCAACAATACTTTTCCTTCTGGACAATCGACTTCTTTATTAATCAAAACTATTGTAGCTGCTGATTCTAAAGCCTTATCATAATACTTTGGATGATCTACAAAAACGATATCACCTGCTTCAACCACATGAATTTCATTCATTCCAAGTACTTGAAAATCATCTTTACCAATGTATTTAGCATTAATAAGAGATGCAATATCTTTTAAATTATGTGGTTTACTAAATTTCATATATAAGCAGTAATTAGTGATTAGTAAAAAGTGATTCGTTATCTAAATTATTAATCACTTTTTACACTTTACTCAATTATACACGCTCCATGTATTTTCCTGAAGCTGTATCAATTTTAATTTTGTCACCTTCGTTAATAAACAAAGGAACATTTACACTTGCACCTGTTTCCACAGTAGCTGGTTTTGTAGCATTTGTAGCTGTATTTCCTTTTACACCTGGTTCTGTGTAAGTTACTTCAAGAATTACTGAAGCGGCCATATCAACAGATAATGGTAAATCTGTTTCTGTATTAATCTGAATCATTACATTTTCACCTTCTTTTAATAAATCTGGAGCATCTAAAACATCTCTATTTAAAGAAATTTGTTCAAAAGTTTCAGTATTCATAAAATGAAAATCTTGACCTTCTGCATATAAATATTGAAAAGTGTGTGTTTCTACACGAACTACATCTATTTTATGTCCTGCAGAGAAAGTATTATCTAATACTTTTCCATTTGTTAACGATTTTAATTTCGTTCTAACGAAAGCTGGTCCTTTACCTGGCTTTACATGTAAAAATTCTATAATTTTATAAATGTCATGATTGTATTTAATACAAAGACCATTTCTAATATCTGAAGTACTTGCCATTTTTATATATTTAATTTTTAAATAACTAATTTATATTGTGCTACCTGTATAGCCTTTCATAATTCCTCTTGATGAGTTTCTGATAAATTGAATAATATCATCTCTTTCTGGAGTTGCTTCCATTTCAGCTTCAATGATACTCAATGCCTGAGTAGTATTGAAATTTTTTTGATATAAAATTCTATAAATATCTTGAATCTCTCTTATTTTATCTGTGCTAAATCCACGTCTTCTTAAACCCACCGAATTTATTCCCACATAAGATAAAGGCTCTTTTGCTGCTTTTGTATAAGGTGGTACATCTTTTCTAACCAATGAACCTCCTGAAACCATAGCATGCTCTCCAATAGAAATAAATTGATGAATAGCTGCTAAGCCTCCAATAATTGCAAAATCTCCAATAGTAACATGACCAGCTAATGCAACACCATTTACAATAATTGCATTGTTACCAATATGACAATCATGAGCAATATGAGCAGTAGCCATAACTAAGCAATTATCACCTATTTTTGTTTGTCCCGAAGCTATAGTTCCTCTATTAATTGTAACACATTCTCTTATAGTAGTATTATCTCCAATAATAACCAATGAATCTTCTCCACCAAATTTTAAATCTTGAGGAATAGCAGATATAACAGCACCTGGAAATATATTGCAATTTTTACCAATTCTTGCTCCTTCCATAATAGTAACATTGGAACCTATCCATGTTCCTTCTCCTATTATTACATTATTGTGTATGGTCGTAAACGGATCAATAACTACATTTCTTGCAATTTTAGCTCCTGGATGTACGTATGCTAATGGTTGATTCATTTTTTTCTAATTTATTTTTTTTAAGCATATGGTTAATTAACTATATACAAAATTATTATTGTTTTTTTGCTATTTGTGCCATTAGTTCTGCTTCAGCAACTAATTTACCATTTGCATACGCATTAGCTTGCATATGACAAATACCTCTTCTAATAGGTGTGATTAAATCACACTTAAATACTAAAGTATCACCAGGCAATACTTTTTGTTTGAATTTAACATTATCAATTTTCATAAAATAAGTTAAATAATTTTCAGGATCTGGAACTGTACTTAGTACAAGAATTCCACCTGTTTGAGCCATAGCCTCAACGATTAAAACTCCAGGCATAACTGGTGCGTCAGGAAAATGACCAACAAAGAACGGTTCATTCATTGTTACATTTTTCAATCCTACTACATGAGCATCTGTTAATTCTAAAATCTTATCAATTAATAAAAATGGTGGTCTATGAGGCAACATTTTCATTATTTGATGAATATCCATCAATGGTTCTTTATGTAAATCGTAAACTGGGATTTGATTACGTTCTTCAATTTTAATAATTTTTGATAATTTTTTAGCAAATTGTGTATTTACAAAATGACCTGGTTTTGTAGCAATTACTTTTCCTTGAATACGAGTACCAATTAATGATAAATCACCAACAATATCTAATAACTTATGTCTAGCGGCCTCATTTGGATAATGCAAAGTAAGGTTGTCTAAAATGCCATTTGGGTTAACCGAAATAGATTCTTTGTTAAAAGCCTTTTTTAAGTTTTCCATAGTTTCTGTAGAAATTTCTTTGTCAACATAAACTATAGCATTATTCAAATCACCACCTTTAATAAGACCGTTGTTTAATAACGATTCTAATTCGTGTAAAAAACTAAAAGTTCTACAATCTGCTATTTCTGATTTAAAATCATCAATATTTTTTAAAGTAGCATTTTGTGTCCCTAAGACTTTTGTTCCAAAATCTACCATAGTAGTAATTGTATATGTATCACTAGGAATAACTGTTATTTCACTACCTGATGTTTCATCTAAATAGGAAATAACTTCTTTTACAACATATATTTTTCTTTCTGCTTCTTGTTCAACAACTCCAACTTTTTCAATAGCTTCTACAAAATATTTTGATGAACCATCCATTATAGGAAGTTCAGAAGCATTTAATTCGATAATTACATTGTCTAAATCACATCCTACAAGTGCTGCCAACACATGCTCTGGAGTTTGAATCATTACACCTCGCTTTTCAAGGTTAGTGCCTCTTTGAGTGTTTACTACATAATTAGCATCAGCTTCAATTATAGGATGACCTTCTAAGTCAACTCTTATAAAAGTGAAACCATTATTCACAGGAGCTGGCTTAAAAGTCATTTTGACAAGCTGTCCTGTATGTAAACCTACACCCGTTAATGAAACCTCGTTTGTAATGGTTTTTTGTTTAACCATGATTTTTAAATTAATTGTTTTTCTTTATTTTGTCTATATCTGCTACTATTTTTGGAAGATTTCTAAAATGGACATACGATTTTGAAAAATCTCCGTAATTAAATGCTGGACTTCCTTGAACTATTTCACCATCATTTAAATTTTTTCCAATTCCTGATTGTGCTTGAATTTTAACATTATCTCCAATTGTAAGATGCCCTGCGAAACCCACTTGACCACCTATCATACAGTTTTTGCCTATCTTTGTAGAACCAGCTATTCCTGTTTGTGCTGCTATAACTGTATTCTGCCCTATTTCTACATTATGTGCTATTTGAATTTGGTTATCTAGCTTAACACCTTTTCTAATTATTGTAGAGCCTAATGTTGCTCTATCAATTGTAGTACATGCACCTATTTCAACATTATCTTCAATAATAACATTACCTATTTGGGGTACTTTTTGATAGGTTCCATCTTCTTGTGGTGCAAAACCAAATCCATCTGAACCAATAATTGAACCAGAATGAACTGTACAATTATTTCCTATTACTGTTTCGGAATAAATACGAACACCAGCAAAAAAAACACAATCATCTCCAATAACAACATTGTCTCCTATGAAACTATTTGGATAAATCTTAGCATTTTTTCCAATTGTAACATTTTTCCCAATATAACAAAAACTACCTAAATATAAACCTTCGCCATAAACAACATCCTCAGAAATAACAGATGGCTGCTCTATACCAGATTTCATTAATTTTACTTGATTGTAATATTCTAGTAATTTTGAGAATGATTTATAAGCATCTTCTACCTTTATTAGCGTTGTTGTTAATACTTGTTCAGGCTCAAATGATTTATTAACAATTGTTATTGTTGCTTGTGTTGTATAGATATGACTTACATATTTTGGATTGGCTAAAAAAGTTAAAGAACCTTCAATGCCTTCTTCTATTTTGGCAAGTTTAGAAACTTCAGCATAAGGATTACCTACTACTTCACCTTCTAAAATACCTGCTATTTGTTCTGCTGTAAATTTCATTCAGTTATTTTAAGTTGTCCATTTGCAAAATGGAAATGCTTAGTCATCAAATGTCATTTTTGACTCAATTACATCTTGACAAAAATATAAAATTTAATTAAATACTTATGCTTCTAATGTTACTTTTGGAAAACATATAAAATATTTGGTAACGGGCTTAGATAAAGCTTTCAAATTTAACTGGTCTGATGCTTGTACAACATCTTCAATTGTTTTGTCTTTTTTCAATATTCTAATAGGCTCACTATCTTTATTATATGCCTGATTTTTTATCTTCCCTTTGAAAACAAAATAATCTACTTCTTTCTCTGATAAATCGTGTAATTTCATAAAAGAAGATTTATAGGAATCTAAAATATTTTTATTTGGTTTTTCTTCCATCATTTTAATTTTTAGCAAATCACGATTAATAATCATTTTGCATAAACTCGACAAAACAAAATCCTCATGAAATTGCCATGCTTTTATAGCACTTAATACATCATAATCATCTAATTGAGAAAATGTATTTAAGATTTTTGCATCAAAATCTAATAAATCAACTTTATTTTGCATAAAAAAAAGTAAAGGTTTACTGGATTCAAGTTCTACCCCTTTATGTGTTAATTCTTTTGCTCGTTTTAAAATTTTAGTTAAAATCAATTCTGCAACAACTGATGTTTTATGAAGATAGGCTTGCCAATACATTAATCGTCTTGCAACCAAAAATTTTTCAACAGAATAAATTCCTTTTTCTTCAATAACTAAATAATCATCCTGAACATTCATCATTTGAATTAAACGTTCACTATTGATATTTCCTTCTGCTACTCCACTATAAAAACTATCTCTTCGCAAATAATCCATTCGATCCATATCCAACTGACTCGAAATCAATTGCAACATAAATTTTCGATGATACTCTCCTTTAAAAATTTGTATGGCTAATGCCAATTTATTATCAAATTCCTTGTTTAATTGTTCCATAAACAATGATGAAAGTTGTTCATGATGCACATCTTCAACAATACTATGTTCCATAGCATGACTAAAAGGTCCGTGACCAATATCATGTAACAAAATAGCAATATATAATGCATTTTCCTCTTCTTCAGAGATGGAAACCTCTTTAAATTTTAATGTTTGTACAGCTTTTTGCATAATATGCAAACAACCTAATGCATGATGAAAACGAGTATGATGCGCTCCAGGGTAAACCAAATAAGTCATTCCCATTTGCGAAATACGTCTTAATCTCTGAAAATAAGGATGTTGTATTAAATCATATATTAAGGTATTCGGAATATTTATAAATCCATATATAGGATCGTTAAATATTTTAAGCTTATTAGTAGCGTTCACTTATTTTAATTTTATAACAAATATAGAACTTTTGAAAGTATTGTATATAACCTCTTCGTTTAATCTTCTTTTCAAAAAAAAATACAAAACTCAAAATTTTAATTTTAACAGTTGAATGTTTACTACCAATTATAAACTAATATTTTCAGTTAATGGAATAAATATCAATTAATTAAAAAATAAAATTATTTCCTTATTAAGACAAAATATCTAACTGTTACTCATCAAATTGTTTTTTTATTTACTTGGATATCAATCATTATTTGTCATTATAAAATTAAAAAATGAGTGTATGTGAGTACAATTGAAAAAATAAATTTTAGAACAAGTAGTTAAAATTTCCTAAAAGTATTCTTTTTATACAATTTTTAATGCAATACTCGTTTATTAAGTATTAAATTGCGTAAAATTTTATATAAATGAACAAAATAAAGATACTTTGGGTTGATGATGAAATAGATCTTTTAAAGCCACACATACTATTTTTAGAAAAGAAAAACTATGAAGTAACAACTTGTAATAACGGACAAGATGCTATAGATTTATTTGAAGAAAACAATTATGATATTGTATTTTTAGACGAAAATATGCCTGGTTTAAGTGGTTTAGAAACTTTATCAGAAATAAAAGAAAAAAAATCTTCAATACCAGTAATAATGATTACTAAAAGTGAAGAAGAATATATTATGGAAGAAGCTATTGGTTCTAAAATAGCCGACTATTTAATAAAACCCGTAAATCCAAATCAAATTCTATTGAGTTTGAAGAAAAATCTAGACCATTCTAGATTAATTTCTGAAAAAACCTCTTTAGATTACCAAAAAGAGTTTCGTAAAATTGCTATGGATATGGCTATGGTACGTTCTTTTGAAGATTGGATAGAACTTTACAAAAGATTAGTTTATTGGGAAATGGAACTTGAAAATATTTCCGACCAAGGAATGGTTGAGATATTAGAAAGTCAGAAAACCGAAGCTAATGTTCAGTTTGGTAAATTCATTGAACGAAATTATGAAGATTGGTTTGATGAAAAAAGTGACAAGCCTATTCTATCTCATAAATTATTTGGAGAATTAGTTGCTCCAGAAATTAGAAAAAAAGATAAACCCATATTATTTATTGTAATTGATAATTTACGTTATGACCAATGGAAAGCTTTTGAAAACATTGTAAACAATCATTACAAGCTAGAAAAAGAGGTAAGCTACTATTCCATGCTTCCAACAGCAACACAATATGCTAGAAATGCCATTTTTTCTGGGTTAACTCCCTTAGAAATGGAAAAGAAATTCCCTCAATATTGGAAAAATGATATAGATGATGGAGGAAAGAACTTATATGAAGGAGAATTTTTAACCGAACAATTAAAGCGCTTAGGATTAAATATTAAACAAGAATATTATAAAATTACTAACTTTAAAGATGGTAAAAAATTAGCAGAAAACTTCAAAGGATTAAAAGGAAATGATTTAACAACCATAGTTTATAACTTTGTTGATATGCTTTCTCATGCAAAAACCGAAATGGAAGTAGTTAAAGAGTTAGCTTCAGATGACAAAGCATATCGTTCTTTAACAGTTAGCTGGTTTAAAAACTCTCCATTGTTAGACATGATTCAACAAGCACAAAAACAAGGATTTAGATTAATAATCACTACCGATCATGGAACTATAAATTGTAAAAATCCATCAAAAGTAATTGGTGATAAAAATACTAGTTTAAATTTACGATATAAAACTGGTAGAAGCTTAACGTATGAAGATAAAGATGTTTATGCTGTAAAAGACCCTAAAAAAATAGGACTTCCCACTTTAAATATGAGTAGTTCTTTCATATTTGCAAAAAACGATTTATTTCTGGCTTATGTTAACAACTTCAATCATTATGTAAGTTATTATCGTAACACCTATCAACACGGAGGTATTTCATTAGAAGAAATGATTATTCCTTTCTTAGTTTTGGAACCAAAATAAAATAGTTAAAAGTGACTGTCCGAAGAGTGAGGAAACTTGTCAATCTGTTCGCCTAGGCGAACAGATTGACAAAAAAATACTTTTTGGACAACCTCTTTTAATCATAACATCAATAAAACAAGTAAATAAAATATGATTATAAACTTTACTTTAGATGAAATTCAAAATGTAGTCAAACAAATACTCACTACACCTAGTTTAAAAAAAGTAATTACATTCCATGCACAAATGGGTGTTGGAAAAACCACCTTAATTAAAGAATTAGTAAAACAATTAGGTGTACAAGATAATTCTAGTAGTCCTACATTTTCATTAGTTAATGAATATGAAACAAATACAGGAGAAACTGTGTATCATTTCGATTTATACAGGTTAAATAGTGAAGAAGAAGCTTATGATATGGGTATCGACGAATATTTTTACTCAGGAAATTGGTGTCTTATAGAATGGCCAGAAAAAACACCAAATCTAATACCTATTGACCATGCAAGCATACAAATGAAATTAAACAAAGATGGTTCAAGAGAATTAATTTTAAAAAACTAAAAAGAAAGTAAAACACTTACAAATAGGGTAAAAAATAAATCTATTTTCTTTTTTCTAAATTCTATTTTCTAAAGTTTAAAATTATTCCTAAATTGGCTCAACTTTACAAAAAACAACATGTCAACTTTTAGTCCGTTTTCAAAAATGCAATTGCTTCCACAAGAAGAGAAATTGGAAATTACAAGGCACAAAAGCGAGTTATTCATTGGTATTCCAAAAGAAACTTCTTATCAAGAAAGACGCATTTGCCTCACTCCAGATGCTGTAAGTTCCATGACTTCACATGGACATCGAGTAATGATAGAAGCTGGAGCTGGAGAAAGTTCGAGTTATTCCGATAAAGATTACTCTGATGCTGGTGCAGAAATAACAAACGATACAAAAAAAGTACTCAGTTGTCCTATTATTCTAAAAGTAGAACCTGCTACATTACCAGAAATTGAAATGATGAATCCGCAAACGATAATCATTTCAGCAATTCAATTAAAAACACAACGAAAAGCTTATTTTGAAGCCTTAGCTACAAAAAGAATAACTGCATTAGCTTTCGAATTCATAAAAGACGAAGATGGCTCTTATCCTGCAGTAAAATCTTTATCAGAAATTGCTGGTATAGCATCTGTACATGTCGCTGCCGAATTAATGATTAATCAAAATATTGGTAAAGGACTTTTATTTGGAAATATAACAGGAGTTCCTCCTACAGAAGTAGTAATATTAGGAGCTGGAACTGTTGCTGAATATGCTGCAAGAACTGCATTAGGATTAGGTGCTAGCGTAAAAGTATTTGACAATTCTATTACCAAATTAAGACGATTACAAAACACCTTAAATCAACGCATCTTTACATCTACCATTCAAGAAAAATCGCTTTTAAAAGCTTTAAGACGTTGCGATGTTGCCATTGGAGCAATGCGTGGAAAAAACAGAACTCCTATTGTAGTAACAGAAACTATGGTAGAACACATGAAAAAAGGAGCAGTTATTGTCGATGTAAGTATCGATACAGGAGGTTGTTTTGAGACGTCTGAAGTTACTACACATGAAAAACCAACCTTTATAAAAAACAACGTTATTCATTATTGTGTACCAAATATACCATCACGTTATTCCAAAACAGCTTCGTTGTCGATTAGTAATATAATCACTCCATTTTTACTACAAATCGCAGAAGATGGAGGTATCGAAAGTGCTATTCGTTGCAATAGAGGCTTGAAAAATGGTATTTACTTTTACCATGGTTTATTAACCAACAAGTCAATTGCAGATTGGTTTAATTTAGAACATCGCGATATTAATTTAATTGTTTTCTAGGGCATTCCCTTTCGGTCGCGCTATCCATTCTATCTTTTATTTTGTTTAAAAACAAAATAAAAGGATGCCATTTCTATCGCTAATGCAGACCTAAAATACTATATTTGCAAAAAAAAATAAATGAAATTTAAATATAGATTAGCATACTATTTATTTGGACTCTTATTAGGATTATTTTTTGTAATCAAATTTTTAGGAGCAAAAGCTGAAGCAAAAGGTGTAGAATTTTGTTATTTACCCAATTGTCGTGTTTTAAAAGAACTTCGCAATAAATCATTAGATTTCTCACCAGAAGCAAAAGCAACTTTAGAAGAAAATTGGATCAATTTAGACGATATTAGAGCCTCTTTAAAACATGGAGATATAGATTTTTCAAAAAGTAATCAGGCATATAAAAATGGTAAAATTTACGTCATAGAAGGCAAAACAACTCAAAATGAAGAAATTAACATTACTATGATTAATTACTCATCAAAAGTAGTCTTAGAAAAGATAGAAAAAAAATAATATTTTTTTCAAAAACACTTGCAGATACAAATAAACCTTGTATATTTGCACTCGCAATACAGGAATAACGGTTGTGATTTATTGGGGCGATTAGCTCAGCTGGTTCAGAGCACCTCGTTTACACCGAGGGGGTCGGGGGTTCGAACCCCTCATCGCCCACAAAATTAAATCCTACAGAAATGTAGGATTTTTTGTTTATACTCATTTTTTATATAACTTACAATTTATATTCTACATTAGTGAAACTAAAAATAAATTTTATATCAGTTCTACAACAGATATAAAAGGTAAGAATAATCACACTATCAAAAATCTAATTGCTTTACAAAAAATACCAATGATTAATTAGTTTATCGGAAGTATGTGAAACTAAAATCGATGTATTAAACTGAGAAAAACAAAAGTAGAATTAAAATTGAAATGTAAATTTTTTCATTTATATCTTTATTCTATACAATACACAGTTTACATACCTATAGAAAAATTATACACAAAAGTAATTAAGCAAGATTTGTTTTTAAAATGGCATACATTTTGATTAATGAAAATTTAATGAATATTCATTAATCAAACATTTTAAAAACATGAAAAACAAATTTACTTTATTTTTAATTTTTATTTTAATAAAAGTTAATTCACAAATCATTCTTAGTGAGAATTTTGATAATTTTGGCAATCTTGGAACAAGTGGTTGGACCATAAACAATTCAAGTGAACCTGTTGGTACAAGTTCTTGGGGAACTACAACTGCTTTTTCACCCTACAATGGTTCTACTGGTTCATTTGCAGCAGTAAATTATCAATCAACTGGAAGTATTGGAACAATTAGTAATTGGCTAATTACTCCTTCTATAAATTTAAAAAATGGCGATATAATAAGTTTTTATTCAAGGTCTCATCATGGAACTTGGCCTGATAGATTAGAGTTAAGAATAAGTTTGAATGGTCCAACATCTGCACTTCCTACTTCATCAAGTAGTTCTGTTGGAGACTTTACCACTTTAGCTTTAACAATAAATCCGAATTTAATTGCTAGTGGTTATCCTAATACTTGGACAAATTATACTTACACCATTAATGGGCTTTCACAGCCTACAGATTGTAGAGTCGCATTCAGATATTATGTAACAGATGCTGGTGCTAATGCTTCAAATGGTGATATGATAGGCATAGATGCTTTAAATATTACAACTGATACCTTAGCAAATATCCTATTTGAAACCCAAGAAATCACTATTTCACCTAATCCTACAACGGATTTTATAACTATTAACAATTTTGATTCCAATATGAATTTTGAATTCTATGACTTACTTGGAAAAAAACTAACACCAAATAAAGTTAGTGAGAACAAGTTTGATGTATCCCTATTATTAAAAGGTACTTATATTATAAAAATCACTTATAATGACCAAACAGAAATTCAAAAATTTATAAAACAATAAAAAAATAGAAAAGTAGAATTAAAATTGAAGAGTTAATCAGAAAATCTAATTCTTGCTCAACTGATGCATAATCTTCCAATTTCATAAGAAATGGTTAGAGATTAGAAACTCTATCTGACGCATCATAACTAACAAAAATTAAATCCTACAAAAATGTAGGATTTTTTTGTTTTATATTACTTTCTCCCTCTTAATTATCATGAATCTTTTTAATATATTTGAATTTATTAAAAAACTAAGTAATAAAAAATGCTAGGAAATTGGTTAGGTTATTATAAATTCAAAGATGAAAAAATACAAGAATTAATTGGTTTTGAGCATACACTCTTCACAATAATTATTACAGACTTTGATGGTATACATTTTAAAGGGACAGTTAAAGATGATACAGCAACTGGTGGTATGGAAGAAACAGGAATTATTATAGGAAAGAAAATAAAAAATACTATCACTTTTAAAAAGTTGATGCCAGTCACTTATCAGTTAACTAATTTAAAAGGAGAGCGAAAAAGAATAAATAAAAAGCATCCTACATTATACTATTCTGGAATTGTCAATAATGAACATACTCAAATTTCAGGTAAATGGAAATTCAATTATAAAGTTACCTTTTTATTTGGAATCATCCCTATTATTTATAGACCAGGAAATGGAACTTGGAAAATGAGTTTAACATGAATAACCTAAAATCAATCACTATTTATATTATTCTTTTTATAGTTCTAACACTTGGAATTACATTTGTTATTATTTTAAAAAATAATCAACAAAAAGAATTAAATTGTGCAACTCCAGAACCAATACAATTTTGTGGTACAGGTGCAAATTCATCAGAAGGAGCAATTAAAGGTAAACACTTATTTAATAGTAATTGTGCGGCTTGTCATTCCTTAGATAAAAATTTTACTGGTCCAGCTTTAAGAAACATAGATTCTTTACAATTCATTAATTGGCTTAGCCAAAAGTATGAAAAACTAGATACTACAAAAATGAGTGAATTTAAAATAGACTATCATAAAATAACTTGGAACAATAAACTTTCTATAATGGAAATTAATCAATTGATTGAATATTGCAAAAATTAAACTATTAAATATAATTTCACAAAATCAATGAGAAAAGAATTAAAACATGATTACCTTTCCTTTTTAAGATTTATAATATTCATTATCATAATATTAGTAGGTATAAATATTTTAAATTCATTTGATTTTTTTAAAAATCAAGAAGAAAAAAGTTTACAATTAAATCAAGAATTAATTGATTATAATAATAATTTAATTAAAGAATATAAAATCGATTTAACTAATAATGAAAAACTGAAAGAAAAGAAATATGATTTAAACTTCAAAAATTCCGTTTTAAAAGCAGAATCGTCAAATATGAGTTTAGCAAGAAATAATTTTTATCTTTATATAGCATCATTCATCCTTATAATTCTATTTAAATCAATTCAACTCTTAGAAAATAGAATAAATAAACTTAAAACTGAGATTGAAAACAACTCCTAAATCAATTTTATAACACAACTTCACTCCTATTTTATATCTAAAAAAGTTATAATTAATTATCTTTGAAACTATTCAATATCTATTTAATTTTTCTTTAATGATAAAAAATATAGTCAAAGTAATCTTACTAACTACCTTTTTAAGCAATGCACAAAATGTTGCAAAACCAACTGATTTAGTAGAATGGATTAATCCTCTAATGGGAACTGATAGTAGTCATGAATTAAGTAATGGAAACACCTACCCTTCTATTGCGCTCCCTTGGGGAATGAACGCTTGGACACCTCAAACAGGAAATAATGGAAACGGATGGCAATATACTTATGATGCCAAAAAGATAAGAGGATTTAAACAAACCCATCAACCATCACCTTGGATGAATGATTATGGACAATTTTCTTTGATGCCAATTGTTGGGAAAGAAACTGTTGACGAGGAAGAACGTGCCAGTTGGTTTAGTCATAAATCTGAAACCGTAAAGCCTTATTATTATAGCGTGTATTTAGCAGATTATGATGTAACTACCGAAATGACACCTACAGAAAGAGCCGCATCTTTTCGTTTTACTTTCCCAAAAACTGATAATGCATATATTGTTATTGATGCCTTTGATAGAGGTTCTTATATAAAAATTATTCCTTCTGAAAATAAAATTATTGGATACAGTTCTCGTTATGCGCGAGGAAAATTAAATAATTTTAAAAACTACTTTGTAATTGTTTTTGACAAATCGTTTGATGTAAGTTCTGTATGGAGTGATAAAACTAAAATGAATGTTTCTGAACTTTCTGGCTCTCATATTTCTGGCTTACTTCATTTTAAAAACTTAAAAAAAGGAGAGCAGGTAAATGCCAAAGTGGCTTCTTCTTTCATCAGTTTTGAACAAGCAGAAATCAATTTAAAAGAAATAGGCACTGATAATTTTGATACAGTAAAACAAAAAGCGAAGAATACTTGGAACAAAACACTTGAAAGAATCCAAGTTGAAGGTGGTTCAATAGATCAAGTTCGCACCTTCTACTCTACCCTATATCGCACTTTATTTTTCCCAATGAAAATGTATGAAATAGATGCTTCAGGTGCTATAATACATTACAGTCCTTATACTGGAAAAATAATGCCAGGCTATCGATTTGCTGGTACTGGCTTTTGGGACACTTTCAGAGCCTTATATCCTTTTTTAAATTTAATGTATCCTTCTATCAATAAAGAAATGCAAGAAGGACTAATTAATGATTATAAAGAAGGTGGTTGGCTACCTGAATGGAGCAGTCCCTCGTATAGTGATATTATGATAGGTAATAATTCTGCTTCTGTTGTTGCAGATGCTTATGTAAAGGGAATTAGAGGTTATGATATAGAAAAACTATATGAAGCTTTATTACATGGAGCAAACAATGAAGGACCACAAGCTACTGGTAGAAAAGGCGTAGAATATTACAACAAATTAGGTTATGTTCCTTATGATGTGGATGTAAACGAAAATGCTGCTCGAACATTAGAATATGCTTATGATGATTTTGCAATTAGTCGTTTAGCCAAATTATTAAACAGACCGCAAGAAGAAATAGATTTATACGAAAAAAGAAGTTTAAATTACAAATATCTTTTTGATCCAGAAACCAAACTCATGAGAGGTAAAAATAAAAATGGTAGCTTTCAGAAACCATTTAATCCTTTAAAATGGGGAGATGCTTTTACAGAAGGGAATAGTTGGCACTACACCTGGAGTGTTTTTCATGATATAGAAGGATTATCACAATTAATGGGTGGACACAAACAATTTGTTACTATGCTAGATTCTGTTTTTAAAATGCCTCCAGTATTTGATGATAGTTATTATGGAAGCACCATTCATGAAATTCGCGAAATGCAAATTGCCAATATGGGTCAGTATGCACATGGCAATCAGCCCATCCAACACATGATTTACTTATACAATTATGCGGGCGAACCTTGGAAAACACAATATTGGGTAAGAGAAGTTATGGAACGCATGTACAAACCAACACCCGATGGTTATTGTGGAGATGAAGATAATGGTCAAACATCAGCTTGGTATGTTTTTTCTGCCTTTGGTTTCTATCCTGTTTGTCCAGCAACCAATCAATATGTATTAGGAACACCTTTATTCAAAAAAATAACCCTAAACTTAGAAAACGGAAAACAATTTGTCATTAACGCACCTAATAACAGTGATGAGAACAAATATGTTGAAAAAGTAAAATTAAACGGTAAAGAGCACAAAAAGAACTGGATAAGTCACGAAGACATAATAAATGGTGGCTCATTCAATTTTATAATGAATAACATTCCTAATAAAAAAAGAGGAACAACAGAGGATTCTTTCCCTTTTTCATTATCTACAAATAAATAAAACATGAAAACATTATTTTCCACATTAGTTTGTTTTTTTTCACTTTCATTTTTTGCACAAAAATCAGATCAAAATTTAAAACAATACGTAAAACCAATAATTGGTACACAACGCATGGGACATGTTTATCCTGGAGCTACAGCACCATTTGGTATGGTACAATTAAGTCCAGATACAGATACTATTCCCTATTCTGTAAACGGAAAATACAACCCAGATGTGTATAAATATTGTGCTGGTTATCAATATGACGATAAAACTATTGTTGGTTTCAGCCATACTCATTTTAGTGGAACAGGGCATTCCGATTTAGGTGATTTTTTAATCATGCCAACAACTGGAAAATTACAATTAAATCCAGGAACCGCAGATAAACCTGAAAATGGATTTCGATCTGCATTTTCACATGCTAATGAAACTGCACAAGCAGGTTATTATAAAGTAAAATTAGATGATAATAACATTATTGCTGAACTTACTGCAACCACAAGAGTTGGAATGCATCAATATACTTTTCCAAAATCTGATGAAGCACACATCATTTTAGATTTAATGGCAGGCATTTATAATTATGATGAAAAAAATGTTTGGACTTATGTTCGAGTAGTAAATGACACCTTAGTTACTGGATATAAACAAACTAGTGGTTGGGCAAGAACAAGAACAGTATATTTTGCGATGAGCTTTTCAAAACCATTTAAAAATTACGGACAGAAAAATTTTGATGAAAAACAAGTCTATCGTGGTTTTTGGAGAAAATTCAATCAAGAAGATAACTTTCCAGAAATTGCTGGTAAAAAAATTAGAATGTACTTCGATTTTGATACCGAAGAAAATGAAAAAGTAAAAATAAAATTTTCATTATCTCCTGTTAGCCAAAAAAATGCAATTGCAAATATGAAATCAGAAATTTCACATTGGGATTTTGAAAAAGTAAAAGAACAAACACAAGAAAATTGGAACAAAGAATTAAATAAAATTCAGGTAGAAGCTACATTAGAGGATAAAATCAATTTTTATACTGCTATGTATCATACTTTCATTACTCCAACAGTTTATGAAGATATAAATGGTGAATACAAAGGCTTAGACCAAGATATACATCAAGCTGATGGTTTTACAAATTATACCACCTTTTCACTTTGGGATACTTATAGAACTTTACATCCTTTATTTAATTTGGTTCAAACCAAACGAAATGCCGATATGGTGCAATCAATGATAGAACATTATAACCAAAGTAGTTTGCAAATGTTACCCATTTGGAGTCATTATGCAAATGATAATTGGTGCATGAGTGGTTATCATAGCGTTTCAGTAATTGCAGATGCCATCCTAAAAGGAACTTACAAAGGTGATTTTAATAAAGCTTTAGAAGCTTGTGTTACAACTGCTAGAAAGCGTAATTATGAAGGCATTGGAGAATATATAGACAAAGGATATATTCCTGCTGAAAAAAGTGGTATTTCTGTATCCAATACGCTAGAATATGCTTATGACGATTGGGCAATTGCACAACTAGCCAAAAAACTAAATAGAAAAGATATTTATGAGGAGTTTATAAATCGTTCTAACAATTGGAAAAACAATTACAACAAAGCATCTGGTTTTATGGAACCAAAATTAGCCAACGGAACATTCAAACCTAATTTTGACGCTTACAGCACACACGGACAAGGTTTTATTGAAGGTAATAGCTGGAATTATAGCTTTTTTGTACCTCACAACCCTACTGCTTTGGTTGAAATAATGGGAGGCAAAAAACAATTTGCAAAAAAGCTAGATACTTTGTTTAACATGCATTTATCTGATGATTTCTTTGCTGAAACCGAAGACATTACAAGAGATGGCATTATAGGTGGTTATGTTCATGGCAATGAACCTGCTCATCATGTGGCTTATTTATACAATTGGGCAGACCAACCTTGGAAAACGCAAGAAAAAGTGAGGCAGATTTTAAAAATGCAATACAAACCTACTCCAGACGGATTAGGAGGAAATGACGATTGCGGACAAATGAGTGCTTGGTATCTTTTTAGTGCCATGGGCTTCTACCCTGTTGCACCAGCTTCTGAAGAATATGCAATTGGAAGTCCGTTAGTAAACAATGCGGTAATTCATTTAGAAAATGGAAAAACCTTTACTATTGAAACCCAAAATCAAGGCGATAAAAATGTCTATGTAAAGAGCATTCTTTTAAACGGCAAACCTCTAAAACGCTATTTTATCACACACGATGAAATTATAAAGGGAGGAAAAATCGTTTTTGTAATGAGTGCTAAGAAATAAACAATATTTATCCTACTATTAAAAAGCTTAACAGAATAATTATTTGTTAAGCTTTTTTTAAGCAAATTTTTAAACTTCATAAAAGGATTAAACTTAGCATCTAAATGGTTCAACAAACTAATTTAACTAACATATAAAAAACATAAAAATAACTATTGCAAGGGTAAAATTGATAGTTTAGATTTGTGAAAGAAATAGATTAAAGAAAACACATATTACAACCCAATTATGACAACTTTATGCTACTATAAACAAGTTGTAAACTAGGTCTAAGAAATCCGATACGACAAAAATAAAAAACAATGAAAAATGATATTGCTAAGCATATTTGAGACATCTCTACCCTTGACAAATCCTGTATTGAAATTCCTTTTAATATTGGTCATTATTTTGTTTGCACCCATCATTCTAAACAAAATAAAAATCCCTCATCTTCTTGGATTAATTATAGCTGGTGCAGTAATTGGACCAAACGGAATTAATCTAATGGAAAGAGATAGTAGTATCATCCTTTCAGGAACAGCAGGACTTTTATACATTATGTTCCTTGCTGGTTTAGAAATTGACTTAGGCGACTTTAAAAAGAACAGTAAAAAAAGTTTAGTATTTGGCTTGTGTACTTTCATTATTCCTATGATTTTAGGAATGTTAGCAGGGCTTTATTTACTTGAATTTTCATTACCTACTTCAGTTTTATTGGCGAGTATGTTTGCGTCTCATACATTGATAGCTTACCCATTAATTAGTAAAATGGGAGTAGCAAAAAACAAAGCCGTAAATATCACAGTAGGTGGAACAATGATAACAGATACATTAGCCCTATTGGTTCTTGCAATAATTGTTGGGATGACTACAGGAGAAGTTAACACCGCTTTTTGGATAAGGTTATCTATTTCTATTATTGTTTTTGGTTTGATTGTTATGCTACTTTTCCCAATCATAGGACGTTGGTTTTTCAAACAATTTGACGACAATGTTTCCCAATATATTTTTGTTTTGGTTATGGTTTTTCTAGGTGCTGTTCTTGCAGAAATGGCAGGAATTGAAGCAATTATTGGAGCGTTCTTATCAGGCTTAGCACTTAACCGATTAATTCCTCATACATCACCTTTAATGAATCGAATTGAGTTTGTTGGAAATGCTATTTTTATTCCGTTTTTTCTTATTGGTGTGGGAATGTTAATAGACTACCGTGCCTTTTTTAAAGATTTAGAAACAATTAAAGTAGCCTCAATAATGATTGTTGTGGCAACTACTGCTAAATTCCTAGCAGCTTGGATAACTCAAAAAATTTATAAATTTTCTGCCGACGAAAGAAGATTAATATTTGGATTAAGTAATGCCCAAGCAGCTGCAACTTTAGCAGCAGTTTTAGTGGGTTATAACATTATTATTGGAAAAACAGAAACAGGAGAACCCATACGTTTATTAAGTGAAAGCATCTTAAACGGAACTATATTGATGATCCTTTTCACTTGCACCATTGCTTCGTTTGTTGCTCAAAAAGGAGCTAAAAATATTGCACTTTTAGAAAACACAGATACAACGGAAGATAATGAAGAAAACCAAGAAAAAATTTTAATTCCAATCAGTAATATTGAAACAACAGATGAGCTGATAAATCTAGGAGTGACTATTAAATCTAAGAAAAATAAAGACGGTTTGTATGCGCTAAGTATTGTTGACAATAATACCATTCACAGCTCGGCTGACAAACAAGCCAAAAAAATCTTAAGTAAAGCTGCCATTACAGCTTCGGCAACAGACAATTTATTGCACGAATTACTTCGTTATGACCTTAATATAGTAAACGGAATTACAAGTGTAGCTAAAGAACACAAAATCACAGATTTAATATTAGGACTACATGTAAATAAAGGAATTTCCGACTCTTTTTTAGGAAATCTTACAGAAGGAATTTTAACAAAATGCAATACAACAACATTAATTTATAAACCTGCGCAACCCTTTGGGACAATCAAAAGGCATATTATTATCGTTCCTGAAAATGCAGAAAAAGAAATGGGCTTTCCGTTTTGGCTTATAAAAGTATGGAACATAGCAAGAAATTCTGGTGCAAAACTATTGTTTTATGCAACAAAAGAGACACTAAAATTTATACAAGATATTCAATTAAAACATCCAATAGAATGTGAATTTGAAGATTTTAATGATTGGGACGACTTTTTAATTCTGGCAAGAAACTTTCACAAAGACGACAATTTAATAATTGTTCTAAGCAGAAAAGACAAACTTTCTTATCACAGTAACATGACAAAAATACCTTTGTATCTAAATAAATACTTTAAAAACACCAGTTACATTTTAATATACCCAATGCAAGCTGGAGTAATAGACACCTCCAAAATTGACTTGAAAAACCCAACATTTATGGAACCGCTTGAAAAATTGGACGAAATTGGAAAAACGATTGCAAAACTATTCAAACGAAAATAAAACAAAAATACTCCTGAAATGGAGTAATTACATATTCCACTAGAAGATATTTTTTTAAGAACATTCTTAATTATAAATGGTGTCCTACTTTTTTGCAAGAAGAAACTTCTTAAAATATTTTTATCCTTCTATGGTTTCCCGTAAACTTTTTTAAAACTTCTCTCCTACTTTTTACAAAAACATGTAAACAGGTAAAAATACCTATTGCAAGTGTAAAATGGAAAGGTTAGATTTGTAATATATAATCATATATATACTAAACAATTTATGATTATATCAGACATAAAATAGAGTTATCTATAACCAAAAATGAACATTGAACAAAAAAATATTGTTGTTTCCTACCAAGAAAATACTTGGTCGAGAATTTCGACTGAAATTACTGTTCAAGAAACTCTTCAAATCATTGGTTCTGACAAGTTGAAAACAATAGTCGAAAACTTACGAAATGAATTAAAAAAAGGAAACAAAGAATATTACGATAATAACAAAAAAAAATTACCTGCTGTAACATTTTCAGCCACATTTGACAAAAACAGAAAAAAAGAAAATTTAAAATTATACACGTCTCTTTTAGTTATTGATATTGATAAACTATCTGACGATGAAATGAAAAGGATAAATGAAATTCTCAAAAAAGATAAATATGTTTTTTCTTTTTGGCGTTCACCATCGAATAAAGGTTTCAAAGGATTAATCTGTATAAATTACAATAAACCTTTAAAAAATGAATTTGTTGATTTTCAACATAAGGTAGCGTTTAAAACCATTTCAGATTATTTTTTAAAAGAATATCAAATTGAATTAGATTCAAGCGGAAGTGATATTACACGACTTTGTTTTTTATCATTTGATGACGGAATTGTAATTAAAGATATTTTTAGTGAATTTGAAATAGAGATTTCAGATTTTGAAAAAACTACAACTTCAAATTCAGAGAAGAAAATTGTTCAAAAATTCAGCAGTAACAAAGATGCCTTATATAACTCGCAAGATAGAAACAATCCGTATGACAGAAAATTAATGAGTAATATTATTAGATTTTTAAATAATAGAAATTGTTCAATCACAGATAGTTATGAGGATTGGTGTAAAGTAGCAATGGCAATTGCAAATACTTTTACATTTGACGTTGGCAAAAACTATTTCATAAAATTAAGTAAAAGAGATTCAGCTAAATTTAACGAAACAAATTGTGAAAACTTTTTATCGAACTGTTATGAAAACCGAAAAGGGGAAGTAGCTTTTGCATCAATAGTTTATTTAGCTAACAAAAAAGGTTATAAAACTAAATATCAAAAAAATGGAGTACCGAAGGTGGAGAACTTTTAGTTCCGAGCGAATATCACTCTCAACAACGATAAGGCTTCGTCAGAGAGCTTAAAAGAAGCCATTGGCAATATGTCAGTATCTTTGTCAATACGTGCTTTATGTACGGTATACAGGGACTCCATTTTTATTTAAAATTTATGAAAGAATTTGATACTTATTTTAATGAAAACGAAATTTTAAGACAACTCTGTAAAATTCGCGTCAAAATTGCCAAAACCAGAAACAAAAGACATCTACTTCATTTATTAACATCTGACACAAATTATAATTACCATATTGATACAGGAAAAACAAATCCAAATGAATTTGAGAATTATCAAAATCAAATATTAGAAACCTTAAAAGAAATTCTTCCACCGAGAAGAAAATGGGTAAAAATCGGAGAACATTCAAGAGTTAAAAATAGAGATACTAATGAATTTTTAACATCAAATGATAAAAATTTCTATTCATTACTAAAGACAATTAAAAAACATAAAAAAAATAATTCTACAGATACTTGGTTTATTAATCTTCAAGAATTTGTAAAAAAAATACAGGAATCTGCGTTATCCAAAGAATATTCTGTTTCAGAACCGATAATTTTCCCTAAACTCAAAAAACCACTCAAGAAAATATTTAATGACAAAGATGATAAGAATGACTGTCGTCCTTTATCGATGTACCCTTTAGATGACAGGATAATTTTAAGTCTTACAAATAAATTTTTAACTAATCTTCTAGACAAAAAATTTAAAGATTCATCGTATGCATTTCGTTCAAAGAAAGTAAACGGAAAAACAGTTTCTCATCATAACTGTATTCAAGATATTCTTAAATACAAAAAAAGCACTTCGTTAGAAGAACTTTTTGTTGTTGAATGCGATATGAGAAGTTTTTATGACACGGTTAATCATAAAATCGTTTTGGAAATTTTCCAAAATTTAATAGTTGAAATCAAAGAGGAAAATCCAACTATTAATTTAGTGCAGCCTATTCATATTTTTAAAAGTTTTCTAAATTCATACGCTTTTAATATTAATGTGAAAAATGTAGATAAGGAAGCTTATTGGACTTCGTATTCTATAAAACGAGGTTGTTTCCCTTGGGTTGATAATGAATTAAATAAACATTATGCAAGTATTTCCAATGAAAGAATTGGAGTGCCACAAGGTGGTGCCCTATCTGGATTAATAGCTAATATTTATTTAAACATCGTTGACCATAAATTGGAACAATTAGATGTTTTATACATTAGGTTTTGTGATGATATGATAATTATTCACGAGAATTTTGACAAATGCGTTGAAGCGAAAAAGCTATATGTTGATTCTTTGAATAAATTAAAACTATTTCCTCACCCATTTAAAAAACCAGAAGAAATATTTAAACAGAATGCTACAAGTATTTCTTATAAACCATTTTGGCAAGGAAAATCTAAAGGTCCTTACAAATGGTCGAATTTAATTAAACCGCATAATTACCCTTGGATAGCATTTGTAGGTTATGAAATAAATTTCAACTGTGATACGAGAGTCAGAAAACGTTCATTTCTTAAAGAACAAACTAAACAAAAAATAATTACTAACGAGATTACTAAAGCCATAGAAAACTATCAAAGATGTGAAAAAGGAACAGCAATAGAATCAGCCATTAATCGCCTAATTGGCATGTCAGTCGGTCGAATTGGTTTAGACAATTTTAGTGAAGTATCAACTGATATGTGTTGGAAAAATGGATTTCAGGAATTAGAGTTAAATAAATTCTCTAAAATTCAAATTAAACAATTAGATAGAAACAGAAATGCACTTTATTACAATCTTTTTAAAAAAATAAAAAAACTTGAACGAGATGAGAGTAAGAACGCGGAAAGAGATGATGAAAATAGACAGCATAAAAAATACGACAAGCCATTTAGTTATTATTATCAAATTTTAGAAAGAAAAAAAGATAACAACTAACACCCCTCTGGTGCTCGTTTGCAACGAGTACCTACTTATTTCTTACTTTCAAATAAAGCGTTTACAACGCGACATCCAAAAAATTAATATCTTAGTTTACCATATATCGGAATTAATTTTCCATTGTCATTCCAATTGAGTCAATTTGCAACCAACGTTTGCAAATTAATCTTTTTTTATTTCACAAAAACTTTTGCACTACCTTCTTTTATTCTAAATTTACCAAACTGACAAAACCAAATTTTGATATACATCATTGGAACGGTTTAGCAGAACTATTAGAAAAAATATAACGTCTGAAAGGAACGAATAAAAACAAAGACTAAATAATGACAATAGAAGAATTAAAATTAGATATCAAATGGTGGGAATCTAAAAGATGGATTTTCAATTGTGCTGTTGGACTATTTGGTAGTTTTGCTCTTTATAATGGACTTTTACAATGTGATTATAATTGGTCTTTTTCGGATACATTAGGAATGATTTTTTGGGGTATTGGAGCAAATATTTTATACTCTTTAGGAATTTTGCTTGAGCTTTTCGATTGATATTATCTGAAAAATAGAATCGGAATAAAAAAGTTCAGGTTACTGTTTTTTATTGTAGGTCTATTATTTAGTTGTTTTTGGACATTTTGGTGTACTTTTATTTATTTTATTGGTCATATTTGGTAAAACCTAACAATAATGATTATTCTGTTATACAATTTCAATTATGCAAAAATCATTAAACACTTATTTGCAACATGAACTTCCGTTTATTTTTTCAATTAGTCATTCTTGAATCACTCTTTATGGTTGGCGGAGTTTATTTACTTATTTTCTTTTTCTTTTTTTATTTTGGATCAGGTGCTGGAGCGAGTTCTGAGAAAGCATTATTAACTGAAAAGATAGCTTTCATCGTTTTAGTTTCATTGCCGTTACTTTTTGGAGTTATTAAATACAGAAGTTCAACAGAAGAAAAAAATGGCAAAAGTTATTTATATTCAGGTTTTCTTGTAGCAATAGGTAGCTTAATTTGTTATGAAGTATACACTTAAAAGATAACTAATCACTCAGATATCATCCTTCTGGTGCTCGTTTGCAATGAGTACCTATTTACACCTATTTCTATAGTATTATATTATAAAACAAAGTGTAACATAATATACTCCTACAGTAAGTGATATTAAAACAAAGTGTAACATACAGTACTTCTACAGTAAGAGATATTAAAACAAAGTGTAACACACCATACTCCTACAGTAAGTGATACTAAAACAAAGTGTAACATACCACACTCCTACAGTAAGTAATACTAAAACAAAGTGTAACATACTATACTCCTACGGTAAGTAATACTAAAACAAAGTGTAACATATTACGGATAACGAAATTACATGTTTAAAATGTACAGATGCAGGTAAGGAACTTAAATATAGACTAAGTAATACTTTCTTTTTATTTCTTAGACTAACTAACACTTGTACATGTAAACATTAATTATAATTTTACACGTATAATTTTACACGTTATCAATAACAAAAGAATACTATTTACTCTTAAGAGGCTGTAATGATGTTTAGATTTAATATAAAGTTTACTATATTTAAAGATGCGAAAAAAACTCTTAATCATTATTATTCTTTTCACTAGTACTATTATTTTAGGACAAGAAGAAAAAGATACTACAGAATTACTTCTTTCACAGTTTAAAGTAGAAATGCAAAAGGATAGTATATCCGATTTCTTTATTGTCAAACATATTACTTATGGTACTGCCTACATTTCTAATCCTAAAGATCCAAACACTTGTAATACAACAAGTACTTATTTTGAATTATATGCTTTTTGGAATAAAGGAAAACAAAATTTTATCCAGAAATTTGACAATTGTGGAGCGTTTAATGCCATTCAATTAGAGAATTCAAAACCTATTATCTTCTTTAAGAATAATATTGAAAAAATTAAAAAAGATGAAGTACTAAGCTATAAAACTAGAACAGACAGTATAGCAAATAATAAAATTTATTCTTACATTTCTATGCAATCACACACACCATTACGTTATTATTGGTTTTACCAAGGTAATACAGCATTTGAAAAGGGTTTCGACATACATAATTTAGAAACTGCTAATGATAAAAAGAACATTAACTACGAATCAAATAACAACTTAACATTAGTAAAACTAAATGTAATTTGTGAAGATATAATTGATAAATTAAAAGAGAAGAAGAAGTTTAATAGGGTCACTGATAATTAAAAAAATACTTTTACTTAAACCATATTCATTTTGTAAATTAATAAATAATAAAATTTTGAAACAAATTATAATTTTTATATCAATACTACTTTTTAGTTGTTCCAAAAGCAATACTAAATCGAATGATGAAACTCAAAATACAGCTATTATTGATACCCTAACATTTTCTTATGATGGCTTTAATAATGGTCTTCTACTTAATTTATTGAGTAATGGTAATTTTGTAAATGAAAGTTATCTATATAGTTGTTTTGGTGGTGGCAAAAGAAAAAAAGTTTTTGGAAAATATATAATGGATAGTATAAATCTTACTTTAATTCCTGAAAGAGTTGAATTTATTGAGTACCCAATGGAAATGGATCAAAGAACAAAAACTACAAAAGTAAAATATGGTATTGATTCTTTAAAAATAAAAACTAATTTTCAACTAATAACTTGGGAAGGTAATAGATATCTTTTATCAGATTCGGCAGATTTTAACTGGAGTTTAAAAAAAGAAAATGATTATATGAGATTTTCAGTTTATATAAATGCTGGTTTAGAACCAAAAGTAAGCGGAATGTATTTAGCCCATAAAACTGAAGATTCAATTACCACAGACTTCGATTTAAAACAAATTCCTAAGAAATGGCAAGAATATTTTTTAAAAAAGCCTATTTCAGCAAAAATTAAAAACATAAAAAAAGTAATTGACCCCAATGATCCTGAAAATATGCATTGGATAATAGAATTCAATAAAGGAAAAAAAGACGGAATTAAAAATGGACTAACATTAGAAACAAAAGAAGGAGATTTTTTCATAGAAATTGATTCCGTTTTAATGAATAAGAGCTTTGGACAGACTTATTTATATGATTATTTACCTAAGCAATCTATTGGTATAGAACTAAGAACAAAATGGGAATAGATAGCATTACGATTTCAATTTTCAAACGGAAAATTTGTAGCTTTGTTTTTTAAAAGTTTCTTTCCAAGAAAATTTATACACATTAAAATAATTTAAAAATAAAACTTGAAAAATATACTTTATATACTATTACTTCTCACCTTTACTAAATGTAATCAAATGAACCCTATAGAAAAAGCACTTCACATTGACGATGATACAAAATCAATTATTGCCATTGGAGAAATTTTATGGAAAAAGACAGAATTAAGTGATAACTATGAAAACTTAACAGAAGCTGAAAAAACATTTATTTTTATAGAAATGCTAGAAGCTGAAGTTAATAATGGTGGTTTTGATCAGTATTTTTTTAATTCAAGTGGCGATTATGCTATAGAAACATTGGAATCTTTAAAAAGAATAAAAGCTCACAAAACGGCAAAAATTATTACAGAAGCTTTTGAAATATTTCCCATTCAACCAATTCCAAAAGACAATGAAAAAAGAAGAACTATTTTAAAAAATATAAATCAAAATATTTCAAATAAATGGAATCAATTAGAAAATAATTTTTATTCTAATGATGAAAATATTGGTAAACTTCTACTAGATTATGTCAAAAACAATATAGAAGATTTTAAATAAAAATAACTTTTATCTAAAACAAAAAAAATCCCTCTTTCAAGGGATTTTTCTATTTATAACTTTCTTCTAGTTCTTTCTTTCTTAATCAAATCGAGTTCTCTGCTTGTTTGTCCGGCTACAGAGGTGTTTTCTTCGGCTCTTCTTATCAAATAAGGCATTACGTCTCTTACAGGTCCAAAAGGAAGGTATTTCGCAACATTATAACCGTGTGCGGCTAAATTATAACTAATGTTATCACTCATACCAAATAATTGTCCAAAAAAGATACGCGAATCATTTTTAGCAATTCCTTTCTCTGCCATTAACTCCATTAATTTATACGAACTAGCCTCATTATGTGTTCCAGCAAAAATAGACATTCGATCCAGATTGTCTAACATATACAATACTGCAGCATCAAAGTTAGCATCTGTTGCTTCTTTGCTTTCACAAATAGGTGATGTATATCCTTTTTCTTCAGCTCTGTCATTTTCTTTTTCCATGTAAGCACCACGTACTAATTTCATTCCTACATAAAATCCTTCGGCTTTAGCTAAAGCGTTTATTTTTTTCAAATACTCTAGTCTGTCCCAGCGATACATTTGTAACGTATTAAAAACAATTGCTTTTTCTTTATTGTATTTACGCATCATGTCTGTTACTAAATCATCAGCAGCATCTTGCATCCAACTTTCCTCACCATCTATCAATACAGCAACATCCATTTCATGAGCCGTTTTACAAACCGTGTCAAAACGAGCCACTACTCTATTCCATTCTGCTTGTTCTTCAGCTGTAAATGCTTTGCCTTCTCCTATTTTTTGGTACAACGCAAAACGACCTAAACCAGTGGGTTTAAAAACCGCAAAAGGAATAGCGTCTCTTTCTTTAGCAAATACTATCGTTTTTAAAGTCATTTCTAAAGCCGCATCGAACTGATTTTCTTCTTCTTTCCCTTCTACCGAATAATCCAAAACAGAAGAAACTCCTTTAGTAAACATATTATCAACCACACGTAAACAATCATTTTCATTTACACCACCACAAAAATGATCAAAAACAGTACTTCTTATTAAGCCTTCAACAGGTAAGTGTGCTTTTAAAGCAAAATTGGTTACAGCAGTTCCTATTCTTACAAGTGGCTGACTTTCAATTAATTTAAATAAAAAATAAGCTCTTTCTAATTGAGTATCACTTTTTAAAGCAAAGGCAACTTCTGTATTATTGAATATTTTTTCCATTTTAAGGTCTATTTTTCTAGTGCAAATATACTTTAGAGCATTGTAATTTTAAATAAAAAATGCCTTATTTTGCAAGAAATTGAAATCTATAACCATGCAAACGATTCAAGCCAATAATTATGAGGTTTTTTTTAATGAAAATGGCTACACTTATTTAAATGAAATTTTAGATGCGAAAAGCTATTCTAAAATTTTTATCCTAGTAGATGAAAATACCTCAAATCATTGTTTACCAAGACTTTTATCTTTACTAGCAACCGAAATTGTAATCGAAATTATTGAACTAGAAGCTGGTGAAGAACATAAAAATATTGAAACTTGTTTGCAAGTTTGGCATTCCTTAACCGAATTAGGTGGTGATAGAAAAAGCATCCTCTTAAATTTAGGAGGTGGTGTTATAACCGATATTGGTGGATTTATTGCGTGTACTTTCAAACGTGGCATCGATTTCATCAACATACCTACTACATTATTGTCTATGGTTGATGCTTCCATTGGTGGAAAAAACGGAGTGGATTTGGGTAACCTAAAAAATCAAATTGGAATCATTAGAGAACCAAAATCTGTAGTTATCGATACGCAATTTTTAGAAACTTTACCTGGTGAACAAATGCGTTCTGGTTTTGCCGAAATGTTGAAACATGGTTTAATCTTCGATAAAAAGTATTGGGATAAATTAAAAAACATAGCAGACTTAAATACAAACGATTTAGATGCTTTAATTCATCAATCGGTTGAAATAAAAAACAAAATAGTTTCGCAAGATTTAACAGAAAACGGAATTAGAAAATCTCTTAATTTTGGTCACACATTAGGTCATGCTATTGAAAGCTATTTCCTAGAAAATGAAGAAAAGAAAAGTTTACTACATGGAGAAGCAATTGCTGTAGGAATGATTTTAGAAAGTTATATTTCTAAAGAAAAAGGATTACTTCAAGAGGAAGAATATCATGAAATTAAATATGTATTAAGCGATATTTATGAGGCAGTTCCTTTTGAGCAAAACGATATTAAAAATTGTATCGATTTACTTATTTATGACAAGAAAAACGAATTTGGTAACGTTCAATTTGCCCTGTTAGATAAAATTGGAAATTGCAAAATTAACGAGTCTTCAACTAACGAGCTAATTTACAGCGCTTTTGCTGATTACAAATCTTGATTTTTTTTAATAATATCATTATTATTTCATAATATTATTTTTTTACCTTTGTGGGAATGAAAGAAACCAAAACTTTACGTTTTACAAATAACAGTAGTACTAATTTTATATCTGATTTTCACATCAGCTTATCTGTTTTATTTGCTACTTTTTCTTTTATAGACACCTTTATTTTTTCTAAAACCTTTAGAGAAAAACTTTTAATTCAATTTTCAAATATTAGAGTTTAAATGGGTAAGATTTTTTTTCATGATTTCTTATTTTTATAAACTTTAAAATCCTATTTTTCAAATGAATACTAGATATTACGATTTAATTAATCAAACTTTTTATTTTCCTCAAGAAGAATTTACTTTAAACAAAGATACACTTCAATTTCACGGAATAGATTTAATGAAATTAGTGGAAGAATATGGTACTCCATTAAAATTTACCTATTTGCCAAAAATTTCTAAGAACATAAAAAGAGCTAAGACATGGTTTCGTAATGCCATGGAAAAGCATGATTATGATGCTAAATATTTCTATTGCTATTGTACAAAAAGTTCGCATTTTGAATTCGTTCTAAATGAAGCACTTAAAAACAATATTCATATAGAAACTTCTTCTGCTTTTGATATCAACATTGTAGAAAACTTAATCGAAGAAGGAAAAATAAACAAAAACACTTTTGTTATTTGTAATGGTTTCAAAAGAGATCAATACATTGAAAATATTGCAAGATTAATCAATAATGGTCATAAAAACACTATACCTATTATTGATAACTATGAAGAATTAGACCTATTACAAGAACAAATAAAAAGCAAAATAAAAATTGGTATTCGTATTGCAGCCGAAGAAGAACCAAAATTTGAGTTTTATACCTCTCGTTTAGGAATAGGATATAAAAACATTCTTCCATTTTATAGAAAACAAATTCAAGACAATAAGAAATTAGAGCTTAAAATGCTTCACTTCTTTATTAATACTGGAATTAGAGATACAGCTTACTATTGGAACGAGCTTTTAAAATGTATGAAAGTGTACATTGCTTTAAAGAAAGAATGCCCTACTCTAGATAGTTTAAATATAGGTGGTGGTTTTCCAATTAAAAATTCGTTAGCATTTGAGTATGATTACCAATATATGATTGACGAAATCTTAAATCAGATAAAAATTGCTTGCGATGAAGCGGAAATAGACGTACCAAACATTTTTACAGAATTTGGTTCGTTTACAGTTGGTGAATCTGGTGGAGCTATTTACGAAGTATTGTACCAAAAACAGCAAAATGATAGAGAATACTGGAATATGATTGACTCTTCTTTCATTACCACTTTACCAGATACTTGGGCGATTAATAAACGATTTGTAATGTTGGCTGTAAATAGATGGAATGACACTTATGAAAGAGTGCTTCTAGGTGGAATGACTTGTGATAGCGATGATTATTACAACTCTGAACAACACATGAATGCTGTATATTTACCAAAATACAATAAAGAAAAACCATTATATATAGGATTTTTCAACACAGGAGCCTATCAAGAAACAATTGGAGGTTTTGGAGGATTACATCACTGTTTAATTCCACAGCCAAAACACATATTAATTGATCGAGACAAAAACGGAATTTTGGCCACCGAAGTGTTCTCACAACAGCAAAATGCTGAAGAAGTATTAAATATTTTAGGTTATAATAAAAAATAAAAACAAAATGAGTAAAGGACCAATTAGTCAATTTATTGAAAAAAATTACCTTCATTTTAATGCAGCTGCTTTAGTAGATGCTGCAAAAGGATATGAAGAACATTTATTAGAGAACGGAAAAATGATGGTTACTTTAGCTGGTGCCATGAGTACAGCTGAATTAGGAAAATCGTTAGCAGAAATGATTCGTCAAGATAAAATTCATATTATTTCTTGCACTGGAGCAAATTTGGAAGAAGACATCATGAATTTAGTGGCTCATAACTCGTATAAAAGAGTACCTAATTATAGAGATTTATCTCCACAAGAAGAATGGGATTTATTAGAGAATCATTACAATAGAGTTACAGATACTTGTATTCCAGAAGAAGAAGCCTTCAGAAGACTACAATCGCATTTATATGACATTTGGAATAAAGCAGATAAATCTGGAGAAAGATATTTTCCACATGAGTTTATGTACCAAATGATTAATTCAGGTGTTTTAGAGCAATATTATGAAATTGACCCTAAAGATTCTTGGATGGTGGCTGCTGCCGAAAAAAATCTACCTATCGTAGTTCCTGGATGGGAAGATAGTACTATGGGTAATATCTTTGCTTCTTATTGTATTAAAGGAGAATTTAAAGCTTCAACTACAAAAAGTGGTATCGAATATATGATGTGGTTAGCAGATTGGTATCCAAAGAATTCTAGTGGAAAAGGAGTTGGTTTCTTTCAAATTGGTGGAGGAATTGCTGGAGATTTCCCTATTTGTGTCGTTCCAATGTTATACCAAGATATGGAAATGCATGATATTCCTTTCTGGAGCTATTTTTGCCAAATTTCAGATTCTACAACAAGTTATGGTTCTTATTCTGGTGCAGTACCTAATGAAAAAATAACTTGGGGTAAATTAGATATTAATACACCAAAATTTATAGTAGAGTCTGATGCTACGATAGTTGCACCTTTGATTTTTGCTTATATTTTAGGTCAGTAATTTTTTTTGTTTTTTTTTATAAAAATTGTTTGATAATTTGAAATTGGATATTACTTTTGGAAAATATCTATGAATAAAAACAACCCAATGAAAAGAGTAATTGTTGATTATGCAAAATTAACAAACGAAATTTTAACTTTACTAGTTGAAAAATTTCCGGAAGGATATGACGAGTCAGACATTATCCGTTTTAAGAACGCTAGAAACGAAGCTATTGAAGCTGTAGAAGTGCGTACAGAAGATACTATTTACTTAGTTAAAGTAAGTACTAAACTAGCTGATAGAATTGAAAATTATGATGAAGATGATGATATCGATGATACAATAGATGTACCAGTTTTAGACCCTATTAAAGGCATTGATTTAGATGAAGAAGACGATGATGATGTAGATGATACAGATGTTGAAGATAAAGCTGACGAAGACGAAGAGGATTCAGATGAAGATTAAATAAAAAGGCATGTTATACATGCCTTTTTTGTTATAAATACCTTTCTTTAATTACAGCTACATGATGGAGCTCATGCCCAAGAATAATACAACCTATAGCTCTAACAGAAACCGTACTTCCAGAAGCAGTTCCTACACATACTAATTGCTCTTCAGTAAAATTAGAAAAAAGGCTAATTGTAGCATTTCTTACTGATTCATACTCTTCCAGTAAACTATCCATATTTCTAGAATTAGCACCAGCATTAGGCACATAATCATTTTCTTCAAAACCATGTAATGCTGTTACATCTTTTCTAGAAATTCTAAGCGCTCTGTAAGCAAAAATTCGTTCAGCATCTATTAGATGCAGTAAAATATCTTTTGGTGTCCACTTCCCTATCTCATATTGAAATTCCTGTTTTTGCAAAGGAATCGTTTTAAAAAAAGAAATGATTTCTTCTTTTTGTTTCCTTAAACCATCTACAATATCCAAATGAAATAATGACCTTGCAATGTAATTTGCATAAAATGGAGCAAATTCATCTTTGTTAAATGTTATCATAAAATAAAAAAATCCCGAATAAATCGGGATTATATAATTAAAGTTCTTTAAAAATAGTGTGCATCAATCGTTTTTTATCGTTGATACTTTCTTCTAAAGATATCATGGTCTCTGTTCTGTAAACACCATCAATATCATCTATCATAAAAATAACCTCTTTAGCATGTTTAGTATCTCTTGCTCTAATTTTACAAAAAATATTAAATTTACCAGTTGTAACGTGAGCTACAGTTACATAAGGAATTTGATTAATTCTTTCTAATACAAACTTAGTTTGAGAAGTATTATGAAGAAATACACCTACATAAGCAATAAAAGAATATCCTAATTTTTCATAATCTAAAGTTAAAGAAGAACCTTGAATAATTCCTGCATCTTCCATTTTCTTAACTCTAACATGTACTGTTCCTGCTGATATTAATAATTTTTTAGCAATATCTGTAAAAGGAACCCTTGTATTGTCGATCAACATGTCTAAAATTTGGTGATCAACTTCATCTAAACGAAACTTACTCATAAGAGAATTATATAAATTTATTGTATTTAAACGATATACTATTACCGATATTGTACTCCATTGTTGAATTTAATTGTATTTCCTATAGAAAAATTAGCTTTTTCACCAATTTTAGGCATCTTTCCATAGGTTGAATTAAAAAACGCTCCTTTCGCATCAAATTCATAATGACCAACATAGCTATCTAAATCATCGATTTGAACAATTACTGCTTCAAAATGAATAGTACCTTCTTTTAATATCTCGGTAAATTGAGCCGCAAAGTTAATTAATTTTTCTTGAGAATTATTAATAATTCTAACATTTTTATAAAGAAAATCATAAAAACACTTAGAATTTTGAGAAATATTCAAGTAATTCTCCAAATCATTATCAACTATAACGTTTTCGCTAAGAATCTTGAAAGAACTTAAGAATGAACAAAATATAAACTTTCTAACCTCGTCTCTCTGATAATCATTTTTAAAATGACCCGCTTCAAAAAGTATGGTAGGCGTATTTTTATAGGTTAAATAATCTCCAATACAATTTATATTAAAAGAATCATCAAATCGACCAATTTGATTAGGTATATACTGTTTTAAATCATTATTCATGGCATTTATTACTCTAATTGCCTTATGTCTTACTTCATTAAAAGCTCTAGATTCATCAAAAGCAGGTGATAAAAATGATACTGTAGCTGGTAATTGATAACCTTCAGTACCAAAAATAGTACGTTGATCGTGTAAGTTAAAACAAAAATCAGGTGCAAATTGCTCATAAACAAACCTTAATAACTTACTTTCTGGCTGCGTAAGCTCAAATGCATCTCTATTTAAATCAATTTGGTTTGCATTTACTCTTGCATAAGCTTCAGCACCATCAGGATTTAATATTGGAATACAATATAAGGTAAATGTATTGTAGAAGTCCGATACATTTTGTTCATCTGAAGAAAGATAATTAAAAAAGTCAAATAATGCTTTAGTCGTCGTCGATTCATTTCCATGCATTTGCGACCAAGCCAATATTTTTATTTTACCTGTTCCATATTGTACACTAAAGATATCTTTTTCTTGAACCGATTTTCCTTCAATCTTAACTTTAAAACGATCAGATAAGTTATTTAATAATGGTAAAATATGTGAGTTAGTAACATATCTTCCTTTTAAATTTTGTTCTAAAAATGCTGTTGCTAATTGTAAACTATTCATGTGATTATATTGTGTTACAAATGTAAACAAGATATTATTTACATTTGTAAACAAGTAAAAGCAATACTTTGTATAACCTTGTAAACAGTTTTGCTTTGTTTAAAGGGTTACTTTTGTTTACTTATGTTTACAAAAACACTTACTAAGTTATTTGTTTTTTAAATAACTATAAATCAGTATATTAAATATTGTTATTTATAGTTATTATTTATGTAAAAATCTACTATTTACAATTGTAATCAACTATAATTTGGTTCTTATTTTTCTTTTTATTACATTTGTAAACAGTAATTCTTTAGCTTACAATTTACAATGGTAAACATCGATGATTTCATAAAAAGACTCCAAATAATACTTGATTATTATGGTTTATCTGCTTCTGCATTTGCTGATAGAATTGATGTACAACGATCGAGTATTTCCCATCTTCTATCTGGCAGAAACAAACCCAGTTTAGATTTCATACTTAAAGTAATTGAAATTTTTCCTGAGGTAGATTTGTATTGGATTTTAAATGGCAAAGGAAATTTTCCTAAATCGGAAAGAAAAATAGAAGAAAAAAAAGACACTCCTATTTTAGAAAATAGTAAAACGGAAGAAAAAATTAAATCAAATTTAGAAACCGATTTATTTACTCAAATGAATGAGCCAGAAAATAATCGCGTAATTGAAAATAATTTTCAAAATATTTCAAATATTCAAAATTTGAACACTACTGAGGATGATGTAGATTATATTGTTATTTTTTATAAAAATGGAACTTTTAAAAAATATACTTCTAAAAAATAAAAAGCGTTACTCGTAAGGAATAACGCTTTAAAAATCCAACTAAAGTTTACTAATTCAAAAAAACTATTATTTATGTTTTTAATTTCTAACTAAAATATTACTACTAGACAATGAAATTGTATTACTAGAAGTAATAAGTTTCTATTAACCCATAGAAATTAAACTCATTTCAACAGCATCACTACCATTATAAAATGAAAATGATATTCAAATTGTGTTCTTCATAAATATATTTTATTGATTACTTATAAACATACTTACGAGAAAATAATAATTTTGGTTTTATTTTTATTTTGGAGTAAAGCTCTTATCCGGATTTTTACCAGTTATGCCTTTATAATAGGAATGTAAAATTTTAAAATCTTCTTCTATATTTCCTGTTGGGTAAAATGGCTTATTAAAAATAACTTGTTTGTTTTTATAATCAAAAACACCTGGAATTATTGGTACATTGGCTTTTAAAGCCATATAATAAAATCCTGTTCTCCAATATTCTACTTTTTTTCTTGTTCCTTCTGGTGCTAATGCTAATCTAAAAATTTCTTTTTCTGAGAAAATTTTGGCAATTGCATCTACTTTATTTTCTTTCCTTCCTCTATTTAAAGGAGCACCTCCAACCCATTTAAAAAAATAATTAAACGGGAAAACAAATAATTCCTTTTTTGCTAAAAAATTGATTTCAACATTTATAATGCCTCTTGAGAAAATTCCTAAAAAAAAGTCCCACCAACTTGTATGTGGTACAGCAATAACAATGCATTTCTTTAAGTTAGAATCTATTGTTCCTACAACTTTCCAACCAAAAAGTCTGCAAAATATAAAACTATATAATTTTTGTTTCATACTTTATGATTTGGTGCAAAATTAAAATTATATTTACAATTAGAAACATTTTATATGATTAAACGTTTATTGAGCTACATTATTCCAATTAAAATTTATGAAAAAACCTCAAAAATAAGTAACACACTAGAAGTTTCTTGGAACAATGGTAAATTAGTTTTAGATTCTAAAAATACTAATTATTCTTATGGAAGTTTACAAAAAGTACTACGCAAAGGATTAATTGAAATAGGATTTAAAGACATAAATCAAATGGAAGAAATTCTGGTGCTTGGTGTTGCTGGAGGAAGTGTTGTAAAGACATTAGTAGATGAAATACATTTTGAAGGAAATATTACTGGAGTAGAAATTGATAAAAATAGCATAGAAATTGCAAACCAATATTTTGGTCTAAGCGAAATAAAAAATTACAAAACAATTATAGGAGATGCTAAAGATTTTGTTTCAAAAACTTCTAAAAAATACGATTTGATTATTATTGATATTTTTGAAGATAATGAAATGCCTGCTTTTTTATTTCAGAAAAAATTTGTTGATTGTTGTAAACAATTACTAAATATAAATGGTTCTATTCTATTTAATACTATGATTTTAGATGAAAAACAAATTGATAGAAACAATGCTTTTCTTAGGCTATTTGAAAAAAAATCTTTTTATTGTAAAACCTTTTCTAAAGTGGAATATTATAATCAGTTAATTCTAATTGAAAGATTAGATTAGTTTCCATTTTTGTAAAATGTATACAATAAAATTCCAATCGCAAAATACCTAAAAATCTCACCTATTGAATAAGAGAAAGTATTAAGATATAAACCACCAAAATCATAAAAGGAACTCCAACTATCATGATAATTCTCAATAATATTATCTCCAACTTCTATAGTATAAAAAAATTGAATTGCTTGAGTGACAACAAAACAAATAATAAAATTTCTAATGATTGTAATATAATTTGTGGTTTTTTTATCTTTCAAGTATTTTAAAAAAATATAAAACCCTATAATAAATAAACTATTATAAATCAATTCATAGAATAAATGAATATAGGTAAATCTAATATTATAAATAATAAAAAAATCTATTAAAATAATCCTTATTGTATAAGCTATACTAATAATTGCTATCCAAGCACAAATACCTAATCCAATCAAAGAAAAATCTTTTTTCATACTATTCTTTTTCTGATAAAATTTTCCTCGCTCTTTCTAAATCTTCTGGTGTATCTATTCCAATACTAGCATGAGTAGTTTCAACCATTTTAATTCGTTTTCCATATTCTAAATAGCGAAGTTGCTCTAATTTTTCTGATGCTTCTAAGGATAACATTGGTAAACTATAAAAATCTAAGAGTGCTTGTTTCCTAAAGGCATAAATACCAATGTGTTTCATATAACGAACACCTACATTTGCTGCTCTAGGATAAGGAATTACCGAACGAGAAAAATACAAGGCAAATCCATTTTGATCGGTAATTACTTTAACATTATTAGGATTTTCTATCTCTGTTTTATCTTTTATTTCAAACATTAAAGAAGCTAAATCTACCTTTTTTTCTGCATCTTTTTTGAAAATATCAATTACTTTTTGCAACGGTTCAATGTCAATAAATGGTTCATCTCCTTGAACATTAATAACAATATCTACCTCCATATTTTGAACGGCTTCAGCAATTCTATCACTTCCGCTTTCGTGTTCTTTAATGCTCATAATAGCTTTACCATTATTTGTAACTATTTCATTATAAATTAGTTCAGAATCAGTAACTACAAAAACATCATCAAATAATTTAGTTTCAAGAGTCGCTTCATACGTTCTTAAAATGACTGTTTTTCCGCCCAAATCTTGTAATAATTTGGCAGGAAAACGAGTAGATGCATATCGTGCTGGAATAACAGCTATTATTTTCATTTGCTATTTTTTATACTGGTCAAAAATACGTTTTATTTTATTATTGTTTAATTAACCCTCAAAACTCTCCTCTTTAAAACCTATCAAATATAATTTTTCTTTTGCTCGTGTTACAGCTGTATATAACCATCTTAAATAATCTCTATCAACTCCATTTGGTAAATAAGGTTGCTCAATAAAAACAGTATTCCATTGTCCACCTTGTGACTTATGACAAGTAATGGCATAAGAAAATTTAACCTGTAAAGCATTAAAATGAGGATTATTTTTCACCTTTAAAAACTTTCGATATTGTTGTTTTTCCTCTTCATAGTCTTTCATCACTTCTTGATATAATTTATTAGATTCATCATAAGTTAACGAAGGTGATTCACTGTGAATAGTGTCTAAAAGTAACATTGTTTCAAACGAGGGTTGGTTTGGGTAGTCTATCATTCTAATATTTACATTGGCAAACTTAAAACCATATAATTCTTGAATACTAATAATTTTAAGCACTTCAATAATATCTCCATTAGCTATAAAACCAGCGTCCGAATTTTCTTTTAACCAAAAATAATTATTTTTTACAACCATTAGCAAATCTCCAGTAGAGAGTTCTCCTTCTCTATTTAAAATTTTAGCTCTTATTTGTTGATTATATTGATTTGCTCTTTTATTGGAACGAACAATAAATGCAGTTTCTTCAGCACCATTTTTTTCAAAGGATTGATAAATAGCATCTTCAATTTCGTAGCCATCTTGTAATCGAACTATATCTTTAAATGATTTTAATTGGAATTTAAAACTATCTATAAAAAGAGATTTCAATTCTTCCCTTAACTCGGTTGCATTAAACAAAATACCAGAAGCTATGGCTTGTCTCATTACTTCGTCTAATTCAATTTCCTGAATTTCTTTATTAAAATGTAAGGACAACGTATCCTTATTTAAAGCTGGACTAACATCTAAATTAACTGGAGGAAGTTGTGCCGTGTCACCAATAAAAATAAGTTTGCAATTGACTCCTTGATCCACATAAAATATTAAATCATCTAATAAGGAACCGTTTTCATATAATTTTGATTCTTGGGAAGTATCTGAAATCATTGAAGATTCATCAACAATAAAAATGGTGTTTTTAAATTTGTTTTGTTGTAAAGTAAATGAAACACCACCTGATTGAGTCTTTTTTGGAAAATAAATACGTTTATGTATCGTAAAAGCAGGTTTTTGAGCATAATTACTTATTACTTTTGCTGCTCTACCTGTTGGAGCAAGTAAAATATATTTTTTATCTGCATTTTTAAGATAATTAACTAAAGTGGATATAATAGTTGTTTTACCCGTTCCTGCATATCCTTTTAGTATAAAAATCTCATCTTTTTTATTATTTAACACAAAATCAGCAATTTTTTGAAAAAAAATGTCTTGTTTTAATGTAGGTTCAAAAGGAAAGTTATCTCGTAAAGTTTTGTAAAACAGTGAGGAATTCATCATTTCTTAATATTGACTTGTAGAATTTTTCAAATATACTGATGATTTTTTTAAGAAATTCTTTTGAGAAGAAAAAAAAATTGTAGATTTGCGTACCATATAACTAAAAAATTAAATATAAATGTTACTAATCCTTTCCGTAATTATGACATGCCTTGTAGCACTAGGCTTAGTTAAATTGATTGATAAATTCCTGCCAGGTGGTGCTAGACCTATTGTTTCAATACTACTATGGGCTGCTACTTTTTTCCTAGCTTATCTTATCTATGAATCGGTTATGAAGCCAATTCGTTTTGATGAAGCAAAGAACGAACGCTATAAAGTTGCTGTGCAAACACTACTGGATCTTAAAAAAGCTCAATTAGGCTATAAGAAGGTAAATGGTGAATATGCAGATTCATTTGATAAATTGGTAACTTTTATTGATAATGGAACTTTTGACATTATAACTAGAAGAGATACTACAATTATTGATCACAAAAAAAATAGAGCCTTTAATCTTACTGTAAATGAAAAAGGTGAAGGTGGATTTTTTAAAGATACAGTAATCATCAACAAAATTGGTACTGTTTCAGTAAAAGATTCTCTTTTTAAAGGTACAGAAAGATACAGAAATTTAAGTTCAGTTAAATTTAAAGATCTTGAAGTACCAGTAGATTTAAGAACTGGTTTTGTGTTTAGAAATGAGACTAAACTACCTGTTTTTGAAGCTACAATAGATAAAAATGCTCTTTTAGTAGGTTTAGATGAAGAATTACTTGCTCAAGAAAATAAAGTAGAAGATATTAACGAAATTAACGGTGATAAAATAACTCTAGGTTCTTTAGTAGATGTAACTCTATCTGGAAACTGGCCAAAAAGATATGGCAAAAACGATTAACGATATTACAACCAAAAATTATAAAAAGTTGTCCATTCAGGTTTCTCTGAGTGGACTTTCTTTTTGTGTCTTCGATTTAATTACAAAAAAAATAATCACATTTAATACTGTAGAATTTATTAAAAGTAATGTAATTGAAGAGGAATTATGGAAAGTTTTTGTCGATTATACTATACTTTCTAACGCTTATGACGAAATTGTAGTATTGCACGATAATTGTCTAAATAGTTTTGTTCCAAATTCTTTATTTGATTCTAATTTTATAGGAAGTTATCTTCAATATAATGTAAAAGTATTTGATACTGATTTCTTTACATTTGATAAACTTGAAAATTATGATATTAACAATGTTTATGTTCCTTATGTAAATATTAACAATTTCTTATTGGATCAATACACTACTTTCGATTATAAAAACGTAAATTCGATATTAGTAAAAAAAATATTAGATATTTCAATAGGCAATGATGAAAAAGAAGTTTTTGTTCATATTCAAAAAGGTCATTTTGAAATTGTTATAGTAAAGAATCAGCAATTATTACTTTTCAATTCTTTTGAATATGCCACACCTGAAGATTTTATATATTATATTTTATTTACATACGAACAATTACAATTGAGTCCAGAAATTGTTGTTGCGCATTTATTTGGACAAGTAGATGAAACAGACGATTATTTTAAAATAGCGTATAAGTTTATTAGAAACTGTAATTTATTACATACCAATAAATGGATTACAATTTTAGACAGAACTGAAACCGAAATCCGTAATAACTTTATACTCTTTCATTCATGAGAATTATTTCTGGTAAACATAAAGGAAAAAGAATACAAGCTCCTAAAAAGCTACCTGTTCGACCTACAACAGATATGGCCAAAGAAGCTTTATTTAATATTCTTAATAACTATTTCAATTTCAGTGAATTAAAGATACTTGAATTGTTTGCTGGAACAGGAAATATCAGTTATGAGTTTGCTTCAAGAGGAAGTAATACTGTTATTGCAATTGATGCCGATTTAGGCTGTATTTCTTTTATTAAAAAGATTGCAACCGAATTAGACCTAGATATTTCTGCCATTAAATCGGATACTTTTAAATATTTAGAAAGATGCAATTCTTCATTTGATATTATTTTTGCTGATCCACCTTATGACTTATCACAGGAAAATTTTGAAAAAGTGGCCTTGCAAATATTTGAAAATAAAATTTTGGATGAAGAAGGTATGCTTATTATTGAACATTCTAAGCACACAAAACTTGATCATTTAATCAATTTTTCATTTTCAAAACAGTATGGAGGAACCGTTTTTTCCTTTTTTGAATTTGATTCTGATGAAGAAGAAATTAATAAAGAAGAAAATGAAGAAGATTTTTAATTATTTAAATTCTTTTACCATTTTTAAGATGGTTTCAATTCCTTTTTGAGTTTCATCTTCATTATCGAAATAGAATTTATCATCACTATTTTCTAATTTTTCTTCTACAAATGAAGCGATACTTTCAATAATTTCTGCGTTATCAATAGCAAGAATTTGCTTCATTAATTCAATTTTTAAGGCTTGAGTTTTCATACGTGAACAATTTTTTTTAGATTAAACATCATTACTAAATAAGAATTTGAGTAATTAATACTAATTTTAGTAGGATGTAGCTTTTATCAAATTTAACTAAATTAAATTTTCAAAAGAATGATAATTAATTATTTAACGTATAAATAACATTTTAAAGCAAAACGTAAAATTCTTAAAAAAAAGCAGACCTATAAGCCGGATTCTGTCTCCAATGAATTGGAGCCTTATCATTTATCTAGTTCTAATATTACTATTAGAATCAAGCTGCCTACCCTTCAACATCGAACGAGTCGCTCTTATCTAACCTAAGCTAGAGTTGTTGATATACTTGACATTTCACCGCATAGAGTTTACCTGGTTTCACTACAGCATTACCTGTACATACTTTCTGTTGCACTTGTCCTCACCTTTCGATGGATGGGCGTTACCCATTATGCTACTCTTTGGTGTCCGGACTTTCCTCCCTCCGCCTAGGCGGACGACGATAAGGCGGTCTGCGATGCAAACTTACAACAAATTTGATTCTCGTCGAAGAAAATTTAAATTCACTTTAACATTACTTTTAAATAAAATGTTTCTAAAATTGGTAACTTTATGAAAACCAAAATCTTATAATCATGTCTAAAGTATATCACTACGCATCTGTATCGGAAGCACTAACTTTATTAAAAGAAAGAGGCTATGAATACGATTTCAATATTAACAAAATGGAAATTGAACAAAATCCAACTAATTTTGAAATACACCACATTTATAGATATGAAGGAAATACAAATCCAGATGATGAATCCTGGGTTTTTGGAATTCAATCTAAAGAAGGGAAAAAAGGTGTTTTTGTAAATGGTTCTTCTTCAGATTCTTCTGCAGAAGTTATTAAAATTTTACACCAACTGTCTATCAAAGATGAGCATTTAAAATTGTAGGTGTTAACATTTGATTCATTATAAAAAAAGCGATACTTATTTAAAAATATCGCTTTCTTTAGTCAATAGTATTGCTTCGTTTTAATTCATCTTAGCCATGCTAATTTTTTCCAATGTTACTTTCGCATCTCCTCCTCCATTCTTTTTGACAATAATCTCAAAATTCTTGTCAGTCTCTAATAAATTATCAGATACATAATACGAATATTTCAGTTTTACACCGCTTTCTCCAATAGTATGATTATCTTCTGTTCCATGATCATGAGCCACACCAAAAAATGTCATCGTTCCTACGTATTTATCTTCTTCTCCAGGATAACGAAGATAAACCGTATAATAATCTTTAGGCTCTTTATAAACTATTACATCTAGATTTAATACCATATAAGAATTAGCTTCACTTGTAAAAGCTTTATTAGTACTTTTTGAATGTTTGTTAACTACTTTATGTGTAAAAGGAGTACTACCAAGTGTTTTATCTATTTTTTGTTCCCAAATAATTTTTTGCTTTGGATCTTGAAATACCACATTTTTCTTTGTCTTTGATGTTGTAGAAGCCAAAACAGCAGGATCTGAAGTATATAATAAATTATCATAAGTATAATCTAAATTAAACACCACTGCATATAATTCATCCATAGTATAAGTAATATGATCTCCATTAGGTGCTATAAACTCATACGTCCAAGGATTAGCTTTTAATTCCTCTAATGTAGGACGTTGTCCATAAATAGTCACATCCCAAGATTCCCAAATGCGATCAATCATACTGTGATGCAACCAAAACACAGGATCAAAACCCGCAGAAGGCACATTAGCCATTAATCCAGAATAGTTGTCTAACTGATAAATTGAATTATAATACGATTCACTTGGAACAGCATATTCTCCACCAATTAAATCGTGCATATAACCATGTGGAGCAATTTCTAAACTTCTACTAAAACCAGCATCTCCAGTAAAAGAAGGATTGGTCTTCAATTCATTAATAGACTGCTCAATAGCTATAACATTATCGGTTGGAATAGGTTGTCCATTATTAAGCACACTATATCTTGCTTGTTCATATAAGGCACTTTTCTTATTGCTTACCTCTTCTGGCATCACATTATTCTCTCCATAATTCCAATATGGAAGAGCAAAATCCTCTTTTCCAGATAATTCTCTTACAATTTTTTCTAGATACCAAATATACATTCTATGCCAAAGTAAGAAATGTAATTTTGCATTTTGGGTACCATTATGAGTACAATCGCCCCAAGCCCATAATTTATCTGCACTGGTTTGATATTCTGGACAAAGTACATTTTTCCCATTAATAGTGGCAGGAATATTATGCATAGCTCCTTGATAATACCATGCTAAACCCTTTTCGCAACCCATTTTGCGCATTTTGCTAAAAGCAGAATCCATAGCAACAAGATCGGCTTGTGCTTCAGGAGTATGAGCATTTCGTCGCACATACTTGGCATTGCTTTTGGACTGACTATAACTTAAGGCAGTCATCAAAAAGACGGATAATAAAAGAATGATTTTTTTCATGTTTTTAGTTTTAGTGAATATTAATTGTTTATTTGATTACATTAGAATACATCCACTTCAAAAGTTAATACTTCTGAATAATCGGGATTTGCTTTGTCATAAATTTTAAACTTAACGATGCCTTTCCCTGTTTTTTTAGCAGGAATTACATGAATGGCAATAAAACCTTGCTGATCAGCATTTAGTTTATTAAAAACAGACCCTTTTGGAATGCCTATTTGACAAGCTCCATGCTGACACATAGAACAATCCCATTCTTTAGGAAAGGAGTTATAGATGGTTTCCCAAACCAAATAAATAGGTTTGTTTGAAATGTTTTCCACTTTAATTTTGGAAATATCCAATCGTTTATTTTGCGACAAACTCTCTTTATTGGTAGCATTTCCCACTACAGAAAAGGTGGGTTTACTCTGAGCAAATGTCCAAGTGAAGGACAAAAGAATAAGAAGATAAAATAGTACTTTTTTCATGTTTCATTATTTTGTGTTTGTTTGTTTTATTCTAGTAAAAAATAGGAATACTTGCTTTGTGCACTACCTTTTCTGAAACAGGTTCTATAAAACGGTAAACCAATTTTTCTTTCTCCTTTACCGCTTCCAAAAAAGCCAAAAATTCCAAACATTCACCTGGCAAAAGTTGGATTAAATACCCTTCTGTTGCTTTGTTAATTGCTTTTGGTTTACCAAAAACCAACTCTACTTTCAAATTCTTTGGAAATTGTATCTCATGTTGATACAAACCTGCATTCACTACACGTAAAAGCACTGTTTCATTTTTATTCGCTATAGCTTGTAAACCTGCTGCTTTTTTTGCTGGCTTACCATTAATTAAAAAGTAATTAGGCTTATAATCAGGAAGTAAAATAGGTTTGTTTAGGTCACTATGCTCTACATTCATTATAGCATCTGTGTGCCATTTTAGGTCCATTTCATAGCTACACCATAGTATTTCATTTTTTGCCTTTATAGATTTTGAATCCTCTTCTTTTGTTCGTATGATAATGGTTCCAAACATACCTGCTTGAAGATTGAAGGGATAATTTTCAGGACTGTAATACAAATAAGTGCCTGGTTTTTCGGCTTTAAAAGTATAGAAGCCGTGTTCCATGTGATCTATGGGTTGCTTTTTCAATACTGTTTTAGCTTCTTCATCATATTGTAAAAACGGAATGGCATTACATGTTAAAGAAACTGGATTTCCTTGTGATATGTTCCAAAAATCTACAGCTATACTATCTCCAACCCTTGCTTCAATACAAGGACCAGGCAAAGTAATTTGTCCTGAGAGTGAAGTACTAAACCCGAAAACCCTAACCGTTGCCTGTTTTTTAATAGCTAATTGCCCCGTTGTTCTTCCAATTAATAAGTGTTCTTTTTGTGCAAAAGAAGTAGCCCTTGTAAGCATAAGAAAAGCTACCAGTAAAATACTATTGCCTCTTTTTACTACTACATTCCTATTGATTTTCATTGGTAACTATTTATTCAATTTTACTATAACTGATTAATTAGCAATCAAAATTAGACTATTTTAAAATTAAAAAAACGCGTATAAATACCTGTTTTTAAATATTTACCTAAATTATCTATAAGTAGTGATTCAATAAAAAAGAGTTTTTGGAGTTCTAAAAATGCTCTTGCAGGTGTTTTATTATTTTCAAAAATTAACTTTGACGAAAATAGAAAATTTGGAGTATTTAATTATACTTACTCGGAAGGAGACATTTACAATGCAAAATATTTTTTGGCACATATTAAAAAAGAAGACGGAAATTAGAAATTGGATGAAGTTACTAAATTTACTCGTCATTACTAATAATAATGTTGATAAAAGCCATTTATGGTAATTGCTATCTTTAGCTCTTTTTCTGAATTTTCTCCGAAAATTCCACGAGGAATTGTGTACATGTAATCTTTTATTATAAATTTACACAACTGTCACAAGTGGCTGAACGTCTTTGGACAAAATTTAAACCAAATTAATTCAAATGAACAAACAACTTCTATTATTACTTCTTATTAGCTCATTGAGCAGTTGTATAAAAGAAAAAAACGCAAACTTTAACAACGAACAAGAAAAAACTTTAAATGGAGATTTTTATGAAAATTCGGAGGCCTCTCACCTTAATGATAAAGGAATAGAATTATGCAAAAATGGAAATTATAAACAAAGCAAAGAAGTTTTTTTAAAAGCATTGGAATTAGAACCAAACAATCCAACTACATTGAGTAATTTAGGTTTAAATAGTTATTTAGATTATGATTATGAGAATGCTATAAAATATTATCAAGAATCTTATAAAATTTCAGACTCAACATTTCATATTGCTGCGATAAATTTAGGGCTGACGTACTTTTACAATGAAGAGTTTGACAAAGGAATAGCAATCACCAACTATGTTATTAAAAACGCAAAAGACAATAATTTTTTATCTTCTGCCATTGTTCATCGAGCATTGAACTATCTAGGTAAAAAGGAATGTGACAAAGCTCAAACTGACTTGAATTTTATCATTTACAATTTTAAGGAAATTGAAAATATTGAATACCACATAAAAGATTTAACAGATAGAATAAAAAACTGTGTCGAACACAACTAGTATAATCCATGAAAAGAACACTTCTCCTATTGCTTTTTGGAATTTTGGTGAATGTATCATTTGCACAAGAAGTCAAATCCATCTATACCTTTAAAAAAGAACAACAAAAAAAGATATTCCACTATTCTGAGTTAGATAGTCTGATTTTGTATAATAATGGAAGCTTTTATCGTCGCTATCATTATAAGTATCATGAAATAAAATATTCTGAGTTAAAAGGAAACTACACAATTGAAAATGGTCTTTTGTATTTAAAAATTACTGCCAATAAATCAAGTTTTGGAGATAAGGAATGGTCAAACTGTAATGAAGTACTAACCTATCGTATCAAAAAGAAGCAATTGATTCCTAATGACTCACACTTTAAATCCTATGCAAAACAGCGCTTGAAGTTGAATGAATAAAAGAGTTATCGCTATGTTTTTTATCTATAATTCCACAAGAGTTTTGTACTTGTAATCTTTTTAATCTAAATTTACGCAACTGTAAAAAGTAGTAGAACATTGTGCAACATAATAACCCTGAACTTACTCAAAATGAATATTGATTTAATAATGCACTTTATTTTTTTTATTCCTTTATTGATTGTTGCTTTTAATCAAAAAAAATTAAAATATAAAGATATTTTCCTAAAATATTTACTGATTTCTATTGGAGTTTTATTTTTAGGAATTCTATATGATAATTTTTTAGCTAAAGAGAATAAATCAATCGTTTATTATAGCTCACAAATGACTATTACTTTCCTTTTATTATATAAAATAATTCGAATTCCATACTATCTGATTTTCAAAAGAGAACCTGAAATATCAAAAATGCCTGAAAATAAAATTGATATTATTCCAACAATAATTATTACGGTTGGGACAATGGCATTACCTTTTATAATTGATACTTATATCATTCAGAAAATAATACTATAAATAGGCTGCTTAAGAGCTTTGTATGTTGCATAACCACTCATATAACAATCAGGAAAGCTTAAATAACCTAAAATTTTATGTTTTTTCACCTATTTAACATATTTATAACGTTTTTCTTACAATTTGTAGCATATCGTTTGTAAATGTTTTTTCATATAAACTTTTAAATAATAAAAACATGTCATTAAACAACTTAGGAGTATATCATCTTACTCCAGCACAGAAACAAGCCATTGATGATGCTTTAACTAGCATTGAGGCAAATTTAACTGAGGTAACGCAAAACCTATCTTCCGAAGAACGTCAGAAGTTTGGTAGCATTAAAGAAACTAATAAACTATTGGTCGACAAGTGTAGGGAATTCCAACAAACACAAGGTTCGTTAGCCTCACCAGATGTCGACTGGACTGAGTTTGAAGCCGACTATCAGGATCGTGTTTTTGCTGATACACGTTTAGACCGTTTGGCTACATTAACCCGAATGTTGAGTGACTTTAAAATTGTGCACGATTATGACAACTACCAGGACGCACTTACCGATTATGATTACAGCAAATACAAATCGAGTACAAAAACACCTGGTTATACAGGAAAAGTAGATGAATTAAAACAGTTTTTTCCTAATACATCTAATGGTTCCCCAATAGCAGCAAAAAATAATACAAACGAAACCGAGTAATAGTCAAGCTTTTTGTTTTTCATACCCGTAATAACAAATAATTGAGTAATCCATAATTTTTTAGATTATTACTCTTAAAGGAGTGTCTGACCAAGGCACTCTTTTTTTTATTTAATGAAAAATTAAAAACTAAAAATTAAAAACTAAGGACTAATCACTTAACCGCAAACTTGTCCCCTGTTAAGGGTTACATTAGAAGCTCCACAATGTTGAATAGCAAATGAGATGCACCAGCATGACAAGTTTGTGGATGTCGTTTGGGTGTTTTGGCACGCTGATTTTTCTGATTATCGCTGATTACTTTCACTAAGAACTAATCACTTAATTATACACAATCTTGTCATCTTATAAAGGGTTTAAGTATAGCATCGCCCTACTTAGTGTATGAAAAAGAGCCTTATGTAAAATAGAAAATACAACAACAAAATGATTCTCCTCTAATTCACTCTACATTTAACTAATCACTCACTACTAAGGACTAATCACTATTCACTATTCACTAAATTCCATTTTCCTTTTGAATAATCATAAATTGTATACTATATTTGTAGCTCAATTAATGCAATGGAACAATTTATAGTATCAGCTCGAAAATACCGTCCGCAAACATTTAAAGATGTTGTTGGGCAAAAGGCTATTACCAATACATTGTTGAATGCTATTGAGACCAATCACCTTGCACAAGCTTTATTATTTACAGGACCAAGAGGTGTTGGAAAAACCACTTGTGCTCGTATTTTGGCACGAAAAATTAATCAGGAAGGATACGATGATCCTAATGAAGATTTCTCTTTTAATGTTTTCGAATTAGATGCTGCTTCCAATAATGGTGTTGATGATATAAGAAGTATTATTGACCAAGTAAAAATACCACCACAAACTGGGAATTACAAGGTTTATATTATTGATGAGGTACACATGCTTTCTCAGGCTGCTTTTAATGCATTTCTTAAAACATTAGAAGAACCACCTAAGCATGCTATCTTTATTTTAGCAACTACTGAAAAGCATAAAATTATCCCTACGATTTTATCGCGTTGTCAAATATTTGATTTCAAAAGAATTACTGTTAATGATGCCAAAGAGCATTTAGCAGAAATAGCCACAGAACAAGGTGTAACTTTTGAAGACGATGCTTTGCACATTATAGCTCAAAAAGCAGACGGAGCCATGCGAGATGCTTTGTCTATTTTTGATAGAGTGGTTTCTTATTGTGGCACTAATTTAACCCGACAAGCGGTTACTGAAAATTTAAACGTACTTGATTTTGAATACTATATTAAAATCACCGATTTAATTTTAGAAAATAAAATTCCTGAGTTGCTAATGGCTTATAACGAAATTTTAGCCAAAGGTTTTGACGGACATCATTTTGTAGTTGGTTTAGCTTCTCATTTTAGAGATTTACTAGTCTGTAAAAATCCAATTACTATCTCTTTATTGGAAGCAGGAGAACAAGCACAAAGTTTATATGCAGCGCAGTCTCAAAAAGCTTCTCAAGACTTTTTATTACAAGGAATTGATTTGGCCAATGAAACCGATTTAAAATACAAAAACAGTCAAAATCAACGTCTTTTAGTGGAACTTTGCTTAATGCAATTAGCCTCTATCACTTTTGATGGAGAAAAAAAAAAGTTAAGTCCTATATAATTCCTGCCACGCATTTTAGAAATGCCAACTATTCTATTACTGAAGTTAAAAGTGGTAATAGTCAAAGGTCAGAAGTCGAAAGTCAAAAGTCAAAAGTTGAAAATCAACAACCAACAACTATTACCCCACAACAGATAACTGATAACAGTCAACAAATAACAAATAATAGTCCGAAAATATCTGCTCTTTCTTTGTCTAGTATTAGAGCCAAAAAAGAGTTAGAAGCCAAGCAAGCACATCATCAAAAACACCACGAGGAGCTACCTACAGAAAGTTTCACTGAAACCGATATGCGTTTAACTTGGAATAAGTTTGCCCAACGATTAACCGATCAAGGAAAACGTTTAATGGCTACTTATATGTTGATGAATGATCCAGTTTTACAAGGCACTACTATTACCTTAGAATTGCCAAATGAAAGTACAAAAGAGGAATTTTTAACAGGTTATCATGATCTTTTAGGCTATTTAAGAGGAAAACTTCACAATCATGACATTACAATTGAGGTAAAGGTAAATGAGTCTACAGAAACAAAATATGCCTTTACTCCTCTTGAAAAATATGAAAAACTAAAAAGCATTAACCCAAACATTGAATTGTTGAAGAGATTGTTTGATTTGGATGTGTAGTTATTATTAAAAAAATGAAATATATCACAATCAAATATTGAAATAAAATCAGAAATGGCATGACCTCTAGAATTGACATAAAAAATGCATTATTATTTTTAATACTCTTTATTTCTTTTAATGGTTTTAACCAAGAGAAGCTAGATAAAAAGATTGATGAGGCAATAGCTATTTATGAAGATGGTGACGTTGATAAAGCTTATGAAATTTGGAAAAAAATTGAAAATAAAGCTAATAAAAAGTCTTCTACTTATGGAACAACTTTAAGTAATATTCTTTATTATTATATTGAGAAAAAGGATGAAAAAAACTTCTTGAAATACTATTATAAAATTATAAACTCTGACTTGAATGATAGAGATTTAAAACATGAAATTGGAAAACCGTTTAAGAATTATCGATATCATGCAACAATGCGTATTGCTAGCTATTATGGTGGCAATAAAGAATTTGAAAAATCTTTAGAATTCATCGAAAAAGCAGATACTGAAATTGTTTTTGAATCAACTTCACTAACAGCATATATTTATGAAAAAGTAGATTTAGCCTTTTGGAAATATCATCTTTTAAAAGATTTGAAGCAAAATGATAAAGCCATATCAAAATTAATAGAAAGAGCTTTTGAATATGATTATAAAAACATGTACCTAAATTGGGCTACAGTATCTAAAAGTAGTGATGAGAATGAATTAGCTGAAACAATTTGTGAAGAATTTTTAGATATAAATTCACTAAAAACAGAAATTGATTTTGCTATTGATAACTTAAAATTAGATACCTCTAAAAAAACCATTGAATTAGAAATATTCAAAATTCATTATACCATAGATTTATATACCGATTTAGAAAGTATTACTCAAGCAAAAGAATATTTAAAAAATTCTTATTTTTATTCCTATTTACAAGAGAAAAGTAATAAATAAAAGAGTTTTTATGAACGGAATAATTTACATAGAAAACTTTATCGCTGATTCTTCTCATTTATTTGAATTATTGAAAACAAATGTAATTTGGGATGAGAGAATGGTAGCCCGAAAAACGGCTAGTTTTGGTAAATCGTATGATTATTCTCAAATTCATTATCCATATCAGGAATTTCTACCTGAAATAAGCGAAATTATTGATAAAGTAAATAATACCTTAAATTTTGAACCGAATAATTGCTTGATAAATTATTATTTAGATGGTAAATCAAAAATGGGCTTTCACTCTGATCAAACCGATATTCTTTTTAATGGAACTGGTGTTGCAATAGTTTCTCTAGGTGAAACAAGAATTTTACGCTTTAGAAATATTGAAAATAAAGAAATTACGAAAGATTATCTTTTACAATCTGGTTCTTTATTTTACATGACAAGTGAATTGCAGAGCGAATGGCAACATGCTATTCCAAAATCGAATACTGAACATGGCAGAATGAGTTTGACTTTTAGAAAAATGAAATAATTTTAAAAAACAATGAAATTAATTGTACTCGATATTGATGAAACTTTACTTCATGCAAAAGAAAAAGTTATACATGACAATTTCGATTTCAAAATATTTGATTATTATATTTATAAAAGACCATGGCTTGATGAATTTCTTTTAGAAATAAAAAAACATTTCAAAGTTGCTATTTGGTCTTCTGCTTCAGATGATTATGTTGCTGAAATTGTTTCTTTAATTTTTCCAAAAGATTATGACTTGCAATTTGTTTGGGGACGTTCAAAATGTACTTTACAAATAGACTCACAAAGTATTGATGATTATGGATATTTCGATTATTTCAATCACATGAATTACAGTAAAATACTAAAAAAAGTAGAGCGTAAAGGATATGCTAAATTGAAAGACATATTAATGATTGATGATTCTCCAAGAAAATGTAAATATAATTATGGCAATGCTATCTACCCTACTGAATTTTTAGGTGATGCAAATGATAATGAATTAAAACTTTTATTAAACTATCTAATTACACTAAAAGAAGTTGAAAATGTTAGAAAAATTGAAAAAAGAAATTGGAGAGAGATAAACACTAAATAGGGTATTATTTTTGATATCATTAGGAAAACTAAAATCAAATGAAAAAAAACATACTATTTCTTATTCCAATTTTATGCACAAGTCTTTTATCTGCTCAGAACAATAACTACATTGGTACTTATGAAAAAACAATCAAAGCAAATAAAGGTGAAGTTTTTAAATATGAATTAAATATTAATGCTGACAGCACTTTTACTTTTCATTTCTTTAGAAACATAGGTCAAGCTATAAGTGTAGATGAAAATAGTTATGGAAGAGGAACTTGGAAAGTAGTAAAAAATATCTTGTGTTTTTATACTAATAAAGAAAAAGATATTGATGAAAAGTATTCTTTAAGTTTCACCAATACTACTGGAAGATTTGACCACAAAAATAAAAGCCTTTTTCGTTTTTATCGTTCGAATATTTCATGGTTGGAAAAACGAACTTTAACAAAGATTGATTAAACTTACCTTAACTAATCAAAAAAAATGAATCCTCCTAAAACATCAGAAGATTTTATCTTGGAATTTTATCACTCAATAGATTTGATTGATACGCTGGGAGATTTAAGAATTCGTCAGTTTATTACTAGATTAGAAAAGGTTGATGATACTATAATTTTTAATGGAATAATTAAAACTTTTGAAGATACTTCTAGAGAAAAAACTTTATATTTAGATCAAAAATATGCTGGAATAATATTACAAAAAATCAATCCAAAAACCGAAATTGATTTAACATACATTTTAAATTCTACTATTGCAAATTGGAACAAAAGTGTAGAAGAATTTCCATTTTGGATTAAAGAAAATTATGGGATGATTAATGTTAAAGCAAAAATTATTGATTTTGAACGTCAAGACTTGTCAGATTTACAAAAAGATAAGATAAAAACAATAAAATGGTGGTTACAAATTTAAAAATACCATTAATAAACAATTCCTTTTAAAGCATTTTCTTTCCTTATATAATTTTCTAAAGAATCTCTATACATTAAAGATATTGAATCACCTTCGGTATTCTTATAAAAATCATATAAGTTATAATAGCGAAATCCTTTATTTTCCCAATTGACATCTATCCATTCATCAAAAACTTGAAAGCGTTGTTCTTCAGTTAGTTCTTCTCCATAACGTAATACAAAATTTACTTTAGTTTGAATAAAAGTTTTAAAGTACTTATAAGGTTCTAGTATCTTGTCATAATTTTCTAAAGCTGCTTCTACATCACCTCTACTAGCTAAATTTGTTGATTTATTCAACAAACGAATTGCTTGATTTAATTCACTGGATTTATTAATATTATAAAAAGCAATATGAATAAAATCCTCTCTAAAACTTAATCCAGTTGTAAATGATTTATAATCATAAATCTTTACTTTATCATTAACGATTTTTAAAATTATCTCTGTGATTTCTGGAGCGTTTTCTGTTTTAGTATAAATAAAAAAATGATACTTTTTATTTTCTAGATAATTACTTATTATCTTCATTTTCTTATACTTTCTATACTCAGAATGTAAATCTTTAAAATATTGAGATGCATTATGATTTACTGTATTATAACTAAATATCGTTTTGCTCTTTCCTTTATTTTTATATCCTAAAGAATCTGAGAGAGCATTAATCTCTAAAATAATATTATTTTCATCGATATACTTTTCTATTCTTGTAAATTCTCCCTTTTTTAAAAGAACAACTAAATTATTAGTCACTTGTTTAAAACGAGTATTATCATCAACTGAATTGCAAGATACAAATTGTAAAAAAAGAAAAACAATAGTGCAATAGGTACATTTTTCATTCACCATAATTTAAATCCTTCCATAATACATCGCTTTCACTATTCCGTCTGAAAGTCCTATTTTAGGTACAAAAATTTGTCTTGCACCACTCCATTTCATAGCATTAAGGTAAATGCGTGTTGCTGGAATGATAACGTCTGCACGGTCAGGATTTAAGCCTAATTCGGTAATACGTTGCTCGTAAGTTAGACTATTTAATTTTTGGTATTGGGAATTAATATATACATAAGAAAGTGGTTTATCTTGATGTTTTTCCGATAATTTAAACAACTTATTAATATTTCCTCCAGAGCCTATCATGGTAATTTCATCATAAGGAGCGGTCATGGTTTTTATCCATTTCTCGATTTCTGTCCATACAATGTCATTAACCATATTATTCAATAAACGAACTGTCCCATTTTTAAAGGATTTTGAAGCTACTATTTTCCCTTCTGAAAAAATAGAAAACTCGGTACTTCCTCCTCCTACATCTACATATAAAAAGGTTTTATCTGTATTTATAAATTGTTTTAAATCTGAGGAAGCAATAATTGACGCTTCTTTTTTACCGTCTATAATTTCTATTTTAATATCGGCTTTTTTCTTAATCAGGGCTAATATTTCATCATTATTATAAGCTTCTCTCATAGCTGAAGTAGCACATGCTTTGTATTTTTCTACTTTGTGTACTTTCATTAGAAGACTGAAGGCTTTCATAGCATCAACCATTCGATTTACATTCTCTTCGGAAATTTCACCAACAGTAAATGCTTCTTGCCCAAGACGAATAGGCACTCGAACTAGTGAACTTTTATTAAATTGTGTGGGTTTTCCTTCTTCTTCAACTATATTAGTTATCAAAAGACGCATAGCATTGGAACCAATATCTATGGCTGCATATTTTTTTAATTTAATCATCTATCTCTTTTTGTAAAATTGTAATCTTACAATGTTTTTTTTTAGGATACTTCTGCTTTTTTAGAAATAGCAGTTAATTTTTCTTTATAATAATTGTACATTTCTAGTTGGGCACGAAAAGGTTTTTCACCATCTATTTTTCGATACTCATTCTTTAAACTCTCAGAATGAATTCTTGCTTTAATATTTGCTTTCCAACCTATTTCAAATGTTTCCATGAGTTCATTCTTAATATCTTCATCATAGATAGGACAAGTAACTTCAACTCTGGCATCTATGTTTCTAGTCATAAAATCAGCTGAAGAGATATATACTTCTGGATTATTATTATTGGAAAAAATATAAACTCTAGAATGCTCTAAATAATTATCTACAATACTTATAGCTTCAATATTTTCACTCATTCCTTTAATTCCAGGAATTAAGCAACATATTCCTCTTATTATCATTTGAATTTTAACTCCTGCATTGCTTGCTTCATACAGTTTGTCTATCATTTTAAAATCAGACACACTGTTCATTCTTAGTTTTATGTAAGCTTCTTTTCCTGAAAGAGCATTCATAATTTCTCTATCAATCAATTTCAAAAACTTAGAACGTGTGTAATGTGGTGATACAAATAAATGTTTGTAACGATGTACTTTATAATTAATTTCAAAAAAATCAAATACTTTAGAAACATCTTTTAATATAGGAGTATTTGAAGTAAACAGAGTAACATCTGTGTAAACTTTTGCCGAATTTTCATTGAAATTACCAGTTGATATAAAACCATATCTTTTTATTTTCGTATCTTCAATTCGTTCAACAATGCATATTTTGCTATGTACTTTTAGACCTTTAATTCCAAAAATTAGATTAATTCCTTCTGTTTGCATCTGTTCTGCATAAGAAATATTACTAGCCTCATCAAATCGTGCTTTTAATTCGATTTGAACTGTTACTTTCTTACCATTTTTTGCTGCATTAATCAAAGAGCTAATAATTTGAGAGTTTTTAGCCAATCGATACAGTGTTATTTTAATAGAAACTACTTTTGGATCTAAAGCGGCTTCTCGTAGAAACTTAATGATATATGAAAAAGATTGATAAGGGGCATTCAATAAGTAATCTTTTTGTTTTATTTTTTCTAATATACTTCCTTCTATATTTAAACCTGGAATAGATAAAGGAGGATTCTTTTTGTAGAGTAAATCGTATCTTCCTAGATTAGGAAAACTCATATAATCTCTACGATTATGATATCTTCCTCCAGGAATAATACTATCTGAACTATCAATATGCATTCTTTCTAATAAAAATGCCAAAGTATCTTTACCTATTGCTTGATCATATACAAAGCGTACTGGTTCTCCTACTCTACGCTCTTTAACACTATCGGAAACTTTTTCTATAAAACTTTTACTTAAATCACTATCAAACTCAAGTTGAGCATCTCTTGTAATTTTAATCATGTGAGCAGATATACTCTCATAATTAAAAATATTAAAAATGTAATTTAAATTCAATCGAATAACATCGTCTAAAAGTATAATGTATTGCTTTTCTGAATTTGTAGGTAATACAACAAATCGATTAACAGTACTAGGAATTTCTACAACAGCATAACGTATCTCTTTTTCTTTATTAGTTTTTTCTTTATTAGTTGAGGATTGAGATTCATCATTCATTACTAATTTTATTGCTAAATAACCAGAAGTATCCTTTAATAAAGGAAATTTATCTAAGTCATTTAACATAATTGTTACAATTGCAGGACTAACAGTTTGAATAAAATAGTCTCTAATGAAAATCTCTTGCTCTTTAGAAATTTGTTTTTCGTTAACAATGAAGATGTTTTCTTTTTCTAGCTTTTGCTCTATCTCACTTAAAATTCGTAAACTTTCAGATTGATGGTCAATAACAATTTCTGTAATTTCTTTTAATAAAGTTTCTGCAGAAATGCCTCCTAAAATTTTTTCGCTATCCACATTTTCAAACCGCATTCTACGAATAGCAGCATAACGAACTCTAAAAAATTCATCCAAATTATTTGAAAATATTCCTAAAAAACGTAATCGATCTAATAATGGTACAGATTCATCAGCAGCTTCTTGTAATACTCTAGCATTAAATGTTAGCCAGCTTTTTTCTCTGTCAATGTATTTGTTTTGTGATGTGTTGTTCATTTTTGTAATGACTTGGGAAAACGGTTTCAATTGTCTTTCCTTTCTTTAAATTCATCCAATCATCAATATCAAATTGCATAGAAACAAAACCTGATGTTGGAACATTATCAATTAAAAGGCTTCCAAATTTATTAACAAAATTTGTAATAGCTTCATTATGTCCGAAAAGAATTAGGTTATCATATCTATTTTCACATTTTTTTATGATTTGTTCCAGTTTTTTCTCATCAAAAGTGTATAATTCGTCTTTGATAATAACATTTTCAAATGGAATCATTAAATTTTGAGAATAAATAATAGCAGATTCTTTTGCTCTTTTGGCATTGCTAGACCATACAATAAAAGACTTTGGCAAAAGTGATTGTATATTAGAAGAAATTAAATGCGCATCTTGAATTCCTCTTTTAGACAAAGGCCTTTCAATATCATTTACAGGTAATTCCCAACTAGATTTTGAGTGACGTATAAGGATTAAATTTTTCATAATCATTAATTTATTCATATAAAGTAAATGCTTTTTTTTTATATAAACTAACAATTCATTTAAAAAAAATAACGCAAAAGATTATTTAGTAAATTTTATAAAAAAACGTAAAAAATAGTATTATAAACCTACAAATTAGGTTAAATTTATAGCAAAAGAAAATAAAAGTTAAAACTTTTTAGTTATAAAATATTGATTTTATATAGTTTAAGCCTTACTTTTATTCTAAATTGTTACTAAAACAATCATAGATAAGATTATTATCAAAGCCTATGAAAACAAAATTACTTATACTTTTTTTTACTCTTACTTCTATCTTGGCTTTCTCACAACAAGATTCACAATACACACAATATATGTATAATACAATCAATATCAATCCAGCTTATGCAGGAAGTAGAGAGATATTGAGTACTTTTTTATTGCATAGAAATCAATGGGTTGGTCTTGATGGTGCTCCTGTAACTAATAATTTTTCTATAAATACGCCTTTAGGTGTAAGTAATTTTGGAATTGGATTATCCTTTGTAAATGATAAAATTGGGCCAACAGTAGAGAATTCTATTTCTGCTGATATAGCTTATTTTATAGCAATTTCAGAAAATTTTAAATTGTCTGTTGGACTAAAAGGAACAGCTAACTTGTTTAATTTAGACATTAATAAATTAAATATTTACGACCAAAATGACCCAGAGTTTCAAAATTTAAAAAGTGAATTTTCTCCAAATATTGGTGCTGGGCTTTATTTGTTTTCAGAAAATACTTATTTCGGATTATCAATTCCTACTATATTTGAAACTAATAATTATGATGATAATGTGGTAGCAATTACAAAGCAAAAAATGCATTACTATTTTATAGCGGGACAAGTTTTCGATTTAAATGAAAACTTAAAGTTTAAACCTGCTTTATTAGCCAAAATAGTTGAAGGAGCTCCTTTACAAGCAGATATTACTGCTAATTTCTTAGTTAATGACAAATTAACTTTAGGAGCCTCTTATCGCTGGGATGCAGCCGTGAGTGGCTTAATTGGTTTTCAAATTTCAAAATCATGGTTTGTAGGTTATGGCTATGATACGGAAACAACACATCTAAGTAATTATAATTCTGGATCTCATGAAATATTTTTACGATATGAAGTTTCTATAATTAATAGAATTACTTCACCTAGGTTTTTTTAAAAGATAAAAATTATGAAAAAGATATTTACCCTTCTATATATTATTTTTTATTTCTTAGGAAATGCTCAGGAAACAAAAATAGAAATTGCTGATAAAAAATATAAAAAATACTCTTATATAGATGCTATTAAAATTTATGAGAAAGTAGCAAATAAAGGTTATAAATCACCCGAATTATTTAAAAAACTTGGAAATGCATACTATTTTAATAGTGAATTAGACCAATCTGTAAAATGGTATAAAGAATTATTTGATTTAAATACAGCAGTTGAGCCCGAATATTATTATCGCTATTCTCAATCTTTAAAATCTATTGAAGAATATAAAAAAGCTAATGAATATCTCGAATTATTTAATCAAATAGCAAATGATTCAAGAAGTAATAAATTTGAAAAAAATAAAAATTACATTGAAGATATAATAGAAAATTCTGGGAATTATTTAATTGAAAAAATTACCATTAATTCAAAATATTATGATTTTGGGACATCGTTTTATGGCGATAAAATTGTTTTTACCTCTTCTAGACCTGATAAGGCTTTAATAAGGAAAACTCATGATTGGACAAATCAAAATTTCACAGATTTATATGTTTCATCGATTAATGAAGATAAAACTTTAACCGAACCAGAAAATTTTTCTCCAACCGTAAATTCTAAATTTAATGAATCTTCTGCTGTTTTTACAAAAGATGGTAAAACAATGTATTTTACTCGAAATAATTTTTTAGATGGTAAAAAAGGAAGAGACAAAGGAATGGACAAAGAGCAAACAACTCTTATAAAAATTTATAAAGCGAGTTTAATTGATGGTGAATGGTCTAATATTAAAGAACTTCCGTTTAATAGCGATTTATATAGCACAGCACATCCTACATTAAGTGTTGATGAAAAAATGCTTTATTTTTCTTCAGATATGCCAGGAACATTAGGTGGTGCAGATATTTTTAAAGTGTCTATTGACAAAAATGACAAGTATGGGAAACCTGAAAACTTAGGTTCTACAGTAAATACGGAAGGAAGAGAATCGTTTCCTTTTATAGCTCCAAATGGAACACTTTTTTTTGCTTCTGATGGTCATTTAGGACTTGGTGGTTTAGATATCTTTGAATCTAAATTTAAAGATGATTTATTTCAAGAACCTATTAACATTGGTAAACCTATAAATAGTGCGAAAGATGACTTTGGTTTTATAATTAATTCTGAAAAAACAGGGTATTTTACTTCAAACAGAAATGGTGGTGAAGGCTTTGATGATATTTACAAATTTAGAATTTGCACAAATACCATTTATGGCAAAGTAACCGATTTAAAAACAAATGAAATTTTACCTATTTCTACTGTAATTTTACTAGATGAAAATATGAAAGAGATAAGTAAAATAACCACTAATGATGAAGCGCATTATTCTTTTGAAATTGACTGTAACAAAAAATACTATATTAGGGTTATAAAAGAAGAATATGAGACTGTTGAAAAGCCAATTATTCCAACAAGCGAAAATGAAAAGACTGAGTTAAACATAGAATTAGGAAGAATAAATATTCCATTTGAAATAGGAACCGATTTAGCTAAAGTTTTAGATATAAGTATAATTTATTTTGATTTAGATAAATCTAACATTCGTCCAGATGCAGCAGAAGACATACAAAAAGTGATTGAAGTAATGAAAGAATATCCAAAAATGCATGTTGACATTCGTTCACATACAGATAGCAGAGAGACACACAAATACAATGAAGGTTTGTCTGACAGAAGAGCAAAATCTACATTAGAGTTCATGGTTGCAAATGGAATTGAAAGAGAAAGACTAACAGCAAGAGGTTTTGGAGAAACAGAATTAATTAATGAATGCTCAGATGGTGTTTTTTGTAGTGAAGAAGATCATCAAAAAAATAGAAGAAGTGAATTTATTATTTCTAAACTATAATACTTAAATCTTCAAGAAAAGAAAAAAGGCATTACGTTGGCGGTAGTAATGCCTTTTTAACAAACAAATAAACAAACATGAAAAATTTATATATTATAAATATTTTATTACTATTTAAAATTTATACGATTTAGGGCAAAAAGGTATAAAAAAATTTTCATTGTTAATATTAATAAGTGTTAAATCATTACTTACTCATATTTACATTACAAATGTACAACTAAATCGTTAAAATACAAATAAAATCGTCAAAATACATTAAAATTTAACATTTGACCCTTATTTTTAACGCTATGGAGATAATCTTTCAATTTTCCAATAGTAATTTTCTGACAATTTGTATCTTATTCTATCATGAAGTCGGTTTGGTCTTCCTTGCCAAAATTCAACTTCAATAGGTTTTACTAAAAATCCACCCCAAAAATCAGGTCTAGGAATTTCTTTAGATTCGTATTTATGTTCTAATTCTTTTAATTCGTTTTCCAAATAATCTCTATTAGGAATTACTTCGCTTTGATTTGAAACCAATGCTCCTAATTGACTTCCAACTGGTCTTGATGCAAAATAATTATCTGAAACTATAGTGCTTGTTTTTTCAGCAATTCCTTTTATAATAATTTGACGTTCCATTGAATGCCAAAAAAAAGACAAACAAACTTTTGGGTTTTCTAAAATAGCCTTTCCTTTTTCCGAATTATAATTGGTATAAAAAATAAAACCTTCTTCGTTAAACTTTTTTAAGAGTACTACTCTACTCTTTGGAAAACCGTCAAATCCATTTGTAGACACTGTCATTGCATTTACTTCATCAACTCCTCCAAAATCTTCTACTTCATGAAACCATCGATTAAATAAGTTAATAGGATCTTCAGGAATAGAAGTCTCTAATAATTCACTTTTCTCATATGATTTTCTGTAATTACTTAAATCAGACATGTTTTTTAATTATAATACAAAGTTACAAATTGTAGTTAAATGAAACTGTAAACTGTATAAATTATTACACTGATAGACATAAAAATTTACTCAAAAAAATAATTACTTTTTCTTCTTAGTTAAGAAACTAAATAAGAATTTAATAATTTTCACAAAATAAGTCTCAGAATTCGAATTCTTTTCCATCGTCTGCTAGTATTACATTATTAAAGATAGTTTGTGCTTCTTCTTTAAAAAAATCAATATTTCCATATCTAGTAGAATAATGTCCCATAATTAAAGTTTTTACATTTGCTTTTTTAGCAATGATTGCTGCTTGTTTAGCTGTTGTATGCATGGTTTTATCTGCTAAATGTGCTTCAGATTCTAAAAATGTAGATTCGTGATACAATGCATCAACATTTTTAATTATAGGTAAAATGGTTTCATTATAAACTGTATCACTACAAAATGCATAACTTTTCTCTGGTTCTGGATCAAAACTCAATAAATGATTTGGAATAATGGTTCCATCTTCTAAAGTTATGGTTCCACCTGCTTTTATTTTTTGATAATAACAAGTTTCAATATTGTACTTTTCTACAGCTTCTATATTCAATTTTCGATTACTATTTTTTTCTTTAAAAAGATACCCATTAGTATAAATTCTATGTTTTAATGGAATCGTTTTTACTATTACTTTCTCATCTTCAAAAATGATTTCACTTTCTGTTGATTCTAATTCGTGGAAATACAAATTATACCCAGTGTAAGAACCAGAAGCTTTTAATTGCATTAAAATGAGCTCTTTAATTCCTTTTGGTCCATATACATGCAAGTCATTTACTCTATTAAGTAGCATAAAAGTAGAAATAAGACCTACTAAACCATAAAAATGATCGCCATGAAGATGTGAAATAAAAATATGGTTTATTCTAGAAAATTTAATTTTATGTTTTCTTAATTGTACTTGAGTACCTTCACCACAATCTATCAGAAACATCTGATTCTTTATTTCTAAAACTTGAGAAGTAGGGTTTGTAATCGTTCTTGGTGTGGCTGCATAACAGCCTAATATGGTTAATTTCATCTTTTGGGTTTTCTGTCTTGAAGCAATGTCAAATAGGCTATATAATTTAAATTAAAATCCTAAATCACGTTCAATTTCTTCCATTTCAATAATATCAAGAGCTTCTAAAAGAGATGGAACAACCATTAAATAATCGGGAACTTCGTTAAATTCTAATGCATCAACAACTATTACAAATGATTTTTTTGATTTAATATGCTGTTTTGCTAAATCTTTAAAATTAATAATATCATCTATAGTAACTTTTTTATCAAGGGATACATCTAAAATTAAATTTTGATCTTTATATGATGCATATTGATTAGAAATGTTTTCTAAAAAAGCCTTAATATCTCCTTTAGTTTCTTTAAGTATGGTTGTATGTCCTTTTTTATCTACTTTCATAATGTAAATTCCTTTTATAAAACTATTTCTAATTAATATTTTAACTAAATTAGATTATTTATTAAAATAAAACAAAATTGGGATGATTATTGTTTGATTTTACTTGCTAATAAATAAATAACAGCCATTCTAATAGCTACTCCATTTTCAACTTGGTTTAAAATAACGGATTGTTGTGAATCGGCTACATCTGAAGTAATTTCAACACCTCTATTTATTGGTCCAGGATGCATAATCACAACTTCTTTATTTAATGAATTTAATAATTCTTTGGTTACACCATATTGTTGTGCATATTCTCTTGTAGAAGGAAAATAATTCACATCTAAACGTTCATTTTGTACTCGAAGCATATTGGCTACATCTGCCCATTCTAAAGCTGCTCTTAAATTTGGCTCTACTTTTACTCCTAAAGATTCTATATATTTAGGTATTAATGTTTTTGGGCCACATACTTTTACTTCTGCTCCTTGCATTTGCAATGCAAAAATATTTGATAAAGCTACTCTAGAATGAAGAATATCTCCTACAATTACTATTTTTTTCCCAGAAACATCACCTAATTTTTCTCTAATGGTGTAACTATCTAATAAAGCTTGTGTAGGATGTTCATGTGCGCCATCACCAGCATTTACTATACTAGCATTTACATTTTGTGAAAGAAAATGCGCTGCTCCAGGACTACTATGACGCATAACAACCATATCCACTTTCATTGATAAAATGTTGTTTACGGTATCAATTAAAGTTTCTCCTTTTTTAACAGATGATTGAGCAGCTGAAAAACTAATTACATCAGCAGAAAGTCTTTTTTGGGCTAATTCAAAAGATAGTTTTGTTCGTGTACTATTTTCAAAGAAAATATTGGCTATTGTAATATCTCTTAAAGAGGGAACTTTTTTAATGGGACGATTAATGACTTCTTTAAAATGATCGGCAGTTTCAAAGATTAAATCAATATCATTTTTATTAATATGTTTTATTCCTATTAAATGATTTACTGATAATTCTTTCATTTATTATTGTTATGTTGTCGTTGGTTTTTATTTTTTTTGCTCTAATAAGACTAAATCTTCTCCATCATTTTCTTTCCATTTTACAACCACTTTTTCATTATTTATGGCATCAACTTGTCTTCCTCTATAATCAGGTTGAATGGGTAAATGACGACTAAATCTTCTATCAATTAATGTTAGTAATTCTATTTCAGATGGTCTTCCAAAAGATTGAATAGCTGTTAATGCAGCTCGTATACTTCTTCCAGTGTATAAAACATCATCGATAAATACTACTTTTTTATCTTCTACTATAAAATTAATTTCTGTTTTATTAGCTTCCAAAGGTTTCTCTCCTCTTCTAAAATCATCTCTAAAAAAAGTAATATCTAAAAATCCTAGTTGTACTTCTTTTATTTTGTAATCTTCTTTTAGAACAGCTGCTAAACGTTCTGCAAGATACTTTCCTCTTGGTTGAATTCCAATTAAGATAGTATTTGAAAAATCGAGATGGTTTTCTATAAGTTGGCAAGCCAAACGATGCAGAATGATATTGACTTCTTTTGCAGTTAGCAATATTTTTTGACTCATTTTTGTATTTTGTTTGGTGTGTAAATTTACAATAAAATTCTCAATTTTAATTTGGTTGAAAAAATTTTTAAAATTGTAAAAAAATTCGTAACTTTAATGAGCAATGTAACTTAGAAAATTATGTATAGAATCATTTATCTCAGTTCTGCTACTACCAAGTTTAATAATGAAGAAATTATTGCATTATTAAAGACTTCAAGGAGTAATAATGAAGCCAATGGAATTACTGGTCTACTTCTTTATTCCGATGGAAATTTCTTGCAAATTATAGAAGGTAAACGAAAACCACTACAGAAGCTTTACAATAAAATAAGTATGGATTCCAGACATAGAAATATTATTAAAGTATTTGATGGTAAAATAACTTCAAGGATGTATCCAAATTTAGAAATGGGATTTAATAGCATTGACAGAGAATTTCATGATCCTAACTCAAACACAATCTATGAAAATTACAGTCCAATTATAAATAATGAAGACGCAATAGCTTCTATATTTATTGAAACATTCTTAAAATCGAATAAAGAAAAATTTATTATAAAATGAAAAAATCCCGATTAATCGGGATTTATAATTTTACGCATACATTGTTTTACGTTGCTCTTTAATTTTTGGATCTTCTAGATATTCATCAAATGTCATGTATCTATCAATAACACCTTTTGGAGTGATTTCTAAAACTCTATTCGCAACAGTTTGTGCAAACTCATGATCATGAGTAGTAAATAATACAGAACCCTTAAAATTTTTCAATGAATTATTAAAAGCTGTAATCGATTCTAAATCTAAGTGGTTTGTTGGCTCATCTAACATTAGTACATTTGCTCTTAACATCATCATTCTAGAAAGCATACAACGCACTTTCTCTCCTCCTGATAAAACATTACATTTCTTTAATGCTTCTTCTCCTGAGAAAATCATTTTTCCAAGAAAACCTCTAATATAAACTTCATCTCTTTCTTCTTCTGTTTTAGCATATTGACGTAACCAGTCTACTAAATTTAAGTCTTTATTCTCAAAAAACTCATGATTATCACTTGGTAAATAGGATTGAGAAGTTGTAATTCCCCAATCAAAAGTACCTGAATCGGCTTTTTGATTTCCATTTAATATTTCGTAAAAAGCAGTTGTTGCTCTAGAATCTTTAGAAAAAACTACTACTTTATCACCTTTTGCCATATTTAAATCTACATTATTAAATAATACTTCACCATCAATTGAAGCACTTAAATTTTGTACATTTAAAATTTGGTCACCAGCTTCACGTTCTGTATCAAATATTATTGCAGGATATCTTCTACTAGAAGGCTTTATTTCGTCTAAATTTAATTTGTCAATCATTTTTTTACGAGAAGTAGCTTGTTTAGATTTTGCTACATTGGCACTAAAACGACGAATAAACTCTTCAAGTTCTGCTTTTTTCTCTTCAGCTTTCTTATTTTGTTGTGCTTTTTGTTTAGCTGCTAATTGACTTGATTCATACCAAAAAGTATAATTCCCTGAATAATGATTAATTTTTCCAAAATCGATATCAGAAACATGTGTACAAACTGCATCTAAGAAGTGACGGTCGTGAGAAACTACTAATACCGTATTCTCATAATTAGCTAAGAAGTTCTCTAACCAACCAATTGTTTCAAAATCCAAATCATTTGTAGGCTCATCCATAATTAATACATCTGGATTGCCAAAAAGTGCTTGTGCTAATAATACACGAACTTTTAGTTTACCTTCTAATTCACCCATTAAGGTGTAATGATAATCTGCAGAAATACCTAAATTAGATAACATTGATCCAGCATCAGAATCTGCATTCCAACCATTCATTTCATCAAATTGCAATTGCAACTCACCTATTCTGTCTGCATTCTCATCTGTATAATCGAGATATAAAGCGTCCATTTCTGTTTTAATAGCATGTAGCACTTTATTTCCCATTAAAACTGTTTCCAAAACCGTATGTTCATCAAACATATTGTGATTTTGGTTTAAAACCGACATACGTTTTCCTGGTTCTAGTATTACTCTTCCTGATGTAGGATCAACTTCACCTGATAAAATTTTTAAAAAGGTAGATTTTCCAGCACCATTAGCACCAATGATTCCGTAGCAATTTCCTTGAGTAAAGGTTACATTTACTTCATCAAATAAAATACGTTTACCAAATTGAACTGATAAATTAGAAACTGTTAACATTATTATTGTTTTTTATAAAATTGTTGCAAAAGTAGAAAAAAATATGCAGTTTTGGTATCCTAATAGATGCATAACTTATATTATGTTTATTTTAACGCATCATTAACAAGACCTTTAACATGGAAAATTTAATTTTGTTTCCTAATAATTAGTAAATTAATAAATGATTCAAAAAAATATTAAATACTTTTTACCTTTATCTATCCTTGCTTTAACCACATTAATTTCTTGCAAAAAAGACTTTCAACCTGACAATTATGTGGCTTATTTCGGTGGGGAAATCATTAATCCACAAGATAATTTTGTATTATTTATGAAGGATGAGACTATTCTTGATACTATTTATTTAGACAAAAATAATCGTTTTCTACATAAATTTGATTCATTAGCTTCAGGATTATATACTTTCAAACACACTCCTGAATTTCAATATGTTTATTTTGATAAGAATGATAGTTTAATGATTCGTTTGAATTCTATGGATTTTGATAATTCTTTGTCATTTTGTGGAAGAGGAGATGAAAAGAATAATTTTCTAATTGATTTATACCTAAAAAATGAAAATGATAGATCTAATTTATATGAAATTTTAGATAAAGATTTAGAAACTTATACTAAATCTATTGATTCTAGTTATAAAAATAGAAGAGCATATTATCTTAAGCGCAAATCTGAAATAAACTGGAATAAGAATTTTGATGACATTGCACAAGCTGGTGTAGATCTTCATTATTTTTATAAAAAAGAATTGTATCCTTATGCTCATGAATACAAAACTGGTGAGAATATTTGTCCAAAATTACCCAAAGATTATTATTCGTACAGAAAAACATTAAATCTAAATAACCCACAACTAGGTAGTTTTTCTCCTTTTATCAAATATGTTTCTGCTTTATTAAATAATGTTACGTACGAAAAAGGAAAATGTAAATTAGAAATAAAATCTCTTGAAAAAAATATTCAAAAGTTAAATATTGCTGATACTTTATTAAAAGATAATAATGTAAAAAATATTGTTTTAAACAACATTGCTTACATGTATTTATTAGAAGATCAGAATATGTATAATAATAAAAAATTCATAGATAGATATATAGAATTATCTTCAGATGAAGAAAAACATAGAGAAGTTACTCAAATTTATAATGCTGTACAAAATTTAAAGTTAGGCAATCAACTTCCAAAGGTATCTTTAATTGATAAAGATTTAAAAAGTGTTGATTTACAGAGCTTGATAAATAATAAGGAAACAGTAATTTTCTTTTGGACTACACACGCTGAATCACATATTAAAACTGTACATGAAAAGGTTTTAACATTAAAAGAAAAGTATCCAAATATTAATTTTATAGCTATAAATATTAATGATACGAAAGAAAATTGGTTAGAAACATTTAAAAAATATGATTTTAAAAATGTTCTTGAATTGAAAGCTGTTAATTTTGAGGAGATTAAAGAAAATTGGGTAATTACTAAAATTCATAGAACAATAATTTTAAACCCAGATGGGACCATTAAAAATGCTTTTGCTAATTTATTTGATGCTCATTTTGAAAAAGGTTTATAATCAACTATATTAATATTAAAAAGGGCGATTTTCAATATTGAAAATCGCCCTTTTTAATTATTTTTAATTTTACTTTTCAAATAATTACTTATTCCCTTTTTCAAAATCAGCAATAAATTGAGCTAAACCTATATCTGTTAATGGATGTTTTAATAAACCTAATATAGATGATAAAGGTCCTGTCATAACATCTGCTCCAATTTTAGCACAATTTACAACATGCATCGTATGACGAACAGAAGCTGCTAGAATTTGAGTTTCAAAACCATAATTATCATAAATTTGACGTATTTCATCAATTAAGTTTAATCCGTCTGTAGAAACGTCATCTAATCTTCCTAAAAATGGAGAACAATATGTTGCTCCAGCTTTTGCTGCCAATAAAGCTTGTCCAGCAGAGAAAATTAAAGTAACATTTGTTTTAACACCTTTATCAGAAAAGTACTTACAAGCTTTAATTCCTTCTTTAGTCATTGGTAACTTCACAACAATTTGCTCATGTAAATCTGCAAGTTCTTCCCCTTCTTTAATCATACCGTCATAATCCACAGCATTAACCTCTGCACTTACATCACCTTCAACTATATTACAAATATCTACATAATGCTTTAAGATATTATTCTTACCAGTAATTCCTTCTTTAGCCATTAATGATGGATTTGTAGTAACTCCATCTAGAACACCTAATGCTTGAGCTTCTTTAATTTGGTCTAAGTTAGCCGTGTCAATAAAAAATTTCATACGTTTTTATTTAATTATATATGTGTGTTGTTTAAAAATGCGAAATTACAATTTATTTTTTCTAAATTCTAAAATTATATATCTATAACTTATAATGATTCATTAATAATTTCTCATAAACAGTATCTGGTAGAATGCGTTTTAAAACAATAGAAAACTTTTGCATGAAAGCACCTACTTTATAGTGAATTTTTGGCTTTTTGGCAGTAATAATAGTATAAATTGCTTCTGCCATATCATTTGGATTACTTCCAGAATCAACATGATTATTCATCATATCTAAAGTCATTCCATAAGTTTTCTCATAAGCAGAACCAATGATTACTGGTGCATGATACCTTCCTGCAGCAATATTTGTTGCGAAATCACCTGGAGCAACATTTACAATTCTAATTCCAAATGATTTCACTTCCATATTCATTGCCTCAGTAACTAATTCTAAAGCACCTTTAGAAGCCGAATAAACGCCTCTAAAAGGTAATCCCATATAACCAGCAATTGAGGTTATATTAAGGATTAGACCGCTTTTTTGAGAACGCATTTGTGGTAAAACCGCTTTCATTACTTCAATAGGTCCAAATAAATTAGTCTCAAAATTATTTTTAATTTCTTCTGTTGGAATTTCTTCTAGTGGTCCAGTTATTCCTACTCCAGCGTTATTAATCACTACATCAATTTTTCCTTCTTTTTCAATTAGTTGTTGAATTGCTTTTCTTATACTTTCAACATTTCTTACATCTAAAGCTAATAATGGAATTTTTGAATTTTGAATGACTTCAGGATGCCTACTAGTTCCATAAACTGTAAAACCTTTATTAAGTAAATATTCTCCAATAGCTTTACCAATACCAGAAGAAGCTCCTGTAATAAAAACAACTTTGCTCATTTTTCTAAATTATATTGCGAAATTAAAGCTTTTAATAGGTTTATAAAACTATTTTAACGAAATTCCTAAACCTGGCTTCTCTGAAAGTAAAACTCTACCCTTTTTTATTGAACTACCTCTCGCTACATCATTAGCTATTAAATTAGCACCATCTAAATCTACAAAATCAACTAAAGGTACCAAAACAGCTCCTGCTGAAATTCCTATAGTAGTTTCTGTCATACAACCAATCATGATTTTTAATTTATTGGCTCTAGCCTTTTTTATTGCATTTAAAGCGGGTGTCAAACCTCCTACTTTAACTAACTTAAGATTAATAGAAGTGTAATGCGACTTTAAACTTGTAAAGGTTCTATTTCCTTGATAATCTTCATCAGCCATCCAATTCACATTTTTAGTAATGTCTAAATTAGAGAAATTTTGATATCCTACTTCTAAAGGTTGTTCAATATAAGTTAGTTTTTTTGAAATAGGATTTTCTTCTAATTCCTTACAATTATTAATAGTAAAACTTCCATTAGCATCTAGAGCAATTTTTTTACCCGTATTATATAGCATTTCAATTGATTTACTATCATAATTATTGCATTTTATTTTATACTTTTTCCAACCTAACGCCTCAATTTTATCAAGCTGTTCTTGCACTGGTGCAGCACTAATAGTAATGGAAGAAGTCTTAAGTCTTTTATAAGAAATAGAATTTAATTCTAAAAAATTTTTATTTTCTAGTTTACCAAATAAATCCCAGTAAGCACAATCTAAAGCAGATTGTAGAAATAGATGCAATCTTAATTTCTTTAAAAAGGAATAAAATTTTATAGGATGTAATATCGATTGTCTCTCAATTTTATTTTTAACTAGTTCTAATTTTAAAATAAATTCATTCAAATTTATATTATAATAGTTTATAGCTATGCATTCTCCATACCCTGTTTCTCTATTATAATTTAACGAAATAATCAATGCATCCCTAAAAGTATAATCACCACAACTTAAGGAAAACTTTTCTTTTAACTGCAATCGAACAATTTGCCACTTTAATTTCATATTTATAATATTGGCATAAAAATAAAAAATCTCCTTGAAGGAGACTGTAGTATTTTGAAAAAGTATTAAAAAAGCATTTGAAATAAAAAAATGGCAAGCGACCTACATCGCACCGCTACAACCGCTTACCCTTGCTGTGTTCCCACCCTGGGGGAGTCTGCAGGAGCTGGTCGTGTAGGACTTGCCGATGCAAATATACAAACATTTTATATTTTTGCAAGGACAATTGCAACTTTAAAAAAACGTTGTATATTGTACTAATAAAATTTTACTGTGATGATGAATCTTAAGCCTTTCGCTTTCATACTATTAAGCATTTTTATTAACTCATGTGGAAATAATAAAAATGATGAAAAAAAATTATTTTCAATTGATACTTCAGCTTTAAAGCAAGTTTATCAATTAGATGAGAGCTTAAATTTAGTTATAAAAAATGAAGAAAATAAAACTATTGACTCAGTTGTTTATTTAATTAATGGCACAAAAATTGGCTCTGTAAAAAATAATAGTAAATTAAAATTTGACTTATCTAATCAAAAATTAGGATATCAAAAAATCAATGCTTCTGTCTATGCAGATGAAACAAGTGTAGATGTGACTGCTAACTTTATAGTTGCTTCCAATATAAATCCAAAAGCACTGAAGTATAAAATAGTTAATACATATCCTCATGACATAAAAGCCTATACACAAGGTTTTGAATTTTATAGAGATACATTATATGAAGGAACTGGAAATGGAGAAGGAAAAGGAACAGGAAAAAGAGGTATTTCAAGTTTAAGAAAAACTAATTATAAAACAGGAGATGTTTACAAAACGGTTTCACTAGCTGAACAATACTTTGGTGAAGGAATTACCATTTTAAACAATAAAGTATATCAACTAACTTGGTTGAATAATGAAGGTTATGTTTACAATGCAGATACGTTTGAAAAGATTAAAACTTTCAAATATTTTAAAGAAATGCAAGGTTGGGGTTTAACCAATGATGGTAAGAATTTATACATGAGTGAAGGTAGTGAAAAAATTTACATTTTAGATCCAGAAACACTACAAGAGGTTGATCATATAAACGTTTATACCAAAAAAGCAAAAATCGAATCACTAAACGAATTAGAATGGATTGAAGGAAAGATTTGGGCAAATGTGTATGGTAGAGATGCTCTAGCGGTTATTAACCCTAAAAATGGTGCTGTTGAAGGTATCTTAGATTTAAAAGATTTAAAATCGAAGGTAACTCAACATCCTGATGTAGATGTTTTAAATGGAATAGCTTATAATCCTAAGACTAAAACCATTTTTCTAACAGGTAAAAATTGGGACAAAACATTTGAAATCGCTTTAGAGTAATTAGTTAATCGTAAAAAAATATTTTTTATTTTTTAAATTCTTCAGAATAATAAAGGTTGTTATTAAAATAATGAAGCAATTATTAAGCGATGTAAAATTTGTACAAAAGATTTTATTTTGATAAACTATTATACAAAAGCGGAATTTATTTTGCTAAAAAATAGAAGAAAAGTTGTTTAGACTTCTCCTCTATTTTTATCTTTTATCCTAAAAACAATAGAATGCTATTGTTTTTAGTAATTTAACTTTGTAGCCCATTTTTTTGCAATTCTCATTTCTTCTCCTATTACAAAATTTTGATCATCAATTTTAAAAAACTCTAAATTAATAGTCTCGTTATTAGGATGCATTTCAAAAACTAATTCCAAAGTATGAATCGTTTTGTCTCCATTTTTTGAATCATTTAAAAAACAATTTTTTACTAATTTAACTGGAATATCTATAGCTGTAACATTTGAATTTTTCTTTCTGTAAAAGAAAATATTTTCCTTATCACTACTCATAGCAATAATTGAATTATTTGTCCATGTATCAAATTCAAGAATGTCCTTATTCTGTTTATTAGCATATAAATTCAACTGAGTTATCAGTTTTTTTGTCTTTTTATTGCCATTTCTATTTATAATTAATATTGGTAGCATTAGGACTAAAAATAATATAGTCCCAATTATTGTATTGGGTAAATCCATTTCTTATTATTTATTTAAATTATTAATTTATCTCTATTATGATTGATAAGTAAATAACAATCAAAAGATTAATAATTACCAAAAACTATGAAATGGATAAATAATTTGAATATTAGAAAAACATACTAAAGTGTTATTTAATATTTTTTCATATAAATTAGTGAAAAAAGAAAAAAGTAACTCTTTAGTAGAAGATGAAGTAGAAAAAAAACACGAAAATGACTTTTGAAATTTAAATAAATAAGACAAACTTATATGTTCAACAAAAACATTTTGTGTTTCAATTTGAATTGCAACATCATTATTCTTTTGAGATAATTGACTATAATGTGTTGGCTCTAAACTATCATTTAGAGAATTTATTGGAAGATTATCATTACTTTTTGTAATAAAAGCAATAACAACTAATAAGGAAAATAAGTACTTAAAATACTTACTCATGTCAATTAAATTATTTGTGCAAAAATAATTGCAATTAAAGTTCAATACTAAAAAGTAATGTTAATTTATTCTAAAATGCTGTTCAAAAACTAATTTGACTTATTCTTGCTAGCTCTTTTCTCTTTGTAATATTTTTTAGTACTGATATAAATTGTTTTATTCAATTCGGTAAAAATAGTTTCTTCTCCATTCGTTATTTTTAGATTTTTGACCCAATCAATCTCTTTCTCATTATTTACTTTTTCAATAATTTCAACTATCTCTTCAGAACTAAATTCAAAAGTTACAAAAGCATTACTATACACTGGTCTTTTAAATCTAATTTCAGTTGATTTATCCCACACGACATAATCCTTTCCAAGAATTTGCATTAATTGTATCATATAAATTGGATCTGTTGCCGAAAACAAACTTCCACCAAACATAGAACCTACATAATTCTTGTTCTTATAAGACAAAGGGATTTTAACTTTTACAACATGTATATCTTCAGAAACAAAAATAATTCTTCCACAACTTCTTCTGTACATGGGAGAAATATTAAACATTGCTTTAAATAATGTAGATTTTTTATAAAAACGGTTTAAGAAACTAAAAATAGTATCGTACATAATATTAAACCGTCAAATGAGTCACTATATCTTTAACTGGTAAAATTGCTTTTGTATGTTCTATACTTGGTCCAGCAACCCAAACTGTTTTATAAGTTACTTGTGTAGCCGCTTTTTCTGTTGCTTTCATACCAATGTAGAAACGAACCATCTTAACCCATTTCTTTAAAGATTTGTTTTTATTTAAAATACGTTCTAACCAACTTTGTTTTGTTCCTACTTTTTGAACATAAGGTGTATTAATTACTGTACAAGGTGTTCCCGAAATACGCTCTGTCAGGACGATATCTTTTTCTCCATAATCAACACATGCTTGTTTGTATTCATCAGAAACTCCTGCTTCAATAGAAGCAATAAAAGGACTACCTACTGAAACTCCAATAGCGCCATAACTTAACATTTTGTCTAATTCTTCCTTAGTTCCTACTCCACCAGCAGAAATAACTGGCAAAGAGGTTCCTTCATTAAGTTGTTTAATTAATTCATCTGGTTCAATATTTCCTCTATGACCGCCTGCTACATTATTAACAGCTATTAAAGCATCTGCTTTTAAACTTTCAACTTTTTTAGCAAAACCTAAATCTGTGACATCACAAAATACTTTAATACCTACTTTATGTGCTTCATTTATTGTTTCTTCTGGACTGCCTAGAGAAGTAATAATAAAATCTACTCCTTCTTCACATAACACTCTAAGTTGCTCTTTATACTTTACATTTGATTTATTAACAATTAAATTATAACCAAAACTTCCTCCTTCAACTTTTGCTTCTTTTAGTTCTTTTATTGAAGCTCTTAACTCCTCTAAAGTTCTATAATTTAATGCAGGAATACATCCAGCAATACCACTTTTCATAGCTTCTACAACCATTTTAGTATTAGATACTAAAAACATAGGTGCCATAATTATAGGGTGTTTAATTCCAAGTAGCGTTTTTAAATTTGGTTTTTCCATTTTAATTTAATTTTATTCAAATATAGAAAAGTTTTATTAAATAGTATGCATGCATACTATTTATATTTATACTGCATTATCTTTTTTTACGTGAAGAAGCTGGCTTAGAATTAGATCCTTTTTTTATTTCATATTTGTTCAAACTAGCATTATATGTATATGTATTTTGCTGGGATTTATTTTTTAAGATAACATCGCCATTTGGTAATAAATTAAACTCAAATCCTTCTTTTCTATTTCTTTCTTGTGTTTCTGAAGCTGTTTTATTTTTATCTAAAAAAACAGTTTCAACTATATGACTCGATTTTTGAGTATTTCCTAGTAACAATTCTTTTTTTTCTATATTCCAAATTTGAGATTCAACTATATCTTGATCTTCATTCTTAAGTTTTGTACTAATTTTATTCTTTTCTTCCCAATGAATATGATATAATTTAACATTATTTACTGTAAATGGTGTTATTGCAAAATTAATAGGATTTAAATCTGGATTATTATTACTTAATTCTATTGTTTCTTTATTTCCATCATTTAAAACAAACAACACTATTTTTTTTTGCTTATCAACTGTACTTATTTCTGCAGTAAGATTATCAATTTTAGCTAAAACAGATTTTGAAGTTGTTTTTTTGCTTGTTGTTTTTTTCTTTTGAGAAAACCCTGTAGCAGCTACAATAAGAAGTAAAACCAAAAATGCACTTTTCATATTATTTTTTTTAAAATTAATTTGATTACAATGGTTATTTTTTAACAAAGTAATGTAAGATTCTTTTCTTCCTTTATTAAAAGTTACCAAAATACGAAAAACATTGGTACAATTGATAAAACATAAAAAACTTCTTTTTTGTTAAAAAAATATATTAAATGTTAAAAAAATCTAATAATTTTTAGGCTAAATAATAATTCTAGTCTTTTTAAAATAAATTTGGAGAAAACAAAACCAAAATAACCCAATTTATGTTAAAAAAAATCACATTGCTTGCGACCTGTTTTCTGTTATTATCCACGGTTGGAAGCCACGCACAAAGAAAAAACAAAAAAAAGAATTCGAAAGATCCTATTGCTGCAACTGCTAAAAAACCAGAAGAAAAAAAAGGTCCAAAACCTTACAATAAAGTAATTGATTCTACCGCATTTACACAAAAAGGGCTAATTGATGTTCACAAAATAGACAAAAAATTTCTATTTGAAATTTCCGATTCTTTAATTGGTAAAGAAATAATGACTATCACTCGCTACTCAAAAACTCCAGCTGGTGGAGGTATTTTTGGAGGAGAAGAAATTAATAGACAAGTTGTAAAATTTGAAAAAGGATTAAATGATAATATTCTTTTACGTTCTATTACTTATGTTATAATGTCTCCTGATGAAGACAAACCCATTGCAAGAGCTGTTAAAAACTCAAGTTCTGATCCAATTATTGGTAATTATGAGATATTAGCTTACAAAAAAGATGCATCTGAAAAAGAAAATATTGGTTATGTAATTGATATGAATTCAACTTTTGATGCAGATGTTCAAACTTTTTCACTTAGTCCAATTAATAAACAACTATTAAGTATTCAATCTTTTCAAAAAGACAAATCATTTATACAGGACATTAAAAGTTTTCCAATAAATACTGAAATTAGAAGTGTGAAAACTTTTTCGACAGAACAGCCTAAAATATCTAGAACTCCTACTCCAAAAATAGGAGTCGACTTACCATCAGGCTTAGATGCAGGTGTGGTTACTTTGGAACTAAATACATCTATGCTTCTTTTACCTGAACAACAAATGCGTAAAAGACCTTTTGATAAAAGAGTTGGTTATTTTGCAAATGATTATGATGTTTTTAAAGAAGAATCTTTAAAAGCTGATAAAGAAATTTTTGCCGTTAGATGGAGATTAGAACCTAAAAACGAAGAAGACGCTCAAAGACAAAAAAATGGAGAATTAATTGAGCCTAAAAAGCCAATAGTATATTACATAGATCCTGCCACACCAGATAAATGGAAACCTTTTATTAAACAAGGAATAGACGATTGGAAAGAAGCTTTTGAATTTGCGGGTTGGAAAAATGCAATTAGTGGCGAATATTGGCCAGAAAATGATCCAACAATGAGTTTGGAAGATGCTCGTTTCTCTGTTTTAAGATATTTTGCAGCAGATATTCCTAATGCATACGGACCTAATGTTCATGATCCAAGAACTGGAGAAATTTTAGAAAGTCACATTGGTTGGTATCATAATGTAATGAGTTTATTGCGTGATTGGTATTTAGTGCAAACAGCTGCTGTGGATCCTAGAGCTAGAAATAAAAAGTTTGACGACAAACTTATGGGAGAATTAATACGTTTTGTCTCTTCTCATGAAGTAGGACATACTTTAGGATTGCGTCATAATATGGGAGCAAGTAACGCAACTCCTGTGGAAATGCTTAGAAATAAAGAATTTATTGAGAAAAATGGACATACTTCTTCTATAATGGATTATGCTAGGTTTAATTATGTTGTACAACCAGAAGATAATATTACTGATTTATTTCCAAGAATTGGAGATTATGATAAATGGGCTATAAAATGGGGTTATTCTTACTTCAAAGATGCAAAAAGTGAAGAAGAAGAAAAAGCTTTATTAAATACCATGACTAAGGAAGCTTACAAAAACCGTCGTTTATGGTTTGGTACAGAAACTAGTCCATATGACCCACGATATCAAACGGAAGATTTAGGTGATAATGCAATGAAAGCTTCTGAATATGGAATAAAAAATCTTAAGCGTATTTTACCTAATTTAATTGAATGGAGCAAAGAAGATGGAGAAGATTACTCTGAATTAGAAGAACTATATGGCTCTTTAGTGGGACAATTCAGAAGATATATGGGGCATGTTACAAAAAATGTAGGAGGTATTTATGAAACACCTAAAACTTACGATATGGAAGGATCTCAATATGAGGTTGTACCAAATAGTATTCAAAATGAAGCAGTTACTTTCTTAAATACTCAATTATTTAAAACTCCTAAATGGATTTTAGATCAAAATATTATGTCTAAAATCAATCCAGATAATGGAGTTGAAGCTATAAAAGCATTACAAAACAATACTTTATCTAGTCTTTTATCTGGAGACCGTTTAATTCGTTTAATTGAAACTTCATCAGTAAATAAAGAAAATTATTCTGTAGATAAGCTTATGACCGATTTGAAAAAAGGAATTTTTTCAGAACTAAAAACAGGTTCTTCAATTGATATTTACAGAAGAAATTTACAAAAATTATATATTAATGAAGTAATTGGAGCATTAGATGTTGATGGAAAACAAACAGCAAGAGGTTTAAACAGAAGACCTGTTAAATACAATGAAACGGATATTCCTTCAATAGCTAGAGGACAATTATCAGAATTAAAAAGAGAAATTAAAACCGCTTTATCAATTACTAGTGATCGTTTAAGTAAATTTCATTTACAAGATTTATTATCAAGAATAGATACAGCTTTAGATCCTAAATAATATTAAATCAATTTTAAAATAACCGTTCTTATTAATTTAGGAACGGTTTTTCTATGCATAAAAAAACCGAATCATTTCTGACTCGGTTTTACTCTGTATTTTGAAATTGTATAATTATTTTACTTCTTCAAAATCTACATCTTGAGTTTGATCTCCTGTAGCATCTGCCTGTGGTTGTGCTTCTTGAGCAGCTCCACCTTCAGCTTGTGCTTTATACATTTCTTCAGATGCATTTTTCCAAGCTTCATTTATTTTATCTAAAGCTGGAGTAATAGTTGCTACATCTTTAGTTTCATAAGCGGCTTTTAATTCATTTAAAGCTCCTTCAATTGCAGTCTTATTACCTTCCGATAATTTTTCTCCAAATTCAGTTAATTGCTTTTCAGTTTGGAAAATCATAGAATCAGCTTCATTTAATTTATCAGCTTTTTCTTTTGCTTGTCTGTCAGCCTCAGCATTCATTTCAGCATCTTTCTTCATTTTTTCAATTTCTTCTGGAGTTAAACCTGAAGAAGCCTCAATACGAATATCATGTGATTTTCCTGTACCTTTATCAGTTGCAGACACTTTTATGATACCATTTGCATCAATATCAAATGTAACTTCAATTTGAGGAATTCCTCTTGCTGCTGGTGGAATACCATCTAAATGGAAACGACCAATAGTTTTATTATCTTGAGCCATTGGTCTTTCACCTTGTAAAACATGGATTTCTACCGATGGTTGATTATCAGCTGCAGTTGAGAAAACCTGAGATTTTTTAGTTGGTATTGTTGTATTAGATTCAATTAATTTTGTTAATACTCCACCCATGGTTTCAATCCCTAATGATAATGGAGTAACATCTAATAATAATACATCCTTAACATCTCCAGATAAAACTCCACCTTGAATAGCTGCACCAATTGCTACAACTTCATCAGGATTTACTCCTTTTGATGGTTTTTTACCAAAGAATTTTTCAACTTGTTCTTGAATAACTGGAATACGTGTTGAACCACCAACTAAGATTACTTCATCAATATCAGAGGTTGATAAACCAGCATCTTTTAAAGCCTTAGCAACTGGATCCATTGAACGTTTCACTAAAGTTTCAGCCAATTGCTCAAATTTTGAACGTGTTAATGTTTGCACTAAGTGTTTAGGTCCAGTAGCGGTAGCAGTTACATATGGTAAGTTAATTTCTGTTTGTGCAGAAGATGATAATTCAATCTTAGCTTTTTCAGCTGCTTCTTTTAAACGTTGTAATGCCATTGGATCTTTACGTAAATCAATTCCTTCAGCACTATTAAATTCATTTGCTAACCAATCAATAATAACTTGGTCAAAATCATCACCACCTAAATGTGTATCTCCATTAGTAGACAACACTTCAAAAACACCATCTCCTAATTCTAAAATAGAAATATCAAATGTACCTCCACCTAAATCGTAAACTGCAATTTTTTGATCTTTACCTTGTTTATCTAATCCATAAGCTAATGCAGCAGCTGTAGGCTCGTTGATAATACGCATAACTTCTAATCCTGCAATTTGTCCTGCCTCTTTAGTAGCTTGACGTTGTGCATCGTTAAAATATGCAGGTACAGTAATAACTGCTTGAGTTACTGTAGTACCTAAATAATCTTCAGCAGTTTTTTTCATCTTTTGAAGTGTCATAGCAGACAATTCTTGAGGTGTATATAATCTACCATCGATATCAACTCTAGGTGTATCGTTATCTCCTTTTACAACTTTGTAAGCAACAGTAGAAGCTTCTTTAGCACTTTCAGAGTATTTATTGCCCATAAAACGCTTAATAGAAGCTATCGTTTTAGTAGGATTTGTTACTGCTTGTCTTTTAGCAGGATCACCTACTTTAATTTCTCCACCTTCTACAAATGCAATTACTGAAGGGGTTGTTCTTTTTCCTTCTGCGTTTGCAATTACAACAGGTTCTCCACCTTCCATAACAGCAACACATGAATTTGTTGTTCCTAAATCAATTCCAATAATTTTACTCATAATTTTAATCTTAATTTATTGTGTGTTTTTATTTCATTTTCAAAACTTGTTATCTATTAGACAATCTTTGTGCCAACACAGCTATCTTGAATATTTGTCATTAATTTGACATTAATTTAAAAATAAACGATGACATAATGACATAAAAAAAGGTTGCCACATGGCAACCTTTACAAATTATCTACTAATTATTTTATCTTAAATTGATGTATTCTTCATCAGACATTTCTCCTGTAGCAATTTTTCTTAATTCTTCCATGTGAGACATCATGAATGTGTGAAACTCTGGTGCAATTCCTTCAGGTTGTGCCATTCTATATTGTCCATTTAAAACTCCATTATAATAGTAAAAGAAATAATAATCGAAGTTTGAAGGTGATAATGTAGAATTTTGTGGATCAGCAAATAAGAAACCTAAACGTACTGCCGATTTTCTTTGTGCTGGAGTACCATGATGACCAGGCGAAGAAGTGTTATAATCACCAATAGCATAAGCAGCTTCATAAGCAGTAGCAATTGATGAGAAAGTAGATTTTCCATATCCTCTTCTTAAATAGTATCCTGCCATACCATCAGCTTCTAATTCGGCAGCTCTTGCTGTTGACTCATTCCTAGAAGGTAATCCATAAATATACTGTAATTGATGTCCATATTCATGTGCTAAAATCATTACGTTGATTAAATTAGATGAATCTCTATTATAAGCCCATTTAAAAATTGCTTCTCCAAAATAAATTTTACCATTACTATAAGAAATAGCATTGAATGTAGAATTTGGATTAGATAAATCTCTTACAAATCGGAAAGTTGGTGTTGAGCCAGATGAACCTCTCCAAAAAGTTTTAATTGCAGAATTCTGAGATACTATTAAACTAGACCCCGATGTACTACCACTATTAGGTAAACTTGTGTAAAGATTTGCTGTAGAGCTCCAGTTTCCATCAACATAACCACAATCTCCTTCTTTTTGGTTTGGTTGTTGGTCTATAACTGATAATACTTCATCTTGAGAATCAAGAGTTACTTCTTCATCATTACTACAAGATAGCATTGTTGTTAATACTAAAGCTCCCAAAAAGAGAGATGCATTTCTGAAATTTGTTTTCATTATTAAAATAGTTAAGGTTATTAAGGCTACAATATTATATGTTTTTTCTATATTAACATTACATTAAATCTACCTAAAAAGTTAATTATTTATCAAAATTGCAATTCATCTTAAAAAAAAGGTGTTAGTCGGCATTTTTTGTTAAAAAAATAGAAAAATTAACAAAAATGAACTATGACATAAAAAATATAACACTAGATCTATTTACAAATAATATCTTATATTTAAATTTCTAACATATATTTGTAAACTAAATAATAACAAATGGAATGTATTTCAGTTTTTGACATGTTAAAAATCGGTATTGGTCCTTCAAGTTCTCATACTCTTGGTCCTTGGAGAGCAGCCGAAAGATTCATTAAAGAACTAAAGAATGAAGAATTAATTGACTCCATAAACAGAGTTAGAGTAGATTTATATGGTTCATTATCTTTAACTGGAAAAGGTCATGCCACAGATTTAGCAGTAATGCTAGGATTAAGTGGAGCTGATCCTGAATATATTCCTGTTGAAAGTATAGATGTTATTATATCGGCTATTAAAAATAAAAAAGAGCTTTTTTTGGGTAATGAAATAATTATTCCTTTTGATATTACTACGGATATTGTTTTTAATAGAGATTTTTTACCTTTTCATGCAAATGGTATTAAATTTACCGCATATACAACTGAATCAGAATATGAAAACACCTACTACTCTATTGGTGGTGGATTTGTTGTTGTAGAAGAAAGAATTAATTCTGCTATAAATGAAGAAATAAAATGTGCTTTCCCTTTTCCTATTGATAAAGCTTCCGAGCTATTAGAATACTGCAATTCACAACAGAAAAAAGTAAGTGAAATTGTTTATGAGAATGAAAAATCAATGAGAAGTGAGCAAGAAATTCATCATGAATTAATGCGTATTTGGGATACTATGTTAGAATGTATGTATATAGGTTGTCATTCTGAAGGGATTCTTCCTGGTGGATTAAATGTTAGACGAAGAGCTTATGATATGCATAAAAATTTAATAGGTGTTCTTCCTTATGATAATCCTTATTCTTGGATGCAAATTATAAGACAAACTGAAGTAAAATTTAGACAGATTTTAAAATGGGTAAGTTGTTTTGCTTTATCTGTAAATGAAGTAAATGCTTCTTTAGGAAGAGTTGTTACAGCACCTACTAACGGAAGTGCTGGTGTAATTCCTGCAGTTTTGATGTATTATTTAGTAATTGAAAATCATGAGGCAAACGAAGAACATATCAAGCAATTTTTAATGACAGCTAGTGAAATAGGTAGTATTTTTAAAAAAGGAGCAACAATTTCAGCTGCTATGGGTGGTTGTCAGGCTGAAATAGGTGTTTCTAGTGCTATGGCTGCTGCTGCACTTTGTGAAGTTATGGGTGGAAGTCCTGAGCAAGTTATGGTAGCTGCAGAAATTGCTATGGAACATCATTTAGGATTAACATGTGACCCTATTGGAGGTTTAGTTCAGATTCCTTGTATTGAAAGAAATACTATGGGTGCAATAAAAGCAATTAATGCAGCTGAATTAGCCTTAGAAACTGATGCAAAAAATGCAAAAGTTCCTTTAGATAAAGTAGTAAAAACCATGTGGGAAACAGCAAAAGACATGAATACTAAATATAAAGAAACTTCAGAGGGTGGATTAGCTATTGGGGTTAATTTAACAGATTGTTAATAAAAAATATTACAATTTATTATTGGAAGATTTATCTTAAAAAATTAAAACACAAAATTATACAGCCAAATCTGTTTCATTGTCAATAAATTTATGCTGTTTTTTTGCTAAAATGGCTAATCCAAAAGTGATCACTCCAACTCTTCCAATAAACATAATACACACTAAAATTATTTTCCCCCATTCAGATAAGCTTCCTGTAATTCCCATGCTCAATCCAACAGTTCCTATAGCAGAAGTTGCTTCAAAGAGAATTTTATCCAAAGTTTGATTTTCAGTAAAGCTTAATAAAAATACACTTAAAAACAATATGGCAGTATAAAAAACAAATGTTGAAACTGCCATTTCTAACCTATCAGCTGGAATTTTTCGACCAAAATAGGTCACTTTATATTCATTTCTTATTTTACTTTTTACAATTGCAATAATAGCCGTTAAAGTTGTAATTTTCATTCCTCCAGCAGAACTTGACGGTGCTGCTCCTACATACATTAAAAAAATAATGCTAAGTAATACACTCATTCTTAAACTTCCAATTGACACTGAATTAAAACCAGCAGTAGTAATTGAATTGACAGTAGTAAATAAAGCCACTTGAATTCGATTACCAAAATCGTAATTCTGAATAGAAGGTTCTCCAAAAAATTGAATTAAAAATGCGATGAATAAAACCGAAAAAAAGGTTAAAGTAATCATCTTAGTAGTAAAAGAAATTTCATTAGTTCTTTTAGAAATATAATACCAGATATCTGTTACAACTATAAATCCCAATGCACCCGAAATAGTCAAAAAAATGACAATTCCATTTAAAAAAGTGTTTGTAGCATAACCTTCAAAACTAGTGTTATACAAACTAAATCCAGCTGTACAGAAAGATGAAATACTATGAAAAATACTAGTCCAAATAGTAAAAAGTGTATCGGAATGGATAGGTCTAAAAGCGAAGTAAAACAAAATCGCTCCAATAATCTCAATCGTAAATGTAAACACAATAACCGATTTTAGGAAATCTTGAACTTTAAATTCTCTTGGCATTGTAAATTCATTATATAATATTTTTTTATGCCAATGAGTTATTTGTTTAGTAGTGGAAAGTAAAATATAAGTCGTTAAAGTCATGTATCCAATTCCTCCTATTTGAATTAATGTTAAAATAATAAATTGGCCAAAAAAAGTATAATTATCAAAAGTGCTTACAGTTGCTAATCCTGTAGTTGAAAGTGCTGATGTTGAAGTAAATAAAGTATCAATAAAATTAGTCGGAATTTTCTGTGAAAAAGGTAGAGAAAGAAATATCCAACCTAATATCATGTACATAAAAAAACCAAAGAATAAACTTTGTTGAGGATTTAATCGCAAATGAAATTTTAAGTATTCGCGTCTAACGGTTTGAAGTAATGTTTTAGGCATTTTATTTTAAGATTTTATATTTGTAATAGTTTTTAATAAAGTGTGAAGCATAAACCAATCCCAACTTTTCTGCTACCATGCATAAATCTTCTAATTGATTTTCTAATGCATCTTCTCTTTGTGGACATTGGTTAATTTTAATAAATTCTCGTAACCAATAATCTGAACTAGATTTTTTTGATTGAATTGTACTATTTATAGACAAACTAAGGCTGTCACTTGGCACATTAGCTGTGTTGCTGTCTGAATTTTCCATATGTGTTGAATTTTTATGTCAGAATAAATCGATAACCAATTCCACTTTCAGTGAGAATCATTTCGGGATGATTGGCATCATTCTCAATTTTCTTTCTTAATTGTGCTACAAACACTCTTAGATATTGGGTTTGGTCGCTATAACTTTTCCCCCAGATTTCCTTTAATAAGTATTGATGGGTTAATACTTTTCCTTCGTTTTTTGCCAAAATGGCTAATAAATTAAACTCTGTTTGTGTTAATTTAACTTCTTCGTTATTAACTTTCACAACTCGAGCTACTAAATCAATAGAAAAATTAGTTGAACAAATAATAGGTTCAGAAGCTTCCTTAATGTGATTTCTCATGTGAGAACGCACTCTTGCTAATAACTCTTGTGTTCTAAAAGGTTTTATCAAATAGTCATTGGCACCATTATCTAAAGCTTTTACAATTTCAGATTCTTCACTTTTAACCGATAAAATCATGATAGGACTGAAATACCATTCTCGCAATTGTTGCAAAACTTGCTGTCCGTCAACATCGGGTAAACCCAAATCAAGCATAATCAAATCGGGTTGAAACGTTGCAGCAAAACGAATGCCTTCTAAGCCATTTTCAGCAAGTTTTACTTCAAAATCATTTGTACTTAGAGTAATTTCTAAAAGTTTTCTGATTTGAATTTCATCATCGATGACCAAAATTTGATGCTTATTCATTTTCTATCGTATTAAATTTTGAAACTTCCGTTTTGATGTTGATAATAAATTTTGCTCCTCCTTCTACTCTATTTTCTAAAGTTACTGTTCCATTTTGAGCTTCAACAAAACCTTTAACTATGGATAACCCTAACCCAGAACCACCAGGTCTTGAATTTTTAAGTCTATAAAATTTATCAAAAACTAACGCTATTTCTCCTTCTGGAAAACCATTTCCTTCATCTAAAATTTCAATTTGCAATGCATTTTCAATGTTCAATAAATTAATTTTTATTGTACTTTTTTCAGGTGTATAGATAATTGCATTATTCAATAAATTATAAATGACATGTTCTGTTAATCCATAATCTAATTTAAATAGTGGTAAATTTTCAGAAGTATTAACTATTATTTTTTGCGAATAGGATTTAATTTTTAAGGCTCTAATCACTTCATAAACAATCTCGTTAATATCTATCCAATCCATTTTTGCAACCACAACACCCGATTCTAATCGAGACATATTCAGTAAATTTTCAACTTGATTATTTAAACGTAATGCAGCTATCGAGATTTCTTCTAATAGCTTTTCTTTTTGATTCTCAGTTATTGTTGTATTGCTTTGAAGTGCATCTGTTGAACCAATAATAGCAGAAATAGGTGTTTTTAATTCGTGAGATAAACTATCTAAAAGTGTGTTATAGAGTTTTATTGACTTTAATTTGGACTCTTTTTCATTTGCAATTCGTTCAATTTGTCTTATTTTAAAAGTTAAAACTGCATTTATTAATGCAATAACAAAATACATAAAAAACATAAATGTATCTTCTGTATTTTCAATATGAAAAGTAAAATAAGGTTTTATAAAAAAGAAATTCCAAATTAAAGCACTTAAAATAGCAGCGATTAATGTTGGAATAATTCTGTAAAACATGGCTAAAATAGAAACCGTAACCAAGAGAATAAAGGCAATAACTTTATAACCAATAAACTCTTTAAAAGCAAAGCAAACAAGTGAAACTAGCACTACTAATAATATGCTAAAAATATATTGTTTGTTTGTATTTGATTTTCTATTAAACACAGTCTTAAAACTTTACTATTTAATTACTAGGCAAAGATAAGCTGGGTTTTATAAATAGTGCATAAAATAAATAGGAATAAGTATAAAGATTCTATAAAGATTACTTTCTTCGAGTATCAATTACATGAACAATTAACCATTTCTCATTTTCCTTAACTAAAATAAAAGAATTAACTCCCTTATGACTTAATTCTTCATTGATATAAAACTCATAAGGTGTCCAAACATGAGCCAATAAACCATCAATTTGTATATTAAAATCTAAAAGCTTTTCTTCAAATTTCATTTCTTTTGGAATAGCAATAATTGACCTTAAAAAATCTGAGTATTTCTGAGTAATAAGTTTATTACCTTCTTTAGTATTTGCAATGGTTTGCAGGGCAACATCTTTATGGGAAGCTGCTCTTAAAGCTACAGTATCCTTCTTGTGAAACGCAACAAAAAAATCTTCTATTACCTTTTTTGGACTAATTTCCTGAGCTGTTATAAAATTTAATGATAGTAATAACAAGCAAATCATAGTTTTTTTCATATTTAAAAAATTTAGTTACACTTCCATTTGTAGTTTTTTATTAAAATTAGTTACAATTTCTAAGAATATCTTAATTTTACAACCTATTTTAATTTTAAAAATAATAAATACATATTTCTATACCTAAAATATTATGTCAGTAGCTAAAAAAGATTACAAAAGAATTACCACAAAAACATTAATTGAAATGAAAGATAATGGAGAAAAAATCTCCATGTTAACAGCTTATGATTATACAATGGCAAAAATTGTAGACTCATCAGGTGTTGATGTTATTTTAGTAGGTGATTCTGCTAGTAATGTTATGGCTGGGCATGAAACTACATTACCTATTACTTTAGATCAAATGATTTATCATGCTTCATCTGTAATTAGAGCTGTCGAAAGAGCTTTAGTCGTGGTAGATTTACCTTTTGGAAGCTATCAATCTGATCCAAAAGAAGCTTTACGTTCTGCAATTCGAATTATGAAAGAAAGCGGTGGTCATGCTGTAAAACTAGAAGGTGGTAGCGAAATAAAAGAATCTATTAAACGTATCTTGCATGCAGGAATTCCAGTAATGGGACATTTAGGGCTAACACCACAATCTATATATAAATTTGGCACTTATACAGTAAGAGCAAAAGAGGAAGAAGAAGCAGAAAAACTAATTGAAGATGCTAAAATGCTAGAACGAGTTGGTTGTTTTGCAATAGTTTTAGAAAAAATACCAGCAACATTAGCAGAAAGAGTAGCAAAAAGTATTTCTATACCAGTTATAGGAATTGGTGCAGGAAACGGTGTTGACGGACAAGTATTAGTACTCCACGACATGATTGGAATGACACACGAGTTTAGTCCGAGATTTTTAAGACGCTATATGAATTTATATGAAGAAATGACAACAGCTATTAGTCAGTATGTAACTGATGTTAAATCGGTTGATTTTCCAAATGAGAATGAACAGTATTAATTTTGATTTTTAGATTATTGGCTACTTAGATTTTTAGAAAACTGAAATTATGCATCGATTTAAAAATTTGGAAATTAAGTAGACAATTGTAAAGTAATTCAATATTCTAAAAATCAAAATATCAAAGTTACAATGAAAATAGTTTCTACTAAAGATAACCTGCAAATACTACATGAAGACAACCATATTATAATTGTTAATAAACGTGTAGGTGATATTGTTCAGGGTGACAAAACAGGTGATAAACCTTTGTCTGAAATTATTAAAGAATATATCAAAGAAAAATACAACAAACCCGGAGAAGTTTTTCTTGGTGTCATTCATCGTTTAGACAGACCTACAACTGGCATTGTAACTTTTGCAAAAACATCAAAAGCTTTAACCCGCTTGAACGATAGTTTTAAAAATAGAGAAACTAAAAAAATGTATTGGGCTGTTGTAAAAAACAATCCTCCTAAAACTAATGATACTTTAATTCATTATCTAAAACGAAATCCAAAAAATAATACTTCAAAAGCACATATAAAAGAAGTTCCAGATAGTAAAAAAGCAAGTTTAGAATATACTATTTTTAAGAAATTAGATAATTATATCGGTTTAGAAATTCAATTACATACAGGAAGACACCACCAAATTAGAGCGCAATTAGCCGCAATTGGTTGCCCAATAAAAGGCGATTTAAAATATGGTTTTGATAGAAGCAATCCAGATGGAGGTATTCATTTGCATGCAAGACAATTGGAATTTATTCATCCAGTAACTAAAGAGGTTCTAAACATTGTTGCAGCTACACCAAAAGAAGTAATTTGGGATGCAATTAGTAAATCTTAATGTACAATTTTTTTGGAGCACAAAAATCATCCTTTGGTAGAAAAAACCACCTGCTATTCGTTATATCTTTTCTTTTTTTTAAAGAAAAAGAAAAGGATGTCACTACTATCAGGGCTAAAATAGAACTTTTTTATTTTTAAACACCCTATCAAGTTTATAGATTTGACAACTTTTCAAAAGTTGTCAAATCTTAATTTAAAAACACTAATATTTCAACAAGTTCAATAATTCCTCTTCAAATCTAACTTTAGGTAAATATTGATCTTCTAAAGTTTTTACAAAAGGTATTGCACTTTCAATACTACCTACTCTTTTTACAGGAGCGTCTAAATATTCAAAACAATTTTCCATTAATAATGCTGAAATATCGCTAGAAATTCCTCCAAATAAAGTATCTTCTTGTAAAATAATTACTTTTCCTGTCTTTTTAACAGATTCATAAATGGAATCTGTATCTAAGGGTTGTAAACTTCTTAAATCTATTAAATCTGCCGAAATATTTGTGTTTTTTGATAATGTTTCTAAAGCCCAATGCACACCAGCACCAAAAGATATGATAGTCACATCATTACCTTCTTTTAACAAAGATGCTTTACCAAAAGGAATGGTGTAATAATCCACTGGAACATCTTGATAAACACTTCTATACAATTGTTTGTGTTCAAAATACATCACTGGATTAGGATCGTTAATAGCAGTATTTAATAACCCTTTTGCATCATAAGGAAATGCTGGATATACTACTTTTAAGCCTGGAGTTTTAGTAAACCATGCCTCATTAGTTTGGGAATGAAATGGTCCCGCTTGTGTTCCTCCTCCACAAGGCATTCTAACAACAACATCAGCTTTTTCATTCCAACGATAATGTTGTTTAGCCAATAAATTTACAATTGGGTTAAACCCTGTTGACACAAAATCAGCAAATTGCATTTCAACAATTGCTTTGTAACCATTTATAGATAATCCATTAGCTGCTGAAACAATAGCACTTTCACAAATAGGAGTATTTCTAACTCTTTCTTTTCCAAATTCAGCTACAAAACCCTCGGTTATCTTAAAAGCACCTCCATATTCCGCAATATCTTGCCCCATTATAACAAGATTGCTATGACGCTCCATCGAAAGTTTTAAAGCGCTAGAAATAGCGTCTATAACCCTTATATTTTCTGTTGTATCAGAATGAAAAAATTGTTCATATTCATAAGGCTCATACATGTCTTGCAATTCTTCTTCTAAATTTGCAACAACTTCTGGTTCTAATTGAGTTTTAGCCCAGTGTTGATCAATTTCTGCCTTAATTCGTTCTTTAATTAATGTATCATCTTCTTCATTAATTACAAATGTCCTTAGGAGATAATCCTTAAAATTAGTAATAGGATCTTTTTCTGCCCACATATCCATTAATTCCTGTGGCACATATTTAGTTCCACTAGCCTCTTCATGACCACGCATTCTAAAAGTTTTAAACTCTAATAAAACAGGTCTTGGGTTTTCTGCCATTGAAGTTTTTAACTCAGAAATTTTATGATAAACCTCAAGTATATTATTTCCATCAATTATATGACTTTCCATACCATAACCAATACCTTTATCTGCTAAATTTTCACAACGATATTGCTCATTAGTTGGTGTTGAAAGACCATAACCATTATTTTCAATTACAAATAAAACAGGTAAATCCCAAACAGATGCAATATTCAAAGCTTCATGAAAATCTCCTTCAGAAGTTGCTCCTTCACCTGTAAATACAGCTGTTACTTTCCCATTTTGTTTTAATCTGTTTGCCAATGCGATTCCATCTGCAACACCCATTTGTGGACCAAGATGAGAAATCATTCCAATAATCTTATATTCTTGAGTTCCAAAATGAAAACTTCTATCTCTTCCTTTAGTAAAACCAGTTTTTTTTCCTTGCCATTGTGAAAATAAACGATACAATGGAATTTCTCTAGTTGTAAATACACCTAAATTACGATGCATAGGTAAAATATATTCGTCTTTATCTAAAACTGAAGTTATTCCAACTGAAATTGCTTCTTGACCAATACCTGAAAACCATTTTGAAACTTTACCTTGACGAAGTAGAATAAGCATTTTCTCCTCAATCATTCTAGGTTTTAAAAGTTTTTTATATAAATCTATAAGTTCTGGATTGCTTAATTCTTTTCTATCAAAATGCATATAAATGGTTTCTAAAATTTTACTCAAATGTATAAAAAATAACATTTTCAAAGCTATATGTGATAAAAATATTTTTTAAATAGGATAAGAAGGATAAATTAATGTTGATAACTTAGTCATTTTAATTTAAAAATATTTCAATACATTTGTATTAACAAGGCTTTATAGTCTATTGATTTATTAACAATAACGTTTTAGTATGCAACAAATTCCTAGTGTTGACTTACGTGATTTCCTGTCGGATGATCCGGCACGTAAACAAAAATTTGTAAATGAAATCGGAAAAGCCTACGAAGAAATCGGCTTCGTAGCATTAAAAGGTCATTTTTTAGATGACAAATTAGTGGAGGATTTATATAGTGAAGTTAGAAATTTCTTCAATTTACCTCTAGAAACAAAATCAAAGTATGAAGTTCCAGGTATTGGAGGACAAAGAGGTTATGTTTCCTTCGGAAAAGAGCATGCAAAAGGGCGTTCTGCTGGAGATTTAAAAGAGTTTTGGCATTTTGGTCAATATGTTTCAGAAGGTTCAAAATATGCTGGTGAATATCCCGATAATGTAACCGTAACTGAATTACCAAAATTTAATCCTGTAGGTAAAGAGGCCTATAAAATGCTTGAAAAAACTGGTGTTTATGTTTTAAGAGCATTAGCTCTTTACATTGGTTTAGATGAATTTTACTTTGACAAATACATTAAGGACGGTAACAGTATCTTAAGACCAATTCATTATCCACCTATAACAGATGAACCAAAAGATGGTGCAGTTAGAGCTGCAGCTCATGGTGACATCAATTTAATTACACTTTTAATGGGTGCGCAAGGTAAAGGTTTACAAGTACAAAATCATAATGGAGAATGGATTGATGCAATGGCTCAACCAGACGAATTAATGATTAATGTAGGTGACATGTTATCTCGTCATACTAATAACAAATTAAAATCTACAATTCATCAGGTTGTTAATCCACCAAGAGAATTATGGGGAAGTTCTAGATTTTCTATTCCTTTCTTTATGCATCCTGTAAGTGATATGAGTTTAAATTGTTTACCAGAATGTATTGATGAAAACAATCCAAAATTATATGATGATATAACCGCTGGAGAATTTTTACATGAAAGATTAGTGGAGCTTGGGTTAATCAAAAAATAAATTTCTTTTACCATTTAGATAATAAGGTTCATTAAGATATTTAAAACTTAATGAGCCTTATTTGCTTACTATTTTTAATTTAAAAAAAATGAGTTTAGAAGATCAATTAAAAAAATTATTTCCAGATCATGAAGTTTCAAACGAACCAGAAGTGACTGAGGAAAAAGATTATGAATTATTCGTTCAAAACGAACCTATGATCTGTAAATATGAAAAACGAAAAGGAAAACCAACAACTATTATTGCTGGGTATGAAGGTGGCGATGAAGACTTTAAACTATTAGCTAAAGAGATTAAAAATAAATTTGCTGTTGGTGGTAGCTTTAAAGATGGAGAAATAATAATCCAAGGTGATTATCGAGACAAAATTATGAAATTTCTACAAGATAAAGGTTTTAAAACAAAACGTGTAGGAGGCTAAAGAGTGTTCAGTTGGCAATATTCAGTTGTCAGTATTCAAAAACAAATTAAAGTATGAGCTTATTTTAAAAGCTCACAATCACATTATGATACAAAATTCAGAATTAATATTAAACCCTGATGGTAGCTTATACCATATTAATTTAAAACCAGAAAATATTGCTCAGGATATCATCTTTGTTGGTGATCAAGAAAGAGTTTCTAAAATTACTGACCGATTTGATTCTATCGAATTTACTACTCAAAAACGAGAGTTTAAAACACAAACTGGTAGTTATAAAGGAAAAAGACTAACGGTTATTTCAACAGGAATTGGACCAGATAATATTGATATTGTTTTAAATGAATTAGATGCATTAGTAAACATAGACTTAACAACCCGTAAGGCTAAAGAAAAATTAACTGCTTTAAATATTGTGAGAATAGGAACATCTGGTTCGTTACAAGAAGACATTCCTGTGGATAGTTTTGTAATGAGTGAATATGCAATTGGCTTAGATAATATGCTTCGCTCCTATTTAATTGATGATGTGTCTGAACATGATATTGAAGCTGCTTTTATTCAACAAACTGATTGGGATTTAAAAAAAGGACGTCCTTATGTAATTAAATGTAGTGAAAGTTTATCTAATAAAATTTTTAGTGATAAAATGCACAAAGGTTTTACTGGAACAGCTGGTGGTTTTTATGGTCCGCAAGGAAGAATTTTACGATTAGACATTCAAGATAAAGATTTAAACAACAAGATGGATAATTTCAATTTTAAAGGTACTCGCATGACCAATCTTGAAATGGAAACAGCTGCTATTTACGGTTTAGGAAAACTATTAGGTCATAATTGTTTGTCATTAAATGCAATTATTGCTAATAGAGCCACTGGAAATTTTAGTTCAAATCCATACCAAGTTGTAGAAGATTTGATTGATTATACTTTGGAAAAATTAATCCAATAGTATGAAATTTAGATTTGCCAGACATACAAATGATTTAGTTAGACTCAAAACCTTTTATACAAATATACTAGGCTTTGAACTTTTAGGAAGTTTTGAAAATCATGATAATTATAATGGTATTTTCATTGGTAAACCTAATCTAGATTGGCATTTAGAATTTACACAGTCAAATGAAAAGACAAACCACAATTTTGATGAAGATGATCTTTTAGTTTTTTATCCAGAAACTATTCAAGAATATGAACATCTAATTTCTAAAATAATTTTTGAAGACATTCCTTTCGCTACATCAAAAAACCCTTATTGGAATGAAAATGGGAAAATGATTTTAGATCCTGATGGCTATAGAATTATAATTTCTAATTTAAAAATTAAATGAATAATGTTTACACTTGAAACTGATCGTTTACTTCTTCGTCCACTTGAATATAACGATTCTGAAGGCATGTTTTTATTAGATAGCAACCCAAATGTTCATAAATATTTGGGAAATAATCCAGTAAAATCTATAGATGAAAGTGTCGCTTATATTGAAAATATTAGAAATCAATATCTAGCACATGGTATAGGACGATTTGCTGTAATTTTAAAAGAAACAAATGAATTTATTGGTTGGTGCGGATTGAAATTTATAACAGAAGAAGAAAACAATCATATTAATTTTTATGAAATAGGATATCGTTTCCGTGAAGAATTTTGGGGAAAAGGATTTGCTTATGAATCTGCAAAAACTTGGTATGATTATGCCTTTAATGAATTAAAAGTAGATGTGTTATATGCTTCTGCTCATATTGAAAATATAGGTTCTAGGAAAGTTCTTGAAAAAATAGGCCTAAATTTAAAAAACAAATATATTTGGAATAATAAAATTCCATGTGTTTGGTATACATCAAATTAATTTCATCATGCATTTAGAATTGGAAACAAAACGATTACTACTTCGACCATTAGAACTTTCTGATGCTGATGCTATGTTTACAATGGATGCAAATCCAAATGTGCATAAATATCTTTGGCAAAAACCAGCACAAAACATAGAAGAATCTATCAAAGTTATTGAGTACGTTCATCGTCAATATAAAGAAAATAATATTGGAAGATATGCTACTATTTTAAAAGAGACTGGAGAATTTATAGGTTGGACAGGCATAAAATTTGTAAACGATCTTGTGGAAAATGGAAATACGAACTTCTATGATTATGGTTATCGTTTAAGCGAATCTTTTTGGAATAAAGGATATGCAACAGAAGCAACTAAATTTTGGTTAGACTATGGTTTTAATCAAATGAATATAGAAAAAATGAATGCCTATACACATGCTGAAAATGGAGCATCTAATCATATTTTAGAAAAATGTGGAATGAAATTTATGGAAAAATATGTCGCAGAAGATGGAATTAATTGGAAATGGTGGCAAATGATTAATAATAAAAAGTAAGTATTTAAATAAAATGAAAACAATCAAGATAGCAGGTGTTCCAGAACATTTTAACTTACCATGGCATTTATGTATTGAAAATGGAGAATTTTCAACAGCAGGAATCAATCTTCAATGGACAGATGTTCCAGAGGGAACTGGTAAAATGTGTCAAATGTTACGTGAAGAAGAAACTGACATTGCAGTAGTTTTAACGGAAGGAATTGTAAAAGACATTATTGCTGGAAATAATTCTAAAATTGTTCAAGTTTATGTAAAAAGTCCGCTTATATGGGGAATTCATGTAGATGCCAATTCGCAATATAAAACCATAAACGATTTAAAAGGTACAAAAGCAGCAATTTCACGTTATGGTTCAGGTTCACATTTAATGAGCATCGTGAATGCAAAGAATAACAATTGGGACACACAAAATTTAGAATTTGAAATTGTTAACACTATTGATGGTGCAGTAGAAGCTCTAATTTCTCAAAAAGCGGATTATTTTATGTGGGAACGCTTTATGACAAAACCATTAGTAGATGATGGTACTTTTAGAAGAGTTGGAGATTGCCCTACTCCATGGTCATGTTTTGTTATTGCTGTTCGAAATGAAATTTTAGAAACACAACCTCATATTATAGAGCAAATTTTGGAAATCATTAACACTACAACAGAAGAATTTAAACATATACCAAGCATTGATCGAACTTTAGCTTCTAAATACAATCAAAAACTAGAAGACATTCAAGAATGGTTATCCTTAACACAGTGGTCACAACATCAATTGGATAAAAAAACACTAGATAAAATACAAAATCAGCTCTATACGTTAAATATTATTGAAAAAGTTGCTCCTTATGAAACGATAGTTAAATAATTACTTAATTTTATCGTTTTAAACTTGAATGATAATACTAAAAACCATTTCTTTCTCAAAAATTAAAGAAAAGCTTTCCTTACCAAAGCCTTGGGATACTATTATCATATTCATTCTAAATTTATTAATCGCTATTCCTGTATTCTTAATAGCTCATCAAAATTTAATTGAATTAAACTGGTTCTATAATTTAGACAGAATACTTCTTTTTATTCTAATTTTGGTTATCATTCAACTCATTTTAAGAACATTAAAAACAATTATAATAATCTGTATTTTCATTTATTTACTCATATTAATATACGGAACACTTTTTGGAAATTATGGCTTTAATCGTGTATTTGAAGATTACCGCTATATGATTTATGCCATGAGCGATAATCCTAAACCACAAGATTTAATTATTTCAAAATTACTTCCCTTTCCTAATAAATCTAAAATTATAGATGCAGTCGATTTTACAAATCCAAAAGTTAGAAATTTTGCACTCTATGCAACCACACAACATTTCAAGAATATAAAAGGGTATACCAAAAACAGAAAGTTAATACAATGTTTTGCAGTTTTTAAAGAAATTAAAGACAATTGGAATTATGTAAATGATCCAAAAGGAAGAGAATATATTGCCTATGCTTCTGAAAGTTTGCAACATTTTTCAGGAGATTGTGATGATCATGCAATTTTAATGTCAGCATCAATAAAAGCAATTGGTGGAACACCTAGAATTATACATACAGGTGGTCATTTATATCCAGAAATGCTTATAGGAGATAAAAATAATTTGGAAACAGCTATCTTTTTAATAAAAGAAGTTTTATTTAAAAATGAAGCTAAAAACCAACAAATTCATTATCATATTGATGAAAGAGGTCAAATTTGGTTAAACCTAGATTACACAGCCAATTATCCTGGTGGTCCATTTATGAAAGAAGAAATATTAGGAGCATTGACTTTTAATTAATTACCAATTTATCTCTTGTTTACCAATACTTTCCAAATACACATTTGCTTTACTAAAATGCTTATTGCCAAACCATTTTCCTTGATTAGCACTCATAGGTGACGGATGACCCGAAGTTAAAATTAAATGTTTCTTTTCATCAATAAATTTTGATTTCTTTTGAGCAAAAGCACCCCAAAGCAAGAAAACTAGATGTTCTTTTTCATTGGACAATAATTTAATTACAGCATCAGTAAATTGTTGCCATTTTAAATGTTTATGACTATTAGGCGTATCTTTTCTAACAGTTAATGTTGCGTTTAATAATAAAACGCCTTGCTTTGCCCAGCGTTCTAAATTACCAGAAGTAGGTTCAAGTATCCTATCAAAATCGGTATTAATTTCCCTGTAAATATTTCGCAAAGAAGGCGGAATTTTAATTGTATCATTTACTGAAAAAGCCAACCCATTTGCTTCACCTGTTCCATGATAAGGATCTTGTCCTAAGATTACAACTTTTGTGTTTTCAAAAGAACATTGGTTAAAAGCATTAAAAATTAATTCTTTTGGTGGATAACATTCGTAATTAGAATATTCGGTTTCAATATTTTGTAGCAAATCTTTAAAATAATCATTCTTCAACTCGTTTTGCAAGTGTATTTGCCAAGATTCTTCCATTTTTGAGAACATAACTTAAAATTTTATCAAAAATAGAAATTTATACTACAATAGAATGTAAATTTGCAAGTAAAAGCAAGAGAGAAGAATGATTTCAGTTACGAAAAAGACCTTACAAGATTTAGAATTTCATACTATTTTAGAAACCATATCCAATAAGTGTAATACCGAAATTGGCCAACAAAAAGCACAACAAATTGTTCCATTTACTAATAAAGAACAACTATTGTTAGAGCTTCATCAAACCTCAGAATATGTAGCTTCTTACTCCAATAATAATGCAATACCAAATCATGGTTTTGAATCAATTACAAAAGAGTTACAATTTTTAGGTATAGAAGATAGTTTTTTAGATACCAATAGTTTTAAGAAAATTGCACATGTTGCAGAAACAGCAAATACCCTTTTACATTTTCTAAAAAAGTTTCATGATTATTATCCAAAATTAAATCTAAAAGCCATAACTATAGAAAGTACTAAAGACATCAATAAATCAATTGAAACCGTTTTTGATAAATATGGAGAAATAAAAGATAGTGCTTCACCTGATTTAGTTAATATTCGCAGGAATATGCAATTAGTCCGTGGCAAAATTAATCAGAGTTTTGGAACAGCACTTTCACAATACAATTCCTCAGGATATTTAGATGATATTCGAGAATCGGTTGTTGAAAATCGTAGAGTTTTAGCTGTTTTAGCTATGCATCGAAAAAAAGTAAAAGGTTCCGTTTTAGGAAGTTCAAAAACAGGAAGTATTGTCTATATTGAACCCGAAGCTACTTTGCGTTATTCAAGAGAACTAGGTGAATTAGAACAAGATGAAAGAGAAGAAATTATTCGTATTTTAAAACAATTAACTAATGTCATTCGTCCCTATAAAAACTTATTGGCTGAGTACCAAAATTTTTTAGCCGATATCGATCTAATTTCGGCAAAAGCCAAATATGCCAATGCAATTAATGGTATTTTACCCACAATTACAGAAGAAAAGCATTTGTATTTTAGAGATGCCTTCCATCCTATTTTATATTTAAATAATAAAGCAAGAAACGAAGTAGTTCATCCACAAACCATTGAATTAGATAATGAGAGTAGGATTATCGTGATTTCTGGACCTAACGCAGGTGGAAAAACCATTTCGCTAAAGACAATAGGCTTATTACAATTAATGCTTCAGTCTGGAATCTTAATTCCTGTCCATGAGCGTAGTGAAACTTTTTTATTTGATAGAATTCTAACCGACATTGGTGACAATCAATCCATTGAAAATCATTTAAGTACATATAGTTACCGATTAAAGAACATGAATTACTTTTTAAAGAAATGCAATTCAAAAACTTTATTCTTAATTGACGAATTTGGAACAGGTTCTGATCCAGAATTAGGTGGTGCATTAGCAGAAATTTTTCTAGAAGAATTTTATGCTAGAGAAGCCTTTGGAATTATTACAACTCATTACACCAATTTGAAAATATTGGCAAACGAATTACCTTGTGCAATTAATGCTAATATGCTATTTGACGAAAAAACATTAGAACCATTATACAAATTACACCTTGGACAAGCAGGAAGTTCATTTACTTTTGAAGTAGCTCAAAAAAACGGAATTCCTTTTGGTCTAATTAATCGTGCCAAAAAGAAAATTGAAAGAAGTAAAGTGCGCTTTGATAAAACAATTGCTACATTACAAAAAGAACGTTCTAAATTAGAGAAAACCTCTCAAACTTTAAAAGAAGAAGAATCTAAAGCTAGAGATGAAAGCAAAAAAATGGAGAGCATTAATGCCAAAATTCAAGATAAATTGGAAAGATATCAAGAATTGTATGATGCAAACCAACGGCTTATATATTTAGGGCAAAGACTGGATGATATTTCTGAAAAATATTTTAATAATAAAGATAAGAAAACTTTAATTGGTGATTTTTTAAAAATGGTTGAAATTGAAAATTCAAAGCGAAAAAAAGTTACCAAAAAAGAAAAAATAGCTAAAGAAAAAATTGAAAAACAAATCATCGAAGAAGTAAAAGAAAAAGTAGAAGAAATTAGAATTGAAAAAAAAGAAAAGAAGATAAAAGCACAAAAAATAGAACATGAAAGACCTAAAGTAATTTTAAAAGTTGGTGATAGAGTGAGAATGAATGATGGAAAAGCCATTGGAACTATTGACAAAATAGAAAAAAATAAAGCTACGGTAAATTATGGTATTTTTACTTCTAAAGTTAGTATTGACCAATTGGAGTACATACAACCAGTATAAATTTAGAAATTTAACGCAAAAGATGGAAATTGAAAATTTACCAAAAGATAAAAAAATAATTCTTTTTGATGGAATTTGCAATTTATGTGAATCATCAATTCAGTTCATAATAAAGCGAGATAAAAAAGATACGTTTAGATATGTAGCCATACAATCTGAAATAGGCCAAAAAATCATAAAGTATATTGGTATTGATACTTCAAAAACTGATTCTATTATCTTGTACCTTCCTGGAAGAGCTTATTATTATAAAGCAGAAGCAGCATTATTAATTGCAAAAGAGTTATCAGGAATTTATTCTCTTTTAAGTTATTTAAGTTTTATTCCAAATAATTTAAAAAATCTAATTTATGACTATATCGCAAAAAATCGTTACAAATGGTATGGAAAAAAGGAATCGTGTATGATCCCCACACCAGAATTAAAAGCCAAGTTTTTATAAAAAAAAAACGCTCAATCATAAAAAATTGAGCGTTTACTATATTAAAATTTTATAAAAATTAATTTTTAATAATCTTCTTATCTAAAATTCCTTCTGAAGTTTTAATCTTTAGAAAATAAATCCCCGAATTTAAATCAGAAATATTAAAATCATAATTCATAACTGAATTTGTAGTAGTTTCTTTGATTACTCTTCCGTTAATATCTGTTAAAGAAATATTTTCAAAAGCCACATTATCACTATTTATAGAAATAATATCATTTACTGGATTAGGATAAATATTAAACTTAGATGCTAAAAATGAATCAGATTTCAATGTTGCAGCTGTAATTTTAAAATCATCAACCATTAACATATATGCATCTGAAGTTTCACATTTAATACCAATCCTAATACTTTGCCCATCATAAGCAGATAATGAAGTTGTATATTCAGACCAATTTAAATAGGGAGCAGTTAGAAAAGATCCCCCTGAAATAATTGTAAAATCTGCTGACTGAGTCGGAACACCTGTACCTACATAAACTCCAATTCTATATCTCTCTAGACCATAGGTATCAGATAAAGATTTCACCCAAACACTTAATGCACTTCCTCCTGCACCTGATAAATTTATTACGGGACTTATAAGCCAATCTTCATTTGCTGTTGCTATTTGCCCATTTGATGAAGGAACTCCAGCCCATGCAGCTGCATATTTTAGTCCTGTTCTAGGATCAAAATTAGCATTTTCAGTTGCTCCATTTACACCATCAACTGCATTAGCTACTCCTGCCGTTGAAGGATTAAATATTTGAAATGCCATTGGTGCTCCAGCATTAGCCCACGTAACAGGATCAGCTCCACCTGTATAAGTATTTAATAAATCTAAATCGAGAACTTCCCATGTATTAGTTCCATCAGTAATACCAGAAATAACAAAATCTGGGTACGTTTCAAAACTATCTTCATAAATAGTTACTTGAGAAAAAATTAAGGAAGAAGAAAATGTAAGTAAATAAAGTAATTTTTTTTTCATGACTGTTTAATTAATTTTATTAAATATTGTAAAAACTAGCACAAATTACAAAAAAAAAAAATTAACACTAATTGTAGTGTCAAATTTTAACTAATTTTTAAAATAAAATATTAAAATCTAAGGTATAATTAATAAAAAAAGCACCAAGTAGTCATTGGTGCTTTTAATTATTGAAAAAATAAATTGTCTACTGTCTTATTGTTTTATAATTTTTTTATCCAAAATTCCTTCAGAAGTTTTAATCTTCAAGAAATAAATACCAGAATTTAAATCAGAAACATTCAGATTTGCTTCGGTAACAGTATTATAAGTAAACGTTTTTACGGTTCTACCATTAACATCTGTTATTAAAATAGTATCAAAAGTAACTTCATTACCACTAGAAATTGATACTATATTATTCACAGGATTTGGATAGACTTTAAAAGATTTAGTATCAAAAGTAGAAGTACTTAGAACAGTAGTTATTTCTACATCATCTATCGCTAATCTGTATTGATCTGCCAAGGAAAAACAATTAAATCCTAAATAATAATCTCCAGAAGTTACAGGAGTAAAACTTAAATCGGCCTGCGTCCATACTTGAAGTGTTACACTATTGTATGTTTGCAACGTATTAGTTTGTGCAACAACTGTTTTATCTGTTCCCATAGTTACTTTAAAATTTTCTGGATAAACAGTACCGTCAGCTATTCTATATTTAAATTTTATAGAATAATTTGTACCTGCAGTTAAATTTAAGCGTCTTGAAAACAGCCATGCATTTGCTGCATTAGTAGAGTTGTAATTATAACCTGCATAAGATGTCCCTTCAGCAGCGGTAGGAATGGGAGCACCCTGAGCATAAATTGACCAATTATTTCCAGTACCCGCATTTAATAAACTCCAATCATCATTTGTTTCAAACCCATAATTGTATGGAGGTGTAACAGCAGAAAAAGCAGATGTTGTGAAATTATAAGGTCCAGCCCAAATACTCTCGTTAGGAGAAATACATGTTTTTTTAATGTAATAACTATAATTTGTTGCAGAATTTAACATTGTCAAATTATAAGGACTGGAAACAGAATTAACTATTGTACCAGTACCTAATGTAAAACCTTGAACTCCATATTGTATTGAAAAATCAGATCCCAATCCTGTCCATGAAATAGATGCACTATTGTCGGTAATTAAAGATGTAGTAACTCCATTTGGAGAAGCACAAACAACATCTTTACCTAAGAATGTTTGTGGTCTCCAATTTGAATTGGTCATTGTAGTGGGAATAGCAGTTGTACTTTGAGCACTTTTCAAACCATTTGCCAAAGTAGTACTACACCAAGCTAAATTAGGTGTTGTTGCTAAAGTTCCTGATGCATTTTGATACTCAAAAGCCACATAGAGAGCTCCTCCTGTGTATGTAAATGGTGACCCACCAGAATATTGATGATATACTTCGCCTGCAGTAGCAGGAATAGTAAAAGTTGCATTACTAACTGTTGTCATTCCTGTAATTGCTGTTGCCCATGTTGTCGATTTCAAATTTGTAGCATCCGTAGTATTTTGCATATAAACAATAAAGTTTCCTGTAGTTGCAATATTTTGTGCCAAAGAATAATTAAAACCAATTGAATTTATAATATCTCCATTTACTAAACCTGAAGCTAAAACTTCCGCAGCTGTTATGAGATAAACTGTCCTTGCATATCTTTGGGAACCTTGAGGTGCTCTAGAATTTCCAGAAGTAGAACCATTGTTAACAAGAGCTTGAAAATACTGGGTCTCTTGAGATTGGCTAAAAAAACTAACCAACATAAGTAATAAAAGTAATGTTTTTTTCATAATTTATAAATTATTAATTTTCAAGTAAATATATACGAAAAAACATTACAAAATCCTCATAAAAAAGAGTTGTAGGCGATTTATTAAAAACTCAGGAAAGTGTCTAAAAAAAATATTTTATCGCATTTTATATACAAAAAACGTTAAAAACATACTAACTATTCAAAAAAAGTGTTTTTATTAAATGGAGTTTAACTTTTTGTGTGCAATAAATAATAATCTGCAATTACTAAAGCAGTCATTGCTTCAACAATAGGAACAGCTCTTGGAACTACACAAGGGTCGTGTCTACCTTTGCCTTGTAAATTTATAATTTTACCCTCTTTAGTTAAGACATCTTGTTTTTGTATCAAAGTGGCTACGGGCTTAAAGGCTACTTTAAAGTATATATCCATCCCATTGCTTATTCCTCCTTGAATTCCACCAGAAAGATTCGTTTTTGTAGTACCATCTTCATTAAACAAATCATTATGTTCACTTCCTTTCATTTTTGCACCTTCAAATCCGCTACCAAATTCAAAACCTTTAACGGCATTTATAGAAAGCATAGCTTTTCCTAATTCGGCATGTAATTTATCAAAAACTGGTTCTCCTAAACCAATAGGTACATTTTGAACAACACATGTTATAACTCCACCAACTGTATCTCCTTGTTTTTTTATTTCTTTAATATAATTTTCCATTTTTAAAGCCATATCCATATCTGGACATCTTACAGCATTGTTTTCGATTTTTGAAAAATCTAATTCAGAGTAAAGCTTGTTGATTGTAATTTCTCCTACTGATGAAACATAAGCGTGAATTTTTATATTAGGAATCACTTGTTTTGCAATTGCTCCAGCCACAACTCTACTGGCTGTTTCTCTTGCAGAACTTCTACCTCCTCCTCTATAATCTCTTATCCCATACTTTTTATCATATACATAATCAGCATGACTTGGTCTATAAGTATCCTTAATGTCAGAATAATCGTGAGATTTTTGATTTGTATTAGGTATAATAAAACCTATGGGTGTTCCTGTTGTTTTACCTTCAAAAATACCAGACAAAAATTGTACTTCATCTTCTTCTTTTCTTTGGGTAACTATAGAAGATTGTCCAGGTTTTCTCCTTTGCATTTCATTTCTGATAGCATCAAAATCTAATGTTATTCCTGCAGGACAACCATCAATAATTCCTCCTAAAGCTTCTCCATGTGATTCACCAAAAGTCATTAGTGAAAAATTTTTTCCAAATGAATTTCCTGCCATAATGTATGTTTTGAATAATTACAAATTTATATATTATTTACTAGTTTTTGTAAACTATTACTTAACTTTTAAATCAATTTTAAAAAAACTAATTTTAATTATATAGTCACTTAAACATTAATTCCTTAAATTATACTATATTTGTTAAAATTTGGTTAATTAAACTATATGAAAAAAATTGCAACACTTTTTTTGGTTACTCTTTTTTTAATTTCATGTTCTAATGATTCTTCAACAGAGGAAGTGCAAGCTGAACCATTTTCTATTCCTTTTAAGACAGACAATTATTGGACCTATGATGTAAATGATAATTCTATGAACTCTTTTAGAGATTCATTATATGTAGGAAATGATACCATAATTAATTCTAAGACTTACAAGAAAATGAAAGTTAAAGATAATATTGCTTTTGGTTTTTTTTCTAGTTCATTACGAAATAATGGAGTTAGAGTTAGCGGAAATAAATTATTTCTTTCAGGAGATCTGTCTTTAAATACTGGACAAAATTCTCCAATAAATTTAGATTTAACGCTAGACGATTTTATAGTTTTTGATGCTGATGCTCCGCAAGGTGAAAATCCTTCTACCAGAACTGGAACTATCCAAGAAGTAATTAATGGTTATCCTTTATTGATAAATTACACCTTAAAATCTGTTGGAGGCCAGCATTTTGCAAATTATACTTCACCAAACGGGGATGAATATTCTAATGTAAAATCTGGAAAAATTATTCTAAGTGCATCAATTTCTACTACACAAGTAATTTCTGGATTTCCTATTACTATACAAGTATTACCACAACAAGATGTTTTAGTTTCAGAACAATTTGTTGCAGAAAATATTGGTGTTGTTCATACAAATACTGTAACGAGTTACACTCTTAATTCATCTTTACCATCAGAAATAGTAGACCAACTAGGAATTCCTTCTACTAACACCATAACTCAAAATGAATTTCTAGATGTTTATCTAGTGAATTAATATTATATTGTAATTTTATAACTTCTTTTTATAATTTTATAAATAATATTTCGTTTTAAGTTCTAAATTTGTATTCAACAATTAAAATAAATTTATAAAAATGAAAAAATTATTTTTGACAGCTTTTATGCTAATTGGTTTAGCATTTAACACCCAAGCACAAGACATATCTAAAAATGCATTAGGACTAAGATTAGGTGATAATGATGGCTTTGGTGGAGAAATTTCTTATCAAAGAGGTTTATCAGACAATAACCGTTTAGAGTTTGATTTAGGTTGGAGAAATAGTAATCATATTGATGCCATTAAACTTGTAGGTTTATACCAATGGGTATGGAACATTGATAACGGCTTCAATTGGTATGCTGGTGTAGGAGCTGGTGTAGGATCTTGGAGTGTTGATGAAAAATATTATGGTAACGACGCTAATGGTTCTTATATATTAGCTGCTGGTGATATTGGTATTGAATATTTATTTGATTTCCCATTACAATTATCATTAGATTTTAGACCAGAAATATATTTTGGAGGTGATTATGCAGATTATAGAGATGGTTTTGGTCCAGATATCGCTCTTGGTATAAGATATAGATTTTAATAAAATTAAAATCTAAAAAAGGGAACTTAATAAGTTCCCTTTTTTTATTTAATACTATATTTTTTTGCTTTTGGAATAATTGCAACACAATATGGATTTGTTAATGCCATTGTTACATTTTCACCTTTAGAAGGAGTAACAGTATTAGAATAAATGACAAGTTCATCATTTAACTTTTCAATTTTTTCTATTTCAATTTTATATCCTCCTGTGTTTTTTTGACCTAGATGCAAAAATAATATTGCATTTGTTTTAAAATCAACTTCATTTATGTTAGAAATTTCTTCATTTAAGATATTAAGTTTATCTATTTCTCTATTTAAATCTGTGCTATTTTCTACAATTAAATGAGTAAATTCATCATATCCTCCATATGAAGATGAATAAATAATTTGAAATTGTGTGCGTTCTTTCAATTGATTTTCAGTTATTTCATTTTTTTTAATTGAAGATTCATTTTGCTTTGTTGAACAACATGAAATAGTCAAAAAGAATAGAACACTAATATATATTATTTTCATTTTGCATAGGATTTTATTACCTCTTCATACACTGTTTCGTAAAGAGGGAGTATATTTTTTATATCAAATTCAGAAGCTTCTTTTAAAGCATTCAGCTTAAATTGATTTAAAATCTTATCATCTTTCAAAATTGAAATTGCATTTTTACTCATATCTTCAATATCACCAACATTGCTAAGATAACCTGTAACTCCATTGACATTTACTTCTGGTAAACCACCTGAATTACTCGAAATTACAGGAACACCACAAGCCATAGCTTCTAAAGCTGCTAACCCAAAACTTTCAGTTTCAGAAGGAAGCAAAAATAAATCTGTAAAACATAAAATTTTATCAATTTCATTACTATTACCGAAGAAAATAACTTTACTTTGAATTCCTAATTCCTGACATAAAGTTTCTGCTTTTTCTTTTTCTGGTCCATCTCCAACCATCATTAATTTTGCAGGAATTTCTTTTTGTATTTCATAAAATATTTTAACAACATCATCTATTCGTTTCACTTTTCTGAAATTAGAAATATGCGTAACCACTTTTTCATCTTTGGTTGCCATAAGTGAACGATGACAAGGATCATTAACGTCTAGTCTTTCTTTATTTATTTCAATAAAGTTAGGAATAACTTTAATATCTTTTTTTATATCAAATAACCTATAAGTATCTTCTTTTAAGCTTTTTGAAACACTTGTTACAACGTCAGATTTATTAATACTAAAACTAACAGCTGGTTTATAAAAAGGATGATTCCCTACAAGGGTAATATCTGTACCATGTAATGTAGTTACCATTGGAATTTGTATTCCTTCTTCTTCTAGCATTTTTTTAGCCATATAACCTGCATAAGCATGAGGAATTGCATAATGTACATGAAGAACTTCTATACCATACAATTTTACCATATCGACTAACTTACTTGACAAAGCTAATTCATAAGGCTGGTAATGAAATAAAGGATATTCTGGTACATGAACTTCGTGGTAAAAAATATTCTGACTTAAAAGGGCTAAACGAACTGGTTGACTGTAAGTTATAAAATGTACTTCATGCCCTTTTCTTGCTAATTCAAGACCCAATTCTGTTGCAACAACACCACTACCTCCAAAGGTAGGATAACAAACTATAGCTATTTTCATTAATTCTATTTAAGAACATAAAAGTACCATAATTTTATTACTCCAATTTTTAAATATTCGTTAAATTATTTTTTAAATGTATTTTCATAAGTGGAAATCCATTGTTCAACTGTTATTTTTGTAACCAATTCACCAATTAAATCGTAAGGAATATCTTCTTCTTTTTTAAATCGCATACAACTTTTGCCTATATCAAGTTTTTTTGGAAACAATTTAGTGTATTCAGTAATAAACCAATTATACAGTTCTTTATCTGCATAAATTCCCATATGATAAAAATTGATACTGTTTTTTTGAGAAGCAAAACCCATAAAAGGCAATGGCAATTTTGAATCACAATGATACCCAGACGGATAAATATCATGAGGGACAACATAACCTATCATTCCATAACCCATTCCTTCTTTAAATCCTTTTGGAAGGTTTTTTAAAATAACTGCTCTTAATTTTAATAATGGTTGTTTTCTTTCTTCAGGAACTTCATTCAAATATTCTTCTGGAGTTGTTGCTTGAGATGTCATATTAATCAGTTATAGATTCGTAAATTACTTTTTGAATATTTTCTCTTATGCTTTCTTTAGATAGGAAATTTGTTTTTGCCTCTGGATAAGTTCTATTAGATAAAAATATATAAACTATTTCACTTTCTGGGTCAGACCAAGCCATTGTTCCAGTAAAACCAGTATGTCCAAAACTTGTCATTGAGACACAACCACATGTTGGTCCAGCTTCTCCTAATTGAGGCTTATCAAATCCTAAACCTCTTCTATTTTTATCTTTACAATAATAACAAGTATTAAAAGCATTAAATGTTTTCTCTGAAAAAAATTGATTATTATCATACTTTCCTTTTTGAAGATACATCTGCATCATCTTTGCAACATCTAAAGCATTGGAAAACAAACCCGCATGACCACTAACACCACCTTGCATAGCAGCTCCCATATCATGAACATAACCTTGAATGGTTTGGTATCTATAATAATTATCTATTTCTGTTGGTATTATTTGATCTTTATTAAATTTATTCAAAGGATTATATGTCATTGTAGTTAAACCCATTTTTGAATAAAAATTTGTAGAAGCTAATTGGTCTAATTTTTCTCCCGTAGATTTTTCTAAATACTCTTTCATTAAAATAAAAGAAAAATCGCTGTATTTGTATTTTACTTTAGGTAATAAATCACTTTCTGCAATTCTTTTTATAATCGTATCATTATAACCTTTTGCCAAATATAAATCTTCAGAAACTTTAATTGGAAAATCTTCTGAGTATTTCTTTCTATAATATTTTTTATTTGGTTTACCCAATGAATCTAAGGTTTCTTTATAAAAAGGAATCCATGCTTGAAAACGAGCTTGATGAGTTAACATATCCAATAAAGTTGCATTTTCTTTGTTAGTACCTTTAAAAACAGGCAGCATTACACTTAATTTTGTTTTTAAGTTAATTTTACCTTTATCATATTCAACCATTAAGTTGGGCAAAGTAGACAAGATTTTTGTTAAAGAAGCAACATCATATAAGTCGGTATTCTTTACAGGCATATCGTTTTCATAAGTATGATACCCAAAAGATTTATCATAAACTACTTTTCCCCTTCTCGCAACTATTATTTGTGCACCTGGTGTCATTTTATTAGTTATTGCAAAATTTGCAATTGAATCTATTTTAGCTAATATTTTTGAATTTAACCCTACATTTTCTGGAGCTCCAAAACCTAAAATATTTAATGCTTTAGTATTTAAACCATCGTTGATATAAAAATCTTTATTTATGGAAACAGGTAATTTCCCTTTTGTTCCAACGGCACCAAAAATTGCTTCGGCAGCAACTGTATTTGAAAAATTATTATTCTGATAAGCTAAAATGAAACCATCAAAATTATCAAAATTATTTATTTTTAATAAAGAATAAGGTTTTGTAAAGAACGTTACTATTACTTTGTTATCCTTGGCTATTTTACTTAAAATATTTAATTCACTTACATCTAAATCATGATTCTTCCAAGCACCATCTTGTTTATGATAACCTATAATAACAGTAGTATATTTTTTTAATTCTTCTAAAGCATCATCTAATTTATTTATATTGATTTCATCAATTTTGGCATATTTTTTCAACTCATTTAAAAAAAATGTTGAATCATCGTCTCCTATTTTTACATAGGCAATTCTTTCATTTTCTAAATTTTGAATTGGAAGAACATTATGATTGTTTTTAAGAGTTGTAAGAGCACTTTCATACAACGAATAATTCATTGCATCGTACTTAGATTGATTTAAATCTTCGTATAAATTAATAATTTCAATTGGTTTATAATTATTTAAACCAGCAATATATTTGTATTTCAATATTTTTTTTACTGAATAAGCCAAACGTTCTTCTGTAATTTTACCAGATTTAAAAGCTTCATCAAATTTTTGAATAGCAATTGGAACATTTTCTGCAAATAATAATATGTCATTTCCCGCTAAAAAAGCTTCTAAATCTATATCACCTGGTTGCTTGAAATTACTAGCTCCTTTCATGTTTAGAGCATCTGTAAAAATCAGACCTTTAAATTTTAATTCGTCTTTTAAAATATTAGTTACTACATTATAAGAAATGGAAGTTGGGTAACCTTTTCGAGATTCTATACTTGGTACATCTAAATGAGCCACCATAATACTTGCTAAATCACTCTTTATCAACTCTCTGTAAGGATATAATTCGATAGAATCTAATCTTTTTTTAGAAAATTTAACTACTGGTAAGGTATGATGAGAATCTGATTCTGTGTCACCATGACCTGGAAAATGTTTGGCTGTAGCAAAAACACCTTCACTTTGTAAACCATCCATTAATGCTATAGCTGCATTAGTTACATTAATTTTATCTTCCCCAAAGGAACGATTTCCAATAATAGGATTATTAGGATTTGTATTGATATCTACAACTGGTGCAAAATTGAAATGAATCCCCAACCGTTTTGATTGTTCTCCCATTTGTTTACCCATCTTCTCAATTAAAGTATAATCTTGAATAGCTCCTAAAGTCATATTCCAAGGATATCTATAAGTAGAATCTAATCGCATACTCAATCCCCATTCTGCATCTATTCCTATAAATAAAGGAATTTTTGACTTTGATTGATAACGATTTGTTAATTGTGCTTGTCTTACTGGACCACCTTGAAAGAAAATTAAACCTCCTACATTATATTTTTCTACTAACTCGTCTACATTTGAATAATGAGATTCATTTTTATTTGAATATGCGGCTACCATAAATAATTGACCAACTTTTTCTTCAAAACTCAATTGATTATACACGCTGTCAACCCATTTTTTTTGAGATAAATTTGATTGTTTTTGAGCATAAATAATCGGTGAAATAAATAGAAAAAAAAGTATATATCGCATTGGAATAATATTAATAAAAAAAACATCATTAAAATTGGTCTAATGATGTTTTCAAATATAGTAAAAAAATATTTTAAAAAAATCTATTGTGCCAACTATCGCTAGCTGGAACCATCCAAAAATCTTGCCATTCTTCAATTGTATTCACAAGATTATTAAAAACAATTGTATTTGCTGAAACAGCTTTTTCTTTAGCCATTTTTTTAAACTCAATTAATGTTTTATGAGCAATATGTTCACCCAATTTAAAGGTAACATTCATTTTATCCAGTAAATCTACTTCATATTTTTGCTCTAAATTTTGAATAAACTGAACAGATGCATCAATTGAACACCCTGTAGCCGATTGAACATCTTGATTAACAGCTATAATAATAAAACGATTATATTCTATTTTAAAAGAAGCTTCTAAACTTTGTCCATGAGCTGACCAATTTTCAACAAAACTTTTGGTTGCTATCTCAATTTCAGCTACTTCACTATCAGTTAATTTTCTATTAGATTGGTAAATCCAAATTCTTGAATGAGAAGGTAATGTGTCAAATGGTACGTACATTATTTTTGTATAATATTTGTTATTATTTTTGTAGCAACAAAACTATTTGATTTACTATCAAATAGTTTAGCTTCATAATAAGTTACTTTTACCTCTTGATTATTTTTTAATAACTTGTCAGTAATTAAATATGCATTTTCAAAGTAATCAAGTAAAATTAATTTAGTTGTTTTACCAGTTGGTTCTTTAATAATTACATTAAAAAATGTTTCTGCTTTAGTTCCATTGAAAATACCTTCGATTGTTAAATCATTAGAAACCGTCTCATCGTTTTTATAGCCTTCTCCTAATTTTAAAATCATATCAGGACAAAAACTAAGCATTTTTAAAGCAATTTCTTCACCAAATTTTTCCATTTGAGCATTATTCTCAAAATCTAATTTTTCATTTTCAGCAAATTCATTTATATGCTTATTATATGATTCAAGCATACATAGTCCAAAATTCAATTCTAAATCTGAACTATCCATTTCATCTAAATCTAACTTTGTAGTACATTCACAAGTTTCCTTTGCTATTTTATCTTTAACATCTTGAGAAAAAGTAGTAGCTGAAATAAAAAATAAAAACAAAATATATTTTTTCATATTATAAATCTTGAGCGTTAGCAATTAATTCTGCTATATCCATAACTTTTACAGAATTTTCTTTTTCTTTAAATTTAATTCCATCAGTCAACATTGTATTGCAAAATGGGCAACCAGCAGCAATAATTTCAGGAGTTGTGTCTAAAGCATCCTCTGTTCGTTCTACATTAATATCTTTAGTGCCTTTTTCAGGTTCTTTAAACATTTGAGCTCCACCAGCACCACAACAAAGTCCGTTTGCTCTGGAACGCTTCATTTCAACTAATTCTGCATCTAATTTTTGAATCAAATCTCTAGGAGCTTCATATACTTGATTTGCTCTACCTAAATAACAAGGATCATGGAACGTAATTCTTTTTCCTTTGAATTGACCTCCTTCAATTGTTAAACGACCATCATCTAATAATGATTTCAAAAATTGTGTATGATGTACAACTTCATATTTACCTCCTAATTCTGGATATTCATTTTTAAGAGTATTGAAACAATGTGGACATGCAGTTACAATTTTTTTTATTTCATAAGCATTCATAACTTCAATGTTAGTCATAGCTTGCATTTGAAATAAAAATTCATTTCCAGAACGTTTAGCAGGATCACCCGTACAACTTTCTTCTGTTCCTAAAACGGCAAAAGAAATAGTAGCTCTGTTTAAAATTTTCACAAAAGCTTTTGTTATTTTTTTTGCTCTATCATCAAAACTACCCGCACAACCAACCCAAAATAAAACTTCAGGTTGTTTTCCCTCAGCCATCATTTCAGCCATTGTTGGCACTACTATATTATTATCTGACATATTAAAATATGATTTTTAGATTATGTAATAAAATCACTAATCTGATTTTCAATTATTTATTCGTGATGTTCATCATCAAAAACTTGAATGGTAACTTCTTTTTCTACTAAATCAGTAAATTTTCCTCTATATCGAGTTGCTTTAACTAAGTGATTATCAATCCAATGGTAATTTCCTCCTCTTGGTTTTCCCATTAGCATACCATGGTATTTAAATCCATGTTTTTTTAACCATTCTTCGGTAACTTCTCTATGAGCTTCTGTTCTAGAAGTAAAAAAGAAAATAACATGTCCTTCATCATACCATTTATTCAATGTTACTAAAGCATCTGGATATACTTCTGCTGTAGCCATTCTTTCTGGTTCTTCATTTGGAATATCATCACAAATTGTACCATCGATATCAATTAAATAATTTTTAATTCCTTCTGGTAAAATTGGACTTAAATGCTCACCATTAACTGTAAGTGCTTGTAATTTTCCGTCAATTTCTTCTCTGTTCATGCTGTAATCTTTTTACTAGTTTTCGTTTTTCCAATTTAATCTATCCATTTGATTATATTGCCATGGAGCACCGTTATTTTCAATATTAGTCATCATATTATTTAGTTCCATTGGTGCTGCACTTTGTTCCATAACTAAATAACGTCTCATATCCATAATGATTGATAATGGATTAATGTTTACTGGACATTCTTCTACACATGCATTACATGAAGTACAAGCCCAAAGTTCTTCTGGAGTAATATAATCATTTAATAATGCCTTTCCATCTTCTACAAAAACACCTTTGTTAGCATCAATATTCTTACCAACCTCTTCTAATCTATCTCTTGTATCCATCATAATCTTTCTTGGAGATAATTTTTTACCCGTTTGATTTGCAGGACACGAAGAAGTACATCTACCACATTCTGTACATGTATAAGCATTTAACAATTGAACCCAATCTAAATCTTGCACATCAGAAGCACCGAATTTAGATGGAACTGCATCAGGGTTTGCAGGAGCAGCAAAAGGATCGGCAGATGGATCCATCATTAATTTAACTTCATTGGTTACACTTTCTAAATTATCAAATTGTCCCTGAGGATTTAAATTTGCAAAATAAGTATTTGGAAAAGCCAATAGAATATGTAAGTGTTTTGAAAAATATAAATAATTTAGAAAGACTAAAATTCCACAAATATGTAACCACCAAGCGGTTCTTTCAATCATAAAAACTACACTGCTATCCATTCCATCAAAAATAGGAGCAATAAATTGTGAAATGGGGAAACTTCCAGCTTGATTATAATGAGAAAAACCTCCTGGAACATACTGTAAGTGAAAATCAGCAGCATTCATTATTAGAAACAATGACATTAAAACCATCTCAAAATAAAGAATATAATTAGCATCATTTTTTGGAAATCCTTGCATTTCTGGTTTCCAAAAGCGTTGTAATTTTGTAATATTTCTTCTAATCCAAAAAACAATAACAGCAATTAAAACCAATAAGGCTAAAACTTCAAAAGAGCCAATTAAAAAGTTGTAAAAACCACCTAAAAAGGAAAATACCCTATGAGTACCAAACAACCCATCTATTATTATTTCTAAAACTTCAATATTAATAATTATAAACCCTACATAAACAATAATATGAAGAAAACCAGCAATAGGTCTTTTTACCATTTTTGATTGTCCCAAAGCTATCATAGCCATATTTTTCCATCTAGCTGAAGGATTATCTTTTCGATTTACATCTTGACCCAATTTAATATTACGGAGTAATTTTTGTACATTTCTAGCAAAATATCCAATTCCGATAATTAATACTATTGCAAATAATATATTAGGTAAAATATTCATAAGGGTTCGTCTTTATAATTTATTCTTTATTTTGATTTGTTTCAGGAGCTATATAAGGCTTTTCTTTTTTCCCAAAAAGAGAAACATTTACATAACGTGTAGGGTGTAATCTTAAATCTTGTAATAATAATTCAAGTTCTTTAGAAGCTTTAGTGAAATTGGTATACATAGCTTCATCATTCATTAATTTACCCATTGTACCTTTGCCACTTTCAATACCTGACATAATTTTATCTACGCTAGCTAAAGTCTTCTCTAAATTTTTAACCGTTTGACCTAAATTGGCTTTAGCCAACGAATCTGACATTACAGCAAAATTTGATGTTGTTTTATCTAAGTTAGCAAAAGAATTATTCAACTTGGATTTATTTTCAGTTAATAACGAATTTAAATTTTTAGAAATACCTGTAAATTCTGCCATAGATCTATTTAATTCTGAAATACTATTCTTAAGATTTGATTTTGTTTTTTGATCCAAAATCTCATTAAAATTAGCAAACAAAATAGTAGCATTATCTAATAACTTATCTATCTTATCTTTTAACGGAACCATTTGTTCAGCTAAAGCATCAGTAAGACCTAATTTTGATCTTGATTGAAGAAACTCACCAGATTCAATAATACTATTGTCTTCATCATTAGGAATAATAATAATCTCTTTTCCTCCAAGAGGTGAAGAACCTGAAAGTTCAGCTATACTAGATTTAGAAATTGGGTAATCAGAAGTAATTGCTAACTCTACTTGTACTTTTTTATTTTCTAAAAAATGATACGAATTAACTCTTCCAACATTAACTCCTTTAAGTTTTACGAGAGATGATGGCTCTAAACCTTCAACTGAATCATAAATAACATATAATTTTTTACTAGAATCGAATAGATTTCTACCTTTTAAAAAACTATACCCCCAAATAAAGAGTAAGATTGAGGAAATAACTAAAATGGCGGTTTTAATTTCTTTGGTCAGTTTCAAAATAAATTATTTTTAACAAAAATAAAACTTTATTTTATTTAATAGCATCAGATAAGTTAATTTTTACTCCATCTTTATAAGCAACAATAAAAGCCGATTCAAAACCTTTACTTTTAGCTTCAGTTAATTTATTTTGTGCATTTTCATAAGTGTCCTCAGAACCAAAAAGATACTTGTAAATTTTGCCAGATTGCTCAACATGTACTCCATTTAATCCTTTAAAATTTGAAGCAGATGTCGTAATTTTTGAACCACTAGCTGATAATTGTACTTTAAATTGAATTCCTTTTTTTGAATTATCAATTATTGCTTCTACAGCACTTTCTGTTACTGTAGCAACTTCTTCTGTTTTAATAGGTTCCACTTTTGAAGTTAAGCTACTTGATTTAAAATATTGCTTTTTATAAGACAAAATAGCATCTGCAATTGCTTTAGCCATTTCATTTTGACCTTTTTCAGTATTTAAATATTCCCCTTCTACTTTATTAGATAAAAAACCAATTTCAATAAGTACGCCAGGCATATAAGAAGCATCTAAAACCCATAATGGGGCTTGCTTAACTCCTCTACTCTTCTTACTTAATCCATTTTTAAAGTTTTCTTCAACAAATGCAGCTAATTCTATACTTTGATTTAAATATTCTTCTTGTAAAATTTTTAAACCTATTAAAGATTCAGGTCTATTAGGATCAAAACCTTTATAATTTTCTTTATAGTCATCTTCTAATAAAATAACGGAATTTTCATTTTTTGCTACATCTAAATTCGTAGCACTTCTACTTAAACCCATAACAAAAGTTTCTGTACCAAATGCAGAATAATTTTTAGCTGCATTACAATGTATTGAAACGAATAAATTAGCATCTTCTTTATTCGCTCTAATTGCTCTATCTTTTAATTCCACAAAAACATCAGTTCTTCGAGAATAGAAAAAATCAAAGTCACTATCCTTACTCAAATACTCTCCTACTTTTAAGGTAACAGCAAGCGCTATCTTCTTTTCTACAAAACCATGATGAACATTTCCATAATCTTTTCCTCCATGACCTGCATCTAAAACAACTTTAAATTTTGGTTTAGATTGAGAAAATGAAAGCAAGGTGTTAAAAAACAAAACAATGATTATTAACACTTTAAGATCGTTTTTTATTTGAGGTATATAGCAGGTTTTATTCAGCATAGTTATAATTTTATTAAAAGCTTATTTTTACAAAAAAATATATGTAAGTTTGACACTTCAAAAAGTAAGCCAAATTTTTACAAAAATACTATTATTAGCGTTGTATACAAAGTTATTTCATATCGTTTTTTTAGCAATTTTTCTAACAATTGGAAATAATGCCCTATATTCTCAAGAAATAAAACCTAAAAAATCTTTTAAAAAAGAAAAAAAGGTTCTTTCTACCAATGAAAATGAAGCTTCAATAAAAATTGATTCTACAAAAGCAGACGAAATTACTTCAACTGAAACAATAGAAGTTAATTTGAAAAAAGACGACACCATAAAGAAGAAATCTGTTCTTGAAGGTATTGTTACAAGAAAGGCAAAAGATTATGAAAAAGCCAATCAAAAGACAAAAGAACTTACTCTCTACAACGAAGCTGAATTATATTACACAGATATTGAATTAAAAGCAGGAATTATTGTTTTAAATTATGAGAAAAACGAAGTTTATGCTGGACGAATAAAAGATAGTTTAGGAAATTACACTCAATATCCTGTTTTTAAACAAGGAAGCAATATTATTGAACCCGATTCCATTCGTTTTAATTTCAAAACAAAAAAAGCATTAGTTTGGAATTCTAGAACAAAGCAAGGAGAAATGAACATAAAAGCAGAAGTTTCTAAAAGAGAAAATGACTCTGTATATTTCCTTAAAAATGCTAGAATTACCACTTCAAAAAATATTGATGATCCAGAGTACTATTTCTTAGTGCGAAAAGTAAAATTTGTACCAGGTAAAAAAGTGGTAGCAGGCTTAACCAATTTAGTTATTGTTGATGTTCCAACGCCAATTGGGTTACCTTTTGCCTATTTCCCAATGACTGATGAAAGCACTTCAGGCTTTATTGTTCCAACACCAGGACAATCCAATCAGCAAGGGTATTTTTTACAAAATGGAGGGTATTACTTTGCTTTAAGTGATTATTATGATCTTGCTGTTTTAGGAGATTATTATACCAATGGTAGTTATGGATTACGATTTGAAAGTAATTATGCTAAAAGATATAAGTTTAATGGTAGAATGAATTTCAGATTTGAAAACAATATTCAAAGTGAAAAAGGATTACCTGATTATGTAAAATCTAGACAATATAATATTCAATGGTCACATAGTCAAGATGCAAAAGCTGCTGCTAATTCACGTTTTTCAGCTTCCGTAAACTTAGGAAGTAGTCAATATTTTAGGCAATCAGTAAATTTAGCAAATATAGGTTCTGGATTAAACAACAATTTAAGTTCTTCTGTTTCTTATTCCAAAACCTTTCAAACGGTTCCACAAGTTAACTTTTCTTTATCTGCTACTCATAATCAAAATACAAACACCGAAATTATCAATATGACTTTACCAACATTACAAGCTAGTGTTGATCGTATTTTTCCATTTGCGCCTAAAGATGGAGCTAAAAAAGGTTTTATTAAAAATATTAACTTTCAATATAATCTAAGAGGAGAAAATAGAATTGCAACAGCTGATTCTTTATTTTTCAAACCTCAAATGTTCAGAGATGCTAAAACAGGATTCCAACATTCAATTCCTATTAGTACCAACTTTAAAATTTTTAAATATTTTAGTGTTACCACAGGAGCAAGTTACAATGAAGTTTGGGCCTTGAATACTATTGAGAAATCATTTAGTACAGTTGAAAATAAGGTTTTGACTGAAGATGTTAAAGGTTTTGATGCTTTTAGAACCTATAATTTTAATGCAAGTATTGGAACAACTGTATATGGAACTTTTGATTTTGGTGAAGATAAGAAATTTCAAGCTTTAAGACATGTAATGCGTCCTAGTGTTTCTTATGGTTACACACCTAGTTTTGAGCAATATTATGACACTTATGCAATTGATGCAACAGGAAACACTTATCAAGAATATACACGTTTCGAAGGAGGTCTTTTTGGTGCTCCAGGAAGAAGTTATTCAAATAATCTAGGGTTTTCTTTAAGTAACACTTTTGAAGCCAAAGTAAGAGATGATGAAAGTACCAAAGGAGAGCCTAAAAAAGTAATGCTTTTAAATAATTTAAACTTCTCTGCTAGTTATAATTTAGCTGCAGATTCATTAGCGTGGTCTCCTATGCGTGTTAGTGGTGGAACACAATTATTTAAACAAAAAATGAATCTTAATTTTGGAACTACTTTAGATCCTTATGCTATTGATAATTCTGGAAGAAGAATTGAAAAATACAATATTGATAATGGTGGGAGTTTATTTAGAATGACAAGTGCCAATATGACTATAAATTATGGATTTTCTAGTTCAGATGGAGATAAAAAAGATGATTCATCTAGTCAAACTGAACAAAATGGAGGTCGTCAAGATGATTTATTTGGTACAGGTACCAATCTAAATGATAATAGGCAAAGTCTTTTTAATGACGATGATAAAGACAAAGAAGAAAAGAAAAATGACGAATGGTATAATACCAAATTACCATGGGATTTAAGACTAGCATATTCAGTAACATACAATAATAGTAATCGTCAAAATGAGATAGCTTCACATTCTTTAATGGTTTCTGGTAATATAGAAATGGCACCTCGATGGAAAGTAGGTGTTTCTTCAGGTTATGATTTCAAACAAAAAGGTGTAACATTTACACAGTTACGTTTTGAAAGAGATTTAGAAAGTTGGAGAATGAGTTTTAACTGGGTTCCATTTGGAGATAATACTTATTGGGGCTTTTTCATAGGAATTAGCTCATCTATCTTAAGCGATATTAAATGGGAGAAAAATCAATTACCTGATCGTGTTTTTAGGTAATTAAAATTGATAAAAGTTAGATATAAAAAAATAAGACATGAAAAAAATAATTTTTACTGATAAAGCTCCAGCACCAATTGGACCATACAATCAGGCTATTTTAGTTGGTAATACCTTATATACTTCAGGACAAATTGCTATTAATCCAGCAAATAATGAATTAGTTTTAACAAATATTGAAACAGAAACTAAACAAGTAATGGAAAACATGAAAGCTGTTCTTGAAGCTGCTGGAATGACTTTTGAAGATGTTATAAAATCGAGTATTTTTATTAGTGATATGAATGATTTTGCTAAGATTAATTCGGTTTACGGAAGTTATTTTGATGAGAAAAATGCACCAGCAAGAGAAACTGTTCAGGTGGCTTGCTTGCCCAAAAATGTAAACGTAGAAATTTCAATGATTGCAATTAAATAAAGATATAAGACTATTTTTATCATATAAGAATCTCATATTACTATGAGATTCTTATATTTTAATAACTTATTTTTTTAATAAAAGAAAGAATATATGATAGCAATTACCAATTTTGATTTCCTTGTTGGAAAATGGTCAGTACTTAATAAAAGATTAAAAGAACGTTTAAAAGGTTGTAACGAATGGATTGAGTTTACTGCTGAAATGGAAACTAAAAAAATATTAAACGGCTTAATAGTCATGGACGAAATGAAATCAACACATTTTGGAGATGAATTCATTGGATTAAGTATTCGAATGTTAAATCCTAAAAAAAATGAATGGAAAATTTATTGGGCTGATACTGCTAATCCAGAAGCAATGTTAAAAGAACAAGTAATTGGAAAATTTGAAAATGGCATTGGTGAATTCCTTGGAAAAGAGATTTATGAAGGCAAAGAAGTTGATTTAAAATTTACTTGGAAAAAAAAAGATATAAATACTGCTCAATGGGAACAAGCCTATTATGACAAAATAAATGAAAAGTGGGAAACAAATTGGATAATGCTTTTTACTTCAATTAAATAAACTATAAAAATCTAATGAATGATTTTTTGTAATTTTTGTAATAATATATGAAAACATTAAAAACAATTTTATTCTATTTTACATATACTATTATAAGTATTTCACTTTGTATGCTTTATAAATATTTAGAATTAGGAATGAGGAAACCTAATTCTCCTTTCGTAAATTGGATCTATGATTATATTATCATTTCATTTGGAATAATTTTAGGATTGATTTCTGTAGGACTATTTTTTATTATTAATCATTTTGGAATAAAAAATAAGATAAAGGAATCATGGAAATTAGTAATTATCCAATTAATTGTACTTGCTGTTATTTCTTTCCTAGTCAACAAAATTCATTATATATTAGAATTCAATTTAGATGTTATTTAAAAATAAAAATCCCAAGTTTTCACTTGGGACTCTTAAAAATATATAACTGTTTTTTATTATTAAGACAAAGCTGCTTTCACTTGGTCAGCTGCTTCTTGGAATTGAACAGCAGATAAAATTGGCATACCAGAATTATCGATTAATTCTTTTGCAATTTCTGCATTTGTTCCTTGTAAACGAACAATAATTGGCACTTTAATTGCATCACCCATATTTTTATAGGCATCTACAACACCTTGTGCTACTCTATCACAACGAACAATTCCACCAAAAATATTAATTAAAATAGCTTTTACGTTTGGATCTTTTAAAATAATACGGAAAGCTGTTTCAACACGTTTTGCATCCGCAGTTCCACCTACATCTAAGAAATTAGCTGGTTCAAAACCTGCATATTTAATTAAATCCATAGTTGCCATTGCTAAACCAGCTCCGTTAACCATACATCCTACAGTTCCATCAAGATCAACATAATTTAATCCTACTTCTTTAGCTTCAACTTCAATTGGATTTTCCTCACGAACATCACGCAAATCAGCTAAATCTTTATGACGAAATAATGCGTTATCATCTAAATCAACTTTTGCATCAACAGCAATAATTTTATCGTCTGATGTTTTTAATACTGGATTAATTTCAAACATTGAAGCGTCTGAACCAATATAAGCTTTATATAATGAATCTACGAATTTCACCATTTCTTTAAAAGCATTCCCTGATAAACCTAAATTAAAAGCAATTCTTCTTGCTTGAAATCCTTGTAAACCAACAGCTGGATCAATTTCTTCGGTAAAAATTAAATGAGGTGTGTGTTCTGCAACTTCTTCAATATCCATTCCACCTTCTGTAGAATACATAATCATATTTCTACCTTTACCTCTATTTAATAATACAGACATATAAAACTCAGAAGTTTCACTTTCACCTGGATAGTATACATCCTCAGCAACTAAAACTTTATGAACTCTTTTACCTGTTGGAGGTGTTTGAGGTGTAATTAAATCCATACCAATAATTTGACCTGCAATTTCTGCTACTTGATCTAAATTTTTAGCTAGTTTAACTCCTCCTCCTTTTCCACGACCACCAGCGTGAATTTGAGCTTTAATAACATGCCAACCCGTTCCAGTTTCAGCAGTTAATTGTTTTGCTTTAGCTACAGCTTCTTCAGCGTTATTGGCAACATGACCACGTTGAATACGCACTCCATAGCTAGCTAATATTTCTTTACCTTGATATTCGTGTAAATTCATAATATAATAGGTTATTTCTTTTTAAAAAGTGCCACAAAAATAGGAAACTAATTTTTAATTGGCTAACATTTTTAAGGATAATTTGGAAAACATAAAACCAAAAAAAAGTTTTACAAACTTACTTGTTGTTATATTTATAACTAAATGTTATTTTTTGTTTAATAAAAATACTTTTACAAGTAGATAACAAGAAAAGTTTTTAATTTGCAAAAAAATACAGAAGATGAAAAGTCAAGATTTATTACACCTTGTTGAAGAATTTGGTTCTCCACTATATGTATATGATGCAGAAAGAATTGAAACTCAATACAAAAGATTAACAAATGCTTTTTCAAAAGTAGAGCAGTTTAAGATACACTATGCTGTTAAGGCATTATCTAATATTTCAATATTAAAAGTGCTAAAAAAATTAGGTTCTGGTTTAGATACAGTTTCTATTGAAGAAGTGTTATTAGGTTTACATGCAGGTTTTGAACCCAAAGAAATTATGTATACACCAAATGGAGTTTCATTAGAAGAAATTGAGAAAGTAGCAGAAATGGGTGTTCAAATTAATATTGACAACTTGTCCTTCTTAGAGCAATTTGGTACAAAGCATCCAGATATTCCTGTTTGTGTAAGAATAAATCCTCATGTTATGGCTGGTGGGAATGCAAATATTTCTGTAGGTCATATTGATAGTAAATTTGGAATTTCAATTCATCAATTACCTCATTTATTACGTATTATTGAAAACACAAAAATGAATATCAATGGAATTCACATGCATACTGGTTCTGATATTCTAGATGTAGATGTTTTTCTTTATGCAGCTGAAATTTTATTTGAGACTGCTAAAAACTTTAAAAATCTTGAATTTATAGATTTTGGAAGTGGTTTTAAGGTCCCTTACAAAAAAGACGATATTGAAACTAATGTTGAAGAATTTGGCAAAAAACTAACCAAACGTTTTTTAGCTTTCGAAAAAGAATATGGAAGACCATTAACATTAGCCTTTGAACCTGGCAAATTTTTAGTAAGTGAAGCTGGTTTTTTTCTTGCAAAAGTAAATGTAGTAAAACAAACTACCTCTACTGTTTTTGCAGGTATAGACAGTGGTTTTAATCATTTAATTAGACCCATGTTATATGGTTCTCAACACTACATTGAGAATATATCTAATCCAAAAGGGAAAGAACGTTATTACTCTGTTGTAGGTTACATTTGTGAAACAGATACATTTGCTAACAACAGGAGAATCTCAGAAATTCATGAAGGAGATATACTTTGCTTTAGAAATGCTGGTGCATACTGTTTTTCTATGGCTTCTAATTATAATTCTAGAGTAAAACCAGCAGAAGTACTTTGGTTAAATGGAAAAGGCTATTTAATAAGACAAAGAGAAAGTTTCGAAGATATTATTCGCAATCAAGTTGAAATTGATATATTAAATGAAACAGTTTTAGCATAAACAGAAAAGCTTCTCTAACGAGAAGCTTTTTTTATGGAATCGATTTTGAACTTTAAAAGATCAATATCTTTTATATAGTTAATTTTATTCTCTTTCTGTTCTATTTTTTTAAGTAACTTAGAATAATAAAAAATAGCACTATCTTTTTCTTTTTTTGAATTAAAACAACTACCAATTTCATACAAATTATCAGATAAAGATGATACTTTGTAATAATAAATAGCAGAATCAAACATTTTTAAATTTTCAAAACACAATGCTATATTTCGATTATTATTCATTTTTGTACCCAAATACTCTGAATAAGGTGTATCTATTATTTTATACAATTGTAATGCTTCATGAAATTTTTGTTGATTATATAATGCAAGTGCTTTGTATTCAAGAAAAACAGTTTCTTTTTTATATTTCTTATGAAGCTTATCTGCAAATAATTCTGCTTGTATAGGATTAATTTCAAGTAAGCTATCTAGTTTAAAAGTATAAATATCAATTTTCTGTTGATATAAAACTAAAGGATCATATTCAATATTATGGTCATTATCTATTTTAAAAAAACTTGATTTAAATTCTCTTGCAAAAATCCCAATCCCTAAAAAAAATGCACCAACAATATTTAAAGTGATATATATTAAAAAAACTAAAGCAATTATTTTAAAAATTTTAACCTTCATTTAAAAAAACAAAATATAGATTACATTAAATATGAAAAAAATTATACCTACATATAGAATATTCTTACCATGCTTTCTATCTGACTCAATATATTCATAAACTCTTTCCCCATTAGGCAATGTTTTCATTTGTGTTAATAATACATAGCCTATAATAAACCCTAAAAGACCACCTAACATAGCAATAATATAACCCACAATAATCCAACTTCTAGCACTTTTTTCAGGTTTCTTTAATTGAGAAAGTCTATCTTTTTGAGTTTTTTCAATATCTTCACTAGTAATTTCAACACCTCTATTTTTTAATAAATTAATAGCTAAGAGATAGTCAATTTCATTCCACTCATCTTTTTTCTGAATGACTTCAATTAATTCATTATTTGAAAAGGAAAATAAATAATAATCTTCTGGTAAAGTTTTTATATATTCTTTAGAATCATTCAATAAAATTTCATCCGCCTTTTTAAAATCTTTCTGCTCAATTTTAATTTCAAAATCATTTAATATAGTACTACTAAAATTTGAATCTAATGATGCTTTATTCTCAATATATTCATTCGCTAAAGCATGCTTAGTTAAAAGATTAGTGATATACTTTGCTTGTTCACTAGTTGGATATTTTTTATAGGTTACAAATGAACTGCTCATTCCATTATTTCTTCTAATACTTTTGCATCAGTACCATTTGGTAAAGTGATTTTTAATTTTAAAGCTACTGTTGGTGCAATTTGTGAAATTTCCTTCTTATTGTATGATGCTCCATGTTTTATTTTCCAACCATAAAATAACAATGGAACATGAGTATCATAAGTATAAGGAGAACCATGAGTTGTTCCAGTTGCTCCATATTCTAAATAACCTGGTTTTTCTAAAATAACTAATTCACCATTTTGAATTGGATCATAACCATTAGCTATAAAATTTAAGTACATATCATTTCCGGAAGCTCCTAAAATTTCAGAATCGCTATACACTCTTCTAACAAAATTTTGTTTGTAAATAAATGTCTTGAATGCATTTTTTATTTCTTCTAAATCTAAATTACTAGCTTCTATTACTTCTTTATTGAAAAACACATTTGAATTTGAATAATTTAAAACAACATTTTGTCCATATTTTTCTTTAGAGAAAACTTCTAAGTCATTGATAAATTGTTTAGTGTTTATTTGATCTACATTATATTTATTATCCTTTAAATAAGTCACATTTTCTGCACCGGCATGATCAGCTGTAAGAAATAATAAATAATTATTTTTACCAATATTTTTATCTAAATAAGCTAAAAATTCTCCAATAGTTTCATCTAATCTTAAATAAGTGTCTTGCAATTCTATAGCACGAGGTCCTAATACATGACCAATATAATCTGTAGAAGAGAAACTAACTGTTAAGAAATCAGTTATATTGTCTTTTCCTAAACTTTCTTTTTCAATAGCTTTCATTGCAAAATCAACTATCAAATTATTTCCAAAAGGAGTAGAGCGCAATACACCAGCATCATTATTCTCATACATTTCTTTCATATTATAAGGAAAGAATGGTATTTTTTTGTACAATTTGCCTTCATAAGGATTATTATCATTCAAACTTTCATTATAAACTTCTTTTGGCTTAAATAATTCCCATTTTTTATTTAAATATTTTTCATAATGCTTTTCATCATTAAATTGTAAAACCCAATCTGGTAATTTATCCCCATAATATGTACTAGAAACAAAAGAACCTGTTTTACTATACCAAAAAGCCCAATTTGCAAAATGGCCTACAGGTAAAATAGCTCCTCTATCTTTTAAACTAATACCTATTACTTTTCCTTGAAAGTTTGTAGCAAGTTTCAACTCGTCTGTAATGGTTGTGCTTAATAGATTTTTAGGAGACATTTTTCCTTCATAATCGGTTCCATTACCTAAGGTTGTTACCGAATTATCATCAGTACAATACATTTCTTTTCCTGTAGACTTATTAAACCAATTATTACCCACAATACCATGTACACTAGGTGTTGTTCCTGTAAAAATAGAGGCATGACCTGGACCAGTATATGTAGGCATATAATTAAAATGCATATTATGAAATGTATAACCTTCCTTCATTAAACGCTTAAATCCATTTTCTGAAAAATCGTTAGAAAATCGATATAGATACTCCATTTTCATTTGATCTACCACAATACCAATTACTAATTTTGGTTTATCTTGTGCATTTAAAAAGGAAATGAAAATTAAAGCGAAAAGTATAGAAAACTTTTTCATGGTTTTTTTATATAATTTTGAATTCTAAAAATGATTTGGATTAACTTTTAAAGATTATTTTACTATTTCAAAAATATCGTAGCAAAAAATATAATCTTCATTATAAACATATAATTGGGTTTTATTTTTAAGATCTTTTCTTACTATAAATGATATTTTCAAAGGATAACCATCAATATTTTTACATAAATAAGAGTTAATTTCATCCACTTTAGTAACTTCTTTAGGAAGATATTCCACTATTGAATAATATTGGATAACATTAGAATAAATAATAATTTTATTTTTATCATAGTCTAATTTTACAATGGCTTTTGCTTGTTCTGGAGTACTCCACTTTCCCCACTCTCCTTTTCTGTTTTTTTGTAAAACAGATAGCGTAGTCGTTTGAAATTGGAATTGTTGGGCATTTGCTATACCTACAGTAAGAAAAGTAAATAGAGCAATATATTTAAATAGTTTCATAAAATATTAAAAAACAAAATTATGTATTTCTTCCTTTGCATTATGAAATTCATCCATAATAGTATCAATAATAGTTTGAACGGGTAAAATATCATGAATTAGACCTGCAATTTGACCAATTTCTAATTCACCATTTTCTAAATCTCCTTCAAACATACCTTTTTTTGCTCTTGCTCTACCTAAATGTGATTTCAAATCATCAATTGTAGGGCATTTAGCATATAACTCTTGCAACTCGTTATAAAATTTATTTTTTATTAAGCGTACAGGAGCTAATTCTTTTAATGTTAAAATGGTATCGCCTTCATTTGTTTCGACTATAGTCTTTTTGAAATTGTCATGAGAACTAGATTCAGTAGAAGCTGCAAAACGGCTTCCCATTTGAACACCATCTGCACCTAATACCATTGCTGCAAGCATTCCTCTTCCTGTTGCAATACCACCAGCTGCAATTAATGGAATAGTAATATTTTCTCTTACCATTGGAATTAACGTTAATGTTGTTGTTTCTTCTCTTCCATTATGACCACCAGCTTCAAAACCTTCAGCAACAACAGCATCAACACCTGCTTCTTGTGCTTTTAGCGCAAATTTTGAACTACTAACCACATGAACTACTATAATGCCTTTTTCCTTTAAAAAAGAAGTCCAAGTTTTAGGATTTCCAGCCGAGGTGAATACTATTTTAACTCCTTCCTCAACTATAATTTTCATAATCTCTTCAATATTTGGATATAACATAGGTACATTAATTCCAAAAGGTTTATCTGTCGCTTTTTTACATTTTTGAATATGTTCTCTTAACACATCTGGATACATAGAACCTGCTCCAATTAATCCTAAACCTCCTGCATTACTAACAGCACTAGCTAATTTATAACCGCTATTCCAAATCATTCCACCTTGAATAATAGGATATTTTATATTAAAAAGTTGGGTAATTCTATTCATTACTGTTTGATTAATTTTCCTTGCAAGTTAGCATTATTAGCAGAAAAATCATACATATATATACCTGGAGATAGAGATTCTAAAGAAATACTTTGTTGGCTATTTGAAACAGCAACCTGTAAAACTCTCTGTCCCAAGTTATTATACAAATTAAATTCCCCGTTAGTATTATTATTTAATTTTATGAACAATTTCTCACTAACAGGATTAGGATATATTGTTATTTCAGTATTAAAAGATTCTATGTTTAAAGCGTTATTTAGAGCCAATTGAAAATCAGGAACACCATAACCTTTTAGATTATCTGGATTTAAATACTGATCTGCAGATTGTCTTACATATTGAATTACTTCACTAGCTGTTAAATTTGGTAACGCAGACCAAAATGAAGCAACCATACCTGCAAGAATTGGACTAGAAAATGAAGTACCATTAGCAGTAGTAATTGTGCCTGTTGTACTACTAACAGTTGCATTTTGTCCTTTAGCACAAACATCTGGTTTAACTCTTCCATCAAAAGAAGGACCGATAGAACTAAAACTTGCATAAGCTTCTGTGCTTGTAACTGCACCTACTGTTAAAATATTATCTGCATCGGCAGGAATACTAATATGATTTTCAGAAGCGCTACCATCATTTCCAGCACTCACCACACAAACGATTCCTTTAGAAGATGCTATTGAAGCTCCTCTAGAAGCAAAACCTATTTGTCCGTTTCTTTGTGAATAAGAATAACTGTAAGATGTATTATCATAATCTGTATAACCTAAAGATGAATTAATTATATCTACACCTAGACTATCAGCCATTTCTAATGCTTCTACCCAATAAGATTCTTCAACAGGATTTTCAGAATTAGTATCTTCAGTAATAAACAAATAATACTCAGCATCTGGAGCAGTTCCAACTAGTTGTCCATCTGCAAAACCACCCATAGTAGAAAGTACATTTGTACCATGAGAGTTTCTAGTATAAAAATTAGTATTTCTATCTGGAAAATTATAGCCTCCTAAAATTAAATTATTATCTCTCAATCTTTGAAAAGGTGTTGCTGTATTTACTCCTGGAAATCCTGCATCCAGAATAGCAATTATTTTCCCTTGTCCAGTATAATCTTGTTGATGTAATAAATGTCCATTTAACATTTGAATTTGGTTATTTGAATTTCCATAATTAAAATTAGCCATAATTTCAAAGGCTTCTTCATTTTTATTAGAATTTGAATAACTTCCATTTCTAGGAGTAGAATTTAAACTATGATTTGCAAATTGCACATAATCTACAAAACTTAAAACTTCTAATGCCTGAATATTAGTTTGAGAACCTCTAATATGTAAAGCATTCAACCACTTTGATTTGGCCATTATAGTTATTCCTGTGGCTGAAGCAACTTGATTAATATAAGTTTGAGAAATAGGAATATCTTTTATATCCAAAGTAATATTTTGAGTGGTTCTTCTGTCTAAAGCTCTTTGTGATAACATTTCCAGTGGATTATTTGTATAATAAACTTCATCAGGTTTATCAGTAAAATAAACCCAAGCGTCTTCTTGACCAAAAGAACATAAAGTTAATAGCAAGAACAAAAGAGTACCTATTTTTTTCATAATTAAGATATTTTGCTTTCAAATATATGAAATTCTAAACGCTAGATTATTAAATTACAGTGAAATATAAAAAAACACCATAAGCCATTAATAACAGAATACCTTCTTTTAAGCTTAAACTATTTCTTTTTGGCAAAATTACCATTGGTAACAAAATAAAAGCAAAACCCAGCATCCAATAAATGTCCTGTTCAATAATTCTAACATCTACTTTTTCTATTGGTTTTATAATGGCAGTAATTCCTAATACACTTAGAATATTAAAAATATTAGAACCAATAATATTACCAATTGAAATATCATTTTCTTTTTTAATAGCTGCAATGATTGATGAAGCTAATTCTGGTATACTAGTTCCTATTGAAACTACTGTAATAGCAATAACACGTTTACTAACACCTACACTTTCTGCTAAATTTACTGCTCCTTTAACTAATAATTCTGAACCACCCCATAATGCAACACCTCCAATTAATAAAAAACCGAAAATTTTTAAAAAAGACATATTTTCATCAGTTGTTACATCAATATCAACTTGTACCTTTTTATTATTACGAATTAAAATAATTAAAAAAACAACTAAAACAGCCATAAAAATAATCCCATCTATTCGAGTTAAGCCACCGTCAATGACTAGAAATACAAATAATAAAGTTGAAGCAATCATTTTTGTTGGCCAATCTGTAATATAAAAACTTTTATCTACTTGGATAGCATTAATTAGTAAAACAATACCTAGAACTAAACCTATGTTTCCAATATTTGATCCTATAACATTTCCAAGTGCAATATCAGGAAAACCATCTAAAGCTGCCTTTACGCTAACTATCATTTCGGGTGCTGAAGTGGCAAAAGAAACAACTGTTAATCCAACAATAATTTTTGAAATATTAAGTCTTAATGAAAGTCCTACTGATGATTTTAATAACCAATTTCCTCCCACTACTAATAATACTAGTCCAATAACAATAAATAATATATCCATAAAATAATTAAGAAATTACTCCACTACCTAATACTTCATCATTTTTGTGCCAAGCGACAAATTGACCTTCAGTAATAGCCGATTGCGGTTCATTGAATACAACATACATCCCATTTTTAAATTGGTGCAAAGTTGCTTTTTGCAAAGGTTGTCGATAACGAATGCGTGCCATCACTTCCATTGTTTCATTTGGTTGTAAAGTTAAATCTTCACGTATCCAATGAATTTCGTCTTTTTTAATAAACAAAGCTTTTTTAAATAATCCAGGATGATTAGCACCTTGACCTGTGTAAATGATATTCTTTTCAACATCGGTTTCAATTACATACAAGCCTTCTTTTGTTCCACCAACATTTAATCCTTTTCGTTGTCCTTTTGTAAAATAATGAGCTCCTTGATGTTTTCCAACAGTCCTTCCTATTTCATTTGAATAATCTCTATTTCTTGATTCAAAAGCAAAAATCTCTTCTTCTGAAGAAAATTGTGGAGTTTCTAAATTAAAAATTGTCGCTTCTTCTGGCACTTCTATAATAATACCTTCTTTTGGTTGTAATTGTTGTTGTAAAAAATCAGGTAAACGCACTTTACCGATAAAGCACAAGCCTTGAGAATCTTTCTTTTCTGCTGTTATTAAATCTAATTTAGCTGCAATTTCTCTTACCTCTGGCTTTGTTAATTCTCCTATTGGAAACAAGGCTTTTGATAATTGTTCTTGAGATAATTGACATAGAAAGTAAGATTGATCCTTATTATCATCTTTTCCAGCTAATAATTGGTATATTTCTTTTCCATCTTGTTCAATGATGCCTTTTCTACAATAATGACCTGTTGCTACATAATCAGCACCAAGTGACATCGCAATTTTCATAAAAACATCAAATTTTATCTCTCTATTACATAAAACATCTGGATTAGGAGTGCGTCCTTGTTCATATTCTTTAAACATATAATCAACAATTTTCTCCTTATATTCTTCTGATAAATCTACTGTTTGAAATGGTATTCCTAGTTTTTCAGCTACTAAAAGTGCATCATTACTGTCTTCTAACCAAGGACATTCATTTGATATAGTTACAGAATCATCATGCCAATTTTTCATAAAAAGACCTATAACCTCATATCCTTGTTCTTGCAATAAATAAGCGGCAACACTAGAGTCTACTCCTCCAGAAAGTCCTACTACTACTCTTTTCATTTTCTAAAAATATTAATTTTCGTTTTTAGATTTTAATTTGGTTGGAACCAATTTTCCTTCTTTATCTTTTTCTAATTTAAAAGTCTTTCTGGTTTCTCTTGAAACTTTTTCTTTAGAAATTAATTTTCCGTTTTCATAGGTTTCCCAATAACCCCATTTTCTATCATTCTTATATTGCCCTTTTACATTGATGTTCCCTTTCCCATCATAATATAAAGCAGGACCATCTAATTTACCTTTCTTATAATTTATCTCTTCTAATAGGGTTTCATTCTCTGCATATTTTTTATATACACCATCAATTTTTCCATTCAAATAATTAGATTCTTCAGCTAGAGAACCGTCTTTATAAAAGACTTTCTTTATTCCATTAAGTTTTCCTTGCTTATAATTTTCAAGAGACATTACTTGATCACTTTCAAAATGATAATATTTCCATTCACCTTGAGGCAATTTATTCATTAACAAGCCCTCACTTACTTTATTCCCTTTTTGATTGTAAAAAATTGCATAACATGAACCATCCCCTTTAGAGAAATCTCTAGTAGCTATTACTGTTCCTGCTTTAGTATCATCAAAATATTTAAAAATCCCAGTTTCTTTACCATGATTAAAATTGCCTTCATATCTTGGTCTTTTTGATGCTTCGTAAACTCCTTTCCAAATACCATGTCGTTCCCCATTTCCATCAAACTGATTACTATTACTTTGAGAGAAAATTGTTAAACAATTTAGAATAACAAATAGAATTGTTAAGTGTGGTTTTATTAACATTTGTTTTATATTTTTTACTTATTTATAAAAATTTTATAATCAATCAGTTGAACAATAACAAATACAACGTTAAACTTTGCTTTTTTTAATTTTTTCGCGTTTAATCTGGTGTTTTTTTGTTTAAAGTTTTCTACATTTGTTTAAACAATTAAAACAAAATGCTATGAAAAACTTTGCAAAATTAATCAAATTAACTTTAATCGCTACTACATTTGTAACGATGTTTTCATGTTCGGATGATGACACTGTTGTAACACCTGTAAACAATAGTATTGCGGCTGTTGTATCTAGAGCACCACAATTCACTACGCTAGTTTCTGCCTTAGATAAAGCAGGATTAGTGCAAACATTAGACCAAAATGGTCCATTTACCGTTTTTGCTCCTACAAACGATGCTTTTAATGAATTTTTAACAGCCAACAATTTTGCTTCTTTAGATGATGTACCTGTACCTCTTCTTAAAGAAATTTTATTAAATCATGTGGTTATGAGTACCAATTTATCTTCAAACCTAACCACAGGTTATGTAAAATCTATGGGAAAAGGTTCTGCTTCATCCACAAACACATTAAGTTTATTTATTAATACAACAAGTGGAGTTGAAATAAATGGTGTAGCAACAGTAACTGCAGCAGACATTTTAGCAACAAATGGTGTTATTCATCAAGTTGATGCTGTAATAGGATTAGCAACAATAATTGACCATGCTACAGCAAATCCAGATTTCTCAACCCTTGTAACTGTAGTAACTAGCACAGACACAAATGGTAATGGTTTTGGAGACCAAAGTGCTATAGCTACAGCTTTAACAACTAATGCTTCACCGCTAACTGTTTTTGCTCCAACAAATGACGCATTTGCGGTTGCAGTTGGTTCTGGAGGATTTGCAGAAAATGCAACACCTGAACAGGTTTCCACAGTGTTACAATATCATGTAACAGCTGCTGGAAATGTAGAAGCATCTTCATTAACAGATGCTCAAGTAATATCAATGATTACTAATCCGGTACAAGATATCACTATTGATTTAACTACACCAGCAACTCCTAAAATAACTGATCAATCTGCTACACAAGCAAACATTATTGTAATTGATGTGCAATGTGCAAACGGTATTATTCATGCAGTCGATAAAGTATTACAACCAACATTATAATTTCAAAAATAAATAATAAAAGTAAGTTAAGGTTATTATTTGATTTTCCAAAAACTCGATTAATTTGTATTAATCGAGTTTTTTATGAAATTGTTTTGCCTAATTCAATAGCTCGGTTATTTGCTGCAAAAATTCCGTTTTTAATTGATTCTAATAAATTATTTTCATCAAAAACTGATAAAGCTGCTTCTGTTGTCCCTTTTTTTGAAGCCACTTTATTAATCCATTCTTCATGTGATAAATTGCTTCTGTTTTGCAATTGAACAGCTCCTATAAACGTTTGACTTACTAAAAATTCTGCTTCAGATTTAGAAAAACCTAATTCAATAGCTGCTTGAATCATTGCATTCATAAAATAAAACACATAGGCTGGACCACTTCCAGAAACAGCCGTTGTAGCATTGAGCATTTCCTCTTTGTCAATATAAATAGATTTTCCTGTTGTATTAATTAAATTCTGAATAATAAACAATTCTTTTCTATCTACATGCGGAGAAGCACAAAAAACAGTCATTCCAAGACCAATTTGTGTTGGTATATTTGGCATAGACCTAACAATTTTTTCACAACCCAACTTTTCTTGAATAGAATATAATGTTAAACCTGCCATAACAGAAAGAATAAGGTGTTCTCTATGTATAAAAGGTTTTATAACCAATGCTAAATCATTAAAATCTTGTGGTTTAACAGCTATTATAATAATGTCTACATCAAAAATAACAGGACTAGGAGCTGTATGAAAATTATCTACATCTATTGTGTATCGATTAATATTTTCTGTGCTACTTCTGCTTAATATTAGAATATCTGAAGGAGTAATAAATCGAGAACTAACAAAGCTATTAGCATACGTTTGTCCCATGTTTCCATAACCAATAATAAGTATCTTCATATATCAATATTATTCTTTTGTGAATTGAAAATTGTTAAATAGTTTTCAATAGCTTTTGCTAAAGATATTGAGTATTTACAATTAGAAAAACTAATTCTTCTTTTATAACAATTTCAAAATTATTGTTTCAAAAAAAATCCCTGTATGAAAACAGGGATTTATAAAGATTTATTTATTTACTTTTTTTTTGAGCTTCTGCTTGTTCCATCATTTCCCTCATTTTTCTTTGGAACTTGCTTTCTGATTTGGGTTTAGATTTATTCTCTTGTATTTTAGCAAGAATCTTATCTTCTTTTACTATATAATTTTTAATCACTAACATAATACCAATAGTAATTAAGTTAGAAATAAAATAATATAGAGATAAACCAGAAGCATAGTTGTTAAAGAAGAACAACATCATTAATGGAGAAATGTAAATCATTATCTTCATTATTTTGCTCATATCTGGCATACCTTCCTGTGTAGGAGCACTCATTTGTTGGTCACCTGTTGTCATCTTCATATAAAAGAATATTGCAATAGAAGCCAAAATTGGAAATAAACTCACATGACTTCCATAAAAAGGAATGTGGAAAGGTAATTCATAAATACTATCATAAGAAGACAAATCGTTTGCCCAAAGGAACTTTTTTTGTCTTAAATCAAACATGGATGGAAAGAACTGAAATAATGCATAAAAAACAGGCATTTGCATTAAAGCTGGTAAACATCCTGCCATAGGATTTACTCCTGCTTTTGAATACAGCTTCATTGTTTCTTGTTGTTTTTTCATTGCATTGTCTTTGTATTTCTCATTCAATTCTGCAATTTCTGGTCGTAAAACTTTCATTTTAGCTTGAGAAACATAAGACTTATAAGTAACAGGAGACATTACTATTCTTACAAGAATAGTAAATATAATTATTGAAATTCCATAACCAATTCCTATACTAGAAATAAAACCAAAAACTGGGATGAAAATATAACGGTTTATCCAACCAAAAATTCCCCAACCTAAAGGCATGATCTCATCTAAATTTCTATCATAATCGTTTAAAATTTGATATTTAGCAGGACCATAATACCAATTCATATTATAATTAATTGCTCCATTTTTTACTTCTAATGGTACTTGAGCAATAAAGTTTTTTGTAAAAATTGTATCAATTTCTTCGTCGTCAATTAAATTATCAGATACAAATTTAGCAGATTTAAAAGGAGTATCTGTTAATAAAATAGATGTAAACATGTGCTGTTTAAAAGCTATGTAAGAAACATCTTCAGCTGTGTCTTCAGAATCTTTTGCAGCATTTAAATAATCATCTTTTCCTCCTTCATATTCAAAGACCAATTCTGTATATCTGTTTTCATAAGAAACACTCTTTTCATTACGATACGTTTTTAGTTGCCATTCTAAATCAACTGGTTTAGTAGTGTTAATTACATTTTCTAATCCTTGAGAACGAATGGAGAAATCTAACATATATTCTCCTGGCTTTAAAACATAACGGTATTCTAAGAATTGTGCTGGACCTGCTTTTAATTGCATCGTCACCACTTGATTCTCTCCTTCTTTTGAATATTTTGGTTCGAAAAATAAATTGGATGTATGTAATAATCTATTATCTGCAGTGTTTAATGATAAATCGAATTTTGCGTTATTATCATTGATGATTTTTACAGGTTTCTTAGAGTCTTTTTCAAATTGATCATAATTTAAAATTGTAGCATCTACAATGTATCCTCCTTTATTAGCTATTTTTAAAGAAAGAACATCATTTTTAATTTCTGTAAAATCTTCTTTTGCAGATGGTAAAGTTGCTGAATAAGCAAAAGTTCCCAAAGCTGCTTTGGCTTGTTCTTGAGATATAGAGTCTGGAAGAATTTGAGTAGTTTCTACAACTTTATCAGTTGTTTTTACAGTACTTTTTTCTTCTTGTTCTTTTTTAGCTTTTTCAAGCTTTTCTTTTTCTTTTAATTCTTCGGCTGTGGGTTGATTTGAATACATCATCCACATTAAAATACCAGAAATTAATACAAACCCAATAATTGATTTAAAATCAAACTTTTTTTCTTCCATTTTAATTATTTGTTCCGATAGCTAGAGCTTACGGCAATTAATATTATTGTTACTCTTTTTTTACTATTTTATGTCTAAAGCCAATGACAATTACTATTATTTACAAAAATATTCCAATAGAAAAAGAATAGCCCCGATTGACGTGGAAATCTTTTTTATTTTTCAAATTGAAAAATAAAAAAATTGTAACAAAAAGCGGGAAAATGGTCGGCTAAAATACTCCAAGCCATTCGCTCCTTACTCTATTTATTTTTATATTGAACAGCTGCTTTTACAAAACTCACAAAAAGTGGGTGCGGATTTGCAACTGTACTTTTATATTCTGGATGATACTGAACTCCAATAAAAAACGGGTGATTTTTTATTTCAACAACTTCCACTAATCCTGTATCTGGATTAATCCCTGAAGCTGTTAAACCAGCCTTTTCTAATTCGTTCAAATACTTACTGTTAAATTCATAACGATGGCGATGACGTTCCATAATTTCAGCTTTACCATAAATTTTATTTGCCAACGTATTTTCTTTCAAGCTACATTTCCATGCTCCTAGACGCATGGTTCCTCCCATATTTTTAATATCTTTCTGTTCTTCCATTAAATTAATTACTGGATGAGTAGAACTTTCATTCATTTCTGTAGAGTTTGCATCTTTATAACCTAATATATTGCGAGCAAATTCTATTACTGCCATTTGCATACCTAAACAAATTCCTAAAAAGGGAATATTATTTTCTCTTGCATAACGAACAGTATCAATTTTTCCTTCTATTCCTCTATTACCAAAACCAGGAGCAACTAATATGCCATCTAATCCTTTCAAATGTTTTTCTGCCGTTTTGACATCTAAATGTTCTGAATGTATGGAAATTACATTTACTTTTGTTTCATTGGCAGCGCCAGCATGTATAAACGCTTCTAGTATTGATTTATAAGAATCTTGCAATTCTACATATTTTCCAACTAATCCAATATTAACTTCATGTTTAGGGTTTTTATGCTTTTGTAAAAACTCATTCCATTGTTTTAAATCTGGACTATTTTTTTCTGGTAAGCCTAGTTTCTTAAGTGTAACTGTGTCTAAGCCTTCTTCAAGCATTAAGTTAGGAACATCATAAATAGTAGAAGCATCGATAGATTGAATTACCGCTTCTTTCTTAACATTACAAAATAATGCTAATTTTTGACGTAAATCGTCTGACAATTCATGCTCTGTTCTACAAACAAGAATATCTGCTTTTATTCCACTTTCCATTAATGTTTTTACAGAATGCTGAGTTGGTTTTGTTTTTAATTCTCCCGCAGCAGCTAGATAAGGCACTAATGTTAAATGAATTACAATTCCATTTTCATCACCTAATTCCCATAATAACTGACGTACCGATTCTATGTAAGGCAATGATTCAATATCACCAACAGTTCCTCCTATTTCAGTTATTACAATATCAAAATTTCCATTTTGACCTAGTAATTGCATTCTCGATTTGATTTCATTTGTAATATGAGGTACAACTTGAACTGTTTTTCCTAAAAATTCTCCTCTTCTCTCTTTTTCAATAACAGACAAATAAACTCTTCCAGTAGTTACATTGTTTGCTTGAGAAGTAGGTACATTTAAAAAACGTTCGTAATGCCCTAAATCTAAATCTGTTTCCGCACCATCATCAGTTACATAACATTCTCCATGTTCGTAAGGGTTTAATGTGCCTGGATCGACATTAATATAAGGGTCAAATTTTTGAATGGTCGTTCGATACCCTCTTGCTTGTAGCAATTTAGCTAAAGAAGCTGCTATAATTCCCTTTCCCAAGGAAGAAGTAACACCCCCTGTAACAAAAATATACTTTGTTTGATTCATTGTGTTGTGGTTTGTTGTAGTTGTGTAAAAAACTTGGCAAAAATACGATTAAATTTATGAATTAGGCAATTTCATAATATGAAAATTTAGATTTATTTAATAGGCTAAAAATATTGAAAATTAACTTTTTTTTATATATTTGATGACTAACAATTAAAACTATAAAAAATGGAAGTATCAAAATTAAACAGATTTTTAGCATTATTTATTGATGGATTAGTTCTTGCAATTCCGTCATTTGTATTAGGCCTTATAGCAGGACTAATTGGAGGAATGGATTGGCTAGTATATATCGTGTATCTTATACAAATTGGTTATACTTTGTTCCGTGATGCTTTATTTGGAGGACAAAGTATTGGTAAAAAAATAATGAAATATAAAGCCGTTAAAGAAGATGGTTCTTCTTTAGAAGGAGATTTTGGAACTAGTGCAACTAGAAATGTAAGTTTAATTATTCCAATTGTTAACTTAATTGATTGTATTTTTGTAATTACTGATAAACCTAGATTAGGTGATAATTGGGCTAAAACAAAAGTAGTAAACGTATAAAAATAATTTTAACGTGAAAATATATAAAAGCTCCATTATTTATGGAGCTTTATTTTTTTGGGAAATTCCTTCTTATATTTCTAACAATTTCTTCTAGACCGTTTAGTTTTAATTCGTAAACCAATTTCAATTGTTCGCCAAGTTGTCCTTTTGGAAATCCCTTATTACTATACCAAACGACATAATATTCGGGCAAATCGATTAAATACCAATCTTTGTATTTACCAAATGGCATTTTTGTGTGTGCTAGTTTTATAAGTTGGTCTTGATTGTTCATTTTTTTGAATGTAGTAAATGTATATATAGACCAATACAATTGGAAAACTAAATTTCCTATCTAAAACTTATTTCCAATTAAAAGTCACTTCTTTTTCGATATCTGGATGTAAGCTTAATAAAACGGGGCAAGTCATGGCTGCTCTTTCTAATATGGTTTTATTTTTATCTGAGGTTTCTATTGCCATATCTAATGCTACAATAATTTTAGAGATTCTTCTAGGTTCAGACTGCATTATTTTGGTAACAGAAATTGTGGAATCCTTTAAATCAATATCTAAGTCTTTTGTTTTTATTGCCATTATTGAAACCATACAACTTCCTAAAGCTGTTGCTACTAAATCTGTAGGAGAAAATGCTTCTCCTTTACCATGATTATCTGTTGGAGCATCTGTGAGTATTTCGGTTCCTGATTGCAAATGAATACAAGTTGTGCGTAGTTCTCCTACATACGTTATCTTTGAAGTTGGCATTTTTAGTTTACTTTTTTAATAGAATAATCTGTGTCATAATACATTAAATAAACACCATTGTTAATAATATTTCCATTATCATTAACATAATCGAAAGTGTTTTCAAAATATTCTGTTTTTTGTGTTTGAACTGATTTTGCATAGCCACCTTCTTGATAAATACGTAAAATTGTATCAAAAGTTACATCAAAACCTCTTGCTGCAGCACTACTAGGTAATGTTTTGTTTTCTTTAAGGTATTTATTTGCAAAAATCTTATCTGATTCCGTTTCTATTTCTTTTCTATTTGAAGGGAATAACATATTTAACTCTGTTAAGTTTGTCATTGGAATTTCTTCAAAATCTAATGTATCATATAATTTTAAAACTACTAATTGGATATCGAAATCAGATTTTAATTTGATTAAAAGATTAGTTACATTTAAAATTTGAGATGTTGTTTCTGATTCAACAATCACAAAATTCTTTTTGTCTTTGACTAGTAACGATTTTAATTTGTCTGTATCAATTCCTCCTTTTGTATTAAATTCTGGAAATTGAGCTTCTGGATATCTTGAAATTAAATACTCTTTTGTAGAACCTTTTTTTGCACTAACTACTGCAATTACATTTCCATTATTTTTTTTAAAATGAGAAAACAATTTATTCATCATATAATCTTCAGTAGGTACAGCGTTGTACAAATTAGGATATTTCATACCAACTTCTTTAGATAAGGGAGAAATTACAGGAATACTATCTTTTAATAATAGTTCTGCAGTTTTTTCAGCAAGTGAATTTTGAAATGGTCCAATTACAGCATCTACATTAGAAAAATCATTTTCCAAAATTAATTTAGAAATATTAGAACTTGTTCGAGAACTTTCAACATCAAGAATTTTTACATTTAAAGGCAATCCTAAAACTCTTGCTGAATCTATAGCCATCATTGCTCCAGAATAAAATTCTAAAGAAAGATTTAAAAGTGGATTTTCTTTCAAGGTTTGTTTTAATGAAGTGGAAGAATTTGAATCTAGTTTATTTAAATTAAAAGGTAATAATAAAACTAAATTTCTTTTTTTCTTTTTATTTATTGTTTCTAATAAATTAGCTACTTTTTTTTCTATATAAATACTGTCTTTTTTTATTATACCAGCAGTATTTGGTAACTTCAAAATCATTCCTACTTTTAATCCATCTTTTAAATCTGGATTTAGGGCAACTAATTCTTCTTTTGAAATATTTAACTCTCTAGTAAGGCTATAAAAAGTTTGCTTAGGCTTTACTATATATAACGTTGTATCGTTATTAATTTCTGTAACCGTTTTTTCAGTTTTCCTTTTTAAAGTAAGAATTGTTCCATTCTTTAAACCCTCTTTTGCATCAGGATTAAGTGCTATAATATCTTCGATTGTAATGCCATATTTTTTAGAAATACCATAAAGTGTTTCTTGAGGCTGTATTTTATGAGAAAAAGTTTCAATTGTATTTTTAGTGTTTTGAACTTCTAAATAATTTTCATTTACAGGTAATATCTCTTTACCTACAATAATTTCTTGTCCTTTTTTTAAACCATCTTTCAATAATTCTGAATTCCATTCCTCTAATTGTGGAACAGTTACTTGGTACTCTCTTGCAATACTATATAACGTTTCTTTTGCTTTTACTTCGTGAATAATATTTTTAGTTTCAGTTTTAACAACAGCGGTAGGTGTTTTTGGAATTAACAAAACCGTTCCTTCTTGAATTCCATTTTTAGCGTCAGGATTTAATCTATAAATATCAAAAGGTGTAATTTGATATTTTGTAGATATTTGATAAATAGTTTCACCTTTTCCTACATTATGTCTTAAGAAATTCTCTTGTTTTACTTTGGCTGCACAAGAAACGAAAAAAAAGAATAAAATTAAAAGCTTGAAAATTCTCATATTTAGATTTTATATTATTAAGAATAACAAATAGATTTATTATTTATTATGTATGTAGTCAAATTTTATTCCAATTTTAATTCAACTATTTTTGCATTTTCATACAAAGGTAAACTTTCTTTGGTTTTAATAGCAAATAAAGCTTCTTCAAACAATTTAAATTTATCTGTATAAACACAATAAGTAAACGTATTTATATCATAGAAAAAACTAGTTTTCAATTCTCCTTTATCAGATAATTCTCTAGCATATTCATCTCTTTCGCTCTGGCTTTTAGTTACTTTATGCACTATGTAAAAACCATCTTCAACTTGTTTTAAATTATTTATTCTTTCAATTGCAGGTATTTTTTCATTATTAAAATTACTTGCTTTAATTTTTGCTCGTATTTCTTCTAAAGTGATTTGCTTTTCCTTAACATCAACTATGTTTTTTTCTTTTTTAATATTATTTTGATAACGAATTAATTTTTGAAGAGCTAATCTGTCATCATATTCTCTTGCTGAAGCACTATAAAAAGTTGCTTTTTCAATACGTTTTGTAATAATATATTCTTTTTCTTTTTCTATAGTAGCCATTTTAAAGAATAGTGATTCATTTGTTTTATCACTATCTGCATGTAAAGCTTTTATTTTTTCAATTTGTTCTTGTTCCGCTTTATTTTGAGCTTCAATTTCTGCCATAGATTTACTACGCTTTTTGAGTTCTTGATCTTGCGCAACGTTTACTCTTTGTACCTTATTCATTAAAGAAACATAATTTTTTCTTGATTCATTTAAGTCTTTTTTTAATTGAATAATTAACTTACTTGTTTCAATTCTATTAGATTGTGTTTCTTTCTGTAACTTTCTATATTCATCAACATCAACAATATTTGAGTTTTTTAATTTTTCTAAATCTTCATACATGTTTCCAACTAATGAATCTAATTTAGAAGTTAAGAGATCCTGAATATTTTTATTAGATTGTAGAATCAATTTTAATTTATCAACAGAAGTTCCTTTAGAATCATCAATTTCTTTTAAATCTACATTTAAGGAATTCATTTTTATTATTTTCTGATTCATTTGTTTTTGGACAATCAATTTATCCTCTAAATCTTCAATCTTTGCATTTTGAACTTTACTCTTTTCAATAGCAGCTTCTTTTTCCGCTATAGTAATCATTAATTCATTTGAAATATCTTTTGGAGCAATTCCGTTTTTGTTAACTGCTAAAACTGTTCCAACAGCAAATCGGTTTACAATTTCAGGGTTTTGCAATTCTAATTGTTTAATACTAATGTTATATAGTTTAGATACCGAATATTTAGTTTCACCAGCTTTAACTTTATGAAAAACAGTTTCTTCTGTAACTATTCTAGTTTTACCATCTATTGTTTTCTTTCTGGATGGAATAGCAATAACTTGTCCTATTTTCAAGCCTTCTTTTAAGTTTTCTTTATTTAATTCTTCTAAATCTTGAACAGATACATTATAAGCTCTTGCAATTCCGTATAAAGTTTCTTGAGATTGAACTGTATGTGTATATGCATTTTTATAACTACTATTAGTTATATTCTTTGAAAGTGGAATAGTTATTTCTTGACCTATAGCTAAATTTGCTTCAGTAATAGATGTATTTACTTTTTTGATTTCGTCTACAGTTACATTAAATTTTTTGGAAATTGAATATAGTGTTTCTTTAGGTTGAACTATATACTTTCTGGTTTTAATTTCTTGAGCAAAAAATAGATTAGTGCATGCTAATAAAATCAAAATATATCTCATGAAGCGTTAGTTTATTTAGAATTAAAAAGTCATTACAAAGTTATTTATTGTAACGACTTTTCAAAGCATTTTTGTTAAAATTATCTAAAAATTATTCCCATTCAATAGTTGCTGGTGGTTTAGAACTAATGTCATAAACTACTCTATTTACTCCTTTTACTTTATTAATGATTTCGTTAGATGTTTTCATTAAAAATTCATAAGGTAAGTGAACCCAATCTGCTGTCATACCATCAGTAGATTCAACTGCTCTTAAGGCAACTACTTTTTCATAAGTACGTTCATCACCCATTACACCCACACTATTTACTGGCAATAGAATAGCACCTGCTTGCCATACTTTATCATATAAGCCGTGTTCTTTTAATCCATTTATAAAAATGGCATCAACTTCTTGAAGAATAGCAACTTTTTCAGGTGTAATATCTCCCAAAATGCGAATCGCTAAACCTGGTCCAGGAAAAGGATGACGACCTAATAATTCTGGGTCAATTCCTAAAGTAGCTCCTACTCTACGCACTTCATCTTTAAAAAGCATACGTAAAGGTTCAACTATTTTTAGCTTCATAAAATCAGGTAAACCGCCCACATTATGATGTGATTTTATAGTTGCAGATGGACCACCAGTGGCAGAAACTGATTCGATAACATCTGGATAAATTGTCCCTTGACCTAAGAATTTAACATCAGTTAATTGATGTGCTTCATCATCGAAAACTTCAATAAAAGCATTTCCAATGGCCTTTCGTTTTGCCTCTGGATCGTCCAAACCAGCTAATGCATCATAAAAACGTTTTGAGGCATCAACTCCTTTTACATTTAAACCCATTCCTTTGTATTGATCCAATACGTTTTGGAACTCGTTTTTACGAAGTAAACCATTATTTACGAAAATGCAATATAGATTTTTACCAATGGATTTATTTAATAAAACAGCTGCTACGGTTGAATCTACTCCACCTGACAAACCTAAAACAACTTTATCAGTTCCTATTTTTTCTTTCATTTCAGCAACAATTTCCTCAACGAAAGCTTTTGGTGTGAAATTTTGTGGTACTTCAGCAATTCTCACTAAGAAGTTTTCCAGCATTTGTTTTCCATCTGTAGAATGATATACTTCAGGGTGAAATTGAATAGCATATGTAATTTCTCCTTCAATTTTATAAGCTGCATTTTCAACATCTTTGGTACTGGCAATCTTAATACCATTAGTTGGTAACTGCTTTATTGAATCAGAATGGGACATCCAAACTTGACTATTAAGATTAACTCCCTCTAAAAATGGTTCGTTTTCTTGTATAAATGAAAGATTAGCTCTTCCATATTCTCTTGTATTAGAAGCGGCAACTTCACCGCCTGAAAAATGAGCTAAGTATTGCGCTCCATAACAAACGGCTAATAAAGGCATTTTACCTCTTATTTGAGATAAATCTGGATGTAAAGCCTCTTCAGAACGAACTGAAAATGGACTTCCTCCTAAAATCACTGCTTTATAGGATGATAAATCTTCAGGAATTTTATCGAAAGGAAAGATTTCGCAAAAAATATTCAATTCTCTTACTCTACGAGCAATTAACTGAGTGTATTGCGAACCGAAATCTAAAATTAATACGTTGTGTTGCATTGTTTTAAAAGTTAGAAGTTAGAAATTAGAAGTTAGAAATTAGAAGTTAGAAATTTTAAAATTCATACTCCTAACAAATAACTCATTTTTATATGTAAAATAATTAGTTGTTTTATCATTTTATATCCATTTTGAGATTGAAGTTTTAAATTTGAAATCAATTCTCATAAATTAATCCTTTCAATACAGGATTTTTTAAATTTATATAGAAAATAGATATTGGTTCATCATCAGACGTCTTACCATCTTTATTTAAATCATGTATTGCATTAATATATAAATAATCATTGTCAGCATCATAATCTGCACCTATAACTGAATATTTTTTTGGAATTATTAATGACATATTTTCACCATTTTTATCAAAAAAATAAAATCGTCTTAAATCTTTACTATTGATATATTTATCATTATTCGTATCTTCATCATAAACAGAAATCATATAAAAATTTCTATTTAGTGGTTGAAAACTAAGTGTATCAACTCTTGATGATGGATAATAACAAGTTTTTATTAGAACTGGTTTCTCAAATAGATTTTTTCCTTTGTTTTCTTGATGATCAAAATGAAAAATATTAACTAAATTATATCCATAAAGAGCATCAAAACCAGGGATTATATTTTGCCAATAATTCCCTTCTTTTAAATCATCTACATAGTAATTATAATGAAATTCTCTTGAACCTGTATAATAGGTTTTATCTTTCTCATTATAATTTAGCTTAAATAATGGTGCTATTCTTACGTTAGGATTACCTGTTAAAAGTACTCCTAATGATTTTACTTTAAAATCTAAAGAATCTTTTTTAATGACGTTTTTAGAATCTTTCGAATCAGTGACTTCTTCAACTTGCAATCCTTTTTTATCCAATTCATTTGAACTATTACAACTAATTAAAAATATTGTCAATAGCAAAAAAAATATTTTGTTCATTTGTTTGTTAATATTCAAAATTTCCGTATTCTGAAACAATGGTTAATTTCTTTTCATTAGAAGTTTCGACTTTTCCTACTATTTGTGCATCAATGTTGAATGATTTTGAAATTTCAATAATTTCTTGAGCTATTTCAGTAGGAACATAAATTTCCATTCGATGACCACAATTAAACACTTGATACATTTCTTTCCAATTGGTTTTCGATTGCTCTTGAATTAATTTGAATAAAGGTGGTACTGGAAATAAATTATCTTTTATTACATGAACATTATCTACAAAATGAAGCACTTTAGTTTGTGCTCCTCCACTACAATGTACCATTCCATGAATTTTATCTGATTTATATTTTGATAAAATCTTCTTTATAACTGGTGCATAGGTTCTTGTAGGTGATAAAACTAATTTTCCTGCATCGATTGGACTATTTTCTACAGCATCGGTTAATTGAGCTTGACCCGAATATACCAATTCATTTGGCACAGAAGCATCGTAACTTTCAGGGTATTTTTCTGCTAAATATTTGGCAAAAACATCATGCCTTGCTGAAGTTAATCCGTTACTTCCCATTCCTCCATTGTATTCTTTTTCGTAGCTAGCTTGACCATAAGAAGCTAGACCAACAATAACATCACCAGCTTGAATATTTGCATTATCAATAACATCGGAACGTTTCATTCTAGCTGTAACTGTTGAATCTACTATTATGGTTCGCACCAAATCACCTACATCGGCAGTTTCTCCACCAGTAGAATGAATTGTTACTCCATGATGTTTTAAATCTTCGATTAACTCTTCGGTTCCATTAATAATAGCTGATAAAACTTCTGCAGGAATAAGACTTTTATTTCTTCCAATAGTAGAAGAAAGTAAAATATTATCTGTTGCACCAACACACAATAAATCATCAATATTCATGATTAATGCATCTTGAGCAATACCTTTCCAAACTGAAATATCTCCAGTTTCTTTCCAATACATATAAGCTAATGATGATTTTGTACCAGCACCGTCTGCATGCATAATAATACAATAGTCATTATCATTTGTTAAGTAATCAGGTATAATTTTACAGAAAGCTTTTGGAAACAATCCTTTATCAATGTTTTTGATGGCATTATGCACATCTTCCTTAGAAGCAGAAACTCCTCTAAGATTGTAGCGTTGGCTCGTATCAGAACTCATTAAAAAGTAGTTTGTTGTGTTGTGGCACAAAGATAGTTTTTTATATCAAATTTTAGAAATTTGGTAAAAAAAAAGGGTTAAATTTTTACTAAGAATACTCCTTCTACATATTCAGATGGATTTTCAGGGAAAAGTACGTTAGTAATTTTAAATGAAGTATAACATTCCTCTATTTCAGATTCTACATTATATTTTAAATTAATTTCCTCTGTAATCATAGTGGTTTGGTTATTCAATGTAATTTTTATATCAATATTTCTTGCATTAATAGTTGTTTTGGGCAAGAATTGAATAATATTTACATCTTCAACAAATTCGTATGGAATATCATTACCTATTACATCTGTTACAGAAATGTCTGCGCTTGAGAAGGTCTCATTTTCAAAAACATTTTCACTAGTAGTTTCGTCTAAAATTTCAACAAAAAAAGAAGCAGGAACAGCTTGTTTCCCTTCAATACATTTATCTGAACAACTGCATATAATAAGACCAACAAAACTTACAATAGCAATAATATTATTTTTCATTCTCTTTTATTTACTTAAAATTTCAATTTCAACTCTTCTGTTTGCAGCTGCTTGTTCTTCATTTGCTTCTGGAATAGGGTAAATAGGATGATTAACTCCAAAACCAGTTACTGATATTCTAGTCATTTCTATTCCTTTTACTACTAAAAAACGTCTTACTTGTTTTGCTCGTTCTAGAGATAATTTTCTTCTATCGCTACTTACACAACAAATATGACCTTGTATTTCAATTTTTAAATTAGGATTATTTTGTAAAACGAATAATAAATCATACAAAGCTCCATTTGATTCTGGTGTTATAGCAAAAGTATTTTGAAAAAAATTTATATCTTTAAGTTTTATTCTCGTTCCTTTTTTGGCTAATTTAATTTTTTCATGTAGAGGTAAGTTATCATCTATTTCTTCTTCCTCAATTCCTAATATTTCATTCTCTCGTTCTAAATCTTTTTCTAAAATATAGTAAATAGTCGCTTTTCTGTTTTCGGCTTTATTTTGAGATTGATTAAAATTTTCACCATAACTTCTAGTCTTAAAATCTTCTCTAATAGCTACTTTATCAAGAATATAGTCTGCAATAAAATCAACTCTTTTTTGGGCTAAAGAATCATTATATTGAGCTGAACCAACTTCATCAGTATAACCATTTATGGCAACAATTTTTGACTTTATATTTTTTTGAATCCAATCCTCTAATCGAAGTAATTCCTTATTTGTTAAATCAGATTTATTACTTTCAAAATAAACAGAGAATTGCTCTTGTGCAAAACTGCAATTTAAAAGGAGAAGTAATAATAATGATAAAATAGGCTTCACTTTAAATATTTTTTACGAAGTAACACTTTTTTTAGAAAATAAAAAAGCATGCTACAAGTATTTTAACGTGAACCTTAATCAAAAAGTATAAAAAAGCCTATTCAAAAATATGAATAGGCTTAAAATTAAATTTCTTTTTTGAAACAGACACTATTATCAATACCAATATATTGCCCATAATTTGGAATTATAGAAAAACCATTTTTTTGATATAATCGAATAGCTTCGGGTTGTTTTTTTCCTGTTTCTAGAATTAATTTTTTGCATTTTAAATTAATCGCCCATTTTTCAAGAGCTATTAACACTTTAGTAGCAAATCCTTTACCTCTAAAATCATCTAAAACATACATCCTTTTCACTTCCATTGTATCTTCATCAAAATGCTTAATAGCACCACAAGCAACTGGAATATTTTCAAAATATAGAATTATTACATATTTAATTACATCAATAGTATTGAATTGTGCGTAAAATGAATGTTCATCACCATCTCTTATCGCCAAATCTTCATCTAATTTTGTCACTAAATCAATAAAATCCTTATTTGATGAGTTGGTTTCAACAACTTCTATCATTCCTTTATATATTTAAATATATTATCTTAAAAATAATAATTCTCTGTATTTTACAAGTGTCCACATTTCATCATCAACTAGTAATTCTAATTTATCTGAATGATAGCGAATTTCTTCAAAATAAGGTTTCACTTTATCGCAATAAGCTGCTGCCATTTTAGAAATATCTGTAAGATTATTAGCTTTCTTACGCTCTTCTACCATTGCATCTACTTTAGTATTTATTCCTTCAATATGCTCAGAAATCTCTTTAATTAATGAAATTTGTTCTTTTGCAATTTTCTCAAAGTCTTTACCAAAAATCTCTTTTAAACCTTTTACATTTTCAATTAAGGTATTTTGATAACGAATAGCTGTAGGAACCACATGATTGCGAGCAATATCTCCTAAAACTCTACCTTCGATTTGAATTTTCTTAGTATATTCTTCTAATTCAATTTCATAACGAGCTTCAACTTCAACATGATTCATAATTGACAACTCATCGAATAAATCTATAGCTTTTTTAGAAACTTTAGCTTTTAATGCTTCTGGAGTTGTTTTATGATTACTTAAACCACGTTTTTTAGCTTCTTTTTCCCATGCTTCACTATAGCCGTCACCTTCAAAAAGAATATTTTTAGTTTGCTTGATATATTCTCTTAGTACATTGAAAATTGCTTCATCTTTCTTTAAATCTTTTTTAGCAATTAAAGCATCTACTTCAATCTTAAAGTCTTTTAATTGCTTGGCAACGATTGCATTCAAAGTTGTCATTGAAGTTGCGCAATTAGCTGAAGAACCTACTGCTCTAAACTCAAATTTATTTCCTGTAAAAGCAAATGGAGAAGTTCTATTTCTATCTGTATTATCTAACAATACATCAGGAATTTTACCTACTACATTTAATTTTAAATCTGTTTTTTCTTCTGGTGATAATTTCCCTTTAGTAACTCCTTCTAATTCTGCTAATACTTTTGTTAATTGTTGACCAATAAAGACAGAAATAATTGCAGGTGGAGCTTCGTTTGCTCCTAAACGGTGATCATTACTAGCAGAAGCAATAGCAGCTCTTAATAATTCTTCATAATCATGTACTGCTTTAATCGTATTAATAAAAAAAGTTAAAAACTGTAAGTTACTCATTGGAGTTTTACCAGGAGCTAATAAATTAATTCCAGTATCTGTAGCTAATGACCAGTTATTATGTTTACCTGAACCATTAACTCCTTTAAATGGCTTTTCATGAAATAAAACTTTATAATCATGTCTCTCAGCCACTTTTTGCATCACATCCATTAATAATGAATTATGGTCTACTGCTAAATTGATTTCTTCAAATATAGGAGCTAATTCAAACTGACTTGGAGCAACTTCATTGTGACGTGTTTTCACAGGAATTCCTAATAACATACATTCATTCTCTAAGTCACGCATATAATTTAGTACTCTTGATGGAATAGAACCAAAATAATGGTCATCTAATTGTTGCCCTTTTGCTGATGCATGTCCTAATAAAGTTCTTCCAGTAGCTAATAAGTCGGGTCTCGTGTTTGCTAAGGATTTATCAATTAAAAAATATTCTTGCTCCCAACCTAAAGTAGGAGTAACTTTTTTAACATTTTTATCAAAATATTTAGCAACATCTGTAGCAGCACTATCAATTGCTTGAAGTGCTCTTAATAAAGGTGTTTTATTATCTAAAGCTTCACCAGTATAAGAAACAAATATCGTAGGTATACATAAAGTAGTACCATAGATAAAAGCTGGGGAAGTTGGATCCCAAGCTGTATATCCTCTTGCTTCAAAAGTATTTCTAATTCCTCCATTTGGAAAAGAAGAAGCGTCTGGTTCTTGTTGTACCAATTGACTTCCTCCAAATTTTTCAACTGGGTCGCTACCATCAAAAGAAGTTTCGAAAAAAGCGTCATGTTTTTCAGCTGTACTACCAGTTAATGGCTGAAACCAATGTGTATAATGAGTAACATCTTTAGATAATGCCCATTCTTTCATTCCCATTGCAATTTGATCAGCAACAACTCTGTCAATCTTTGCACCATTTTGAATTGCATTTTTAACGGCTTTGTATGCTTCTGGTGTTAAGAACTGACGCATTGATTTATCGTTAAACACATTACTTCCAAATATTTTGGACTTTTTTTCTAATTTTTCAACAGCAACAATTTTTCTACTTGCTGTCTCTTTTAAAGCTTGGAAACGAAAAGTTGACATAAATTTTATTGTTTTTAAAGTTACACCCCTAAATTTTAAGTGCAAATATATAAAAATATATACGTTTTAAATAAAAGACCCCCTAAATTTTTTAAAGTTTAAGAAATAAATATTTTTATAAAACATTTTAATAAAAAACTATTTTAATAAAACAAATTTTGCCTCACTAACATTTTAACAATTTTATGTTAATAATTTACAAAAAAACCTTTTATTTGCATCCTATAATGGTGGTTAACCAGCAAAAAGAATACTTATGAGAGGATACAAGTTGAAACTAATTATGTTAACAATTAGTTTTTTTGTTTTTATGACCAAGTCGATTGCTCAATGTGCAGGAAGTGATAATAGTATTATAATATGTGATAAAGAGAGTTATAATCAAGGTATTGGTAATCCTAATGGAGTTGTCAATTTATTCACCTTACTAGGAGTTGGTGCAGTTCCAGGAGGTACATGGTCAAATTTGAATGGTGCAGGAGGATTTAATGCATCAACAGGTATTTTAAATTTGTATCAAACTTTACAAGGTGGAGTATATAATTTTCAATATACTGTAAATGGTATTCCTGGATGTACAAATAATACTGCTACAATTGAAATAACTTTAAATGGTTATGCAGGAGTGGGCACTGGTGGTAATTTATGTACAAATGATTCTCCAGTAAATCTAAAAAATTATTTTGACTTAACTAACTATCCAAGTCCTGACTCGAATGGCGTTTTTACTATATCTGGTAACATAATAAGCAATATTTTTAATCCAAACACGGCTGGTCCTGGAAATTATTTAATTACATACACTACTCCTTCTTTTGGGAATTGTCCAATTAGTAGTACAACTTTTCCTGTAAGTGTTGAACAAGCACCAAATGCGGGTACTCCAACACCTTTATTATTTTGCGAAACCGATGACTTTTCTCTATTTACAAATGTAAATTTATTAAATCAATTAAACGGTCAAGATAGTGGTGGAAACTGGTTAGATATAAGTTCAACTGGAGAGATAAGTAACACTAGTGATACATTTATTAATATTCAAAATATTTATAATAATTTTGGTCCTGGAACATATATTTTTAGATATAATGTTAACGCTGTTTTCGCTTGTGATCCATCAAATGCAGATATATTAATAATAATAGAGCCTGTTGTTGATATTAATGGAGCTAACCTTACTATAGCACCTACTCCAATTTGTTTTGAAAATTTAAACACAACAATACTTACTGGAACAATTACTCAAGGAGCAAATCCTATTCCAGATGGAACTTATGACATTACTTATGTACTTTCTGGAGTAAATTCGGGAACTGAAACAGTAAGTATTACTTTTACTGATGGAATTGCAACTTTTGCTATTAATCCAACTTTTGTAAATAATATAGGTTTAACAAATATAGATATAACAAATATTGTAAATTCTAGTAGCGTTACAAATTGCACAAGAACAATAACTAATCTAAATAGTTCTTTTGAAATCGCAGAAAGTCCAAATGTAAATGATACACAAATTTCAGTTAGCAATTTTTGTGTTGGAGAAACAGGACAGGTGGTTATAAGTGATATTAATAATTCGAATATTGAGTTATCAGATGATAGATACATCATTACTTACACTATTACTGATCCAAATGGATTACAAACTACTGAAACTATAGTTATTCTAGTAACCAATGGTGATGGAATATTTTCTATATTAAATTCTTTAACATCAATTGCTGGAAATTATACCGTCACTATTACCAACATTGAAAATGAATATTCTGGTTGTTCAACAGCTACGAATTTAAGCACTCCATTTATTGTTTATCCTATACCAAATGCAAGTAATTTAATTGTTTCAATTGGTGATGTTTGTTTTGGAGATGATGTAATTGTATCTTTATCTGGTGCTAATAATCTACCTGATGGACTATACGATTTAAATTATAACATAGTAGGAGCTATTAATGTAAATAATCAAGTAGCAAACAATGTTAATTTTACAAATGGTTCTGCTAGTTTTATTCTACCTAATGGAATACTAAATATTGGTACATCTACATTCACTTTAAATAGTTTAACTAGCGTAACGACTATATGTGGAACAGATACTTTTAATAGTGCTAGTGATGATTTTGAAATCTTACCTTTACCAAATGCTACAAATGCAACAATAACAGCTAGTGATATTTGTATTTCGGAAACGGAAACAATTTTTATTCAAAATGCAAACGGATTACTTGATGGCGAATATACTATCATATATGACTTAACTGGAGCAAATATTAGTACAGCTAACTCAGTTGTAGTTACTTTTACTGGAGGAAATACTCAATTTACAATTCCATCAGAATTATTAGAAAATGGAGGTTTAACAACTATTACAATTCAAACCTTAATAAATAATACTACTGGATGTGGTACTAATGATTTATCCAATAATCCTGTTAGTTTTACTATTACTGATCCTGGAGTTCCTACATTAGCTACAGATGGCAATTTATTTTGCTTACAAGATTTACCAAATCCAACTATTGCAAATTTAACAGCTAATATAACATCAACAGGTACAATTGCTTGGTATGATGCTCCTTCAAACGGAAATATGTATAATTCAACAGATCCAATAACAAATGGAACAACTTATTACGCTTCTCTTACCGATGGTCAAGGTTGTGAAGGTTCTTTAAGACTTGAAGTTGTGGTTGACTTAACTTCTTGTCCAAATTTATTTATTCCTGATGGCTTTTCACCAAATAACGATGGTTTAAATGATACTTTTTATATAAAAGATATTGATATTATTTATCCCAATTTTGCTCTTGAAATTTACAATAGATATGGGAATTTAGTATATAAAGGAGATATAAATACTCCTGATTTTAATGGCAAACCTAATCAAACAACTGTATTAGGCAATGATATTTTACCTACAGGAGTCTATTTTTATATTTTAAATTACAATGACTCAACAAATAAAAAGCCAACACAAGGAAGATTATATTTAAGTAGATAAGAGAAGAAAAATGAAAAAATTTAATTATATATACGGAATCATTTTGTTGGCATGTAGTATTTCATTTGCACAACAAGATCCGCAATACACTCAATATATGTATAATATGAGTGTTATTAATCCAGGATATGCAACAGACAACTTAGGAGTCATTAATTTTGGAGGAATTTATAGAGCACAATGGGTTGGAGCAACTGGTGCTCCTACTACATCCTCTCTTTTTGTTCATGCTCCTTTATCTGAAAAATTAGAGTCAGGTTTTAATGTAGTTAAAGATGAGTTAGGAGACGATGTCCTAAATGAAACTACACTAACAGCAGATTTAGCATATAAAGTATCATTAAGTGAAAAAGCAACACTTTCCATTGGATTAAAAGCCGGTGTAAATTTCTTTAACACAAACTTTAATGGATTTCAATTAAATGATGATGATATAGGAATAGATAATGCATTTCAAAATTTAAATGAAACCTTTCTTAATGTAGGTGCAGGAGCTTTCTTTTTTACAGAGAACTATTATTTAGGTTTATCAGTACCTAATTTTTTACCAAATAAACAATTAAAAGAAGCTAGCGGAATAACAGCCATAGGTATAGATGAATTACATTTCTTTTTTACTGGAGGTTATGTCTTTAATTTATCTGATAATGTTAAATTCAAACCAGCATTCATTACTAAATTAGTTCAAAATGCACCATTATCAGCAGATATTACAGCCAACTTTATGTTCTTTGAAAAATTTGAAATTGGAGCAGCACATCGTATTGATGATTCCTTTAGTGGTTTAGTAAATTATAGAATTACACCACAATTGAGAGTTGGATATGCATATGATCATACTATTAATAATCTGGGGCAATTTAATTCAGGTTCTCACGAAATAATTTTATTATTTGATCTTGATACTTTTGGTAACAAAGGATACGATAAATCACCAAGATTCTTCTAAAAGCATATTCTTATGAAAAAAATATTATTTATATATCTCATAACAACAATTACTGTTTTTGCTCAAGACAGCCAAATCAAAAAAGCTGATAAATATTTTAAAATAGCTTCCTTTGAAAAATCTGCTGAAGCTTATTCTAATTTAATTGCTGATGGAAATACAGATCTTTTAGTTTTAAAAAGAGCAGCCGATTCTTATTATTACATTTCAAACTTTGAAAAAGCGACTGATTTATATAAAACATTAATTGACAAGCAAAAAGAATCTTTGGATGACCAATATTTATTTCGCTATGCCCAATGTTTAAAAGCCATGGGAATGACAGAAGAATCTAATATTTGGATGAAACTGTATGAAAAAGAAACACCAGATGTTGTCTATAAAGCTTCAATTGAAAAATTAGAGAACATTAAGAAACAAGGTAATAAATTCGAAATAAAGAACGAAATTATTAATACACCACAATCTGATTTTGGTCCAGCAATTTATAAAGATAAATTAGTATTTTCTTCAGCAGCAAAATCAAGAGGATTATTCTCTAGAAAATACAAATGGAATGATCAAGCCTACCTTAATTTATATCAAACCACAATAACTAATACAACATTAGATAGCACTGTTGTTCCTTTTTCTAAAGAATTAAATTCAAAACTTCATGAAGCTGATGTTACTTTTACAAGTGATGGAAAAAGAATTTATTTTACTAGAAACAATAGCGAAAAAGGAAAACGTAAAAAAGATGACAATAAAATCACACAATTAAGTATTTATTCAGCAGACTTAGTGGATGGAAAATGGACAAATATTACTTCTCTTCCTTTTAATGGTTTAAATTATTCAACCATGCATCCTTCTCTAAATAAGGAGAATAATCGTCTATATTTTTCTTCTGATATGCCTGGAACATTAGGTTCATTTGATATTTTTTATGTAGATATTGATACCAATAATAATTTTGGAAAGCCCATTAATGTTGGTACAGAAATAAATACTAAAAACAGAGAACAATTCCCATTTATTAGTGATGAGGGCAAATTGTTTTTTGCATCAGATGGTCATACTGGTTTTGGTCTATTAGATGTCTTCATGTCAGAAATTAAAGATGATGTTTATGCAAAACCATTAAATTTAGGATTACCAATAAATACTAACTTAGACGATTTCTCATTCATTTATAATGACAGTTCGAAGAGAGGGTTTTTTGCTTCTAACAGAGAAAACGGAAAAGGTGATGATGATATTTATAGTTTCTTACAAATTGCACCTTTACAAGATTTTCAATATTATGTTCAAGGAATTGTAAAAGATGATGAAAATGATTTACCAGTTACAGAATCAACTGTGTTTTTATTTGACGAAAAAGGAAACAAAATAAATGAGATGATGGTAAATGAAACAGGAAATTTTTATTTTGATTTAAAACCTGGAACATACAAGATAAGTGTTTACAACCCTAATACTATTCCAGCGGAAAAAACCTTTACCATTTTAGATAATGGTACCACTAAAACAGAACAAATTATTACAGTAAAAAGAATTCCAAAAACATTCTTAGAAGAATTAATTGCTGAAGAAGGAGATCCAAAAGTCATTACTGATAACGGTGTTTTAATGTTTGATTTACCAGAAATTTTATTTGATTTCGATAAATTTAATATTCGTGCCGATGCTAAAATACATTTAGACCAATTAGTGGATAAATTAAACCGTTATCCATTAATAAATATTGCTATTGGTTCACATACTGATAACAGAGGAACAGAAGAATACAACAGACAATTGTCACATGATAGAGCCACATCAACAATGAATTATTTAGTAGAAAGAGGAATAGCGGCTTCAAGAATAACAGCTGAAGGATTTGGAGAAAGCAAACCAAAAGTAGATTGCATTAATCAAGAATGTTCAGATGATGAACATCAAATTAATAGACGAAGTGAATTTATTATACTAGTAAAATCAGAATAATTAAAAAAACCTTAATATGCTAAATGCCCTCAAAAGTTATATACTATTGAGGGCATTTCAGTTTAAGGACTTTCCTATATTTTTAAAAACCGAAAAATTACTCTGATTTTTCTTCTTTAACTTCTTCTTTTGATAAAGCTTCAACGGATACAAATCCTTTTGGCTGAAGAATGTTATACCAATTCAAGATTTTTTTAATATCTGAAGTATAAACTCTATCTTCATCAAATTCTGGCAAAACTTCTCTAAAATAAGCTTTCAATACAGCATCTTCTTCTTTATGAGAAATTGCTGGACCATCATTCTCTTTAGTTGCAATTGCTTTTAAAACTTCTGCTAAACGAATCTCTTCTGAATATGTATAAACTGCAATTTCAGATAATAAACTTACGTTACTTCTCATACCAACAGTAATTCGTTTTCCATCTAATAAAGATTCAGCAACAAATCCTGTACGTGTTTGAATTTTTAATTCATATAAACCTGGTTTCCCAGCAATAGCTAATATTTTTTGAATGCTCATGTTTTTTTTAAGGTTTAAGGTGGCAAATATATATTTTAAAGTTTAAAGTCGAAAGTATAAACTTGAAAAAATCTAATTGATTAATTATTAAATTATTTTCTTTTTACTTTAGCAAATTTCATTTTATAGTCAGGTCTTGCCTTTCCTTCTAAAATATTATTTAATTTTTTACCAATTAACTTCTTTTTTAAAGCAGATAAATGATCTGTAAATAAGATACCTTCAATATGATCATATTCATGTTGAATAACTCTTGCTATCACACCCGAATATACTTCCGTTTTTTTATTAAAATCCTCATCATAATATTCTATAGTTATTGTATCATGACGAAAAACATCTTCTCTTACATCTGGAATACTCAAACAACCCTCATTAAATCCCCAAATGTCTCCTTCTTCTTTTAGAATTTTTGCATTAATAAAAGTTTGTTTAAACTTTTTCAATTCAGCAGCTTCTTCTTTAGAAACATCATCGCTTTCAGCAAATGGCTCTGTGTCAACAACAAATAATCGTATTGATAAACCCACTTGTGGTGCAGCTAAACCTACACCAAATGCATGATACATCGTTTCATACATATTAGCTATTGTCTCTTTTAGATTAGGGTAATCTGGTGTTATTTCTTCTCCAACTTTTCTTAAAACGGGTTCACCGTATCCATATATTGATAATATCATTCTATATTTTAATTATAATAAAGTGCAAAATTAAACAATTAAATTATATGTTTTAGTACATTTTTTAAACTAAAAAAAGATATTTTATTTTTAAAATCAACTTTAAAAGATAAAATATCTTATTTTTAATTTATTTTATATTATTTATCTGTTTATTTGTTTATTCACAAATAATAAATCTATATTTGCCGCCTACTATTTATTATAACTATGATATTTACAATTGAACAAGCTTCTGAAAAACATTTGCATCATGCAGAAGCTATTTGCAACGAAATGGAAGCCTCTGCAAAAGTTAGAGGTACTGGTATTGCTAAGCGTTCTCCTGAATATTTACAAAAAAAAATGATTCAAGGTAATGCCATCATTGCTTTAACAGAAACAGGTAATTGGGCAGGATTTTGCTATATAGAAATTTGGAGTCATGAAAAATTTGTTGCAAATTCTGGTCTAATTGTATCACCTGAATACAGAGAATTTGGCTTAGCCAAAAAAATCAAACAAGCTATTTTTAAATTATCACGAAATAAATATCCAAATTCCAAAATATTTGGGCTTACAACTGGTTTAGCAGTAATGAAAATAAATAGTGACTTAGGTTATGAGCCTGTTACCTATTCAGAGCTTACACAAGATGAAGATTTTTGGAAAGGATGTACTTCTTGTGTGAATTTTGAAATTCTTTTAAGTAAAGATCGAAAAAACTGTATGTGTACAGCAATGATTTGGGATCCTATTGAGAAAGAAAAAGACAAGCGATTAAAAATTGAACAAAAAGTTTTAGCAAAAGAACGATTGAGTAGAATGAAAAAAAAACATTCATTACTTAAAATTATATCCTTAAAGTTTAAAAAAAAAAGTAAAACCTTTTTTAATATTATTTAAATAGTTAAAATGAAAAAGAAAATAGTTTTAGCCTACAGTGGTGGTTTAGATACTTCCTTCTGTGCGGTATACTTATCAAAAAAAATGAATTACCAAGTTCATGCAGTAACAGTTAATACAGGTGGTTTTTCTGATACTGAAATTTCAGATATTAAAAAGCGTGCTTATGAATTAGGTGTTTATTCTTATACTTGTATAAATGCAACTGAAGATTATTACAATACTTGTGTAAAATACTTAATTTATGGCAATGTTCTAAAAAACAACACTTATCCTTTATCTGTTAGTGCTGAAAGAACCATTCAAGCTAAATCTATAGCTGAATATGCCCTTGAAATAAATGCAAATGCTGTTGCTCACGGAAGCACTGGTGCTGGAAATGATCAAGTACGTTTTGATGTAATTTTTACTATTTTATGTCCGAATGTCGAAATTATTACGCCTATTAGAGATTTAAAACTTTCTAGAGAAGCAGAAATCCAATTTTTAGCTGAAAATGGATTTGAAATTAATTTTGAGAAGGCACAATACTCTATTAATAAAGGCTTATGGGGAACTTCTGTAGGAGGTAAAGAAACTTTAACTTCTCACAGCTATTTACCAGAAAATGCATTTCCATCACAATTAGACAAAACAATAGCTACCTCTACCGAAATTACTCTTCATTTTAAGAAGGGAGAACTAGTAGGTATTAATAACAAAACGTTTTCAAATCCTGTAAAAGCCATTCAAAACCTCGAAAGTATTGCATCTCCTTATGCAATAGGAAGAGATATTCATGTCGGTGACACCATTGTGGGCATAAAAGGAAGAGTCGGTTTTGAAGCTGCTGCTGCTATTTTAATTTTAAAAGCTCATCATTTATTAGAAAAACACACTTTATCTAAATTTCAATTAAATTTAAAATCACAATTAGCAGATTGGTACGGAAGTTGGCTACATGAAGGTCTATTTTTAGATCCAGCAATGAGAGATATTGAAGCTTTTTTTGAAAATACCCAAGACAAAGTCAATGGAAAAGTATTTATTACACTACTACCCTATCGTTTTATTTTAAACGGAATTAAATCTGACAATGATTTAATGAATGCCAAATTTGGTAGTTATGGAGAAATGAACTTAGGTTGGTCAGGTAATGATGTGAAAGGATATTCAAAAATTATTAGTAACTCACTTTCTATTTATCACAAAGTGAATGCTAATCAAACAGAAGTAGATGCAAACTAAAATAAAAATTGGAATTATAGGTTCAGCAGGATATACAGGTGGGGAATTGATCCGTTTATTATTAAATCATCCCAATGTTGAAATCGCTTTTGCATTAAGCAGAAACCATGCAAACAAACCCGTTTATGACATTCATACAGATTTATTTGGAGAAACCAATTTACAATTTACTAATGACTATTCAAATGCTATTGAAGTATTATTCTTGTGTTTGCCTCATAAAGAAAGTAAAATTTGGATTGAAAATAATGCCATTTCTAATACTATAAAAATTATCGATTTAGGAAATGATTTTAGATTAGATGGCAATTTCAGTCAAGGTGAATTTATCTATGGTTTATCAGAAATCAATGAAGAAATTATTAAAAAAGCAAATTATGTAGCCAATCCAGGTTGTTTTGCTACGGCTATTCAATTGGCTTTGCTTCCTTTGGCTAAAGAAAAATTATTAAACAAAGTGTACACAACAGGAATCACAGGTGCAACAGGTGCTGGACAACAATTACAACCTACGTCACATTTTAGTTGGAGAACCAATAACATTTCGGCATATAAAACTTTAAACCATCAACACGTTCCTGAAATCTGTAAAACATTGGAAAACTTAAATAAAGAAAAAGTTCAATTGGAATTTGTTCCTTGGAGAGGTGACTTTACAAGAGGCATCTTTACGAGTTCTACATTGGAAACTTATTTATCATTAGAATCGATTTACGCTATTTATGAAACATTTTATAAGGACAATCATTTTGTATTTGTTTCTCGAAATACAATCGATTTAAAACAAGTAGTCAACACAAACAAATGTTTGATTCATATAGAAAAACAAGGAGAACAAATAGTTGTTCATTCTATTATAGATAATTTAATAAAAGGAGCTTCAGGTCAAGCCGTCCAAAATATGAATTTAATGATGGGTTGGAACCCAAAATTAGGCTTAAAATTGAAAGCTTCAGCATTTTAAAATTTAAACATATGAAATTATTTGATGTATATCCGGTATTCGATTTAAACTTCGTTGAAGCTGAAGGAAGTTATTTATGGAATGATAAAAATGAAAAATATCTAGATTTATACGGTGGTCATGCTGTTATTTCAATTGGTCATAGCCATCCAACTTATGTGAAAATGTTAACCAGACAATTGCATAATATTGGTTTTTATTCTAACTCAGTACGAATTCCTATTCAAGAAGAAGTAGCTAAATTATTAGGAAAAACTAGTGGTTATGAAAATTACGAATTTTTCATGTGTAATTCTGGAGCTGAAGCTAATGAAAATGCCTTAAAATTAGCGTCTTTTCATACCAATAAAAAGAAAGTTGTTTGCTTCACAAAAGCTTTCCACGGAAGAACTTCAGCTGCTGTTGCAGCAACCGATAATAAAAAAATAATTGCTCCTATTAACGAAACAGATAACTTTATTTTCTTGCCATTTAATGATGAAAAAGCATTAGAAAAAGTATTTCAAGAAAACAATGATATTGCAGCCATTATTATTGAAGGTATTCAAGGTGTTGCTGGAGTTCAAATTCCTAACGTTTCTTTTTTCCAAAAAATTAGAAGTTTGTGTGATCAATATGGCGTTTTATTCATTGCAGACGAAATACAATCGGGTTATGGAAGAACTGGTAAATTTTTTGCACACCAACATGCAAATGTTCAAGCAGATATTATAACAGTAGCAAAAGGAATGGGAAATGGATTTCCTGTAGGTGGTGTAATCATTTCTCCAAAAATTGAAGCTAAACACGGTTTATTAGGCACTACCTTTGGAGGAAATTATTTGGCATGTGCTGCATCAAAAGCCGTTTTAGAAGTAATTGAAACTGAGAATTTACTACAAAACGCTTCTGAAATGGGTGATTATTTATATAGTCAATTAAAGGAAGATCCAAGTATTAAAGAAATTCGTTATCAAGGTCTAATGTTTGGTATCGAATTAAAAACACTTTGTGCTCCATTTAGAAATCAATTGTTAGAAGATTTTAAAATTCTAACAGGAAATGCTTCTTGCCCAAATACCTTACGGATTTTACCAGCTTTAAACATTTCTAAAAAAGAATTAGATGTTTTTATCAGTGCATTTAAAACCGTTTCAAAATTAAATAGTAAAAAAAATGAACAGATTCTTTTCTGTTAATGACATAACAGACTTACATACAACAATAAAAGAGGCAATTGCGTTAAAAAAAGCACCTCAACAAAACAATCATCTTGGTAAAGGTAAAACTATTGGATTAGTGTTTCTAAATTCGAGTTTACGAACAAGATTAAGTACTCAAAAAGCAGCTCAAAATTTGGGTTTACACACAATTATACTAAATGCCAATCAGGAAGCATGGACTTGGGAATTTGAAGAAGGTGCGATTATGAATGGAAATACGGTCGAACATGTAAAAGATGCAGCAAATGTTTTAAGTCAATATTGTGATATTATAGGAATTCGTTGCTTTGCTGGTTTAACCAATAAGGAAGATGATATATCTGAAAAAGTTTATACTCTATTTGAAAAATACGCAACTGTTCCTGTAATTTCCCTCGAATCTGCTACATTGCATCCTTTGCAAAGTCTAGCGGATTGCATTACCATTGAAGAGCATTTACCAAAGGATAAAAAGCCTAAAGTGGTTTTAACTTGGGCTCCTCATATAAAACCTATTCCACATGCTGTTGGAAACTCATTTGCACAATGGATGAATGCAACCGATTATGAATTTGTAATTACGCATCCTGAAGGATACGAATTAGATACTGAATTTACTAAAGACGCAAAGATTGAATACAACCAAGAAAAAGCATTAGAAAATGCCGATTTTGTTTATGTAAAAAATTGGTCTTCTTTTAAAGACTATGGAAAAATAACTCCAGTTGATGAAGATTGGTTGTTAACAAATGATAAATTAAAAACAAGTAATAATGCCAAAATAATGCATTGTCTTCCTGTCAGAAGAAATGTTGAAATCAGCGATGAAGTGTTAGACAGTGAAAATTCATTGGTTTACCAACAAGCCAATAACAGAACCTTTGCAGCACAAATCATTTTGCAAAAAATATTAGAAGACAATGAATAACCAAAAGTTATTAGTTATAAAAATAGGTGGCAATAGTATTGATAATTCAAATGAATTAAGCTGTTTTATTGAAAATATTGCTACTATCAAAACATCATTTATTTTGGTTCATGGTGGTGGAAAATTAGCTACAGATTTAGCTGAAAAACTAAATATTCCTCAACAATTAATTGATGGTAGAAGAATTACTGATGCAGAAACCATCAAAATTGCAACTATGGTATATGCAGGCTATATCAATAAAAACATTGTAGCTTTATTACAAAAAAACAATAAAAATAGCATTGGATTATCTGGTGCTGATGCTAATTTAATTAAAACAACAAAACGAATTCATCCCACAATAGATTATGGATTTGTTGGTGATTTAAAAGAGAATAGTGTAAATATAGATTTTCTTGAAAATCTAATAAACTTTGGATTAATACCAGTTGTAAATGCAATTACACATGATGGTAATGGACAATTATTAAATACAAATGCCGATTCGATTGCGAATGCTTTAGCGGTTAGCTTAGCGTCAAAATATGAAGTATCTTTACTCTATTGTTTTGAAAAAAAAGGTGTTTTATATGACCCCAGTAATGATGATTCAGTAATAGAAAACTTGAATCATCAACAGTTTGAACAATTAAAAAAAGAAGGCATTATTTCGAAAGGAATGTTACCCAAATTAGACAATTGTTTCAATGCCTTACAAAATGGAGTAAAAGAAATAGGAATCTTAAAAGCCACAAATATTTTGAGCTTTTTAAACAATACAACTCATGAATACACAAGAATTATCGAATAAAACTGTTACCCAATTATATGAAACGGCACTTTCACTACTAAAAAAATTAATAGCCACTCCATCCTTCAGTAAAAGTGAAGATAAAACGGCTGAAATTATTGAAGATTTTTTTAAATCAAATGCAATTCCTATACATAGAAGTATGAACAACGTTTGGGCTTACAATAAGCATTATGATGCTTCAAAACCAACAATTTTATTAAATTCTCATCACGATACGGTAAAACCAAATACAGGCTATACTTTAAATCCTTTTGAGCCAATTGAGAAAGATGGAAAATTATTTGGTTTAGGTAGTAATGATGCTGGTGGACCATTAGTAAGTTTAATTTGCGCTTTTTTATATTTCTACGAAAAAGAAAATTTGAACTATAATCTTATCATAACTGCAACAGCTGAAGAAGAAATTTCAGGTGTTAATGGTATCGAATCGATTTACAAAGAATTAGGAAAAATTGATTTTGCTATCGTAGGTGAACCAACCGAAATGAATTTGGCTATAGCCGAAAAAGGATTATTGGTTTTAGACTGTGAAGCTTCTGGAACATCTTCTCATGCTGCACATCCAAATGAGGATAACGCAATTTTAAATGCTATTCAAGACATTCATTGGTTTACCCAATATAAATTTGATAGAATTTCTCCTATTCTTGGTGAAGTAAAAATGACACCAACAATCATTAATAGTGGTTCCCAACATAATGTAGTGCCAAATTCCTGCCAATTTACCGTAGATGTACGCACAAACGAATTGTATTCTAATGAAGAAGTTTATAATTTGGTGAAAGAAAACATAAAATCAAAAGTAACGGCTCGTTCATTACGATTGAACTCCTCTTCTATTCCACTCGATCATCCTTATGTAAAAGCTGGTTTAGCCATTGGAAGAACTTATTATGGATCACCAACCTCATCGGATCAAGCAGTTATTCCTTGTCCATCCTTAAAAATTGGTCCAGGATTATCTACTCGTTCTCACAGTAGTGATGAATTTATTTATACCAATGAAGTTAAGGAAGCGATACAAATTCACATTTCAATTTTAAACCAAATATTATAAAATGGCAGCAAAAATTTGGCAAAAAAACAATACATCTAATCAACAACACACTAAAATTGTTGAAAAGTTCACTGTAGGCAACGATGTAACTTTTGATTATTCCTTAGCTAAATATGATGTTCAAGGTTCGTTGGCTCATTGCGAAATGCTTAATTCTATTAATTTGTTGACCAATGAAGAATGGTTGGCAATCCAAAAAGAATTACAAAATATTTCAGCTGAAATTGAAAATGGTGATTTCGAAATTGAAGCAGGAATTGAAGATATTCATTCGCAAGTAGAACATTTATTGATTCAACGTATTGGTGACATTGGTAAAAAAATCCATAGTGGACGTTCTAGAAATGATCAAGTTTTAACCGATTTAAAATTATTTTTTAAGGCTGAAATTCTTGAAATTCTTTCTCAGACGGAAACACTTTTTAATACATTAATTCAATTAAGTAATCAACACAAAGGAACACTTTTACCAGGTTATACTCATCTACAAATTGCGATGCCTTCTTCTTTTGGCTTATGGTTTGGAGCTTATGCAGAAAGTTTAATTGATGATTTAGAAGTGCTTTTAGCTGCTTATAATGTAGTAAATAAAAATCCATTAGGTTCTGGAGCTGGTTATGGTACCTCTTTTCCATTGAATAGAACTTTAACTACTCAATTATTAGGTTTTAAAACCTTAAATGTGAATTCGGTTTATGCACAAATGACAAGAGGAAAATCGGAAAAGATTGTAGGAATGGCTTTAGCAACTATGGCTGGAACATTGAGCAAATTTGCCTTTGATATGTGTTTGTATTTGAATCAGAATTTTGGTTTCATCTCATTTCCAGACTCGTTAACGACTGGAAGTAGCATTATGCCTCATAAAAAAAATCCAGATGTTTTTGAAATTATGAGAGCCAAGTGCAATAGAATTCAGGCTGTTCCAAACGAATTGATTTTAGTTACCAATAATTTACCTTCTGGCTATCATAGAGATGTTCAGTTGACAAAGGAAATTCTGTTTCCAGCTATAACTTCTTTAAAAGATTGCTTGGAAATGTTCAATTTCATGTTGGCACACATTCAAATTAAACCAGAAATTGTAAAAGACGAGAAATACAAATACATGTTCAGCGTTGAAAATGTAAACCAACAAGTTTTAGACGGAATTGCGTTTAGAGATGCTTATAAAAATATTGGATTAGCCATTGAAAATAATAGATTTGAGCCTAACTATAATGTGCAACATTCCCACGAAGGAAGCATTGGAAATTTATGCAATGATTTGATTGTGGAGAATTTTAAGGAAGTAAAAAGTAGATTTGAATGAGATAAAAAATCTACTTAAAACTAAAAGGATAAGCCGTTTCCTTCTTACATTCATTCATTACAATACTACTGTGATATTGACCAATGTTTGGAATGTTAGAAATAACATTAACCACAAATTCATTATAACTTCTAATATCATGTGCCACAATTTTAAGCATATAATCATAATTTCCAGACAAGCTTATTACATCTAAAACTTGTGGAATAGCAATTATCATTTGTTCAAATTCATCTAATGCTTCTTTTGATTGTTCCTTTAAAGTAATGTTACAATACACCACAATTTCGACACCAATTTTGAATCGGTCAACCAAAGCTACGTATTTCTTAATAACACCATTGCGTTCTAAATTTTTAATACGTTCGTAAGTTGGTGTAAACGAAAGTCCAATTTTTTCACCTATATCTTTCACAGAAATAGTAGAATCTTTTTGTAAAATTTCCAATATTAATTGGTCTTTAGCATCTAATTGATCTCTCATTTTTAACTATTATCTTTTGTATTGTAAATAATCTTGAAGCATTATGGTTGCAGCAATTTCATCTATTAAAGCCTTATTTTTTCGTTGGTTCTTTTTCAAACCACTATCAATCATAGTTTGAAATGCCATTTTTGAGGTAAAACGTTCATCTACTCTATCTAATGCCATTTCAGGAAATTGCTTTTGAAATACTTTTATAAATTTTTCAATGATTTCGGTACTTTCAGAAGGAGTTCCATCCATTTGTTTGGGTTCACCAATGATTACTTTTTCTACTTTTTCTTTCAAAAAATACTCTTTCAAAAAAGCAATTAAAGTATCTGAAGAAATAGTGGTTAAACCAGAAGCAATAATTTGCATTTCATCAGTAACAGCAATTCCTGTTCGTTTTAAACCATAATCTATAGCAAGTATTCTAGGCATTTTTTTATTATATAAAGCAAATATACGGAAACTAGAAATAGTTTTATAAACAAAAAAACACATCTGTTTTCAAATGTGTTTTTATACTGTTTTATAAAAATTTAATTTGCTAATTTCAAAGTCTTACTCGTCATTTGTCTAATTTGAGTACACAACTCATCATTATCATTTAATTTTTCACCAAAAGCAGGAATCATTTCTTTCAATTTATTTTGCCATTCTTCTGAATTGTATTTATCTGCAAAACATCTACTAATTACTTCAATCATAATAGAAACCGATGTTGATGCTCCTGGAGAAGCTCCTAATAAAACCGCTAAAGAGCCGTCATCATCATTTACTACTTCGGTACCAAATTCCAAAACACCTTTACCACTTTTATCTTTCTTAATTACTTGTACACGTTTTCCTGCAGTTTCTAAAACCCAATCTTCAGCTTTTGCATCAGGAAAGTAATTTCTTAAAGCTTTCATCCTATCATCTTGCGATTGCATTACTTGTTCTATTAGATATTTAGTTAACGGAATATTATTAATTCCTGCCGAAAGCATTGGACGTATATTATCAGTTTGAATGGATTTCAATAAATCTAAATAAGAACCGTTTTTTAAGAATTTTGTTGTAAATCCTGCATAAGGACCAAAAAGTAATTCTTGTTTTCCATCGATAATACGAGTGTCGATATGTGGTACAGACATAGGTGGTGAACCTACAGATGCTTTTCCATAGACTTTTGCTTTGTGCTGCTTAATTATTTCTGGGTTCATACAACGCAACCATTGTCCGCTAATTGGAAATCCACCATAACCATCTCCTTCTTCAATATTTGCTTTTTCAAGTAATCGCAATGAACCACCACCTGCACCAATAAAAACGAAAGGTGTTTTAATTTTTCTTGACTTTTTAGTGTCTAAATCTCTAACTTTTATTTTCCAATCTCCTTCTTCTTGTTTCTTCAACTTTTCAACCTCAGTTTGAAAATATAAAGTGATACCATCTTGATTTTTTAAATATTCAAAAAGTAAACGAGTAAGAGAACCAAAATTCACATCAGTACCAATAGGCATATAGGTTGCAGCAGCTGGAACATTTTCATCTCTATTTTTAACAACCAAAGGAATCCAATTGTTTAATACTTCTTTATTTGTACTAAAAAGCATTCTTTTGAACAAACTTTTTTGAATTAATGCTTCATGTCTTTTCTTTAAAAATTTTACGTTATCATCACCCCAAACAAAACTAACATGTGGAATAGAATGAATAAAATCTTCTGGATTTTTTATAATTTCTTTTTGAACCAGATAACTCCAAAATTGTCTTGAAACTTCATAAGCTTCCGAAATTTTCAAGGCTTTAGAAATATCTATAGAACCATCTTCTTTTTCAGGAGTATAATTCAATTCACAAAAAGCTGCGTGTCCTGTTCCAGCATTATTCCAAGCGTCACTACTTTCAGAAGCAGCTTCAGATAAACGTTCAAAAATTTCAATTTTACAATCAGGATTTAATTCTTTTAATAAAATTCCTAAAGTTGCACTCATTATTCCAGCTCCAATTAGAACTACATCTGGATTTTCCATTCTTTTACTTCTTTATATACATTCAACTTATACCTAAAATGTAGTACAAAGATATATAAAGAACAAACAGAAAATTATAATAAATCCATAAAAATATGAGCTTAAAATATTAATTTAATACTAATTTCTATTTGCCAAAAAACCTACTAAAGAAACCTTTTTCTTCTTCAGCTTTAGTATTATGATTGTCTAATTTTTCTTGATTGTAAATTAGCTCAAGAATATATTGCACATAAGTTTTATTTCTTTCTTCTAAAAAACCATTTAGATATTTTTCACTATACTCCATTCCACTTGCTCCTTCTATTTGCAATAGTTTTCTATATAAGGGTTCAATATGATTTGTTATTACTTCTTGAGGAACTGATCTTCTTCTGGCAAAATAGTTAATGATTTCTCCTTCATCATTTCTTGAAATATCAAAATCGGTTATTACCCAATAATATCTCCCAGATTTAGCTAAATTCTTTACAATAGCATGAAAATTCTCTCCATTTTTTAATTTTTCCCATAATACTTTAAAAAGAACCTTTGGCATATCTGGATGTCTAATGATACTATGAGGTTGTCCCATTAATTCATAATCTTCATAACCACATACATCAACAAAAACCTCATTTGCATATTCAATTATACCTCTTGCATTTGTTTTACTCATAATTACTTGTGTTTTATCCCAAGTAACTTCTTTGTCAATAATTTCTCTTTTATTATAAGGCCTATTATTATAGTCTAGATTCATCTTATTTAGTATCTTTATTAATTAAGCTACAAATTTAATTAAACATTACATTTTAAAACCTGATAAAAATCAGTTTCCATTTTATAAAAAAGCATATCAAAGCAATACTAAATCAAAGCAATTATTTCTATTCATTTACTAAGCAATTAAAACTCACATTTATATCAACAAACTAGAAATATGTAACTAAAAACAAATTATGATTTAAAAAAAATCGAATTATCTTTGCAATAAATTCACAAAAAGATGACACAATTACAATCAATAATAGAACAAGCTTGGGAAAACAGAGCTTTATTACAAGAAGAAAACACACAAAAAGTAATTAGAGAGGTTATAGAATTAATTGATTCAGGTACATTAAGAGTTGCTGAACCAATTGATTCCGAAACTTCTGGTGGTTGGCAAGTAAATGAATGGGTAAAAAAAGCAGTAGTTATGTATTTTCCTATTCAAAAAATGGAAACCTTAGAAGCTGGAATTTTTGAATATCATGATAAAATGCCATTAAAAAGAGGTTATGCCGAAAAAGGAATTCGTGTTGTGCCAAATGCAGTAGCACGTCATGGAGCATATATCTCAAAAGGTGTTATTTTAATGCCTAGCTATGTAAACATTGGTGCTTATGTAGATGAAGGAACCATGGTTGATACATGGGCAACTGTTGGAAGTTGTGCACAAATAGGTAAAAACGTGCATTTATCTGGTGGTGTAGGAATTGGTGGTGTTTTAGAGCCTTTACAAGCTGCTCCTGTAATTATTGAAGATGGAGCTTTTATTGGTTCTCGTTGTATAGTTGTAGAAGGCGTTCGTGTAGAGAAAGAAGCTGTTTTAGGAGCAAATGTTGTCCTTACTGGTTCTACAAAAATTATTGATGTTACTGGTGCTGAACCAAAAGAGTATAAAGGTATTGTTCCTGCTCGTTCTGTTGTTATTCCAGGAAGTTATACTAAAAAATTCCCAGCGGGTGATTTTCAAGTTCCTTGTGCTTTAATTATCGGACAAAGAAAACCATCAACAGATTTAAAAACATCACTTAATGATGCATTACGTGAGTATAACGTAGCAGTCTAAATTAGTATTAAATAATATAAGTATCAGAATCCAAGTATTAATCAGCTTGGATTTTTTATTTATTGAAAATTTAATGTAAATAAATACTTAATTAATTGTAAATATTTTTTCGTTTTATAAATTTGCTGAAATATTTTACAAATGAAAAATTACTTTCAAAGTATATTCCTTTTTTTTAAACGCTTTTTACTCATTGTCATCATTTATCAATTTTGTCGTATTTTATTCTTCTATTTCAATAGAAATGCATTTAATGGAGTAACTCTTAAAGCTTTTTTAGGTGGACTACACTTTGATTTATCAGCAATTGCTTATATTAATATTCTCTTTGCCATTTTACATTTTATTCCAGGAAATTTTAAATATAAATCGGGTTACCAAAAAGGGTTAAAAATAGCTTTTTTTGTGGGCAACTTAATCTTCATTTTAACCAATTTTGTTGATTTTGAATACTACAAATTTACTGGAAGAAGAAGTACTTTTGGGATGATTACTGCAACGGGAATGGAAAACGAAATTGGAGGCTTACTTCTTTCATTCTTAATAGAATTTTGGTATTTACCAATAATTGCCTTGACATTAGCAATTGTTTTTTGGAAAACAATCCCAAATATTAAACTTATATTCTCAGGTGAAAAAACAACAAAAATTACAGTTGTAAAACAAGTTAGTCTTTTCCTATTTTTACTAGCCTTTGTATTCTTATTAGGTCGTGGTGGATTTCAACAAAAACCATTAAAAATAGTTGATGCTGTAAACTATGGTTCTATAAATCATTCTGCATTAGTATTAAATACTCCATTTTGCATCTTAAAAACCATTGGTAAAAAAGAAACTCTTGAATCTCCAAAGTTCTATTCAGAAGAAGAATTAAATACTATTTTTAATCCTGTGCTAACGTTAAATCCAGAGGAAGAAAAATTAAATAAAAATATAGTAATTATTATTTTAGAAAGCTTTGGAAGAGAAAATTTACAAATAGGACAAACTCCTTTTATCGATTCATTAATGACAAAATCATTATTCTTTGAAAATGGTTTTGCTAATGGGAAATTATCTATTGATGCCGTTCCTTCCATTTTATCTAGTGTTCCAAGTTTAATGAATAATTCTTTAATTACTTCTAGTTACTCGATTAACGAAATTTATGGTTTGCCAAAAATTTTAAAAGACAACGGATATTACACCGCTTTTTTTCATGGTGCTTTTAATGGAAGCCAAAATTTTGATCAATATTGTAAGGTTGCTGGTTTCGATGATTATTTTGGAAAAAATGAATATGTGGGTCCAGAAGCCTTTGATGGGAATTGGGGAATTTTTGATGAAGAGTTCTTTCAATATTATTGCCATCAAATGACAAAATTTAAACAACCCTTTTTTACTTCTATTTTCAGTATTTCTTCTCACAATCCTTACACAATTCCAGAAAAATATAAAGAAAAATTCCCTAAAGGAAGTTCAAAAATTCAAGAAAGTATTGCCTATTCTGATTTTGCATTAAGAAAATTCTTTGATTCTGCTAAAGAACAGGAATGGTATAAAAACACTCTTTTTGTAATAACTGCAGATCATACTTCATCAGAGCCTACAGCGGAAAAGTATAAAACTAATGTGGGCAAATTTAGAGTACCAATTTTATTTTTTAACCCAGGAGAACCAACATTTGGTGGAATAAGCTATAGAAATACTCAACAAATAGATATAATGCCATCCATACTAAAATATTTGAATGTAAAAACTAAAATGGTAACTCTTGGTAAACCTTATCAATCTGAAAAAGATTTTGTAGTTTATTATCTAGATAATATATATCATTACATTGATGGTGATTTTTATATGGCTTTTGATGGTAAAAAAGCAATAGGTTTATATAATTTTAAAGAAGATGAACTACTAAAAAAGAATGTTTTGAAAACCAATAAAGAAATAAAAGATAAAATGGAACGATTTATAAAAGCATATGTTCAATCGTTTAATGAACGAATCATTAATAATAAATTAACTATTGACTAATTTTTTTCTTTCCGTTGTAACTTTAATAATTTAGCATATTTCATATAGGAAAAAAAAGCTTGAATCATTGCAATAGTTAATCCATCTAAACCATTAATGATTCCTTTTTTAAAGAAATAACAACGAACAAAAGAAATCGTTCCATTTAAAATTGGTTTTAAACTACTAATTCGTTTTCCTTGATCAAAAAGTTGTTGTGCATGCCAAGTAGAATACTGATTTTTTTTAGCTAATATTTGGTCAAAAGAACTCCATCCATAATGCAAAATATGTACAGCGACTTGCTTTTCATTTGTTGTTAGTATTTTTTGATGTACTTTATCATCTGATGGTTTGGCAGTCCTTTTATTAAAAAAACGTACTTTACTATCTGGATACCATCCTGAAAAATTAATTAATTCATCAGCTAAAAAGTTTTTAACACGAAAAGAAAACGCATCATAATTTCCATCTAAATACTTTTGCTTTAAAATAAAGTCTTTAGCATCAATATCTAAAAATTCATCCGCATCAAGATTTAAAATCCAATCATTTTTACAATAAGGTAATCCATGCGAACGTTGTGGTCCATCTCCTAAAAATTTTTGCGAAATAACCTTCGCACCTTTCTCTTCAGCAATTTTAACAGTATTATCAGAACTTAAAGAATCAACAATAATTATTTCATCACACACTTCAAAAAGTGCATCAATACATTTTCCAATGTTTTTTTCTTCATTAAAAGTGATAACTAAACCGCTAATTGCCATATCAAAATGATTTTTTACAAAAGTAACTAAATTATTTTGTTCTCTTAGTTTCAAAATCTTGCTTAGTTGTGTATTTTAGCACAAAATAATGAAATAATGAAATTTCTAATCATACAGCAAAAAAGAATTGGCGATGTCCTAACTTCAACTATACTCTCAAATAATCTTAAAAAAACATATCCTAACGCAGAAATTGATTATATGTGTTATGCAAACTGTGTTGCTGTTTTAGAAAACAATCCAAACATAAGTAATATTATCGTTTTAGAAGAAAAAGTAAGAAAAAATTACTTTTCTTTATTTCAATTTATTTTTAAGATTCGAAATAAAAAATATGATGCTGTAATTGATGTCTACAGCAAATTAGAAACAAATTTAATTACATTTTTTTCTGGAGCAAAATATAAAATATCCTATAAAAAAGGGTATTCTAACATATTTTATAATTATAACATTGAGCGTCTAAAAAACGGCACAAAATCTGAAATTGGTTTAGCCATCATTAATCGCTTAAGATTATTAAAACCATTAATTTCTGAAGAGATAAGCGATTATAAACCAAAAATTTTTCTTACTGAAAAAGAAATTGAATCTGCAAAGGAATTATTAGAATCCTATTCTTTAAAAAAAGAAAAACCAATCTTTATGATAGGTATTTTAGGAAGTGAATGGTATAAAACCTATCCTTTTGAAAGAATGGCTGAATTATTAGATTATATCGTTGCTTCTACTGATGCAAATTTATTATTCAATTATATTCCAAAGCAAAAAGAAGAGGCTCAAAAAATTTATAATTTGTGTCAACCAGAAACTCAAAATCGTATCTATTTTGATTTGTATGCCAATGATTTACGTTCATTTTTAGGATTATTATCTCAATGTAATGCTTTAATAGGAAATGAAGGTGGTTCTGTAAATATGGCCAAAGCTTTATTTGTCCCAACCTTTTCATTATTTTCACCAAGTGTAGATAAAGAAACATGGCAAATTTTTGAAGATGAAAAAAACATTTCAATTCATTTGAAAGATCTAAAACCTGAAATTTACAAGGAACACGATGAAAAATTCATTAAAGAAAATACTTTTCGTTATTTTGAAGAATATCCTATTAACCTAATTAAAGAAAAATTAGCTTCTTTTTTTGAAATAATTAAAATTTAAAAATATTGGTTCAAACCTTTGTCAATCGCAATTATATTATGTTTTTTATTGTAAGATCTAATTGCATAATTCTTTTGCCAAGTTTCTTGAGTTGCGTAACCTCTTTTATGGTCTAAATGTAAACAAATTGTACTATAACGAATTTGTTTGCCTAAAGTTCCATAATTAAATAATCTTTCTCCTAATTCTCTATCTAAACCTCCATATTGCATTTCTTCATTAAATCCATTTACAGCTAATATGTCTTCTTTAAAACAAGATGTATTATGACCGTTAAATGTCTTTTTTGTAGGTGTAATCCAATTCATAAACATAGCAAACCATTTATTTTGGGTCAATTTCGATAGCTTAAAGGATTTTTTTACTCCATTTTTAGTTAACCAATTAATAGAAAATGCTTTTTGATTTAAAATTTCTTCATCTGAAATTAAATTTGAAGTAATCATAGGTAACTTAAAATAGCCTCCAGAAAGAAAATAGCCTTTTTCTTTATATTTTATATGATGGAATACAAAATCTTTTCTCGGAATACAATCTCCATCAGTAAAAATTAGATATTCTGAATTTGTTTTTAAAATAGCTTTATTTAAAATTTTACATTTTTGAAAGCCTTCATCTGGTTGCCAAATGTGAATAATAGGAAACCTGAATTTAGATTGAAATTTTGCAACAACATTTTTAGTAGCTTCAGTAGAACCATCATCAGCAATAACGATTTCAAAATCTTGCTCCGTTTGGACACTATAGCCAAGGAGCACTTTTTTGAGCCATTCTTCAGAATTGTAAGTTGTGATAATTACCGAAACTTTCATGTAAGGGTTTAAAAGAGTGAAAATACTACTTTTTCCAGAATTTTAGTTTCTTTTTAATCCTTTTTTTACGGTAAAAACGATATTGAAAATCTTGAGTAAGTTGCCACATCAACCCAAAAACTTTTTCTTCTGCTTCTCCAGAAATTTTTGCATATTCATTACTCATAATAGCAACCATATCCTTTTTAGGAGTTATTTTAGAAAGATTTTTCATTCGAGTTTCAAAACTTAAAGAATCATGAAATTTCATTCTATTCAAATCTACTAAATAAAATGAATATTTTCCATTTCCTTCGTTTTTAATCAATGTGTTTCCAGGGGAATGATCTAAAAATTCAATTCCTTTTTCATGCATATCAAAAGTAAATTGAGTAAATTGACGTAGAATATTCTCTGCATCAGGATAATCTGTCTCTACTAATTCTCGATAGGTTAAATCGCATTCAAGATGTTCACATGCGTAATAACTTTCTTTTAAACCTATAAAATCATGCTTTTCATAATATGCTATTGGTTCTGGAGTTCCAATTCCTTTTTCTTTTAAAATAGAAGCAAATTCAAAAGAGCGTTTTGCTTTAGATTTACGAAAATATTTATAAGCTATTTTATTTATTAAATTAGGCTTTTTAAATGATTTAATATTTACAATTTGTCCCTCTATTTCAAAAAGTTTTATTGAATTACGAGAGCCCTGAACAAACATTTTACCTTGTTGTTCAAATTTTTCTATACAAACACTTATTTGTGATGATTTATTTTGGTATGCTGGTGCTATTTTAATCAAGCTATTTTTTTATCAAAAGTAGATATTGTGTTTAATAATTCCAATTAATTCAATATTTTTACGAAAAATTAAGTATGAATAGTTTTCCTAAGTGTACATTAGTAACTCCAACTTACAATTGGCCAGAAGCATTAGAACTTTTACTTTTAAGCATTAAAGATCAAACATACTTACCTAATGAAGTTATAGTTGCTGATGATGGTTCAAAAGAAGAAACAACTGCACTTATAAAAAAATTTCAATCTGAATTTCCAATTCCTTTAATTCATGTATGGCATGAAGATAACGGTAACCAAAAACCAAAAATAATGAATAAAGCTATTGCTCAGGCAAAGTATGATTACATTATTGAAATTGATGGTGATATTATTATGCATAAAAATTTTGTAAAAGACCATCTAAAATATGCTAAAAAAGGACAATACTTGTTTGGATCAAGAGTAAATATTCAAAAGTCTATTTTGGCAACTATATTCAAAAACAAAATCACCAATTTTAATATTTTTTCAAAAGGAATAAAGAAACGACTTCGCACCTTAAGAATACCTGTTTTTATGCGCTTTGAGAAAGAACATCATATTATTTCTAAAAAACTTAGAGGTTGTAATATGTCTTTTTGGCGTGAAGATTTTATAAAAATTAATGGTTTTAATGAAGGACTTGTTGGTTGGGGTGTTGATGACTCAGAAATGATTCAGCGTTTACACAATATTGGTATAGTAGGAAAACGTTTAAAACATACAGGAATAGCATTTCATATTTATCATAAAGAGCAAGACAAAAGTCATATAGCTTTAAATAATGCTCTTGAAGATGAAGTTAGAGAGAAAAAAATTAAATTTATTGATAAAGGAATTAATCAATATTTAAATTAATTATTTTTTCAAATTCAGACTTAATTTGACTAGCAATATAGGTCGAAGAAAATTTAGTTTTAATAATTTCTTTACTTTTCAAGCTAAATTGGGTTTGTAATTCTTTGTCATCCAAAATTTTAATAAGTTTTTGTGCTAATGTTTTTGCATCTTTAATTTCTGCACTAAAACCGTTTTCTCCATCAACTATAATATCAGGAACAACACCCACTTTAGTTGTAACAATTGGTACACCTAGTAACATTGCCTCAAGTAATGAAGTTGGACCTCCTTCCCTTTGAGAAGTAAGTAAAAAAACATCAAACTGATTATTTAAAGAAGATGCATCTTTTATTTTATCCATAAAAATGATTTCTTTAAAAACTTTCTTATAAATTGCATATTCCTTTAGTCTATCTGTTTTTTTTGAAAACTCACCTATCTGAACAAAAACAATATCATTTCTATTTAAACTAAACTTTAATTCTGCTAAAACATCAATTAAAACAAATAAATCTTTAGCACTAGTATGGTTTGCAATATTACCAACAATTAATTTATTATTAGGAATATTGTATAATTCTCTAATATTTATCGTACTTTTTAAATTTAAGACTTCTAGTGATACACTATCATTTATAACGAGAGTTTTTGCTTTTGTTTCTTCATTCAAAGTTTTTCCAAATGAATCCTGAACCATTTTGGAAACGCATAAAATTGCATCAATTCGTTTACTATTATATTTTATTTTACTCAAAAAACTACCACTAGCTCCTACTCCTTTTTTTGAAAAAACTAATTTACCTTTTAAACGATATAAAAAATTAGTCATTAAAAAGAAGATTAGAGAATCGCTAGTATGTAATTGAAAAATATCAGGCTTTTCTAGCTTAGTAATTTGGGCTAATTGTTTACAATTATTGATGCTTTTTAATTTTTTCTTCTTGAAAGGAATAAATAAAATATTATTATTTTTACACTCTAATTCTAAAACTGAATTTTTTAAACCACATACAATATTTTCAACCCCAAAATCGTTTAATTTTGGTAGAATATAAATTATTTGTTGCTCATTTCCACCCCATCCTTTTGCACCAGATATATGTAGTATTTTCATAAAATTATTTGTTACTTTGCGACTAAAGTTTTACTCTGTAAAACTATATAAAAAAAAATAGAAAGAAAAGTCATATACTTTAACTATACGAAAAAGATTAAATGTTAGATTTATCAATTGTAATAATAAATTATAATACTAGTAATTATACCATTAAATGTGTGGAAAGTATTTTAAAATATACTTCATCAAACATCAATTATAATATCATTTTAGTAGATAACCATTCTCACTCTGATGATTTTAATAATTTAAAAGAAAGTTTTCCATTAAAGAACCAAAATATTAAATTATTAAAGAATCACATTAATACTGGTTTTGGAGGTGGAAATATGATTGGATGTCAATTTTCTGATGCAAAATATTATGCCTTTGTAAATAATGATTCATTACTATTAAATGATTGTTTTTCAATTATTCTAAAAGAAATGGAAGAAAATATAGAATTTGGAATTTGTGGTCCTCAATCCTATAAAGAAGATGGAACTTTATTACCCACATTAGATCATTTTTCTTCTCCCTTAAAAGAACTATTTGGTCGCTATTTTTTAGAGAAAATCAATCCAAAGAAATATCCAAAAAGAAAACTAGAATATAAAAGACCTCAAAGAGGTCAATTTGTCTCAGGAAGTTTCATGGTTGTACGCTCGGAAGATTTTTGGAGTGTAGGAGGCTTTGATACAAATATATTTTTATATCAAGAGGAAACTGATTTGTGCATTCGATTAGCAAAAATAAAAAAGTATGCTTATTTAATTCCAGAAGCAAAGTTTATTCATTATCATGGAGCAAGTACACCTAAATCAATAGAAATTAAAACAGAATTAAAAATTTCTCTTCTTTATGTTATTAGAAAACATTATGGCTATTTAAACTACAGAATAATATTATTATTATTACAAGTTAAATACTTTATTAAAAGCTTAAGAAAACCAAAATATTGGTATTTATTTAAAATTTTATTTAGAGGTGGTAGATTAACTGATTCATTAAAGCACAAACAGAATAATAAACAATGATTTTTTTTAAAAAGTTTTTTAATAAAACAGTTGATTTTGATTTCAATACTTTAAAAAATAGTGAAAAGTATAACTCTAAAAAAAAGACTATTGTTTTTATTTCTGGATCAATTCCTACTTATGATAAAGATTCAGGCTCTAATAGATTGAAAGAGATTATTGTAGCATATGTACAACTAGGTTATAATTGTATATTGTGTTTTGAAACTACAGAAAACGATGATAAATATGTTCGTTTTTTTAATGAATTTAATGTTATTTTATTTTCTGAACTAAATAATCCCCACAAAACATCTGCATTTTTAAAATCAGTTTCCAAAATAGATTTTGTTTGGTTTTATGGTCCAAATACATTAAAAAAACAATTAAAAAATATTTATAAAATAATCCCTGAATCCAAGACTATATATGATATGGTCGATATTCATTTTTTAAGATACAAAAGAGCTATAGAATTAGATCCAAAAAGAGTTTCTTTAAAAAGGAGGTATAAAAAATATTTCAAAATTGAAACTATTGTAGCAAAAAAAGCAGACGTCATTATTGCTATTTCTGATCAAGAAAAAAAAGTAATGTCTTCTTACATTGATGAAAATAAGATTATAATTATTTCAAATATTCATTATCCAAAAGTAAATATTAAAGATACTCTTCATTTTGAGGAGAGAAAAAATATTCTCTTTATTGGTTCCGCTCACTCTCCAAATATCGATGCTTTATATTTTCTATATCAAAAAATAATGCCTCAAGTATGGGAAAAAATACCTGATTTAAAAGTAGATATTATTGGCAATTTAGATACTCAAATTTCAGATATTAAACATCCCAATTTAATTTTTCACGGTTATGTACCTGAGATTGAATCTTATTTTAATTCTACCAAGTTCATGATTGCTCCATTGCGATATGGTGCAGGTGTAAAAGGGAAAATTGGACAATCATTTGAGTATTATCTTCCATTAATTACAACCACAATTGGAGCTGAAGGAATGTTCTTGAAACACAACACAAATGCTCTTATTGCAAATAGTGCAGAAGATTTTGCTACTGAAATTATTAATCTATATCAGAACAAAGCACTTTGGTTACAACTACAAAGTAATTCTGAAATAAGTTTAAAACCTTTCTCCAGAGAAATTTTAAAGCAAACTTTACTGTCTATTTAGTTATAATTTAAATACTTCATCTAACTTTGAATAAGCTGCTTTTATAGAATGATTACTAATAAAAAAATGTCTAGATTCATTAGAATGAAAATTATAAAATGATAAATCTTTGCGTAATTTTTCTATATAACTAGCAAATTCTGTTGCATCATTTGTAGCTAAACAACCATTATTTGTTTTATTTAATAAGCCATCAACTCCTCTTTCATTACACACTATAGGAATGCCATAAGACATCGCTTCCACTACTTTAATCTTTAAACCTGTTCCACTTAACATTGGGCAAATAGCAATTTTTGACTGAGAATAAATTTCACCTAAATCCTCTATAAAGTCTATTTTAGTTACATTTTCTTTATCTGGACAATAGTTAACAATTCTACCTACAATACATATTTTTATATTTTTGTCTAATTTAGGATAAACTTCTTCAAAAAACCATAAAGCTGATTTTATATTATGTTCATTACTACTTGCAACATATACTAAATCATATTTTTTATCACTCTGGTTTGCATCAAATTTTTCCTCTAAAGCATGTGTAACTATCGACACTTTTTTATCCAAGAATTGAGAAAATAAATATTTTTCTTCATTAGATATAACTAAAACTTCATCAAACTTATTTAATAACTTTATTTCAGTCTCAAAATACTTTCCTAATTTAAAGTTTTTCATATTTTGAAATTGAGAGGTTAAAAAATCATGCGTATCTATAATTAATTTGGCTCTAGGTTTAGTGTCTTCAATTTTTTCAATTAAATTAGCCCAATAAGCATAGGATATCAAAATGAAATCATATTCTTTTTTTATTACTATTTCTTCAAATAATTTTTCTTGACCAAATCTTCTTCTATCAAATTCTTTTATTTTTCTTACTATTTTTCTTGGTAATGAATACAGAAAAAAATAACGCAATTGATTTTTCTTTCTTGATAAACTTTTCAGAAGATATCCTTCTTTAATGTATTTATTATTCTTTAAATTATCAATTTCTTTATTTTGAAAATTATCTGCATAAACACCTACAAAATCAACCTCTATTTCTTTAAATTTAAAATATTCTAACAATGCTAATGCTCTTGCATTGTTACCTTGATTTTTTAAAAGTGGATTTTCAGGATAAAAATATAATATTCGCATTCTTATGAATTTTACTTTTCAATTTTAATAAACTTTTTTATAAATTCTAGCCATTTATTAAAAACAGCTTCTTCTGTATATTCTTCAACTTTATTATGAGCCATAATTCCCATTTCTTTTCTTAACTCTTTATCGTTGATAAGATTTTCAATAAACATTTGCATCATATCCTCATTATCTGCTAAATAGCCATTCTTCTCATGATCAATCAATTCATTCACTCCAGAACATGTTTTAAAACCAACAGAAGGTAGTCCAACAGACATTGCTTCTGTTAAAGCTAGTGGAAATCCTTCATATTTACTAGGAAATATAAACAAATCAGATTCCTTAAGTTTTTCAATAGGCTCGTTGGTAAACCCTTTAAAAAAAATTCTATTCTGCAATTTTAATATTTTTACTTGTTCTTCTAAAAGAGTCAAATCATTTCCTATTCCCCAAAATTCTAAATCCCAATTAGGATATTTATTAGCAATTTTTGAAAATACCGAAATAGCAATATGTTGTTGTTTACAACTTGTGTTTAAAGAAGCAATATTAACAATTTTATATTTTTCCTTTATTTCGGAATGATTTGTTATTTCTGAAGCATTAATTTGCAATACAGGATTTGGAATTGTTAATGCAATTCCATTAAATGTTGTTGGTAAAAATTTTTTATAGCTTTCAAACAAAACCTGAATTCCATCCAAATATTTATAAGACTCTTCTAGCAATTTCATTTCAATATTGGAACGATACCATAATAAATCGGTAAAATCATAATCTGGTCTACCATTTACAGAATTTAATATTGTTTTTTTACATTCATTTTTATAAGTGATTTCTAACAAAGAACCAATTGACATGGTAATAATCAAATCAGGATTAGACTCATTTATATACTTATTCCATTCTTTTGAACGTTGCTCTAGATTAAATTTATAAAGTCCATCAATTCCATTTATTTTTTTTAATAGTGCTTTATTATAAATTTTATGATACTTTTTTTTAACCTTGTAATAAATCCATAAAAATGGGTTCTTCCCTTTATAATTAAAAAGTTCTACTATTTTTTTTTGGACTATAGAATCATTAAATATATTAGTTAATTTAACTTTAGGTTCTAAAAAAAACATTGGTTTACCTAAAATACTTTCATTAGTTGCGATTTCAACCTCAAAATCTTTTTTCACCAAATTGTTAGCTAAAAAACAACATATTTTTTCAGTTCCTCCAGCTCCATTTAAAAAACCTTTATGCTGAATCAGTAAAATTTTCATTTTATAAATCAATTTTTATTTTATTACGTAAAGATCTTCTATACTTAGAAATTGGGATAATATTTATTAACTTTAATTTAAATTTATAAAGAAATTTTTTAAATTTAAATTTAATTTTTAAATTCAGAAGATACCTTTTATGATATTTTTCAAATTCTTTATAATCATTTGATGCTAAAAAGACTAAAAAGAGTTTACTCAATTTCGTTCTATCATTCATGTTAATATAAGGATTAACATTTTTTTGATAAAAATCCTTAATTAATTTATGCAAATATTCTTTCTGATTAGAACTAATTGGCATTGCAATATATCTTAATTCAAAAGGTTCATGCTCTAAAAAGAGTGCAAAATGAAATGCATGTGAATTATATAAATTATATTTATTATAAAAATCTTCTAAAATTTTAAACCATATGGGAATTTGAGTTAATAATTTATCCGTATCATTATTTATCTTGATGTGATTCTGATTATCGTGTTCTCTATAGTTATAAATTCCTGATGGATTTTCGGCTATTTCATGGGTTAGTGCTAGTAATTGATGAGAAAATAACCCATCTTCACATGGTTGTATATTTTTTGGAAATCTAATATCAAAATGCTTTTTTAAAAAACTATGCTTTAGAAATAAAGCACAAGTAGGTAATGCTGAAATATTAGGCAATCTTTTACAATAATAATCTCCAATTATTACAATATCAGAATCCTTTTTTTTGGCTATATTATAAGAAGTACTAATAAATTCTGAATCAATTGTATCATCAGAATCCATAAAAAAGATATATTCACCTAGAGCTGAATTTAATCCATTATTCCTAGCAATTGAAACTCCAAAATTTTTTTGTTTTATTAATTTTATTCTCGAATCCTTATATAAATACTGTTCGCAAATTATCAATGAATTGTCATTTGAACCATCATCTACTAAAATAATCTCAATTGATTCAAAACTTTGATTTAAAACACTTTCAATTGCTTCTGAAATGAATTTTTCAACATTATAAACGGGTATGATTACTGAAACTAAAACATTAGGATTACTAACATTCATTATTATTAGATATTAGTCTCCAAATATATGTAAAATAAAATAATTTTACTTGGGTTAAGAATAAGAAGTCACTAAAAAGAGTTTCTTCACTTTATAATAATTTTTATCTCATTAATTAAATATATTTGCAATTAATAAGCTAGCAATTATTTTCAATTTGCTTACTATTAAATAATAAAATGAACACTGAAGTACATAACGCTTACGAAGCAATTAAAAATGGAGGAATTATTCTCTACCCAACAGATACTGTTTGGGGAATAGGTTGTGATGCAACTAATGAGGAAGCAATTAAAAAAATTTATGCATTAAAACAACGTGAAGAAAGTAAAAGCATGATTGTTTTAGTTAATGGAGAAAGAATGATGCATCAAGTATTTAATGAAATTCCTGAAGTGGCTTGGCAAATTCTCGATTTTTCAGAAAAACCAACCACCTTAATTTTAGACAAACCTAGGAATGTTGCTAAAAATATAATTGCTGAAGATAATTCACTTGCTGTAAGAATTGTTACTGAGCCTTTTTGCTATAAATTAATGGAACGAATGAAAAAACCATTGGTTTCAACTTCTGCAAATATTTCAGGAATGTTTACTCCTAAATCATTCAAAGAAATTTCTCCTGAAATTTTAAAAGGTGTTGACTATGTAGTAAATTTGCATCAAGAAAAAATTTGCAAAAATCCTTCTACTATCATAAAATTAGGATTGGATAGTCAGGTTAAAGTTATTAGAAAATAAAAAATGACCGTAAATTTGCAAATAGATTAATATGCTAATGTAAAATTAGTCGAATGTATCAATCTACTTGCTTAAATTGACACATTTTCAAATTGACTAATTGACTAATTAAAAATATGAATTACAAACAACATTTAGAACACAAAATATTTACAATTATATCACAAGCTGCTCAAGAACTTGAATTAGAATGTTATGTAATTGGTGGTTATGTAAGAGATATTTTGTTGAATAGAAATCACAAAAAAGATATTGATATTGTTGCTGTTGGTAGTGGTATAGAATTAGCCCTAAAAGTTTCAAAACTAATTCCTAATCATCCGAAAGTTCAAGTTTTCAAAAACTATGGAACTGCAATGTTGCGTTACAATGATATGGACATCGAATTTGTAGGTGCTAGAAAAGAATCTTATAATAGAGATAGCAGAAATCCAATCGTTGAAAACGGTACTTTAAATGATGACCAAGAAAGACGAGATTTTACGATAAATGCTTTGGCTTTTTCTTTAAACGAAAACACTTTTGGCGACCTAGTTGATCCATTTAACGGTGTAACAGATTTAGAAAATAAAATCATTCGCACTCCTTTAGATTCAGATATTACCTATTCTGATGATCCTTTGCGAATGTTACGCGCTATTCGTTTTGCTTCTCAATTACACTTTGAAATTGAAGCTAAATCTTTAGAAGCCATTACAAGAAATAATCAACGTATTAAAATAATATCTGGAGAACGCATAGTCGATGAATTAAATAAGATACTTTCTTCAGAAAAACCTTCAATTGGATTTTTATTATTATATCAAACAGGATTATTAGAAATTATTTTACCTGAATTAACAGCATTAAATCAGGTGGAAGAAATTGAAGGTCATACGCACAAAAACAATTTTTACCATAGTTTAGAAGTTGTAGATAATATTTGTCCCTATACAGATGATGTATGGTTACGTTGGTCCGCTTTATTACATGATATTGGAAAAGCACCCACAAAAAAATTTAATAAAAAGCAAGGTTGGACTTTTCACGGTCATGAGTTTTTAGGTGGAAAAATGGTGAAACGTATTTTTGAACGTTTGCACATGCCATTGAACCAGAAATTAAAATTTGTGCAAAAAATGGTAACAATGAGTTCACGACCTATTGTATTAGCACAAGATATTGTTACTGATTCAGCTGTTAGAAGATTAGTTTTTGATGCTGGAGAAGATGTAGAAAATTTAATGACACTTTGTGAAGCTGATATTACTACTAAAAACCCTAAAAAATTCAATAAATACCATCAAAACTTTAAAATTGTTCGTCAAAAAATAGTTGAAGTTGAAGAGCGTGATCATGTTCGTAATTTTCAACCACCCATTTCAGGAGAAGAAATCATGGAATTATTTGGATTAAAACCAGGAAGGGAAATTGGCACCCTAAAAGAAGCTGTTAAAGAAGCTATTTTAGAAGGAGAAATTCCTAATGAATATGATGATGCCTTAGCTTTTGTAATTAAAAGAGCTGAAAAAATGGGATTGCAAAAAGTTTAACTTTTGTTATTGAGCATTCAGTTTTACAAAACTTATTTTTACAATTTGAAAAAGAAATCAAAATGAGAAACAACAAATTAGTAGTATATTGGCTTTTATCTGGCTGTGTTTTACTTTTCGTTATGGTTATGGTTGGTGGAATTACTCGTTTAACAAATTCTGGATTATCAATGACCGATTGGCATTTGGTGACTGATACTTTTCCTCCTTTAACTGAGGAAAAATGGGTTGATGCGTTTGAAGAATATAAGAAATTTCCAGAATATCAAAAAATTAATATTCATAACGATTTTACACTTTCTGACTATAAATTTATTTATTTTTGGGAATGGTTTCACCGTTTTATAGGAAGAATCATAGGAATCGTTTTCATTGTTCCTTTTATTTATTTTTTAATTAAGAAACGATTAAATAGTGAAACAATAAAGAAATGTTTTGTGCTACTTTTAATGGGTGGATTTCAAGGCTTTCTAGGTTGGTATATGGTTAAAAGTGGATTGATAGATAATCCAGATGTGAGTCATTTTCGTTTGGCATTGCATTTAACTTTTGCATTCATAACTTTTGCCTATACACTTTGGGTAGCCTTAGATATTATTTATCCAGAAAAAAAACCAGCTGTAAAATCTCTGCAAAGAATTGCACAGATAGCTCTTGTTGTGTTAATTATTCAAATAATTTATGGAGGTTTTGTTGCAGGATTAAACGCTGGATTAGTACATAATCATTGGCCTTTAATGAGCGATGGACAGTTCTTTCATGAAAGTATTACGATAGAACAATCAACACTTTTAAAATCGTTTACAGAAGGTAAGAGTGGAGTTCAATTTATACATAGAACATTTGCTTATGTAGTTGTTTTCATGATGTTGTTGTTATACTTTAAAAGTAGAAAAAACAGTTTAAATAAAGTACAAGAAAAAGGTGTTAAAAGTTTAATTTTAATTGTTTTTATACAATTTGCATTAGGAGTATTTACAATTCTATTTCATGTTCCTTTATGGTTAGGCTTAGCCCATCAATTAGTTGCTTTTGTCTTATTATCTGCAATGGTGTTTACATTACATAGACTTTCAAAATAAAAAGACTATTTTTACAACCCGACTATATTGTCACAGGTTATTGTAGTATAATTTTAAATGTCAAAATTAAAAAAAGAAGATAAATTTTTAGATTTATCTGATTATGGACGCTCTTTTGGAAAAATACTTGCTTACCATTTAAAAGAAACTAACTTTACTCCTATTCACGTAACCATACTTTTTGGAATTTCTGGTTTAGTAGCTACTTATTGTATTTGGAATAATCAGTATGGTCTTGCTTCTTTTTTTATTCTTTTAAAATCTGGAATTGATGCAGCAGATGGAGAATTAGCGCGATTAAAAAAAACACCCTCTTATTCTGGAAGATTCTTAGATAGTATTTTTGATATCCTTTTAAATTTTATCTTTTTAATGATAATTTGTTATGTTTCCCAAACAGCACTTTGGCTAACATTAATTGCCTTCTTTTGTATTCAATTACAAGGAACATTATACAATTATTACTATGTTATATTAAGAAATAAATTAGTTGGTGGTGATGCAACGAGTAGAATTTTTGAATATGAAATACCTAAGGCATTACATGGTGAAAATCAGCAAACAGTAACCATTTTATTTAAAATCTACATGATTTTATATGGATGCTTTGATAAAATAATTCATTATTTAGATACTGATGCTTATAAAGCAAAATCTTTTCCAAATTGGTTTATGACCTTTTTATCGGTTTATGGTTTAGGATTTCAATTATTAATTATGGCAATTATGCTTTCATTTGGTCTTATAGAATATCTTATTCCTTATTATATTATTAGCACTACATTGTTATTTCTATTAATTAGTATTCGAAAGAAATATATTCATTAATCTAACCAATTTTTAAAATCGTTAACACGCTCTCTTGCTACTATTATTTCATCCTCTTTATAAGAAGGTAAAATAATCTTTAAACGAGAATTAGTATGCATTTGTATTTCTTTTATTCCTTTTAATGGTAAAATAAACTTACGGTTAATTCTAAAAAAATCTTTTGGATTTAATTCGTTTTCTAATTGTTCCATTGTTGTGTCTAATAAATAATCTCGATTTTCAAAAGTATGTAAATAAGTGCCTTTGTTTTCACTATAAAAACATTCTACCTCTTGAATAGGAATCACTTTTATTTGTTGGCCAATTTTTACCGAAAAGCGAGTTTTATATTCTCTTTCTACAGGATTTACTAACATTTTTTTTATGGCTTCAAAATCTAAACTTACAGATTTATTTACTATTGTTCTTGCTTTAAATTTACTAATAGCGATCTCTAAATCATCTTCATCAATAGGTTTTAATAAATAATCAATACTATTTAATTTAAAAGCTCTCAAGGCATATTCATCATAAGCAGTAGTAAAAATTACTGCGCTACTTATATCGATTTGCTCAAAAATTTCAAAGGACAAACCATCAGACAATTGAATATCAAGGAAAATTAAATCAGGATGCTCATTATTTTGGAACCAATTCAAAGATTCTTCTACGGAGTGAAGCATTTGATTGACTTGTAATCCTAATTTTTCTACTTTTCGTTGCAATAATCTTGCAGCTGGTTTTTCGTCTTCTATAATTATAATGTTCATTTTATATGTTTAATATTTTAATCGAAAACATGACTTTCCAGTGAAGGCCAAATTTTCTTTATTTTAATTTTTGGCTTTTTACAAAGATAAACAGGAATATTATTTTCCTCATCAATCGCATATTTATGATGAATTGTTTTTATTAATTGATAGTCTTCAAACACTTTTTCAATAATTTCTTTTTCAATTCCAAGAGTAATTGTTGTTTCTCCAGATGTATTACCTGGTCCCCATAACCAAAAACTTCCATGACTACAAACTGGTTTTGGTAAATTGTATTTTTCTCCTAAAACAATTAAAGCACCAGCTTCACCATAATTTTCAGCTAAAATGATACATTCTTCCTTTTCAGTTTTTGATAAAGAATGATAAACGCTATCTACAATTTCAACTTCTTTTTCCCAACCAAACATATCGGCATAATCGCTTGTTAAAATATATCTACCATCCTCTTCAGGTTTAATGTTTTTATAATCTACATATGTTTCAATAGGCAAAACTGGTATAGCTTCAGGAATGAAATAAAATGAAATCAAAACTAAAACACTAACCATTGAATAAAATAGTGCATTTTTATTGATTAGCATTTTTTCAATTTTATAAGCTCCAAAAGCAAAAAAAACAGGATAAACTGCATAAAAATAATAGGCTTTAGACTTTAAAAACCACATGGCAAAAAACACTATTATAAAAGTGATTCCAATGCTTTTGTATTTCTTAATTTCTTTATTAAAAAAAATAGCTAACAAACCTATTAATACTATTATAAAAGTAAATGGAGAATGTAATTGATCTAAAATAAAATCAAAAGTTCCAATACTATCTAATTGTTTTTCATTTAATTTCTGAAAATGTTTTAAAATAGGAAAATGATGTTGAATTTGCCAAATTAAATTGGGTAAAACAATACTAAATGAAATGATTCCAGTTGTATAAAGCCACTTGTTTTTTACTATTTTTTCTCTTTGAGTTACTAACAGACTAATCAAAATACTAATTAATAAAATTCCAATAGTATATTTATTTAAAAATCCTATGGCTAAACTTATTCCTAAAAAAATTAAATACTTATTAGCATCAGTTTTTAGAAATCGAACTAAGTAATAAAAACTTAATGTCCAAAATAATTGATCAAAAGCAACAGGTTGAAAAAGTAAATGATTCCTGTAAAATGGAATGAAAATTAAAATTAAAACTCCAGACAATAGAACAGCCTTTTTCTTTCCTCCAATTTCTATAGCTATTAAACAAGTTAGAACTAAAATAGCAATACCTGCAAAAGTTGGAAACAAACGCATTCCAAATAAGGAATAACCAAATAAAAAACAGGAAAGCTTGCCAATTAACGCAATAAAAGGAGGAAATTCCATGTAACCCCAATCTAAATGCTCACTAACAGAAAGATGTAATAATTCATCCCTATGAAATCCATAATTTTGATTTCCTATAAGATGAATTATTAATTTAACTAATGATAGCCCGAAAATCAGAGGTAAAAATTTTTTCATTTTTAAATTATGATAAATTACAATTTATTCCCATTTATTATTTTTTTCTTTCTCCATTAACTCTCTTATTTTTCTCTCTTCCCAATTACTTCCTAAAATCATTCCAGGTAAAAAAACTGATAGACCATGAGCCAACAAACCAATTCCCCAAAAGGAAAGCGTGATGAAATTTTTAAATTGAAAATAACTTTCTCCCTCTTTTAAATCTTGAATATTTACAATTACAATCATAATATTAATCACAATATAAACTAAAGCATGTGTGTAAAAACCTTTTATTCTTTTTACTCTTTTCAAAGCTTCTTGATATTTTGCTTCTTCTGGATTTGTAGGAACGAAATCGTTACTTCCTCTTCTATCCATTCTTCTTTGTATTCTATCTTCTATACTCATTTTATTCAAATTTATTTTTATGAGATTTTTCTTCTTCCATAAATTGCTTAATCTTCTTTTCTTTCCAGTTGGTATTCAAAAAAGGAAATACATGAAAAACTTTCATACCATGAAAAACTAAAGGAATTGCTGAAGGAATTAATGTCCATATAAACCATAAAACTTCTGGTGTGTATTTTAGATTGATGTAAATTAATGCAATCATTACTATAGAAAAAACAAGTAAATGTCTGTAAAAACCTTTTATATCCTTAACTCTTTTTTGTGCCTTTATATAGCGTTCCAATTCATTATCTATTTTCATAATTAGTTCCATTTTGATTGTTCCCTATTTTCTCTTTCTAAAATTTCTTGAATTTTCTTTTCTTCCCAAGATTTTCCATATCCAAAAGTTTCTAAAGCATGAAAAGTAACTCCTAATCCCCAACCTAACATGGGAAACCAGAACCATTGGAAACTTGATGTAGTTAGATTGATAATAATTAAAACTGGAATAACACAACAATAAGAAATAAGATTGCCATAAAATCCTTTTAATTTTTCAACTCTTTCTTTAGCTCTTGCATAAGCCATATTTTCTGAATATATATTTTTTGATTCCATAATTGTAATTTGTTTAGTTAAAATGGGTAGAAAAACTTTAAAATAATTCTCATTTTCCTCTATTAATACATTTCTTTTTGTTAAAATAGCGTAGCGATTTACTATGTTTTGCAAACCTACTCCTTTTCTATCTTGTAATACTTCTTTCTTTTGAAGGTTATTCTTTATTGTTAATTGGTTTTCTTCTATACTAATTTTTATATGTAATGGTTTTGATTCGCTTACAATATTATGCTTAATACAATTTTCTAATACTAATTGTAAAGACAATGGTACTACTTTTGAATCTTCGTTACCAAAATCCTCAGGTAATTCAAACGTAATACTATTTTCAAAACGCATTTTTAGAAGATTCATATAGGTTTTGGCAAATTGCAATTCTTCAGCTACAGAAACCAATTCTTTATCTCTTTGTTCCAAAACGTATCGGTATATTTTTGATAAAGAAGTTGTAAATTTTTGCGCATTTTCAGGGTTTTCTTCTATTAATGAACTTAAAACATTTAAACTATTAAATAAAAAATGTGGATCTAATTGATTTTTTAAACTTTCAAACTTAGCAGATGCAGTTCCTGCAATTATTTTTTGTTCTTTAAGTTTATTTTCTTGATAAGCTTTATAGAAATAAACTATATGAACCATTAGTGTAACAATTACTGTTATAATCATTGCTACCAAATAGTTTGAAGGTTTTTCAGATTTTAAAAACTCCTCTAAAGATTTGTTTTCAAATGCTACATCTTCTAAAATCCTCAATAAAAAAATTGCAAAACCTGATATAGCAAAAGATGCCAAAAAACCTATAACCAACCTTTTTAAATGAAATCTATTCTTTTCAAAACGTTTATCTAATTGAATAAAAACAAGAGCATTAGCCATATACAAAACAACTGAATAAAGCATGGTATATATGAAGTTCCATTTAATACTCTCTAAATTTGGCAAACTTTGGTTTAAAACTAAATTTACAATTTGCATTACAGCAAAAATAATAACCCCTAATAATAATGCTTTCTTTATTTCTTTTAGATAATTCATTATAATCTCTTATTTTTTACATTTTTCCAATTCGCTTTGAGCTCTATCTAAACCCCAAGTTGGATGAAAAGGTGATTCCGGTTTAAAGTTAGCAAAAAGTTCTATAGATTTTTCTAATTGCTCACACATTGGCTTTGTATCCTGACCAAAATAAGCAGCCATACCTATTTCAAATGAAGCCTTTTGAGATACAACTCTAGGGTTTTCAGGAGCAATCGCGTAGGCTTTGTTGTAAATATACATAACATCACCAGATAGTTTCTGACCATTAGTCATAGGATCATAAACTATCCAAGCTGTATGAATCATTGCCTGCATTACTAATACTTCTGGATTATCTAAAGCTATTCTATTCAACTTATCCTGTGCACTTTGTGCTGCTTCTAAAAGTATTTTTACTTTATTCTTATCATTCATATTGCGAAAAGCTTGTGTCGTGTTAATTAAAACGATATAATAATTTGGCAACCAGTTTTGCTCTTCTGCTGAAGCAATTCTTTCAAATAAAGCAATAGCTTCTTCTGGTTTGTCATTTTTCCATGATGTTAATGCTTCTTGCATTCCTTTTTCATACTGAGCTTGTGCTGTTACTACTGAAATAACAAAAATTGCGATAAAAGTGATAATTCGTGTCATGATGTTTAATTTTTTAATTGTTTCTAATTTAGTATTCTCTGTTTTCTGTTGTAATTGTAATTGTTTTTTGATAGAACAAATTTCGGTTAGATTACTTTCTTATAAAATTGATTTGTACCGAACTGTCATTTTTAAAGGATGAATTGTTTTTTAGTAATTAGTGAATAGTGATTAATCTAACAAAAATCCACTAATTACTAATCACTCTTCACTAATCACTCCCTTACAAATTATCCAAATTATTAGTTTTCTTATTATCGCTAATCGTCCAAAAGAAACCTACAAAGAAGAATTGATTTGCTGGTTGAGTGATAGCTTGTCTCTGAAACTGTCCGTTTATATCTTGATTGGTAGCATATTGATAACCAAAAATATTATTAGCATTTAAGACATTGGTAACAGAAAAGAATAAAATCTTTTGTTGCGATAATAAATATGCCCAACTCAAACTTAAGTTATTAAATGATTTTGTCTTTTCATTCATAAATTCAGTAGTATTTGGATTATCATAAGGTCTTCCAGAATTAAAACTATAAGTTGCGCTTATTTGTGACTTTAATTTGTCTGACCAATATTTAGTTACTACTGAAAAATTATGATTGGCAATAAAACTTGGTGTAACCTCTTTAGTATAGTTTTTATAATCTCTCTCAGAATCGATAAAAGAATAGGAAATCCAATAATCTAAATTTTTAATGGTTTTATTATCTCTCCAAAATAAATCGATTCCTTTTGCATAACCGTAACCATTGTTATTATAATTACTAGTGTAAGTAGCTTGATTATCATTATATTTTACTAAATCATTGTAATTCTTAAAATAAGCTTCTGCTCGCAACATTTTCCCTTCTTTGTTATACATATAATTTAAAATATAATGTTGGGTTTTCTCATAATCTAAATTGGAATTAAATTTTAAATAATCTTGGTTGGCGGTTTGATTAAAATTACCATAAGCCATTGAAAATTGAGAATTATCAGCAATTTTATAAGCAAAGGAAACTCTAGGTTCTATTGTATATGCATCGATAATTGAAGATTTTGAAGAACGTAATCCAACATTCATTGCCATTTTTTTAGAGAAAAATATTTCTGCTTCAGAAAAAACAGCCGACATATTATTTTGGTAACCATAATCAAATCTGCTTGATTGAAAAGCTGTAAAATTTTCATCAAAATTAGTATGAAAAAAATCACCACCTACATTCAATTTTATTCTGCTTGTTATGGTTTGACGCAATTTCAATTTGTAATGCAACGCTCTTTCATTATTTTTAAGCAAATCGTTTACAATTCCTATTTCATTTTGGCCATAGCCAAAACCAAAACCTGTTTGCAATTGTAAATTATCGTTTAAATATCCTTTATAGCTTGAATTAAAATAGAAATTTTTATTTTGAATAGCTATATTTCTTTTCTCAGAAAAATTTACATCCTTTTGATTAATGTCGAAAGTTGTATAATCAAAAGCACCATACATTTTTAAAAGACCATTTTTAAACTTTCTACGATAAACACTTTCTCCAGAATAAACTTGAACTGGTTTATTCCAATCTATTTTTTGAGGAACTGCTAACTGATAAGGAGCTAAATTGATGTAACTGGTATTAAAAGTCAATGAACTTTTTTCCCATTTCTGAGTATTTCCCAAACCAACACCAACAGACATAATAGAAATATCGGTCTGACTTTGAATAGGTTCGTTAATTGTATTTAATAATAATACACTTGACAAAGCATTACCAAATTCTGCACTATAACCACCAGTAGAAAAAGTCATTCCATCAAATAAAAAAGGAGAAAAGCGACTTCTTGTAGGTAAATTATTAGCCGTAGCACCATAAGGTTGTGCTACTCTAATTCCGTCTACAAAAGTTTGTGTTTCATCGCTTTCTCCACCACGAACAAAAAGCCTTCCACTCTCTCCTACTGTTTGTGTTCCTGGTAAAGTTTCTAATGCACCTATTATATTTCCTACTGAACCAGCTGTAGTAACAATGTCTAGTGGTTTTAACGCTGTTGTTTTGCTATTATCACCAGCTTTGAAAGTTCCAGCAGAAACTACCACGGCATCTAATGTATTTACGTTTTCTTTTAAAGTAAAAATCTTTGGCTTATAACTTTCAATTATAATTTTTAGAGTAATTGTTTCAAAAGACATAAAACTTATTTGAAGTATTTGCTCTCCTTTTGATATAGTCTTAAATTTAAAATTGCCTTTACTATCTGAAATAGCTCCATCATAAGTTCCTTTGATATACACATTAGCACCAGAAAAAGGTTGGCCAAATTCATCCATTATTGTTCCCTCAATTTCTGTTTGTGAAAAACTTAACGTTGTTACTGTGAGTAATAAAATTTGAAATAATACTTTCATTTTTGTTCTTATTTAATATTTTTTGATGAAGCAAAATTGTATTAGAAAAAGTCACAATTCAATTTAAGATTACTGAACTGTTATTTTTTCTATCTGAATTGTAGCTTATAACATTTTAGTACATTTACCAAAAATTACAAGATGGATTACCAAAGTATACTCAATTCTATATATAATGAAGTTCTTGTTTTAGACAACAATGGAAAAATAGCCGATTATATACCTGAACTTAAGAGAGTTAATACAGAAAAATTTGGAATTGCCTTAATTGACAATTATCAAAAAATATATACTGTAGGTGATGCTATTGAAAAATTTTCGATTCAGAGTATTTCAAAAGTAATTACCACAGCACTTATTTTTTCTAAAATTGGTAATGATTTATGGCAACGAGTTGGTTTTGAACCTTCTGGAAATGCATTTAACTCTTTAGTTCAACTAGAATATGAAAATGGTATTCCAAGAAATCCGTTTATTAATGCTGGTGCATTAGTAATTGCTGATTTAATGCTAGAACATTTTGAAAACCCTAAAGAGTATTTTCTAAATTTTATTAGAGAATTAGCAGAAAACGAGAATATTAATTATAATGAAATTGTAGCTCAATCCGAAAAAGAGAATGGATATAGAAATGCTGCATTAGTAAATTATATAAAATCATTTAATAACATTAAAAATGATCCTGATGCTGTCTTAGATTTCTATTTTCACCAATGTTCGATTGAAATGAGTTGTGAAGATTTAGCAAGAGTATTTCAAGTTTTTTCGCATAATGGAATTGTCCCAAGAAGTAAATTTAAGTTTCTAACAACTAGTCAATGTAAAAGGATGAATGCCTTAATGCAAATGTGTGGTTTTTATGATCAAGCAGGCGAGTTTACATTTAAAGTAGGTTTACCTGGAAAAAGTGGTGTTGGTGGTGGTGTTGTGGCTATTTATCCAAATCATTATACTGTAGCTGTTTGGAGTCCAAAACTAAATAAAAAAGGGAATTCCTTTTACGGATTAGAAACACTAGAACGTTTAACTACAATTACCGAAGCATCAATATTTTAGACAAAATATTATTAACAATCCTAAAATCATAAAACATAAATCGTAAATAATCCCTACTTTTGCGTTTCCTAAAATTTCAAGATTATGATTTATAAATTCCGAGCAATACTCGATGCAGAAGAAGATATTTTTAGAGATATTGCTATAGAAAAAGAAGCAACACTAGAAGATTTACACAATGCATTAGTAAATGCATTTGGTTTTGATGGAACTGAAATGGCCTCTTTTTATACTTGTGACGAAAACTGGAATCAAGAAGATGAAATTCCATTATTCGATACAGGTGATGTTCCTGGTGAAATGAGAATCATGAATAATTTCATATTAGAAGATAATTTAGATCAATATCAAACGAAAATTATTTATGTGTATGATTTCTTTAACATGTGGACTTTTCTAGTTGAATTAGCTGCTATTGAAGAAAAAGTAGAAGGAGAAACTTATCCAGCATTATTATTTTCTCACGGTCAATTACCATTAGATGCACCAGATAAAGCCTTTGAAGCAGACGATTTTGGTTCGGAATTTGATGATGACTATGATGAAGATGATTTAGACATGCTTGATGGTGATGACAGTTTTGAAGACTTTGGTTTTGAAGAGAATTGGAATTAATATCTTTAGTTTAAAATTGTTTTAAGTTGGTTTAAAAGTTTAAAGTTGTTACTATGGCAACAATAAAAAAATTTGAAGATTTAGAAATTTGGATTGAAGCTAGAAGACTTTCGAAAGAAATAATTTTAATTTCAAAAAACTCTGATTTAAAAACTGATTTTAGATTAAAAGCCCAAGTAAAAGATTCTTCTGGTTCAGTAATGGATAATATTGCTGAAGGTTTTGAACGAAATGGAAATAGAGAGTTTATTCAGTTCTTATCTATTGCTAAAGGATCAGCTGGTGAAACTCGTTCTCAAATCTATAGAATATTTGACAACGATTATATTGACGAAAATAAAATGAATTACTTAGTTAATGATTATGAAAAACTTAGTATCAAAATTCACAATTTCATAATCTATCTTAATAAAAGAGAATTTAAAGGAACTAAATTTATAGATAATAATGGTTAACTGTATTTAAACCAAATTAAACAACTTTAAACCATTATTAAACCTTAACAAAAAATGATAAACTTATTCAACACGCACATAGAAAACCTTTCCATACATAGAGTTGGAAATAAAAGTCGAAATGAAAATACTTTTTTATCTGAAAGTCCTTATGGATTGAATGATGAAATAATGCCATTATTGAAAGAATTTTTCTTTAAATCATTTCGTGAAAAAGAAGAAAACTATTATCAATTCGCTCACGAAGTAGATTTAGAATACAATGAAATGTTCAACTTGGCAACTGAAGCTTTTACCAATCCAAGTGAAATTCATGCTGTTTCAAAAAAAATAACACAACATCTTTTTGAACAATCCAATCATCCCCATATCAAAAATGGTGAAGTATATGTAACCTATTTTACAAATGTATCAATAGATAACAATGTAGTAGATGCCATTGGTGTATTTAAAAGTGAAATTCAAACCGATTTCTTACAATTTGAAGAAAAAGGAAGCAATCTTGAAATGATTTTACAACAAGGAATCAACTTAAATAAATTAGATAAAGGCTGTATTATTTTCAATTATAAAAAAGAAGAAGGTTATAAAATACTTACAGTTGATAGTAACCGTTATGATGCACGTTATTGGTTAGAACATTTTTTATCAGTAGATGTATTTCAAGACGAAAATTTCATCACTAAAAAATACCTGAAATTTTGTCAAGAATTTGCAAAAGATGTTGTTTTACCTGCAGAAGATAAACAACAAGAAGTATTGTTTATGAATAGAGCCGTAAATCATTTTGCAAAAAATGATGAGTTTGAAGAAACCGCTTTCTTAAATGATGTAATGAAAAATCCAGAGTTTATCCCAGAATTTAAGAATTACAAAATTGATAAAGGAGCTAAATATAGTATTGAGGATGTTTCTAATTTTCCAATTGCAAATGCCGCAGTAACAGATGCCAGAAAGAAAATGAAAAATACAATTCAATTAGATACTAATATTCAAATAAAATTAGATTTCATTAATCCAGAAAGTGCAGAGAAATTTGTTGAAAAAGGTTGGGACGAAGAAAAACAAATGTATTACTACTTAGTCTATTTCAATAAAGAACAAAAAAGCTAATTTTAAGTTTCTACTAGTTCAAAATTTAGATACAGATAATAATATAAATTAAAAACAGCATTCAAAATATTTTGATGCTGTTTTTTTATTTATCTAATATTTATTAAGACTAATAAAAACTTACTTCAACAATCCGAAGCTTTTTGTGAAATTAATACCATTAACGCCATCTATAAATTTATAAAACATCTAAACTACCTTTACCTTCTCTTATTATTTCAGGTTCATCTCCAGATAAATCGATAATAGTTGAAGCTACATTATCTCCATAACCACCATCTATAACCAAATCGACTTTATTTTGCCATTTTTCAAAAATTAATTCTGGATCAGTTGAATACTCAAGTACTTCATCTTCATCATGAATCGATGTAGACACGATAGGATTTCCTAACATACTTACAATTTGTATCGCTATATTATTATCGGGAACACGAATACCTACTGTTTTCTTTTTGCGAAATTCTTTTGGCAAATCATTATTTCCAGGTAAAATGAAAGTATAAGGTCCAGGAAGAGCTCTTTTTAAAATTTTAAAAGTTGAAGTGTCAATTTGTTTAATATAATCTGATATATTACTTAGATCACTACAAACAAAAGAAAAATTAGCTTTTTCAAGTTTTATTCCTTTAATTTTCGCAATTCGTTCTAAAGCTCTAGAATTTGTTATATCACAACCTAACCCATAAACTGTATCAGTGGGATAAATAACTAAACCTCCATTTCGTAATACATTTACGACTTTCTTAATAGCGGCTTCGCTAGGTTTATCTTCGTATATCTTTATGAATTCAGCCATATTAATTAAGAATCAAAAAAAGTTAAAATAGAAAGCTATAATTTATTAGTAAAATTAGTTATAAATTTGCAGGAATTATTTTTTACCCTTATTATTTTTGAATTATTTTTTTAATCAACTGGCTTAATTATCTGTTTTTATCTCTGTGTTTACTGCTTTTTCTTCTTTTTATTTTTAACAATGCATTGTTACCCTATTACTTCTAATTTAGCAAACTTTAATAAAAGCTTCTTTAAGCCACCAACATCAAATTTGATTTCCGCTTTTTTATCTGCCCCTATTCCTTCAATACTCATAATTTGACCTTTACCAAAACGTTCATGCATTACGATATTACCAACAACCAACTTACTATCAAATAAATTAGTATTACCTTGAGTTTTAATTCCCGAAACTGGTTTTAATTTACGAATATTAGCTTTATCATTCACTTCGGTATTCAAATAAACTGGTGGTTTACTGGAAATAGGTTTTGCTAATCGCAATTTTGATTTATCAATATCACCAAAAATATCAATATCCATTTGTGGTTTGTATCGATAATTACCATTATCAACTGGATTTAAATATTCTAAATAAATATCATCAATTTCTTCAATAAATCGAGATGGTTCACTATCTACTAATTTTCCCCATCGATAGCGAGATTGTGCATAAGCCAAATACGCTTGATGTTCAGCTCTTGTTAATGCTACATAAAATAATCGTCGTTCTTCTTCTAACTCACTACGTGTATTAAGACTCATAGCACTAGGAAACAAATCTTCTTCTAGACCAACTATAAAAACATGAGGGAATTCGAGCCCTTTTGCTAAGTGAATTGTCATTAAAGCCACTCTATCATCATCTCCTGTATCTTTATCCAAATCAGTTGCCAAAGCTACATCTTCTAAAAACTCAGCTAAAGCACCACGCGCTCCATCTATTTCCTTTTGACCTTCGGTAAAATCTTTTATACCGTTTAATAATTCTTCTATATTTTCAATACGAGTAATTCCTTCTGGAGTACCATCTTTTTTTAATTCTTGAACTAAACCTGTTTTTTTTGTAACATGCTCTGTCAAATAAAACGCATCCTGATTTTCATTTATTACTTGAAAACTTTTAATCATAGTAACAAAATCCTGCAACTTTGTTTTTGTTCCTGCATTTAATTTCAAATCTATTTTATCAATATGTTCCATCACTTCAAAAATAGATCGTTTAAAATGATTAGCAGCAACTGTAAGTTTTTCAATAGTAGTGTTACCAATTCCTCGTGCAGGATAATTAATAACACGAACTAATGCTTCTTCATCTTTTGGATTAATTACTAATCGAAGATAAGCTAATACATCTTTAATTTCCTTTCGTTGGTAAAAAGATAATCCTCCATAAATACGATAAGGAATATCTCTTTTACGCAAGGCATCTTCTATAGAACGTGATTGTGCATTGGTTCGATATAAAACTGCAAAATGACCATTTTGCAATTGGTTCTGCATTTTTTGTTCAAAAATAGTTGAAGCTACAAAACGTCCTTCTTCACTATCAGTTACGCTACGATGTACTTTAATTTTTGGACCATCCTCATTTGCAGTCCAAACTATCTTATCAAGTTTTGTTTTATTTTTATCTATAATATTATTAGCCGCTTCGACTATATTTTTTGATGAACGGTAATTTTGTTCCAAACGGTACATTTGCACATTTTCATAATCTTTTTGAAAGTTCAGAATATTATTAATATTTGCTCCGCGAAAAGCATAAATACTTTGTGCATCATCACCTACTACACATATATTTTGAAAACGATCTGATAAAGCACGAACAATTAAATACTGAGAATGATTAGTATCTTGATACTCATCTACTAATATATATCGAAAACGATCTTGATATTTTGCTAGTACATCGGGAAAACGATTTAATAATTCATTGGTTTTTAGTAATAAATCATCAAAATCCATTGCTCCAGATTTAAAGCAACGCTCAACGTATTGTTGGTATATCTCACCCATTCTTGGCTTTTTGCTCATTGCATCAGCTTCCTGTAAATCTGGATTATTAAAATAAGCCTTAACGGTTATTAAAGAGTTTTTATAAGAAGATATTCTGCCTAAAATTTGTTTGGGTTTATAAATATCTTTATCCAATTGCATTTCTTTAATGATAGCACCAATAAGTCGAACTGAATCTTGAGTGTCATAAATAGAAAAATTAGAAGGATAACCCAATTTTTCTGCTTCAATACGTAAAATTTTTGCAAAAACAGAGTGAAATGTTCCCATCCAAAGATTCTTAGCTTCATTATTTCCTACAATATCAGCAATACGTTTTTTCATTTCACGTGCAGCTTTGTTAGTAAAAGTTAAGGCTAGAATATTAAAAGCATCAACACCTTGACTCATTAAATTAGCAATACGAACAGTAAGTACTCTTGTTTTACCTGAACCAGCACCAGCAATAACAATCATTGGTCCGTCTTTTTGTAAAACAGGTGCTTGTTGCGCTTCATTAAGTTGGGAAATTATATTTTGTATCACGATTTATCTTATGAGTTTACTAATCTACAAAAATACGTGATTCAAAGTCAATGTCAAAATTCAATTTCAAAAATCAATTTTTATTTTATTTAATTCATTTTAGGTAGTTTAACTGAAATTTTTTTCTTTTTGATATTGGATTTTGAAATTTAACGTTTGGAATTTTATTTATATTATACTTCCTTTGTAATCGAAAAATTATATAAATGGACGGTACAAAAATTATTGAATTAGCTTCTTATACATTACCTGCTTTGATTACTGGTGGTGTAGCTTATTTTTTATTTCATTCTTTTTTTAAAAATGAAGAAAATAGAAGACGTTTTGAATTATTAAAAGAGAATCAAAAACAAGCATTACCTATTCGTTTACAAGCTTATGAGCGCATTGTTTTGTTATTAGAACGTATTAATCCTACTCAATTATTATTACGTGTTTCTCCTCCTAATTCAGACAAAAATGATTATGCAACTTTATTAATTCACACCATTCAAACTGAATTTGATCATAATTTAACCCAACAAGTTTATGTTACTACAAACACTTGGGATATAATTAATAAAGCTAAAAACTCTACCATTCAAATGATTCGTCAAAAATCAATTGAAGAAGATATTTTAAATGCTGAAAAATTGCGTGAAGCTATCTTAATCAATTTAACTGAAAACGAATCTCCTAGTAATGTGGCAATAAGTTATATTAAAGAAGAATTAAAAACAGTTTTTTAAATAAAAAATCCCGAAATTCATCGGGATTTTATTTTCTTTTTCATATATCTTATCACCTTTTAATGGTGTTTGGTTCTACAAACTTATTATTAATAGCGATTTTGCTTTATTGATTTAATTATCTCTAATTACATGTATAACACCTGTAATTGTATGAGTAACATTTGTAGTTGGATCTTCATAAGTTCCACTAAAAGTCATGTCGATATAACCTCCTACTGAACCAAAATTAGTAAAATTAAATGAAACAGTATTTGTTGTTTGCTGACCAATGTAACTAAAATTACCACCTTCTAATTGAAAAGTTGAAGTTGTATAAATCCCAGGAACATTTGTATTTCCCCACAAGTAAAAACTGCCTACAGTTGTTCCATTACCTTGAAGACTAATAGATAATCCATTTGGAGAATAGCCTGCATTAATTGAACCAATTAAGTATTCCACTGGATCGTTATCTATTTGATAAGTAATATATTCAGTTACTGTATTACAAGTTAATAAATTACCAATATTAGTTACTGGTGAAGTAAAGGTATAATTAATCACCCCTGAAGTTTGCAAGTTGGTGTAATCAAAACCTTCCAATGTAAAAGTGTCATTTGAACTACATACTAGTGTATTAAAGTCAAAACTTCCGTTAGTAACATTAGTAATTAAAGTTTGATTCCCATAATTTAATAACACATAACCATCAGTAACATTTGAATTATTACATTGAGCTAAAGTTCCTACTACAGTGGTTTGTTGAACCATTCCTGCCGTTAAAACTATATTTGGCAAAACTGTATTTGATGAAAATGGACCTATTTGTGAAGTACTAATTATATTCCCACAATTGTCTAATACATTCATTGTAAGAGTTTCATTTGCAGGAATTAAACCACATATTTCTCCGTTATTATCACTTGTTCCGCTTCTAGGATACGTTTGATTATTTGGAGCTAATTCAACATGAACATTAGCAATTGGTTGATTATTAGGATTTACTACAGTTAAACATAAATTTACAGTTGGAAACTGAGCATCACAATTCCACCATGAGAAATGAGAAACAGTTCCTACATATTTATTACCAATTTTTGTAGCTGTTCCTTCTTCTACCCAATAACCTACTTCTTCATCAAAATGCCATAAAGGAATAATATTAGGTGATGAAGTTGATTGTGCTGTATCAATAGGTAGTTCAATAGATGCAGAACCAGATAATTGTAATTTTTCTCCTCCAGCACCTTGTAACTCAACATTAATCATTCCAAATGTTTCCAATACTTTTGCTTCACCGTTGCTATCAGAAGCCAATAAAGAACCTGGCATTTTTGCCTCTACATTTTCATCAGATGGATCTAAATGATGCATGATTACACTAACTGTACCAGAATAAGAAGAACCATCTTCTTTTTTGAAATTACCATCAAAATCTACTTTTGTACCATTTGGTAAAGTAACATTACCTGTTGAACCAGAATTAACCGTTCCAATTACGGTAGCACTTAGTAGCATAATTTTAATGTTATTCTCACCTGAAGTAGGAATTACTGTGCGAGAACCTTTTAAATAACCCGCTTTAGTAGCTGTTATGTATGCAAATTTAGATTTTACTGAAGCATTTTTAATAATAAAAACACCATTAACATCTGTTTGAGCTGAAGTAGATCCAATGTTGACCATAACATTTTGAATAGGGTCTTCATTTTCATCTATAATTTGTCCAATGAAATCCCTTGATACTGTTGAACCAAAATCATAATTAATAGTGGTGTCCGAATTTTCCTCAGGAATAAAAATATCATCATTATCATCACAGCTTATAATAAGAAATGATGTTAAGATGAATAAAGCTAAAATGAATTTTAAGTTTTTCATGATAAATGTTTTTTTAAAGTTTTATATAAACAGATACATTAAGTTTTTATTTGTTACCCCTAAAATGCATTTTTTTTAAAATTTATTCTTCATCTGGTATTTCTTGAGAATCTATTTCTTTGCTTTTGGCATATTCATAGCCTGTTTCCCACCATTTCATCATTTGTTTTTTATTGAAAACTAGCGAATTGGTAGTTAATAATGTGGGTGTGTAATAAAAATTAATAGTTGCATTATTAATTTTAGCTTCATACTTACCAATCTTTATATTTTGATATTCAATACGATCCATCATAAAGGAAAACAAATTAGTTAACAAACCAAAAGGACCTCTAGCAGGCATTCTATTATATAAATTAGTTTCACTTTGCAAAATAATTGCATCTACATGAGTTGCACCTCTTTTAATTGCTTCTTCAATAGGAATCATTGAGGCAAAACCTCCATCTGCATACTCACAACCATCTTTTCTTACCAAAGACATAAAAGGAATATAATTACAAGAAATCCAAACCCAATCACAAAAATCATCATAACTAAATTCGTTTATAGACTTATATTCCACAGTATTTAAAGATAAATTTGAAACCGTAACAATAATTTCTTTTGGACCCGCTTTTAATTCTTCAAATTCTTCTGGAGTAAATATTTTTCTAATTAATTTTTTTAAATTTTTACTTTCCCCAAAAGTTTTAGATCCTTTCAAAAAATTTCGGAATACATTAAAATGATTTATCGCAATAGTATCTTCACCAAATTTCTTTTTTATAATAAAGGGACAATTACTAAAAATACTATTCTGATTAACAGAAGTATAAATGCTCTTTATTTTTTCTACTTTTTGTAATGCTAAATGAGAAACTAACAAACTTCCAGTTGAAGTTCCTAAGTATAAGTCATAATCTTTATGTAAATCTTCAATTAAATACTGTGCCACACCACCAGCAAAAGATCCTTTGCTTCCTCCTCCTGAAATTACTAATGCTTTCATTATGCTGTTTCTTTTAAGAAATAATTTATGCGCTCTTTTTGTTTATCATTTACTTTACCCTTTAAAAGTATGAATTTTTCTCTAATTTCATCATTAGAAATTAATGCTCTTATATTATCCTTGGCAAATTTTACAAATTGCCATTTATGATGCATGGATGCGTTTAACAATTCTACTAGAACAACATCTGATATTATATCTAACTTTATTAAGGTTTCCAAAGCTGGTTGTCTTACAGAAGATTCATATGGGAGTTTAGTATAATTTTCCAATTCTTCAACTGCATTTTGTTTTCTGCTTTCATTGTTATTTGAACCAACAATCTTTAAAGTTAAATGGGCAATTTTCAAGTTATAGTTTAAACCTGTCCAATCTTTTGATAGTTCAACTAAACGTTCTCTATCTTGCTCAAAATTAGTCCATAAACGAAATAATGCTATTTCTCTTGTAATATAAGATTTGTCATTTAACAGCGTTTCAAAATCAGCTTTAAAAGAATAAGGAATTTTAGATAATATCTCAGCAACTGCTTGTCTTACTTTTAAATCATTGGTTTCTAAAGCCAATTTTAATAATTCTAATTGTTTTTCTTCTGAAAGATTTTGAGATTGGTAAACAATTTCTTGCTTAACTGTATAAAATACTTGCGAACTTAAAATAGCTTTAAATTTTTCAAACAATTCAGTTTCTTCTAAATGCTTATTAGTTTTTCCAAATTGAATCAATTGATTTACCGAATTATTTTTAGTTAAATGACTTAAAGCTTCCTCAAAATTAAATTTTGGGCTTTCCAACCAATTTTTCATAAAAGTTGCTGTATCATATTTTGATACTTTATTAATTTCACTTAAAAAATCATCCGTATTTACATTTTTAAAAGCATATTTTTTTAAATAACTTTTAACTGCTTTTCTGAAATTCTTTTCTCCAATATTTTCTCTTAACACATGTAAAGCACAAGCTCCCTTTTTATAAAATGTCAAGGAACTAGCCTTTTCATTCAAAATAGGAATACTGTCATATTGGTTAGCATGTTGTAATTCTTGAGCATATTGATATAATTGATTGTAAAAATAATCATCTCCAAAAACTTCTTTTTCGGCTAATAAAGCATAATAAGTTGCAAAACCTTCTTGTAACCAATGATGTTTACTTTCTTTTGCTGTTATTAAATCTCCAAACCATTGATGCGCTAATTCATGAGCATTTACATTTACATAATTTTTATCATTAAAACCAATAGAATCAACTACAAAATCCTGAGAAAAAATAGTAGAAGTGGTATTTTCCATTCCAGCGTATAAAAAATCACGCACAGGAACTTGTCGATACACTTCCCAAGGATATTTTACTCCAATCTCTTCTTCTAAAAATTCAAATATTTGTTTCGAATAACGATATGTAGGCTCAAACTTGTTCTTATCATTTTTATCCAAATAAAATTCTAATGCAGTTCCTGATTTGGTTTTTTCAGTTTGTTTCACAAAATTACCAATGGCAAGCATCACTAAGTAGGAAGACATTGGCTTTTGCATTTGATAATCCCATGAAATTAGCTTTTCTGATTCATAAGATTCATTAGGTAGTTTTAATTTTTCAACTAATTTACCATTTGAAATAATTTCAAAATTTTCAACAAACCCAATACTTAAATTAAAAATAACTTTCTCATTTACATCATCAAAACTAGGCAACCAATGACTTGTGTTTTTCCCTTGTCCTTGAGTCCAAACTTGAGCGTTTAGACTATCAGGTTGAGTAGAATCGAAATTTCCTGTAAAATATAAGGTTTGTTTTGGTCTTGCTTCAAAACGAAATGACACCCAATTTTCACCTTTAATAAAACCTTCAAAAAATTGAATTTTCTTACCTGAATTTTTAAATTTTACTTTTTCTCCATTCAATATTACATCAAAAAAATTCATATTAATTGCATCAATACTTATTGTGTCAATTTTATTTAAAACTTTAAACTTGTAGATAAGGTTTCCATAAATAGATTTTTCTTTTATTTGAGGAACAACAAAAGCATCACAAGAAATAAAATCAACCTTTTCGGTTTGTTGGGAAAAAAGAGAAAATGAAAAAAATAATATAAAAAAGTATCTCATGCTTAAAATTTATTGTTTCAAATTTACAAAGCCTAGCTAAATAATTCAGGTATTTTTGTAAGTTTACGCTATAATTATACCAAAATTGAGAAAGAAAGCCCTTTTTAACTGGAGTAGCGGAAAAGATTCTGCCTTAACACTACATAAAATCCAACAAGAAAACGAATATGAAATAGTAACGCTTCTTACTAGTGTTAATTCACAATTTCAGCGCATTTCAATGCATGGTGTTCGTATTGAGTTATTAGAAAAACAAGCCGAAAGCATTGGTTTGCCTTTAAAAAAGATGATGATTCCAGAAATGCCAACTATGGAAATCTATGATGATATCATGAAAAATACACTTTTGGAATTTCAAGAAAAAGGGGTAACTCATTCTATCTTTGGAGATATTTTTTTAGAAGATTTAAGAAAATACAGAGAGGATAAATTGGCTAAAGCTAATTTTAAAGGTGTTTTTCCTTTATGGAAAAAAGATACTAAAGAATTAATTCATGAATTTTTAGAATTAGGTTTTAAAACTATTATTGTTTGTGTAAACGAAAAATATCTAGGTAAAGAATTTGTAGGTAGAGTAATTGATGCTAATTTTACAAAAGATTTACCTGAAAATGTTGATCCTTGTGGGGAAAATGGTGAATTTCACACCTTTACATTTGACGGACCTATTTTTTCAAAGCCTATTGATTTTGAATTAGGTGAAGTAGTATATCGAAAATATGAACCTACTAAATCATCTAACAATGATGTTTGTAAAACAGATGATTCTCCTTATCAATATGGGTTTTGGTATTGCGATTTAATATAAATTTATATGGATGCAACTGTTCAAAAAATTACATCTTTCTTAAAAGAAATTGGTATTAATACCATAGAAAAAGAATTACCTAATGATACTTTTCTACCTGGTTTAGCTCTTTCAAATGAAGGAATATTAATCGATTTTAATAAATTATTATATCCTGGTGACATTTTACATGAAGCAGGTCATATTGCAGTAACTACTTCTGAAGATAGGAAAAAAATTGGAACCGATGAAATGCCAAAAGACTGGCCCACACAAGGTGATGAAATAGGCACTATGCTATGGTCATTTGCAGCTGCACATTATTTAGAAATTCCTCTTAATGTTGTATTTCATTCTAATGGATACAAAGGGAGTTCAGATTGGTTGATTGATTCTTACAAAGAAAACAATTTCATTGGTTTACCTTTCTTAGAATGGTGTGGATTAACTTTTAGCAACGAAAAAGCACGAGAACAAAATGCAAAAGCCTTTCCACACATGGTAAAATGGTTAAGAGACTAATCATGAACGATTTAATAAGATATATAAAGTTCCCAATAGTATTTGACGTTCAAAAACTACAAAATGATGTCGAAAAAATACTGAAAAGAAATTGGGTAAACCACTATAATACAAATGATTATTCTGGTGAATGGTCCTCTATTGCCTTACTTTCTCAGGGTGGAAAATCAGAGAATATTAATGCTAATAATAGTGGTACAGAAAAAGTCACTTATACAGAAGTTATCGATTCTTGTAATTATTTAAAAGAAGTTATAGATGGTTTTCAATTTGAAAAAACAACCGTTCGTCTCTTACGTTTAGCTGCTGGTGCATATATTAAACCCCATACCGATAATTGTTTGGGTTATGAAGATGGCTACCTTAGAATACATATTCCAATAATTACGAATGAAGATGTTGCGTTTATTTTAGACAATCAAAGATTAATCATGAACGAAGGAGAATGTTGGTATATTGATGCTAATTTCACACATTCGGTAGCCAATAAAGGTAAAAAAGATCGCATTCATCTTGTTATTGATGGCATTCGCAATGAATGGACTGATACTTTATTTTTCCAACATGCTAATGAAAATCAATTCATAAAACACGAACCCGAACTTTCAAAAGAAGAAAAAAAATTACTTGTTGAACAACTAAAACTAATGCAGACTGAAACTGCCAATGCATTAATTGAAAAAATTAGTAAAGAAATAGAGTAAAATTGGGGGAAAACCCTTATTAAAAACCATAATTTTCCTTATAATTTATATTCAAAAGAGTACAACCTTTGTAAAATAAAATTGTAAACTTTTGAATTATGTTTGAAAATCTAGACGTTTTAAAAATTTTAGGTTATGGTATTTCGGGATTTAGTTTTCTATTAGTACTACTTACCTTTTTCTTACTAAGAGCCGAGCAAAACAAAGACCAAGAACCAAGACCACTTATCATAAAAATGATTTGGAGATTCATGTTAATGACAATTTTCATGGTTATTCTTAATGGCTTTATATCATTACCTCTTTTCAATCAAAATATAAAATTACAAGAAAGTGTAACCGAACTTTCAAATAGTAGTAATACAGAAATTACAAATGAAATAGCTCAAAATACAAATCAAATTGAGGAAATAATTGGTAATGAGAAGGATTCAAAAAATCAAGATTCTTTAAGAAAAGAGATGCAAGATGTCATCGACAAACAAAACAAAGCATTAGATAGTATAAAAGCAACGTTAACAATTGCTCATTCAAATCCGGAAAGGATTACAAAAATTGAAAATTTAAAAAAAGAAATGGAAATAAACCACCAAATACTTTTAAATCCTGATTTAGATAAAAACACTAAAATCGCTGCCAATCAAAATCTAAAAACACTAACATTAGATATTAAAAGAATAGCAATTACAACAAAAAAATAAAATCAGATTTTAAAATAAAATAAGGATATTTTAGAATATTTAAATTATACCCTATATTCGCTATCGAAATTAAAATTTACAAAAACTACTATTGATGTTTGCAATTGAAATAGACTATTACAATTGATTTTTGAATTTGATTTTTGATATTGAATATGAATTTACTAGAGACACCCATTGAATATCTAAAAGGAGTTGGTCCCAATCGTGGTGACTTACTTCGTAAAGAACTCAATATTCATAAGTATGGTGATTTAGTAAATTTGTTTCCCAATCGGTATATCGATAGAACTCGTTATTTTAAGATTAACCAACTCCAGAACAACAATTCCGAAGTTCAGATTATCGGAAAAATTATCCATATTAAAACTGTCGAACAAAAAAGAGGCAAACGCTTAGTTGCTACTTTTGTTGATGATACAGGAGAAATGGAATTAGTTTGGTTTCAAGCACATAAATGGATAAGAGAAAGCTTAAAAATTAATGAAGTTTATGTGATTTTCGGAAAAGTTACCCAATTTGGAAATACCTTCAATATGGCTCATCCAGAAATGGAATTGTTAGCAGAACATAAAGCTAGCCTTCGTTCTGCCATGCAACCAGTTTATCCAAGTACTGAAAAATTAGCCAATAAAGGAGTTTCAAATAGAGTTATCAATAAACTAATGCAACAGTTATTTATTGAAACACATGTTTTGTTTACTGAAACCTTACCCACATATCTTATTGAAGAATTAAAGTTAATTCCAAAAAACGAAGCCCTTTTCAATATTCACTTTCCTAAAAACCAAGATTTATTATCCAAAGCACAATTTAGATTAAAATTTGAAGAGTTATTTTTTATCCAATTGCAATTAATTACCAAAAATCTTATTCGAAAACATAAAATAAAAGGACATCCATTTGGAATTATTGGTGATAATTTTACCAATTTCTATAATAATCATTTACCATTTGAGTTAACCAATGCTCAAAAAAGAGTCATTAAAGAAATTAGAAATGATTTAGGAAGTAATGCCCAAATGAATCGTTTACTTCAAGGAGATGTTGGTTCAGGAAAAACAATAGTAGCTTTACTTTGTATGTTAATTGCAAAAGACAATGGCTTTCAAAGCTGTTTAATGGCTCCAACAGAAATTTTGGCAACCCAACATTTTATCGGTTTAACCGAATTAGCTAAAAATCTAGATATCAATATTCAAATTCTTACTGGATCTACTAAAACTAAAGACAGAAGAATTATTCATGAAGCACTTGAAAATGGTTCACTAGACATTTTAATTGGCACACATGCCCTACTAGAAGACAAAGTAGTGTTTCAAAATTTAGGCTTAGCGATTATAGATGAACAACATCGCTTTGGTGTAGAACAACGCAGTAAACTTTGGAAGAAAAACCACATTCCTCCACATATTTTGGTGATGACTGCTACTCCTATTCCACGTACACTTGCAATGAGCTTATATGGAGATTTAGACATCTCAGTTATTGATGAATTACCAGCTGGAAGAAAACCCATCCAAACCGTACATCGTTATGATAGTAACCGTTTAAAAGTTTGGAAATTCTTAAAAGATGAAATTGCAAAAGGAAGACAGGTTTATATTGTTTATCCATTAATTCAAGAATCAGAAAAAATGGATTATAAAGATTTAATGGATGGCTACGAAAGTATTTCCCGTGATTTTCCTTTACCACACTACTCTATTTCCATTGTTCACGGACAAATGAAACCAGCTGATAAAGAAGCAGAAATGCAACGTTTTGCAGCAGGAAAAACAAATATAATGGTTGCAACAACTGTTATAGAAGTTGGAGTAAATGTTCCTAATGCTTCCGTTATGGTTATTGAAAGTGCTGAACGCTTCGGTCTATCCCAATTACACCAGTTAAGAGGTCGTGTAGGTCGTGGTGCCGAACAAAGTTATTGTATCTTAATGACAAGTTTTAAATTAAGTGAAGACAGCAAAACCAGAATAGAAACCATGGTAAGAACCAATGACGGTTTTGAAATTTCTGAAGTAGATTTAAAATTACGAGGACCAGGTGATATAATGGGTAAACAGCAAAGTGGTGTTTTAAACCTTCAAATTGCAGACATTGTCAAAGACAAAGACATTCTACAATTAGCCAGACACCATGCTATAAAATTATTAAAAGCAGATGCACCAATGGAAAAACCAGAACATGCAACACTTAGAAAAGTCTTTATAGAATTAAGCAAGAAAAAAAATATTTGGAATTATATCAGTTAGCACATTCCTTTACAGTCTAAATCGTCATTCAGAACTTATTTCAGAATCCCACAAGAAATACAAATCCCAACGCTTCAAATGGGGCAATGTAGTTCTCTTTATAACTTTACTAATAAAAGACAGGCATTTGACCTATAATTTTATTGGAACAAAAATCTAAATTTGTAAGAATTAAATAATAAATTTGGTACTCATAGACTTAATACAAAATCTGTTGTAACATAAAATTGACATACTATTTCAAAACCAAACTATGAGAAATTTAATTATACTTTTATACTTATTGCTATTTATCTCTTGCAAAAAAACAGATAACCTAACAAGCAAAATTTCAACTTTTCCAAATCTTGAACTTAAAAGTTATTCACACTCAGAACTTGAAACCGACTTTAATTTATTGGTAAATAGCTTAAAAGAAGCACACACAGGCTTATATTGGTATTCAACTGAAAAACAGTTTGATAGTATTGTGGCAATTCAGCGAAATTTATTAAAAGATAGTCTAAGCGGTATGCAGTTTTACAACATTGTTGCACCGATTATTGCCTACACAAAAGAAGATCATTGTGATATTTCTCTTTCAGAAGATATAAATAATACATTGGCTCATAAAGGCTTATTTATGCCCTTACTAATTATCAATCTCGAAAAGAAAGTAATAATTTTAAATCAACCTTATAAAGGTTTTGAACTAGTTTCTATTAACAACATTGAAATCAATAAAATTTATCAAACGATATTTAACACATTTGCTTCTGACGGATTTATTCAAACTTCAAAGTACAGATACTTAGATTTTAAAGGATTTTCTAGAGAGTATGCAAAAGTAATTGACCAACAAGTAGAGAATCAAATTAAAATCAAAAATCCAACGACAGGGAAAACTGAAACTCACAAACTACATTCCATATCTTTTTCAAAACTTAAAGAACTTATGATTCAAGTACTTAAAGAGAACAACATAAGGAAAGAAATAGAAAAACCTGGAAATTTAGAATTTCAGGATAAAAACACAGCAATTTTAACATTCAGAACATTTGGAAATAGCAATTTTGAAGATTACCAAATGAATTTTAAAAAATTTGTCGATTCATCATTCTTAGAAATTCAAAAAAGACAAACCAAGCATCTAATTATCGACATTAGAGATAACGGAGGAGGTTCAGAAGGCAATGAAGATTATCTATTTTCTTATTTAACAAATAAACCATACAACAAATACAAATATGTTGAACTTTCAAATTTCACTTTTAGTTTCCTTAAATTTACAGATTATGCAAGTAACGAAGATAAAACAGATTTAGAGGACGAATTAAGAAATGAAAATGAACAATCTCAAGACGGAAATATATATAGAAAAACTGGTATCTATATTCCAGAACCAATAAAAGAAACTCCTTTTCAAGGGGACATTTATATCTTAACAAGCGGTTGGACTTATTCAGGTGGTGCAGAATTCTCAAGCTTAATGAATGAATATACAAATGCTATTTTTATAGGAGAAGAAACTGGTGGTGGTTATTTTGGAAACACTAGCGGTACCTCTTTAGAACTCACATTACCAAACACCAAATTGAAAATTGATATTCCAATTTTGAAATTTGTTCTAGATGTTAAAAAAGGAGAATCTGGAAGAGGAATAATACCAAATTATAAAATAGAACCTACATTTAAAGAATTTATAAATGGATATGACACCGAACTTGAATATGCTAAAAAACTAATAAACAAATAAAATTTCCAATTGCTCAAAAAAAGAAATATCGTAAGGAAGTTAGCTATAAGTGTCAGAGACTTCTAAACTTGAAAAAAACAAATGATAATTGACCGAAAACATTTCGACATAAATAATAAATGTGTAATTGAAAAATTACTCATAAAAACACCATTTAGATATGGGACAATTTTTCAAAATGAAGCCTGCTTTTTATATATTAAGAATGGGGAAAGTATAGTAAGTTCTCCAACAGAAAGCGTGAATGTAAATGTTTCAGAAAGTGTACTATTAAAATGTGGGAGTTATTTTGCAAATTTAATCCAAAAATCAGAGCATGAAAATTGCGAAATTTTTGCAATCCATCTTCATAAAGACATTCTTTTAGACTTGTACAAAGATGAAGTCCCAAACTTTATTAAACCAAATGGGAAGAAATATTTTGCTCAAAAAATTAAAAGACACGATATCATAATCCATTTTATGGAAAGTCTAAACTTCTACTTTCAAAACCCATCATTAGTCAATGATGACTTATTAAAACTTAAAATTAAAGAACTTATTTTATTATTGCTTCAAACTAATAATGCGGAAAATATAATTAGTTTATTTTCTCATCTTTTTACTCCACGACAAGCTAATTTCAAAGAAGTAATACAATTTCATCTCTTTTCAAATATTACAATTCCCGAATTAGCTCTGCTTTCAGGTCGAAGCTTGTCAGCATTTAAGAGAGATTTTGAAAACTATTACAAAGACACTCCTGCTAATTATATTAAAGAGCAAAAATTACTCAAAGCGAGTGAGTTGCTATATTCAACTGATTTTTCTATCAGCGAAATAAGTTATGAAGTTGGATTCAATGATATTTCTCATTTTACCAAATTATTTAAATTAAAATATAATTCAACACCATCTCAATACCGAAAAAACAAAGTATTGAAATAAAAATTTGGACTTCATTATCCAATTTTTGGACTTTATAACCAAATTAATTTGGCTTTTTAGTTTCAATTTTGTTTAAAATTTAATAAATAAAAAATATGAAAATAAAAAAAAGTACAATTGTTCTAATTCTTTTGATGCTGTCTCAAAACATCACTTTCTCTCAAAAATTAAAAGTTGGAGATAAAGCTCCTAATTTTGAAGTAATTGATACAAATGGAGACAGTATAAAATTGAGTCAGTATAAAGGACAAAAAGTAATGGTGGCATTTTTTAGATATGCATCATGTCCTGTTTGTAATTTTAGAATTCATGAGTTAATTGAAAATTATGACAGTATTACTTCAAAAGGATATAAAATTATTGCAATCTATGAATCAAATAATACTACACTAAAAGATTACCTAACCGAAACTCCAGTACCATTTATAGTAATTGGTGATCCAGAATTAAAGCTATACAAAGAATATAGACTGGAAAAATCATTCTGGAAAATGCTAGGTTCAGTATTTAAAAAACAACCAAAAGAAGCAATGAAAAAAGGGAAGAAGTTATTCTTAAAAAAATATAAGCGAGATGGAAATTTAACGAGGCTTCCTGGTGACTTTATTGTCGATGAAAATGGGATTTTGACAACAGTGTACTATGGAAAAAATATTGGCGACCATTTACCTATAACAGAAATCTTAAACAATTAGTAAAATGAAATATATAAAAATAACTTCTTGGTTTTTAGCCATTTCAATGTTTCTGTTTGGCGTTCTTAAATTTGTAAATCCGTTCAAATATTGGTATACTGTTCAAGTTACAAATAGTGAATTAGGACAACTATCATACAGTATAGGAATTATAGGAGAGATTGCAGTGGGAATAACTCTCTTGGTATGTTTGGTCTATGAACAAAGAATCTCCACAAAATTATACATTCTTTTAACAAACATTTCCTTTTTTACAATTAGCATTATGATGTTAACTGCTGTCTATGTTCATTTACATTCTAATGTACCTGCAAATGTATTACCACTAAAAATTAAGTCTCCCTATATTCCTCTATTCTTTCTATTAATTACATTATCAAATATAATCTTAACAACAAAGAATGTTCTAAAAGTAAAACGAGTATAAATATTTACAATTACTCAACTAATTCTCTTTCATAATATTTCCATACTTACCAATAAAACGAAAAAAAGAGCGTTTGTAATACCTGCAAAAGTAAACAAACGCTCTCCTATTTTCAATTCATTCTGATTTTCAATTATTTATTACTATTTTTGATTTAAGTAAAAAGGATAAGATTTGTCCCGCACATCTATGCAAATATTTAGGTATTAACTCTAACAAAATCTGACCTATGTACTAGCTAGCAGATATTATAAAAACATCAAAAAACAACTAAACAGACAAAAAATGAAACCATACAAACCTGAAAATTACAATTCCCTTTCACCCTACCTAATTGTTAACAATGCACAAAAATTGGTTGACTTATTAACTGTACTTTTTGATGCTAAAACTTTAAGACGATTTGATCACAAAAATGGAAAAATTGCTCATATCGAATTACAATTAGACGACACAGTCATTATGATTAGTGATAGCACAGAAAGCTATGAAGCTAACAAAACCATGCTTCACATTTATGTGCCTGATGTTTTCAAAACTTTTGACAAAGCCATTGAAAACGGATGTGAAATAATCGAAAAACCCATTAACAAAAAAGGTGATCCAGACACAAGAGGTTCGTTCTATGATTATGCAGGAAATTATTGGGCAATAAGCACACAAACAAATTAACTGTGAAAAAATTTTAACTACCAACTGTCATTTATAACAATTCCTACTCACTAATAAAAGTAGAAAAGAGCATTTGTAGTGCAAGTAACAGAAAACAAAACGCTCTCCTATTTTTAAACCTTTTTTTTCAATGTTTTCGATATATTTGTAAATATCAGTAGCAAAAAGTCTTACCTCCACATTGAGTACCATTGAAAACAATAAAACATGCAACACTTAGAAAAGTCTTTATAGAATTAAGCAAGAAAAAAAATATTTGGAATTATATCAGTTAGGTTTTTGAAGTACTAATCATAATTAGATTTTAACAATTAAAAACTACTTGTAAAATTTAAAAAAGTGATTTTATAACTTTTTCATATAATACAAATACATGTAAGAAAATATTCTTATCAGTATAAATACGTAGTAAAAAACATGAAAAATACGTATAAATACGTATTGACTACCATAAATATTAAATTTATTTTTGCCATAAAATTATTTACAGTAAATTTAAAAATCTATTCCATAAAAAAAACAATGAAAAAAATCAAATTATTATCTTGGTTTCTGTTAGTTATCTTTTTTACTAATTGTGAAAATGAGGAAGTTGCTACAGAAATAAAAGAGGATAATATAGTAAGTATTAATTCTAGCAGAATTTCAATATCTGAACTTTATAACGAAATACAATCGCCAGAAATTAAAACAATTTTACAAAACAAATCTTTTTATAAACTTAACAATGATTCTTTTTCAAGAATAAATGATGCGAATGTTACTTTCATTAAAATTCAAAAAAGAGATAGTCTAACAACTTATATTTTAAATCTTAATTCTTATTCGCAACAAAATCCTTATTTTCTAAAGTTTATTATAACAAAAAATTATAATGAAACTGAAAAAGTAGGTTACCTAAAATACATTCCAACAACACCAACTGTGTTATTAGATTTAAAATCATTTACTGGTGAAGCTCAAATTTTAAATAACGAATTAGAGATAACTGCATCAACACAATTTATTAATGGAGTAAAACAAGAGAATCAAAGTAAAACAGAAAACCTTTTAAGAGGAAGATGTAGAGATTTAATCGATATAGTAGAAGTAAAATGCAGTCATTCAGGAGAACATGGTGTAGGAGAATCATGTAATACAGGTTATATTAACGATGCACATTATGAAATTTACATTACTACTACTTGTAATGATCCTTCAACACCAGTTGAAATTATAGACGATACTTCAAACCCTAATTTATATAATGATGGAGCAGGTGGAAGCATAACCGATGTACTAGAAAATATTTTAACTCCTGAAGAATTACTTTGGTGGAATAATGCTAATGTAAATACTAAAAATGCAATTTTAGATTATTTAAATCCTAGAGTAAATGACGGTGAAGCTTGGATGTTTACTAAAGAATTGATTAGCGAACTATCAAACGATATTTATAGTTCTGATGAAGATATTTCTGAAATAACAAAAGTTTTAATATATGCTCAGCAATACAATTATTTTAATCAAAATTTTGATATTGACTTTTACAACGGAGTTGATTCTTTCACCCAAGTTAACTTACAAGATCCCATTTTATTAATACAATTTGCCAAATTATTTGCTACACATTGTGCAATTTTAAAACAAGAAAATCCTGGATGGAGCAACTTTAAAGTGTTAAAACAAGCATGGTTAGATGCAACACATTTATCACTCGATTTAGCAGGATTAGTTCCAGCATTTGGTGAAATTGCAGATGTTACAAATGGAGTAATTTATACAATAGAAGGTGATGGTTTAAATGCTACATTAAGTTATGCAAGTGCAATACCCGTTGCAGGTTGGTTTGCTACTGGTGCAAAATATGCAAATAAAATTCAGATTGTTTATACAATTGGAACTAAAGTAAGATTAAGTTATAGGGTATTAGCAAATGGTTTAATTTATTTTGGTTCAAATAGCACTTGTAGAGCACAATTAAGAAGAGTACTTGGTTTAGCTGTAGGGAATCCATTAATTGCTCACCATATAATCCCTCTAGGAATTCAAACTCATGAAGTTGTACAAAAAGCCGCAAAATCTGGAAGTGCTTTTCATATGAATGAAGCTTTAAACGGGATTGGATTAAGTACTTTAGTGCATAGTGGAAGTCATGGCGCTTATGATGCTAAAATTTTACAAAAATTCAATGATTTTTTATTAGCAAACCCTAATGCAACTCCAAACCAATGTTATGCAAAAGCAAATCAAGTTATTCAAGAGATTAGAACTGCAATTGCAAATAATCCAAATACACCAATTAATCAATTAAACTTTTAATAATGATGTACTATTTAATACAGAACTCATTTAATAAAAAAATATTAGGTAATTACCCTCAAGTTAAAGAAATAATCTATAATTGTCATGTTTGGGATGAACCTAAATTTATTCATCACGTACATTTTGAAAAAATTGATTTTGAACCTATAACTGCAAATGCTATTTTGCATGCTAAGTCAAAACAAACTGATCTAATTAATGCAAATTCTGCCATGGGTTTTTCAAATAAACTTTTAGTCAGTGGAAAATTAAAAAAAATATTAGAGGGAAAAAGAAATGATAGTATGCAATTCTTTAAAGCTCCAATCATACAGAACAATTTAATGTTAGAGGATTATTGGATATTGAATTTTTATAAATTCAATCAAGAATATATTGATTTTTCAAATTCTAAAATTCTATACACTAAAAGGGCTGATGACTATGAATTAACATATAATACTATTAAAGAATATGTAAAGGTTGAAAATTTTAAGCAATTTGAAATAAAACTATCAGAAGCTAATGCAAAAGAAGAAGCATTAACAATTGAAAAGTTAAGTTTATCTAGTCAAAATATTTTTGAAGATTTTTTTATAATTAAATATGTTTTTGGAGGGTTGTATTTTGTCTCAGAAAAATTAAAAAAAGAAATAGAAGATTCTGGTTGTACTGGTATAGAATTTCAACCTGTCGAGTTAAGTTATAACGAGTGGACAGCCCCAGGTGGTGAAAGAGAAAAAATATATGGTAAAGGTTAAAATAAATTTATAAAATAGAAATGAATCATTTAGAAAAAGCAGGTAAAACAAGAACTATCCTTATTTCGATAAGTATTTTAATGGTATCGTTACACACCATATACATTTATAACTCTGTTATTCCAGAGATTGAACCAAAAAAAATTATTCAACAAATAATAAGATTTCTTTTGACAATAGGATTATTGTTAATGATTTATAAAGGAAAATCTTGGGCAAGAATCATAGCAATAATATTATTTGTATTAGGTATACTAGGTGCTGTTAGAGGTTTACTAACAATTAAACAATCCATTTTACTAAAAAGCCCTTTTATTGTGATGTTACTTGTTTACACAGTAGCAATCTATCATTTTTGGTTATCAAAAAGTTTTAAAGCCTTCTTTAATTATCAGAATAGATTGGACAATTCAGAAAGTAATAATAACATTTAATAAGTAATGATAACACTTTTCAGGATAAAAAATATTATCCTGAAAAGTTTTTAAATAATTAATTACATATTATGAAGCTAATAATATTTGTTACTCTATTTGTAAATGTGGCATTTTCTCAATACAATATTAATTTGCCAGAAATTAAAGAAAGTAATTTTAAAGTCATAGCACTTCCATTCCACTCAATTTATATCACAAAATCAAATACTATTATTTTTGATAAGGACACTATCAATTTAAATAATTTAAAAATAAGATTATTAGAAAATTATCTCAACAATCCATATGATGTTTCGTCAACTATAAAAGGAAATAAAAGCATTCATTTTTTTATTGATAAAAATGTAAAGTATGAATTTCTAGATAAAGTTTTTACTGAGGTCTCAACTTCATTAAATGCTCCTAGTGTTATATTTAGAAGCAACTTTAACGACCAGAATAAAACCGATAATATTCATGGACTAAAAAGTAAGTTGCCTCAATCCTTTTATAATTTTTCAGCTCCAGAATATCTTTATACAAATGAATATTTAGAAAAAAAAGAGAAAAAACATCAAGAAGATTTAAATAAAGGCTTTCCACCTATTCCTAATGAAAGTATAGTTATCTGGAAATTAAAATCGGTAGCAAAAGCAACATATTCTATACAACAAGAAATTATTAATGAACAATTATTAAATAAAAAAGTTGAATGTGTCACAATAACTAACGATGGTATAGAAATTAATAAAAAAATAATCCCTTTCGATAATAAAAATGAATGGGAAAATTTAATTAAACAAAATGATGTTGTTTTTATAAAATTTAATGACAATCTTTTTTTTGATAACTACACTAAATATGTAAAGTTGAGACCCGCAAATTTTAATATTTTAAATAACTCAAATAGCGAATTAATAGAACTTTCAACTGAAATTTTAGATATTCATAAAAAAGCAAATATTAAGTTATGCTCATGTATAAAATAAAATTAATTATAAATACATTTAGTATTTTTCGTCAAAAAAATCACTAATGAAATTTAGTTTGAAAATAGTATTCCATGACTCCCACCTAACCCACATTCATACATAACAATTACCTCCTTACTAATAAAGCAAAAAGAGGTAATGTAGGTAATAGAAATACCAACAAACAAAATCAAGAGAAACAATAAAACTAATTGTTAACACTATAATTATAAACAGAATTTCACTACTACAGACATCTATTATAAAACAAAGTGTAACACAACCTATTACTATAGTAACCTACTATAAATACAAGTGTAACATAACCTACTACTATAGTAACCCACTATGAATACAAGTGTAACATAATCTACTCCTATAGAAATCTACTATAAAACCAAGTGTAATACAATCTACTACTATAGTAATGCATTATAAAACACTATGTAAAACACCTTACTCCTATTGTTTATTATACTATTATAAATGGTAGATAATCCCATTTATTACAAGTCTTAAGAAGGACAAAAGCACATCTAAAAATTAAGATTTTTTTATAAGATATTTCTTTTAAAATTTTAAATAGTTTTCTACTTTTATGTTAAATCAATTAATTTAATACAATAATTATGACAGAAACGACATCAAATGCTGAAAACGCAAAACCTGCAAAAAAGAGAAATGTACCTGCTGCTGATATAAACTTTGGCAATGTAGTGGCAACGGTAAGTACAAAATGGATAGCAAATGATTGGCTTACCTTGAAATGGTTAACTGCTACTCAATTTCAAACTAATACCACTAGCTTTAATACCACTTTAGAAGCTAGATTACAAGAAGGTTCCACAAGACCACAACTTACACAATCCATAAAAGCATTAGACAAATCTATAGACAATGCCTTGTCTTATGTAAAAGGATATATTACAAATAAATATAAAAAAGAAAATGCAACTAGCTATTATGCAGCATTTGGTATAGAACACAAAGGAAAAAAATACGTGTTCCCTACAGATCAGAACAAAAGAATTGCAGCCTTAAAATTAATGATTGAAGCAATAAGTACACATGAGTTTGTCAACGAAGAGTATGGTCTTGCTTTCTGGACTCCCATAAAAGAACAATATACTTTACTTGTTAAAGAAGCTACCAAAACAGATGGACAAGTGGCTGTAAAAGTAGGTGACAAAAACAACTTAAAAAACAATCTAAAAAAAGGACTAAATGCTATTGTAAATGTACTAAAAGCTAATTATCCAGACACTTACAAACAAGAATTGAGAGACTGGGGCTTTCAAAAAGAGAAATATTAAAAGCTATTTAAACTAAATAGCATTAGAATAAATACGAATCCTATTATACAATAGGATTTTTTTATACGCAATTATTTAGAATTGGTACGATTCCTTAAACAATGATTTTCAGAATTATACTTCTTCTAAACATGGAGATTATGTAACACAAACCACACTTAAAAAAAGTAATTTAGCACTAACAATTAAAACTATAAAAACAAATTAATAACTTAAAATAAACTTACACATGAAAAATTACTTAATTATACTACTACTTTGTGTTACACTTATAGGATGTAAAAAAACAGAAACTGTAAAAGAAAATGATACCGAAACAGTAACAGATACAATAGCAAAAGCTGTAACAGCAACTGCTATCATTGAAGCCAAAAGCAATAGTGCTGTCTCAGGTACAGTAACATTTACAGAAAATGATGGAAAAGTTTCCATGACAGCTACTTTAGCTGGTTTAACCCCAGGTCAACACGCTATCCATATTCATGAAAAAGGCGATTGTAGTGCAGTGGATGGCTCATCGGCAGGAGAACATTGGAATCCAACCCATTCAGACCATGGAGTTTGGAAACATGATGGATTTCACTTAGGAGATATTGGAAACCTAGTGGCAGATGAAAATGGTATTGCCACTATCACAAAAGAAACAGATTTATGGTGCATCGATTGTGAAGATGAAGCTAAAAATATTATAGGAAAAGCCATTATAGTACACAAAGATGCCGATGATTTTAAAACACAACCAAGTGGAGCAGCGGGTGACCGCATAGGTTGTGGTGCCATTGTACTGGAAAAAGATTAATATTTACCTTTATTATTATTGCTACGAGTATTTTATTCTTAAATATAAGAATGAAATTCAGAGGCTGTTCGAAAAAAAACTTTTCAGACAGCCTCTTTTTATAGAAACACTTCCCTATTATCTACTAAAACACCTATAAAAACCTTATCCATTTCCTAAAAAAAACAATTAAACAACTATTTGTTTCATTTGTACCTACAATTGTTAAATAAATTATAAGTAATTGGCTTTATAAAATTGGAACAATTAGTTTTGTTAACATAATTTTATAGTCACCAAATGAAACTTAAAACACTACTTTTAACTCTTATAATTATTCTTTTTGTAGGCTTTATTGGCTATCGCATTAAAAGTAATGCAGACAAAGCTTCCAGTAACACTAGTAAACCAAATGGCGATAAAAAACCAAGCGTTAAAGTAAACGGAATAGTCGTTTCTGAAGGAAAATTTTCAAACGTCATTTCTGTTTCAGGATCTATTGATGCTAACGAACAAGTAGAAATAAGAAGTGAAGTTTCAGGTATTGTGGAAAACATTTATTTCAAAGAAGGAACAAACGTTACCAAAGGACAAACACTATTTAAAGTCAACGATATCGAATTAAGAGCACAATTAGCACAAGCAGTCACTAGAAAAAACTTAGCAGGCGAAAATGAAAGAAGAGCTAAACTTTTACTAGAAAAAGAAGCTATTAGTCAAGAAGAATATGATATTGCTAGCGCAGAATATAGAAGTTTACAATCACAAACCCAGTTAATTCAAGCACAAATTGGAAAAACAGCTATCAAAGCACCTTTCTCAGGTAAAATAGGACTACGTAATATTTCTCCAGGTACTTACCTCACTCCTACTACTGTAGTTACCAATTTAGTTAGTGCTAGCGAAGTAAAAATTACATTTTCCATTCCCGAAAAATACGCAAGCGAAATAAAAGTAAACAACGAAATAGAATTTACCGTTTCAGGTTCAAACGAAGTTTTCAAAGCTAGCATTTATGCAATAGAACCCAGTATTGATGTAACTACCAGAACACTTTTAGTTCGTGCCAAAGCCAACAACAAAGAAGGTAAATTGTTTCCAGGTACCTATGCCAATGTAAAATTACCTTTGAATGCTATTGAAAAAGCAATTTTAATTCCCACAGAAGCCATCATTCCTATTCAAAATGGAAAAAAAGTATTTATTTCGACTCATGGTAAAGCCAAAGAAGTAAAAATAGAAACAGGAACCAGAACGGAAGAATCCATTTTGGTAACCCAAGGGTTAAAAGCAGGTGACACTGTTATTACAAGTGGTATTATGAGTCTCAAACCAGAAACAGCAGTACAAGTAACCCTTAAAAAATAAGTATGAGTTTATCTACATTAAGTATAAAAAGACCCGTCCTTACTATTGTACTAAATCTTGCCATAATCTTATTTGGATTTATTGGATACAAATTTTTAGGCGTTAGAGAATATCCTTCAATTGACCCAGCGCAAATTTCAATTCGTACTAATTATACTGGTGCCAATGCTGATATCATTGAATCACAAATTACCGAACCCTTAGAAAAAGCCATTAACTCTATTGATGGAATTCGAAACATAACCTCTTCAAGTAACCAAGGAAGAAGTTCCATTACCATAGAATTTAATCTAGAAAAAGATTTAGAAGAAGCAGCCAATGATGTACGTGATAAAGTCTCACAAGCCATTCGTAGCTTACCAGAAGATATAGATTCCCAACCCATAGTTTCCAAAGCAGATGCAGATAGTGAAGCCATTATCTCCATGACAGTACAAAGTGAAACCAGAAATGCATTAGAACTAAGCGATTATGCCGAAAATGTAATTGGACAACGTTTAGAAACTATACCAGGAGTAAGTGGCATTCAAATTTGGGGACAAAAACGGTATGCCATGCGTTTATGGATTGATCCATACAAATTAACTTCCTATGGATTAACAGTTGCCGATGTTAGAAAAGCACTAAACGATCAAAATGTAGAATTACCATCAGGAAAAATTACAGGAGATAATACCGAACTAACCGTAAAAACAGTTGGAAACCTCACCACAGCAGAAGAATTCAACAACATTATCATTAAAGCAGAAGGTGATAAAATCATTCGTTTGAGCGATATTGGTTCTGCTACTTTAGGACCAGAAAATATAGAAACCCAATTAACACAGTCAGGAAAACCAATGGTTGCTGTGGCCATCGTTCCATTACCTGGAGCTAATTATATAGATATTTCTGATGAATTCTATAAAGAATTTGAAAAATTAAAAAAAGATTTACCAAAGGATATCCAATTAAATATTGCTATCGATACAACCGTTTTTGTAAAACGTTCCGTAACAGAAGTTGCAGAAACACTGCTGATTTCAATTATATTAGTAATCCTAATCATCTATTTATTTTTCAGAAATTGGGCCATAGCCTTTAGACCATTAATAGATATTCCAGTATCATTAATTGCTACCTTTTTCATCATGTGGCTATTTGGGTTTTCCATTAATGTATTAACCTTACTAGCAATCGTTCTAGCCACAGGATTAGTTGTAGATGACGGAATTGTAGTAACAGAAAACATCTTCAAAAAAGTAGAAGAAGGCATGTCTCCTATTGAAGCAGCCATAAAAGGTTCTAATGAAATCTTCTTTGCAGTAATATCTATTTCTATAACCTTAGCTGCAGTATTCTTACCAGTAATTTTCTTAGAAGGTTTCGTAGGAAGGCTATTCCGAGAATTTGGAGTAGTTATTGGAGCTGCCGTTTTGGTGTCAGCCTTTGTATCTTTGACCTTAACTCCTATGCTGAATGCCTATTTAATGAAAGGTGGTGAACAAAAAAGAACCAAATTTTATGACCTAACCGAACCTTATTTTGTAAAATTAAACAAAGGCTATGCTACTTATCTAGAACGCTTTGTAAAACACAAATGGATTAGTTTTGCAATTATCATAACTTGTTTTGGATTAATTTATTTATTCTTCAGTATTCTACAAAAAGAAACCGCTCCTTTAGATGACCGAAGTGGTTTTGTTATGCGAATGTCTACACCAGAAGGAGCAACTTATGAATACACAGATAGATTCATGCAAGAAATGTCGCAATTAGTAGATGATTCTATTCCTGAAAAACGAGTAAGTTTAGTTATTTCTTCACCTGGTTTTGGTGGTGGTGGTTCTGTAAATAGTGGTTTCATTCGCATTTCATTAAAAGATCCAAGTGAAAGAGAAAAATCGCAAATGGAAATAGCTGATGATTTATCCAAATGGACAAAAAGCTACCCAGATGCTAAAACCTCTATAATTCAACAACCTACAATTTCAGTAAGTCGTAGAGGTGGTTTACCAATACAATACATCATTCAAGCACAAAATTTTGAAAAACTACAAGAAAAGATTCCATTATTCATGGAAGAAGCCTCAAAAGATGAAACCTTTTCTATGGTCGATGTCAATTTGAAATTCAACAAACCCGAAATTAATGTTACTATAGACAGAGAAAAAGCAAAAAGTTTAGGTATTTCAGTAATTGATATTGCTCAAAACTTACAATTATCTTTAAGTGGACAACGTTTTGGCTACTTTACCAAAAACGGAAAACAATATCAAGTAATTGGTCAGTTTTTACAACAAGATAGAGCAACTCCATTAGACTTAACTTCGATTTTTATAAAAAATGACAAAGGACAATTAATTCAAATGGACAATGTAGTTTCTGTGGACGAGCAAAGCAATCCTCCACAATTGTATCACAATAATCGATACATGTCAGCTACTGTAAATGCTGGTTTAGCTCCAGGAAAAAGTATCAGTGATGGTATTGATGCCATGAATGCTATCAAAGCAAAAGTATTAGATGATACATTTACAACTGATTTAGGTGGAGAATCTAGAGATTTTGTGGAAAGTAGTTCCAATACTTCGTTTGCTTTTGGTTTAGCCTTATTATTAATTTTCTTAATATTAGCAGCTCAATTTGAAAGTTTTATTGATCCTTTCATTATTATTTTAACAGTTCCTATGGCTATTGCTGGAGCATTATTCTCTTTGTGGTTATTTGATCAAACTTGGAATATTTTCAGTCAAATTGGAACCATCATGCTAATTGGTTTAGTAACCAAAAACGGAATTTTAATTGTAGAATTTGCAAACCAATTAAGAGAACAAGGAAAATCGAAATATGAAGCTATTATAGAAGCTTCAGAATCACGTTTGCGACCTATTTTAATGACTAGTTTAGCCATTGCATTAGGAGCTTTACCCATTGCTTTATCGCTTGGAGCAGCTTCTGCTAGCAGAATGGGAATGGGAATTGTAATTGTAGGAGGAACTTTATTTTCTTTAATATTAACGCTTTTCGTAATTCCTGCCATCTATTTATTATGGTCAAGAAATAGAAAACACCGACCAGAATTTGATAACCTTGAAGCCTTAGAAAAATAAATCATGTTAAAGATTATACAATATATCCTACTCCTTTTGGTAAGTTTTCAATTGCAAGCACAAGAGATTTTATCACTTGAAGATGCTGTAAAAATAGCTTTGGAAAACAATTATGAAATAAAAATTGCCAAAAACAATTTAAAAATTGACGAAACCAATAATAATTTGGCCAATGCAGGACTATTACCTACAATAAGTGCAAACCTAACCAATAATAATAGTCAATTAAATACAACACAAACTCAAGCTGATGGCTCAGTTAGAACATTAGATGGTGCAAAAAACATGAATCTATCCTATGGTGTGGGTCTAGATTGGACCATTTTTGACGGATTAAGTATGTTTGCTAGAAAAGAACAATTAAGTGTTTTAGAAGCACAAGGCAAATCAGAACTACAAGCTACTATTTTGAGTAGAATTAGTGATGTTTATCTCACATATTATGATTTGGTACAACAACAACAAGTTATGGCTTCAATTGATAGTGCTATTGTAATTTCCAATCAAAGAGTAACAACTGCTCAAAATCGTTATTCAATTGGTAAAGCTGCCAAATTAGAAGTTTTAAATGCACAAGTAGATTTAAATACCGATAAAAGTTTACTATTAGGTCAAAAAGAATTGTATAAAAACACCAAAATAAAATTAAATGAATTATTAGCCAGAGACCTGCAAACCGAATTTAAAGTAATACAAGAAATCACGTTTGAAGAAAGTTTGACTTATGATGAATTAAAAGAATTAGCAGCCAAACAAAATCCACAATTACAAGCACAAATCTTAAACAAAAAAATAGCAGATTTAAACTTAAAACAAGTCAAAGGCAATCGCTACCCTACTGTTCGCTTAACTTCAGGATACAACTTTACACGTTCAGAAGCTTCATTGGGTTTCATTACACAATCTTCGGGTCAAGGATTTGTTTATGGAGTTTCAGCAAGTGTACCTATTTTTAATGGTTTTTTACAAACCAAAAGAGAAAAAGCTGCCAAATATGAAGTAGAAAATGTTTCTTTTTTAGTAGACCAACAAAAATTAGCTTTAGAATCTCAAATGGCTTCATTCTATCAAAGTTATCAAACCAATTTAGAATTGATAAAAGTGGAAGAAGAAAATGTAGCAATTGCAAAACAAAATCTAGACATTACTTTAGCCAAATTCAGAATAGGAACCATAACCACCATTGAAGTTAGAACAGCCCAACAAAATTATATTGAAGCTTCAGTTCGTTATGCAACCGCACAATACAACACTAAGTTATCTGAAATTAATTTAAAAGAATTAGCTGGAACTTTAAGTTGGGAATAATTTGCTAAATTTACGCTTCATTCTAAATTCTGATTTTCAAATTTCTAAATTCCTATGGTTCAATACAACCCAAAAGACTGGATAACTTTTATTTTTCGTTTCCACAAATCCGATACATTTCGTCAGTTGATTCCTATGATGATTACTATAGGATTGTATTCCTATGCAGTAGCTTATTTAGAAATTGAATATTGGCAATTATCACAGCAAAGTCATGTAAAAAACATTACCATTATGCATGGAATGCTTGGTTTTGTAATTTCATTATTACTAGTTTTTAGAACTAATACAGCTTATGATCGTTGGTGGGAAGGTCGAAAACATTGGGGTGCTTTAGTAAATAATAGTAGAAATTTAGCTATTAAATTGTCGGTCATTTTAAAAGAGGATTACGACAAACTTTTCTTTAAAAAAGTAATTCCTGCTTATGCTTCTATTTTACAAAAACATCTAACCGATGAAGAAACTGCCAAGATGCTTTTTGAAGGCTTAGATTTAGAAATCGATCACCACAAACACAGACCTAATCAAGTAGCAAAAATATTGTTTCACAAAATCAATGATTTACATGAATCAGGTAAAATTTCGGGTGACCAATTAATTATTATCAATAATGAAATTCAATCCTTTACTGATATTTGTGGTGCTTGTGAACGTATTAAAAACACGCCTATTCCTTATTCTTATAGTTCATTTATTAAAAAATTCATCTTCTTTTACATCATGACCTTACCTTTTGGCTATGTGTTTAGTTTAGGTTATTATGTAATTCCAGTTGTAGTTTTTACTTTTTATGTTTTAGCCAGTTTAGAATTAATTGCAGAAGAAATTGAAGATCCTTTTGGTAATGATGCAAATGATTTACCAACTGAAAAATTAGCTAGTAATATTAAGAAACATGTAGAAGAGATTTTGTAGTACTTTTACAAAAAACATAAAATGAAAAAAATTATTTTATATGCTTTTTTAATAGTACTATTAGGTTGTAATAACAATACTAGAAATCATATATCTCCAACTGCAAAAGAATATATAGATGAAGTAATTTCTTTATTAGAACAAAAATCTATCAAAAAGAATCAAATAGATTGGACTGCTTTTACTAATAAAATATATTTACATGCAAGAAATTCAAAAAAAATAGAAGACACATATCCTTGTATTTCTTTTGCAATAAGTGAATTAAAAGATAACCATAGTTATTTTGAACCTGCAAAAAATTCGACTAAAGATGAAAATTTAAATCCTTTACCAATTTTAGCTGATGAAAATGTTCCTAGAGATATTGGATATATTAGAATCCCCTTTTTTATTGGTAATAATGAGACAATAAAAGATTATATTGATACTATTACAGAAAAAATTTCCCAACAAAATAAAACAGAATTAAAAGGTTGGATTGTTGACTTAAGAGAAAATTTTGGAGGGAATATGTGGCCAATGCTAGTTAGTATAGAGCCTATTCTAGGAGATGGAATTGTAGGATATTTTCTAGACAATAATAACAATTACGAAGTTTGGAAAGTCTTAGAAGGAAAAGTTTTTCTTAATAGTGAAATTATGGAACAAAACACAAATTTGATTCATTTAAAAAATGAAAAACCAAATGTAGCTGTATTAATTAATGCAAAAACAGCAAGTTCTGGAGAAGCAATAAGCATTGCGTTCAAAGGTCGTGATAAAACAAAATTTTTTGGAACAAAAACATTTGGTGTTTCAACTGGCTGTAAATCATATACTTTATCAGATAATTCAAGAATTAATTTAGCAGAAAGTATATTTGTTGATCGAAACAAAACAAAATATGGTAGTTCAATACAACCAGATGTAAAATGTAATGATAATGAATCATTACAAAAGGCAATAGATTGGTTAAATAAAATAGATTAAAATCATGAAAACAGTATTAATAACAGCTCTCCTTACATTTTTTTTCACTAGTTGTAAAAAAGAAAATAGTATTTCAGCTAAAGAAGAAATCGCAAATTATTACCAAATCGATTCAACTGTTATTCAAGACGGTGGTGTAAAAATGATACCTATTACCACAAACGATACTACTTTTCATGTTTGGACAAAACGCATTGGGAATAATCCAAAAATAAAAGTATTATTACTCAATGGTGGTCCTGGATGTACTCATGAATATTTTGAATGTTTTGAAAATTTTCTTCCTGCTGAAGAAATTGAATTTATATATTATGATCAGTTAGGCTGTGGCAATTCAGATAATCCAAACGATACTTTATATTGGGATTTACCAAGATATGTGGAAGAAGTGGAACAAGTAAGAAAAGCTTTGAATTTGAATAAAGACAATTTCTATATTTTAGGCCATTCATGGGGAGGCATTTTAGCAATGGAATATGCTTTAAAATATCAAAATAACATGAAAGGTCTCATTATCTCTAACATGATGTCAAGCTGTCCAGAATATGGAAAATATGCAGATGAAAAATTAGCAATACAAATGAAACCAGAAGTTTTAGCAGAAATTAATAAAATTGAAGCTGAAAAAGATTTTTCAAATCCAAGATATATGGAATTATTACTTCCAAACTTCTATGAACAACATATTTTAAGATTACCTTCAAAAGATTGGCCAGAACCAGTTAATCGTTCGTTTGCCAAAATGAATCAATCCCTTTATGTAACCATGCAAGGCCCAAGTGAGTTTGGTATTGCAGGAAAATTAGAAAATTGGGACAGAACAAACGATTTAAAAAATATCACAATTCCTAGTTTAGTAATTGGTGCAGAATTTGATACAATGGATCCAAAATTTATGAAAAAAATGGCTGATCTACTACCAAACGGAAATTATTTATATTGTTCAAAAGGAAGTCACATGGCATTTTATGATGATCAACAAACCTATTTTAAAGGATTGATTGCCTTTTTAAAGAAGCAAATTTAAATCATTTAGCTTTTTTCTTGATTTTAATTCAAACGAAGATTATAAATAGTACTAATTAATCATTTTATTGCACAAAAGTGATAAGTAACCATTTTTAATAAAATTAATCCCATTAAATTGCCAAATAATCAATAATAAAGAAAATGTATTTTAGATGAAATATATTTTAAACTAAAACCTACAATACTTATCTTTGCGCTTTAAAAATCGATAGAAAATGCGTATTTCATACAATTGGTTAAAACAATTTATAAAAATAGACTGGAAATCAGAAGAAACGGCTGCTTTACTAACCGATCTAGGTTTAGAAGTAGAAGGTATAGATAAATTTGAAAGCTTAAAAGGTGGCCTAGAAGGCATCGTTGTAGGACATGTTCTTACTTGTGAAAAACATCCAGATGCCGACAAATTAAAAGTGACTACTGTAGATTTAGGTGATGGTAATCCTCCAGTACAAATTGTTTGTGGTGCTCCAAACGTAGCAGCTGGTCAAAAAGTACCTGTAGCAACAATAGGTACAAAATTGTATGATAAAGAAGGGAATGCTTTCGAAATTAAAAAAGGAAAAATTCGTGGACAAGAAAGTCATGGAATGATTTGTGCAGAAGACGAACTAGGTTTAGGTGAAAGCCATGATGGTATTCTAATTTTGGATGAAACATTAAAACCAGGAACACTTGGAAAAACAGTTTTCAATATAGAAACAGATGAAGTTTTTGAAATTGGGTTAACACCTAATCGTGCTGATGCAATGAGTCATTTTGGTGTGGCTAGAGATTTAAAAGCTGGATTAGTTCAAAAAGAGAAAAACATAGAATTAATTACACCATCTGTAAGTAATTTTAAAATTGATAAACGTACACTAAAAATAGATGTAGTTGTAGAAAATGAAAAATTAGCACCTCGCTATTGTGGAGTTACTATTTCTGGAATTTCTGTCAAACCATCTCCCACTTGGCTACAAAACAGACTAAAAGCTATTGGTTTAACACCAAAAAATAATGTAGTAGATGTTACTAATTACGTTTTACATGAATTAGGTCAACCCTTACATGCTTTTGATGCCAATAAAATAAAAGGAAATAAAGTGGTTGTAAGAACTGTTGCAGCTGGAACAAAATTTACTACTCTAGATGATGTAGAAAGAACGCTAGATGCTGAGGACCTAATGATCTGTCATGCAGAAGGACCAATGTGTATTGCAGGTGTTTTTGGTGGAAAAGATTCTGGTGTTACCGAAGATACTACAGCTATATTTTTAGAAAGTGCATACTTTAATCCAGTTTCTATTAGAAAAACTGCAAAACGTCATGCTCTAAATACAGATGCTTCTTTCCGATTTGAAAGAGGTATCGATTCTACTATTACACAATATGCTTTAAAAAGAGCTGCTTTATTAATTCAAGAAGTAGCAGGTGGAGAAGTTACATCAGATATTGCAGATGTTTTTCCAAAAAAAATAGAAGATTTTCAAGTATTCTTAAATTTTGAAAAAGTAACCAAAGTAATTGGTGAAGAATTACCTAAAGAAACTATCAAGAAAATTTTAGTTGCTTTAGATATTAAAATTAATAATGTAACAGAAGCTGGAATTGGTTTATCCATACCTTCTTACAGAGTAGATGTACAAAGAGAAATAGATGTAATTGAAGAAATACTTAGAGTGTATGGCTACAATAATATTAATTTTACAGAAAAATTAAATGCAACCATCTCAAATTCATCTCGAACTGAAGAATATAAAGTACAGAATATTGTAGCAAATCAATTATGTTCATTAGGTTTTAATGAAATGATGGCTAATTCATTAACCACTCCTGATTATATTAAATTATCACAAAATTTAAAAGAAGAATTTAATGTAGTAATGTTAAATCCTTTAAGCAATGATTTGTCAGTTATGAGACAATCGATGTTGTTTTCTGGTCTAGAATCAATTTCTTTCAATATCAATAGAAAAAGAAGCGATTTAAAATTATATGAATTCGGTAAAACGTATCACAAATTACCTTCTGGTTATGAAGAAAACAAACATTTAACTTTATTCCAAACTGGAAATAGAAGTGATGAAAATTGGACTCAAAGTCAGCAAAAGTCGGATTTCTTTTTATTTAAAGGCTATATTAATAGTGTTCTTTCTAGAATTGGTTTAGATGCCAAAGTTTCAAATTTACCTATTGAAAGCGATATTTTTGCTGAAGGACTTAGTTTTGCTATTGGTAAAGAAATAATCATCGAATTTGGAACCATTAAAAAATCGATTTTAAAACATTTTGACATCAAGCAAGAAGTTTTATTTGCAGATTTTAATTGGGGTAAAATCCAAAAATATGTATCTAATAAAATAAAATTTACTGATATTCCTAAATATCCAGAAGTTAGACGTGATTTAGCTCTATTACTAGATGATACAACAACTTTTGAAGAAGTATATAAAATTGCTAAACAAACCGAAAAGAAATTATTAAAAGACATTAATCTTTTTGATGTATACCAAGGTAAAAACTTACCAGAAGGAAAAAAATCGTATGCAATTAGTTTCATTATTCAAGATGAGAACAAAACTTTGAATGACAAAGAAATTGAGAAAATAATGAACAAATTACAAACTAATTTTGAAAGTCAATTAGGAGCTAGTTTGAGATAACGTTCAGTTTTTAGAAAGCAAGCTAAAAACACTTTATATATATAAAAAACTCGTTTAGAAATTCTAAACGAGTTTTTATGATTTATTTTATTAAAGATTATTTAGACCATTCAGCAATACTATCCTTATTCATTTTTTCATAATCAGAATTACCTGCTTTTTTAGCACCTTCTAAAGATGATTTTGCAGTAGCAATTGCTCCCTTTTTATCACCTGTTTTAGCTTGGATTAAAGATTTTAATCTTAAGTACCAAAATGGAACATCTCTATCAGAAGGCGTTAATTCGATAGCTTTATTAACCCATGTTAAAGCTTTATTCATATCATTATTTGACTGATAAAAATATTGAGCTGCAGAAAAATAATCACCATAAGAAGGTCCAGCAAGTGCTTTTTCAATACTAGCCATTGCAACTTCATTAGTTGGCACTGTAAAAGGAACAGAAACCATAGTTCTTTCCCAAGCTAAATCTAAAGAAGCTGAATCATTAGTTACGTTATTAATTGAAATAGTAAAAGACTCAACAGATCCCATTAAAGTTTGCGGCTTTACAGATGTTCTTAAAGCAACTTTAGATTCATCCCAATTCTCAGGTAAACCCCAATTATCTGTTGATGCATAGAAAATAACGTCCCAACTGTCTGCTTTTGGAGTAGTATATAAAGCATATTTTCCTCTCTTTAATTCTTTACCATTTACTTTTATATCTTGATCAAAAGAAATAGTAGTATTAGCATTTGCTCCAGTTCTCCAATTTTTACCATATGGAACTAAATCTCCATAAACTGTTCTTCCTTTTGCTCCTGGTCTTGAATATTCAATTTGAACATTAGCTAAACCAACAACTTGCTCAACCTTTGCAGCTGGACTAGCTTGAGGAGTCTTAACTTGTGCCTGAACTGACAAAGTTACCACCGTTAATAATGCTGTAAAAAATAACTTTTTCATCTTTAATTTTATTAATTTGTGTTATAAATAAGATTTTTACGAAATTACTAAAAAACGAAGATGAATATGTTAAGCTATTCCTAAAATTAAAATAATTTTGTTTAATATTTTTGTACATTTGTTAAACAAAATAGTTTTATGAAAATCTACACCCTTAATTCTAAGCAAAATTTACCCATTAGTATTGATGATGCATGGGAATTTTTATCAAATCCTAAAAATCTAAAAACAATTACTCCTGACTACATGGGTTTCAATATTTTATCTGGAGCAGACAAACCTATGTTTTCTGGACAAATTATTCAATATATAGTAACTCCTATTTTTGGTATACCAACAAAATGGGTTACCGAAATTACACATGTGCATGATAAAAAATATTTTGTGGACGAACAACGTTTTGGGCCTTATTCACTTTGGCATCATAAACATTTTCTAAAAGAAATTCCAAATGGTGTTGAAATGGAAGATATTATTGATTATAAAATTCCAATGGGAATTCTTGGTCAGTTAGTTCATCCTATTTTGGTTAAACCCAAATTAAATGAAATTTTTGACTATAGAAGAAGAAAATTAATTGCGCTTTTTGGAGAATATAAATAATTATTTTTTAAAATTTTAAAGTATAAGTAACACTAAAAAATGAAGTCAATCTTTATGTTGCTTCTCGAACAGGAGAACATTTAGATAATTCTATTCACCATATACGGATAGTTAAAAATTGGTGTTAAAACAATTTTTAACTTTTAAACAATCTTGAATACTTAAGCAATAAAAAATGAACATATTTTGGTTTAGAAGAGATTTACGAACAAAGGATAATGCAGGTCTTTTTCATGCTTTAAATAATGATGAAAAAGTATTACCCATTTTTATTTTTGATAATTCTATTCTAAATGAATTAAAAAAAAATGATGCAAGAGTAAATTTCATTCACAATCAATTAGTAATAATTAATAATGAATTACAAAAATACGAGAAATCTTTAGCTATATTTTATGGTAAGCCAAAAGATATCTTTGAAAAATTATTAAGAGAGAATAAAGTAAATACTGTTTTTACCAATCACGATTATGAACCTTATGCAAGAAAAAGAGACAAAGAAGTCTATCAAATTTTTAAGGAAAATAATATCAATTTTAAAACTTCAAAAGATCAAGTTGTTTTTGAAAAAAATGAAGTAGTTAAAGAAGATGGAACTCCTTATGTAGTTTACACTCCTTTTTCTAGAAAATGGAAAGAAACTTTAAAAAATTCAATAATTCCTTATTACAATTCAGAAGAAAAATTAGACAACATTGCTTCACATTCCTACCCCTTTCTAAGTTTAGAAAATATTGGTTTTAAGCCAACAAACATTAGTTTTCCGAAATCTACAGTTTCCGAAAAACTAATGGAAAATTATGAAGCAACTAGAAACTTTCCGGCTATAAATGGAACCTCAATGCTTGGTGTTTACTTACGTTTTGGAGCAATTTCTGTTAGAGAAATGGTTAAAAACGCCTTGACAGTAAAAAATGAAATTTTTTTGAACGAACTTATTTGGAGGGAATTTTTTATGCAAATACTATGGCATTTTCCTCATACCGTGAAAGAAAGTTTTAAACCAAAATATGATGCTATTGTTTGGAATAATAATAAAGTATTGTTTAAAAAATGGTGTGAAGGCAAAACAGGTTATCCTTTTGTAGATGCAGGAATGCGCGAATTAAACGCAACAGGACATATGCATAATCGTGTGCGAATGATTGTAGCGAGTTTTTTATGCAAACACTTATTAATCGATTGGCGTTGGGGCGAGACTTATTTTGCTCAGAAACTATTAGATTACGAACAAGCGAGTAATGTAGGTAATTGGCAATGGGCTGCAGGTTCTGGTGTAGATGCAGCTCCTTATTTTAGAATTTTTAATCCAACCGAACAAATTAAAAAGTTTGATAAAGACTTGAAATACATAAAAAAATGGATTCCGGAACTAGAAACTTCAAAATATCCAAAACCTATTGTAGATCATAAAGAAGCAAGAGAGAGATGCTTGAAAACTTACAAGCAAGCTGTTGGATAATCTAAAATATTTTACAATGAAATCTTAGTTTTTTAAATTAGTAATTATTTCAGCATTAATTTCTGAAAAATCATTAATAATAGTATCTGCAAGAGATAAATCTTGATTTTTAGAATTTTCACTGTTGTAACCAATACAATAAATTCCTGCTCCTTTTGCAGCAATTACCCCATTAGTACTATCTTCAATCACAATACAATTCTCTTTTGGATGAACAGACAAACTAGCTGCGTGTTCAAAAATAGCAGGATGTGGTTTTGATTTAGGAAAATCTTCACCTGAGACTTTATGTGAAAAATATTGATGCAAATTAAAACGAGTAAAAACTCTATCAATGGTACTATTAGAAGCAGATGAAGCAACAATTAACTGAATATCATTGGTAAACAAATCTTTAATCAACTCTTCTACTCCATTTATCAAAAACAAATCGGGCTTAGAATCAAAAGCATCATTAAAAAGAAATCTTTTTCTTAAAATTAAATCTTCAACATCTTCATCCAAACTAAATAAAGCTTTTAATTTTTGAAAAACATTTCGGGTAGAATTCCCTGTAAAACTTGAATAAATCTCATCTGAAACAGTAATATTTAATTCTTTAAAGTGTTGTTTGTAAGCATAATGATGAACAGGTTCTGTATCTACAATAACACCATCCATGTCAAAAATTACTGTTTGAATCATCTTTTTCTTTTTTTTGCAAAAATAGCATATAAAATTTTCTTTACCCACTAGATTAAACCATTTTAATTATCTTTAGTCTTATGAATAAATTAATTTAAAATTGCAAGACGAAAAAGTATTCATTGAACGCTTACTTAATCCTAAAACGCAGCAAGAATCGTTTAGGGAATTATTACATTTGTATCAAAAACCATTATATAACCATATTCGAAATATTGTTTTAAATCATGATGATACTGATGATGTTTTGCAAAATACATTTCTCAAAATTTTTCAAAATATTTCTAAATTTAAAGGTGAAAGCAAATTATTTTCTTGGATTTATAGAATTGCAACTAATGAAGCTTTGACATTTTTACAACAAAAAGCTAAAAAAACAGGAATAAGCAGTGAAGAAGTACAACAAAATGCTTTGAATAAACTGGAAAGTGATGTTTTTTTTGATGGAGATGAAATCCAATTAAAATTACAAAAAGCCATTGCCATTTTACCCGAAAAACAACAATTAGTCTTTAAAATGAAGTACTTTGAAGAATTAAAATATGAAGAAATATCAGAAATTGTGACTACTTCTGTAGGAGCTTTAAAAGCTAACTATCATTTAGCTGTAAAGAAAATAGAAGAATATTTAAAAACGAATTAAACCATTTACAAAAATTATTGTCTTACTAAATATGAAAGATTTTAACTTAAATACTAAACCTAAAATAAAAACTGGATTTCAAGTTCCAGACCATTATTTTGAGCAATTTGAAGCCAAAATGATGGAACAATTGCCTAAAAAAGAGGTAAAAGTAATTTCTCTATTTCATAAAAAACAAGTTTGGATTTCAAGTATCGCAGCCATTTTATTGGTGATGATTGCTATACCCATTTATTTTAATATGGCAAAAACCAATACGCTTGAAACAGCAACCTTAGAAACTTACTTAATAAGTGAATATTCAACCTATGACATTGTAGATAAATTAACCAATGAAGATATTATGGCTTTAGAAAATGATTTATCCTTAAATGATGATGCTGTTGAAGCTTATTTATTAGATACACAAAACATTGACTACTATTTAAATCAATAACAATGAGAAAAAAAATAACCCTATTACTAATTTTTATAGTTAGTCTTTCCTTTGCACAAGGTGGCATGAGAGAGAAAAAAGAAAAGATAAAAGCACTTAAAATAGCTTATATTACAGAGCAATTAGAACTCACAAGTGATGAAGCACAAAAATTTTGGCCCGTTTACAATGCGTTCGATGACAAACAATTTGAACTCAAACACAATAAAATGAAAGTCATTGTAAACCAATTTGAAAATGGTGGAATTGATAAGCTTACTGAAAAAGAAGCTTCCGAATTGATTACAAAAATGGATGATTATGAAGACGAAATGCATACCCTAAAAAAGAAATATCTCAAAGATTTACTCAAAGTTTTACCTGCCAAAAAAGTAATTAAACTAAAAAAAGCAGAAGACGAGTTCAACAGAAAACTTTTACGAGAATTTAGAGGAAGAAAAAATTAAAAAAAAAGCACTGAAAAAGGTGCTTTTTTTGTTTTAGACTAATTTTACATTAAAATTATTTGCTAAAAAAAAGCAAATACTAATTATTTTTTGGAATAAATTATTATTTTTGATTGCTCTCATTTCTAAAAATAATGAAAATACAACTAATTCTCTCACTATACATCTTTATTAATTTCCCTCTTTTTTCACAAAGACTATTAAAGGAAAAATTATTCTAAAGAATCCTTCCTATAAAGAATTAGTACTAAAGGATACAAAAATATTTTTGAAGACTGATTTTCATTCTGATATAAAAATTGATAGCACAACAATTGATAAAAATCTTAGCTTTTCCTTTGAAAATATTGTAAGAGACAGTGTTTCTCTCTCAATCGAACCTAGGAACTATTCAATAAACACTTCTTATATTCTAAAATTAAAAAACAAAAAGGTAGTTAATTTAAAAATAGAGTATAATCCTGTTTGTGAGTACTCAAAAACAGATAGTATTTGTCCAAAATGCAAAAAAATAGACAAAGTAGTTCCTATAGCATACGGTTTAATCTTTTAAAAAAAATCTAATGCTGATAAAGTAAAATTAGGTGGTTGTGTAATAAGTGATTGTGATCCTCATTGGCATTGTAAAAGGGATGATTTGGATTTCTAAAACAACTAAACCTATAGCAACTTGAAAAATAAGTTATATTATAAAATCAACTAATACTCAAATCGCAACTCCACCACTCTATTTCTTCCCGCCGCATAAGCTAGTGAATCATTTTGAAAGCGAATGGTGTATAAATCTTTGTCGTTTAGCATTTTTTGCCAATTCTTTCCGCTATCACTGGAATAATGAAGTCCAGTTCCTCCTACACAAACTAAGGCTTTTCCTTTACTGTTTGGTACAAATTGTACGCAAGAAGCATAGCCAAAACCATTGTTTTGTCCAACTAGTTTCCAAGTTTTGCCTCCATCTTTTGTAATAGCTTTGTTATTTACATTTTCTTCTTGCTTTTCATAATCACCACCAGCAATAAATCCTATATTTTCATCATAAAAATCGGCTGTAAAAATACCTGTCATGGCTTTCCCTTGTACAATAGGTGTTTCATACACTTGCCAAGTATTTCCTCTATCTTCACTCACAAAACAGCGTGATTTTTTTCCTCCTGAAACAATTATTATTTTGTTGTTTCTTAACATTAAATTAGTATTACTTGCCGCAAAAGCAGCTTCTCCTTCTTCTACTTTTGGCAATTTTTCACAAGGTATTTTTTGCCAAGAATTTCCTCCATCATTAGTAATAATAATATTTAAACAATCTAAAACTGGGTCACCCATAGCTACTCCAAAAGTAGTATCAAGAAATTGCATACTATCATAAAACACTTTTTCATTTTCTTCTTGGTAAACCAGTTTCACTACCTTCTTATCATTAGAAATCTTATATAACAAAGCAGGATTAGCAACACTTAATACAAAAATAGCCTCTTTCGTTTTTGCAATACTTCTAAATTCGGGATGCAAGGAATCTTTACCTATTCTTCCTCTAAACATTTTTTGAGTAACCAAATCAATAGCTCCATACTTTCCATCATTTCCTGCAAACCACAATTGATTGCTATCTAATACAATCGCTCTGACACTGATAGAATCATTGTGAATCTCATTTACTTGTATAGCCGTAAATGATTTCAAAGGTTTTTCAGCACACGAACTCAATAGCATTGGTAAACAAAAAAGAAGTAGTATTTTTTTCATTTTAGAAGTATTTGAGTACGAATTTACAACATATTTTAGAATTAGTTCTTATATGATAATTATCATTTTTACCCAACTTGGCTATGCTTACTTTTGAATAAATTTTGCACAATGAGTTTAATTCAAAAATATAATGTTCCTGGACCAAGATATACCAGTTATCCTACTGTTCCATATTGGGAAGAAGATTTATTTTCGATAAACCAATGGAAAACATCTCTTATTCAGTCATTTATTGCGTCAAATACAACAGAAGGTATTAGTTTATACATTCATTTGCCTTTTTGCGAAAGTCTATGCACCTTTTGTGGTTGCAACAAACGAATTACTAAGCGACATGATGTGGAAAGTCCGTATATAAAAGCAGTCTTAAAAGAATGGGATTTATATTGTGAACTATTACCTCAACGCCCAAAAATCAAGGAGATTCATTTAGGTGGTGGCACACCCACTTTTTTTTCTCCAGCAAATTTAACAACTTTATTTAATGGTCTTTTCGTCAATGCTGACAAAGCTGATGATTATGAATTTAGTTTTGAAGGTCATCCAAATAATACTACTCATGAGCATTTGCAAACTTTGTATGATTTAGGATTCAGAAGAGTTAGTTTTGGAGTGCAAGATTATGCTGAAAAAGTGCAAAAAGCGATTCATAGAAACCAATCATTTCATAACGTTGCTAAAGTAACATTTTGGGCAAGGGAAATTGGTTATACCTCAATAGGGCATGATTTAATTTTTGGTTTGCCTTTTCAAACCTTAGAGGATGTTTTAGATACAATTGCAAAGACGAATTCGCTCCAGCCAGATAGAATAGCATTTTACAGTTATGCACATGTACCTTGGATAAAAGGTAATGGACAAAGAGGTTTTAAAGACGACGATTTGCCTAAAGATGATGTAAAGCGTGAATTGTATGAAAAAGGAAAAATAGAGCTTCTAAAACGCAATTATATCGAAATAGGCATGGATCATTTTGCGTTAAAAACCGATACTTTGACCAAAGCTTTTGAAAACGCAAACCTACATCGCAATTTTATGGGTTATACTTCCTCTAAAACAGATGTGATGATTGGTTTAGGAGTTTCAGCAATTAGTGATTCTTGGAGTGCTTTTGCCCAAAATGAAAAGACTTTAGAAGACTATTATGCAAAATTAGCTCAAGACCAATTGCCTATTTTTAGAGGACATATTTTGAATACTGAAGATTTAGTAATTAGAAGACATATCCTAAATTTAATGTGCCAATTTCAAACTTCTTGGAACGATTCTACTACTTATTTCCCTGAAATTGAAACTATTTTACCCAATCTTGAGGAGATGAAAAAAGATGGTTTATTAGAATTTGGAAACCAATCGATACAAGTAACCGAAAAAGGGAAACCATTTGTACGTAACATTTGCATGGCTTTTGATTTGCGATTAAAACGAAAAGCACCACAGACACAGTTGTTTTCTATGACGATTTAGATTTTTGGGAGCAGAAACCAAGTCATTCAGTTGAAAATCTCACCTGCTATCCACTATATCTTTTCTTTTTTTCTTTAAAAAAAGAAAAGGATGTCGTTCCTATCAGGGCTAAATTAGACGTTTTTCATTTTTAGACACCCTTTACATCAGAATAAAACTCCTATTTTTAGATACTCAAGTGGTCGTTTTAGGTCTTTAACCTAAACTTTTACGTTGGGTAACCTAAAATTTTAAGTCCGAGACTTAAAACGACCAGTTTCAGAGATAAAATTTTAGGTTTTCATCCTATTTTTAATAGAAAACAAACTTTTTGGAACACTCTTCTACTATTATTTTTAACAATAAAGAGCAAAAAGGTATATTTACTGTATCCTTTATAGAAGACAGATTTAATAAATTTTATTGTTTCAAATTGCTTTGAAAATAAAAAACAACCCTAAGGTTGTTTTTCTATTTTCAATAACTGTTCTATTCTGGTGGACAATATGATTGACCTCCAGGAATAGTACAGCACCAAATACCAGATTGAGCCATTTGCCCCCAAAAACCTCCCATTGCGTCACAACTTTCCTTAGTTTTCCATCCACCATTAATTTTTTTTTGTTCTTCTTTACTTAGGCATACACCTATTTTTTTTAATTCTTTCATAAAAAAATGTTTTTAATTATTTGTTTGACAGTCACTAATTTACAATTTTAATTTTAAAAATTAAAAAAAATATTTCTAATGACAATTTGCTTCCGCTTGAACAAAAAGACTAGTTGTTCCTGGAGAAATGTAAGGAATATCTAAACCTAAACCTCTTATAATAAATAATATTCCTATAAAAACGGCAATAATAGGAATCATTTTTTGTATGGTATTTCGAATAGGATTTGTTAGTAAATTGGAGATAATTACTACTAAACTCATCATTGGAACAGTTCCTAAACCAAAAAGTAGCATATACAAAATACTATATTCAATGTTTGGCATAGCCAATGCTCCGAATAAGGCAACATAGACCATTCCACAAGGCAAATAACCATTTAACAAACCAATGGTGAAAAAGGATTTGTAACTTCTATTTTTAAATTGTTTCCCTAGATTTGATTTTACTTTTGAAATAACGCTATAAACGGGTTTTGAAAAATTATATCGGGCTAAAGTTTTTTCTGGAACCAATGCTATAATAATCATGATTATCCCAACAACTATAGACAATTGTTGTTGCATTCCTGCCAAGAAAAAACCTTTACCCAATATCCCAAAAACTAAACCTAAAGAACTATAAGCGAATAATCTGCCGAAATGATAGACGACTAATTGTGTAATTTTCTTTGCTTCATTATTTCTATCAACTGGTAACATCATAGCAATAGGTCCACACATTCCGATGCAGTGAAAACTACTAATTAATCCAAAGATGATAGCCGTGTAAAGCATGTTATTTAATGTATAGTGTCTTGTTGTATAATGTATATTGAAATGGTGTCTAGAAATTTAGAATGTTCTATTTTAGCCCCGATTGTAACGGCATCCTTTTCTTTTTTCTTTAAAAAAAGAAAAGATATAGTGAAAAGCGGGTGTGATTTTCTACTAAAGAACTGTTTTGTGCTCCTAAAATCTCCCTAATAACTAGTCACTAAGTACTAATCACTAAATTAATAATAAATCGATTGCTTGTTTCTATATGAAACTCCTTGATATTGCCATTCAATAGTAATGTCCCAAAGACCGCCCACCAAATTACTTTTAGGTATGAGCAAATGTGAAGAAGATAATGAAATTTGCATTTCAGTATCTAATTTCTGGTTAGACGGTCTGTATAGGGACACTTTACCTTTAATAGCTTTATAATCAAAGTCTTTTGGAAAAGAAATTTCGATTCCATCTTCCACTTTTTCCATTTCTATTTTGTGTATCAATGCATTAGCATTGGAAGCTCTATCAATATTCCCTTGAACTTTAAGTTCTTGTTGGTAATAATCTTCTGTTACTAATTCGTTATCGTATTTTGAATTAGATTGTACTTTAAAAACAAAGAACAATATAAAAGTCATAAACAATCCAAAAGCGATTACTATTCCTGTTCCCCAATTTATTTTCATCTTTTTTTGCATTACGAGAAGCGAAATAATCGCATCCTCAATTAAATTATTTTCAGTTTCTATTTTTGATTCAAACTTTTTTAAATAACATTAAACCTTTAAACTAAAAATCTAATTAAATGATCTTGGACCTAAAAATGTAGTTGTAGTTGTTTCAATCAACTTTCCATCATTATAAACTCCTATTTTTATTTTTATTTTATCTTTTTTAATCAGTGAAGCTGGAATTTCAATAAACATATTCCCTTGAAATAATGCTTCTTTTTTAACGATTATATTTGTATTTCCCACTAATCTAATAACTCCTTCTGGCTTTTCTAATTTAATAGTAACATTTTCAAAATCTTTTACCGTTTTATTTACTATTTTATAAGTAAACACATTACTAATCACATCACCTTTTTGTTCGTACAACTGACCTGGTAATCTAAAAACATTTGCCTCTACATCATTTCTTAAAAAAAGTAAGCCAATTAAAATTCCAATTAGAATAGTAAGAACTGCAATATAACCTTTCATTCGGGTTGTTAACTTAAACTTTTCTTTCTTAACTATTTCATCTTCACTGGCATAACGAATTAATCCTTTTGGAAGTCCTACTTTATCCATGATAGTATCACATTCATCAATACAAGCTGTACAATTGATACATTCTAATTGTGTACCGTTTCTAATATCAATTCCTGTAGGACAAACTACTACACATTGTTTACAATCGATACAATCTCCTTTTCCTGTTTCAGCTCTATTCTCTCTTTTATCCCATTTTGCTCTTCCAGCTTCTCCTTCTCCTCTTACATGATCATAAGCCACATTTATAGATTTATTGTCTAACAAAACTCCTTGCATCCTACCATAAGGACATGCAATAATGCAAACTTGTTCTCTAAACCAAGCAAATATAAAATAGAAAACTCCTGTAAAAATTAGTAAAGCAATAAGCGTACTTAGGTTTTCTAATGGTCCTTCTTCAATGTATTCTAATAATTTATCACTACCAATAAGATAGGCCAAAAACACATTGGCAATTAAAAAAGAAATAATAAAAAAGAGTACCCATTTAATTATTCTTTTTCTTATTTTTTCAGCATTCCATTCTTGTTTGGCTAGTCGTATTTGTGCTCCTCTATCTCCATCAATCCAATATTCAATTCTTCTGAAAACCATTTCCATAAAAATAGTTTGAGGACAAAACCAGCCACAAAATATTCGACCAAAAGCTACTGTAAAAAGGGTAAGTCCAACAACTCCAACAATCATTGATAACACAAAAATGTAAAAATCTTGTGGCCAAAATGGAAAACCAAAAATAGAAAACTTGCGTTCTAAAACGTTAAATAATAAAAACTGATTGCCATTAATTTTTATAAATGGTGCCGACAATAAGAAAGCTAAAAGAAAATAACTTAGTAATTTTCGCTTATCATAATATTTACCAACAGGCTTTTTAGGATAAATAAAATTCCTTTTCCCTTCTTCATTGATAGTTCCTATACTATCTCTAAAACTTTCATCAGGCAAATTTGACATAATTTTTGAATTAATTTGGATTAAAAAAGAGGCTTAATATTAAACCTCTAATTTATTAATTAACTTTTGTTGAATCTGTAACATTTGTTACTTCGTCTGTACTAATTGCAGTTGTATCTGTGCTAATTTCAGTTGCAGTAGTACTTCCTCCCTCAACCCAAATTTCTCCTTCAGGTTCTTTTGCATTAGCTGGATTTGAACCTTGTAAAGATAAAATATAACTTGCTAGTTTTTGAATATCAGAGGGTTTAATAGCTTCTTTCCAAGGTGCCATAACACTATTTGTAGGACTTCCTTCAGAAATTACTGTAAATATGTTTTTAACTCCACCACCATTAATCCAATACTTATCGGTTAAATTTGGTCCAATATTTCCTTCTAAATTTTCTTTATGACAAGAAATACAGTTATTAGCTGCATATATTTTTTTACCTTCTGCTATGCTAGCCGCATCAGTCATTAAAATTACATTATCAACATTCACTAAATCGGGAGCATTCTTTAAATATTCTTCGTGTTCTTTTTTAGCTTCTGACATAGCCATTTCATATTCTTCTTTTTGCGTATAATCACCCACAATATGAAAACGAACTAAATAAACTACTGCAAAAATGATACAGCTATAGAATAAATACACCCACCAAGGAGGTAATACATTGTCTAGCTCCTTAATACCATCATAATTATGATCTAACATCACGTCTGCTTCTTGTTCGATAGTTTTAGAACGTGTTAGTTTTTTCATGATGTTTTTGTAAAAAGCACTTTCAGTAAAAGATAAAGACTGTGCTTCTTCCAATTGTTTTTTCTGTTCCTCACTCAATAATAAATAAGTCACTCTATCTACAGCATTGACTACTATTTCTATAGCGATTAAAAGGAATAAAAAAACACCTAAGAATAAAGAAACCATTGGATATTCAATAAATGCAGGTTTTTCTCCTGAATCTATAAAGTATTCCATTCCTGCAAATACAGTAGCAAAGATTAATGGAACTCTTACGTATGAAGGGATTATTTTTTTCATATAAATCTGTATTATAATTCGTCTTTAATTGGTAATTCACTTAACTCCTTAATTTTGTCTTTTTTATAGGTAAAAACCCAAATGAAGAGCACTAGAAAAAAGGTAAAGAATATGCTTAATGATAGTATTGGGTAAACCTCAATACCAGCAATCGTTTCTAAATTATGTTTGATAAACTTTAACATACTACTTTATTTATTAGTGTTATCTTGTTTAGTTATGTCTGTACCTAAGCGTTGCAAATAAGCAATTAAGGCTACAATTTCTCTGTCTTTCACAGGAACAAAATCTTTCCCTTGAATTTTCTTTTGTTCATCAAAAGATTTACGGATATCTTTATTTTTCAATAAATTTTCTTCAATTTTTGAAGCTTGTTTTTCAATAGAATCCATTGCTTTTTCTACTTCGGCATCTGTATAAGGAACACCTAAAGATTGCATAACTTTCATTTTATCCTGAATATCCGATTTATCTAAAGTATTTCTAATAGTCCATTTATAACCTGGCATAATAGAGCCAGAAGATGTACTTTGAGGATCCCAAAGGTGATTAAAATGCCAATCATCAGAACGTCCTCCATAAAATGGATTTGAAGATTTTGCTCCTTCTCTTGCTAAATCTGGTCCTGTGCGTTTTGAACCCCATAAGAATGGATGATCATAAACAAATTCTCCCGCTTTTGAATATTCTCCATAACGAACTACTTCTGAACGGAAAGGGCGAACCATTTGCGAGTGACAGTTATTACAACCTTCTCTAATGTAAATATCTCTACCTTCTAATTCTAAAGGTGTATAAGGTTTCACACTTGAAATTGTTGGTATATTAGATTTTACCATAATTGTTGGTACAATTTGAAGAATACCTCCAATTAGAATAGCAATAGTTGCTAAAATGGTCAATTGAATTGGTCTTCTTTCTAACCAAGGGTGGAATTTTTCTCCTTTTAATCTTCCAGATGTAATTTTTGTTAAAGCAGGAGCTTCAGCTAATTCGTCTTCCACTTTTTGTCCAGCCATAACAGTTCTAATAATATTATATACCAAAACTAAAAGACCAATTACAAATAAAGTTCCTCCAATAGCACGCATTAAGTACATTGGCATAATTTCGGTAACTGTTTCAAGGAAATTTCCATATTGTAAGGTTCCATCTGGCTTAAATTGCTTCCACATAGATGCTTGAGTAAATCCAGCCACATACATTGGTAAAGCATATAAAATGATTCCTAAGGTTCCAATCCAGAAATGGAAATTAGCTAATGCAGTAGAATATAGTTTTGTTTTTGTCATTCTAGGAATTAACCAATAAATCATACCAAAAGTCAAAAATCCATTCCATGCTAATGCTCCAACGTGAACGTGAGCAACAATCCAATCGGTAAAGTGTGCAATTGCGTTTACATTTTTAAGTGATAACATTGGGCCTTCAAAAGTTGCCATTCCATAACCAGTAATAGCTACTACAAAGAATTTTAAAACTGGTTCTGTTCTTACTTTATCCCAAACACCTCTCAATGTTAATAGACCATTGATCATTCCTCCCCAAGATGGTGCAATCAACATAATAGAGAATACAACTCCTAAATTTTGAGCCCAATCTGGTAAGGCAGAATATAATAAATGGTGTGGTCCAGCCCAAATGTAAATGAAAATTAAAGACCAAAAGTGTATGATAGACAATCGGTAAGAATATACTGGACGATTAGCCGCTTTAGGTACAAAATAATACATCAATCCTAAGAATGGTGTAGTTAAGAAAAAGGCAACCGCATTATGTCCGTACCACCATTGCACTAATGCATCTTGTACTCCAGCATAAACAGAATAACTTTTTAAGGCAGAAACTGGTAACTCAAGACTGTTAAAAATATGAAGTACAGCTACTGTTACAAAAGTGGCAATGTAGAACCAAATGGCAACATACAAATGACGCTCTCTTCTTCTTAAAATCGTCATTATCATGTTGATACCAAACACTACCCAAATTAAGGCAATAGCAATATCAATTGGCCATTCTAATTCTGCATATTCTTTTGATGTGGTGTAACCCAGTGGCAATGTTATAGCAGCTGCGACTATAATTAATTGCCAACCCCAGAAATTAATGTTACTTAATACATCACTATACATCCTTGTTTTTAACAAACGCTGTAATGAATAGTAAACTCCTGCAAAAATTGCGTTACCTACAAAGGCAAAAATAACAGCATTTGTATGTAATGGTCTTAATCTACCAAAACTTAACCAAGGAATTCCATCGGTCATGTTTGGGAAAAGAAACATAAAGGCTACTGTTAAACCTACAAGCATTCCTACGACACCGAAAAGTATACTTGCATAAAGAAACTTCTTTACAATTTTGTTATCGTAATAAAATTGTTGCATCTCCATAATTAGATTGATTTTTGTTTTTCTACTTCTATTATTTTACTTGAACTTTTTTTTAACTCATCATCGAAAAGCATTCTGACTGATGGTGTATAATCGTCATCATATTGTCCGCTTTTTACCGCTTTTATAAAAGCAATCAAGAAAACAACCGCAACTACTATACTTACTGTGATTAATATATAAATGACACTCATACCTTAAATTTATGTTAACAAAGTTAGTTCTAGCTACTATCTTAAAATATGACATTTATCATATCGCTTAAAAATATTAATGTTTATTTCTAGCATAATAATTACTCATTAAGGTTACAAAACTTACTACTGTAATAGAACTCAAAGGCATAATAATGGCAGCAACTAATGGAGATAAATTTCCAGTAATAGCAAATGACAAACCAACCAAATTATACAATAAGGAAAGTCCAAAACTCATGTAAATGGTTCGCATAGCATTTTTGGAATAATTCAAATAGTAACCCAGTCTTGAAAATTGAGAAGCATCCATAATTCCATCACAAGCTGGAGAAAACACATTTACATTTTCTGAAATTGATATTCCTACATTACTTTGTGCCAAAGCTCCTGCATCGTTTAATCCATCACCTATCATCATTACATTTTTTCCTTGCTCTTGTAATTGCTTGACAAATTCTAATTTTTGCTCTGGCTTTTGATTAAAAATTAATTGGGTTTCTTTTGGTAATAAAGACTGAAGATTTTCTTTTTCTCCTTCATTATCTCCTGAAAGTATTTTTAGCTCATATTTTTTACTTAATTGCTCGAATAACTCAACCACACCATTTCTATACTGATTATCAAAAACAAAATATCCTTTATAGCTATCCTCAATTGCAATATAGACTTTGGTTTGTTTTGATTGATTTTCATCAGAAATACTTAATAAGCTAGCTGAACCAATTACTACTTTCATATCATTAGCCTTAGCTATAATTCCTTTACCTGTTATTTCTTCGAATTCTTGAATTTCTATTTTTGGTAAATTGGGTAAAAAATCATAAATCTTTCGACTTAAAGGGTGATTTGAACCTCTTATAACATTCTTAATCAATGATAATTCTTCAGAGGACAGTTCCTTTCCTATAAATTCTATAGCCGATTTTTTATTTGAGGTAATAGTTCCAGTTTTATCAAAAACAAGTGTGTCTATTTTTGCTAATTGTTCAATAACCATTGCGTTTTTAAGATACATTTTTTGTTTTCCCATAATTCGCAATACATTTCCTAAAGTAAAAGGAGCTGTTAAAGCTAATGCACATGGACAAGCCACAATTAAAATTGCAGTTAACACATTAAAAGCCATCGAAACATCAATGAATAGCCAAAAACTGAAAACTACAAACGCTAAAAACAAAAGTATAGGTGTAAAATAACGACTTACTTTATCAGTAATACTTTTATGTTTTTGTTCAATTTTCTTTTGAAAAACTGCATTACTCCATAATTGTGTTAAATAACTTTGGGAAACCGAAAAAAGCACTTCAAGTTCAATTACTTTACCATTTATTTTGCCACCAGCATATACTTTATCTCCAGATTTTTTCTCAATTGGAATAGCTTCACCAGTAACAAAACTATAATCAATTAAAGCCTTTTCAGAAATTAAAATACCATCAACTGGAATTAATTCTTGATTTCTGATTAACAATCGATCTCCTTTTTCTATATCATATACTTGAACAGGAATTTCTGTTCCATTAGCATTTAGCTTAGTAATTGCAATTGGAAAATAAGATTTATAATCCCGTTCAAAAGAAAGAAAATTATACGTTTTTTGTTGGAATAACTTTCCTAAAAGCATGAAGAAAACCAAACCCGTTAAACTATCAAAATAACCTTGACCATAATCAAATATTATATCAACGGTACTTCTCACAAACATTACGATTATTCCTAAAGCAATAGGAATATCAATGTTCAACATTTTAGATTTGATGCTTTTATAGGCAGAAACATAATAGTCACTTGCTGAATAAATAAAAGAAGGCAACGAAAGTGCAAAAATCAACCACCGAAAGAAGCCTCTATATTGATTGATCCAATATTCTTCTACTTCAAAATATTCTGGAAAAGATAAAAGCATTATATTTCCAAAACAGAAAAAAGCAACTCCTAATTTATAAATTAAACTTCGGTCAATGTTTTTCTTGCCTGTTTCAAAATTTTCTAGACTAATGTAAGGTTCGTAACCAATGGAACTCAACAAATAAACAATCGCTTTTAAAGATGTTTTTGTTGAATCAAATGTGATTCTAACCTTTTTTTCTGAAAAATTAACTTGTGAAGTACTTATACCTTCTTGAAGTTTTTGTAAATTTTCCAAAATCCAAATACACGAGCTACAATGTATATGAGGAATAAAAAGTGAAACAATATTTGTCGACTCTTCTTGAAATTCCAGAAGTTTTGCAATAATTTTTTCATCATCTAAGAAATCATATTTTCCATTAATATCTTGCGGTGTTGCACCAGGTGCATTCTCAAAATCATAATAACAACTTAAATCGTTTTGACTAAAAATCTCATAAACAGTCTTACAACCATTGCAACAGAAACTTTTTTCTTCATAAACAATTTCTTCTTTTTTTATAATTTCAATACCACAATGGAAACATTTTTTTGTGTCCATAATTTGCTCATTTTACCTGTAACAAAGGTTGCAAATGGTTCTAATTTAAAATATGATATTTGTCATACTTTAACTATCTTTGAATATCTTTATAAAAAAATCATCCATGAGTAAATGTGAACAATGTATTGTAAGACAGTTCAGCTCGATAAAAGCTTTAAATAAAGAACAGTTAGTTCAAATGGCTAATTGTAAAACTTCATATACAATTAAAAAAGGTGAACCTATTTTTGAAGAAGGTGAAACTTTAAATGGTATTTACTGTATCAAAGATGGTGTGTGTAAATTATCAAAACTAAGTTCAAATGGTAAAGATCAAATTATAAAATTAGGCAAACCAGGAGAATTATTAGGACAACGCTCAATGATAAGCGAGGAATCGGCAAATCTATCTGCAATTGCATTAGAAGATATGGAAGTTTGTTTTGTTCCTAAAAATGAAATACTCCAATTTTTCAATCAAAATAATGATTTTTCAATGAATGTGATGAAAACTATTTGTGGAGATTTAAAAGAAGCAGATGAACACATGGTTGACATGGCACAAAAAACTGTAAAAAAACGATTAGCTGAAACCTTACTTTATTTAGAAGAAACTTTTGGTAAAAATGAAGATGAAAGCATTCGCATTCAATTATCGAGAGAAGAATTAGCTGGAATGATTGGTACGGCTACTGAAAGTTGCATTCGATTATTATCTGAAATGAATAAAGCAAAAATAATTGATTTACAGGGCAAAAGAATCTTTTTAAAAGACAAAAAAGCACTTCAAAAAATTAGCTAATATTTTTTGGCACAATAATTGGTTCATTGTTATTATCAATTTTAAACAATGAATGATATGAAAACGAATTTACTTACAGGGATATTTAGTTTTTTCTTAGCCATAACTTCTTTTGCACAAGATAAAACAACAGTTACTGCTAACAGTAGTGACATAAGCGATAATTTAGACTTAAGAGCAGTTGCTACCATTTTTGGAGACGCTTCTGATTTAGAAGATTTTGAAAGAAGATTAAATGACCCTAAATCACAAATTTCAAATTTAGATCTAAATAACGATAATTATGTAGATTATTTAAGAGTTATCGAATCAATTGAAGGTAATGCTCATATTATTGTAGTCCAAGCTGTTTTAGATAAAGATTTATATCAAGATGTAGCTTCAATAGAAGTTGAAAAAGATAGAAACAATAATGTTCAGGTTCAAGTTGTAGGTGATGTTTATATGTATGGCGATAATTATATTTATGAACCAGTTTATGTACACAGACCTATAATTTATACTTCTTTTTGGGTAAGTAGCTATCGTCCATATTGTTCAAGCTGGTATTGGAATTATTACCCAACATATTATACTTACTGGAGACCATTCCCTATTTTTAGATATAGAAATCATATTGCAGTTCATATTAATTTTGGTCATACATATCATTATGTAAATACAAGAAGATGTGCATATGCTTACAATGCTTATTATGGAAGAAGAGGAAATGGATATGAAAGAAGATACCCAAATAGATCATTTAGTCATAGAAATTCTGGTTATTCTAATAGATATGAAATGGATCAAAACAGAACTATAAAAACAAGAACTTCTGGATCTAGAGAATTAGCTTACACTAATACTAGAAGTAATTCAACAAGAGGAAATAGAGATAATACTCAAGGTGCAACTAGAAATAATTCTTCTACAAGAAGTAATAATTCAGCTACAACACCTAGAAATTATTCTTCAACTAGAAGTAATACTTCTACAGGAAATTCTCCTAGAACATATTCTTCTACAAGAAGTACTAAATCTGTAACAAATTCTCCAAGAACTAACTCATCTACAAGAGATAATACAACTTCTACTAGAAATTACTCATCAAATAGAGGAGATAATTCAAATGTAGGCTCATCAAGAAGTAATTCATCAACAAGAGGAAATAGTTCTAATGTAGGTTCGTCAAGAAACACTTCATCTAATCGAGGAAGTTCAACTGTAAGGAGTTCAAGTAGTTCCTCTAGACAAAGTGGAAATTCTGGAGGAAGTAGAAGTTCTTCATCAAATCGAGGAAATTCAGGAAGAGGATAAAAAAATTAATACCATATATCATAACAAAGCTGTCATAATAGACAGCTTTTTTTTATTAAATCACTATCTTTGCACGCTGATTAAATAAAAAATGAGATTACATAGAAATTTAGTATTCACAGTTATAGATTCTTTACTTGCTATATTCAATGAAGGAGAATATGCAGATAAGGTTGTAGCACGTGCATTAAAAAAAGATAAACGTTGGGGAAGCAGTGACAGGAAATTTGTTGCAGAAACGATTTATGAAATTGTTCGTTGGAAACGTCTTTATGCAGAAATTGCTGAAGTAAGAGAACCTTATGATAGAGATAATGTTTGGAGAATATTTGCAGCTTGGGCTGTTTTAAGAGGTATCATGCTACCCGATTGGAAATATTTTGAAGGAACTCCAGCTCGAAAAATAAAAGGAAGATTTGATGAATTATCTAAAATTAGAAAATTTAAAGAATCTATTCCTGATTGGATGGATGAACTTGGTGTAAAAGAATTGGGTGAAGCTACTTGGGCAAAAGAATTAGAAGCTCAAAACAAACAAGCTGAAGTAATTCTTAGGGTTAATACTTTAAAAACTACCAAAGAAAAATTAAGAGCAATCTTAATGGATTTGAATATTGAAACATATACTTCAAAAGATTATCAAGACGCTTTGATTTTGAAAGAAAGAGCAAATGTTTTCATGACTGATGTTTTTAAACAAGGTTATTTTGAAGTACAAGACGCTTCATCTCAATTAGTTGCCTATTTCTTAGATGTAGCTCCAGGAATGCGAGTAGTAGATACTTGTGCTGGTGCTGGTGGAAAAAGCTTGCATTTAGCTTCTTTAATGGAAAATAAAGGTCAATTAATTGCTATGGATATTTACGAAAGTAAATTAAAACAATTGAAACTGCGTGCAAAAAGAAATGGTGTTCACAATATTGAGTTTAGAGTTATAGATTCAACCAAAGTAATTAAAAAATTACACGAAAAAGCAGACCGTGTTTTAATTGATGCACCCTGTAGTGGATTAGGCGTAATGAAACGTAATCCAGATAGTAAATGGAAATTACAACCTGAATTTATTGATAATATTAAAAAAGTACAAGCTGAAGTTTTACAAAATTATTCTAAAATAGTAAAACCAGGAGGAAAAATGGTTTATGCAACTTGTTCTGTACTTCCATCAGAAAACGAAGAACAAGTGAAACATTTTCTAAATACCGAAGCTGGAAAAAATTTTACTTTTGTAAAAGAAAGGAAAGTATTAGCTCATCAAAGTGGTTATGATGGGTTTTATATGGCTTTATTAGAACGAAAACTATAAAAAATGAAAAACAAAATTACACTATTATTAGTATTAAGTTTTACTTTAAACTTTGCACAAAATGGAGCACCAGCAAGTCCTTACTATGATGACATCAATTGGAATCTAACTGGAAGTGCATTAAAAAGTGCTTTGGAAACTAAAATTTCAAATACTCATACCAATTATTTGACTTATTCACAAGTTTGGGATGCAACCCAAGTAACAGATTTAGATCCTAATGACCTAACAAATTCAAAAGTTTTATTGCTTTATGGATTTAGTTCAAATACCTGTCCTACTTCTCCAACTGATGATAAAGACCACAGAACTAGAGATAAGTTTTCAAATGGTGGTTCATCATCTTGCGAATGGAATAGAGAGCATGTGTATGCTAAATCATTAGCTGTACCTGGTCTAAATGATGGTGGAGCAAGTGATGCAGGTGAAGATGCACATCATTTAAGAGCTACTGATGTAGATAGAAACAATGATAGATCTAGTGAAAAATTTGCGGCTGGTTCTGGTAACTCAGGAGATATCACTTCTACAACATGGTATCCTGGTGATGAATGGAAAGGAGATGTAGCGAGAATGATGATGTATATGTATTTAAGATATGGCTCTCAATGTTTACCAATAAATGTTGGTGTAGGAAATCCTGTTGCTAGTGATGCTAATATGATTGATTTATTTTTGCAATGGAATGCTGAAGATCCAGTATCACAATATGAGGATAATAGAAATACCTATCACGGTAATACTTCTAACACATTTGCTCAAGGAAATCGTAATCCATTTATAGATAATCCCTATTTAGCAACAGTAATTTGGGGTGGATCAGTAGCTGAAAATAGATGGCCATCTGTCTTTTTATCATCTGAAAATTTTGATTTATTAGCCTCAGTAAATGTTTATCCAAACCCTACTATCAATAATACCATTTACATTTCTTCCTCTACAACTTTAAAAGATGTTATTGTTTATAATGTAAACGGACAAATTGTTAAAGAGATTAAAAATCCTAATACTATTAGTACAGAAACTTATCAGATTACTAATTTGAACAGTGGATTTTATATGATAAAATTATCTTCTGATACTGCTTCAATAACTAAAAAAGTAATAGTAAACTAAACATTTTACTAACACAATATTAAAAAGGTTTAACTCCAATCTAATCGAAGAGTTAAACCTTTTTATTTATATAATATTTCTTTATTATTAAAAGCCAAAATCATATTCACGTTCTATTTTTGCTATTCTTACTTTGTAATTTTTATACCAAGTAGTTTTTCCTTTTTTTTGTGCAAACAAATGATCTATGTTTGATTTCCAATTTTGAATCGCTTCCAAATTTTCCCAATAGGAAACGGTAATTCCTATTTCATTACGAGCACTTTCGATACTTATAAAGCCTGGTTGAAGTTTTGCCAAGGCTTCCATTTTTTGGGCCATTTCATTATAACCTTCTTCAATTTCGGTTCTTGTTGAGGTAAAAATTACTGCGTAATACATGTTGAAGTTAGAAGTTAGAAGTTAGAAGTTAGAAAATTACAAATATGTTTTGAATTATATCGCTTTTTAAAATAAAATCGCTCAAAAACTAAGTATTATAACCGTTTTGCTTCTTCCCAAAACACATCCATTTCTGCTAAGGTCATATCTGCAAGTGGTTTTCCTAATTCTCCAGCTTTACTTTCCAAATACATAAAACGTTTAATGAATTTTTTATTGGTTCGTTCCAAAGCATCTTCTGGATTGACCTTTAGAAATCGTGCATAATTTATCATTGAAAATAAAACATCACCAAATTCAGCTTCAATTTTATCTTGGTCTCCCATTTTTACTTCTTCTTGCAATTCGTGTAATTCTTCTTGTACTTTGTCCCAAACTTGATGCGATTCTTCCCAGTCAAACCCTACTCCTTTTACTTTATCTTGAATACGACTTGCTTTCACTAAAGCAGGCAAGCTTTTTGGAACACCTTCTAAAACTGATTTTTTCCCTTCTCTTAGTTTCAATTTTTCCCAATTTTGCTTTACTTCTTCCTCATTAGCAACAACAACATCTCCATAAATGTGAGGATGACGATCAATTAATTTATCACAAATTGAATTAGCTACATCAGCAATATCAAAATCATTAGTTTCGCTTCCTATTTTAGCATAAAAAACAATATGTAATAATAAATCACCCAACTCTTTCTTAATTTCTTGCAAATCATTATCTAAAATAGCGTCACCTAATTCATAAGTCTCTTCAATCGTTAAATGACGTAAGCTTTCTAAAGTTTGTTTTTTATCCCATGGACATTTTTCTCTTAAATCATCCATAATATCTAGTAATCTATTGAAAGCTTGAAGTTGATTATCGCGATTGTTCATTTTATAATGCTTATGGATTATTTACTATTTATTGTTAAAAATTGAAATTGTAAAATTATGGATTATTTTAGAAAGTATTTAATTAGATGAGATTATTTCTTATTTGTCTCAATACATAAATGTAAACATGGCAAACAACATTTTAAAAATTCGATTTAGCACTTTAGAAGCTATTTGCAAAGTACTAGAATGTCAACCTGGAGATATTTTGGAATATTCAGAATAAATTAAAAACTAAAAAAGTGTACGAATAGTATCTAACTTTTTTGAGCCGTTTATTTTTTTAAAGTCTTTTTTTATCTTTGACACATGGAAAAAAATAGTTTATTCATGATTATGTTGGGTTGTACTCCAAAAGGAAGACTTACTGAACAACACGATATATTTTTTGGAATAGGAAATTCCCTATATGATATAAAACAAGATATGTTAGATTTTTGGCCAGAAGCAAAAGGAATAATTCACTTAGATGCTTGGCAGAAAGTAACCCAAATAGATGGTTACACTATTGAAATTATTTCAAGAAATGAAAAACTTGAACAAGAGGAAAAACTATTTTTTCTTAATCTAGGTGGTTATAAAGAAAATGTGTTTGAAGAATATCACTATAAGGTTTTGGCTGTAGCCAAAAATAAAGCAGAAGCTATAAAAAAAGCAAAAGAAACCGCTTTTTATAAACATTATGACTTTAAAGGAGCAACTTCACACATTGATGATAAATATGGAGTTGATGTAGACGACATTCATGAAATTGAAGATATTTTAAATCAAAAATTTAAAGAAAAATTTCAATTAAAAATTACAAAATCAAATTTAGGGTTAGAAGACGAAAAGCACATTGGCTATTTAAAGTTTGATAAAATAAAAGCGTCCTGAATGTCAGGACGTTTTTATTTATATTTTACCTTCTGTATCATTTTCATTCTTCCACTCTTTTGCATCTTCAATTTTTTCTTTAGGAATTAGAAAATAAATAGCTAAACCAGCCACCGTTATTCCTATCATAATTATCCAAGCAACAGTATCACCCCACTTGTAAATCCATGAGAGTAATCTTGGCACTCTATCAAAAAACTTTAAAACTATGGCAAATGCACCAAAGAAAGCCACGTAACCTCCTACTTTTTTCATATAAATTCGTTTATGTTTATACTGCAATATAAAAAATATTTTTTATTTAACATTAAATGTTGTCTTTTCTTACAATTGAATTATATTTTTGCAAAAAATAACAAACATGAATAAAAAAACATTTTTCAAATTAGTCTTTTTATTATTGATAAATTTCAGTAATAATTGTTTTTCACAAACGGTAACTATAAATGTTACGAATGTCAATGGGAGTGCAATAAGTGCTAGCCAACCTATTACAATAAATTCAAATTCTATTGCCAATGTTTCATTAGAAACGCAAGTAACACTTCAAAATGCTCCAAGTGATAATTATCCTGGTACAATAAAAATTTATTATCAAAAAAATTCATCAAACCCTGTAAATATTGCTAATGGTGGAGATGGTGGATCTCTTTTATTTCTAGGTTCAACAACGGCATATAGATATTTTAGTATAACCTTAAATTCTGGTCAATTTGATGCAACAGGTGGTTATATTTATTCTGAATATGAAACTTATTCAGGAATAAAATATAAAAGTGATAATAGAGCTGTTGTCGTTACTACTTCTTCTGGTGGTGGAAATGGTGGTGGAAATGGAGGAAGTAACAACTCCCTATATGAATCAGACTTCACTCCTTATGGAGCTAGCCCATTACTACCCTCTAAATCTATTGATATACCTGGACAAATAACATATGAGTGGATACATGGAGAAAATAGCTCAGAGCCGTGGGGTACACCTTTTCAAATTGGCAGATCTGGAAGGATATATGAATCTGTAAATATTGTAGAGAAAAAAACATTATATAGTTCTTTAAATAATACTGTTTACTACTCATATCCATTTACTATTATTATTAATAGACCATTTGCAGATGTTTCAAGACTTATTTTTACTAATGAGATTCAAATGAGTCAATATTTAATTTATGGAAGTAATGTACAAGAACTGATTGGAAATGAAGTTATAATTTCAGGGAGAGATAGTGAGTATTCTGGCAACATTCCTTATAGTTATCAATGGCAAAAAAGGATTGCGAAACCTACTCCTTCTTGGGATTTAAATCAGTATAATAATTTTAAAAATAATTATGGATGGGTTGATATTCCCAATGCTACAAACCAGAATTACACACCTTCAGAGTCTGTAACAATAGGTATCGAATATAGAAGATTAGTAATAGATCCTAATTATCCTTACATTGGGAGAGCTTCCGTATCAAGTAATGTAATTGAGATTTTTCCTGTAAATCTATCAGATATTTCTAATAGCATTTGTTGTAATCAGGATATTTATTCAAATCAAGATGTAAACTTAATAACAGGAAGTAATCCCTCTTTACAAAATGTCAGATATAAATGGCAAATGAGAAATATAACTTATTCTTTAGATTCTCCATGGGTAAATATTGATGGGGCAGACCAAAGTAATTATATGCCTGCTAAACCTAGATTAGGAAGACAACCTTTAATAAAACATGAATATAGAAGAATTATTGTAAGTGAAGATTTAATATACTACCCTAGTAATTCAATAATAATTAATTATTATTCCGTTTCAAACAGAATTTCCAAAAATAATGAAGAAATAGAAAAAAATGATAATTTTAGCATATATCCAAATCCAGTTGTAACGACATTAAATATAAGAAAAATTGATGATATTAATTTTTTGGATTTAAAAATTATTGATTTAACAGGTAAAGTTTTATATTATAACAATAAAATTAATAAATTTGAATCAAAGGAGTTTCCAATAAATGTTTCGAACTTACCAAAAGGATTGTACAGTTTGATTATAAAAACTGATAAAAAAGAAATTATATATAAATTTGTTAAAGAATAATTAAAAAAAGAGACAATTTCTAAATAAAGAAATTGTCTCTTTTTATTAAATTAAAATTATCTATTTTAAATCAATTTTAGTAATATTTTTATCATCTATACCATAGTAATTAATTACAGCTTGATAATCATTAAAATTAACTGGATTAGCACTTTTTCCATTGAATGTTATTGCTGCTGGAATAACTACAACTCTTAGTACCTGATCTAATCTAAATTCTGGATTTAACGCTGGTAAATCAAAACCATAAAGATTAACTTTTGCATTATAGCGTGTTGCAACATAATCATAACCGAAATCTAAGGTTCCATCATCAAAATAATAGGTTTCTGGTAATAGTTTCCAATAATCACCCGTAGTTGAATTATAATTTGATAATCGGTATACTAAAACCATATCAGATCCATAAATAGTGTAGGGAAAGTCTAAAACTACTGAGTATCCATTTGAATTTGTAAAATTCACATTATTACTATACTCAAACACTTCACTGATGGTATCGTTATCAAAATCATCTTGCACTACTACTTCTTCTTTAACACAACTTTGTAGCGTAATCATCCCGATTAAAGCTAAAATTAAAGTAAATTTTTTCATAACTATTCGTTTTTATATTTATATATTGTTTCTTACAAAAATAAACCAATAGTCGTGCCAAAAATAAAAATTCATCAGATTATTCTCTATTTAATTTTAACAAAAGCCAACAGCCACACATATTTCTGAAGCTACTGCTCCAGCACCAAAACTTAAAAAAGCAGTAACTCCCTGTATAATAGCTAGTGCTTGTGCCGCTGATGCTAAACCTAATGCTCCCATTAAACTAACTACTACAGCAGATTCTGGAGTAAGTAATGCAATTCCAACTGTTCCAAGAAGTATAAGCGCTCCAGCGGTTGCGTAAGCAGCACCTTTACACGCTGCACAACCCATAGAATATTCTGAAATTTCGAAATTAATTGATTTAATCCCAAATTTATCTTTTTCATCATTCAAAAAACCAATGAAATTATCATAATTCACAATTGTTGGTATTCCAAATTTATAAAGTTGTTCTCTAGAAATATCTATTTTTGAATCGGGTGAACTAAACATTTCTGGGTTAGATATAAAATAATTCTTCAATTTTTCTACTGTAGTTTCATTGTCAAAAGTTGTAAAATTTCCTTGTACAACAACTCTTTCTTCTATTTGAAATTCTACTCTTTCTGGTTTAATGTCTGGTTTATTAGGCTTAGAAACATTTAAGGCTAATAGAACAGAATCAACAATTCCTCTCCATACAATTGGTTCCATACCACCAGGCCAAAAGGTAGGGTCAAAAGCTAATCCAGATTCTGTACCAATATAATGATAAGCTAAATATAAAGTAATTGAACCATCAGCATTAAAAATTTTTCCCTTCAGCCATTGAAAAGCCACATTTGCCACACCTCCTAAGGCAGCACCTAAAGGTCCTGCAATAGCTGTACCACCAGTTGCAAGAGCGGCACATACTCCATTTATAATTGTATCTATAGTTTCCGATGCATCTTTAATATGCTTTTTTTCTATTTTAAGAATCGCAAACTTTTCGGTATACGTTTGGTCTCCATTTAAATAAGACATTGTATATTTATGAGGTTTTGAAACATAGCCTGAAAAACCTTCTATAATAGTATAATTTGCTTGAATTTGCATGATTTTATTTTTTAAATTATTACCTTAATAAATCTAATGAAACTGAATTTTCGTCAATTATCAACATTCTATCTCCATCAGTTTTTGCAATCCCACTAATTGGTTTTCCATACATATCAAATCCAAAATTTGAATACCTAACTTTATCCCCAATTTGCCAAACATAAACTCTTTTATTCTCTCTTAAATAAGATATTTCAATGACTTTTTCATCAAATTCTTGCTGATTTAAAACCCAAGGTATCCAAATTTCTTCGTTTACTTCCCAATGCGGTTTCAAAATTACAATATCATTAAAATTGTCTCTTTTTCTTACTTCTACTGGTTGATTAGTTCTATTAACTATTTTCTTAATTGCTGTAATTCCAAATGCCATAATTATATTAATTTAATTACCCTACTCATCTGGCTTTTCGGTTACGCCCTGTTTTCTTATGGTTTCCAGACTCCATTTTTAAATTGTGTGTTAGCTAACTACAATGTAAAATTGAACATTTTGGAGCAAAAAAAAATCCCTAACAATAGGGATTTTTAACTAGTAAAAGTCTGATTTTAATTAAAAATCATATTTTCTTTCTATGGCAAATCGGATTAAATCGGTTTTTCCATAGATATTCATTTTTTTAAGAATATTTTTTCTGTGTGTGTCTACTGTACTTTTAGCAACAAATAGTAAATCAGCTATTTCTTGTGATGTTTTACCTTCACCTACTAACCGTAGAATCTCTTTTTCTCTTGTACTTAAAATAATTTCTTCTTTACTAATTGCATCTTTAGTACTTATAGAATCATCATAAAAAGGAATATTTTTAGCCACACTTTTTATCGCTTCAATTAATTTCTTCAATGAGGAATTCTTCATAATATAGCCTAATGCTCCTGCTTCTTTCATTTGTAGAATTGCTTCTTCTTGATCAAACATGCTAAAGGCTACCACTTGTATCTCTGGATAGTTTTTTTTTATCATTCTAGTAGCAGCTATTCCATCACATTTTGGCATTCGAATATCAGTTACCACAACATCTGGTATTTTATGTTTTACTAAATCAAGGAGCATTTCTCCATCCAAAGCTTCACCCACAACCTCTATATGTTCTTCATATTCCAAAGCTAATTTAATCCCATCTATTAATGCTTGATGATCTTCTGCAATTATAATTCGTATCATAATGGTAAATCTATTATAATGGTTGTTCCTCTTCCTTTTTTAGTATCAATAGTAAAAGTTCCCGATAATTGCTCAATTTTTCTTTCTATATTTTTCAGTCCAATACCATTATTTACATTAATCTTATGAATATCAAAGCCTTTTCCGTTATCTTCTACCATTATATTAATTTCGTTGTCGAATTGATTCAAATAGATATTAACTTCAGTTGCATTTGCATGTTTGATGCAATTTGTTGCTAATTCTTGAATAATTCTAAATAATAAAACTTCAATAGTATTTTCTATTCGATTATCTAATCCAGAAGGAATTACATTAAAAATAATTCTTTTTGGAATTGACATTTTATCAGCCATTTTTTTTATAGCCAACGATAAACCATCTTTACCAGTAACACCAATATTCTTAAGATGTGCAATATTTCTAACTTCATTATAAGCTTCGTCTATAATCTTATTAGTTTTATCAAATAAAACAACATTGGTTTCTTGTTCGCATAAAGTTTCAAAATTAATTTTTAAAGTTGTTAATAGACTTCCTAGATTATCGTGCAATTCATCCGCAATTTTTTGCCTTTCTTTTTCTTGAATAGCTAACATTTTATCTATTTCATTTAGTTGATTCTCTTTTAATTGATTGACCAAATTATTTACTTCAATAGTCTTTTTTTGCACAATAATTTTCTTCTTATTCTTTACGTTTTTAAATGATAGAAAACCAATTAAAATGGATAATAAAAGTAATAATAAGCTAACACTAATTGTAATTTTATTCTTAAAATTGATTTTTTTTAATATGGTATTTTCTTTTTCCTTTTCGACCGTTTTATATTTAACATCAATGTCAAGAATGGCTTTATTTTGCTCTTTTTCATCTAAAATATCTTGATAAACTTTCTGTTTCTCTAAATATTCTATCGCATTTTTATAATTTCCACTTTCTTTATAAGCGTTTGCTAAAAATCCATAAATTATTTCTTTGTTTTTATTCTTAAACTCTTTTACAGAAATAGAATCCGCTTTAAGAAAACTAGAAATAGCTTCCTCATATTTTTTTTGTTTTGTAAAAGCTACACCTCTATTAATATAGATATAGGAAATATATTCATTTAGATTTTCTCTTTCAAAAATTTTCATTGCTTTATCATAAAAAAACAGAGCCGAATCCAACTTTAAAATAGCATCAGAGGCATAAGTTGCTCCTAAATTTTGCATAATTCTCGCTTTATAAATAGGATCATTTGCTTTCTCATTTTCATATAGAGCTTTAAAAAAATAATTTATAGTTAGCTTAGGATTTGAATTATAAAATGACTTTCCTAACTGCATATAACCTTCACTTAATATTTTTGGCTCTTTAGAAGTTTTGGCATAGTCTAAAAATTCTTTTATATAAATATTATAATCAATCTTATTATTTTTGATAGCTAATAATAATGATGTCATTTCAATATTAATTTTTGCAACTTGAGAAATACTATCTAACTCTTTATAATTGTTTTTTGCTTCGAGATAATTTTTATATGCTAAATCATCTTCATTAATTAACTTATAGTAATTGGCAAGTAAATAATTAAATTTAGCCTTTTGAGGTTTAGTTAAACTAATGTTTTTGAGATTATCAATACTTTTTTTAGATGAGTCAATGGCTGCTTCATTAATATACTTATTTAATAAAATTAATTGGCTATTTTGACCAAATGAAATAGCAACAATAAGAATTGTTGCTATTGAAAATATTATATTTTTTGAATTATTCATTATGAGCATCCATCAATAGTAAGTACACCTCCATTCCCTACTTTGGGTTCTTCTATTAAATCAAAATCTGGAAATTGTGGTAAACTTTTTTGAAATATTTTCAAATCTTTTTCAGAACCATTAAATGAATCATCATGAAAACACATAAAATGAATACTATCATTTGATTTTAAATTAGAAAAAGTCTTTCCGTTTTCCAATGGTTCTAACTCATTTAAGTTAATTGGATTTGTATCAACTGGTATTTTCTTAAGAACACCATCAATACCTGATAAATCATCATTTGGCCCATTCTCTACTAATAAGATACCTAATATGCCATAATAATTTTCATTTGAAATATTATAATATTTTACATATTTATAAACTCCTTCTTCTAATTCTGGTAGCATCGTTTTTACTTCTACTGTTTTTGTTTCGATGTTAATTTTCCCACAAGACTGATATGTTTTCATATACTATTTTATTTTTTTAGCTAAATTAAGTTTCTAAAATAATAAAAAAATCACTAACAATGGGTATTTATTTATACCTCAAAAATGTAAATAATATAACATAATTCTCAAACTCTGTAATGAATTTTAACTAAGTGCTAATTAATTTTACAAGGATAATTAAACAAAGAAAAAACCTTATAACAAATTTATTTAACCACAAAAATCAAATAGTATGAAAACTGCAAAAATTATTGGAATCCTTTTAATTGTCTTTTCAATTTATTTAGGATATATTGGAATTAATAAAGTATCTAACAATACTAATGAAGTAAATTTCTTAGGACTTGAAATTGATGCCTCAAATGAATCGGGGCAAACTGAAGGTTTAGTATATCTAGGATTAGCAGGTGCCTTATTTATAGGAGGAATATACACAATTAAAAAGTAATAAATTAACATTAATTTTACCAATTAACCTTTTAAGAACTTTACAGTAAAGTTTTAAGAATAATTTGATAATATTTAAATAACAAATTCATTAAACCATAAAGGTAAGTTTGCACTACAACAATAAACTTACAAAATGAAAACAAAAATTACGCTATTATTCTTATTTTTCGCTTATTTCTCACAAGCGCAATTAACAACTACAGGAGATATTGCATTTACAGGTTTTAATGCTGATGGAGATGACGATATAGCATTTGTAACCTTCAAAGATATTCCAGCTAATACACAAATAATCTTTTGTGATTCTGAATGGAACGGAACAAGTTTTGGAACTGATGAAGGTGATTTTACATGGTCTTCGGGTTCAACAATTATTCCAGAAGGAACTGTTGTTACTTTTAATTCTATTAGTGCTTCAATTACTCCATCAATAGGAACAATCATTGTTAATAATGCTGGTGGTCTTTCTTCTTCTAGTGATGCTATGTTTGCTTTTTTAGGAACCTCACCTAGAACAGTAACAACTATGTTGGCTGCTATTTCAAATTCATCAACTGGTTTTGGAGATTTAACTAATTCTGGTTTGACTATAGGTTCAACTGCTATTTTACTACCAGAAGGAACTGACATAGCTAATTATAATGGTCCTAGAACTGGATTAGCAATCAATAATTATTTATCTGAATTAAATACTGCATCCAATTGGCAAACTGAAGACACAAGTGCAGATGATAGTAGTAATGGTATTGCTCCAGATTTACCTTTTAATACTATGGCTTTCAATAGCAGTGTTTCTGATATTTCATTCTCAAGCGAATTTTCAATTGTTAATGAAAATGAAAACTCTGTTGACATTGTTTTATCTTTAACAGCTTCGTCTGCTTCTCCAATAACGGTCGAATTATCCGTTGTTAATTCAATTGGAACAGCAACAAATGGTTTAGAATATAGCTTTACAAATCAGACAATTACTTTTCCTGCTAATACTACAACGCAAACGGTTACTATTCCTTTAACGAATAATACAAACTTTGATGGAGATACCTATTTTGTATTAGAATTATCAAATGCCACTGGTGGTAATCTTTCTGGAATAACACAAAAAACAATTTATATTTTAGATGACGAAGAAAATGTACCAACTACAGCAACAAGTCTTGATATTAACTTTTTAACAAGTTATCTAGTAGATGCTACTGGTTCAGCGGAAATTGTAGCACATGACCCAATTTCACAACGTTTATTTGTCATGAATTCTACAGCTTCTAGAATTGAAATTTTAGATTTTTCAAATCCTACATCAATTTCATCTATACAATCTATAGATTTATCAAGCTATGGAATAGGTGGTACAAGTATTTCATTTAAAAATGGCATCGTTGCAGCAACTATTGAAAGTGCAAATTTTGCCAATGGAAAAGTTATTTTCATGGATATTGATGGAAATATTGGCTCAATAGTAGAAGTTGGTGTTTTACCAGATATGATAACTTTCACACCAGATGGAACAAAAGCTTTAACAGCTAATGAAGGTCAACCAAATAATGACTACACTATTGATCCAGAGGGAAGTATTTCAATTATTGATGTTACTAATGGATATAACGGAGTAATACAATCAGATGTAGTTACTTTAAACTTTAATGCTTTTGATAGTCAATTAGCTAGTTTAAGGACTAATAATGTTCGTATTTATGGTGTTAATGCCACTGTTTCAAAAGACATAGAACCAGAATATATTACTGTTGCAGCAGATGGTTTAACCGCTTGGGTAACTCTACAAGAAAATAATGCTTTAGCAACAATAGATTTGGTAAACAATCAAATTACTACCATCACACCATTAGGATTAAAAGATCATATGATTTCTGGTAATGAATTAGATTCCTCAGATCAGTTTGGTGAAATTTTTATGAGTAGTTGGCCAGTAAAAGGAATGTATATGCCAGATGCTATTGCAAATTATACTGTAAATGGAACAACTTATTTAGTAACAGCTAATGAAGGTGATGCTAGAGATTATAACGGTTTATCTGAAGAAACTAGAATAAGTAGTGGTAGTTATGTTTTAGATGCTACTGCTTTTCCAAATGCATCTTTCTTAAAAAACAGTAAAAACTTAGGAAGATTGACCGTTACTAATGCTACTGGAGATACAGATAATGACGGTGATTTTGATGAAATACATGTTTTTGGAACACGTTCTTTTAGTATTTGGAATGCTACAACTGGTCAATTAGTTTACGATAGTGGTTCTGATTTTGAAAGAATTACAGCAGCAGATCCTGTTTTTGGAGCTTTATTTAATGTTAGTAATGATAATAATAATTTAAAAAACAGAAGTGATAATAAAGGACCTGAACCTGAAGGAATCACAGTTGCTGAAATTAATGGAGCTACTTATGCATTCATCACTTTAGAAAGAACTGGTGGATTAATGACTTATGATATTACCAACCCAATGATGCCAATATTCATTTCGTATAAGAATAGTAGAAACACAAGTACTATTGGAGGAGATTTAGGTCCTGAAGGAATTATATATATTACACCAGAAAATAGTCCAATTAATAAAGGTTTAATTATTATGGCTAATGAAGTTAGTGCCACATTAAGTATGTATGAAATAACCAATGATGTTTTATCCACTACTTCATTTACACAGAAAAATCAATTTTTAGCTTATCCAAATCCTATTAAAAACGGAATTGTTTATTTTAGCGAAGCTATAAGTGTTAGTTTATATGATATGCTTGGTAAAAAACTAACTGAAAAAGAAAATATAGTAAGCTTGGAAATGAATTATCCTAAAGGAGTTTACTTCATAAAAACAAAAGATGGAATCACACAAAAAGTAGTTGTTGAATAATTATAAATGTGTTATCGTTGATTCCAAAAAGACCTTCCATTTGGAAGGTCTTTTAGTTATTACAAATCATTTAATTAAATAAAGAGACATGGTAATTCTGTAATAATTTTGAAAAATAATGTAAGGCTTATACCTCAATTTATTAGTAATTTATTACCAACAAATTAATAATATAAACTTTTAAAAATTTAAAATTATGAAAAAGAGAATAGCAATTTTAGCTACCAATGGATTTGAAGAAATTGAATTAACATCTCCAAAAGAAGCATTAGAAAAGGAAGGTTGGCAAACCGAAATAATAAGTCCAGAATCTGGAAGTATTAAAGCTTGGGCTTCTACTGACTGGGGAAGATCTTATCCTGTGGATAAAACATTAGAGGAAGCAATTGCTTCAGAATATAATGCTTTAGTTCTACCTGGTGGGGTAATTAATCCCGACCGTTTAAGGACTAATGAAAAAGCGCTACAATTTGTAAAACATTTTTTTGAAGAAGGAAAACCTGTAGCAGCCATCTGTCATGGGCCACAAACTTTAATTAATGCTGAAGTTGTAGAAGGTCGAAAAATGACTTCCTATCCTTCCATTAAAAAAGATTTAATGAATGCAGGTGCAGATTGGTATGATAAAGAAGTGGTTGTAGATAAAGGGTTAGTAACTAGTAGAACACCTGATGATTTATCATCCTTTAACAAAAAAATGGTAGAAGAGATTAAAGAAGGCAAGCATGAACATGCTTTATAAAACATCTTTAGTCTTTGATGAAGCTGTTCAAAAAGAGTATTTTTTTTTGAACAGCTTTTTTTATGAATTCTTATTAGGAAAGAATGAATTTCTCTTCAAGTATGTATGCTGACTAATCAAGTAACTCAAAATATAAATCAAGTAGATTGAAAGACTAATCAAGTAGGTTGATAAACTAATCAAGTAGGTTAAAATACAAATCTAAGTAGGTTGGTAAACTAATCAAGTAGCTTAAAATACAAATCAAGTAGGTTGATAAACCAATCAAGTAACTTAAAATACAAATCAAGTAGTTTTAAATACAAATTAAGTAATTTGCAACAAGATGAAAAATTGAATTTATAAAACTAAAATAAATTAACTATGCTACGAATTGTTCCGAATATTTACTCAAATGACATAGAGAAAAGTAAGCAATTCTATACAGAATTTTTAGGAATGTACTTAGCTATGGACATGGATTGGATTTTGACTTTTACATCAAAAGAAAACAAAACCGCACAGATTTCAATTTTCCGAAACGACAAAAACAAACCTTTAGATAATTCGGCTATATTTTTATCCATTGAAGTTTCAGATATTGATAAATGGTACGAAGAGGCTAAGAAACAAAAGGTTGAAATTGTATATCCAATTACTAATGAAAATTGGGGAGTAAGACGATTTTTCGTAAAAGACCCCAACGGAGTAACCATTAATTTATTGACACATATATAATAGAAAAGCGCGTTGGCAGGATAAAATGAATTTAGTCCATAAGATAAAACTGGGGCTTGGTTGACAGAGATGTATTCCAAAATCCGTAAGTTTCTCAACTGAACACAGTTAATAGAATAATCAAGTAGTATGATTTTATCTTTTATATAAACCTAATTCATTTAAATAAAAAAACCTTCCATTTCTGAAAGGTCTTTGTTCTATTTTCTAAAAACTACATATTCCTTCTATACTGACCTCCTACTTCAAACAAACCTGAAGTAATTTGACCTAATGTACAGTATTTTGTAGCATCCATTAGTAATTCGAAAATATTTTCGTTTTTAATAGCCGCTTCTTGTAGCAGATTGATTTGTTCTTTTGCTTTCTCTGCGTTTCCTTTATGAAGATTTTCTAAGGTTTTAATTTGGAATAATTTTTCTTCTTCTGTAGCACGAATTACTTCAGAAGGAACAATTGTAGGTGAACCTTTTGAACTTAAAAATGTATTTACACCAATAATAGGAAATTCACCAGTGTGTTTCAACATTTCATAATACATCGATTCTTCTTGAATTTTACTTCTTTGATACATTGTTTCCATTGCTCCAAGAACACCTCCTCTTTCAGTAATTCTATCAAATTCGGTTAAAACGGCTGCTTCAACTAAATCGGTTAATTCTTCTATGATAAATGAACCTTGAATTGGGTTTTCGTTTTTGGCTAAGCCTAATTCTTTATTAATAATCAACTGAATTGCCATTGCTCTACGCACTGATTCTTCTGTTGGTGTTGTAATTGCTTCATCATAAGCATTGGTATGCAATGAGTTACAATTATCATAAATGGCATATAAGGCTTGCAATGTAGTACGAATATCATTAAAATCAATTTCTTGTGCATGTAACGAACGACCAGAAGTTTGAATATGGTATTTCAACATTTGTGCTCTTTCATTAGCTCCGTATTTTAATTTTAAAGCTTTTGCCCAAATTTTACGTGCTACACGACCAATTACGGCATATTCTGGATCAATTCCGTTTGAAAAGAAGAAGGATAGATTTGGTCCAAAATCATTAATATTCATTCCTCTACTTAAATAATATTCCACGTAAGTGAAACCATTCGCTAAAGTAAAGGCTAATTGTGTAATAGGGTTTGCTCCTGCTTCAGCAATATGATATCCTGAAATGGAAACCGAATAAAAATTACGAACATTTTCTTTAATGAAATATTCTTGCACATCGCCCATTAAACGCAATGCAAATTCGGTAGAAAAAATACAGGTATTTTGTGCTTGGTCTTCTTTTAAAATATCGGCTTGAACCGTTCCACGAACTTGTGCTAACGTTTTTACTTTAATTTCTTGGTAAATATCCGAAGGTAACACTTGATCACCTGTAACACCTAACAACATTAATCCTAAACCGTCATTACCTTCTGGTAAAGCTCCGTTATAGGTTGGTCTTTCTGTGCCTTTTGCTTTATAAATTGCTTTAATCTTAGCTTCAACTTCAGTTTCTAAGTTATTTTCTTTAATGTATTTTTCACAATTTTGATCGATGGCAGCATTCATAAAGAAACCAAGTAGCATAGGTGCTGGACCATTAATTGTCATGGAAACTGAAGTAGCAGGATGGCTTAAATCGAAACCAGAGTATAATTTTTTAGCATCATCTAGACAGCAAATTGAAACACCTGCATTACCAATTTTACCATAAATATCTGGTCTATGATCTGGATCATTTCCGTAAAGTGTAACCGAGTCAAAAGCAGTTGATAAGCGCTTTGCTGGCATACCTAAAGAAACATAGTGAAAACGACGATTTGTTCTTTCTGGTCCACCTTCTCCTGCAAACATTCTTGTTGGGTCTTCACCTTCTCGCTTAAATGGATATAATCCAGAAGCAAATGGAAATTCTCCTGGTACATTTTCTTGTAAATTCCATCTTAAAATATCGCCCCAAGCTTGGTACTTTGGCAAAGCAATTTTTGGAATTTGTGAATGCGAAAGTGATTCTGTATGTGTTTGAATTTTAATTTCTTTATCACGAACTTTAAAACTATAAACTGGATTTTTATATTTGTTTACTTTTTCGTCCCAAGTTTGAATAATTAACCAATTAAATGGATCTAAATTCATTTTTACTCGGTCAAATTCTTTTATTAATAAAGAAACGAAATCTTTGTTTGAATCGTTAATTTGTAGTGACTCTTCAATAATTCCAGCCTTGTCTATTTGAGGAAAATTTCCATTAACAGATTCAATAGTTTTGAAAATTCCATATAATTTTTGTGCTACTTCTACTTGTGATAACACAGTTTCATCATATTTACGATTATTTTCTGCAATTTCAGATAAATAGCGTGTTCTATGAGGAGGAATTACAAAAATTTTCTCACTCATTTCACGAGTAATCTCAAAAGTAGACTTTAAATCAGATTCAGTTTTTTCTACAATCTTATCCATTATAGCTTTATATAATGTATTCATTCCAGGATCGTTGAACTGAGAAGCAATGGTTCCAAAAACTGGCATCTCATCTGGATTTACATCCCAAAGATTATGATTGCGTTGGTATTGTTTTTTCACATCTCTAATTGCATCCAAAGCACCTCTTTTGTCGAATTTATTTAACGCAACTAAATCAGCAAAATCTAACATATCGATTTTCTCTAACTGAGTTGCCGCACCAAATTCTGGAGTCATTACATATAAAGAAACATCAGAATGATCCATGATCTCTGTATCAGATTGACCAATTCCAGAAGTTTCTAATACAATTAAATCATATTTAGCTGCTTTCAATACTTGAATGGCTTCTGCAACATATTTTGACAACGCTAAATTAGATTGACGTGTTGCTAGAGAACGCATATAAACTCTAGAATTGTTAATAGCATTCATACGAATCCTATCTCCTAAGAGTGCTCCACCCGTTTTGCGTTTTGAAGGATCAACTGAGATTAATCCAATTGTTTTTTCTGGAAAATCGATTAAAAAACGACGCACAAGTTCATCTACTAAAGATGATTTTCCTGCTCCACCAGTTCCTGTAATTCCTAAAACTGGAATTTTAGAGGTTTCGTTTTCTTTGTGTATTCTATCTAGCGTTTCTTTTGCTATTTCTGGGAAATTTTCTGCAGCAGAAATTACACGAGCTATCTCTCTTGAGTTTTTATTTTCTAAATGATTGGCTTCACCATTTAAAACGTTTCCAATTGGAAAATCAGAACGTTTCACTAAATCATTAATCATACCTTGTAGACCAAGAGCACGACCATCATCTGGAGAATAGATTTTTTCAATTCCGTAAGCGTGAAGCTCTTCGATTTCTGTTGGAAGAATTACTCCACCTCCACCAGCAAATATTTTTATATGACCTGCTCCTTTTTCTTTAAGCAAGTCAAACATATATTTTAAATATTCTGTATGTCCACCTTGATAGGAAGTCATAGCAATAGCATTTGCATCTTCTTGAATTGCTGTATTCACAACTTCTTCTACACTTCTATCATGACCAAGATGAATTACTTCGCAGCCAGTAGCTTGAATAATTCTACGCATTATGTTAATTGCTGCATCATGTCCGTCAAAAAGTGATGCTGCCGTAACAATTCTTACTTTATTTACAGGAATATAAGGTTGTTGTTGTTCCATTTGTAATTTTATCTCAATTTTAAGGCTGCAATTTACGAATTTAATAAATTTCCTAGCTTATTTATGCTTAGAATTTCCAACTAAAAAAAAAGGCATTATCTTTGATAAAAAAAGTACTAAAATATTACACATGAAAAAATTTACACTGAGTTTATTCGTTCTAATTAGTTTTAGCTGTTCAGAATTACAGCAAGTAATGGATCAATTACCACAAGGAACTCCAGGATTAAGTCAATTAGATATTGCAAATGGTTTAAAAGAAGCTCTTGATAATGGAATTGACAAGCAAGTAACTAAGTTAACCGCTACTGATGGTTTTTTTAAGAATGATTTAGTAAAAATTTTACTTCCTGAAGAATTACAAAAAGTTGACAAAGGATTGAGAGATATTGGTTTATCTAAATTAGCAGATGAAGGTCTTAAAGTATTAAATAGAGCTGCTGAAGATGCGGTAAAAGAAGCTACACCTATTTTTGTAGATGCAGTAAAACAAATGACTTTTAATGATGCAAAAAATATATTAATGGGAAATGATAGAGCGGCTACTTCTTATTTAGAAAGTACAACTTCAAATGCCTTATATGGCAAATTTAATCCTGTTATTAAAAATTCTTTTAATAAGGTAGGTGCTGATAAAGTATGGGCTAACATTATTACTAAATATAATAGTATTCCTTTTGTTACTAAAGTAAATCCTGATTTAACAGATTATACAACTAATAAAGCAATGGAAGGCGTATTTAAAATGATTGCTGTGGAAGAAGGAAATATTAGAACCCAATTGAGTTCGAGAACTTCAGATTTATTAAAAAAAGTATTTGCTTTGCAAGATACTAAATAGCAAAATTTTAATATTCAATAACATATATATAACACATCGTTAACACATCTTAACTTAAAATAGTCGGATATTTGCAGTGTTAAAAGTAACAAATCTCATATTTGTTTGGTTAAGGTTAGTTAAAAAAATACCACGTTTTTGTAGACGTGGTTTTTTTATGGGCTAAAATTTCTCTTTTAAGAAGGACACAACTGCAGTATTAAAAATTAATGGTTGTTCCACATTTACTACATGTCCGCAATTTTGAATTATAAAAAGCTCTGCTGTTTTTACATGCTTTTTTACCACTTCTTTTACCGCTGGCAAAAACATATAATCTTCTTCTCCCATAACATATAAAGTAGGTATGTCTAATTCTACTTGTCTGAACCAACGAAGAATTGGATTTATTTCCGAAGTTAATTTAAACCATTTTATGAATTCTTTTTGATATAACTTTTTTGCTTCATTAATAAATAATAAACGTGATTTTTTATGATTTTTCTTTGGCATAATTACAAAAGCAAATAATTTATACAAAATTAAATAAGGTAAAATGTATTTGAATAAATTTCCTAAACGCATTAAAATTTGTGAACGAAAATTCATTTTTAAAATTGCACCTCCTAAAATCATACTCTTCACTTTTTCAGGATGCATTTCAGCTAATTGTCTGATTACGATTGAACCTAATGAAATTCCAACAAAATGTGAGGATTCAATTTTTAGATGATTAATTACCTCAACTACATCATTTGCTATTGATTTGAAAGTATATTTTTGCTTAAATGCTGTTTTTATTTGCTGATTAGAGTTTCCATGACCTCTTAAATCTAAAAGCAAAACATTAAAATGCTTTTGAAAGGCTCTAATTTGTTTATACCAAATAGATGAACTTCCTCCAGCTCCATGAATAAAAATAACCCATTGATTTTCAGATTGAGTTAAGAGTGTTTCTTCTGGTTCTGCTTGATAAATAGTATAAGAAATCAAATGTATAAATTTAGAAATACAAATGTAGTACTTTAGAATAGATAGTTAGAATAAACAATTATTAATTAATCCTGCATTTTTTCGTGCAATTTTTTGAAATAATCAAAGGCTTTAACTAATCTACTTCCGTACCAAGAAAACATTTCTCCATCTACAAAAACGGTTTTAGCATGGTGTGTTACCCTTCCTATTTCAAAAGCATGTTCGTCTTTAAAAGGAAAAGGTTCAGAAGATAAAAAAACATAATCTGGATCACCTTCTAATCTAATTTTTTTTAATTCTACTTCTGGATAACGACTTTCTTTATTTTCGTAAATATTACAAAAATGATTTAATTGCAATAATTCATTAATAAAAGTGTTATTTCCAGCTACCATATAAGGGTTTGCCCAAATAAAATAGGCTGCTTTTTTTATAGGTTTGTCTGCAATAAAAGTTTCAAAATCTTGCAAAGCATAATTGGTTTTATCAATCCATTTTCTAGCATCTGTACGCTTGTTAAAAAGTGTACCAAAATCTCTAATCATTTGCAGATTATCTTCAATAGTAAGAATATTTGTAACCCAAACTGGACAAATCTGACTTAGCTCATCTACAATTTCTTTGGTGTTTTCTTCCTTATTAGCAATAATAATATCTGGTTTTAAGTCCTTTATCTTCTCAAACTTAACATTTTTTGTTCCACCAATAATTGTCTTTTTTGCTTTTAAATGATAAGGATGAATACAAAATTTAGTTACACCAACGATAGCATCTTCCAAACCTAAGTCATATAATAATTCTGTTTGAGAAGGAACTAAAGACACAATCCTCTTGGGTGTTGTCTCAAAAGTGTGTTTTGTACCTATTTGGTCTGTATAAGTTTTCAATTTTACTACTTTTTATTTTTAATTATTATTCCTTTTGGAAACATAATAGTAAGAAATGAACAGATTAGTAAAAAATTAAACTCTACACCATTTCTACCTCCGCCTACAACATACCAACCTTCTGCAAGGTGAATCATAATAATTCCTATTATAAGTATTAAAATAGTTATGATGGAAATTATTCTTATGTATTTATTCGCAACTAATAAAATAGCTGTTATTACATGAGATAATTTAATTATCCAAGCTATTATTAATCCATAAGGACTAAACCCAACTTCATTCAAATATAAATTTCCAAAATCATTTATTCCACCATTAAACATTCCTGGAACGCTATGCATAATCAAAATAATAGCCAAAGCTATTCTAATAATAAATGTATTCATCTTAATTTTGATGTAAAATAATATTTTCCATCTCCTTTTGTAATTTCAAAGCTTCTGCCCTAGCTTTTTCTGCAAAATCAACTCCATTTGAAGCATAAATAATTCCTCTTGATGAATTAATAAGTAAACCTACATTTTTATTCATTCCGTATTTACAAACTTCTGACAAACTTCCTCCTTGTGCTCCTACTCCAGGAACTAACAAAAAACTATCTGGGACAATTTTTCTTATTTCTGTAAAATGTTCTGCCTTTGTTGCTCCTACTACATACATTAGGTTTTCTGAATTTTTCCACTGTTTAGAAGTTTCTAATACTTGCTTATATAATTCTTTTCCATTGCTTCCCAAAACTTCGCTGTTAATCTGAAAATCAAAAGCACCTTCGTTTGAGGTTAGAGCTAGCAAGATGGTATGTTTATTTTCAAATGCTAAAAATGGTTCTACTGAATCTTTACCCATATAAGGAGCAACAGTTACGGAATCAAAATGTAAATCTTCAAAAAAAGCTTTGGCATACATAGAAGAAGTGTTTCCAATATCTCCACGTTTTGCATCAGCAATTGTAAAAATGTTAGGATAATTATCATTTATATAATTAATTGTTTTTTGTAGTGACTGCCATCCTTTTATTCCATAAGCTTCATAAAAAGCAGTATTAGGCTTATAAGATACACATAAATCATGTGTAGCGTCTATTATTGCTTTATTAAATTCGAAAATAGGATCTTCTGTTTCTATTAAATATTGTGGAATTTTTGTCAAATCTACATCTAAACCAATACATAAGAATGATCTTTTTGATTCAATTTGATTAACAAGTTGTTGTGTTGTCATGAAAAAATTATTGTAGTTCCTGCAAATCTACAAAGTTTAAACTTCAAAAATAAATATTGTGTAAATATCTATTGAAATTATATAAAGAATGAGAGGCTCATGCCTAATAGATTTGTATTATAAAGAATAATACTTATGAAAAGTAATAAATTAACCACTAACTGTATGAGTATTTTAATTTCTACTTGTACAAATGATTTAGTAATTAATGCCAAACAAGTTAACTATTTTGAAATGTTCATGTTATCATTAGTCATTGCGTGTAAAAACAATGTAATTCAAGACAAATTAGTATTTAATGCAAGGTTTAAAGCTCAATTATTAAAATTATATAAGGATTATCAAAAATCCTGTAAACCTTTCTCTAGTGGTGTAGCTTAACTTTGTATTAAATCAAACAATGAAAAAATTATTATGGAAACTATTTTAGAACCAAAAATTGGATTAGAAAAAAAAGAGTTAATAAAAAGCATCAAAGATTTAACCATAGTATTATCTAATGAAATGGTTTTGTATGTAAAAAGCAGAAAATTCCATTGGAATGTTAAAGGAAATAGTTTTATGGAGTTGCACAAGCTTTTTGAAAACCAATACAGTAAACTTGAAAAAACAATAGATGAAGTTGCCGAAAGAATTAGCAAACTAGGTGGAAAAACTATTGGAACAATGAAAGAATTTATAGAGCACTCTATACTATCAGAAGAATCAAAATATGTGAATCAAAATCAAATGCTTGAAGAATTATTAGATGATCATGAAAAGATAATTCTTCAATTAAGAGCATTTATTGAAAACGCAGAAGAAACTAAAGACGCAGGGACAGCCGATTTTTTAACTGGAATTCTTCTAGATCATGAATCTAAATCTTGGGTTTTAAGAAAGTATTTAAGTTAAAAAAAACACAACAAACAAAAATAAGTATTAATTTTAAAAACAAACATTATGAACACTACAGAATTAAAAGGTAACTGGAATGAATTAAAAGGTAAAATGAAACAAAAGTATGCAGATTTGACCGATGATGATTTACTTTACGAAGAAGGTAAAGAAGATGAATTGTATGGTCGTATCCAGAAAAAAATTGGCAAATCAAAAGATGAAGTCAAAAAATGGATTGCAGAGTTGTAGGATTAAACCTATTTAACAACATAAAAAGAGGTGAAAACCTCTTTTTTGCTACAATTTAATAAAAACATTATATGAATTTACAAAGTAAACAACATCATAGCTCTCTAGATTTATTAGGCTTTATTGCCATATTATTTATTGCCTTTATGTTAAAGGGATTAATCATTCCACTGCTGTTTGCTATAATTTTAAGTGTTTTATTGTATCCTATTGTATCCTTCTTAGAAAAGAAATTCAGATTTAATAGAATTTTATCTGCACTAGTTTCTATAATTACTTTAACTATTTTAATAATGTCTGTCGTTTCTATCGTAGGAATTAAAATGGAAGAAATTGCATCAAAAAGAAACGAATATTATACTAGTGCAAAAGAAAAAATAATACCCTTAATCAATAAAGCAGAAAAATCTACAGGAATTCAATCTGAAGAAATTATCCAAACTGAAAATATGAAAATGGGTAAAGTTGTAAAAGATAATTTTTCAGACATCACAGGCTTCATAATGGCTTCTGGAAGTCTTCTTAGTAATCTAGTGTTAGTTCCTTTATACATGTTTTTCTTCTTGTTATATCGAAAATTCTTTATTAGTTTTATTTACTCTATTTGTTCAAAAAGATGTAGTAAAGAAGAAACAAAAGGAATTTTAACCAAACTTTACGAAGTACAACAAAACTATCTAATAGGATTATTAACCGTTATGCTAATTGTGGGTTGTTTAAACTCTATTGGATTGTTATTATTAGGAATCGATTATCCTTTTTTCTTTGGATTCTTATGTGCTTTATTATTATTAATCCCTTATATAGGTATCATTATTGGTTCACTTTTACCAGCAATAGTAGCTTTGGCAACAAAAGATTCCGCTTGGTATGCAGTTGGAGTGATCGGTATTTTTGGATTTATACAATTTATAGAAGGTAACTTTATAACTCCACATATTACTGGCTCAAAAGTAAGTATTAATGCTTTTGTATCTATACTCTCGATAATTGCTTTCTCCATGTTATGGGGAACATCAGGTATGATTTTGGCATTACCCATAACCGCAAGTTTAAAAGTAATTTTTGATCATTCAACTCAATTTCATGCTATAGGATTTTTATTAGGTCAACCCACTGATGAGTTTTTAAAAAGCAAAGCAAGAAGAAGGCTAAAAATTTGGAAGGAAATTAGAAAAAGGAAACAAACATAAATCTCTTAGTTTAAAACTTAAAATCAAATTCTACTCAAAGTATTTAAATTGATAAAAGATTTGGTTTGCCATCAGCTATTATTGAAAGAAAAATAGCAGAAAAAAAGTATTTTTACGCAAGTTTTAAGCAAAAGAAAAAAGCAAATATTTACAATTGCAAACATTATGAGTAACAAAATAATGTAGCAAGTTATACGTTAGAATTTTGAAAAGTAAATTAAAAAAAGTTTTAAAAGTATTTTTATGGATAATAGGTTCAATTTTTGGGCTTATTTTTCTTTTAATTATTGCTTTACAAATTCCTTTTGTACAAAAAATTGTTAAAAATAAAGCGATAACCTATTTAGAAAATAAAATACAAACTAATGTAGATATAGGTTCTATAGAAATAGGCCTACCAAAAAAAATAATACTAAACGACTTTTATTTTGAAGATCAATCTGGTGATACTTTATTAGCTGGAAAAAAACTTGATGTAAATATCAGCTTATTCAAATTATGGAATAACACTCTCGAAATTAATCATGTTAATTTAGAAGGTATTACAGGTAAAATTAGTAAGAACAAAGATTCTGTTTTCAATTTTGATTATATTATTAAAGCTTTTGAGACTAAAAAAGATACTACAGCTTCTGAACCAATGGTTATTAATGTTGACCAAATTAAAATTGAAAAAAGTAAGTTTTACTATAATGATGTTATAAACAAAAATGATTTAAATGTAAGTATTAATTATTTTGAAACTGAATTTGAAGTTTTTGACTTAGCTAATTTAAATTTCGATATTCCAAAAATTAAATTAGATGATTTTAAATTAAATCTAAATCAAGGTTTAGTAGAAACGACTAACAAAATCAATAAAAATATTCAAAAACAAACCAAAGAGAAAAACTTAACTCTAAAACTTAGTGAAATTGATTTCTCAAAAATATCGGTTTCTTATATAAATGAAACTTCAAAATTAGGAACAAGTCTTGGATTTGAAAAACTAAATACTACTGTAAAAAACATAGATTTAAAGAATCAAAAAATTGAAATAAAAGATTTAATTCTTGAAGATACTTATGGAAAATTAGAACTTGGGAAATTAGAAAAAAAAATAATAGACAAAGAAAGCAAAGACATCAATTCAAACTGGAGTTTTACAGTTAATACTATTTCCTTAAAAAACACAAATTTTGTTTACAACAACAATAACAAAATAGAAAAAACAGCTGGCTTAGACGCTAATCATTTATCTATTAACAAACTAAATTTAAAAGCTAAAGATTTAGCTTATTCTGCATCAAAATTTTCTGGCATAATTGATAGTTTTAATTTTTCAGAAAAAAGAGGATTCATCCTAAATAATTTAAGCACTCAATTTGAGTATACTGAACAAAATGCATTCCTTAAAAATTTAGAAATTAGTACACCACAAACTAATCTAAAAAACGAAAATATAGTACTGAAGTATCCTTCTATAACTTCATTGACAAATAATCCAGAAACTATTCAATTACAAGCTAATTTTAGCAATAGTAAATTAGGTTTTAAAGACATTCTTTTATTAGTGCCAAATTTAGCAACTACTTCTCCATTTAATCAGTATCAAAATAGTATTGCCAATTTTACTATAAATGCAACTGGTAAATTAAATGATCTTCAAATAAAAACAGTAAAAGCTTCTGGAATTGGTACTACAAAAATAGAGTTAAATGGTTCTATTTTAGGTTTACCAAATATAAACGAAACTTATTTCGATTTAACCATTTCAACTATCGAAAGTACGTCAAAAGACATAAATATTTTATTGCCAAAAGGAACAATACCAAATTCAATAACGTTACCCGAACATTTTGTTGCTAATGGAAATTTCAAAGGTTATATCAATAATTTTGAAACTAAGTTCAACATAGAAAGCTCCTTTGGAAATGCGATTGTTGATGCTTTATTTGATCAATCTAGTCCAAATAATGAAAAATATAATGTATTAGCTTCACTAGACCAATTTAACATTGGTAAACTAATTCAAAATAAAGATTTAGGAGCTGTTTCATTAAATACAAGCATAAAAGGAATCTCTTTGGATCCAAAAAAAGCCGATGCAAAAGTGGAAATGAAAATTCTTTCGGCAAATTATAATCAATATAATTACAATAATATTGATTTAAATGGAACTATAAAAAATGGTAATTTCACCCTACTTTCACAAGCAACTGATCCTAATTTAACATTCAATCTAAACACTTCTGGAAATTTTAATGATAAAACCCCAAAAGCAAAACTAAATTTAAATATCGAATTAATAGATTTAAACAAATTAAACTTATATGCTAGTGCCTTAAAATTAAAAGGAGACATTAATGCCGATTTTAATGCTCTTGATATAGACAACCTCAACGGGAATTTAAGTGCTACGAATTTCTTAGTTGCTTTAGAACATGAGCAATTTCCGATAGACACCATAACTTTAAGAGCAGTTTCTTCAGTTGAAAAAGATTCTATTATTTTAAAATCTCAGTTTGTTAATGCAACTGTAAATGGTAATTATGATTTAACTACGATTGGTAATACACTTTCGAATAGCTTATCAAAATATTTAGATACTAATTCTAAATCGAGAAATAAAATTCCTTCAAAACCACAGCATTTATCCTTTGAAATTAATATTAAAGAAGAAGAAATTCTTAAAAAAATTGTTCCAGATTTAAAAGAATTATCCGCTATCTCAATAACTGGAAAATACAACTCAGTGAACGATACAATTATAATTAATGGTTCTATTCCAAATCTAAATTATGCAGATAATGAAATTACTGGAGGAAATTTTTCAATTAATACTGAGAATGAAGCCTTAGTTTATGATTTAAACATTGGTAAAATTCAAAATAATGATTTCATCGTTCCAAAAACAAAAATTTCTGGTAAAGTTGAAAACAATCAAATAGATTATCAATTAAGTGTTATTGATTCCAAAGAAGTGGAAAAATATGCTGTTTCTGGAAATTATTTGTTAAAAAATGGGCTATCAGAAATTAAATTAAATTCAGAAAAATTAATTTTAAATTATGAAAATTGGACTATTGAATCAGACAATATAATTGCAATAAATAATGAAGGAGTTAATATTAAAAATTTCAATCTTTCAAAAAACCAAAATGCAATAGTCATACAATCACAAAATGAGTCTTTCTCTGCACCAATTGAAGTTAATTTGAACAATTTTGAAATACAATCAATTACTAATATTGTGAGTTCTAATTATGAATTTGGAGGAACAGTAAATGGAAATGCTACCATAAAAAACATAAATAAATCTCCGCTTTTCATTGCTGATGTAAACATAGAAAATTTCACCTTAAAAAAAGATACAGTAGGAAATATCGCTTTAAAAATTGATAATAAAATAGCCAACACTTATAATGCTAACCTAGCATTAACTGGAAATGACAATGTGGTAAAAATAAATGGTGATTATAAAACCGATTCACAAATTTTGAATTTCAATATCGATTTACAAAAATTAAACATGAGTTCATTACAAGCTTTCACTTTAGGAAATTTAAAAGATAGTGAAGGTTATTTAAATGGTAAAGTTCTTGTTACAGGAAAAGCTTCAAACCCAAATGTTGAAGGCCGTATAAAATTTAATGAAGTTGGTTTTAATGTTGTTCCTTTAAATTCAAAATTTAAGCTTATTAATGATGCTATCCTCTTTCAAAAAGATATAATTGTTTTTAATAATTTTAAATTGAAAGACGAAAATGATAATGATTTAAAAATAAATGGTACAATTAAAAGTACAGATTATTCAAATTTAGGTTTTGATTTAAATGTCGTTGCTGATAATTTTAAAGCGCTAAATTCTAAAGCAAATGATAATGAATTATTTTATGGTGAATTATATTTAGACAATAATTTAAATATAAAAGGTGATTTTAATAATCCAATTGTAAATGGTAGTGTTAAAATTAACAAAGACACTAAGTTCACCTTTGTTTTGCCGCAAGAAGACCCTTCAATTACAGATAGAGAAGGCATTGTAGAGTTTATAGATCAAGATCAACCTGTTTTAATCACGATTGAAGATCCAATGAAAAAAATTACAGAGACAAAAGTAAAAGGAATAAATGCATCTGTAAATATTGAGATTGATAAGGAAGCAGAAATATCTATTATCATTGACAAAGCAAACGGTGATTTTTTAAGATTAAAAGGCGAAGCAAAGCTTAGTGGTGGTATTGATGCTTCTGGAAAAACCACTTTAACTGGTAAATATGAATTTACTGATGGTTCTTATGAAATGAATTTTAATTTAATTAAAAGAAAATTCGATATAAAACCAGGTAGTTATATTTTATGGACAGGCGAACCTACTCTAGCAAATGTTAATGTAACTGCTATTTACAAATCAAACATTGCTCCTATTGATTTGGTAAACGACCAATTAGGAACAGTTTCTACAGAAGTTAGAAATACATATAAACAAAAAATACCATTTGAAACCCAATTAAAAATGTCGGGTGAATTATTACATCCAGAAATTAAATTTGATATCGTTTTACCAGAAGGGAATAATGATGTTTCAACTGAAGTAATTAATACTACTCAAGCCAAATTAGTACAAATTAGACAACAAGAAGATGTTTTAAACAAGCAAGTCTTTGCCATCTTATTATTAAATAGATTTATTGGTAAAAACCCTTTTCAGAGTGAAAGTGGTGGCATAAGTGCAACTTATTTAGCTAGGCAAAGTGCTAGTAGAATTTTATCTGAACAATTAAATCAATTAGCTGGAGATTTAATTCAAGGCTTTGAAATTGACTTCGACTTAGAGGCAACTGAAGATTATTCTTCTGGTCAAAAAAAAGATAAAACTGATTTAAATGTAGGCATTTCAAAAGAATTATTAGATGATCGTTTGAAAGTAACAGTAGGAAGTAGTTTTGGAGTGGAAGGCTCACAAAATGAAAACGAACAAGCAAACAATATTGCTGGTGATTTAACTGCCGAGTATTTGCTTACTAAAGATGGAAGGTATAGGTTAAAAGCCTATAGAAAAAATAATTATCAAGTAGCATTACAAGGCCAAGTAATTGAAACTGGTGTTGCTTTTATAATTACCATGAATTATGATAAGTTTAAAGAGTTATTTCAAAAAAGTAAAGCAAAAAAACAATAATATTTTTTATGAAAAAGTTACATCTCCTATATATAATTGCAACAACCTTACTTCTATTTTCTTGTAGTGGTGTCAAGAATATTCCTGAAGGTGATTTACTATACATTGGTCACAAATTAGATGTGAATGGAGAAAAAACAAAAAGAGCAGAAAGAAAACAAATTGAAAATAACTTAGATAATTTAATTAGACCAAAACCTAATCGCTCTATTTTAGGAATGAGACCTGGAATTTTCTTTTATAACCTTGCTGGAAATGTAAAGAAAGAAAAAGGTTTTAGACATTGGATTAAATACAAATTAGGAGAAAAACCAGTATTATTTAGCGAAGTTGATTTAGCATACAATAAGAAAATTATCCAAAATCATGCTGAAAATAAAGGTTTCTTTAATGTGCAAACTGTTTCAGATTCTACTAAAAGAGGCAAAAAAGCAATTGCAAAATATAGTGTAAAATTAAATCATCAATACAAAATAAAACAAATTATTTATCCAAATGATTCAACAGTTGTAACTAAACAAATTACCGATTTAAAAGAGAATAGCTTTTTAAGGGTTGGTGAAGCTTATGATTTAGATAAAATTAAAAACGAAAGAAGTAGAATTGATACTAAATTAAAAGAATTAGGCTACTATTATTTTAATGAGAATTTTATACTTACAAAAATAGATAGCACAGTAGGAAATCATGAAGTTGACTTATTTATAGATATTAAAAACACTACTCCAGAAAAAGCAAAACAAGCTTTCAAAATTAATTCGGTATATGTTTACCCAACCTTTAAAATTGATAATGACACATTAAGCAAAAGTTCTAATACATCTACAAAATATGAAAATTTCACTATTATTGATGATGAAAAGCTTTTTAAACCTGTTGTTTTTGAAAATACATTATATTTTAAAAAAGAAGATTTATACAATCGAACCAACCATAATTTATCCTTAAATAGAATCATTACTTTAGGTACATTTAAATTTGTAAAAAATCAATTTAAAGAAAGTGATACCACTGGTAATTATCTAGATGCCTATTATTATTTAACTCCATTACCAAAAAAATCCATTCGATTAGAAGCATTAGCGAAAAGTAATTCAGCAAACTATTCTGGAACAGAACTAAACATAAACTGGAGCAATAGAAATACTTTTAGAGGTGCTGAACTACTTACATTATCCATTTTTGGAGGATTAGAAGTCCAAGTTTCTGGTCAAAACAATGGTTTTAATGTATATCGATTTGGTGGAGAATCTAGCTTAACATGGCCAAGGTTTATCATTCCTTTTAAAACTCATATTGCTAGTGGTTATGTACCTCGAACAAAAACTACATTAAGTTATGAATACCAGTTTAGAGCAAAACTATATTCCTTACAAACCTTCAAAAGTTCATTTGGGTATTTATGGAAAGAAAATGAGAGAAAAGAACACAATTTTAATGTTTTAGATATTACTTATACCACATCAAACGGTGTTACCGACTTATATCAGCAACAAATTGATGCTAATCCATCACTAGAAAAAATAATACAAAAGCAACTTATTTTTGGTCCAACTTATTCTTATACTTATACCAATACAATGCTGGCCAATAAAAAGAACACATTCTATTTTAAAGGTGCTTTAGATTTATCTGCTAATGCAACCGGACTTATATTAGGTGCTAATGATGCCAACAATCCTAAAACTATTCTTGGAGTTCCTTTTAGTCAATTTTCAAAATTTGAAATAGATTTTAGACATTATCTAAACTTTGGGAAAGAAACAAAACTAGCCAGTAGAGTAATTATGGGAGTTGGTATTCCTTATGGTAATTCTAATGAGCTTCCTTTTATAAAACAATTCTTCATAGGAGGAACAAGTAGTATTAGAGCTTTTCGGGCACGTTCTATTGGTCCAGGAATCTTTAATGGTAGTACAACAAATAGTACTTTCTTACCTGATCAATCTGGTGATATAAAATTTGAATTTAATACAGAATTAAGAACTAAAATTTATGATTTAGTCAAAGGTGCTGTATTTGTTGATGGTGGTAATATTTGGCTATTAAATGAAGATATTAATAAACCTGGTGCTACATTTTCAAAAGATTTCATGAATCAATTAGCAATAGGAGCTGGTGTTGGACTTCGATTCGACTTCTCTTTCTTAATCCTAAGGACTGATTTTGCTTTTCCATTAAGAAAACCCTATTTACCGAAAGGAAGTGAATGGGTAATTGATGAAATTGACTTTGGCAGTAGAAATTGGAGAAAAGAAAATCTAATATTCAATTTAGCAATTGGTTACCCTTTTTAATATAAAGTAAAGCTTTTCATATAGAAAAACATATAAATTCAAATAAAAACAATCTTCTTTCACATAATTATTATGTAAGAATTCTAAGGAATCTTATAAGCTTTGAAAATGGTTTTATTTATAGCTTTGAATAACTATAAGAAAATCAAAAATGCATTATCAAAAACAAAATAATTTACTAAGTAAAAATCAAATAATTATAAGCATAAAAGAAAAAATTATTGCTTTTTTTATTGATGTTGCTAATGTTATAAATTATCAAAAAAGTGTATTTAAAAACATTTTTACAAATACATTTGAATTCAATGAGTTTTTAAAACAATGTTATCAAATAGGTAATAAATCTGTTGGTTTAATCTCAATTACAGGTATTATAATTGGTTTAGTATTAACTATTCAGTCACGACCACCATTAGTTAAATTTGGAGCCGTGGGTATATTACCAGGCATGGTTGCAATTTCGATAATTAGAGAAATGGGGCCAGTTATTACAGCCTTAATTTGTGCTGGTAAAATAGGCTCAAGCATGGGAGCAGAATTAGGCTCAATGCGAGTAACAGAACAAATAGATGCCATGGAAGTTTCTAACACAAACCCAATAAATTTTCTAGTTGTTCCAAGGGTTTTAGCAGCAACTATAATGATACCCATTTTAACCTTATATGCAGATGTAATAGGTATTTTTGGTAGTTGGTTAGGTGTAAACATCAAAGACGATGTTAGTCTAACACTTTTTATTCATCAGGCATTTAAAAACGTTGAATTTATCGATTTAATTCCAGCGTTAATTAAATCCTTCTTTTTTGGAGCCGTAATTGGTATGGTCGGTTGCTATAAAGGATTTAATGCAGGAAGAGGAACAGAAAGTGTTGGTATAGCAGCCAATTCAGCTGTAGTTACCTCATCTCTTTTATTAATAATTGTTGATTTAATTGCTGTACAAATAACAGATTTGTTATGAAAAATGTATTAATTGATATTAAAGACATTAAAAAAAGTTTTGGGGAACAAGATGTCCTAAAAGGTATTACTTTGCAATTATTTGAAAACGAGAATCTAGTAGTTTTGGGAAAATCTGGATCAGGAAAATCGGTTTTAATTAAATGTATCGTTAATTTATTAAAATTGGATTCAGGAAGTATAAAAGTTGGTGAACGTGAAATTTCAGAAATAAATGAAGATGATTTAATTGAAGTTAGAAAACAAATTGGGTTTTTATTTCAAGGAGCAGCATTATATGATTCCATGACAGTAAGAGAAAATTTAACTTTCCCCTTAACTCGATTAACTGAAGAATTTACAAATGAAGAAATTACTCAAAAAATTGAAAAAATTTTAGAAGAAGTAAGTTTACCCGAATCTATTGATAAAATGCCTTCTGAACTTTCTGGTGGAATGAAAAAAAGAATTGGTCTAGCTCGCACCTTAATTATAAATCCTAAAATATTATTATACGACGAACCAACGACTGGTTTGGACCCAATAACTTCAAATGAAATTAGTAACCTTATAAATGAAACCAAAAATAAGTTCAATACTTCCTCCATTATAATAACACATGACATAAAATGTGTAAAAACTGTAGCCGATAGAATCGTTATGTTAAAAGATGGAATCGTATACAAAACAGGAACACTATCTGAATTTGAAAATGATACTGATAGTTATATAAAATCATTTTTTAAATAAAAAAACATGGAAACTCAAAACAAATCTTATAAAATAAAGCTAGGAATTTTTGTAACATTAGGAATACTTTTTCTAATTTCAATAATTTTCGTAATAGGTAGTCAACAAAATCTTTTTAGTAAAGAAATTAAATTAACCACAAAATTCAAGAATGCCAGTGGACTACAAGTGGGAAGTATTGTAAGATTTTCTGGTATAGCAATAGGAATGGTAAATAATGTAGAAATTATAAATGACAGCTCAGTTGAAGTAAATTTATCCATTAAAGATGAAATCAAAGAATTTATTAAAAAAGATAGTAAAGCTTCAATAGGTTCAGAAGGAGTTATTGGTGATAAATTATTAGTTATATCACAAGGAAATCCAAAATCAAAATCAGTTGAAGATGGAGATGTTATTAAATCTTTCGAACCCATAGAGATAGATGATATTTTAGCTTCTGTAAAAGTTACTGCGGAAAATGCTGAAGTAATTACAAGTGAATTAGCTATGTTACTTACTGATGTCAATGAAGGTGAAGGAACATTAGGAAAATTAATGAATGACGAAGAAATGGCTAAAGATCTTGAAAAAACTATGGAAAACTTAAGAAAAAGTTCTAAAGGATTAGAAGAAAATATGGAAGCTGCAAAACATAATTTCTTATTAAGAGGTTATTTTAGAAAAAAAGAAAGAGAAAAAAAGAAAGCTTTAGAAAAAACTCAAGAAGAAGCCGAAGAAAAAACAACTAAAAAATAGCAACTAATTTCTATTTGATTAAGACAAGTAACCTAATAAACGTTTTTTTTTATTACTTTTACTAAAAATCAAAAACAACAACAGTGAAACTATTTTTAAAGCTTGATTCTAATATTTTAGCTAAAAAAATCTTGAATGAAAAATTAAAAAATTTCAATATAAAGTATGAAATAATAAATTCCTCAGAGATTTTATTTTTAGAAAACATACCTACAGAAATTTATCAACAAATTACTACTTTATTAGAAGAATACGGATTTGAAATAATTGAAAATCAAAAAAATATATTAGTTCAAAAAATTAAAGATACCATAATTGAAATGGTTCTCAATGAGGATGCGCCTAATGTAAAAAGCTCCGTTTATTTAGCAGAGAAACTAGATCATAGTTATGGATATTTGTCAAATATTTTCTCAGAAGTTACCTATACTTCTATTGAAAATTTTATCATTATTCAAAAAATTGAATTAACAAAACATCTTATCATTAATGAAAATCTAAGTTTAACCGAAATTGCTTTTAAATTAAATTATTCAAGTGTTGCTCATTTAAGTACGCAATTTAAAAATACTACAGGTATAACTCCTTCTGCCTTTCAAAGAATTATTACAAAAAGAAGAGAAATTGCTACAAAAAATATAAATTAAATTAAATATGCAGAAAGATTATATCCTTATTACTTTAGCAGATGATGATGAAGACGATCGTTTATTCTTTACAGATGCATTTGATGAATTAAAGATTAATACCGTTGTAAACACTTTTAAAAATGGTAAAGAATTATTAGATTTTTTACATCATCCAGAATCTATTTTACCAAACATTATTTTCTTAGACTTAAATATGCCCATTTTAAATGGTGTAGATTGTTTAAAAGAAATTAAAAAGAGTGATAAATTCAATAACATTGCCATAGCTATTTATTCAACCTCATCTTCAGATCAAGATGTAGAAAATACTTTTGTACTAGGTGCTAATATTTATATTAAAAAACCAAGCGATTTTAATACATTAAAAAAAGTTTTATCTGAAGTAGTAACAATAAATTGGCAATATCATACCAGTGGATTAAATAAAGATAATTTTTTATTACGATTATAACCAGTAATTTATGGGTGAAAATAAGTTTAAATCATCAAAATTTCATAAAATAATTTTCACTATTAGTTTATTTATTGTTCTTTTTATTGGAGCAATTACATATAAACACATTGAAGGTGTTTCTACCTCTTCTAAACTTATAATGCACACTTATGAAGTTAATTTAGAATTAGAGCAATTATTCTCATATATAAAAGATTCTGAAAATAGTATGAGAGGTTTCTTAATAACTAATGAAAGTATTTATTTAAATCCTTATTATACTGCAAATAGCAATATTAATAGATCATTTGGTATATTAAAAAAATTAACTGCAAATAATAAAAAACAACAGCAAAATCTTAATGAATTATATGAGATAATAAAAAAACGTTTGGATTATAATGGCGAATATTCTGACCCAGATGTAAACAAACGTAAAAATGCTTCTAAAAAATTTAAAAAAAACTTTAGTGAAAGTAGTAAACTTTTAGTTGATATAAGATATAAGATTAATGAAATGGCTGACTTACAGAGTTCATACTTAAAAAAACATAATTCAATTTATAACCAACAAGTCAGTTTTACTCCTATTTTAACACTTAGTATTTTATTAATTACTATCATATTAATTGTCTATTCCTATTACAAAACGGATAAAGATTTAGAAAAATTAAAAGAAATAAATAATAGTTTAAGCAAATCGTTTTTTTTAAACTCACAAGCAGAAATTCTTTCAAATTTTGGTACTTGGGAATGGAATTTAAATAATCACCAAATCATCTATTCTGATAATTTTTATCGTTTATTAGGCGTTGAACCTAATTCTTTTTCTTCAACTAATGAAAATTTTATAACTTTTGTTCATCCAGAAGATAAAGAAACTGTTCTTGAAATCATGAATAAAATTGTTAAAGAAGAGAATTTACCTCCTTCAATCTACAGAATCATAAGAGCAGATGGAGAAACTCGTTTTTTTAGAGCAACAGGAAAATTATTTGATGAGAAATTAAAAAATCGAACAGTTTTAGGTGTTACACATGATATAACGGATGAAATTAATAACAATTTACTTTTAGAAAAAAACATAGAAGATTTAAAAAAAGTAAATAACGAACTTCAAATCTTTGATGAATCAAGTAAACAGGCAGAAATTTTAGGAAATTATGGCAGTTGGGTTTTAAATTTTGAAAACAACAAATTTATATATTCTGATAATAATTTTAGATTAATGGGATATGAGCCACAAGCTTTTGAGCCAACAATTGAAAACCTTTTACTTCATGTACATGATGAGGATAAAGAAATTGTAATTGAAGCTAAAAAAGCTGCAATTTCAAATGGTGAAATTCCAACAATGGATTATAGAATTATTAGAAAAGATGGTGCCGTTAGACGTTTTAAAACTGTTGCTAAATCATTTATTGATTTAAGTGGTGAACAAAGTATAATAGGTACAACTCAAGATGTAACTGAAGATTATAACAAAAGTAAATTATTAAAAGAACGTAATTTAGAACTAGAGCAAAATATAAAAGAACTCAATGAATTTAATCATGTGGCTAGTCATGATTTACAAGAGCCTTTAAGAAAAATTCAAACCTTTATCTCAAGATTGAATGATCGAGAAAAAGAAAACTTATCCGATTTTGGTAAAGATTATTTATTAAGAATTGAAAGTGCTTCAGATAGAATGCGAATTTTAATTAATGACTTATTACAATATTCTAGAACAAATAGAGGAGATAAAAATTTCATTAATGTAGATTTAAATGAAGTTTTAGCCAATAGTTTGTCTGAGTTATCACAGAATATCGAAGATAAAAAAGCAACCATTAAATATGATTCTCTCCAAGTTATAAAAGGTGTAGCTTTTCAAATGCAACAACTTTTTACCAATTTAATAAGCAATTCATTAAAATATTCAAAAGATAATGAAGCGCCACAAATTGTAATTAAATACAAAAAAGTAAAAGCTATAAATGAAGCCATTTTAAAAGACAATTCAAATAGAGTGTATCATAGAATAAGATTCAAGGATAATGGAATTGGATTTGAACAAGAAAATGCGGAAAAAATATTTTTACTATTTAATAGGCTTCATGGAAAAACTGAATACCAAGGAACTGGAGTAGGTTTAGCCATCTGTAAAAAAATAGTAGAAAATCACAATGGTTATATTTTTGCATCAAGTAAACCAAATGAAGGATCTGTATTTAGTATTTATATACCAAAAACATAATTAACTTTTGCTGTCACACTCTACCCTTTAGAGCCATATTCACAATTCTTACAAATATTAAAATAAAACAGAAGTAAGTTCATTATTTCTGTTTTACTATTTCTCTTTACCAAATTTTTAATTTCTTTTTGCATTATAAACTCAGTTTAAGTTTCTGCAGTTTCTCTTCTTATAGTCTTTTTGTCTATAAACTACTAAATACATTCAACAAACTTAAAATTCTATAATATTCTACAAAAAACATATAACATGAAGGCTAAGCAATCTGCTTAAATTTGTATTATAAGTTCTTTAAATAATAGATAAATCAAGCAAGAGTGTTAGTGGTAATGATATAATTTATAGATAAAATGATGTAATATAAATTTTCATTGAATGAACCAACTTTGTAATGTATTAAAAAAGAAAAAATGAAAAAGTCAACCCCCAAAAGAACCTTACATTTTTATTTGATATTATGCAGCATGGCATTGTTAACGATTATTTCTTGTGCATTTACAAATAAAGAAGAAGAAGATAGTTTAATGACCTATATAAACGGAAACATTTATGAATATAAAAATAACAATTATGAATATAAGAACATTGAAGCAGAATTATTAGCCAAGTTTAACGAAAAAAAACTAAATCTTATCACAATTAGTGCTAAAGAAAAAGAAAAAGAAATTCCTTTTAGAGTGAAATGCTTAGCAACAAATTTAATTGAAGAGCAAAGCAAAATAAATGAAACAATTAATGAAATTACTTCAAAAAAATTAATAATCATTCCTTGTATAAATATTCAAAATAATTGTATCCAATTAGATGATGAAGATGACAATGATATTTTTAGAAATAAATATTTAGAGACAGTTTCAAATATTTTAAAAAGTCAGATTCAAGATTTAACACTATTATCTCAAACAACAAAAGATATAGATTTTAAAATTTTAGCCATACAAACAATTGCTAAACTAAATACTTCTTTAAATGAAGTGAAGCAAATTATAACAGTTAAAACATAAATCAACAGATAATACCAATCGTCATATTAACATTAATTGCAAATGACACAATAATAATTATCTATTAAAAATAAAAATTTAGAAACAATTTAATATTAAACATAAACATTAAAAACAATTAACATGAAAACAAGAAAAAAAATTGCAGCAACACTGGCATTACTTTTAACTACATCATTAGCGGTTAACGCTCAATCTAAAGATTCAAATGCAGAATTTGGTTTTAAAGGTGGTGTAAATTTCTCAAATATGTACACAGAAGATGTTGATGACAACAATGTATTAACCAGCTTTAACGCAGGTATATATGCAAAATTACCATTAACTGATGCAATAGCCATTCAACCAGAATTACTTTATAGTAGAAAAGGTGCAGAATTAGTCTATGACAATGTATTTGCAGAAGGAACTGCTAAATTCAAATTAAACTATATAGAATTACCTATTCTACTAAAATTTAATCTAACAGATAATTTCAACATACATGCTGGTCCTTATTTTGCATACTTAATTGATGCGCAAGTAACCAATGAAACAGATGATGGCACATTTGATTTTGAAGACAACTATGATAATGATGATTTTAACAAATTTGATTATGGATTATCGGCAGGAGTAGGTTTAGACTTTGAATCTATAGGAATTGGAGTTAGATACAACTATGGTTTACAAACTGTAGGTAAAGACAGGGATTTTGCTGGAACAACATATACAGTTCCAGATGGAAAAAACAGTAATTTAAGTTTATACTTAGCTGTAAGATTAAATTAAAAATATAATATTATGCAAAGCTTACTATATCTTATTGCAATAGTATTAATTATCCTTTGGATTCTTGGTTATTTTGTATTCAGTGCAGGATCTTTAATACACATATTATTAGTTATAGCGGCTATTGCAGTATTATTACAAATTATTCAAGGAAAAAAAAATTAAAAAACATTTTAAAAACACAAAATTATGAAATCAAATAAAGTAATATTAGGAGTAGCAGCAGGTTTAGCTGTTGGAGCAGTTATTGGAGTATTATTAGCACCAGATAAAGGTTCAGAAACAAGAAAAAAAATAGCAAAAAAAGCAACTGATTTAAAAGATAATCTTAAAGAAGGGTTAGACAATACAATTAGTTCATTGGAAAACAAATATGGTGAACTTCAAGAAAAATACAACTACCTATCTGAGAATATTGAAGAAAAGATAAAAGAAGGTAAAACAAAAATTAAAGAAGAATTAGCAAAAATTCAATAAAAATGGAAAAGATAGCTACAAATATCGAAATGCTTTTTGAAAAAGCTCAAGATTATACTAAATCAAGTATTGAATTATTAAAATTGAATGCTATAGATAAGACAGCAGATATTACTGCTTCACTAATTTTTAGATTAGCATTTGGGTTGATTGTAGCTATGTTTTTATTGTTTATAAATATTGGAATAAGCCTTTATATTGGAAAACTAATGGGAGAGAATTATTTAGGTTTCCTTATCGTTTCAGTATTTTACTTAATACTAGCCATAATCTTATTCATTTTTAGAAATCAATTGATTAAAGTACCAATAACTAATTTAGTTATTAAAAAACTTTTAGAAACAAAAAATAGAGAAGATGGAAACAATTAATGAAAATCAACTTTTAGATAAAAAAATTAGGCTTTTAAAATTAAAACAATCTAATGATTTTGAAATTTTGAGGGACCAATTTAACCTTACTCTAGAAAGTCTAAAACCCATAAATATAGTTAAGGAAAGTATTGACGATTTTAAAAAATCTAAAGAAATAAAACACTCAATCCTAGAATCAACATTAGGAATTGCTGGAGGTTATCTTGCTAGAAAAATGATTGCAGGTAAATCAGCAGGAATATTTAAAAAAATATCAGCAACTGTAATTCAATATTTGGTTACCAATTTTATTACAAACAAAGCAGAAAAAATAAACTTAAATGAAAAAGATATTTAAAGTATTAGTAATTAGTTCTCTACTTATAGGCTCAAATTCAAAAATGTCCGCTCAAGATCAAAGTGATAATTACGATCGCAAATTTAAATTAGGCGTAGGAATCTCAGGTGGTTTACCATTTAACGATCCTTATACATTTAATTTAGGAGGAGATGTCAGACTTCAATATGACTTCTCAAAAACTTATTCATTGACACTTACGACAGGATTTAACAACTTATTTGTTGAAGATAACGGAACTGATCTTAGTTATATACCCGTTAAAGTAGGATATAAATCTTTTATATTCAAGAATGAATTTTATATAATGGGAGAAATTGGTGGAGCTTTTTCAATCACTAAAGAATATAGTGATAATTCTCTATTATTCTCACCTGCTATAGGATATGCTACAAAATATGTTGACATAAGTGTAAGATATGAATTCCTTAAAGATTTCCCTGTGATAAAAGACAATGTAGTTGATGATGGTCTAGGACAAATTATGGTAAGACTAGCATATGGTTTTGATTTATAGAATAGAAATTATATAAATCTATATCAAAATTGTATAAAACAATAGATAGAGAATCAAACTAATTTTACAAAATAATATTAACATTAATTAAAACAATTTAAGATGAAAAATTTAAAAATCACTTTAGGATTATTAGTAGTTGCTGTATCATTAACTGCTTGTACAGACGAAAAAGAGTTACAAGCTAAAAAAGATGTAGCGATGTATACAAATTATGTTGACTCTGTAAGCAACATAGAAATGGAAACAGCAGCTAATGAATGGAATGAAATTGAAAAAGATTACAATAGATTAAAAATGAACGCTGAAAACTCTCTAACAGGAGTAGAAGAAAGTAAAAATTTAAAAGAATCTATTGACAATGCAACTGTAAGATATGAGGAATACAAAGTAAAAGTAGTATCTGAAAAAGAAAAAGCGGATATGGAAAATACCAAAATCTCAATCCGTAAAACATTATTAGGAGATGGATATGATGGTTCTTCAGACATGACATTTACTTGGGTAAACAAAGACAATATCTTAAGTGTATATGACAATCTTGTAACTACTGTAGAAAAAAATAAAGATTCTTACTCAAGAGAAGATTGGGACGAAATTAAATTAATTTACGAAGCATTAGATTCAAGAAAAAATACTGTTGAAAAAGAAGGATTATCTTCAGAAGATAATAGAAAAATTGCAGCATTAAAACTTAGATTTGCACCTATGTACACAGTAAATAGAATGGGAGCAAAATCAGAAGAAAATCAAGAAGCTAAAAAGTAATTATTCATTTGATGTGTTAATTACTCAAAATAAAAAAACTGCGAGAATCATCTCGCAGTTTTTTTTATATTCTAATCAAGAAAATTATAACTATTCCTTTACAAACTTAGTATTAGCACTACCCTTTTCAGTATTTACTTTTACAAAATAATTTCCAGATTTCAAACTAGAAACATCAATTGAAGTAGTTGCATTGGGAACAGATATAACAATTTGACCCAACATATTATAAATCTCAACAGATTGGATGTTTAGATTTTCTTTGGAGTTAAAATTTAAAACCTCTTTTACTGGATTTGGATACAAAGTAAATTCATTACTAAAAACAAAATCTTGCGAATTTAAAGCCTGAATCGTAGTCGTGTAAGTATTTGTTGTAATTGGAAAATTATAATCAAAATAAATATTGGCATTATTTGAAAAAGTACTTCCAACAGTTAAATTAGATTTTGTTTTAATTTTGAAAGCCACATAACCATCATTAGTAGCATCATTGAAATCTAAATTTATATTTTCAAAGATAAATTCTACTTTATTATCTTTAATTCTAGTATAAAAATCATGACTTCCTTTTAAAGGTACTAAAGTAGCGATATCAAATTTAGTCAAATCAATCATGTCTTTTACTACAACATTTTCAGCAGGATATGTTCCTGTATTTTCAAAACGAATTAGATAATGTACATATTCTCCTATCATGTCTGGACCAACTGTTTCTCCTTCTAAACAAGTTTTGTCATTTGGATCATAAGAACCAACAACAATTTGTTTTAAAGAAGAAGTATTATCAAAAAGTACTTCATCATTAACCATTGGAGTAATTTGTGCAGTAAAATTCAATTGATCTCCAATATTCATTGCTGGAGTTCCTGTAGGTGAATTCACATTGAAAACTACTTCAATTTCTCTAGTTTCAAAAGGTTGTAAATTGCTATAATTCCAAGTATAAGTACTTGTCCCAATGCCACTATAAACTGGGTTTGAAGAAACATAATCTAAAACAGTATCATTATAAGTGAATGTAATAGCACCACTTTCTATTTGATTACCTTTATTACGATATAGAATTTTATATTTAGCATCAAAACCTGGACGTGCAGGAACTATTGGCAAAATTACCACTTCCACATCATGGCGAATTCCATTTGCTGTCACACAAAAATCTTGCGTAAACGGGATAGCTTGTGATGGAAAATCAACAGTTAAATTTGCAGGTGATATATTAAAATAAGTTGGATTTTCTAGATTTGGAGTTATAGTATGCGAACCTGCTTGAACTGGAATAGAATAATTTCCTGATTGATTTGTGATATAAACACCTACTAAATCATTTGAAATAGTATGATTAAATTTGAAATTTGAAAAATTAAAATCAAAATTATCACAACCATTATTATTAGAATCATATTTATTGTTTCCTGTAATATAGTAAAAAGTACCTCCGGGAATAAACGAACAATAACTATTTACACTACAATTTAATATCCCATTTTGAGCAGTAAGAAGTTCTAAGTGATTTACTTGATCATCATCACAACAAATATAGCTCAAATTAGGGTTATCCATAATTGAAATTGAAGTTTCAATTGATCCATTTTTTAAAAATAAACTCTCTAACTCATTTCCCCAACAATATATTTTTTTCAAATTTTTTGAGTTATTTAAATTTAAAGTAGTTAACTCATTTGAATCACAATATAATTCTTCTAAACTAATAAGATCAGAAGCATCAAATGTAATTAATTGATTAGCTATACATGTGATTTTTTTTAAATTTATTAATCCATTTAAGCTTATTGATGCAACATGACTATTTGTACAATTAAATTCAATTAAATTATTCAATCCATCTAAATTTAATGTTATTATTGAATTTCCTGCACAATTAAGGAATGTTAAATTTATAAATTCATTAATACCCGTTAAATTAGTAATATTTTGATCACTAACATTCAGATAAGTAACTTGATGAGCTTCATTTATCTGAATATTTCCATCATTATTAGCATCTATTCCTAAAGCGATTAACTTCGCTTTAAAATTTGCATCAGGAATGTTAACAATCTGTCCTTGCAAATTCAATCCAAACAAAACAAACAATAAAAAGTAGATTTTCTTCATAATATAAATTTGAGTTGGCAAAAATAGTGTAAATAATTAAGTAGTAATCTATTTTTATTCTAGAAATAATAATTCCTTAAGATTGCTAATTTCCAGTAATGTCATTCTGCAAAAAAATAGTATTTTAGCCACATGATTAAAGTCGTGTTAATTGGTAGTGGAAATGTAGCCCAACACTTATTACAAGTGATGTTAAAAACAGCTGATATTGAGTTGGTGCAAGTTTTTGCTCGTAATAAAAATAGTATTTTACATTTAATTGCTGAAGAACGAATTACATCCAATTATCAAGATATTAAAGAAGCTGATGTGTATATTATTTCGGTTTCTGATAATGCTATTGCAGAAGTTTCCAATCATTTACTTTTTCAAAATCGATTAGTTGTACATACTTCTGGTACTTCTGAACTTTCGGTTTTGGATAGTAAAAATAGAAAAGGTGTTTTTTATCCTTTGCAAACGTTCAGTAAATCAAAAGCAGTCGATTTTTCAACGATTCCAATTTGTTTGGAAACAAAAAATGAAAGTGATTATAAGACTTTGGAAACATTAGCAAATCTAGTATCTAAAAAAGTGTATTCCATTTCATCTGAACAACGAAAAAGTTTACATGTAGCTGCCGTTTTTGTTTGTAATTTTGTAAATCATTTGTACCAAATTGGCAACCAAATTTGCGATGAAAATCAAGTTCCTTTCGAAATTTTACACCCTTTAATTTTAGAAACTGCCAACAAAATAACTGAACTGTCTCCAAAAGAAGCGCAAACTGGTCCAGCTGTGAGAAACGATACTAAAACTATTGAAAAACACATCGAATTTTTACAAAATTCAAATTATAAAGAAATTTACACATTATTAACCCAATCGATACAAAATGTCTAAAAGCTATAAAGAATTAATGAACGAAATCACCACTTTCATCCTTGACGTTGATGGTGTATTAACCGATGGAACCATTCATGTTACTCAAACTGGTGAAATGCTTCGCAATATGAACATTCGAGATGGTTATGCTATGAAAGCGGCTGTTGAAAATGGATATACAGTTTGCATTATTTCAGGAGGAAGTAACGAAGGTGTTCGCGTGCGTTTACGTAATTTAGGCATTACTGACATCCATTTAGGTGTTTCGGATAAAGTGGAAACTTTTAAAGAATTCATAGATATTTACAATATTAAACCCGAACAAGTATTATATATGGGTGATGATATTCCTGATTTTCATGTAATGAAATTAGTAGGTTTACCAACTTGTCCACAAAATGCTGCACCAGAAATTAAAACAATCTCAAAATATATTTCTCATAAAGATGGTGGAAAAGGTTGTGTACGCGATGTCATTGAGCAAGTTATGAAAGTACAACATAAATGGATGGAACATTTTGATGCAAAATATGATTAAAATTAAGTGTTCAGTGTACAAACTTATCACTAATTACTTATCACTAATTACTCAACAATATGAAATACTTACAACTTATACGCTTTCAAAACCTACTTATGCTTGCTTTTATGCAAGTGCTTTTTCGTTATACTTATTTGAAAGCAGCAACTTATAATACTTTAACGCCTTCAAATGATTATTTATCATTGACGCATTTTCAATTTGCATTATTAGTTTTATCAACAGTGTGTATTGCAGCTGCTGGTTATGTAATTAATAATATTATCGATCAAGATAATGATGAAATTACCAAACCAAAAGATAGAATTGTTGGTAAATCTATTTCAGAAAGTCTAGCCTATAATTTGTATGTAATATTAAATATTATTGGTGTAGGAATTGGATTTTATTTATCCAATGTTGTGGGTAAAAAAGGATTATTTACCATATTCATATTTACAGCAGCTTTACTATATGTATATTCTACATTTTTAAAGAGAATTGTAATTGTAAGTAATCTAGTAGTTGCTTTTATTTTATCTTTTAGTATTATTATCCTTGGAATTTTCGATTTATTTCCTGCTACTTATGATGGAAATATTGTACAAATGAAAAAAGCATTTGGAGTATTATTTGATTATGCAGTATTTGCATTTATTATCAATTGGATTAGAGAGGTTGTAAAAGATATTGAAGATACAGATGGTGATTATGCTTCTGGCATTCAAACTTTACCTATTCTTTTGGGTAAAACAAGAACGGCTAAACTAGTTAGTATTGTAATTATTATCCCTATTCTTTTATTGCTTTATTATATCAATAAAAATTTATTAGATTATACTTATGTTTTCTTGTATGGTCTATTATTTATTGTAGGACCTTTATTGTTTTGCATGATTAAATTATGGAGTGTAAAAACAAAATCTGAATTCAAGCAAATTAGTTTAGTACTAAAATTAGTTTTATTTTTTGGAATACTTTCAATTGCTGTAATCACTTATGCTATAAAAAATGCTCAAGGATAAATTAAACCAATATACTATCATTTTAGCTTCAGGTTCACCTAGAAGACAACAGTTTTTTAAAGAAATGGATATTCCTTTTAGCATTCAATTAAAAGAAATAGAAGAAATTTATCCTAATACTCTCAAAGCTGAAGAAATTACCAATTATTTAGCCGAATTAAAAGCAAATGCTTTTGAAGACTTAAAAGAAAATGATATAGTAATAACAAGTGATACCATTGTTTGGCACGAAGAAAAAGCACTGGGAAAACCAAAAAATTATGAAGATGCTCTTCAAATGTTGCAATCTATGTCAGGGAAAACTCATGAAGTAATAACTTCTGTTTGCTTTAAAACAAAAAACAAAGTTGAAACCATCTATGAAGTGACCAAAGTAACTTTTAAAACATTATTAGATGCTGAAATAATCTATTATTTAGATAATTACAAACCTTTTGACAAAGCTGGTTCTTATGGTATTCAGGAATGGATTGGTTTAATTGGAATTTCAAAAATTGAAGGTTCTTACACTAATGTAGTAGGAATGCCAGTTGAGAAAATATATTCAAAATTATTAGATTATGCTAAAATTTATTGAAAACCCTTATTTACATGAGGAAATACTAACTTTTATTACAATTTGTATTTTTTTTATTTCGAGATTGTTTTTTGCAGAAGTTGTTAAAAAATTCGCTCGAATGAATGAATCTTTAGAGCACCGAACGAATCTTGTAATTAAATATATTAATATTTTACTGGGCTTATTAGCCATTTTTTCTGTTGTTATTATTTGGGGTGTAAAACGAGAACAAATATTTTTATTCATATCATCAGTATTTGCAGTTGTTGGAGTAGCTTCCTTTGCACAATGGTCCATTTTAAGTAATATTTCAGCTGGAATTATACTTTTCTTTTCCTATCCTTTTAAAATTGGTGATAAAATAAAAATATTAGACAAAGACTTTCCTTTAGAAGGAGAAATTGAAGATATTAAAGCTTTTTATATTCTTTTAAAGACAATAGATGGTGAACAAATTACCTATCCTAATAACTTATTAATGCAAAAAGGGATATTAATTGTTAAATCTAATTTTGAAAATAAAGAGTTTACCGATTAAATCATCTTATAAATTAATGTTAAAAAGGAAGAATTTCAATCTTCCTTTTTTAATTTTAAACGCAATTTCAAATTTGAGGTTAAAAAAATAATACAAATGATAAAAAAATATACTGCATTACTTTTACTAGTTACCTTATTTACTCAAGCGCAAGCTCCCACAAAATTAAATTCAAATCAGATATTTGAAGAAATTCAAAAATTAAATTTTCTAGGTAAAGTACTATATGTTGCAGCACACCCAGATGATGAAAATACACGTTTAATTACTTATTTTGCTAATCATTATCATGCAGAAACGGCTTATTTATCTTTAACTCGCGGTGATGGTGGTCAAAACCTAATAGGTCCAGAATTAAGAGAAAAACTTGGAGCTATTCGAACACAAGAATTATTAGCAGCAAGAAATATAGATGGAGGAAATCAATTTTTTACACGTGCCAATGATTTTGGTTATTCCAAAGAACCTAATGAAACATTCTCTATTTGGAACAAAGAGCAAGTACTAGAAGATGTAATACAAGTTATGGAAACCTTTCATCCAGATATTGTAATTAATCGATTTAATCATAGAACACCAGGAACGACTCATGGTCACCATACAGCTTCTGCCCTATTAACTTTAGAAGCTTATGACAAATTAACAACAAAACCCAAAAGAGTTTTTTTTAATACTTCATGGTGGTTTTATGGAAGTGAAGAAGCTTTTGAAAAAGCCGATAAATCTAATTTAATAGGTTTTAATGCCAATGTATATTATCCTTTAAAAGGAAAAAGCAATCATGAAATAGCTGCTTTAAGTAGAAGTCAACATCAATGTCAAGGTTTTGGATCAACAGGTTCAAGAGGAGACGAAACCGAATATTTAGAATTATTAAAAGGAGATTTACCAAATGTTACTAATCTTTTTGAAGGTATTGACACTTCTTGGAACCGAATTAAAGGTGGTGAAGCCATTGGAAAAATAGTAGTTCCTATTCAAAATAATTTTGATTTCAATAATCCTTCTTCACATATTCCACAATTAGTAAAAGCGTATTTATTAATTCAAGAATTAGAAGATTCTTATTGGAAAAACGATAAAACAAAACAAATTTTAAAAATAATTGAAGCTTGTAGTGGTATGTATTTAGAAGCTGTAGCTTCAGTAGAAAATGCTACTAAAAAAGAAGCTATAACAATTAATTTTGAGGCTATTAATAGAAGTAATTCAAAAGTGAAATTATTAGGTTATTCTATTCTAAATGAATCTAAAAAAACAAAAGAAGTTCAACTTAATAATAATGAAAAAATAAGCTTTGAAGAGAAAAATTTTAAAATTCCAAATACCATAGGTTATACAAATTTATTTTGGTTAAAAGAAAAACCAACCGTTGGAATGTACCAAGTTTCAAATAAAGCGATTCGTATTTATCCAGAAGAGAAATTACAATTTCCTATTCTCTTTTCAATTGAAATTGAAGGAACTAAAATTGATTTTGTAAAGAATTTAGTATTCAAAATGAACGACCGAAAAAAAGGAGAAACCTATATTCCTTTTTCTGTTTTACCAGAAGTAACTTCTGAAATAACTAATAAAGTTTCCATTTTTAATACAACTGAACCAAAAGATATTCTAGTAAAACTAAAGGCAAACAAGGAAAACAGTTCTGGAAAAGTTAGATTAATTGTTCCCAATAATTGGAAAGTAGAACCAAGTGAAATTCCATTTAGTATTGCTACTAAAAATGATGGAAAAACGGTAAGTTTTAAAGTTTATCCTCCAAAAAATGAAAGTAATGTTGATTTTTCAGTAGAAATTCAAACAGCTTCAGAAAAGCATCAGCTAGAATGTGTAGAAATTAAATATGATCATATTCCAAAACAAACCATTTTACAACCATCTGAAGGGAAATTGGTAAAGCTAGATATACAAACAAAAGGAAAAAATATTGGTTACTTAATTGGTGCTGGTGATGAAGTAGGAAAATATTTAGAAAACATTGGCTACAATATTTCCTATATTACTACTAATGAATTAAATGCAGAAAATTTAAATAAATTTGACGCTATTATATTAGGAATTAGAGCTTTCAATACTGTTGAAGATTTAAAATTCAAACAAAAGGAATTATTTAAATATGTAGAGAATGGTGGAAATCTTATTGTACAATATAACACAACAAGTGGTTTAATAACAAATGAAATTGCACCATTTGATTTATCCATTTCAAGAGATAGGGTAACCAATGAAAAAGCTAAAGTAACATTTATAAATCCTTCACATCATATTTTAAATTATCCTAATAAAATATCTCCAAAAGATTTCGAAAACTGGGTTCAAGAGCAAGGATTGTATTATCCTAATAAATGGGACAAAGCCTTCACTCCTATTTTATCAGCTTCAGACGATGGAGAAGATCAAAAAGAAGGAGCGTTATTAGTTGCAAAATATGGAAAAGGAAATTATATTTATACAGGATTAAGTTTCTTTAGAGAATTACCTGAAGGTGTTTCTGGAGCTTATCGTCTTTTTGTAAATCTAATTTCTCTTGATAAATAAACATTCTCATATGGAAAAAGAAAAAAACCAATGGAAAAGAAGTTATAATTATGTGCTAATTCTAAATGCCATATATATTTTAATTTTCTTTTTACTAATGGAAATCTACTCGTAACATGGAAAATTTAGATTGGATTGTATTATCTTGTACCTTACTATTTATAGTTATCTATGGAGCTTTAAAAACAAAAGGTAGTGCTAATGTAAAAGATTATTTATTAGATAATAACGAAACTCCTTGGTTTACAGTTGGTCTTTCTGTTATGGCAACTCAAGCTAGTGCTATTACCTTCTTATCTACTCCAGGACAAGCCTATCATGATGGTATGGGATTTGTTCAATTCTATTTTGGGTTACCTCTTGCAATGATTGTAATTGCTTATACTTTTATTCCTATTTATCATAAATTAAAAGTATATACAGCTTATGAATATTTAGAACAGCGTTTTGATATTAGAACACGAACCTTGGCTGCTGTTTTATTTTTAATTCAAAGAGGATTAGGAACAGGAATAACTATTTATGCACCTTCTATCATTTTGTCTGCTTTGTTAGGCTGGAATTTAACCTTCCTAAATATTATAATAGGTGTACTCGTAATTATTTATACAGTAACTGGAGGAACTAAAGCTGTTAACATTACTCAAAAACAGCAAATGTTTGTTATTATTTCTGGTATGTTCATTACTTTTTTCTTAATACTTGATTACCTTCCTGAAGAATTAGATTTTGGAAATGTACTTCATGTGGCTGGAGCCAATGGGAAAATGAATATCTTAGATTTTTCCTATAATCCAAAAACAAGATATACCTTTTGGAGCGGAATAACTGGTGGATTTTTCCTAATGCTTTCCTATTTTGGAACAGACCAATCTCAGGTGGGACGATATCTTTCTGGGAAATCGGTAAAAGAAAGCCAAATGGGATTAATTATGAATGGTGTGTTGAAAGTTCCAATGCAGTTTTTTATATTATTAACAGGAGTTTTAGTTTTTGTATTCTTTCAATTTAATGATGCCCCTTTACATTTTAATCCAAATAATGTTAATAAAGTAAAAGAATCGACTTACAAAATTGATTATGAAAAAATTGAAAATAAACTCCAAATAGTTAATGAAGAAAAAAAAGTAGTCAATAAAATTTACATAGAACAACTACAGCATAATAATTTTGACAATCCTACATTAAGAAAACAAATGGTAGCCTTGTCTCTAAAAGAGAAAGAACTTAGAGAAGATGCAAAAGATATTATTAAAAAAGTAGATAATGGTTCTGAAACTAATGATAAAGATTATGTTTTTCTCTATTTTATTTTACATTACTTACCAAAAGGATTATTGGGTTTACTCTTAGCCGTTATTTTCAGTGCTGCCATGTCTTCTAGTGCTTCCGGATTAAATTCTCTAGCTGCAACAACTGCTATTGATATTTATAAAAGAAATGTAAGTGATAAATCCGATAAGCATTATGTATTTGCTACACAATATTTTACTTTATTTTGGGGAATTGTTGCTATCGGTTTTGCATGTATTAGTTCTCTTTTTGAAAATTTAATCCAATTGGTAAACATTATTGGTTCTATTTTTTACGGAACAGTTTTAGGAATCTTTTTGGTTGGTTTTTATATTAAATACATCAAAGCAAAAGCTATATTCATTGGAGCATGCTTGAGCCAAACAATAATTTTTATTATTTATTACTTTTATATTCATATTCAACCCGAAGATGAAAAATTAAGTTATTTATGGCTTAATTTTATAGGAGTAGTATTAACCTTATTCTTGTCTTTTTTTATACAATTATTCATACAGAACAGTATAAAGTCAAATTTAAACAGTAAAGAAGAGCTTGCTTAAAGCTCTTCTTTACCTTTGTAGATAAATCATTTAATTATATTTTTTAATTCATTCCTATATTGAGAAGCACTCTTGCCAGTGTATTCTTTAAATAGTTTATTAAAATGACTAAAATTATTAAATCCACTTTCAAAACAAATTTCTGTAATACTAATTGGTTTTTCGGCTAATAACTTACAAGCATGTACTAACCTATATTCGTTTACAAAAGAAGTAAAAGTTTTATTTGTTATTTTTTTAAAGAATCTACAAAATGAAGGTACTGTCATACTAACCAAACCTGCTACTTCATCCAGAGTTATTGGCTCATAAAAATGATCTTTTACAAAATTAAATATAACATTAATTTTATCATTATCCTGAACTTGTGTTTCCAAAGAAAAACCATCAGCATTTAAAAGAATATCATCATTTGAAATAGCTAATTCATTTAAAATTTTCAAAAGATTTAGTAATCTATCAAAAGGATTTTGAGATTGCATTATTTCAATTTGAGCGCCTACTTTTCTTTTCGTTTCATTGTCAAACGCAATACCTACTCTAGCCTGATTCATTAAATTTTGAATTTTCTTCATTTCAGTAATATCCAAAAAATCATTTCCTAAAAAGTTAGGCTTCATTTGAATTACTGTTTCAATTTTATTACCCGTTTGTTCATTGGTAAAACCACAATGAGGCAAATTACTACCTATCAAAATTAAATCACCATCTGTATAATAAGAAATGTGACTTCCTATTTGCCTTTTCCCAGAACCACCGTTTACATAAACCAACTCAATTTCAGGATGATAATGCCATACATCAGATTTGTTATTCGTTTTTTCTGAATAACTAAAATAAGCAAATGAACTTCCAAATGAAGGAGTAATAACTTCAAAAGACGGTACTAAATTTTTCATATTAGACAATTATAACTGTTCAAAATTAACTATTTTATATACAAAATTATCAATTTTAACCTAAAACGTTTTCGTAAATGGTAAAATAGCATACATATATGAAAAAATTGTTGCAATATCTTCTGTAGTTATAACATAAATTTGCTCCATCAACAAACAAATATTAATTTAAAAACTACAATTATGAAAAATCTTTTAAAATTAAGCTTAGTATTCGCAGTAGTTTTATCTACTATGACGGTGTATGCAAATGATCACGATTTCTTACTTTATGTAAAAAATAAAAATGGAAAACAAATCACTTTTTCAATAAATGGAATCCAAAATGTTAACATAACTATTCTTGACAGTGATGGAGAAAAAATTTATGCTGAAAAAGCAACTGGTCAAAAAGGAATTAAGAAAATTTACAACTTAGAACAGTTTCCTTCTGGGAAATACATTCTAAAAATTGAAAATAATCTTAAAAAAGTATCTTACGAAATTACAGTAACTAACGAAGATGCTATATTATCCTCAAGAGGGATTTCAGAAGTATATAAAGTAATAGAAAATACTAGTGAAAAACTTGCTAGCAATTAGCTATTCAATAAATAGTAATACAGTTTAATTAAAAGAATAGAAAACTAATATTTAAATAATTAAACTGTATTATTTATTTTGTACTCTGATAAATAGGGATTTTTAAGCCAACATGTACATCAATGGCATTTGTGTAACCAAAAAGTCCATTAAAAACAGAACCTGAACCCACTGTTACAGGACCAGCTCTAAATCCAAAACCAGATAAAAACCCAGAATCTTGAACAATAGATAATGGCAAATAAATACTAAACCATTTTGATTCATAACGAGGAGTTAGACTTGTTGTATTTTTTATGTAATTAGAATTTGGCTTAGTCTCTTTGTTCATATTTAAATCAGCATTAAAATTTAAATAATATTTTTCATACACATTCCAATCAGCATTTAAATGTAACGCAGTTGGTAAAGAAACATTAAAAGATCTACTTTCACTAATTCTTGTATAATAAGTATCAAAATCATCGTTTATAGCATATTCTGCATCTGTATAAGAAGCATCTGCTTCATAAAGAACTTTCTCTCCATCTTTAAATTTAACACTTCCAATATCTGTTACTGACAAACCAAATTTTAATAAATATTTATTAAAATTTGTATTAGAACCATTAGCTCTCAATTCATAAGTAAAACCAATATCTGTACCAAAACCACTACCCGTATTTTCGATTGGATCATCAAAACTTTCAAGGCTGGATATATTTCCTGTTTCAATTTCTCCAGAAGTTGTTGTTGTATTTGTAATTTCTAAACCTGTATAATCATATGAAATCGATAAATTTCTAGCTTTTATATATCCAGAATATATTCCTCCTATATATTTAACCGAAATTCCTCCTTTTAAAAAATGCTTTTCATTATTCAACAAAATTCTTGCATAAGATAAACCAATTTCAAACCAAGAATTAGTAGCTAAACTAAAATTTTGATTATCTACATTAAAATCTTGTTCAACATCATCTTGTATTTTCTCAAAAAAGACTCCATCTATATCAGAAGCATGACCAATTCCTCTTGCTCTTGTAAAAAAACCAATAGCACTTTTATCATTAATATTCATCTGAAACGAAGGTCCTAATATATCTACATTAGTGTAAAAATTATTACTATTCGTAGGTGTCTTTTTGGCATAATCTTCAAAATCAGAATTATTTAATACATCACCTAATTTAACAGCATAATAATCACTACCGGCAAAAAGACTTGCAGAAGAAATGTTAATATCAGTTCTAAATGGAGAATCAACAATATTTGCAGGGTTATTTAAAACACTATAAATTCCAGCATAATTATCATATTGACTTCCAAAAAAAGATTGTGATTGAATAGTTAAACTTAAAATAAACGTCACAAATAGAAATAAATTTTTAGACATAAATTAAAGATTTAGAAATTAAAAAAGGCTATAAACACAGTTTATAGCCTTTCAAAAATAATGCTTTTATTTTAAAATACTTCAGTTTCTTTTAATTTTTCTGTATTTGCAACTAATTGAAGTTCTTCTACAATTTTTTGAATATCACCATTCATAATATTACCTAAATCATATAACGTTAACCCAATTCTATGATCTGTAACACGTCCTTGAGCATAATTATAAGTTCTAATTTTTGCAGATCTATCTCCACTACTCACTTGTGAAGTTCTTTTAGTAGCATCTTCAGCTTCCTTTTTAGCTAATTCCATCTCATATAAACGAGAACGAAGTACATTCAATGCCTTATCTTTATTTTTATGCTGTGATTTCTGATCCTGACATTGAGCCACTAATCCAGTTGGTATATGTGTTAAACGAACAGCAGATTTAGTTGTATTTACAGATTGTCCACCTGGTCCAGAAGAACAAAAGAAATCTACTCTCACATCATTCATGTCTATTTGAACATCGAACTCTTCTGCCTCTGGCAAAACCATAACTGTTGCTGCTGATGTATGCACACGCCCTTGAGTTTCAGTTTGAGGAACACGTTGTACACGATGCACACCCGCTTCATATTTTAAAGTACCATAAACATCTTCTCCTGTAACTTCAAAAATAACCTCTTTAAATCCTCCCGATGTTCCTTCATTCATATCTACAACAGAACATCTCCATCCTCTAGATTCGCAGTATTTAGTGTACATTCTATACAAATCTCCAGCAAAAATAGAAGCTTCGTCACCACCAGTTCCTGCACGTATTTCTACCATTACATTTTTAGCATCCTCGGGATCTTTAGGAATTAACATAAATTTAATTTCCTCTTCTAACTGAGGTAAACGTTCTTTAGCTTCATCTAACTGCATTTTTGCCATCTCAACCATCTCTGCATCAGAACCATCTGCAATAATTTCATTAGCTTCCTTGATGTTTCCATCCAGAACGATGTATTCTTCACGTTTCTCAACTAAGGCTTTAAGGTCCTTATATTCTTTATTTAATTGTACATAACGTTTCTGATCAGCAATAACATCCGGTTGAATAATCAAATCGGATATTTCATCAAAACGTTGTTTTACATATTGCAATCTATCTAACATAGCATTTTCTTATTTTGGAGTGCAAAGTTAATAAAAAAATCAATCCATTAGCATACTATCCAATCGACTTTTCTTATTCTGATTCCTAATGACTTATGTTTTTTATTTTAAATAAGTCTAAATAAATTTTGAATTTAATTTTTTCAACATTATTTTTGCGCCATTATTTTAATTAAATCTAAATAAATGAAAAGATATTTTATTGCCTTAACCAGTTTTCTCTTCATAGCTAATGCTATTGGGCAAGAAAACGAACAAAAAGAAAGAGATACTATTAAAAGTTTAAATGAAGTAACTGTAACAAGTAACTATAAATATGCCCGTGAAAAAAGTACTACTGTTTCTAAAATGCCTTTAAAAAATATTGAAAATCCACAAGTTTATAATGTTGTTACAAACGAATTACTAAAAGAACAAGTGGTTACAAATCTAAACGATGGACTTAAAAATGCAACTGGTATTACTCGTCTTTGGGAATCAACAGGTCGTAATGGAGATGGTGCAGAATTTTATTCAATGAGAGGTTTTTCGGTTCAACCGTCCATGGTAAATGGTTTGCCAGCATTAACAAACGGAAATATTGACCCTATAAATATTGACAATATAGAAGTTATTAAAGGTCCTTCAGGAACATTATTTGGTAGTAGTGTTATTTCTTATGGTGGTTTAATTAATCTTGTTACAAAAAAACCAAATAAAAAATTTGGTGGTGAAATAAGTTATAATTCAGGTACATATGGAATGGATAGAATTACAGCTGACATAAATATTCCCGTAAAAGAGAATCTTGCAGTAAGAATTAATAGTGCCTATCAGAATACTGAATCATTTCAAGATGCTGGTTACTCAAATTCATTTTTTATTGCACCATCAATTAGATATGAAATAAACGATAAATTAACTTTCTTAATAAATACAGAAATATATAACACTACATCAGCTAAACCTGCTATGTTATTTTTAAGTCGTTATTCTCCTCTATCTTTCACTGGTATGGAGTTATTTGACAGAAATTATAAAAAATCATTTATTTCTAATGATTTAACAATAGACAATCAGTCATTTAATATGCAAGCGCAAGCTTTATACAAACTTTCAAATAATTGGACTTCACAAACAGTTTTATCAAGAAGTACAACAAAAACAAATGGTTATTATCAATATTTATGGGATATGGCTGATGGTGATAATTTTGTACGTTACATCGCTTTTGCAAATGGAACAAATTATACTACAGATATACAACAAAATTTTATTGGTGATTTTAAAATTGGTAGTCTAAGAAATCGCTTAGTAGTAGGTTTAGATTACTATAATACAGATATTAAAAATGGTGGTTCTGGATGGGTTACAAACGGAATGGTTTCTTTGGTAAATGATACAGATACAGGGGATTTAACTCAAGCAGGAACAGATGCTTTATTAGTAGGAACTTATACTGGAAACACAAAAGCTACGCAAAAAATTTTTAGTGTCTATTTTTCAGATGTTTTAAATATTACTGACAGATTATCTGTTATGGCTAGTTTACGTTTTGATAATTTTGGTGAAAAAACATCCAATAACAATGATGATGAAGCTAAAGATCAAACGGCATTCTCTCCAAAATTTGGTGCTGTTTATCAAATCATAGAAAATAAGGTTTCTGTTTTTGGTAATTATATGAATGGTTTTAAAAACATTACACCTCAAAGTATTTATGATACAGGAGGAAATCTTGTGGAAATTAAGAAATTTGATCCAGAGCATGCAAATCAATTCGAATTTGGTATTAAAACAAATTTATACAAAGATATTATCTCGGCAACTATTAGTTATTATAACATTAATGTAAAAGATAAGGTAACCTCAAATCCTAATAATATCAATGATGTAATTCAAGGTGGTGAAGTAGAAAGTAAAGGCATAGAAGTTAGTTTCACAGCCACTCCAACAAAAGGATTAAGCATTATAGCTGGTTTTAGTAACAATAAAAGCGAATTAACAAAAGATTATTTCCCAGATAATGGTTATTTAGGCTTACGTCCTGAAGAAGCTGGTCCCGAAACTTTAATTAATTTTTGGGCAAATTATAAAATTTCAAATGGAAGTTTAAAAGGCTTTGGAATTGGTTTTGGTGGTAATTATGCTAGCGAATACAAAACGCTTAATCGATCAAATATTGGAACTTTTGAATTACCAAGTTATACGATTTTAAATAGTGCTTTATCATACGATGCAAACGATTTTAATATTACATTAAAATTAAATAATGCCCTAAACGAAAAATACTATTCAGGTTGGTCAACTGTAACACCACAGCAGTTAAGGAGTGTCATTGCTGGCTTAACCTATAAATTTTAGTTATTTACGGATTAGTATTAAAAAACTCCTCATTTCGATGAGGAGTTTTATCATTCAAAAAAAAAATAAAATGACAATTAAAAAAGCCATTCTAAAAATACATCTTTGGTTAGGTTTAGCAACTGGAATAATACTTTTTATAGTTGCCATCACTGGCTGTTTATATGCTTTCCAAGAAGAAATTCAAAACTTAACAGAAACCTATCGTTTTGTTGAAAAACAAGATAAACCCTATCTATTACCCTCTGAAATTGAGAAAATAGCAAAAAAGGAATTACCTAACAAACATTTACATGCTATTCAATATCGAAAACCAAATCAAGCAGTTGAAGCCATTTTTTATAATGATGATCCTTTATATTATGTCATTTGCTACATTAATCCATACACAGGAGAGATACAACGCACTGTAAATGAATTTTCAGGTTTTTTTCGTTTCATTTTAGATGGTCATTTTTACCTTTGGTTACCACATGAAATAGGTCAATTTATAATAGCTTCTTCTACTCTACTCTTTTTATTCATAATCATTAGCGGCTTTATTTTATGGTATCCCAAAAATAAAAAAGCAGCAAAACAACGTTTTTGGTTTAGGTGGAAAGAAACTACAAAGTGGAAAAGAAAAAATTATGATTTACACAATATAACAGGATTTTATATTCTTTCTATTGCTCTTATTTTTGCAATTACAGGTTTGGTTTGGGGCTTTCCATGGTTTGCATATTGTTATTATTCAGTAATAGGAGGTGAAAAATCATTAATTTATGAAGAGCCTACTTCATTAAAAATAAAAGACAATGATTTAATTATTAACCCTTTAGATAAAGTATGGTTGAAAATGCAAAAAGAATATCCAAATGCAATGTCTATTGAAGTTCATCCGGTTGAGACAGAAACTTCAACAATTGCTGCCAATGCTAATTTAGGAGATGGAACATATTGGAAAACCGATTATCGTTATTTTGATCAATATACATTAGAAGAAAAAGAGGTTTCTCATATTTATGGAAAATTTAAAAATGCATCTACTTCAGATAAAATAATGCGAATGAATTATGATATTCATACTGGAGCAATCATTGGATTACCTGGAAAAATATTTGCATTTTTAATTAGTCTTTTAATAGCTAGTTTGCCAATTAGTGGATTCTTAATTTGGTGGGGAAAAACTTTTAAATAGCTTATAAGGAAAAAAAGAGCAAGTCTATGAAAAAAATAAAATTTAAAATAACACATCCTCAATTCTATTAAATAATTGAGGTTTTTTTATATTTACCCATTCACTAAAAATATTAAATTTAAAACTACAACTTGCTATGAAAAAAATAGCTTTAAAATTTTTCAAAACCATAGCACTAATTTATATTTTAATATGCGGAATTTTATATTTTTTTCAAGAGAAACTTATTTTTCAACCACAAAAATTAAATAAGAATTTTAAGTTTCAATTTAACCAAAATTTTGAAGAACAGAATTACAAAACATCTGATGGAAAACTCCTAAATGGATTATTATTTAAATCAGAAAATTCAAAAGGACTTGTTTTTTTTTTACACGGAAATGCTGGTAATTTAAGTTCTTGGGGATTTGTAGCTAAAACTTATACTGACTTAAACTATGATGTTTTCATTCTAGATTATCGTGGTTATGGAAAAAGTGAAGGAAAAATAAAAAATCAAAATCAATTATTTGATGATATTCAAATGGTTTATAACGAAGTAAAAAAAGAATATCAGGAAAACAAAATTATAGTACTTGGTTATTCCATTGGAACTGGAATGGCTTCCAAATTGGCTTCTGAAAACAATCCAAGATTACTTATTCTACAAGCACCTTATTACAGTTTAACCGATTTAATGAATCGCACTATTTCAATTATTCCAAATTTCATCCTAAAATATAAATTAGAAAATAATAAGTATTTAAAAGACTGCAATATGCCTGTGATTCTTTTTCATGGTAAAGAGGACAATGTTATTTATCATGAATCTTCCATTAAATTAAAGGAAGAATGTAAAAGTGTACAACAACTTATTCTATTAGAAAAATTGGGACATAATGGAATGACAGATGATCCAAATTACAAAATAGAAATTGAAAAGATATTACAATGAACGAAGAGTACATCAAGCGAATAAATACAGTTTTTGAATACATAGATGATAATTTAGATAGCGAATTATCATTGGAAACTATAGCTAAAATTGCATTTTATTCTCCTTATCATTTTCATCGTATTTTTAAAATAATTACCAATGAAACCTTAAATAATTACATCACTCGCAGAAGAATCGAAAAATCAGCAGCTTTGCTATTGCATAAAAAAGAGATTACAATTTCTGATTTGGTTACCCAATTCGGTTTTACAAGTATTTCTACTTTTACAAGAGCATTTAAAAATTATTATGGAGAAAGTCCAACTTCTTTTCGAAAATCAAATTCTCTAAAATTTAGCAAGATTAGCCAAATTGATAGCAAGAATAGTCAAATAGAAACCAATTATGACACCTACATTTGCAACATAATTAATCTAAAAAAGTGGACAATTATGAATGCAAACATTGAAATTAAAGAACTATCAAAACTAGATTTGGCTTATGTGACACATATAGGTGTAAAAAGATTAGAAAATGCTTTTAATACAATTTTAAAATGGGCTACACCCAAAAACTTACTTGACGATAATTCTAAAATAATACGAATATTTCATGATAGTTTCAAAATAACTACACCTGATAAAATAAGAATGAGCATTGGAATTACTCTAAACCAACCTATAGAAGTTGAAGGAGAAATTGGGTTAACCCAAATAGAGAAAGGAAAATATATTGTGGGACGTTATGAAATTGAACCTAACGATTTTGAAAAAGCGTGGACTGGTCTTTTTATTTGGATGAATGAAAACGGCTATAAAAAAGCAGATACAAATCCATTTGAAATATATCATAATAACTTTATAAATCATCCTGATAAGAAATGCATTGTTGATTTGTGTATTCCTGTCGAATAGAAATAATTGTTGACTAACTATTGTAATTAATAATTAAAATGAAAATATTATTTAGACCTTTTTTTACTATAAAATAAAGCTAAAAAAGTTTTTAATATTTATTTATTTCTTAATTCCTTCATTTTTAGTATCTTTAGTTTATAAATAAATTAAGTCATGAAAACTACAAAAAGATTTAATGAAGCTATAAATAAATTATATAATGCCTTCCATAAAAACACTTTGAATCCATTATGTTGTAACCAATGTGCAGTTGGAAACATATTAGATAATAAAGATTATTGGAAACATTTGTCTGATTATAATGGTTCGCTTCAATTAAATTATGTAGGATTAGTAAATCAAAATTTAGGAAAACGTTTCAATGGTTATTCTCCTCTTGAACTTTTACAAATTGAAATAGAATTCTTAAAAAATTGTGGTTACTCATTACCCTTGCATCTTACCAACAAAGTAAAAAACACGACTGACAAAGATGTTTTATTTACAGGACTTAGTGCTGTGGTTACTTTACTTTGCAAATTAGATGATATTCCAAACGTAATGGATTACTCAAAAATATTTGAATATGATATCGTTAATTTAAATCGAAAAACTTCATTAGTTGTTAATGTATTATAAATTTTTAATTAGTTTATAAAAAATAAAGATATATAATCTCCAATTGTTAAATGATTGGAGATTTTTTATATTTACTTCTAAATTTGACTTTTATCATAACAACAAACAAAGAATATGACTACTATTTCAAAACAGCGACTTTTATCACTAGATACGTTACGAGGATTTGATATGTTTTGGATAATTGGTGGTGATGTATTATTTAAAGCACTAGGACAACAAACAAATTGGCCTTGGGCAGAAGCCATAGCAACTAATATGAATCATGCAGAATGGCAAGGGTTTTATGGTTTTGATCTTATTTTTCCACTCTTTATGTTTATTTCTGGAGTTGCTATTCCTTATGCTTTATTTAGCAAACTTGAAAAAGGAACATCTAAAAAAACTATATATCCAAAAATTTTAAAAAGAGCTTTTATACTTATCCTTCTAGGAATTATTTATAATGGTGGTTTAAATTTTCAATTTGAAAACTTAAGAATAGCAAGTGTTTTAGGACAAATTGGTATCGCTTATCTTATTGCATCAATCATTGCAATAAACTTTAGAAAGTTTAATTCAATTATGTTTTGGATTATAGGAATTTTACTTGGGTATGCTTTTTTACAGTTATTTGTCCCAGTTCCAGAACATGGAGCAGGAATTTTAACACCAGAAGGAAGTATTAATAGTTATATAGACAGAATGTTACTTCCTGGTCAACTTTATGGAAAAGTTTTTGATCCAGAAGGGTTGCTTTGTATCATTTCTGCGTCTGCAATAACACTTATGGGAACTTTAGCAGGAATTATTCTACGTTCCAATATTTCAACTTCTTATCAAAAAGTAATGATTTTTACTGTAGCTGGTTTATCATTACTAATCATAGCTTTATTTTTAAACAATTGGTATCCAATAATTAAATCAATATGGACATCTACTTTTACTCTTTTAACAGGAGGAATTAGTTTTATTTTACTGGCTCTTTTTTATTTAGTAATTGATATATGGAAATATCAAAAATGGACCTTTTTCTTTCGTGTTATTGGACTAAATTCAATTGCAATATATATGGCTGTAGCTATAATTCACTTTCAAGCAACATCCCATTTTTTATTTAGTGGTTTTGCCTCTTTATTTGGTGATTTTAAAACGATTATACTTGCTCTTGGTCTTATTTGTATTGAATGGTTATTTCTATATTTTCTTTATAAAAAGAATATTTTTATTAAAATTTGATATTAATTTTATCTTCTAGCTTTAAAATAATCTTCAAAAGCAGAACAGCCATAAACAAGATTATCATAATCTTTAGGATACTCTTTTTTCAATTTTTTATAAGTAGCATTCAAATTAAAAATAGAGTCATTATAAGTATTATAATCTTCGTAAGAAATGTTAGGATTTTTATGTCTAATTTCAAAAGATTCGCAACGACCTATCATTCGTAAACAAAGTGCTTTAAACTTATCTGTTTTAGCATTTTGGAATGCTCTTTCATAATATTTTTTGGCTAAAAATCCATTTTTAAATTCGGCATCATCTTCAGGATATGGTTCTACATCATTAGCTGAAACTCCAAATCGCCTCATCATCCAAGCATTTCCGTGAATAGTCATATTGTAATAACAATTGGCTACCAAAAAATTATAGTAGTCTTTTTTGGAAGATTTTTCAGCTTTAGAAATATATTCGATAAGCTTTGCTGTCACTGTTTTTTTATTTAATACAAAGTTTTCCTTTTGTTTAATAAAATCATTGGTATACTTTAAAGTAAAAAATGGATTTTCATCATCAAAACCATCTTCATTATTGGCTCTTTTCCATAAATAATCGGTTTCATTCCAGTAAGCATTATCAATTTTTTCAAAATAATATAAAGCCGTTTTTAAATCGTTTTTTCTAATGTATTGTGTACCCACTAAATCATATAATCGTTGAAGTTCAGTACTACAAGTTTTATATTTCCAAAGAGAAAACTCATCTTTTAAATTTACATTTGTTTCCACATCTGATATCAAATTTTTAACATCTTCAACAGAATACATCACATCAATATATTGAAAATAATCATAAAAATAATCTCTATATGATCTTGATTTATTTTTCTTTGATTTCCAAGTTACATAATTACCACTATCTTTTAGGATTGAAAATAATAAAGCAGCATCAGTCTTATTACCGTTATATTCTAAAATTCGACCTAAAGCAAAAATAAATTGAGCGTTAGATTTATTCTTTAAAAGAATTTGTTTAGTTTCTGGAAGAATTTTAAATTCACCTTGTTTTTGATTGGCTGTAAGACATAATGCTTCTATAATTTCTAATTGATTTTTTAAAGAAGGAGATTTATGATTCTGTTTCTTAATTATGGCTATTTCTTTTAAACAGCTATTATAGTCTTCTGTAATAAATAAGAGTTGAATTTTTAAAACATTCCATTCTAATAAATTACTAATTTTCTTAGCCTTTATAGCATTGGCAAAAGCCAAAACTTGAGCTGCATATTTTCTATCTTTTGCAATCCTAGCTTGAATTTGACTGTACGAAAACTCTTCACTATACTTTTCATTATCACTTAGAGTATTAACTGCAGGGTCATATAATGAAAAATAAGGTGTAAAAATCCAATCCTCTATTTTATTTACTTCTCGCAATAATAAAAAAGATAAAGCTTCATTAGATGCATTTAATTCATAAACTTTTTTAATGTATTCTAATGTTCTATCGTGTTTTCTGATACTTGCCAAAGCATACACATTTGCTTTTTCTTCATTTGTTTTAGCATGTATAAGAATATCATTCATTTCAATATCATTACTAAAACTATAAAAAACAGCAAATCGCTTGTCTGGAGCATTTATAAAAACTTGAGCAGCATAAAAGCTTTTCAATGCTTTATCTTTTTCAACAATAGTTCTAAAATACAAACTCCAATAATAAACAATGTCTTTCTCTTTATTATTTGTGAAATTAGTTTCAAAAAGACGAATTACATCTATTGCTTGGTCATTATAGTACGCTAGTCTAATTGCTAAAAAAGCATAACGTCTCTTTAAATCAATATTTTTAACCAATTCTGATAATTTCTCAGCAGCATGAACCATCTTTTTTCTTTCAGGAATTGAATATGATTCACTTCTTTCCCATGGATCATTATATAGAACATTAAAGACTTCACATTTCTTAGCAAATTTCAAATAATCAATTGCTTCATTATCTTTATTAGAATAAAGATAGGTAACCATTTTATTAAATGCTTTTTCATTAAAAGATTCGTAAGGAATGCTATAAACACAAGTAGAAATGTCCTCAAAACTTACTTTACCTTTACAGTAGTTGTACCAAAAAACCAAATTTGGATTTTCTTCCAAAGTCTTATATTTTTCATCATTAGGATAAAAAAGATCAGCTGAATAATTAAATTCAGAAAAACCATGCATATTAAAATACTCTGGTTTTAAAAAACAAAAACGAATATCTTCTCCATAAGGATAAAACCCACAAGCAGAAACGGAAATAGAAATACTACTTAATAAAAAGAGTGAAAAAGTTAGTAATCTCTTCATGAGAATAGTTTTTTAATTGTTGATCATCTAAATGGAATAGTGAAATGGTGATTGAATCTTCCAAAATTACATTTTTTTTAATAATTTCTATGGCTTTATCCACTTGATTAGCGGTAACATTATCATATTTAATTTTATCACCTATTCTCAAATAAACATTAGAAACCACTATGTCCTGAGTAACTTCATACCACAACGGTTTAATAGGTTTCAAAACTGTTTTAATTTTATCAAAATCGGTATAAATCACTTTGGTAAACTCATTATTTTGGAACAATTGCATCCAAGAATAAACTGGTAAAGCAATGTCTAAATGCAAAGGATAGTCACGTTGTCTATTTAAATACAAACTCAGTTCGTTGTTATCTAAAATTGAGTTTTTACCTTTATTATCTAATGGATTGATTAAATTATAACACATTAACATGGCTTTATCCACTGGAGGAATTCCCATTTTATCTGGATATTTATAAGGATATAAGCGAAGTGTACAACTTACTTCTTTCTTATAAATTTCCTTTAATTTCTTTAAAAAATAGAAATAATTATCTTTTGAGTTGATCGTCCAATCACAATCCATTTGAATTTCATCAAAGGCTTTTATATCATTTAAATTATCCTCTTTTTTCTTATTGATTAAGAAAACAATATTATCTGCTAAAAGATCTAATTCTTCTTTTTTACTTTCTAAAAACACTTCATTTCTAATATAAACACAAGGAACAATCGAATATTTTTCTTTAGAATAAATGGATAAATTATTTTTAGAAATGGGAATATTACCCATTAAATCATTGTGCTCCACTTCAAAAAATTTCACATAAAGTTTAGAAACTTGTTGGGTGTCAATTGTCTTTTCCTCCATTTCTGAAAGATTCCCATTATCAGATTTCCAATAATAAAATGCACGTTCCACATTTTCAACTTGATAGGGTTTAGAACAAGCTTGAAAAAGTAAAATTAGTAGAAGAAAGAATAGATATTTTTTCATTAGAGGAGAACCATTTTAAATACAACGGAAATTCTGGATAAAATTATGTAATTTCAGATATATTTACCTAAATTTAAAGTCAAAATTCTCAACTTAAAAGAGAATATTTAAAAATAAATTACATAATTAATCGATAACATTTAATTAATTGAATAACACTAAAAAGAAATAGCGGATTAAATTTCTTGAATAATATTTATAAAATGAATAATACAATAGAAGTAACATTTAACTCTTTCGAAGATCTTGAAAATCATCTAAAAAATTGTATTCACTGATATTCTACTGAAAATGTAGGTCAATATGATGCAACTGGAATAACAATTTTACTAAACGCTTTACTAGAAAATTTACAAAAAAACACTCATGAGGATGACATTAAAGATTTAAAAGCGATTCTTTCCAAAGAAAGTTTAAAATTCCTCACATTACTTTCAAAATCTCAATAAAAAACCTCGTTTATGATAAACGAGGTTCTCTATTTTCTATATTCTTTGTTCTATTTTCTCTCAGGAATATTCTCCAAAATCTCCAGCACAAATTTCCAATACTTTTGAGCCGAAGAAATACTTGCTCTTTCATCTGGACTGTGAGCACCTTTGATTGTTGGTCCAAAAGAAATCATATCCATATCAGGATAATTGGTTCCTAAGATTCCACATTCTAATCCAGCGTGACAAGCTACAACATCTGCTTTTTTACCGTTTTGCTTTTCGTAAATAGAACTTAAAACATCTAAAATTTCTGAATTAGCATTTGGTGTCCAACCAGGATAACTTCCAGAAAATTCAACTTCGCAACCCATTAATTCAAATGCAGAACGTAATGCATTTGCTAAATCAAATTTAGCCGTTTCCACAGACGAACGTGTTAAACATTGAATACTTAGTTTTCCTTCTCCAACGATAACTTTTGCAATATTATTAGAGGTTTCAACCAAATTATCAAAATCGGCACTCATGCGATACACTCCATTATGTGCTGTGTACAAAGCACGAACCAAATAATACTGAGCCATAGGTGGCATTACTTTTTTAGGAGTAACTTCCGATTTTTCAATTACAATTTGAAGATTTGGTTCGGTAGTCTTTAATTCGGCTTTAATTTCATTAATTACAGCTTGCATGTCATAAACAAAAGCTTCATCATACACATTTGCTATAATAACTTCTGCTACACTTTCTCTTGGAATAGCGTTACGAAGACTTCCTCCTTTGATTGAGGCAATTTGCAATCCAAAATCATCAAAACCATCAAATAACAAACGGTTCATAATCTTGTTAGCATTTCCTAAACCTCTATGAATATCCATTCCTGAATGACCTCCATTTAATCCTTTTACAGTAATGGTGTATCCTACAGCAAATTCTGGTGTGTCTTCTTCGTCATATTCGGCTACAGCCGTAACATCAACACCTCCTGCACAACCAATATCGATTTCGTCATCTTCTTCTGTGTCTAAATTTAATAAAATTTGACCCTCAAGCATTCCTCCTTGTAAACCCATTGCTCCTGTCATTCCTGTTTCTTCATCAATGGTAAACAAAGCTTCAATAGCAGGATGTGGAATATCTGTACTTTCTAAGATTGCCATTATAGTGGCAACACCCAATCCGTTATCAGCTCCTAATGTAGTTCCTTTTGCACGAACCCAATCACCATCAACATACATTTCGATACCTTGTGTGTCAAAATCAAAAACAGTATCGTTGTTTTTTTGGTGTACCATATCCAAATGCGATTGCATGACTATAGTTTTTCTATTTTCCATTCCAGATGTTGCAGGTTTTTTTATAATAACATTTCCTACTTCATCATTAACAACAGCTAAACCTAATTTTTTAGCAAAATCATTCATAAAAGCAATCACACGTTCTTCTTTTTTAGACGGACGTGGTACAGCATTTAAATCGGCAAATTTGTTCCAAAGTGCTTTTGGTTCAAGGTTTCTTACTTCTTGGCTCATTCTATTTTATAGTTTCAAAAGTTTTAAAGTGTCAAAGTTACAAAGTTTAAATTCTTTACTAAATGATTTCTAATTATATTTACGTTTTAAAATTGAGCTTTGAACAGAAAACACATTTTACCCTTATTATTACTCTTACAAATTGTCATTGTAAAAACTTTGGCATTATTTCCAGAATTTATCGAAAAATGGTATTCAAAGGGTTTATATCCAAAAATTGCTTTTGTTTCTCGAAAACTATTCGGTTGGATTCCTTTTTCTATTGGAGATATTGTCTATTTTATTCTAATATTTTTTCTACTACAATGGATTTGGAAACACAGAAAAGGATTTTTCAAAAATTGGAAAGCGAATGGATTGAGCATTTTGAGTTGGTTTTCTGTATTTTATTTCTGCTTTAATTTTCTTTGGGGAATGAATTATTATCGAGTTCCTTTAAATGAAAAATTAGCCATTAGAAAAGAATATACATTGGTACAATTAGAAATATTTACTGAAAAGATGATTGCCAAAACCAATGATTTACAAGAACAGATTACTGGAAATAACTCTTTAGCTGTTAAAATTCCTTACACTGAAAAAGAGATTTTTAATTTAGCTTTAAAAGGTTATCAAAACTTACCTGAAAATTTACAAGAATTCCAATACAAAAACAAAAGCATAAAAGCCTCTTTATTAAGTTATCCATTAAGTTACATGGGGTTTGGTGGTTATTTAAATCCGTTTACCAATGAAGCTCAAGTGAATATTTTAAAGCCTAAATATAATTGTCCAATGACCACTTGCCATGAAATGGCACACCAAACAGGAATAGGAAGCGAAAGTGAATGCAATTTCATTGGCTTTATAGCTGCGATTAAGAATGAGGATATTTATTTTCAATATTCGGCATATAATTTTATTACACGCTATTGTTTAGGCAATTTAGAGAAAATTGAAGAAGGGAAAAGCAAACCCTATTTAGACAAATTAAACAAAGGAGTACTTAAAAATTTTGATGAAAATGAAGCTTTTTGGAACTATTATCACACACCCATTAATACTTTTTTTGAATATTTTTACGATAATTTCTTAAAGTTAAATCAACAAAAAGATGGTTTAGAAAGTTATAGTAAGTTTGTAGGGTTGATGATTGGGTATGAGGAAGTAGTGATTAGTGGAGAGTGATTTTTTAACAACCACCTTTTATATTTTGTTTTTTTAGATTCTTCCTAATAATCTTTTTAAAATAATAAACAGTATTATTCATTTTATAATTAACTAATCCTCTGGACTTAATAAATAAATAGCTATCACTAGATATAACTTCTTTATTTTTATTATTTATTGTAGAATCTTTTTGGATATGATTCACAAATTTTGAATTTGAAACCAAATTAAGTTGATAACCAAAGTAGCTTTTGGGATTATCTAAATTGTTCATTGTAATATCTAAAGTGTCTTTCTCATTTCTAAAAATTATATGCTCACTATCTTCACAATGTCCGCACTTTACAAAATTCATATATGCATTTGTATGAACTAATTCAAGAAAAGAAACTTCTAGTTTAATTTCTTTATTTTTTTGAGATTCAAAAATTAAAATATCTCCTTCCTTGTATGGAAACCAAGCGAAGTATTCTGAGTTCATTTCTGGACAAGAAGTAAATAAATAATTATAAATACTTGTAAAAACTAAAATAGATATTAAAAGTAAGATACAAAAACTAAAAACAAATTTTCTAATCATCTAAATATATTATATTATGAAGAAGTTAAAAACTAAATCTCATCACTAGTAAAACTAACCGCTTGCTTCTTTTTATAAGGTCTAATGATTAAGCGTGCTTCCCTATCAAAACGAATGTAATTGTAAACCCAATTTAAAAATACAACGGCTTTATTCTTAAAACCTATTAAAGAAAACAAATGTACAAACATCCATACGAACCAAGCAAAAACACCACTAAAATGATAATTGGGTAAATCTACAACCGCTTTATTACGACCAATAGTTGCCATAGAACCTTTATCTTTGTATGCAAAAGGCTTCATTTCCTTTTTATATAATAATCGAACTAAATTTTCTGCTAAATGCTTTCCTTGTTGTATCGCAGGTTGAGCCATCATAGGATGTCCATCTGGATACTCTTCAAGTGACATGGAAGCAATATCACCAATAGCAAAAATATTCTTATATCCTTCCACTTGATTATATGAATTCACTTTTATTCTATTAACTCTTGCAATTAAGGCATTAGCATCTAATCCGTTAACTAATGCACCTTGGACACCAGCTGTCCAAATCACTGTAGCACTATCAAAAGATAAATCGGAATTAGTAGTCACTGTTCTTCCATCATAACCAGTAACACGCACATTTTTCCAAACACTTACTCCTAATTTGATTAAAAACTCCTCTGCTCTTAGAGAAGCTTTGTCACTCATTGTATTTAAAATTCGATCACTACTTTGTATTAAATTGATTTCCATTTTACGAATATCCAAATCAGGATAATCCTTAGGTAAAATAGCTTTTTTCATTTCTGCTAATGCTCCTGCAAGCTCCACTCCTGTTGGTCCACCACCAACTAAAACAAAATTCATTAAACTGTGTCTTTCTTCAATATCATTTGTTAAAAGTGCCTGTTCAAAATTTTCTAAAATTAAACTACGAATGTTTAACGATTGCGGAATTGTTTTCATTGCCATACAATTACGCTCCATCTCTTTGTTTCCAAAAAAATTTGTTTTTGAACCAGTAGCCAAAACCAAATAATCATACTTTAATTCACCAATATCTGCAATAATTTTATTGTTAACAGAATCGATTTCCTTTACTTCAGCCAAACGAAAATAAAAATCATTATGCTCTTGAACCACTTTCCGAATTGGATAAGCAATAGAATCTGGTTCGAGACCACCAGTTGCTACCTGATACATTAAGGGTTGGAAATTGTGATAATTATGCTTATCTAATAAAACAACTTGAACTTTTTTATTTCTTAATTTTTTAGCTAACGCTATGCCTGCAAATCCTCCTCCGATAATAACAATTCTCGGAAAACTACTACGAGGTATATTCATTTTTAAGGTACTTAAATTGTAATTCAAAGATAGTAATTAATTAATGTATATTATAAACTGTATATTGTATAATATTAGTTTTCTAATATGAAATTGAGGTTGGTTTTTAAAGTTGAAATTCTAACCCTAGAATAGTAATCTTTTTTTGAAGCAATTTTATTTATTTTTACTCATAAATAAAACCACCAAAGGAAATTTTCGAAAATGTTACAAAAATTAAAATCAAAAAATTGTAACGAATAACAGGAAGATGCTACTTATAGAATATGAATCCAACTTCGGAAGAAAATTTTGTAAAACAATTACAGGAAAATCAGAATATAATCCACAAAATTTGTCGATTATATACTACTGATGAGGATGCTCATAAAGATCTATTTCAGGAAATTACTATCCAATTATGGAAAGCATTTCCAAAGTTTAGAGGTGATTCTAAATTTACGACTTGGGCATATCGTGTAGGCCTAAATACAGCTATTACTTTATACAGAAAAAAGAAAAAGTCACTCACAACTATAGAATTTGATAGCACTTTTCATAAAGTAAAGCAGGAAGACTACAATTATGAAGAAGAAGAACAATTAAAATTATTATACAGCGCAATAAGTGAGCTGAATGACATTGAAAAGGCATTAGTTTTCCTGTATTTAGAAGATAAGGATTATGCTGAAATTTCAGAGACTTTGGGTATTAGTGAAGTTAATGCAAGAGTAAAGATGAACAGAGTAAAAGGAAAATTAAAAAAAATATTAAATCCGTAATTGAATGGATGAATTAGAAATATTAAAAAAAGATTGGAAAAAAAGAGAACATTCTTTTAGCCAACTCACCGAAAGCGATATTTATAAAATGCTACACAAAAGGTCATCCTCAATTGTGAAGTGGATTTTGATTATTAGCATTTTGGAAATATTATTATGGCTTAGTTTAAGTTTTTTTACAACTGATGAAAATTATTTTAAAACACTTGAAATATATCATTTAAGTAAAGTAGTACCGATAATTACAATTGTAAATTACGGAATTATGATTTATTTTATTTTTCTATTTTATAAAAATTTTAAAAACATTAATACTACCGAAACTGTAAAAAAATTAATGCAAACCATCATAAAAACTAGAAAAACAGTCAAATATTATGTTTGGTATAATTTGGCAATGTCATTTATATCGTTTGTATTAGTCTTTACTTTTCAGTTTAAATATGATCCAAATTTAAATATTGTCATTGAAAAGGCTACTCAAAATATTAATCCAAATTTATTTTATATTCTCCTATTCACTGTTTATATCGTTTCTGTTCTAATAATTATTGGAATTATATGGCTATTTTATAAGCTTTTATACGGCATATTATTAAAACGATTAAATAAAAACTACAAGGAATTAGAAAAATTAGATCTTTAAATTATTCACATCATGATAAGAATTATTGTAAATTTTGTAAAATTTTCCGTTGTATTTGCTGTTTTTATTGTTAGCTATATTGCCAATGCGCAAAAGCTTGAAAATAGCTTATTATGGAAAATTTCAGGAAATGGAATTGAGAAACCTTCATTCCTTTATGGTACGATGCATGCAGTTTGTGAAACTAATATTAATGAAAATGTTTTAAAAGCATTTGAGCAAACCAATCAATTATATTTAGAAATTGATATGGATGACCCAAATCTACAAGCTGCAATGATGAACAAAATGATGATGGAAAATGGAGTTACAATTAGTTCATTAGTTTCAGAAGAAGAATCCAAAATAATAGATATTTTTTTGAAAGAGAATGTTGGTTTTTCATTAAAAACAATAGATACATTCAAGCCATTTATGATTAGTTCAATGTATTTACCAAAATTATTAGATTGCCCAATGAAAGCAGTTGATATGGAATTAATGAAGATTGCAACTGAACAAAACGAAGAAGTATTAGGATTAGAAACTATAGAGTCACAATTAATAATTTTTGACAAAATACCATATAAAATTCAAGTTGAAGAGATTTTAAAAACTGCTAAAAACAATATGGTAAAGGATAAAGAAGAAATGAATAAAATGTTATCCATTTATAAAAGTGAAAATATTGAAAAGATGCTAGAATTAAGTCTAGAATCAGAAAATAAAATGTTTGTAGAATATACAGACGATTTATTGACAGAAAGAAATAAAAATTGGATTCCCACAATTGAAAAAGTAACAAAAGAAAAACCTACTTTATTTGCTGTTGGTGCAGCTCATTTAGCAGGAGATAATGGTGTTATTAAATTACTTCGAACAAAAGGATATAAAGTAGAAGCTGTAAAATAGCATTATAAAAACAAATATTTTAAAAGAATAAAAATATATTACCTTTATAATATATTTTGAAGATTTTAAAAAAAAAAGTGATTGTTCAATAGAGTATTCTATTTTCAATCACTTTTTTATTTATAGTGCTATAATATGCCAATTGCTACTCAACAAAAAAACAAGGTCAAAATGAGTATCGTTATCGTTCCTGAAAAACGATAATATTTGTAATAATAATGCAAAAAATACTGATTTAAATTGTAGCTATTATATAGGAAGTAATTTCATTATCTCAAAATACTAATAAAAAACATCAACAATCATCAAAATCAAACAAAAGTAGATTAAGTATTTAACTAATGGTAAAATAACATCTATAAAACACTGCATAATACAAATATAAATAAAAAAAGATAAGTAAAAACAATCTAAATAATCTTAATTATAACGTAATCCTTTAAATCATACAATTCACACTTGTTTTTTCTGGAGCAAAAAAACAACTTAAATAAAGATTCTATCTCTCATTTATTTAATTCCAAAATTACTTTTCCTCTTTAGAATAATATAGTTTTTGTACTTCCAATTTAGGGCAAGACAACATTAATATTAAAACAAAAAACCCTCATCAATTAAATGATGAGGGTTTTTAAAAGAAAGGCGACGACATACTCTCCCACAAGATTGCAGTACCATCTGCGCAGTCGGGCTTAACTTCTCTGTTCGGAATGGGAAGAGGTGAGCCCCGACGCAATAATCACCTTAAGTTTTAAGTCTAAAGTCGATTGTCATAAAGTCTAAAGTTTCCTTTTTAACTTTGGACTTTCGTCTTTAAGACTGCAACTTCGTTGCAAATATCTTAACATACTGAGACAAGAAAATAATTAATATAGAAAGTTTCTTCCCGAGTCTTGCGACTCGGGATGACGTACATAAGCTTACGGGTTATTAGTACTACTCGACTATGACATTACTGCCTTTACATCTATAGCCTATCAACCTAGTCATCTTCTAGGACCCTTAAAAGAAATCTCATCTTGTGGTGGGTTTCGCGCTTATATGCTTTCAGCGCTTATCCCTTCCAAACGTAGCTACTCTGCAGTGCTCCTGGCGGAACAACAGATACACCAGAGGTTTGTCCAATTCGGTCCTCTCGTACTAGAATCAGATCCACTCAAATTTCTAACGCCCACAGTAGATAGAGACCGAACTGTCTCACGACGTTCTGAACCCAGCTCGCGTGCCACTTTAATGGGCGAACAGCCCAACCCTTGGGACCTTCTCCAGCCCCAGGATGTGACGAGCCGACATCGAGGTGCCAAACCCCCCCGTCGATATGAGCTCTTGGGGGAGATCAGCCTGTTATCCCCGGCGTACCTTTTATCCTTTGAGCGATGGCCCTTCCATGCGGAACCACCGGATCACTATGCTCTACTTTCGTACCTGATCGACCTGTATGTCTCTCAGTCAAGCTCCCTTATACCATTGCACTCTACGCACGGTTACCAAGCGTGCTGAGGGAACCTTTAGAAGCCTCCGTTACTCTTTTGGAGGCGACCACCCCAGTCAAACTACCCACCAAACAATGTCCCCCACAATCGCGGGGTTAGGCCTCAGACAAGCAAAGGGTGGTATTTCAACAATGACTCCACAACGCCTAGCGACGCCACTTCATAGTCTCCCACCTATCCTACACATCACGTGTCCAAGGTCAATATTAAGCTATAGTAAAGGTGCACAGGGTCTTTTCGTCCCACTGCGGGTAATCGGCATCTTCACCGATACTACAATTTCACCGAGCTCATGGCTGAGACAGTGTCCAGATCGTTACACCATTCGTGCAGGTCGGAACTTACCCGACAAGGAATTTCGCTACCTTAGGACCGTTATAGTTACGGCCGCCGTTTACTGGGGCTTCAATTCAATGCTTCTCCGAAGATAACATCTCCTCTTAACCTTCCAGCACCGGGCAGGTGTCAGGCCCTATACTTCATCTTACGATTTTGCAGAGCCCTGTGTTTTTGATAAACAGTCGCCTGGACCTTTTCACTGCGGCCCCGATTGCTCGGGGCGACCTTTCTCCCGAAGTTACAGGTCTATTTTGCCTAATTCCTTAGCCATGAATCTCTCGAGCACCTTAGGATTCTCTCCTCAACTACCTGTGTCGGTTTACGGTACGGGTACTTATAATCTAAGTTTAGAAACTTTTCTTGGAAGCCCTTAGGCACACTATCCCTTTGTCCGAAGACTCCGAGTACTATCGTATTTCACCATTCTCTACGGATTTGCCTATAGAGAATATAGTTAGGTACTTCAACGAACTATTCCGTCAGTTCGCGGTGCTTTCATCACTCCGTCATTCCATCACAACTATAAGTAGTACGGGAATATTAACCCGTTGGCCATCGACTGTTCCTTTCGGATTCGCCTTAGGACCCGACTAACCCTCAGCTGATTAGCATAGCTGAGGAAACCTTAGTTTTTCGGTGTGCGGGTTTCTCGCCCGCATTATCGTTACTTATGCCTACATTTTCTTTTCTAAACAGTCCAGCAATACTCACATATCACCTTCAACCCAGTTTAGAATGCTCCCCTACCACTCCTTAGAGTCCATAGCTTCGGTAGTATACTTATGCCCGATTATTATCCATGCTCGTCCGCTCGACTAGTGAGCTGTTACGCACTCTTTAAATGAATGGCTGCTTCCAAGCCAACATCCTAGCTGTCTATGCAGACAAACCGCGTTTTTTCAACTTAGTATACATTTGGGGACCTTAGCTGATGGTCTGGGTTCTTTCCCTCTCGGACATGGACCTTAGCACCCATGCCCTCACTGCTGAGCATCATTATATAGCATTCGGAGTTTGTCAGGAATTGGTAGGTGGTGAAACCCCCGCATCCAATCAGTAGCTCTACCTCTATATAACTAATTCAGCGCTGCACCTAAATGCATTTCGGGGAGTACGAGCTATTTCCGAGTTTGATTGGCCTTTCACCCCTACCCACAGGTCATCCCAAGACTTTTCAACGTCAACGGGTTCGGACCTCCACTTTGGGTTAACAAAGCTTCATCCTGCCCATGGGTAGATCACACGGTTTCGCGTCTACCATTACTGACTATAGCGCCCTATTCAGACTCGCTTTCGCTACGGATCCATACCTGAAGTACTTATCCTTGCCAGCAACGGTAACTCGTAGGCTCATTATGCAAAAGGCACGCCGTCACCCCACGAAAGGGCTCCGACCGCTTGTAAGCGTATGGTTTCAGGATCTATTTCACTCCGTTATTCACGGTTCTTTTCACCTTTCCCTCACGGTACTGGTTCACTATCGGTCTCTCAGGAGTATTTAGCCTTAGCGGATGGTCCCGCCAGATTCACACAGGGTTTCACGTGCCCCGCGCTACTCAGGATACTGCTATCTATATCTTCTATTACCTATACGGGACTATCACCCTCTTTGGTTAACCTTTCCAGGTTATTCTAATTCTATCCGCATAGAATATCGCAGTCCTACAACCCCAAAATTGCCGTAACAACTTTGGTTTGGGCTAATCCGCGTTCGCTCGCCACTACTTACGGAATCACTTTTGTTTTCTTCTCCTCCGCCTACTTAGATGTTTCAGTTCAGCGGGTTTGCCCCCTATCGGGTACTATGTCTTCAACATAGTGGGTTGCCCCATTCGGATATCTACGGATCAATTCGTGTGTGCCAATCCCCGTAGCTTTTCGCAGCTTATCACGTCCTTCATCGCCTCTGAGAGCCTAGGCATTCCCCATACGCCCTTATTTTGCTTATTGTACTTTTTTATAAACAATCCACTTGCGTAGACTGCCCAAAATTTGTGCTTTCTATTATATTTTTAATTTTCTTTTCTCAATATGTCAATGAACTTCTTTCGCTTCTAGCGAATCGTGGAGAATATCGGAGTCGAACCGATGACCTCCTGCGTGCAAGGCAGGCGCTCTAGCCAGCTGAGCTAATCCCCCAATTTAAATTCAGAATTATGAATTCAGAATGATGAATTGTGAATCCCAACTTCTAGAATTTCCTTTAAAACTTAAAATAAGTAGTCCCGGGCAGACTCGAACTGCCGACCCCTACATTATCAGTGTAGTACTCTAACCAGCTGAGCTACGAGACTCTGTATTTTTAGCTTCTTTAAATCTTGAACTAACAGCGAGAGTAAAATCAAATATCTTAAAATTATCCTTATCTTTCTCTAGAAAGGAGGTGTTCCAGCCGCACCTTCCGGTACGGCTACCTTGTTACGACTTAGCCCTAGTTACTAGTTTTACCCTAGGCAGCTCCTTACGGTCACCGACTTCAGGCACCCCCAGCTTCCATGGCTTGACGGGCGGTGTGTACAAGGCCCGGGAACGTATTCACCGGATCATGGCTGATATCCGATTACTAGCGATTCCAGCTTCACGGAGTCGAGTTGCAGACTCCGATCCGAACTGAGACCGGTTTTAAAGATTCGCATCCTATCACTAGGTAGCTGCCCTCTGTACCGGCCATTGTAGCACGTGTGTGGCCCAGGACGTAAGGGCCGTGATGATTTGACGTCATCCCCACCTTCCTCGCGGTTTGCACCGGCAGTCTCGTTAGAGTTCCCGACATCACTCGCTGGCAACTAACGACAGGGGTTGCGCTCGTTATAGGACTTAACCTGACACCTCACGGCACGAGCTGACGACAACCATGCAGCACCTTGAAAGACGTCCGAAGAAAAATCTGTTTCCAAATCTGTCGTCTCCCATTTAAGCCCTGGTAAGGTTCCTCGCGTATCATCGAATTAAACCACATGCTCCACCGCTTGTGCGGGCCCCCGTCAATTCCTTTGAGTTTCACACTTGCGTGCGTACTCCCCAGGTGGGATACTTATCACTTTCGCTTAGCCACTCAATCCGAAAATCGAACAGCTAGTATCCATCGTTTACGGCGTGGACTACCAGGGTATCTAATCCTGTTCGCTACCCACGCTTTCGTCCATCAGCGTCAATCGTTTGTTAGTAACCTGCCTTCGCAATTGGTATTCCATGTAATATCTAAGCATTTCACCGCTACACTACATATTCTAGTTACTTCACAAAAATTCAAGCCCTACAGTATCAATGGCAGTTTCCTAGTTGAGCTAGGAGATTTCACCACTGACTTATAAGGCCGCCTACGGACCCTTTAAACCCAATGATTCCGGATAACGCTTGGATCCTCCGTATTACCGCGGCTGCTGGCACGGAGTTAGCCGATCCTTATTCCTACAGTACCGTCAAGTCTCTACACGTAGAGATGTTTCTTCCTGTATAAAAGCAGTTTACAACCCATAGGGCCGTCTTCCTGCACGCGGCATGGCTGGATCAGGCTTGCGCCCATTGTCCAATATTCCTCACTGCTGCCTCCCGTAGGAGTCTGGTCCGTGTCTCAGTACCAGTGTGGGGGATCTCCCTCTCAGGACCCCTACCCATCATTGTCTTGGTAAGCCGTTACCTTACCAACTAACTAATGGGACGCATGCTCATCTTGTACCGTTGGAACTTTAATTATAAAATGATGCCATTTCATAATACCATGAGGTATTAATCCAAATTTCTCTGGGCTATCCCTCTGTACAAGGTAGATTGCATACGCGTTACGCACCCGTGCGCCGGTCTCAAAGTTGCAAGCAACTCCTACCCCTCGACTTGCATGTGTTAGGCCTGCCGCTAGCGTTCATCCTGAGCCAGGATCAAACTCTTCATCGTATATTTTTAATTTTGTACGATAAGCCAACTTTAATTCTATTTGCTTTACTCTCTTAAATTTTACAATCTAAATCCGAAGATTTAAATCGTGCTGTCAATCCAATATGTCTATGAACGTGTCTTCTTATGTTTCGCTTGTTTCTCAAAGCGGGTGCAAAAGTACAACTTCTTTTTTATCTGGCAAGCTTTTTTGAAAAAATTTTTAATCTTTTTTTCGCAATCACTAAACCTCAATATATTTTATGAACGTTGCCCTATTTGCGGGTCGCAAAGGTAAATCCTTTATTTGATTCTGACAAACTTTTTTTGAGAAATTTTTTCCCTTTTTTTTATCAGTCGATAACTCTCATTATCGTAATCAATATTTGTATGAACTTCCCTGTTAATGCGGGTGCAAAAGTAATCCTTTTTTTGAATCTGACAAACTTTTTTGAAAAAAAATTTTCTTTTTTTTGTCTTCTCAATAACTCGCGTTATTTATTCAAAATGTAATAAGAACTTTGCTTCATTGCGGGTGCAAAACTAATACCTTTTTGTTACAATCCTAACCTTTTTATAACTATTTTTTAATCTTTTTTTCTCTACCTTGATTTTGAAGAACTTACATTCTTAAAAAAAAGAACATAGAGGAAAAACTGAAATCAAACATATACTATATATAAGGAGTAATCGGTTTACGTCTTCTGAAATAGCTCTCTCCTAATATAGCCCTGATTGGAGTGGCATCCTTTTTATTTTATCCAAAATAAAAAGATAGAACGGAAAGCAGGAATAATAGCCTTTTATAACTATATATAAGTGCTACTAATATTAACTAATCAATTTCTTTTGATAGCCTTTCTTCTTTCATCTTTTTGACTTTCTCCTTCCAAGTTGCTGTCAACTGATTTAAATCTATAGGTTTTGCAGGTGCTTGATTTACTAAATGTCCTTGTCGGAAAGCGGTAACTAATATACTTTCTATATGAAAGTCTTCTAGTCTATCATAAGGTTTGTATTCTTCCTTAATATTTATATCAAATAATTTTGCTGTATTGTTTGACCAAAAGGCTTTCCATCCACTTTTATATTCTTTAATTAAGTCGAAGGTTGTCTCTCCTGTTTGTCTATTAATAAGCTTAACCAAAATTTGTCCGTCTTTTCTTGAGAGCTTCTTTAGTCTTGGTTCAAATTCTTCTTGCAAATACTTTTCTACTATTTTAAAATATTTTTTCTTTTCCTTTTTGGTTTTAAGTTTATTCATTGTTGCATTTAACTGCAATAACTTTTCTGATGTTAATTTTGCATATGGATATGTTTTATATACTCTTCTCTTTAATATGAGTAATTTCTTTTTCTCATCATCTAAACTTACTACATCATTTTTTGAAACCACTATCTCTTTTAGCTCGATAGAATACAAAACTGCTGAATCTTGAGCAGTAACTCTTAAGGTATCTTGAACTTGGGCTTTAATTGATATACTAATAAATAAGAATATATATATAATGTAATTTTTCATAGCTTAAAATTATAATCAAAAATAAATAAATAATAGATAAGTCTTGATGCATTTTTATAATTTAGCAAAAAAATAAATTTTATGAGTTCGAAATCGATATTAGGAAAGTCTTCTATGACTTTTTTAGAAAATTATTTGAATAATGCGTCTCCAACTGGTTACGAATCTGAAGGGCAGAAAATATGGATGGATTATTTGAAACCTTATGTTGATACTTTTATTACTGATATTTATGGAACAGCTGTGGGTGTTATAAATCCTGAGGCAGCCTTTAAAGTTGTAATTGAAGGTCATAGTGACGAAATTTCATGGTATGTAAATTATATAACTGATGACGGTCTTATTTATGTGATAAGAAATGGTGGTAGTGATCATATGATTGCTCCTTCTAAACGAGTACATATACATACTAAAAAGGGAATTGTTAAGGGTGTTTTTGGATGGCCAGCTATACATACAAGAAATAAATCGAAAGAAGAACCTGCAAGAATTGATAATATTTTTATAGATTGTGGTTGTGAGACAAAAGAAGATGTTGAAAAACTAGGCATTCATGTAGGATGTGTAATTACTTATCCTGATACTTTTGAAATCTTAAATAAGAATAAATTTATATGCAGAGCAATTGATAACCGAATGGGTGGATTTATGATTGCTGAAGTTGCTCGATTATTAAAAGAAAACAAAAAGAAATTACCTTTTGGTTTATATATAGTTAACTCTGTACAAGAAGAAATAGGTTTAAGAGGTGCCGAAATGATAACGCAAACCCTAAAACCTAATATTGCTATTGTTACTGATGTTTGTCATGATACAACAACACCTATGATAGACAAAAAAATTGAAGGTGATTTAAAAATAGGCAAAGGTCCTGTCATTGCTTATGCACCAGCTACACAAAACATTTTACGTGAAATGATAGTTGAAACTGCTGAGCAGAATAAAATTCCTTTTCAACGACATGCCTCTTCTAGGGTAACTGGTACAGACACAGATGCATTTGCTTACAGTAACGGTGGTGTTGCGTCAGCATTAATTTCTTTACCATTACGATATATGCATACTACAGTTGAGATGGTTCACAAAGATGATGTTGAAAATGTAATTAGATTAATTTATGAAAGTTTGCTAAAAATAGAGAAAAATCATGATTTTTCTTATTTTAAATAAAAAATAGCCGTTTAACGGCTATTTTTTTTACAATTTATTAACTAAAAAGTATATTTTACCGTTTTTATATGTTAGTTATCGATTTGTTTGTGTTTCATTAAGATTTAATTTTAAGATTTGTGCTGTTGAATTGAATATCAGTTATTTATTATTCAATCTTTATTAACCAAATACTTAATCATGAATCCAAAAAAAATAGTAGTATTACTTTTAATTTTCCCTTTTTTAATTTTTTCACAAGTAGGTATTGGCACTACTAACCCAACAAAAGAACTTGACATTAATGGTAATGTAAGAATAAGAGGTCTTTCTAACAATTCTGGAACTACAACACCAGTATCAGTTACTGAAGATGGAACATTAGTTACTGGTTTTAATAATGCAACAGCTCCAGGAATTAAGTTTGTGGGCTTTTTATCTTCTGACTTAACTCTTAATTTAGATTTTAATTTTAAGGAAATTATTTTATCTAATGAGCTTATTGATATACTAAATGAGTACAATACTACAAATGGCAGATATACACCGAGTATTGATGGGTTTTATAAAATTTCAATGGATTTTGATATTGGTGATTATAGTAATAGTTCACATGATTTAGATATCCTTATAGGTTTATGGGATTTTACTGATAACAGATGGGTATTGAGAAGAACTTTTAAGCACAGAGACAATAACAATTCTGGATTAGGTTTTGGCAGAAACGAAAGCTATGGCATTACTAATTATTTACAACTCCTACAAAGTCATTCTTATGGATTTAGAATTTTTACTGATTATGAGAATAACACTACTAGAGATGCTAAACTAAAATCTCACAATACAGGTTCTACAGGAACTTCATTATCTACTAATTTTTCTATTGAAAAAGTATTATAAAAACAAAATAATAAGGCTGTCCCAGAAAGGATAGCCTTATTATTTTGTTTTAAATTAAAGATAATTATCTTCTCTTTTTACCTTTTTTTAATACTTCTAAAACTGCATCTGATTTGCTAAGTTTTGCATGATCGAAAACTGTATGACCAGTATTGTCTTTTTTGTCTAAATCAGCGCCTTTTTCTAATAATAATTCCACAATTTCAACTTGATTATAAATAGCTGCATACATTAAAGGAGTCATTCCTCTAAGAGTAGTATCATTTACATCTACTCCATATGCAATTATTTCTTTAACCTTATTAATATCTCCTTTACTGATTGCTAAACACAATGGATTTACATCTGATACTTCATAACTAAATGAAATTTTAGACGAATTGTCTACTACGTTTGAAGCTATTGCAACATTTCCTAACATTACTAAAGCTAAACTAAAAAAACTGATTGATTTTTTCATAATAAATAAAATTTTAATGATTGATGATTTATATTCTAATAGTCGCTAAAAATTAACTTTGTTACTAGTTTTTAAATAAATAACATTTCTTTAACACTATTAAGTTAATAATACAAAGAACAAAAAAACCACGCAAAGCGTGGTTAATATAGTATCAAAAACATGTTATCTTATTTAGTTTAAATAATTTAAAACATTTTCTTCAATACGTTTTTGAATATCTGTTATATCAGCTTTTATAAATTTTTCTCCTAAAATATTTTCATATAACTCAATATATCTCTCAGAAACTGATTCTATATACTCAGCTGTCATATTTGGTATTTGTTGCCCTTCTTTTCCTTGAAAACCATTAGCAATTAACCATTGACGTACAAATTCTTTAGATAATTGTTTTTGAGCTTCACCTTTATCTTGTCTATCTTGATAACCTTCTGAGTAAAAATAACGTGAAGAATCTGGTGTGTGAATTTCATCAATTAAAACAATTTTTCCATCTTTAGTTTTTCCAAATTCATATTTGGTATCCACCAAAATTAAACCTCTTGAAGCTGCAATTTCTGTACCTCTTTGAAATAAGGCTCTAGTATATTTTTCTAATACTAAATAATCTTCTTCAGTAACAATACCTTTTACTAAAATAGCTTCTCTAGAAATATCCTCATCGTGTACTCCAAAATCTGCTTTTGTTGTAGGAGTTATAATTGGTTCAGGAAATTTATCGTTTTCTTTTAGGCCTTCAGGTAAAGAAACACCACAAAGGATTCGTTTTCCTAAAGCATATTCTCTTGCTGCATGCCCTGATAAATATCCTCTGATAACCATTTCTACTTTAAAAGGTTGGCATAAATGTCCAATAGCGACATTTGGATCTGGAGTTGCGATTAACCAGTTTGGAACAATATCTTCCGTTAATTGCATAAATCTAGTAGCAATTTGATTTAGAATTTGTCCTTTATAAGGAATTCCTTTTGGCATAACTACGTCAAAAGCTGAAAGTCTATCGGTTGCAATCATTACAAGGAGTTCATCGTTAATATTATAAACTTCTCTAACTTTACCATGATAAACTGATTTTTGTTTAGGAAAATTAAAATTTGTGGTTGTAATTGTATTCATTTAATGTTGTGTTGTTGAAATGCAAATGTAATTTGTTTACCAATGCCAAACAATATCAAAATAAAAAAAGGAAGAAATTTACTTTCCTCCTTCTTATTTAAAATAAAACAATCGATTATTTAAAACGAATATTATAGGTAACTCCTACTCCAACCGTTTGCAAATCAACATCATTTTCAGCAAATGTATTTTGATAAAAAGCATAAATATTCCAATCTCTATTATGATAACCTATTTGAGGATTAACATATAAACCACCTTCATTATTTTCTACATTACTTAAAAAACCGTAGCCTAAATCAGAACCTATAAATATTCCACTAGGTGTAAAGTAATAACGTAAAAAACCTGCAACAGGAATAACTCCAAAATCTTCTAAATCATCTTTAGCAAAAAAATGACTATATCCAGAAGCTATACCAATAGCAAAATTTGGATTGAATAAGTATTGACCTCTTAAATCAACACCTAAATTAAATGATGAGACATCGCTAGCGTCTCCAACAGGAATACCCGCAGTTAAACCTGCTTTCAACCAAGAATTGTCTGGTGTAATATCTATTTCATTTTGCTGTGCAAAAATTGGGCTTAATCCTAATAACCCAATAATTAAAAATAAATTTTTCATATTTTTTTTCTTTTAATATTATTGTACAAATCTCGATAAACTAAACTCTAAATGAATTACATCATTTTTGTAATAATTTATAGAATTAAAAGAAAAAAACAGAATTACAATAGTAATATAGGTAAAATATCTGTAAAAATAGCCTTTATTAAAAAACTCTAGAATGAATATAATAAATTATAAAAACATCATTTGATTAATTTTAAATCCTTTAAAATTTGAACTCCTTTTTCTTCTATATTTTCAATTTTTTCAAAATCTTCTTTTCCGTCTAAATTCATAAAATATATTTTTAAACTATTAAAAGAATATTCCATTTTATTAATTTTTGAAAGTGGAATTTTATATTGATTACCAGAACCAGCTCTTATATAATTGTAAGCCGACAAAAGCAATAAGACAATACCTAATGGTAACATCATTTTACCGCTTTTACCATTATTAAGATTAAAAAACAATAGTAAAGAAAAAGAAAGCAACATTGCATAAAAGCTATATGTTCTAATTTTCTTTTTAGAATTTTGACTTTTTGATTTTGACGATTTTTCTAAAAGTAATTCTATTTCTGACCAATTACCAGATTTGGTTAAAAAAAGATTTTCTTCATTAATATTTATAAACCCTTTTTCATATTTAAAGAAATGTTTCATTACATTTTTTTTTATTTTTTTAGAACAAAATATTTGATTAATTTATTAAATAATCTATACCCTAAAATCCTTCTCAAATAGCGCATAAAATTAGCATCGAAACCAATTGTATATTTTCGGAAACTTTTCTGAGGGTTTTCTGCTATATCAAATAACTTGGTTACAATTTTTGTAGTTAGATCTTTATTCTTAGATGTTTTCTTTTTTAAAATACCATTTATTGTACACATCATATCTTCATAAGAAGAAATTTTTGAAACCTCGCATTTTGCAACGTTATTTTGAAAGCTTGTTGGTGCATTACCAAATTGAACCGTACAAACACTTACATTAAAATCTAGCAATTCATAAGACATGCATTCAGAAAAACTTTCAACAGCTTTTTTTGTTGCATGATAAAAATTTCCTAATGGAAGATTTACCAAACCAGCTACAGATGTAATATTTATAAACATTCCTCTATTTTGTTTTCTAAAAACAGGAATAAAAGCTCTACAAACTTTAATGACTCCTAATAAATTAACATTTACAATAGTATCTATTTTTGAATCTTCAGATAATTCAACAAAACTTCTATATCCTAAACCAGCATTATTAATAATTACATCTATGGTGTCAAACTCCTTTAAAATATTTTGCTTTGCTTTTTCAATACTTTCTGTAGAAGTAACATCTAATTCAAAGCATTTTATATTTGGATAATCTAACAAATCTTCTGCTAAACCAATATCTAACATAGTAGCTATAACACTCCAACCATTTACCGCAAAATATTTTGAAGTTAGTTTTCCTAATCCACCAGATGCCCCAGTAATAAGTATGTTTTTCAAATTATATTTTTTTAAACATTGCAAATAAAGTTTATTTAAAAGACAATAACAAAAAAAGATGCTGTACGTTTTGTACAGCATCTAATCAAATCATAACTCAATAAATAAAATTACAAAGTAGACCAAATAGAATAACTATTAGGAGGACATTGTATTTTAACCCATTTATCACCTTGGGTTGTAGGATACCAAGAAGAATTTCCTGTATAATCTTTAATAGTAGTATTTGCCCAATTTGTTTGAATCCATCTCTCTTGCCATGAATTAGAGCTATTTAAATACACTACTAAACCTGGATTGCCATTATAACCATTTCTTCTTGCCACATACTCATCATTGTCTGCATATAATATTGATGTATTACCAGTTGCTTTATTATTATGAATCCAAATTAAATTATTCAATTTGTTTTTATCCAACCATTCTTCATAATCTCTGTAGAAAATTGTTGGATACCCTTCATGTGTTAGAATGTAAGCATAAGCTAATGTTTTATTCCATATTTGATCAGTATCATGATTAGATACAAATGTTACTGCTCTAAATGGTCTTCTTTTCCAAAGCATATCACCAGAACTTAATTTTGTTAAATCATTACCGTCAAAGGCTTCATCCATTTTGTAATAACAAGCAAAATCAAAAGCTGAACTATTTGCATTATCACACCACCATTCTAAAGTAGCAGCATTCCCATCCCAATATTCACCAACAGAAAAACCACCTACATTAGCATTCCATTGATTTACAACCCAAGGACCAAATCCTTTAACATAATCGAAACGCCAACCATCAAATTTCATAGTGTTTTTATAATATTTACCAACAGCATCAGATCTACCCCATAACCAGTCTTGCACATAAGGATTTGCATGACACAAATCTGGAAAGCCACCAAAACTACCTTCATCGTTATTTCCATAAGAATTTTTATAAAAATCATTATAAGTACGATTAAATTTTCCAGAAGCAACATTAAACTTAGTATAGGTATTTGAACCAGTAAAAGGATTATATTCTGATTGCCCACCACTGTTATGATTAATAACTATATCTGCATATACTTTCATATTTTGTTCGTGTGCAGTAGTAATCAAACTTGTTAATTCACTTTTAGACCCAAATCTCGTCTCCACAGTACCATTTTGATTATAATCTCCAAAATCATAATAATCTGTTGGGTCATAACCCATAGAAAAAGGTCCGTTTTGAGCTTTAGAAGCTGGTGGCAACCAAATAGCATCTATACCAGCATTTCCCCATGCTGTTACCTTTCCTTTTACTACATTCCACCAAGTTCCTCCAGCAGGAACATCCCAATAAAATCCTTGCATCATAACTCCACCTCCAGCATTAGCTACATATTTATTAGTCAAATTAACATTATCACCACCAGTATTAAATGGTTTACCATCATGATTGGTTACTTGAATTACTTTAAATTCTCTTGAAGCATCTTGACTTTCATTAATAGTTTCATCCTTATCGCATGAAAAAAATGAAAATACTAAACAAGAAGCCATAAGTCGAAGTTGATTGGTTTGTTTCATGTTTTTATATTTATCTAAATTTTTTATCTAAATTAATATAAAATTCGTAATAATTATATTTAAAAAATATGAATTACATAACGAAAACGTTTTCGTGTTGATAAATATTTTAAAATTATCAATAAAACAAAAATTTGAAGAATATTAAAAAAACAAAAAAGCCAATTAACTGAATAATTGGCTCTTAAGTATAAATAACAAGACTATACTAATCGTGATTTTCTATGCTTTTATAAGCATCTATAATCTTTTTCACTAATTTATGTCTAACAATGTCTTTATCATCTAAATAGATAATCCCTACTCCTTCTACATCTTTTAGAATTAAAATAGCTTCTTTTAATCCAGATATAGTTCTTCTAGGTAAATCCACTTGTCCAGGATCACCCGTTATCATAAACTTCGCATTTTTTCCCATTCTAGTTAGAAACATCTTCATTTGACTATGTGTGGTATTTTGTGCTTCATCTAAAATAACAAAAGCATGGTCCAAAGTTCTACCTCTCATAAATGCTAATGGAGCAATTTGAATAATTCCTTTTAAAATATAGTCTTCTAATTTTTCAGAAGGAATCATATCTCTTAATGCATCATACAAAGGTTGCATATAAGGATCTAGTTTCTCTTTCATATCACCAGGAAGAAAACCAAGATTTTCACCAGCTTCCACGGCAGGACGTGTTAAAATAATTCGCTTTACTTGCTTTTCTTTTAATGCTTTTACTGCCATAGCCACACCTGTATAGGTTTTTCCAGTACCAGCGGGACCAATCGCAAAAACCATATCATTTTTAATGATTGTTTCTACAAGTTTTTGCTGATTAGGTGTCATTGCTTTTATTAATTTTCCACTAACACCATGCACTAAAATCTTATCTCTATCATGCATATATTGTGTTTCCTGAGCGTCACTTTCAAGAACTCTAGACACTACATTTTCATCAATATTATTGTATCGAGTAAAATGAAGCATCAATCTCTTAAATTTGGTTTCAAATTCTTCTAGAATCTCTTCTTCCCCATATACTTTTAGAGTCGTTCCTCTAGCCACTAATTTTAATTTAGGATAATATTTTTTAATGGCTTCTAAATGAACATCTTGAGTGCCCCAAAAATCTTTTGGAGTAATCTCTACTAATTCAATGTTTCTCTCGTTCAAAGGCTTTCTTTTTAAATTATTTTTGTTGTACTAAAATTATGCTAGCTTTGTAATCAATTTTAGATTACTATTGTTTTTTTATGTAAACATTTTAAATCTTTTTTTACTATTTTATTTACAAAATAATAAAAGAGTATGATTTCAAATTTAAGAAAAACAGTGCTAGTATCTTTAATAAGTTATAAACAAAAATATGTCAATAATTACACTTACTACCGATTTTGGATTGAAGGACCATTTTGTGGGTGCTTTAAAAGGTAAGTTAATCTCAAATATTGAAAATCCTACAATTATAGATATATCTCATGATATTGATTTATTCAATACACTAGAAGCAAGTTATTGCATTGCTGTTGCCTATAAAAATTTTCCAAAAGGAACTATTCACATTATAGGTGTTGATAGCGAAAAAACACAAAATACGCAACATATTGCCATGCAATGGGAAGATCAGTATTTTATTTGTGCTGATAATGGGATTCTAAGTTCTCTCATTCAAAAAAAAATACCTCAAAAAATTGTAGCTATAACCATTCATGATCGATTACAAGAAGAAGCAACTCCTATGAATGTATTTGTAGCTGTAGCTTCACACATAGCGAGAGGTGGTTTATTAAATGTTATTGGCAAAGAAATTAATGAGTTAAAAATTGTTAATGAACTTACTCCTGTAATTTCCAGTGATTCAAGTTTTATAAAAGGAAATGTCATATATATAGATCAGTTTGGGAATTGTATTACTAATATCTCAAAAAAAATATTTGAAGATGTAGCCATAAAAAGACCTTTTATCATTTCTTTTCATAATAAAAAACTTGAGCGCATTCACAGGTACTATTCCGATTTTAAAAATGTAGATAAATATTCTTTAAAAACATTTGAAGGTAATGCTTTAGCTCTTTTTAATGAGAATGGCTATTTAGAAATAGCAATTTATAAAAGTAATCCTAAAACTGTAGGCTCAGCTTCTACCCTTTTAGGCTTGAAATTTAGAGATGTAGTAACTATAACTTTTAACGAATAAAACATGTTTGTACGAATTGTAAAAATGAGATTTCAAGAAGATAAAATTGACGCTTTTTTGGCCAATTTTAATCAGGTTAAGGAAAAAATAAGACATTTTGAAGGCAATCAATTTTTAGAATTATATCAAGATAAAAAAGATTCTAGAATCTTTTTTACCTATAGCTATTGGCAAGCAGAAGAAAATTTAGAAAACTATAGAAATTCAGATTTATTTAAAGAGGTATGGAATTATACCAAAACCCTTTTTAGTGACAAGCCAGAAGCTTGGAGTGTAGATAAAATAGCTTCGTTAGTTTAAGAGTTTAACATTGTGTAAGGGTTTAATTTTTAAAGTTGTTACATTTTTAAAGTAATATACTACATTTGCACAGTATGTATTTTAAATTAGGTTAAACAACTTTAAACTTTTTTTGAATTTTATAAAATATATGAAAGCATTACTTTTAAGAGAAATAAAATCTTTTTTTGGTTCACCCATCGGCTATTTAGTTATAGCTATATTCCTAATACTTAATGGATTATTCTTGTGGGTTTTTAATGGTGAATTCAATATTCTGAATTCAGGATTTGCCGATTTAGGACCGTTTTTTAAATTGGCACCATGGATTTTAATCTTTCTTATTCCTGCTGTTACTATGAGAAGCTTTTCTGATGAAAAAAAACAAGGAACTATAGAACTTCTTTTTACAAAACCTTTATCAATTTGGGAAATTGTAAATGGAAAATTTTTGGGTGCTTTTCTTTTAATAGTTATAGCCTTATTACCTACTTATGTTTATGTTTGGATGATTTCTTACTTTGGTAATCCTACAGGAAACATTGATATGGGAAGCACACTAGGCTCTTATTTTGGATTACTTTTTTTAGTGGCTGCATACACAGCTATTGGAATTTTTACCTCTTCTATATCTGACAATCAAATTATTGCTTTTATTATAGCCGTTTTTATTTGTTTTGTTTTTTACTTCGGGTTTGAAGGAATTGCAGGTATGATTAAGGAAGACGGTAGAATAATTTCCTCTTTTGGAATGGATTCTCATTTTAAAAGTATGAGTCGTGGCGTTATTGATACAAGAGATGTTATTTACTTTATAAGTATTACTGTTCTATTTTTATCAATCACTGTTTACCAACTTAAAAGATTGAAAGGATAATGAAGACATCAAGAAAACAAAATATAAAATCATTAGCAATTATAATAATCATTTTAATTGCAATAAATACCATAAGTAATTATTATTTCAAGCGTTTTGATTTAACTGAAGACAAGCGTTATACTTTATCAGAAACTTCATTAAATATCATCAAAAATATTGATAGCCCATTAATTGTTGATGTTTTCTTAGAAGGAAACTTTCCACCCGATTTCATGCGTTTGCAAAATGAAACTAGACAATTACTAGAAGAGTTTTCTGCTTATAATCCAAATATCATTTTCCAATTTGTCAATCCTGTTGAAAAAGAAGAAGAAAGAGTTGAAGTAATGAAGCAATTCTACGAAAGAGGATTACAACCTTTAAATATTACTGTTGATGATAAAGGAAAACAAACACAAGAAGTTGTTTTTCCTTGGGCAGTTGCCAGTTATGGTGATAAAGGTGCAAAAGTAGCCTTACTTAAAAACTTAATGGGTGCTACTACTGAAGAAAAAGTAATTAGTTCCGTACAGCATTTAGAATTTGCTTTTGCAGAAGCTTTTAATAAAATTACAAAAGAAAAACAAAAGAAAATTGCCATTATAAAAGGAAATGGTGAATTACAAGATATTTATATTGCTGATTTCTTGAAAACGGTAAGAGAAAGTTATTTTTTAGCTCCTTTTACTTTAGATTCTGTAGCTTCAACACCAAAAGAAACTTTAACAGCTTTAAAAAATTATGATTTAGCAATTATAGCAAAACCTACAGAAGGTTTTACAGATGAAGAAAAACAAGTACTAGATCAATACATTATAAATGGTGGTAAAACCTTGTGGTTATTAGATAATGTTCACGCTAATTATGAAGATTTATATAGCGAAACTGGCAGTGTTTTGGCACAACAAAACGATTTAAACCTAACAGAATTATTTTTCAAATATGGAATTCGTATTAATCCTTTACTAATTAAAGATGAACAAGCAATTCCTATAAAATTAGCTACTGGACAACAAGGAAGTAATACACAATACCAACAATATTTTTGGAAATTTTCTCCTTTTATATACCCTTCAACTAATCATCCATTAGTGAAAAACATGGAAGGAATAAAATTTGAATTTGCCTCACCAATTGAACTCTTAAATAATTCCGTAAAAAAAACAGTTTTATTAAGTAGTTCGGAATATTCAAGACCTATTGGAACACCCACACAAATTTCACTTGACATTGTTACCGAAGAAACAAAACCTGAAGAATACACAGGAAAAGGATTAATGCCAGTTGCTGTTCTTTTAGAAGGACAGTTTAATTCAATGTATACCAATCGTGTTTTGCCTTTTAAAGACACTTCCTTCAAAAAAGAAAGTACTACAAATAAAATGATTGTAATTTCAGATGGAGATGTAATAAAAAATCAAATTGATAAAGGCACTCCTCTTGAACTTGGTTTTGATAAATGGACAAATAATCTATATGGCAACAAAGAGTTCTTAATGAATTGTGTAAATTATCTTTTAGATGATACTGGACTTATCAACATTAGAAGTAAAGATGTTAATTTACCATTATTAGATAAAGAAAAAGTATATCAAAATTATTCTTGGGCACAAATGATAACTGTCGGATTACCAATTGTTATTTTAGCATTATTCGGTTTTCTGTTTACTTATTTAAGAAAAAAGACGTATAGTAAATAGTTGTTAATAAAATGTTTTTGTGATTGCTAATAATTTAGAATATATTTGTGCAACTAAAATCACAAACGGTTTTAAAATAAAAGAAAATGAAGTTCATAGTTTCGAGTTCATATTTATTAAAACAGCTTCAAGTATTAGGAAGTGTAATTAATAGTAGTAATACGTTACCCATATTAGATAACTTTTTATTTGAATTAGATAATAGCAAACTAACTGTTTCTGCATCTGATTTAGAAACTACTATGTCTGCTAGTCTAGAAATAGATTCTACTAGTCAAGGTAGTGTAGCAGTTCCTGCTAAGTTATTGTTAGACATCCTTAAAACATTTCCAGAACAACCCTTAACTTTTACCGTTGAGGAAAACAACACGGTTGAAATAAGTTCAAATTCTGGTAAATATGCTATTGCTTATGCGCAAGGTGAAGAATTTCCTAAGGCAGTAGCTTTGGAAGATCCTTCCTCTACAATTGTTCCTGCAGAAGTATTAGCAACAGCTATAAGTAAAACAATTTTTGCTGCTGGTAATGATGATTTAAGACCTGTAATGAGTGGTGTCTTTTTTCAATTTTCTCCTGAAGGCTTAATTTTTGTAGCTACAGATGCACATAAACTAGTAAAATATGCTCGTGCAGATGTAAAAGCTTCACAAGTTGCTGATTTTATTATGCCAAAAAAACCTTTAAACATTTTAAAAGGTATTTTAGCTGCTTCAGATGCGGAAGTTAAAATCGAATACAATGATGCAAATGCTACTTTTTCTTTTGAAAATTATGTATTAACGTGTCGTTTAATCGATGGAAAATACCCAAATTATGAAGCGGTAATTCCAAAAGAAAATCCAAATAAATTATTAATCAATAGAGTTCAATTTTTAAGCTCAGTGCGTCGTGTGGCTATTTTTGCAAATAAAACGACACATCAAATTCGCTTAAAAATTGCTGGAACAGAATTAAATATTTCTGCAGAAGATATTGATTATTCTAATAAAGCAGACGAAAGATTAACTTGTGATTACCAAGGTGATGACATGCAGATAGGTTTCAATTCGCGTTTCTTAACTGAAATGTTGAATAATCTTACCAGTGATGAAATTCAATTAGAAATGTCTATGCCAAACAGAGCTGGAATTCTTACTCCTGTTGATGGTTTAGATGATGGAGAAACTGTAACTATGCTGGTTATGCCAGTAATGCTAAGCAACTAATAAAGAAAAAAGATAATAGAATAAAGAAAATAGAATTAAAACTATTTATATTCTTTGCTCTATTTCTAATCTCTTAAAAAAACTATAACCAACCTTAACCCAAAAAACCGCATGAGCTGAATAAGCAATTGCGGTTTTTTATTTTGTAGTTAAAAATAAAGCTATTTATAGCCAATTTTAATGTCATTATTGGAATTTTATTACTCCAATCAGATTCGTTTATACCAAATTTATAAATGATTGAAATATCTAATTTCCCTTTAAATATGATTTTCATGTGCAAAAGCAATTAGGGCTTTCACAGATGGTAATTGCAATTTTTTTAGAATATTTTTGCGATGTGTATCCACCGTAAACTGACTGATAAACAACTGCTCTGCAATTTCTTTAGAGGTATGTCCTTGTTTAATATAGGTAATTATATCAAGTTCTCGTTTGCTCAATAGGCTTACATACAATGGTTGATTGGTTGTTGGTAATTTGAGAGAAGGTTTTGATAAAAATACATTTTCTCCATTTATAATATCATACAAAGTAGTTTTAAGTAATTGGGCATCTGTAGTTTTAGGAATATACCCATTAGCATCAGACGCTTTTGCATCGGCAATAATAGAAGCAGATTCAAACATTGAAATTATAACTACTTTTATTTGCGGGTAACGTTCTTTAATATACTTACAAAAATCCAATCCACCCATACCAGGTAATTGAATATCCAATAATACCAATTCAGGAGACGAATTATTGAATGCGTGTAAAGCATCTTCAGCCATATTATATATTGCTGTCAGTCTAAAATTTAAATCATCTTCTAAAATCCGCTTAAGCCCTTCAGCAAACAGTGAATGATCATCAACAATTATAGTATTGTATATTTTTTTCATAGTGTTGTTTGGATTTTAAATGGAATGATTATAATGACAGTTGTTCCAGTCTGACTGCTAGAAAAGTGAACTTGTCCGCCCCAACGTTCTGTGCGTGAATATACATTAGGAATACCCATCCCTTTTTGAGGTTTTTGAAGGTCAAAACCTTCACCATTATCTTCAACTATTAGTTGCACTTGGTCTTTATCAGTAATGAGTTGTATGGTGGCTTCAGTAGCGTTGGAATGCTTAATAGTGTTTAATAACAGTTCTACAGCAATTCTGGAAAGAGGTTTTACTAAATAATCAGGTATAAGAGTATCATTACCAGATACAATTAATTTAAAATCTATTTGATTTAATCGTTGTAAGTTGGAAATGGTTTGTTCGATAATGTTGGAAATTTTTTCATTATTGAAATCAGAAACCGTTAGTTTAGTAAAGAACTGCCTCACATCATTATTTGCTTTGGTAATCATATTTTTTAAACCAATATCAGAAGTATATTGGTTAGTGATAATCAATTTAATAGCACTAATGGTTGTACCCAAATCATCATGTAAATCTTGCGCTATTTTACGACGCTCTAAATCCTGTATTTCAATCTCTCTAAGTATTGCCGATGCTTCCTTTTCAGCTTTTTCTTTTATAAGACTCAAATTATTATGAATTGTATGTTTATATCGTATGGCTAAAACTATTGCAAAAAACAGCACTTCTAAACTAACAATCCAGTAAAAATAATTAGGATAAGTAATGGTATAATAATTAAATATCCCTGAATAGTTAAGAAAATATCCTGCTGGATTGAAATACAATAGTAGTAAGGCTAGGACAATTCCATAAAGAAAATAACCCTTCATATACATTAAATAAATAATGATACAGAAATTATTAACCATACTTAAAACAATGCAAACAATGGTTGAATACCACATAAATTTAAAAACATCTGCTCCAAAGTGTAATGATTCCATCTCAACAAAATATATAAGAGTATATACTATTGCTATCCATAAAAAGATATAGTTGAAAAAATGAGATGTTTTAAAAATTGATATAGGTATAGACCTTTTACGACCAATAACATATACAATTATTTTATAATGCAAAGACAAAGCGATAAGACTTAAGAAAAGGGAATGCAATCGGTTGATACTATAAAATAATATAGGTGAATCAACAATAGGAATCATTAACTCTTCAGACAACATTAATATTACGATACACAATAAATAAAAACCATAGTATAGAAAAGTTAATTCTTTTATGACAACGCTAAATAGAATGCTTAGCAAAGCAATTAAAAAAAAGCAACCAATAAAAAAACCTATCGTCCCATAGAAATTAATTTCCCATAACAAATTGTGTTTAGGTATTGTGAAATCGGTTATGGCATTTTGGGTGTGACGTACATTTGTTATCTTCATAAGAAGTTGCTGGTATTCACCATAGTTCAAATGAATTTCCGCAACAGGAAACCTTGTTTTTATAGAACGATCTTTAAGAAGAGTTTGATTGGTTACTTCTGTATGAAGTTGCCACTGGTCATTTTTAAATACATATACCGAAACTGAATCAGCCTGACTGTATAAAGCCCACCAATATTGATGATAATCTTCCGATATATTAACTACTTTCAGATATAGCCATGTATCATAAGGATTTAAACCTAAATTAAGAACACTTCCTTTTTTCCAATGCTTGAATCTTTCGTTTTTTAAGGCATTTTGTGCCAACTCAACACTTCCTACACTAGAACTATCTACCCAAAACGTCAAATACTCTGAAAGATCAAAGCCATTATGACCATTTACATAAAGTGTATCTTTATATAGTGTTTCCTGTTGAGCTGAAAGATCATTAAAAAAGCAAATGCTAATACTCAATATTAGATAAATGTGTTTCATTCTATAAATTCAATTATCAAATATCCAACAATTCATGAAACTTAAAAATACCTAAAAGTTGGTATAGTATCAAAATCATAAGGTATTTAATTTTATTCTAATTAAAATACTATAATATATGACCTTTAAATTACTACTCGTTCTCTTTAGATTTCTTGGTAATTCACAACTATCTCAATGAACTTGATTTTTCATTTAACCCTGAAAACATTGACCTTAAACGATGATGGATTTAAAACGCAATTAGTGAACAAGCAACTTTAAAAACAAATTAAACTTTAAATTTATAATTATGAGAAAAAAATTACTTTTTACATTCGTAGCTACAATATTAGTCTTGACGAATTCCAATTCGCAAATTACAGATTACATTTCAGGACTAAATTCGCCAACGAAAATGACATTAGACGGAACCACTATTTATATAAATGGATGGGAAAATATTTATTCAATAGACACTTCTGCTGGTTCGCCCTCTGCAAATTTAATTTATACATTACCCGCTAATTTTTATTGCTACAAAACGCAAAAACTAGGAAATGATTTATTTATTTTGGTTGAAAATTATATTGAAGCAACAGATGAGTTTTTTGGTAGCCAAATTTTAAAATTAGATTTAACCAATACAAGTGCTGGCACTCAAGTTATTGTTACTACTACAAATTTTATTTCTTCATTTACGCTTCATAATAATACCCTCTTTTATTTAGAAGAAATAGAAACAGCACCCGATGTTTTTACAATAAGCCTTTATAGTTTTGACGCCTTTGATGCTACCCCAATACCAACTTTAGAATTTAACAATTTAGATACAGGTGTTGTAGAAGACATGGATATTTATAATAATACCTTGTATATGTCTGCTCGGGATTTTGAAATGATAAAAAGTCTAGATTTAAGTTCTAGTGCCTCTACTTTAGAAGATTATGTCATAGGATTAAACTTTAACAAAGGAACATTTTTAAGTCAAAACAATGAGTTGTATATCTGTAATGCGCATCAAATAGAAAAAATAGATGTAAATGACTCATCTGCTGATTTGGTGTTTGTGGGCGATCAAACCATTTACCAAGACTTAGACGATGAGGGAAATCCTTATTATGCTAATTTTAGAGACGTAGTTCTAATAGGAAACACATTATATATGACCTTAGAAGAACAAGGAAGAATAGTAACATTAACTGACATGACTTTAGACAATGAGGCTTTTTCATCAAATAAAAATTCTTTGAAAGTGTATCCAAATCCTGTTAAAGACATACTACATGTTGACATATATAACGAAGCCATTAAAACGGTAGAACTATATAATTTAAATGGGCAAAAACTGGATACTTTTAATTTTGGCTTTGAATCTTTATCTGTAAATCATCTTTCTCAAGGGTTATACCTATTAAAAGTTAGCACTCAAGAAGGAAAAACACATGTATTGAAACTCGTAAAGGAATAATAAAATAAAGAATTTTTAGCTAAAAATAATTTTACTTTTAACTAAATTACTTCATTAACTTTCTTAGTCAAAAAGAGGTCGTCCGAAAAATACTTTTCAGGCAGCCTCTTTTTTATTTGACAAACTTATTTTTAAATAACTCCTATTTTCTTCATTAAAAAAGTAGCACTTTTATTTTTACAAATGCCATCGCGTAAAGTATAATCAAAATGCAAATCGTTATTATTTATTTCCACCTCAAAACATTTGTTAATTAATTTATTAGGAAATTCATCGGCTGTTAAACATACCTCAATATCATGAGTGGCTATAGCTCCTATTGCTTTTTGACCAATCATTTTTTTAATCACCTCTACTGTTCCAGAACGCTTATCATCGGAATTTGTGCCTCTTAAGATTTCATCTAATAATACAAACGAACGCTTCTCTTCTAATGCATTCATAATTTGTTTTAATCGCTTAATTTCTGCATAAAAATAAGATTCACTATCAGATAATGAATCAGACAATCGCATGGAAACTAAAATAGGCATAGGATGTACATTTGCCTGTGAAGCACAAACTACCGAACCTATTCTTGCTAAAACCATATTAACGCCTAAACTTCTTAGAAAAGTACTTTTACCAGACATATTTGATCCTGTGAGAATAATAAAAGACTTGGGTTGAAAATCAATCGTATTAGTTACTCTGCTTTTAGCATTTAATAGTGGATGAGACATTTTCGTAAAAGAAATCTCATGATTTTCATTCAGTATTGGAAAAGTAAAATCTGGATTGTTATAGGAAAAATTAGCTAAACTTTGTAAAACTTCAAATTCTCCTATAACGGCAAGCCAATTCTCTAAATCCTTAGCATGATTAGTCTTCCATTGTATAATTGCTCTCAGACTAATTATATGATATAAAAAAAATCCGTTTAAAAATATAGCTACTAAAGGATTAGCAACACTATCTAGAACGGAAAATAATCTCGATAATTTATGTAACGAAACACTCGCTCTTATAGATTTTGTTTTTAAATTATTTTGCAAAGCAATTAATTTCTTGGATTTAAACGCCTCTTGTTCAATATTAGCAATCATTAATCCGTATTGCTTTACTATTTTATCGATCGCAGTAGAATATTCATTTTCTAGTTTAATTCTCTTAAAAAATCTAGAGGCAAAACCTAAATTCAATAAAAAAGAAGCAACCAAATAAGAAAACAAATTATTTGAATCACTAAAATAATAAGCAAATGCAAGAAGAATAAATACTATTGGTAAAACATAAGACAAAACAACTGCTAACCTAGAAAAAGGTTTACTATTATAATTGCTCCATTCTATTAACTGTTTGTAATATTTTTCGGTGTCTTTACTAATTTTGGCATTAGCCATAAAATCTTGTCTCCATTCAATTTTTGAGGCTAGTTCTTTAATAGCTTCTTGGTTGTCAATTATAGCATCATTAGGAACTTGATTTAATAATGCATTTGCTAATGTTTTTTTACCAATGTAAGTATGCGTTCTATTTAAATTTTGGAATAATGAATTCTCACCAAAAATATCCAAATCATATCCATATTCATGATGCACATCAGTAAATTCCAATCCGTTTTCAAAAATATTCTTCTCATTATTTAAAAAGGCCAATTCGTTATCATTTATAGCTACGATAGCTTCTTTATGCTTTTTCAAATTATTCTTTTTATCATAATAACGCAATAAAAAAAAGAAAGCAACAAGAGAAATCAATCCTATAAACAAATACAATTGACTATATTCTTTATAAAGCGAATATCCTGAATAAAGGACAATAAGAATACTTAAAAACCGAAGAAAACTCAGTAAATTAATTTCTTTTTTAATTTTTTTTATTTCAGCTTGCTTCGCTTTTTTAAGGGATAAATAAAGGCTCATATCTATAATTTGAGTACAAATATAGTTTTTCAATGTCAATGTCTATTTTAAATTCAAGAACAAATTTTTAAACACAATTTATAAACTTTGGTAAACACTTATCTATCCAAAACTTTAATCAGTTAGTTGCTTTTATTTCTCTATTGGTACTTCCTTTCTCTTTCTTGTTCCCTTTCATTTTTAGTTTTATCTTTGCAGTCTAATTTATCAAAATGATTTCACAAGAAACTATTGTTGCCCTTGCTACTCCATCTGGTGCTGGTGCCATTGCAATTATTCGATTATCTGGTAAAGAAGCTATTAGTATAGCTTCACAAGTATTTCAATCGGTTTCTGGTAAAGACATTGGTAAACAAAAAACGCATACTATTCATTTAGGACATATTACAGAGGGTTCAAAAGTATATGATCAAGTATTGCTTTCCCTATTTAAAGGACCCAATTCTTACACGGGTGAAAATGTAGTGGAAATATCCTGTCATGGTTCTACTTTTATTCAACAACAAATTATTCAGTTATTACTTCGTAAAGGAGCAAAAATGGCTCAAGCAGGTGAATTTACTTTACGTGCATTTTTAAATGGCAAATTAGACCTTTCACAAGCAGAAGCTGTTGCCGATTTAATTGCCTCTGATAATGAAGCGAGTCACCAAATAGCGATGCAACAAATGCGTGGTGGTTTTTCTAACGAAATTGCTAAGCTACGTGAAGAGCTTTTAAATTTTGCTTCCTTAATTGAATTAGAATTAGACTTTGCTGAAGAAGATGTAGAATTTGCCGACAGAACTGCTTTTCATGAACTATTAGAACGTATTGAGTTTGTTTTAAAACGATTAATCGATTCATTTGCTGTTGGAAACGTAATTAAAAATGGAATTCCTGTAGCTATTGTGGGTGAACCCAATGTGGGAAAATCGACTTTATTAAATGCATTATTAAACGAAGAACGAGCTATAGTTTCAGACATTGCAGGAACCACTCGTGATACCATTGAAGACGAATTAGTCATTGAAGGAATAGGCTTTCGATTCATTGATACAGCTGGTATTCGTGAAACCAAAGATGTAGTAGAAAGCATTGGTATTCAAAAAACATTTGAAAAAATTGAGCAAGCGCAGGTTGTATTACTTTTAGTTGACAGTTCTCAGTTGTCAGTTATCAGTTTGCCTAATGTGAAAGTTGAAATAGCAAAAATCAGCAATAAATTCCCTTTAAAACCTTTAATCATTGTTTTAAATAAAGTAGATCAATTAACTCCTGAAGCAATTGCTACTTTCAGAAACGAGTTAACAGACAACTCGCAGCCTACAACCGACAACAGAAAACTGATAACCCTTTCTGCTAAACAAAAAACTGGCATCGACGAACTAAAAAACACCCTACTCTCTTTTGTAAACACAGGTGCTTTACGCAATAATGAAACAATAGTAACAAACACACGTCATTATGATTCTTTATTAAAAGCATTAGAAGAAGTACAAAAAGTAAAATGGGGTTTAGATTCAGGTATTTCCTCTGATTTAATGGCAATTGACATTAGACAAGCCTTATTCTATTTTGGTGAAATTACTGGTGAAGTTACCAATGATGAGTTGTTAGGGAATATTTTTGCTAATTTTTGTATTGGCAAATAATTGACATAAAATAAATATAAAAATCAATCAATTTTACAAACAAAACCCTTTAAAAACCTACTAAAAAGTAGGTTTTTTCTTTTTTCAACATCTTTCATTTTTTTTAAAATTTATCCCTATTTTTTAATTATTTGTACCTCCCTTGTACCTCTAAAATTATTTTTTTCTATATTTGAAAAATAAAGCGAATTTATGGCACTTATTTCTTCTTAAATAAACTTAAGAAAACGTAATTGTCTTTGTAGAAAAAAAATAAAATCTAGCGAATGAGTTCAAATCTATCCATAAAAAAAATATGCGAATGCTGTAAAAATGAGTTTATTGCTAAAACAATAAAAACACGTTACTGTTCGCATAATTGCAATAGAAAACATTACAAACTAGTCAAGAAAAAGGGTGAAATTGAAATCGTTGAAAAAGCAACGAAATTAAACATCACCTCTATTGAAGAAGTCAATAAGAAAGATTTTTTAACCGTTAGTGAAACTGCATTGATTTTGAATATGTCTAAAAGAACAGTCTATCGTTTAATACAAAGCAAAGAGCTCAACTCTTATAATTTTTCAACAAGAAAAACTTTAATTAGAAGAAAGGATATCGATTATTATTTCGAATTAAACATGAATACTTCTAATTTAAACCAAGAACAAATTAAAGAGAATATTACTCCCGATAATGCTTATAATTTAAATGAAATAGTTGAAAAATATAATATATCAAGTAGTGCCTTGTATAATATAATAAACAGGCTAAATATTCAAAAGAAAAGTTTTGGCAAGCACGTTCTAGTTAAAAAAGAGGATATAGATAAAATTTTTATATCATGATAAAAGTTACTTTACGAAAGAAAAAATTAAAATCTGAAAAGGAAAGTTTGTATTTGGATTATTATCCTGAAATCATCAATCCCAATACAGGAGAAAAAACAAGAAGAGAGTTTTTAGATTTACATGTTTTCATCAATCCTAAAAATCAGGAAGAAAAAAAATTCAATCAAGAAGCTTTTGAGGTGGCAAATCTTGTGAAATCAAAAAGAGAACTTCAGATAAGAAATAAAGAGTTTGGATTTAAAGAAAATATAAACATCAATATCGATTTTGTAAATTTCTATCAAAATATAGTAGATGAATATTATAATAAAACTAGTGAGTCAAATTACAACACTTGGAAGGCCTCTTTAAATCATTTTATAAATTTTTCTAATGGTATAATTATGACCAGTCAATTAGATGTTAATTATATTAATCGATATAGAACTTATTTATTAAATGTAAAAACCACTAGGAATTCCAAAGAACCAAAAAAAATATCTAGAAATACTGCTTCCTCCTATTATAAAAATTTCATTTATGTTTTAAAACAAGCCTATAAAAGAAACTTTATTGAAACAAATCTAGCTGATGAAGCTGAGTATATTAAAGAAGAAGAAACCCATAGAGAATATTTAACCGAAGAAGAATTAACTCACTTATGGCAAATTCCCATTAAATATGAAAAAGTGAAGCATATGTCACTTTTTTCTGCTTTGAGTGGTTTACGTTTTGTAGATATCAATAAGTTAGAATGGAAAGACGTCTACAAAGACAAACATCAAGGATATTATATTCAATTTAGAGAACAGAAAACAAAAAATATAAAAAACCATCCTATTTCAGAAACTGCCTATAATATTCTTAAATCACAGGAGACTTCAAAAGGATTAATTTTTGGAGGAATTAAATATTCACAAATCACTAGACCATTAAAAGCGTGGTTGGTCGATGGAAATATTACAAAAAAAATTTCTTTTCATAACTTTAGACACAGTTACGCCACGTTGCAATTAGCAAACGGAACAGATATATATACGGTATCCAAATTGTTAGGACATAAGAATGTTGCAACGACGCAGATTTACACAAAAATATTAGACAAAAATAAAATTGAAGCTGCTAACCGCATAAATTTAAATTTAGATGGAATTTCTTGATAAAATTGACGATATAATTGCAACTGAACATAAAAAAATAGAAGATTTAATAAAGAAAAAATTTAAAGAGTTTAAGAATCAAGGCAGAAAACCTGAGTTTGCAATTGACGAAACCAGAACTGTACTATTTGAAACATTTATAAAAACAAATTTTATCGATATATATCATTCTCATTTTGATACATATTATCATTTATTTAAAAACTCAATTGACACATATGATAATAAACAAGATGCAATTAAACTAGTGTTACAAAATGAAATGTATAAAGCATATCTTTCCTTTGATAAAATTAATAAGATACCAAACCACCAATACAGCGATGAATTTGACAACTTAACTTTTGAAAATTTCGTTATTTATTTATTGCAATACGATACAGCAAAACAAATTGAAGCTTTACTTTTAAAAAATAGTGATTTATATATTCTATTTTATAAAAACGATTATAGTGGTGATTTTTATTTAAAGCCTTTTGAAGGACATGTAATCAATAGTACTATTTACAAGAGACTCCATAAGAAATTTTATCCTAATGAATTTATCCCATATGCTAAAGAAGAAACTGACGAATATAACAATATTAGATATGTTATAATAACAGAAGAAACAGAAAAAAATACACCTAATGGTATAAAACAGATTAAAAATAATCAAAAGAAACATGATTTTAATGTAGATGAGCAAGCATTACTATTAAATCTTTGTATCGCTGATGATAATTCAATTCCTACAACTGAAAAGATTAAACTATTAATTTTAATAGGAGAAATTAAAGATAAATCAATATTTGAAGGTTCCTCTGCGTCAAATTTATTTTATCAGAAAGTGAATAAAGGCGTTTTTAGAAAAGGAAGTAGTAAAATAATGTTATCTATTGTTGATAATGTTTTGAATAAAATTGAAAATATCGAGTTAAATATTACAAAACAAAGATTAATAAAACATAGAATTACTTTAGTAAATGAACAAAATAAAACAAAAAATGTATAAAAACAAATAACAAACTTAAAAACAAAAAGTTGTAATTCAAATTGTTACCTTATCCGTAAACCATCCCTAAGCTATCCCTAAAGTATTTCTTAAGGGATTTTTCTTTTATACGTTTGCTGGGTCAATAATAAAAACCAAAATTATGAGCCAACAATTTTACATGCTCTCAGAAGAAAATATAAAAGTACTTGCAGAGCAAATTACAGCAAACATTCAAAACAAGTTGGAAGGAACAATTATTTCTACTCCATCTCCAACAACTTCTCCAGACGAATTTTTAAACATTGAAGAATTAACCAAACTTATCGGTTTAACAAAACCTACAATTTATGGTCATGTTCATCGTAATACCATTCCTTATATTAAAAAAGGTAAAATGTTGCGTTTCTCAAAATTAGATATTCTCCATTGGTTAGAAAACGGAAAGAACAATTCTAAAGCCGACTTGGAAGCAAAAGCTAACGAGTATTTAGCAAAAAAATCACTATTTAATCGTTAATCTAACGTAACCTTTACGCATATGGAAAGTTATTTATACACCTGTCATTATTGTAACAAGGAATATAAACCTAAAAGAAGAAAGAAACAAAAGTACTGTAGTAATAGTTGCAGAACGCTTGCTTTTAATCTAAAAAAGAAAACGCAACTTAGCCTTCCAACACAAAAAAATAAAACCAGTAAAACTTCGATTAAAAAAATGAGTGTTGCAGGCATTGGAAATGCTGCTGTTGGAACATTTGCAGCAAATACTATTACGAATTGGTTAACTAGAGATGAGAATAAACCTGCTACGAAAAAAGACATTAAGGAAATTAAAGAATTAGTCTTACAGAGGTATCATGAAATTCTAAATATGCAAACTGATCATTATGGTAACTATCCTTATTATGATATAGATTCTAGAACAGTAGTTTATCTAAAAAAATAAGAAAATGGAAAATTCAATAGATAAAGGATTTATTAAATTAAAACGAAATATACTTGATTGGGAATGGTATCAAGATAATAACACCTTTAGAGTAATGCTTCATTTGTTGCTTAAATCTAATTATACCACGAAAAAGTGGCAAGGTCACATCATTTATCCAGGAGAATTAATTACATCGACAAAAAATTTAAGCAAAGAATTAAAGCTATCCGAAAGCATTATTAGAACCGCTTTAAAAAAGCTTAAAACGACAAATTATATTGTTACTCAAAGCACAAACAAATTCACTAAGATAAAAATAACAAAATCAACTATTTATGATGAAATACCTATTTCAAGTAACCAACCAATTGAAGTTCCAAACACAAACAAAAAACAATCCGATAACACACCAATCACAACAACTAATAAAGTAAATAAAGAAATAGAAATTAAAGAAAGAATAGAAATTTTTAAAACACAAATTTTCAATTTCAGAAATCAATTTTCAATGGATGTCTTACAACAGTTTTTAAAATTTTGGACAGAAGAAAACAAGCAAACTGAGCGGCTGCGATTTGAAGAAGAAAAATTTTGGAATTTAGAGACTCGATTATCCAGTTGGAAAAATTATAATACTAACTCAACCGACAAAAAGAAGATATATACTAACCGATAAACAATACCACATGGAAATTGATATAAATTTATTGACTAAATCAAATGAATTTGAATTGATAAAACCTAGACTTCCTGAAACTATTGAAGCAAAAAAAATATATCAGTTTTTTAAAATTCAATACTTTAGAGATCATCAAGTGCCTTTTATTGAAAATATAGAAGCGAAACAATTGGTTTATACCTTAATTTACTATTTCCAAAACAAAGATAATTTCTTCAATTCCAACCTACTCTACCCTATCATTGGCACCAACTTTTCATTGCAAAAAGGGTTAATTATTATAGGTGGTTATGGCACAGGAAAAAGCACCATTTTAAAAACATTTCAAAACTTAATCAATTCAGTTTTCAAATCTCAAATTACTTTAAAATTCAATGCAGTAATTGATGTGGTTCAAGAATTTGAAACTACTATACAAGAAAATATATCAGCTTTTAATGAAAAATATAATAACGGATATCGAATATTTGATGATTTAAAAAGTGAAAAAGAAGCATCTCGGTTTGGGAAAAAGGATATATTTAAAGAAATACTTTTTAAAAGATGTGAAAATAAAAAAATCGCTTCTATTATAACAGCCAACTATCAAGAAGAAAATCCAAATAACATGGAATTAGCCATTGAAGAATTTTACAGGTATGAAGGCAGAGTGTATGATCGAATTATAGGAAGTTTCAACTTTATACAATTACAAGATAAGAGTTACAGAAAATAACTCAACTCCAGAAATAAATGCATAATACACATTGCAACTGTATGTAACTTCTAGAAAGACAAATGGTTTTGCGTTGCAATCGTTTTAAATGGGTTCGCATAGACAAATTATTTCTTTCAATTTGATTCGTACCAAAACGTGTTACTCTATGTATTACTTTATTTATTAAAGATTTATAATGTACTAACCCATCAGTGTAAATGGCTTTTGGTGTTGAAAGTAATAATGAATTAGTTACATATTGAATGGTTCTTTTGGTTCTTCTTCCTAAACTAAAACTCACTACTCGTTTTGTTTTCCTTTCCATAGCATATACTATCCATATGGGTTTGTCTTTTCGTTTTAAATAGCAACGCATTTCATCTACTTCATAGCTTTTATTCTTAAAGAAAATAGGATTCTGAATCTTTTTAGCAATAGCAATTATTCTTTTTAAAATATTTCTATTTTTATTAAAATTTTGACAATTTATTAACTTTTAAATTGAATATCAATAGCCGTCGTACCTTCTTTTACAATATATTTTTTTTGGGCAACATTGTAAACATTTACAAGTTGATGTTTATTAGTAACAATATTCTTCTCAATAAATTTACTGTCTCCGAATAGCTTTTCTTCTATTGTACTGGAATGAATAGTGATATCATCAAGTTTTACATCCATTTTGTTTTTTAAAATATCCTCAATACTGTGACTATTGTCTTGATTTATTTTTACAAGATTATTAATCCCTTGAGTGTTATTATCAGGATATAGGATAACTAAATAATCTTTTGCTCTACTTATAGCAACATTTATCAAATAATGTTTATGAACAAATGCACCATAACTTGGATGTGAAATCGAATGGTTTGGTGGATTTAGGACAAAATATACAATATCACATTCATCACCTTGAAAACCATGAACTGTATCTGTTATTATATTTAGATTATGATTTAAGTCTAGAGATTCAATCATCTTATTGATTAGAGTTGCTTGAGAACGATATGGGCAAACTATACCAATTGTCCATACCTCATCATTATTCATGTTTTTCTCAAAATGGATTATCATCTCTAAAACTAGAATGGCTGAGTAAATGTGATATGGACTTTTTCTTAATTTTGAAGGACTATATACAGAATCATCAAGATTTATTGGGAATTTTAATAATGTGATTTGTTTAATTCCCAGTTGTTGAACTTTTTCTGGCAGAGGTCTTACATTTTTTGAACTATCTTTTCGACTGGATCTATCATGTTTTAAACTATCATTATATGTAAATTTACTAAAAAGACTTCCTATTAATTCAATACTTCTATACTGTATTTTAAGGTTTTCGATTTTATTGTTTTCACCATAAATAGGAATTAACTGTTGCTCATTTACGTCAAAACTTTCTAAGCCAATTAACGAATATATATTTGCCTCCTTATTAAAATCAGAAGGTAAATCTTCGTTGTCAATATCCATTACTGGAGGAATTTGATACGGATCTCCACCAATCCAGTATTGTGTGATTTTATTTTCGAATTGACTTTTGCATTTATGCAATGCATACATTATATATGATAATGGTATCATAGATGATTCATCAAAAATCACATAATCCCAATCCATATCTGAAAGACGAGAAGTTATCAGTTCTTTTTCTTCAATTTTTAAAGTTATTTCCTCATAGGGTATTCTATGAATTGTACTTATACAAACACATTTAGGATAAGCGTCATAAATGAATGTTGCCTTATCTTTTAATAAATCTCTTTCAATCACATCATTTGAAAACGTTGCTCCATATCGAACAAGCCAATGATCATCATGACCTACTTTACTCATTATTCTTTCAGTAAGTACATCCGCTGCTTTATTGGTAGGAGTAAGAACTAACACCTTTAAATTAGGCTTTTCATTCATTAATTTTGCTAGTCTTTCAGCAATTGTTGTTGTCTTTCCTGTTCCAGGAGGACCAAAAATAAAATGGATTTCATGAGAAAGATTTTCTTTTAGGTTATAATTGTCTTCCCAGTCTTTTTCATGGCCCAGCCTTTTAAAAGCATTATATAATCTATCTAATAAATTTACTGATCTAGAAAATTTTAATTCAACTCTTTTTACATCTTTTAAATTAGCGTCAATTAAATCCTTTGGTTTTGATAGCATAGCCCATACTACCTGCCCTTTTTTAGAAATATCTTGTACTTTTACTTCTAGGGATTTTCTATTATTAAATGTAAAAATTGCAGTAAAGTCAGTACAGTATTCAATAGTTGGAGTAACGTTTCTATTTGGGTCTTTTAGTTTTATTAACCTTTGTGAGTCAACTTCCCATTCAGCAGCAAAAAATGATATTTCTTGCTCTGGCTTAGAAACATCTGATTCATTATCTTGTAGCTTTTGAATTTCAATAAAATCTAAAAACCATTTATAGGAATATTGGTTTATTGACAAACTTTCTCGGAGTTCTTTTCTATGTGCAATTACTTCTAACTCTTTTCTCTTTTCATCAACAATCTTTCTCATTTCATCATCAATTATTGGATTGTTAAGTAATTCGATAATTTTCATTTGATGAGACTGATGTAATTCTATTAAATCATCAATGGCATTTAGAGTTAGCCAAGTTGTTGTCTTTAAGAAATTAGAAATTTCTTGGAAACTAAATTTCCTAGGGCAATGAATGATATTTTCTTCAAAATGATATTCATCTGTATTTATGCTCTTAATGTAATTACCATCTAAACTCAATTTAATTGGTAAACCATTGTAATAATGGAGTGATATTTCAGGGTATTTTAGTTTCCATTCAAGATAAAAATTATATAACCACTCTTCTCTTATTGAAATTATTTGTTCAAGGTCATTTTCTTTCTTAATTTCAATTTTTCTTAATGAGTCCTTTAGAGCTTCCGACTCAGACCATGTGGATGCATCATAAACTTTTACATTTTCTACTCTAATGATGTCTCTTAAATCAATATTTAGTTTTAATAGTTCATGAAATATATTATTGTCATAATAGTAAATATTATTTTCAGTATTTAATACAAGATTGTATTCATTTGATTCTTGATTATTTATAGGAAGAGGCATGTTAAGAAAACCATTTTGAATACATTTTTTCACTAATGCTTTTAGTAAGTCATAGTTTTTATGAAAATTAGATAGTTGAAAATTAGGCTTCACATTGTTTATTAATAAAATTGTATTTGCTAAAAGTTCTACAGGTAATAATTCCAGTTCAGCAATATTAAATATCTTAAGAGTATTATCATCAATTAAAACTTCACGTAAAGTATTTATTAATGACCATGGTAAATTGAAACCAATTGCTGAAAGTAAAGAGGCTTTAAGTCGTCTTCGTTCTTCAATTTTTTCGTCCCAACTCCATTTAAAAATATGTTCTGGTAAGGATTCTTTTTCCTTATATGCGTATTTAGCTGAAACGTATAATGTAGGGTTGAAACCAAACACTGAAGACCATGAATTACTATAAGTTAAGAGATTACTACCCCTATAATGACAAAGTAGGAAGTCTAATATATTTATTTGCTCCTCTACAGATAGGTTTTCTTTTAATATAGGACCTAGTAAAGTGCCGCCTTCAATTACAGGCTGTAAATAAAGGCTAACACTTTCTAAATTGAAATATGGGGAAATACTAGATAATTTTAAAATAGCAGCGACCTTATCATATGCTTTATCTAGGTATGAATCAGTACTAAACAAGCTAAATATTTCATTTGAAAGTGCAAATTGACCATCAAGTTTGACTGTTGATTCACTATGTATTAATGAGTAATTTGATAAACTAATTTCCTTATCAATGTATTTTTTATAAAGCAAGATATAGCATAATTGTGATGCATTTGCTAAGTATCCATTACTTTTGATAGAACTATTTATTCGTAATAAAATATCTTCTTTATTTTCTGATTCATTCAAATTGAACAGCTGTCCAAGTTTTGACTTATCATACTGATAGTCATTGTGGAGTTTTTCAATAATAGACTCTATATGTTTTGAATATCCTGTTTCGTCAGAACTAAATATATCCGAGAGTTTTAAATGGTATTCATTTGCTTCTCCAAAATATATTGAATCACTATTTGAACTTATAGTATCATTTAAGTTGATAGCTTTTGTTTCATCTATTCTAATTGAAATTGAGGACTGAAGAATAGGTTTTGGAATTGAAATATCTGCAAAAGAAAGAGCAACCTTAATTACATTTTTGAGCTTTTCATATCCCTTGTAATCTTGTAAATTGATAGATATAAAACCGCATTTATTTAAGAACTCTATTTTTACTGAATCTTCTTGTGAAACAACTATTTTTGAAAGAGAATAAATAAATGTATCATCATTATCTAGCCACTCGTTAATAAAATATTCAACAAGTTCCTTGTCTTTTAGAGTAATAAGTCCTTTTAACTCATTTATGTTTGGCGATATAATTAAGTTTTGATGATATTTTTTTAAATGATTATCAATTGTAAAATCGTCTTTTAAACACCAAGCAATATTTTCATTGTCTTTTTTTTGCCTTATTGAGTAATCATTTTTGGCTTCTACAATAATAAATTTTTCAAATAATGGCATATTAGCATTAATACAAGCTTTAGCAAGTACAATTATATCTTCTTTGGCTATTACCATTTCCTTTTCAATCGACAAATTTTCGAATGTAGATTTGTTTAAACTAAATGGCAGTTCTTTTAAAAAAGGTAAAGATTCATGTAACGGTAAATCTTTTTTAAAATATAATTTATATAGGTCGGTTAACTTTTTATAATTGTCAGTTGTTAGCGAGGACCATTCTGGTTGATAATAAATTTCATCTGATGCGATTGAAAATTGGGTAGCAGTTGGTATAAATATGTTATTAGATAAAGATTGTGGTTGTTTTGTAGTTTCTTGAAAAGAAATAATATCCGCATAAAAAGATTTTATATCCTTTTTTATTAAACCTTTTTTATCTGAAATAATATTATCCCATAGTGGAATTACAACTTTAGTGTAGGCTTCTTCTTCAGAAATTAAATATTTGTGTAATTTTTCTGTGTATTCATGATTGCTAATAATAAATGGTTTTAGCCATAGTTTAGTTGCTTCTTTCAATAATGAACCAAGTGATACGATATCTCCTTGTTCGTTTGCAAATAGTCGTAGTACTTGCATTCGTTTTTTTTGATCCTCCCCAAAGTCATCTTTTGCTTTTTCAAGGGTTTGACAAATGAAATGTTTTTCGTCAATTGTTAAACTTGTTTTTTCAAATCCAGAGCTTAAATATTCATTAAGAACTTTATAATCATTATAGGAAATGGATTGTCTTGTCCTGATAAAATCTTCAATGTGTGGGTATTTTGAAAAGCCCTCTTTGGTACAAACAAACCCAGATTTCGTTAAAAGTTCTTTAAGGGATTCTAAACCCTCAAACAATAATAAATATTTAGTATCATCTTCAAGGTTCTTTAATTGATTAATACTTTTTATGTCACCATTGTCAAATTCAAATAAATCTAGTGCATGAAAATTATCTTTAAATATTTCCGTAGAGATACTTGTTCCTGTTACATTTGAAATATGGTTGTTTATTTCCAATAATATTGTATTTCTGAATTGTTTATTTGATTTTAATAATAGGTTAACTTTTTCATAAATTTCCTTTTCATGTAATAGATCAAGTATAGAAAATTGCTTTAGACCTAAAATACTCTCAACCGAATCTTTCAGTAATTCATCATTGCCCCAGTAGAACCATTTAATGTTTAATCCAAAAGTTTCTGGATTGATATCCAAGTTCGTGACTTTAATTCTTATATTTTGTGGATCTGTTTCAATGTCAAATCCATATTCTGAATTAGATACTACTGGAATATTTGATTTAAGATAATCATGAATATTACTGATTAAAGGTTCATTAATCCAAGTTCTATCAGTATCATCGCTAAGTTGTGAAAGTAATAATATTGGATAGATTTCAAGAAATTTTTCTCTTTCGGATTTAATTTCAGATGAAGAGAATTTTCTGATACTTTCGATTAATAATTTTGAAAATGTTTCTAATAACCTTTCATTAATTGCGTCTGAATGTAAAGAGGTTCTTGCTGATTTTTTATAAAAAGCATTTGAATGAAGAATAAATCTTAATTTGTGTTTCTCTTCACTAAGTGGAAAAAAAAGATAAAAGTTGGGAACATTATTTATTAATTCTAAAGCATTAATATAGTCGGTATATCCGAAAAGAAATTGAATGTTAGAATCACTTTCAGCTATTTTTTGTTCGCTCTCTGAAAGTTCACCACTCTTGCCGAATCTAATGTATTTATATTCATCGGAATTTTTTTCGATCACGTAACTTTCAAAGTTTAGTGCCGCATTTGTTATATCGTCACCATTTAAGTGTACATTTTGTAGCCCTCTCACCTTAGAATCAGCAACTTCATTCAGTATTGATAAAGAAAATCTAATTCCTTCTTTTAAATTATTATTTGCCAGAACTTTACTTTTTTCAGAACCTAATTTCAGAAAAAAAAGCGAACCTGATTTATAGTCGTCAAAAGGAATAACATCACTATACTTTGACAACCATTTAGAAAGATTTTTTACCTCACCTAATGAAAAAGCGTTATTACTTTCTTTGTAGTAAGCATCCCTTATTAGTTCATTAGGCTGAGTGGGAAAATTTGTGATTAATATTTTGAAAAACCAAGGTTCGTCACTTACTATTTTAAATTTTTTCTCTTCATTCTCTCTGTAGGTTTCATATTTTTGGGATTCAGGGGTAATTTTAGTACCATTTTCATCAATTAGAGCTTTAAGTTCGTTATTAGACCAGCTGAATAATATTGGTCCATAATTTTTGTCTAATAACTCATCTAATCCATTTTCTTTACCTACCAGCCTATGTGCTAACTTAAAGCCAATACCAAATTTCCCAATAGTATGTTCGTCTTCTGTTTTTGTTGAAACACCAACATTTAGTATTGATTCAATTGCTGGAAAATCAAATTGCCAACCGTTGTTTAGAACAATTAGATATTCATTTGGTTTTCCATCTTCATCAACTTCATTTTCATCTTCTCCCCATATCATTATAAAATGACTACTATTTGCATCCACAGCATTTTGTAAAAATTCATACACGGCCTGAGCATCTTGGGCCATATCAAGAAACCCTTTAAGAAATCCTTTAATTCCATCAACAACTCCTTTAGATTTTTGACCATGGTATAAATCGAAGAAACCAAAAACATTGTTACCTGTTTCACTATTGTAATGTTTTGTACCAATAAAGTGTTCATCTCTATTTAGGTCGTTTGTTTCTCTAACTTTTGTTTTAAAAAATGTTCGAAACTCTCTAATGTCTTTTATTTTCATAAAAATTTTAATTACAGTAGTTTTTGAATTTCATCTATAACTCTTTCAATTTCTTTGGAGTCGATACCACCTTTTTCGCTTTCTGTAGTAATGAATAGGTTTTCGTTTATACGATATCCGTTTTCTTCGTAAAACTTCTTTTTCTTTTCCCAATCAGCTTTGTAACTTGGAACAGAGAGCATTCCTAAATGTTCTAATATAATAATGTCCCCAGCAGCATCTATAAAGGTGAAGTCTGGGATTCTCTTTTGACCATTTTTACCTATGAATTCTCTTTCGTATTCAAATGGTAATTCGCGATATTCTAATTCATTTGAGATGATAACTTCTGATTTGCTTCTAACCAACAAACCTTCTTTTTTTGTTTTATGAATTAATCCCTCAACAAATGGAATGTGTGATTTTGCTTCTCTTATTGAAGGTTTAAACATCTGAGTATTTCTTTTTGATGTCTCAGAATGTTGTGGTTTGGACAAATTAATTATCCAATGCGGATTGTCACCTTCTATTAACAGAATTAATTTTCTTTTTGCTCTGGTTAAAGCGGTATAAATCAACTCTCGTGATATTATTCTTCCAGTTTTAGGAATTACCAGAAAAACATATTCAAAATCACTTCCTTGACTTTTGTGTACCGTTATGGTGTAGGCCAATTCAATATTGGCTTCATCTGTTTCTGCCTGCCCTTGTGATCTGTAACCGAAAGTGATGTTTTCATCCATCCCTGTAAAAGCGACATTTGCATGCCCTTTGTATGTATGCGATACGACACCTAACAGTCCATTGGAAAGCTGATGCTTCTCATTACCAGGATAACCGTCTTTCCATTCATTTTTGGTTTGTATTACTTTATCGTATTGACCAATTTTATAATCCCCAATTTTAGCTGCATCTTTTAAGTTTTTTCTAAATTGATTTTGAATTATTTGGTTCAGGCTGAATGTTCCCCAAAAAGGTGCCTTTACAGGGGTCAGGATTTGAAATGATTCAATTTTTGAAGTATCAATTTTATCACCATTTATTCCAATAAATTTATTTAGAGTAACTTCGTCATTTTCATCCTTAAGTTTTAGAACCTCAACTAAAGTTTGATTTATTTTTTTATACAATTCCTTTTCGGTTTGCCAGTTTTCTACTTTCAGGTCGTTCATGCTGTCATTATCTCCTAGTTTAGAAAAAATCAAATCTGCATTTTTACTAGGTTTTAAACCCGAGTACCAAGAAGCTAACGTAAGACAATCTGAATTCTCGCCTTCAACAGTTCTAACCACTTCTTTTAACCTTGCCAGTGATTGAATGGCTTCAGTATCTTCATCATCAGACTTAATAGATTCTATGTAATTACATAAATCTGAAAAAGGTCTTCCTGCACCTATTGGAGGTAATTGATAAGGATCGCCAACTAAAATAATCCTATTGATGTGTCCCAAATCTAATGCTTGAAACAATCCGTATAAATCATCTTCAGTTAGCATAGAGCATTCATCAATGATTACATTTTGTTCCCCTTTGTATTTTTCTGTTCCCGAGAATTTTGGTTTCATTTGAATCCAATCGAATCTTTTTTGTTTCGATAAGAATTGAGCAATTGTAAAAGCTTCAGCATTTGCCATTTTCCCTAATTTAACCCTAGCTTTGCCAGTTGGAGCTAATAAGAGAATCCCTTCTTTCATTAACTCTTTACTCCCAAAAAGCGCCCCTAGAACTGTTGTTTTTCCCGTCCCAGCTGGACCATGTAATACGGATAATTTTCTACTAGTTATTTGTTGTAAAGCTGTTACCTGATCTTTAAGGGCCGCTATATGTCTATCATTATCAAAGCTGAATATTTTACCACTTTTATTAATTACTTTTTTAATCAAATCAGCCCAATCTTCTTTAAGTGGTTCCAATTGTCTTTTACTTCTTGCTAAAAAGACTTTACGTAAATAAGTTTCAATTTCAGTATATATTTTTAATTGTATGGCTTCCGTTTCTTCTGTTTTAATGTATTCAAATTTTGTTTTAAAAAAATCAAGATTACTAACAATGTAGCGGGTTGGTACAACTGTTGTTCGTTGCAAATTTAATAGATTTAAACCTTCAGTAATTTCATTAATAGAGAGCAATGTATCTCCATTTGCAGCGGCTACTTTAAGAATACTAATTATTAAAGCTCTTATTCTTCTATTGTCTAATGGTGATTCGACAAGTTGTGGTTTTTCTGGTATACATTCACCCTGAATGGATGCATCCTCAAATAATCCATTGTCTATCGTTTCAACTGCTATTGGATAATGATCCTGATCTCCACTATCTTCTTCTGCTATCAAATATGGATTTGCTAGGATTTCCTTTTCTGAAACTTTAACACCTATTTTATTTCTAAGAATAGGATCAAACCAATTTTTGATTTGTTTATCACTTAATTCAAAACGTGATAATAATTGTAATAAGTTTTGTCGGTCTAGTGTTTCATTAATCCAGATATCTTTAAAATGTACAAATTCTTTACTATAGGGTTTACCATACAATGTAGTGGTACCATAAATTAAATCCTCCCAAAGATACCAAGGATTGTCTTTGGTTCCAAGTTTCTTTTCCTTTCTTAAATCCTCTTCTAAAGAATGGCCATATTGGAAACCTAATGCAATTAAAGCATTTGCAAATGATGGGAATGGTCCCATACTTTCTTTTACTTTTCCAATTTGTCTGTCAATCCAAATTAAGTTTTCTGTCCAATGTCCTTTAACAATGCCATGTTCCCTAATTCTTTCAACTATAGCTCGCAACTTTGCCAAAATGATAAGCATGGTACTGTCATTTACCCACTCGCTACCATAAGCGAACTCTTCGATGATTTCCTGACGACTACCGGTATCCTGAAGCGTTAGCTTAATCTCGTCAAGTAGTTCGTATTTTGTTTTTTTACCTTCTTTAGTTTTATGGATATAATCTTCGGGTAACTCTAAATATTCCTGATAAGGAATAAGAACTCCTTCGCTTTGAGGTTCATTAGGGTTGATGCCATGTGTGATTAATCTATCCCATAGTGGAAAAGTATGACTCTCTTTACTTTCATATTCTAGTACTGAAGATTTCTTTTTAATAACACCAACACCTGCAATTAATCTTCGTATATCTTCATCTATAGGATTAGCTCCTTTAACATAATAAATGGCTAGCGAATGATTTTCTTTTATGGGATCAAAAAATTTTTGAAGTACAGCATTTTGGGCTTTTGCAGTATATAGCCAAGAAGAGTTAAATGGAGGATTCTCATCATATGGTAAATCAGGATACCATTCTTTTAGTGTTTTTTGATTGCCTTTTAACATCCACCAAAATGGTACTACAAAACTACTAAAAGGTGGTACAGATACAGTAGTTGGTTTTAATGCTAAATGTGGTAAATCTTTACCATTAGGACGGTTATATGGATGATTGAAAGTTCTTTTATAAGCAATAGTATTCATGAACGCACCTCCTTCGGCTTTGCATGGTGGTAAAAATGTATCTTGAATTTTGTTCCAAGATTTGCCCGCATTTTTCTCTTCTAGATCCGCTTTTTTCTCTGCTGAAATTCGAGGTAAGTGTATACAATAAGTGTTTTGGGAAGGATGGTTACAAACTGTTCCATTCCATTTGTTATCGTGCCAAGCAATGCGTATTGATAAATGTTTGTTCATTATAGTATGTTTAACCTTTGTACAAAAAACTGTTATTAACCTCAAATATTTTCAGGATTTTTTAGCCAACTAATCAATAGTTATTTTACTTTTTAATTATTATGCTACAGTCTATCTTTCAATCCTAATAATTTAATTGCATTTTGATATAAACAGTCTTCTCTATTGTCATCTGGGTTTTGAACTTCTAACGCGTTATGAAAACAAATTTCAGCATTTTTAAAGTTAGCATTACAGATATTGAATTCTTCAAAAAAAGGACAGCGTTGATTTCTATCAGTTTGCAAATTATAAAATACTTTAACAATACCTAGAAAATAGATTAATGAATCTACCAAAGCTACATTTTTATGAGTAATTACGGCTTTCTTATCCTTGTACCTTATAATTGGTGTTCCTGTGGATTTTATCATTTTTAACCAATTATCTTTATTTCTTAATACTTCTGGATTTTCAAAAAATCTCTTACAGCTATGTGTTTGGGAAATATTAAGTAAAAGAGAAAAATAAATTTTTTGCGCAAATTGATAAAAACTTTGGTCTTCATATTTTTTGCATAATTTTAGAAAATCTGTAATATTCTTTAATGCTGCGTAATGTGTATATGAAAATGAAATAATTTCTGAAGGAGTCTTTAAGAACGCACTGACCAAATTATTAAGATTTAAATCTTCAAGATTGTTTTTGTTGTCCTGAAGAAAAATGAAAAAACGGCAAATCACATGAACTGGATTAGCTGAGCATAATGCTGTGTGAGTTAAAAGAACAAGCCCTTCAGCTATTTTTTTATATTTTTTTGCAAAAAAAAATTCAAAAAGCATCCAATACATCGGATCCTTATCCATGATAGAATTACCTGATGAAAATGCATTGGTTGTTAAAAATTTGTCATGTATATGTTGGTCATTTAAATTTGCAAAAAGACAAGCGGACAATTCAGCCATATGCTCTCTAACAGTCTTATTATTAATTGTATATAAAATTCGTCCATTTCCAATAACCACACTATTGTGATTGAGATCAATAATTGTATAATTTGGAAATGTATTAGTTGTCTCAAGCTGAATATTATTTTTGTCTGTACCTAGTTTTTTTTGAAACCTTTGGAGGGTTTCAATTCCATCATTCCATAATCCAGACTTTTTATTTTCTAATTTAAGAGGTAATTTGACTTTAGAATTATCTTCACCTCTTGATGCAGCTATTTTATTTATTCCAAGAACAAAATCACAAAATACTAAACCGCCCCAATTAGTGTAAAAATTTTGAAGAAAATGAACATATTCATGTATAAATAACATTTCTTTATTAGTTCCTTCAAAAGATTTTGAGCCATTAAAAATAGCATCTAGATCAATATCCTCTTTGTTGAAATTTAAATCAATATTAAAAGATGTCCAATCATAAGATATTCCAACACGTGAATTGTCAATGAAGACATAGTATTCTTCCATTTTAAATATTTTTTAATTTAACACCTCTCAACTTTTTACCTCCATAATTAAAGGAAAATAACTTATCATTCGAATCTGATTTCTCAATAATATGTGGCCAAACTCTTAAAACCGTCATAGCAAATTCAAAACGGTCAATCTTTTCATCCATTACTCTACAAACTATTGTTTTGTATCCTTCTTCAGATTGTTTAATTATAGGAATTGAAATTCCTTTTTTTTGAAAATCTACAACAAGAAAAATTGAGTCTTTTAAATCATTTTCAGTTATTTCATTGTCTTCCCAACGTTCAATTTTATATTTTTTTTGCTTTTGAAGATTATGAACATCTTCTAATATTTTCAACACTGGACGTGGGTAATTGGAATCAATGTATATTTTCATCATACTTATGATTGGTAGGCTAATACTGCTTCTATGTCTTCTTTGCTTATTTCATAGTCTTCAATGATTTCCTCAATTGATTCAGGTCCCGAATAGAAACGTAAAATTGTTTCTACATTTACTCCTTTTTGACTGATTATTGAAGGTTTTCCTCCACCAACTTTAGGTGTAATTTCAATTCGTTTCAAGCCTTTTGCAGGTGTAATTCTTTGTGCAATACCTGACGTATCGAATTCAATATCCCTGAAAAATTCTCTAACGATATCCAGATTAAATTGGTTTTTACCATTTAATGTAACGTTACCGTCTTCAAAGTCCCAAGTGATGTCACTTCCTGATACCCTTAATTTTTTATTTACATTATTTGTTGCAAAAGGAAATGACTTTCCAGTTTTATCTGCTAAGTCTTGTCTTGCTTTAAAAATGGCTCTTATGTTAAAATTATTTTCAATTAATTCACCAATAACCACTAATTCAATTAATCCATGGAAGCTGATACGACGATTATCTATATCTGTTTTAACTGAACCGTCTAAACCTTCATAGTCTATTTCTGCCAATTTATTAAACCAACGTCTTACTCTTTCTGTTGGTTTATTTATAATTCGAGCTACATCGGCAATAGTATAAATCCCCTCTGTATTAGTAAACTCTTTCATAATTGTATCATTTGAAGTGTCAAACATTGACACCTGATTGGTTTCTTGTTTTTGTACTTTAGTCTTTTTCTCCTTCACCACCTTCTCTTTCTTCACTGGCTTTTTCTTATCCCATAAGCCAGCTGCTACTTCTTCTGCGTGGATTTTATGATTGAGTTCTAATAGGCGTTTTAATACTTCTTTGCGTGTTTCTGGGTGGATGGTGTAACGCACACGGTCGTTTTCTGGTAAATAATCTACTTCATAAAAATCATGACGTAAGGCAATATCTTGCCAACCGTAAGCTTCTAAAACCGCTTCATCCATTTGTTTGTGCAGTTCTCGTAGTTTGATAATACCTTGCACTGCTTCCTCAAATGAAATGGTATTAGGTGTTTTTTCTAAGTGCTTTTGTAAGGCAAAGACTTGCTTGTCTTTTAAATCTAATTTATTTAATTGAATGCCATTGCTATGAAATAAATTATATGTTTTGGTTAAACCAAATTGAATGTTTATCATTAATTGCTTACGAAATTCACTATGATTAAATCCTATATCATTTAAAAATTTTTCATTGCAATTTATTGGAAAAGGAAAAGTTTCATAACATCTTGAAGGAGCATATCTAAAACCTTCTCCCATTCTGTTACCATATTTTACACTCCATTCATAATGTATATTGGACTGAAAAATAGTATAAAAATCAAAATTGTCTTTAGCAACTACAAATACAGTTTGTGAATAGGCATTTTCACTTGATAATTGAGAAACATTAAAGTGTTTGTAAGTTTGAGCAAGTACAAATACATTTTTTAAATTTTTTATTGCATTTCTCATTCCTGGTCTACTTTCTCCGTAAATCCACCATTTCGAAGGCAAACTACCTCTCAAAGCATAATCACCAATTATTTCAAAACCATTGTCATCAACTTTCCATCTTTGTCTTTCTGGTTTTACTAACCTTTCAATTTTTTCCAAGCAAATTGGATAATCAGAGGCGTAAGGTGGACCTATTTGTTTTTTTTGTTCTAAATCATATTCTTCATTTAATGGAAAGTCAAAAAAATTAATTATGTGTCTCGAGTTTCTTTGAAGATAATCGTCATTTAAATCATTACCATTTATAAATGGAAAAATTACATCTTTATTTTTACTATTACTTGAAATTAAAATATTAGCTTCTTCATTTGTCAGTAAAAAACCATCGCCTAAAAAATAATATCCTGTAAAAATTTGATTTTTATTTTCATCTAATGTAAATGGCTCTCCAATATCAAATCCATTACTTAAAAAGCTAGAAATGAAATTTACTCTTTCTTCATTTAAAATAACATTTTCTTTTACAACATTTCCCTTTTTAAAAGTAATCAAACTTACATTAACAGTGGCTTCTCCAGGCCATTTAATAGACTTAACGGCATGAATAATTGTAGCTTCTTTTTTTACTAATTCTTCCAATCCACCAAGTCTTAGGTCTCCATTTGATATACTACTTGTGGTAATTACGGAGAAATAATTATCTTTTTTTATGATATCGAAAATCCTATTAAAAAAATAAACAACTAAATCATTAATTCCTACATGAAAGAAGTTTCGTAGATATTCTAAAAATTGATCACCAAAAGCTTTTTTTAATTTTTTATCACCTAAATAAGGTGGATTCCCTAAAATACAATCAAAACCACCTTTTTGAAATACTTGCGGAAACTCTAAAAACCAATGAAAGAAGTGTTTTTCTTGTGCTATTGTCATACTGGCACCTCGGTCAATAATTTGTGCATTGGTTTTTAAGTAACTTACATATTGGCTGTGGGTAGTTAATTTTTCTTTGTTATCTTCAGTTTTAGGAATAAAGAATTGTGCTACTTGTATATCGGCTATTTGTTTTAATCTAAACCACTTTTTATCTTGTGTTAAATCGTGATAGGCTTTTTCCTTTTTAGCAATTTGTTCCGGGGTGTTTTCTGGTAACTGCGTAAACGTAGTAAAGTCTTTTTGCAAATCTTTTAAATCGTCATCGGCAGATGCTACATCAAATGTAGTTAATTGCCCTTTGGTTTTTCGTTCTAAGTCGTTTCGTTTTTTAAAAGCACTCGCGATGTCTTTGTCGTCACCTAGTAAGGTTTTAAAGGCTTCGCTGGCAATACCGTTTTCTAGTTCTTCAAAATGCGCTAAACCTACAATGGCATTTCCGTTTTTAATGTGGTGATCTAAAAAGTTCAACGGTTGCCCTGGTTCATGCGCCTCTAACCATAGCGCTACTTTACACAATTCTACCGCTAGTGGGTTTAAATCCACCCCATAGATACAATTTTTAATTACATCACGAACAGCTACACGTAAAACCGATGGTGTGGGTTGGTCTTCGTTACTGCGCACTCTTGCCAACTCAAAACCAATACGTCGCGCTGCAGATAATAAAATATGACCGCTACCACAAGCCACATCACAAACGGTAATGCTTAATAAGCCTTGTTCTGGATCGGCTTCTTTTAGTTTATCAGCAATGATGTAATCTAAAGAGTGTACGATTAATGGTTTTACCAATTCTTCAGGTGTATAGTGTGATCCTGAGGAAGAACGATCGTCTCCTTGTTTGAAATAAAACTCCCCATTTTCTACTACGGGTTCAAACTCTAATAAACCTTCGTACACCGAACCGAATTCCTCTACGTCTAAATCGGCATAATTGACACGGATGGTTTGTTTGTTTTCGTTTTCAAAAGTAACCAAGTATTTGAATACTTCTAAAACCGTTTTGTTGTTTAAAACCGTGTCGTTTAGACTTTGAATAGCGTTGTTACTAAATATACCTGAACCTAGTGCATCTATTCCTAAGGCTTTCCCTGTATTGGCATCTTCAAACAAACGGAAAGTCATGAGTAACGATTGCCAAAGATCGGTTTTCTTAGGATCGATGTATACCGCTTTGTTTACCAAATAGGTTAAGCGTTGGATGCTGTAAAACTTATAGTAGATGTCTTTTAGTTTCTTTTCTTCTTCGGTTAGGTTTTCCTTATAAATCAGATTACGTTCTTCGATTACCAATAAAAATAATACCCGATATACTGATCTTAAGATATGTAGATAGTACTGCTTCGCATTGATCTTATTCTCTTCAAAAGATTGCTGTAACTCTCTGTTTTCAGGTTGTTTTAATAAACCATTAGCCAAAGAAAGGATTGATCTTTCTACCGCTTGACTCAAACGTTCACGAATACGGGAACCTGATGCCAAAGCTTCGTTGTGGTAATACTCTAAAATAGCATCTTTGGCTTCTTCTTTAGTGTCTTTTAAACGCGAAGCATGCAATAAACGATAGAAAATAGCAAACTCGGCATAATGGCCTTCTTCTACCATTTGCTCTAAGTTGAACTCCAAATAACTTAAACGTGATAAACGAGTGGCATCACGCAACACTCTGAAATGGATTCCGTTGGTTACAAAACCATAAATGTGTTCGGTAGAATTGATGTATTCCTGCATTAACGCATGAGGCGATAATCTAGGGCCACTTTCTGCTTTTTTATCTAACGATTGTTCTGAACCTACAATGTGAATGGGGAAACCATCTTTATTGCTGGCTCTGTGGGAAATAGCATAGGATTTACCGTTAACTATTTCAGCATTAGACAGTGCCACTTCATAACCTAATTGGTTTAGTAGTGGTAATATCCAATACCTGCGGGTTTCGGTTACACCATTGTCGGTAGGCTGAAAAGCATTTCGTTTTTGTTTGAAAATTTGCCAATGCGTATTGATCAAACTCCAAGCATTGCTGATTTCATCACGTACTAATTCATTGGGTTTTAACCCAAAGTCTTGTGCCTTTTGATGGCTGATGTTATCTTGACGAATGCGATCTAAAATTTCACTCGTAAAGATATTACCTTGTATGTTAATAGTTGTGAATTTCATGACTTAAAAAATTGCTTTAGGTTTTGGTAGTAAAATATAAACGCCCATTACATCTGGTGGTAATACAGGAGTCGATTTTTCGTAACTTCTTCCACCAATTAAAGCTTTAAATCTTCCGTGTGCTTCTACTAATTTATCGGCACGTTCTGCTGCAATAGCTATGAAAGCGTCTTTTTTATTTTCAAAAGAATGCAATTCCTGGTCTAGTAATTGTTGTTGTCTTTCTAAAGGTAAGTTACTTAATGGAATTGCTTTAGCTACTAAATTTTGGACTTCTTTAAAATCGATAGCCTTTAAATCTCCATTTTGCTCTGAATATCCCCATAAACACATTTCTTCTGCCACGGATTCGTTTTTAGAACGAACTTCTTTTACTACATTTCTTACTCGGAACATCACAAGTGTAGTTTTGCTTGTTACACTTTCGGTTTGAATGACACTGGTACGCGCTAAATTATAATTATTCCCTTCATCATCAAAAGCATTACTGATTACATAATGACACAATTGTTCTATAAATCGATGATTACGACCAATGTATTGATATCCTTTTGGAGTGGGAGAATTGAATGCGATTTTGGTTTCTGTTTTCCCTTTTGCTTGTTCGGTTGCTGTTAATAAAGCCACTTGCAAATGTTTAGGCAAGTTAGTGACTTGTATTCTATAACCATCGAAATCTTGTGTTACTGAAGCTCCTAGTAAAGACAATGCATAAGTAGCAAAACTTTCTACCACTTGTGGATCTCCGATGGCTTCATCTACTTCTTCTAAATCTTTTTTGATGGCTTCTGCATCTACTGATTCTTGAGCAAAAATAGAACGTAAGTTTTCTCCTTTTTTCCTAGCCAATTCTAGTTCGTTATCAATCTTAATTTTATCCTCTTGGAACAGTGTTAATTGATCTGCTTCTGAACTAGTTTTTAAGATTTTATGCGTTAGTTCCGCCATTAGTGATTTGTTGTTTTCACCAATAGGGATAGTAACTCCAATACTTCTTTGAATTTCACGCACTTTACGAATTAACACTTCCAGAATGAATTTATCCATCGGATTGTTTTCTCCGTAAAGCATATAGGTTTTGATTTCCTTTGAAGTTTGTCCGAAACGATCGACACGACCTTCACGTTGTTCAATACGGTTTGGATTCCAAGGTAAATCATAATGCAACACCGCATTGAAAAGATCCTGTAAATTGATTCCTTCACTCAAACAGTCTGTTGCAATCAACACCCGTTTTTCATGTTCGCCCATTCTTTGGATTTCTTCTTTTCTTTGTTCATCAGCTAATTCTGAGGTGATGGCTTGTACCAAAACATTTTTTGGAAGTGCTTGTCTTAACTTTTCTTCAACATATTTAGCAGTAGCGATGTAATGACAGAAAATTATAGGCTGAAATCCTATTTTCAACCATTTTTGAATGATATCAATTGTATGCTTTATTTTTAAATCAGTATCCGGATTTTCAATTAGTAGTTCAGCCTTACTTAACAAGTTGGTTAAACCTTGTAATTCATTAGCCTTATAGTCTACAGCGTTTAACAAATCATTTCTTGAGAAATCTACTCCAAAGTCATTTTCTTCGAATAAGGTATTTTCAACAGCTTCTGTTCCAATTTCTACTTCTTCTTCCTCAGAAGTTACTTTAGTATGACGCTTTTCTAACATTTCTTTTGCCATCACTGGACTTGACATAGCCCCTTTGATTAAAGCAATAGCTGCCCATGAACGTAACAATTTGGTGTTCTCATTATCGGTTTCCACTTCCGAAATACCACGAGCAAATGCCACTAAATCATTGTAAAAAGCCTTTGTTGTTTCTGATAAAGTAAAACCAACTTCTTTGGAATCTCTATCAGGAAACAGCGTATCTTCATTCAACCATTTGCGGATGTTTTCTCTTTTTCTTTGAATGAAATATTTAGCAATGTTCTTTCTTTCCGCTTGGCTTAACTTTTCAAAATCTAATTCTCTGAATGATGGTTTTAACAAGCCTAATAACGATAAAAACTCCTCGTCTTTACCACTATGCGGTGTAGCAGTTAACAAGACTAAATGACGTTTTTCTTGTTCTGCAATATCATGAATTAAATTGTATCGCTGTTGTTGATTTTTAGAAGTAGCACCTTTTGGTAATGTGCAGGTATGTGCTTCATCTACCACTACTAATTCAGGGCAATCGTTTAAAAATATCCCTCTTCTTTTATCTGTTTTAATGTAATCTACAGAGATTACTTGATAAGGTAAATGATGGAAAACAGAACGGTCATCTGGTACCAGTCTATCTAATCTTGAAGCCGTACTCGAGCGAATGATTTCAGCATCAATATCTAATTTATCTTTTAATTCTTGTTGCCATTGTTCACATAAATGTGGAGGACAAATTACAGCAAACCTTTTAATTTCGCCGCGTTCCATTAATTCTTTTATAATTAATAATGCTTCAATGGTTTTTCCAATACCCACATCATCAGCAATTAAAAGACGAGTTATGTCTTGTTTTAATGCCATGACTAAAGGAACCACTTGATACGATCTTGGTCTAAAAGATAGTTTTCCCATACTTCTAAATGGTCCAGCTGCATTTCTTAATGAAAGACGGGATGCATTGTATAATAATTTGGCGGTTTCAAAATTTCCTATTTGATTAGGTGTGGGTTCTTTGAAAGTTGCTTTGTCAATTTTCTCAAAATCTTTAGCTAATGGCAAAAAAATACCGGTAATTTCTTCATCAGATCCTCCAAGAGGTTTTACTAAAACCACTTGTTCTTCATTAGAAGGTAAAACCATCCAATCGCGATTTCTGTAGCGGACTAAATTACCTGGTGTATATTTTGTATTCATTACAATCTTTATTTTACTTTTCTAAAAATGTCTTTTCTTCTAATCATCAAATCTTCAATTGGCTCTGAATAATGCCATCGAATGACGTCAATTGCTCCTTCTTGTAATATTTTATTGATCATTTCATCACTTTTCTTTACCTCATCTTTATCATGAACTGATCCGTCACAAAATAGTAATGTAGGACCAAAACCAGTATTAAAAACAAAATCGGCACTGATATAATAGTCCTTTAAATTCACCTGTGCTTTATCTGGTAAAACATAGCCGTTTTCATAAAGATATTTTATCAATTTTTGTTCTGTGCTACTGTTTTTATCATAAGCATCCAATAAATATTTGTATTGCTCTTCACGGTCATTATCAATTCCTTGAACCAATTCTACTTCGCAATCCATCAAATTCTCCAATGTTTCTTTAATATCATAACGATTTAATACTTGGTGGTGAATTTGGTTATAATAACTTAATAAATCTTGATAAGTTGCATGCGGTAACGATCTTCCAATTTCTGTTTCCTCTCTTGTTTCAGCATCAAAATGAAGAATTTCATAACTTGCTCTGAACCATTCTTTCATTTTAATAGGATCTGAAATCAATTGAGATAAGATCCCTAGTGAACCTTCAGAAGCTTCATTTATTAGAATATTTGGTTTTTCTTGATCTCCCATAATACTCACGGCAATTTCACTTTCTTCTACTAAAAATAATTTTTCAATACCGCGTTTTAAAGCATAACTCAATGAAATAACTTGATTTGGTGTAGCGCCAATATTCCCTAAAGGTTGAATGTACAATACATCTGATGTATCTTTTGTGTAAAGTGTTATATCTTTTGAGTTCTCTTGTAATTCTGGATTATTTTGAACGTTTCTTTCTTGTACCCAAACACCATTTCTTTGATCAATTTTAAATCCATCATCTTTAGATCTTTTTGCTTTTTTATTGACTTTAACCAAATTAGCCGTTTTACTAAAATAGAGTTGTAATAGTTTTTCTCCTCCTTTTTTTAAAACTACTGATTCTGTATTTTCAATTCCTTGTGGAAAATTAAAGTAGGATACAATCTCATATCCAGATCTACTTCTTTCTTCTTCGATACAAGAAATTTTTTGTAGCGGGATTCCTTCACATTCTGAAAATTCTATTACGTTTGAAAAATTGCTAATGGCATCCCCTTTTAATTGACTTTTGCTAATAGGGTCGATATTTGCTGTTTTAATTTCATCATTAAAATAGGCATATCCAGTTTTATTGGATACCATTATTTTTTCAGTTGCATTTTCCAAATCAGAAATCATCATCCTATTAATTCTAAACTTACTTCCCGAATGATATACTGTGTTAGCTGGTCCAAATTCAGATAGTGCTAAGTTTCTAGGGCGAGAAAGTACTTCAACGTCGTCTCTGTAACTTTTACCTAGTACCGCTCTGACAGGTAGTCTAGTGAAATTATAACCTGGTAAGAAACCTTCTGCTGCTAAATATCGGAATACATAAAACTCTGAATTATTTGAATTTTTTTGTTCCTTATTAATTAATAAATCAATTTGCTTTCTAGCAAATCTTTCTTGTTTTGCTGCTTCTTTTCTTTCGTCACTATCAACTTTATAAGTATGATTGTCTATTATAGCTTGTGCTTTATTTCTAAGTGTACAAGCATTTTGAAACATTCGAATCCAACGTGTAAAGGCATTTGAAAATTGTGTTGGAAATTTTTCAATTTTAGAGTCAATCCAACGTTTCGTAAACCAGTTTGTGTTTTTTAATTCTGGTAACATTGACAATGTTATTTTTTCAAACTCTTCCAACAATGATGCTTTATTGATAGCACACAAATGTTCTATTCTTTCTTGAATATCATTTTTAACAAATATCTTTTGTTCGTTGTTAAGATCTAAAACTTCTGCAGCAGAACTTTTCAATTCACTTATTTCTAAATTCATTAACAAAAAGGCATTCAAGTGAGAGGCTATTAATTCTTCATTAATTAGATCAATTCTCGGAGTCTGAACTGTTCCTGCCACCATTTCTGTTGCATTCTTAAAATAATTTACATCATGTGGTGACATGGTTGAACAGTAAGTGAACACCAATGCTGTTTGTCCTCCACGTCCAGCACGACCACTTCTTTGAGCATAATTTGCTGCATTAGGTGGTACGTTTCTCATATGCACAATATTTAAATTGGCAATATCGATACCTAACTCCATTGTAGGTGAACAAAACATTGTAGATATTTCACCTTTTCTAAAAGCATCTTCTCTTTCAATTCTTTGTGCAGAATTAATTTGGCCAGTATGTTCTTTTGCAATTAGTTCTTTATTGAATTTTGTAAAATCTGTTTTATATAAATTTTGAAAATAACTGTTTGGTTTCAAATCTTTTAAATCTGATTGGAAATTAAATCTAGTGTGATCCAATCGAATCGTTTTTTCATCTCCTTTTAGCCATAACAATTGATCCGCTCTAAGTTTAAAATAGCTAAGTTCAGGATTTCTTCTGTCTTGTTCAACAGTTATTAGGTTTGTAATATGTAATAAATTTAAAATACTTTGCATGAAAGTATCATAATTGTCTCTATTAAGCTTATCTAATCCTTCTTCTACTAGACAACGATTTATGTATTTTCCAAGATTAGAACGATGTCCCATCGAAATTATAAATTTACCTTTTGGCCTAGGGGAAGGAATAGACAATACCATTTCTGTTGGTTTGTCGATTTTTTCGTTATAATCTAACGACCATAATGAATCTGGATGAAGTCTATCTCTCATTAGAGATTCATTATTTGCAATATCTTTGAAAAACTTATGATCTAAAGCAAAATTAGTTCTAAAATAATCCAAAATATTTCTAAGAAACTCTTTTCGCTTTTCAACCGATATACGTGTTAAATATTCAATGTTTTGAAAACGATCTTCAAGGCTTACTAATTTATCAAGATTTTTATAGTCGATTTCTAAAAGAGCTACTTGTTCTAGGTTTGGTAAGGTATAACGCCAACCTCTTTTTAAGTCTTGAAAAATTCTATACTTTAAATATTCTTTTAAGGCTTCAATATTCCTTTCATCAGGAAATTCAGGATCACTAGATGGGTATAAAGCATACTGTACCTCTTTCAAATTTAAACTTTGAAACAAAAACTCGGCAATTTCATAAATTTCTATTGGTTTACTAGAATTTTGTAACGCATTGAATAATGCAGCTCTCAACCTTATTGTTGTGTAAAAATCATTGAAGTGTCCTGCTTGCAATGATGCATCTTGTCTATTATCTGTGAAACTCAGTAGTTTTTGATCTTGCAATGCTTCGCCTTGGTCTACCAAACTTTTTACAACAGCGTATGAAATTACAGATGTAGCAGTACTTCTTCCCTCAGAACCTAATCTTGATAACTTAGTAAAATCACTTGTCTTACTATCTTCATATATAATTTGAGCCGTTGGATCGATTCTTAATTTGGCAGGTATAAAATATCCTTTAATTGGAAAATTAGGTTCAAATGAAAATTGACCATCACTATTAAAATAGATTTCGTGTGGCATTAACATTTTGTAGTATGGAAGTAAATCTGATCCTTGTTTGTTTAACCATTGTGAAGGAACTAAATCAATGTAATCAAGATTCCAAAATTCCTCCCCTTCATCAAGAACTATATATCCATTTTTAAAATCTCTAATATCTGGATTTTTTTGATTAATTTCCTCTTTCTTCTTATTTACGAATTCTTTATTTGGTATGATGGGTATTAAATTACCCTCATCAACATTTAATTCTACACAAATAAAATCATAACCAGAATATCTAGAAAACAATAAAGGATATAGTTTTTTTTCTTTTCCATCAATCTTTAAAAAAGGTTCATCAGATGACGCAATTGTTCTTGTTTTTCTTGGCTCTAACGTCACAGAAATTGAACCTGTTTGCGAAATAAATTGATGAAAACGAAATGGTAAAAATGACTTCCTAGTTCCAGCTATTCTGTTTTCTTCATTTATTTTTTCAGCCCATTTTAGTAAATCAACAATGCAGCTTTTAATTTCCTCTTTAGGTAGAGATGTAACTTTATGAATTTCTTCTGTTATTTGATCAATATTCAAAGGTTTACCTCTTTCTAATGTTCCAAAATTAGATTTTAAAGCTACATTCATTTCAAGCCAATTGGCAAGATCATTCGAAACAAAATCATCTTCATTACCATTGACATCAATTCCTTTTTTAATAGCATTAGCCAGCATAAAAGAATTTACCTCTTTTGCTTGTGTACAAGGTTCTAAGTATTCATTAATTATAACTTCAGAACTAAATTGTTTACCAAATATTTGAGTTGCTACTTCTGCTACTTTTTTCTTTTTTTCTTCAGGTGAACCATGAGAAGCCATTGTAGCTGATGTCCCAATGAATATAATTTCGTTCATAGCTAAAGCTTGAACTCTTCGATTTAATATACTCACATCTGCCCCTTGTCTGCCTCTATAGGTATGTAACTCGTCATATACCAAATACTTAAGATTTTCTTTTATTGAATCTCTTAACCATTTTTCGGACTGACGTGTCATTATCAATTCTAACATCATGTAGTTTGTCAAAATGATGTCAGGTTGATCAGTTTTAATTTTTTCTCTTATATCACCTCCTTCTTGACCTGTATATTGTGCAAAGGTTATTGGAAAATCTTCCCCATAAGCATTAGCATATTTTTTAATTTCTTCAAACTGAGAATTAATTAAAGCATTCATTGGGTAAACCAAAATTGCTTTTACACCCTTCTTTTTTTCAAATCCTCTGCTGAATAAATCATTAAAAATTGTAGCTAAAAAAGTTAATGACTTACCTGAGCCTGTTCCTGAAGTAACAACAAAACCACAATCTTTGACTCCAAGTTCTATAGCTTCAACTTGATGTCGGTATAATCTATAAGATCCTAATGCTTTAGAAAGATTAGGATGAACGGTTGCTTCATTAATTAATTCTTCAAATGATTTGCCTTTTTCAAATGAAGGGTTAAATTGAATTAAAGGCTCAGGTATAATGTTTTTTACTAAAGTTTCATTCTGAATATATTTTAGAATCTTTGAATCATTTATATTAATAAAAGACTGAAGGTATTCTTTGTAATCGGATATAACTTGATTGTGCGTAATGAATGCATCCATTTTAGTTTGCTAATTTAATTGTAAAATTATGGAATTCGTAAATTTAAAAATTTTAAATAGTAAATCAATTTAAATAATACTGAACTTTGCATTAACAATAAAGAAAAACAAGTTTCATAAATATTATCCCTGAATTTTAAGTAGCCTCTATTATTTATTACCTATTTATTTGATTAAATTAATAGTATTTTAGTAAAAGAACCAAATATAACGTTTAAGAACTTCACTATATCGAAAATCTTACAATATCGGCAAAGTATCAATATTATGCTTTAACTTTAAAATATAAAAGCTAAGCATATACTTATGCAACTTATTATAAAATTGTATAAATACTAAATAAAGTATTTTATCTTAAAAAAAACTCATTTTTTATACTCTAATTGTGAATAAATAATGATATCTAAAAAGAAATATTTTTACATTTTGAAAATTACAGGACAAAAACCTATGAAGTCTTTGATGTTAAAAACCATTGTTAATTTTTTTTTTAAGATTAAAACGCTGTCGCTTTCATAAATTTGTACCTTACTTGTATCTCTACATTAAAAAAACCATGTATACATAAGTTTTTAATTTCTGTATTGGGAAGTAGTTTTTTTTAGTATACAAAAAGAAAAAGTTTCATTTTGAGCTAAGAATGTGATGCTTCCAGCATGACAAGCTTGTGGTTAAAGTTTTGTGTTTGAAAAAAAATTATAGATAGAACAAAACAAGTTTCAAAACTCAACTTAAAGCCTCTAACATTATAATTAATACCTTTTTGTTTCTAATAATAGTCTTTTAGAGTATAAATAATACCTTTTTGGTTATAATTATAGTCTTTTTGGTTATAATTAATAGCTTTTAGATTATAGTTATAATATCAGAGTGTATAATTTCAATCTTTTTCATTATAAATAATACCTTTTAGCTTATAATTAGAGTGTTTTAGGTATAAAACAAAAAAAGACCCCATTGCTGGAGTCTCATTTTTTATAAATTTAAATACTTATTCTGGCTTGTTAGCACTACCCTTTCTGCTTCTTTTAGCAAAACGTTGGCTCAAATCTTCATAGATAGGTTTTGCTGTTACAATTCCTTTACTATGAGCTTCTTTTACTTGTCCGTAATACAACATCGAAGCTTGTAATGCTTCACTACCTGCTAACATGATAGTGTCATTTAAATCTGAAGTAAGTTGCGAAGCTAAATTAGCAATGGGATTTAATAAAGAAACAACTGCTTCGCCTTTTATTAAAACTCAAAACTCAATCCAAATTCATGCGTTCCATTATCATACTTGTTGATGTCACTCAAATTGGATTCATAGGCATACCCTAATTGGAGTCGGTCTTTAATTGTGATATAAAAAAGTCCGCCTATGGCTCTATCCACTCTATAATTTACACCTACATCAAACTTTTCGAAAAACTCAAAAGTCCCGGTAGCCTCTGTAATAATTTCTTCTTCTGATAAACGCACTAATGTAGAAGGTATAAATGTAATACTATTTGCTATTTTTAAATGATAGCCTCCGCTTACATAAAGTTGGGCTTTATTATTAGCCTGAGTGGCTACTCCATTTTCATCTGCAACTCGGTCGGTCTCAAAAAGCCTAGGAACAGACAATGATGCAAAATAGTTTTCGTTTTTTAAATAAAAACCTACGCCCACATTAGGATTGAAATAATTGGTATTCTGAGAAAGGAAAGGATCAGCGGGTAAATGTAACTTTTCAAAATCTATATTGACAAAGGAACCTCCAGCTTGAATTCCAAATAATAAATCGGTTGCTTTTGCTACTTGAATTTTATAGGAAAAACTTGCAAACAAGGAAGTATTTTGTTCAATAAAAACTTTATCTGCAATAACAATAGCTCCTATACTCATTTTATCTTTTATGGGAATTCCCAAACTTATACTTTGCGTTTCAGGAGCATAATCAATTCCTAAAAACTGACTTCTAAAATTGGTTTTTATAGTTACTTTTTCATCAACACCAAAAGCGGCAGGATTAAAAAAATTAGTGGTGTAACGGTACAAAGAATAACTTGGTTCTACTTGGGCTATCCCTTTTAGTGAAATAATGAAAAGGAATAATATCGAAAAAAATATTTTATATAGTTTCATTTTATCTTTTATAAACAATTAGTAATTAATGTATAACCATCCTTTAATAAACAAGGAGCCATCACCGAAAATATTAATACTAAAATAGTAAGAACCCACAGGAACTAGTTCTCCTGATCCGTTTCTATTTCCAGCCCAATTGTTTTGATAGTTAATAGCGTCATAAACAGCAACACCATTCCTATCAAACACTTCAATTTTAGCCTTTGGGAAATTGGTGATATTTTCGATAACCCAAGTATCATTCTCCCCATCATTATTAGGAGATATTCCTAAAATAGGAGTAATATCAGGGTTTAGTTCTGTATCACAAGAGTCGGCTATATTATCCAAATCTAAATCGAAACCTGTAAAAGACACATAAGCAACAGCCGTACTGCTATTTCCATTATTATCAGTAACTGTTAACGATACCAATTGAACCTCATCCAGTCTAGGGCAATTAAAATTTGTTGTATTTAATGATATACTTTCTACACCACAAGTGTCATAACTCCCATTATCAATCATTTCTGGAGTGATGGTAGCATTTCCTGAATTATCAAGTGAAACAGTAATATCTTGAGTACTAACGATGGGGTTAGTATTGTCTTCAACTGTTACAAATGCAGTCGCATTATTAAGATTGCCACTTGCATCCGTTACTGTAAGGGTTACCAAAATAGGAGTTCCAATATCTGAACAGTCAAAAGAAGTTTTATCTAAAGAGAAAGACGTTATTGTACAATTATCACTACTTCCATTATTTATCATAGATGGTGTTATACTAACATTACCCGAAGCATCTAATGAAACTACTATATCTTGTGTAACTACTTCAGGATTTTCCGTATCAACAACAGTCACTATTTGTGTACAAGTTGCTGTGTTTCCAGCTGTATCGGTTGCTGTCCATGTTACAGTTGTATCTCCTATTGAGAAAGTTGTTGGTGCATCATTACTTACTGTTGGTACACCACAATTATCGGTTGCGGTTGCTACTCCTATTGAAGTAGTTGAAGTACATTGACCTAAATCTGTATTTATAGTAATGGCTGATGGACAAGTAATTACAGGATTTTCATTATCAACAACTGTGATTATTTGTGTACATGTAGCTGTGTTTCCAGCTGTATCTGTTGCTGCCCATGTTACAGTTGTATCTCCTATTGGAAAAGCTGTTGGTGCATCATCACTTACTGTTGGTACACCACAATTATCGGTTGCGGTTGCTACTCCTATTGAAGTAGTTGCGGTACATTGACCCAAATCTGTGTTTATAGTAATGGCTGATGGACAAGTAATTACAGGATTTTCATTATCAACAACTGTGACTATTTGTGTACATGTAGCTGTATTTCCAGCACTATCTGTAGCTGTCCATGTTACAGTTGTATCTCCTATTGGGAAAGCTGTGGGTGCATCATTACTTACTGTTGGTACGCCACAATTATCGGTTGCCGTTGCTACTCCTATTGAAGTACTTGAAGTACATTGACCCAAATCTGTGTTTATAGTAATGGCAGATGGACAAGTAATTACAGGATTTTCATTATCAACAACTGTAACTATTTGTGTACAAGTAGCTGTATTTCCAGCTGTATCTGTTGCTATCCATGTTACAGTTGTATCTCCTATTGGGAAAGCTGTGGGTGCATCATTACTTACTGTTGGTACGCCACAATTATCAGTTGCCGTTGCTACTCCTATCGAAGTATTTGAAGTACATTGACCTAAATCTGTATTTATAGTAATGGCTGATGGGCAAGTAATTACTGGAATTTCGTTATCAACAACAGTCACTATTTGTGTACAAGTAACCGTATTTCCAGTAGTATTTGATGCTGTCCATGTTACAGTTGTATCTCCTATTGGATAAACTCCTGATGCATTATTTGTGTTTGTGAAATCATTGGTAACAGATACATCACAAGAAATAGTTCCATAAATCCAAGCTGTAGCTGTATTGCTATTAACTAAAGTGCCATCATAACCGTTTCCTGTTGCATCATATACAGAAGAATCTCCAGAATCTTCATCCAAATGATAATAAGCTACTAAATTAGCATCTGCTTCTGAAACACAAGTATACATTGAAGCCACAATAGCTGCATTACTTCTTTCTTGGTTCCAAATTCGTACCTCATCAATTTTACCCTTAAAAACTTGGTTACCATCGGTTCTACAACCAATAGTCATACGATTATCATTTCCCATAGTACTTGAACCTCCACTAACAGTGTTTTGCAGTTCAACACCATTGATAAGAACGGTAATTATTTTTGAGGTAGCATTCCATCGAAAAGTAATATGTGTCCATTGATTCAAAGGGATGACATTTTGAGTATTTACACTATAAACATTGGAATTATCTTCTATAAAGATATAAAGTACACCAGATAAACTTACTAATGAGCTTACAAAATTATCCGAATTCAATTGTGCAAAAAATAATCTACTAGTATTAGTGGAAGACGCTCTATTGACCCACATTTCAACAGTAAAATCATTTGTACCAATAGTATTAAATACAGTGGGAAGTGGAGCTGTAATATGGTCATTTATTCCGTCTAGTTGAATAGCGTTTCCATTAGTATATCCTTCAAAATCTGGAAGTACTACATTGGCTTCACATTGCCCAGCATCATTATTTACAGTACTATTTTCTGGGCAAGCTACAGCTTTAATGTAAGCTGTTTTAGTAAGTGTTTTAGAACATCCATCAAGATCCGATACCGTTAAGCTAACTGTATAATTTCCTGAAGCAGTATAAGTATGAGAAGGGTTTTGTGTAGTTGAAGTTGGACTTCCATCACCAAAATCCCAAATCCAACTAGTAATTGGAGCTCCAGAAGTGCTTAAATTGGTAAAAGCAACACTTGTATTGGATTGTATCAGTGTTTGATTAGCTTGGAAATTAGGATTAGGTCCAATGACTTGTACCATATTGTTAAACACATCAGAATTTGAATTACCAAAACTATCTGTAACAGTAAGTGAAACCGTATAACTCCCAGAAGTAGCATATGTATGCGAAGGGTTTTGGTCAGTAGAAGTACTACCATCACCAAAGTTCCACAACCAACTAACAATAGGGGCTCCGTTTGCTACAGAAGCGTCAACAAAATTTGGTGTTAAAGGACCACAACCAAAATATCCTAATGATGGTCCACCAATATCAGCCACAGGAGCAGATATCTTAATATAAGCTACTTTGTTTTCAAAATCAGAAACTCCTGTTATAGTATCTTGTATGGTTAGCCTTACTGTAAATGCACCAAAATTAGTATAAGTATGAATTGGATTTTTAGCAGTTGATGTACCTCCATCTCCAAAATTCCACAACCAAGTATCAGGAATAACTGATTCATCTGTAAAAAAAACCGTATGTGGTATTGTATTTCCTACTACTGGACTTGCTGTAAATTCTGCAGTAGGTGCAGTTTGTGCTTGAAGTATTAAAATTTCAAAAAAGAAAAAGAATACTGTGGTAATAGTCTTTTTTATACTCATGATTATTATTTTTATACCACAAAACTATAGTATGTAGTTTGGTTGTAAAATACGTAGGGTAAGTAAATATTACGTAGGGTACGTAAATAACAAAGCACTGATAAAATATCAGTGCTTTGTTATAATTTAAAATAATTTCGATTATTCTTTGCTTATTTTCTTCAAAATAACTCCTTCATTAGTGTATAATTGAATAAGATAAGTACCTGTGTGTAAAGTACTCATCTCTAAAGTATAGGAAGTCATTGTATTATTTTCAAGAATATTCTTTTGTACCAAACGTCCAGAAAGATCGTAAATTGCTATACTTTGTATGCTACTATCAGAATTTGATTGGATCATTAGGTTATCTTTTACGGGATTAGGATATATTGCAAAACTTTCTTCAATAGAAGGAATGACAGTACTTAATGTAGAATCATACGCCTCATACCAAGAGATTCTATCACTAAACTTCCCAACAACAATATCTAAATCACCATCATTATCCACGTCTCCTCCAACTATACTTGAAGTACTATTTGAATTAGAGGTAATTAAAATCTTTGTGAATGTTGGATTTAAAGCTCCATCATTTTCATAATAATCGAAGGTATTGACATTAGCTACTAGAACATCCAAATCACCATCACCATCCACATCACCCACATTCACTGTCAGTAAATCGCTTACAGTAGATGAAATTACTATTTTTGTAAAAGTAGGATTCGTTACGCCATCATTTTCGTACCAAGCAATAGTGTTATCTGCTGTAGAAGTTGACAAAACATCTAAATCGCCATCATTATCAAGATCCCCCAAAGAAACCGATTTAACTGTCATAGCATTTGTCGTAATTATATTTTTAATAAAGCTCGGATGGGTCGCACCATTATTTTCATACCAAGATACTGTGCTGTCATATTGTGTAGCAACTAAAATATCTAGATCACCATCATTATCGAGATCTCCCATAGAAACATCATGTATACCACTAACCGTGGTACTAATAACATTCTGACTAAAACTAGGATCGGTAGCACCATCATTTTCAAACCAAGCCAAAGTTTGATCACTTTGAGAACCTGAAATAATATCTAAATCACCATCATTATCTAAATCACCAACTGCGACTATAAAAGCCCAATCTGCTGTTGTCGTTATAATGATTTTTGTAAACGTAGGGTCTGCATTACCATCATTTTCATACCAAGCTACGGTATCATCTTGAGAAGATGAAGAAACAACATCTAAATCACCATCATTATCTAAATCAGCCACCACTACACTTGTTGCAACATTAGCTGTTAGCGTAATTGTATTTTTTGTAAAAAAAGGATTTACTAGATTACCATCGTTTTCAAACCAAGCAATAGTGTCATCATTAGCGGATGAAGATACAATATCTAAATCACCATCATTGTCCACATCTGCCAAATTAATTTCTGTAACATAATCTAAAGCTGTCGTTACTGTATGATCAATGTAAGATACAGGTGAAGATAAACTAGCAGTCTGTACTACAAAACTAAACATTGTAGGTTGCTGCAAAAAGGAACCTTCTTCCGACGATAAGTTAGTGGTCAATACTACTGTAATAACCTCACCTGGTTTAAAATTACTTAAGGGATCAAATTGCAGTGTAGCTGTACCTCCTCCACTTAGAGTTCCTTCAATAATACCAGTTTGGGAACCCGTAATCAAAACAGCCTCTAAATTAATTGTAGTAGGATCAAGTGTTGTAGTAAAATTTATTGTAATAGAACTAGCTGTGGGAATACTTGTTGCCTGAGCTACAGGGGAAACAGTTGTAACTTGTAGTTTTGTAGTGGCTTCATACCAAGCAATTGTATCATCATTAGTTGAGGCTAAAAACAAATCTAAGTCGCCATCACCGTCAACATCACCAACACTAATACCATTAGCACCATCTGCTGAATGTGTTACTACTTGCTCTGTAAAACTGGGAGCTATTGCACCGTCATTTTCAAACCAAGAAACGGTGTCGTCATAATTTGAAACTGCAAAAATATCTAAATCGCCATCTCCATCAATATCAACAATAGAAACTCGTCTTGCTCCATCTGCAGCGTTGGTTAGTACAATTTTTGTAAAAGTTGGATTAGAACCACCATTATTTACAAACCAAGCAATAGTATCATCGTCTCTGGATGAAGCAGCAATATCATAATCGCCATCACCATCTAAATCACCAAATGAAACATCTGTTGCATTGTTAACAGATGTACTAATGATTCGTTCTGTAAATAAGGGATCTATTCCTCCATCGTTTTCAAACCAAGAAACAGTGTCATCATATCTAGAGGTAGAAAAGATATCTAAATCACCATCACCTTCCATATCTCCAACAGCAAGGGTGTAGGCTCCATTCGTGGCTGTAGTAATTACTATACGAGTAAATGTTGGATCAGCTGCACCATCATTTTCATACCAAGCTACAACGTCATCAAATAAAGAAGCCGATAATATATCTAAATCGCCATCGCCATCCATATCTCCTACTGTAACACTCGTAGCAAAATCAGCAGTATTGGAAACAACTATCTTAGTAAAAGAAGGTGTAGCATTACCATCATTTTCATACCAAGCAATGGTATCATCTTCGGCTGAAGCTGATAAAATATCCAAATCGCCATCATTGTCTAAGTCACCAACAAAAACAGCAGTAGCAAAATCGGCTGTGTTTGTCACTACATGTCTAATGAAAGTGGGTTGCTCAGTTCCATCATTTTCATACCAAGCAATAGTATTGATAATTGAAGCAGCAGTAACTACATCTAAATCGCCATCATTATCAATATCAGCGGTATAGAGATCTGTAGCATAATTTTCTAGAGTTGATATTTCTCTTTTTAAAAAGCCTAACGGAGCAGTAACAGCATTGGAAATAACTGTAAAATAAAAAACAGTAGGATTCGTTAACGCTATATTTCCTAAGGTAAGGTTACTAGTGACCACTATCGTAATCATTTCACCAGGTTTAAAAGGGATATTTGGATTAAAAGTTACAATTGCCGTTCCTTGACCAGAAAAAGATCCAGGAATCAATCCTGATTGTGATCCTGAAACAATAATAGTATTTGCATTTATGGTTGCTGCATCTGTAATGCTATCAAAAGTTAGTATAATATCCGTATTTGCTAAAATATGAGTAGCATTTCTCAAAGGAGTAGTGGCAATTAAATTTTGAGCAAGACTTTTTTGGTCATTCAAAAAAAGAGCTGCAATAATTACCAATAATAAGTAATATTTTTTCATCGCATTTGTGTTTTAGTTTGTGAGTACAATAGTATAATAAACATACACTAAAAACCATACGTACGATGGGTAAATATTACGTAACCTACGTATATCATAAAAAAGACCTTAACCACAATTTTGTGTTAAGGTCTTACTAATTAAATTACTAGGAACTCATGTAATGTAAGATTAGATAGAAATGAGTTATTTCTTCTTCCAGCCTCCTTCACCTCCTGCTCCTGCAAATGCTAAAACACCTGTAGGAACTCCTCTAAAATCACCAATAGGCATTCCGTCTTCTCTAAAAAAAACAGCCGCTACAACACCTATTCCTATTTCTCCACATGTTACTCCTACAGATGTTGTATTCTTCCATAAACCACTCCAATCTGCATAACCTGTGCTAAGGTTTCCATCACATTTTATATCAGCTATTCCAAAACCATATACTCTATGATCCCAAACATAAGGATAGTCTTTAGAGTCTTTTGGCGTACACATAAATCGTCCATCGATACCTAACATACTAAATTCAATTTTTGCATCTATAGGGTCTAATAACTTACCACTGTTAAGAATATAGTCCTCAATTTCACTATCAGACATTTTTCCCGTTAAAATCTTTTTAATTAAGCTATTAAAAGCTGCTGTCTGTTCTGGATTTTGTTTTAAATCATTCATATTTATTTGTTTTAAATTACTGGTTATTCTTTACTATATCCTTATAGAGTATACTATTTTGTTACTACTCAAATAATCAATTGATTAATAGAAAAACTTAGTAACAACTTACTCCAATTAAAAATGAATCATAACTATTTATTTTTGTGGCCAATTCATTTTCTGCCATATAATGTTCTTAAAAAAACACTACTACTGTAAGGATAATGCAATATCCAATTTTTATAAACACCATAAAATACGTAGGCTTAGCAATTATTGCGTAATCTACGTATGTTTAAAAATGGTGTTACAAACAAAAAGACCTTAACACAAAATAGTGTTAAGGTCTTTTCTAAGACTAAGTACTACTCACTCAAAACTCATCTTTTAATAAGTTTTTCTGTTTGTACTCCTTTATTAGTAGTTATTTTAATACTATAGTTAGCTACCTATAGCAACTCCTAATTGAGATGCATATTGTTTAGCTATAGTAACGTATTGATTTTCTGTTCCAAAAATTACAAAGACATTATAATTTCTTTATAATCGTTGGTCCATTGCGTTAAAGTGTCTAGAGAAGGTTCTAGTTCTAATTTAGCAATAATATTAGCGCGATGTTTTTCAATCGTTCTTTTAGAAACTTTGAGCGTTTCACATATCTCAGCTGAATTTTGACCTTGGGCAATAAGTCGAATGATGGTTCTTTCTGATGGAGTTAATAAGCCTACTTTTCTAAGTTCGTTATCTACAGTATATTTGATATCTTCCTGAAACGATTTGCTAAAATAAAACTCATCTAATAAAACAGCTTTGATACAAGTTTCAATTTCTTCAAGGTTGTCTTCTTTTAATAAATAACCGTGTGTACCTACTTTTTTTGCCTGAACTATAAATCCCTTTTCTTTGTGATAAGTCATTACAATGAATTTGGTTTCTAACTGTAAACTCTGGCAGTTTTTAATTACTTCAAAACCATTAAAAAAAGGCATTTCAATATCTAGTAGAGCAATATTTGGCTTATGTAAGGCTATCATTTCTACAGCAGCAGCTCCATTATTGGCTGTAGCCACAATGTTATAGCCCGCATTTTCTAGTTCTTCAGCCAGTCCTTTCAACATGATAGGATGATCATCAGCTATGATTAAAGAAATGTTTCTTTTGTTCATTTTTTCCTGCTTCAATTTAAAGAAAGGCAAAATACAACTTATCTATCAAATAGGAAAAGATAATTTCTATAAAACTATAATACATGTAATCTTTTGACGTCAATTACTTCTAATATAAATGATAGCTAATACCATAAGTAAACATGACAAGAATAAACCGATTTCGCTAAGCGTTATATTTTTATTTTTCATAATTCTTATTTTTAAAAAGTTGTCAATTATTATTGAGTATCTCACTAGTCTTTTTTTTATCTTTATTTTCATCTTCTTAATCTATTTTTTGGAAATAAGAAGCACTAAGAAAATTAGCTAGGGCAATGGTTTAACCCTTTCCCAAATCATAACTTCATTAAATAATCCACTTAAGATTTTTAAACACATTGTATTTATATCTATTAATTTTAATTTGGCTTCATGTTCTACTTTTTGTTCGTCGTTATAATAAGTACCTCCATATAATTTAGTGGTTGACTTTTTTATCATTTGAATAAGTATTACTTGATGCATTCTTTCCTTCTTTTCACATTTTTTAATTTTACCATAGTAATAAGAACCCTCTTTATAAATTTCAATACATAATTTACCTTTATTGGTTTCCCAATCTCCTATAAAACTATCTTGAGCAAAAATTTCACCCGTTATACATAATAATAGCAATCCTAAAAATATTTTTTTTATCATAATCTTAAAATTGAAGTGTTAAAAATTGCTCTTGCAATTACTAGCAAGAGCAATTCTATTTTATATTATTCCCATCCACCTCCAAGAGAGCGGTATAGTTCAACGTTTGCTGACAATCTTTCCTTTTTTAGTAAGGCTAATTCTAATTCAGCTTGTAATAAATTGCCTTGTACAATGATGACTTCAATATAAGTTGCTAATCCATTTTTAAATAATAATTCTGCATTTCCTACAGCTTTTTGTAAGGTTGCTAGTCTTTCATTGGCCAACTCATATTGCTCTTTACTTTTTTCAATTTTCACAAGTGCATTTGATACTTCGCTAACAGCAACAAGTACTGTTTGTCTAAATTGAATTACTGCTTGCTCTCGTTGTACTTTGGCTATCTCATATTGAGTTCTTATACTTTTACGATTTAAAAGTGGAGCTGTTAATCCTCCTGCAACCGAACCAAACAATGAGGCAGGAATGTTAAACCAATTACTAGATTGAAAGGAATTAACTCCAGTAGAAGCTGTAATATTTAAAGCAGGATAAAAATAAGCTTTAGCTACTCCTACAGTAGCATTTGCTGCTTGTAGAGCTAATTCCGCACTTTTCACATCAGGTCTTTTACTAACCAATTGAGCAGGAATACCCGATGAAAAATCTTCACTAACGAGTAATTCATCAAGCTTGCTATTTCTTATTTTAGCTTCAGGAAATGTACCTGTTAGCACACTAATCGCATTTTCTTGCAATTGGATATTCTGTTCTAACTCAGGAATTAATTTAGCCGCAATTAAACGTTGAGCTTCCGTTTGTTGTTTCGCTAAAAGCGTTACTTGACCTGCTTCATATTGCAAATTCACCATAAATAGAATGCTATCATTCAAAACCAAAGTCTTTTGCGCTATTTCTAATTGTGCATCTAACATCAATAAATCATAAAATCCTTTAGAAACGTTAGCTACAATCGCTGTTTGTGTTGCTTTTTTAGCTTCAGTAGTTTGCAAATAAGAAGCCAACGCTTTCTTTTTCTGATTTCTAAATTTACCCCAAATATCAGCTTCCCAAGATAAATTAAATCCTGCGCTGAAGTCTTCAATATGGTTTTTACCCAAAAATAAATTGGTGCTAATACCATTCAAACTATTTTCAGAAAGTCGGGTTGTTGATGCAGTCGCAAACGTATTAACTTGTGGCACTGAATTCCACTTGGATTGTTTGAACTGCAGATTAGCGATACTGATATTTTTTTCAGCTATTTGCAAATCATTATTTTTTTCTATGGCCTCATCAATTAAGCGAACTAAATCTTGTTCCACAAAAAAGTCCTTCCATTTAATAGTAGCAATAGATGCGGTATCAATAAATACTACATTTCTATAGCTTTGAGGAACAGCTACTGTTATTTCTTTTTGTTGAGCCATGGCACTAAATGTGGTTGTCAACAGCACAAGGACTCTATATATATTATTTTTTATCATGTTATTCTTGATTTTATTTTGGTCAAAAATTAATGTTCCTCTTTTTTCTCGTTGTTAAGTACTGCCAAAGGTTTTCCTGAAACTAATTCATGTAAATATTGAAACACAACAAATAAAACAGGAATAATAAAGACACCTAATAGCACTCCTGAAACCATTCCTCCAGCTGCTCCAATACTAATAGAGTGATTTCCTAAGGCTGAAGGTCCAGTCGCACGCATCATTGGAATAAGTCCCACAACAAAAGCAAACGATGTCATGATAATGGGTCTTAAACGTAGTTTAGCAGCTTCTAAGGATGAAGCCAACAACGATTTACCAGCACGTCTCCTTTGAATCGCAAATTCTATTATCAAAATGGCATTTTTGGCTAGCAATCCTATAAGCATAATTAAGGCAACTTGAACATAAATATTATTCTCAATTCCAGTTATACCAATAGCTAAGAAAACTCCAAATATTCCTGTTGGAATAGATAACAATACTGCTGCTGGAAGTATATAACTTTCATATTGTGCAGCTAATAAGAAGAACACAAACAAAAGACTTAATCCAAAGATAATAGCGGATTGCCCTGATGAAGTAAGTTCTTCTTTCGTAAGTCCAGAAAATTCTATGCTATATCCTTTAGGCAATTGCGTGTCTGCTACTTCTTGTACTGCTTGAATGGCTGCACCCGAACTAAATCCTGGAGTAGCAATAGCATTTACACTAATGGAATTAAAAAGATTATATCGAGAAGCCGTTTCTGGACCATTAACTGGTTTTAGTTTTACTAATGTGGAAACAGGAACCATTTCACCTAGTCTATTTTTTACATAAATACTTCTTAATGATTCAGAATTGTTTCTAGATTCCACATCTGCTTGTACAACCACTCTGTAATATTTACCAAATCTATTAAAATCAGAGGCTTGAGCACTACCAAAGTAAGCTTGCATCGTTTGCAAAATATCCCTAACATTCACCCCCAATTGTTCTGCTTTCACATCATCAACTTCCATTTCAAGTTGTGGATAATCGGCTTTAAAACTAGTAAAAGCAAAAGCAATTTCTGAACGTTTCATAAGTGCTCCAATAAATGTAGTACTGATGCCACTAAATTTACTAATACTTTGTCCTGTTTTATCTTTCAAAACAATATCTAAACCATCTACATTATTAAATCCAGGAACGGTTGGAAAAGTAAAGACAAAGAAATTAGATCCTTTTATAGTACTTAACTTTTGTCTTACTTCATTCATTATCGCATTGATATCTTGCACGTCTCCACGCTCTTTAGTTGGTTTTAATAAAATAAAGATTACTCCAGCAGACGGACTTGTAGACTGCGTCAACAAGTTAAATCCAGATAGAATATTCAATACTTTTTTCGATTGCATATCACCCAACTTATTTTCAACTTCTAGCATAACTCCTTTGGTTCTTTCTAAAGAAGTACCCGCTGGCATGGACATAGAAATAGCAATAAAACCTTGATCTTCTGAGGGAATAAAACCAGTTGGTGTCGTTTTTACCATATAAATTGTTGTTAAAATCACTACAACTAAACCACCAAGACTAAGCCATTTGAATTTTATTAAAAAACGAAGACTGTTTACATATTTAGTAGTCATTTTCGTAAAACCACTATTGAAACCTACAAAGAACTTTTCTTTAAAGTTTTTAGGTTTTGAATCTTGATTAGGACTATCGATATGACTATCTTTCAAAAATAAAGCGGCTAAAGCTGGACTTAAGGTTAAAGCATTAACAGCTGAAATCACAATGGCTATAGCCAATGTAAAAGCAAATTGTCTATAAAAAACACCTGTTGAGCCTTCCATAAATCCAACAGGCAAAAACACGGCTGACATCACTAAAGTAATGGAAATTATGGCTCCTGTTATTTCACTCATGGCTGATGTGGTGGCTACTTTTGCAGAAAGTTTCTTACTGTGCATTTTTTCATGGACGGCTTCTACAACCACAATAGCATCATCGACCACTATACCAATGGCTAATACCAAAGCAAAAAGTGTTAAAAGATTGACAGAGAAGCCAAAGATTCCCATAAAAAAGAAAGTTCCTAGAATCGATACAGGTACAGCAATCGCTGGAATTAAAGTAGCTCTAAAGTCTTGAAGAAATAAAAACACTACAATAAATACCAGAATAAAAGCCTCAATCAAAGTGGATTTTACTTGAGCTATTGATAAATCTAATGAGTCCTTAGTATTATATAAAATTATATGTTTTACATCTTTAGGAAAATCTTTTGAAACTTTTTCCATCATTTCTTTAATCGCTATCTGTACATCACTAGAATTAGATCCTGGCAATTGATAAATACCAATATTAAGTCCTGATTTTCCATCAATACGAGTACTACTCCCGTAAGTATAAGAACCTAGTTCAATTCGCCCCACATCTTTTAAACGTAAAACAGAACCATCCGCATTAGAATGAATCACAATATTTTCATACTGATCAGGTGTATTTAACTTCCCTTTGTATTTAATTACATACTCAAAAGCTTCATCACTACTCTCACCAAAACGCCCTGGAGCAGCTTCTAGATTTTTATCTTGAATAGCAGCCATAACTTCTTGAGGTGTTAAGTTATAACTTGCCATTTTAGCAGGATTTAGCCACACACGCATGGAATAATCTTTACTACCTCCAAAAATGGCAGCCTGCCCTACTCCAGGAATCCTTTTTAAATCTGGAATGATGTTTATTTGCGCATAATTGGCTAAAAAGGTTTGGTCGTATTCTTTTTCATTTTCAGTCAATAAATCCACTACCATCAAAAGACTATTTTGCTGTTTTGTAGTAGAAATTCCTGCTTGAACTACTTCTGCTGGCAATTGACTGGTGGCTTGTGATACTCTATTTTGAACATTTACAGCGGCTTGATCGGGGTCTGTGCCCAATTTAAAATTCACTGTAATCACTAAGGAACCATCATTACTAGCTGTGGAACTCATATAACTCATGTTCTCTACTCCATTTATGGCTTCTTCTAAGGATGGAGCTACAGAACGTAAAACCGTCTCAGCATTCGCACCAGGATAAAGAGCTACTACTTGAACTGCTGGTGGTGCAATATCTGGAAATTGTTGGAGCGGAAGGGTGTTTAACCCAATAAATCCTAGGATAACTATAAGTATAGCGATGACCGTTGACAGTACTGGCCTGTCAATAAATTTTTGTAACATATGTCGTTTTGTTATTTTTTAGATTAAAGTTTAGCTACTGGTTTTGTTGAGTTTTCTGGAATTATTGTAGCTCCATCTGGCAGACTTTCAAAACCCTTTAGTACAATTCGATCTCCTATTTTTATACCTTCTTTCACTAAATAATTACTACCGCTTTTTCCTGAAATTACAATAGGTTGTCTAGTTGCAGCATTCTTTTCATTTAAAAGAAATACAAAAAGCTTATCTTGAATTTCTATGGTGGCTTCTTGTGGTATAACAATCGTATTTTCATGTTCCATACTAATTTTCACCTTACCCGTGTTTCCAGATTTAAGCAATCCATTAGTGTTTGGAAATTTAGCTCTTAAAGTTATAGCTCCTGTTGTTTTATCAAACTGACCATCTACCATATCTATCTTTCCACTTTCGGAATATACCGAATTATCGGAAAGGACTAAGTCAACTGGAGGCAAGCTTTTTAATTTATCAGTAATTGTTTTTCCCTCAGTAAGCGACTTGAAACTGATAAAATCATTTTCTCCTAATGAAAAGTAGGCATACACCTCTTTTGTGTCTGATAGTCTAGTAAGTGCTTCTGGATCAAGTGGACTGATAAGACTTCCTTGTCTTCTTGGAAATCTTCCTATATAACCATTCACTGGAGCTTTTATTAAAGTGTAATCCAAATTAATACGAGCATTAGCTAAGATAGCATTAGATCGTGCTACATTGGCTTTTGCAATACTTAAATTTGATTGAGCTGTCTTTAATTGGTACTCTGAAACGACTTTATTTTGCACCAATGGGGTTAACTTATCTACCTCCATTTGTGCATTTATGGCAGCAGCTTCAGCAGCATTCAAACTAGCTTGTGCATTGTTATATTCTTGACGATAGCTATTGTCATTAATTTTAAATAAGGGTTGACCTTGTTTTACATAAGCTCCTTCATCAATAAATATTTGATCTAAGGTGCCACTCACTTGTGCTCTAATTTCAACATCTGTTTTTCCTTGAATCGCTACAGGATATTCAGTGGCTGTCGTTGCTGTACTATAAGCGATATTTAATACAGGTAAAGTTGGTGATGCTAGAGCTGGTGCATTGGCATTTTTATCTGTGCAACTAATTAAAAATAAAGCTAATATACTTAAAGAAGTAATTGTTTTCATAATTGAGAATGGTTTTGATTTTCTATGGTTTGTATTTGTTTTACTTGTTCTTTTTGGAATAAACGTTTCAGAATTCATGCTGATGTTAATTAAATTAAAAGGTTATGATATAGTCTGATTTCTGAAACAAACGTTTCAGAATCAGAGCTAGTTAAAAAAATTATTATTATGTTTCTTACTTATTTTTCTGAAATAAACGTTTCAGAATTTATGCAAAAAAAAACTATTTAAATATGTTTTTAATCAGAAATTCTGACATTTTTTTTATTTTGATTGGATTTTCATGAAGAATGTATGATTGCTTCCATCCTGTAAAAGATGTGGCAATATATTCAGCCATTAAGGCAGCATCTTCTGATGCATCCATTTCACCATCATCCATGGCTTTTTGAACTATTGTGGCCATAAATTCAATAAAAACATCATTGTTTTTACTCATTTGATTTCGTACTGTGGAATCATCTGGTGCAATTTCAAAAATGGTTTTCATTCCTAGGCATCCTTTATCGCAAGAAACAATCCAATCGGCTTTATCGGTAATAACTTTAATCAGAGCTTCTTTAGCTGATGTATGTTTGGCCACTTTTTCTTTCAGTTCCAGCATTGCATTATCAAAATAATTACTAATGCATTTCATAAACAATTGATGCTTATCTCCGATAGTGTTGTATAAACTACTTCTGTTAATCTGCATAGCATCTACAAGATCTTGCATTGAAGTAGCATTGTAGCCTTTCTCCCAAAAGACATTCATTGCTTTTTCAATTTTTTCAACCTCGTTAAATTCTACACAGCGTGCCATATAAATAAATTTATGGGACAAAGATAAAACTTTTTCTGAAACGCTTGTTCCAAAATTACTTTTTTTTCAAAAAAAATTTACATGTATTAGGAAAAGTAACTATAAAATAGGAAAAGTTAACTGTGTTATTGTTCCTACTTTTGATATGGAATTAATATTCAGTTTAGCATTAATTATTTTACTTCTTTCTAGTAAAGATTTCATTCCTAAGCTTTTAGATACTTTCATTTGATGTTCATAATCAAACCCTTTACCGTTATCTTCTATGACCACTTCAATTGTTGATTTCTTTTTATGAATGTCGATAGTTACGGAAGTGGCTTCAGCATGTTTTACAATATTATGTAACACTTCTTGTACTATTCTGTACAAGTGCAATGCTTTTTGATTATTTAAATAGTCATCAATATTTTCTATTTCAGCTGTAAAAAAAAGTTCAGTATTGGCATCAATAGTATTAATTAAATCGTTTATTCCTGCTGTAAAACCTAATCGTTCTAAGACAACGGGATGTAACCCTTGGGAAATAGTTCTTACATTTTGCAGCGTATCTTTGGCTAAAGCTTCCATACTGGCATCATTACTGTTTTTTGATTTACGTGTTAAGAGCATTAATTGTTGTCCTACGCTGTCATGTAATTCTAGAGCCACTCTTGTGCGTTCTTCTTCTTGTGCATTGATAATGTCTTGTGTAATTTGTGCTTGTCGTTTTAAAGCTCTTTTGTTCTTTTGATTTAAGTATAGTATTACCACTAAACCAAGACTAAAAATAGAAAGAAGCCAAAACCACCAAATTCTCCAAAAAGGATTTTTAATACGAATCGGAATCGTAAAGGGTTCTGATTGCCAAAGTCCATTTCCGTTATCGGCAGTAAATTCAAATTGATATTCTCCTGATGGAATATAGGAAAATACGGCTTTATTATCTAAGGAGGGTTGCGACCATTCATTTCCATCTCGTAAGCCTTTTAAACGATATTTGTATTTTATGTTTTCTGAGTTGGAAAAACTAACGGCTTCCATATCAAAAGTTAAATAGTTTTCATTATGAGAAAGACCGATACACTTGTTCTCTATTTTATCTTTTATAGATTCTGAAAATAACAATACATCATTTAGCTCTAAGGCAGGTGCTTTCTTATTTTCAACATACTGTTTTTCATCAAAAATAAACAATCCATTTAGTGTACTGGCCAATAGAATTCCCTCAGATGTTATTTTTAATCCATTATCTAAAATACCATTTGGAATAAAATTATCTCCAATTTTGTACTTTTTGATACTAACTGAATCTTTCTCTACTAATAAGGTAAAATTAACTTTACTAATTTCTTTTTTAGAAGCTAACCATAAATCATTTTTATGTACTTTCAATGCTTTATAGTCATTCCCAAAACGATCAATAGAATATGTTTTTACTTTAAACATTCCATTATACAAACTCACATGAAAAATAAATTTATCATTAAGTGCCACAAATTCATTCTCATTAATGGCATCAATAGAAGCAAAAATATCATGCTCGGAAGGGTTTAAACCTGGAATAATAGCAATCTTATTGTCTTTAAACTGTAAAATAGCAGCTAACTTAGTTAGAATGTAACGGTCACCTAAAGGAAAGATCTTAAATGTTTTTCTGGTTTCAATAATATACGAACTATCCTTAGTGAATACTCTTAAATCATCATCAATGGCCAAAAATGTTATTTTATCATCTTTGTAAATATCTAAATATGTTCCTTCACGAATAACTTCTGTTGTACCATTTTCTTTCATTTCTACAACCTTTTCATCGATGGCAATAAGTAAGGTGTTTTGTGGTGTCTTAACTATTCTATGAATTTTAGTATCTGGAAAAAGTATTTTTTCAATCTTATAATCATTAAGAATTACTACTCCTTTCTCTGAAGCTAAATATAATTTATTATTCCAATCTACTACATCTACAATTATCTCCGAAGGCAGCCCTTGCTTTGCTGTAAACAATTGCATGGATTTGTCTTTGAATTTAATTATCCCTTTGTTATAAGAAGCCAACCAATAATTATTTTCGGAATCTTTTATAAAACCATAAATATAGTTAGAAGGCAAACCATTATTCGTATTTATAAAATCAAAAGTGCCTTTCTCTTTATTAAAAAAACCTATTCCATTTCCTTCAAAACTAAGTCCTAGTGTAATACCATCCTCTTCTTGAATAATACTAAAAATTCTATTGCTATCAATAGCATGCCAATCTGGGACAAACTCCTTTATTTTATCATTTTCAAGGCAATACAAAACACCATAAGAACCTATCCAAACTTTCTTTTCTTTATCTATTACTACCTTATAGCAAATGTCATTAATCTTATGACTTTTACTGTCTATAACTTCAAATTGAAAAGGATTTAAAGTTATTTTTTTAACACCATTTTTTATAGAAGCTGCATAAATAGTGTTATCATCGTACCAAGCTGCACTAGTTGAAAATATATTTTCTCTATTTTTACTATAATACAGGATAGTAAACTTTTTATTTTTATAGTGTATTATTCCTCTATTACTAAAAATATAAATGCTTCCATCTTTTGCTTCTAGAAAGTCATTAATGGATCCAAATTTTTTAAAATCTATGGAAGAAGGTGTAGTGACTCTATCATTTTTAATAATACTAATGCCTTTAAAAGTACCTACCCAAATATTTTCTTTTGAATCTTCAAAAACTATGGGGCAAATATTGGAAGGCAATCCATCTTTTGTAGTATAATTTTTAAAGTCTTTACCATTAAAGCAACTTACTCCATTCACAGTAGCTACCCATATTTTTTTATTTTTTGCCTGTATAATTGAAAAAGTCTGACTATGCGCTAATCCTTCTTTAGTACTGTAGGATTTAAAATCGTAATTTTGAGTAAAAACAAAGGAAGAAAAAAAGAAAGTGATAAATAGAAGAACTTTTTGCATGTGTTTGTTTTTACTAAAACTCAAAAATAACTAAAAAAATGATACTATTATAATCAAGGAGTATACTTAAAGTAATAGTAAAGTATAAATTGAAAGTATTTAAAAAAATTATAATAAAAATTCTACTAAGCTTATCTTTTCAATAATTAGGAAAAGGATTAATAACAACTTCAATGGCAATAATTTTCGTTTCTAGAAGTCAAAACCTACCACTCACAATAGTAAACAAAAACCAACTACTACTCCATCTTATTTAGCAAATACTGATTAAAAAAACTCTTTGGATAATGATACCTAATTCAAACAACTCTGCCAAAACCACTAAAAAAATCCACTATGAATAGCTTTGACTGGATTTGACCGATTTTGACGTGTTTTGATGTATTTTGAATGGTTTAATAGGGCTTTATTCAGGGTTTGTTCGAGAGCGCTTCGAGGCAACACCAATAAAATGGGGCTTTTTAGCATCATTTTCCGAACAAACCTCGAACAAAAGACGAACGAAACTGCTACTAAACCCTATTTATTACTTGCCCCTTATTCTATAAAAAGATTGGATTGTTATTATTATTTATAACCTATGACTGTTATAATATATGCTATATATATACCTTATAAAGACGCTATATATACGCTATATATATTTAGTAACTTTATAGAAAATACACCTTTGTAGGTATTGACTAGTGTTTTTATAAATCTTACTTTTATGGTATGCAACGTTATTTTACGAGCACAAGTATTCGAAAAAACTAATCAAACAGGGGGTTATAACTCTAAAAACAGGTAGAAATACCTATTGGATACTGTTGCTTTATACAATAATTTTATATCTTTAAATACAACAAACTAAAACAACCCACATGAAAACAAAAATTACTCTTTTATTCGTCTTTTTAAGTTGCTATTTAGGTTGGTCACAAGAAACAAAGTTACTATTGCCCAATTTAGAAAATGAATTTACAGTAAGCCTAAATAAGGCAGACGATAACAGTATTACAGCGACGATTTCTGATTCTAAAAACAGTTCGATAATGCATGTTGTAAAAACTAGCGAAAATGCATCGGTAACGCAGTTTACCAATACTATTTTCTCTATTATTAGTGATAAAACCACTGATTATTATTTTAAAATACCGGCAACTTCATTAAAATTTAATGCAAAAAAAGAAAATTGTACAAAAGACTATTTTTTGAATGAATTTAAAAAAATAACAAAAGTTGATTTTATTACTTTAGTAAAACAGAACACTATTTTTAATAACGATACTGATACCACAACATTCAAAGAGTATTTAAAAAAAATAAACAAAAAGGATTCTGCAGCTGTATTCACAACCACTTCTCGTTATGCTTTTTATAAAAATGAGGATGACAGTGTAACCTTATATTTCGATAACAATAGCACTACACTTACAAAAATTGTAGACGAGAATACTTTTTATGATGCCCTTTTTGAGGAATATCATGACAATGATACTTTTTATAATGAAGTGTTATTAACGGAAACTGCTTTTGAAAAATACAAAAATACGGCTTTTGATACCCCAGCTAATCTTATCAAAATAGAAGAAGTTTATAATACTGTTGCTACTAGTGCTAGCAATTACTATTATTTAGGCAATTATACAATTAAAAACAGTACTACTACTGTAGAAGAAAGTGTAGCTGTTTCGGTATATAATAATTTCTCTGAAAATTTCTTTAAATTAAAAGTATGCAATGCATCCTATGATTGTAGTACAACTACTGAAATGCCAAACAACATACAAAAAGAAGTATTCTATGAAAGAATTCCATTTTTTTTAGGCAACTTTAACAATGAAAAATACACTATTAAAGAGTCGGAATTAGCCTTACTATACACCAGTTTGAAAAGCAAAAATGAGGTTAAAGTGTTAGAAAATAAAAATCAAGAATATGTGAATGAGTTAAGTGCTCTAGCAGATAAAATTGATAATTTGCAAACACAATATTCAGGTGTGATACAACTGAATAAAAAAATAAGAGTCTATGATGAAAATAATATTGAAAAAGAAAATCGTTTTTTTATCATAGAAGATGCCTATTTGCGTTTTTTTAATAATAAAGTAAAAGATGTAAAAATTAAAGGCTATTTAAATGACAAGCCAGCGCAAAAATTTAGAGTCTTAAATATACAATATAGTATTCCGATGCGTTCCTTTAGTAATTCTTTACAGTATGTTCCTATATCACCTAATGATGATGACGCGGATTATTTGTATATAAATGTCAATGATATTTTTGATTTTGATCATGACAGTTCTTGGAATTATTCGGTAAAAAATAAAGAATATGTTCTTACTCCTGAAAAACCAGTGAAGATAGAAGAACGTCAATTAATGGACTATTTTACAGCAGTAGTTTTTTCAGATTTTCTAGGATTAAATAATAATAACTCCAATGCCTTAATTCAAGCAGAAGGTAGGATAAAAATTCCCTTATGGATTTCCAATTATAGAAAAACAGCAGTTTTTAATGCTATTAGTACTGATGTAAATGCCACCATTTATAATGGTTCTGATGAAACCAATCGCTTGATTACTCCTATAGAAACAACTACTGTTGATGGTAAAACTAGCTTTACAATCCATAATTTTGATTATATTAAATTCAATAATATTAATGCGGGTATACACTTAGGGTTAATAAATGTAGAACTTAAAGGATTGAGTACCGAAGTTAATTTGGGATATGGACTACGTTATTATAGAGCTGGATTAAAATACATTGAAGATACTGCTGGAATAGATGTGATTAAAACCTATCAATTAAATGCTTTGTCTCATGAATTGCTAGTTAATTTTGAAATACGACCACAAATGAATTTTGGAGCCGACTTGAATCTTTGTTTGAATTGGTTAAATTCTAGAGGAGCTTCTGATGACATTTTAATTCATTTAAAAGATGCAGAAAGTGCCAATGATAAAAAAGTATTCCGTTTACAGTTAAACCTTTATAGTAAATTAAACCCTGATAAAACTAATGATGGCATCTATGCTAGAATTGGCGGCTTTTATCATTTGGCGGCTAAGGAATATTATCCGCAAATTTTAGTTGGGTATGCCACCAATTTATCCACATTTGTAAATAAATTTAAAAAAGGCAATTAAAGGCTGTATTTTTTTTAAAGAAAATGGGTTACCCTTACAAAATACAGTAATACAATATAGCGATGGGATGCCCATTATAGTAAACCGTAAAACTAATTCTTTTACGGTTTTCTCTTTGTAAAAACAGCTAAAAACACCTATACTCCTATTGCTGAAATGGTCTATTTTTGGTAGGTTTGGGAAATACTTACTAAATAGATGAGTAACAAATAAAACAAATTATTAGGGTATTAATTTCTATGTATTTTACTTGTATAATACCCTTGATTTATTGAAACATAATGACAAAATTCAATAACAAATATAAAATAGAATCTACCCGATTGCAACATTGGGATTATGGGCAAAGGGCGGTATATTTTATAACAATATGTACCGCAAACAGGGAACATTTGTTTGGAAAAATTGAAAATCAATATTTTTTTCCATCTGAAATAGGAAAAATCGTTGCACAAGAATGGATAAAAACACCTGATATAAGACCCGATATGAATATCGAATTAGGGAATTTATCGTAATGCCGAATCATTTTCATGGGATTATTTTTATTGGAAACAATGCATATAATGGTAATGACGCATTGCAATGTAGAGACGCATTGCAATGCGTCTCTACCGAAAATCCCGTTTCAAAAAATAAAACCAATGATGGATATAAAAACCAATTCGGGCCACAATCCAAAAATTTGGCATCCATTATCCGAGGATTTAAATCGGCCGTTACCGTTCAGGCACGACGCATCAATCCTAATTTTGGTTGGCAACCCCGATTTCATGATCACATCATCCGAAATCCAAATGCGTATGAGAATATTTCACAATACATCATTGACAATCCAAAAAAATGGAAGGAAGATGAATTTAATAAATAATCAATATGTCCTACAATAAATTACGGTAGAGACGCCATGCATGGCGTCTCCTATGACGTTTCAATAACATGACGTTTCAATATGACATTTCAAGGAATGGTTGAAATGAATGGGCAAAATGAATGGGCAAAAATGTATGTTGCAAACATATCCGATAAATCATGGTAAAAACGCATTACAATGCGTTCTCAATAACATGACGTTTCAATAATATGGCGTTTCAATACATGACATTTCAAGGAATGGTCGAAATACATTTTGCAAACATATCCGATAAATCATGGTAGAGACGCCATGCATGGCGTCTCAATGGATCGTTGAAATGAATGGTCGAAATACATTGTAATAAATGTGATGTAATAAATGACGGATGATAGGGAGACGCCAAGCATGGTGTTTCAATACATGGCGTCTCAATTAATGGTCGAAATGCATTTTGCAAACACATACGATAAATCATGGTAGAGACGCCATGCATGGCGTCTCAATAACATGGTGTTTCAATACATGACGTCTCAATGAATGGTCGAAATGCATTGTAATAAATGTGATTTAATAAATGTGATGTAATAAATGACGGATGAGAGGGAGACGCCAAGCATGGTGTTTCAACACATGTCGTTACAATAAATGGTCGAAATGTGATGTAATAAATGTGATGTAATAAATGACGGATGAGAGGGAGACGCCATGCATGGCGTCTCTACGGATAATGATATAAAAACAAATTTGGTTTACCATTCAAAAATGTAGGGGACAAAAAATACTATTTTTATTCTAAATGCGGGAAACCGTAAAACAAATCCCTGCATGGGTTTTATCTTTGTAAAAACAGGTAAAAATACGGGTATGGCTATTGCCGAAATGGTTTATTTTTGGTAGTGATTAAATTCAATGGAATTAGCAGAAAACAATCATTATTAAATGGTCATACCCTATAGAATTTAAAAATGCAAAAGAAACGGAACTTACTTATGAAAAAACATTACTTATTATTTATTTTGTTTATATCACAATTTATAATTTCGCAAAATTATGAATTAAAAAGAGAAGCACATCAATTAATTGAAAACAGAGCCTATTATTTAAATGGTGGATTAAATGCTTCTTTTGGGGGAAACTCTAGAACTTTTATAAAGATAGATTTACCACCAAATACAGTTGAATGGTATTATACTTTTTCTACAACTCAAGGGAAAAGTGGAACAAAAAATTTAACCTTAGCTATTCAATTAGTAAGTATGTTAAACGATCCAACTGGATTGTCATCAAAAGCATTATCTTCTTTTGATGTTCCAAGTGGTGAAGCATCTGCTGATATTTATTTACTAGATAATAATAATTTAAAAGGTTTCAGAGAAAAATATGATCAAAATGGGGGAACATTTAATTTTATTCCTGAAGGAACAGTACAAAATCTTAAACAAGCAATTGTGAAAGTAGATGATGTTAAAAGTGGAACTTGGTATCTAGGATTAAGAAACCCAAGTACTACAACTGGATTAAACATTAATATTGAAGTGGTAGCTATAACTGAAACCAAAGTTATAATTCCGAAATCTGATAAACAACAAAAAGCAGAATTATATACAAATCTAGGTTGGGCACAATTTGAAAGTGGAAAGTATGAAAAATGTATAGAATACTGTGACAAAGCGAATGCAGAATCAGAAATTGGAATCGCTTATGCAAATAAAGGATTAGCCTTATTGATGTTAAATAAAGATTCAGAAGCAATGGATGTGTACATAACTGCAATAACTACAATAAAAAAACAGCCTAATTCAACTTATTATTTACAAGGTGCTATTGATGATATAGATAAAGTTCTCAAATCAAATCCAAACATTGAAGGTGCGAAAGAGATTAAGCAAGTTTTATTGCAATCCTTTTAAATTATATAAGAATGTATAGAATAATAATTAGTAATTTTCAAGACCAACAACTTATTTCTCTTAAAAATTTACTGTTACCTTTGTTACTAAATGGTCAGGTTAGTGTTGGTGAAGTTGCAATGAGTTATGAAATGAAGGAAGAGATTTTGTGTAGGGTTGTTGAGGGAAATGTGGAATATAAAAAAGGTTAGGTATGTGGGGATTTTTAGTAAAATATTCAAATTTTTATGGAGAACAAGCTCCTGAAAACCCTTTAGAATTGATACTAGACATACCAAAAGGTGAACTTATAGCAACGATTGTTGCTATTAATACAAGATTAAAGCCTCCAACTTCTAATCATTTTGATGACTCCAGACAAACACAAATTGAATGTCTAAGAACCGTTTTTCTTGATAATAAAAATTCAATACAACAATCTTTTTGTTTATCATTAATTAGTAAATATCTTAAAAGACCACTAAACCATAATCTTTTCTCAAGAGTAACTTGTTTATATGCATTGCAAGAAATAATAAATCATGATGGTTTTGTGAACGAAACACCTGAATATAATTTTGATAATCGAGAAAGAATATTTAAATTTTTATTAATTGCCAACGATAAAATTTTAACAGGTGATAAAAATTATAAAAATGAAGGATATGAGCAATTAGGAAAAAACTTCTTTGAGTTTTTTATGTTTCGTGAATTACACCACAATCAATATAATGAATGTTCTAATGCCTTAAATATTTTCTATAAATCTTCTTTTCTTTTTAATATAATTGAAAACGATGATTTTCTTGGTCAGCACTTTAAAAACTATCTTACGTGGCATTATAATGTTGAAAGTATTAATGAATTAATTAAGCATAGTATTTGGACATTTATTAAAAGTAATGACGAAAGCCTTGGACTAAGATATATTAACGTTCCTGAAGATAATATTGATGCAGTAAAAATTCTTGATATATTTAGTTGTAAAGTTGAATATGAAATTCCACTAAAAAATGATTTAAAATTATTTGATTTTTTTCCGTTAAAAAAAAGCCCATTATTTAAAGGAAAACTAAAAGATGATAAAAAGATAATTAGTTATCTTATAATGGATGAGGGGCTTTATATTGAAAAAGTATATTCAATTTTCATGAATGATTTCTGGTTTGATTATTTAAAACCAAATGAAATTTGTACAAGAAAATATTGGGGTAGTTTTATAGGTTCTAAATTTTATGAACCTTTAATTGAAGAAATTTTAAAAGAATCATTTTCAAATACTCCAAACGTTATTTTAAAATCTACAAATCAACTCTTATTTAACATTGGAGATGGTTTAATTGAATATGCTGATTTTTATGTGAGAGAAAAACAAAATGTGGCTTTATTTGAAGTAAAAAGTGGCTTTATTCAATTGATCGATGGTTATAAAACTGTTAAAACAATTGAAGATTTTAAGAAATTAGATTTAGATAAATTTAATAAAGATTATGGTTTAACTCAGCTAGCAGAAAAAACTATAAAAAAGTTTCATAACTATAAAAAAGAAATTAAAGATTCAGGACTACATTTAAATAAAAAAGTGCAAATTTATCCCGTAATTGTTGTAAATGATCCAATAATAAGTTCAAGTATTGTAACTTTTGTGTTAAAAAGAAAATTTAACGAATTACTTGAAAAAGAAAATATTATTAGAAAAACTAAAGAACATAATATAAAGGATCTGTGTATCATAAATGTTAGCCATTTACAAGAAATGGAACAAAGTTTAAAGGATAAAAAAATTAACTTTTTCAATATTTTAGACTTATATTTATCAATGTCTGATTACAAAAATAGAGCAAATCAAAAAAATCATAATTATCTTAGAACATTTAATCATGTATTAAATATTAGAATTAAAGATAATTTAATTGCAGATCGAATTAAAAAGATTACTAATTGGTTAGAAGAGTAATATTATGAGAGGATTCAAATTATTAGCAATAAGATTTTTAAGGCATTTTGATAAAATCTCATAAAAATACATAAATGGGAATCCATTATTAAAATTTGAAGATTGGAAATAAAAGTATAGATTATATTTTATTAAAAAATAAATTATGACATTTCACGAAAAGATATTATCAGAATTATTATTATATAAAGAAACTCATCCTGAATTTCGATTTATACCAAGGCAACGAAATACCAAAGGTCGCTTAGAACAAGGGTTTTGGTTTCAAGGTAATGAAAACTATGCTTTTGTCGGTTTAATAGATAGAAGTGGAGGTTCTAACATGACTAGAAGTGTTGGACTGGTTTTTTGGGAAACCGATGATTATCTAGAATTTTCAATTGAAATAGTTCATAAAAATGAAAAAGATATTGAAATATTAAATTTATATGAAAAGTTAAAATCTCAAATAGGAGAATTTACTGAAGCAAACTCAGAAAAATTTAATAAATACATTGGTGATACTTCAGAAGGATTCAATACTGTATTTGATTTTTTGGATGTTTATTATCCTAAAATAGTTTCCATTTTTACAATATCAAGTCATCCCAATCTAATAATTGACGAAAACAAGTTTCAAAATTTATTGTCAAAAATTAATTCTTATAGGATAGAATTAAAAAATAATATTAACAAGTTACTAATCAATATAACTTGGAACAGTAAAGATTGGAAAGAAGAAAGTAGTGATGCAAGTAACCATCGTTGGGTTAAAGATGGAGGTACACCAGGAGAAAGTTTAAATTTTGCTAAAGATGCAGAGGGTAATACAGAAGAGCATATTTATGGTTATGCAAAATTTACTCATCAACCAAAAATTGATGGCAGTAGCATTTTTATATTTTATTCACAAGGTAAAATTGTTGGTTTTTATGGTAATGCTGAATTAACTAATAAAGAACTTGAAGAAAATATTGTTTTAAACCTAAAAGGTGACCAAAAATTAAGTTTTGTACTACACAATAAAATAGATAACGCTAAAGAACTTGGTTTTTTAGAAGATAAAGAACGAGTTGGAATGATTAATTTCAACTATTTAGAACATGATAAAACGGTTATCTCAATTCTTAACAAAGCATTAGAACTGAATCCAAATCAAGAAACTGAAATTTTAAGATTAAAAAGTTGGTTCATTGAAAAAACAAATTTTAATGAAAACAACGTTGATATAAATAAAACTATGCAAGAGACAAGCTTAAATCAAATTCTTTATGGTCCTCCAGGAACAGGAAAGACCTATCATACCATAAATAAAGCATTATCAATTATAGAAAATAAATCAGAAGAAGAATTACAATTAGAAAACAGAAAAGACATAAAAAACCGTTTTGATGGTTATTTAAACACTGGACAAATTGTGTTTTCTACGTTCCATCAAAGTATGTCGTATGAAGATTTTATTGAAGGAATAAAACCAATAATTGAAGAAGATGAAAATGAAAACAAACAGGTTTTGTATGATATTGTAGATGGGCTATTTAAACAAATTGTAGAAAGAGCAAAAAAAGAAAGAACAGAAACTAAAGAAATAATAGAAACTTATAACTTTGATGATGCATGGAATGATTTAGTAGGTGAATCAAAAAAACAATTGGAAGAAAATGTCCCTTTACAACTTTCTATACAAACACCACATCTTGGTTTAAAAGTAGTGGAAGTAACTGATAAAGGAAACTTGAAATTAAAACCTATTTATTCTGAACAAGCTAAAGAATATCTTGTCTCATTTGATAGAACTAAAAAACTGCAAAATGTTTTTTCAGACCTATCAATGGTTAAAAATATAGATAAAGAATTCAGAGCAGTTATTGGTGGATCAAATTCCACGGCTTACTGGTCAGTTTTAAACTATATTAATAACAAAATTAATAGTAATAAAAAATCAATAATTACTGAAGTGAAAGCTAAAAAAGTTCCTCATGTTTTAATCATCGACGAAATCAATCGTGGTAATGTCTCACAAATCTTTGGAGAGTTAATTACTCTAATTGAAGAAGACAAACGTTTGGGTAAAGATGAAGCTTTAGAAGTTACTTTGCCTTATAGCAAAAAGAAGTTTGGTGTTCCACCTAATTTGTATATCATTGGTACAATGAACACCGCTGATAGAAGTGTAGAAGCCTTAGACACTGCTTTAAGAAGACGTTTTAGTTTTGAGGAAATGATGCCTAAACTAGAACATTTGAGTCCTTCGGCTATGTATTGCAGGTTATTATGGAAATACAAAAATATTGAATGGGAAGATGAACCTTTTGTTTCTGAAGAAAAAAAATTATTTGATTTATTGGGAGTTACCCAATCTCTTCTTGATGAAAGAAAATTATTCTGGGAAGTAATGAAAAAAGAAAATACTCCCAAGAAATTAAACTATTTTGATAGTTATGATGAAGATTTTACGGGAATTAATCTAAAAACTCTTTTAGAAACAATTAATAATCGCATCGAAGTACTTTTAGACAGAGACCACACCATAGGGCATTCTTATTTTATAAAAGTAAACAATGTAAATGATTTAAAACATACTTTTAAAAACAATATTATCCCTTTATTACAAGAATATTTCTATGGAGATTATGAAAAAATAGGATTGGTTTTAGGAAAAGGATTTTTTGAAGAAGCAAAAAAATATAACAATAAAATATTTGCTTCTTTTGATACACAAAACTATCCTGAAAATGGTGCTATTTTAAGATTGAAAACAATTGATACCGATTTTGATATAATTGAAGCGATTAAAATTCTTTTAAGTAAAGAAGAAGAAAAAGTACCTACTAATGAGTAGTATTCAAGTATTTGAGCATAGTTTTCTTCCTATTGAAAAAGGAAAATTGGAACAACGTCATTTTGTGGCTTTGTCAAAACTCAATGCTTTGCACAATGATAAGTATTTTGATTTACGACACAATGGTATTAAATTCAAACAATTCGTTGGTGTTATTCAAGTAAATGGTCTAACGATTGAGATTCTACCTAAAATAGACAACGATGGTAAAGAGAAAAGTGTTTGGCATACTGCTCTAATTGAAATGCTTCGAGTTACTCGAAAACTAAAAGTACAAAAAGTAGATGAAGCGCATGTTAAAAAACAACAAATTCATTTATTAGACATTTATTTTGAATGGTTTTTAAATGAGGTACAACTCCTACTCCATCAAGGTTTAATTAAACAATATTATAAAGAAACTGGTAATGTAAAAGCCTTAAAAGGAAAACTAGAATTTGCGGGTCATATAGCTAAAAACTTGGTACATAAAGAACGTTTTTATACTACGCATCAGGTGTATGATAAAAATCATTTGGTGCATCAAATACTAGCACAAGCTTTGGATATTGTATGCAATTTATCCAAAGGAAATTATCTATATAGTAAATGTAAAACCATTCAACTCGATTTTCCTGAAGTAAAACCTATTAAAGCCAATGAGAGTACATTTTCAAAAATTCCAAAAAATAGAAAAACAGCTCCTTATGAAACAGCTTTAGCCATAGCTAGATTGATAATCTTAAACTATGCTCCTAATGTTCAAAGCGGTAATGAAAAAATGTTGGCTTTGTTGTTTGATATGAATTCGCTTTGGGAGGAATATATACTGGTACGACTAAAACAAGTAAATAATGATCTATCAATTTTAGGACAAACAAAAAAAGAGTTTTGGAATGGTGTTTATATAAAACCAGATATTGTAATTAAAAAAAGTAATGAAACATTTATAATCGATACGAAGTGGAAAAACATTGGGAATTCAAATCCTTCTACACAAGATTTAAGGCAGATGTTTGTTTATAATGACTATTGGAATTCTAAAAAGGCAATGCTATTATATCCTAGTACTTCCAATTCTTTTGATGGTTTTAAGGAATTTACAGGAAGAGAGCAAGAATGTGGTTTAGGAAGAATTTCTATTTTTAAAAATGGAACTGATAGTTTAGATGAAAATATTGGTGAGATTATTTTGAATTGGTTTGGGGTTGTTGAATAGAGATCGTTTAAGAACTACTAATGGGATGCTTACCAGTATAAGTTTGTAGAAGTAGTTTGTAAGATGCTGATTCGTCTAGGCGAACAGCATGACAAGATTGTGAGTAATGATGAATTAAAAGGTGAAAACTAAAAATTAAAAATGAGGAATATTGGGTGAGTTTCTTGTGGGATGCTTACCAGCATGACAAGATGGTGTTGATGACAAGATTGAGGATGTGGTTTGGTCAGGTGAAATTTTTAAATCACTTCCCTAAACAGCATCATACCCATCAAAAAGCGTTTGTTGATACACATCACCATTAAACTTATTAATTAATTCCCGTATAAATTCATAATGCTTTACATATTGATTAGGAATTAGCAACAGTTGTAAATTTTTAGTAGCGAGTAGCTCCTTTTTTATTTTGTCGGATTGCATCGTCTTTTTGTTGTGGTAATGCTCTGCCCCATTCAATTCAAAAACTACTTTGGGTTGGTTGTTTTCAAAAAGCACTCCATCAAATTCTTTTCTATTTACTAAAAGGTTGTTGCTTTCGTCAGGAAATAATTCCATGATTTTTACATTTCTCTTAAATCGGGTATCTTTTAGGGAACAATAATGCTGCATGGTTTTATAGAATTCATCTTCAAATTTGGAATTGTTAGAAAAACCAATGGTAAATTTATTTACAGTGCTTTGTGCTATTTCTGTAGTGCCATTATGATATGCATAAGCAATCAAAGCGTATAAATCATCATCTTTTCTAGATAATATATCAATGGCTTTGGGGTCAGTTACTACAATCAAGTTCTCTTTAGCTCTGGTGACTCCTACATTGAGTAATTGACTGTTGTTTTTAATCCAATCGTATGTCCTTTTGGATGTTTTGGTTGACAATGCCGTAGATATAATGATGGTTGTGTTTTCTTGTCCTTGCACTTTATGTATGGTACCACAACTCACAGAAGCATCAATTGCACCATTTCCTTTAGCTTCATTTAGATAGTGATTGATAACATCTTCCTGATTTCTAAAAGGGGTAAGAATAAAAACATCAGATAAGCTGTTGGCTTTTATGTAGTTTATTATAGCTATTGCTTCTACCAGTTGTGCATTTTTATGTTTTTGATTGACATTAGCTACCGAAAGTAATTTTACGCTACCACTCGTTTTAACTGCTGTTAGATTTAATCGTTGTTCATAAAAACGTTTGTTGGAGTAATCGATAATTTTCGCTCCACAACGGTAATGATAACTCAATAGAATTTCTCTAGAGATGGTATCTATTTTTTTATAGGTGGAAAGTATGGAATTGTTGAAATAATCATACTCTTTATCAATTTCAAACTGTTTCATTAGTTTTTCGTTCTTCTCTTCATTAAAAACAATAATGGGTTTGAGCTGGTTGGTATCGCCAATCAGCACCATGTTTTTACATTTAGAAATGGAAATTAAACTAGTTGGGATGTCACATTGCCCTGCTTCGTCCATAGTCAATAAATCAAATTTGAATTTTTGCCCTAGTCTTCTGCTTGAAATATTGGTTGTTAATATAATAGGAAATACTTTGGTGAATTTCTCTACATTTTTATCATCGCTTAACCATGTGTTAAACGCTTTTACTTGTTCGTTTTCTTCTTCAATGTGAAGGATTTCGATTAATTCAATATAATCTTTCCCTTTTAATCGCTTAATGTATTTTAAAGACTCATAATAAAAAAACTGTAGCAATTTATGATTGCCTTTAATGATTTCGAAGATTCCTTTTACATCATTATCGGTTACTACAGGAATGGAGTTTATTTTAGTTAAAAGTTTATTTTTTTCTTGTTCTAAAAGATAATAACTCCCTTTTTTTAACAATCCGTCAATAAATAATAGATTTTGTTCTAAATCGGTTCGTTCCTCATAATTTTGTAACTTGTTTACTAATTGTTGATTTTTTTCTTTAGAGTTTTCCTTTAGGTTGTGTAAAAGGGCTTCTTTTGGAACATCTGAGGTTTGAAATTCATAGAGCTTCTTAATGGTCTGCAAGGCTTCCAAGGTGCATTGTTTATTTCCCAAGCGAATAAACGGAAACAAAATTTCTTTATCCCGATACTTTCCTATATTCAATTTTTCTTTGATACCATCAATAGGCACATTGTTGTTTGAAGTGATGAGAAGGGTTTTAGCATTGGTTAAACAATTCACTACAATATTTAAAATGGTTTGTGTTTTTCCAGTGCCTGGTGGTCCTTGAACGTAGGTTACAGGATATTTCAAAGAGTTATAAATAGTTCGTAGTTGGTCAATATTAACGTTATTATCATAAAGAACAATGTGTGGTTCTTTTCTATTTTTTCGGTCTAATAGTGAGGAATTTTTAAAAAATGCTTTCAAAGGAATTTGCATTTCTTGGTTTTCATGTTCGCCATTTATTCTATCAAAAATGGGAGCTATATTAATTTTTGAATAGCCTAAAACAACCACTTCTGGTCTGGTATTTAACAATTCTCCTGATTTAAAATTATCCATTAACAAATTGATTATCTCTGGTTTATTGTTCAAATATTGTTCTTCAAAATCAGAAGGACTAAAATCGGTATAATAGGATAAAGAATATTTTACATCTTTTATGTAAAAACTCGGATTGAATTGGGTGGTTTTACCAATAAAAATTGTTTTCTTAACGGGATCATAGGTTAACTCTCGGTATGCAACAACAAACTTCCCTTTTGAATCTAAATCTATAGAAAATTCGCAAAGAGCTAGTTTGTAATCATAAAACTTGTTGTACTCATTGTTGTAAATTTCTTTAATGATATGTTTTTGTTGCTCATTTGATAATTGATAAGGACTTTGTGCTATTAATATCTCCAAATCAATTTCGGGTATCAAATGGGTTTTGTGAAGAAATGGGTCGTTATTGGCTTTATTGCACTCTAGGTAATAGTTTAATATATTGTTGTTGTATCTGTCAAATTCATAAACCTGTAAACTATCGTCTTCGTTTATTTTTTGTATCAATTGTATGGGAACATCGTAATGTGAAAACTTAAGTATTTCGGCTGATTGTATGCTTGAAATTGAAATAGTCCTTTTTAATAAGGGTTCATCTTTCATAACATTAAACATGTCCACCACAATTTTATCATCGCTAGTAATGTCTAAAATTGAAATCCAAAAAGACTTAACCTCATCTTGCTTGTTTTTATAGGTTATGCTGAGATATTTTCCTTCTCTTATGGCTTCTCCTATAGCAACTGTGATTTTTTTATTCTTCATTTTAATGGGTTTGCCATATATTGGAATATGTTGGTAAAGTACTATGTTATATCAAATATAAATAAGTTTGCTCTTTTATTCAATAATTAATAAAGATTTTACGTATAATAGCTGTAATGTTTATTACTAGTTTATGGAAATACAAAGTGATCAGTTGTCAGTCGCAGTATTCAGTCCTAGTTTGTGGAGCTTCTTGTGGGATGCTTACCAGCATGACAAGTTTGTGGATAAAGAAAGTGATCAGTTGTCAGTCGCAGTTTTCAGTCCTAGGTTGTGGAGTTTCGTGTGGGTTCCCTCCGTTGTCGGGATGACAAGATGGTGGATAAAGAAATATTTTTAGTAACAAATTATTAAAAACGACTACTTATACTAAGTACTGTTTAAATTATATTATCATGCGTTATGTTTTAGCATTTTTCTTTCCTTGGTTGAGTTTGATGTTGCAAGGAAAAATAGGTTCGGGAATTATTTGTTTGATTCTGCAACTTACTATCATTGGCTGGATTCCTGCTTTTTTATGGGCGGTTACTGCTTTGAACAGGATGTATGCTGATAGGAGAACAAATAAGATTATTAAGGAGATGAGGAGGTAGTGTTTTTAGTACTTAGTACTTAGTACTTAGTGGTTAGTACTTAGTTTTTTAGCTTTTAGTTCTCTTCCTTTGTGGTGAATAGAGCATGGATTTGTTTCTATAAAAAAAGGTTGCCTTTTCAGACAACCTTAACTAGCTTATAAATGATTTTCTAAAATTTATACATCATAAAAGAACAGTTGTTCTCTATGTGTTTCACTTTGATTTTGTCTTCCATTATGCAAACGGGTTTGTGCATATAATTTAAGTGCATAAGTACATCTCTCCATATCATTTGGTGGGTTATTTATTGGTAAACTCAAATTAGCATGACCCGTTTTAGTTGGATCTGTATTGTTACTTAAAGGCATAAAAGGTAGGTCGTTAACTCCTCTATTTACTGATCCACTGTTACTATTTAAATTAAGTCTGAAAGACAGTAAATGTGGATGATAAACTGTATATTTTGCATGAACTGTTCCGTTTATAGGACTACAAAGGGTAGTTTCTTCTAACTCTTTAATAGCTAGTTTTATAAACAAACTGTTATTGTTCATAATGACCGAATTTAATGTTTTCCCATTAGTTGGATGTATACTAATAGTTCCGCCTGGTAACATCTCTCCTATTTGAAAACGAATGGCAAATTTCTCAATTTGTATTTCATTTGCTGGATTTACTGCTACTCCAACTGGTGTATCTGGAACACTAGGTTGTGAAGTTAAAGCAGTTGTATTTAATGAAATTAATGTATCTGTGTCAATAATTTTAAATAGGGATAAGTCGCTTGTGGCATAGCCATTATTGGTTAGAGTACGCTCTATAGCATTGGTTACATCGAACCAACCTTCTGCATCAAAATCAGCTTGGTTACTTATGACTGGTAAGGTATCCAACGTTCCTGTAGGCACTTTTTTGTCCAGTTTTATTACTATACTTGGTGCAAATAATCCTGCCGTTACTCCAATAATTTTAGTAAAATTACTATCGGCTGGACTTGCAGTACCATTAGGTGTGGTAACATCACTAACAAGAAAACGATATTTAATGCGATTACCTGAAGCTGCTTTTAAAGGTGCTTGTCCAGTAAGTGCCACTGTACTAAACAATACATTTTTGTTTGCACCAGCATAGCCTTCCGCGTCAAAATCTTGTGCTCCAGTTCCGTATGATGCGCTGAAACTATCACCAAAGCCTGTCCATGCACTGTCAAAGGTTTCGTTTTCATCGATTACATTAATCTTTGAACATAAATTGACACAAAGACAATAATCTACGTTTTTACGTGCATCATCTTTAGTTTCATTAATTAAAGTTTCTCCTGCTAATGTTGCTTTGAAATAAACATCGGGGCCGTTTTGAAAACGAAGTGGTAATCCTGGATCTGTTTCTACATTAATCCATGGTGATAAAAATGTTTTCTTGAACGTTGCCGAATCATAGTCTATCCTAAAATGTCCATTGGAATTAGTTGTTACCGTTCCTAGATTATCATCCGTTAAGAAATCGGCATCCCAAGCTGTAACACTTGCTCCTTCTATTGGTTGATTGGTTTGACAATTGCGCAAATGACCACAAATAACCCAAGCATCAAAATATTTTCCTCTTATATTACACCATATTTTAAATGGAATAACATAGTTCCAAATATCTAGTTGTTGAGGAAAAACTGTAGCTAAATGTAATTGCACAGGTCTTATAGACTTGTCTCTTTTTTTAGCAAATGGAACTGTGGTACAAATGATATCAATATCGAAAGAATATTGCTCATATTTATCATCAATTGAAAATTCAAAATCACCATTCGCATCTGTAGTTGTTTTTGCAATTAATAACTCTTTTCTTTGCTCTGCTTCATCTGCGGTTACAATACGAAAACTATCTTTTTCATTTGCAACCACCTCATCTGTGTTATTTACTCTTCTCCATGGTAAATAAAGTAGAACTTCCATACCAAAAAGTGATTCATAACAATCTTCACAAATTTGTCCGCGAAGATTTCCTTTAAATGTATAACTCATGTTTTTTATTTTTTGTGCCTACTCTTTGTTTTGGGATTTTTGGCTTACTCCATTATTATTTGTTGTTTATGAAGCAAACTTATTGGTAATGCACAAAAATTCATAGAGGAGAAATGCCCTTTTTAGTGAAGAAAAGTCCTTATTCTTTTAAGGGGTTTGTAGTTATTTTTAGAGGTTATTACCAAGGTCCGTTTTTATTAATATTTATAAAGGTGTTGTTTTCCATTCTATAAAGTCCGTTTCCTCCTCCTATCCATAAGCGTCCTTGATTGTCTTGAAAAAAAGATTGTACTGCATGTAATGGTAGTTTTTCTTTTTTACTAAAATTAACTAATGTGTCGTTTTTATAGCGATATATTCCGAAACCTTCTGAACTAAACCAAACGTTTTCTGATTGATCTTCATAAATGGTCCATACTTCATTATTCCCAATTTTATTATTGGTATCAAAAACAGTAAATGTCTTTCCATCATATTTGGTGATGCCACTCTCCATAGAACCAAACCATAGATTTCCTTTTGAATCTTCTAAAATACTCGTGACACTTTTGTCTTTTTCTCTTCCCTCTGGAATAAACTGTTCGAAACTTATTCCATCAAATTTATAAGCACCCGAATAATTGGTTCCTATCCATAAATTCCCTTTTGAATCTTCTGCAAAACAAATTACTGAACTACTAAAATCATTATTAATGTGTACAGGAATAAATTCAGAACCTGTAAAAACACTCAATCCTCCATAGGTTCCTATCCAAATTTGTCCTTTTCGATCATTATAAATACTCATTGCTTTTCTATTACATAAACCTTTACTATTTCTGTAATTAAAAAATGTTTTACCATCAAATTTTGAGATACCTTCATTTGTTGCCAACCAAATATTGCCATAATTATCTTCTGTAATACCTGTAACTTGATTCCCCGACAAGCCTTCTTTTGTTGAAAAGTAAGTCAGGTTTTTACCATCATACCTAACTACTCCGTCATAATTAGTACCAAACCATAAGTTGCCATTTTTATCTTGAAAAATTCTTCTGATATATTCACTTATTTGTAAAAATCTATCTGGTCTATACTGATACTTTTCACCATACCAATATTGAAAGTTTTCCTCTTCCACTTTAATAGGTTCTTGCTTTTTCCCTATAGTATTATTTATAGCTGTAGTACTTTTAGATATTGTACTTTCTTTCTGCCCATTGCAAGACATAATCGTAAAAGAAAAAATAATAAAACTGAATAATTTGTTTTTCATACCGTTATTTATTAATTTGAAAATCAAAGCTAGGGTTATTCGTTTTTTTAGTCGTTTAAGAAGTGTAAAATAATGTAAATTACACTGTAAAAGATAATAAGCACTGACTTTATTAAATACATTTGCGAAATGGTTTTTTCTTTTAATAAAATAATTATACTGTACTGTATAGGTCTGTTTTTAAATTTGAATGTAGGTTTTTCACAAGAAAAAGTAACTGATAATCAAATGAAAGCAGCCCTTCGAATTGTGGGGCATCAATTATTACTTCAGTCCAATGATAGTACTTCCCTAGTTTTGCCGATTGAAAAAGAAAATAACAGGTACAAAATACATTTTGAAACAGATTTTCAATTTGACCCAGACTTTCTTGTGCATAGTATTGATAGTATTATAAAATGCACTAAAATTGCCAAAAGCTATTTAGTTGAAGTAGAAGAATGTGAAACTAAAAAAGTGGTCTATAGTTACGAAATAGGATGGCAAGGTAATACTGAATTGGTTCCTTGTAAAGAACGAATACCTCCCAAGAATTGCTATGTGCTATTTATAACTGTTTTAGAATTTTATCCTTTAAATACTCCAAACTTAAATACAGATGAAGCGATAAAAGAAGATACTATTCCAACGACTTCTATTTCAATTTCAACTTTTACAGGATTAGGATTATTTGCTATGATTACTCTAGCTTGTTTTATTTTTTACAAAAGAAAGTCAAAATCATCTTCCAAAATTTCTGAAAGTGTACCATTAGGTCGTTTTTTATTTGACAAAAAGAACATGACTCTTAGGTATCAAAACCAAATCATTGAATTATCTAGTAAGGAAACCGATTTGTTAGCTATTTTACTAAAATTTGTAAATGAAACAGTAGAGCGTGATGTTATTTTAAATGTAGTTTGGGGTGATGAAGGGGATTATATTGGTCGAACATTAGATGTATTCATTTCTAAATTACGTAAAAAAATAGAAGCAGACGATTCTCTTAAAATTGTTAATATAAGAGGTATTGGGTATAAACTTGTAGTTAATTAAGCTTTAAGTAAAAAAATGCTATTTATAATTCTCACACTTTTTAGGATAGTGTCATCTAGATTTTTTTTCCTACTCTATTTTCTTTACTTAAATTTGTTTTTATGTGTATCCATTTTACCAAGATTAAATAGAATTGGATCACTTTCATTATATTCTTTATATTCAAGATACTAACAATATGATTCAAACTTATTCTCTTGCATTTATACCTAGTGACACCGTTATTAATTTTGTAAAAGAGATGAAGAGCAAATTGGCTACAGAAATTGGTTGGTATCATAGTAAAAATGCATTGGCACACATTACAGTTTGTGAATTTAAAATAGAGGAAACGGCTCTTCCTAGGATTGAGCAACAACTAACACAAATTGCTAATGGAATAAAACCTATAACTGTTGTTCTAGATGCTTTTGATAATTATCCAAACGGAGCTTTTTTTATAAGTCCTAATGAAAATTCTAAGCGAGAACTAAAAGAGATTATGAAACAATTTAATACACGTTTGAAAATTCCAAATTCTTATAAGAGTAATGACCCTCATTTATCTATTGCCCGAAAACTAGATAGTGAGAAATTGGCAAAAGCAAATGCTCTTTTTACTCTTAACCCGATTTCTTTTAATTGTAATAGTATTTCTTTAAGAAAATTAAACCTTGAAATTAAGCAGTTTGAGATTGTAACTACTTTTTATTTTAATGATGAAGGTTTTAATGAAAGTATTCAAACAAGTTTGTTTTAAGCGGGTTAATTTTTTAAAAGAATACTAACCCAACAAGTTTCTATTCTCTATTCTCTATGTTCTATGTTCTATTCTCTATGTTCTATTCTCTATGTTCTCTTTCTTCTTTCTTCTTCCTTCTCTTCCCTATTTTAAATTAATTCTTATTTTTGCCATTCTAAAAAAAGAACTACTATGTCTGACAAGTTTACTCCTAATAATTCCAATCTTTTAAAAAACATTAAAAACTTTCAAAATAATCAAAAGCAAGAAACTTTTATGGCTGTTTTTAATGAATTACAAGGAGAAAATGCTTTTTTAATTATACCTACAGCTGAACCTGTTATGGGAGAAAATAAAGATGAAAATGGTTGGAGCACCATAGAAAAAGGGAAACAAATGACATTTACTTCGGTTTTTGAAGTGGAAGGTCAAAAAGTATTAGGAGCATTTACTTCTCAACAGACTCTAATGATTTGGGCAAAAGAGACTAAACCTTTTGTTTCTATTCCTGCAAAAGACGTTCTGGATATTGCCATGCAAAATGACATTAGTAAAATTATAATAGATAGTAATCAGGATACAATGTTTGTACTGGGAAGAAGTATTTAGGTTTTAAGGTGTTCCGAGTTTTTTCTTTTATGTATGAAATAGAACATGAATTATTTTGATTAATGGATTATTTATATTTAAAATAGCACGCTGATTTTGCAGATTTTAAAACTGTAGGGAATTATTAATTCTAAACAAAGTAGTTTTAGGATAACTAAACCTATTCGTTTATTTTAAAAAAACTGTTATTCTAGTGTGTATGAAATAAAATAGGAACAATGCTAATTAATATATTCTTCCTCTTTTTTAATCTTACTTAAAATTAGTTTACACTTTAGTATTTCAAAAAACAGGTATTTTTACCTATATGTGTTTGTTGTTAATTTTTTATCTTTGGTATACCAATTAAAAACTTAAATAAAACAAACAATGAAAAAAACAGTAGTACAATCTAGTATCGTTATTCTACTTGGGATAACGCTATGGGTTTCATGTAAACCAAAAGAAGAAGACAAGGAAGAGGAAGTATTAGCAGTAGTTACAAGCAATTTACCTCAAGACGTTTTACCATCGTGTGTAGTAGATTCAACCGATTTCAATTCTTGGTTTGAATCTGGAAAAGCAACAGAAAATGGAGCTGTAAAAGCGGCTAATAGTGTAACTTTTGGTCATAAAGACAATTGTGATTTTTACAAATGGTCGCAGCAAATGTTTTTATGGATTACTTCTCCAAGTAAAGTTCCTGGCAAAACTATTTTTGAGTCACCAGTATTTTATACAGTTTCTTCAGAATTTGGTGCAAATGAGAGAAAATTAATTCCACATACTCCAGGAATGATATTAAGTGCTATGCCAACCTTAGAAAAGAGTATTGGTGTAGATAGTAATGATAGTGAAGAAGGACAAGCTACTGGTGATGCCTTAATGTCTAAAGATAGTGCAATGGTATATTACATTACAATGGTAAATGATGTATATGCAGAATTTCTTTCGGCTGTTAATGCTGGAAAAATGGGCGGAAAACAGTTTCCTACAACACAAGCAGAATTAGATAGTATTATAAATTATGCTAAAACAAATGATGTTATTTTACCAGATGCAAATGCTTTGGCTATTGAACTTAAAACATCATGGGTAGAAGCAAGTACCATTGACTCAAAAGAGTTAAGCAATTATGTTGTTATTGATGCTTATATTCCAACGTATACTAAAACACCTACAAAATGGACTATATTAAATAAATCTGTAAAAGTTAAATTAGCTTTATTAGGAGTTCATATTGTAGGAAGTACTGCTGGACATCCAGAAATGGTTTGGTCTACTTTTGAGCATCAGAAAACAGCACCTGCATTAAGTTATACTTATTTAGACGTTAACAACAAAGTAAAATCAGTAGCTCCAGATACAGGAAGTGATTGGATAATAAATTCAAATGCTAATGATACTACCAATATTAATATTTCTCATATGAAATTTAAAGGAGATAGTATTTATGCTAATTTCTCAGGAGCACCTGCTAATAATACTGTTAGCCCAAGTAATTCTTCTAGAACTAAGCCTTGGGGTGTTGCCAATGCAGGAGTTCCAAATCCTGAAAATACTACTGTAGCTGCTTCAAACAGTCAGATTATTTCTATTAATAATTCTGTTCATTCGAAATTAGTAGGAAATGATGTTCGTAAAAATTACTTTTTCATAGGTTCTACTTGGACTAATAGTGGACTTGCTCCAAACGGAACTAGTTATTCGTCTACCAATACTGGAAGTGGTGTTGCTATAGGTACAAGTCAATTGGCTAATTCAACCATGGAAACTTACATTCAAAATGGGACCACTTATAATGAGAATGGTAGCTGTTTTTATTGTCATCATGATTTTACTTCTCCTTCTAATGATCCTAATCAGTTGAGCCATGTGTATGCTGATATTATGAGATGGAAACAAGCAACAGGAGTTAAAACAAAATAAAGTTATTTAACAAATTCTTAAAAGAAATAGGTTATATTTATCTTATTTTCTCCATTAGAAAAACAGATATAAAGATTTTAAAACTTCTTATTGATATTAAAAAAAAACTTTAAGTAGCAATAGCTATTTTATAGTTTTGTTTGTTTTTTGTTTGTATATGCTAGAAAGTTGAGTGTTTCCGCCTCTCTCTTTTTAGCATATCTTTTTTATAGTAGTTTGTAGTTAAGGTGATGTTGTATGTTGTATGTTGTATGTTCTATACTTTATATTTCCTCCATAGTTTTCTTAGATAATGAACATAGAATAAACACCTAAAATAGTCAATAAGTTGACATTTCAGAATTGTATAAAAGATTTATACTATTACATTGACGATGAAATGAGTTAATAAAAAGAAATGTGTTCTTTCTAGTATTTCCACATTCTTTCTTTATCTAGTTTTGCTTGTTCTTCTAACTCTTCAACTGGAATTACTTTTAGGAAAGAAGGATGTTGCTCGATAGCATACTCTATTTTCTCAACAATACTTTCTACTGTATCATTTTCGTAATCTATATCTAGAGGTGGTTTTATTACAAAAGATTGTAAAATACCTTTCTTTTTTATACGAAGTCCTTTTCTATCAAATGATCTTCTGAATCCATCTATGACAATAGGAACAACTATGGGTTTGTGCTGTAAAATAATGTGAGCTGTTCCTTTTCGCACTGGTTTAAAAGAACGTGTGGTTCCTTGTGGAAAAGTAACTACCCAACCGTCTTCTAAGGCTATTTTAATATTTTCAGTATCATTTGGATTTACTTCTCTCTTTACATCTTTACCTTCTGCTCTCCAAGTTCTTTCTACTGTAATTGCTCCAGCATAAGCTAAAATTTTAGGCAACAATCCTGCTTGCATTGTTTCTTTGGCTGCCACATAATACATGTTCAATTTAGGGTTCCAAAGATATCCTACATTTTTAATGTTATCTTCTCTTCCTTTTAAAGAAGCATTGAATACATGAAACATAGCAACAACATCTGCAAAATAGGTTTGATGATTTGAAATAAATAGCACATTCGTATCTGGTAAAGACCTTATGATTTCAGAACCTTCAATGTGAAGACTATTGAATCCTCTATAACGCTTGTGTGTAATACTTCCAGCTATTCGGATTAACCATTTTTTCAAAAACAATATATGTCCAAAAGGATTTCTCTTTAACAATCCCATATGTTTAGTTCAATTTATAAATAAAATAGGGCTACAAATGTAATAAAACCTATCTTTTTTATGTTAAAAAATTAATAAAACTTAAAAAAATACTATTCATTACTCATTGCATTTTTAACAGCTTCTTTTAACTCACTCATCATCATTGCAGTAGCTCCCCAAACAATATATTTTTCAACCATGAAGGCAGGAACTTCAATATCTGTAGCATAAGAAGTAGTCATTTTTACATTTGTAATAGAATTGTCATCTAAAAAAGAAAAAAGTGGAAGTTCTAACACACTCTTTACTTCATCGAAGTCTGGGATAAATGATAATTCTTCATGTGAAATACCCATAAATGGAGAAACCAAGAAATTACTTGGCGGAATATATACTTTACTGAAAGGTTTTACAATTTGTATTTTATGAGATGGAATTCCTACTTCCTCATGGGTTTCTCTCAAAGCTGTTTCTTCTAAATCTTTGTCTTCTATTTCTACTTTTCCACCTGGAAACCCTATTTGTGAAGAATGTACACCTGGATAAGTGTTTCTTACAATTAAAGCCAAATGTGTTACCCCTTTTTTAGGGTAAAATAACATTAAAACAGCTGCTTCTCTTGGATTTCTATTTTCATAGTTCATTTCTTTTAGAAAAGAAATACGTTCCAATGGAGCCATTTTTGCATGAGCATCTGCTGCTAGCAACTTTTCTTTTTCTATTTTTGGAACATATTTTATAAAATCCTGAAATAACATATTTTTTATTTTTTAGAACTTATAAAGTTACTTTAAATTTTTCAATTTTAATAAAATTTCAATAAAGAATGTACAGTAAAGAAGAAGCATTACACATGAAAAAAGCATTTTGGACAGCATTTGCAGAAGCTTATCCTAGAAAATGGCTTTTGTATAATACCAAAATAAAAGATTTTAGCTTTAAATTTTATATCGACAATAAAAAAGCACAAGTTTTACTTGAAATTGAACCAAAAGATGATGAAAAACGTATTATTTATTTTGAAAAAGTAGAATCGTTAAAAACTGTACTCATAGATAATTTTATTGAAGATGCAATTTTTGAACGTCATTTCTATTTAGACAACGGTAAGGAAGTGAGTCGAATATGGGTTGAAAAGGAAGGGGTGAGTATTAATAACAAAAATACATGGCAAGAAATATTTGACTTTTTTTATGAAAAAATGGATGCTTTTGAGCGTTTTTTCTATGAATATGAAGACTATTTAAAGGACTTAGAAATAAATACCTAAAAATTCTCTTTTGTTATCTAGCTGACATTACCTGTACTGCATTGTAAATATCTTTGTAAAGAATTTAATATATTAATCATTATGAAAAAGGTAATCTCTTTAATGTTGTTTTTTGTTTCTAGTTTTCCATTGCTAGCTCAGCATAGTACTGAACATTTAAATATAGATAAAACTAAAATTGCTGTTGAAGGATATGATGTTGTCGCTTATTTTAAAGACAACATGGCGGTTAAAGGAAATAAGAATTTCATTGCTATTGATAATGGTGTTACTTATTATTTTTCTAGTCAAAAACATAAAGATGCTTTTACTAAGAACAGTGCTTTATACAAACCACAATATGGAGGTTGGTGCGCTTATGCTGTTGGGAAAACTGGAGAAAAAGTAGAAATAGATCCTAAAACATTTAAAATTATCGATAATAAACTGTATCTTTTTTATAATAAATTTTTGACGAATACTTTAAAATTATGGAATAAGGAAGAAGCTACTTTATTAACAAATGCAGAGAAGAATTGGAAGACAATTACAAAAAATAAATCTTAAATTTAGCCTAATCTAAAATCTATTTCTATTAGAATTAGATTATGAAAATACAAAAAAATAAAAATATGAAAAAGATATTAATTTTAGTACTTTTGGTTGCATTACAATCGTGCCAATCTCAAACAAAAAAAGTTATGGAACCAGAAATTAAAAAAACCGATGCTGAATGGAAGGCAAAACTTACTGACCAGCAATATGAGGTTTTAAGAAACAAAGGAACTGAACGTGCTTATACAGGTGAATATTGGGACCACTTTGAGAAAGGAAAATATGTATGTGCTGCTTGTGAAAATGTTTTATTTACTTCTGATACAAAATTTGAATCGCATTGTGGTTGGCCTTCATTTGACCAAGCTATTAAAGGTTCTGTTATTTATGAAAAAGATTCTAGTTTTGGGATGACAAGAACAGAAGTAATGTGTGCAAAATGTGGTGGTCACTTAGGACATGTATTTGACGATGGTCCTCAGGAAACTACAGGCAAACGCTATTGTACCAATTCAGTTTCTATAAAATTTATTCCTACTAAATAAAATAATATATGCTTGTAACTGCTATACGAGAAAATTTTTTAGAAATCGTATGTCTTTTAGATCAATTAGATGCTAAAAAATATACTTTTTGCAATCCCGAATTAAGTAATGCAACCATTGGTGAACATACACGTCATATAATTGAATTATATCAATCTTTAATTGAAAATTATGAATTGGGTATTATTAATTATGATAAACGTAAAAGAAATATTCTCATTCAAACTTCTATTGAAGAAGCTAGAGTTGCTATTGAAGGCATTTTAGCTAAAATTGAAGCTCCTAATAAAGACTTGCAATTAGAAAATGGTGTACAAAAAACAAATTTTTCGGTTCAAACCAATTATTTTAGAGAGTTACTTTATAATCTTGAACATAGTATTCATCATCAAGCATTAATAAAAGTGGCAGTTTTAAAATATCAAGATATTGTTCTTCCTGAAAATTTTGGAATTGCTAAATCTACCATAGAATTTAAATCACAATGTGCACAGTAACTTATGTGCCTTTACCTAATGGTTTTTGTATTACCTCAAACAGAGATGAACAAATAGCCAGGCCAAGTGCAATTCCTCCAAAAGAATATATTATCAACAATCAAACTATTGTTTTTCCAAAAGATCAAAAAGCTGGTGGAACATGGTTTGCCCAATCTGAAACAGCAACTTTAGTATTACTAAATGGAGCTGCTGAAAAACACATTCCCAAACCTTATTACAGAAAAAGTAGAGGATTAATAGTCTTAGACTTAATTGCTTCTCCAAATGTTTTAATAACTTGGAATACTATTGAATTGAATGAGATTGAACCCTTCACAATTGTACTTTATGAAAATCATAAATTGTATCAATTACAATGGAATGAAGTCATAAAAAATACAAAAGAAATGCCTACTAATACTACACATATATGGTCTTCATCTACTCTATATTCTAAAGAAATTAGAGAAAAAAGAGCAGAATGGTTTAGTCAATTTCTTAAGGATACAGAAACACTTTCGGCAGATAAGTTATTGCATTTTCATCAATTTACCGAAAATGAAAATACTGATTTTGGCTTACAAATTAACCGAAATAATATATTGAAAACAGTAAGTATCACGCAAGTGGTTTCTTCTAATGGAACGTCAAATATAAAATACATAGATTTACTAGCAAATGAATAGTATAAAACTAGCCTATCACAAAATAACAAATTGGGAATATTGGCCTTATCAAATTGTATATCTCCCTATTTATTTTCAATATTTGTATTATGTTTTGCGTACAAGGTCTTTTTTTTATTTTAATGCTTCCAATCCAACTATTAAAAATGGAGGTTTTTTAATGGAATCTAAAAAAGAAATTTATGATTTAATTCCGCAAAAATACTATCCAAAAACTATACTGATTTCAAAATCTGAAACTGTAGATATAATTCTTGAAAATTGTGACTTGGAAAACATTGTTTTTCCCTTAATTGCAAAACCTGATGTAGGTTTAAGAGGAACAGCTGTAAAAAAAATAACAAACAAAGAAGAGTTGAAAGCCTATCATAATAGAGCAAATTTTAATTATTTAATACAAAATCTCATTCCTTATTCACGAGAAATAGGTTTATTCTACGTTCGTTATCCCAATCAAGAAAGAGGAACAATTACTGGCATAGTTGAAAAAGAATTTTTAATTGTTACTGGTGACGGAAAAAGTACCATAGAAGAATTATTATTGCAAAATCCTCGATTTGCTTTTCAAATACCTGTTTTAAAAACGGAATTAAATGAAAAAATAAATGAAGTTTTAAAGAATGGAGAACAATTAAATCTGGTTCCCTATGGTAATCATTGTAGAGGGTCAAAATTTATTGATGCTAGCCATTACATAACGCCTCAATTGATTGAGAGATTTAATACTATTTGTAAAGAAATTGATGGTTTTTATTTTGGTCGAATGGATATTATGTTTGAAAGTTATGAAGCGCTTGAACGAGGTGAGAATTTTGAAATAATTGAACTAAATGGAGCTTTAAGCGAACCTACACATATTTATGACCCAAAACACTCTTTATTTTATGGATGGAAAGAGCTAACTAGACATTTTCATTATATGTATGAAATTAGTAAAATAAGTCATGAGCAGTTTAATAACCCATATTTAAACTTTAAAGATGGCTTAAAAGAATTTAAAAAACATCATCAGTATTATGATATTATTTTAAAATTTTAATAAAACTTTCCATCTAAATAATACCAAATATCGTTTTCTAATTTAAAAGTTGATTTTTCATGATGCACTTGAGCTTGTAATTTTTCGTCCAAATAATAAGCTTTAAATTCTACTATATCTTCTTTTTCATTGATAATTTCTAACTTCAACCAAGTATTGGCTTTTGACCAATTCAAAATTTCTTTCTTAGAATAATATTTTCGTTGCGAAGAATGTGTGGTTCGAATTAAATAATCTGCCTCTTGAAGCACATAAGCGGTATATCTTGAACGCATTAATTCTTCTGGAATAGCAGGAACTTTTTGCTTTAAAAGAAAAGGCTCGCAACAAGCTGAAAATGCCTTACCTGACTTGCAATGACAATTAATATCCATTAATAATACTATTAAATATATTCATAGAATAAAAACATAATTAAAATTATCCTTTTAGTAGATTAATACTTACAGTACCATAATCTGTATTTGGAAATTTCTTAAAATACAATGGATCAGGAAATAAACCTGCTTCTGCTGCTACATTATGCAAAACATCAATCTCAACAATAAATTGATCTGAAAATCCATGAGTAGCATCATAAGCTGTGGCGGCAGTATTTCCTATATTTTGAGCGGTTAATTTTGGTGAAACTGTATGTAATTCGATAATTAACAATCCGTATTTTTGTACATAAGGTGACCATTTTTTTAAATGTTGTAATAAATTGTCTTCAACTCGATTGTTAGAAATTCGTTCTCCTCTATGTGCAAATGCACCTGTAGAAACACTAATTCTTTCTTCTTTTGTAACTTTAGGTTCTTCCCAAATTCTATTATGGTCTAAAAAAGTCCTAACATTAAGTAAATCTTTTAAATCGATATTGTAATTATCTAGTAAATCATTGGCTAACAAATCTGGTCTTCCAATGTCTCCCCAAATAACCTTTGCCCAAATATCAGCTTTAATTAAATTAGCTCTAGTTACCTTCAAAGCTGCTTGATTATAATCGGCACCAACTAAAAATAAAGGATGCTCTTCTAGCATTTTTCCACGCAATGTTTGTCGTTCAATGACTTCAAAAATATGCTGTAAAAAAGCTCCATTTCCACAACCCATATCTAGAATTCCTTTAGGCTGATCATTAATGGGTTTATTAAATAATTCGATAATAATGTCATCTATCACTTTAAAATAAGTAGCATGTGCTCCACCACTTCCCCAAACATTCATTTCTCTGTTCACATGAATCTCATCTTCATGTTTGGCTATATCTCTTAATGCATTTGGGTTACCAAATAATAGAGTATCGAGATTTTTAAACATTGGCAAATAAGAAACCGTTACACCATAAGCTGTTGCTCTTTTTGCAAAAAACAATCCAATTTCTGTAAATTGATAATTTCCGTTTTTTTCTGTGAACCAACCTAAGAAGGTGAAAAAGTTTAAGATTATTTTAAATACTTCTGGTTCTTTGTGAAACTCTTCAGCTCTAAAAGAGGTTTCCATAAAGTATTTATGAAACATACCTGTCATACCAAGGCTAACTATAATTGGGCTAACCAAGAAACCTTCAATATGCGTTATTATTTGTTTTTGGATTCTTTTTTCTTCTGGATTAGTTGAAAAAACTATATCAAAATTTCGCTTGTATTGGGAAAAGATTTTATCCAATTGTGGCATAAAATCGGTTGCAATTCTAACGGAAGTAAACAGTTGGGTTTCTTGCAATAAAACTACTACATCTTCATACAAAGGAAACAATGAAAATGCATAAGCTGATTTTTCATTAGTTTGAATTGTGACTAAATTAGTTTCATTATCTACTTTATATTCTAAAAATCCTTGAGAGGCTAATGTTCTTAAAGCAATATTTAAATAGCCTTCATTTGCATTAAAATGTTCTGCAAGTTCATTTAAGTTAACAGATTGGTTCTCTATAATATAATTACAAATATTTTTCTTAAATAAGGCAAATGCTGAAGGAGCTGTTACCAATCCGTCTAAATGTTGAAAAATTCTTTGACGGTATTCTTTTTTTTCAGTCATGTTTGTTTTTGTTGTTATCCAAATTTAATAAAATGGATTGAAAACTTATCTATTAACTGTATTATTTTCGTTTTTATAATCTATCTAATAGACTAAAACTAGGATAGTTTTTATTTTAATATAAAAAAACCTATACCAAAGTTGGAAACTTCACTATAGGTTTTACTAAATTATTTAAAAATAGATTTTACAGTTTACTTATAAAATTACTATACAAATCTTTGTACTGATAGCCTTTTTGAAAACGATTTTTAGATAATTTTTCATGTTCAACTAATCCCCAAAGTAAAAATTCTTTTAAGAAATATTTATCCTCTTTTGAAAATTCAGGTTGGTATTTTTGAATAATATCTTCTAAAGGATTTACTTCATCTAAAGTCTTTTGGTATTCTTCATTAGTAAAATTATCCAGTAATTCGAAACCACTTTCCGCAAAGAACCATTCTAATAATTCTGTATATGCGTTTTTCTCTTTTTCACGTTCTAATTTTTCAATTTTTGGAAAATAATTTGGAAATAATGTCTTTATTGCATCACCTATTAAATATTGAGCCACAATTGCTGCTCCTTCTTGTTCTCCTTCGTAAACCAATTCTACTTTTCCAGTAATCGCAGGAATAATTCCCATAAAATCAGCTAAACGAACAGTAGTTTTGTCTTCACCTGCTAATAAAGCTCTTCTTTCTGCTGTTGAAATTAAGTTTTCATAAGCTGTTATGCTCAATCTAGCAGAAACACCACTTTTAATGTCTACAAATTCGCTTTCTCTGGCTTCGAAAACAATTTGTTCTAATACATCTTTGGCTAAACTAGGCACATAGACAGTTTCATTTTGGTCTTTATCCAATTTCACTTCTTGTTCGGTAATTGCTTTTGCAATTTCTATAGTTTCAGGATAATGTGTTAATATTTGAGAGCCAATTCTATCTTTTAAAGGAGTCACTATACTACCTCTATTTGTATAATCTTCTGGATTTGCTGTAAAAATAAATTGAACATCAATAGGTAAACGCAATTTAAAACCTCTAATTTGAATATCTCCTTCTTGCAAAATATTGAATAAAGCTACTTGAATGCGTGCTTGTAAATCAGGTAATTCATTGATTACAAAAATACAACGATGTGCTCTAGGAATCATTCCAAAGTGAATCACACGTTCATCTGCATAATTTAATTTTAGATTAGCGGCTTTAATAGGATCTACATCACCAATTAAATCGGCAACGGTTACATCAGGAGTGGCTAATTTTTCATAGAAACGTTCGCTTCGGTGTAACCAAGTTATTGGAGTAGCATCTCCTTTTTCTGCAATTAGTTCTTTAGCAAAACGAGAAATAGGTTCTAATGGATCATCATTAATTTCTGAACCTTCTACAACTGGAATATACTCGTCTAACAATTCAATCATTTTACGTGCAAGTCTAGTTTTGGCTTGACCACGAAGTCCTAATAAATTAATATTATGACGAGATAGAATGGCTCTTTCTAATTCTGGAATTACGGTGTTTTCAAATCCATGAACACCTTCAAAAGTAGTTTCTCCTGCTTTTATTTTGTTACGTAAATTAGTTCGTAATTCGTCTTTTATATTTTTAGGTTGGTAACCTGATTTTTTAAGTTCACCTAGTGTTTTTATTTCTTTCATATGTAATTTTATCTTGTATTATTCTTCTTTTTTTTGGAACACAGATTTGAGAAATTATAGAAATTTTATTTTTTACTATTATTCTTTTGAAATTCTTAATTCTAAATCATTTTCTTTTACAAATTTTAAATATGAATGTAAGTTTATAATACATTCAAAACTCCAAAATTGATCTTTAATATTCTCTTCTCTATTCAATATTGTACTTTCTATTTTTTCTATAAACCAATTAATTTCTTCTTCTAAAATTAAAACTGCTTCATTATTCCAAGTCCAACCTTCTAATGTATTATAATCAATAATGAATTTAGGTAAAACTTCATTTTCAATATTAGAAATCAGTTCATCAATTATTTGTGAAAAATAGGCATCCCACAACCTGAAAAGGATAATTCCTTTATCATTTTGCTTAAATAATACATCTTTTGGATTAGCATAAAATCGTATTTCATCTTCTCCTTCAAAACCTTTATAAAAATCAAATTGTATATTTTCTAAATACATCTATATAAATTAAAATATTCCTGGCTTCTTTCTTACAGAAAACTGACTGAATACTAATAACTGAGCACTGAACACTATCTAATTTTCTTCTTCCTATTACTTTCATAATCCTCAAAAATCATTTCACCTAGTCCTTTTAAGCCTGTGTAAAACGCTTTTCCTTGATTGGCTTCCGTAAAATAATTAACAAATTTTTGTAAATAAGGATCTTTAGCAATCATAAAAGTCGTAATTGGAATATGCAATTTTCGAGCTTGTGCTGCTTGGTTGTAACATTTATCTACAATATATTGGTCTAAACCGTTACTATTCATGTAATATTCTCCATTTTTTTCACGCACGCAACTTGGTTTCCCATCGGTAATCATGAAAATTTGCTTGTTGGTGTTTCTTTTTCTTCGTAAAATATCCATTGCCAATTGCAATCCAGCAACAGTATTTGTATGATAAGGGCCAACTTGTAGATAAGGTAAATCTTTGATTTTAATAGTCCAAGCATCATTTCCAAATACTAAAATATCTAAAGTATCTTTTGGATAACGAGTAGTTATAAGTTCAGCTAATGCCATAGCTACTTTTTTAGCTGGAGTAATTCTATCTTCACCATAGAGAATCATACTGTGCGAAATATCAATCATCAATACCGTACTCATTTGCGATTTATGATGATTGTCTTCTACTACCAAATCTTTCTCGGTAAGCATAAACTCTCCTACTCCATTGTTAATTTGAGCATTTTTAAGACTTTCGGTTAACGATATTTGTTCCACGGAATCACCAAACTGAAATTCTCTTAAATCTCCTGTTTGTTCATCTCCTTTTCCAGATTGCTTGGTTTTATGATTCCCAGAACCTGCTTTATTAAGATTACCAAAAATTTGTTCCAAAGCATGTTGTCGAATGGCTCTTTCTGTTTTGGCAGTAATTGACATTCCTCCAGAACCATCTGGTTTTACTTCGTCTTTGATATATCCTTTTTTCTTTAAATCTTCTATAAAATCATCAATCGTATATTCAGGAGTGGTTAACTGATATTCCACATCTAACTGCCGTAACCAATCGATAGCTTCGTCAAAATCACCTGAAGTATGGGTAATTAATTCCTTGAAAATAGGGAATAATTTTTCAAATGGAGTTTGGAAGGGTGCTTCAAATTTGGTAAACTGAAACCCACTAGTGTAATCATTCTTTTTCATTAGTATAAAGATAAGCAATCTTGTAAACCAATAGAAATAACGAATATTAATTTTTAGTTAAAGAAGCTTTTGTTATTTTTAAGCAATTGATTTTTAAAATTGAAATTGAAGTCAAAATTGACATTGAAGTTGGTATTCCAATTTTATTCAGCAGCATTTAATTTTATATGCAAATGATTTAGCATTACTTGGTATTTTCCTAATTCCACTAACATAACATCATCATTTGTTATATCAATTAAATCATCTATTGTATCACTTATGTTTACCAATTTATCATTAGCTGTTTTAAATTCTTTCACAGCCATAGCATCAATTATTGTTTGTATTTCGTTATGTAGTTGGGTTAGTTGTTCCTTGTTCATTTTGGTTTTGATTAATTTGTCTTAATATGGCTTTTCTTTTTTCTTTCAGCATTTGCTTTGCTTCGTTTTCACGATTCTTTTTATCATCTGCTTTCTTTTTATGTGCTTTTCTATTGGTTTCATTTCTCCTTCCCATTACAAATAGCTTTGTTTAATTTTTATGAAAGTTTCGTCGGTTTCAATTAATTTTTGAATAATTGCTACTCTCAATTCATTTAAGTTATCAAAAGTAAGATGTTTTGACCAATTTTCTTCTGTGAGTACTTCTTTTATAATTTGAATTCTTTTGGCTGTAGCCAATGCATCTCTAATCAAGAAATTAACTTTGTAATTTAGATTGTTTTTATGTTGAAAAATCACTTCATTGGTATTCCAATTTACTTCAATATAAAATAATTTATCTTTGTCATTGTTAGGATAAAAATCTGACCAATTTGCATACCCAATTCTAGCAGTTGAATTATTAATTTTTGAAGTTGAATTAGAAAGTAATCGCCATCTACAATTTGCTGCTCTTCCCCAATGGTTTGATACTCGGTATACTCCTTTTTCTGTAAAATAATAAATACTTCCTGATTTGCTTTTGTAACTAATTTTTAATTTTTCAATTCCGCTTAGTTGTACTTCTTGAAATTCGCAAAAAGTGTGTTTATGAAAATTATGTTTATTGTATTGCATTAAAATTCGCCTAATTTAAGTTGCCAAACATTTTTAGTTTGTGTACCAAATTGTTTTTCACTTGGAAAAAAATATACTTTTTGATTGATAGTATAAGTAGTAGTTTTATTGTTTATCGTAGTGTTTATTTTATATTGAAATGTAAAAAAAGTATCAGAAATTGTATTGTTTTCTTCAAAATAACTAACTAAAATGGAAACATGTTGTTCTTTACATTGCGTTAGAAATTCATCTAGTGAAAGAGATTCATCTGTTTCATTAAATATATTCTTTAAAGTAATTTTAGAATTCAAAAATAAAGCTCCAATGCTTTTATCAATTTCAGTTTCTAAAGCGGAAGAATGTTCTGTCTCTTTATATAAATTAATATAATTGTAAAAATCTTTAATAGTATTTATAGCTTGATTTTGATAAGCCAATACAACTGGTTTTGAAAATTGACGTTCAATAGCAACAGTTTTAGACGCTTTGGAATCAGTAGAATTACTCTGCCCCATCATCAAAAAAGGAAAAAATATAAGGATGTAAAAACTATTTTTCATTATTCTTGAATTAATCGGATGAATGTAATTTTATTTGTGTTATCATTTTTAACTTCTACAATTTGCATTTTTTTTAAAGATGCTGTTGGAATAATGAGTTTTTGAGAAAATTCTTCTTTATTAAAATATTCTGCACCTAAATTATTTTTTAACATTACAATAACTTCTACATTGTCATGTAATATTTTTTGTAATTGTACTTTTCTAGTTTTCCAATCCTTGATATCACTTTTTATAAAACCTTGCAATATATTTACATAATCATTAGGTTCTAATATCATGTTATTGGTTTCTGGATTTTGCCTTAAATCTAAAGTCTTTTCTTTGTAAAAAGGACTTTTTGCAATGACTTTCGCATTTTCCTTTACTTCAACTTTAGAATCTTTTAAAAGAATTTGTTTTTCTATTTCATCGTCTACAACATATACTTTAGTTGATTTTGCAGCTATTGTATCACGACTATACTTTTCTTCTAAATAGATTGTTTTTAAATTTTCTGAACTGGTTTTCCATTTCCAAAAAACAAATAGTAATACTGAGAAAATAAGGAATCCTAAAACAAGATAAATTGCTTTTCTTGAAGTTGTACTACTATTCTTTGTTTCTTTTTCTACCTGTAGTCCTTGAGATATAAAAGTATGCTTGAATTCATCCCAACCAGCTTTACCAACATATTGTGAAAAAATATCCAACATGTCTTTTCTAGGTAATTTTTCATTAATTTGGGGTTTCAAATGTGTATAAATCCATTTTTCACTTACACTATTTTTTGTTTTCTCCTGTACATCATCAATAAGATTTAAAATATCTTGTGTGCTGAAATTTTTCCAATTTCCATCAAAATACAGATAGCGTTTTTTGTAGTGTTCTAAAACACTTTTTTTTAATTCATAAAAAACAGCAATATCCGTCATAATTATACTTGGCAAAATTAGTCTTACACTTCTATTCATTACTGTAAAACGACTGTAAAAGTACTGAAAAATCATTACAACTACTATACAGTGCTTTTGCTAAAATTTATTTTGAATGTCATCATACGTTTGCTTCATAATCATTAAAAAACATAAAAATGAAAACAAGTAACACACTATTAGCAATTACTTTAGCAACTAGCTCAATTCTTTTTTCTCAGCATTCGGGAAATGCAAATTCCGAATCTGCTCAAAAAACGACAAGTGGTAATTATAATTACCACAATCAGTACCAAAATAACCAAGTAAATACGATTCAAACCACAACAGGAAATGAAAATGAAATGTATATTGTTATTAAAGGTATATATAATGAGAAAGCCACCTCACAACGAGCGGTTTTCAGTGTGCTTCAAATTGGCAAAACAGCAGAAGAAACTACAAATCTGATGGATGCAAGATTAGAAACAGTTACCAAAGCTATTACAGCATTTAATCCAGAAATCGAAATAATTATAGATATGATTTCTTTTGTACCTATGTATGATTATGAGATTCAAAAAAAGATTTTTAACCCAAAAACATATAACGAAAAACCGTCGGGATTTGAACTGAAAAAAAATCTAATTATAAAGTTCAAAAAAACAAACGATTTAAATGCAATTATGAATTTTTGTGCCAAACAAGAAATATATGACTTAGCAAAAGTAGATTATGTAACGAGTAATTTAGATCATATTAGAGATGTTTTACAAGTAAAAGCAGCTGAAGAATACAAACAAATGTTAACCAATTATTCAGCAATAATGAATACTGATTTATTTAAAAAAGAAAAATCCTTAACAGAAGGTTACAATACCATTTATCCCATGGAAAGCTATAGAAGTTATTCAGCATTTAGTCAGGCTAGCATTAACTTTGAACCTTCAAGTAGTGTAAATAATATTAGAAAAAACAATACGCAATTTTATGATGCTGCTTTATCAAAAACACACACTTTTGTAGTAAATGCTGATATTACTGAGCCAACTATTCAAATCTTCTATGATTTAACCATTCGTATCAAATTGAAAGAAGATCAATTGCCAAAAAATACAATTATAAGAAATAATCGTTATTATATTGTTACTGCAAATGGTGATGTAAAACCACTAAACTTGTAATCATTATAAAAAAATACTCTTCTAAAATTTTAGACCTAATTTCTTTATTCAAAAGAATTAGGTTTTTTTTATGTAACAAAAGTAACACACTTAAATTTGATATAAAATGTATCTTTACAAAAAATATGTAATGAAAGAAATATTAGAACAAGCTTACGGTTATATTTTTGAAGAAGCATTACTTCATGAAATTGAAAAAGTTGCTATATATAAAGAATTTAAAGCAGATGACAATTTAATTGAGATAGGTGATTATATCAAATCGATGCCCCTTTTATTGCATGGTGCGATAAAAATTCTAAGAGAAGATGAAAATGGAGATGAATTATTACTTTATTTTTTAGAACGTGGAGATACTTGTGCTATGACATTAACTTGTTGCATGGGAAAATCAAAAAGTAAAATAAGAGCTATAGCAGAAAATGATGGTGCTATGCTAATGATTCCTGTTGAAAAAATGGAAGAATGGCTCACTAAATATAAAACCTGGAGAAATTTTGTTTTCGAAAGTTATAACGTACGAATGAATGAAATGTTAGAAGCTATTGATACACTCGCTTTCATGAATCTTGACGAGCGTTTATACAAGTACCTTACCGATAAAGCAAAAGTAATAGGAAATACTGAAATTAATAATACCCATCAACAAATAGCTTATGATATGCATACTTCTAGAGTAGTAATATCGAGATTGTTAAAAAGCTTAGAAATACAAGGTAAAATAAAATTACATAGAAATAAAATAGAAATACTAGCACTTTAATGGAACTACTCGGGTATCTAGGCGCATTTTTTATAGGTATAATTTTAGGTTTAACTGGTGGAGGTGGTTCTATATTAACGGTTCCTTTATTAGTTTATGTCTTAAGTTACAATCCCGTAATAAGTGCAGCTTATTCTCTTTTTGTAGTAGGAACATCATCGGCTTTTGGAGCTTCATTAAACTATAAAAAAAAATTAGTAGACATAAAAAGAGGAATTATATTTGCGATACCTTCTTTTATAGGAGTCTTTATTACTAGAAAATATATTGTCCCTGAGATTCCAAATATTATTCTTCAAACAAATTATTTTACATTAACCAAAAATACTTTTTTAATGTTATTATTTGCAGTAATAATGATCTTTGCTGCATTATCCATGTTAAAAAAACCGAAAGTTAATCTTAAAGAGATTACAGAAAAACATTCTCTAATTAAAATAATTTTTCAAAATATTAGCATAGGTATTCTTATTGGTTTAGTTGGAGCTGGTGGTGGTTTTTTAATTATTCCATCCTTATTGTTAATTGCTAAATTACCCATGAAAAAAGCTATTGGAACTTCATTATTTATTATTGCAATGAATTCGTTAATTGGTTTTTTAGGTGATTTACAAAATTTAGATATTGATTGGCCTTTCTTACTCCTATTTTCTGCTATTTCAATTTTAGGAATCTTTATTGGAACCTATATAGCTAAATATATTAATGAAGCACAACTAAAAAAAGGCTTTGCTTATTTTGTATTAGCAATAGCTTGTATAATTACATTTATCGAATTAATGTAACGCTTGTTACTTTCTTAAAAAATTTTATTTGTAAATTTGCAATTATAAAATTTATTGGACATGAAAATAGAACAAATTTACACAGGCTGTATTGCACATGCAGCTTATTATATAGAAAATAATGGTGAAGCTGCTATATTTGACCCACTTAGAGAAGTACAACCTTACATAGAAAGAGCTTTTAAAGATAATGCAAAAATAAAATACATATTTGAAACACACTTTCATGCTGATTTTGTTTCTGGTCATTTAGATTTAGCTCAAAAAACGGGTGCAAAAATAGTTTATGGTCCAACAGCAAAACCAAATTTTGAAGCCATAATCGCAGAAGACAATCAAGAATTTAAAGTAGGCAATTATACTATCAAAGCGATACATACTCCAGGACACACTTTGGAAAGCACTTGTTATTTAATTAGTGATGAAAATGGAAAAAACCATGGAATCATTACTGGAGACACCCTTTTTATTGGTGATGTAGGAAGACCAGATTTAGCTCAAAAAATAGTTAAAGAGTTAACACAAGAAGTATTAGCTGAACATTTATTTCATTCCCTTCGAAATAAAATTATGCCTCTTAGTGATGACTTAATTGTATATCCAAATCACGGAGCAGGAAGTGCTTGTGGCAAAAACATGAGTAAAGAAACTACAGATACTTTAGGAAATCAAAAGAAAACAAATTATGCATTAAGAGCTAATATGACTTTGGAAGAATTTAAAACCGAATTATTAGATGGTTTATTACCTCCTCCAGCCTATTTCCCTCAAAATGTACTGATGAATATCCAAGGATATGAAAGCTTAGACAGTGTAAAAGAAAAAGCAAATAACCCACTTACACCAGCTGCATTTGAAACAATTGCAAATCAGACTGAAGCTGTAATTCTAGATGTTAGAAATGAATATGATTACATCAATGAACACATTCCAAATTCAATTTTTATAGGATTACATGGTCAATTTGCTCCTTGGGTGGGTGCATTAATTAGAGATGTTAAACAACCTATTTTACTAATTGCTCCAGAAGGAAAAGAAGAAGAAACTGTAACTAGACTTTCAAGAGTAGGATTTGATAATACGATAGGTTATTTAGAAGGAGGAATTGATGCTTGGAAAAAAGCAGGCTATGAAATCGATTCTATTAATTCAACAACACCAGAAGAATTTGCAAAAGTTTATCAAAATGCAAAAATAATTGATGCTAGAAAACCAGGAGAATTCACAGCTGAACATATCGAAACAGCGACAAATATTCCTTTAGACTATATAAACGAGTACTTAGCTGAAATTCCAAAAAACGAACCTTTTTATGTTCATTGTGCAGGTGGATATCGATCCGTTATTTGGGCTTCAATAATGAAATCTAGAGGTTATCATAACATGATAAACGTTGAAAAAGGTATCGCAGGTATTAAAAGCACTACTATACCACTTACAAATTATGTTTGTCCATCAACATTAAAATAAAGACTATTTTTATGTATTAAAGTCAGGTTAAAACCTGACTTTTTTATGAAAATTTTAATCCTTAATTACACTAAAAATGTTAATAAATTAAATACATTTGCCTACAATTTAAATGACATAATTATAAATGAAGAAAATTTTAGTATTACTAGCTACCGCTTTTGCTTTTATATCATGTGAAAAAGCATTAGAAAATCAATATCAAATTACTGGAACAGTTAAAGGTCTTGAAAATGGAAAAAAAATGTTTATCGAGTTACAAGATGAAATGGGAAGACCTATTCCAAAAGACACTGCTATTGTTGAAAATAATAAATTTGAATTTAAAGGTGATGTAACAGGTTATGACATTGCTATTCTAAAATCAGAAGATGGAATGCAAGGAGTACCTTTCATATTTGAAGAAGGGAAAATTGAAATTGAATTTGATAAAGATAGTTTGCAAAAATCTAAAATTGGAGGAACTTACAACAATCAAAAACTTCAAGAATTTAATGAAAAATCAAATCTTGTAAATAAAAAAATTATTGATTTTCAAAAAAAGAATATCTCAAAATTACAAACTGCTCAGCAGTCACAAGATACAGTTGTCATGAATCAAATCATGAATGAATATAAAACTGTTCAAGAAGAAACGCAAAAGAGTATGAAAGAAACCTCTTTAGAATTTATCAAATCTAATCCTAAAGCTTATCTTTCTACATTAATACTTCAAAATTTATTAATGAGTAACACTCTTACTCCAGAAGAAGTTAAAGGTCATTACGAAAAGTTAGACAAATCTTTATTAGATACTAAACCCGCAAAAAACATTAAAAAGACATTAGATGCGGCAACAGCAATTACAATAGGTAAACCAGCTCCAGAGTTTAGTGCTCCATCTCCAGAAGGGAAAACAATTTCTTTAAAGGAATCATTAGGTAAAGTAACAATTATCGATTTTTGGGCTTCTTGGTGTAAACCATGTCGCATTGAAAACCCAAATGTTGTAGCAATGTATAATGAATTACATGAAAAAGGTTTAAATATAATAGGTGTTTCTTTAGATAAAGAAGCTGAAAACTGGAAAAAAGCAATTGCAGATGATGGTTTAGTATGGAATCATGTTTCCAACTTAAAATTTTGGCAAGATCCTATTGCAGAACAATATAATGTAAAATCTATTCCTGCTACTTTTATCTTAGATGAAAAAGGGAATATTGTAGCAAAAGATTTAAGAGGCGATGCTTTAAAAGCTAAAGTGTATGAATTATTAAAACTTGAGATGCCAATATCAGAGAACAAAACAATTGATGTGAATACTGTTCCAAATGAAGGTAAAACTTCTGAAAAAGGAATGGAAAAAAAATAAAATCTATCAATTAAGATATCTTTTAAAACAAATCTCCTATTGGGGATTTTTTTATGCTTTTCATTTACAAATAGTTATAAATAAATTAAAAAAATAGCAAACTTTTTATTTGGGAATATAAAAAACAATAGTATATTTGCCATCGCTAAGTCAAAATAGCGACAGGCTGGGGAGATACTCAAGCGGCCAACGAGGGCAGACTGTAAATCTGCTGTGAAAACTTCGCAGGTTCGAATCCTGCTCTCCCCACAAACTAAAACAAAAAAGCATCAATTCCTTGATGCTTTTTTTATTCAAACTCTTTTTGGTTTTTATTCTAACACAAAACTAATAGTAACATTTGCTATAACTTCAATTTCTCCAATAGCTAAAGTTTCATTTGCTCCTCCCATTTCCATACTCTTCATTGTAACATTTCTATACATTGGCTGTGGAAAATTTGGTTGTGTAGTATCTGAAATAAAAATAGCTTTTCCTATTTTTTGCCCTAAAACAACCACATAATCTTCTGCTTTCATTTTAGCATCTAAAACAGCATTCTTTCTGGCTTCTGTTTCATATTGCATTAATTTAGAAGTTCTAAACTCAACTCCTTGAATTTGATTTATCCCACTATTTACCAAATCCATCATAATTGCATCATATTTTGACAAATCTTTTAAATGAATTTTAATGGTTTGACTAGCAACATAACTATTCTTTTTAGTTTGGTAATCATAATTTTTATATAAAGAAACTCGTTGAGACTGAAAATCTGAAGTTGGAATTCCCTTATTCTTAATTGTTTTGATTACTAAATCAACTGTTTCATCATTTTTCTTTTTTACTTCAGTTGCATCTTGTCCTGAATATTCTACTCCAACAGTAATTATAGCTTCATCTGGTGTCACTTTTATTTTACCTTCTCCCGAAACAGTAATTTGCGGAATTGGATTACTTTTTTCTTGTGCTTGATTCATAATTGTTGTAAGTATTAATACGAATGTTAAAATTGTTCTTTTCATGATTTTTATTTTTTTTATAGTTTTATTCAAAAATATGTGCCAAATTAAAGTTTATTTGTTTTATGCATATAAAACAAAACAAGAATAGGAATCATTAATAACCCAATCATTTCTAAATTTGTTGTAAACAAAGAAGGTTCTCTTATTAAAGTTATTAAATAACCACCTATCGCTCCACCAAAATGAGCTGTGTGACCAATATTATCTCTTTTAGCTTTTATTCCATAAATAGAGTATAACAAATAACCTATTCCAAAAACATACCCAGGAATAAATCCATAAAAATACATCCTATGATTTACATCTAATAAAATAGAAGCATAAATAACTCCCATTACAGCTCCAGAAGCTCCAATTGCTCTGTATGAATAATCATCTTTATGTAAATATAGAGTTAGTAAACTACCCGTAATCATGCTACCAAAATATACATATAAAAAATAAATATTGCCTATTATACCAATCACATAAGGAGCAAAAAAAAAGAGCGTTATCATATTAAATAATAAATGCATAAAATCTAGGTGAAGAAAACCAGAAGTTATCATCCTAATTTGTTCACCAGAACGAACTCTACCTATATGAAATTCATATTTTCTAAAAAAATCATTATCATTAAACCCTTTGTAGCTAACCAATGCTGTTATTCCTATTACAGCTATTAAAATTATATCCATTAATTTTGTTTTTTCTGTAAATTTAATAATACTTTGGGTATTTCCTTATTATTTTAAAAAAGTATATTTGTAAAAAAAATAATATGCAATTAATCGTTTACCTTTTATTATATCCAATTCTGTTTCTCATCTCAATTTTACCATTTCGTTTACTTTATATTTTTTCAGATTTCGTTTGTTTTATAGTATATAGAATTATTGGTTACAGAAAAAAAACAGTAAGAGAAAACATAGCAATGGCATTACCACATTTATCATTTGAAGAGAGAAAACAAATTGAAAAGAAATTTTATTCGCACATGTGTGATATGTTTTTAGAAATGATAAAAACTATGACTATATCACGAGAAGAAATAGAAAAACATTATAAATTCACAAATCTAGACGTAATATCAGAATTAGAAAAAAAAGGAAAAAGTATCGCTTTACTTTGCGGACATTATGCTAGTTATGAATGGGTTATTTCAATGAATTATTATATTACTTTTAATGGATATGGAATTTATAAAAAAATAGCTAATAAATATTTTGACAAATTAGTTCATGACATACGTTCAAAATTCAAAGCAATTTTAATTACTACTAAAGAAACCATTTCAACAGCAGAATACAATCATAAAAACGGAATTTTAGGGATTTGGGGATTTGCAAGTGATCAATCTCCAAAGTCGTCTTTAAAATCACATTGGTACACTTTCATGGGGATTGAAACACCTATTCACGTAGGAGCTGAACTTTTAGCTAAACGCTTAGATATGAATGTTGTTTTTTTAAAAACTAAAAAAGTAAAGCGAGGATATTATGAAGGCACTATAGAAATAATGACAGAAGATGCAAGATCTGTACCTAATTATGAAATATCTGAATCATTTATTAAAAAAATAGAAGAACAAATTTATGAAGCTCCTGAATATTATTTATGGACACATAAACGTTGGAAACATAAAAAAACATAAAATGAAACTTGTATTTGCCTCAAACAATAAGAATAAAATAGCTGAAATTCAGCAAATGCTTCCTTCAAATATTTCAATTTTAAGCTTAGAAGAGATAGGTTGCTATGAAGATATTCCAGAAACTGCTTCTACAATTGAAGGAAATGCTATTTTGAAAGCAAATTATGTAACAGAAAAGTTTGGATATAATTGTTTTGCAGATGATACTGGCTTAGAAGTTGAAGCACTAAATGGAGATCCAGGAGTATATTCAGCTCGTTATGCAGGAGAACATAAAGACGCTAACGACAATATGAATAAATTACTTTCTGAGCTTGAAAACCAAAACAATAGAAATGCTCAGTTTAAAACAGTAATTGCTTTAAACATTGAAGGAAATCAAAACCTATTTACTGGTATAATTGAAGGTACAATAATTGACACTAAAAGAGGTGATAAAGGCTTTGGTTATGATCCAATTTTCGTTCCAAAAAACCACAATGTCACATTTGCAGAAATGGTAATGGAAGAAAAAGCGATTTTAAGTCATAGAGGAATTGCTACACGCAAATTAGTAGATTTCTTAAATAAATCATCTACGCCTTAATTGAAAAAACTGGCAAACTCCAATTAAAACGCACAGCAGCTAATCGGAAAATAATAATAAATAATGAAGTTATCAACTCGTTTATTGAATCATTTAGTCCTAAAAACTGAGCAATAAAAAACAAAATCCCGCCCATAATACAAATAGTGGCATAAATTGTTCCTTTACGAAGTAAAAGAGGAATTTCATTACATAATATATCTCGAATAAGCCCACCAAAACTAGCCGTAATTGTTCCTAAAGCAATACAAATTGTGGGATGCAAACCATATTCTAAACCTTTTTCAATTCCAATTAAAGTAAAAACTCCTAATCCAATAGTATCAAACAAAAACAATGAAATTCTAAGTTTATTTAAATAGTTTCTAAAAATCAATGCTATAATATATCCAACAATAATGAGGTACACATAATTTAAATCTTGCATCCACCCTACTGGAGTTCTACCAATCAATGCATCTCTTAAAGTTCCTCCACCTAAAGCAGTCACAAAGGCAATAATAAACACTCCAAACAAATCTAACTTTTTATTTATTGCTGTTAAAACTCCTGAAATTGCAAATACAAAAACTCCAATAAAGTCTAATACTTCAATCATATAACATTTTCTTGCAAAAATACCTAATAATAACTTATTTAAAATTAATAATTTTATTTAGCATGATAATTTTTGATCTAAGAAATAAAGAATAAAAACGCAATCGTTTGTAAATCAATCACAAACAAATTAGTTTATCCAATAAATAAGAGCTACCTTTGCACCCAATTTAAAATATTTTATGAATAAATTTGAACAATTAGGTCTAAACGAATCGCTTCTGCTCGCGATCAAAGACCTTGGATTTGAAAATCCATCGGAAGTACAGGAAAAAGCGATTCCCCTATTATTGGAAAAAGACACTGACATTGTAGCATTGGCCCAAACTGGAACGGGTAAAACTGCTGCATTTGGTTTTCCACTTATTCAAAAAATTAATGCTGAAAACAGAGATACTCAAGCATTAATTTTATCGCCTACAAGAGAGTTATGTCTTCAAATTACAAACGAGATTAAACTATACTCTAAATACATTAAAGGAATAAATACTGTTGCTATTTATGGTGGTGCAAGTATTACCGAACAGGCTAGCCAAATAAGAAGAGGAGCACAAATTATTGTGGCTACTCCTGGAAGAATGCAAGACATGATTAACCGTAATATGGTTAACATTAAAAACATTAGTTATTGTATACTAGATGAAGCTGATGAAATGTTGAACATGGGATTCTATGAAGACATTACTGCAATTTTATCGGATACTCCAAAAGAAAAAAGCACTTGGTTATTCTCAGCAACAATGCCTCAAGAGGTGGCTCGTATTGCTAAAGATTTCATGAGAAAACCTTTAGAAATTACTGTTGGTCATAAAAATTCTGGAAACGAAAATGTATCTCACGAATTTTATTTAGTAAGTGCTCGTGATCGTTATGCAGCTTTAAAACGTTTAGCTGATGCAAATCCAAATATCTTTTCTGTAATCTTTTGTAGAACAAAAAGAGATACACAAGCTGTAGCTGAAAAATTAATCGAAGATGGTTATAGTGCTGCTGCTCTACATGGAGATTTATCTCAAGCACAACGTGATGGAGTAATGAAATCATTCCGTGGAAGACAAATTCAAATGCTTGTTGCTACAGATGTAGCTGCTCGTGGAATTGATGTTGAAGACATTACACACGTTATCAATTACCAATTACCAGATGAAGTTGAAACTTACACACACCGTTCTGGTAGAACTGGTCGTGCTGGAAAATCAGGTACTTCTTTAGTTATTATTACAAAAAGTGAGTTACGTAAAATTTCTCAAATTGAGCGAATCATCAAAATGAAATTTGAAGAAAAACCTATTCCTTCTGGTATAGAAATTTGCCAAATTCAGTTATTTCACTTAGCAAATAGAATTAAAGATGTTAAAGTAGATCATGAAATTGACGCTTATTTACCAGCTATCGAAGAAGTTTTAAAAGATATTCCAAAAGAAGAATTAATTAAGAAAATGGTTTCTGTTGAATTTAATCGTTTTATTAATTATTATAAAAAATCTAGCGATTTATCTTCTGAAGGAGGAACAAGAAGAGAATCTGGAGTTATACCAACAGATGGTGCTGTTCGTTTCTTTATAAACATTGGCTCAAGAGACAATTTTGATTGGATGACATTAAAAGATTTCCTTAAAGAAACTTTAGACCTTGGTCGTGATGATGTTTTCAAAGTAGATGTAAAAGAAGGATTCTCTTTCTTTAACACAGATGCTTCTTTAGCTCCTAAAGTAATGGAAGTTTTAAATGCATTTAGCCTACAAGGAAGAAAAATAAATGTAGAAATTTCTAAAAACGAAGGTGGTGGAAGCTCTAGAAGAAGAGATCACAACGGACGTGGTGAAAAACGCTCTGGAGGAGGATTTAGAGGAGAAAGAAACTCTAGAGATGACAATAGACGTTCAGGTGGAAATGATAGAAAACCTGGAAGTGACCGCAAATTTGAAGTTAGAAAATCAGGTGATGGTGAGAGAAGAGGTAGAAGAAATGAAGGTGGTGAATCTAATGGATTTTTTGATAAAGCAAAACGCTCTAGAAGAAGTTAACAAAGTAATTCGTTAATTTTCTTATAAATTAATTACAAAGACTGTAAAATTTCTCTTTTTGATTCGTATTTTTGAATCAATATTTACCACATGAGATATTTTACAGTCTTTTTATTTCTATTCTTGACCCATTCTGTAATAGGTCAAACAGATACATTAACAGCAACTATACAAGGAACTGTTGTTCATAGTCAAACCAAATTACCTATGAATAATGTACATGTTATTAACACAACAAAAGTTAATGGCACTATAACTGATGGAAATGGTTTTTTTGAATTGATTGCCAAAGCAAACGATACACTCCTTTTTTCTTATCTTGGATTTGAAACCATCAAAGTTAAAGTAACTAATGACTGGATAAAAAACAAAACATCAAAAGTATCACTTACAGAAAAAGCATATGCTTTAGAAGAAGTTATTATTTCAAAATACAATTTAACAGGTTATGTTGAAGTTGATACTAAATTAATACCAGTTAGTGAAAGTGATTATCGATATAGCATTTCTGGTTTAGATGCCGGTTACGAAGCTGGAAGTAAATCACCAAGCGCAGTAACAAAAGTATTAGGAGCTATTTTTAATCCTGCAGATTTCTTATATAACGCTTTTGGGAAACGACCAAAACAAATGCGTAAATTAAAAGAAATGAAAAAAGATGATACAGTAAGAGAATTATTAGCAACAAAATTTGACAGGGAAACACTAGCTGCTCTTTTAGAAATTGATAAAGATGACATTCCTTTAATACTTCAAAACTGTAATTATTCTCAATATTTTATTAAATCTGCCAATGACTTACAAATACTTGAAGCCATTAGTTCTTGTTATGAAGAATATAAAATTTTGAAAAAAAACAACTAATTTTTATTAAAAAAGACTTATCAATAACTCTTCTACAAAGAAGCCTTCAATCTTAAAATTAAATTAAGCTACTATTTTTCATTAAAACGACTTTCAATAAAATCTATATCTTTAATTGTTTTTCTTGTCCAATCTAATCTTTTATCAATAATCTCATTTTCAGTCAATTGCCAATTAATAGATGAATTTCTAAGTCGATTGGTCAAATCTTGAATAATAATAGCGGCTGAAACAGAAATATTCAAACTTTCTGTAAAACCAACCATTGGAATCTTTAAAAATCCATCAGCATTATTCATTACATCCTCTGACAATCCTTCTTTTTCTGTGCCAAAAAATAAAGCAGAAGGTTTTGTAATATCAAATTCATGTAAAAAACAAGATTCATCATGAGGTGTGGTAGCTATGATTTGGTAGCCTCTTTTTCGTAAAGCATCAATACATAACTTATTACTACTAAACTCGTTAATATCTACCCATTTTTCAGCACCTAATGCAATTTGCTTGTCTATAGTTTTACTGTATTTTTGTTCAATTATATTTAATTCTTGTATACCAAAAACTTCACAACTACGCATAACCGCACTTGTATTATGCATTTGATACACATCTTCAACAGCAATAGTAAAATGCTTTGTTCTATTTGCTAAAACTTCGATAAAACGTTGTTTTCTATTTTCTGAAATAAATCCTTCTAAGTACTCTAATAATGCTAAATCTTTCATGGGGTTCAAATTTAGCAAACCAAATGAAAATTAAAAACTATAGGTAGCTTTTATTTTAGCAAAAAATGGTGTTCCTGGTGTAAAATGTATTTCTTCTACACTTTGAGGTTCATTTTGCAAACGTGATTCAGTTAAAAACTGTGTTTCATTCCATTTTGTATCAAATAGGTTTTGTATAATTAGTCCGATATTTATACTTTTTGACAATTGATAATTTAAATTCATATCTGTAACAACATAACCTTCTGCAATTACTGAATTATCTTCATTTGCAGGTCTATCGCTTAAATAGCGATATTGTATTCCTCCAGAAAAACGTTTATAATTACGTATACTAATTCCTCCTACTGAAGTTAATTTTGGTGCCAATGGAATATAATCTTCACCCTGTGGTTCACCTACGCTTCTTGCAAAAGCATAATTTGCATCAAAATCAAAAAACACAAAGTCATTTAATTGATAACGAATTCCTAAATCTGCACCTAATCTCTTTGATTCACCTGATGGCTCAACAATTCCTGCATCTCCAACATAAACAAATTCTTGATCAGAAAACAAACTCCAAATAGCTGTATTAATAATCAAACTAGGATTAGGTTTTAAAATCACACCTAAATCGGCACCATAAACATTTGGCAAAATTTCTTTATTTTGTTGTAAAACTACACGTGTATCATTTGAGTGAAAACCTATTCCTGTCTTAAAAAAATAAGTTGTTTTTTCGCTTTGAGCATAACTAAAATTCAATTTTGGTAACACTTTAGATTTATCATTTGAAAGTGTTTTATAATTAGGATTTAATTTATCTTGGTAATTAAATTTAAAATATTCAAATCTAATAGCTGGATTTATAGTAAATTTATTGAATTGAAAATCGGTGTTTATATAGCCGAAGAAATTTGATTCTTCAATATCTCCAAGCTGAATATAATTTAAAACTTCGTTTCGGTTTAATGTATGAGAAAGTTCAATATTTTTATTTGAATTTACCTTTATTCCTACACCAGATTGTAATTTCAAATTAAAAGTTTCATAGTCTTTTCTAGTATTGTATTCCGAATTAAAACCATACAACATTCTGTCTTCTTTTTGTTTAATTTGATCCCCATTAATTGGATCTTCTAAAAAAAATGTAAAATTAGAAAACAGAGTAAAATCATATTTTGAAAAATATATATTTGTTTTAATGAAACTATCTTCATCAATTATTTTATCAATTGCTGCTGACAAGTTTGTTCGCGAAGTATAACCTCCTTCTGTGTCATCAACTGCTCCAAAACGTGAAATTGTTCCATCATTAACTAAACGCATTGGAATTTGACCAGAAGCATCCCATTTACTTGTAAAATGCGAGCCTATAAAACTCAATTTGGTTTGATTTTCTAAAACCGTTGTATATTTTCCAAATAAATTAAATCTATTGAAATTCTGTGGTGATTCAAAAGGACCATCTGTAACAATATATTCGGTTGCTATATAAGCATTTGATTTTGAATTATTCCCCAATAAATCAAATAATCCTACTGTACGAATAGTATTAAACTGCCCAACTTCTACACTAACTTTACTTTGCTCTAATCTATCTTTAGAAGAAAAATCCACATAGGCTGCTGTTGCAAAGTTTCCCTTTGAAGCAGTATAAGGTCCTTTACCAAAATCTATTTTATCAATTGTTTCAGGAATAATAAAATGCAAATCGGCATAGCCTTGACCGTGTGCATGCGAAGGCATATTCACAGGAATTCCATCAGATGAAATAGCTACATCTGTTCCATGATCAATATCATAACCTCTTAAAAATAATTGTTCTGCTTTTCCACCACCAGCATGTTGTCCTATAAATAAACCTGGAACTTTTCGTAATATTTCTTGTGAAGAGTTAACAGGATTAGTAGATAAATCAATTTTTGTAAGATTTGAATTAATATTTATAGAAGGACTTAATACTACTTCAGATAAACGAAAAATAGCATCTTCTAATATAATAGTGACTTTTGAATCTAAAGAAGTTATCTCAATTGTAGCACTTTTATATCCTAATTTAGTTAATTTTAAAGTTTCACCTACAGTAACCTTTGATAAATTAAAATTACCAAATTCATTTGTATGAGTATGCAAATCTGAATTTACATTATATACATAAACATCGTTAATTGGTTTTCCAAATACATCTGTAACTTTTCCATTAAAGCCTTGCGAAAAAGAGCTTATTACAAATATATAAAGGGTTGCTATGGAATAATATAATTTCATTGTTTTACTAAAATTAATAAAGTGTGTAAAAATACTTAGTTTGTATGGTTTTTCTTTCCTTAAAAACGAGTTTTAAATAGTCATTATCTCTTTTTCTAAATTAGGCCCAAGCTCATAAATACTTTCTAGCAACTCTTTTTTATGAGAATTTTTCTCATTAAGCTTGTTATTAGCTTTTAAAATCAATTCGTTATGATACATAATTAAAGGCTCATGAGATTTATTTAAAGTATGTTTTGAAATAACATTATAAGCGTTTTTATAATCACCAATGTTATAATAAACCCATGCTAATAAATCATATGATTCTGGTGTAGGTCTATTAAATATTTCTTTTTCAGCTATCATCAAAGCTTTATCAGTTTCTCCTGGTGTTTCAGCAAATAACAATGCATTGTACTTGTTATACATGTCTCCATAATCGTTCTTTGATAGCGTACTAAAATAATCATTTAAAGCAAGTTGTTTTGCTCTTGCATCACCAACATAATCATAAATATCTGCTTTTAAAAGATATAAATCTGGAACAAGATGTTTTGTTTCAATATAATCTATAATTTCAATAGCCAATTTTGTATTCTTTTCATGAGAAAAAGCAATCCAAGCTATTCCTTTTAAGGCATACATATTATTATTATCAATTTCTAATGTCTTTAAATAATAATTATAGGAATCTTGAATTCTTCCAGCATGACCATAAAAATCAGCGATATTTGAATAAATCCATAATTTCAAATCCTCCTTTTTAGAAGTTTCTGCCATTTTCATAACTTTCTCCATAACTTCAATCGCTTTGTCTAAATTCCCATTATGATCATTCCATTTTGCTAACCTTATTAAATAATCAAAATCATTAAAATTTTGAATTTGATTTAATTTTTCTTTTGCTAAGTCATAATTTCCTAACTCCATATAAACATCAAATAACATTTTTTCAGTTCCTTTTTTGTTCTCACCAAGTTCATAAGCCTTTTCTAAATGAGACAAAGCTTCTTTAAAACGATGTTGTGAAATATAATTTTTAGCAATGGAACGATGAATAACTGCCTTTTCACCTTTTATTCGATTATTACAATCTAAAAGAAGTTTTTCTGAATGATACAAATCACGAATATTACCGTTAATTTCAAAAAGTTGAGAATATAATCCTGATAAAGCAATTAAGTAAGTATATTGATTAGGTGCATCGTCATACTTCTTTTGCCAGTAAACAATATCTTTCTTTATATTCTCTAGTTTATCATTTTTATTATAAGCTAAATACTTTTGATAATCATTTTTCTTAGTTATATGCAATTGTTGATTAGAATTACAACTAAAAATGAAAATAGCAAACAACAATAATGTAGATTTAATAATTTGTTTTCTCATGGTTTTAGGTTTTAGTTTGTTTAGTTTTTAAACAAAGAGCACCCAAAGATGCTCTTTGTCACTAGTAAATAAAGTTATAACAGCTATTTACTACCAAGGTGAAGCCAAATATGGAAATGAGGACAAGAAAGTTTTATCATTTGCATCAACATGATCGGAAGTTAAACCGGGATTATCAGAATTACTTGGACCACCAAAAATTAATATTAATTCTACATCAATAACATCATCTGCTAAAGCTCTACCTGTTAACACGTTAGTTCCATCATAAAAAGTAGTAGGAGCTGTTGTAGAAACATTTAAAACATCAGTTGCTAAAACTCCAGTAAAAGCTGATGCATCAAGTCCTAATAAATTTGTTGTATATCCTGGATTTAAAGCTAATAATCTAGTTTCAAAAGCAGATTGAAAGCTTGCGTCCATAGTAGAGGGAGTTGTTGTATTAAAAGCATCTTTACTTGAAGAGCCGACAAATACTGTATTGATTGCAGGTCTACCCATTTGATCTTGTTGTGTATAGGTTCCACTAAAATCTAATGGTTGTTCATAAGAAGTTGTATCATCATCACTACATCCTATAATAAAGGAAGCAATAATAATACAAGTGAATATTTTTTTATATTGAATTGATTTCATAATATCTATATTTTAATTTGTTTGTTTATTTTCTTTTAGTTTCAACCCACGTGTTTAAAGTTCCTGAACCACCTAACATAGATTTTGGTAATTCCACAACAATAGACATTACATTTGACCCAGCAAATGTGTCTGTACCAGGATTATTAAAACTTGAAGCATTTCCTGCAATAATTTCAGAATACTGTCCGAAATCAAAGAAAAATGGATCATCTCTTAAACCTGCAAATAGATTAACACCTGATTGAACTGAAGTTATTGCTTGCGACCCATAAGGTGTAATAGAAACACTTCCAAGTGAGTTACTTGTTTTAATTGTACTAGATGTTCCCGCAGTTCCTGGTGCAACTGGACCAAAGAAATACATTATACCATCTCGTGGAATAGCTTGAATAACTAAATCTTCAACATTATCCCCATTGTTATCTATATTGAATTCTACTAATACATCTTCATCAAAAGATGCAGAAACACTAGCCGTTGGACTCAATAATCCTTTTACATTAGCGACAAAAACTAAATTACTAGTATTTGCTCCTTGAAAAGAATAGAAATCTGTAATGTCGGCTGTTCCTCCTTGAACTGCTGGAGCATCTATATGGTCAGCTGCTACTAAAATAGTACAAGCTAAGCCAAGTAAAGAAAGCCCTAAAAATAATTTTGATTTTTTCATTTTGTTAATTTTTAAATGATTTATAACTACAGTTACGATAAAAACAAAACTTTGGTTTTAAAAAAATGATTTTTTTTTTAAATATGTTAGCATTAACTTTACAAACTATGGAACAAGAAATTTTAGTTAAACAATTACTTAATAAGGATAATAATTCGTTTACCTTATTATATGACAACTATTCAAAAAGTCTCTATGCGGTAATTTTCAATCTCATTAAAAACAAAGAAGAAGCTGAAGATGTTCTTCAAGAAGTTTTTGTTAAGATTTGGAACAATATTGATTCTTACAATGAATCAAAAGGAAGACTATATACATGGATGCTGAACATTGCTCGTAACACCACAATTGATAAATTACGTTCTAAAGGATACAACAATAGTCAAAAAAACCAATCAACAGATAACTTCGTATATATGCTTGAAGACAATTCAAAGACAGTCAACAAAATAGATGCAATTGGTATTAGTAGATTTATAAAAAAATTAAAACCAAAGTGTATCCAAATCATTGAATTATTATTTTTTCAAGGTTATACACAACAAGAGGCATCAGACGAGCTTGAAATACCATTAGGTACTATTAAAACGCAAAATAGAAATTGCATGAATGAATTAAGATTAATGATTAATGAATAGTAAAGAACTAATTGAATCAGGTACATTAGAATTATATGTATTTGGAAAACTTTCCGAAGAAGAAAATAAGGAAGTTGTAAGTATGGCAAAAAACCATCCCGAAGTTCAGGAAGAAATTTTAGCCATAGAACAAGCTGTAATTAACCTTTCGCAAAGTGTAGCACCACATTTATCAGTTACTAATTATGAAAAAATTAGAAAAAAATTACTTGCAAAAAATGATGCTATTTCTATAAATAGAAAACCTTCATGGACAAACTATGCAGGTTGGGCAGCCGCAGCCGTATTTGTTATAGGATTTGGTTTACAGTATTTTAAATTAGATGAATCTAAGGCTACAATTGATAAATTAGCTACAGAGAAAAGTATAATGCAAGAATCGATTGTCGATTTAGAATTTGAAAAACAAGAAGCTGAAAAAGTTTTAGCGATTGTAAGAGATAATAATAATATTCAAGTAGCCTTAGGAGGACAAGAAATAGCTCCTAATGCTTATGCAAAAGCTTATTACAATAAAGAAACCAAAGAAGTTTATATAGATGCTTCAGGTTTACCAATTCCTCCTGAAGGAAAAGTTTATCAAGTTTGGGGTTTAAAATTAGAACCTTTAACACCTAAGAGTATTGGTTTATTAGAAAATTTCACAGCAAACAACACCAAAGTTTTCAAAGTGGATAAAGCTGAAGATGCTGAAGCTTTTGGAATTACACTAGAACCAGCTGGAGGAAGTGTTAGCCCAACATTAGAACAACTTTATACTTTAGGAAAAGTTTAAAAAAAGATTTATAATAATAAAAATGCGTCAATATCGACGCATTTTTTTATTTCATGATTAATCTAAATAGAAATTAAAAAGCAAGTAATTTGACAAAAAACAATAAAAAATAGTAAACACATAACTCATAACTTGTAACTTATAACTATTTTTGCACTTTGTAAAAAACAACACAACTACCACATGTCACAATTATCAGAACTAAATGCTATTTCTCCAGTTGATGGAAGATATAGAAGTAAAACCCAAAATTTAGCACCCTATTTTTCTGAAGAAGCCTTAATCAAATATCGTGTTCTTATTGAAGTAGAATATTTTATTGCTTTGTGCGAATTACCCTTACCACAGCTTACTGAAGTTGATGCAAAAGTATTTGTTCCATTAAGAGAAATGTACACTAATTTTTCAACTGAAGATGCGCTTTGGATTAAGGAAACAGAAAAAACAACCAATCATGATGTAAAAGCAGTTGAATACTTTATCAAAAGTAAATTTGATGCTTTAGGATTAGAAAAATATAAAGAGTTTATCCATTTTGGGTTAACTTCACAAGACATTAATAATACTGCAATTCCTCTTTCAACAAAAGAAGCTTTTGAAAATGTATATATGCCTTCTTTAATTGCTGTTATCCAAAAATTAAAAGAATTAAGTATAGAATGGTCAGCTATTCCAATGCTTGCACGTACACATGGACAACCAGCTTCTCCTACTCGATTAGGAAAAGAAATCCTAGTATTTGTAGAACGTTTAGAAGAACAAATGCGTTTGTTATTTAATGTCCCTTTTGCGGCTAAATTTGGTGGTGCAACGGGAAATTATAACGCTCACAAAGTTGCCTATCCAAATATAGATTGGAAACAATTTGGAACCGATTTTGTAGAGAATAGTTTAGGATTACACCATTCTTTTCCAACGACTCAAATTGAGCACTACGATCATTTTGCGGCTTTCTTTGATGCTTTAAAAAGAATCAACAATATAGTTTTAGATTTAGACCGAGACATTTGGACCTATGTTTCGATGGACTATTTCAAACAAAAAATAAAAGCGGGTGAAATAGGTTCGTCAGCGATGCCACATAAAGTAAATCCTATTGATTTTGAAAATAGTGAAGGAAATTTAGGTATTGCTAATGCTATTTTCGAACATCTTTCCGCTAAATTACCTATCTCAAGATTACAACGTGATTTAACAGATAGTACCGTTTTAAGAAACGTTGGAGTTCCTTTTGGGCATACTATAATTGCTTTTGAAGCTACTTTAAAAGGATTGAATAAATTATTATTGAACGAACCAAAATTTGCAGAAGATTTAGAAAAAAATTGGGCAGTTGTTGCAGAAGCAATTCAAACTATTTTAAGACGTGAAGGATATCCAAATCCTTATGAAGCTTTGAAAGAATTAACTAGAACAAATACAGTTATCAATAAAGAATCGATTCATGCTTTTATTGAAACTTTAACAATTTCTGATGCTATTAAAACAGAGTTAAAGCAAATTACACCTAGTAATTATTTAGGAATTTAAATTATTACACACAATATTATATAAAATCCATTAGCACCCACTAATGGATTTTTTTCATTAACAGCTTATTAACAACTGGCATAGAATTTGATAAATTTCACAAATAAGACTTAAAATTATGAGAAATACAATCACCCTACTCGTTCTATTTTTCAATTCAGTTGTACTTTCAGCACAAGAATTAAACCTTAATTATGATGATTTAGAAAACGATGTTTTAGAATTAATTAATGCACACCGAAAAACCTTAAAATTGAACAAACTAGAGAAAGACGATGTGTTACTTAAAGCAGCTCAAGATCAAAGCAATTATATGTTGACAATTAAAAAATTATCTCACGAACAAAATAATGTCAATAAAAAACATCCTAAAAATCGCATCAAATTTCATGGTGGTGAAAATTTTAACACCTATGGTGAAAATGTATTATACTTAACCGTTGAGCCTAAAACCTATTCTAAAAATGATATTGCAATTCTAGCCGAAAGAATCTATCAAGAATGGAAAGATTCTCCTCCGCATTATAAAAACATGATTAGTAATGAATATAAATATGCTAGTTTAGCATTTGCATTTGATTCAAAAAGCAAGCGTTTATATGCTACTACAGTTTTTGGTAACAAAAATGACAATTAGTCGTCTTTTATAATAGACACTTCATTTTTTATCGTGAAGCTCTTAACCACATTGATTCTAAAGTTATATGAGAAAGAATATGAAGTATTACCTTTTTTTCTGTTTATTCCTACATTCTTTTTCTAATTCTGCACAAGAAATTACTCTAGACTACAATCAACGTAGGTACTAAAGTCATTGAACTGATTAATCAGCATAGAAAAATTTTACGATTACAGGAATTGAAAAAGGATTTAGTATTACTAAAAGCTGCTAAAGATCATAGCACTTATATGCTCGAAAATAATATATTATCACATGAACAAAAGAATATTGCTAAAAAATTTCCAAAAGATAGAATTCTATTTTATGAAGGAAAAATGTTTGATACTTTTGGTGAGAATATACTATATACAACTATTCCGTTTACAAAATATACTGAAGCAGAAATTAATGTTTTAGCAAGAAAAATTTTTCTTCAATGGAAAAATTCTCCTCCTCATTATAAAAACATTATTTATCAAAATTATGAATTTACTGATATTGCATTTTCGGTAGATAAAAATTTAAAAAGATTATATGCTACAAATGTATTTGGAGCAAAAGGTTTTATTATTCCCAACCAACTTTCAGATAATGCCTTTGGATTAAGCGAAAAGAGTATTTATTGCAAAAAAATCGAGTTAAGTGATCAAATTCACATTGGAAATAGCTTAAGAATAGAAGGAAACGATGTGATATTATATTATCATGATATTGAAAAGTTTAAAGAAATTTTTAATGAACCTAGCGATGCTATTGCGATAGATTTTATTGAAGAAAATCAGTTTAAATGTGGTTCTAAAAATGAATTAGATGTTTCATCTATTTATGATGGAACATTATCCAAACCTATCTATAGAGATGAACTATTAGCCCAAAATAGAGCCCAAAATAAATTTAAGTTGATTACCAAAGTAGGTGAAGTTCCTGAACATTTAAGAGGAAAAAACTTAACTTTGAATGCTGTTTTTGTTTTTACTAACTGTGCCTGTGCTTATGTTTCATCTATAAAAATTAATTCTAAATCATTATCTCTATTTCCAATTGAACCCAAATTAGAAATTCCGAAAAATACAACCCTTAATAATAAAGGTATTATTAAAACTGAAGAACATTCTTTTGCTTTTGGGCGAAATGAAATAATTGAAAAATTAGAAAACGCAGAAGCTTATTTCAACACACAAGAATATTTTCATTCTGATGATTCTTTTGATATTGAAATCACTTATGATACAATCGCAACTGGTTATGAAGAAATTACTACCAAAAATATTGAAATTCAACCAGAAAATGAAATTACTGAAGAAGTAGATATCGTTCCATTTGAAATAATTAATGAAGAAATACATTCCACACAAATTTATAGCTATAGTTCTGTTGAAGGAAATGAATCATTAAATAAAAATTTATATTTAGAAAGAGTCAAATCCATTGAAAAATATGGGCTAGAAAAATTAAATATAACAATTAAACCATCAAAAATAGTTGCAGAAGAAAATTGGGAAACCTGTTATATTCAACTAGAAATGGAAAATTTAAGTGCATTAGCCAAAAAATCTAAAAATGAAATTAGAAATTACATTAATGCAAATAGAAATGATTGGAATGATTATTTGAACAAACAGCGTCTATCTAAACTCATAGCCAATTATTATGGAGAATTAAAAACGACAAATCCTAATGACAAATATTACCTTGAATATTTGTACGAAATTAATTTACGAACTGGCATTTATGAGAAAGACAATAACAGAGCTAATTTGGCTCTAGCCAAAATTTATCAATTAGATTATAATCAATGTATTTTTGAAGAGCTAGTTTTTAATGAGATTATGACCAATGAAAAATTAGTTCAAAATGCAACTGCAGTTTTGATTAAGAATTACCATTATAATCATTTTAATACTGTTCGTTTTTTAAAATATTGGCTAAGCCAATTTGAATCTTTAAATGAAAAAGCAAAGCTTAATTTACTTACTCTATATTGCGTGACCAATGATGAATTGTTAGACAGTTGGGATATTTCCACCACTAAATTAGCCAATGTTACAAAACCAAAAGCCTTGACAGATAAATTTGAAGTATTTAAAAGCAATCTAGATTTAACAGCAAATTACAATTATGTAGCACTTTATTTTTCTAATCATATTAATGATTATGAAGGCATTAACTATTATTTTGATAAAGTATATTATAGTTTCAAAGAAAATATTAAATCATCAAATGATAGAGTTAATCTAGGACTGTTTTTAAATAATTGGAGTTCTTATACTACAACAATAAAGTTGCTAAAAGCTGAAATGAAAAAGCCAGAATTTACAAAACAAGAAGCTTTACTATTAGCACAAACTTATCCAATAGAAATTGAGGATAATGGAAGCTCCGATTCTGATTTAGAATATATTCTAAAAAAAGTATATCATTTAAATAAAAAAACTTGGTGCGAATGGCAAAACAATAATAAAAATCTTCTAAGAAACTATATTATAAAAAGAGAATATTGCAAGATGTGCAATCAATGATGATTCATTTTTTTATCATTATTTTCTGTTAATTTTCACTAAAAACATTGTACTTTTCTTCCTATTTATTACTTTTAAGGAAAAGTAAAAAGAATGCCATTACCTTTATTTACTAGCACTGCTGTTCATCTACCTGATTTAATCAATGATCTTGGTTTAATACTTGTTACAGCAGCAATTGCAGTATTGGTTTTTCGAAAATTAAAACAACCTCTAGTATTAGGCTATTTAGTTGCTGGTTTTTTAGCTAGTCCAAATTTTAATTTTTTCCCAACGGTAAAAGATATTCATAGCATTGAAGTTTGGGCAGAAATTGGTGTTATCTTTTTACTCTTCAGTTTAGGGTTAGAATTCAGTTTTAAAAAATTACTAAAAGTAGGCGGAACAGCTTCTGTAACTGCTTTAACACAAATTGTAACCATGCTCATATTAGGTTACTATGTTGGAAAATTAATGGGTTGGGAAAATATGAATTGTATTTTTCTAGGTGTTATTCTCTCTATTTCTTCAACAACTATTATTTTAAAAGCCTTTGATGAGTTAGGTGTAAAATCCAAAAAATTTGTTGAAAATGTAATTGGTGCGCTTATTGTTCAAGATATTGTTGCCATTTTGATGATGGTTTTATTATCAACTATAGCTGTAAGTCAGCAGTTTTCTGGCAGTGAACTTGTTAAATCTTTACTTAAACTTTTCTTCTTTTTATCAATTTGGTTCATTTCAGGTATTTTTTTCATTCCTACCTTATTAAAAAAGTTAAAGCATTTATTTACTGATGAAATGCTACTCATTGTTTCATTAGCACTCTGCTTAGCAATGGTTATTTTTGCTTCAGAAGTTGGTTTTTCTCCTGCATTAGGTGCTTTTATAATGGGTTCAATTATTGCCGAAACCAATGAAGCCGAACATATTGAACATCTTGTAAAACCAGTTAAAGATTTATTTGGTGCCGTCTTTTTTGTATCTGTTGGTATGCTAATTAACCCAGATACTTTAGTGGAATATGCAATTCCTGTAATGCTTTTAACATTGATAACCATTTTTGGACAATCTATAAGTTCAACTATTGGCACTTTAATTTCTGGACAACCATTAAAGCAATCTATTCAAACTGGAATGAGTTTGTCGCAAATTGGAGAGTTCTCTTTTATTATTGCCACTTTAGGAGTCTCACTAAAAGTAACCAGTGATTTTTTATATCCTATTGTAGTAGCTGTTTCTGCAGTAACTGCATTTACAACTCCTTTTATGATTAAATTTGCAACACCAACAGCTGAATTTATCGAAAAAAAATTACCTAAAAAATGGGTAAAAAAAATTGAGCTCTATAGTGCTAATTCACAAGCTATAAAAACTGTAAGTACATGGCAAATTGTAATAAAGGCTTATTTATTACAAGTTGTACTATTTTCTATTATCATTTTTGCTATAATTCTAATTTCTAAAAACTTTTTACTGCCATTAATGGACACATTTATTTATGGAAATAGTATTGCAGCATTCATAACATTACTAGTTTTAGCTCCTTTTTTATGGGCTTTATCTTTAAAAAGAGTAGCAAGAGAAGAAGTTCAAGAATTATTAAAAAACAGAAAATATTATGGTCCTGTCATCGTTTTAGTCTTTTTACGTATTTGTATTGCCTTATTATTTATTGGAATCATGCTAAATAATTTCTTCTCACCAGGAATTGCGCTACTTGCTTTTGTGATTTCCATTATTATAATTATGCTGTTTCCAAAGAGAATCAACCAATTGTATCATAAAATAGAAGATCGTTTTATAACCAACCTCAACGAAAGAGAAGTTAAAACTAAAAATATAAACCGAAATAATTTATCCCCTTGGGACGGTCACATGGCTAATTTCACTATTAGTGCAGAATCGGATTTTACTGGAAAAACACTGGAAGAAATTAAAATTCGGGAAACCATTGGAGTCAATATTGCTTTAATTAAAAGAGGTGAATTACATATTTACATTCCATCAAAAGATGAAAAATTATATCCAAATGACGAAATAAGCATAATAGGAACAGATGCTCAGGTAAAACTTTTTTCTGATTACTTAGAAGAACATAAGCTAAAAATTGAAGAAATAGAAGAATCTATAATTGCCTTACAACAATTTGAGTTAATTAACCAGTGGTTTATTGGCAAAACCATCCGAGAATCTGGAATACGAGAAAAAACAAATGGATTAGTAGTAGGAGTTGAACACAATGGAAGACGCATTTTAAACCCTGAATCCAATTTAATTATGAGTAAGAATGATATTATTTGGGTGGTGGGTGATAAAAAGAAGATTAAAACCTTTTTTGAATAAAAAGAACCAGTTCTAAAAATCTGTATCGATGATTTAGAACTGGTTATTATATTTTGTATTTACTAACGAGAGTAATTAGGAGCTTCCTTAGTAATTGTTACATTATGAGGATGACTTTCCCCTATTCCACTAGTTGTAATGCGAACAAAACGACCTGTTTCTTGTAAAGTTGCTACATCTTTAGCACCACAATAACCCATTCCTGCTCTTAAACCTCCAATGAATTGTTGCATGCTTTCATTTAATTCTCCTTTATAAGGCACACGACCCACAATTCCTTCTGGAACTAGTTTCTTAACATCGTCTTCTACATCTTGGAAATATCTATCTTTTGAACCTTCTTGCATCGCTTCTACAGACCCCATACCTCTATAAGATTTGAATTTTCTACCTTCAAAAATGATAGTTTCACCTGGTGATTCTTTTGTTCCTGCTAATAAAGAGCCTAACATTACACAATCTGCTCCAGCAGCAATAGCTTTTGGAATATCTCCTGTATAACGAATTCCTCCATCAGCAATTACTGGAACGCCACTCCCTTTTATAGCTGCAGCTACTTCTAGAACCGCAGAAAATTGGGGAAAACCAACACCAGCAACTACACGAGTTGTACAAATTGAACCTGGTCCTATTCCTACTTTTACACCATCTGCTCCATTGTCTACTAAATACTGAGCCGCTTCTGGAGTAGCAATGTTTCCAACTACTACATCTAATTCTGGAAAAGCTGCTTTTACTTGTTTCAAAACATCTACCACACCTTTTGTATGACCATGAGCTGTATCAATAATGACAGCATCTACACCCGCATTTACAAGTGCACTAGCTCTTTGAACTGCATCTGCTGTTACACCAAGTGCTGCAGCAACACGCAAACGACCATAAATATCTTTATTTGCATTTGGTTTTTGAGTCAGTTTTGTAATATCTCTAAAAGTAATTAGACCTGCTAATTTATTTCCTTCAGAAACCACTAATAATTTTTCAATTTTATGATCTTGCAATATTTCTTCTGCTTGTTGTAATGTAGTTCCTACTTTGGCAGTAACCAAATTTTGAGAAGTCATTACTTCTGTAATTGGTCTTTCGTTTTTCTTTTCAAAGCGTAAATCACGATTGGTTACAATTCCTTTTAATGTCATGGTATCGTCTACGACAGGAATTCCACCTATACCATGTTCTTTCATGGCTCTTTTTGCATCACCTACAGTTGCCGTTAAAGGTAAAGTTACAGGATCGATTATCATACCCGATTCGGCACGTTTTACTTTACGCACTTCTGCTGCTTGTTGCTCAATCGTCATATTTTTGTGTAATACTCCTATTCCTCCTTCTTGAGCCATAGCAATTGCCATAGCACTTTCGGTAACGGTATCCATTGCAGCGGAAACAATAGGAACATTAAGCGTAATATTTCTTGAAAATTTGGTTTGAATACTTACTTCGCGTGGAAGTACTTGAGAATAATTTGGAATTAGTAGGACATCATCGTATGTAAGACCTTCTCCGATGATTTTAGTAGAGTGTGCTTTCATCTTGCAATTTGTAGTTAAATTGCAAGCAAATGTAAGGAAAATTTAGAAGTAGAGAGGAGAAATTTGAAGTTTTTTTGTTTTTTAAACTATGTACTACTCTATTCTAAAAATACATTTTCATTATTTCAGCTATTGAAACTTTAAAACGCTGCAGTAAAAAACAAAAAACAGGTATTTCTACGCTATTATAACAATTCATTTTTTTAGACATTAGCAATTATAAAAAAAATATTTACAACACTACTGAAATAATCTTCTGGAACCAATGCATAAAAAACGCAGGAAAAATGGATTATGAATGTGAAAGGTTATACATTTTGGCACAAACATTTAATAAACAAACAATATGGATTTTAAACAAAAATTGAAACAAGTTGGTGAAAAACCAGACCTAATTCTTATCATTACAGATGAGCAAAGAGCTACACAACATTTTCCTCCAGGATGGGAAGAAAAAAATCTTAAAACACTAACCTTTCTTAAGCAAAACGGGTTTAGTTTTGACAGAGCATTTTGTAATACTTGCATGTGTTCTCCTAGTCGTACTACATTATTTACTGGAATTTACCCTGCAAAACATGGTGTGAGCCAAACTCTTACTGAAGGTGGTTTATTATCTCCACAAGAGCCTACATTAGATACTTCTTTGCCCAATATGATGAACACCCTTTGGGCAGATGGCTATGATGTACAATATCGTGGTAAATGGCACATGAGCAAAGGAGTTGCTCCAAATGGTACAAAAACCAATTATGAAGACCTTACCGCTGAAGACATTTCTCTATACGGTGCCATGGGTTGGGTAGCTCCAGATGCAGGAGAAGATGTTAATCCGTTAAATTTTGGTGGTGGATTTGCTAATCATGATGCTAAATATACCGCACAAGCAATTGCTTATTTAAAAGAAGTAAAAGAGAGACGAAAAAATGGAAATCATCGTCCTTATTTATTAATTCTTTCTCTGGTAAATCCGCATGATGTTTTGGCTTATCCTAAAACGGCTGGTACTTCTGGTTATTATCCTGAAAGTTGGTTAAATAGAGAAGTTGGACTTCCTGATACCGTAGACGAAAAGTTGCTTCTTAATAAAAAACCTATGGTTCAGGAACAAATTAAACTGAATATGGCTGTTAGTCTTGGGGAAATTAATTCTACAGAAGATAAACTCAATTACATCAATTTTTATGCTTCTCTTTTAACCAAAGTGGATAAAGAAATAGGCTATTTTGTTGATGAATTATACAAAGAAGATGCAGAAGGAAAGAAATTAGCCGATACAGCCATTGTAACTTTCACCTCTGATCATGGAGAAATGGGATTGGCTCATGGTGGCTTACGCCAAAAAACGTTTGTGACTTATGAAGAAGCTTTACGCGTTCCTCTTGTTATGTCTAACCCTATTTTGTTTGATACTCCTGAGAAGCAAAATTCTATGAAATTGGCTACGCTGGTCGATATTATGCCTACTTTCATGGAACTAGCTAATGTTTCCAATCCACCAACAGGTTTAGCTGGAACGAGTTTGCTTCCAATTATTGAAGAAGGAAAAGCAGTACAAGAAAGTATGTTATTTACTTATGATGATATAAAAGCTGGGTCAAACAGTAATTGGAACATTGTTAAAGCAGCTAACCGCATTCGATGTATTAGAACCGAAAAATGGAAATATGCTTATTATTTTGATGCTTTTAATGCTTATTTTCAGCAATATGAATTGTATGATTTAGTAAATGATCCTTCTGAATATACTAATCTTGCTTATGATCCTGCCTATGATGAGATTAAGCAAGAATTAGCGGCTCAGTTACATCAGCTTGAAATTGAAAAATTAAGAGTTAATACTCCTTCTTCTTAGCGTATATTTTTAAGCTATAACTAACTACTGAGGGTTTTGGAACTCTATATTCCTTAATCCTCAGTTATTTTATTCATCATTAATAAAACAAATAGTATGTCACAAATAAAAAGTAATACCGTAGAAGAAGTTACCTATATGCCTTTTAACTATCCTTCATTGGGTTTAACCCAAAGATATACCATTATTGAAGGAATCAGAGGTGTTTCTGGGTCAGAAGATGAAGTGTATGTATCTGGTGCATTAGTAAGTAACGATTTACCTCAGCAATTACAAACAGAAGTGAAAGATGTGTGGCAAGGGTTGCTTTATAAAGGCAAACTTGAAGATGCTCATAAAATAGAAAATTGGCACATCCTAAATTATAAATTAGAAGAAGGTGATGATGCTATTGTTTATAATACTTCTTGTTATGGACCCAACAATGGAGAAAATGGCAATATAGAAGTGGTAGGTGCTTACATTAAAAGTTCTAGTCCAAAAACTAATCTTGGTTTTTATTATACTGGTCCTATTGATGGCAGTGGTACATGGACAACGGTAACGCCTAACAATGGAAATAATAGCAATGTATTTATGCATAGTGTTATGGGCGGACTTGCAGTGGGCAATTACCAATCGAATGATGCGGATGAAAATACAGTCAATGCCAATGCGTTTGTGTATGATACCCAAACAAAAGAATATATTGCTTTTAGTATTGATGACTTAAATGCACCTACTTTATATGGAATTTGGCATAATGGTGGTAATAGTTATACTATGGCTGGTGGTAATTCTACTCGCAAAATTGGAGATAAAGTTTCTCAGGCTTTTTTAGTAGATTATGATAAAGAAACGAAGGTGTTTAGTAATATCCAATTCTTTAGCTATCACAATGAAACTACTCCTACTGTAGATACACATTTTGAAGGTATTACTTTAAATGACACTAATGACGGATACAATATGCCTTGCGATTGGTTAAAAGGTGTTACAGAAGGAGCCTCTTTTGTTACAGTGAAACGCAATGAGGATGGTACTTTCGGTCAAGCCCAATGGAAAGATATTGCCTATCCAGGTGATAGTGTTAAAATAACCAGTGCCAATACGGTTTACCAAAATAATATACTTGGCATTTATGTTTCAGCAGAACTCAGTAATAAAGAAGTAGTGACTGCTTCCTATTGTGCAACTATTTTGGAATAAAAAGCGGTATTGTTCTCTATTTTTACTGAAATTGGGAATTTTTAAACAGGAAAGAGGCTATCTAAACGCAATATTTTGGGTAGCCTCTTTTGTGGTTTCCATTTTTTCTTATTGAAAACCTCCGTTATGTAACTAGAATAGTATTGTAACTTGCTGTTTCCATTTTAAATTGAATCATTTCTAAGCATTTCAATCGATTAAAAGGGCTAAAAACCTAAAATTTTAGGTTCCTGAGGTAAAATTTTAAGTCTACTAACCTAAAATTTTAAGTCCCAAGGGTAAATTTTTACGTCTACCAACCTAAATTTTTATGTCTCAAAGGTAAAATTTTATGTCTACCAACATAAAATTTTGGGTCTCTGGGATAAAATTTTGAGTTCCTGACTTAAAATTTTAGGTTATAGCGATAAAATGCTTCTGTTTTTATTTCCTTAAAACAAGAGAAGAGCGTCTCTTTTGTAAAAACCTCTCTTAAATAGCTTTAAAAAGAGGTTGGGTTTTGTTTTTTTGAAAGTGATTTTTGAGAATTGGGAGTTGTGTAACAGATACTCCTTGCTGGCGGTAGGTTTTATTTCAATCGCTCTATCAATTCTTCTATATTCCCTTTCCATTTTGGATAAAGTTCTTCATTGTCTGTCCAAAGTTCATTTAATTCAGAACTGTCACTGATAACCATTTCCAATGCCTTTACAGCATTTGACTTTAAATCCGTTAAGTCTAGATGTTGATTTTTTTCTACAAACTGGAAGAAATTTTCATCTTCTGCGTCCACTCTCGGTTTTGTTCCATTAAGAATGCTGTCAATATATGATGCTGAAACTGTTACAGCGTGACAGTCATCATATCCCAAATAATCAGCATTAATTGCCGTTTCAAAAGCGCTTTTGAAAATTTCTTTTGGATTGTCAGAATTGTCAATTTCATCAACATAATCATATGCTGTGTCATCGTCAAATATCCCGTGTCCCCATGCTCCCATAAATTTGTGTTTTTAAATTATTATTTGTTTTTTGTCAGATTCCGTTCGGTATAAACTTACCGCTAACGTCTTGGCACTACAGCGGGTTTGGGACTAAATTAAGCCCTATTTTCGGATTTGCCAAATCATCCCAAATACAAAACCATCTTTCCATTAAGCCAAATGCCCAAATCCGTTGTAGTGGCTGTTGTGCGTCGTTCTTCTTTCTTCATTGGAATTTCTTTATATCTGTTTTCATAACTTTTGTTCGTCCGTAACCATTTAATTCTAGGCAATGAACAGTCATAATTCCTGTTTGGTCAATAGTAATTGTATGTTCAATTTTCGGCGTGCCTGCTAGTGCAATTTTTAGGTTGTCCAAAGTAAACTGAAGAATGTTTTGATGGATATAATCATATTTTTGAATTGTAACTTGTAATGATGTCGCATTACTTACTGGTGTTGTCCCATTTATTTTTACCGTTATAGGCAAAGGAGCAAATGCAGGAATTACCATTGAATAACCATTCTTAAAATGTATTCCAATTTCAAAAGGACAAGTTTCAAATCTTTGGTTGTTTATTTTTTGTACAATAGTAGTTCTTGCCTTTTGTATTTCAGGTTGCTTGTTATTTAGTCTTAATAGTTCAGTATAGATTTTAGCAACAGCCAAATCGTTGCCCTGTTGTTCTTCTTTTTTAGCTTGTAAGATGTAGTCTGTCGTTAGATACTCATTTGAATTAATACCAAAGTCCATTTTTTGTTTTGCAGAAATATTGTCAACTTGTTCGTGACTTTGTATTACCTTTTCAAATTCTTCAATATATGCTTTTACGATTTCACTATCATTTAAAACTACAATATTCTCCCAATTTCTATTTTCTGCGTAATATGTCCAATTGTATGAACCTGTTATAACTGTCTTGTCGTCTATAATGCAAAATTTATGATGCACCATATTTTGAGTGCCTGAATAATAAAAACAGCCTTTTTTATTTATAAGTTCTTGAAAGTTTACACCTTCTCTTTTGTTATTTATTCTGTCATTTAATACAATTAAAGAAACTTTAAATTCTGGATTGTCAATTTTTTTTATAATTGCGTTAAATAAGTCGTGGTTAGTAAACCAAGTAACCGCAATTTTTAAACTGTCTTTCGCTTCGTTAATCTGTGCAATAAGTTCGTCTTGTATGTTTGTGAAAAGTTGCATTTTCGATATTTCTTTCTCCGTTTATATTTAAAAGTCTTTAGTCAGTAGTGTTTTTTATAGAATGACACACAACTAGTATATATCCGCTACTTTATAGCGCATATACAACCATTTGTATATGGCTATGCGATATTTATTTAATTTTATTCCTACAAACCTAAACTATTCTTTTCAACTCTACAATACGTATTTATACGTATTTTTCATGCTTTTTTATCCGTATTTATACTTACTTAAGGTAAAATAGGGTTCAAAAAGTGTTTTACAAGATGTGTTTTGTTTGTTTTCTTTTTGTAAAAATAGAATGCTTTTTTGGGTTTATTTTACGGGTTTCCGTAAAGGGTATTTTTTTTGTAAACAACAAAAGAAACTGTCCAAAAAGTATTTTTTGTCAATATGTTCACCTAGGTGAATAAGATTCTAAATCATATAAGATTCTGAAATAAATTCAGAATGACAAGAATATACTTTTTGACAGCTTCTATTTTTTATTTTAATTGTAAACACGGAAGGGATTTCCGTGTTATCATTGTGGTGATAAAGCTAGATTGTTTGCTTTCTTACAGGTTTTGATACTCATTCCTTTGAGTGAAGATTCAATCAGCTGAGCTATTGAGATTTTTTTTGCATTTTACCTTTTTTATCAAAAAGTAACTAACTATTGTTTTGCTATTTTTAATTTATCATTTTTGTAAATAACATAAATAACGATACCAAATAGGGTTTCTATTAAACCTCCTGTTAATGCAGAAATAAAGGCTTCAGCTTCTATTTTGAATAAAATGTATGCTGCTAATCCTAAAATGCTTCCTAAAATCCAATACATACGCAACCCATAAATACTTGCAAAAGTTAGATATCTTCCAGCAATTATCAGTAACATACCTTGGAAAAACCATTCTACATGTACTAAAGACAAACCATAAGCTAACGGAATGCACATAATCATCCAAATTGTTCCTTCCATTGCTAGTTTTCCTAGAGGATTACTTTTATTATGTCCTCCTTTAATGCCTATAAGTTTTCCGAGTAAAGTAGCCAATGGAAATATCAACATTCCTCCAATTATTAAAGTCCATATACCTTTTTGAGGAGAATAATAATTCACCATCAAACTAGCCGTTATCCAAACTATTCCAGAAATAAAAACACCTATTGAACCATGACCATAGCCAGTTCTCATATCACTTTGGGCTTCTTGTAAATTATTCATATTTAATTTTAATTGGGAATTATTTGTTTTCTGTTTATATATTCCTACAAACCTAAACTATTCTTTTCAACCTTGCAATATGAATTTACAGCTATTTTTTTAATTTATTTAATGACAGAAAATCCCTTAAAAGTAATTTAAGAAAATATAGCGTTTATTTTTTTTGTTCAGAAAATAGATGCTCTACAATTACTTTTGAGGCTACTTTACTTCCTTCTAATGAAGGATGAAATGCATCTGCACTAAAGTATTTAAAACTGTTAGTCTTATCTATATATTCTTTCCAAACCTCTCCTACAGGAAGTAAGATGGCATTATTCATGGTTGCAGCATCTTTGTAATTTTGGATTACCTTTTCAAAAGTTTGATAATTATGTATAGAGGGCCAAACCATAAAATAACAGAGTTTAGCATTATTTAACTCACATAATGTACTGTATTTCTTTCCATATTCAATTAGCATTTTTCTACCCTCATTTTGAGATGAAGGACCTTGTTGAATAATTACAAAATCATACTTTTTGGTAGCAATTCGTTTTTGTACGGTTCCTTCATTCCAATGATCTTCTATGGCATAATTAGGAAAAGCAAGCATTTCTACATTAACTTTTATCCCTTTTTGTTTGGCTTCATTCTTTACAAGCTTTGGTAGATTGTTGGTATAAGTAAGGCTATTCCCAATAAATAAAATAGTATATTTTGGTTTTATTTCAACTGTATTAAACCTATTCTGATTAAATGGGTTAAAATAAAATACTAGTAAAAGTGTAAAAAGTGTATTCAGCTTATACATGTTATACATAGTTTAAAATTTAAACTCAATGGTTGCATAAAAAACTCTTGGTTCTGATGGAATAATTCCTGGTCCTGGATAACCTGTTGCTCTTCTAGTAAAGTACCAATTGTTCAATACATTATTTATTCCTGCTTCCAATTTTAAATGTTTCCATTTATAAGAAGTAGAAAAATCTAATACATGATAAGCTGGTATTTCTCCAAAAATTCCATAAGTATCATCATTTTGTTCTGTTTTATTATTCAGTGCATCTGTAAATTGTGAGGAAACATAAGTAAATTGCAAACTAGTTAAGAAATTTTTGTATCCTAATCCTGTTCCTATTTTCACATTATAATTGGGTACAAATTCTACTTTATTCCCTTCTATCGCATTTACTTCTGATTTTAAATATTCAGAATCTGTAATGGCTATATTTGAAAAAGTGCTCCAAATGAAATTTTCATTATCTCTGAAGAATGTTTTTGCAATATTCCAATCTATTAAAGATTCAAAACCATAGGTTAAAGCGGTTCCAATATTGTTGCGAAAACGAACAGGCATGGCTTGTGTAGGACTTAAAATAAAAGATTCTCCTATTTTATCATTGTAATATAAAGCATAAACACTTGCATCAAATGAGACAAAATCTAACATTTTTCCTCTTATACCAATATCTGAAGTATACCCTTTTTCGTCGGTTATATCTGCACTAATTTCAAAATTTGGAGCTGCTGTTCTAATATCATTAAAAGTTACCGAACGATAATTTTGGGACACATTACCATATAATTCAAGTCCGTTTTTCATTTTGTAACTTAATCCTATACCAAAAAGAAAAAAATCTCTTTCTTTAATATTCTCTTCATTTATAGTTTGATCGAATAAAACATTTCCTGCTAAATCAGTATTAATTCTTCTGTAAAAACCATTGGCTTGAGTTTTAATGTTTTCATAACGAAAACCCGGAGTGACAGAAAAAGATTCTGAAAGTTTAACTATATTCTCTCCAAAAATGGAAAAGTTTAAATTAGGATAGGAATAATCAGATTGACTTCTATAATTAGGAAATTCGTCTGTAGCGAGATTAAAATTAGCATCACTTCCTGAACTTCCTGGACCTTGAACACCTGAATTCTCAGCTTGGTAATATTTGGCTCCAATTAAAAATGCGTTACTATTTCCTAATAAATCATATTTTTTCAAATAACGTGCTTCTGCTCCCCAATTTACAAAGTCTCCTAAAATTAAATCACGCTCTGTTCCTGGTGTATCTGGATTTGCAACTCTATTTGATCGATATCCTAAAGCTTTTCTTGAAGCGTTTAAGCCAAACAATTGTAAGGAAAAATCAGCATTATGCTCAAAATGATGTTTAAAACGTAACGCAAAAAGATTCCAATTTACATCAAACCAATTTCTAGCACGATTACTTTGTTTTGGGTCTTCTGCAAACATTACATCTGTCAATCCTCCTGGTTGTTGAGCTAAATAATCAAAATAAGTATAATCAAAATGCAAAGATGTATTTTGGGAAAACTGATAATTTAAGTTAGCAAAGAAGGACTTTGAATCAAACTTAGAATTAGGTCTAAAGCCATCTCCTTTTTTATAATTATAAAAGGAATAATAACTAAATTTTCCTTTGGTTCCACTTAAACTTGTAAAATTGGTAAACAAATTATAGGAACCAACTGTACTTCTTGTTACTATTTCAATAGGTTGTAAACTTGGTTTTTTGATTTTAAAATTCACCATTCCTCCAAACTGTGTCCCATATTGTAAAGAAGCCGCACCTCTTACTATTTGTATAGCTTCTAATGCTTCTGTAGGTGTTGCATAATAACTTTCAGGATATCCTAAAACATCTGCGCTTATATCATAATCATTTTGACGTGTATTAAAATTAGAGGTTCTATTTGGGTTTAACCCTCTTCCTCCTATTGATAATTGCAAACCGCCATCATTACTTTCGTTAATGGTTAATCCAACGACTTGCGCATACACCTGACGAGGATTATTTGTAGCTTTATTAGCCGTAATTTTATCTAATGAAATTACTTCTGTTTTCTTACCTGCATAAATAGCAGTTTCTTCTATGTCTTTCAGTTTATTTAAAGCAAACTGTTTCTCTTTTTCTTTAATAATAACTACTTCTGAGAGAGAAGTGGCTAACTCTTCTAATGTTATTTCTAAATCTTGAAAGGTTTCATTAATTATGACTTCTCTAATTTTATAACCTTGTAAGAAAAAAACAATGGGATTTTCACCTTTTGCCAATGAGGTTATTACAAACTCTCCATTAGCATTACTAAAATAATTTTGATAAGTAGCTTTATTATATATTTCTACATTTTCAAGTCCTTTTTGGTTGGTATCTTTAATTATTCCTTTAACGCTTTTTTGAGCCAAAGTACTAATTGAAAAAAGTAATATAAGTATACTAAAAACCTTTGATGTCATCGTTAAATGGTAAAATCCACGTTTTGTGTTGGAATGATTCATATTCTTTTGCTAAATCTATTTTGGGATCAATATATCGTTTGCTTAATCTTCCGTTTAATGCAACATAACTATCAACGTTTATAATTGGATCATTTACTCCAATTTTTCTATAATGATTATGAAGAAAATGTGCATATTGTAGGATAAAATCGGGTTGAAAAGCCATTTGTTTTTCCTGAAAAGCTGTTAAAAAAAGACTATTATCTACAAATCTTTTTTTCTTAGTTTCTGCATCAATAACATAAAATTGGGTGTAACCTGCTTTTTCCATTAGCATAACTCTCCATGAGAATCGATAGCCTTCTTCTGTCCAAAATAATTCATCTGGATATAATGCATATCGAAATGGAAAAGCTAATTGAAATACCATAAACAAGGCTAAAAAGGCAATTTTTGCTTTTGTAAATGTTGTATTTTGCTTTTGGTTAAAAGTTTGGCTACTATAAAATGATAAGCTGTCAATTTTTACTATTTTCAAGATGAAATCCATACATTTTTTATGAAAACTTGCATCAAAAAACAGTAAAGTACTAATTATCATTACGTAAGGAAATACGCCTATTGGGAATAATATTTTGGTTATAACATGAAATAATACAACTAGAAGAAAGGCAAAATTTCTTGTTTTTTTATTGTATAATAGGAATGGGATGCTCAAATCGTATATAGCACCTATCCAACTGAAACCATATTGTATCCATGTTTCATGCAATAGGCTTCCTATTATTGGAACATTAGACTGGTTTGGTAGCCAAATTTTTAATGGCATAGCATCTATAAGCCAATCTGAATTTAGTTTTGCTAGTCCCGCATAAAAATAAACTATGGCTAGCATTAGTTTTAAAATATCAATTGTATAGCTTGGTACTTCTTGAGATCGTATTTTTTCGTTTTTATAGGCATCTACTGAGTGTGTAGCATTTGCTGGTAAAAAAATGAGAATGAAACTTATTACAGATATAAAATAATAATGGTTTAAATAAGTAGTTTTATCCATTAATTCTATATAGGTAAAACTTAAAAAGAAGCTTATTATTGCAAATTTATATTTGTAACCAATAGCTACAAATAAAGCTGATAATCCGCAGATGATAAATACTATGTATGTGTAGGTTCCTATTGGTTTTACCCACTCAAAACCATAATAAGTAAAGTGAAATTTTGGTTGGATATAAAATTTATCAACCCATCCATAACTTACAAATCTAATAATGCTAAATAGCATCATTAAACCAAACGCTAGCCTAAAAAAAGCTAGCGTTATGGACTGTGATTTTTTATTTAAATAGTTTTTAAACAATTTTAATAAGTGTGAGATTAATCTCCATCTGCATCTACATAATCAACTGTTATGTTTAATGCTTGCATCATATCTAGTTTAAAATATACAACGTTTTGTTGTAAGGCATCAAAACTACTTAACATTGCTGTGTTATTAGTGTTTACTTGATTTGCAAAACTATCGTTTAAAGTAGCATTTGTATCATTAATTGTTGAAAACTGATTATTGATAATATCGCTAAGATTTTGACCGTTTCTAACTGTATTTAAATAATCTAAATATGATTTTAAACTTATACCAATTATATTACTGTTGAAGTGTTTTCCATTAAAAAAATCTTGTGCTGCTTTTACAGATTCATTTAAAAGAATTTTTGAAATGTCTCCTTTATACAAACCTTCTACTTTTTCTGGATATACAGTTCCATTAGAATATACTCCAGCTGGAATACCTATTTTACCTGCTCTTATATCTTTTTCATAGTGTTTAACAAAATTGTTTACTGTTTTGTTTACTGAACTACTCACTGAATTTCCGTTACTATTAATAAAAGCATTTCTGTATGATGTATTCCAATCAGTAATTATTAAATCAATATTTGTTTTTAATTGACTTGATAAATCTGTTAAATATTGTTTGTATCCTGTAGCATTGGTATTTGACACATAGAAATCAATTATTTCTGTATCATTATTTGCCAAACCATTTATTAGGTAATCAATTGCAGGAAAGCCTTGTTTGTCATATTGAGATAACAAAGCAAAGTTATAACCACCGTTTGTAATATTTGACTCTATGCCAACTACATTAGTTGGATAAACATTGGTTGCACTATTTAAATTAATTTCTTCTGCCTTTCCAATATTAAATGCTCCTACATACTGATAAGCTTTATAGGCTTCTAACCATGATGTTCTTAATGCATCTAAATTAGTTTGATCAGGATTACTGGTAAAAGTTGTAGTATTGGTATGTAATGCATTTACTTTTGATTGGTAATCATTATATCTTGGAATAATTAAATTATCTGCCCAATTCATCAATAATTCTGTTCTGTTGTAATCATCACCACTATTATTACTATCATCTCCTCCAGAACAAGAAGCTAGAATAAATATGGGAATAATTAAAAAAATGATTTTCTTCATCATATAATTTTTTTGCAAAATTAATTTAAAATAGTTGCAATAACAATTTAGCTACTATTATTTTTTAGTTAACTGTTTCTGCTTGTGCAACAGTAAATCCAAAGCGAGTCGCTATTTCAATAGCAATGCTATCTAAATGAATGTTTAGGTAATCAACATCCCATAAACCATTTGTTCCGTCTGTTAATTCTGCTAATAAAGCATCAACTTCTGTTTTTGTGAAGTATGGTGCATTTGTTTCAGGATTATTAGTATAACGTAATGACATTATAAAACCATAAGCTTCAGAAATTGCATGAAAAGCTTTAGCACCATTGTCAGTAATTAATTTTGATTTTCCATTTTTTAAATAGTAAACAGCTCTTACAGCTGGAACTTTTGCTAAATTACTTTTTATAATTGCAATTTGCTCATCTCTTACAGTATAGTTGTTTGCTACAATAGCTGCTCTTCCTTTTCTAAATGCTACTTCAATGTTCTCTTTTATAGAACTAAAATCTGCATCAGCGTCTACTTGGTTAATATAACTATCCCAGTATTTTCCTCCACCTGCACCATAAATATAACCATAAGCTTCATCCCATTTATGCTCCATATTAGTATAGTTATATCCAGAAACTAATACTTTATTTGTATTGTCTTCTTTACTTGTAGATTCGTCTAAAACTGCACTACTTAAATAATTATTTACAATTTGGTCCATAAAGCATGCGCCCATCATACCTTTTAATAATACTTGTTGTGGTTCTAATCCATTAGCAGCAAAAAGACGTGTAGAAGATCCATCAACATAATAACCAGCAACATTTGCTGATGCAACAGCTCCTTGACTTGCAGCATTTGCATCATCGAATTGTGTTTCAAAATAACTTCTAACTTCAGCTTGTTCAACTATTGAACCTCCTCCGCCAAGATTTACAAAGTAATCTTTAGAAGCTGCCGTTTTATTTCTTAATTGTTTCCCTGATGCGTTTAATTCAGTTGTTGAGAAAGGGTTATTTGTATTAGCATACATATTATCTAATACGGTAACATCAACAATTGCACTTACTGCTGCTTGATCTTTAATGTAATTACCCATTTCTTGTAACATTAATAATCTGCTTGATTGACCTTCGAAATCTACTGTTGTAGTTCCATTTCTTTCAAATGTGTAAGTTTCAGGAACTATAAGTCCTGGTTCTTCAATAACAGTATCGTCATCTGAACATGAAGTAAATGTGAATAAAGCTAGTGAAAGTGATCCTAAAATGTACTTATTAAAACGCATTTTGTTGTTTATTTAGATTTATTTAAAATAATTTATGCTGCAAAAATATAAAGTAAAAAGTAATTTACAAACTTTATTTAGAATAAATTAAAATTACAATGCGTCGTAAAGACTAAATAACTTATTCTTAATTACTTAAAATAAATGCTTAATAAAACAAGCTAATGCACAAGAAAAAAAGACATACATTCCTACAAGACCTGAAAACATAGTCACTCCCATACTTGTTTTATCCTTGACCGCATTACCTAAAGCTTGAAACGAGACTAAATGAAGGGCAAAAAAAGTAAGTGTGTATATGCCTAAGGTTATCCAAAAAAAAGAGGTATAAAAAAGTAAAATGCCTAATGCTAGAGAACCAATCATGGGCATATAAAAAGAATAGTTCACAAATAAATCATTAGGACCTTTATATTTACAATAAAGTATAATAAAATAAAGAGTTATAAAAATAAATGAAAATAAAGGTATAAAAACAGTATACAAACCTAAATATTCTAAATACGGCATAAGATCAACCTTTTAATGGTAGTTATTAAAAATCTTTAGTGCTTCATTATAGGCACTTTCAAAACTAATTGCATGACAATTCGTTTCAACTTTATTAGCAGTGAAATAAGAAAGCATTTTCTCTGTTGGCATGTTTCCTGTTAAATCATCTTTTGCCATTGGGCAACCACCAAAGCCTTTTATAGCTCCGTCAAAACGATTACAACCTGCTTTGTATGCTGCATCAATTTTTTCAAACCAAGAATCTGGTGTAGTATGTAGGTGTGCTCCAAATTCTATTTTTGGGTATTTTACAATTAAATTTGAAAAAAGATAATCAATTACATCTGGTGTAGAGCTTCCAACTGTATCTGATAAAGATAAAATTTTAACACCCATTACTGCTAATTTTTCGGTCCACTCACCTACTATTTCTACATTCCAAGGATCTCCATAAGGGTTACCAAAACCCATAGAAATATAAGTAACTACCTCTTTATTAGTTTTATATGCTATTTCTAAGATTTCTTGTAAGGTTACTATCGATTCGGCAATAGTCTTGTGAGTATTTCGCATTTGAAAATTTTCAGAAATAGAAAAAGGAAACCCTAAATACTTTATTTCTGGATGAACGGCTGCTAATTCTGCTCCTTTAGTATTAGCTATAATAGCTAACAACTTACTTTTTGTTGTAGATAAATCCAATTGAGCCAAAACTTCAGCTGTATCTTGCATTTGAGGAATTGCTTTGGGAGAAACAAAACTTCCAAAATCAATAGTATCAAAACCTACTCTTAAAAGCGACTGAATATATTGCACTTTTTTTTGAGTAGGAATAAAATCTTTGATGCCTTGCATAGCATCTCTAGGACATTCTATAATTTTGACGTTTTTCATGAGTAGCCAAAGATAGGAAAGAAATCTATTTTACGAAATCGTTTTTGCTTTTAAAATAGCTTTATTTATGTCTTTAATTAACTTTGGTCCTTCATAAATAAATCCAGTATATAACTGAACTAAACTTGCACCAGCTTCTAACTTTTCAAGTGCATCTTTAACAGTGTGAATACCTCCAACTCCAATAATAGGAAACGATTTATTACTTTTCTCAGAAAGAAAACGAATCACTTCTGTAGAACGATTAGTCAATGGTTTTCCTGATAAACCACCTGTTTCTTTTTGATTTTCAGATTGTAATCCTTCTCTTGAAATGGTTGTATTTGTGGCAATTACACCTGCGATTTTCGTTTCATTAATAATATCAATAATATCTAGCAATTGTTCGTTAGTTAAATCAGGTGCGATTTTAAGTAATATGGGTTTTTGTACTGGCTTAGCCAAATTTTTTTCTTGCAACGTTTGAAGTAGTTCTGTTAAAGGCTTTTTATCTTGTAATTCACGAAGATTAGGTGTATTTGGAGAACTCACATTTACCACAAAATAATCAACATGAGGAAAAAGAGCTTCAAAACAAATCTCATAATCCTTTACAGCTTCTTCATTTGGAGTACTTTTATTTTTACCAATATTTCCACCAATTAAAACTCCATTATTCTTTTTTAACCGTTCAACAGCTTCTAAAACTCCACCATTATTAAATCCCATTCTATTAATAATTGCATGGTCTTTTTTTAAACGAAATAATCTTTTTTTAGGATTACCATCTTGACCTTTAGGAGTTAATGTTCCTATTTCAATAAAACCAAAACCAAAGTTAGAAAGTTCTTTATATAACTTTGCATCTTTATCAAAACCTGCTGCTAAACCAACAGGATTTTTAAATTTTAATCCAAAAACTTCCGTTTCTAATTGCTTATTTTTTACTTCATAAATACTATTAAAGATAGCACCAAAGCCTAATTTATTTAAAAAGCGAATAAGCGAAAAGGTAAAATAATGCACTTTTTCTGGATCAAAAAGAAAAAGTATTGGTCTTATAATTAACTTATACATATTTAGTAGTTGTGTGGTATAAAATATAGAAAATACCTAATAAAAGACTGTCCAAAAATAGTTGTTTTCTCAATCTGATTGTTTCAGTTTCTGAATAAGGTTAATAAACCAATTATTAAAAATTCTGATTTATATAAGCAAACAAAATGACACGTTCAGACTTTTCAGACAGACTCTTTATTATTTCATTCTTTGTTTTTCGTAAAGAATTGTTTCAACAGTTTCAAAATCGGTAGATTTATCCTCGTTATGAAAGTATTTTACTAAAATTTGCCCCCAAAGTTCTGTGTTAGAAAATTCAGCAATAATCCATCTGTGATTTAAAACTTTTGCTTTATTAATTATAAAGTTTTTACCATCTATAGGCTCATAAGGAATTAAAGGATTTCCTTTTGGCTTAGTATTTAAATCTAGAATATCTTCATTTACTTTTTGCATCACTTTTAAATAATCTAAGTTATTAGAATAAAAGTAATCTTGAGCATCTTGATCTTTTTCGATATCGAAATAATCATTATAGCCTACAATTGAAATGGAATCTCTAGCAATTTTCAATCTATCTTTAGTCAATTGAACTTCTTTTTCTTTTGCATCTAAAATCTTATTAGAATTTACATACTGAAAAATATTAAGCAAAAGTGAAAGAATAAATAAGTATAAAAAAGTGTTTTTCATGTGGTTAAATTAAAATTTCTAAATTATCGTAAGCTACAAAAACATTTTCTGGTAATTTTTTCTGAATTTCTTCATGAAAACCAAAAAGATGACTTATGTGTGTTAAATAAGTTTTTTTTGGTTGAACCAAAGATATAAAATCTAAGGCTTCTTCTAAATTAAAATGTGCATGATGCGGCTCTTCTCTTAAACAATTTATAACCAACACCTTACATTCTTTTATTTTATTAATTTCAGCAATTTCCACAGTCTTTACGTCTGTTAAATAAACAAATTCACCTATTTTATAACCAAAAACCTGTAAATTTCCATGCATAACATTTATAGGTTCAATAAGTTGATTTTTGATTTTAAAATTGCCATTCTCTTTTACTTCGATTGTAATTACTGAAGGTGTTCCTGGATATTTATTTTCGTTTTTAAAAATGTAATCAAATCTTCTTTCTAAATTCTCTAATACTCGATTATGTGCATAAATAGGAATATCACCTTGTTTAAAATAAAAAGGACGAATATCATCTAACCCAGCTGTATGATCTGCATGTTCATGCGTCATCAACAAAGCGTCAATTTGGCTACATCCAGATGTTAACATTTGTTGTCTAAAATCTGGACCACAATCAATTACAATAGAAAAATCTTCCGAATAAACCCAAACTGAAACTCGTAATCTTTTATCTTTACTATCATCACTAAGACAAACTGAATGATTGCTACCAATAACAGGAATACCTTGAGAAGTACCAGTTCCTAAGAAATAAACATTTAAAACCTTCATATTGTACAAAAATAATAATAATTGCACTATTTTTTATCATTTTAATTAACTTTGCATAATTAGAAATTACAACTACTATTATCCTAAAGAATAGATTTAATGAAAAGTATTATTACAGACATAAAAGTAAGAGGTGATAAAGCTATTGAACAAATTCCTTCAATTAAAGACAAAGCTTTACGTATTAATTTAAACGAAAGCATTTATGGTACCTTTGCTGAAATAGGTGCTGGTCAAGAGACAGTACGACATTTTTTTAGAGCAGGTGCTTCTTCAGGAACAATTGCAAAAGCCATGTCTGCTTATGATAAGGATTTTAGTGATGCTATTTATGGTATAGAAAAAGATGGTAGATATGTTACTGAAAGTAGATTAAAAAAAATGCTTTCTCATGAAACAACACTAACAGAAAGCAGACTAAAAAGAGATAAACATCCAAATAAAATTTTCTTTAGTTATGCTAATACTGTAGCAACAATAGATTTTGCAAAACAATATAAAGGACATGGTTGGGTAGGAATTAAATACCAAGTTGAGCCAGATGAAGATTATAATGAAATTACACTTCACATTCGTTTTAAAGAAACTGATGCAAAATTACAACAAGAAACATTAGGCATTTTAGGTGTTAATCTAATTTATGGTGCTTTTTACAAATACAATAACCCTAAAAAATTATTACGTTATCTATATGATCACTTAGACAAAGATCAATTGGAAATTGATACTATTAATTTTTCTGGACCTCGATTTGCTGAAGTAGATAATCGATTAATGAGTTTGCAATTAGTTAAAAATGGAATGACCGATGCCGTCATGTTTGGTCCAGATGGAAATAATATTTTACCAGCTGCTGTACTTTACAAAAAAAACATCCTAGCATTAAGAGGAAGTTTTAGACCTGTTACTAAGGTAAACATGAATATGTATATGAAATCATACAACATGTTTATAGAAGAGAAAAAAGTAGATGTTGATAACACATTTGTTGTCTTTGAAATTACACTTTCAAATCTTAAAGCTGAAGGTGAAATTGATGAAAGAGATTTTCTAGATAGAGCCGAATTATTATGCTCATTAGGACAAACTGTAATGATTTCAAATTTCCAAGAATATTATAAAGTTGTCGAATATTTTTCTAATTATACCAAAGCTAGAATGGGATTAGCCATGGGCGTAAACAATCTAGTAGACATTTTTGATGAAAAATACTACAGACATTTATCTGGTGGTATTTTAGAAGCTTTTGGAAAACTCTTTTATCGTGATTTAAAAGTGTATTTGTATCCCATGAAAGATGATGAAGGTAATTTAATTAATTCTGAAAACTTAAAAGTGCACCCTAGAATGAAAGAATTATACAAATTCTTTAAGTTCAACGGAAAAGTAGTGGACATTACTGATTTTGACGAAAAGAATTTGGATATATTTTCAAGAGAAGTTTTAAAAATGATTGGAAATGGACAAGAAGGTTGGGAAGATATGCTTCCTGAAGGAAATGCTGAATTGATAAAAAAACACCGATTATTTGGTTACCAACCTGTTTCGAATGAAATAACTAAATAGAAATAAAAAGACTATAGTACATAACTAAAACTTTAACAAGAACGGCAGAAAAGTTGTATCCAACTTATAAAGAGTAGTCGTATATTTGTAACGGTTAATAGCAGTAATTTTTTCTACTCGAGAAAAAGTTTAAAAGCCGAAGTATTCACTTCGGCTTTTTTTATTTTAAAATTTGAGCTGCGTGCTCTTTTGTTTTTACTTTTTCAATAACTTCTTCAATAATTCCTTTTTCATCAATAATAAAAGTAGTTCTATGAATACCATCATATTCTTTTCCCATGAATTTTTTTGGTCCCCAAACTCCAAATGCTTGAATAACTGATTTATCTTCATCTGCTAATAATGGAAATGGTAAATCATATTTTTCAATAAATTTTGTTTGAGCTTTTGCACTATCAGCGCTTACCCCAAGTAAAGCGTAGTTATTAGTTTTAAAGCGTTCAAAATTATCTCTTAAATCACATGCTTCTGCTGTACAACCTGGAGTACTTGCTTTTGGATAAAAGAAAACTACTAATTTCTTCCCTTCATAATCTGCTAAAGTATGTTTTTTACCTTCTTGATCTAATCCTGAAAAGTTAGGAGCTTTATCTCCTTTTTTTAATGTTGTCATTTTATTTATTTTACTATGTTAAAAGTTTAACTTTGCGTTAAAATTATTATTAGACTATAAAAATACAAAAATGACAAAGAACGAAAGAGTAACATTTGTTATAAATACGTTAAACGAATTATATCCTGAAATACCAATTCCATTAGATCATAAAGATCCTTACACCTTATTAATTGCTGTTTTACTTTCTGCACAATGTACTGATGTTAGAGTAAATCAAATTACACCTTTATTATTTGCAAAAGCAGACAATCCATACGACATGATAAAAATGAGTGTTGAAGAAATCAAAGAAATCATTCGTCCTTGTGGTTTATCACCTATGAAATCTAAAGGCATTCATGGATTATCTGAAATTCTTATTGAGAAATACAATGGAGAAGTCCCTCAAAGCTTTGAAGCACTTGAAAGTTTGCCAGCAGTTGGTCATAAAACAGCAAGTGTTGTGATGAGTCAAGCCTTTGGAGTACCTGCATTTCCTGTAGACACACACATTCATAGATTAATGTATCGATGGAATCTAAGTAATGGAAAAAATGTACAACAAACAGAAAGAGATGCAAAACGATTATTTCCAGAAGAAACTTGGAATGATTTACACTTACAAATTATATGGTATGGAAGGGAATACTCACCAGCTAGAGGTTGGTGTTTAGAAAAAGATATAATTACAAAAACGATAGGTAGAAAATCAGTTTTAGAAGAATATCAAAAAAAGAATGCTTCATAGACTATTATGAAGCATTCCAATTAATTAGCAATAATCTCAAAAGACATCTTACCAATTTTTTTAATACTTAAAGCTTTTGAATAATTAAGTATAAACGCAATTGTTTCTTTCTTTGGTAACATGCTTTGTGAAGCTAATTTTTCTTTAGAGTAAAGTTTTGCCATTAATTATAATATTTTATTAATAATTTAATAACGGCAAAAAAATAATTTTATTATTAATTAGTCAAAATAATTTGATTTTTCTCAATAACCTTTCTCAAATTCATTAAAGCATAACGCATTCTTCCTAATGCTGTGTTTATACTCACTCCTGTTGAATCGGCAATTTCTTTAAAACTTAAATCTTGATATATACGCATTTGTAGTACTTCTTTTTGATCTTCAGGAAGCTCTTCAATTAATCTTGACAAGTCAAATTCAACTTGATCTAGAATAATTTGGTCTTCAATGTTTAAGTTATTATCTGTTAGATAAGAGAAAACCGAATGCTCATCGTTGTCTCTTTGCATTGGCATTTTTTTCGATTTTCTAAAATAATCTATAACTAAATTATGAGCGATTCGCATTACCCATGGAAGAAATTTCCCTTCTTCATTATACGATTTCGACTTTAATGTTTTAATTACTTTAATAAATGTATCTTGAAATACATCATCACAAACATCTCTGTCTTGAATTTTAGTATAAATAAATCCGTAAATTTTTGATTGGTGTCTCTCAATTAAAATACCTAAGGCAGATTCTTCACCTTCAATATAATTTTTAACCAGAAGTGCATCTGAAATTAAACTATTAGCCATAATAATACCTTTTAAATTAATTTGGGTTAGTATTTTTAAAAAGTATTTTTATTATATAAGCTTTAGTTTTTAGTGATTATTGAGTTCAAATTTAACATTTTTTTTTATTAATAAACAAATACACAATAAAAAATTAACAATTGAGTTGAAAAAAAATTCAATTTTAACACAATATAGTATGTAGTTTAAATAAAAAATCCCATTATATCAAATGATGTAATGGGATTTTAGTAACAACCAAATTTAAATATTGAGAGAATTAATATACTTTAACTTCAGTAACAATTCCTTCATTATCAATAATTTTGACAACATAGACTTGTTTGTTTGTAAATGAATCATGTGAAATTTCAACTTTATTATCCGTTCCATTATAATTTTGAGAAACAACTAACTGTCCAAAAAGATTATAGACTCTAACTTGTTGTATAAGAGAATTTTTAGTTTCAACTTTTAATTTATTATCATAAAGAAACCCTTTAGCAGAATTTTCTTTAGCTCTATTAATAGTATTGGATACAATAGGTGAAGCTAAAAAATAAGAACCATAGGCATTTGAAAATTCATAAGCTAAAGCACATGAAGCAGCTGCATCCCAATTCACAGACCAAGTCATTACGCCTCTTAAGTCTGGATATGGACCACCCGATTGCATTGTGTAAGTCCTTCCTGAAAAATCAGTTCCAAATCGTAAATAGTTCAAAGCCTTAATTCCTTCGGTTGGAGATAAATATCCTGTTCCTGCAGCTCTTTGACACGCAGGTAATCCTACAATCACTTTTGAAGGTGGTAAAGCATCAAAATGAAATCCTGTTGTGCCTACATTAAACCCTTTCATTAGCATGTCTGTCATAGAGGTTATAAAATTTGGTGTTGCTGAAAAATAGTTTTGATTATCTAAACCACCAACTGGACCAGTATTATACAATTGAACCATCAGCAAATCTAATTCATTTCTTAAATTGTGTAATACGGGTAAAAATGAACCAGCAGTTCCACCATAACTTTGATAACCAACTTGAACATAAAATGTTTCTGGAGCAGATGTCAATATAAATCCTGGTCCATAAAATTGTTTTAATTCTTTGAAAGCATCTACTATATTTTTAAGTCTTGGATATGTTGAAATTCCATTATACGAAAAATCGGTTAAACCAGCCGCTCCAAAATCCATTGAACCTCCTTCAAAATCAATATCAACTCCATCAAATTGATACTCGTCTATTATGCTTTTTAATCCATTAACAAATATATTTTTTTGTGCAACTGTTTGTAAAACTACATGCCCATTTTGACCTCCTATAGATACAATTACTGGAACTCCACTATTTCTTAATGTTTGAATATCATTTTTCAATAACTGTTTATCAAAAACACCATTAGACAAATATCTATTGTCATTTGTTGTCAAAACTGGTGTATAACCATCTCGATTGACCGTTTCCACGAATGCATAGGCAACCACATTAAATTTGCTTCCTACCATTTGATTAAAATACATGAATGTAGCTTCAGCATTTTCCCATGAATGAGCATATCCTAAAACCACTTTAGAAGGCAACGGAATGAATCTATTATTTGATATATTCGATATCGTAATGGTTTTATTTAAACTTGAAATAGCTTGCAAATTATCTGTTGCACTAATAACCACAGGATAAGCTTGATAAGCAGTTGGCATAAAGTTATAAGTAAAAGTCCCATTTACACCAGCTATCATTGCATGTGTACTTCCATTTATTGTGATTGTTACCCCTAAAATAGAACCATCAGTGTCTGTAGCTGTTACAGAAATTGGAACTACTTGAAACGAATTTTGATTTATAGTTGTATTTGATGGGCTAATCCACGTAATAACTGGTAATTGATTTGGACAGTTTGAACCTAAACAAGTTAAAGTAAAATTATAAGTTTTAGTATCTGTTGTACCATTTGAAGCTGTGGCAGTTACTGTTAAGACATGATTTCCAGAAAACTGATTAGCAACTGGTGTCCAGCTAGCATTATAATTACTTGATGAATTTATACTACTTAAATTTTGACCATCTAGACTAAATACAACTGAAGAAATTGTAGTTCCATCGTTATTACTTAAACCTACATTGGCCACAAAATTAATAGCTTCTCCTAAATTTAATGAAACTGTAGGACTTGTTGGTGCTGTAATTGTAACAACTGGTGCTGTTGCAACAACACTTTGCGTGTTAAAATTAAAAGTTTGCGGTGTTGTAGGAAGATTTGCTTGAGGGTATGATGGCAAATAAGTAACATCATTGTTTTCCCATGCATTCAACTTCAAACTTAAATAAGTGTTATAACCACTTAAAGCTGCATTTTCAAAATGATAATTGCCTTGTGCATCTGTTAGAGTTGATAAATTTACCCAATTGTGAGTGTTATCTGTCCATGGTAAAACTAAATCGACTTTTGCTCCTGCCACAGGAATTGTTCCATCTTTTACTGTTCCACTGATTAAATAAGTAGAATTTGAAACTTGAAGTATAAAATCTTGAGTTTGATTGGCACTTAAATTAGTAAATGAAGCTAAAGCAGGTAAAAATATTTGACCGCTATTTGATGCTGCTACCGAATAATTTTGATTAGGAACTAAGCTTGCAAAGGAGTAATTACCACTACTGTTTGTCGTAGTTGTGCTTGCTACTCCATTATTTGTTAATGTAACTGTAACTCCTGATAAAGCTGTAGTTCCGTTTTTAACAGATCCAGAAATTGATACTGTTTGATTTGGACAGTTTGAACCTGAACAAGTTAATGCAAAATTATAAGTTTTAGTATCTATTGTACCATTTGAAGCTGTGGCAGTTACTGTTAAGACATGATTTCCAGAAAACTGATTAGCAACTGGTGTCCAACTAGCATTATAATTACTTGATGAATTTATACTACTTAAATTTTGACCATCTAGACTAAATACAACTGAAGAAATTGTAGTTCCATCGTTATTACTTAAACCTACATTGGCAACAAAATTAATAGCTTCTCCTAAATTTAATGAAACTGTAGGGCTTGTTGGTGCTGTAATTGTAACAACTGGTGCTGTTGCAACAACACTTTGCGTGTTAAAATTAAAAGTTTGCGGTGTTGTAGGAAGATTTGCTTGAGGGTATGATGGCAAATAAGTAACATCATTGTTTTCCCATGCATTCAACTTCAAACTTAAATAAGTGTTATAACCACTTAAAGCTGCATTTTCAAAATGATAATTGCCTTGTGCATCTGTCTGAGTTGATAAATTTACCCAATTATGAGTGTTATCTGTCCATGGTAAAACTAAATCGACTTTTGCTCCTGCTACAGGAATTGTTCCATCTTTTACAGTTCCACTAATTAAATAGGTAGAATTTGTAACTTGAAGTGTAAAATCTTGAGTTTGATTGGCACTTAAATTAGTAAATGAAGCTAAAGCAGGTAAAAATGTTTGACCGCTATTTGATGCTGCTACCGAATAATTTTGATTAGGAACTAAGCTTGCAAAGGAGTAATTACCACTACTGTTTGTCGTAGTTGTGCTTGCTACTCCATTATTTGTTAATGTAACAGTGATACCTGATAAAGCTGTAGTTCCGTTTTTAACAGACCCAGAAATAGTATAGGTAACATTTGATTGAGTTGAACCAGTAACATTATAAGTTACATTAGATGTTAAACTTCCTGAAGCAATTGTTATTGTTTGTGGAGAAAAAGTAAATGAATTTTTACTGTAACTTAAAGTATATGCTAAATTAGTAGCTGTGTTTGGAAATTGCACATTCCCATTTGCATCTGAAACTGCTGTAACTGTTGAGTTATCTGAAGTCTTAGTTAATACTGTAGAAACTCCTGAAATAGCATTATTTAATTGATCTTTAAATGTGAGTTTTACAGTGACAATTGTAGGAGGTGGTGGTGTAACTCCAGAAAAAGTAGTATTTATTTGGCCTAATAGTGCAGCAGGTTCTGGGCTTCCTGGTCTTGTGTCTTGAGAAAGTTCCCAAATCATTGCACCACCTAAATTCTTTAAATTAATGAATTTTGCCTTTTCATCAATTGATTTCTTATCATCATAAGTTATAAATTGATGTGTTGTAGCATTATAAAGGTAGGGCACTTTAGCTGTGTTATCCCAATATCTAACCCAACCAGCTCCAGCCGAAGCAGGTAATAGATTTTCTGGATTAGCTGGATTTAAATAGTGATGTCCTGTGGTTCCACTATTTCCTGCAATATCGCAAAATTCTATACTTCCAGTAAATTCACAAAAACCATTATCCCAAGTGCCTTGAGGTGCTTGAGGATTTACACAGCTCCCTGTTGTTCTAGGTGCAGAAACAAAAAGACCTGGTAACGAAGGTATAATTCCATTATTAGCTACTGAATTAAACATTTTGCCATAAAAAGGAATTCCCATTACTAATTTATTACTAGGAATCCCTAATGTGTTTAAATAAATATTGGTTAAATGGTCTAAAGATTCATTATTAGCATTTAAAGGGTCATTTGCATTTCCACTTCCATATAATGGAGCATTGTAACAAGTTTTATCATACCAATTACCTCCTAAATCGTAACCAAAAAATGTAATAAAATCACAATAAGTGGTAATATCATCAGTCATTCCAAATTGAGCTTTATTTCCAGGTCCAATAAACTGATTAGGGACATTCACTACGCTGTTTCCAGCTGCAATAGATATTAATTTGTTAGGCATTGCTAAACGCATTTCCTTTAGTAAATATACTAAATTCTTATGGTCATTTGGTGTGTGAGGTTGTGCAGGTGGAGTAATACCGCCTATTACTTCTGTTCCATCAATTCCTCCAACAATTGGAAATTCCCAATCAATATCAAATCCATCTATAAATGGGTATGTTGTTAGAAAATTAGCCATGTTTTGTGCAAAAGCTGCTCTTGCTACAGGTGAAGCTGCAATTCCTGGCAAATCCTGTGATTTTGTCCAACCTCCAATAGATATTAAAATTTTTAAATGTGGATAGGTTTGTTTTAATTGCATTAAATCATAAAAGTTACCTTTCGGAACTGCGTTCCAAGGAGCTCCACCTTCAGTATGTTCAAAATCTGCATAGGTGTCTAATGACTTAATTTTTGCACTTTGAGGATTTGCTGGATCAAATTCTGTTCCAAAAAAAGCATACATAAGATGTGTTAACTTGTTTCCGTCAATTTTAGAAACATTAAAATCTCTTGCGTAAATTGCCCATTGTGCATAATAACCAATCACTTTTTTGTTATGATTAGGTTGTGCATGCATTAGTAATGGACAAATCAGTAAGAAACTTAACAAATAATAAAGTTTTCTGATCATTTTGTTTGTTTTTAGTTAGTAAATTGTTTGTTTGTTAATTGCAAAAATTACAATCAATGTGAATTTACAACCTAAAAAAAACCTAAAAAAAATAAATCAACCAAACGCATAAAAAGTTAAACAAACTGCATGAATCTCTCAATATTATGTATTTAATAAAAAAGTATATTTTTAATTAAGATTATCTATTATTTTCTCCAAACCACTGCAAATTGCTAATTCAACATCGGCATAGTTCTTTGAATTACATTTAGCAAATAGTTCATTAAGTAACGATTTATCTATTTGCTTTTTATCTTCAAAAGCAAATAATAATTCTTTTGACAAATTGCTTAAACTTTGAGAAAGCGGTAAAACTGGCTGAATTAATGGAGCATTCTCACTTAAATGGACTAAATCTGAGTGCATAAAAATCCATTTTTTTAAATAATGATTAATTCTACTTAAATCTTCTGGTTTTTTCTCTTGCAAATATTTATCAACTAGCTCATTAAAATCGATAGCATTTGAAGCATCCGAAGTACAAGCATCTGCAAATAAAGTAAATGGAGAAAACATCTGATATTCTGTTCCTCCTTTATTTCTTGTATAAATCTTTAAAGGTTCGCAAATATTAGATAAATTTTCTAGTGAAGAAATATCTTGATAGTTACTAATGTTCCTTAAAATCATCTTTTTATTTTTAATATGACTAATTCCAAGTTCCTCTAATCTATTAGAAACAAATTGTAATCTCTTTTTCATGCTTTTTAAATTGATAGCTTTTTCATTTGACCAAAATAACTCTGCAATAGCTGCTGTTCTAGGCCAAATTCTAGAATCAATATTTTTAGATGTAACTAATTCACTCCACATTGTAACTTCACCTCCTAAAATTCTATCTTTTTCTTCTTTTGTTAAAACTGCTTCTTTTGGAATAATTGGAGAAAGATAATGGTCATTTACACTTTGCATTAAATCAATATAATAACCATTTGACAATATCGTTTTATATCCTTTTTTTGCTGCATTTATTAATGATTCTCCAGCTGGTGAACCTTCATTTGGACCTTTCCATGAATGAATTATGGTTCCTTTTGGCATTTTATCGTTCATGATTTCTTCCCAACCTATGATTTCTTTATTATGCTTTTTTAACATTGGTACCAACTTTAAGGTAAAAAAACTTTGTAATTCATGATTGGTTTTAAAGTTATTTTTCTCTTTAAATTTTTGAATTACTGGATTTGCATCCCAATCTTTTCCTTCATTTTCATCACCACCAATATGAAAATATTTTCCAGGAAATAATGGGCAAACTTCGTCAAAAATTTCGCTTAATAATTTGTAGGTTTCAGGATTTGAAGGATCTAGTGTAGGAGTAAAAACACCCGCATTTCTTTCAATAGTATATTGTGTTTGCTTTTGCTCTTTAGGGTCTTTTACATATTTACTTCCTATTTCTGGATATGCGGTTAAAATAGCTGTAGCATGACCCGGAACATCAATTTCAGGCACAATTAATATTCCTCTTTCATCTGCATATTTTACAATGTTTTTTATTTCTTCTTGTGTGTAATAATTGCCATCTGAAGCTAATTCGGTTAATTTCTTTTTATTCTTTAATTCAATTCTCCAACCTTGATCATCCACTAAATGCCAATGTAAGACGTTTAATTTTACTGCAGCCATAGCATCAATATTTCTTTTCATAACATCGACAGGTTGAAAATGTCTGGCTACATCAATCATTAAACCTCTCCAAGTGAAAGTTGGAAAATCTGAAATTATAAGATTAGGAAAATAAAAAGAATTACTATCGTTTTGCAATAATTGCAACAGTGTTTCCAAAGCATGTAATACACCTATGTCTGTTGTAGCATTAATAGTAATTTTATTTGAAGTAATTTCGATTTTATAACTTTCATCTTCATTTATTCCAACACTACCTTTTTTAAGACTATTAATTTGTAATTGTGCATTAGGCTCTTCATTTGTCTTTTTTATATAACCTTGACTAAAAAACATTCCTGTTCTTCCATCTAATCTGCGTAAAAAATTAGTAGTTCCAGTAAAAACTCTAGGATTAACTACTCCTGTAATATTAACTTTAAAATTGCTTTTTAAAAGAAATTTACCTTCGTTTAAGGCAATATTTTGAGGCCAAGGCATTAGGTTTAATTGTTCTATTTTTGTTTGGGAAAAAGCATTTGAACAAAATAAGATCAATATTATAAAGTTTTTAAAATTCATTTGTTTTTTATTTGCTTAAGTTTTTAAATTACTTTTTTATTTTAAATTATTTGTTGTAGAGTTTTATAGTTTTTAAAGAGTTACATACTATTTAAAATGAGAAAGAAGAGAATGAAAAATTCACTCTCTTCATACTTCTCTCCCTTAACTCAAATAAAATATTTTTTAATAGAGAAATCTTTTAAATGCCTCTATTGCTTCATATTCAGCTAATCCTAATTCGTCATATAATTTAGCTGTGTTTTTATTCCTTTCTTCTGCCCTAACCCAAAATTCTCTAGAGTCGTTTCCTTGAAACATTACTCTGTCTTTTTGAGATTGGTGAAATAAAATCGCATGTCTTTTTAAGAGTACCTCATCTGGACTTAAAGGAACAGCCATATCTATATCGTGTATGTCCCATTCATGCCATGCTCCTCTATATAACCACAACCAGCAATCATTCATAAAAGATTGTGACTTTAAATTTTTCATAGCTGTAAAAATTGCATTCAAACAAACTTCATGAGTACCATGTGGATCGGCTAAATCACCCGCAGCAAATATTTGATGTGGTTTTATCTTTTTAATAATATCACTTACCATATTAATATCTTCTTTTCCTAATGGATTTTTCTTTACTTGTCCTGTTTCATAAAAAGGAAGGTCTAAAAAGTGAATATTTTCATCTTTTAATCCAATATATCTAGTTGCTGCATATGATTCTCTTCTTCTGATAAGTCCTTTCAATTTTCTAACATCTGGAATATCTATCTCATTTTCATTTTTATAGTTTAAAAAAGAAATAATTTTAGAGAAATTAATATTACAATTTTCCTCAGTTACAAAATCATTACAAACCTCAGCAAATTTTAATGCCTCTTCGTCTGTTACTGCAATATTTCCAGATGTTTGATACACCACATGAACATCATGACCTTGTTTAATTAATTTTGAAAAAGTCCCTCCCATAGAAATCACATCATCATCTGGATGCGGGCTAAATAAGATGATTCTTTTCTTTTCTGGAAAAGCTCTTTCTGGTCGGTTAGTATCATCTGTATTTGGCTTTCCACCAGGCCAACCGGTAATTGTATGTTGTAAAACATTAAACATATTAATATTCAAATTATAAGCTGAACCTTCTTGAGCTAATAAATCTGACATTCCATTATTGTTATAATCTCTATCCGTTAATTTTAGAATGGATTGTTTTGTTTTTTGGCAAAGCCAAACTATTGCTTTACTCTTTAATTCTTGCGTCCAGATACATTCTCCTACTAACCAAGGAGTTTTAAAACGAGTTAGTTCTAATGCAGCCGATTGATCTAAAACAAAAGTAGCATTATTATGATTCTGTAAGAAAGTAGCTGGAACTTCAGAACTAATTTCACCTTGAACTGTTCTTTTAATTATGGACGCTTTATTTTGTCCCCAAGCCATTAAAACTATTCTTTTTGATCTTAATATGGTAGAAACTCCCATTGTTATTGCTCTTTTTGGGACGTTATCAATACCATTAAAATCTGAAGATGCATCCGATCTAGTAATATGATCTAGCGTAATTATTCTAGTTCCAGAATTGATATGAGAACCTGGTTCATTGAATCCTACATGCCCTGTTCTTCCTATTCCAAGTAATTGGAAATCTAGTCCCCCAGCTTTTTTAATATTCATTTCATAATCAATACAATATTGATTTAATTCATCAATAGGTATTGTTCCATCTGGAATATTTATATTTTCTGGATTAATATCTATGTGATTAAATAAGTGCTCATGCATAAAATGATAATAGCTTTGTTTATTCTCTTTATTCATTGGATAATATTCATCCAAATTAAAGGTAATTACATTATTAAAACTCAATCCTTCTTCTTTATGCATTCTTACCAACTCTTCATACACTTTTATAGGTGAAGAACCAGTAGCTAAGCCTAATACGCATGTTTTATCTTTCTCTTTTTTTGCCTTAATTAATTGTGCAATTTCTTGAGCTATAATTTTAGAAGCATCAAAAGAATTTTTAAAAATTTCACAGTGAATTTTCTCAAATCTTGTTTCTTCAAATTTACCAGCGCTTTTAAAGCTAATATTCTGTTTTATTTCCACAGCACTTTTCATTTTATGTAATATTTATTATACATATTTTATTTCGGATTCCTTAAATTTTTATGTATATATTAAAAATTAGGTCCTGTTGTATCCCACCATACTCTTGTACCGCCATTATCTGGACCTCCTAAGTTTGAAATTCCACTTGCTACACCTCCTGGATTATTTGTTCTTTCTGATTGTACAAAGTTAATTCTTCTTGGTCCAAATTGTGTTGTAATAGTACCTCCACTATAATTTACTAATACGGGGAAAAGTTTTGGATATCCAGTCCTTCTATAATCTGACCATGCTTCTTGCCCTTCAGGAAAACCTCCAATCCATTTTTGAGTAATGATTTTCTGTAATTTAACTTCATTTGTATCTGCATCATCCCAAGCAATTGTTACATTATTAACTGGAGCAGAATTATTTACTGGAAAATTAGGATCTACGTAAGCAATAGGTGTTTTTACATTATCTACTTTATAAGCCGCAGCTCCCGAAACTCCTCGTTGGTTAAAAGACATTTCTATACCTTGCTCGTAAAAATCTTGAGCTGTTCCACCCATATTCCATCCTCTTAAAGCTCCTTCTGCTCTTAAAAAATAGGCTTCTGCCGTAGTCATTAAAACAATTTCATTTGAACTAACAACCGAACCTATTCCTGAGAAATCTTGATGATCTGCTTTGGCAATTAATTCGATACCTGTACGAACACCTTTATATTCACCTGGAAATTGGGTTGAAACATTAAAATAAGATGCTATTCTAGGATCTTCATAACCTTTTAAAATAGATTCCATATCGGCAGACATTCTAATGTCTAACCATGAATTACTTATTGTTGCAATTGGATTTGTATACACTGGTGATACAATTTTAAAAAGATCTTCATTTACAGTCATTACACCAAATTCATGAGCAATTGCTTTTTCTGCTTCTAGTTTTGCTAAAACTGGATTAACTTTAACAATTCTCATTGCTAATCTTAAACGCAATGTATTTGCAAATTTTACCCAAGCTTTATAATCACCATTATATCCTGATAAGTCTGTTGAAACAAATGTTGATTCTTCACCAGCATTATATCTAGTTGTCAATTCTGCAACTGCAAAATCAAGTTCTTCAAACATTTGATTATAAACTTCTTCTTGAGAATCATATTCAATAGTAGTTGCTTGCGAACCAAAATCGGAATAAATAATAGGACCAAAAGTATCTGTAACTCTATGCATACCTTCTACTTTCAAGATTAAAGATAGCGCATAAAATTGATTATACCTATCCTTTGTTTTATTAGCAATATCGTAAGCATTAAACATGACATTTCTATAAGCATAATCCCAAATAAATCCATTCCAACCATCAACCAATGAGTAGGTAGTATTATTCACACCACCAGCAAATGGTGTTGGAGTTGCCATATAACCAGACCAAATGTCGCAATTTAATCCTTGCTGTAATTGATAAACCCATTCAGGTGTTAATACTTGAATATTATTAAACATTGGAGCAAATCCTCCTTTAATATGATTAAAATCTTGTTCAAAAAGTTCAGGTGTAATACCATTAGGATTAGTATTAATCTCTTCAAAATTATCTGTACAACTACTCACTACGGTAAGAAGCGAAATAATTATAGTTGTTTTTATTATATTATAAAGTTTCATTTTGTTTTTGTTTAGAAAGTTATATTTAAATTAAGACCTATACTTCTAGTAGAAGGCAAACCATAAATATCAACACCTTGTAAGCCTTCTCCTGTACTCAATGCAATATTTGGGTCAAAAGGAGCATCTTTATAAATAAAGAATAGATTTCTAGCTATTAGTGAAACACTTGCTTTTTCAATAAAAGGCAGTAATTTAGAATTTATATTATAACCAATCGAGACTTCTCTAACACTAACATTTGTTGCATCATATACATATTCTCCAGAGATTCCTGCTCTTCCTCCCACTTGGGTATAATAGGATTGTGCATCTACACTAGTTATTGGCACTCCATCACTAGCTCTTACACCATTTATTGCTACTCCACCAGCATTTCTAGCATCTCCAGAAGCTTTAGAAACTCCAAAAGCATCATTTTGAGCTTGAGTTAAACTCATTACATCTCCACCAAAACGACCATCTAATAATATGTTTGCTGTAAAAGAACCTAATTTAAATGTATTTGAAAAGCCTAACATAAAATCTGGATTTGAATTACCCACTTCCTCGAAATCTGTTCTTTGAAATGTTCCATCATCATTTAATAATATTCTTCCTTGATCATCTTTTTTAAAGTTGATTCCTTCAATAACACCAAAAGGTCTTCCTTCTATCAACGCATATCTATAGCTATTTACACCAGCTTCAGTTAAATTTAATCTACCTCCTAATTCTGTTGGAATTCCATTTACTCTATTTTTATTTTTTGAAAAATTAATAGTTGTATCCCAAGAAAATTTGTCATTTCTTATAATTCCCCCTGTAACAATTGCTTCAATACCTTTGTTTTCTATATTTCCAGCATTAAAACCATAATAAATAACTCCTTCTCTATTTCCAACAGGTGCTAATACTTGCAAATATTGATTTTTAGTTTCTGAATTATAATATGATATTTCAAAACTTAATCTATTATTAAACATTCTCCATTCGGTACCAAATTCATATTCGGATTTTAATTCTGGTTTTAAAGTAGTTCCAGTTTTTGGTCCAGCATTAGGTCTAGGGTCTCCTATTCCTGTATTATAATAATATGTTTGTGAAGTAATAAATGGGTATATATCATTTCCCACTTGAGCAAAAGTGGCACGAACTTTTCCGAAATTTATAAACTCAGGCATCTCAACCATTTCACTTAATATTCCTGTTAATCCAACAGATGGATAGAAAAATCCTATATTATCTGAATTAACTAAAGTTGATGACCAATCATTTCTTCCTGCAAGATCTAAAAACAACCTATCTTTGTAACCAAAAGTTGTCGCTGCAAATACCGATTGAATTTCTTTTCTAGAATCTATTGTTTGATAATTTCCATTATTATTATTAAAATTATGTAATGTAAACCAGTTTGCATATTGTAATCCTGCACTAATTCCTGAGTCTAAACCTGTTTTTTGATTAATTAATGTATTAGTAATACTTGTACCAATATTTGCATTAAAACTAAAATCTTCATTAAATTTTGTAGTAATAGTAGCAATCAAATCTGCATATCTTTGTGCGCTAAATGAATTTTCGTTAATATATCTTCCGTTTAAATGAGAAAGCGTTCCTTGTGTTGTTGCATATATTTTTTTATCAAACGAACTTGTTATTCTATTATAACTATATCTTGTAGCAATACTTAACCAATCTGTTGCTTTATATGTTAAAGCTAAAGCTCCATTAAAATAATGATTTTCATCTTCTGATTTATTTCTATTTATTGCCCAATATGGGTTTTGCATAATATCTCTATTAGTCATCCAATTTTGAGCCATTAAGTTTCTTGTAGGGTCAAAAACTTCAAAATTATTTTTATAATAATTAAAATCATTTCCTCTTGGCATAAGATAAACACCTGTAAGTGGGTTAAAATAAAATCCATTAACTGGTTTATTAATAATTGATTGAGAAGTGTAATTTGCATTAGCAGCAAAAGTCAATTTATCTTTAAAAATTTTTGCTGTTTGACGAATACCAAAATTATTTTTCTTTAAATTATTTTCTGGCATAATTCCAGAAGCGCTCACATTAGCAAAAGAGAATGCAGTTGAAGAAGTTTCCGAAGCCATAGAGTAACCTAATGATGTAGTTTGAGTAACAGCTGTTTCAAAAAAATCTTTAACATGATTTCTTGTTTTTTGAGCCGCTCCCCAACTTTCATCTGCTCCAGGTGCTGCTATATAATCGGTTTGAAATTCTGGTAAATAAGCAGCTGTTTCAAAAGTGGTTACTGATGATGCTGTTATATTTACTTTCCCTATTTTACCTTTTTTAGAAGAAAGTAAAATTACGCCATTAGCACCTTGGCTACCATATAATACAGAAGCCGCTGCACCTTTTAAAACTGTCATTCCATCATAATCATCTGGATTAATTAAAGACACAACATCACCACCATCTTTATTTCCACCTGCTAAACTACCAAATGTATCATTAGGCTGACCTGAACCAGAATTTAACATAGGAATACCATCAATTACGTATAAGGGTTGATTATTACTCACGGAAGAATTTCCACGAATGATTACTTTTGTAGATCCTCCTGTTCCTCCTGCACTTTTAGTAACTGTTACACCTGCAATTTTACCTGCAATTGTATTAACAAGATTAACATCTCTTACTCTAGTAAGCTCTTCAGCTTTTATCTCCTGAGCTGAGTAAGTCAATGATTTCCTTGTTTTCTTTATACCTAATGAAGTGACTATAACTTCTTTTAAGTTAGTGGTACTCGATTCTTTAAGTTGTATTTTAATGTCTGTTTCTTCACCAATTAAAATACTTTGCGTTTCATAACCAATATAGGAAATTATTAAAGTTTCTCCTACTTTAGCTTCAATAGAGAATTTTCCATCAAAATCTGAGTCTATTCCTCTTGTTGTTCCTTGAATAACAATATTAGCAGATGGTAATGGTATACCTTCAAGGTCAGTCACTATACCATTGATTGTTTTTGCTTGTGCAAAAGAAAATTGCGATACAAAAAGAATCATAATAAGTAAAATAAATTTTTTCATTAAAATAATGTGTTTGTTTGTTAGTTAATAATGTAAATTTATTCTTATGCTATTTCAAAAAAAAATATATTAAACAAACGGTAAATTACATTCAACAAACGACAAAATTCAATCAACAAAATGTTTTTTTTGATTCATCAAAAAAGTTATAAAACAACATTTCTTTAAGAAAAATAATTATTCCTAAAGAAAAGAATTTAATTATTTTTTATTAAAAAATATAATTTTATACAATAATTTAACTAAAATTGTAAATCATTAAAACATATTTTTTATCAATTTTGAAATAAATAAATCATGTGAATAAAATAAACTTTGAAATAAAACTTAAATATCATTTTTGGTTTTGGGGTATGTACTTTATTCTAAACACATTTAGATGGGGTGCTTATTTTAATAATTATGAGTACTCTTTTAAATCTAACATTATTGAATTTACATTACATATTCCTCTAGTGTATTTCAATCTACTATTTTTAGTCCCTAAATATGTTTTAAAATCTAAATATTTAAAATATGCCATTGCACTTTTATTCAGTCTTTTTGTTATTTATTTACTAAAAACTGGTCTTACTTATTTTTTAATCTCAGAGAATATATGGCCTGAAGCTAATAGAGAATATAAACCCTTTGATATTAATCATATTGTTGCTGTTTGCATTGGTGAGCTATATGTGCTTTCAATGGCTTCCTCAGTTTATTTTACACTTACTTGGTTAAAAGAAAAAGAACGAAATAGAGCTTTAACAGAAAGTCAATTTAAAATAAAATTAAAATATTTAAAGACTCAAATTCAACCACATTTTTTTTTTAATACCTTAAATAACTTATACTCACTATCATTAGCTTCATCCGAAAAAGTACCAATGGTAATTTTAAAACTTTCTAAATTAATGGAATATGTTTTATATGACATTAAAGAGACCAAATTTGTATCTTTAATTAAGGAAATAGATTACATCCAAAACTATATTGAAATTGAAAAACTTCGCTTTAATGATATAGATGTAAGCATTAATATAAATTCAAATATAGATTCAGTAAAAGTTCCTCCATTATTACTGATTTCATTTATTGAAAATGCTTTTAAACATGGTGGAATAAATAACAAAAATTTAAGAATAAAAATCAATGTTAAGATAGATAATAATTCTATGTTAAATTTTGAGATACTAAATAATTTTGTATCTTCACAAAACCCCAAATCAAAAAAAGGAATTGGTTTACAAAACACTATAAGTAGACTAAAATTGCTTTTTAAAGATAACTTTATTTTAGAACAAAGTATAAAATTTGATTATTTTATTACTCTTTTGAAAATACCAATTTATGAAGATTAAATGTGTTTTAGTAGATGACGAACCACTTGCTGTTAAAGTACTGCAAAGTTATTTAGTTAATTTTCCTGACTTTGAAGTTACTGGCATTTTTTATAATTCTATAGAAGCATTGGATTTTATAAAAAATAATGCTGTAGACATTGTATTTTTAGATATAAATATACCTATGATGAATGGGTTTGAATTAATTAAACTAATTGATACTAAAGTAATAATTACAACTGCCTTTAGAGAATTTGCTGCTGAAAGTTATGATTTAGATGTATTAGATTATCTTGTTAAACCAATTCCTCTTCCTAGATTTATTAAATCAATTAGTAAAATTACGGCAGAATTTGATTTGAAAAATAATATTAAATCTGAAAATTTGAGAGTAGACCATCATATTTTTATTAAATCTGATAAAAAAATGATTAAAATCTTAATTGAAGATATTTTATTTATAGAAAGTATGAAAGAATACATCAAAGTTGTTACTACAGATAAATCATACATTACACTTCGATCTCTAACCTCCTTAACAGAAGAATTACCCATTGATAAATTTATTAGAATTCATAAATCATTCACAATAGCAATTGATAAAATCAAATCTATAGAAGGTAATAGAATTCAAATCCTCTCACACAAACTACCTATTGGAAGAAATTATGGAAAAGATGTTAAAAATAAAATTTTGAATAATTGATTTAACAAACAAATTTTTATAAAAAAACAGTACCAAAATTGATACTGTTTTCTTAAATAAACTATTCTTTTTTATTTTTTTATAAATTTTATTTCCTTTTTTATATCTCCTTTTTCAATTATAATAGAATAAATACCTGGTTTTAATGCAGTAACATCTAAGTTGTTGTCATTTTGTTTTGGCAAATCAATAATTACCCCTGTTTCAATAGCAATTATAGTAATTTTCGAATCACTAATATCAGCAGTAAAATGAAGTGTGTTTTGTACAGGATTTGGATAAATGACTAAATCTTTACCTTCTTCTGAAATTCCATCTCTAGATACTATATTATTTACTTTAGTAATTCTTATCCAATTTAGATTTACGCCACTATTTTGTATATAAATTCCAAAATTATAAGTTCCTGCATTTACATTTACAGTATGTGATATGGTTTGCCAATTTTGCCAACCACCAGTATTTGGGAGATTTAAAGAACCTAATTGAATACTTCCTGCATTCAAATCAGCAGATATCTTGGCACCATTCACTGCACTAGCCACTCTATATTCAATTAAATAAGAACCTGAAGTAGGAAAATTTATATTGTTATAAGCCATCCAATCACCTGTATCTGCATATCCAACATTTAAACCACCTCCAGCATCTGTAGTTGGTTCCGTTTGAACACCATTCATAGACGAGTAATTTTCTGCTTGAATAAATACAGAAGGAAGGCTAGCAGTTTTTTGGTAAACTCTAACATAATCTACTAGCATTTTTGCTGGAAAACCATTATTATCGATGTTGTAACCAGGCCAATTTCCTCCAACAGCTAAATTTAATAAGATAAAATAATTTTGATGGAATTCATTTGTGCTATTTACTCCATTTGCAATATTAACTTCGTGATATTTAACGCCATCGATAAACCATTTGATTAAATTTTCGTCCCATTCTATTGTGTAAGTATGATAAGCAGTAATATTGTTTACTGTAGTATTTCCTCCATAAGAAACATAGCCATTATGATCCCAATGAATTGTACCGAATATTTGGTTTCCAGTATTAACATGTTCCATGATATCAATTTCACCACATTTTGACCAACCAACATTAGGATCATTGATATTGTTCCCTAACATCCAAAAAGCTGGCCATATTCCTTGAAATGCAGGCATGGCAATTCTTGCTTCTATTTTTCCATATTTCCAAGATTTTTTACCTTGCGTTTTCATTCTTGCGGAGGTATAATTTGCTCCTCCATAAGATTCTTTTTTTGCAGTAATAACTAAATTTCCATTTTCAACAGTTGCATTTTGTTGTCGATAAAATTGCAATTCATTATTGCCCCAACCACTATTACCAGTTTCAAAAACCCAATCTGAACTAATCGAATTTGTGAATTCATCTTGCCATACTAGTTGCCAATTTTGACAAAAAGCTGTATTTATAAAAAAAAGTGAAATAAGAGTAATGGTTATATTTGTTTTCATATTTATTAGCTTTAATTAATCTATTTATTTTTTTACGAACTTTTTAGTTATTCTTTGCCCTTCAATTTCTAACACCACTGCATAAATTCCAGGTGCTAAAGTTGATACATCAAGACTTTTATCATTGCCAATTGGTAATTCCAAGTAAATACCTCTTTGAAAATCAATAATTTTAAGTTTAGTATTTTTTAAATCTGTAGAAAAGTTTAGAGTATTTTCTACTGGATTAGGATAAATGAGGATACTTTTCTTTTCCTCACTAACAACTTGTCTAGCTAATGCATTTCCGACTTTTGTAATTCTTATCCAATTTAGGTTAACACCACTACTTTGAATATAAACACCAAAATTGTATGTTCCCGCGTTTACATTTACTGTTTGTGAAATGGTTTGCCAATTTTGCCAAGCACCAGTATTTGGTACATTTACTGTTCCTAATTGAATGGTTCCTGCATTTAAATCAGCCGATAAACTTGCTCCATTTATGGCACTAGCTACTCTATATTCTATTAAATAAGAACCAGTAGTAGGAAAAGTAATATTATTATAAGCCATCCAATCACCTGTATCTGCATATCCAACATTTAAGCCACCTCCCAAATCTGTCGTTGGCTCTGTTTGAATCCCATTCATATTAGAATAATCTTCTGCTTGAATTAAAATGGAAGATGCGTTTGTTACTGTTCTAACTCGCAAAGAAGTTGTTACATCATTAAAATTATTATCTACCAAACAAGTATCGTCTGTATTAACAATTATTGATGAACCTGTAAAATTATTATTAGCATATAAAACTACTTCATAGCCGCTCTGAACTTTAATTGATGATATATCATTGTCTAATATACCTAATGATTGTAATTGACTTAAAGTGTAATTCCCAACAGGTAAATTCACACTATAACCTCCGTAATTGCAATGTTTATAAACAGTAGCAACACCATTTTGCGGTGGTTGAGTGCCATTAATTACTTCGTTTATAGCTGACAATAATGATTTTGAACCAGTTGCGTCTTGAGCTAGTTGCCAAATCATAACTCCACCAGCATTTTGAATTGCAAAAGTAGTTTTTTGTTTTATTGTTGGGATTCCATTATAATAAATTGTATTGGCTACTTGGTCTGTATTTTCAGCACCTGGATAAGTATTTACAATATCTGCATAAGAAATACCTTGGTTAGCAGAACTACCAAAACCATATCCATAAAAAGGCACACCTATTATTGCCTTATTGCTTGGTAAACCTCTACCTGTCCAATAATTAAATTGGTCTACTGCTAAACTATAAGGAGAGTGTTGTCCTGGATTACTTGGATTCCATGGTCCAGTAGCATCATAAGCCATGATATTAATCCAATCAAAATAGGCAAAAGTATAAGATGGCACATTTGCTCCACCATAACCTTGTGAAAGTGCTGCAGTTATTTGCTTATTATTTGCATGTAAACTTGTTGCTAAATCAATTATAAAACTCCCATAATCAGCATTTATTGCTGGTCCTTCTAAATCGACATCTATACCATCAAAATTATGGGCTATAACATAATTTGTCAATTTTTGAACAAATGATGCTCTGTTACCAGCACTCATTTGATTAAAAAAATTATCTCTTATAGCTCCTCCTTCTGAAATAGCTCCTCCTCCAATGGATACAAACACTTTTACATTGTTTGCATGTGCAGTTTGAATTATAGTATTGTTTGCTGTTAGAAAAGTTAAATTTCCATTTGCATCTGGATTTTCAAACGCAATATTTATATGTGTTAATTTATTGTATTGAATACTATTAGAAAAAGCATTTAAATCAATCCAATTTGGTATATAACCAATAACTTTTTTTTGCGAAAAGGAAAAGTTTAAAATTCCTAATAGAAAGATAAAAGCAAACTTATATGATAATTGTTGAAATTTTGTCATGATTTTATTGAGTAAAAATTAAGAACCTTAAAACATAAAATTTTAAGGTTCTTAATTGTGTTATTTTTTTATAAAACGTCTTTCTTCCATTTGACCATTATTATTCATAAGAATTGAATAAATCCCTGGTTTAAGAGTAGAAACATCTACACTTTTGCCTTCATTTTTTGGAATAGGTATGAAAGCTCCTGTTTGAACATCTACAATTGTTAATTTTGCATTCTCAACAGCAGTACTAAAGTACAGAGTATTTTCAACAGGATTTGGATAAAGAACTAACTCTTCTTTAGGCTCTTCTAAAAAAGCTTCTCTTGCAAAAGTATTGTTTACTTTAGTAATTCTTATCCAATTTAAATTTACTCCAGAAGTCTGAACAAAAATTCCAAAATTATATGTTCCAGCATTAACACTTACAGTTTGAGAAACCGTTTGCCAGTTTTGCCAACCACCAGTATTTGGAATATTAACATTTCCTAAAATAATAGCTCCAGCATTTAAATCGGAAGAAATTACAGCACCGTTTACTGCGCTCGCTACTCTATATTCTATTAAATAAGAACCAGTAGTTGGAAAATTAATATTATTATAAGCCATCCAATCACCTGTATCTGCATATCCAACATTTAAACCACCTCCTGAATCTGTTGTAGACTCAGTTTGAATACCATTCATTGCTGAATAATCCTCAGCTTGAATTAAAACACTAGACGAACTACTAATTGATCTTACTCTTAAAGAAGAAGTTATATCATTAAAATTATTATCTACTAAACAAGTATCATTACCACCTACAATAATTGAGGAGCCAGAAAAATTATCATTATTATACAAAACTATTTCATATCCACTATTTACTTTTACTGAAGATATATCATCATTTACAATTCCTTTTGCTTGCAATTGACTAAGGGTATAATCTCCTAGCGCTAAATTAATAGCATAACCACCATAATTACAATCTTTATAAACTGTAGCCACTCCGTTATCTGGAGGTATTGTACCCGTAATAGAATAACTTCCTATTGAACCATAAGCAGAATAACCCCCATAACCAGCATTTCCAGCACCATTTCCATCTACACCAATAAAATATTTTCCCGCTGTTAAATTTACATTCATAGTGGCATTCAATGCAAATGGATCTGAATTCCAATAAGTACCTATTTGTGTTCCTGATTCATTAAATAATCTGATTAAAAGATGAAGGTTGCCATCTCTACTAACCGTATTTGCATTAATAACTACATTGCCTCCTCCTGTTGTAAAAGTAAAGAAATCATAATCTGCTTCACTTGATATGATACCATTTCTTTGATTTATAGATCCGTTAGAATTATAAGTTAAATTAGTAGCACCTGAAGTTCCATTACTGTAGTCATCACCTCTGTAACCAATACCAAATTTAGATCCCGCAATTATAGCTACATCATCTTGTAAATTATTAGCATAATTGTATTCTCCTTTACTCCATTGTACAACTGGTCTATAATAACCAGCTCCCATAATAGGTGCCCAAGCCGTTCCTTCTATTCCTAAAAAATAACCTTCGTTTGGATTAGTACGACCATCGTGTCCTAAATCAAAAGTATGTCCGATTTCATGCGAAGAAGCATCTCCTCCCGATTTTCCAGAAGTGATAAACACCCAACATGGCACGTCATTATTCCAATTAAACGATCCTATATAAGCAACTCCACCAGCTCCTGGAGCAGCAGTATTTGTAGGTGTTATTACCACTCTCATTCTTCTATTTTTTGGATAAGAATTAAAAACAGACTCATTAGTTGTAATATTTAAGTTAAAAGGTCTATAATCTTCTGATACTACTTCCCAATGTTGTTGAACTGCAGCATCACTCATACCAGAATGAGCCGCGTTAATTGCGTTTCCATTATTCCACAAATTACCTGCAGGCATATAGTAACCATCGAAATCTAATAGAATACAACCAGCAGCTCCTGGCAAGCTCTGTAAATCTAATAGTGCTGGTGCAATGGCTTCGTTTTGCAATTCATTAGCTTTTTCAGAAACATTACTCTTCTCTTTTTCAGGAACGTTTTCATAATTAACACATATTAAACTATTTATATCAACAGATTTTACAAATGCGTTTCCTTTTGCATCTGAATAATATTTATAAGCTTGATTTGTTGATTTAATAATAATATGTCCTTCTAAAGATTTAGCAGTTGCATTAATATAAAAAGATCCATTATTTTTTTTAGTTTCACCAATTAAATATTCGCTAGAACCACTCGATTTTTTAAAATTAATTTTACCTATTAAACTTTTATTTTCTGATACTTTTAATAAAATATCATTTTCAATTCCTTTTGATGAATTGGCCTCCAAATTGTTTTTTAAATTCTTTAGAAAAGTCTTATTAGATCCTAAAGACATTTGAGACATAGCAAGATTGCAACATGCAATCATTACTACCAAAGTAGTGTAGATTCTTTTTTTCATTTTTTGTTTGTTTAAGTGTTTGTTTGTTTTTATAAATAGTTTTTACTTTTAAATCATATTTTAGTTTTTATCTTTTTATGAATACAAATTTTATTATATCCAATAGCTCATTAATAGAATTAGTTTTCAATTATATGATTTAGAATTAATTCTAAATCATATAAATTTATTTTTATAACATATAATAAAAAAATAAATTAAACGAACGTCTCTATTATTCCAACAAACAGCATAAATTAATCAATAACAGGTATTAATTGATAATTACATTTTGATAGAATGTTAATCTTCATACTGCTTTTAATTTATTGAAACTAATGTTCTTTTTTAAAGATGAGAAAACTAAATAATTTATAAAATGGAAGCAAAACAGTACCTTATTTTGATACTGTTTCACTTCAATAAGTCTCTTCTAATTTGCACTTTAAATTTTAGTGTGAATTATTATTTCTTTATAAATCGTCTTTCAATTTTCTTACCATCTTTATCAAATACTAATGAATAAATACCTGGTTTTAAACTTGAAATATCTAGACTTTTACCACTAAGTTTTGGTAAATCTAAATAAATACCTCTTTGAAAATCTATAACCTGTATTTTAGAATTATTTATATCAGTAGTAAAATTCAAAGTATTCTCAGCTGGATTAGGATAAATAGTAAAAACTTCTTCAGTATTAGTAGAAGTTGTTCTTAATGCATTATTAACTTTAGTAATTCGTATCCAATTTAAATTTACTCCTGAGTTTTGAATAAAAATTCCAAAATTGTATGTCCCAGCATTAACACTTACAGTTTGAGAAACCGTTTGCCAGTTTTGCCATCCTCCAGTATTTGGAATATTAACATTTCCTAAAACAATAGCTCCAGCATTTAAATCGGAAGAAATTACAGCACCGTTTACAGCGCTCGCTACTCTATATTCTATTAAATAAGAACCAGTAGTTGGGAAATTAATACTATTATAAGCCATCCAATCACCTGTATCTGCATATCCAACATTTAAACCACCCCCTGAATCTGTTGTAGACTCAGTTTGAATACCATTCATTGCTGAATAATCCTCAGCTTGAATTAAAATGGAAGATGTATTTGTTACAGTTCTAACTCGTAAAGAAGTTGTTGCATCATTAAAATTATTATCTACTAAACAAGTATCGTCTGTATTAACAATTATTGATGAACCTGTAAAATTATTATTAGCATATAAAACTACTTCATAGCCACTCTGAACTTTAATTGATGATATATCATTGTCTAATATACCTAATGATTGTAATTGACTTAAAGTATAATTACCAGCAGGTAAGTTTATTGCATAACCACCATAATTACAATCTTTGTAAGCTATCGCTACTCCTGTATTTGGATTTGTGCCATAATAACCTCCAAAAGTTGCAATAACTTTTGTTGGTTGAGGGGAATGAAGTGAAGGAGATTGGTCAGCTACATCATCATAAGCAAATCCGTATGCTAAATTATCTACACTAATACCTGGTAAATGCCAAAATTTAGCGTAGTGATTTGTTGGGTTAGCTTGATAAAATTGAGAACTGTTATACCAATTTTGTTGACCAGGATTAGCGCTTGTGACATCTACCATATGTCTATTGATTGCTGCTGTTAACTGAGCTTGAATAACTAAATCTAAATCCCCATCAACTAAGCGTCTATCTAAAACTCCTTTTCCTTCTAATGCTTCTTGAGTAGTAGGTCTATTTTGTACTCTTCCTGTTCTCCCTACAAACCCACCTGATTGTCCCACAACTTCTAATTGTTCACCATAAATTCTACCTTTAAACACACCTGCATCACCTGCATAGAAAATTAAATCTTGTGTTTTGTACTTGTTCCAAATAGCATCAATGTATGATTTTAAATAATTTGCATAAGGTCCAACTGTTGTTCCTCCTGTTCCATCTGCAAAAGCTGGTGTTTTAGAAGGAGCAGTAATTTCTCCAGTAGCATCATTCACACAACCTTGAAATTCTGCTGGAACATTCGCTTTAAAAGCAGCAACAATTTCAGAATGAGATTTTAGTTCTCCTACTTTCTTTTGGTACCCATTTGCTCCCAATAATTCTAATCCCATTGGATATTTATATGAATCCACTCGTGAAGGGTTACCAAAAAACCCATATTGATTATTTGTTAATTCAATTATTTCATATAAAATACCTTGATTTGGATCGGTTACATTTAAAGGATTTGGTGATGTATAGCCAGAAGGAGCTCCGCTTGCACCAAAAAAATAGAAATATAATTGTTGCCCTTTAGAAATAAAAACTCTACATCCTGCAATTTGTGGAAGTGTAAAGGTTTTATTAGGTATTTCGCTTAATTTAGAAAAGCAATTGGCATATCTAGAATTTTGGCCTGGTCCTGTATTTCCTCCTATCGTTGGTCCTAAAACAGTATTATAGGAAGGACTCATTGGTAAAACTTGACTTGTTTTTGGGTTAACCCAAACATGTTGATTTGTATTGTAATCAATTCCTACAATAGCAACATACAATTCGGAATCATTAAAAGAAGAATTATTTTTAATTTCAAAAGGAATAGGTCCTTGGCTATAACCTATAGCAGTCAATAAGAAGAAGATGCAGAAATGCACCCATCTAAAATAAATAGTTTGTTTTGTTTTTTTCATGTTTTTGTTTGTTAATTGTTTATAAATAGTTTAAGTATTACATAAGAAATAAAAATTATTAAAAGGTTAAAATTTTATATTTGAAATTTCTACTTGAAATTTTTTACTCATTAATAAGTTAATAGTAGTACTAAAATAATTTATAGTTAAAACTGCATTTCTACACAAAAAAAATAGTTATCCAATTTAAATTACTTCAAATTGTGAATTACAAAACAAAAAATAGTTATTGATATACTTTTATATAATCAATGCTAAATTCTTGTGGTAAGACTGTATTATCAATTGAAGGGCCTCCAAAATTTCCTCCTATTGCCATATTAATTAAAAAATAAAAAGGCTGATTATAAGGCCAAGTATTCTCATTCTTTTCTTCTGGTTTAAAAGTATATACTAAATTAGAATCTACGTAAAAAGCGATTTCTTCTTTATTCCAATCAATAGCATAAATATGAAATCCTTCTTCTATCGTTTCAATCTTTGTTTTTTTAGTATTAATTGTATTTCCATGGCTATCTTGTGTGTGTAATGAGGTAAAAATATAATCGGGCTCTTTTCCTATATATTCTAAAATATCTATTTCTCCACATTTTGGCCAACCAACTTCAGAAATATTTGCACCTAGCATCCAAAAAGCAGGCCATAAACCTTTTCCTTGTGGAAGTTTAGCTCTTGTTTCAATTCGCCCATATTGAAACTCTTTTTTGTTTTTTGTAGTAATTCTAGTTGATGTATAGGTTGTACCATCATAATTTGCAGTAATAATCAAATACCCGTTTTCAACTTTATGATTTTTTTTAGTATAAATTTGAGATTCGTTATTTCCCCAACCACAAATATTTGGGCAACCATTTCCTAATTCAAAATTCCATACATTCTCATTCAATTGATTGCCATCAAAATTTTCTTCCCACACTAATTTTTTAGAATTATTTTGTGCCAAAGCAAAATTGAAAACCAATAGTATTATCCAATAATTTCTCATCTAATTATTTCTTTAAAAATTGAAAATTTTCTTCCATTACGTTATCTGAACTACCACCAACAAATACTTTAAATTCTCCTGATTCTGCTTCCCATTTAGAATTAGCTGAATAAAATTCTAACATTTTCTCATCAATTATAAATGTTATTACTCTTGCTTCTTGAGGTTTTAATTCAACAAGTTCAAACGCTTTTAATTCTTTTACTGGTCTTGTTAAACTAGCAATTAAATCTCTAATGTAAAGTTGAACTACTTCTTTTCCTTTAATATTACTATTATTTTTGAGAGTAATTGAAACTTCAATTTTTTCATTATTTTGAAATGATTTTTTACTTAATGACAAATTAGAATATTCAAATTTTGAATAACTTAGCCCATGTCCAAAAGCAAATAAGGGAGTATTTTGTTCGTCAATATAATGTGACCAAAAAACACTTTCTGGTTCATTCATTGAAGGTCTTCCTGTATTTTTATAATTGTAATAAAGAGGAACTTGCCCTACATTCCTAGGAAAAGTCATTGGTAATTTACCACTTGGATTATAATCTCCATATAAAACTTGTGCAATAGCATTTCCTGATTGTGTTCCCAAATGCCAAGCTTCAACTATTGCTGGTATATTTTCTTTGGCCCAAGGAATCGCTAAAGGTCTACCGTTATTCAATACTAAAACAATATTTTTATTTACTTTATAGACAGCTTCTAGTAAATCTTGTTGCACGCCTGGCAATCCTAAATCAGACCTGCTTCTTCCTTCACCCGATTGCAATCCATGTTCCCCTAATACCATAACCACTACATCAGCTTTTTTAGCAACTTCTATAGCTTTTGAAAATTCTGATTTATCTGTATCATTTATTTTAGTTTCCCACATAAATTGAGTTCTACCAATAACAACATCTGCACCTTTAGCATAAAATAATTGGTTTCCTTCATACGCATTCATTCCTTCCAATACAGAAATGGCACTTTCATCATCTGCGCCAATTCTCCAACTGCCTAATGGACTTGTTTTATCATTTGCAAGAGCACCAATTAAAGCTATTTTCTTTCCAGATTTTTGTAAGGGTAAGAGGTTATTATCATTCTTAAGCAATACAATAGATTTCTTTGCTATATCTAAAACTCCATCCTGAAATTCTTTCTTACCAACTGTTGCTTTTTCATAAGATTCATCACAATACTTATAAGGATTTTCAAATAAACCTAACTCAAATTTTGTTCTTAGAATCCGTCTTGCAGCATCTTCTATATCTGACTCTTTTACTTTTCCTTCTTCTACTAATTGCTTTAAATGATCAATATATGCATAGGATTCCATATCCATATCAGAACCAGCATTAATTGCAATTTCAGCAGCATTTTTACTATCTTTTGCATAACCATGAGGAATCATTTCGTTAATAGAACCCCAATCTGAAACTATAAAACCATCGAATTGCCAATCATCTTTTAAAATATCTCGTTGCAAGAATTTATTACCCGTGGCAGGAATTCCATTTAAATCATTAAAAGAATTCATAAATGTTCGAACACCAGCATCAACAGAAGCCTTAAATGGAGGCAAAATAATATTTTGTAAAGTTTGCTCGCTTACATCTACAGTATTATAATCTCTACCTGATTCCGCAAAACCATAACCTGCAAAATGTTTTGCACAAGCTAAAACCGTTTTATTTGAGGATAAATCATCACCTTGAAAACCTTTAATTCTTGCTTCTGCAATTTTACTTCCTAAAAAAGGATCTTCACCAGCTCCTTCCATTACTCTTCCCCATCTTGCATCTCTGGAAATGTCAACCATAGGTGCAAATGTCCAATTAATACCAACTGCTGATGCTTCTTCAGCAGCTATTTTAGCAGATTCTTTAATTGCTTCTAAATCCCAACTTGCTGCTTCGGCTAATGGAATTGGGCTAATCGTTTTATATCCATGAATAACATCAAATCCAAATAATAAAGGAATACCTAATCTTGTTTCTTCAACCGCAATTTTTTGTAAAGCATAAACTTCTTTAGCTCCTTTAACATTTAACATAGAACCGACATGTCCTTTTTTCAAGTCTTCATACTTTTTAGCAGCCTGTCCTTCTTTAGGAGTTGGACCTGTAATTTCCCAAAAACCATTATATTGATTCATTTGACCTATCTTTTCCTCTAGAGTCATCAATTTTAAAATAGAATCTACTTTACTATCAATGGAATCTTTATCCTTAGAAGAAAAAGAATTTGTCTTTTTTGAATCACATCCAATGAGTGCTATAAATAATGTGATTAATAAACTATATATTATGGGATTGAATTTCATTAGAAGATAAATAATAAGTATTCAATCCTCATGAAGGTTATTTATATTAACCTTCATGAGATTGAAAAAATGATAAGAAAAAAATATTTTACTGATATTATTGATATACTCTTACATAATCAATTTCCATAGCAGATTGAGTGAATGAAGAATCAATTGCTCCTCCAAATGTTCCTCCCATTGCTACATTAAGAATTAAAAAGAAATCATGATTAAACGGTAAAGCATTTGAGTTTGGAACAGAATGGAATAAAACATCATCAACAAATATTTGAATCGATGTAGGACTCCAAATTGCTTTATACACATGAAATTCAGAACTTGCATTTGCAATTGTTGTAGTATTCCCATTACCATTTCCTCCAGAATTACCTGGATAATGCAATGTTCCATGAATCACATTAGGCACATTTCCTTTGTGCTCCATAATGTCAATTTCACCACAACCTGGCCATGTATTTGTTGCATAATCTTCACCAAGCATCCAAATTGCTGGCCATGTTCCACCGCCTATAGGTAGTTTAGCTCTAACTTCTACTTTACCATAAGTAAATTCAAATTTATTTTCAGACTTCAAACGTGCTGAAGTATAATTAGAACCTGACTTTATAGCTGTAATTACTAAATTTCCACCAGAAACCGTTGCATTTGCAGGAGCATCAGTATATGTTTGGGCTTCTGCATTACCCCAACCACCAGCACCAAGGTCATAACCCCATTTAGTAGTATCTGGAGCTCCATCAATATCAAATTCGTCAGAAAAGACTAAATTAGTATAATCTACTACTGGATTTTGTACAGGTTGTGTAGTTGTAAAAGTATGATACCATGCTAAAGATGGATCACTACCCATAATAGCTCTTACAACCATTCTATTTGCAGTAATAGATAAAATCTCATATGTACTTTGTCCAATATAATAGCCCATAAAACCATTATCTGAAAAATTCATTAATGTACCTCTGGTTTGTGTTGCCGCATTTGCATTCATAGTAACTACAGATTCAGATGGGCTCAATGATACAATTTTAACACCAGAAGTATCAAAACCTAAACATAAGTCGTCTCCTCCATTACTTCCTCCACCTACACTTTTAAAAGCTGAATTAAAAAAAGTACTTCCTCCATTATCTAACTCATATTTTAAGATTTCTCCATCTTTGGTAAAAGTTAATACATTTTCATATAAACAATCCGAATCTGAACTTGCTGCTTTCTCCCAAGGTGCCGCTTGATAATAAAAGCCATAATAATTCTGACTTTCATCGCTATTATTTGGTCCTACACCTAAATGTCCTGACTCTGAGGCTGACCAATACCAATTTTTACTAGTTCCTCCTGTTAAAAATGTAATAGCTTCTTCATCAGTAAAGTCGCTTCTAACTTGAACAGTCATAGAAGTATTTGTTTCAACACCTCCTTTACCAGAAGCTATAACTGTAACTGTATACTGATTAATTCCTGTTTGTGTAAATCTTTTTTGATAAACACCAGAAGGAGAATTCTGAGAAGTTCCATCACTAAAAACATACTTATAGGAAATGGCATTATCAGCATGTGCTTCAAAAATAACAAGTCCTGAACCGTCTCCATAAGGATTTGCATTATCTACTCCTTGAATATCAGCCTCTATTACTAAATTTGTAGGAGCAGTTAAATCTCCAAATGAATTATCTTCTTCCTGACAACCTATTAGCATCAAAATTGTGGTAATAAGTACAAAATATTGATTTATCTTTTTCATTCTAATCTAATTTTAATTGTGAAAATATACGTTATCAACATACACTGTTGGACTTCCAGATGGAGTACCTACATATATAAGTTGTGCAATATGTTCTCTTGTTGTTAAACCGGTAAAATCACTCAATGGAATATCTAAACTAACCCATTGCCCTTGAGCAGGAGCCGTAAATGTAATTTCATGTTCTACATCATCACCTCCTCCAAATGCTCCATTTGCTCCAAAATCAACCAATTTAATTTTAAAATTTGTAAAATCTGCTGACCAAATATCTGTATGAAAATGTGTCATTGCTGTAGCATTTATAGGTGTGGTTGTCGCTTCAACTCCCACAAAATCTAATGAGCTATATCTCTTTGTAGAATTACCAGCAACTAATACATCATCTAAATTTGCACTTGACCAACTAGTTCGCCATGTATCAACAGCTACATTAGTATAGGCATCACTAAACATAGATATTACATTTCCTGCAGGAACAGTTGGTGTAGGCGCAGCGATTATAGGTGTTGCTGCTTGATTATAAAAAAACACATTATCAACATAAACAGTTGCACTTCCTGATGGAGCAGCAACATAAATAAGTTGAGCAATATGAGCTCTTGTAGTCAAATTTGTAAAATCACTTAATGGTATATCTAAACTAACCCATTGCTCTTGAGCTGGAGTTGGAATTGTAATTTCATGCTCCACATCATCTCCTCCTCCATATGAACCATCTGCACCAAAATCAACTAGTTTAACTTTAAATTCAGTAAAATTTGAAGACCAAATATCAGTATGAAAATACGTCATAGCAGTTGCATTAATTGGTGAGGACGTTGTCTCTATACCTACAAAATTCAAAGAATTATATTTTTTTGTAGCATTTCCATTGATTGAGATATCTTCTAAAACTGCTTGAGACCAAGATGTTTGCCAAGTATCAACAGTAACATTCGTATAAGCATCACTAAACATAGATATTACATTTCCTGCTGGTACTATTGGAGTTGGAGCTGCATCTAAATTAGTTATAGTTACATCTTCAGTATATTCAATTGTTGCTACTCCACCACTCAATGCTACCACTTTAATTTGATAAGTTCCAGGAAGCATATAAGTATAAGAAACTGTTTCACCTTCCATAAAATCTACTGGAGTTTGATTTAGATCTTCCCCGTAATATACTTGAAAATATGCTTCTAAATCGGCAGTCGCTGATACAGTAACAGATAAACTTGCTCCTGGTGTAATTGTTACATCCAAATTTGTTGGAGCCAAGAAAGATACTGTTAACTCTTGTATAGCTTCTGTTTTCTTTCCGTCAAGAGTTGTACCCACAATTTTCACTTGATAAGTTCCTTCTGCATAAATATGTTCAACAGATGAACCAGGATTAACAAAAGCTGGTTCAACAGTTCCGTCTCCAAAATAAATTTCATATTGAGTAACTCCTTCTCCTCTTGGTAAAATAGTAACTTTACCTGAATTATCTTGCTTGATAGTCATTAATGCTGAAATATTTTTTGGTGCATTAATACTTTCTAAGTTTACATTATCGTCATCATTTGCACACCCTATAAAAAGCGTAAAAACAAAAAAACTGATTACTATTTTTATTTTATTCATATAGCTATTTTTTTAATAATTAGGATTTTGTTGCCAATTACCATTTGAAAATTGAATCTCTTCAAAAGGAACTGGGAAAATTTCATTTTTTCCTGCTGTAAAACCTGAAATAGTACCAACTGCTCTATTAGTTCTCACTAAATCAAAGAAACGATGTCCTTCACCTACTAACTCTAATCTTCTTTCATCTAAAATAAAATCTGTCAAAGCAGCACCAGAAGCTGAAATATCGTGATTAGTATCTCCAAAAGCTCTTCTTCTTACTAAATTAAGATAAGTTCTAGCTTTTCCATCATCAATACCACCTCTATTAAAAGCTTCAGCTGCCATTAATAAAACATCTGCATAACGAATAGCTCTATAATTATTTGGATTGGTTAAGTTTTGATCACCAACATTTGAATCTCCTTGACGAGGCAAATATTTTCTATTAAAAAACCCTGTATGCTTATAACCTTCTCCATAAGTTGCTCCAGTTGATGCAGCCCAATCAACAATATTTAAAATGGCAACATCTCTTCTATTATCTCCAACCTCAAAAGCATCATAAGCTTGTTGTGTAGGCACATTAAAGCTATAACCAGAATCAAACATAGGACCATTATAATTTCTAATACCATTAAAACCAACTGCTACATTACCTTCACTACATTGAAGACATCCAAAACCAGCTCCTTGAGCATCTGAATATTGAACCTCAAAAACTGACTCTGGCCCATTTTCAGCATTATTTTCAAATAAAGTAGAATAATCGGAGACCAAAGAATAATTACCATCAAAAATAACATCCTCTAAAACATTAGCTGCATTAACAAATTTGTCTTGATATAAATACACTTTACCTAATAATGCTTGTGCAGCACCTTTAGTAGCTCTACCTGTTTGTGGTGCTGTTGGACTTAAATTATCAATTGCGAACAATAAATCACTTTCAATATTGGCATATACTTCAGATACTGGAGAACGAGGAATAGTCTCTACATCTTTTACACCAAATCTTTGATCCACTTTAATAGGTATTGGTCCAAACCATTTCACTAACTCAAAATTATAATACGCTTTCAAAAAACGCGCTTCGGCTATAATTTGATTTTTCCCTTCAAAGTCAGTTTTATCTTTGAATTCTAAAATGTAACTTGCTCTATAAACTCCTGCAAACATCCAATTCCAAATATCTTTTAAATTTGAATTTACTGGTGTATGTATCATATCATCAACTTGTTGGAATCCTACAACATCTGTTGCACTTTCTCCACCAGAAAGCGTGTTATCTGATGCAATTTCGCCAAGCAAAACATTCACATAAGAAGATTGCAATAAATCATAAGCTCCTATTAATGCATTTTCATAATCTTCTTTTCCATTAAAATAATTTTCAGAATCTATTGCATAAGGAGGATCTTCATTAACAAACTCATCAGAACAAGCTGAAATTGCTGAGAGTACTACTATTAGTACTAATCCTATTTTTATTGTATATTTTTTCATAGTTGTTTTTTTAGAAATTAACATTTAAACCTAACATGTACGTTCTTGGTGTTGGGTAAAAACCATAATCAATTCCACCAGAAATAGGATCACCGCTATTTGCTGCAGGATCAAATCCTCTATACTTAGTAAAAGTGTATACATTATTAACTGAAGCATATAATCTAACTTTTGTAAGTTTAATTTTTTCAATCAAACTTGAAGGCAATGAATATCCCAATTGAATATTTTGAATTCTTAAAAAAGAAGCATCTTCTACAAAATAATCAGAAAACACATTATTTGCAGAAGCTCCAGCAGTAACTCTTGGTACTTCATTAGACGTTCCTTCGCCTGTCCATCTACCTAGAACATAATTTAGTTTATTTAATCTGTTTTCAGTTCTTTCATAATTACGAATCATATCGTTTCCAATTGATGCATATGAATAACCAACAAAATCAAAGTTTTTATAACTTAAGTTTAAATTAAATCCTAATGTATAATCTGCTATAGGTTTACCGATAAAAGTCCTATCATTCAAGTTTATAACACCATCACCATTAATATCTTTATACCTAATATCACCAGGTGACGCTTCAGCTCCTAATGCAATTTGTGAAGGATGTGCGTTAACTTCAGCTTGATTTTGGAAGATACCATCAGTTTGATAACCATAAAATGCTCCTATAGTTTGTCCCTCTTGCATTCTTGTTGGAGAGGGTTGTCCAATTCCAAAGGCACCACTTTCAATAAAACCAGAACCATTATTTACTTGAGTTACTTTATTGTTAATTGAAGTTATATTAAAGCCTATTCCATAATTAAAATCCTTAATGTTATCTTTATAATTTAAAGCCAATTCAAATCCTTTGTTTTCTACTGTACCAGCATTAACTGTAGGGTTACCAGAACCTGGTGCACTTCCCCCTGCTGTCCCAGAAACAGGAGTGCTTCTTATTAATAAATCTTTTCTAGTATTATTATAATAATCCGCTGTTATTTCTAATTTATTATTAAACATTTTAGCATCTAATCCAACGTCAATTTTTGTATCTGTTTCCCATTTAACACTTGGATTGGTTAAAACTCCAACAGCTGTACCAGTAGTTAGCGTACCATTATAAATATATTCTGATTCTCCAGTTAAGAAAGATCGATAAGCATCACCAGGAATAGCATCATTTCCAAGAGTACCATAACTAGCTCTTAACTTTAAAAAATTAATTTTCCCATCATTATTAAAGAAATCTTCTTCTGAAATAATCCATCCACCTAATACTGATCTGAAATAAGCAACACTAAATTCAGGACCAAAATTTGAAGATTGATCTCTTCTGAAAATGAATGATAATAAATATTTCTCTCTAAAATTATAATCTAGCGTACCAAATAAAGAAGGTCTTTTATAGGGAGTAGACTTATAAGAACGATTTGTTTTTATAGGATTAGTAGGTAATCCATTTGCTAAAGCTATATCAGCATATTCCCATGAATTGTTAGGAACATCATAACCAGTTGCAAATAATCCCTCTCCATTAGCTTCATGCAATGTTCCTCCTATTGTTACTTTAAACTTATGATCATTAAAAAGTGTTTTTTGATATTCAGCAAATAAATCAAAAGTATAATTACTAAATTTTTCCGTATTTTGATTTACTGTACTTTGGTCTTCATTATTGAAAACTTTACCTTGACCATAATATATTAACATATTGAAAGTTTTACCTACACTATTTGCTCTTTGAAAACCATATCTAGTTGTCAATTTTAAATCATTAATTACCTCATATTCTAAACTTATTGATCCATTTAAACGCTCTTGATTATAACTATTATAGGTATTTTTAATCTGTGCCAATGGATTAATAACCTCTAAACCATATCCTGGTGTATCAGGAACTAGAGTATAATCTCCATTTACATCATATACAGAAAATACGGAAGGAACATTAATAGCATTAAATAAAACTGAACCTAAACCATTTTCATTTAAACCTTGTCTATTAAAATCTGTATAAATAAAGTTAGTTTTGATTTTTAGGTTATCAAATAAATCAACACCAACGGCCAATCTTGCTGTACCTCTATCGAAACCTGATTTTTCTAAACCAACAATACCTTCTTGATTAATTTTTGAAGCACTAAAAGCATAAGTTATTGTTTCAGAACCTCCAGAAATTGAAATATCATTATTCATTATTGGAGCTTTTTCAAATACTTCATCTTGCCAGTTAGTACCAACTCCTAAACCTTCAACATTTGGATAAGGTAAGGACAAACCTGCATTTGCATAACTTTCATTAAGTAATAGAGCATATTCTGTAGCATTTAACAAATTTAATTTCCTCGTTGATTCTTGAAAACCAGTATAAGAATTGAATGAAACTTTTGTCTTAGTATTTTTCTTACCTTGTTTAGTTGTTATCAAAATTACCCCATTTGCTCCTTTAGCTCCATAAACAGAAGCCTGAGCATCTTTAAGAACAGTATAAGACTCAATATCAGAAGGGTTTAATAACTCCATATTTCCCTCATAACCATCAATAAGTACTAAAGGTCCATTATCTCCATTAGAAGAAATACCTCTTATCCTAATATCAATTCTAGAACCGGGTGCACCTGAACTTGCTGAAACATACACTCCAGCAACTGTACCTTGTAGTGCTTGTTCTGCTTTAATAGGTCTCAAATCTTCTATAGTTTTACTATCTACAACAGCTACAGATCCAGTAACATCTTTTTTAGCTTTGGTTCCATAACCAATAACGACTACTTCTTCTAAAGCTTTTAAATCTTGAATCATATTAATTTTTATGACTTCAGTTTGTGTTACTTTGTATTCATAATTAAGATAGCCCACATAACTAAAAACTAAAGTAACTCCAACAGGAACTTTTGAAAGAGTAAAATTTCCATCAAAATCTGTAGATGTTCCAATCTTATAATCTTTAGCAAAGATATTAACACTAGGTATAGGTTCACCTGTACCAGAATCAAAAACACTACCAGATACATCTACGGTTTGAGAAAAACCAATTGATGTAAATAAAAGAAGTGTAATTAGTAAAAAATTTGATCTCATAATTTGTTTTGGTTTATAATGTTAAAAGTAGAGGATTGTTTTAATATTAAGTTAAAAATAACCTCAACAAAAAATATACATCCTAAAAAAAACATAAATTAATTGAATTTTTAATAAAAAAATAGCCTGTTTTTAAGCATTATATAATCCGTAAAATTACAAGAAATGGTAAACGAAAACGTTGATGTTGTGGTAATGTATAGGTTTAAATAGTGTTGTATAGGTACTAAAAAGACAAGATATATTCTACCAAACCTTGTTCGTGATCTAAATTCATCTTTTTACGCAATCTATATCTTTTTATTTCTACACTTCTTACCGAAATATTCAATAACGGAGCAATCTCTTTAGATGATAAATTCAATCTAAGATAAGCACAAAGTCTTAAATCATTAGGAGTTAAAGAAGGGTGATCTTGTTTCACTTTCTTAAGAAAATCATTATCTGCATTGTCGAATGCTTCTTTAAAAATACTCCAAGAATCTTCTTTATTTATGTTTTTTGTTATTGTACTAATAACAGATTTTACACTTTTATTAGTAAGTTCTGGTGCATTCTTTAAATCCTCTTTTATTAAAGCTAACAACTCGTCTTTTTTAATTAAACTCATTGTCGAAACTGCCAATTCTCTATTTTTACTATCCACATCTTGTGTTAACTGCTCATTTTTGATTTTCATAAGCTGTTGTGCATTTTCCAATTCTTTTATTTCTAATAATAAATTATTCTCTTCAATAAGCTTTTGTTCTTTTTGTCTGTAATAACTTTTATATGTTTTATGTATATAATAAGCCAAAACCAGAAATAAACAGGAATAAATCAAAAGAGCCATATTGGTGGTATACCAAGGTTTTAAAATGACAAATTTATACGTCACTATATCATCTGGCTTAGAATTTGCTATTTTAGCTCTCACCTTAAAAGTGTATTCACCAGGCGATAAATTTTTAAAATTAGAACTTGTCTTTGCTGACCATTCACTCCAGTCATTTTGAAAACCTTCTAATAAAAATTGATATTCTGCATTAATATATTTATTATACTCAGGCACTGAATAACTAAAAATAATATTGTTTTCATTGTATTTAAAAGTTCCATTATCACTAATTGGACAACTGATTAATTTCTCATTCAATTTATTAATTGCAATATTTGTGATTGATAATTTATAATTCTTAAATGTTAAATCATTTAAGTTTATCGTATAATATCCATCTGTTGTACCAATTAGATAGGTTGAATTATATAATTGCGTTATATTTTCATACCCTAACATGGAATTCGTTAAAGAAGCAGGAATTGGAATAACATTTTCTTTCAGTTGATTACTTAATTTACTCAATGAAAAATAATGAATGTAATTTTTAGAAAACAACCATAATCGGTTTGAATTATCAACTATTAGTTTTCCAGAAGTGTATTCATCTTTTTCAAAAACAGCACTCAATACTTTATCTTTTTCAAACTTTTTAGTCTTTTGATTTAGCTTAAACACACCTTCTTTATATGCATAGTAGATAGTGTTATTAAAATTAATTAAACTTGAGTTTTTACCCTTTGTAGGAGATTCATAGGTATAAAATGATTTGGCTTCAGTCAAATTTTCATTTAATTCAAGTCTAAAAACCCCTTTATATTCATGACTTACATAAACTTCAAGCAAATTTGTTATTTCAAAATGTTTTGAAGAATAATCAAAACCTTTAATTTTATGACTAAACTCCCACTGATTATTATTTCTTTTTAAGACGGAAAGTCCGCTGTAGTTTCCTTGTAGTAACAAATCATCTCTATTAGGAATTTTTTCAATTTTCCATGTTCCAGAATTTGTAAAAATGGGTGTTGCTTCTTCATTATCTATTAAAAAAGTACCTAAATTATGACCACAAAACAAATAATTTTCATTTTTAAATAATGACCAAACCTGACCTTTAGTTCCTTTTACAAATTGAAAAGAAGAATCATTTTTTATCTTTTTTACAAACAAACCTTGATTAGTTCCTACATATAAATTATCCTTAAAAATAATCGAAGCATACACAGTACCAAGTATACCTGTATCATCTGAAAAACTTTTAATAGGAGATTGTAGATTAATACAATTAATACCATTATCTAAACCAATCCACAAATTTTTATCTGCATCTTCAAATAAAGATAAGGCTGTATTATTACTTAACCCTTTGTTCTGAGTAAGATGATATTTAATTTCACCTTTATTTGTTAAAATAAACACACCATTTGAAATTGTTCCAACTGCAAAATTACCATCCGATAATAATAAACTACTGTACACATTACTAGAAGCAATTTCAGAATCAGCTTCTGTAGAAAACTTAGTTAATTTACCATTGTTAAATTTATAAAAACCAATAAATTCAGTCTGAACTATTAACTCTTCATTGATGAAAAATAAATTAATAATTTTATTGTTTAAAAACACAGGATCATCAGAAATTAATTTGCTTTTTCCTTTCTCAATTTCATATAATCCTTTATTAATTACATGAAAATAAATAGCATTATTTACCACAAAAGATTTTATTATTGTAGGGCTTTCTGAAATAATATTAAATGCTTCAGTTTTTGTATCATAAATATAAATTCTATCAAAAGATTGAAAAATAATCCATTGTTCATAATTTAATATATTCCAAAATTGTTCATCATCAATTAATTTATCTTTTATTTTAGAGCTTAATGATTTATATTCCAATTCATTATTAGTTTTCCTAGACCAATAACCAAATTCCATATATGCACCTGTATAAATTTTATCATCTATCGCATAAACAGAACGTAAAATAGTTTCATTTGGAGAGGGATACAATATCCAATTTGCTCCGTTAAATTCTAACAAACCTTCGTTATTTGCAAAAAAAACTGAGTGCTTTTTATCTTGAGTAATCATCCAGTTTTGATTACCTGCTAAATATACACTTTGAGGGTACTTTACAATAGGAGGCAATTCTTGTGCATAAGAATATAAAACACCTAATAGAAAAAGTAAAAAAAATTTAAGTCTCAAAATAATTATAGTTTAAACGGATTAAAATTATTTAATAAATTATTACTTCATAAAAGTAAAAAAAAAGGCATGCACTGCATACCTTTTTTAATTTTAAATAATATGAAGGATTAGTTTTTGATGAATATTTTTGTTGTAATTGCTTCTCCTGCTACTAAATTCACAAAATATTGTCCAGATTGTAATTCTGAAATATCTAAAGAAAAAAGCTCATTTTGAACTGATTTATCAAAAAGAATTTGTCCTAATTTATTATAAACTAAAACCTTATCAATTACTTCATTGGATTGAAAATTTAAAATATTAGAAGAAGGATTTGGATACATCTTAATATTCGATAAATTAAAATCTTCAGTATGTAAAGCGGCTGAAGTAAAATAAATATTATCAAAATATACTGTACCAGCAGTAGCAGCTAAAACATCAAATTTATATTGAAACCATGTAGAAGAATTGAATCCTAAATTTGTAAAGTATGACATCGGAATAGTTACACTTTTCCAAGTATTCAAGACAATAGCCTCTTGCTCAGGTAATCTGTAAACATACTCCATTACTGGACTATTAGAAATTAAATACAAACCAAAAGTGGTAGCATCGCTTGTCCAATAATCAAAATGTACATATTGTGCAGAAGAAACATCAGTCTGAGTATATCCTGCTCCAAAACCTGCTACAGCAAAATCAATTTTTATGGCATTATTAATTCCTGATCCAGAATCTAAATCAACATCAGTTGCAGTTCCGAATGAATATTGGTATGTGTTTGGATAAGATTCACCATACATACTTACAACAGTCGCTGGATCTGCCAATGGAACTGGTGCAGGCGTAGATGGTGTAGGCAATGGCGGTGGTGGAGCTACATTAGTTCCTCCTGCAAAATCATCAATCCAATAGGTATCTGTTTCATTATTGGCAAAATCTGTAAAAAGAACAACTTTGGAATAATTCCCTAATCCAGATCCAAAATCTAAACTTACAGACTGCCAAGCGGTGCCAGAAGTTGTAAAAGGCAATTCAACAGTAGCTGGTCCAGCAACTCCTCCTTCAAATTTCAATAAATGATTACCAGAAGTTGTTCCTGCTGATGGTTTAATCATAAATGTAATCGTATTATTAGCATCATCAGATAAATTTAAATTTTCAGCTAAGTTTAATTGTGCTGTATCATAGAATTGACCACCACCTACAACTTGTGCTACCATATTTCCAGAATCATCTATAATTGTTACACTACATCCATCATAGCCAGTCATTAAATCCAAAGGATCTGAAAAATCAAGTGGAAATGACTGAGAATACCCATTCATTATTCCGAAAAATAAAATTAAAAAAGTAATTTTTTTCATAATATATATTTAAATAGGTTAAAAATTAAGAATATTTAAATTTAATCACTAAAAAGAAACAAAATAGAAAATGACAGATATAGAAACTATACACATTTATTTTAATTTTAAAAAATTATTAAAACAATTAAAAAGCCCGAAAAATCAGTTATAATAATGGTTTATGCATTTTATAAAAAGAATTTAAAAAATAATTTACAACGGTTTCGTATAGGTAATGTATAGGTAAAAGACAATCTTTTAGTTCGTTTAAAAGCGCATTATTTTTAGAAAAAAGACATTTGTAGCAAAATAAATACTGTTTAAGCATATAACTTATTTTAGATCATCCTCTTTAAAAAACAAAAACACAATTCTATGCACTCAATAACTTGAATCATATAAAAATAGGTAATGAAAATATTTTTTTCTCATCACATGATATTTATCATTTATTACTCATTTTCATAATAATAATTTTGTGAAGTAATAAAAACAATCAACAATGAAAAAAGTTATTGCCTCATTTCTATTTATTTTAATTTGTTATTTAACATTTTCTTCTTTTTCATTTCATGAAAGTGAAAAATATACAAAAGCTACAAAATTGCAAGATATAAATAATGGTAAGAAATTATATGAAAAGTCTTGTATGATGTGTCACACAGCAAACGGACAAGGGCAGGGAACAAGTTTTCCTCCTTTAGCAAAATCAGATTACTTAAACGCAGACCCAAATAGAGCCATTCGAATTGTTATTTACGGTATTCAAGAACCTATTGTAGTTAATGGAAAAAAATATGAAAACTTCATGATTCCTCATAAAGATTTTTCAGATCAAGATGTTGCTGATGTATTGACCTATGTTTATTCAAATTGGGGAAACAATAAAACTAAAATAACTGCTGAAATGGTTAAAAAACAAAGAACAAAAAAATAAAAAAAATATTTACCTTTACATTTGAAAAATCGTTTAGAAATTAAACGATTTTTTTATTAATGTAAAAAAGATAAATACGTTGAATAAAGTAGATTTTTCAAAACTAGAGCCTAAAAAAAACATCCTTATTAAAGGAGCACAATTGCACAACCTTAAAAATATTGATGTAGCCATTCCAAGAAACAAATTAGTTGTAATTACTGGTTTGTCTGGATCTGGTAAATCGAGTCTTGCTTTTGATACACTTTATGCAGAAGGACAAAGACGTTATGTGGAAAGTTTATCTTCTTATGCAAGACAATTTTTAGGTCGTTTAGATAAGCCAAAAGTAGAATATATAAAAGGTATAGCACCAGCTATTGCAATTGAACAAAAAGTTAACACCACAAATGCTCGTTCTACAGTAGGTACTTCTACTGAAATATATGACTACTTAAAATTATTATTTGCAAGAATTGGTAAAACTTACTCTCCTATTTCTGGAAAAGAAGTAAAAAAAGACACCATTTCTGATGTCATCAATGAAGTAAAATCATTCGAAATAAATTCCAAATGGTTATTACTTGCTCCTATTCATTTAGAAGAAGGAAGACCATTAGAAGACAAGCTAAAAGTATTGCTTCAACAAGGTTTTGCCCGTATTCTTGTGAATAGTGAAATGATGAGATTAGATGAAATTGACCAACACTCATTAGACAACAAAGATATTTTATTAATAATTGATAGAATTATTGTCAAAGAAGAAGAAGAATTTTATAACCGTTTAGCTGATGCCATTCAAACTGCTTTTTATGAAGGTAAAGGAGAATGTTATCTACAGGAATTAGATAGTCAAAAAAGACATCACTTTAGTTCTAATTTTGAACTAGACGGTCTCACATTTTTAGAACCTAATGTACATTTATTTAGTTTTAACAATCCTTATGGAGCTTGTCCAAAATGTGAAGGTTATGGAAACATAATAGGAATTGATGAAGATTTGGTTATTCCAAATACTTCTCTTTCCGTTTATGAAAATGCTATTTTTCCTTGGAGAGGAGATAGTATGAGTTGGTTCAGAGACCAATTGGTCAACAATGCATACAAATTTGATTTCCCTATTCATAAATCATTTTTCGAACTTACCAAAGAACAAAAGCAACTCATTTGGGATGGAAATAAATACTTTACTGGTCTAAATGATTTCTTTAGCGAATTAGAAGAGAAAAATTATAAAATTCAAAATAGAGTATTACTTTCTCGTTATAGAGGAAAAACCAAATGTACCCTTTGCAAAGGAAAAAGATTACGTCCTGAAGCTAATAATATTAAAATATCCAATCATACTATTACAGAATTAGTCGATTTGCCAATTGTAAATCTTATTGAATTCTTTAAAAAATTAGAATTAAATGAATATGATACAAAAGTAGCCAAACGTTTACTTATAGAAATTAATAATCGTTTAGGTTTTCTAGCCAATGTAGGATTAAGTTACCTAACATTAAACCGAAATTCTGCTTCACTTTCTGGTGGAGAATCACAACGCATTAACTTAGCCACTTCACTTGGAAGTAGTTTAGTAGGTTCTATGTATATTTTAGACGAACCAAGTATTGGTTTACATCCAAAAGATACAGAACGTTTAATCGAAGTATTGAAAAATCTTCGCGATTTAGGTAACACAGTTATTGTTGTTGAACATGATGAAGACATCATGAAAGCAGCCGATATGATTATCGATATTGGTCCTGAAGCAGGAACACTTGGTGGTCATTTAGTTGCACAAGGAACTTATGACGAAATTTTAAAAGCAGATTCATTAACAGCAAAATATTTAAACGGTCAAGAAGAAATTAGTGTACCAAAAACACGAAGAAAATTCAAAAACCATATTGAAATCATTGGTGCAAGAGAAAACAACTTAAAAAATCAGAATTTCACTTTCCCGTTAGATTGTTTAACTGTTATAACAGGTGTTTCTGGTAGTGGAAAAAGTACATTAGTAAAGAAAATTTTATTTCCAGCCCTACAAAAAAAATTAGAAGGTGTTGGTGAAAAAGCGGGACAATTCACTGAATTAGCTGGAAATTTTGCAAACATTAAACATATTGAATATGTGGATCAAAATCCTATAGGTAGAAGTTCCCGTTCCAATCCAGTTACTTATATAAAAGCTTATGATGATATTCGTGACTTGTATTCCAAACAGAATTTGTCAAAATTAAGAGGCTATCAAGCTAAACATTTTTCTTTCAATGTAGATGGTGGACGATGTGAAACCTGCAAAGGAGATGGAGAAGTAACTATTGAAATGCAATTCATGGCCGATGTACATTTAGAATGTGAAACCTGCAATGGAAAACGTTTCAAAAAAGAAGTTTTAGAAGTAACTTTTGAAGGAAAAAACATTGATGATATTCTAAAAATGACCATTGATGATGCAGTTGAATTCTTTACCGTTAACAAACAAAATAAAATCACTCAAAAATTGCAACCCTTACAAGATGTAGGTTTAGGATATGTCCAATTGGGGCAATCTTCTTCTACACTATCTGGTGGAGAAGCACAACGTATAAAACTAGCTTCTTTTCTTGTAAAAGGAACAATTAAAGACAAAGCTTTATTTGTATTTGATGAACCAACGACAGGTTTGCATTTTCATGATATTAAAAAATTATTAAAATCATTTGAGGCTTTGATTGAAAAAGGACATTCTATAATTGTTATCGAGCACAATTTGGATTTAATCAAATGTGCCGATTATATTATTGATATAGGTCCAGAAGGTGGTGAACATGGTGGCCAATTAATGGCTTTTGGTACACCCGAAGAAGTAGCTAAAAATAAGAATTCAGTTACTGGTAAGTATTTGAAGGAGAAATTATGATAATGTGAAAATTTGTAAATATGTCAATAAGTCAATTACAGATTCTTTAATAATTTAAAATCATATGTTCAAATTTGAAGAGAAGTATAAAAATAATTTGATTCTTTTGAAATCTTTTGATTTTGCCAAGAAAGTCGTCGTCTATTGTGAGCTATTAGAATCTAAACGCAAATTCGTAATAGCCAATCAGTTGTTAAAGTCTGGCACTTCAATTGGCGCAAATATTAAAGAGGCGCAAAATTCAGAAAGTAAAGCAGATTTTGTTCACAAACTAAAAATTGCTATGAAAGAAGCTGAAGAGACTGAATTTTGGTTATTTTTATGCAATGACTTGGAAAATTATCCAAATTGTGAAAATTTAATAGAAGACATCTTTGAAATATTAAAAATCACAAACAAAATAATTGCCTCATCAAAATCAAAGTAATATTAAAAATAGAATTATTATTTTGCACATTTTCAAATTGACCCATTATCCCAATGAACATCAAACTACTAACAATCGGAAAAACCGACAACAAAGACTTACAATCTTTGATTGATGAGTACACAAAACGTTTGTCTTTTTATGTCAAATTTGATGTAGAAATTATTCCTGATATTAAGAACGTAAAGAATTTAAGTGAAGCACAGCAAAAAGAAAAAGAAGGAGAATTAATTCTTTCTAAAATAACACCAACAGATCATTTAATCCTTTTAGATGAAAACGGAAAAACATTTTCAAGCGTAGGCTTCTCTAATTTTTTACAAAAAAAAATGAATGCTGGTATAAAAACCCTAGTATTTGTAATTGGTGGTCCGTATGGTTTTAGCGAAAACGTCTACAAACAAGCTGCAGGTAAAGTTTCGCTATCAGAGATGACTTTTTCACATCAAATGGTACGTTTATTTGTTATTGAACAAATTTATAGAGGTTTCACTATTCTAAGAAATGAACCTTATCATCATCAGTAAATTTAACTTTTAAATTAAAATCATAACAACTATCTTTTATTTCTTACAAATGTTTAAGGAATAGTCATTAATTGCCTTTTTGCTTAATTTTTTTTTGCCATTATTTTTTTTTAACATATATTTAGCAAAAATAAATAACACTTAACCCAAACTAATAAAAGTTATGAAAAAAGTCATTATTGCCCTTGCATTAATCTCAAATTGTATTGCATTTGCTCAAATTAAAGTTATTGAAACTACTCCAGTTGTGAGATTAGGTTCTATCGGCCAAAATGATATGTTTATTCAAAATGAAGGTAACGAATACACTTTCTTCTATAAAAATGTAGAAAAAGAAGAAGAAACAAACACAAGATCTTTTTCTTTCAAAGATTTAGATAATGACTTTGTAAAATTACAAGAAATTATTGTTTCTGGTTTCAATGCAAATCCATTATTAGATATAAAATTAGAATTACCTAATCAATTTGTTTGGTTACATTATTCAAAAAATTTAGACCGTACTTTTGTACAATTTATGAGTAAAAATAAAAACAATGAAGTAACTGGTGTTTCTAAATCATTCAACTTAAGCCAAATTGATAAACTTTTTGAGAAAAAAGGAGTAAATGGAAATGGTAAAGACAAGAAAAAAGCAGATGATGTAATGTCAGAATTCAAATAAAAAGAAATAAATATAAACTATTAAAAAAGGGTATCAAAATTAAATTGACACCCTTTTTTAATTATAATGTACAACCGCATTCAGGTAATTGTTCTTCATCATAAATAAATTCATAAGAAGACAATTGAATTTGATCTGACGTTAATTGCCATGCTAAAACTTTATCTTGGATATATTCACCATAAGACAAACGTTTATCAAAATTCAAATGAATAATAGTTGTTTTACCGTTACTCATAAAATCAGCAAAATCTTTTATATATGCTATAAATTCTTCTCGTTCCACTTCATTACCATCAACTGTTATGGCATTGTCCACATTAAAATTAACTGTTAGATTGTAATAATCAATGTATAAATCGCCATGTTCTTTAATATAAAACTTTGAAAAATCTTTATCATACTTATATTGCACATCAGTAAAAGGTAAAAAAGCTAAACTTTTTGTAATACTGTCTGAATAAGAGAACACATTCATAGCTTCATCATTCTTATGACTCGACCTTTTTTTCTTAGCTTGTAATGCTTTTATTTCAGGAATTAATAACCCTAATGACAAACGTTTATCAATATTAAAAATCCAGTTCGTTGTACTTATACTGTTTTTAGCATTCACTTCAACCAAAGTCTCCTTATCATTTGCTTCATAAAACATATATATAGGAGAATGGTCTTCTATAGTTTTTATTACAGAAACACCCGCTTGAGGCAATAATACATCTTCTTTTTTACAAGAATATAAAATTGATAATACTAAAACAGCAACCAATAAACCTTTTATATTTAACTTCATTTTGTATTTTTTTAATTTTTAAATTCTTTATATTTTTTTACTCATTTCTATCAATTTCACACATTCAATAGCTTCTTTCACGTCATGAACTCTTAAAATTGAAGCTCCTTTTTGCAAAGCGAGAACATTTAAAACTGTTGTTCCATTCAAAGCCTCATTTGGTGTACATTCCAATAATTTATAGATCATGGACTTTCTAGAAACGCCAACAAGGATAGGTAATTCTAAAAAACTAAAGTACTCTAATTTTTGAAGCACTTCATAATTGTTTTCCAATGTTTTTGCAAAACCAAAACCAGGATCAATAATAATGTCATTTAAACCAAAACTTCTTGCCTTCTGAATTCGCTCTGAAAAATAAAACATCATTTCTTTAACAACATCTTCATAATTAGCTAAGGACTGCATCGTTTTTGGATTACCTTTCATGTGCATCATAATATAAGGAATTTGCAATCGAGCAATGGTTTCTAACATCTTTTCATCTAGCATTCCAGCAGAAATATCATTTACTATAGCTGCTCCATTTTCTATCGCTTTTTCAGCAACATGACTTCTAAAAGTATCTATTGAAAGTATCGTTTCTGGAAATTTTGTTAAAACCAATTCTATTACAGGAAGCAATCGGTTTAATTCTTCTTCTTCAGAAACAAAGTTGGCTCCTGGCTTTGAAGAATAAGCACCAATATCAATAAAAGTAGCTCCATCCGTTAGCATTTTTTCAACCTGATTTAAAAGAATTGTTTCCTCTTTATATTTACCACCATCAAAAAAAGAATCAGGTGTGGTATTTAAGATTCCCATAACTTTAGGAATAGATAAATCAATTAAATTACCTTTACAGTTAATTGTCATAAAAAGGGTATGGTTTATTATTGATAGTTTAAAATCTAAAAATCTTTATACTTAATACTTCAATCTTAATACTATATTCTTTATTTTTGAAAAAAATTCATACAAATATACCAAATAAATGAAGAATACTTCACAACAATATGATGCAGTAATTACAATTTGTCGCGATTTATTTACCAAAAAGACAAAAGATTATGGTACGGCTTGGAGAATATTACGTTTACCATCTTTGACCGATCAAATTTTCATAAAAGCACAGCGTATTCGTGGGTTACAAGAAAATGAAGTTCGTAAAATTGATGAAGATGAAACTTCCGAATTTATAGGAATTATTAACTATTGTATCATGGCATTGGTACAAATTGATAAAGGTATTGCTACTCAACCTGATTTAACGTATGATCAAGCGGTTCAATTATATGATGAAAAAATAGCATTAACTAAAAAGTTAATGGAAGATAAAAATCACGATTATGGAGAAGCTTGGAGAGACATGCGTGTGAGTAGCCTAACCGATTTAATTTTACAAAAACTCCTTCGAGTAAAACAAATAGAAAATAACCAAGGAAAAACCTTAGTTTCAGAAGGTATTGATGCAAATTACCAAGACATGATTAACTATTCTGTTTTTGCATTAATCCATTTAGGAAAAGCAGATTAGAATATCTAGATTGAAATATTAAGTATAGCTATATAATTCTAGTGTACTGATGATAATGAGGATATATCAAGAACAATATGATTTAAACGACCTTAAACTCTTACAACAACATTAAATATTTAAAAAAATGAACTTTAGAAATATAACCACACAAGCTGCAAGAATATTAGTTGGATTTTTATTTATCATTTCAGGGTTAATAAAACTAAACGACCCTTTAGGATTTTCATATAAGTTAGAAGAATATTTTAGTGCCAATGTTTTAAACATGGAATTCCTAATTCCTTACGCATTAATCATTGCCTGTTTTGTAGTAATTTTTGAAGTAGTTTTAGGAGTCATGCTACTCATTGGTTTTAAAACCAAATTTACTGTGTGGAGTTTACTTGCAATGATAGTATTCTTTACTTTTTTAACCTTCTATTCTTGGTATTTTGATAAAGTAAAAGATTGTGGATGCTTTGGAGATGCTTTAAAATTAACCCCTTTTGAATCTTTCATTAAAGATTTAGTATTAACAGTATTCATTTTAATTCTTTTCTTCAATCAAAAATTCATCAAACCATTATATGGAAAAACGGCACTTAATTTAACCGTTTTTGCTTCTTATTCGCTGTGTTTGTTTATGGCATTTTATGTATTACAACACTTACCATTAAAAGATTTTAGAGCCTATAAAGTAGGAAATAACATCCAGAAAGGTATGGAAATACCAGAAGGAGCTCCAAAAAGCGAATACGAAATGGTTTTCATTTACAAAGTAAATGGTGTAGAAACTGAGATTCCTTATGCTGATGTTATGGCAAATAAAGTACCAGAAGGAGCAGAATTTATAGATCGAAAAGATAAAGTAATCAAAGAAGGATACATACCTCCTATTCACGATTTTAGCATAGAAAAAGATGGTTCTAATTATGTAGAAAGTATTTTAGAAGAACCAAAAGTTATCCTTTTAATTTCTTACGATTTGAATAAATCGAAAGAAAAAGGGATGAAAAAATTAGAAGAATTGAATAAAAAAGCAGCAGCAAAAAACTATTTAGTAATCGGATTAACAGCCTCAGATCTTTCAATTTCTGAAGCTTTTAAAAAGGAATTTGGTCTAACTTTTGACTATTATTTTTGCGATCCAACTACTTTAAAAACAATTGTTAGAGCAAATCCAGGAATTGTAGTTTTAGAAAAAGGAACTATTGTTCAAAAAGTACATTATAATGATATTGAAAAAGTAGTTTTAAAGTAAATTAATCATTTAAAAAAGGTAATCTTTCTATTTACTTTTCTTTTATTCAGCTGTGAATCTGTTGTAGATTATATTTTAAAAATAGACCTACATAGAGGAAAAAAACTTAAACAATGGAATTGTTATGCAAAGTATAATGATTTTATAGTAGTAGACATAATGATGATACAAATAATGATAATTTATGCGGAAATACAGTTAGTAAATCTTACCAAATAGCTATATATTAGTACTCAAATTAGAAAAAGTTAGTTGGCTAACAAATAACTGCTTTTCACTTTTAATTAAGAAAGATACAAAATAGAAAACGTAATTTTGAAACACAAAAAAAAACAAAAATGAAAAAAATAATTGCGCTATTCAGTTTAGCATTATTCATTACCTCTTGTTCATCCAATGCACAAGATACTGAATTTAAAAAAGAAGCTTTAGAAAATGTAATGACAACAACAGATAATGAATCCATTACCTTTCAAGAAATTATAAATAAATACAAAGGTCAAACAGTAGTTATAGATGTTTGGGCATCATGGTGTTCCGATTGTATAAAAGGAATGCCAAAAGTAAAAACATTACAAGAACAATTCCCAGAAGCCACTTATTTATTCATTTCTATGGACAAAAATTATGATGCTTGGATAAAAGGTATTGCAAAATATGAAGTAAAAGGAGAACATTATCTTACATCAGATGGAATGAAAGGTGTTTTTGGTAAATCAATCAAACTGGATTGGATTCCAAGATATATGGTCATCGATAAAGAAGGAAAAATAGCTTTATTTAAAGTAATTGAAGCAGACGATAACAAACTAATAGAAACTCTAAAATCTTTACAATAATGAGAAAAAATATTGTTGCAGGAAACTGGAAAATGCACAAAACACATACAGAAACCTTAGCTTTACTTGATGAAATAGTATTAAAAAAACAAGATACAACTACAGAAATCATAGTTGCTCCTACTTATGTAAACTTAAAAGCAGCAGCAGATAAAGTAACAGGAAAAGGAATTACAGTAGCTGCACAAAACATGCATCAAGCTGAAGGTGGTGCATTTACAGGAGAAATTGCTGCTTCTATGTTAACAGACATTAATGTAAAAACCGTTATCTTAGGTCATAGTGAAAGACGTGCTTATTTTCATGAAACAGATGCCTTATTAGCCAATAAAGTAGATACTGCTTTAAAACACGATATGCGTATCATCTTTTGTTTTGGTGAAGAATTAAAAGACCGTCAAATAGACAATCATTTTAATATAGTAGAATACCAATTAAGAGACGGACTTTTTCACTTAGAAAAAAAGGATTGGACAAACATTGTTTTAGCATACGAACCAGTTTGGGCAATTGGAACTGGTGAAACAGCATCTCCAGAACAAGCACAAGAAATGCACTTATTCATTAGAAATTTAGTAGCAAAAGTTTATGGTAATGACATTGCAGACAATCTTTCTATTTTATATGGAGGAAGTGTAAAACCAGACAATGCAAAAGAAATTTTCTCAAAACCAGACGTAGATGGTGGTTTAATAGGTGGTGCTTCTCTAAAAGCTGACGATTTCTTAGCTATCGTAAACGGATTTTAATTAATTTCTAAAAAATAGTGTCTAGTACTAAATAATCATCGATACAGATTATAGACAAAATAAATTAAACAGCATCAAAAACGTTTTTGATGCTGTTTTTAGTTTTATAGGTTTTCTTACTATTATATTTTGCTCGTGCATTTGATTTGGCATAAGTATATGGTTTGACAAATGAGGTCTTTTCTTATTATATACGAAGAGTTAAACCTAACATCTTATCCGTTATATTAGACTTATCTCCACTGAGTTTAAAAAAATCAGGTCCAATTCCTCTTTTTATAAAAATAAGAAACATAAACCTTCAAAAAGGTTATACTTTCACTCTTCTACCTTAAAATCATGTAATTCTATTAACTAATTATGTAACAGATTCGACTATTAAATTCTCATCTTTGTATAGTAAATGGATATTTTTTGTGCAAAAATAGTCAAGATGAAAATAATGTAGAATCATAAAAAGACATTCGAGATATAATCAAATGAAAATCTATACTACATAATGTTGAAAATTACGAGTAACTGTGACCAATGAAATTGAATAGAAAGAAGAAGCAGAATACAAAGTTTTCAAAACACTTGACATCTGTTATGTAAAGAACTTAGCAATGGATTGCTATAAAGAATAAAGCCAGTATTTCATTTACTAGATACAAGTTCTGAATAATCAACACTCTTAAGTAAATGACTTATAACCTTATAACAAATAAACTCTACATATATGAAAAAAAACATGGGATTAGCGGACCAAATTATCAGATTTGGTCTAGCCATAATTATCACCGTATTATACCTTACTAATTTTATCACAGGTACTTTAGCCTTGATTTTACTAGTAGTATTAGGTATTTTAATAAGCACAAGTCTTTTTAGTTTTTGTCCAATTTATCTTCTATTTGGAATAAGTACAAAGAAAAAATCAAAATATAAAAAAAGGTCTTATTAAAATAATTACAAACACTTTTAAATAACAATAAAATGGAAACACAAAAAAAATTAGGTATTTGGATGGATCATGCTAACGCTAATTTAATTGATTTAGATTCCAAAAAAACAAGTCACTCTATAACATCAGAATTTACTTTTAGTACAAAAGAAGAAATATTGACTAGAAGCGAAAAAAGTATGCATAACAAACGTCAACAAATGCAAGAAGCTTATTACAAAGAAATTGCTAACGAAATTTTGAAGTATAATCATGTATTATTATTTGGCCCAACAAATGCCAAAACAGAACTACATAATTACTTAAAGGAAGATTTACATTTTAAAGACATACAAATTGACATTGAAACTTCAGATAAAATGACAGACAATGAAAAGGAAGCTTTTGTAAAAAATCATTTTCAAAACTAGCCTTTAAATTTCTCTTGAATCATAAAGATGCCTCTTTAACTAAAATAAAATAAAAAATGATTACAATCAAAAGAGAAGGTATTATTCTTTCAAAAACCAATCTGGATTTTGAAAATGATGGAGTATTAAATCCTGCTATTATTCAAGAAGGAAATACAGTTCATGTACTCTATCGAGCTGTTCGAAAAGGTAATTATTCAACTATTGGTTATGCCAAATTAGAAGGTCCTTTAAAAGTGGTGGAGCGAAAAAAAGAACCTCTAATCATTCCAACTACAGATGATGAAGTTCATGGAATTGAAGATCCAAGAATAGTAAAAATCGACAATATTTATTATTTAACCTATTGCGCTCATGATGGAGTAAATGCATTAGGGTCTTTTGCCACTTCTTCAGACCTAATTCACTTTGAAAAACAAGGCGTAATTGTTCCTCGACTATCTTATGAAGAATTTAGCCTGTTAACAGAATACGATAAAGATTTAAATGAAAAATATAAACGCTTTTATATTTATGAAAACATTAAAAATAATTCAAATAAAAAAAGGCTACTTTGGAACAAAAATCTAATTTTTTTTCCCAGAACTATCAAAGATAAATTTACCTTTTTACATCGAATAAGGCCTGATATTCAAATTGCTTCTGTAAAAAATCTCAAAGAACTAACAAAAGAATTCTGGAAAGACTATTTGCTACATCTTAATGAACATATTTTGATGACTTCAAAATATGAACATGAAATGAAATATATAGGTGGTGGTTGTCCTCCAATTGAAACAAAAGCGGGATGGCTTCTTATATATCACGGTGTTCATGATACAGCCGAAGGCAAAGTATATTGCGCTTGTGCTGCATTGCTCGATTTGGAAAATCCAAAAAAAGAAATAGCCCGATTACCTTATGCCTTGTTTAAACCCGAATTACCATGGGAATGTTCAGGCTATGTAGATAATGTTGTTTTCCCAACAGGAACATCTCTTTTTGATGATATATTATATATTTATTATGGTGCGGCCGATAAACGAATAGCGGTCGCTTCAGTAAATTTAGAAGAATTAATTGCAGAATTATTACAATATCGAAAAGACAAAAGATGATTTTATTCATATTTTCGCCAATATTATGGAAGGACAAACTGTTGCTCAAAAAAAGAACCTTTCTGAAAGAATCATTGCTGAATAGAAATTGATGTTCCGAAAATAAGCAACCTTTTATTTAAACCATTCTTTGTAGCAATTTTAACCAAAATTAGAAATTGCTACAAAAAGTGTAGCAAAAATTTTATTTTAAAAAAAATGCTACATAAATTGTAGCAAAATAAAAAAAAATTAAAAATTGCTACAGCTATGAAAAAAAATAAAGAAGAAAAAGCATTAAGAGACTATTTTGGAATTACACAAGATGATATGGCCATGCTATTACAAGTAACTCGTAGTCAATATTCGCTATTTGAATTAGGGAAAAGAAGTTTACCAAGTAAAGCTACTATTCAACTTGCAGAAATGTTATCTTATATTCAAGAAGCTACTTTAAATACAAAACTTTCAGTTAAAACTCTAAAAGAGCAAACAGCTGCTAAACAAAAATTTTGGGAAGAAGAACTAATTGTAAACACTCACAAACAAAATGCCTTGGAAAACAAAATAAAACGAATTTCAAAAAAATACGAAGCAGCTAAAGCTGTTTTGCATCTTGCAAATTATTTAGAAAAAAGTAAAAACCATAAAGATTTAGCTACCATTTATCGTTCGCAAGCGTTGAGAGACATTGAAAAAAATAACGAAAGAGTTCAAGAAAAACTAAATATGCAATTGAAAAACCTAAGCTTTTACGAACAACAAATTCAAAAAGCATTGAAAGAATTATAAAAAATTCTTGATAAGATTTACATTCTAAATTTTATAAGTTACTACAAGACCAATCTACAAGGAGTGCTTTTTGTGAAGAGAAACACAACAAAAAAAGAGACTAACCTCCTTTTATAACAACAACATAACTCATTTTTTTTTACCGAATTTTCTTCTAAAATTTAAAAAGAGTTTTGAATTTGCAAACTTTTGTCTTAAATTTACCTAACTGTCACAAGCAAAACATACTATATAGTCAATGCTTCAAGACAAAGGAATGTTACAACTAATTTTGGTTTACCTGTAAACTAATTAATGCTAAATATAATTGTCATGGAGAAAATAGCAGACTATAAGTATGCTCTCGATGAGTCATCAATTATTGCTATTACCGACCAAAAAGGAATCATCAATTATGTAAATGATAATTTCTGTAATATTTCAAAATATACAGCTGAGGAGTTAATCGGACAAGATCATCGTATCATAAATTCAGGATATCACCCAAAAGAATTTATTAAAGAACTTTGGACCACTATTGCTAATGGCAAAGTATGGAAAGGTGAACTGAAAAATAAAGCAAAAGATGGAACTGTTTATTGGGTCGACACCACTATTGTACCCTTTTTAAATGCGGATAACAAACCTTATCAGTATGTTGCCATTCGTTCCGATATAACAGATAGAAAAAAGGGAGAAGAAGAACTTAAAAAAATCCTAAAAGAAATTTCTGATTATAAGTATGCGCTTGACGAATCGGCTATTGTTGCCATTACAGATCAAAAAGGAATTATAACTCACGTAAATGCTAACTTTTGCAAAATATCAAAATATTCCATTAAAGAATTAATTGGACAAGATCATCGTATCATAAATTCAGGATATCACTCGAAAGAATTTATTAAGAAACTTTGGAAAACTATTGCCAATGGTAAAGTATGGAGAGGAGAACTAAAAAATAGAGCAAAAGACGGTTCTACTTATTGGGTAGACACTACGATTGTTCCTTTTTTAAATCAGGCTGGTAAACCCTACCAATATGTTGCTATTAGATCAGATATTACCGAAAGAAAAAATGGAGAAGAAGAACTAAAAAAAATATTAAAAGAAATTTCTGATTATAAATATGCACTTGACGAATCGGCTATTGTTGCTATTACTGACCAAAAAGGAATTATTACTCACGTAAATGCCAACTTTTGTAAAATATCAAAATATTCCACCGAAGAACTAATTGGACAAGATCATCGCATTATAAACTCAGGATATCACTCAAAAGAATTTATTAAAGAACTTTGGAGAACCATTGCCAATGGTGAAGTTTGGAAAGGTGAACTAAAAAACAGAGCAAAAGACGGTTCTACTTATTGGGTAGACACTACGATTGTTCCCTTTTTAAATCAGGCTGGTAAACCCTACCAATATGTTGCCATTAGATCAGATATTACAGAACGAAAAGAAGGAGAAAAACAAATCAAGAAAAGCAATATAAAAGCTATTGAACACGCACAAATATTGGAATTAAAAAACACTCAACTTGTTGATTTCTGCAATATTGTTTCCCATAATTTAAGAGCACCATTAATAAATATCTCTATGTTAGTGGATTATCTTGAACAAAGCGAAGATGAAATAGAACGCAAAGAAGTACTAACAAAAATAAAACCAGTAGTCAATCATTTAATGGATGTTTTCAATGAATTGGTAGAATCGATACAAGTAAAACAAGACACAGAAGTAAAATCAGACCCTATCGTTTTAAAAGATTGTTTAGAAAAGGTTTTAAGAGGTTTTGAAACTCAAATTCAAGAATATGAGGCAACTATTCAAATCGACTTAAATGAAGCGGCTACAATCTATTTTCCTCAAAAATATATGGAAAGTATTTTATCAAATTTAATAAGTAATGCTCTTAAATACAGATCTCCAAACAAGAAGCCCATAATTACAATAAAAACTAAAAAAGAAGCAAAAAACACAGTAGTATTATCAGTATCCGATAATGGATTGGGTATCGATTTAGTATTACATAAGGATCAAATTTTTAAAATTCGTAAAACATTTCACAAACATCCCGATGCAAAAGGATTTGGTTTGTTTATGACAAAAACCCAAGTGGAAGCCATGAATGGAAAAATTTGGGCTGAGAGCCAACCTGAGATAGGAAGTACCTTTTTCATAGAATTTAAAACCCAAAATATATGACCCAAATAAAAAATCTAGCACTCGTTGATGACGATGATGTCTTCGTTTTCCTAACAAAAAAAACCATTGAACAAACTAAACTAGTTGATCTAATAAAAGTTTTCGGAAATGGTTTAGACGCAATAAATTTTTTGAAAGAAAACAAAAACAATGTTGACGTTTTACCTGAAATTATCCTTTTAGACCTTAGTATGCCCATAATGAACGGTTGGCAGTTCCTTGAAGAATTCACTAAAATTAACCCTTCGTTAGGAAAAAAGATTACCATTTACATCTGTTCTTCTTCTATTTCTCAGGACGACATTACTAGGGCAAAATCCATCAATGAAGTTTCAGATTATATCATTAAACCTATAACTAAGGACAAATTAATAGATTTGATAGAAAAGCTATAGAAAGAGAAATGTTTTAAATTTTAAACAATAAAAAAATTAAGAGTATTAAGTTCACTCATACTTAAACTTAATTCCTTAACGATTCAAACAAAAACTTCTCGATACGCTACGCACTCGAAGTGACGTGGATTATGTAGCGAAAATTTTTTGTAATGAGCACTCCGTCAGTTCGAGTGTTTTTTATGGAATGAAATAAAAATATATCGAGAACTCCTCAACTGAGAACAAAACTTCTCGATACGCTACGCACTCGAAGTGACGTGGATTGTGTAGCGAAAATTTTTTGTAATGAGCACTCCGTCAGTTCGAGTGTTTTTTATGGAATGAAATGGAATAAAAAATGTATCGAGAACTCGTGTCTACTAGAAACAAAAACTTCTCGATTATATTTTTTTTTAGCAAATCAACAACAAACGATATTCACCCTCATTTTCCTTTGGTGCTCTGTGAATACAAGGCAACACCTGCTGTTCTGGATGATCTACAGCCAAGCGACAAAGGTGTCCTAGTCCTAAAACAATTGGCACAGCATTAGATTGTACCTCATAATGCAAATCAAAATAATTGTCTCTTAAAAAATTGTCAAACTCATCCGCTGGACCATCATATAACTCTTTAAGTTTTGCGCGAATTTCTGGAATTAGAATTTTTTGTTGTGCTTGTGCATTGGAAATAATCTCACTTGCTGCTCCATAATACGTACATAAAAAAGTATCTGTAGCAATGGGCGAACGGTCAACATGATAGGAATACACATCTGTAGCTATGAAATCAAAGACATCATCTCGTTCGTAACATTTTAGTAAATTAAGTGTTGGGGAAGCTCCGTAATCCGATAATAATTGAAAATCATTTAAAATAATGGCTCTTGCAACATTTCCTTTTTCTGATAGTTGGAGTGCCAATAAATCTTCAGGATAAATTTCTGTTACATCTTCTTTTAATTGCAATTGCGTTACTATCTCTTTAAAATCACCTTCCAAATTTCTGTCCCAACATAAAGCATTCTTTTCTCCCTTAAAATCTGTTTGTACTAGTTCCTCAAAACTCGATACCCTTCCAATTTGGTTGTTTTCAGAAAATATGTTGCTCATAGTATGTGATTGTGAAATTGAATTACGTAATGCATTACAAAATTATGGAATTGCAAGAAGTTGTAGCATTTTTATTGCTATAAACTTTTGCCTAATTCAACTTTATATCTTAAACAAAAACTTCTCGATACGCTTCGCACTCGAAGTGACGTGGATGATGTAGAGAAAATTCTTGTAACTAGCACTTCGTCAGTTCGAGTGTCTTTTATGGAATGAAATGGAATAAAAAATGTATCGAGAACTCGTCTACTGAAAAAGAAATATTCTTAAAAAGTTACGTTTTCCCGTAAAAAACACAAAAACCTTCTCCCTATTTTTACAAAAAAAAGAAGACAAAATCTCAAAACTACGTAAAAATATATATTGTTAATGTAAAATATAAAGTTTAGATTTGGTAACAAAAAATCACTAATTATTCTCTAATTTTAAACTAAATTTGAATATAAAATGGAAAATAAGAGGCATTGTTTTTGGAAGTTTATATCCAAACAAGATTCATATTCACGTTGGGTATGGAATTGGATTTATGGAAGGAGGTAATTTATTAATGGTTGAAAGAGAAAAAGTACCTACCGATTGCAGAATGCCAAATACATATGTTTGGATATTAACAGAAGAAATTGGCTATAAAAATATAAAAATTGAAAAAATGTCAGATTCTGATATTGAAGACAATATTTTTATATAAAAACTTAAAATTTAAACAGTAAGAAATTAAGAACAACTCTTACTGAAAAGATAATTCCTTAATAGTTAAAATGTATAAACGAAAAATAATTAGTATTCACATTCTATTATTTATACTATTATCAACTCTATTGGTTCTATCGGCTGAATCATTATTAAGTATAATTGCTCCTGGTCTTCATGATATTTTCATGTGGATAAATTTAATAATCTATGGAACAATTTTTATATTTATTACAATTCTTATTTCTTATTTGATTTTTCTAAAAAACACAAAGCAAAATGAAAGATAGACCAGTTTTGATTTCAGTAATCATTCTAAGTTTGATTATCGAGCTAATTTTAATAGTATTAGTCTATAACAAAATAGGAACTCAAAGACTACCTTCTCAAATAGGGAGACTATCATTTCAACTAATTTTCATAATGTTAATTCTAACACGACGATCTAATATTTCTCTTTTTGTACTTACAGCATATCATATTTTTACTGGATTATTTATACTATATTCAAGTAATTCAACAGAATGGTTTGGAAAAATTTTAATTATTTACCATTTTGGAATTGGAATACTAATTTACTTTCATGATTGGATAGAAAGTAAATTAAAAAAGGAAAAACATAATCCATAAAAAACTACTAACCATTATTTTTAGGAATTTTAATACTAACAGCTTTTTTATAAGCTTTAAAAAATGAAAGTTTTAAACTAAAAAATGAAACTATTAATTGAATTTCCAATGCAAATTGTAATAACTTATCACGGCATAAGTAATCTTGACGAAACTTTAGATGAAAATATATCCTATTTGATTGGAAAATATTTTTATCAAAACAATATTGATTTCAAGATGCTATCTCTTAATTTTATTGCATCCAAACCAAATATAAATGACAAACTAATTCGATATGAGATTGAATTAGGAGTCAATAAATCTGAATTTCAGTATGATTGGATTTTAAAAGAGCTTGAAATGGAAGGCTACGAAAAAGGATTAACCATAAAAACTCCTGAAAATGAAATTATTTATGCTGATGAATATACAGCTGACATTACATTTAGAAGAAAATTAAAAAAATATAATTTTTAAAAACTACGTTTTCCTGTAAAAAACACCAAAACCTTCTTCCTATTTTTACTAAAAAAGAAGCCAAAATCTCAAAACTACGTAAAAATACGTAGTAAAAACTATGAAAAATACGTATAAATACGTATTGTGAGTGTGAAATGGAAATATTATGTTTGTAAAGAAGGGATAGTTTTTAAATTTAAATAAATACTTTTTATTATTACTCATTTTAATAGTTATCCTTAATTCAATAAAATTTTAATTATGAGAAAATATTTTAAAAAAGCATTGACAAATATAATTAAGCATGGAGACACTGACATATTTCCATTCCCATTTGAAAGATATCTATTTGAAGAGAAATTTGATGAAACATTAAATATTTTAGAAAAATTTCATAGTAATTTAGAAAATGCAATTAGTGAATCACCACCATTAACTCTTGTAAAATTGAGTCCTGTAGGATATTATGGTTTTAGACAGGCAACTATGATAGAACCTTTTTGGAATGCCTATTTTTTAGGTCTAATAATTTCTTTAGCTGAAAAAATTGAAAAAACAAGAATAAAAGAAGATGATAAAAAAGTATTTTCTTATCGCTATGAATGGAATGATGAAAAAGGATCTCTTTTTAAAGATACTACTTGGATAAGTTATAAGAAACAATGCATTGAATATTCAAAAGATTTTGATGTTGTATTACAAACTGACATTTCAAACTTTTATCCTAGAATAAATCATCATAAATTAGAAAATGAATTAAAACGTGTAGAACCAAACACAGATATTCCTAAAAGAATAATAAAATTATTAAGTGTTTTTTCTGGAACCATTTCTTATGGTCTTCCAGTTGGAGGTCCTGCATCTAGAATTCTTGCAGAGCTTGCTCTTAATCATACTGATTTCCACTTAAAATCAAGAGGTATCGTTTTTTGTAGATATGCTGACGACTACACAATCTTTTGCAACTCCGAATCAGAAGCATATAAGATTCTTGTATTATTATCAGAAAAATTGGCAAATGATCAGCTTGGTTTACAAAAAGGTAAGACTAAAATAATGTCATCATTAGAATATAGAGAAATTCATCAGTTTCTTGACCCTAAACCAGCTGATGACGAAATCTCTGAGGAAGAACAAAAATTACTAAATATATCTATTCGTTTTGATCCTTATTCTGCAACTGCTGTTGAAGATTACGAATCTTTGAAAGATGCTGTTAGACAGATTGATATAATTGGAATACTTTCTAGAGAGGTCAACAAAACTAAAATTGATCAAACTGTTACTAAACAAGCAATTAATTCAATAAAAGTTTTAACAGATGAAAATCAAATACAAGCAGTTAAAATACTTTTACATCAAGATAATTTAATGACTCTCTCACCAGTTTTTACAACAATAATGAGATCAGTTAGAACTATATATGAAGAACTCACTGAGGAAGGAAAAGATATTGTTGACAAATCTCTTCTTGAATTATTTCATTCTGAAAGCTATCTAACTAAAATTGAATTAAACTTAAATTATATAGTCCAAATTCTTTCCATTCGTCATTCTCATCAAAAAGAAGAACTTTTTGTTAGGTTGTTTGATACTGAAACTAACCATTTTCTAAAAAGACAAATTATTATAGCAATGACAAATTGGGAAAGTCACTATTGGCTCGTAGATATAAAAAATCAGTTTACTTCTTTGACAACTTGGGAAAGAAGAGCTTTTATTTACTCTTCATATTGTCTTGGAGATGAAGGAACACATTGGAGAAAAAGTAATAAAAATTTACTTAGTAATGAAGAATTATTAATTAGAGATTGGTGTTCAGATAGAAAACAATCTAATAAACCAATACTTGTATGATTAGTGAAAGAGATATATCTGAAAAATTTAGTGCTATTTGGAAACAAAATTTACCATTAATGACCCCTAGTTTCATGAGAGTTTTTAATGAAGCCCAAATAAGAAAAATAAACAAAGAACCAATACCACCTGGAGAAAATATTAGATATGATATTGTTGCAGAAACATCATTCAATTTGTTAGAAATATCAATTGCTGAAAAAAAAACTGTTGATGAAATAATTTCCAATATTAAGATATTTAACAAAATTATATCTGAAACAGCTAAATCAATATGGACAACTGGCAATTATACTATAGCTGATTTAAAATTAGACAAAAATGAACTTGCAGAAATTCGCAAAATTTGTAGCAATACATTAGAGTTTATAGAATTAATCAAAAAAAATGAAATTGAATTTAAACCAAAATTAAAAGGATATAGTTTTATTCCTGATTTAACAGCTGATTTATCAATAGATGATACTTTATATGAGATTAAAACAGTAAATAGAAATTTTAAATCCAGCGACATAAAACAATTGTTTATTTACCTTGCATTAAAACAAGTAAGTGAAAATAAAAATTGGAAATATGCTGGACTTTATAATCCTCGAAAAGGAACATATTGTAAATTCAATGTAAAAAGTTTAATCTACAATTTGAGTGGAGGACAAACTCCAAATGAAACATTTGAAAATTTACTTAATGGATTAATTAGAGATATTGAAGTTGATAGTAAGTTTTAAATTAAACCAAAAAAATCCCAATCTCTCGATTGGGATTTCTATTTCTATTTACTCAAATACATTTTTCTTCTTGAATACAACTCATAGAACTGGTCGTCTTTTAAGTCATCTATAAACAAGATGCTTTCTCCAGTCGATTTCATTTCTGGTCCTAAGGCTTTGTTTACGTTTTTGAACTTGCTAAACGAGAACACTGGTTGCTTAATTGCATAGCCTTTTAATTGTGGGTTAAAAGTAAAGTCGGTTACTTTGTTTACTCCTAACATTACTTTAGTTGCATAATTCACATAAGGCTCTTGGTACGCTTTTGCAATAAAAGGAACGGTACGAGAAGCTCTTGGGTTGGCTTCAATGATATACACCGTATCATCTTTAATTGCAAATTGTATATTAATTAAACCTACTGTTTTCAATGCAATGGCAATTTTCTTAGTGTGGTCTTTTATTTGTTGCATTACAAATTCTCCTAAGTTAAAAGGAGGCAAAGTAGCATTACTATCTCCAGAATGCACGCCACAAGGTTCTATGTGTTCCATAATTCCAATAATGTACACATTTTCTCCATCGCAAATAGCATCAGCTTCAGCTTCAATGGCACCATCTAAATAATGGTCTAATAACAATTTATTTCCTGGAATCGATTTTAGTAAATCAATTACGTGTTCTTCGAGTTCTTGCTTGTTAATTACAATTTTCATTCCTTGTCCACCTAACACATAAGAAGGACGAACTAATAATGGAAAATCCAAAACATCAGCTAAAGCAGATGCCTCTTCCGCACTTTCAGCAATTCCAAATTGTGGAAATGGTATTTTTAATTCGGTCAATAAATCGGAGAAACGACCTCTGTCTTCTGCTAAATCTAAAGCATCAAAAGAAGTTCCAATGATTTTTACACCATGTTTCGATAATTTTTCTGCTAATTTCAACGCGGTTTGTCCACCTAATTGCACAATAACGCCTTCCGGTTTTTCATGTTGGATAATATCATAAATATGTTCCCAAAAAACAGGTTCAAAATATAATTTATCAGCCGTATCAAAATCGGTAGAAACCGTTTCTGGGTTACAGTTAATCATGATGGTTTCATAACCACATTCTTTTGCAGCCAAAACTCCGTGTACACAAGAATAATCAAATTCGATTCCTTGTCCTATTCTGTTTGGTCCAGAACCTAAAACAATTATTTTCTTTTTATCAGTTACAATACTCTCATTATGAACATAACGTGTTCCATCTGCTTTTTCAATTTCAGCTTCAAATGTAGAGTAATAATAAGGTGTTAATGCTTTAAATTCGGCAGCACAAGTATCTACTAATTTATAAACTCTATTAATTTTTTGCTCTTGACGTAATTTATAAACTTGGCTTTCCAAACAACCCATCATGTGTGCAATTTGTCTATCACCATATCCTTTTTGTTTGCCTTCTAATAGCAATTCTCTAGGAAGTGTATCTACTTTATAATTTGAAATTTCTTTCTCTAAATGGAATAATTCTTCATATTGTTTTAAGAACCACATATCAATTTTAGTAATCTCATGTATTCTACTCAATGGAATTCCCATGGCAATGGCATCATAAATGACAAAAACTCTGTCCCAACTTGCGAATGTTAATTTCTCAATGATTTGTTCGTAGTTCTTATATCCTTTTCCGTCAGCTCCTAACCCATTTCTTTTGATTTCCAATGACTGAGTAGCTTTATGAAGCGCTTCTTGGAACGAACGTCCAATTCCCATAACTTCACCTACAGATTTCATTTGAAGCCCTAACGTTCTATCAGAACCTTCAAATTTATCGAAGTTCCATCTTGGTATTTTTACAATTACATAATCTAATGTAGGCTCAAATAAAGCTGAAGTTGATTTTGTAATTTGATTTTGTAATTCATCTAAGTTGTATCCCAAAGCTAATTTCGTAGCAATTTTTGCAATAGGATAACCTGTTGCTTTTGATGCCAAAGCCGAAGAACGTGATACACGAGGATTAATCTCAATAGCTACAATATCTTCTTTTTCATCTGGTGAAACGGCAAACTGAACATTACAACCACCTGCAAAGTTACCAATGGCACGCATCATTAGAATAGCCATATCTCGCATTTTTTGATACGTTTTATCAGATAAAGTCATCGCTGGTGCAACAGTAATACTATCTCCAGTATGAATTCCCATTGGATCCATATTTTCAATCGTACAGATAATGACTACATTGTCGTTTTTATCGCGTAATAATTCTAATTCATATTCTTTCCAACCCAAAAGTGCTTTATCAATCAACACTTCGTGAATAGGAGACATTTCTAAACCATAAGTTAGTTTTTCGTCAAATTCTTCTTTAGTATGTACAAAAGCTGCTCCTGTTCCACCAAGTGTAAACGAAGGTCTAATTACTAAAGGAAAACCAAATTCTTGCGCAATTTCTTTTCCTTTTAAAAAGGAATTAGCTGTTTTTGCTGGTGCTGCTCCTACTCCTAATTGTTCAAGAAGTTGCTTGAATTGTTCTCTATCTTCAGTGATATTAATAGCATTGATGTCAACACCAATTAATTTCACACCAAAATCTTTCCAAATTCCTTTTTCATCTGCTTCAATACACAAATTCAAAGCTGTTTGTCCTCCCATTGTAGGTAAAACTGCATCAATTTGTGGATGTGCTTTTAAAATTTCAATAATAGATTTTGTGGTTAAAGGTTTTAAGTAAACATGATCTGCCATAGTTGGATCTGTCATGATTGTCGCTGGATTAGAATTAATAAGAATTACTTCTAAACCTTCTTCTTTTAAGGAACGAGCCGATTGCGAACCTGCATAATCGAATTCGCACGCTTGACCAATTACAATAGGACCTGACCCTATAATTAAAACCGATTTGATAGAATTGTCTTTTGGCATTGTGTAGTTATTGTTGTTGTGTAGTTATATATATTCTCTATTTATGTCTTTCAAAATTAACCTTAACCTAGATGGTAGCGGAAATTCTTTTTATTATTTAGTCTTGCTATCCTTTATTATTTACTATTCTGTAAAAATAAAAAGATTATCTCATTGTTCTACTATTTTTAAGGTATTCGATGAATCTTATTTGTAGCAAACAGTTGTAAAGAGCTTCAAAAAAATAGTAAAATTTAAGAACAGATTAAAAAAAAGGTGTTACTAAAAAATAGTAACACCCTTATATTGTTGCTTGGCAAGGAACATTATTTTTTATGTCTAGGTTCGCTAGAAACAGTCAATTTGTGTCTTCCTTTAGCTCTTCTACGAGCAAGCACTTTTCTTCCGTTTGCAGAAGCCATTCTATCCATGAAACCGTGCTTGTTTCTTCTTTTTCTTTTTGATGGTTGAAATGTTCTCTTACTCATTGCTTGTATTTTTAAAATCTATAAATAAATCGAATTTTTTATCTCTTGGCTTACCTTCCTGTAAAACCGAGTGCAAATATACAAAGTCTTTTTTCATTAGCAAGTACTTTTTTAAAAATATTTTTAATTGATTTTATTACCTTTGCAACACTTAAAAAAATAATTATGTTCAACAAAAATATTAAATTAATCATTGCAGGATTATTAATTGCTTTAGGAATTTATCAAATCATTGAGAGAAGTATTGGAAATGGAATCTTCTTGATATTATTGTCAACCATTTTTATCTTCTTATATTTTAAAAACGAAATGATTTTATTGGCTTTTTTAAAGTTGAGAAAACAAGATATGGATGGTGCTAAAAAATGGTTAGACAAAATTAAGAGTCCAGAAGGGGCTTTAGTAAAGAAACAACAAGGTTACTATAATTACTTAAATGGAATTATGGTTTCTCAAACGAATTTAACCCAAGCAGAGAAATTTTTCAAAAAAGCAATCCAATTAGGTTTATCAATGGATCAAGATTTGGCTCTAGCCAAATTACAATTAGCCGGAATTGCTATGACTAAAAGACGTAAAATGGAAGCTAATACTTTATTGACTGAAGCTAAAAAGCTAGACAAACATGGTATGCTGAAAGAACAAATAAAAATGATGAAAGAACAAATGAAGAAAATCTAATTCTTTCTTTTATAAAACAGAAAAAGCACTCAATGAGTGCTTTTTCTGTTTTATAAAATCTTTCTTATTCTTTTGAATAACCTGCTGTAGGTATTGCAATTTCATATTTCTTTTTTGATTTGTTTGGCAATGATTTATCTCTTAACCAAGGATTATGAATTTTTAAAATTTTATAATTAATTCCTTGCGAAAGAGCAAAATCTGCTAAATCTGTAACTGTTGAATCAACCTCAATTTTCTTCACCGGTATTTCAGAATACAAAGCGTGAGCTGGTATTTCAAATCCGTATTTTTGAGGGTTTTTCATAATTTCTTTTAAAGCTAATATTCTGTAAACATAGCGTGCCGTTTCTTCGGTTAATAAAACATCATAATAGCTATTTACCTTTTGAGATTCTAATTGACGTTGCACTCCAGCCATTCCTCCATTATAGGAAGCAGCAGCTAAAGTCCAATTGCCAAATTTCAAATAGGCTTCTTTTAAATAGGAACAAGCAGCTTCTGTCGATTTTTCTAAATCATAGCGCTCGTCTACAAAATCATTTACTTCCATTCCTTTTTCTTTAGCCGTTGTAGGCATAAATTGCCACACACCTCTTGCTCCTGCTGGTGAAACAGCATTTACTAAACTACTTTCAATTACTGCTAAATATTTGAAATCATCTGGAATTCCGTTTTTAGCTAAAATGGGTTCGATTATAGGAAATACTTTGTTGGCTCTTTTAATTACCAAAGTAGTATTAGTATGATAATTAATATTAGTTACCATTTCTCTATCTAATCGTTCTTCCACATCAGCCATAAACGTAGGTACTTCTTCTTGTGCAAAATTCATTTGTGTAGGATAATCTACATGTGCTATTTGTGCTACATTAGTTTTAGTAGCATAAATAAATAAAGCACTGACTGCGATTACAGCACAAATTAATACGAATCTTTTAATAACATCCTTCTTCATAATTTATTTCTTTTCTGTTAGGTAAATAATTTTCGGCAAATTTTCATTAAGCCATTTGTATTTATTAATAATCATAATATGTGTTCCTCCTTTTACAACGATAGCATTTTGTATGTTTTGTATCGGAAAAACTTCATCTGCGTCACCATGAATGTGAATTACATTCTCATCTGCTTTGTCTCTAGACCATAAAATTACACTTTCTATCGCCCAATCCAAATATTTTTTGTCTCTCACACTCAAATATTTTTCATATAACTTTAATCTACTAGAAATTATATTTTCTCCAAAAGCATATTTAACTAAAGTTTCAACATTTGATAACAAACTAGTAGGTATCAATTTATAAGCCAAAGTTTTTTTAGCAATCTTCATTCGACTTGGCATCTCTTTGTTTGTCTTAACACTGGAAATGATAATTATCTTTCTAGTGTTAATCCATTTTGACATTTCCTGAACTAAAATACCTCCAAAAGAAACTCCGATTAAAACTGGATTTTCATGTTTAATTTCTTTTGTCATTCTTAGTGCATACTCTTCCAAGGTTTCTTTTGTTTTAGGAACAAACCATTCTAAAAAATACATTTCAAATTCATCTTCAGGTAATTTTATATTTTCAAATATGATAGGACTTGCTGCTAAACCAGGCATGAAGTAAACAGGTATTCTAGACATTGTAAAGAAGATTAACTTTAATCAAAGTATAAAAGTACTATAAATCTTTCATTTTTCAGTACTTATTTAACTTTTAAGAATAAAAAATCATAAAAGTTAAAATAATTTGAATTTGATTATCAAATCGTTAACTTTGCCTTGTATTTTTTTAACCAGTCAATATTTTTTTATTGATTGTTAAATTTAAAATCTAAAGCATTAACCGATGGAAATTAAAGACAATGAGTTATTAAGACAATTTGAGATTATTACTGACACAGGATTAGTATCTATCGAATATTCGTTACAAGAGCGTAAAATATTTTTAACTAAATTTTGCGAAAACGAAAATTCAGACGAAGAACTACATGAAGAATTTATTAAAAATGTATTAGCTATTGCTGAAGAAAGGAAACTAAAAGTTGTTCCAACTCATTTAAAAATAATCAAGTTTTTTAGGAAAAATAGGAAATATCAAGAAATGCTTCCACCAGGAATTAAAATATAATAAAAGAAGAGGCTGTCCCAAAATAAGGGCAGCCTCTTCTTCTATACTAAATAAATATCTATTTAATTTAAAAATATTCTACTCTATTTCTCTAACTCCTTTTGCAAATATCCATTTCATAAATATTTTTTCTCCTTCACGAGTTTTCATGTATTGAAATTTTGGAGAAAGTACTAATGAAACTATAAAAGCTGGCCAGCTATCCAAAAACCTATTAAAGTAGTAAAGAGAAAACAAATGATACAACAACAAAGTTTTATTATGAATTTCATAAAAATGCTTCCCAATTTCACAAAGTTATATTTTTTTCAAATCATCTGAAAAACCTATGATATACAAAATTCCACTTTACCTACAAGATCTTTCCTATTTAACAGACTATATAAGAACAAAGTATATATAAAAAATAATAAATTAAAACCATCATATAGGCTTACAAAGAATTAAATTAAGGAAAACTTTAGACCTCTATAATCATCCGTAATTCTACATTCAACTCTCTACTTTGATTCCATCATATATTATTTTCCTAAATAAATGAATGTATTGGTAGCTGTAGTTCCAATGCTTTGACCGAAAGAGTCAATTTGTACAATTTTTAAAAAAGATTTAGCCGAGTCAATATTACCAGTCGTCGTACTGGAAGTTATTCTTACTCTTATATCCGTGTCAACTGCTGGTTTTATTAAGGCTTTCGTGGCTACATCCCCAAGATCTCCATAATTAACGGTACGAGAATCCCCAAAAAATCCGATATTTGCAGATGGCAAAATTACGCCAGTTGTAGCGTTTTGCAATTCATAAAAAGCAAATGCGGAATATCCAGGAGTCCCGATTGAGCCTATCATACACTCAATCTCGTAAAGTTTATTAGCTTTTAATGTAACTACACCCGCGTTTATAGTCATATTTCCAGCAACAGCCGTAAAACCTGTTAATGTTTGAGCACCATTAGGTATTGTTGAAGATAACTTAGCATATAGATATTCCGGTGTATTGTCAGCCATTGGCAAATTAGCTCCAATACCCAAAGCAGTAGCTTGAGCTTGTTGGGTGGCTGTTAAACTTGTTTTTGCTCTACCATCCAATTTTACATAACCGTTAAAATCTGAACTCCAAAGAGCATGTATTATTTGACCATATTCCGCAATTTTTTCACCTGCAATTCTTTGCCAATTTGAACCATCAAAATAATAATAACCTATTTCTGTAATATTAGCTGTTGCAGCATTTGTAGAACCACTTAAATCTGTTACAAACAAAATAGCTCCAAGTTGATCCGTTGAATAGGCTGTTTTATCAATAAGTTCTGCCCTTGTAATTCTAGGAGGTATTACTCCATCTGGAACTGTAGTTACTGCTGGTTTACCAGTAACATCAAGTGTTGCTTTTGGAGTTATATTATCTATACCCACTTGTGAAAAAGATAGAATAGATAATAAAAGACAAATTAATAATATTGAATTTTTCATTTTTAAATATTTAATATTATAAACTTGAACTCAATTATTATGTTTAATTTATTAAACTCTAATCAAATTTAAAATATGATTTAGCAGGTAATGCATTATGAAATTTTAATTATAGAACTCAACTTAATTAATTAGTATTCATAATCTTAGTTAGTCGCATACAATTAAGTACAGAGTAATACAAATATAAATAAAATTATAATTCTTAGAAAATTTTCAAAGAAAAACAAGTTCAAGCTATTATGTAAAATAACTATTCTTTATTACACAAATCCCTAAAAAACAACAAAATAAAAACATTTAATGAGTTCAATTCAGTAAAAAATACAAATCAACAAATTTTTTAATGAATCTAATAGCTTAGCTTAATGAATCTCTCTAATTCCTTTTGCAAATATCCATTTCATAAATATTTTTTCTCCTTCATGAGTTTTCATATATTGAAATTTTGGAGAAAGTACTAATGAAACTATAAAAGCTGGTCCAGCTATCCAAAAACCTATTAAAGTAGTAAAAGTCATTATCAATAAATAAGCTGGAACATAAAAAACCGTAAAACCAAATAGGTTGTATAAGAATGCTTTTGTTTTTTTACTCATAACACTATATTTTAATCTTCATTTTCAACTTGAAACTTTGTTCGTTTGCTTCCAGCATACATTTCGTATTTAACAAAACGTGCTTCTAATTTTCCATTAAACAGTTTAATTTTTCGACTTGGTTTTAAACCTACAAACTTCAACGCTTCTAAATTTGCAGTAATAAACCAAACATTTGTATTTGGATATTTTTGCTTCATAGTGTCTCCTATTTCTCTGTAAAAACGTTCCATTTCTATATCCAAACGTTCTCCATAAGGAGGATTGAAAACCATGTGCAAAGGTCCTTCTGACATTTTCTCTGTTTCAAAGAAATTCGCTTGACGAATAGAAATATACTCCTCTAAATTTGCATTGCGAATATTATCTTTGGCTTTTGTTACAGCACTTGGAGCTTTATCATAACCTGTAATCGTGTAATGAAACTCTCTTGTTTTCTTTAGTAAAGATTCTAAAACCTTATCAAACAACTCGCTATCCCAATCTTGCCATTTTTCAAATGCAAATTCTTTACGATTTATATTCGCAGGAATATTACAAGCAATCATAGCTGCTTCTGCTAGTACTGTTCCACTACCACACATAGGATCAATGAAATGAGTTGTTCCATCCCAACCAGAAAGCAACAACATTCCAGCTGCTAGAACTTCATTTATAGGAGCAATATTAGTAGCTGTTTTATAACCTCTTCTATGCAACGATTCTCCAGAACTATCTAAAGAAACAGTCACTAAATCTCTATCGATATGTACATGAATGCGTAAATCTGGAAAATCTTTATCAATATCTGGTCGTTTTCCTGTTTTATCTCTAAATTGATCTACAATAGCATCTTTAGTTTTTAAAGCCACGAACTGACTGTGATTAAAATGCTCTGAATGCAGCGTAGTTTCTACTACAAATGTTTTATATTCGGTAAGATAATCTGACCAATCTATTTTTTGAATTCCTTCATACAAACTCTTATCATTATAAGCCTTAAATGTTTTTATAGGTTTTAAGATTTTTAAAGCTGTACGCAAAGCCAAATTAGCTTTATACATAAATCCTTTATCACCAATAAAACTTACTACACGCGTTCCTTGCTCTACTTTTTGAGCTCCTAATTGTATTAATTCTTTGGCCAATAACTCTTCAAATCCAAATAAGGTTTTGGCAACCATTTTAAAATTTTCCATTTTCAAAAATCAATTTCAATTGCAAAATGAATTGCAAATGTGTGAAATACCATAAAACCAAAATCTAAAAAAGTATAAAAATTGGTATTAAAGTGCAAAAATACATTAATTTTCTTCTAAAAGTAGCTTTTATTGTATTTGAAAAGAATGAAAGCAGATATGTTCCAATGAGAGCAAAAAATTATGTAATTTTGCAAGATTAATTTGGTGAGCAAAAGAATAATGATAGAAAATAAAAATTTGAGTACACAAAAATGGTATGCCTCTTGGTTTGATAGCCCTTTTTACCACATATTATATAAAGATAGAAATTACAATGAAGCCCAACACTTCATGGATAATTTAACAGGTTATCTAAACCTTCCTGATCATGCAAAAATATTAGATTTAGCTTGTGGAAAAGGAAGACACTCTATTTATTTAAATTCGCTAGGTTATGATGTAACTGGTGCCGATTTGTCTGAAAATAGCATAGCAGAAGCATCAAAAGCAGCAAATGAGACTTTACGTTTTAAAGTTCACGATATGCGTGATACTTGCAAAGAAAAATATGATGCTATTTTTAACCTTTTTACCAGTTTTGGGTATTTTGAAAAAGACGAAGATAATTTAACCACCATAAAAGCCATTCATAATAGTCTAAGCGAAACAGGTTTTGCTTGTATCGATTTTATGAATGTAGATTATGTAATTGCTAATTTAGTTCCTGAAGAAGTAAAAACGGTTGAAAATATCGATTTTCATATAAAAAGATATGTAAAGGAAAATCACATTTATAAAGAAATTCGTTTTACCTCAGAAGGTGAAGATTATCATTTTACAGAAAAAGTACAAGCATTACGACTAGCCGATTTTGAACAAATGATGGAAGAATCAGGAATTTATTTATTGGATATTTTTGGTAACTATAAATTACAAAAATTCTTTAAAAACGATTCGGAACGTTTAATAATGATTTTTAAATAATGGATTATAGTATCTATATTTTACCGCTACTATCTGTATTGATAGGCTATTTTATTGCTCTTTTTTTACGTCCAAAAAGCAAAAAGAATTTAAAATTATTATTAGCTTTCAGTGGTGCTTTTTTATTGTCTTTAACGGTAATGCATTTATTACCAGAAGTCTATGAAACTGATTTACATCATACTCACGACCATCATCATAATCACAATAGCGCAATAGGAATTTTTATTATGATTGGAATTGTATTTCAAATTGTTTTAGAATACTTTTCAAAAGGAGCTGAACACGGTCATGTTCACGGTCATCAAACCATGAATCAAATTCCATGGTTATTGTTTTTTAGTTTGTGTTTACATGCATTATTAGAAGGAATGCCTATAAGTAATCAAAATCACTTAGCTTATGGAATTGCGATTCATCATTTTCCAATTGCTATTATTTTGACCACTTTCTTTTTGAATGCTCATTTGAATAAAAAAGCTATTTTCTTTTTCATGATTATTTTTGCTTTTATGACACCTATTGGAACATTTTTAGCCGACAATCTTCTTTTTTTAAAGAATTATTACACTCAGATTTCTGGAATTGTAATTGGTATTTTATTTCATATTTCTTCTACTATTATCTTTGAAAGCAGTGAAGGGCATAAATTTAATTTGGCAAAACTTACTGCTATTATTTTAGGTATTATTTTGGCTTATTTTATTTAAGGTATAATTTCCAATATTAAAATTCCAAATTCCAAAAAAAATCTTCGTATTTTAGCTACTTCTCAACTTAAAATAATGAGCTTCACTAAAACCACTGAACAATCCTCCAAATACGAACATTTAGAACAAATGTCAGTTAAAGATTTGTTGACCAATATTAATAAAGAAGATCAAACTGTTCCACTAGCCGTAGAAAAAGCAATACCACAAATTGAAGTTTTAGTTACAGAAATTGTTTCTAAAATGAAAGAAGGCGGTCGACTTTTCTATATTGGTGCAGGAACTTCTGGTAGATTAGGTATAGTAGATGCATCAGAATGTCCTCCTACTTTTGGAGTGCCTTTTGATTTAGTTATTGGAATTATTGCTGGAGGAGATTTAGCCATTAGAAAAGCAGTTGAAAATGCAGAAGACAGTACTACTCAGGCATGGTTAGATTTACAAAAATGGAATATTACTACAAAAGATGTTGTAGTAGGAATCGCAGCTTCAGGAACAACACCTTATGTGATTAAAGGTCTAGAAAAATGCAATGAAAAAGGAATTAGTACTGGTTGTATTACTTGTAATGCTGGAAGTCCGTTAGCTTTAACCGCACAATTTCCTATTGAAGTGGTTGTAGGACCAGAATTTGTTACAGGAAGTAGCCGAATGAAAGCAGGAACTGCACAAAAATTAGTTCTAAACATGATTTCTACTGCAACGATGATACAATTAGGCAAAGTAAAAGGCAATAAAATGGTCGATATGCAATTGAGTAACGATAAATTAGTAGATAGAGGTACTAAAATGATTATGGAAGAAATTGCGGTAGATTATGAATTAGCAAAAAAGTTATTACTTAAATATGGCAGTGTTAGAAACGCTGTTACTAATTATAAATCTTAAATACACTAACATGAAAAAAATAGTTATACTACTTAGTTTATTGATTACTAATTTCATTTTTTCACAACAAATTGAAATTAGAGACAATAAATTTTATATAGATGATAATTTAGTTTACAAACATGAAATTACAAAAACATTAGCAGCCAATCCAGCGGCATTAAACTTATATAAAAAATCACGAACTAAAGAATCAGTTGGTGGTCTTTTATTAGGAGGTGGAATAGGATTAATTATTGGAGATGTGGTAAAAGGTTTAGTTTCTGATACCGATTATCCTTCTGGTTTTACTTATGTAGGAGCTGGATTAATAGGAGTTTCAATTCCAATTCTTTCAGGAAGAACTAGAATGAGAGATAAAAGTATCGAATTATATAACGAAAGTGTAAAAGGAAATAGTCCAAGTTTAGGTTATCATTTTGATATGAAAGTGATTACTAATACAAACGGAATAGGTTTAAATATAACCTTTTAAATTTGAAGAAAAGAAAAAAATACTACAATGGAAAAGTTGTACTTTTTGCTACTTTTACCACTATTGTTTTAGTGAGTTGTTATTTTTTGTTTTCTAATAAAACGTTTCAATATTGTTCCAATGAAAATTATTTACTAGGTATTCATGATTCATTACCTGTAATTGAAATTAACTATAACAATTATAGAAATGACATTTTAGAAGAAATTTCTTTAAAACTGAATAAAGAAACCTGTTGCAAAACTCATGAGTTTCTTTTGAAATTAAGTGCAAATGAAACGGTGAATGTAACACTTTTTAATTATTGCAGGAGTTGTGGTATAATATGTGGTAATAGGTCATTTACTCGTATTTTATTAAATCGAAAAAATCAGGTATTAGTTAATGAAAGACCGATACCTAATGATTCTTTAGTTAATTATCTACATAAATTATTAAAAAAACCTATTACAAGCTATGATTATGTAGAAAACGTTTCAATAATGTGGGATTTAACAACTAATAAACAAGAGATTGAAAAAACTTTTATAGCCATTAAAAAAGCTTACCAATTATATTATGAAGAAATAGCTTTGCAACGATTTGGAAAGCATATTTGTCAACTAACAAAAAAAGAAAAAGAAGAAATAAAAAGGAATCAATCTAGTATATATCTTGGTGCTGGAAATCGAATTTTTGAACTGATTCCTCCACCTCCAAAACAATAATAATATGGGAACAAATAGAAAATTATTAGCCAAAGGCATTAAATACTTATCGGGTTGTTTGCCCTTAATGGCTATTGGACCAATAGTGATTAATAGTTCGTTTAAAAATGAGGATAGCCCATATTATCCTTATGTATTATCAATTGGAATCTTATTATCAGCTATTGCAATTTATCTGGGATTTAAAGGAATTAATACTATAATGAAAAGTTTATTTGATGGAAACAAGTAATATTTATTTAGAAAGTGTAAAAAAGCAAATGCTTTATTACAAAACTGTGGCAGAAAAAGCAATTGAGCAATTAGAAAATGATCAATTATTCATTTCAACAAATGAAGATACCAATTCTATTGCAACAATAATTAAACACTTGCATGGGAATATGCTTTCACGTTGGACTGATTTTTTAACAACTGATGGAGAAAAAGAATGGAGAATGCGAGATGCTGAATTTGATTCCAATTTTAAAGAAAATGACAAAAATAGTTTAATGCAACTTTGGAATGAAGGTTGGGCTTGTTTTTTTAATGCTATACATGCTTTACAACCAGAAGACTTATCCAAGATTATTTACATTAGAAATGAAGGTCAGACTGCTTTAGATGCTATCAACCGTCAATTAGCTCATTATCCATATCATATTGGACAAATTGTATTTTTTGCCAAAATGTTGAAACAAACGGAATGGAATAGTTTATCTATACCAAAAAACAAATCGAATAGTTATAATGCCGATAAGTTTGCCAAAGAAAAAAGCTTGAAACATTTTACTGATGATGAACTGAAAAAATTACAATAGCCCAGATAGAAGCGACATCCTTTTAATTGCTTTGACTAATCTTCTATGTTATTGAAGTTTTATGCAATTAAAAGATATAGCGAATAGCTGGAAATAGCTCCTAAAAAAATGAAAAAAATAATTATACTTCTCGTTTTAACATTAGTTTCTTGTTATGAACAAGAACGAAATTGCAGTAATTTTAAAACTGGAAATTTCGAATTTACTAGAGAAATTGATGGAAAAATGGAAACCTCGTATTTTGAAAGAAATGATTCTATTCAAATTGAAACTTTTAGAGAAAAGAAAGATACTTCATCGGTAAGATGGGTTAATGATTGTGAGTTTATTTTACAAAAAATAAACCCTAAATCCATGAACGAAAAAAATGCGGTTCAAATAAAAATTCTAACTACTAGCAAAAAAGGTTATACTTTTGAATATAATATTGTAGGTAAAACAAAAAAACAGCGTGGAACTGTAACAAAAAAGTAATAATTTACGTTTAACAACTTTAATTTTAAAACAAAAAAACAAATTAACCTTATTTACTATGGAAATTTTAACCAATCCAGATGCTTGGATAGCACTTTTAACCTTAACTTTTTTAGAGATTATACTGGGAATTGATAATATTATTTTCATCTCAATTGTAACAGGAAAATTACCTGAAGAAAAGCGTAAAAGAGCTACACGAATAGGGCTATTTCTAGCAATGTTTATGCGGATTGCATTACTTTTTGGTATTACTTTATTAATTGCAATGAAAGCTCCTTGGTTTAGCTTTGATTTTGGTTGGTTTTCTGCAGAAATTACAGGTCAGGCATTAATTTTACTTTTAGGAGGATTATTCTTAATTTATAAAAGTACTAAAGAAATACATGAGAAAGTAGATCATAAAGGAGAAGAAGAAAAGGTAATGAAAACAAAAGCAGCTGCTACTTTTGGTAGTGTAATTGGTCAAATTCTTCTTATTGACTTAATTTTCTCTATTGATAGTATTCTAACTGCTGTGGGTATGACGAATGGTGTAGAAGGAGCATTAATAATTATGATTACTGCTGTAGTAATTTCTGTTGGTGTTATGATGTTATTTGCTGTTCCTGTTGGAAATTTTGTAAACAAAAATCCTTCTATTCAAATTTTAGGATTGGCTTTCTTGATATTAATTGGTTTTATGCTAATTACAGAAAGTATGCACTTATCACATGCTGAGTTAGCTGGACAATATGTGGGTGCTGTACCAAAAGGTTATTTATACTTTGCTATTGCCTTTTCATTAGCTGTAGAATTTTTAAATATGAAAATGAGAAAGAAGAAATAACTTTCTATTTAGTTAGTTACCTACAACAGTACTTTTTTAAATCAAAAATTAAAAGAGAATAATCTAATAGATTAATTTCTACAATATATAATAAAACAATAAACTCTCATTTTGTGAGAGTTTATTGTTTTTTGTTAATACTTATCTGTTAATGTCTTTAAAAAAGCAATTAAATATTCTTTTTCCTGATTTGTGAGATTCAATTTATCAGAAGGAAGTGTTTGATATTCTAATTCTATTCCTAATCCAGAAGCACCTCCTTTATTATAGAAATCGATAACTTCTTCTAAAGTTGTATATATTCCGTTGTGCATATAAGGTGCTGTTTTTTCGATATTACGAACCGTGGGTGTTTTAAAAAAGTATTTTCGCTCTGCAGTTTTATAAATGTTATATCGACCTAAATCATCATCAATTTCAGCATTAATTGTATCTTTAGATTTGGGCACACCTATTAACTCTAATTCAGATTCTTTGAATTGTGTGGGCACTAAACCATTAAATAATGGAGCAAAATGACAAGTAGCACATTTACCTTTACCCATGAAAAGATTAAAACCATTAATTTCATTTTGAGTTAATGTGTTTTCCTTTCCTTGCATATTTAAGTCAAATTTTGAGTTAAATGGAGTTAAGGACATAATATAAGATGCAATTGCATTTCGGATTAAATGATTATTTATGTTTTTTTGGTACACTTTTTTAAATAAATCTACATATTCTGATTTTTCTAAAACTCTTTTTTCTAGGTCATTTAAGGATAAATGAAACTCATTTGGATTGTTAACCACATCTATAATTTGTCCTTCAAGACTTCCTGTGCGCTTGTCATGAAAGAAACCTTTTTGTAAGGCAGCATAGAATAAAGTAGGAGAATTTCTAGTAGTTCCTGGTGATTTAGCTAATTCATCTGTAAAATACAATTCTTTTTTGTGGCATGTAGCGCAACTTATATCTTTTTTATTTGATAAAGATTTATCTTCAAATAATAGTTTTCCCAAAGCTACTTTATTCTCTTGAATTGGGTTTCCCTTTTGATCTGTAAAATAATTAATATTGAAAGTCTCATTGGTAAACAAATTTTCTATATCATAATTTATAGCTTGTTTGAATGGAAACTCTACTTTCCAATCGGTTACTGTTTTATTCCATATTTCCAATGCTTCATGAGTATGATTTTTAATAAAAGAATATCTATCGAATTTTTCAAAGTTTTCGTTACCTAAAAAAGCAATACTACTTTCAATTTGGTTTAACCAATTTTGATATATTTCTTTGTTTCTAAATTCATTCTCATAAATTGTAATTATTTCTTTCAAAGCAAGATATACTGTTTTACTTTCTTCTAAAGAGTTTTCTAAAACTGGTGAATCGAAACCAGTAATGCCTGTTAATGCAACTCTATTAATTGCATCTCTTATAATCCAAAGTATATGATGGTTTTTTAAAAAATTAAAAGTCTGATTTTTATGTAAAAATTTAAATTTTGTACTTACTAAAGTCACTTGTTTTTCAAGTTCAACTAGATTTACATTTTCATTATATAATGTTTCTTCAATAACTTGAAAACCACTTGGCTCTTTTATTTTTACATCTGTAAAATCTTCTTCTTCTATTTTTAGAATATTGGGTTGATTAAAGAAAATATAATTATCAGCATCTAGAAAAGCTAGAATAGGTTCGCACGATTTAAAAAGCATTCGAGCTTCTAAATAATATACTTTTTTATCTTCAATATTTGAGGTTTCATTAAGTTTATCTAATGCGATAGAAGCATTCCATAAATTTTCTTTAAATTGAATTTCAAGTTTTTCTAAAGAAGATATTTCTTTGTATTCTTCCTTTTTCTTACAACTAAATGTAAAAAAAGCCAAAAGGCTATATAAACATATAGCCTTTAAGTTTTTTGTTTTCAACACTTTACGCATATTATCTTTCTAAACCTTTGATAAGATATAATTGACTACCTCTATCGCTATCAGAATTTGGATTAGCGTTTGGATCTGTAAATGCAGCATTATGCCAACTATGATTTTGAGTACATATTAAAAAGCTTCCCTCTACTCCTATGATATCTGAAACATCAATCATTCCTGTTAATTCCCATAAACTAGATGCAGAACCCAATCCTGCAATTTCAGCATTAGTTTGATCACATTCTAAAACTACTTTTAATGCTCCTGTATTTAAGTTATATTGATATAAATAAGAAAAATGAGTTTTATCTGCTGTATCAGGGTAACCATTAGGATCTTCCATGATGTAGGCATAATCTTTTGTTACTACAATATTATCTGGACTATGAAATTGTCTAGCAACTCCTGATAATTTATCACCGTCTAATACACAAGTTATTGTTGCTACTGTAGGATTATTTGCATCTAAAATTACCTTATAAATTCTTCCGTAAAAAGAACCTTTACCTGTTAAAGCTGTTGATTTTCTACCTGTAACGGCAAAATAAATTTCTCTATTTGCACCTGCAGAACCTTTTCTATAATCGATATCTTCCACTCTTGAAAAGCCCATAATACCTTTATCTCTAGATTCTTGTTCTAATTCATTAAGTGTTCTTTCTGTATATTGAACAAATTCTACAGGATAAGTTACTCCTTCTTGCATGTCCATTTCGTAATCAATACCAGATTGAGTCACTTTTAATCCATAAAGACTTCCACCTGCTAAATCTCCTCTATTACCTACATACATAGCTAATTGTCCAGATGGTGTTGTATCATCACTAGTGTCATCACCAATAAACACTACTGTTTTTGAAGGATAAGCGTCTTTACCTATAACAACTGCATTTTCAGTAGACCATTGTCCTAAAGCAGGAAGTATAGTTGCTAATTCAGCATCCTCAGCATTTTTAAATGGATCCAACGCAAAAACACCTTTTGAGGCTCCACCCCATTCTCCACCAGATAAAAATAAAGGACCAAAACCGTGCTCGTCTGGCATAATTAAAGAACCAGAACATTGTGCTGTATTTGCTGTTGCTGCAGCATTTAAAATATATTCTCCTTTAACTGGTTTAAAAGTTTTATCAAATGATATTCTGGCAATAGAATAATCTGCTTCAATATTATTAATTAAAGAGAAAGTTCCATCGTTCATTTTTATCAATCCCATTCCATCTGCCATTGAACCATAAACAAAATTTGGAGATTCTGATAATTGATCTTCAGAACTTAATAAAGAATAGATTTCTAAATTTTCAAATCCAGTTTTTTTAGATAAAAAAGCTGTAGTTACAGAATGATTTTTAAGTGTTACTTTTTCTGTTGTTTCTACTTCTGTAGTATCATCATCGTTACAAGAGAACACAGTAAAGGATAATGCAACTAAAAAAAGTGATTTAAAGTTTGTTTTCATAATAAATAATTGGTTGTTTTTTTTCGTTGAACAAAGCTACTTCTCGTTTGTAAACAAAAAGTAAAACAACCATTACCATACCTATATCTATAGTTTATGAAAAGTTTAAATAAAGGTTACTATCTTAATTTTTTATTAAATAAACATGAATTCAATAATTAAGTGATTAATAATTTAGGTTTATACCAAAACCAATTCCCATGTCGCTATCATAATGAGTTGTTATTCCCATATTTTTACCAACAATATATTTAAAACCAGCCATATATTCCTTATCTGTATTTACCATAAAAGCCATTCGCAAACGTTTTGAAAGAGGAATATCTTCTCGCATTAATTGTGCTCTTACATTTCCATCATGATAGACTTCTGTTTGAAAGATGACTAACATAGGTAAGGTATAAGCAAAACCTAAACTAGCTTGAATTCGTTTATCTTTTGTACTAGTTTGCCCAAATAGATTTTCTTCAATTTCTCCATCATCCAATTTTCTATAGCGAGCATCAAAACCTATGAAAGGCATAAACCATTGATTTCTTCCAATATATCTCCCAATATGAGTTTCTGATTCATATCCATGATGCTTGCTGTAACCCAATCTCCATTCTGTTGTAATGCTCCAACGCGTATTTTGCAACATCATTTGTCCGTCATTTCCATTAGTAGCAAAATCATTTTCTGCCATGAAATGAAACTGATTGCTTTCTGCTTGTAGCTTTTTATAAGCTTTTTCTTTATTGGGCAAGTAAGGATTAGGTTGTGAATTTTCGTAACTAAATACACGATTCATTCCAGCCATCATGTGGTATAAAATATGACAATGAAAAAACCAATCGCCATCTGCATTGGCTTCAAATTCGATAATATCAGTTTCCATTGGCATAATATCTAATACATTTTTTAAAGGAGCATAATCTCCTTGACCGTTAAGTATTCTAAAATCATGACCATGTAAATGCATGGGATGACGCATCATTGAATTATTAAATAAGGTAATACGAAGTATTTCACCTTTTTTAATTAAAATTTTATCAGTTTCAGTTAACACTTTATTATCCATACTCCAAACGTAACGATTCATATTTCCTGTTAATTCAAAACGAAGTTCACGAACGGGAGCCTCTTTGGGTAAAGTAGTTTTAGTTGGTGATTTTAACATTGCATAATTCAAAGTCACAATATCTGATTTCATTGCTGACATGTCGTGATTAGAATGATCCATTTCCATATCTTTTCCATCTATGTTCTCTTCTCTATTTTCTTTTTTCTTTTCAAAAACTGATATTTCAGGATACATGACTGTATTCATATCCATCTTTTGAAAACTCATATCCATTCCCATATCGTCCATTGTTCCATCCATATTCATCATGTCATTCATCATTTTCATCCCTTCAAAATATTTCAATTTTGGCATTGGGCTAACCAATTGCTTAATTCCTTTTCCTATATAAATAGAAGTTGATTTCGTTCTATCTTCTGGAGTGGCTAAAAACTCATACGAAGTGTTTTCTGCTGGAATAGTTACAATTATATCATAAGTTTCAGAAACACCAATAATCAATCGATCCACTTCAACAGGTTCTACATCATTTCCATCACTAGCAACTACTGTCATTTTTCCACCAGCATATTTTAGCCAAAAATAAGAAGAAGCTCCACCGTTGGCAATTCGCAATTTTACTTTATCACCTCCTTTAAATTGCGACAATTGACTTTCATTTTTGCCGTTTATTAAAAACTTATCATAATACACATCACTCACATCCATAGCTAACATACGTTTCCATTCATTAGTTAGTTTAGTCTTAAAATGACCTTCACGAATAGCTTCGGCATAACTTTGTGTAGTTCCTTTTTTAATAGCAAACCAATCGGAAGCGTTGTGTAACATTCGATGAATATTATTTGGATTATAATCGGTCCATTCGCTTAAAACAATAGGAACTTCTGGAATATCATCAATTCCTTTTCTGAAAGTAGGATCATCTGATTTTTTCTTTAAAATTAAAGAGCCATACATTCCAATTTGTTCTTGCATACCACTATGACTATGATACCAATGCGTTCCAGATTGAATAATTGGAAAACGATATACATGTTTAGTTCTTGGTTCAATAGGCATTTGAGTTAAGAATGGCACACCGTCTTCTTTATTAGGCAGATACAATCCGTGCCAATGTAAGGAGGTAGATTCTTTCAATTCATTATACACATGAATTTCTGCAATATCACCTTCTATAAAAGTCAAAGTTGGCATTGGAATTTGTCCGTTTACAGCAATCGCTCTTTTTTCTTTTCCTGAAAAATTGACAATTGAATCTCTAATATGCAAATCATATCGCACTACATTTTGTCCAAATATTGCAGATGTTAATAATAATGTAAAGAGTAAACAATATATTTTATTCATTTTTTAAATTTTTACAGTACGTAATCGCAAGGCATTAACAATTACTGAAACAGAACTAAAACTCATCGCTAAAGCAGCAATCATTGGTGATAATAAAATTCCAAATACAGAAAACAAAGCTCCTGCTGCTACTGGAATTCCTATTGTATTATAAATAAAGGCAAAAAACAGATTTTGTTTGATGTTTTTCATTACAGCATGGCTTAAATTCTTCGCTTTTACAATACCTTTCAAATCTCCTTTTACTAAAGTTATTTTTGCACTTTCTATAGCCACATCTGTTCCTGTTCCCATAGCTATTCCTATATCTGATTGTGCTAATGCTGGTGCATCGTTGATTCCGTCACCTGCCATAGCCACAATTTTCCCTTTAGCTTGTAATGCCTTTATATATTCTAATTTATCTTGAGGAAGACAACTTGCTTTAAAACTAGTTAGGTTTAATTCTGTGGCAACTGCTTTAGCCGTGTTTTCATTATCTCCAGTAAGCATAACCACCTCAACACCTTGACGTTTTAGTTCTTTAATAGCCTCAAAACTTGTTTTTTTTATGGTATCAGTAATGGTAATATAACCTACTACTTTTTTACCAATTGCTATATAAGAAACCGTTTTTCCTTGTTTTTGCTCCGAAATGACTTGTTGTTCTATTGTTGAAAAATCTTGAATTTCTTCTTGTTCCAATAGCTTTGCATTTCCTAGAATTATGGGCTCTTGATTAATTATACCTTTCACTCCTTTTCCTGTAACCGATTCAAAGTATTCTACTTTAGAAAAAGTAACATTTTTAGCTTTAGCAAATGTAACTACGGCTGTGGCCAAAGGATGTTCGCTTCTTTGATTTAGTGAAGCAATTTTTCCTAAAACTTCTTTTTCATCACCTTCCTTTACTACAATTTTCTCAACAGATGGTTTTCCTTCTGTCAGTGTTCCTGTTTTATCGGTAATTAAGATATCAATCTTATCCATTTTTTCAATGGCTTCAGCATTTTTAATTAAAACACCCGATTTTGCTCCTTTTCCTACTCCAACCATAACAGACATAGGTGTTGCTAATCCTAAAGCACAAGGACAAGCAATAATTAATACAGCAATAGCATTTACAAAAGCATAAACTAATTTTGGTTCTGGTCCAAATTGCCACCAAAGGAAGAAAGTGACAACTGAAATTAAAACAACTATTGGAACAAAATATCTCGAAATTTTATCTACTAAATTTTGAATTGGAGCTCTCGAACGACTAGCATCGCTAACCATTTGCACAATTTGTGACAATAAAGTTTCTGACCCTACTTTTTCAGCAATCATTAAGAAAGATTTTGTTCCATTAATAGTTCCAGATTTTACTTCATCCTCTTCTTTTTTATCAACAGGAATAGGTTCACCAGAAATCATAGATTCATCAATAGTACTATTCCCTTCAGTAATTTTACCATCTACTGGTATTTTCTCTCCTGGTTTTACTCGAATAATATCACCCTTTTTAATATCATGAATGGAAATCACTTTTTCTTCTCCATCAATTACTAATGTAGCTTCAGTTGGAGCTAATTTCAATAATTCCTTAATTGCACTACTCGTTCTACCATGTGCTTTTGCTTCTAAAAGTTGGCCTAACAAAACTAAGGTTAAAATAACTGCTGTTGCTTCAAAATACAAATGAACCGTTCCTTCTGAAGTTTTAAATTGGTCTGGAAAAACAGCTGGAAAAAGCATTCCAATAATACTGAATCCGAAAGCTACTCCTGTTCCTATTCCTATTAAAGTAAACATGTTTAAGTTCCAATTGACAATGGATTTCCATGCTCTTACAAAAAATACCCAACAAGCATAAAAAACTACAGGAATGGTTAAGGCAAATTGCACCCAATTCCATTTTTCTAAATCCATTATTTGGTACAATGGATTATTTGGAATCATATCTGACATGGAAATAATGAAAACTGGAATACTAAAAAGTAAAGCTATTTTCATTTTGTGCCATAAATCATTGTATGTTTTATTTTCTTCTGAATCTGTAGGCTCCATTGGAACTAAATCCATTCCACATTTTGGACAACTTCCTGGCTCATCTTGAATAACTTCAGGATGCATGGGGCAAGTATATTGTGTTTTTTGAATAAGTTCTTTCACCAAATCCATTCCACATACAGGACAATCTCCTGCTTTATCATAAACTTTATCTCCTTCACAATGCATGGGACAATAATATTTTCCTGCTGGATGGCTGTGGTTCTGTTCATGGTGCTTCTGCTCTTTTTTTTCTGTAGAACAACAACTTGTTGGTTTTGATTCTGTTTTGAAATTCGTGTTTGGTAATGAAATTTGATATTTACTATCTTTTCCTCCTATTGCTTCTTGCAGAACAGCTAATTCAACATGTTTTGACATCACTATTTTAGCTTGTTTCTCTTCTTTAGAAACTTCAACTTGAGTAACATTTTCGACCTTCGATAAATCCTTTTTAACTTTTGCTTCACAACCTGAGCAGGTCATTCCTTCAATATGGTAAGTATGTTTCATGATTTTAATTTCTTTATTACAAATTTCGAAAATATTCAATCCAAAAACTTACACAATTATGGATAGGTTTTGCAAAATTTATAATTGGTCTAATTCTTTTCTTTTACTTTCCTTAATTTTCTTGAAATAACTAGGTGAAAAACCAGTTACTTTTTTAAACTGATTACTCAAATGAGCCACACTACTGTAATTCAATAAGTCTGCAATTTCAGAAAGGGATAATTCATCATAAACAATCAATTCTTTTACTTTTTCAATTCTGAGATTTATAAAATATTTTTCAATACTTATTCCTTCAACAGTGGAAAACAAATTACTTAATTTACTATAATCTTGATGAAGGTTTTGTATTAAATAATCAGACATAGTAACATTGATGTTATTGTTCTTATTTTGAACTAAATCGATTAAAATAGTTTTAATTTTCTCAATTGTTTTACTACTAGAATCGTTTAAAATTTCAAAACCAAATGTTTCAAGTTGTTTGGCAATATCTTTTTTATCATTTACAGAAATTTCATTTTTTAAAACAACTTCTCCTAATTCAATAGAAAGTATTTCTTGTCCTAATTTTTCTAACTCAGACTTTACAACTAAAATACATCGGTTACAAACCATGTTTTTAACATGAAGTTTCATCATTTATTAATTATTTTCTAATCGATTAATCATTTCTTTCATTTGCTTAATTTCTTTTTCTTGAGTAATAGTAATGCAAATTTTAAATAGGTGTTTCTACTTGAATGATTATCCTTTTTGTTCATAATTTTCATTTTTTGAATTTACTAAAAATTATTCAACCTCATCCTTTAATTGATAAGGTTGAATAAAATTAATCAAATAATAAGGATTACATTATTTACCCTCTTCTGAAGTTTGAGTGCTTGTCATTGTCAAATCCATTCCACATTCTGTACATTTTTCATTTTTGTTTCCCTTAACTTCAGGATGCATGGGACAAGAATACATTTTGTCAGAATTCATCACTTGCTCTTCATTATGTACCATAGTTGTATCTTGATGCATATGATTATCTTGTTCGGTTTCATTAGTATTACTTTGTTTACAAGAAAACAAAATAGAAACCATAATTGTTAGTAAAAGAAAAGATAAATTTTTCATTTTTTTGTTTTTTTAAATTGATTCTAAAGTTAACTAGTGTAAACGTAAATCGGTTACATGATTAATTAAAACACTTATATTATTCGCATTATTTCTTAATAGTTTCCACTGTTTTTCCACAACTTAACATCATTGAACCATAATATGGATTTTTAATGGTATTTTCTTTGCTTAACCAATTTGCTCCTTTACCTTTATTTGCCATTGGACAATGTTGGTAATAGATTGCTGAATCCATTTTGTCAACTTTTATTAATTGATATATTGATTCAGAAAGTAAACTAAAAGAAGTTCTTTGGTTTTCAATATCATTACTTGTAGAAATTGTTTTTGCTTCATTTCTAAGGTCTTTTATTACTTTCATCCAAACCATGTGAACATCCATTTTTAATGACTTCATTTCTACTTTTTCTATAAAAGCTAATAAATCAGTTGCTTTTTTAGAAGCTATTTTTGAATCCGAGGATACTAAAGCATCTTTCAACTCAAAGTAAACATTATAAACCTCTACCAATGAATTAGCATCTTGAGAAGTTTTCATTTTTATTTTATTATGCTTCATCTCCGTTTTTGTCTCTTCAACTATTTCAGTTTTATTTTCTCTATTATATTTACAACAATTTGGTAAACTATTGTAAGCATCATCTGGAGCCAAAAATAATTCACTATCATAACCAGCCAAAGCAATTCGTTTTAGAATTTCATCTTTATTAGTTTTTTTAACATCATAAGAAATAGTAGCCATTTTTGTTTCTTTGTCCCAATTTACTGAAGCGCTATTTTTAAGGTTTCCAGCTTTTTCAATTGTTTTTTTACACATATCACAGTTTCCTGAAATTTTCTCTGTAATTGTTTGTGCATTTTTAATTTGTGCATGTGACGATGCAAATGATACTAACAAAGCAGTTAGCATCAATATGTTTTTTATTGATTTCATTTTAAAGATTTTAAATTATTATTTAAGTAAAATTGCTTTTAGTTTTAAAAAACTAATAAGAATTAAGCACAATAAAGGCTATACAAGGATATCATTAGCTTATTTTTGGAGGAGACCAAATGGCTAAATAATTTAAAGAAATATTTTTTTCTAGATAGAAAAAATTAGGTTTTATAGTTACAATAATTTCGCTTTTTTGAGGAATTGAAAATACTTCTGCAATAATAATGCTTGAAAAAATGGGTGAAAAATTACAATTTGAAGAATTGCAACTACCATCACAAGATTTTTGTTCCTCTTTATCAGAACAATCCGTTTGTTTTGAACTAAGCTTATTCATTTTAGAACAACACTTATTTTCTATTGAAACCGTTTTTTTGGAACAAGCATAAGAAATCGTTGGGTTAATTAAAAACCAAAAAATAATTACAACTAATATTTGTAAACAATGTTTCATTTTAGATTTTCAAAGTTACAAAAAATCCTTTAATACTTGAATTACTCATTGTTAATCAAAACTTAAATATTTTTTACTGTATTAATATAGTATAAACTACACAAATTAAAAAGGGGAATTTGCCCTTAATAAACGGTATTTGTACTCTTTCCTACAAGCAAGCATGGCCATACATTTGTCCCATAAAAAATAAGTATCTAAAAAGATTAAATTAACAATGAAAAAAATGAAACAATTATTTAAAAAAGAAATTCTAGCAATAGTAGTATTATTTATTACTGGAACAACGTTCTCACAATTTGTTGCAAGACACGCTATGACACCTGCAAAGTATCAAACTGAATTTAATAACCTAAATGCAAAAGGTTATAGAGTTACTTCTCTTACTGGCTATACTAGTAACGGAAAAGAATTGTATGCAGCAATTTGGAACAAAGTATCAGGACCAGCATGGTCAGCAAAACATGGATTATCATCTGCAGATTATCAAAAAGATTTTAATGACAAAGTAAGTAAAGGTTATAGACTTGTGTGCTTGTCTGGTTATGCAGTTGGGAATCAAGCTAAATTTGCTGCAGTATGGGACAAAAGTTCAGGAGGAGCTTGGAAAGCAAAGCATAATATGACAGCATCAGATTATCAAAAAGCTTTTGATGATTATAGCAAAAGTGGTTATCAATTGCAACAAGTTTCAGGTTACGTAATTAATGGAAAAGAGTATTTTGCTGCTTTTTGGGAAAAAAAATCAGGGTCTATAATAGCAAGACATAATCTTAATGCAGCCGATTATCAAAAAGCGTTTAATGATTTTACAAGTAAAGGGTATCATTTAAAGTCTATTAGCGGATATCAAAAAGGGCGTACTGATTTATATGCTGCTATTTGGGAAAAATCAACTTATCCAATTTGGATGGCTAAACACGGGTTAAGTCGAATTAATTATCAACATACATTTGACAACATGTATTATCAAGGTTATGTGCCTGTTTTTGTAAATGCTTTTGCTTCTGGTTCAGCAGATAATTATAATGCAATTTGGATAAATAAGTCTATGAAATTAGCTGATCTTAACAAGCTTGATAATGCGGCAAAAAGCTATATGACTTCACAAGATGTTAAAGGTTTATCATTTGCAGTAACTAAAAATGGCAAACTTGTTTTTGCAAAAGCTTATGGATATGCAGATAAAGCAACTAATGAATACTTATCTCCTAATCATTCTATGCGAATTATGAGTATTTCAAAATCGGTTACTGCTGCTGGAATAATGAAACTTTTGGAACAAAATAAAATTAGTATGAACCAACGTGTTTTTGGTTCAAACAGTATTCTAGGTTCAAAATATGCTACACCTGCTGACAAACCTAAACTTAATGAAATAACAATTTCACAATTATTGCATCACACTTCAGGATTGCGTACTTGTAATGGAGAAGCAGAATTTTGGAACAAAGACAAAACGTATGATGATACTATGAAAATGTTACTTAAATCATCAGATTTATTAAAATTTAATCCCAATACTAAATACTCTTATTCCAATACTGGTTATTTCATTTTAGCATGTGTGATTCAACAAATAAGTGGTCAGTCGTATGAAACTTTCATACGTAATAATGTATTGACACCTGCTGGTGTTGGATCAGGAATGTATGTTGGTTTAGCTAATGGTAGTGTAAAATCTAATGAATCTCATTACACACCAGAAACAAAACAAAATATGCAATTATGGGCAGGTTTTGGTGGTTGGGTTGCAAGACCTATAGATCTTGTAAAATATCTAGGAAAAGTTGATGGAAGTAATACACCACCTGATATTATAAAAGCTAGTACACATACAATCTTAACACAAGACACAACATTATCACCTAATTATGGTTGTGGCTGGACAATATCTGGAGATAAACAAAGACATAATGGAGCACATGGTGGTTCAAGGTCATGGCTTGCAGAAATAGGAGATGGTTATAGTTTGGCAATAATTGTTAACAATGCACCAACTGATGATTCTGGTTTAGGCAAAATGTTAAATGAATTCTCTGCAGCAGTAAAAAGTGTATCCGCTTTTCCTGCCTATGATTTATTCTAATTAAACCAAAAAGGCTGTATCAAATGATACAGCCTTTTTTATTTTCTCTTATTTTAATCTAAACTTAAAGTTATTTGACCATCATCATCTAAATCTGTTTTTACATCATCAGAAACCGATTCTTCATCTGTCACTTCCATTTTTTCTGGTTCTGGTTCAGCTGGTTCTTCAAAAGGAAGTGGTTCTAATAAATTAATTTGTTTTACTTTATCACTAGTTAATTGGTTACCCAATGCTTTTATTCCTTTAACAGCAATAAATTCTTCTAAATTAACTTGTAACGTATCTTTCTGAACTCCTTTAACTTTGGCAAACACTATTTCTGCCATTGGTTTCCAATCTGTTGAAACAATTTCTAATTGCGATTTTTCATGTTCTGTAATAAAAATCTCTTCTTTATTTTCGTTTTCAATTACGAAACGTTTCACATAATAACGTTCTTTTTCACCATCAAAATAGACTGCTGAAATAGGTTTATTTGGTTTCCATTTTTCTAACACTATCATGTCTTGATCAAAATGAGTCGTTAATTCTGGAATAATGGTTTTTAATTTACCAGATTGATTGATAATTAGCAATCTATCATTTGGTTTAAATTCCCCTAACAACTCTCCTCTTCCATCTACATTTAATCGTTGTACGGTATCATCAAACCATATTTTTCTTGGTCGAAGTGTTGAAATTCCTTTTTCTTTTAATTCTATTTTCTTAATTGGATATTTTGAAACCGTATTTCCTTTAGAAGCTCTTCCTTTTATTAAAATTTCAGAAAAATCTAAATCCCATTTTAGTTTTTTTACACTGCCTACTTGACGTAATAAAATGGTTACAACTTCTGCTTCACCATTTGGATTAGCCGAAAAATATAATACTTGCGAGCCTGGTTTTCCTTGTGCTAAATCATATTCTTTATCACGAGTAACTCCAGAAACATTAAAACGCTTTACAAATGTACTTCCTGATTTTCCATCACGGTAAATGACATTATAAATTGTTCGCTTATCATTTTTATCAAAAATAGCAATGTGAATAATATCTTTACCAATGAATTTCTTATCATCCACTTTTGTAATAACCATTCGACCATCACGAAGAAAAACAATTACATCATCAATATCAGAACAGTCCGCTACGTATTCATCTTTTTTAAGTCCAGTTCCTAAGAAACCTTCCTCTTTATTCACGTAAAGTTTCGTATTTCTCAACACCACTTTTGTCGCTTCAATAGTATCAAAACTTCTTAATTCTGTTTGACGCTCACGACCTTTACCATATTTCTCTTTTAATTTGGTAAAAAAAGCAATTGAAAAATCGATAATATGTTCCAAATCATGTTTCACTTGTTCCATTTCAGCTTCTAATTTCGCAATAGCGTCATCTGCTTTATCAGAATCGAAACGTGTAATTCGAATCATTGGAATTTGAGTCAGTTTTTGTAAATCATCATCGTGAATATCACGAACTAGTAATTTTCTAAAAGGTTCAAATTTTTTGTATAAATAATCATATAATGATTCTCTGTCGGAATATAATTTGAAATCGATATACATTTCTTCACGAATGAAGATTTTTTCTAAGGTCGAAAAATGCCATTTATTTTGTAATTCGTCCAATTGAATTTCCAACTCACGTCTTAGTAAATCAACCGTTCTATTGGTCGAAATTCTCAACATATCAGAAACACCAATAAATAATGGTTTATTGTTTTCAATTACACAGCCTAAAGGTGCAACAGAAGTTTCACAAGCTGTGAAAGCGTACAAAGCGTCAATCATTTTATCAGGAGAAACACCTGGTGTTAAATGAATGAGAATTTCAACTTCAGCTGCTGTGTTATCTTCAATTTTTTTAACTTTAATTTTTCCTTTTTCATTGGCTTTCAAAATACTATCAATCAATGTTGAAGTATTAGTTGAAAATGGAATTTGGGTAATAACTAAAGTTGATTTATCTAATTGTGCAATTTTGGCACGAACTCTAACTCTTCCTCCTCGTAAACCATCATTATAATTAGAGACATCTGCAATTCCTGCTGTTGGGAAATCGGGAAATAAAGTAAAAGGTTTTCCTTTTAATATTTTTATAGAGGAATCAATTAATTCATTGAAATTATGCGGTAATACTTTCGTTGACAAACCTACAGCAATTCCTTCTGCTCCTTGAGCCAAAAGTAAAGGAAATTTTACTGGAAGGTTAATAGGTTCTGCACGACGACCATCATAGGAAACACCCCATTCTGTAATTTTTGGAGAAAATAATACATCATGACCAAACTTAGAAATTCTTGCTTCAATATAACGAGAAGCAGCTGCACTGTCACCTGTAAGGATATTTCCCCAGTTTCCTTGCATGTCGATAATTAAATCTTTTTGACCAATTTGCACCATTGCATCACCAATACTTGCATCACCGTGAGGATGATACTGCATAGTGTGCCCAACAATATTAGCTACTTTATTATAACGACCATCATCTAGTTCTTTCATGGAGTGCATAATTCTTCGCTGCACTGGTTTGAAACCATCTTCAATTGCTGGAACCGCACGTTCTAGAATTACATAAGAGGCATAATCTAAAAACCAATCCTTGTACATACCTGTTACTTTAGTAATAGTATCTTCTGGATTTTCGTTATTCTCATAGAAATGATGGCCTGATGTTTTTATATCATCAAAACCTTCTGTTTCATTAGATTCGTTTACCGATTCGTTTTGTTCTTCTGGGTTTATGTTTTCTTCTTCGTCTTTCATTTTTTATAGCACTAAGTTTCTCTAAGTTTTACACTAAGTTTCACTATGTTTAAATAATCAATCTTTTTATTCCGTCTTTTAAAGATTTTTTATAAAAATTTAAAATCAATCCTAATTTACATTCGGAAAGTCGCATATAAGTTAAACATTGAGCTACATGCTCAATTGTAAAGTCTTCTACTACTTTTAATTCAATTATAACTTTGTTGTTAACAATTATATCAACCCTATAGCCGCAATCCATTTTTATTTCTTCATAAATTACTGGAAATGCTTTTTCCTGTTTAACATCTAATCCGCATTTCATCAGTTCGTAAGGCTAAACATTCTCAATAAACTTTTTCCAATAAACCAGAACCTAATTTAGTGTGAACTTTAAAAGCACAATCCAATATTATTCTGCTAATTTCATTTTCTTCTTGCATTTTTTCGTTACACTAAGTTACTCAAAGTAATACACTAAGTCAATCAATGTTTTTTTGTACAAAGATTTTTAATTAAAAACTTTGAATACGTTGTGCTAAACATTGTGAAACTTTGTGCTCCTTATTCCTTCTCTATCACATCCAATTCCACCTTCAAATTGTTTATAATAAACTCTTGTCTATCTGGTGTATTTTTACCCATGTAGAATTCTAATAAAGTTTCTATTGAAGTTGCTTTATCTAGCATGATTGGATCTAAACGAATGTCATCGCCTATAAAATGCTTAAATTCATCTGGAGAAATCTCCCCTAATCCTTTAAATCGTGTGATTTCTGGTTTTGGTTTTAATTTTTCAATGGCATTTACACGTTCTTCTTCACTGTAACAATAAATGGTTTCTTTTTTATTTCGCACACGGAATAAAGGAGTTTGTAAAATATACAAATGCCCATCTTTAATCAGTTCTGGAAAAAATTGTAAAAAGAAGGTGATTAACAATAATCGAATGTGCATTCCATCAACATCGGCATCGGTTGCGATTACAATGTTGTTATAACGCAAATCACCCATGTCCTCTTCGATATTTAAAGCTGCTTGCAATAAATTGAATTCTTCATTTTCATATACGATTTTTTTACTCATTCCATATGAATTCAATGGCTTACCACGCAAACTAAAAACCGCTTGGGTGTTCACATCACGTGATTTGGTAATCGAACCAGAAGCCGAATCTCCCTCTGTAATAAAAAGCGTACTTTCTAAGCTTCTAGGATTTTTTGCATCTGTCAAATGTACTCTACAATCTCGTAATTTTTTATTGTGCAAACTGGCTTTTTTTGCTCTGTCTTTTGCTAATTTACGTATGCCTGATAATTCTTTTCGTTCGCGTTCTGCTTGTAAAATTTTACGTAATAAAGCATCTGCAATTTCTGGATTTTTATGTAAAAAATTATCTAATTTGTTTTTGATAAAGTCATTTACGAAAGTACGAACTGTAGGTCCATTTGGGCCAATATCAGTAGAACCTAATTTGGTTTTGGTTTGTGATTCAAAAACAGGTTCTTCTACTTTTATCGAAACCGCAGAAACAATAGACTTACGAATATCTGAAGCTTCAAAATTTTTATTGTAAAATTCTTTAATGGTTTTCACAATCGCTTCTCGAAAAGCTCCTAAATGGGTTCCTCCTTGCGTGGTATTTTGCCCGTTTACAAAGGAATGATATTCTTCTGAATATTGTGATTTACTATGTGTAATGGCTACTTCAATATCATCTCCTTCTAAGTGAATGATTGGATACACCATATCTTCTTCTGCAATATTTTCGTCTAATAAATCTTTTAATCCATTATCTGAAACGTATTTTTCTCCATTGTAATAAATCGTTAAACCGCGATTTAAATAACAATAGTTTTTAAGCATTTTAATGATATACTCATTACGATACTTGTAGTTTTTAAAGATAGTTTCATCTGCAACGAAAGATACTTTTGTTCCCTTGCGTTTGGTCGTTTCTGTTACTTCTTCTTCAATTGTAAGATTACCTGCAGAAAATTCGGCAGCTTTTTGTTGGTTATCACGAACCGATTCTACTCGGAAATAATTTGAAAGTGCATTTACGGCTTTGGTACCAACACCATTTAAACCTACCGATTTTTTAAAGGCTTTGGAATCGTACTTTCCTCCTGTGTTCATTTTGGAAACCACATCAACTACTTTTCCTAATGGAATTCCACGACCATAATCGCGAACGGTAACTAACTTTTCTTTGATGGTTACTTCAATGGTTTTTCCTGCACCCATAACGAATTCATCGATACAGTTGTCCATTACCTCTTTCAGTAGAATGTAAATTCCATCATCTGGTGAGGAACCGTCTCCTAGTTTTCCAATGTACATCCCTGGACGCATACGGATATGTTCTTTCCAGTCGAGTGAACGAATATTGTCTTCGGTATATTGATTTTGCTCTAGCATAAACAGATTTCGGATTTTGTGCAATATACTATTTCTCTATAAAAAATGAAAGAGCACCGATTATAAGTTATTGACAAAAGAGTTAAGAAGAAAGAGCATAGAGAAAAGAACATAGAAGAAAGAGAAAAGAGAAAAGAACATAGAAGAAAGAGAAAAGAGAAAAGAACATAGAAGAAAGAGAAAAGAGAAAAGAAAAAAAAGACAAATTATTTGTTTTTAACGAATTTCTTAAGATGATAAAAAAGATAAAAATTTGTACCTAATAATAAATAAAATCCTATCTTAATCTGACCTATTCTATCTACAAAAAGATAACCGTTAATCAACAAAATTAATACAACTAAAACAGAATTTATCAGAAAAATAACTGAAAGAAATTGTTTTCTAGCTAAAGAAAAAAATAATACTCCGAATACTGTTAAAATCACTAAAATTATCGAAAAAATTATTGAAAATAGAAACAAAAAATCTACAAATTTTACATCACTATTAAAATCATTTTCTAAAAACGACTTTGATTGTAAGCATAAATCAATAATACTTTCGCTTTCTTCTGTGAAGTAAATCATTAAATCAAACACCAATCTGTTTTTGGTAATTTTAGGTTTAAGTTCATTAGCAGTTTCACTACCTAAACAAATAGGCTGTTCATGTGAAACAGAACTAAGACCATCACACTGTTTCACAAATGGCAAAAACAAAAACAAAGCTGTTAGAATTGAAAAAAATCTTAATTCATGCTTTTTTAAATAATTCTTAATCATAATGATAAAAGATTCCTTTATCTAAAACGGTCCAAAGTGCTGCTTTTTGGTTACCTGCTTTTAAGGCTTGGTTTGCCCAAGTGTTGCAAGTGTAAAATAAATTATAACTGCCTTTTGCTTCGTAGAAAATATCGTGTTTGCCATAGGAATGTGTCCCAATTCGTTGTATTTTATTGGCTTTGTCCAATGAAAAGCTATTTTCAATATAAGTTATCATTTTCTGATATTGGCTTTCAGAAATAAAAAACTTTTTACAACTTTCATTTTCTTTTAAATTTCCATAAAAAGTGACATGCATAGCAGACGAACTCAATCCTGTAACGGCTTTTGCTGCTGTGGAAGCTTTCAAATCTGCCCAAGTAGGTGTGTCTAAATAAAATCCTTTGTCGCCCCAACCAAAAGCTAGATTTTGTAAAGTAGAATCTTTTGCTTTTGTATTAGTATATAAAATAGCTGTTGACCAATCTTTGATTTCGTTTTTCAAAGGCAAAACAATATCGGTATGTACTCCGTTAGATAAAATGTAAATGGGAATATTTTTATCAGTATTTTCATTATTTTCGTTAACCGAAATTATAGAAGTAAAGAAAATAAGTATTGCATAAATCAATAGAAAAGCTATGAATCCTAATAACGTTTTTAATAGTATTTTAAATGATTTTTTTAGTGTTTTCATATAATTTAGCAACAACAAACAACATTAAATATTGAGCCTAAAAACACAATATTTACAAGAAGTTAGCTTTATTTTATTTTTAATCAAAGTTACAAGGTTTTTTTAATATTTTTGGTAAGTCTTAAATCATTCTTTTTAAAGCAATTAGGATTAACAGGAATAAAATATATGAAAACAATTAGTTTCTTTTTAGTAACAATTCTATTAGTTTTTAAATCAAATGCCCAAATTGGTACAGTAAATTTTATTGATACTTCAGTGCCAACTGCAGGAATTACTAAAATTTTGTCTCATGATTTAAATAATGATGGTTTTAAAGATATTATTACTTCAACAACAGGTACCAATGGTAGGTTGGGATTTTATACCAATCAAATGAACGCTTCTTTTTCTACTTTTAATCAGATTGAAGCTTTTGAATTTTGTAGAGGTTTTGCAATGGGTAATTTTAATAGCGATAATGAATTAGACATTGTTGCAATTGGTAAAACAACAAACGAGTCCAAAATTTATTTGAGTACTAATGGTTCTTATTCTAGTTTTACTCTTGACAATAATTCCATGATTTTAAATGATGTAGTTGTTACTGATTTTGATCAAAATAATTTAGATGATATTGTTATTATTGGCCAGCATTCTATTGATTTTTATAGAAACAATGGTTTAGGAAGTTTTACTAAAGAAACTATTTTAAGTACAAGTACATCTCCTTTGGTATTAGAATGTTTGGATTTAGCTATACAAGATATTGATAATGATGGTGATGTAGATCTAATTTCAGGTGAAACTGCAGGTTTAGTAATTTATACCAACAATGGAAATGCCATTTTCACACCTAACTATTACTCCATAACAACAGAAGTGTTTTTTTTAGTACATTCTTTTGATGTAGACAATGATGGCGATTTTGATATCGTTGGTAGAAATGGTTCTGGTCATGTAAAATGGTTTAGTAACAACGGTAATGGTGTTATGACATATGAAGCTACGCTTTCCACAATTCCTAATCTTATATCATTAAGTTCAATAGATTATAATAATGACGGACTTAAAGACATATATGCTTCTTATACCAATACTATTTCTGTTTTTGTTAACGACATTAATCATACTTTTACAAATGAAATAAATGTGCATCAAAATTCAGGTTTAATTATGGGACAAGTTACCATTGCCAATGTTGATAATCAAGGAGATTTAGATTATATTTGGTCAGGTGGAAATAACGCTATAGCTTTTCATTTAAATGAAACCACGCTATCTTTAAATAACATTCATTTGAATTCATTAGTTCTTTTTCCTAATCCTACTGAAGGAACTTTGAATGCATCAAAACAAATTGAAAATTTAAGTGTGTATAATATAGTAGGAGAAAAACTTATGGAAACTACTCATACCAATAGCATTGATATTTCAAATTTTTCTCAAGGAATTTATACTCTTAAGATAGAAAACGAAGGGAAAAGTAGTATTCAAAAAATTGTAAAAAGATAAAAATTTCTAATAAGTTTTTAAGTTAATTACTTACCATTTTAATGAAAATATTTTTCATGACTTTTGTATAATTTCATTAATATATGATTAATCATACCAATATTGTGAATCAATAACATAACCTGCTTTTTTGAAGGCTTCTACTATTTTATCTCGAAAGTCTGTGTTGTTTTGCTCTTTATTAATTCCTGTAAAAAACAAATTGGTATCGATTATATCTGTACTTATTAACTCTTTTTTTTCATTGTAGGTTTTAATAGTTTCTAAAACATCTTTTTCTTCTGTTTGAAAAATTACATTAATATCCTTAATAAAACCTGTTATTTTATCTAGTGACACTTCAGATTTTATTACTTCCCATTTTTCATTATAACTATTGTATTTCTCAAACTCAAGAATTAATTTTTTACTTTCGTTAATATAAAAAGGTTGAATTATTTTCAGAGAGTCTTCATTTGTGAATTTTTTAATTTCTTTCATAAGTTGCTTATTTAATAAGTCAACTACTTTCTTTTCTTGTGAAAAAGCGAATAAATTAAAAAGGAAAAAATAAATTAAAACTATTCTCATTTTTTTAATGTTTTAAATAAAAATTAAAAATATTTATTTCTTTAACACCTAAATCTGCAAACTAATTTAGGAAAAAAAATTTAACTAGTGATATTTATTTTTTGATACTACTTTTCCTTTTTGTATCTGATTAATTATTCAAAGAATTAGTTTCTATAAACTAATTTAACTTTTGTTGATTATCTATCCCATTAACATCTTCTTTATTAGAAGAAACTTTCCATTTTCCCTCAATCTTTTTTAAAATTAATGTTTCTTCTTTAGTTTCTCCATCTTTAGTTTGAACATATTTTACCGTTGCAACATCATCTTTAATTTCTAAACCTTTAATTTTAAAGGTAGGAACATTTTCTTTTGATATATCTTTAAACATCGTAGTTGATCCTTCTAACATTCCAAAAATAGAAGCCAATTTTTCATCACAATATTCTTTAGCCTCCTTGAATTCTAGTTTATTTATATGTGTCAAGAATTTTTCAGCAACAGCTTCAACATCTGCTTCTTCAGAACAACTTACATTAAATAACAAAACACCTAATAAAGCTACTTTTAATAGACTCGATGCAATACTTTTCATTTTTTTATTTTCAATATATTTCAATAATTTTTAGAAATATAATATTTATTACACATTAAATCTAAAATGCATTACATCACCATCTTTTACTATATATTCTTTTCCTTCTACTCTTAATTTTCCAGCTTCTTTTACTTTTGCTTCTGAACCGTAATTTGAAAAATCTTCAAAAGCAATTACCTCTGCACGGATGAATCCTTTTTCGAAATCGGTATGAATTACACCTGCTGCTTTTGGAGCTGTATCTCCTACTTTTATGGTCCAAGCTCTTACTTCTTTTACACCAGCTGTAAAATAGGTTTGTAAATTTAATAATCTATAAGCAGCACGAATTAAAACTGCTGAACCTGGTTCAGTCAATCCCATATCTTCAAGAAAAACTTGACGCTCTTCGTAACTTTCTAATTCAGTAATATCAGCTTCTGCACCAACAGAAAGTATAATTACTTCTGCATTTTCATCTTTCACCAATTCTTTAACTTGCTCTACATATTTGTTTCCTGAAACAGCAGATGCTTCATCCACATTACAAACATATAAAACTGGTTTTAAAGTAATTAATTGAAATTCTTCCATCAATTCTTCTTCATCTTGGTTTTGAGGAATAACTGTGCGAGCCGATTTACCTTGTAATAAAGTTTCGCGAATTCTATCTAAAAGAGCTTTTTCAGCTTGTGCTTCTTTGTTTCCAGTCTTAGCAGCGCGATTCGTCTTTTCCAAACGTTTTTCAACTGTTTCTAAATCTTTTAGTTGCAATTCGATGTCAATCGTTTCTTTATCGCGAATTGGGTTTACATTTCCATCTACGTGAACAATATTATCGTTATCAAAACAACGTAAAACATGAATAATAGCATTACATTCTCTAATATTTCCCAAAAATTGATTTCCTAAACCTTCTCCTTTACTTGCTCCTTTTACTAAACCAGCAATATCTACAATATCTACAGTTGCCATTTGAACACGTTCAGGTTTTACTAGCTCTTCCAAACGAACAATCCTAGGATCTGGTACATTTACCACACCAATATTAGGTTCTATGGTACAAAATGGAAAATTAGCACTTTGTGCTTTTGCATTTGACAAACAATTAAATAGTGTTGATTTTCCAACATTTGGTAATCCTACAATTCCTGCTTTCATGATATATTTTTTATAACTAATTCATTTTAAAGTTTGCAAATATACTTTAAAAGTTACAAAGTCTCAAAGCTGCATTTATTTTAGTGATTTATTCTCTAAATTACAAAAAACAATTACATTATTTTTATCTTATATTTACAACTACAAACAAATAAACAGATTTTTATGAAAAAACTAGCATTTTTACTAATGTTTACCTGCTCTCAATTGCTCTTTTCTCAAAAAGAGATCACTGGAACTGTAACAGACGACTTTGGAGAACCTATAATAGGTGTGAATGTAATTGAAAAAAACACTACTAATGGAGTAGTTACTGATTTTAATGGTAAATACAACATTACAGTAAACGATGGAGCAATACTTGTATTTAGTTACATTGGCTTCAAATCAATTGAAAAAACAACTGAAAACTCTTTAATTGATGTCATTTTAATTGAAGGACAACAATTGCAAGAAGTTCAAATAGTAGGTTCAAGAAGTCCAAAAAGAACGGTTACTGAATCTCCTGTTGCCATAGATGTGATAGATGTAAAAGATATTACCACTCAAAGTGGAAAAATTGAAATTAATCAGCTACTTCAGTATGTTGCACCTTCTTTCAATGCTAACAAACAATCTGGTTCTGATGGAGCTGACCACGTCGACCCTGCTTCTCTAAGAGGTTTAGGTCCAGATCAAACATTAGTATTAATTAATGGAAAAAGGAGACATCAATCTTCTCTGATTAATCTTTTTGGTACAAGAGGAAGAGGAAACACAGGAACAGACTTAAATGCGATTCCTGCTAATGCAATCAAGCGAATTGAAATTCTTAGAGATGGAGCTTCCGCACAATATGGTTCGGATGCCATTGCTGGTGTAATTAACATTGTTTTAAAAGATAATTCAGAAGGTGTTTCTGGAAATGTTACTTATGGAGCTTATAATACAAATGCCAAAGGAGATTTTCTTCCTGGTACGGCAAATACTGATGGCTATCGATTAGATCAAAATGGAAATGGCAATTCTTTTGGAAAAGATCAAAATTTTGATGGTGGTTCTTTAAAAGTGGCTACAAATTATGGAGTTAAACTAGGCGAAGATGGCTTTGCAAATTTTACATTAGAATACTTAGATAAAAACAAAACATTACGTCCTGGATATGATTTTAGAAAAGGATTTGGTGAAGCCGAAATAAATGGCTTTAATTTCTTTGGAAATATTGAAACCAAGTTTACGGAGAGAACCAAATTTTACATTTTCGGGGGAAGAAATTATAGAAATACAGATGCTTATGCTTTCACTAGAAATGATGGTGCAAGAGTAGTTGAAAGTATTTACCCAGGTGGTTTTACTCCAAGAATTACATCTGTTATATTTGACACTTCAATCGCTGCTGGAATTAGAACCAAAACTGATAGTGGTTGGAATATTGATATAAGTAACACTTTTGGAAAAAATTTATTTCATTATACAATTAAAGGAACTCTTAATGCTTCCTTGGAAGAGGCTTCTCCAACTGAATTTGATGCAGGTGGTCATAGCTTAAGCCAAAACACTTTAAATTTTGATTTTTCTAAAAATTATGAATCTATTTTAAGTGGATTTAACCTTGCTTTTGGAGCAGAATACAGAACTGAACAGTTTAGCATTTTTGCTGGAGAAGAAGGCTCTTATGCTACTTACGATGTTAATGGACAAGTGGTGACCGACCCAGCTAATCAAACAATTCCCGTTGATCCTATATCTGGAGATCCAAGACCTGGTGGTTCCCAAGGTTTCCCAGGTTATAGTTTAGCTAATGAAGTAGTAAAGAACAGAAGTAATTTATCTTTATATGCTGATACCGAATTAGATATTACTGAATCCTTTCTTGTGAGTGCTGCTATTCGTTTTGAAAATTATAGTGATTTTGGTTCTACTTTAAATGGAAAATTAGCTTCAAGATTAAAAATTACTGATAAAATTAATTTAAGAGGATCAATTAGTTCTGGATTTAGAGCTCCTTCATTAGCCCAAATATATTATAATTTAAGGTTTACCAATTTTAATTCTGGTGGAGCAACAGAAGTTTTATTATCACCAAATAATAGTCCTGTTACTAGAGCTTTTGGAATACAAAAACTGAATCGAGAAAAAGCATTTAATGCATCTTTAGGAGTAACAGCTTCATTTGGAGATTTTACCACCACTATAGATGGTTATTTTATAAAAGTAAAAGATCGTATTATTTTAACAGGATATTTTGATGCTTCTGCTCTAAATATTGGTGTTTCTGAAGCGCAATTTTTTGCCAATGGTGTAGATACAAAAACTACTGGTTTAGATTTAGTAATTGCTTGGAAAAAAAGTATAGGTAACGCTTCTTATTCAGCAACTTTGGTTGGAAATATTAATGATATGAAAATTGATAATGTAAAAAATGGTACTTTAGATGAAGAAACTTTCTTTGGTAAACGAGAAAAAGCTTTTTTATTAGCTTCAGCTCCATCTAATAAATTTGGCTTAAACCTTACTTATAAGAGAAATAAACTTGATGCTGGATTAGCTTTTACTCGTTTTAGCAAAGTAGTATTAGTTGATTATTCAGACGAAGATGATGTTTATGATGCAAAAATAGTTACCGATTTGACTTTGGGATACCAAATTTCAAAAAGCTTAAAACTTTCTGTTGGTAGTAATAACTTATTAAATGTTTATCCAGACAAACAAGATGAAATAGGTGATACTGAAGCTGGTGGTTATTGGGATTCAGTTCAAATGGGTTTTAGTGGTGCTTACTATTATGCAAGAATAGGTTTCGATTTTTAATTAAATCACCTACTCTCTTTTAAAAGGCTGTCTTTTTTAGATAGCCTTTTTTTATAAAAACTGAATATCAAATACTTAAGAAGTACTTACAAATTATAATATCATAATTATATAATAAGCTACCGAAATGATGTAACAATTAGACTCCTAATAGACCCTAAATTTGTACCATAACTTTAAAACAAGGAATTATGAAAAATTTATTATTGTCTACAATATTTTTATTAGCCACTTTGCAAATAACGGCTCAAAATAAAAATGTTCAAAAAGAGACTGAAACTGTTACAACAACAATTAAGGATTCTAAAGGGAAAAAGAAAATTGTAAAAACTGTTGAAACTAAAGAGACTCAAGATGTGGAACTTAATATGTCTGAGAAAAAGGGGAAAAACATTCCTATGAAAGGAGAATCTAAAGTAGATGTGACTAAAACCACAAAAGTGAATATCGATGGTGAAACCAAATATTATGATGTAGACTTATCTGCTTATTATATCTCTGATGGGAACAAATATCAAATGGTTCAAAAAGGAAATGGATACTCAATGATAAATCCATCTAACACTTCAGAAGTCGGAGTATTAAGAAAAACCTCCAACAATAACTATATTTACAGAAATAATGATAAAGTTTCTTTTGGCTATTTTGATAATGAAGGAAATCTTATATTAGAAACATATGACTATGAGAATGATAAAATTGTTATGGAAAAATATTCAGTTGAAAAATAAAATATTTTTTTTATAACAAGATTGAAAAGCTAACTTAGGTTAGCTTTTTTTTTATTCTTCAACAACTTCTGTTAAACTATCGATAAAATCTTGCTCATCTTGAGTTAAAACTAAACCTGAATCGATATTCCAAAAGTCGGTTAAAATAGTGTTAGATCTATTTAATAATGTTTTTTCTTTAAAAATTTCTTTAACATCATAAGTGAATAGTCTTTTGGTAAATTTGTTTGTTACAAAGTAATTTCTCACTTCGGTTTTAATCATTTCTTTATCTTGTTTTGCTAGAAAACCAATTTCTTCTTTTGCATAAACCAAATAATATTCTTCATTTCCTTTAACTCTATAACTCATTTTAAAAGCTGACTTATATACATTTTTCTTGCCAGAAACAGAATAATCGAAATTCCTTTCAGCTCTCTCTGAATCTATAAAATTATCGATTTCAACAATAATTCTTTTATTGTGATCATATAAAATGGTATAATTAAATAGATAACCTTCTTCTCCTTCTAATGGTTTCACTAATAGTTGGTAATAATCTTCGTTTTCTGGATAAGACTTAATTTGAAAATCGTATTTACTTTTAATTTTATTATCTAAAATTTCGTCTAAATATTTAAATTTATAATAATTCTCCATTAGGTTATTTAAATTATAACCATATATATCTTTGTCAGTTTTTTCATTAAGAATTCCTAATACTCTATTTTGTTCAACTAATATATCTGTTTTAATGGAAGACTTGTCTTTAAGAATTTGAAAATTTACCAATCCGTCATTATATAAAATATTTTTGTCATTTTTCTTAAAGAATTCTCGAATATAAACTCTTAAATTTGAAGGCACAGATAATTTGTTTCTTGAATTTTCTACTAATCCTTTTAAAACATTTTGTGGATGATCTTTAGTTAAAATAATCTCTGGTAGCTTATTTATGGTGTTCTCTAGATAAATTACATTTTCTTCTTCCTCTAAAGTAATCGATTTAACAATAAACTTTTTATAGGAGGAATGACTTACTTCTAAATAAGAAGGTCTCTTTAATAAAATTTTAACCACACCATCACTATTTGAAACAAAGCTTTCTTTAGTTCTAAGCACGGTAATAGTAACCTCATCAACAGGCAACTGAGTTTCAATATCCCTAAATATTATAGTAAGTTCTTTCTCTTGGGAAAAACCATTTAGGCATAAAATAACTAAAAAAAGAAAATAGATTTTCTTCATTACAAATAACAATTTTAACAAAAATAAAAATATTTCCCTAAATCAAACGTTTTTTGTAGTAAAAACACTTAAAAAGATATTTTTAATTATTAAAAAAAACTTTAATTGTTCCTGTATATATAATCAAAAGCAAACCAATAATAATTAAATCAGGAATAGTAAGCCAATAGAAAAATATACTATTACAGGCATTTGTTTAGTAATATAAACACTTCCTCCTTTATATCCACCTCTTTTAACTGTAATAGTTTCAAAATCAATAACCTTACCTTTACTTGTATAATATCCATCATAAATAGTAGAACGCCAAGAGTAATAAAGCAGTAATAAAACAACATATCCTACTATTAATTTTATCATCATATAAAAAACTCCTCAAATTGAGGAGCTGAAATTATTCGTTATGTAAAAAGGATTGCCTATTTAAAAGTGTCTCTTCAGATTCCTCATGTTCCTCATCTGGAACACAACAATCTACAGGACATACTGCTGCACACTGAGGTTCTTCATGAAAACCTTTACATTCGGTACATTTTCCTGGAACTATATAGTACACATCATCTGACAATGGAGTTTGAGCAGCATCAGCATCTATTTCTGTTCCATTTGGTAAGATTATTTTACCCGATAATTTTGTACCATCTTTATATCTCCAGTCATCAGCTCCTTCATATATCGCTGTATTTGGGCATTCTGGTTCACATGCACCACAATTAATACACTCGTCTGTTATTTTTATTGCCATTTCTTAAATTTTGAATTGGAAGTCACAAGTTGGAAGAAATACTATTTTTCTCTAAAACTTTCTAACTTATTACTTATTTTTGTGCAAAAATACAACGTAAACCACTTAAAAACAAAAAACAAATGTTACAAAATGAAATAAAAAAATGTTTTATTGAATTGGGTCATTTTTTAAAACAGTTTTCCAATGAAAATTACACAAAAATTGATTCTGTAAAAAACAACACATTATTTCACAATCAATTTATTCAATTAATAGAATTATCTCAATCACACAATGGTTGGTTTACAAAAGAAAATGTTTGCTTTGCTATTTCATCATGGGCTAATGCTTTGACTAAAGAAAATTTAGAAAAATGGATTTCTCCTTATGATTTTAGTGCTGTAAAACAAAAAAATATTGGACTTATACTAGCTGGAAATATTCCATTGGTAGGATTTCATGATTTTCTAAGTGTTTTAATTTCTGGTCATAATGTAGTAGTAAAAACTTCTTCAAATGATCAACATTTAATAAAATTCTTAGCAAAATATTTAATTGCTTTAGATAATCAATTCCAACAGAAAATTACATTTGTTGAAGGGAAATTAGAAAATTTTGATGCCATAATTGCTACTGGAAGTAATAATACAGCACGTTATTTTGAATATTACTTCAGAGATAAACCTAGTATTATAAGAAAAAACAGAAATTCGATTGCTATACTAACTGGAAAAGAAACTAAAGAAGATTTAATTCATTTAGGTGAAGATATTTTTAGGTATTTTGGTTTAGGATGTAGAAACGTTTCAAAAATTTTCATCCCAAGAGAATACAATTTTGACACTTTTTTCAATGCTATTTTTGAATATCAAGATATTATTCAATATGAAAAGTATGCTAACAATTATGATTATAATAAAGCAGTATATTTAATGAGTAATTATAAATTACTTGATAATGGTTTTTTAACTCTCAGAGAAGATAATAGTTATTCTTCTCCTATTTCCTCTCTATTTTATGAATATTATGATAATTTAGATGAATTAAAGAAAAAACTAGAAAATGATACTGAAAAAATCCAATGCATTGTAAGTAAAACTAGTTTTTTAAATAGTATTCCTTTTGGTCAAACTCAACAACCAAATCTTTGGGATTATGCTGATAATGTTGATACAATTCAATTTTTAACATCATAATAATGCATTTACTCAAACGTTATTGTTAATAACATTGAATAATTAATAAAAAAAAGAATTACTATTATAAAGTCTATTTCCGAAATTTGCTAAAACTATTATATCACAACTAATTTCAAATCTATTTTTTGGAATAAAATTATAAAAAATGAAAAAACACAATTACAGTGCAGGTCCATGCATTCTTCCGCAAGAAGTTTTCGAAGAAGCTTCAAAAGCAATTTTAAATTTTAATGAAAGTGGATTATCTATATTAGAAATTTCCCATAGAAGTAAAGATTTTGTTGCAGTAATGGATGAAGCAAGAGCTTTGGTACTTGAACTAATGAATTTAGAAGGAAAAGGTTATCAAGCTTTGTTTTTACAAGGTGGTGCAAGTTTAGAATTTTTGATGGTTCCTTATAATTTAATGAAAACAGATGGAAAAGCAGCCTATCTGGATACAGGGACTTGGGCAAGTGGAGCTATAAAAGAAGCGAAAGCATTTGGTGAAACAGTAATTGTAGCATCATCAAAAGACAGTAACTATAATTATATTCCTAAAGGATATACAATTCCATCAGATGCAAATTACTTTCATTGCACATCCAACAATACTATTTTTGGAACTCAAATGAAATCTTTTCCAGCTACTGATGTTCCTGTGGTTTGCGATATGAGTTCCGATATATTTTCTAGAAATATCGATTTTTCAAAATTTGATTTAATTTATGCAGGTGCTCAAAAAAATATGGGTCCAGCTGGAACTACTCTAGTAGTTGTTAAAGAAGAAATTTTAGGAAAATCTGGAAGAGTAATTCCAAATATTCTAAATTATGAGCAGCATATTGCCAAAGAAAGTATGTATAACACTCCACCAGTATTTGCGGTTTACACTTCTTTATTAACACTAAAATGGTTAAAAAAACTAGGAGGAATTGCAGCTATCGAAAAAAGGAATGAAGCAAAAGCAAATTTACTATACTCAGAAATTGATAGAAACCCATTATTTAAAGGAACTGTAGCTAAAGATGATAGAAGTATAATGAATGCTACTTTTTTACTTGAAAATGAAGCACACCAAGAATTATTTGATTCAATGTGGAAGAAAGCTGGTATTTCTGGTATTAACGGACATCGATCTGTAGGTGGATATAGAGCTTCTATGTACAATGCTTTACCTTTAGAAAGTGTACAAGCTTTAGTAGATGTAATGAAAGAATTAGAAAAAAATATTTAATAATTTATAATTTAGGTTTAATCCAATTTATTTTTTTAAACCTTAACATTTAAACAAAATAGAATGAAAGTATTAGCGAATGATGGTATTTCAAAAGCAGGTATTAAAGTATTAGAAAAAGCAGGTTTTGAAGTTATAACTACCAAAGTAGCACAAGAGCAAGTAGCAAGCTTTATTAATACACACGATGTAAAAGTAATTTTAGTTCGTAGCGCTACAAAAGTTAAACAAGACTTAATAGATAACTGTCCTGGACTAAAAATTATAGGTCGAGGTGGTGTAGGAATGGATAATATTGATGTAGATTATGCTCGTAAACAAGGTATTCATGTAATTAATACTCCTGCATCATCAAGTGAAAGTGTAGCAGAACTAGTTTTTGCACATTTATTTACAGGTGTGCGTTTTTTACACGATTCAAATAGAAATATGCCACTTGAAGGCGATACTAATTTTAATGGTTTAAAGAAAGCCTACGCGAATGGTATCGAGTTAAAAGGAAAAACAATTGGAATTATAGGTTTTGGAAGAATTGGTCAAGCAGTTGCTAAAATGGCTTTAGGACTTGGTATGAAAGTAATTGCTTCAGATAAGTATGTTGGTGAAGCTGTAATTCGTGTCGATTTCTACAATGGTCAATTTATCAATGTAGATATCAAAACAGAACCAATGGAAGAACTTTTAAAGCATTCCGATTTTATAACCTTACACGTTCCAGCACAAGATGGCTATGTAATAGGTAGAGATGAATTAAAGTTAATGAAAGAAGATGTAGGAATTGTTAATGCAGCTCGTGGAGGTGTAATTGATGAAGTAGCCTTAATAGAAGCTTTAGACGAAGATAGAATCTTATTTGCTGGATTAGATGTTTTTGAAAATGAACCAACACCTGAAATGAAAATATTAATGCATCCAAAAATTTCATTAACTCCTCATATTGGAGCAGCTACAATGGAAGCACAAGATAGAATTGGAACTGAATTAGCAGAACAGATTATAAGTTTATTGAAAAATAATTAAAAAAATCACTAACTTTAACATCCAACTTTAACTAATATAATTATGTCTGGAATTTTAGATTTATTAGATAGCGATTTAGGAAAGCAAATCGTAAGCAGTGTTAGTGATAAAACAGGAATTAATCCATCACAAGCTAGTGATGTGGTTTCTTCAAGTTTACCTGCTTTACTTGGCGCTATGCAAGGAAACTTACTGTCAGGCAACGGTGCTGAAGGTCTTATAAATGCTGTTACTAAAGGAAAACACGATGGAAGTATTTTAGACAATCTGAGTGGTTTTATTAATGGTGGTGATTTTAATGATGGTTCTAAAATTTTAGGACATTTATTAGGAGACAAATTAGGTGCAGTAGAAACAGGAATTAGTGAAAAAACTGGTGTTTCAAGTAGTATTATTTCGCAAATATTACCAATGTTAGCTCCTATCATTATGGGATATTTAGGAAAACAATCCAAAAGTAATGGTGTTTCTGATGGAGCTGGTTTAGGAGGTATATTAGGTAGTCTTTTAGGAGGTTCATCAAATGATGGAAGCTCGCTAGGTGGCACATTATTAACTTCTGCTTTAGATCAAAATAACGATGGCAAACTAGACGTTAGTGATGCAATTTCTGCTGTTACAAAGAAAAAAGGTGGCTTAGGAGGTCTTCTAGGAAGCCTTTTCGGCAAGAAATAATAGATATCCATTTCAAATATGTTAAAAGCATCGACTATGTCGGTGCTTTTTTTTATCTTTATATCAGAAATAAAAGCTATGAAATTGTACTAATAAAATATTTTTGCAGAAAACTATTAATAAATAAAAGACAACATCATCTTGGACAACTAAAAAAGAATTTTCATATATGAAACAATATATTTTCATATTAATTAGCATAATTGGAATTGCAATTTCTTGTAATTCTACTAAGAATTTTTCGTCTAATGATAAGCCTAAATTAGAAAGTGACACTGTAAGAATAGCAAATGACGAAATTGAATATGAAGTTATTATTATTGACGGAGGTTTTACTTCTTGGTTTAATTCATTTGCAAAACCACGAACTTATTATTCTCAAACTTACTTAGAAGCTAGAAACAGAGTTTGGATTTTAGAATGGAACAGAAGAGCTATATTTCCTAATCAATTCAATAGCAATTTGTATGAAATGCAAATTAATTATGATAGTAACATTGATTACGGATATGAAGTAAACTACATGATATATAATTACTTAGTCTATTTTCAATTAAGAAACAATCAAAAATTAGGTGGTTTTATAGCACGAATTTAATAGTAAATGAAGCATTTATTAATTTTAATATTTACGTTTATAATTGGTTACAAACCATCTGATATATATCATAACTACTCTTTTTTCGATTTCATTATATTATTTCCGTACATACTTTTCTTTGCAATTTTTACTCTCAATTTTATTAAAGATTTTAATTTATACTTAAAATCAAAATTATTACTAAATTTTTCAGCAACACTTTTAGGTGGTTATTATTATGGAAACTACAAGATTAATGGTAGTATTATTGAAATATTTGATATTAAAAAAGACCAATACAATATAAATAAATTTTATTTTTCAATTAAGGATAGTATTGCTTATCCTTTTAAAAACAAAAAGAAATTGATTATTCTCAGAAATTTTTAATTAAAAACTAAATGAACAAACTCAAACAACGCTGGAATATTACTTCAAACTGGCAATTAGTGATTATTTTTATTGTCTTTGCAATAACAGGCTCAACTGCTGCATATCTATCTAAACCTGTTATTAATTATTTAGGAATAACAAAAGACAGCATGTCGTTATGGTTTTATTGGCCTTTACGACTTATACTTTTATTCCCTATCTATCAAATTTTATTAGTATTTATTGGAGCTTTATTTGGTCAATTTAGCTTTTTTTGGGAATTTGAAAAAAAGATGCTCTATCGAATGAAACTAGGATTCATTGCTAATTTTTTTGATAATAAATTAAAATAAAAAATCCCGATTACTCGAGATTCTTTTTTATTCTTCTTTTTTAATTACATATTGATAAATCCAAGTTAAAGTAAAAGTTGGTATAAAATCTATAAAAGGAAAAGCCTCCTCTATAAAGCCAATAATACCTGCAACTTTACCAGTAACTCCTTTGTACATATACATCAAAATCAAACCTGAAATAGGTGCCCAAACTATATCGGTCACTTCTGCAAATAATGGAACAATATATGACAGCATTCCTATAATATCAAATAATATACTTAATACTAATTTTGTTTTTTTACTAGAATCTTTAGACTTTGTTACTATTTGTACTTCTTCACCCATTTTAATAAAATTAAAAGTTAATTACCACTATGGTAGCAAAATAAATGCCAAAGTAATTATTCTTTTTTAATTAACTTATAAAAATCATCGCGAAATTCTTTCTGATTAAAAATTCCTCCATATTGTAAAGTTGAAGTAAAACTACTTTCGTCTTTAATTCCTCTACTAGAAACACATAAATGTTCTGCTTCCACTACAACCATTACATTATCTGTTTCTAAAACCAATTTTAATTCATTGAATATTTGCATAATCATTCGCTCTTGAACCTGTGGTCTTCTTGCAAAATAATCTACTATTCTGTTTAATTTAGACAGCCCAATAACTTTACCTGAAGAAACATAACCTATATGTGCTTTCCCTACAATTGGTAAAAAATGATGCTCACAAGTAGAATTAAAACTTATGTTTGCTTCTACTAACATCTTATCATAATGATACGAATTTTCAAAAACCGAAATTTTAGGCTTATTAGCAGGATTTAACCCTGAGAAAATTTCTTGTACGAACATCTTAGCTACTCTATATGGAGTACCTTTTAAACTATCATCGGTTAAATCTAAACCTAGTTCTTTCATGATAATTTCAAAATGCTCTTCAATCACTTCCATTTTTTCCTCATCAGATTTATCAAAAGCATCTTTCCTTAAAGGCATTTCAGCTGAAGTCATTTGGTGGTTATCTCCAACAATGTCAAATATTTCTTTTTCAATCATTGTATTCATAATGATATTTCTTTCTTATTTCAATTTTGATTTGTAATATTTCCTAAGCTTTTCCAGTTTTGGAGCAATAACCATTTGGCAATATCCTTGCAATGAGTTTTGGCTGTAATAATCTTGATGATATTCTTCAGCTAAATAAAATTCGGTAGCTGAAGTAACTTGAGTTACAATAGGATCATTATACAGTTTCTCTTTAGTAATTAATTGAATATAATTTTCAGCTTTTTCCTTTTGTTCCAGAGAATAATAAAAAATTTCACTTCTATACTGTGTTCCTGCGTCTGCACCTTGCCTATTCAAAGTAGTTGGATTGTGTGTGCCAAAGAAAATCTCTAACAAATCTTCATAAGCAACTTCTTTAGGATTAAATGTTATCTGAATAGCTTCAGCATGACCGCTCGTTCCACTACAAACTTCACTATATGTAGGATTTTTTGTTTTTCCTCCTATATAACCAGAAACTACTTTACTTACACCTTTAACTTCTAAAAAAATGGCTTCAGTACACCAAAAACATCCACCAGCAAAAGTGGCAACTTCTAAATTTTCATTCATTTTAACTACTATTGGTTCTTTAAATTCTTTTGATTTAAATTTTCCCTCTTGTGAATGACAAGATTGGAGAATAAAAAAACAAATTAAAAGCAAATATTTCATTGAATTGTAATTTTTGTTTAACAAATATACTAAATAAGTTAAACAGATTTATAATTTAACTTATATTTATAATTTACGAAATTAAATTGTACATGGATTAAAATTAAAAAATTAGAAAAAAAATAGTTTCTTTGTAGAAATGATTTGTAATGATAAAAGCAACCAATTTACATAAATATTACGACACTTTACATGTTCTTAAAGGTGTAGATTTGCATATTAAAAAAGGTGAAATTGTTTCAATAGTAGGAGCTTCAGGAGCTGGAAAAACAACTTTGTTACAAATCCTTGGTACTTTAGACAAACCTTCACAAGAGTCTAAGACTCATTTAGAAATAAATGGTGAAGAAGTTACTACAATGAATGATAAAAATTTATCTCGATTTAGAAACTTGCATTTAGGGTTTATTTTTCAATTCCATCAATTATTACCAGAATTTACAGCACTTGAAAACGTCTATATTCCTGGATTAATTGCTAAACGGGATAAAAAAGAAGTAGAAACAGAAGCTAAAAAACTATTAGAATATTTAGGATTATCACATCGATTGCATCATAAACCTAGCGAACTTTCTGGTGGTGAACAACAACGTGTTGCAGTTGCTAGAGCTTTGATTAACAAACCATCTGTTATTTTTGCCGATGAACCTTCAGGTAATTTAGACACACATACCGCAGAAAATCTACATCAATTGTTTTTTAAATTAAGAGATGAGTTTGGTCAAACATTCGTCATAGTAACTCACAATGAAGACTTAGCTGATATGGCAGACCGAAAACTAGTAATGGTTGATGGAAATATTGTTACTGGAAATTAACTAATTTAATGACACAAACGGAACTTAAAGAATTTCTTGACGAGAAAGTAGAACTGTACAATAATCCTAGTTTTATTGAAAGTGATCCTATACAAATTCCACACTCCTACTCACTAAAAGAAGACATTGAAATTGCGGGTTTTTTAGCGGCAACTATAGCATGGGGAAACCGAAAAATGATTATCAATAATGCACGAAAATTAATGAACATCATGGGAAACACACCTTATGATTTCATTATGACGCATACAGAAAATGATTTAGAAAAACTTGATGATTTTGTACATCGTACTTTTAACAGTATAGATGCTGTTACTTTCATTAAAGCTTTAAAAAATGTTTACCAAAGTCATAATGGTCTAGAAAAAGTGTTTGCAAAAAATAGCGAAGTAAATTCCAATCAAAAAAGCATTTCAGAATTCAAGAAAGTGTTTTTTGAAATTCCGCATCAACAAAGAACTACCAAACATATTTCTGATCCGTTAAATAATTCTGCTGCTAAAAGAATTAATATGTTTCTTCGCTGGATGATTCGCAATGATAATAAAGGAGTTGATTTTGGTATTTGGAAAACCATCTCACCAGCTTCTTTATCTTGTCCTTTAGATGTGCATTCAGGAAATGTAGCTCGAAAATTAGATTTACTTACACGTAAACAAAATGATGCTAAAGCTTTATTCGAGTTAGATACAAATCTAAGAAAATTTGACCCTAATGATCCTGTAAAATATGACTTTGCTTTATTTGGTTTAGGTGTTTTTGAAAAATTTTAAATACAAAGTTTAGTTTTCATTATCTTTTCTAACTAACGGATGGTCAGTAATACCTAATCCTACAATATTAATAATATTTACAATAGTATTATACAACATTAACACCACCATAATTAAACAAGAACTAAGTATACTTGAAATAGCTACAGAAATATAGTACACAAAATTAAACCAATTATAAGGCACGTTTTCCGATTCAGTTATTGGTAAATTAAAAATCAAAAAAGTAATTACCGACAGAACAAACACCAAAGTATCTAACTTAGCAATTTGCAATATATGCTTATAATGATCCTTTTTAAGTTTAGATTTTGAACTCGAGCTAATTCCTAACAAAGTTAATAATAAAGCTAAAATAGTAGCTGATGCTAATGAAATAGTGTTGCATAAAGTATGCATTCCTGCAAGTGAGTGACGAATAAGTATTTTAGCCTCGTAGCCGCTTAATTTACCAAGTAAGAAAGTTAGAGTTAACATAATTACTAAAGAGATACATCCTCCTAAAATTGTTCTTCTAGTGTAAGCGTTTATCTTCATATTCTAAAATTATTAAGTTCAAAATTAAATTATGCAGATTAAAAAACCATTACACAATAGAAAAGAAATATTGCACAATTACCATTTAGCACGTTAAAAAAACAGCAATATGGCAATACTATAACTGTTTTAAAAAATCATATAAGAAAAAGGTGTTAGGTAATTTTTAAATTTGTAAAAGAGAAGATTATTTATATCTCAATATATCAAAAAACTATTACGAACTAAAAATTTATTATTATGTTAAGATGGACAGTTACATTTATTATTTTAGCCATAATTGCTGGAATATTTGGATTTGGTGGAATTGCTGCTGGTGCAGCTAGTATTGCAAAAGTATTATTCTTTATTTTTATAGTACTTTTTATATTATCACTAATCAGTGGAAGAAGAAAAATTTAAAAAAAATCTTAAAGAAATTTGCCTATATGTATTGCTCATATAGGCTTTTTTTTTTTGCAAATATCTGATTAAACTAAAAACGTTTTGTAACAAATCTATAATAACTTCGTCTACTTTAAATAAAAACAAACTATTTTGGAAACAATACTTACAATAAACAACCTCAATAAAATTTTCAATAAAAGAGTACATGCCGTTAAAGATGTCTCTTTTGAAATTCACAAAGGCAATGTCTATGGAATTCTAGGACCTAATGGTTCAGGAAAATCAACCACTTTAGGAATAGTTTTAAATGTGGTTAATAAAACTTCAGGAAGTTACCAATGGTTTAATGGTAATTTAGCAACTCACAATGCATTAAAAAAAGTAGGAGCTATTATTGAAAGGCCTAACTTTTATCCTTATATGACAGCTGAGGAAAATTTAAACTTAGTCTGTAAAATAAAAGAAATTCCACACTCAAAAGTAAATGAAAAATTAGAACTAGTTGGACTAATTGATAGAAAAGACAGTAAATTCAGAACTTTTTCGTTAGGAATGAAACAACGTTTAGCTATTGCTTCTGCCCTATTAAATGATCCAGAAATTTTAATTTTAGATGAGCCTACTAATGGTTTAGATCCTCAAGGAATTAGACAAATAAGAGATTTGATAAAATTAATTGCTTCACAAGGCACTACTATTTTATTAGCTTCTCATTTACTAGATGAAGTAGAAAAAGTTTGTAGTCATGTAGTAGTTCTAAGATATGGAGAAATGCTTTATCATGGTACAGTTGATGGAATGCTTTCAAATGAAGGCTTTTTCGAATTAAAATCTGATAATACTCATCATTTAAAAGAAGTTTTACTAGGTCATACTTCTGTAGATTCAATAAAAGAGGAAGAGGACAAAGTATTTGTTTATCTAAAAGACAGCTTAGAAGCTAACGAACTCAATAAATATTTGTTTGAAAAAGGAATCGTTTTACAGCATTTAGTAAAAAGAAAAAACAGCCTTGAAGAACAATTTTTACAATTAACAAACAAAAACTAAAGATGAAACGATTACTTTCTATAGAATTACAGAAACTATTTAAAAATAGAGCTAGTAAATTTTTAATATTATCTTATTTTATTTTACTATCATTCATTGCTCTTATTGCTTCTATTAAATTTGAATTTGGCACATTTAGATTACATATTGCAGAACAAGGTATTTTTAACTTTCCTTATATATGGCATTTTAATACTTATATAGCAGGATATTTTAAATTATTCCTAGCTATTGTAATTGTTTCTATGATGGCAAATGAATATACATATGGAACATTAAAACAGAATTTAATAGACGGAATGAGTAAAAAGGAATTTATTTTGTCAAAATTCCTTACAGTAATTGTTTTTGCATTAGCATCTAGTATTTTTATCTTTTTAATGTCTTTAATCTTAGGATATTCCTTTTCTTCTTACACCGAATTTGGAATTGTATTTTCTGATTTAGAATACATGCTTGGATTCTTTTTCAAATTAGTAGGCTTTTTTTCCTTTTGTTTATTTTTAGGAATATTAGTTAAAAGGAGCGCTTTTGCACTAGGGTTTTTATTAATTTGGAATATTGGTGAAGGAATTGTTTCTGGATTATTAAGATGGAAAATTTTTCCAGATACAGATACTTACGCAAAAATCAATCAATTCTTCCCATTGGAATCTATGAGTAATTTAATAAAAGAACCATTCACAAGACTTTCTGCTATTAAAAATATAGAAACTACAATTACAGGAGAAGAGGCAATTAGAGACTATAGTATTCATTTTGGAGAAATTGCAATTGTTTGTGTTTGGACTGCCATTTTTATTTATTTATCCTATTACATATTGAGAAAAAGAGATTTATAGTATCTTTGCCTTTGCTATTAAAAAGTGAAAAATGAGGTATTTTTTATTCATATTTTTTTTTCTCATCAGCTATAGTAATATTGCTCAAAACATTATCGTAGATGAAAATTACACTCCACAACAATTAGTCGAAAATATTCTAATTAACAGTGGTTGTGCATCAATTACCAATGTTGTTGTGTCTGGAGGAAACTATTCCACTGGTGAAAAAACGTATGGCTACTTCAATAATAATGGCTCTTCTTTTCCTATTAATGAAGGAATTATATTAAGCACGGGGAAAATAAATAATGCTCCAGGTCCAAATAATAGTTTATTAGAGGATGGTGGAGATATTTCTTGGCAAGGCGATAGTGATCTAAATACAGCTTTAAACTTATCCAATAGCATTAATGCTACGGTTTTAGAATTTGATTTTGTTCCTTTAGGAAGTCAAATTAGTTTCGATTTTTTACTATCATCTGAGCAATATTTAACTAATCCTTCACAAAATCAATGTAATTACACGGATGGTTTTGCTTTTTTATTACGTGAAGTTGGAACTACTAGTTATCAAAACCTAGCATTAGTTCCAGGAACAAATATTCCCATAAAGATTAATACAATAAGAGGTTCAGGAACAATTTGCCCTGTCGCAAATGAACAATATTTTGATGCTTTTAATGGAACAAATTATCCTACCAACTTTAATGGTCAAACCAAAATACTTACTGCTCAGTCAAATGTTACACCAGGAACACCATATCATATTAAACTTGTAATTGCAGATGAAGGAAATTATAGATATGATTCTGCTATTTTTTTAAAGGCTGGTAGTTTTAATACAAATGTAAATTTGGGTAATGACAGAACAGTTGCAAATGGAAATCCTGTTTGTAGTAGCTTTGATTTAAATACCTCTTTAACAGGGAATCATAAATGGTTTTTAAACGGAAATGAAATTATAGGAGAAACTAATTCTACTTTAACAGTCACTCAAAACGGAACATATTCTGTAGAAGTCACCATTCCTGGCTGCACACCTTCTCCAACGGACGAAATAATAATTGAATTTGCTCCAGATTTAATACAAAGTACTAACACAACTTTTCCTCAATGTGATAATGACAATATACAAGATGGTTTTAGCTCTTTTAATTTAAGTTCTATTATTCCATTTCTATTTACAAATTTACCAACCAATTACCAAGTAAGTTTTTTTGAAAGCTCAAGCTCTACAAATCCTCTACCATCAACTTATCAAAACACTATTCCTTACCAACAAACAATTTATGCTAAAATAACTAACATACCAAGTTGTTATGATAATATTTCATTTCCAATTACATTAGTTGTAAATACTTTTGAAGAAGGTATTGTAGATGAAACTATTGGTATTTGCGAAAACAATTCTATCATTTTAGATGCTGGAAATGGTTTCTTTTCTTACACATGGAATACAAATCCAACACAAACTAGTCAAACTATTTCAGTATCTAATTCGGGTATTTTTACAGTTACCCTAGAAAATGCTTCAGGCTGCTTTAAAACTAAAACTTTTACAGTCATTGGTTCAGAAATAGCTACTATCGAAAATATTGAAATTAATGATTTTGCTGAAAATAACACAGCGACAATACTTGTGTCAGGAAATGGTTCTTATGAATATTCACTTAACGGATTGGATTACCAAGATACTGCTATTTTTGAAAATCTTGCCTCAGGTGAATACACCATATATGTAAATGATAAAAACAGCTGTGGATTAGTCACAAAATCCTTTTATATTCTAGATTACCCGAAATTTTTCACTCCAAATGGAGATGGCTACAACGATACTTGGCAAATTAAAAATTTAATCAAGCAAGACTTACAAGATAGTGCTATATACATTTTTGACAGATATGGTAAATTAATTAAGCAAATTAGTCCCTTAAGTGAAGGATGGAATGGTACTTATAACGGTAATCTGCTTCCTTCAGGTGATTATTGGTTTGTTCTTGAAAAGAAAAATGGTTCTCACATAAGAAGTCATTTTACACTTAAACGATAATATTTACAATTAAACTTCGTTTTCTTTAAAACACAAAAAATTAAAATTATTTTTCGAAGTTTTTCAACCAAAAAACCAGCATTTATTTAGAATTTAAATCCCAAAAAAATACTTTTATAGTATATTTGCGGTTATAATTGTTTACACACAAAATGAAGTACATCTTAGTATTATTTAGTTTTTTCTTATCACAAGCTATAATTTCACAATATATTTCTATTGATGAAAATTATACACCTCAACAATTAGTTGAAAATGTATTAATCAATAGTAGTTGCGCTTCAATTAGTAATGTTTCTGTAACTGGAGCAAATTTTCCAACTGGTGAACTATCTTATGGTTACTTTAGTGGTGCAGGAACAACTTTTCCTTTTCAAGATGGAATCATTTTGAGTACTGGAAGGGTATCTATCGCACCTGGTCCAACAACTCCAACTGCTGATGGTGGTGATAATATTGTTTGGAATGGAGATGCTGATCTCGATCAAATTTTAAATGTAAACTCTAGTAATGCAACAGTTTTAGAATTTGATTTTATTCCTTTAGGAGATATGATTAGTTTTGATTATATTTTTTCATCTGAAGAGTATGAAGAAAATACTAATTATCCTTGTATATATTCAGATGGCTTTGCTTTTCTCTTAAAGCCTGTAGGAGCTTCTTCTTATCAAAATTTAGCTCTAATTCCTAATACATCAATTCCAGTAAAAGTAACTACCGTTCACCCTTTAATAACAGCTAATGGTGGTTGTCCGGCTCAAAACGAACAGTATTTCGACCAATTTAATCCTACTGAGTACCCTACTGTATATAACGGACAAACAGTAGTTTTAACAGCACAATCAAGTGTAGTTCCTGGAACACAATATCACATCAAATTAGTTATTGCTGATGAAGATGATGCTCGTTTCGATTCTGCTATATTTTTAAAAGGAGGAAGTTTTAATTTAGGTATTGATTTAGGTCAAGATAGAACAATTGCTGATGAAAATCCAGTTTGCCCCTCAGAAGATTTAACTTTAGATGCTACAGCAACTGGAGTACAAACCTATCAATGGTTCTTCAATAGTAACCCAATAACCGCTCCTTCAACTAATCCACTTTTAACACTTCCTGCTCCTCATGATCCAAATACTCAAAACGGAACATATTCAGTTGAGCTTGTATACAATGCTACTTGTAGTACTACTTCAGAAATTGAACTAGAATTTGCACCAGATTTAACTATATTACAAGATGTTTTCACAACTTGTGATGACGATGCAATTCAAGACGGAATTCGTACATTCAATTTAAATACTATAGCAACTCAAATTTTTCAAAATTTACCAAATGGCTATACGGTTAGTTTTTACAATAATGACACATCAACCACAAAATTAAATTCAAATTTTACTAATACCACTCCATTCCAACAAATAATTTATGCAAGAGTGGATAATTTAGGATATTGTTATAACATTCCTATTACTTTAAACGTAAATATTTTTAATGAAATTGCTTTAGACCAAACTGTTTATTTATGTACGGGTTCATCAATTATTTTAGATGCAGGTTCTGGTTTTAATTCCTATTCATGGAACACCACTCCTACACAAAATACACAAACAATAACAGTCACAATTGGTGGAGAATATTTAGTAACTTTAGAAAATGCAACTAATTGCTTTAAAACTATAACAATTACAGTAATTGAATCTAGCATAGCAACAATAGAAAATATTAACATTGTAGATATTGCAGATAACAATACAGCCACTATAATTCCTTCTGGTAATGGTACCTATGAATTCTCTTTAAATGGAATTAATTATCAAGATTCTGCTACTTTTAACAATCTAGTTGCTGATGAATATACTGCTTATGTAAGAGATAAAAACGGTTGTGGTATTACTTCTGAAACATTTTATATTTTAGATTACCCAAAGTTTTTCACACCTAATGGTGATGGTATTAATGATGCTTGGAAAATCGAAAATTTAGAAAAAAGAGGCTTAGAAAGCAGCAAAATTTATATTTTTGACAGATTTGGAAAACTATTAAAACAAATTAATCCTTTAGGTAATGGTTGGAACGGAACTTTTAACGGTAATCTATTACCCGCTTCAGATTATTGGTTTGTATTAGAGTTAACCAATGGAAAAACAGTAAAGAGTCATTTCTCAATGAAACGATAAAAAATGCTTAAAAACTTACTTTTTATAGCTTTAGGTGGTGGCATTGGAAGTGTCCTACGTTATCTTTGTAACTTATTCATAAACAAAATTTATCCAAATAAAGCTTATATTGCCACGCTTTTTGTAAATATAATTGGTTGTTTTATCATAGGTTTATTAGTCGGATATTTCCAAAAAAATCAAACAGAAAACGAAGCCTTTAAATTATTATTAATAACTGGTTTGTGTGGAGGATTTACCACTTTCTCTACATTTGGACTAGAAAATTTTAATCTTTTACAGTCACAAAACTATTTATTAACACTATTATACATCATGTTATCAGTCATTCTTGGTATAACATTTGTAGGAATAGGCATATACTTAACAAAATAAAATGCTTTCAGAAAAAGAAATTACAGAAATAAAATCATTATTAAATACTCCAAAAAAAATTACAATTATTTCACATAGAAATCCAGATGGAGATGCCATGGGTTCTTCATTAGGATTACTTCACTTTTTAAAGCAACTTAATCACGAAGTAGTTTTTATTTCTCCAAACGAATTTCCTGATTTTTTAGCTTGGTTGCCTGAAACCTACAAAGTAGTAATATTTGAAAGAGAATATGACAAAGCACTACCTATTTTACAAAATAGTGATCTTATTTTTACTTTAGACTTTAATGCAATACATCGAACAGGTGATGCCATGCAAAAAGTATTAGAAACACTTTCTAATCCTATGATTATGATAGATCATCATCAATTACCAGACAATTACGCTAAATACACTTTTTCAGATGTAAGTTATGGTTCTACTTGTCAAATGATATATGATTTCATAAATGCATTGGGCTACAATAATTTAATCAATAAAGAAATTGCAACTTGTTTATATACAGGAATTGTTACCGATTCTGGAAGCTTCCGTTTTCCAAAAACAACTTCAGAAACTCATAAATGTGTAGCCAATTTAATTGAAAAAGGAATAAACAATAGTGAAATACACAATTTATTATTCGATAATTCTAGCTATGAGCGCTTACAATTACTTGGAAAAGCGCTACAAAATCTAAGAATTCTACCAGAACACAAAGCCTCTTATATTACCCTAAGCCAAGACGAATTAAATGCATTTGACTACAAAAAAGGAGACACTGAAGGAATCGTAAACTATGGTTTAAGTATTCAAGGAGTTGTAGTTACAGCAATTTTTATTGAAAACAAAGAAGAAGGAATTATAAAAATCTCATTTAGATCTCAAGGCGATTTTGATGTAAATGAATTTGCTAGAAAACATTTTAATGGAGGTGGACACATAAATGCAGCTGGTGGAAAATCTTTTTCAACTTTAGAAGAAACAGTCAATCAATTTATTGCTATTTTAGCAGAAGAAAAAAAATAAAAATGAAAAAATTATTTCCAATATTTGCATTACTAATCCTATTAGCAGCTGGTTGCTCAAAACAACAAGCAAGAAAACCTATTTCAAAAACGGATGGAAATTTCATTAAAGAATCTATCGAACGAAATAAAAAGCTAATTGCTGGTGAAGAACAATTAATTGATTCCATTATAAAAAAAGACACATTAAAAGAATACATTGCTTCTAATAAAGGCTATTGGTATAAATATATTACTAAAATAGAAGAAAACACAAATTTTCCAGTAAAAGGAGATATCGCTTATTTTGATTACGAAATCAATAATATTAAAAATGCTGTCATTTATTCCAAAGAAGAATTAAAAACGCAACAATATGTGGTAGACAAGCAAAACATAATGATGGGATTAAGAGATGGAATCAAACTAATGAAAAAAGGAGAAACAGTTACTTTTTTATTTCCTTCACACATGGGATTTGGTTATCACGGAGACGATAACAGAATTAAACCTAACGAACCTTTAATTTGTACCGTAATTTTAAAAGACATAAAAAGAGATACCATTCAATAATAATTTATATTTATGAAACATTTAAGCATTTTTTCATTAAGCATTTTTCTTTTTTTCATTTCATGTAATGACAAATTTTCAAAATTTGAAGATGGAATGTATGCCAATATTGAAACTAACAAGGGTGATATTGTTGTAAAATTAGAATTTGAAAAAACTCCTATTACTGTTGCCAATTTTGTTTCTCTAACCGAAGGAAAAAACCCTTTTGTTTCAGAAGAGCACAAAGGAAAACCTTTTTATGATGGATTGACATTTCACAGAGTGATTCCAGATTTCATGATTCAAGGTGGTGACCCTGCTGGTGATGGCTCTGGAAATCCTGGCTATAAATTTAAAGATGAATTTCATCCCGATTTAAAACACAACAAAGGAGGAATTCTTTCAATGGCAAATGCAGGTCCAAAAACAAATGGAAGTCAATTTTTCATTACTCATAAAGAAACTCCTTGGTTAGATAATGTACACACCGTTTTTGGTGAAGTCATGGATGGAAAACAAGTAGTAGATTCTATTCAAGTGAGTGACACCATTAGAAAAATAACCATTATTAGAAAAGGTGTTGATGCTAAAAAATTTGATGCTGTAAAAATCTTTAAAGATTATTATTCAGTCGAAGCTGAACAACAAAAAAAGGAAGCTGAACAACAAAAACTTGAGGCTGAAAAAATTGAAGTTATTAAAAAAGCTAAATCTGAAGAAATTAGCAAACTTCAAATTGAAGGAACTAAAACTAAATCGGGTTTAATTTATAAAATACTATCAAGTGCTGATGGAAAAAAACCAAAAAAAGGTAAAGAAATTTATGTTAGCTATGCTGGTTTTCTTGAAAATGGTACCTTATTTGACACGAATAGAGAAGAAATGGCAAAAGAATTTGGAATTTATAACCCAATGAGAGCACAACAAATTGGATACAAACCTTTTCCTTTCCCTTATGGTGAGAAACAAGGACTAATAGCTGGATTTATAGAAACCTTTGAAATGCTTAAATACAATGAAAAAATTTTAGTTTTCATTCCTTCTAATTTAGCCTATGGAACACAAGGCTTCCAAGACTCAAGAACAGGTCGTATGATGATAGACCCAAATACAAACTTAGTATTTGAAATAGAAATCTTAGAAAACATGCCAAATTAATTATACAAACAATGAATACAAAAAAAATAGCCCTACTTTTTACACTATTAATAAGTACTTTTTATACTTCAACTGCACAAAAAGCAGAAGGATTATTTGCTGAGATAACCACATCAAAAGGAAAAATAGTACTACAACTAGAATTTGAAAAAACTCCAGTAACAGTTGCCAATTTTGTATCTCTGGCTGAAGGTAACAACAAATTTGTTAAAGACGATTTAAAAGGAAAACCTTTTTATGATGGTTTAAAATTTCATAGAGTAATTGCAAATTTTATGATTCAAGGTGGTGATCCACAAGGAACAGGTGGAGGTGATCCAGGTTATAAATTTGAAGACGAAATTGTAGCTGAATTAAAACATGATAAAGCAGGTATCCTTTCTATGGCAAATGCTGGACCAGGTACAAATGGTAGTCAATTCTTTATTACGCACAAAGAAACTCCTTGGTTAGATGGTAAGCACACTGTTTTTGGCCATGTAACTGAAGGGCAAGATGTTGTTGATGCAATTGCTCAAAATGATGTTATTGAGAAAGTGACAATCATTAGAAAAGGGAAATTGGCTAAAAAATTCAAAGCAGATAAGGTTTTTGAGAATTATTTTAAAGAAAAAGAAGAAAAAGAAAAAATTAAAGCTCAAGAACGTAAAGAACTAGAAGCAAAACTGGTACAAACCATTGCTAATAAAAAAGCTTATTTTGTTACAAATAAAGAAAAAGCCATTGAGTTACCTTCAGGTTTGAAATACATAATTATACAAAAAGGCGCTGGTATAAAACCAGAAAATGGTGCTCAAGTATATATTCATTATGCAGGATATTTTGAAGATGGAAAACTATTTGAGAGTAGCTATGAAGAAGTAAGTAAAGAATATGGTAAATTTGATCAAAACAGAGCTAACCAAAATGGATATGCTCCTTTTCCATTTCAATATGGAAACAAAACTGGTTTAATTTCAGGATTCCTAGAAGGCATTAATAATATGAGTTTTGGTGACAAAGCTATTCTTTATATTCCTTCAACATTAGGCTATGGAAAAACTGGATATGGTAATGGTCTAATCCCACCAAATACTAACCTAATTTTTGAAATAGAATTATTAGAAACTCAAAAATAAAAATAAAAGCTCCAATTTTAAAATTGGAGCTTTTTTATATCTGTCTTGTCCTGAAAAAAAAAACTAAAAAATTTTTTAAAAAAACTACTTCGTTTTTTCCCCTACAAAATGATCACTTTGATTTTTAAATAAAACATTAAATGTGGTTAAACTACCATATATTCTAGTAATATATTGCTGTAAATCAATTTTTTCACTTTGTTCTAAATTACTAGAATTAATCTTTTGTTCCATAACACGAATTCTATCTCTCACCATTACTATTTTATTAAAAAAAGTATCAATTGGCACTTCTTTATTCTGAGTTTGTGTTCCCGGTTCTAAAATTAATTTTCCGCCTTTCCACTTATCTGCAATAGACACTTTCGGACCTATGTCACTGTATTTTTCCAATATACTTTTAAGCATTTTTTCTACTTCAAAAAAACTAACCGTGTCAACCTCATCTTCAACAGATTCAATAATTTCAATCTCTTCCTCTAATTCAATAGTTTCTACACCTTTTTCAATAAAGGTTACCCAATAATATTTTGATGTAACATTTGTAACAACACCCATTCCATGCTCAGGATGTTTAATTCTAGAACCTATTCCTAATAATTTCATAATTTAGATAACTTTAAAAATCAAATATATTAAATTTGCAGGATAATTTTTATAAAAATGAATACTTTAGACACACAAAATTTCAAATTTTCAATGCCTTTAAACATTCGTTGGAATGACTTGGATCCATTAAATCACGTTAACAATGTCTATTATTTTGAATATTTTCAAATTGGTCGTGGTCATTATATGCTTTCCGTTAGTAAACAATGGGACTGGACAAAAAATATGTTTGTTATTGCACATATAGAATGTGATTATTATAAAGAATTAAAATTAACTGCAAAAGAACCAACCATAAAAATGAGATCATCTTCTTTAGGTTCAAAAAGTTTCGAAATTGAATATTTAGTTACTAGTTTAGATAAAAAAGGAAACGAAATTATTCATGCAAAAGGAAAAAGTGTACAAGTACTAATTGATATTTCAGCAGGTAAATCAATTGAAATGCCAGATTGGTTACGAGACGATATTACTAATTACGAACCTAGTTTAAAGACAACATAGAACCGCTTTTGTTTTTCAAAAATTCGTATCAAATTAAATATCAATATATACTATCCAAAAAGAGATTACACTTTGTTATAATAACACAAATGTAATCTCTTTCTTCATTAGCTTTTATTCCTGTAAACTTGTATCTTTGCGTTTTGCCAAAATTTATGCTAAATACAGAAGATACAATTGAAATTATAGGTGCTAGGGCACACAATCTTAAAAACATCGATGTTACTATTCCTCGTGAAAAATTAGTAGTTATTACTGGTTTATCTGGTTCAGGGAAATCATCATTGGCTTTTGATACTATTTATGCAGAAGGACAACGAAGATATATTGAAACCTTTTCTGCTTATGCACGTCAATTTTTAGGTGGTTTAGAACGACCAGATGTAGATAAAATTGATGGTCTTTCTCCTGTTATTGCTATTGAGCAAAAAACAACTAGTAAAAGTCCTCGTTCTACAGTAGGAACAATTACAGAAATTTATGATTTTCTTCGTTTATTATTTGCTCGTGCAGCAGATGCATATAGTTATAATACGGGAGAACAAATGGTATCTTATTCAGATGAACAAATCAAAAACCTAATAATTGAAGATTTTCAAGGCAAAAGAATCAATATTTTAGCACCTGTTATTCGTTCTAGAAAAGGACATTATAGAGAACTTTTTGAACAAATCTCAAAACAAGGGTTTTTAAAAGTTCGTGTAGATGGTCAAATTCGCGATTTAGAATTCGGAATGAAAGTAGATCGATACAAAACACACGACATAGAAATTGTTATTGATAGAATAGCTATTGAAAGCAATGAAGAAACAGAAAAAAGATTAGCAGAAAGTATCAACACAGCAATGCATCATGGAGATAATGTATTGCTTGTGATAGAGCAAGAAAGTCAAGAAGTTCGCTTTTACAGTAGAAGTTTAATGTGCCCTTCTTCTGGAATATCCTATCCAAATCCAGAACCTAATAATTTTTCATTTAACTCTCCTAAAGGAGCTTGTCCAAATTGTAACGGACTTGGGGTGATAAATGAAATTAATTTATCCAAAATAATTCCAAATCCAAAAATCTCGATTAAAAGTGGTGGTTTTATTCCTCTTGGTGAATACAAAGCTTCTTGGATTTTTAAACAATTAGAAATTATTGCCCAAAAATATGATTTCAAATTAACTGATGCCATAGAAACTATTCCAGAGGAAGCCATGAAGATGATTTTAAATGGTGGAAATGAAAAATTTTCAGTTGTTTCTAAAGTCATGGGAATTACAAAAGATTATAAAATTGATTTTGAAGGAATTTCGAACTTTATTAAAAATCAATATGATGAAAGTGGTTCTTCTTCTATTAAAAGATGGGCAAAAGAGTTTATGGACGAAAACATTTGTCCAGAATGTGACGGTTCTCGTTTAAGAAAAGAATCTTTATACTTCAAAATAAACGAAAAAAACATAGGTGATTTAGTGCAAATGGACATTTCTGAATTATCAGTATGGTTTGCTAATTTACCAACACATTTATCAGAAAAACAAGCAACAATCGCTACCGAAATTTTAAAAGAAATCACAGCTCGTCTCCAATTTTTATTAGATGTTGGTTTAAATTACTTATCATTAAATAGAGGTTCCAAAACCCTTTCTGGTGGTGAAGCACAACGCATTAGATTGGCTACACAAATAGGCTCTCAGTTAGTTGGTGTTTTATATATTCTCGATGAGCCAAGCATAGGTTTACATCAAAGAGATAATGAAAGACTTATTAAATCTTTGCAAAGTCTTCGCGATTTAGGGAACTCTGTAATTGTGGTAGAACATGATAAAGACATGATTTTAGTAGCCGATCATGTTATTGATATTGGTCCAAAAGCAGGTCGTTTCGGTGGAAAAATTATTAGTGAAGGAACCCCACAAGAAATATTAAAACACGATACTATTACTGCACAATATCTAAATGGTAAAATGGCTATTGAAGTTCCTACCACTCGAAGAGAAGGAAACGGCAAAACATTGAAACTTTCAGGTGCCACTGGAAACAACTTAAAAAATGTTTCAGTAGAATTTCCATTAGGTAAACTAATATGTGTAACAGGAGTTTCTGGAAGCGGAAAATCAACATTAATTAATGAAACCCTCTACCCTATTTTAAATACACACTTTTTCAATGCTGTAAAAAAGCCCCAACCTTACAAAAAAATCGAAGGCCTAGAACACATTGATAAAGTTATTGATATTGATCAAAGCCCTATTGGTAGAACACCAAGAAGTAATCCTGCTACTTATACTGATGTATTTTCTGAAATAAGAAGTTTATTCACTTTAACTCCAGAAGCACAAATTAGAGGATACAAACCAGGTCGTTTTAGTTTCAATGTAAAAGGTGGTCGTTGTGAAACCTGTGAAGGTTCTGGTGTAAGAACAATAGAAATGAGCTTTTTGCCAGATGTTTATGTAGAATGTGAAACTTGTCAAGGAAAGCGTTTTAACAGAGAAACATTAGAAATCAGATACAAAGGAAAATCCATTTCTGATATCTTAAATATGACAGTTGATGAGGCAGTAGAATTCTTTGAAAATATTCCGAAAATTTACAGAAAAGTAAAAACCATTCAAGATGTAGGTTTAGGATATATTACACTGGGTCAACAAAGCACAACACTTTCTGGTGGTGAAGCACAACGAGTAAAGTTGGCAACAGAATTATCTAAAAAAGATACTGGAAACACATTTTATATCTTAGACGAACCTACAACTGGTCTACATTTTGAAGATATTCGAGTTTTGATGGATGTGATTAACAAATTAGTTGACAAAGGAAATACTGTACTTATCATCGAACATAATCTCGATGTAGTAAAACTAGCCGATTATGTTATTGACATAGGTTATGAGGGAGGAAAAGGTGGTGGAGAATTAGTTGCCAAAGGAACTCCAGAAGAAATTATTAAAAATAAAAAAAGCTACACAGCTCAGTTTTTGAAAAAAGAATTATCTTAGCAAGCTTGTTTAATTTTGCTTATTTGAAAAATATAAAATATAGATTAGGTGCTATAGGTGCATTAACCGACGAATATGAAAAAGCTCTTGATGAACTTAAAATAGTTTTAGAAGCTATTTCAAATGAATCATTTCTAAAAACTGATATTTCAAAAGAAAAAGATTTTCAATCCATTAGAAATATTGTTACACATATTATTCAATCTGGGTATACCTACTCCAATTATGTTAGAAAAAGTTTTAATACAAATAGTATTGAAATTAAACTCAACATAGAATCAATTCAACAAGCAATAATCGAAATCAATAAAATGTTTGTTTACCATATTGAAACCTTTGAAAACAAATGGTTAATGACTGATGATGAAATGATGAAAACTATCATTAAGACATCATGGACAACTTATGATTTAGAAGCAATTATTGAACACGCAATTGTTCATATTTTAAGACACCGATTACAAATACAAAAAATACTAAATACTTAAAAAGAAAAGAAGATGGCATTAGATCAATACGAAAACGACGATCAAAGAATACAAGAAAAGTTCAAACAAAGAACTTGGAACGAGATAAGAACTAATGATTCATGGGCAATTTTTAAAATCATGTCCGAATTTGTAAACGGATATGAAGCCATGGGAAGAATTGGTCCTTGTGTTTCTATATTTGGTTCAGCACGTACAAAAGCTGAAGATAAATACTATTTATTAGCTGAAAAAATTGCTTACAAAATCAGTAAAGGTGGTTATGGCGTTATTACTGGTGGTGGTCCTGGAATTATGGAAGCTGGTAATAAAGGAGCTCATTTTGGTGGTGGAACATCTGTGGGTTTAAATATCGATTTACCTTTTGAACAACATTTCAACCCTTATATCGATAGAGATAAAAACTTAAATTTTGATTACTTCTTTGTAAGAAAAGTAATGTTTGTAAAATATTCACAAGGATTTGTAGTTATGCCTGGTGGTTTTGGAACACTAGACGAATTATTTGAAGCGATTACTTTAATTCAAACTAAGAAAATTGCAAAATTCCCTATTATATTAGTTGGAACCGAATTTTGGAGTGGTTTAATGGATTGGGTAAAAACAACTTTATTAGAAAAATTCAATAATGTAAGTCCAGGCGACATGGATTTATTTACTATAGTCGATAACGAAGACCAAGTATTAGAAGCACTAGATAACTTCTACAAAAAATACAACTTATCTCCTAACTTCTAAAATACAAAAACCGGCCAATCAGGTCGGTTTTCCTTTTATAATCAGGCAATATTTTTATTTTTCGATAGGTTTTTCATGAGCTTTCCAATCGGTTATTCCACCATCTAAATCTATAATAGTAGTAAATCCCATTTCTTTTAATTGACTACAAGCTCTTCCACTTCTTCCACCCGATTTACAATATACTAAAATAGGCTTCGTTTTATCAAGCGCTTCTATTTTAGCTTTAAAATCAGAATCGTTAATATTAATATTTACGGCATTCGCTAAATGTCCTTCTGCATATTCACTAGGTGTTCTTACATCAATTAATTGCACTCCTTCCTCTTTCATTTTTTGTTCAAAAGTAAGCACATCTACTAAAGCCATTCCTTCTGTTTGCGATTTCACACAAGAGATAGCAACAAAAAACACTAAAAAAACAATTCCATTTCTTAATTTCATTATATCTAATATTAGTTTGAAAAAATTATACTCTTCGACAATTATTTATAAGAGTGTCTAAAAATACAAAAAAATCAATTCAAATGTTCTTTTACAATTGAAACCAAATCTTTAGAGGATAAAACACCTGATTGTCTCCATAACATTTTTCCTTGTTTGAACAAAATTAATGTTGGCACACCTCTTACACTAAATTCACTTGCTAAATCTTGATATTGGTCCACATTTATTTTTATAATACGAATTTCCTCTTTTAAAATCGATTTTACTTCTTGCAATATAGGTGACATTGTTTTACAAGGACCACACCAATCCGCATAAAAATCGACTAAAACTAATTGATTTTCATTAATTAAAGTATTAAATTTTGTGTTCATAGTTTCTTTTTTTTAAATGCAAATTTACTAATTTCTAAATGAGGAAGCTGTAATCAATGTTACACAAAACATCTTTTCCTATCCAAAAAAAGATTACGTACCTTTGCACAAAATTCTGCATCAATGAAAACATTCCAAGATTTCGATTTACCAAAATCACTCCAAAAAGCATTAGACGAATTAGGATTCGTTCAACCTACTCCTATTCAAGAAAAATCCTTTTCAGTGATTTTATCAGGTAGAGATATGATGGGAATTGCACAAACAGGTACTGGTAAAACCTTTGCCTATTTATTACCCATTTTAAAACAATGGAAATTTCAAAATACCGAATCGCCTAGAGTTGTTATTCTGGTTCCTACTCGTGAACTTGTTGTTCAAGTAGTAGAAGAAGTAGAAAAATTAACCCAATACATGTCTGTTCGTTCCCTAGGAATTTATGGTGGTGTAAATATTAATACCCAACGTAAAGATTTAGCTCAAGGAGTTGATATTTTAGTAGGAACACCAGGTCGAACAATGGATTTAGCTCTTGATGGTGTATTACGTTTCGATGCTTTGCAAAAGTTAGTAATCGATGAGTTTGATGAAATTCTAAATTTAGGTTTTAGAATACAATTAAGTTCGATTTTATCGATGATGAAAAGTAAAAGACAAAATATTATGTTTTCTGCAACCATGACAGAAGATGTAGATGATGTTTTAGATGAATTTTTCGAATTTCCAGAAGAAGTATCATTAGCACCAAGTGGAACACCTTTGGAACAGATTACTCAAAAATTATATCATGTTCCCAATTTTCTTACGAAAGTAAATCTCCTGAAACATCTTTTAGCAACTGATGAAACTACCGAAAGAGTATTATTATTTGTAAATAACAAAAGAATAGTTGATTTAGCTTATGAATTACTAAATGAAGCATTTCCAGATCAATTTGGAGTAATTCATTCTAATAAAACACAAAATTACCGTTTGAGTGCTATGGCTAATTTTCAAAGTGGTCAATTAAGAGGTCTTATTACTACAGACGTTATGGCCCGTGGTTTAGATATTTCCGATATAACTCATGTTTTCAACTTACAATTCTCTGAAAGTCCTGAAAAATACATGCACCGTATAGGGCGAACAGGTCGTGCAGATAAAGAAGGTATTGCCATTAGTTTTGTTGCTCCTTATGAAGAGGAAAGCTTACTTGATGTAGAAACACTAATGAATATGGAAATTGATGTCGTAGAAATACCAACAGCAGTTGTAATAGAAGAAAAGAAATTAGAATTTGAAAAAGACAAACGCAGGTTTAAATCGATAGGAAAAAAAGTAAAATCTGAAGCTAAAGGAGCTGCATTCCATGAAAAGAAAGATAAAAATAAAAAAGTAAACCTTGGCGGACCAGGAAAAACGAAACCAAGAAAAACAGCACCAAGAAACAGAGCCGCTGAAGCTAAAAAAGCCGCTAAAAGAAAGAAAAAATAATTTCAAGATAAAAGAATTACCAATTCATGGCAAACGATTTTTTTCAAAACCAACAATTTACAGATGTCATTTTTAAAGAAGACGATATCAAATTCAAAGAATATGAAAATTGTCAATTCGTCAATTGTGATTTCAGAAATTGTTATTTCACCAGTGTTTATTTTATCGATTGCACGTTTACCGAATGTAATTTTAACGATACCAAGATAAATTATGTCTCCTTGAGAGGTGTAGAATTTTTTAAATGTGACTTTACGAATGTTAATTTTGCCATGACAGACCAAGTCATTTATGATTTCAATTTTACCGATTGCCTTTTGGATTATTCCAAATTCTACGCCTTAAAATTAAAAAAAATACGCTTCACAGGTTGCAGTCTTGTAGCAGCTGATTTCATGAAAACCGATTTAACAGAAGCGATTTTTGACCATTGCGATTTACGCAGAACCGTTTTCATTGAAACCATCCTCAACAAAGCCGATTTCACTACTAGTTTCAACTATGCCCTTGATCCAGAAATAAACAAAATTAAAAAAGCACAATTTTCAGTCGAAGGTTTGCAAGGCTTATTAGTAAAATATGATATTGTAGTGAAATAATTTTCTCCTTTATAAACAATATAGTTGTAGACATAGTCGATGAAAATAAACAAACTTACCATTAGTATACCAAAATCAAAACGATAAATAAAAATATAAAGTTAACTTTTGAAAATGGTAAACTCTTGAACGACCTAAGTAATTCTTGCACAAAACAACATAAATAACAAAAACGGCATCGTTTCTTTACCTTTATTTCTGTCAAATAAAGAAAGTTTTTCTTCTCTTTTATTTTATTTTACAAGTCTATTTTTTAGAAAATAATTAGACAAATTAAATTAAAACAACAAATAAAGCTAAAATAACGACAAAGACCCACTTATTTGTTTTACCTTTATGTTCATCCAATTACAGAATATAAAATGAAAAATTATAAATTTTCAATGATAGTAATAGGATAACGAGAAAGACTTATCTTCATTGAAATTAAAAAAGATAAGCAACTGAAAATACTACTGCGATTATTTACTCCCATCAAAACATCAAAGAATAGTGATAATTTAATGAACTTGACACAGCATGATTCATCACTAATCCAATAGATTTAAAAAAAACTTCCGTAGCTAATATTTGAAGCAATGGAAAAATAAAAGTAAAACATTCATTACAAATAATTATTTCTCCTATCAATGGTTGCAACAAAAAAAAATAAAACTCAACCACCTGCTACTATACAGAACTTTCCAATCATAGGTATTGGAGCGAGCGCAGGAGGACTTGATGCTTTCAAAAAATTACTCAAAGCAATACCAGAAAAGTCAGGTATGGCTTATGTGTTAGTGCAACATCTTGACCCATCGCACGAAAGTATTTTACCGGAAATTTTACAAAAGGTAACAAAAATTCCTGTCCATGAAATTACCGAAGATATTCATCTTGCACCCGACCACATCTACATTATTCCTTCTAACAAAATTCTTACATCAACCGATGGTGTACTCCAACTGGATCCACGTGATAAAAAAATTATAAATCTTTCCATTGATATTTTTTTTACATCTCTTGCCGAAGTTCATAAAGAGTTTGCAGTAGGTGTAATATTATCAGGCACAGGTAAAGATGGAACACAAGGTTTAAAGGCTGTCAAAAAACATGGAGGCATTAGCATTGCACAGAGTATGGATACAGCAACATATGATGGTATGCCAAAAAGTGCCATCAATGCAGGAGTAGTTGATTTTATTTTAGCTCCCGAAAAAATTCCCGAACAGCTTTTGCAAATAAAAAATGCAAACAAAACAAATAAAGTGCAGAAAAAAGAAAAACACCAAAATCAAGATGATGAAAATATTTTCAAACAAATCCTTTTGTTACTTCATCAGCGCAGTGGAGTTGATTTCACCAATTATAAAGATCTAACTTTACACAGACGGATTGCTAGGCGGATTGCAATTGTAAAAGAGAAAAATATTGCCAGCTATTTAGACCTCTTACTCAGTGATAAAGCAGAACAGGATGCGCTTTTTCAAGATATGCTCATTCCAGTAACTTCTTTTTTCCGTGACCTGAAAACTTTTCAAACATTATCGAAAACCGTTTTTCCTTTAATCCTTAAAAATAAAAATACTAATGAGCCTATTCGTATATGGGTTGCAGGTTGTTCCACAGGAGAAGAAGTATATTCAATTGCAATCTGCCTACAGGAATTTTTGGGATCAAAATTACGTGATACCAAAATTCAAATCTTCGCTTCAGATATTTCTGAAAAAGCAATTAAGAAAGCACGCGCAGGAATTTATACTAAAACCGATTTAGAAACACTTTCCGAATCGCAACTTGAAAATTATTTTACAAAAAACAACACCAATTACGAGATAACCAAAGTCATTCGTGATATGTGTATATTTGCTCAACATAATTTTTTGAAAGATCCACCATTTACAAAAATGGATTTAATCACTTGTCGTAATGTGCTTATCTATATGGATGTTTTTTTACAGCAAAAAGCATTCACTACTTTTCATTACTCGCTAAAAGAAAACGGATTTCTTCTCCTAGGAAAATCCGAAACCATTGGAACATCTTCAAGTTTATTTACACAGTTAAACAAACACGAAAAAATTTATTCGCGTAAACCCATTCTGGGACGATTCAGGCAGATTGCAACGGAACGCAAAGAAGAAACGTTGAAAACAAAAAACAAAACCGTAGCCAAACAAAAAACCGTTCACAACGATTTTAGAAAAAGTGCAGAAGAAATAATGATTGCAAAATCTCCTGCAAGTGTGGTAGTGAATGAACAAATGGATCTTGTGCATATTCATGGAGACATTACACCTTTCCTTCAAGCACCACAAGGCAAGCCTACTCATAATCTTATAAAAATGGCACGTGAAGGATTAGCATTTGAATTGCGAAACACAATTCACAAAGTAATGAAGGAACAAGTAGCAGTCACTAAAGAAAATATTTCTATAAAGACAAATGGCAAGCAATTTTTGATTACGATAGAAACTATTCCAATTACAGATACCATTGAACCACATTACTTAGTTCGGTTCGAGAAAAAAATTCCTGTTTTGCAAGAAGAAAATAAATATTTATCAGGAAATATAGTTGAAATACAAAAGCAAAATGTGCAATTAGAAAAAGAACTTTCAGAAATTCGTGAAGATATGCGTTTCATCACCGAGGATATGGAAGCTGCCAATGAAGAACTGCAAAGTACAAACGAAGAATTGCAAAGTAGCAATGAGGAAATGCAAAGTTTGAACGAAGAACTAGAAACATCAAAAGAAGAGCTACAATCAACTAACGAAGAACTCACCATTGTAAATCAGGAATTGCTTGACAAACAAGAACAATTAAACGCATCACGCTACTTTGCCGAAAGCATTGTAGCTACTATCCGTGAACCACTCCTTGTCCTTGATACAGCACTCCGAATAAAAATTGCAAATGCATCATTCTATAAAAAATTTAATGCCAAAGCACAAGATACTGAAGGAAAATTATTTTATGAAATACAAAACCATCAATGGGATGATAATTTAATGCGTTCACTGCTTGAAAAAATTCTTCCCAATAGAGAATTACTTACCGATTTTAAAATCGTTCTGAAATTTCCTGTCATTGGTAAACGTACTTTGCTATTAAATGCCCAACAAATTATTAATAAAAAAAATAATGAGCCATTATTTCTTCTTGCTATTGAAGATATCACCGATCAGTCCACAGCTCAAAAAATAATTGAAAAAAGTGTAGCATTGGCTGAAACTGCAAAATGCCTTGCAAACGAAGCAAAAACCAAAGCTGAAACTGACAAAGAAAAAGCAGAAAATGCCGTTATGGCAAAACAACAATTTTTATCAAACATGAGTCATGAAATTCGTACTCCAATGAATGCAATTATTGGTTTTACAAAAGTCATGTTAAAAACAGATTTGACCGAAAAACAAAAAGAATATTTAGATGCCATAAAATCTAGTGGAAATACTTTAATCTTTTTAATTAATGATATCCTTGATTTAGCAAAAGTTGATGCTGGAAAAATGATATTCATGAACTCACCATTTAAAATATCACAATCAATAACTACAATTCTTCATTTGTTTGACACAAAAATTCAGGAAAGTAATTTAGAATTAGTAAAAGAATATGATTCCAGAATTCCAGAAATAGTAATGGGAGATTCCGTTCGTTTGCATCAAATTCTCATTAACCTCATAGGCAATGCCATAAAATTTACTCCAAATGGGAAAATTACTTTAAACGTTAATTTACTACACGAAGACAAAGATAAAGTAACAATTGAAATTAAAGTTATCGATACAGGTATTGGAATTCCAGAAAATAAAATTACTGCTATTTTTGAAAACTTTGAACAAGCACATACTATCTCTTCTAGTTTATATGGAGGTACGGGTTTAGGGCTTGCCATCGTTAAACAATTGGTAGAAAAACAAGGTGGAACTATTTCTATAAAAAGTAAAGTAAATGAAGGTTCTACTTTTAGTTTTATTTTAAGTTTTGAAAAAACCTTAACGGAAATTCCTTTAGAAAATGGAGAAATAGAATTAGATAATGAAATTAAAGACATAAAAGTATTGGTAGTTGAAGATTTTAAACTTAACCAATTATTAATGAGAATAATTTTGGATAATTTCAAATTCAAACATGATATTGCCAATAACGGAAAAATAGCTATCGAAAAACTACAAACCAACTCCTATGATATTATTTTAATGGATTTGCAGATGCCAATAATGAATGGATTTGAAACCACGAAATACATACGCAATGAAATGAATTTACAAATTCCAATCATTGCATTGACAGCTGATGTAACAACAGTTGATTTAGAAAAATGCAAATCCATAGGCATGAACGACTACATTACAAAACCTTTAGATGAACGATTATTATACAGTAAAATAGTTAACTTATTGAAAACTAATCAATCAAAGGCTAAAATAGACAGCAACTAATGAATTTCACATCGTTGATTGTTTTGTACTAAAAAACACATGTAAATTGTACACTAAACCATATTCATAGAAACCTATTCAACAAAACTCATTTTACAACCAACTTTAAGTACACACTTAATCTAGTAACAAACAAAATCAAAAATGCACAATTTTTGATTAAAAGTTTGAAAGAATTATTGGTGAAATAGATATTGTAGTGAAATATTTTCCTTCTTTATAACAATTTTATTCTTGTAGCAAATTAAACTATTGAAATTATTTTGCCACAAATGATTTGAAAAATTATTTTCTATATATTTGGATAACATGATTTATATAGACATGCTCAATAAAATGAGAAAAAGTGAGTTAATATAAAAGTTAGTGGTAAGTTTAGCTGACCATAATTGACTACCAAGAATTAAACAAAAAAGACAAATTATATGACAAAAGAGGATGCAAGTTATTTTGGAATTGACAAAAGTAAAGCACACCCAAATGCCATCAAACTATTAAAAGATGATTTTTTTTGGACTAATAATGATGAATTATCACCATTTGGTTCTGACGAAGGACACGAAGCGTTGTGTGAATTTAGACGTTGGAGAAAAGAAAATTCTGAAATTGAGGTTGGCTATTGTATTGCTTGGGTAATAAATTCAGTAGGAGAAATAGATAATTATGATGATTATAATGAAGAAAGTATTGTTGACGAAGAACTTATAAGGCAAAAAATAATTGACAATAATTTTGATGACAAACAATATATTTATGCCCTTGATACTTCGATAATAGCAACAGCTCTTGGACAATTAGTAGACGAGGGTACTATTGAAGTAGATTATAAATATTATGTTCAGGTTGCGATTAATAGACAAAGGATTTGGGCAAGACTTCATAACAATTGGGAATATAAAGACGAATACATTAGACGATTAAACATTATCGAAAAAGTGCTTGAACAAGCATAGTGTACTGATAATAAAACCTACTGCTAATAGCTAATACAACGGATGTATGTAATAGGCTTAATAGAAAGTTGGTTTTGTATTTGGGAAGATTTGGCAAACCCGATGTAATACCAGAACGTTATCAAACATTTCACCAAAAATTAAAAATTACAATTCGAAATATAAATTAGGCTAAAAAAAACGAAATTCTGAATATTAAAATTTGTTTAAATACCATGCTATTGAAGTGTTTTGTTTATAATCTTAATGAAAAAAATGATTATCAAAAGGGATTTTTCAAAACAATTTTTTATTAGGTAATACCTAAAAAGGAAAAAAATAATAATGTTTATCAATTAACTCTTGGAAATAAAAATAGTTTAGCCGTTTTTTCAGGTATTATTTAGAACAGAAGAAAAAGAATTAATACAACAATCTACTGCGAAAACATTAGAATTAAAATAATTCATATAGAAAGTTCATGCCAAACCTCACAATTATTCATAATCAAAACCGTTATTAGTATTAATTATATCACACAGAATAAGAATGATTAAAAATAATAAAATGAAAAACAGATTAAGAATAATACTAACAATTGGATTCGTTATTTTCTTTCAACAGTTTGGAAATGCCCAAAAAAATCAAAAATTTTTACAAAAAATAGGTGTCGCAGATAGTCTTTATTCTCAAACTTTAAAAGAATTTAGAAAAATTTATATTCAATTGCCTAATAATTTTAATCCTGATAAAAATTTAAAATATCCTGTAGTCTTTATTTTAGATGGAGAAATATTACTTCCTACTGTTACTAATGTGCAAGATTATTATAGTGGTGGATTTACACCAGAAATGATACTTGTAGGTATTTCTAATTCTACAAATAGAACACGAGATTTAACCACTTCAAAAATAAAAGACAAATATGGAATGCCTTTTAATGAAGAAAACGGAGAAGCATCTAATTTTAGTGAATTTATTAAAACTGAACTAATTCCTTTCATAGAAAAGAAATATCCTGTAACCAATTATAGAACTCTAATTGGTCATTCCTACGGAGGTTTATTTACTATTTACACACTAATTAATCATCCCGAATTATTTTCAAACTATTTAGCCATCGACCCAAGTCTTGATTGGGACAACCAAAAATTAATAATTGATGAAAGAGAAAAACTCTCAAATCAGAATTATAAAGGAAAATCCTTGTTTATGTCTTTAAACGGCCAATTACATATGCAAAACCAACAGATAACTATTGAAAATGTAATGCAAGACACGTCAGATTATACATTATTTGCAAGGTCAAACATTTCTTTTTCAAATATGATAGAGCATAGTAAAGAAAACGAATTGGCTTTTGAATGGAAATTTTATCCTCAAGATATACATGGTACTATTCCTTTTCCTTCTATTATGGATGGATTAATCTCAACCTTCAAATGGTATCAAATGGAAAATACTCACAAAATTAACTCGTTTGACACCTCAAAAGAAGAACTTTACAGTATAATAAAACACAGAGAAAAGAAACTCAAAAATCATTTTGGATATGCACAACCTCCTTATCCAGAAGATCTTTTGAATATGTCAGGTTATATGAATATGGATATGCAACAACCTGAAAAGGCTAAAATATATTTTGAAAGTGCTATTGAATATTACCCAAAAAGTGCCAATGCCTATGATTCAATGACCGATTATTATGAAGCACAAGGAGACTTTTCCAATGCAATTAAATATATAACCAAAGCTTTTGAATTAAGTGGTAATGATTACCATAAGAATAGAATCAAAGAACTTGAAATGAAAAAAAACAACTAAGTCTAACGCTTTGTATAAAATAATTATTGAAAAGCGGTCAATTTTGTGAATAGTTAAATTATAAATGATAATCAATATCTTTTTATAATTTAACTATAATAAAAACATTTAAAAAAAACGATGTCACAAGCATTTTATAACCATTTAGAAAATTTTATTAAAATAAATGAAATAGAATTTGCTTCAATTTTACCATTTTTTAAAATAGTTAAAGTTCGAAAGAAAGAAAACTTGCTTAAAGAAGGACAAATTTGCAAAACTAATTTCTTTGTACTAAATGGTTGCTTAAGAATGTTTTTTATAAATAACAAAGGCATAGAACAAACTACTGAATTTGCTATTGAAAATTGGTGGATGACTGATACTATTTCATACGAACGTGAAACACCTACAGCTTTTTATATTCAAGCTGTTGAAGATTCTGAAATTTTAGTTATTGACAAACATTCTCAAGAAAAACTACTAACAGAATTTCCAAAAATAGAACGTTATTTTAGATTTATTTATCAACGTGCTTATGCAGCATCTCAAATGAGAATCAAATATCTTTATGACTTTACGAAAGAAGAATTCTACGATCATCTTTGTGAAAATCACCCTGAATTTGTACAACGTGTTCCACAATATTTAATTGCTTCATTTTTAGGTTTTACTCCAGAATATTTAAGTGAAATTAGAAATAAAAGACGTTCTTAAACTAGCTTAAGTATTTTAGTTTTTTTACAACCGACCTTTGTACTATTAATTTAAAACAATAGTAAAATGGAAAGCAGAATTCAACTAGACCTTGTAGAGCCAAACTCATATAAAGCAATGTTTGCTCTAGAAAAGTATTTGCAACAAAGCGATTTAAAAAAAACGCATAAAGAGCTTATTAAAATAAGAGCCTCTCAAATAAATGGCTGCGCATTTTGTATCGACATGCATACAAAAGAAGCTATAGAAAATGGAGAAACTCCACAACGTATTTTCTTACTAAATGCATGGAGAGAAACCAACTTATTTACTAAAGAAGAAAGAACCCTTTTAGAAATAACAGAAGAAATCACCTTAATTCATAAAAAAGGGCTCACAACAGAAACCTATGAAAAAGCGCTTACCGTTTTCGACCAAAATTATCTTTCACAAATAATAATGGCTATCATAACAATAAATGCTTGGAACCGAATAGCAATAAGCACAAACAAACCTATTGAAAATTAATCCCTATTTACCTATCAATGCAAAAAGCGATTTCGGTTTTAATCAAAGTCGCTTTTTATTATCTCAAAATATTTAGAATAACTAAACTTTATAAATATTTAATTGGAATTAAAAATATTTTTTCTAAAGATTTCTAAAATATTACAACTTAGATTTGTAATTTTAATAATACTAATGAAAAAATTACCATTTTATAACTTGATTAAATAAACATTATTAGTTTATTCTATAATACTAAAAAAAATGACACAAACCGATTGGATTGGATTTATTGGTGTAACTATTTTATTAATTGCCTACTTTCTTAATCTTAGAAACATATTAAAAAAAGAAAGTATTGTCTATCTGCTTATGAATTTTATAGGAGCTGGCTTAGCTTGTTTGGCTTCTACATTATTAAACTATTTGCCATTCATTATACTTGAAGCTTGTTGGACAATTGTATCAGCAATTGGAATATACAATTATTTTAATAATTCAACGAAATAAGAAATAGTCTAAAAAGTGAAATAAAACAAACTGTCAAATCAAAACTACGAATGTCAAATACTACAAACAATATAGAAGCATCAGAATCTGATTACTTATACATACAAACCTCTCAATTACCTAATGCAGGAAAAGGTCTATTCACAGCTATTACCATTTATGAAGAGGAAATTATATCCTATTTTGAAGGAGAAATACTCTCACCCTCAGAAGTTGAAAAACGAAAAGCCGCTAATCAAGATCAATATTTCATAAACCGAATTGAAGGAGGCATTCTAGATAGTATGCATACCGAATGCTTTGCTAAATATGCTAATGATGCAAAAGGAATTACTTCTTCCAACTTTAAGAACAATGCCATTATTTCTTTAGACGAAAATAAAAAAATTTGCATCATAGCAACTAAAAAAATAAAACAAGGTGAAGAAATTTTTTGCAGTTACGGAACTCCATATTGGTCTAAATATCAAAAATAAAAGTAACAAATTTGATTTTTTCTTCTAATTCATCTAAAAATTTTAAAAAAAATAGCTGTAAAAAATAAAAAAACTAATAAAAAATATTTTTTCTATTATCATGCAAAAGCCCCAGTTACGTGATATAATAACACTTCAAAAATATTATTTTAACATAAAATTAAAAAATATTAAAAAAACATTTTACATTATAACGGATTTATATTGCTTTTATCGATTTTTTTAGTACATTAGCAAAACAAACTAAAATGCTGATTATGAATATACTACTAAAAAGCAATTTCTTCACTAAAAAATTAATATGTAGAATGTTTGGTCATAAGTTAGTGACAACTAAGAACATAACAGAACATATTAGAGAATATCAATGCAAATGCTGCGGTTTAGAATTAACCAACAACTACAAAGGCATAAAAAGTATTCTAACTCCTGAGCTAAAAGATGTAAATATCACAGTAATGGATTTTTATCACAGAAGACATCATCGTCAAACCGCATAAAACACTTTATAATACAAAAAACAAATTGGGTTTTATTAATATTAACCCAACCAACCCTCGCGATCCAAACTTCTATACTGAATCGCTTCTGCAATATGATGGGATTGAATATCATGAGCTGCTTCTAAATCGGCTATTGTTCTAGATACTTTTAAAATTCTATCATACGCTCTAGCGGACAAATTTAAACGCTCCATAGCTGTTTTCAATAATTGCAACGAATTATCATCAAGTACGCAATACTCTCTAATTAGTTTACTACTTAATTGTGCGTTATAATGTATATTTTTAAAATTTTCAAAACGATTTGATTGAATTTGCCTTGCTTGGTTAACTCTTTTTCTTATTTCAGCACTACTCTCCGCTTTTCGTGTATCCGATAATTTTTCAAACGGAACTGGTGTTACTTCAATGTGAATATCAATTCGATCCAATAATGGTCCAGAAATTTTACTTAAATAACGTTGCATTTCCATAGGCGAACTTGAAACAGGTGCATTTGGATCGTTAAAATAACCGCCTGGACTAGGATTCATACTTGCTACAAGCATAAAAGAAGAAGGATAAGTAATTGTAAATTTAGCTCGTGAAATCGTTACTTCTCTATCTTCTAAAGGCTGACGCATTACTTCTAAAACTTCACGTTTAAATTCAGGTAATTCATCTAAAAACAAAACACCATTATGGGCTAATGAAATTTCACCAGGTTGTGGATAACTTCCTCCTCCAACTAGTGAAACCGAACTAGCAGAGTGATGGGGAGAACGAAATGGCCTTTGTGTTAATAATCCCGTTTCTTTTACTTTCCCAGCTACTGAATGTATTTTTGTCGTTTCCAAAGCTTCTTGCATCGTCATAGGTGGCAAAATACTAGGTAATCGTTTTGCCAACATCGTTTTTCCTGAACCTGGTGGACCAATTAAAATTATATTATGACCACCAGCTGCTGCAATTTCCATACAACGTTTAATACTCTCCTGCCCTTTTACATCGGAAAAATCAAATTCTGGGAACTCTAAGTTTTTATTAAATTCTTCCTGACAATCAATTATAGTTGGCTCTAAACCTTCTTTCCCATCAAAAAAATCAATGACTTGCAATACGTTTTCAACGCCATAAACATCTAGTCCATCAACAACAGCAGCTTCTTTTACATTTTGAATGGGTAAAATAACCCCTTTAAAACCTTCTTCTTTTGCTTTTATGGCAATTGACAAAGCTCCTTTTATAGGTTGCAAACCACCATCAAGTGATAGTTCACCCATAATAATATAATCGGTTATCTTGTCGGTTTTAATTTGAGCAGAGGCAGCAAGAATACCTACAGCCAGCGTTAAATCATAGGCAGAACCTTCCTTACGCAAATCGGCTGGAGCCATATTTATCGTAATTTTCTTTCCCGGTAACGAATAATTGTTGTTTTTGAGTGCTGCAGCAATACGATAACTGCTTTCTTTAATCGCGGAATCAGGTAATCCTACCAAGTGGTAGCCTATTCCTTTATCAATATTTACCTCAACGGTAATGGTCGTCGCTTCCACACCGAAAACGGCACTTCCGAATACTTTTACTAACATGGCTTGTACTTTTAAAAATTGGCTTATATAAGTACAAATATATTAAAAAAAGAATTCTATTATAAAAAAACATTGTAACTCTTACATTTTCAAAATATCTTTGAGAATAATCCATAAAAAAATCTTTGAAACATGAAATTCTATTACATAATCCTACTTTTTGTTTCTATATCTAGTTATTCTCAATCTTGTGAAGAATTGAAAAAAATTAACGAGCAACTAAAAAGAGAAAATAAACAATTAAATGAAGATATTCAGGAAAGAATAAAAGAATTGGATGCGTTTAGTAAAGAAAATGAACTTATAAGAGTTGACATTAATAATATGCATTCTGAAATGGAATCTTTACTCATCGATTTAGAAAATACAATTAAAACAGCAGCTACAGAAAAAAAGATCCATAATTTATCTGATTTATGCAAAAATTACTTTTTAAATCTAAACATAAGTGATGAAAATTTTGAAATTATAGATGCTAAACTTGCTTTAGATATAATAAACACAATCCCAACTACTGGAGAATTAAAAAACATAGAAGATTTTGAAAACAAGAATAAAGTTTTTTTAGTCTCAGACCATTTAATAAATAACGTTAATGGTAAATTATTTTTAGAGAATAATAAAAATAAAAACATAATTTTAAATTATAAATTTCTTTTACTTATAGAAGAAAGTGACACCTTAAAAAATAAAGTAAGAAAAGTAACTTGGGGCTCAGGAATCAATTTACAAATAGAATTATCTTCAAAAGAAAAAAGTATTTCCATTTCTTCCCTATTAGAATTGACTAAAAACGATAAAGTAGACAAACGTTACACTATTAGCCAAATAGGACTAGGAAGTGAATTTTATAAAAAAAAATATAGCTCTGGTGAATTTACAATTATGACATATTCTGAAATACTTAAAGAGATAGATACAATCATTCGAAATTTATCAGAGACTACTAAATTAGTTCCTGAACTTATTGCAATAAAATACTAACTAAAATAACAACCCTAACTATAATCCAGACTATAAACAAAAGGGTAATATAGAAATATTAATAATTTAAAAATCAATATTGCCTAAATGCACTACGGGTAATTATTTATAAACCGACAGTAACAACTTAGGAACAAACTTAATCAAAATCTTACATGGCTTATACTTTTAAAAATTAGCCTATATAAGTACAAATATAGAAAAGTTTTTGATATCTAATTATTTATTAATGTTCAATTAAGTATTAATTACATGAATCATTATAGTTAGAATATTTGGCAGTATCTTTCATCTTTAAAAGGAGAATAAAAACTAAGATAATAATTGGTGCTGAAAGAAGGATTTCAATAGTTGTCATTTTCAAAATAAAATTTTATAATTCCTAACCGAAAAAAAAATAATTTAAATTAAATACAAAATTATTTTTAAAAATAATTTTTATAGTATCAAAATACAACATATATTTGTGACAGAAATAATAATTAAATAACAAAAATATATAAAAAAAACACCCGTAGTCGGATGGGTGTTAAGGTTCTTAAATCAACAGATTAAAAATTAATCTAAGACAAACTGAAAATTAGGTATCTGAAATAACTCTGTTATTTCTTTTTTATTGGTATTTTAAAGCAACCACCGTTTGCTCTATAATACCTTTTACCTTTAATAGTAATATATCTTCTGAAGATATACTCTATTGTATCATCGTTATTACTCTGAGAATGTATCATTGTATTAATTCAGTTACGGTTTTAAGTAATTATTAGTTAAGTTGTATAGAAAGGTACCAGCTATCTATAACAACACAATAAAATTAAGAACATCATTTATTTTATCCGACTTGCTAAAAATAAATGTTACCATCAAAAAAACAAGGCTATTTTGCTAAATGCATTTTAGCCTTTTTTATATAATACAAAGTTTGGGATTTAATTTGGTTAATGAAAGTCAAACTTATTCACAATTACAGCAAGTTTTTAACAACAACTACAAATCTATTTATTCGAATTGTTCTTGTTTTATCACTTGTTCGCAATGTTTTAACAAAAAATTATAACCCTTTTCTACTCGATTTATTACAACAAATTTAATAAGATTTTTATATGATATTTAATTTGAAATTATTTAATCGTTCAATGGTTAAAATAATCTTTGAAATCACAATATTATTTTTTATTTTACCTTAATTAAATAATAAGACAAAAGCACATCATTAATAAAGGAATTTCCAAGCACTAAGAAGGAGGATTTGCAATAAACCAATCAACAAACCACCACATCCACAAGAAGGGTCTAACATTACAAAGATAATGTGAATTTCAATACACTAAATTTGTTTCAATCCCCCATTAAATCACTTGTTCACAACTTATAATACAAATATAAAGATATAGTTTAACATCCGCAACTTTGTTACACTGGTTGTTAATCTTGATTATAAAAAATATAAAGTTTGCTCAAAAATAGATTATAGTCTATCATTGCTCATTAATTAACTACACTCCATTTATAAGAATAATTTTGGCAAATCCCAAAAACCTAAAAACAGAGATAACCACACAACTTATAACTCAAAACCTACAACTCACAACACACAACCGAAAACCCCAAATTAGGCATTTTAAATCCTTTTTCTTATCTTTGCATTTCGTGATTTTGTTTATTAGCATAATAAACATCTATTAAGATTCTTAATAAGTAATCTTTCATTTTAATCATTCGATTTGTAGTTCGCTACATCAAGCCTTTGGAAAAATTCCATTACAGGTAGTACATAATTTGAAAAAAGAATATAATGCACACGATAGATTATTTAATCTTTGTGGTTTACATGCTAGCCATGCTAGGTGTAGGCTATTATTTTTACAAAAAAAACACCTCTTCAGAAGATTTTTACGTTAGCGGACGAAATATGAGTAGTTGGCACATTGGTTTATCAGTTGTTGCGACTGATGTAGGTGGTGGTTTTTCCATTGGTTTAGGTGGATTGGGCTTCACCATGGGACTTTCTGGTTCTTGGATGCTTTTTACTGGTTTAATTGGTGCTTGGTTAAGTGCTGTTTTTCTAATACCTAAAGTAAGTAAATTAGGACACCAACATAAATTCTTCACTTTCCCGCAAATTTTCAATCATTTTTATAGTGCACGAGTAGCCTTACTTGCTGGAATAATATCTGCCATTGGATATATAGGTTTTACGAGTTCACAAGTTTTGGCTGGAGCCAAATTAGCCTCGGCAACCATTGAAGGTTTAGATTTGCAATGGGCGTTAATTATTATGGGTGTTATAGCTGTAGTTTACACAGCAATAGGTGGTTTAAAAGCAGTAATTTATACAGATACTATACAATGGATTATTTTAATTGCTGGATTAGTTCTTATAGGAATTCCTATTGCTTACAATGCGGTTGGTGGTTATGAGGTTATTAAAGCTACTTTAGCTCCAGAATATTTATCGTTAACGAATGTTTCTTGGCATCAACTTCTAAATTGGTCAGTAACCATTATTCCTATTTGGTTTATTGGAATGACTTTGTACCAACGTATATATGCTTGTAAAGATGAAAAAGAAGCTAAAAAAGCTTGGTTTATTGCAGGTTTATTCGAATGGCCAATAATGGCTTTTATGGGCGTAATCTTAGGAATGTTAGCCAAAGTAGCTGCTACACAAGGCATGTTTGATGGCATTACTGATGCAGCTTCAATGGACAGCGAAATGGGATTACCTATTTTATTAAGTACTATTCTACCCATTGGTTTAATGGGATTAATGTTGTCTTCCTATTTTTCTGCAATCCTTTCCACAGCTGATAGTTGTTTGATGGCTGCTTCAGGAAATATTGTAACCGATATTATTTCGAAGTTCTCAAAAAAAGAATTTTCCGAAAAGAAAATGTTACAGATTTCTCAAATCGTTACTCTTTCAGTTGGAGTTTTTGCTATTCTTTTGGCTTCCCAAATGCAAAATGTATTGGAACTAATGCTCTACTCCTACGCTTTTATGGTTTCAGGACTATTTGTGCCTGTTTTAGGAGCTTTATTTTGGAAAAAAAGCAATCCTATTGCCGCTTTTTGGAGTATGCTCTTAGGAGGTTCAACAACTATAGGATTAATATTATCAAATAATAAATTACCGTTAAATTATTCATTACCAGAACATTTAGACGCTAATATTTTTGGAATTAGTGTATCTTTAATAACATTCATTATATTATCCAATTATCACTATAAAAAAAGAAACAATGGAATTTAAAATCATAACTCCACAAACTGGAGAAGACAAAACATATTCTCACCAAATAATTGCTAACTTCTTATTTACTCACTTAGAACAATATGGTGACAAAACAGAAGACATCCTAAAATGTATTGATTATGCGATGAATCCTAATAAAGGAGGAACTATAATTGTAGGCTTAGACAATGAAAAAATTGTAGGTGTGGTGATATTAAACAATACAGGAATGGGAGGTTTTATTCCTGAAAATATTTTAGTTTACATTGCTGTTGACAATAGTCAAAGAGGAAAAGGATTTGGTAAAAAACTCATGCTAAAAGCAATTGAAACAGTAAAAGGCGACATTGCTTTACATGTTGAGCCTGATAATCCAGCAAAAATACTATATGAAAAATTAGGCTTTACCAACAAATATTTGGAAATGCGTTTAACGAAATAATACGTTTTGGAAGAACTAATTCAGTTACGAAAATTTTTACATCAGAATCCTGAAGTTTCTGGTAACGAATCTAAGACAGCTCAACGTATTTTAGATTTTCTTTCCAAATATAAACCTAATCAAGTGATTAAAAATATTGGTGGTCAAGGTGTTTTAGCCATTTATAAAGGAAAAGAAACTGGAAAGTCAATTTTATTTAGATGTGAATTAGATGCATTAGCCATTCAAGAAACTAATTCATTTGATTATAAATCAAAATTTGATGGTGTTTCTCATAAATGCGGACACGACGGTCACATGGCAATACTTTGTGGTTTAGCCAAAAAAATAGATCAAAATCCTTTAGAAAAAGGAACTGTCTTTCTTTTGTTTCAACCTTCAGAAGAAGACGGAAATGGAGCCAAAAGAGTTTTAAATGATTTTAAATTTAAAGAAATTAATCCAGATTTTGCTTTTGCATTACATAATCTTCCTAGTTATCCAAAACATCAAATCATCGTTAAAGAAAATACCTTTACCTGTGCAGTTAATAGTATGATTATTCAATTAGAAGGAAAAACTTCTCATGCAGGCGAACCTGAAAACGGTATAAATCCAGCTTTGGCTATAGCCGAAATTATTACATTATTCAACTCCAAAATAAATAATGATATAACTTCAGAAACCTATTGTCTTATTACTCCTATACATATTAATATGGGTGAAAAAGCCTATGGAGTTTCTGCAGGTTATGGAGAAGCACATTTTACCATAAGAAGCAATAGTAATGTACAAATGAGAATCATTGAGTCAAATTTGGAAGAAAATGGAAAAGAAATTGCTTCTAAATTCAATTTGAAAATCAAAATGGGTTGGACCCAAAGTTTTCAAGCAAATGAAAATAATATTGAAGCAGTCAATTACATTAGAAAAGCAGCTACTTCTAACAATTTAAATATTCTAGAAAAAGAGCTTCCTTTTACTTTTGGAGAAGATTTTGGTTTGTTTACCCAAAAATATAAAGGTGCTATGTTAGGCTTAGGTTCTGGAGAGAAAACTTCTGCTTTGCATAATCCTGATTATGATTTTCCTGATGAGATTATAGATACAGGAATCACTTTATTTTACCAAATTGCTAAAGAAATTTTAAATGCATAAAAACTCAGTTATTGAAATTAATCAAAGTGCTCATAAAAAGAATATTGAATTTTTAAAGAAAACCTATGGAAAAAAAGTAATACTTTCTTCTGTTGTAAAAGGAAACGCTTACGGTCATGGTTTAGTCGAATTTGTTAAAATGGCTTACCATAATGGAATAACTCACTTTTCTGTTTTTGATGTGGAAGAAGCGAAAATTGTCTACGACACTTTAAAAAACAGTGTAACCATTATGATTATGGGATTTGTAGCAGATGATGATATCCAATGGGTAATTAAAAACAATATCGAATTTTTTGTTTTTGAACGTTATCGATTAGCAAAAGCGACAAAAATGGCTAAAAAATTACAACAAAAAGCAATTATTCATCTTGAGATAGAAACAGGCATGAATAGAACTGGTTTTGAAATAAAAACCATCTCTAAAGTAGCTCAATACCTCATCAAAGAAAAAGAAAACATTCATTTTAAAGGACTTTGCACTCATTATGCAGGTGCTGAAAGCATTTCAAATTATTATAGAGTATCTAAACAAATTGAACTCTTTAATAAGGCAGAAACTATCATGAAATCTCATGGAATTCAACCCGAATTAAAACATTCGGCATGTTCTGCAGCTTCAATGATGTATCCAGAAACTCGAATGGATTTAGTTCGTATAGGAATTTTGCAATATGGATTATGGCCTAGTCCAGAAGTTTTTGTAACTTACCTAAATGCAAAAAAAACAAAAAATGACCCTTTACAACGTGTAATCTCTTGGAAAAGCGAAGTCATGAGTGTAAAACGTGTGAAATCGGGAGAATTTATTGGTTATGGAACTAGCTTCATGGCAAAAGATCACATGAAAATTGCAACAGTTCCATTAGGGTATTCTCATGGTTATAGCCGTTCTTTAAGCAATCAGGGTCGTGTTTTAGTAAATGGACAACGCTGTATAGTCATTGGAACCGTAAATATGAATATGTTAACTATTGATGTTTCTGATATTGAACATGTAAAAAAAGGTGATGTAGTAACACTCATTGGAACACAAAAAAATTTATCAATTTCTGTAGCTTCTTTTAGTGATTATAGTAACCAATTAAACTATGAATTATTAACACGTATATCTAAGACAATTCCTAGAAAAATAACAGAATAATGGCATTTATAAAATTATACCGTCAAAAATTACAAGAGAACTATAAGTTCTTAAATACTTTGTTTAAAGAACGAAATATAGAATGGGGTGTTGTTACCAAATTGCTTTGTGGAAATACTATTTATTTAAAAGAAATTATTGCACTTGGTGTTACCGAAATGCATGATTCTAGAATTAGTAATCTAAAAAAAATTAAAAAACTAAATCCAACTATTCAAACCGTTTATATTAAACCACCTTCTAAACGAAATATTGAAGAAATAGTTAAATATGCTGATGTAAGTTTTAATACTGAAATTTACACCATTCAAATGCTTTCTGAAGAAGCCAAACGACAAAATAAAGTACATGGAATTATCATTATGATAGAAATGGGCGATTTGCGTGAAGGTGTTTTAGGAGAAGAATTGTTAAGCTTTTACGAGCAAGTCTTTAGTTTGCCTCATATTGAAATTACTGGCATTGGAACTAATTTAAATTGTTTGAGTGGTGTAATGCCTACACAAGATAAATTAATCCAATTAAGTTTATACAAACAACTTATTGAAGCTAAATTTAATGTAAAAATACCTTGGGTTTCAGGAGGAACTTCTGTAGCTGTTCCTTTAATGCTTAAAAATGCACGTCCTATGGCTGTGAATCATTTTAGAATAGGAGAAGCTTTATTTTTTGGGAAAGATTTATTTACCAATGATACTATTGTAGGTTTACATAATGATGTTTTTAAATTGTATGCAGAAATTATAGAAATTACTGAGAAATTTAGTAATCCTATTGGTGAATTGGGCGAAAATGTGGCAGGAAATATTTATGAAATAAATGAAGATGTAGATTTAAGTGATACTTCATTACGAGCTATTTTAGATTTTGGCTTATTGGATATGCAACCCCAATACTTAAATCCGGATGATGAAAGTATTCTCATAATCGATTCTAGCTCAGACATGACAGTTATTGATATTAGCAATTCCAAAAAGAAATACAAAGTAGGCGATGTAGTTACTTTTAAACTGCAATATATGGGTGCTTTATATCTTTTAAATTCTGATTATATTGAGAAAATAGTGGAATGAAAGTAAAACAAATTAATCTTTTTGTTAATTTTATTTGTCATAATGTAAAATAAACTTTACATTTGAAAATAATTTTAATGGATGCATTATGAAAACACCTTTTTTATTTCCAAACCAATTAAAAAAAATAGGTTGGATTTTATTTGTTCCAAGTTTTATGTTTACAATTTTAATAACTATAAACGATTGGAATATTGATGAGTATTTTAAAACAAAAGTATTTGCCATCTATACTGATGAACTATTTCAAGAAAGCAATAATCGCTTTTTTCAAATAATAGAAAATAGTATTGTTGACGAAATTTTAAGCTATACTTTAATAATTGGTGGATTATTAATTTGTTTTTCAAAACTAAAAAACGAAGATGAATATATTTCAAAAATCCGTTATGAAAGTTTGGTTTGGTCTACTTATGTTAATTATGGATTAATTCTATTTTTCACCACTTTTATATATGGAATTACATTTTTAAATGTTCTTTTTTACAATACATTTACTTTACTATTATTCTTTAGTATTCGTTTTCACTATATGATTTATAAACTTAATAAGGCCAGTAAAGATGACGAATAATTTAAGAGTTTTACGAGCTATCAAGAATATTTCTCAAGAAGAACTATCCAAAAAAATTGAAGTAAGCCGACAAACCATTAATGCTATGGAAAAAGGAAAATATGTTCCTTCAACCGTTCTTGCATTAAAACTGTCACGCTATTTTGAAAAACCCGTAGAAGAGATTTTCACTTTAGAAGATACTGATTAAAAAGAAATCCCAATCTTTTGATTGGGATTTTAAAATTTATCTTTTGAATTTTCAATATTTGGTATGTATCCAACTAGTTGTATTCAGATTTTCTTCGTCATGTCTCATTAAAATATAATAAGGTGGAGAATTAATATTTTAACGTTCAATTTGAATTTCTCTTTAATGTTTAATGAGTTTTTTGATACTTATACTATTATTAATATCGATAAGTTGTATCAAATAAACACCGCTACTAAAAGAACTACTCTCAATATTTATTTGATTTGTATTATCTAATTCTTTTTCAAATTTTATGTTTCCTAACACATCCATAACTTTAACTTTCTTATATGTATTAGAATCATATGAAATAGAAAAATAATCTTTAGCAGGGTTAGGAAAAATTTCAAAAGAAGCAACTTCATTCTCCTTATTACTATTTGAATTACGCATTATTTCTATTGAGATTGGATCAATTGGAATTGGATCAATGGGTAAGTCTATTGGACCATCATTAGAGATTGTTGTATTTATTGGAACTACTACAATATTGTTGTTTTCATTTGATTCAAGAATCTCATTAAAAGGATCTGCTTTAATTATAATATAGGGTTTATTTACTTGTGAAATGTTATGGAAAAATGTACTTGTTGAAGCATCTTTACATAAACTATAAAATATATTATCGTTCTCAACAAACTCATCTGAAGAATCTAACACATTATCATCAGATTTATATATTCCAGATATCCTTGTAGAAAAAGGAAGACTAGGAGAAGTGACTCTAGAATTACCAATATTTTTAATCGCATAACTTATAGTTTTCACTCCATTTGTGTTATTTACTACTAGGTTATTTACTTCTAAATCAGGCAGATAGCTACTTACTGCACTAAAAGTATTATTTAATAAGCTATATTCGTTAATTTTAATTGTATTATTTAATTTAACTTTTATGGAATCAATTAAATTATAAGAACAATTTGCATTAGTATTTTGAATTGATGGTAATGTAATTTTAAAAGACCTTTGCTCATTAATGTCTAAACTACCTACTTGTATTGAATTACTAGAATTTATACTATTATCAATTCTTTTAATTTCATAGGTTAAGTTTGTTGCAGGTAATACTGTAGTTCCATTATTTTTCACTACAATATTTATCTCTGGAGGCAAATTACTCATCACAAATTGAGGTGCTTCAATCCATACTGCCCAATCTACAATAGCTAGATTAGAAATATAATTTTGAGCTTCTTTTACTGCTTCATAAGCATTTATCAATTTATAGCCATCCTTAGTATCTGTTGCTGATTGTTTTAATATATAATCTACATCATAAGGTTTCAAGTTAGGATTTACTGCAAGCATTAATGATGCTACTCCTGTAGCAAATGGTGAAGCAAAAGATGTTCCTAAGATATCTTTTACGTAATTACCATTATCCACTGAATTATATAATGGGATTTGTTCTACATTATTTGATAGTAGTCCTATAAATCTTGACAATCCTTTATCTTGACCTGTAACATCGGTAGTTGGGATTAAACATCCAGGAGCCAAAATATCTAAATTTCCTCCCGAATTACTTCCCCATCCATATTTATCAAAATCCAAAGATATACCAACTACTGTTCTATAGTCTTTATCATGATTTCCTGGTTGATTTCTAGAAACTTTAACTTTTCTTAGACCGCTAGGGTTAGCAGAGCCTACAGATATTACTTCTTTATATCTTGACGGATAATCTACCACAGTAGTATCTTTATTTCCAGATGCAGCAATAATTATAACATTATTATTTATTGCATTAGCTATTGCATTTTGAACTTCAGGACTACTTGGCAATTCACTACCTAAACTTAAATTAATAATTCTAGCCCCTTTTTCAACAGCTTTGTTAATTCCTTTAGCTAAATTCACTTGTAAAATTGAATCATCAGAAATTTTAATTGGCATAATCCTACAATTTTGATCTATTCCAGCTATACCTATACCATTATTTGATTTAGCACCAATTATTCCAGTAACAGCTGTACCATGACCATAAATATCTGCAATATCATTACTGTCATTTATTACATTGTAAGGTTCATAAATTCTATTAATATCAATATCAGGATGCAAGAGATCCAAACCAGAATCAACCACAGCAACAATAATGTTATTACTACCTTGGGTTATTGTCCAAGCTTCTAAAACCTTAGAGTCCATTCCTACAATACCTGTTACTCCTTGGTTATTATATGCTGGTACGTTCCCTAGATTTCTATGCCCCCATTGCAAACCAAATAATGGATCATTTGGAATTAAAGGATTCACAATAGAACAAATTTCTAATGAAGTATTTAATTCGCTTCCTTGGAAAGCATCAAAACCATCATAAAAAGTAATTTCTGTACCTGCTTTAAAAGTGGCTTTTCCACCATTTAAAATAGTAAAAGTATTAGTGCCTTGAGCAACATTTACTGTTTGTGAAGCTTGATATGTTAAATTTTCACCTGAAGAAACAATTTTAGTTGCTACTACACTTTGTGGAGGACAATTCTGTGCTGTATTATTCGAAAAGATAATCAAAAATAGGCACAACGATAAATATTTAAACTTCATATTGAGGTTTAAATGTAAATTAAAAAAATTACTCATTGTATCACTTTTTATATTATTGATTGTACTTTTCCTTTAAAGCATCTAATTCTTTTCTCAATACTATGTTTTCCTTATTAATAGCAATCATATATAATGTTAACTCTTCAATTTTTTCTAACAACCTTGAGCTCATATCTCCAACTTCTATTCCATCTTCTTCAATCTCTTTTGCAGAAGGAATATTAGGTAAATGATTATTTTCTTTAACAAAAATTTCTAACTCATTAATAGAACGTAAAGCGTAAGTATCTTCAAAAACATAATCTGGCCAAGCATTTGAAGCTTTTACTTTTAATTCTGTACAGATAGCTTTACCATCAACAGATAACAAATAACCAACAGGAATAGCTTTATTCCCAATTTTTAATCCATTAGATATATTTAAATTAGTACTATTAATAGTTGGGCTTGTTATAGAAGAAGTATTAACAATAGAGGCACTATTAATTAATGGAGTTGTTAATTTTATTGAGGCATTTACAGTAGGACTTGAAATAGAATTACCAACACTTAAAGAATTATTAATATTAATATTACCGTCTTGTTTAATTCTCATTCTTTCTATAGAATTATTACTATTTCCTAATGTTCCAAATAAAACATCTCCACCTATACCTCCTCTAATGTTAAAATCTCCAGGTATTGCACTAGGAAAGTAGTTTGAATTTTGTGTTGCCAATCCTATTGCAGCACTATACATTAATGTGAAAAGATCTGTTGTTGAACTATTATTAAAGATAATACCTGGAGCATTTCCTGTAATTGGAATTACTGCAGCTGTATTGGAATGCACTCTTAATGGCCATTGATTATCCATTGTTCCCACACCTACAGCTGAATAGGTATATATACTTCCATTTGAACCATTATGCCATTGTTGAGCTACTGAAGAATAAACAATAAAGAAGAATACTCCTAATGTAAAAAGATTTTTTTTCATGATTTTGTTTTTTAAATGTTTGTTAATTAGTTTTCAACAAAATTATTATTGATTATCATGAAAAATACTTTTTTAATGTCTATAAACTATCTACAATTTAAAAAAATAACGTCTACAAATAGTCTACAAAAAATAATTGATATTAAAATTATTACATTTTATATAGGTTATCAATAAATAAATCTAAATCATCATTTTTAGAAAGTTTTATTTTTTGTTTTAATCTATATTTTGACATTCTTATGCTTTTTGTATCTACATTCATTTGTTTAGCTATATCTTTATTTGATATTTTCATTAAAAAAAAAGCTAAATATCTTAAATCTAATTGGGTTAGTTTACCATCAGCTCTTAATTGTAATTTTCTAAAGTACTCAGGATAAATGGATTCAAAATTTGCTCTGAATTTTTCAAAATCTTCATCAATTATAAATCCTTTTTCAATTATTTTATAAATATTTTTATCTGTAATTTCAATTTTATTTTTTAATTCTTGTTTAAGTTCACTTAAAACTTGATTTTTCCTTTCTATTTGTAAAATAGTTGACATTAAATCTTTTCTTATTTTTTCTTTTTCTTTTAAATTATTAATCTCTCTTTCATGAACTATTTTCTCTTTAATTATTGTTGCCTTTTTTTGTAGTAAGATGATATAACAAAGAAGTAAAACAAGAATAATAGAAATAGAAATTATTATTAATTTAAAATTATTAGTTTTATTTAATAATGCTATTTCTTCTTTTTTATTTTTAATTTCTTCTATTGCTAAAATATTTTGTGTGTTATTTACGATTTTCTCGTCAAATACAATTTTAGATAACTTTTTATATTCATTATCATATTCATAATACGATTTCCAATCTTTTTCAATTTCTGAAATATTTTTCAAACTATTATAAAATTCTAGTTGCAATTCTTTTGCTCCAAAATCCATAGATTTGGCGTATGACAAACCATCGCTATAAAGTTTTTTTGCCTCTTTTATTTTTCCTTCATTCAAAAGAATATCGGATTTAATTCCATAATAATTTGTAAACATTGAAGGCAAATTATATTTTTTTGCAACTTCATACCCTTTGTCTAAGTAATAATGTATTTTTTCATTCCTTGGTGAAAATTTAAATAATGCAAATCCATAGTTGATGTAAGCACTAGCCAAATTAAACTTATTATCTATTCTAGTATCATCTTTAATATATGTCATGAGATTATCATAGTTACTAAGAACCTGAATTAGAGTGTATTTTTCTTTATTCCGCTGATATTCTTCATTAATATGCGTTGCATAAGCATTTTGCGCATACATAATATAACTTGTATCTTTAGACTTTTTTGATATATCTAAAGCTTCTAAATAATATTTTTCTTCCTGAATGGGCTTACTAAAAGCTATATTAACAGCTACTTCTGAAGCAAAATCCCATCTTTTATTTTTTTTAAAAATTGGTAATGCTTTAACAAAATATTGTATTGATAAATCAGGTTTTTCTATAATCGAACAATATCTCGCTAGAGCATATAGATAAACTGCATATTCAATATTATCCTTATCATCAGATAAATATTGTTCTCCTAATATTAAGTTTTTTTTTACTTCTTCATACTTTTTTGCAAATATACTAGTAACCGATATTAGACTATGGATTAATAATCTTTCCTCATTAGTTTTAGCAGAATTAAGCCTAATATTTAATTCCTTTAAAGTATTGTCTCCTCCTTTTGCAGTTCTCTTCTTAAAAACGTCTATAGTTTCGTTATAATTTTGAGAAAATGATTGTAAACAAGTAAAAATAATAAGTACAATAAGTGTATTTTTAATAGCCATAAAAAAATAGATTTATGACAAATATAAAGAACTTAAAATAGCAAAGTTATTTCAAGTTCTTTATATTTTCAAGAGCTATTATTATAAAAACATAAGGGACAAAGTCCTAAATCCACTCGAATTTATTTAATAAGGAGCCTTAAGTATTCATTCAAGTGTTAGTATATACTATGTATATCTTTAATATAAGTGTTGTTCAAAATATTCTTCTCTATCAGAATCTCCAATTACATTTAATAATTTTGGAAATAATTAGTATAAATTACTTCCTAAATTTAGCTATCCCTTCTTTCAACCAAGTTTTATATTCTTCAATATCTGGTGTGTATCCAACTGGTTTATTTAAATCATTCCCTTCTTTATCTAAAATTACATAATAAGGTTGCGAATTAATATTATAACGTTCAATTTGAAATTCTCTCCATTTTTTTCCAATAGTAGTTACTTCATTGCCCGATATTTTTGAAATATATACTTCTTCTTTTGGTAACTCTCTCTGATCATCACCATATAAAGAAATCAAGATAATTTCATTCTTAAGTATTTTTAAAATCTCAGGATCAGACCAAACATTCTCTTCCATTTTCCTACAATTAGCACAAGCATGTCCAGTAAAATCTAATAGAATAGGTTTATTTACTTTTTTAGCATAAGCAATTCCTTCATCATAATCATGAAATGCCATTAACCCAAGTGGTCCTTTATGAACATTTTCATGCTCTTTTTCTTTTGAAAAATCAGCAATAATGACTTCATTTTTAAATCCAACTCCATCTGGGCTTTCACTATAAATCATAGGTGGTGTATAACCACTAAGAATTTTTAAAGGTGCTCCCCATAATCCAGGAATTAAATAAATGGTAAATGTTGTAACAAATAAACCAATGAACAATCTACCAACAGAAATATGCGTTGAAGGACTATCATGTGGTAATGATAATTTACCTAATAAATATAATGCCCATGCTCCAAAAACAGCTATCCAAATTGCAAGAAAAACTTCTCTTTCTAACAAATGCATTTGTAACACTAAATCAGCATTTGATAAAAACTTAAAAGCAAATGCTAATTCTAAAAATCCTAAAGACACTTTTACTGTATTTAACCATCCTCCAGATTTTGGCAAGGAATTCATCCAACCAGGAAATAAAGCAAACAACATGAAAGGCAAAGCTATAGCTGAAGAAAAACCAAACATTCCTACAATAGGACCTATTCCACCTTGTCTAGCAGATTCACCTAATAAAGAACCTACAATAGGACCTGTACATGAAAAAGAAACAACAGCTAAGGCTAATGCCATAAAAAAGATACCAACTATTCCTCCTCTATCTGCTTGTCTGTCTATTTTATTCAATAATGAATTTGGTAAAACAATTTCAAAAGCACCTAAAAATGAAGCAGCAAAAACGATTAGAATAACAAAAAATATTAAGTTAAACCAAACATTTGTTGATAAAGCATTTAAAGAATCTATACCAAAAATGGCTGTTATAATTAAACCTAATCCTACATAAATAATGATGATTGATATTCCATAAACAATAGCATTTTTTATTCCTTGTGCTCTATTCTTACTTTGTTTTGTAAAAAAACTAACAGTCATAGGAATCATTGGAAACACACAAGGTGTCAATAATGCTGCTAAACCTCCTAAGAAAGATAAGATAAAAATAGTCCATAAATCTTTTTTCTTTTCATCCTTACCTGATTTATTTGTTTGAACTACATTAGTTTTTTCTTGCTTATTTAAGCTATCTATTTTTTCTTCTGTAAGAACAGTTTCAACTATTTTTTCTAAAGAATCAATTTCAACAGCATTTGCAATCTTAGCGTTCTCTTTTATAACAACAGTCTCTGGAGTACTTTTTTCATCTACTTTTTGCATTGTTTTCTCCTCAACTTGAATCTCAGGAAGTTTAAAAGTCAAATTATCATCTTCTTGCACACATCTTCCATCTATACAAGTTTGTCCTTCTAAGCTTACTTTAATTTCTTTAAGATTTGGATTGGTAACTTTTATCAATTGCTTGAATTGAGCTGTATTAGTGAAAAAATATTCATCTACTTCAAAAACATCGCTATATTCTTTTTGATATTTCCCTTGCTTAGTATCACCCATTAATTTATAGTCTTTCCCAGCATTCTTAAAAGTAAAAACTAAAGGTTGCGAACCACCATCGGGTGTGTTTAATGCATATAAATGCCAACCAAATTCAATTTGGGCATCCATAATCAATTCAAATTCGGTATTGGATTTTTGAACTAGTTTGGTTTTCCATTTTACTACATCAATAATTTGAGATTGTGCAAAAAATGAAAATAGAAATACGATAGCAACAAGTAATTTCTTCATTATTTTAATTCTATTTTTAATATATTCTTAGTTTTTATGTTTGCCAAAAATCGTTTGTCTGCTCTTTTTCCAACAACCCAAATGATGTCGTCATTAGATATTAGTAACCATTGTTTTTCTTTATCTAGAAGCGAATACTTTTCGTCTTTAAAATACTTACTCAACTTCTTTTTTCCTTCCATTCCAGAAGGATAAAAGTAATCACCCTCTTTTTTCTTCCTTATTTGCAATGGAAAGACTAACTTTTCTTGGTCCACAAAGATAACATTCTTGGTTGGTTCTAAAATGTCATCTATCTGACAAAGGGTAATATTTAAGGGAAATTTAAGACTTTTAGTATTTTCATCAATAAAAAATGTGTTTTCTTCTACTGAAATAGTTTTCTGAGACAAAATCAAGTAATCTCTGTCTTTTAAAAGCAAATGTGTACTTGAAAAAACTTGTTTTCCAGATTGTGCATGAACCAATTCATAAATATCATTCCAAGCAGTAAATTCATATTGTTTCAGCCATTGGTACAAATAACTTTTATAATTTTTGTAAGCCAATAATGTATTGCAATTAATTTGTATTGTGTCATCTTTTATTTCAACAGCTTTTTCATAAACCAACTCTGAAGCATCTTCTACCAAAGCATTTGCTGCATTCAGATATCCTAGTGTATCTTGAAAACTAGTTAAAAAACTAGCATTCAATTCTTTTAAAACAGGAACAACATGATGTCTAATTTTATTTCGGAGATATTTATCAGAAGCATTACTCGCATCTTCTCTCCATTTAATTTGGTTTAGCTCCGCATAATTTTCAATTTCTGCACGAGAAACTTCCAGCAATGGTCTTATGATAGTTTCATTTTGAGCTGGAATTCCTGTTAACCCCTCTAAACCAGTTCCTCTTGTTAAATTAATAAGAAATGTTTCTACTTGATCGTCTAGATGATGTGCCGTCAAAAGAAAATCATAATTTTCTATCTCTAATAATTTATTAAACCAATCATACCGCAATTTTCGAGCTGCTAATTGTATGGAAAGTTTAGTATCATTAGCAAATTTTTTGGTGTCAAATTTTTGAATAAAGAGAGGAATCTGCAATTGGTTGGCTTTTTCTTTAATAAAAAGTTCATCACCATCACTTTCATTTCCTCTTAACTGAAAATTACAATGAGCAATTCCTATTTCAAGATGTAAGTTTTTACAAATATCTAACAAAACCATACTATCTATTCCTCCACTAACAGCTAGAAGCAAGCGTTTGCCTTGTAAATAAGGAAAGTTTTTTTCTAAATGGTGTTGGACTTTTTTTAGCATAGCCAAAAATAAGAAATTAATTGCTTTGCAAAACCTCAAACATGGCTTTGGCTTTTAACAAGCATTCTTCATATTCATTTTCTGGAACAGATTGAGAGGTTATAGCACTACCAACAGAAAACGATAAATATTGATTTTTAGCATTATACAAGATACTTCTTATAACCACATTAAAATCAAAATCACCTGCGGGAGTAAAATAACCTACTGCTCCACTATATAAACCTCTCTTAGTTTCTTCTAACTCTTCTATAATTTTCATAGCCGAAATCTTTGGAGCACCAGTCATACTTCCCATAGGAAAAGTTGTTTTTAAAATTTCAATAGGAGAAACTGTGTTTTCTACTTTAGAAACTATAGTAGAAATCATTTGATGAACTTGCTTAAAAGTATATACTTCACACAATTCTTCAACTACAACAGACCCTTTTTTTGCAGTGTGAGACAAATCATTTCGAACTAAATCAACTATCATAATATTTTCAGAGCGTTCTTTTTCGCTTTTAGCTAATTCGCTTTTCAAAAAAGCATCTTGCTCAATATCAAAACTTCTTCTTGCTGTTCCTTTTATAGGTTGGGAAATTACTTTTTCATTTTCTTTCTTCAAATAACGCTCAGGAGAAGCGGAAAGTAAATACTGATTATTATTCTTAAAAAAAGTAGCAAAAGGTGCTTTGGAAATAGTGTCTAACTTCTCATAAATTTCAACAGGATTAATACTTGCTTCTTTTGCAAAAAACTCCATACAAAAGTTAGCTTCATAAATAGAACCAAAATGAATATATTCCAACATTTTAGTTACTTTTTGAAGATATATTTCCTTAGAAATTCGTTGCTCTATTTTCGGAATTTGAAAATCAACTTTTGAAATTTTAAAATCTGAGATTTCAATAAAATCATCTTCTACTTCATCATCACACATATTCAAATAGCAAACTTCTAGGGTGTTTCCTTTCAAAAAAAATATTTTTTTGGGTTGAAAAAAATACAAATCAGGAAAATCTAAACCATCATAATTTTTGGATTGTAATGCTTCTGTATCATTCTTTAAATCATAGGACAAATAGCCAAATAACCAATCTTTGCTATGTGATTGATATTGATGCAAATCCTCAAATGCATTATGATAGTCAGTCACCACCGAAGTAAATGCCTCAACAGCTACTATGCAATCAAAAGAGCTATACTTTTGTTGGTATTCATTAGAATCTAAAAAAGCAACCTCTCTAAATTGGTTAGACCAATGTAAAAGACGTTGCTTAAAATCTTTAGGGTTTGAAATATGTTTTGTAATAGCTGTTCTCAAATTTTAGAATTATAATTTTAAAAGCCCAAAATTACAATTTTAAAAAACAATCTACTTAATTAACTCTACAATTAAATTACACCCGTTTGCTAATAAATTTGTGTTAGAATCTCCTAATGAGGAATAAATAGCAACTGCTTGATAAGCTGTTAAATTAACAAGTTTTACCAAAGATATAGTTCTAGTTTCTCCATTTGATAGTGATGTGTAAGTCCTTGTACCTGGAATTTCAGCTCCATATATTCCTAAATAAAATTCTGGATTTATAACGCCTCCTGAATTTTTTCGCAAAGAGATTGAATAAGATATTCTATACAAACCAGTCTTTTGAACTTGAATATTATCTCCGTTAAGAGATACTCCATTATTAACACCATTAGTTCCTAAAGCAATGATTCCAGAATTTAAAACTGTATTTGAATTTTTATAAATTTCACCATACAATTTCAAATTATTTATATCTGACCAACTTGCTTTTCCATGATTATCTGAAACTAATACTTTTCCTTCACCTTGATTACCATCCACTATTTTCATAGAACCTACAACATGTAATCTTTCGTCAGGAGTATTCGTTCCAATTCCTACTCTATTATTTCCATTAACAGAACTACCTAAAATAATTGAATTAGCTTGTGTAGCTGTAGCCTGATAGCCAATAGCAGTAGCATTTTGACCACTTGCAGCTGATTCAGTTCCTAAAGCAGTTGATTGTTGTCCTGAAGCTACGGATGAATTTCCTAATGCAAGTGAATTATTATTTGATGAGGAAGCACTTAAGCCTAACGCTATAGATCTAAAACCAGTAACTAATGTAGACTTCCCAATAGCAATCGTTTCATTATTTGTTGCTGAAGAATTAATCCCTAAAGCTAAAGATTGGAAACCACTTCCTGTTGATGAATTACCTATAGCAATAGCTTCATTAGAGGCTGAAGAATTTGCAGAAGTTCCAATAGCAATTGAATTATTATCGTTTGAAGTAGAACCAAATCCAATCGAAATTCCTCCATTAGGATGAAATCTTCCAAAATTTGAACCATTTACTTTAAAAGCTAAAGCATAATAATTATTCGTTCCCAAATATTCACTTCCAGTTGATAATGTATTTCCTGTTAAATTCCAGTCAGTATTAGTGGCAATTGTTGCTACAGAACTAGAATTATCTAATCTCTTCCATGTTGTATCCCAATAATAAAATCCAGGTGTTACATCTGAAACTGTAGTAGTGTTATAAATTAATAAACTCGTTGCTGGACTAGCTATAGTTGTATTATCTGTAGTAGATAATAAACTTATTCTTGGAATTAATAATCCAGAATTTGTACTTTTAATTTCCAAAGCACATGAAGCATCAGGTGATGTTGTACCAATACCTACTTGAGAAAATAAAAAACTAGTGAAACAACATGCAATGGTTAATAGCAATGTTCTTTTCATATCAATAAAATGGTTAATAAAAATATCGCCAAATGTACAAAATGTCCATTAACCAAGCCCTATTAATCAATCACTTAAGCCAATACAATTTTATCAATTTCAAATATTATTTTTACATACAACCTATAATGCTAGTCATTAAAGATTGTAAGTTAGGTAATTCTCTATAAATATTTTTCTTTATTTTTACTGCTACATAATTTCTGATTACTCACACAAAGGTATTCCAATGAACGATAATTTATTTTTTAACGTGCTTTTACCAAGTTACTCAAAAAGTAATTGCAGTCCTGTATTTGCTAACGATTATAATGGTTTGCTCATTGCTATGCCAACAAAAATTGATCTTTCTGAACATGTAGAAATACCTATTTGTGGCTCTTTCCGTGTATTATCAAACCTTATTTTACAGACGCAAGGTAAATTAATCGAGCATGTTATGATTACTTTTATAGATTGTGAAACCCAACAGTCTTTAAGTTTTGACCTTATGCCTGACAAAGAACCTATAAGAAATAAAGAAGAAACTTTAGATATTACAAGTAAAACACTGGAAGACAACTACATATTTGACATGTATTTTAATATTGATGTTTTCAATTTCTTCTCTAATTTCCCACAACATAAGGCAAACTATTCTGTGTTTGCTACAGTTTTAAATATACAATCAAATACTTTAAAGACATCCATTTTAACTAATGAGTTTAATGGCTAAGAATTGGTGTAAGATAGAAGAATAAGACACCAACAAAGTATAGGCTTCTTACCAGTCATATTTACTATATAGCTTCCTTAAAAACAAGATTTTAGTATAAAATATATGAAAAGGATTAACAGATTGTATTGTTAATAACCTTATTTTAAATTCTTCTAATGAATTAAAGACTTATACTTATAATATTGAAATACTACCTCAATAAAAAATCACAAGAATTACTTAGTTTCTCCTTGAAAATAATGAATCTATAAAAATAAACCTGATTAATTATCAAATCTTTAAATCAAACGATTTCGCTTTAAAACAATAAAAAACACCTCTTAATTTATTATATTTGCGAGTCTTAAAATTAATTAAAATACATATTTCATGTCAAACCAACCCAAAATTATTTATACAATTACAGATGAAGCACCTATGCTGGCAACACATTCCTTTTTGCCTATAGTAAAAGCTTTCTCAAAACCAGCAAATATTACATTAGAAACAAGAAATATTTCTTTAGCTGGAAGAATATTAGCCAATTTCCCTGAATTTTTAAAGGAAGATCAAAAAGTTGCTGACGCTTTAACGGAGTTAGGTCAATTAGCAACTACACCAGAAGCAAACATTATTAAGTTACCTAATATATCTGCTTCGGTTCCTCAATTAAAGGAAGCTATTGCAGAATTACAATCACAAGGTTATGCTATTCCTAATTTTCCAGAAGAACCTCAAAATGAAGAAGAAAAAACTATTAAAGCAAAATATGCGAAAGTATTAGGATCTGCTGTAAATCCAGTACTTCGTGAAGGAAATTCAGACAGAAGAGCACCTAAAGCTGTTAAAAACTATGCAAAAGCACATCCCCATTCAATGGGAGCATGGTCATCAGACTCAAAATCCCACGTTTCACATATGAATAATGGTGATTTTTACGGAACCGAACAATCAGTAACTGTAAAAGAAGCTGGAAGTTTTACTATCGAGTTTACAGATGCAAATGGAACAACTAAAATTTTAAAAACAAGTTCTCCATTATTAGCTGGTGAAATTATTGATACCTCAGTAATGAGTATGAATAAACTTAAATCGTTTATTGCTGAGCAAATTGTTGATGCAAAAGCGAAAGGAGTTTTGTTTTCTGTACATTTGAAAGCAACAATGATGAAGGTTTCTGATCCATTATTATTTGGTGCTTTTGTAGAAGTATATTTTGCAACTGTTTTCCAAAAATATGCAGCGCTTTTTGAAGAATTAGGAGTAGATACTCGTAATGGATTAGGTGATGTATATGCTAAAATACAAGGTAATGCAAAACAAGCTGAAGTTGAAGCTGCATTAAATGAAGCTATGGAAAATGGTCCTGCACTAGCAATGGTTAATTCAGATAAAGGAATTACAAACTTACATGTACCTTCTGATGTTATTATTGATGCATCTATGCCTGCAATGATTCGTAATTCGGGGCAAATGTGGAATGCAGCTGGAAAATCGCAAGATACTAAAGCAATCGTACCAGATAGATGTTATGCTGGAATTTACCAAGCAACCATCGATTTTTGTAGAGAAAATGGTGCTTTAGATCCAAAAACAATGGGAAGTGTACCTAACGTAGGATTAATGGCTCAAAAAGCGGAAGAATATGGTTCACATGACAAAACTTTCCAACTAACTTCAAACGGAACTGTTGCTGTAAAAGATGCAAATGGAAATATAATAATGGAACAAGCTGTTGAAGCGGGTGATATTTTTAGAATGTGTCAAGTGAAAGATGCACCCATTCAAGATTGGGTTAAATTAGCGGTAAACAGAGCAAAAGCTACTGGTGTCCCTACTGTCTTCTGGTTAGATGAAAATAGAGCTCATGACAGACAAATTATTGAAAAAGTTACTGCTTATTTAAAAGATTACGATACAACTGGATTAGATATTCGTATTATGAATCCTGTAGATGCCACAAAATTCACTTTAGAAAGAATCGTAAAAGGGTTAGATACAATTTCAGTAACTGGAAATGTATTACGTGATTACTTAACTGATTTATTTCCTATTTTAGAAGTAGGAACATCTGCAAAAATGTTATCTATTGTTCCATTAATGAATGGTGGTGGATTATTTGAAACAGGTGCAGGTGGTTCAGCTCCAAAACATATTGAACAATTCATTGAAGAAGGTTATTTACGTTGGGATTCATTAGGTGAATTTTTAGCGCTAGGCGTTTCTTATGAGCACTTAGGAAATGTATTTAACAATCCAAAAGCTTTAGTTTTATCGGAAACATTAGATGAAGCTACTGAATTGTTTTTGCAAAACGATAAATCTCCTGCTAGAAAAATTGGAAGTATCGATAATAGAGGTTCGCATTTCTATTTGGCTTTATATTGGGCAAATGCATTGGCTAACCAAAATAAAGATGCAGAATTAAAAGCAACCTTCACTCCTATTGCTGCTGATTTGAATGCTAATGAAGTTAAAATTAATGAAGAATTAATTGCTGCGCAAGGAAAACCACAAGCCATTGGAGGTTATTATCATCCAAATTTTGAAGCTACAGACAAAGCAATGCGTCCAAGTATAACATTAAATACTATTTTAAATAAATTGAACTAAGATTCAAACTATTTAAAATCTAAAAAGCGACCAACTGGTCGCTTTCGTTTTATATAAGAATAATAACTCCACCAATTATTTATACATTGTTAATACTCGTCAAACATAAAAAATATCAAATCCTATATTCTAAAGTCATAATTATCGTAGGTCAGATAATATTAAGAGATTTACTGTATTAAATAAATTAGTTTGTTTTTGTACTTTTTTCAATATGTCAATCGAATTCCTTTCTGAAATAAAAGTATGTACATATGGAACTGTTGTCATAATTAACACATCCACTATATCATTTACAGATACCTTTCGATTCTGGTCTGAAAAGAACTTATAATAGATGGAATAAGCTAGCACTTCAAGTGATTTTATTTTTTTAAGTTTTGTAGAATCAAGTTCTCTATTATCAGGAAATAAAAACCTCACTCTCATTTCATAACGAATAAATTTTTTAACAAAAACATCTTTTTTGTTTTTTATAGTATTTTTAATACCTATAAAATCTACATGATTAAGTAATTGTGAAATTTCCTCAAAATAAGCAGACGTGTAAGATTCAACATTTAAAAGAGCTTCTTTAACAACACTTTTATTCAAAAAAATATCTAATGAATCAGGATTCATGTTTTTTCCTTCTATCTTAATACCAATTGGTGCTAACATAATTGGATTTACAACTTCATTTTTCCCTTCAATTAATTCTATTTCCTTTAATGCAAGTGGAAAATATGACATTACAATAACACAAGGGAATAATGAATATAACTTCTTAAATAGGCTAAAAAATTTGTCGCTTTTGCTTATTTCATATAAAGTATATGTACTAAAGGAAAGTAAATAATCTTCATCTGGAGGATATCTAGTAATAAATTTATTAATCAAATCCCCCGTTTTGCATATATCACTTACAATGTTGGTATCTAAATAAATAAGCTTGTAAGGTAAAAGGTTGTCCATTCTATAATAATTATTTTTATGAACATAAATTTGGTCTATTGACAATTCAAAATATTAATATGTCAGAAGATTAAATAATATTACTATTGGTTTATAAACTTTGTAAACTATTTCTCCTCTTCTTCAATAGAAGGACTATCATCCTGAACTACAACAATTTTAGCTAAAACTCCAGTAGTTAAATTCCATTCGTTGCTAGTAATTAAACCTCCTTTGTCATCATATACTCTAAATGCAGCCGTGTTAGGTCCTGAAGTTCCTTGATTTAAAGCTAGAAATTCAATTTTATTAAATCCTTTAGATAAATCTAAATAGTATTCTTTAGAACCCGATTCTAATAAAATCTCAGGAATAAAAACCACATCATTAACTAAAATTCGCACCCTATCACCATCTGGATATTCATGATCGCGACACGTAATTTTAATGTATTTTGCTTTAGTACTAAATTGACCTAAAAATTGATTACTCTTAAAACTCTCATCAATAGGTTTATCATAAAGCTTTTTGTTCAAATTGTCTTTTATTTCTTCTCCTGGATTTTTAAAATCTTTATTTTCTTCAAGGATACTCTTTGAAGGTGATGTTTTATTTAAAATTGAATATTTTTTCAGATAATTATCTTCTTTATCTAAAACACTTTTGTATTGTAAAGAAGGCAATGATGAGGAAGTAGATGTATTAGATTCAAAAGGATTACTGAGCTGTAAATTAAAGGCTTGTTTTTTTTTATCAACTTGAGAAAACAAGCTAACAGAAAACAAAACAAATAACAATACTAATTTTCTCATTTCAAAATTTATTTACAACAAACGTATAATTAAGTATGAAATTAAGCATGATAATTAACCATACATTAACAGATTTTATACTAAAAGTACAAAAATATTTTGTCAAATTTGTAACACAAAAATCATACCATGGGCAAATCTATAAAATTAGTTTTACTATTTATAGTATTATCATTTTTAAATCGTGTTCACGCACAAGAAAAAATTTCATTAAGCGGAATCATTTCTGATAAAAGTACAAACGAAACCTTGATTGGTGTTACTGTAATCATTGAAGAATTAAAAACAGGGACTACTACAAATGAATATGGTTTTTATTCGATTACACTTCCAAAAGGAGAATATACCGTTCGCTATACTTATATTGGTTTTCAAGATATAGTGGAAAAAGTAAATCTTACCGAAAATATTAGAAAAAACATTAGTCTTAAAGAAAGTGATTTTCAATTAGATGAAATTATTGTTACAGAAAATATCGAAAAACCAAACATCGAAAAACCAGAAATGAGTGTAAACAAAATTTCGGTTAATACTATTAAAAAATTACCCGTAATCCTTGGTGAAACAGATATTTTAAAATCAATTCTAACATTACCTGGTGTAACAAATGCTGGTGAAGGTCAATCTGGTTTTAATGTTAGAGGTGGTGCAGCTGACCAAAACCTAATTTTATTAGACGAAGCAACAATTTATAATTCTTCTCATTTATTTGGCTTTTTCTCTGTTTTTAATGCTGATGCAATTAAAGACTTAAAACTTTATAAAGGTGGTGTTCCTGCACGCTTTGGAGGAAGAGTAGCTTCTGTTTTAGATATTTATCAAAAAGATGGAAATAGTAATAGTTTTCATGCAAATGGTGGAATCGGTCTTATTTCTAGTAGAATATTAGCAGAAGGACCAATTGTAAAAGACAAAGGTTCTTTTTTAGTTGCTGGAAGAAGTTCTTATGCTCATTTATTCTTGAAATTAACAGATAATAAAAACTCTGCCTATTTTTATGATTTAAATACAAAACTAAGTTACAAGTTAAATGACAATAACAATTTATACCTTTCTGGTTACTTTGGAAGAGATGTTTTTAGTTTAAACCAAAGCTTTGAAAACACCTATGGAAATTCAGTTTTAAATTTACGTTGGAATCATTTATTTAATGATAAATTATTTTCCAACTTATCTTTAATTTATAGTGATTATTATTACGGTTTAACCTTGGATTTTGTAGGTTTTAATTGGGATAGTGGTATTAAAAATTATAATTTTAAATATGATTTCAAACATTATTTAAACGATAAAACAAAATTAACCTATGGTTTAAATGCTGTATATTATGATTTCAATCCAGGGAAAATTGAACCAAGTGATGAAGACTCATCTATAAATCCAGATCAATTAGATAAGAAATATGCTTTTGAACCTGCTTTTTATATAGATGCAGAACAAAAATTATCTAGTAAATTTTCCATTAATTATGGCTTACGTTATAGTTTATTTTATCGTTTGGGTTCACAAGAAATAAACGTTTATGCTAATAACGAAGCTGTTTCTTATGATAATGAGTTAAAAATTTACGAGAAAGCTACTCCCATTGGCACAAAAAAATATGGTAGCAATGAAGTCATTTCAAAATTTAATAACCTAGAACCAAGACTTTCTATGGTTTACATCATCAATGAGAATCAATCTGTGAAAGCCAGTTATAATAGAATGACACAATATTTACACCTTATTTCAAATACACAATCACCTACTCCACTAGATGTTTGGGCACCAAGTGATGATTTTTTAAAACCTCAAATCTTAGATCAATTTGCTATTGGGTATCAAAAAAACACAAAAAATGGCAAGTATTCCTTTGAAATAGAATCCTTTTATAAATATGTAAAAAATAGGTTGGATTATATTGATGGAGCTGACTTAATTGCAAACAATGCCATTGAACAAGTAGTTTTAGCAGGGAAATCGAGAGCTTATGGTTTAGAAATATTAGCTCGTAAAAACGAAGGAAAATTAAACGGTTGGATTTCATATACTTTATCTCGTTCCGAACAAAAAACAGCTGGAAGAACATCAGAAGAAATTGGTATAAACAATGGTAATTGGTATAAAACAGGTTGGGATAAAACACATAATTTATCTGTAACTGCAATGTATGAATTAAATGACAAATGGAGTTTTGGAAGTATTTTTTCATTACAAACGGATCAGCCTGTAACTTATCCTAACGGTCAATATATTTATCAAGGTATTTCTGTTCCAAGTTATGGAGAAAGAAATGCAAATAACTTACCTATATATCATCGTTTAGACATTTCGGCAACCTTATCTCCTAGGAATAATGCAAATAAAAAAATAAAAGGAGAATGGGTTTTTGGTATTTACAATCTATATAGTAGAAAAAATGCCGCTTCAATTAATTTCAGACAAAATGCTGATTCTGGAAATAATGAAGCTGTTCGGCTTTCAATTTTTGGAATAGTTCCAAGTATAACCTATAATTTTAAATTTTAATAAAATGGTAAAAATTATAATAAAAATTTCAATTGCAATCATTACTTTATTAACCATGCTTGCGTGTGAAGATGTAGTAAATATTGATTTGGATACAGCTGCACCCAAATTAGTTATTGATGCAGCCATAAAGTGGGAAAAAGGTACAACTGGGAACGAACAAATAATCCGTTTAACAACTACAGGAGGTTTTTATGACAATCAAATTCCTGCTGTTTCTGGAGCTACTGTTTTTATTACAGATGATACAAGTACTTATGATTTTATAGAAAATCTTGGTACAGGTAATTATATTTGTGCCAATTTTAATCCCGTATTAAATAAAACTTATACTCTAACTGTCATTTATAATGGACAGATATATAATGCAACTGATACGTTATATCCAACACCCAATATTGAAACGATTGAACAAACTACAACTACTGGATTTGGTGGTGAAGAAAATATTCAAGTAAAATTCTTTTATCAAGATAATGGAGCCGAAGACAATTTTTATCTAATAGGTTTTAAAAACAATAATATATCATTTCCAGAATATGGTGTGGTGGATGATGAATTTTTTCAAGGAAATCAAATGTTTGGTTTATATATAGATGATTTACAACCAAATGACCAGTTAACTTTATCTCTTCAAGGTATCTCTTCAAGACACGCAAATTATATGGACAAATTACTTAATATTGCTGGAACAGATGGTGGTAATCCGTTTACAACTGCACCTGCTACCTTAAGAGGGAATATTATAAATCAAACAAATCCAGACAATTTCCCTTATGGTTATTTCAGTTTAGGTGAAGTAGATACTGAAGATTATGTTATACAATAAATACTATAATCATTTTCTTATATTCGCATTTCATAAACAAATAAAAATATTATGTCTTCACACCACATTGTTCGAGACGATCAAGAACCAGCATTAATAATTGCTAATGGTGCTGCATGCAGTGAAGAATTATTAGGACAATTACTAGAATGGTCTCCACTTGTTGTAGTTTTAGATTCTGCTATTGAACGTGTTTTAGAATTAGGAATTAAAGTAGATGTCTTATTAGGCGATTTCGATAGAGGTTTTGATGTTAACTATTATAAAGACAGTCAATATCCTATTGAGATAGTTTATACTCCTAACCAAGACAAAACCGATTTAGAAAAAGCATTTGATTATCTCATTCAAAGAAATATTCCTGCAGTAAATGTAATTTGGGCTACAGGAAAACGTGCCGATCATACTATTACTAATATTACAAATATCGTTCGTTTTCGTAATCAATTAAAAATTGTTGTTTTAGACGATCATTCAAAAATCTACTTATTACCAAATAAATTTGAAAAATGGTATCCAAAAAATAGCATTCTTTCATTAATTCCTATCGGTGAAGTGTCAAATATATATTCCAAAAACCTTGTTTATCCTTTAGAAAATGATACTTTAACAATTGGTTACCGAACAGGAAGTAGCAATCATGTGGCAGAAGATGGAATAGTAACCATTGAACATCAAAAAGGAGATTTATTATTAATGGAATGTTGGGATTAATTATTGGTTTATAACATCAACTGCTTGATAGAATCTTTTTGAATAATGGGATGAATTTAAATCGCTAATGGTAACTTTCATAGCCTTTCCAGAAGAAGCATGTATAAATTTTGAATTGAATCCATTAGCTTCACAAACAATTCCTAAATGACCTATTGAAGTACTATCTTGATAACCATTAAATACCAAAACATCACCAATAGCTACATCTTCTACATTAATTTTTTTGCCAAAATTTTTAAAACCACTTGAACTTCTAGGCACTGTAATATTAAAATTTTTAAAAACATAATTAACAAATCCCGAACAATCAAACCCTTTTTCAGGATCTTGTGAAGAATATACATAAGGAACATCTATAAAGTTTTTAGCAAAAGCTACTATTTCCTGTCTATCTATTTCTAATTCTGAAATTTCAGATTTTAATATTTTCTCTTTTAATATTTCGGTTTCAATCAATTCCAATTTTGTAGACTTAAGTTTTGATGCTTCAGTTTTTGGAGCATTATAACATTGAAAACTTATTAACATAGTAGTTATTACAATAAAAAAATTTACTTTCATACATTCGTTTTTAGCAACTTATTCAAAAATAAGTTATTCAAAATTGAATTCTGTTAAAATAAGATAAAAGTCTACAATTCACTATCTTTGTTTTTTAGCAAAATTATATGAAATTCCAAGTCGTTTCTGATTACAAACCAACTGGTGATCAGCCACAAGCAATAGAAAAATTATCAAAAGGCATCATTAATGGTGAAAAATACCAAACCTTACTAGGTGTTACTGGTTCTGGAAAAACATTTACTGTGGCAAATGTGGTTCAGGAAGTACAAAAACCAACTTTAGTCTTAGCACATAACAAAACTTTGGCTGCCCAATTGTATTCTGAATTTAAACAATTTTTTCCTGAAAATTCAGTACAATACTTTGTTTCTTATTATGATTATTATCAACCTGAAGCTTTTATTCCAGTTACAGGAACTTATATTGAAAAAGATTTATCCATTAACGAAGAATTAGAAAAATTACGATTAAGTACTACTTCTGCTCTACTTTCAGGTCGAAGAGACATTATTGTAATTTCATCCGTTTCGTGTTTATATGGTATTGGTAATCCTGTTGAATTTCAAAAAAATGTAGTCTCAGTAGAGAAAAATCAAGTTATTTCTCGTACCAAATTATTACATAAATTGGTACAAAGTTTATATGCACGAACAGAAGCCGAATTTACACCTGGAACTTTTAGAATAAAAGGTGACACGGTTGAAGTTTTCCCAAGTTATGCCGATGAACCCTTTAGAATTCATTTTTTTGGAGATGAAATTGAAGAAATTGAAGCATTTGACGCAAGAAGTTCGCAAGTAATTGAAAAATACGAAAAACTAAATATTTATCCTGCTAATATGTTTGTAACTTCTCCAGATGTATTACAAGCAGCCATTTGGGAAATTCAACAAGACTTGGTGAAACAAGTGGATTATTTTAAAGAAATTGGTAAGCATTTAGAAGCAAAACGATTAGAAGAACGAACCAATTTTGATTTAGAAATGATTCGGGAATTAGGATATTGTTCAGGAATTGAAAATTATTCTCGTTATTTAGACGGAAGAGCTCCTGGAACTAGACCATTCTGTTTACTAGATTATTTCCCTGATGATTTTTTAATGGTAGTTGATGAAAGTCACGTTACTATTTCACAAGTTCATGCTATGTATGGCGGAGACAGAAGTAGAAAAGAAAACTTAGTCGAATATGGTTTTAGATTACCTGCTGCAATGGATAACAGACCTTTAAAGTTTGAAGAATTTGAAGCACTTCAAAATCAAGTAGTTTATGTTTCAGCTACACCAGCAGATTATGAATTACAAAAATCTGAAGGAGTTTATGTGGAACAAGTAATTCGTCCTACAGGATTATTAGACCCAATAATAGAAATTCGTCCAAGCGCAAATCAAATTGATGATTTAATTGAAGAAATTCAATTGCGCTGTGAAAAAGACGAACGTGTTTTGGTAACCACTTTAACCAAAAGAATGGCTGAAGAATTGACCAAATACTTAACAAAAGTTGCTATTCGCTGTCGTTATATACATAGTGATGTTGATACATTAGAACGTGTGGAGATTATGCAAGATTTGCGTAAAGGCATATTTGATGTATTAATTGGTGTTAACTTATTAAGAGAAGGTTTAGACTTACCAGAAGTTTCTCTTGTCGCTATTTTAGATGCTGACAAAGAAGGTTTTTTAAGAAGTCATCGTTCGCTCACACAAACTGTGGGTCGTGCAGCACGTAATGTTAATGGAAAAGCAATTATGTATGCAGATAAGATTACCAATAGTATGCAAAAAACTATTGACGAAACAAATTATAGAAGAGAAAAACAAATAAAATATAATACAGATAATAATCTTTCCCCAAAAGCCTTAAACAAAAGTTTAGGAAATGCTTTGAGTGGTAATTCAGTTTCTACTCAATATTATGATAATTTAGAATACAAAGCAGCAGAACCAGAAAGCGAATACTTATCTAAACCAGAAATTGAAAAGAAAATTCGCGAAAAAAGAAAAGCTATGGAAAAAGCAGCCAAAGAACTAGACTTCATGCAAGCTGCAAAATTAAGAGATGAAATTAAGACCTTACAAGAAAAAATATAACTTATGAAAAGACTTTTTACATTTATACTACTATTTATATTTATTAGCAATAGTAACGCACAAAATGAAAACCCAAATTATGATGCTAAACTTGCCGAAGAATTAGGAGCAGATGACTATGGAATGAAACAATATGTTTTTGTTGTTTTAAAAACAGGAACTAATACTACAACTGATAAAACATTTACTTCAGATTGTTTTAAAAGTCACATGGAAAACATAAACAAATTAGTAACCGAAAAAAAACTAATAGTTGCAGGACCAATGTCTAAAAATGAGAATAATTTTAGAGGTATATTTATTTTAGATGTAAAAACCTTTGAAGAAGCTAATGAATTGCTTGAAAATGACAAAGCTATAAAAGAAAAAATACTAGCAGTTGAATTGTATAAATGGTATGGTTCAGCTGCCTTATCACAATATTTAGAAGCTTCAAATAAAATTTGGAAAATAAATCCTTAATAAAATGAAAAATACAACTGAAATTCTTCAATTAACTGATGAAGTCGAAATCATTGAAGCAATTGGAACCATAATTTGGGACAAAAAACAAGAAGATGATACGCTTACAGAAGGAGAAACAAATTTTGTCCTTATCGATATTTTTGAAGGAGCAATGAATGAAGGTGGTTTTTCTTTCTTTTTCAAAAAAGAAGCAGGTGATTATGCTAAAGAAATTTTAGAAGCCTATAAAAAAATTGGAGCTCCTAAAACGGCTAACATCATAGCAAAAGCAATAGGTCTATTTGGAATTAACAACTATTATGATGAGACCGAAAAAAGAAAAAAAGCAATTGCTAAACTAGATGAAAAAGTTTTTTCAGGTTGGGAAGATTTAGATGAAATCTTTTTTAATGACGAACAAGAAGAAGATATCGTTTCACTTATTGTTAATTATATTAAAAATAACCAACACGATTTTGATTACAAATAAATCATTCTATTTCACTAAATAAGGTTAAAAACAGGTAAAAATACGGGTATTATATGTAGTATTTTTATTTAATTTTTGCATTATAATTACACTACATAACACAATTCCCTTTTTTAAAGAATACTACTTCATTAAATCAAGCGAATAGGCAAAAGCTTTAGGGAATTGTGTTTTTTTATTAAAACCTCATTTTTAATAATTACATTTAACATATTAACCCATACACTTTCACATAAAACCATGTTAAATCATATAAAAACACTCCAAAAAATTGGTCAAACTTTTAAAAAAGATAAAACCGATTTTTTAGAATTAACGGAAGCTATAAATGATTTCAAAAGAATTACCCAAGAATTATCAACCATAAATATCAATGAAGAATCTAACAAAAAAGATGTTTATTTAAATAACGGTAAAGCATTAGGCACTACTTGGGCAGCTATGTGTATAGATGATATTTTACGAACAAAAAAATTTATAAAAGGCATTTTTAAAGCCATTGACTCACTTAAAGCAAAACAAAATAAGCCAATACATATTCTTTATGCAGGAACTGGACCTTATGCAACCTTGCTTTTACCCATTTTAGCTACTTATTCTCAACAAGAAATAAAAGTAACATTAGTAGAAATTAATAAAGAAAGTTTTAATAGCATGAAACAAATAATTAGTTTACTAGGCTTAAACAAACATGTTATTTCTTATGAAAATGAAGATGCAACAACACTTAAAATTAGTACTCAAACACCCATAGATATTATAGTTAGCGAAACCTTACAATGCGGTTTAGTCAAAGAACAACAAGTACCAATTACTATTAATCTATTAAATCAAGTAGGTAAAAACACCATTTTAATTCCCGAAATGCTAGCCTTAGATGTTTGTTTAATGAATTATAATGCATTTAAAAATAGAACTTCAGAAACTAAAGAAAGTGATTATTGTTTAGTACTTGACCGATTAATTGAAATAAACAACAAATCAAATGAGGTTTTTAATCTTGATTTAAACGATTCCTCTACACAAATACTAGCTGAAAAAATAATTACCATCGACCCAGAAAACACAACTTTATATGAAACCTTATTTTTAGTAACAAGAATTACCGTTTTTGGAGATGAAAAAATTCTGATTAATGAAAGTGGCCTAACTGTTCCTATTTTTCTAGATGAATTTTCCAATCTAAAAGAAGAAAAAACTTTCAAAATTTCTTATAAAGTAGATGCTGAACCAGGATATATAATCAACTGATAACTAAAAATGTAACACAAACTTTGTTACATATGATAGTCTAAAAGAATTAATTTAATAGTAAAATTGCTTAACTTTACTATTAAATTAATAGTTATGAAGAAATCAATTATCATACTCTTAACTTTTACTTTTATAACAGTTCATTCTCAGAATGAAACTATTGAAACATTAAAAGAAAATATTCAAATTGAATCATCAAATGAAAAGAAAGGCAGTCTTTATTATAAACTAGCTGAGATATACCGAAAAAATATAAAAATTGACAGCGCATATTTTTATGCAAAAAAAGGATATGCCATATTAGAAAAACAAAAAAATGATTCTTTAAAAGTTTTATCTGCATTACAATTATTTAGACTTTCTTCAAAAACTATTGAAAAAGATTCCATTAATTATTTTCAAATTGCAAATAAAATAGCAGAAATATATCCAAAAAAAACATTATTAATTGAAATATTATATGCAAAAGGATTAGATGATTTTTTTAGCAATAAATATGCAAATTCGCTTCCTTTCTTTTTAAAAATAGATTCTCTATCGAAAAAGTATAAAATTAATAACAAAACTACTATTGATGCTATCATTAAAAGAGCAGAAATTTCAAGGCTAAAATTTACAGAAAAAAATACTGCAATAGCAGAAAAACTACTTCTTGAAGCCTTAAAGATTGCAAATCAAATTAAATCAGAAGAAATGATAAATTTAATCTATACTTATCTAGCTAATATTTATGGATTAATGGGAAAATCGAAAGACGAAAAAAAATATATTGATTTAGCTTTTAAATACTTTCTAAAAAAAGACGACATCAGAAATGTATCACAACTATACCTCCTATCAACAGCACATTTTATTGAAATAAATGATATACAGACAGCAAAAAAAGAACAGTTAAAAAGAATTAGTTATCTTAGAAGTAAAGAAGACAAACTAGAATTGGCAAGAGCATTAATGTATTATGGAAGCTTCCAAAGACGTAAAACTAAAGAATACAATAATGCTATTAATAATCTTTTAGAAGCAAAAGAAATCTACGAATCTTTAAAATTAACAGGCATTGATTCTTACGAAAAACTAATTTACAGTTTAGCCATATGCTATTCAAAAATAGAAAATTATAAAAAAGCAAATGAATATTATGCATTATCTTATGATTTAAGAGAAGATATAATGAGAAAAGAAAATAGAATACTAACTTCTTCTTTAGAAACCAAATATGAAACTGAAAAAAAAGAACAAGAAATAAAACTACTATCAGCTGAAAATAAACTAGAAAAAGAACAAAAATATATCTATATAAGTATTACAACAATTGTGCTACTCTTTGGATTATTTCTATTTTTTGGTTATCGAAATAAAATAAAAACAGCCGAAAAAATCAATGAGCTTAACAAATTAAAATCTAGATTTTTTGCAAATATTTCACATGAATTTAGAACTCCTCTTACATTAATTAAAAGTCCTGTTCAAAGTTTACAAAAAGAAATCTCAAATGAAAATCAATTAGAGAAACTAAAACTAATTGATAAAACTTCTGATAGAATGTTAGAACTTGTTAATCAATTACTAGAACTCTCTAAAATTGACACCGGTAACCTAAAGCTTATTTTAAAAAAAGAAAATTTAAAAATTGCCTTGTACTCCATAATAGAATCTTTTGTGTTTCAAGCAAAAGAAGCAAAAATATTATTTTCACATTCGTTACCTAGTACTAATAAAAGTCATTTTTTTGACAAAGATGTAATTGAAAAAATTATAACTAATTTACTATCAAATGCATTCAAATACACAACTCAAGGTGAAAAAATAGATTTTCAATCCGTCATCGAAAATAATATTTTAAAAATTATAGTTACAAATTCTGGAAGTGATTTAAAACAAGAAGATTTACCAAGACTATTCGAACGTTTTTATCAAAAAAACGACACAAAACAAGGAACAGGAATAGGTTTAGCTTTAGTAAAAGAACTTATAAAACTATACCAAGGAAAACTTGATACCAAATTAGAGAACAAGCATTTAAGTTTTATTGTTTGGATTCCTTTAGATAAAGAAAATTCAAATGCAATAAAAATAGATGGCCCAAATGAAAAAGAACAAGAAGAAACTACAAACACAGCTGTAAACACCGAATTACCAATACTTTTAATTGTAGATGACAATAAAGATATTAGAGAAATACTAAAATCAATCTTCATAGAAAATTATACTATTATAGAAGCCGAAAATGGTGAAATAGCATTAACATTATCTCAAAAGGAAATTCCTGATTGTATTATTTCTGATGTTATGATGCCAAAAATGGATGGTTTTGAATTTACAAAAGCTATAAAAACAAACGAATTAACCTCTTTTATACCCATAATTTTATTAACTGCAAAAACTTCAGAAGAAACTCATTTAGAAGCATTAAAAAATACTGCTGATGCCTTTTTAACTAAACCATTTAATAATGAAATTCTAAAAGAAACCGTTTCTCAACAAATTGCAGAACGCAAAAAATTACAAGAACGTTACAGCAAAGAACTAGTCTTAAAACCTACAAATATTGTTGTAGATTCTTATGATGAAAAATTCATAAACAAACTCCAAATTATTTTAGATAAAAACTTATCAAACCCAGATTTCACAGCTGAAGATTTTGCAAGTGAGGCCAATTTAAGTAGAATGCAATTACATCGTAAACTAAAATCATTATTCGGTGTATCTACAACTGAATTCATTAGAAATGAACGCATAAAAATGGCACATGACATATTAAAAAAATCAGAAGCAACTATATCCGAAATCGCTTATTCAGTTGGCTTCAATGAAGTAACCTATTTCTCAAAATGCTTTAAAGACTTTTATAAAATAGCTCCTTCAGAATTTCAAAAACTACATTAAAAGAAACTATTTCTTTATTATATTTCTACATAAGAGCATTCCCTAGCTTTTACTTTTTCATGCCTTAAAAATAGGGTAACATTCAAATGTTACATTATTTCATGCTTTTGTTACATCTGTTAATTCATTAAAAACAAGTTACTTATAACTTTGATTTAAATTAAAATTAAGGATGTCAAAAAAAGTAAAATATCATTTTGAAGGGCATTTAGAAAAACCTCCTTCCCAAAAAATATACCTTAATATTAATCATCTAGAAAAGGGGAAATATGAATTAAATATTATACACAAAAATAAAATCTTAAAAAAAACAACTTTTAAAAAATAGAAACTATGAAAAACATGAAACTTTTTTTACTTATTATTACCTGCACTCTTCTTGCATGTGATAAAGATGATGAACCAACAGTTGAACAAACCATTGATTTAAGCGCAGATGCAATTACCTATGAAATGGTATCTCAAACTTCTTCTACAACAGGAGAAGTAAGAATAACAGGACATATCCAAAATGTAGGTAATACCAATTTTAATTCGACAATAGGACAGCAAGTAGCACATTTAATCGAACGTCCATTAGGTTCAACAACAGAAACAGTTGTAGCAACAGAAAATTTATCTCCTACAATAAATGCAGGTAACGAAATTACATTCAGTTATACTAGAAATTGGGACACAACTATCGAATTCCAAAATGACATAATCTTAAGAATTAGCTATGATCCAGACATTTTTATTGATGGAAATCCTAACAACGATGACATTAATTCTAGTAATAATACTTTGATTTTAGCAGGAAATACTATCAACTCATTATTCTAAATTCTAAGACTATGAAAACAATAATAAAATACTTAGTAATATTATCTTGTTACCTATTAGTTAGTTGTAATAATGATGATGATAGACCTTCTCCACAAACAATTACACAAAGAGAAGCCTTAATTGCTTTCTATAATGCAAATCCTGGAAATTCTCTAAATTGGGATATCACTTCAACTGATATAAGTACATGGGAAAACGTAGGAGTTAACACAGACGGAAAAGTAACTAGTTTAAATCTTATTGATAAAGGAATAACAACAATTCCATCTCAAATAGGTTATTTAAATGAATTAATTCATTTAGAATTAAGAAATAATGCCATCACAGCCATTCCTAATGAAATAGAAAATCTTGATCAATTGACTTATCTTGGTCTAAACAACAATCAAATAACTAGCTTGCCAACAACTATTGGGCAAATGGCACTTTTAGACCGATTATTTGTTTACAATAATAATCTCACCACTATTCCTAGTCAAATAGGCCAACTTACGACATTAACAAGTTTGAATTTAGGAGCAAACACAATAACTTCAATCCCTACAACAATTGGACAATTAACAAATTTAGAATATCTAAATTTCTATTCTAATTCAATTGCTAGTGTGCCAAATCAATTAAGCACATTAGTAAACCTAATAACATTAGATATCTCAGACAATTTTATCGCTAGTATTCCACAAAGTATATGCGATTTAGAAACTACTGGAACAACAATCATAAAAGATGCGACTGTAACTTGTAATTAAAAACCAAAAAACATGAAAACGATAAAATACACAATCATTATAATCATTTTTATTCTTTCTTCATCATGTAGCAAAAGTGATGACACTCCAGTAATTCGAGGTTTTTTTCCTACACAAATTCAAAAAACTGATTATAGTGATTCTAACAAAAATAGAACTTATACAATTGCATATAATTCTCAAAATCAAATTACTGAAATTACTGAAATAGCTGTAACTGGAGAAAGTTTAACAAAAACATTCACCTACTCAAGTGGTTTACTAATGAATATTAGTGTTTCAAATAACATTAATTCAGAAACAACCACTTATGAATACATCTACAATTCGTCAGCTTTACTCACATCTATAATTGAAACAAATAATACTGCCACATATTCTTATGCGGTAAGCTATGATTCTACATCAAATTCATATTCGCTTAATGATTCTGGAATCGTAATGACATTATTTCTAGATGATGAAAATAGCCCTATAGAATTTGAACTTTCACCAACTCTTAGCTTCACAATAATAACAGATAACGAATCATCTGGTGCATTTAAAAATGTAAAAAATCAAATTGCTATACAATTAACCTATAATTTTATTGAAGGTATTAACTTTTGTTTTTTTCATCATAAACAAATAAACAATATAGATTTTGGCACCACTAATTTAAATGTAATCAATTCAAGAGATAGCAATAATAATATAAGAACCGTTAATTATAACAATACAACAACTGGTCAAACTGTTTATGGATATGTTATAACTTATAGTGAACGTAATTTATAAATTTAAAATATAACAAATGAAAACAAAAGTCTTACTAATTATTTGTACATTTTTCATTTCGTCTTCACATGCTCAATTTTTCAAAAAGCTAGGTGAAAAAGCGGAAAAAGCAGCAGAAAGAACTGTAGAAAGACGTGTAGAAAAAGAATCTTCTAAAAAAACAGATCAAGCCATTGATAGTGTTTTTGGAACTGGAAAAAAGAAACAAAAAAAAGAGAAAAAATCAAAAAAGGATAAAGAAAAAAGCACAAATGATTCAAAATCTTCCAATAAAAAAACAAATCAAGACATTGTTACAGGAAGCAGTTTTTTTCCTGATGGAAATCTCATTTTTGAAGAAACTTTTAAAGAAGACAACAAAGGTGATTTTCCTGCTAACTGGGAAACTACAGGTGGTGGAGAAATTATAACCATAAAAGGAGAAAAGGCATTTCGGTTGTATCCAAATAGTTTATGCATTACAAAAACAGGAAAACTTCCAGAAAACTATGCTTTAGAATTTGATTTAACCACTGAAAATTTAGCTTACAAAGAACTTTCAGGTTCTGAATTTCGAGTTCAGTTTACTAATGAAAACAAGCTAAATAAAGATTTGAAACAACGTGCCGAATTCCATTTCTCTCTTTGGCAAGGCAGTGCAACAGCAGATAAAATTCATGTAGAAAATTTTGGAACAGAATCAAAAATTAGTAATAATATTAACTACAAAATGAATGATGTATTTAATAGAACGGCTCATTTTACAGTTGTTGTCAATGGAAAAAGACTTAGAGTGTATATCGATAATGAAAAAGCACTTGATTTACCTTCTCTATTGCAAAATAATGCAGGCAAATACATTCAATTCTATCTAAGAGGAACAAAACAAGAAGAAAATCATATTGTTGCCATTTCTAATATAAAAATCACTGAAGAAAGTGAAGACATTCGTTCATTAATAATGAAAGGTGGCTTTTCGACAACTAAAATTCTTTTCGATTCTGGTTCAGATAAAATCAAGAATGAATCTTTCCTTTATCTAGATAAAATAGGAAAAGTACTTTTAGAAGATAAAAATATCAAACTTAAAATCATTGGTCATACCGACAGTGATGGAGATAGCAAAGCCAACTTATCTTTGTCACAAAAAAGAGCTATTTCAGTTAAAAACTACCTGCAAGAAAAATTTAAAATTTCCGAAACTGCCATTCAAACTGATGGAAAAGGAGAAAATGAACCAGTTGCTGACAATAAAACCAATGAAGGAAAAGCACAAAACAGACGTGTTGAATTCAAAAAAATATAATCATGAGGAAAATAATTTTTCTTATCTGTTTAGGATTAAATGGCTTAATAAACGCACAAAGCAATCTCTTTTTCAGTCCTAATGATGAAGAAATAAAAGATACTGTAAGAACAAGTTTTGGAAATATTTCGGTTGCTTTTTTAGATTTTAATCCAAACCAGCAAATTACATTTGACAAAAAAATAACCTTTTCGTTCCATTCAAATTCAGGCTCATCAACAACAAGTGAATTTCTAGTAAACACTAATAAAGGATACATGGCTATGAACAAAGAAATGATGGAACAAATGATAGGAATTGAATTTCCACATAATGATAATTTAAAAGTACATTATCGGGTTACCAATACAAAAGGAAAAACTTATTATTACATTGAAATTAATGGAATAAAACAAGTAGTAAATCGTTTACCAATAAATGAAATATCTTTAGATGAAACCAATATGTCAGTTGCAAAATTTAACAGAAACTTCTCCTCTACTGGTTCCAATTTGAATGTAAGTAGTCAAAATTATAGTTCAAATGAATATCATGGCATTTCACCTGAAACTGGAAATGAAACCTTTGTCTATTTGGCAAACCAAAATCAAGTCAATTTGAACCCTAATTCAAACCCTAAAACAGTTGGAATATTTGGTTTAGGTTATATTTTTAATGACAATAGAACCCAATTAGTAACTCGAATCGAAAATGATAACGGAACAGCAGAAATCGAGAATATTGAAAATGTCTCTATCCGTTTTGAGGGTAATTCCTATAGAAGAAGAGAAAATATAGTGGCTGAAGAAGAAGAAAGAGTTACCAATGTAAAAGAAGATTATTTAACTAAAAAACAAGAATACATTAATCGCTCTACAAACTCCGAAAGAACCATTTCTAATAAAGAACGAGAGATTTTAAACAGAGAAGCAGAAATGGAATCTAAAAGAAAAAGAGCAATGAATAAATATATTGAAGATGGAGCACCAGCAGAGCAAAATACTCAATATTCGTTAGAAAGTTTTGATCCAAAAGACGATATCGAAGTTAAGAAACTAGAATGCGAAAAGCGAATTTTAATTATCGAAAAGAAACTCAATCGCATGTCAGCTACAAATAGAGATTACAACAAATTACAGAATGAAAAAAACTGCTTAGAAACTAAAATTGTTGATTACAAAAATGCACAAGATGAAATGGATAGCATCAAAAATAGGAACTCAGAAGATTCACATAAAGCTAATGTAGAAAAAATGAATTATTATATCTCTAATGTAGTTCCAAATATTATGGGCAGACCTTGTTTAGGAAATAATTAGTAATTGAATAGTATATGGGATTAAGCACTACCTACTATTAATGTAGTATCAAACAAAAAAGGAGTTAAAGCTCCTTTTTATTTAATATTTCTTTCAATTCCTTAATTTCTTCTTCTAACTTGGTAATATATTTTCTTTGACTTTCAAGTAAGTATTCAGGAATAGAATAAATATGATTAGTCCCTAAATAATTTCCTATTGAGTTGTCTCTAAAAACAAAAAAATTTGATTCTTCACTTTCATAAATTTCTTCTATAGGAACATTTAATAAAGAAGCAATTTTTTCCCATTCATTACTACTTATTTTTGCTTGTCCTTTTTCTCTGCGATTATAATTAGAAACATCAATACATAAATGTTCGGCAATTTGTTGTTGTGAAAAACCTTTTTGTTTTCTAGCTTCAATTAATTTTATTTTTTCCATAGTGTAAAACTTATATTGCGAAAATACGCAAAATAATCGCAATGAAAATACTTTGTTATAAATAAAATAATAAGGTAATTGCAACGTTTAAAAGAAATAATTTATATAAATAAAACTTAAATGAAAAATATCTTTTTCTTACTATTAATTTATCTATTTTTTATTTCATGTAAAGGTTCTTACACAAAAATTGGTGATGCGAAAGCAAATTATATACCTTATTATCTTAAAGTATATAAAGCGGATAGTTTGTTTTTAAATGGAAAATATGTTGAAAGCTATAAAATATTAGATAATCTTTTTAAAAGATACGAGCCCATAAATATTGAAGGAAGAACTTATGAATATGGTACTTATTTAGCTAGTGCTGTAATGAGCGGTAATATTGAAAATTTAAAAGATAAAGTTATTTATGGTTATGAAAATTTTGGTTCTATAAGTAATTCAAGTTACAAATCTTATTATTATACTGATTCAATTCTAAAAACAATAAATTTTTCGAATGCAGAAATTGATTCTTTAAGAAATATTTATCATTCCAAAGTAAATTCTAATTTAAGAAATGAAATTGTTGAAATGGTTAATGAAGATCAATTAGCGAGAAATAATAGTGATGCAGAGAATATTATTAAATATTCTAAAATTCATAAAGATAAAATTAAAAAAATATTAGATGAATACGGTTATCCGTCATATAAAATTATTGGTTCGAATAATGGACATGAGTTTAATGAGTTAGCTACTTTTGATTTGCTTTTCCTTCATCAAAATAATGATTTTTTAGAAGAAATTTTGCCTTTTTTATTAGAAAATGTTAAAAAAGGTAAAATAGGACCAGAAGAATATGCTACAATTTACGATCGATATATTTGGAATAAAACATCTGAAATTGAAGGAAAACAGTATTATGGTTCTTACACTAATAAAGGAAAACCTTCATTGCCATTGAAAGAAGTGAAAAAAATAAGTAAAATAAGACAATCTATAGGATTACCATCATTAGAGTATGTGTTATGGAGATATAATTTTTATAAATCAAGTATTAATTAAATTTTTATATTATGAGTAAATTAAAATCAATTGCTAGTTTTAAAGAAACTGGACTTTTCTTGACAAGTAGCCAAATGGAAACAATTAATGGTAGTATGGGAGGTGGTGATGTTCCATCTCATCAAACTGGTTATTCTGAAACATGTAATAATAATGTTGAAGATACTAGAATATCCAATAGATATGATAGTTCCTTTTCAACTTGTAATTGGGGTCCTTGGATTGTATGTTGTGTTTCAGATTGTACTATGTCACAATTAGTTGATAACACATGTAATTAATTTAAAAGAAAACAGAGCATTATTTTAATGCTCTGTAACAATTTTATATGATTTTAATTTTATCTGAAAATGGAGATTTATCAACAACACAAGTCATTCAATGGCTAGATTTTTTGAAAAAAAAATGGATTAGAATAAATGTTGGAGATGACGTTGATTTTGAGTTAATTGGAGATGATGTTAAGTTTTTAACAAATAAACATAATTTTAAATTATCTGAAATTCAGTCTATTTGGTTTAGAAGAGGATTCTTTTCCTTTAAATTTAAATTTTCATCAAAGATTAGTGTTATTGATGATTTTTTAAAAACTGAGTTTAAAAAAATTATTGAATATATTTATTATAAATTATCAGAGAAAAAATGTATTAATAATATAGAAACTTATGATGTTAATAAACTTGTAATAACTTCAATAGCAAAAGATTTTAATTTAAATACCCCAAAAGATTTATTATTCACAAATCCAAATGTGTTTGAAATAGTGGATGATAAAAAATATATTACAAAATCTATATCAGGTCTTGGAATGTTTTCATTTGAAGATTTTACAATTTACAATTATACAAGATTCATTAATAAAGAAAAAAATACTATTAAATCTGCATTCCCTTCCTTAATTCAAGATTATATAGAAAAAAAATATGAATTAAGAATTTTTTATCTTAATGAAGATTTTTATTCAATGGCTATTTTTTCCCAACAAGATAAAACAACTTCAGTAGATTTTAGGAATTACAATAGAGACATCCCAAATAGAACTGTACCATTTATATTGCCTGATTATATAAAAATGAAACTAATCCAGTTTACTAAAAAGATTAATATAAATTGTGGATCAATAGACATGATTGTGACCCCACAGAATGAATATGTTTTTTTAGAAATAAATCCCGTAGGACAATTTGGAATGACATCATATCCTTGTAATTATAATTTGGAAAAGAAAATAGCAAATTACTTATAAAATGAAAAAGAAAGATATACAATCTTACGTAAATAATAATTTAGAAAATTTACCTTTATTATTTAGAGAATTAGTTTTTAAAGATAAAGAATGTTTGCATGAAAGTATAAAAGAAACTAAATCTGAAAAATATTCTGATGAAAGTTATATGATTTATAAATTTTATAAACCAATTAGTAGATTTTAATAATATGCATAAGAATTATTTTAAACTATTTTCAAATTGTATAGTTGTTAATGGAATTAATAGAGCTTTAATTATAGATATACAGAGGAAGAATTTTTTAGCTATACCAGATTCTATGAATGAGATAATTGGGTATTTTAAAAATAAAATATCTATTGAAGAAATTAAATCGAAATACGGTGTTGAAAGTGAATCTACTATTGATGAGTATGTTGAGTTTTTAATTGATAATGAATATGGTTTTATAACAACATATGAAGAATTTGATTTATTTCCCTTAATTAACACATTCTATGAATCACCAGATATAGTAAGTAATTGTATAATTGAAATATCTGAACATACAATTCCAAAGATTAATAAAATAATTAATAATTTAGAAAAGTTATATTGCACAAATGTGCAATTAATTAGTTATAATGTATTAGATATAAAAACATTAAGAGAATTATTGAATTTAACTAAAGATAATAATTTAAAATCAATAGAATTAATTTTGCATTATTCAAAGGAATTGATGAATTTCATAGAAGAAATTGATAAAATTAATTTTAGAATAACAAATATAGTAATTCATAATTCAATTAAAACAGATTTACAAATTAGTAAAAAAACATTTACTATTAACTTCCTTGAATATCCAATAAATTCATTTAAAAATTGTGGTAAAATAACAACAAATTTATTCAATGTAAATAAAGAAAAAGTTTTAGAATCCCTTAACCACAATTCATGCCTTCATAAAAAAATCTCCATAGACAAAGAGGGTAATATTAAAAATTGTCCATCAATGCCTCAAAATTTTGGTAATATAAAAGACACTACATTAGAGGAAGCATTAAGTCATAAAGATTTTAAAAAGTTCTGGAATATTACAAAAGACCAAATAGAGGTTTGTAAAGATTGTGAGTTTCGTCATATCTGCACAGATTGTCGTGCCTATGTAGAAGAACCAGAAAACCACTATTCAAAACCTTTAAAATGTGGTTATAACCCATACACAAACCAGTGGGAAGAATGGAGCACAAATCCATTAAAACAAAATGCTATCGAATATTATGGCATGCAAGATTTAATTAATAAAATGTAATTCATTTAATTGATAAACTGTAGTATTACTTTAATGGTCATTTTTTGAAAAAAATCATTAAGACATTTAAAAGCAAAATACTCAAGCTTTTTCCATAAACATTATAGCACAAAAATTACATTCGCAAACATAATTTTAAATTATAAAAACTAAAACAGCAACAAATAAAAAAGTTAATTTTTTAACAATTATTCAGCTTAAACGTTAATTTTAAAATAAAAACAATCTATTTATAAAATAATTTCAAATATACTTCGTTAAAAGCCAATTAACATTAAACAATTTATATATGGCTTCAACTTCAGAAGTGGGACATGCAAAAAACATTGCAAACCTCAATTTATTAAACACAAACATCGCAGCTTTAGGAACAATTTACAACCCTAGTAACCCTAAACTAGTCTTATCAAACTTACAAACCATTTACACAAATGCATTTGCAAAACAAGAAAGTGTAAATACATTACTAGCTCCTTATTCTGTGGCTGTAGATGAAAGAGAAGCAATTTTCAAACCTTTTAATAGTGAACTTACAAAACTAAGAAAAGCTTACAAAGCAACAGAAGGTGTAACCAGTGCAGATCTAGAAAACTTCATGACAGCAGTCCGTAAACTAAAAGGAGTAAAAAAAACACCTCCTAAAAAAACAAATGACCCAAATGAAGAACAAATCAATCATTCCACATCCCAAATGAGTTACGACCAGCGCACAAACAATTTAGATGCATTAATTGCCATATTGCAAAACACACCAAACTATGCTCCTAATGAAACAGAATATCAAATAGCAACTTATCAAAATAAAAAAACAGCAATGCTACAAAAAACACAAGCAGTAGCAAATACTTTCATACCATTAAACAAAGCAAGAGAAGAAAGAAACAAAACAGTATATGATGATACAGACAATCTTGTAGATTTAGGTAATAAAGCAAAAGACTATATCGCCACAATATTAGACACAAAAGCTTCACAATACAAAGCCATCGCAAAAATAAAATTTAAAAAACGCTAAACAATAAAGCTTTAGGCTCAACCAGAAAAGGCATTGGCTCAATCGAACAAAGCTTTGGCTCAATCAGAAAAGACATTGGCTCAATCGAACAAGGCTTTGGCTCAACCAGAAAAGACATTGTCTCAATCAAACAAAGCTTTGGCTTAATCGAAATAAGCTTTGGCACAACAAGAATAAACATAATCCTTTTTAGATAAAAGCTTGGCATAAACAGAAAAAGCTTTGGCTTAGTAAAAAGAAAGAATGTCTTGTTTAAAACAAACAGCACTTCTATTTAATAAAAAGAGGCTGACCAAAAAAGTATGGACAGCCTCTTAACATTTTAACTATTACAATTAGCCAATTTCAATAAAACGCTTAGGTTTTGGTAATGCTTCTTCTCTTTTAGGAAGTGTCAAATGCAATACTCCATTTTCATAATTAGCCTTTATATCTTCTTCATTTACCGTTTCTGGTAAAGTAAAAGAACGTTTGAAAGACGAAAAACTAAACTCTTTACGAGTATATTTACCGTTCTCATTTTTCTCTTCAGATTCGATTTTTCTTTCAGATGAAATAGATAATACATTTTCATCTAATTCAATATTAAAATCTTCCTTTTTTAATCCTGGTGATGCTAGTTCAATTCTAAATTCGGTTTCTGTTTCTTTAATATTAACCGCTGGTATAGTACTTGAAAAACTTTGTGTACCACCCATAAAATCTGGTTTAAAAAAATCTTCCATTACTGATGGAAAAAATGTTCTTGGATTTGTTTTTACTAAGTTCATATCAATAAATTTTAAATTAAACATTCTTGTTTATTTTGTACAAACAATATTCCAAAATGTAAAAAAGTCAAAATGTCTTTTCTAAAAATAATAGAAAAGACATTTTGACTTTTTTTTAAGATTTATTTAGCAATTAACTGACTAAATTTCAGTTGTTTAATTATGTTGTTCTGCAAAAACAGATAACAAAGTTTGCCCATCAACCATTCTATTAGGTGATTTTTTCATCAAATGCAAAACACGCTTCATAGCATAAGGATTCAATCCCATATTAATGCCTATTTCATTAATTTTTATTTGCTCTCTCTCATGCAAAACTCCATCAGCATGCATCAATAAAGCCAATCGATAAAACTGACATATTCTATTAAATTCATCTTTTATTACTTTAACCTCATCTCTATTTTCAAATAATTTATGAAAAGCATCTTTATCAATTTCTAATTCTAAAGAGACCATTTCAATAAAATCATATTCTCTATCATGCAATTCACCATCAACTAGAGCAAAGGCAATCATTTCTTGTAACAAACTTATTTTTTCTTGGTAGGTTTCCATCAAAATAGTACTTTTATGAAGGTTAATATCATCCAAATATAATTAAAAATGAAAAAACTTGGCTTTCTTTTTATCATCTTTTTTTGTTTACCCAATCTAATGCAAGCTCAAAAGCGCTATTCTATCTTAGAAATTAAAGCTCCTCAATTAGATACTATTAAGAAAATTTGGGTTTATTTACCTCTAAATTATAAGAAATCCCGCAAAAAATATCCAGTTTTATACATGCATGATGCACAAAATTTGTTTGATGCAAAAACTTCTTATGCTGGTGAATGGAGAATTGATGAAACATTAGATAGCTTACAAGCCAACCTTATTGTAATAGGAATTGAACATGGAAATAATAAAAGACTAAGTGAATTAACTCCTTTTAAAAATGAAAAATATGGTGGTGGAAATGCAGATGCTTACTTAGATTTTATCGTTTCTACAGTAAAACCGTATGTCGATTCCGTTTATAGAACTAAAAAGAATACAAAAAATACAGGAATTATGGGAAGTTCGCTAGGCGGTTTAATTTCTCATTATGCCAGTTTAAAATATCCTGATGTGTTTGGTAAAGTAGGTGTTTTTTCTCCTTCCTTTTGGTTTTCCAATGAAATTTACACACTAACAGAACAAACTAAAAAAATGGATACAAAATTCTATTTTATGTGTGGCGACAATGAAAGTGAAGACATGGTTGATCAAATGAATAAGATGATAGACCTTGTTAGGGAAAAACGTTGCGATTGTTTGCACTTGCATAAATCAAAAATTGTAAAAAATGGTAAGCATAATGAAAAACTTTGGTCAAAAGAATTTGCAAAAGCGTATCTTTGGCTTTTCTAAATAAAAAAAGTATAATGTAACCTATATATTGTAGACTAAATTACAATTTACAACATACATTATACAACAGTTTCAATATACAATAACAGAACAATGACAAATAACGATATCTTCAAAAAACTACGTGTTGCCTTACAATTAAGAGACGACCAAATTGTAGAAATTTTAGCATTGGTAAACTTTAGAGTTTCAAAAGGAGAACTAGGAAATATCTTTAGAAATGAAGAACATCCAAATTATGTAGAATGTGGTGATCAATTGTTACGCAATTTTTTAAACGGATTAGTAATTCATTTAAGAGGTACAAAAGAAGAACCTAAAAATCCTATGGAAGTGATTAAAAGCCATAAGAATACACCTCCAAAAGAGGGAAATGAAGAAAAAGAGGTGAAACCAAAAACAGAAAATTTCAAAAAACCAACACCAGCTTTCAAAGCAAAACCAAAGAAAAAAACATTTCCAAAAAAAGAACCTATAGTAGAAAAAGTACGTTTCAAAAACGGAAAGAATAAGCCAAAAGAGTAATACATTATTATGATTCCGAACTCGTTTCAGAATCTAAACATTTTAACGAGAAGCAGAAACAAGTTCAGCTTGACAAATGTGATGTCTTGTCATTTTGAACTGGTTTCAGAATCTCACAAATTAATCTGTGATAATCCTTGAAATCTGTGACTAAAAATTATTTACAATACATTTACTCATTCCCTTCAAAAAAATAATTAACATCAACCACATACTTTTTATCAAAAACCATTTCATTTTTGTATTTTTGAACACCGTAAATTCATGGTCTTGAAATAAACCTAAATAAATGCAGTTTAAACATCCTGAGATTTTATACTTTCTGTTTCTATTGGTAATACCAATTTTAGTCCATTTATTTCAATTACGTCGCTTCAAAAAAGAATACTTTACTAACGTAAAACTCCTTCGTCAGCTTCAACAACAAACAAGAAAAAGTAGCACTATAAAAAAATGGTTGTTACTAGTAACTCGCTTGATATTGCTAGCGTTACTTATTTTGGCTTTTGCCCAACCTTTTTTCAATGCAAAAGAAGCTAAAAACAAAGACAACGAATTAATTGTTCTCTTAGACAATTCTTTTTCTATGCAAGCCAAAGGAAGCAGAGGAGAATTGTTAAAAAGAAGTGTACAAGAACTATTAGAATCCTTTCCAGAAAATCAAACTTTTTCATTAATAACAAATGATGTAGTTTTTTGGGATATCGATAGCAAAACCATTCAAAGCGAACTCCAAAAATTAGATTATTCAGCTCTTCCATTTGAATTAGATTATTTGTTAACCCAAGTCGACTCAAAAAAACCAAATACTAAAAAAGATTATATCATTATTTCAGATGCTATTGGAACTAATTCAAAGAAAATGGAATCGTTAAGCAAAGAAAACGATGTCTATTTTATCAATCCAAAAGCAGAAAACAAAAACAATATTAGTATTGAAAAAGTCTCATTGAGTCAAGTTTTAGATGCTTTTTACGAAATTAAGATTGATTTAAAATCCTATGGTGAAACTACTGAAGCTATTCCTGTTGCGGTTTATAATAAAGAAGCTTTGATTGCCAAATCACAAGTGACATTTGACAGAATAGAAAAAGAACTTAAAATCAATATTCCAAAAGCCGCTTTTCATGGAAAAGTCACATTGCAAGACAATAGTTTACAATATGATAATGATTTCTATTTTAGTATTTCACAACCCAAAAAACAAAACGTAATTATCATTGGCACCAATGAAAAAAATAAATTCCTAAATAAAATTCTAACCGAAAATGAGTTTGTAGTTACCAATACCGAACTGGCTCAACTAAATTACAATGCCATTGAAGATCAGCAAACCATTATTCTAAATGAAGTAGCAGAAATTCCTCAAGCATTAACCACTACACTACTTTCATTTTATAATAAAGGTGGTAACATCATACTTATTCCATCACAAGAAAATAGTATTCAAAATTTAAATAGTTTCTGTAAAAACTTTGGTTCGTTCCAATTTTCAAATAAAAATGAAACTGAAAAGCAAATCACTAAAATCAGTTTCAATCATCCGCTATATAAAAATGTATTTGAAAAAAATGTGACCAATTTTCAGTATCCAAAAGTAAATCAATCATTCACAACTTCTGGAAACGGTTTACCTATCTTGCAATTTGAAGACAAAACGAATTTTGCAGCTTCAATTTCGAATAAAATTGGTAATCTGTATATTTTTACAGCTTCCATAAACAAACAAAATTCAAATTTTCAGAATTCACCATTAATTGTACCTACGTTCTATAACATGGCACAGGCTAAAAATAGTTCAAAAACAAATACCTTTACCATTGGTGAAAACGAAACCTTAATTATCGATGCTATTCTATCAAAAGATGAAGTTGTGAGCGTAAGTAACATAGAAAACAGCTTCATTCCACAACAACAAATTGTAAATACAAAAGTAAAATTAGCTTTCGGAGATTATCCAGTAAAATCAGGTAATTACAATGTAAAACAAGCTGAAAACACCATTCAGGAAATTAGTTTTAATTACCCAAGAACAGAAAGCGATTTAAGCAATATAAACGCCACACTATTTGATAATACTACCACTGTAAATAATGTTGAAACCGTTTTGAATGACTTGCAATCAAAACGTACTGACACTGCTTTATGGAAATGGTTTATCATAGGCACACTCCTATTTTTATTGATTGAACTACTAATCCAAAAATTTGTAAAATGACAACCGTTTTAATTAAACAAGCCACTATACTAGATAAAAACAGTTCGTTTCACAACCAAACCGTTGATATTAAAATTGAAAACGGAATCATTACTGAAATTGCAAAAGAAATAATCACACCAGAAAACGCAACTGTTGTTGAAAAAGAAAACCTTCACGTTTCACAAGGTTGGTTTGACTCTTCCGTATCTTTAGGAGAACCAGGTTACGAAGACCGTGAAACTATTGCAAACGGTTTACAAGTAGCAGCAAAAAGTGGTTTTACTGCCATAGCTTTACAACCCAACAGCACACCAATAATTGATAACCAATCATATATAAAATTTGTTTTAGACAAAGCCAAAAACCAAGCCACTACCCTATTTCCTATTGGTGCTTTAACCAAAAACAGCGACGGACAGGATTTAGCCGAATTATTCGATATGAAAAATGCAGGTGCGATTGCCTTTGGAGATTACAACAAAGCCATTCAAGATGCAAATATTCAAAAAATCGCTTTACAATATGTGCAAGATTTTGATGGTTTAGTAATTAGTTTTTGCCAAGATAGTTCGTTAAAAGGAAAAGGAATTGTAAACGAAGGAATTGCTTCCACTCGATTAGGTTTAAAAGGAATTCCCACTTTAGCTGAAGAATTACACATCTCTCGGAATTTGTTTTTATTAGAATATACAGGTGGAAAATTACATATTCCAACTATTTCCACTCAAAAATCGATACAATTAATCCAAGAAGCCAAAGCCAAAGGTTTACAGGTAACATGTAGCGTTGCTGTGCATCATTTGGTTTTAAACGAAGAAATCCTATCAGGTTTCGATTCCAGGTACAAAGTTGCCCCACCATTACGTGATGAAGCGACTAGAAAAGCCTTACTAAAAGCTGTAATCGATGGAACAATTGATTGTATCACTTGCGACCATAATCCATTAGACATTGAGCACAAAAAATTAGAATTTGACATGGCAAAAGATGGAACCATAGGCTTAGAAAGTGCTTTTGGAGCTTTAGGAACTGTTTTACCATTAGATGTTATTATTGAAAAATTAACTAATGCCAAAACTATCTTTGGGTTACCCCAAAATAAAATTGAAGTCAATGTAAAAGCAGAATTAAGTTTGTTTACACCAAATATAGAAAGTATTTTCACCAAAGAAAACATCCTTTCCAAATCCAAAAACTCCGCTTTCCTAGGACAAAAAACAAAAGGAAAAGCATACGGAATTTTTAATAATGGAAAATTAATAACTAACAATTAATAATTTACAATTACAATGAACGATATTGAAAGAGGAAAAAATGCAGCTCTAGTAAGTTACATAACTATCATAGGAAGTGTTATTGCAATTTTCATGAACCAAGAAGAGAAAAAAAGCGACTTTGCTAGTTTTCACATTCGTCAAGCTTTAGGAATATTTTTAACCTTCTTTTTATTAGGTTATCCGATTGGCTATTTTAATAGTTGGATGGTTTCTTCCGCTTTTTGGCTTTTCATATTCATTCTATGGATTTATGGCTTTCTAGGAGCATTAAATGGAGAAAAGAAAATTGTTCCATTATTAGGAACCTTTTACCAACAGTTTTTTAAGAATTTGTAGGAAAATCTCTCAAAAAAACAACCTTAGTTACGTATAAATCCGTAGAAAAAAGACTAAGAAGTTGTCCGAAAAGGCAGTTTTCAATATAAAGATTTTATCTCTAAAAAGATTACATATATAACAACAAATATTCAATTTCTAAAGAAATTTAAAGTATTTTGAATAGAAATAAAAACAGAATTAATTAATCTATGAAATACTTAAAAATCACATTCATTAGAATATTATTAAGTTTTTTTGCAGCAAATATGGCAATTGCACTACTAGTTAATGACAGTTTTGAAACTTCATCATATTTGATTTATAAAATAATTTTAACAGTAGTCTTCTATTATGGATTAACTCTTTATGTGAATAATAAAAAAAATCAGTAACAACTGAATTGTCTCATCCTAAAACAGATTTACCATACATCTAATAAAAACTTTTAAAACTTAAAACATTGAAAAAGCAAAGACAATGTATGAATTTAAAGCAGAAATAGAACTCATCGGAATTAATCCTTATGTTTTTGTACCTGAATACATTCTTAAAAAAATCTTCGAAGATGCTGATAAAACCAAAGGACACATTCCTATAAAGGGTACGATTAACGACAAACCTTACAGACAAACACTGGTAAAATATAGCGGAGAATGGCGATTGTATATCAATACTACTATGCTTAAAAATTCACCTAAACGCATTGGTGAAACCATCGAAATCACAGTGAGTTTTGACCCAGAAAGCAGAGAAATTAAACCTCCAAAACTTTTTGTAAAAGCATTAACTGAAAACAAAGAAGCTAAAATAATTTTTGAAAGCCTACCCGCATCAAGAAAATTAGAAATTGTAAAATATTTGGCTAATCTAAAAACTCAAAAAGCATTGGAGAAAAATACTGAAAAAGCCATCAATTTTTTATTAGGCAAAGAGAGATTTATTGGTAGAGACAATCCATAAAAAATTAATAATTTAACACATTAAATTTATTAGTTTTTGATACATTTATAAAGCTTGAATAATCTAAAAAATTAAACATTCCTAAAAATGGAAAAAATCCTCATCACAAAAATAAATAGTAATCAAGTTTACCAACTACAAGAAATTGGCAAACAAACGTTTTATGAAACTTTTTCTTCAGAAAATTCTGAAGAGAATATGATGAATTATTTAGAAGATGAATTTTCGATTGAAAAACTACAAACTCAACTCAATAACCAAAACTCAGAATTTTACTTTGCAATACTTAATAACAAAACAATTGGTTACTTAAAACTAAACTTTGGACAATCACAAACAGAGCTAAAAGATAACAAAGCACTCGAAATTGAGCGTATTTATGTACTCAAAGAATTTCATGGAAAAAAAGTAGGACAATTACTTTATAATAAAGCAATCCAAATTGCTAAAGAAAAAAATGTTGATTATGTTTGGTTAGGTGTATGGGAAGAAAATACAAGAGCTATTAATTTTTATAAAAAAAATGGCTTTATGGAGTTTGACAAACACATTTTCAAATTAGGCAATGAAGAACAAACAGATCTCATGATGAAACTCCATCTATAAATTTTCTTACTTCAAAAACAAATAAACACCTTAAAAAACCATTTAAAACACTATAAATCAGTGTAATTACCCTCAAAAAATAGGTTTTTTCCCCTAAATAAAATAAAAAGCTATGACTAATTTTATGTTTTAAAATTAGTGTCATGCAAAAAAAATCATATCAAAAGGAATTAAGCATTAGTAATACACAAAAAAGGTTTGGTACTACTAATGTAAAAAAAGACGTGGAAAAAATTCAATCTTGGCTTACCCTCTTTGCCATGCAAAATTCAAATGCAGGAACAGCAACAGGGATTGATGGAGATTTTGGACCAGCTACAGAGCAAGCAGTAATCAATTTTCAAAAAGCGAAAGGTTTACCTCAAAATGGAATAGTAGATCAAAATCTATTTCATGTACTAACATTACCTCTTCAAAAGGCATTTGAAAATACCATTCTTGGAAACAATCTTAGAGAATTAGTCGTAAACACTGCTAAAAATCATGCAGAAAATAACCCTTATGAGTTGGTTATCAAAAATCAAAGTAATACAGGACCATGGGTTCGGGCTTACATGGATGGACATGAAGGTTCTTCTTGGTTTTGGTGTATGGGTTTTGTACAAACCATTATTGATCAAGCGGCTTCTATACAGGGGAAAAACTTTAAAACCCTAATGCCTTTATCTTATAGTTGTGATACAATAGGAACAACTGGTCTTCAAAAAAAAATCCTTACACGTTATCAAACAGCAAGAAATAATCCAGCATTAATCAAACCAGGCGATTTATTCTTACTCCAAAAATCCACTTACGATTGGTATCATACAGGTATTGTAATTAAGGTACAAGGAGATGTAATAGAAACCATAGAAGGTAACACAAATGCAGGTGGTTCTAGTAATGGAAATGCGGTTTTAAATAGAATTAGAAATTTCAAACAATCTAAAATCGATTTTTTCTCTATTGAATCTTTAGTGTAATTAAAATTCCTAATAAGTGAGGATGATGTCAAAAGATGACAACTTATTTTTATTTAAAATTATTGCTTCAAAACATTATAAATTGAAATTTAGTAATAATTTTGAAGAAAAATAATTAGAATACACTAAAAATGAACCTACATTACCTCATTAGAGAACCAAAAATAGTACAAGCACAAAATCCAGTATTAATTCTATTACACGGCTACGGCAGCAACGAAGAAGATTTATTTTCCTTCGCTACCGAATTACCAGACGAATATTACGTTATTTCTGTAAGAGCTCCTTATGATTTACAACCCTATGGTCATGCTTGGTATGCCATACACTTTGATGCTGATGAGAACAAATTCTCAGATGATGTACAAGCCAAAGAATCAAGAGATTTGATTGTTACTTTTATTGATGATTTGGTAGCCAAATATCCTATTGATAAAAGCAAGGTAACATTAATTGGCTTTAGCCAAGGAAGTATTCTAAGTTATGCCACTGCTCTATCTTATCCTGAAAAAATTGCAAGAGTAGTTGCCTTAAGTGGCTATCTAAATGAAAAAATTATAACTGAAGACTTTAAAAATAAAGATAACAAGCACTTACAATTCTTCATCTCACACGGAACAGTAGACCAAGTAATTCCAGTAGATTGGGCAAGAAAAGCAAAACCTTTTATAGAAAATTTAGGACTGACTGTAACGTATAGAGAATATTCTGTTGGACATGGAGTTGCACCACAAAACTTTTATGATTTCAAAAATTGGTTAGAACAAACAAAGTAATATTTTGAAAGAAAGTTTTTGAATGCTTTATAAAAGCTACTATTTATAATCGAAAAAGAAACTGACTGTTAATGATGAGCTCGTTGTGTTTGAAGATAATGATTTATCAACTAAACAATATTATAATAAAAACTTACTTTCATTAAAGTCAAATAAAAGCACTTAAGTAATTTTTGAAAATAAAACTGATTGGAATACTGCTGTATTATTTTCCGTAGTTGAACAAATACTTGTAGATAAAAAAAGAAAGCTCTGCTATATAGTAGAGCTTTCTCCAAAAAAACAAACTAAAACTAAACAACTATGAACGCGGTAACAAAACAGTATCTACCACGTGAATGATTCCGTTTTTCTGATTTACATCAGCTATTGTAACTTTTGAACTGTTTCCGTTCTCATCAGTAATATATACTTCTTTTCCTTTCATCCAAGCAGTTAAAGTTCCACCACTTACAGTTTTGAAAGCATATTTCCCATCTCCTTTTTTAATAGCTGCCACAATATCTTTAGCTGACCATTTTCCAGCAGCTACATGATATTTTAAAATAATTTGCAACATTTCCTTATTTTCTAATTTCAATAAATTTTCAACAGTTCCTTCAGGTAATTTTGCGAAAGCATTATTTGTTGGAGCAAAAACCGTAAATGGTCCATCTGATGATAATACATCAACTAAATCTGCTGCTTTAACAGCTGCTACTAAAGTAGTATGATCTTTAGAATTTACTGCATTTTCAACAATGTTCTTACTAGGATACATAGGTGCTCCACCAACTTCAACCGTTTTTTCTTTCTTTTGTGCATTTATTTCTGTACCTGCTAAAAGACAAAAAGCGATAACCACAATTGCTACAATTTTTCTTGTTTTCATTTTAATTATTTTATGTTATGATATATGTTATAATTGCATTTACGAGAAAAATTAAATCTTGGTTTTAAAAAAGTAAAAAAAAAGTAAAAGAACGCGATAGATAAATAGCAATTCAATAATATTTATTACTTTTGAGCTTCTAAAAAAAGACATTATGGCAACAGTAACATTAGGCGGAAACGCAATACATACATCAGGAGAATTACCACAAATAGGATCAAAATCACCTGATTTCAAATTAGTTAAAACCGATTTAGGGACAACTACTTTAGCAGATTTTGCTGGAAATAAGTTAGTTTTAAATATTTTCCCTAGTATTGATACTGGAACATGTGCCGCTTCAGTTAGAGCTTTCAATGAAAAAGCAAGTAAATTAGAAAACACTAAGGTATTATGTATTTCTCGAGATTTACCTTTTGCTCAAAAACGTTTTTGTGGTGCTGAAGGATTAGAAAATGTAATTAACTTATCTGATTTTAATACTGGAAGCTTTGGAAAAGATTTTGGTTTAGAAATTACAGATGGTCCATTAGCTGGTTTACATTCAAGAGTTGTAATCGTAGTAGATGAAAACGGTACAGTTAAATATACAGAACAAGTAGCTGAAATTGCTAACGAACCAAATTATGAATCTGCTTTAGCTTCTTTATAAACGAACGTATGGCTTTTGAAAAGGACAATACTTTCGTAAAAGGAAGATTAAAAAGTATTTTATTTGCTGTTAAAGGAGCATTCAAATTAGCTACAACAGAACATAGTGTAATGGTTCAATTAAGTATTGCACTTACTTTAATCGTAGCTGGTTTTTATTTTGGAATTACAAAAGAAGAATGGCTTATACAAACTTTAGCAACTGGACTAGTATTAGGAATTGAAGGTATTAATACAGCTGTAGAAAAAATTGCAGACTTTATTCATCCTGATTATCATAAAAAAATTGGCTTCATAAAAGATATTGCTGCTGGGGCTGTATTTTTTGCAGCATTAACCGCAATTACAATAGGAAGTATTATATATATTCCTTATTTATTTTAAATTCTCTATTTTTGTAAAATAGTGTTTGCTACATGGCTAAAAAAAGTAAAAAAGAAACAGAAAATAAGACTCCTTCAAAAGAAAAGAAATCGTTGAAACTTTCAAGACAACAAAAGTTCACTATTGGTGTATTGTTGGTTTTGCTTTCAATTGCATTGTTGTTGTCCTTTATTTCTTATTTCATAACTGGAAATTATGATCAGAGTCAAGTAAACGATGTCTTTGATAGAGCGATTCAAACAAAGAACTGGTTAGGAAAATTTGGAGCTTACTTAGCCGATTTTTTCTTATACCAAGGTTTTGGTGTAGCTTCTTTTCTATTTGTTAGAATTTTATTCTTAACTGGCATCTATTTAATACTTGACATTAGCATTGGTAAACTTAAAAGAATATTATTTTGGGATTTATATCTAATCATTGTTCTTTCAGTTATTTTTGGATTCTTTTGGGATTATCTTCCTGAACTTGCAGGAACAATAGGTTTTGAAGTTAATTCTTATATTCAAGATTACATTGGTAAAATTGGTACAGCTTTAATATTATTTTTTAGCACTATAATCTATTTAATTTTTAAAATTAAAATTTCTCCAGATGCTGTTAAAAATATTTTTGAGAAACCAAACAAGACTTTTCAAGAAGAATTAATAGAAGAAAAAAATAACACTAACGAAACCTCAAATAAAATTATAGAGAATAATTCTTCTATAGAAAATGATTTTATTATTAGAGAGGATGATGAAGCCATTTCTAAAATTGAATTGAAGCCTTCTATTTTTGAAATTAATAAAGAATCATTAAAACCTACTATTTCAAATGCTTCAGAACTTAATTTAGACCCAAAATCTAAAAAAGATGACAATTTCAGTATTACTGAAAAAATTAGTTCCACTGCAATAAATACTGAAGCAGACAATGATTTTGTAATTGAAAAAGTGGAAGAAGAAGAAATTATAGAAGGAAATTTATCTGCCAAATTAGTACAAGATTTTGGAGAATTTGATCCTACATTAGAATTATCCAATTATCAATTCCCTCCTATTGATTTACTGAAAGAATATACAACTGGTGGAATTACAATTAATCAATCCGAATTAGAAGAAAATAAAAACCGAATTGTAGAAACTTTAAAGAACTACAGTATTGGGATTTCACAAATAAAAGCAACTGTTGGTCCAACAGTTACCTTATACGAAATTGTTCCAGATGCTGGAATTCGTATTTCAAAGATTAAAAATTTAGAAGACGATATTGCCTTATCATTAGCCGCTTTAGGTATTCGTATCATTGCTCCAATTCCAGGAAAAGGAACAATTGGTATTGAAGTCCCTAATAACAACCCAACTATGGTTGCAATGAAAAGTGTTATTAGTTCACCTAAATTTCAACAAGCAGAAATGGAACTACCTATTGCTTTAGGTAAAACTATTTCAAATGAAACTTTTGTGGTCGATTTAGCCAAAATGCCTCACTTATTGATGGCTGGTGCCACTGGACAAGGAAAATCAGTAGGTCTGAATGCCATTTTAGCTTCTCTTTTATACAAAAAACATCCTGCTGAAGTTAAGTTTGTTTTAGTTGACCCAAAGAAAGTAGAATTAACATTATTCAATAAAATTGAACGTCATTATTTAGCTAAACTTCCAGATACAGAAGATGCTATTATCACAGATAACACTAAAGTAATCAATACTTTAAACTCATTATGTATTGAAATGGACAACCGTTATTCTTTATTAAAAGATGCTATGGTTAGAAATATAAAAGAATACAACGATAAATTTAAATTGCGTAAATTAAATCCAGAAAATGGACATCGATTTTTACCCTACATTGTTTTGGTAGTAGATGAATTTGCCGATTTGATTATGACAGCAGGAAAAGAAGTAGAAACACCTATAGCTCGTTTAGCACAATTAGCCCGTGCTATTGGAATTCATTTAATTATTGCAACTCAACGTCCTTCTGTAAATGTGATTACAGGTATGATAAAGGCCAATTTCCCCGCTAGGATTGCTTTTAGAGTAATGTCAAAAATAGATTCAAGAACAATATTAGATGCCGGTGGAGCAGATCAATTAATTGGTCGTGGAGATTTATTGTATACCAATGGTAATGATATGGTGCGTGTACAATGTGCATTTATAGATACTCCTGAAGTAGAAAAAGTTTGTGACTTTATTGGAAGTCAAAAAGCTTATCCTGAAGCCTATCAATTACCAGAGTATATAGGGGAAGAAAGTGGCACGACTCTTGATGTTGATATATCGGACAGAGACACCTTATTTAGAGAAGCCGCTGAAGTAATTGTAACGGCTCAACAAGGTAGTGCCTCATTAATTCAAAGAAAATTAAAATTAGGATATAATAGAGCTGGTAGAATAATTGACCAATTAGAAGCGGCTGGCATTGTAGGCCCTTTTGAAGGAAGTAAAGCACGCTCGGTTTTAATTACCGACTTGGTAGCACTCGACCATTTTTTAAACAACGAACAAAATAATAATTAAATAAGATGAATAAAATTTTGAAATTAGTATGTTTTCTTTTAGTAAGTTTTTCAATTCAAGCGCAAGATGCTGCTAAAGCTAAAGGTCTTTTAGATGAAGTATCAGCTAAAGTTAAGACTTATGGAAATATAGTTATTGATTTTAAGTATGCATTAAATAATCCGACGGAAAATATAAATCAGGAAAGTAAAGGAAATGTAACACTAAAAGGAAATTTATACAATTTAAACTTTATGGGTGTAACTAAAATTTTTGATGGCAAAAAAGTATACACAATTGTTCCTGAAGATGAAGAAATATCCATTTCAAAATTTGATGACAAAGATGAGAATGCTGTAACTCCTTCAAAAATGCTTACCTTCTTTAACTCTGGGTATAAATACTCTTGGGATATTTTACAAGACATAAAAGGTAGAAAAATTCAATACATTAAACTAATTCCTATAAGTTCTAAAGATCAAAGAAAAGAAATACTTTTAGGTATAGACGTTCAAACCAAAAACATTTATAATCTTATAGAAACTGGAAAAAATGGAACGAGAACTACATTAACTGTTAATTCTTTTAAAACAAACCAACCTTTGTCAGATAATCATTTTACCTTTACAGAGTCAAAATACCCAAATTACTATATCAATAGATTAGACTAAAAGGTGAAAATCTTAGACAAATACATTATAAAGTCCTTCATGATTACATTTACTTCGGTATTTGTAATCCTTTTTTTTATATTCGTTTTACAAGGAATATGGTTATTCATTTCTGAATTAGCAGGGAAAGATTTAGACTTTTTTACCATAATAAAGTTTCTGTCTTTTTACGCACCCACAATTGTTCCTCTTGTATTGCCTTTATCAGTTGTACTCGCTTCCATAATGACGTTTGGTAGTTTTGCAGAAAATTATGAATTTGCTGCAATGAAATCTTCTGGAATTTCATTACAAAGAGCTATGAGAATGTTAACATTATTTATCATAGGTTTAAGTATTATTTCTTTCTTATTTGCAAATAATGTAATCCCAAAAGCACAATACAAATTTTTAAATCTCAGAAAAACAATTGTTCAACAAAGACCTGCAATGGCAATTGCAGAAGGACAATTCAACCCTATTGGAACTGCAATTAATATCAAAGTAGAGAAAAAATCTGGAACAAACGGACAATTTCTTGAAGATGTAACCATGCACGTTAAAAATACAAATGCAGGTTTAGGTGCAAATACAGTTATAAAAGCAAAAAATGGTATTTTAAGGAGTGATGAAAATTCGAATTATCTTCAATTAGAATTATTAGATGGAAATTATTATGAAAATATAATTCCTAAGAAATATGAAGAACGAAACAAACAACCTTTTGCGAAAAGCAGTTTCAAAAAATATACTTTAAATATAGATTTAACAAAATTAGATGAAAACTCAGGTGATAATTCAGATATCACCTCAGAAAAAATGCTAACCTTAAACGAATTAAATTACACTATAGATTCTTTACAAACTAATTATAATAAAGATATTGTTTCCTTTGCTGAAAATACAGTTCAAAGAAATGATTATGTTTTTCAGTTGAATCGATTACAAGATATTGATAAAGAAAAAAAAGAAAACGATTTACTTTCTATCTACAGTAATAAAGAAAAGCAAAAAATACTAGAAATGGCTAAAAGTAATACTTCTAGTACTGAATTTAGTATCCAAAACAGCCAAAATGATTTAGAATACAAAAAGAAAAATATAAATTCACATTGGGTTGTTGTGCATGAAAAATTTATCATTGCTTTTTCTTGCCTACTTATGTTCTTCATTGGTGCTCCATTAGGGGCTATCATTAGAAAAGGTGGTATTGGTTTACCTATTGTTTTTGCTATCGCTATTTTCATTGGATTTCATTTCATGAATACTTTTGGAAAAAAATTATCAGAAGAAGACACTATTCCTATCGTTTTAGGAATGTGGTTATCCTCTATTCTTTTAACGCCTTTTGCTATCTTTCTAACGTACAGAGCCACAAACGATATAGGAATTATGATTAATTTTGACTGGTTGACTGATCCTATAAAGAAAATATTTTTAAGATTCTCAAAAAATTAAAACTACAATGTCAAAAAACATACAACTCAACACCATTGAAGAAGCCATAGAAGATATCCGTCAAGGAAAAATTATAATAGTCGTCGATGATGAAGACAGAGAGAATGAAGGTGATTTTTTAGCTGCTGCCGAAAAATGTACCCCAGAAATGATTAATTTCATGGCAACTCATGGAAGAGGGTTAATTTGTACTCCTCTAACAGAAAGCAGATGTAATGAACTAGATTTACATGCAATGGTTAGAAATAACACTGACCACATGGAAACTGCTTTCACCGTTTCGGTAGATTTAAAAGGAAATGGTGTTACCACAGGAATTTCAGCTGCTGACAGAGCAAAAACAGTAATTTCTTTAATTGATAGTGAAACAAAACCTTTTGATTTAGCCAGACCAGGTCATATTTTTCCCTTAATAGCTAAACAAGGAGGTGTTTTAAGAAGAACTGGTCACACAGAAGCTGCTATTGATTTTGCGAGACTTGCAGGTTTTAAACCAGCTGGTGTTATTGTTGAAATTATGAATGAAGATGGAACCATGGCACGTTTACCTCAACTTGTTAAAGTAGCTAAAAAATTCGATTTAAAGCTAGTTTCTATTGAAGATTTAGTAGCCTATAGAATGCAACATGATAGCTTAATTCAAAAGAAAGAAGATTTTGAAATCGAAACTCGCTTTGGTACTTTTAGATTAAGAGCTTACCTTCAAACAACAAATAAACAAGTTCATCTTGCTTTAACCAAAGGGACTTGGAGTACAGGTGAATCAATCCTTACCCGAATCAATTCTACCCAAGTTAATAATGATATTTTAGGAACATTAACTAATGATGCTGATAAAAAACTTGATGTCATGTTTAAAAAAATTAATGAAGTAGGAAAAGGAGCTATAATTTTCATTAATCAGGAAATAAAATCATTAGAATTACTATCACGATTATCAGAATTGAAAAAACTACAAGAAAACGGTATTATTAAAGCACCACAAATAAAAATGGATTCAAAAGATTTTGGAATAGGTGCTCAAATTCTTCATGACATAGATATTTCTAGAATAAAATTATTATCTAATAATCCTGACCATTCTAAACGTGTGGGTATGATAGGATATGGTCTAGAAATTACTGAATATGTAAATTACTAATTAGAAAAACCATAATTTAATAGCGAGAGAGGACACCGTAATAATAAGAAATAATCGAATTACTTTGTCCTCTTTTTTTACAGACCATCGACTTCCAAACCAAGCTCCTGAAGCATTTCCAGTGGTTAAAATAAGTGCTAACATGTAATTAATTTTATCTTCTAAAGCAAAAACAATTACTGCTCCAATTGTATAAATAAATACCACAAGAACTTTTGTTACATTCGATTTCAACAAAGACAATCCATTTACATAAGGTAAAATCAATAGCATTAAAAAACCAATTCCTGCATTTATAAAACCTCCATAAATCCCTAAAAAAAAGAAAATAAATAAAGAAATATATAAAGACTTTCCTGTTGTTTTTTCTATAATCTCAGTATAATTCTTTTTTGGATTAAATAGAATTGTGATTAAAACCATTATCATAATAACGGCTAAAATTCTATTAAACAATTCGCCTTTTATATCAATTGCTAATTTGGCACCAATAAAAGATCCTACTAAAGCGGATAATCCTAAGTACAAACTAAATGGATAAGTTGAAATACCTTTGCTTTTAAAACCTCTAACAGCTGTAAATGTTTGAACTAAAATTGCTATTCTATTGGTTCCGTTAGCTAAAGGTGCTGGTAGACCCATGAAAATTAAAGTAGGTAAAGTTAGTAATGTTCCTCCACCAGCTATAGTGTTTAAAAAACCAGCAATAAAACCTATAGGAATTAAAAGAAGGTATTCATATTGAAAATCCATAAAAGATATAAATTGACAGTAAAGATATTGAAATAATAGTTAGCATAAAGTAGAAAAACTAGCCTAAGCGGACATTTATTTATTTATAAAAAAATGTTAACAAACATCTAATTTCTATAATAAATAAGCTATTTTTACTTCCTTATTCAACAAAAACTAGTCCTAATAAAATGAAGAAAAAATTAATTTCTGGAGCACTATTAACCCTACTTTTAGTAAGTTGTAATTCGGTTCCAAAAGCTAAAAAAGAAGCCGATGTTTCTAAATATATGAATACCATTACTTCTGACGAATTAAGTACACATTTACATATTGTTGCTTCTGATGAAATGGAAGGAAGAGATACAGGAACAGAAGGTCAAAAGAAAGCTGGAAAATATCTTATTGAGCAATATAAAAAGAATGATATAAGTTTTCCTACAGGTGCTGAAAATTGGTACCAAAAAGTTCCTTCAGAGTTTATGGCAAAAGGGTTTTCTCCAAAATTAAATGATTCAGAAAACATTTGGGCTTTTATAAAAGGTTCAGAAAAACCAGAAGAAATTTTAGTCGTTTCTGCACATTATGATCATGTGGGAACAAAAAATGGTGAAGTATATAATGGTGCAGATGATGATGGTTCAGGAACGGTAGCTTTACTTGAAATTGCTGAAGCATTTGCACAAGCAAAAAAAGAAGGATTTGGCCCAAAACGATCTATTCTTTTCTTACATGTTACTGGTGAAGAACACGGTTTACATGGCTCAAGATTTTATTCAGAAAATCCATTATTCCCATTAGAAAACACTATTGCAGATATTAATATTGATATGATAGGAAGACGCGATGCAATTCATTCAGACACAAATAACTATGTTTATGTAATTGGTTCAGATAGACTAAGTTCAGAATTACATACTATTAATGAAGAAGTAAATAAAAAATATACTAATCTAACTTTAGATTATAAATACAATGATCGTAAAGATCCAGAAAGAATTTATTATCGTTCAGATCATTATAATTTTGCTAAAAAAGGAGTTCCGGCTATCTTTTTCTTTAATGGTGTTCATGCAGATTACCACATGGCTTCTGATACACCTGATAAAATTGAATATGATGCATTAGCCAAAAGAGCACAATTAGCTTTCACTTTAGCTTGGGAACTTGCTAATAGAGAAGAAAGAATAGTTGTTGATAGAGACGGAAAATAATTTATCTATCTATAAAAATAAGTCCTCATTAAATAAATGGGGATTTATTTTTTTTAAAAAATGCTATTTTTTATGTCAATGCTAAATAAAATTCATCACATTGCTATTATTTGTTCTAATTATGAAGTTTCAAAAAAATTCTACATTGATGTATTAGGTTTAGAAATAATTAAAGAAACATACAGAACAGAAAGAATGTCATATAAATTAGACCTTTCTATAAATGGTCAATATTGTGTTGAATTGTTTTCTTTTCCAAATCCTCCCAAAAGACCTTCAAGACCAGAAGCAACTGGCTTAAGACATTTAGCTTTTGAAGTAGAAAATTTAGAAACCATAATTGCTCATTTAAATCAATTTCAAATAGATGTTGAACCTATTCGAATAGATGAAATAACAAATAAACGGTTTACTTTTACTCAAGATCCAGATGGATTACCTATAGAATTTTACGAAAAGTAATATTTAAGGCAATACTACTTTTTCAAAAGAATTCAATTTTTGCAAATCTAAAATTGTTTTACTATCGTCATGATTTCTATTATACATGATATTAAATTTAGCACCATAAACCACCTCTTTAAAAATATAAGAAGTTCGTTTTACTAAATGCGTACTATAGATATCATCAAATACTTTTATAAATACTAATATTTCACCATCAATTGAAGCATAGTCTTCCGCTGTAAAATTATACAACGGGCTTTTTTCTGTTATTGGGTGAACCAAAGTCCAACTAAGCGTTAGCGCATTTACTTTACTTAATTCGAGTGGTAATTCAAAAAATTTATTTACCATTGCACCCTTTTCTTCAATACTTAAACCAAGTGTCACCCTTGCTTCAGCATCAGTTAAATTAGCATTTTTATAAGGAGTCATTCGAAGCATTAAAGCTATTCCGTCTCCATAAGGTGCAATGACTGCATTTTCGGAAAACTTTACAAAAGCTTGAGGCTTACTAAAACGTCCATAAAATAATCCTGTTGCTATGGCAAAAGTTAACAAACCAGTTAATGCTTCAACAGAAGAAGTAAAACTTGCCCAAAAGCCTATTGGATTAATATGTCCATAACCAACAGTAGTAAAAGTTTGTATACTAAAAAAGAAAGCTTGTCCAAATTTTTCAAGTTTTGTATTAGCAACAATTCCGTTTAAATGTTCTACTCCAATCCAATAATAAATTGAAGCAAAAAACAGATTGGCTACAAAATAAAATAAAACTATTATACCTAAAAAATGCCATCTCGGAATATTTAGCATAAAGTGATGCCAACTAATACTTTCTAGAAGAGCAATTCCTTTTTTTCTAACATTTGCATCACCGTTTTTATTCACAAAACGACCTCCATAATTAGAAGCACTGGTACCAAAACCTGAAGAATTAATTGTTTTTGCCTTAGTATTTATCTTTTTAAACAATGCCATTTTTATTACTTTATTCACAAAATTATAAAAAATTATCGCTATCAAAGGTAAGATTTATTATGCATCACCAATCATTTGTAGTACATTTACTGTTATGAAATCGCCATTAACATCAAGTTTGCATAAACAAACTACCAATGAGTAAAAGGAGATAACATATGCGACCGCTAAAAACAATACTTACACAGATGAAACAAAATGAAAAATGGAAATTAAAAAAGACTTAAAATTAGCCGTTCTTATTGATGCAGACAATGTGCCTTATGCAAATGTAAAAGAAATGTTTGAAGAAATAGCAAAATACGGAACACCTACCTTTAAAAGAATCTATGCTGATTGGACAAAACCAACGGTTTCAGGTTGGAAAAATGTTCTATTAGAAAATGCCATTACTCCTATTCAACAATATAGTTATTCAACTGGTAAAAATGCTAGTGACAGTGCTCTCATAATAGATGCTATGGATATTTTATACACTGGAAAAGTAGATGGTTTTTGCATAGTATCAAGTGATTCCGATTTTACACGATTAGCCACTCGTCTTCGAGAAGCAGGAATGACAGTAATAGGTATAGGCGAAAAGAAAACATTAAAACCTTTTATTACAGCTTGTGATAAGTTTATATATATTGAAATCTTGAAAAAAGACGATTCAGAAATTCAAATAGAATCTTCTTCTAACTCTAAAAAAGCAACAAAAAATAATAACTCAAAACAAAAAACACCATTAAGTAAAATAGATCCTAAGATCATTAATCTTTTCGCAACTAGTATAGACGATTTAGAAGATGAAAATGGTTGGGCTTTTTTGGGTGATTTAGGAAATCTTATTTTAAAAAAGAAAACCGATTTTGATCCGCGTAATTATGGTTTCAGTAAACTCTTACCTTTAATTAAAAGCATGCAAAAATTTGATATAGATGTCAGAGATACTAACAATCCAAATGTGAAACACATATATATTAGAAAGAAATAAAAGAAAAAATAAGCTAAAAACCTATTTAACACCATCTTATCACAAAAAAAACACTTACGAAGCGATATTTTTTCTAATATTGCACAAATCTTAAGAATGAAAAAAATTAACCTACTTTTCGTTTTTTTAATTTCACTAAACATGTGGAGTCAAAAAAACATAGAACCTACTCCTACTGAAATAAAAACTGCTAAAGAATTAAGAGAAAAATTTGACAAATCTGATGTTGCCATTTTAAAAAGCACAGAAACCGTTAATTTTGAAATAGCAAAAGATAAAAAGAACGTAGAAGTTAACTATGCTATTTCAGAAATATTATTAAATATTAATCATAGAGCTGATATTCAAAAATATGAATTTTATGATAGTCAGTCTTCCATTAATACTTTTTCATTAAAGTATAAAAATAAAAAACCAGCTAATATTTATCCTTTAGATGAATTTTACAAAAGCAACGATTTGTTTTACAATGACGCAAGAGTAAAATATTTTGACATTGATTTTCCAATTCAAGGTTACACCTATTTATATGATTTAGAGAAAAAAATTAAAGATGTAAAATACTTTACTTCCATCTATTTCAATGATGAATTTCCAGTTGTAGATAAAGAAATTGTGATTACTATTCCAAAATGGTTAAACCTTGAAATTAAAGAATTTAATTTTGATGGTTTTGATATAACAAAAACGGAAACTAAAAATACAGAAGCAGTAGTATACAAATACACTATTAAAAACATTCCTCCTATCGCAAAAGAAAAATTAACTCCTGGACCAAGTTATATTTACCCTCATATCTTGTTTATTGCCAAATCATTTACTAATAAAGAGGAAAAAATTACTTTATTTAATGAAACAGCCGATTTGTATAAATGGTACAAATCATTAGTAGATGATATGAAAGATGATCCTGCAATTTTTGAATCTAAAGTAAAAGAATTAACAAAAGGAGCTAAAACTGATGATGAAAAAATAAAAAATATCTATTATTGGGTACAAGATAATATTAGATATATTGCTTTTGAAGACGGAATTGCCGGTTTTAAACCAGATGATTCACAAAATGTATTCAATAAAAAATATGGAGATTGTAAAGGAATGGCAAACCTTACAAAACAAATGCTAAAAGTAGCAGGTTTTGATGCAAGATTATGTTGGATTGGCACAAAACACATTGCATATAATTATAGTATTCCTTCTTTATCGGTGGATAACCACATGATTTGTGTAGTTATAAAAGACGGTAAAAGATACTTTTTAGATGGAACTGAAAAATTCAATTCTTTTAAAGAATATGCAGATAGAATTCAAGGGAAAGAAGTTTTAATTGAAGATGGTGATAAGTATATAATTGATAAAATCCCTACACACGATGCTCTTTTCAATAAAGAAATTTACACTGTCAATTATACTCTTGAAAATGAAACCCTAAAAGGTAAAGTAAAAAAAGAATTTTTTGGAGAAAGTAGAGCTTCATTTCTTTATACTTACAACAACATTAAAAATGATAAGAAAGAAGAAGCTTTAAAATGGTATATTAATTCTGGAAACAAAAATTATAATGTAAGTAATATTATAACTTCAGATTTATCGAATAGAGATGACAATGTAAAAATTAGTTATGATCTTGCATTAGACAATCATGTTTCTTCATTTGATGATGAAATATACATTGATTTAGATTATGACAAAGAATATAATTATTTAGATTTTTCTGATAGAAAAGAGAATATATTATTTGGTTACAAAAGTTATGATGATGTTACTATAACATTAGAAATTCCTATAGGCTATTCGGTAAAAAAAATACCCGAAAATGTATCTATTAAAACCAACGATTATGAAATAGCTTTAAATTTTGAAGTTAAAAATAACACCATTATTTACCATAAAGTTTTCAATTTTAAAAATGGAATGATTAAAAAGAATGACTTTGAAACATCCAAGAAAAATTTTGAAAATATAAAGAAAATATATGCGGAACAAATTGTCTTAACCAAATAAAAATTAAATGAAACACCATTACCTACTACTCTTCTTTGTTTGTTTTTCAATTACAAATGCCCAAAATAAAGAAGAAATAAAAAACCTTTTTTGGAATAAAAATGACCCATTTGGCAATGTAATTACTGTGCCAGAAAAATACAAAAATGAATCGGCAGTAATAATTTATAAAAACGAAAATTACGATTTCCATAAATTTGGAAAAAGTGTAACTTATACTTCTTCTGTTAGAAAAAGAATAAAACTACAAGATCAAGCAGCTGTAACTGAATTTTCTGAGTTTTCATTTAAAGAACGTTTCTATAGTAATAAAGGATTTTCTTTTAAGAGAGGAACTATTACATTAGGAATTAAAATTATAAAACCAGACGGAAAAGAAATAGAAATTGATGTTGATAAAGAATCTGTTAAAGAAGACGAATCTAAGAAAGTGGCTATTTCAAATTTAGAAGTGGGTGATATTATAGATTTCTATTATCATTTTGTTGAACCATTTAAGTCTTTTACCGAATTTGGTTTTGAACCTGTAGAAACTACACTAGGTGAAAATTATCCCATTTTAGATTTAAAAATTACATTTGAAACAGAAAATGATTTCTTTGTAAACTTTAATTCTTACAATGATGCACCCGAATTAAAAAAAGTAGAAACTAAAAAAAGTAGCGAAAGAAAATATGAACTTTTAGCATCAGATGTTACAAAAAACGATTTTCCTAGATGGTTTTTACCACTAGTAGAATTACCTTGTTATAAATTCCAAGTATTTTTTGCACGTTCAGGAAAATTTGAACAAAGAGCTGATGCTTTTCTATCCAATAAAGAAAGTGAAATTAAAAAAACAGTTTCAAAAGAAGATATCTTAGATTACTACAATACAAAATTTTATCCAAGCGGAAATTTAAATGATGTAAATGATTTTTTAAAAGGAAAAACATTTAGTTCAGATGAAGAAAAAATTAAAGAAATCTATTACTTTGCACGTCATCAATTCTACACTAGATATATTGAAGCATACATTTTAAGCGAAACAAAAATAATGGCTTATCCGTATGAACTATATCAGTCTTATCCTGTTTTTTTCAATTCTGAAGAACAATTTATTAGATACTTCATGGCTTATTTGAAAAAAAATGATATTGAATATGATATTATTGTGGCTACAGGAAGAGAAAACGGACCTATAAAAGATATTTTAATCCAACAAAATGCAAGAGTTTTATTAAAAATAAATACTAAAGAGCCAATATACTTTGGAATTTTCACTCCATTTTCATTGCCAAATCAATTTGATAATTCTTTAGAAAACACAAATGCTTATGCTTTAAAAGTATCCAAAAACAAAAAAGTAACCGATATTGAAGAAATAAAATTACCAGCTTCAACAAATGAGGATAATATTTCTAAAGTAGCACTAAATGTGTCATTTGATATTGATTCTAATGCGCTAAAAATAAACAAAGAAACCTCTCTTTTTGGTTATAATAAAAGTTTTGAGCAATCTAATAAATTAAACTTTTATGACTATGTAACCGAAGATTACGAAAAATACAACACTACACCTCTATTAGACCTAGTACGAAATAAAAAAATGAAAGAAAAGTACAAAAAGGAGTATGATGCTTTATTGAAAAAAATGAAAGACAATCAAAATGAAAGTCTAAAAAAAGCAACAGAAGGTGAATATAATACAAAGATTGACAATTTTTCATTTGAAATAGTAAACACTGGTAGATATGGAGAAACAGAACCTTTGCATTACAAAGAAAATTTTACCATTAAAGATGATTTCATTAAAAAAGCAGGATCAAATTTCATTATAGAAATTGGAAAACTAATTGATTCTCAAGTTGAAATAAGTGAAAAAGAACATAAAAGAGAAAATAATATTTATACCGTTTTCCCAAGATCATTTCACTATAAAATTGAATTTTCAATTCCAGAAGGGTACTCGGTTACAGGTTTAGACAAGTTGAACAAAACTGTAGAAAATGAAACAGGAAGTTTTACAAGTAAAGCCATAATAAAAGACAATAAATTACAACTTGAAGCATTAAAAAAATACAATCATTCTTATGAACCCGTTGCAAACTGGCAAAAAATGATAGCCTTTTTGGATGCTGCTTATCAACTAACACAGGAAAAAATATTGCTTAAAAAAAATTAATCAAAACGGAGAAAAATTTTCTCCGTTTTTTTATTAAAAAAACACAATTATGGAAAATCATTTTAACCTATCAGATTATGAATTTGAACAAAAATTTATTAATTGTGAATTACAGCCTTCAGATTTTTCACATACAGCTCATTTAAGGTTGGCTTGGATTAATATTAAACAATATGGAATGAAACAAGCTGAGAAAAATATTCAAAACCAATTACAGAAATTTGTAGAATTTGTTGGAGCAAAAGATAAATACAATGTAACTTTAACTTTGGCTGCAATAAAAACTGTTCATCATTTTATGCAAAAATCGCGTACAAACAATTTTATAGACTTTATGGCAGAATTTCCTAGGCTCAAAAATAATTTCAAAGAATTAATGAGCTGTCATTATGGATTTGATATTTACAATTCAATCAAAGCTAAAACTGAATTTTTAGAACCCGATTTAATTCCATTTGACTAAAAAATGGAATAAATGTTGCTAATACAATTTGATAAATTAGTACTTACCTTTCACTTTTCCCTAAAAAGCATTCGATTTTTTTCTGGTTTTATCTCTTAAAATAATTTCAAATCTAAACAATGGTACTTAAGCAAACACATTGTTAGTAATTATAAAAAAACTACACTTAAAAATACCACCTTCTTTTTATGAAGTAAAAAATCCTTGAAAAAATTGCGCAGTTAAATAATTGCATATATATTTGCAGTCAAATAACTGCTAAATGAAATTAAGAAGAGATGTTTTTCAAGCAATAGCCGATCCAAGCCGAAGAATGATAATTTCATTACTTTCTGCTCAAGCTATGACACCAACTGCAATTGCAGAAAATTTTAACTCATCTAGACAAACTATCTCCAAACACATACAAATTCTCACTGAGTGTGAAATAGTTAAGCAAGAACAAAAAGGAAGAGAAATTTATTATAGATTAAACCCAAATGGAATGAAAGAAATAGCCGATTTTATTGAACCTTTTAGACAAATGTGGGATAATCGATTTGATAAATTGGAGAATTTAATGAAAAAACATCAATCAAAAAAATAGCTTATCATGAAACAGAAAACTAAAATAAATGCTTTAGATGGCAAACAAGAAATACATATAACAAGAGAATTCGAATTACCATTAGAATTACTTTTTAAAGCCTATGTTGAAGTAGAACTAGTGGAACAATGGATGGGAACAAAAGTACTAAAACTTGAAAGTAAAAAACATGGTACTTATCTATTTGAAACAAAAGATGAAAATGGGAATATAGTATTACGTTCCAATGGAGTAATTCATGATTTTATACACAATCAAAAAATAATAAGGACATTTGAAATGGAAAATACTGCCTTTCCTGTTCAATTAGAGTTTTTAGAATTTGAAAAAATGACAGAAAACACTAGTAAACTCAATATGCATGTTGTTTATAAATCAGTTGCAGATAGAGACGTCATTTTGAAATTACCTTTTGCGTTTGGTATTAATAGAGCTCATAACAAATTAGAAGAAATTGTAACTAAATTAAAATAATTACTTATGTCAAAAAGAAACAAAATTATTTACTGGATAGCAACGATTTGGCTTGCTCTTGGAATGATCTCTACCGGAATTGTTCAGTTAATTAAAATGGAAGAAGAAGTTGAAAACTTTACAAATTTGGGTTATCCTATTTACCTAATGACAATACTTGGAATATGGAAAATTTTAGGAGTTATAATCATACTTATTCCAAAATTTACAATACTAAAAGAATGGGCTTATGCTGGATTTTTCTTTGCAATGTCAGGTGCAATAATTTCTCACTTAGTTGTTGAAGATAAACTCTCTTCAATTTTTGGACCAACACTCCTTCTTATTCTTACAATAATATCTTGGTATTTAAGACCATTAGAAAGAAAAAATAATTCACTTAAACCATTAAAATATGAATCCTAAAGTTGTTGATCGATTTTTAGACAGATCCAAAAACTGGAAAGATGAGATGAAGTTATTAAGAAAAATCTGCCAAGATTGTTTACTAACCGAAGATTTCAAATGGATGCATCCTTGTTATACATTTCAAGGCAAGAATATTGTTTTAATTCATGGATTTAAGGATTACTGTGCACTTCTTATTTATAAAGGTGCTTTACTAAAAGACACTGAAAATATTTTAATTCAACAAACAGAAAATGTACAATCAGCTCGTCAAATTCGATTTACTAACTTACAAGAAATAATAAATTTAGAACAAACTATCAAAGCTTATATTTTTGAAGCTATTGAAGTAGAAAAAGCAAGTTTAGAAGTAAAAATGAAAACAACTGAAGAATATAATATGCCTGAAGAATTTAAAAAAGCCATAAAAGAAGATTCCAAACTTAAAAAAGCTTTTGAGACGCTTACACCTGGACGACAAAGGGGTTATTTATTATATTTCTCACAAGCCAAACAATCAAAAACACGTGAATCGAGAATAGAAAAATGCATTCCAAAAATTTTAGATGGAAAAGGATTAACTGATTAATATAACTAAAATATTTTTTTAATTTAGTTGAAAAACAATAGAATGGGAAAATTGAACGTAATAACGAACCCAAAAGTAGACGAAATCTTTACTAATTATCCGGATTTTGTTAAGGATAAAATGCAACAATTAAGAGAATTAGTAATAGAAACAACCGAAGAAATCGAAGGAATTTCCAATTTAGAAGAAACACTAAAATGGGGAGAACCAAGCTTTGTAACAAAAAACGGTAGTACTTTACGAATGGATTGGAAAGAAAAAACACCCAATCAATATGCTATGTATTTTCAATGCACAAGTAGATTAGTAGATACATTTAGATTAGTTTTTGGAAATAAATTTCAATATGAAGGAAACCGAGCAATCATTTTTCAAATAAATCAAAAAATTCCTAAAGAAGCATTAAAAGAATGCATTAAAGCTACCTTAAACTACCACAATGTCAAAAATTTAATAACATTGGGAATTTAAAATTACAATGATTATTATTCTAAACAAATTAAAATTATTTTTAAACATACATCCCTCTTTTTTAGCATTCAGAAAATTTAGTTTCTCTCTCAATGAAACTTAATATCTTAATGATTTACCCAAAAAACACATTTTTTAAATAAAAGAATTGTTTAACTTTGAGTAAACAAATGAAAAAATGAAAAAATACATCATCCTTTTAGTAAGCTTTTGCCTTGTTTCTTGTATCTCTGAGAAAAAAAAGGAAGAAGAAAATTCTGATTCTGAAGAAGAAATAATAATTCAAAAAGAAACTGAGCCAACTATTGGAGAAAGAATTAATGGTCCAGCTAATGTGAGAGATACGATTGATGGTGAAATTCTTTTCACGTTAAACGATAATGTATGGGTTGAAAGCACTCTAGAAGAAAATGATTGGAATATTATAGGTATTATGCCAACGAATCCTAAATCGGATTTTGTAAATAATCATTTAAAAAAAGGAGTCAAAATTTTAGTCAATGGAGAGGTTATTGGAGAAACCAAAAAAGAAGTAGAAGTGTCAATGGGTTTAATAGGTTACACTCATAAAGAAAACATAAAAACCAATACAGTTATAGAAAATGCTTTAATGAATCATTTCGAAAAGCAAAAAGCTAAGAGAAATCTAGAAGATTTTAAAAATTTTATAACCAACTTTAAATTGGAACAAGACGATCAATTTGAAGGAATGAACGTTTATTATAATTATGAAAGTTGGATTGATGACCCTTCTCCTATGATTAGAATTGGTCTAGTATTTAAAAATGAAAAACTGATTGCTATTTTACACTCAAGACCATTAACAATTGAAGGAACAAAAGACCATAAATTAGATTATGCTTTTGATTGTTTAACATTTACAGATACTGAAAATTCAGATGAAATTATAAAAACATTCAATCAATTTGTCAATTCAGTAGATTAAACTATTTTAAAAAAGGCAGTATCACATTAGCTCTGCTATTATAAAAAACAATGCGTTTTAAAAGAAATAAGAATGGTTTAAATTCTCTTTTCAATATTTAAGAAAACAATAAGTAATACACGTTTGCCACTAATTATGAAAAAAGCAATATTTACAATTTTCATATTAATTTCAAAATTATTATTTGGACAACAATATGACAGCTTAGAAATTGAGAAAAATAAGATTGATAAAAATAATACTATCTATTCTTTAGGAAAAGAGTTCGTTTTTAATATTGAAATCATTAAAGATAATAAAAATCTCAGTCTAAAAAAGAATGATATAAATACATTTGAGCTTACTGACAATATTGATTCTCTCAAAATTTCAGAAATCCATTTAACAGTAATTAAACCAAAGCTGTTTCAGCGAACTAACAGAAATCAAACAGAAGCCTATTATAGTTACGAACCTAATTCTAAATTTATATCATCTACAGGAATTGTGGAGAATAAAAATAACGTTTGGATACATCCAGCCAGAGATGGCTTCTTTAAATCACTAGAAACTTGTCCATTTCCATATTTAATATTAAATAAACCTATTGGTTATAAATGGACTGATAGTATGAAGATTGGAAACTATTGGTCAAATAAAATGTGGGGAGAATGGGAAGGACAACTATTATTAAAATATGAATATGAAATAGTTGGCAAAGAAATTGTTGATACAAAAATGGGAAAGATAGATTGTATCGTAATTGAAGCAATTGCAAATTCTAGCATCGGGAAATCAAAATTAAGAGCATACTTCTCCGATAAATATGGTTTTATAAAATTAAATTATATTTTATTCAATAGAATAGAAATTAAACTAAACCTTGAAAAAGTTATAAATGGACCAATATTCAGAAGCGAAAAAGATTTTTTAAAAAATAGATATAAATAATTGATAGTAACATCATATAAAACTTCTTACACTGAACCGTTGGTAAATATTTTAAAAAAGATTTCAATAAAAAATGAACCTTGGAAAAAAAATTAGACTTGAAAGAAAAAACAAAGGACTTTCACAGGAATTACTTGCTGAGAATTCTAGAGTTTCTTTGCGTACAATTCAAAGAATAGAAAACAATGCTTCTAAACCAAGACCTTATACTTTAAAACTCATTGCAAATGCCTTAAATATAGAAGTAACTGAATTAATTGAAGAACAAAATAGTGATTCCAAATCTCCAACAGGCACAGATTCTATTTCAAAAATCAATTTGATTAATTCTTCGGCATTATTAGGTTGTATAATTCCTGTTTTTAATATAATTGCACCCGTCATTTTTTGGAAACTTAACAAGCATAATTTAATAGTAAATGAAAAAGGAAAGAGAGTTATCAGTTTTCAAATCTTATGGTTTTTATTTTCAATATTAGTATTATTTGCTGTCCATTTAATTAACTATAAAATAACTGGAGAATTTGTAAAAGGTCGTTTACCAATTGTAGTTTTGATTTACGGTTTGCTTCTTTTTGTAAACGTATTCTTTATTATTAGAACTTCAAATCAATTAAAAAAAGGTCAAACTGAAATCTACCCTTTTACACCTAATCTTTTCTAAAAATAGCCAAATGACCTAAAAAAGACACAGAAATGTCGTTAAAAAAAGACTTTATAACGGGTAATTTTGCTCAAAATAAAATCTTTTAAAATGAAAAAAATAATCTTATTTAGCTTTACTGTTTTACTCACAGCATTAATTTCAATTATCTTATTTTCCTATTTAACAGGTAATCCCACTTATCCAAAATCTGTCATACAAACCAAACTATATTCAAAAATATTAGATGAAGAGAGAGAAATAATCATACATCTTCCAAGAGATTATGATAAAAACAAAAAATATATGGTTATGTATGTTCTAGATGGCAGTTCACAAGACAAACATATTGCTAATAAATTTGACATCTTAGCAACAACAGGTTATGTAGAAAATGCTATTGTCGTAGGGATTCCAAATGTAAGTGGAAAAGGTAGACAAAGAGATTATACACCTCCGTATATGAAAATGGATATTGATGAAAAAGATAGTCCACTAGGTGAAGGGGATAATTTTTTGACATTCATGGAGAAAGAGCTTTTTCCTTTCATTGAAAAAAATTATTCCGTTTCAGAAAACCGCACTATTGCTGGTAATTCACGAGGCGGACTTTTGGTAATGTATTCATTGCTTTTCAAACCTGACTTATTTCAGGGTAGATTTTGCTTTAGTCCAGCTATATGGAGAGACGATAATTTAATCGTAAAAAAAGCTTCTGAATTTCTCACTAAACAAGACAGTTTAAATTCTTTTTTATACATAAGTATGGGTGACCAAGAAAATAATAAAATGAAAAAAGGATTTAATGAAATAACAAAAACATTAAAGGAAAAAGCAGTTAAACAATTCATTTGGCATTCCGAGTACACAAAAAATGCCAATCATCAAAACAATGCAGAAATATCAGCTTCAGTTGGAATTAGAAAATGGACTGAATATCTGAAATTGAAAAATTAAAAACAATTTCAATTATTTATTTCTAAAAGTATTTTTGAAATAATTTTACTACCATTTATCAAACAACTTAGAATAAATTATATCCAAATAAACCATTAATTTAGAATCCCAATAAATAAACCGCAATCCTATTTCAATTTACAAATAATTCTATTTTTGTAAAAAAGAATATTAATGACAAGAAGAGAACAATTACTTTTCTGTGAAAAATGTACTCACAGAAAAATGGACATGAATCAAGGAATTTTGTGTGGATTAACTAATGAAAAAGCTACTTTTACTGATAGTTGTTCTGATTTTACAGAAGATATATCTATTCAAACCACAAATCAAGAAGAACGCATTATTTATCATTCAGACTTAAAAGGTAATTTTTCTGATAAGAATATAGAAAAATTTAAAGCAGAACAAAACTTTTCTCTTGGACTTATTTTATCTATTTTAACTGGAACTTTAGGAGCAATTTTATGGGCATTAATAACGGTTTCGACTAAATTCCAAATTGGTTATATGGCTATAGCCATTGGTGCTGCTGTTGGATTTACTATGCGTTATATTGGCAAAGGAATTGATCAAAAATTTGGAATTGCTGGAGCTATAATTGCAATTTTTAGTTGTGCGCTAGGCAATCTTTTAAGTATTATTGGTTTTATAGCTGAGAATGAAGGTCTTTCCTATTTTCAAACATTAATTTATATTGATTATTCTTATATACCAAGATTAATGAAAGAAGGTTTTAGAGTAATGGATTTGCTTTTTTATGGATTTGCGGCTTATGAAGGATATCGATTCGCATTCAGAGTATTTAAAAACGAAGATTTTGTAAATTAATTCAAATATATATAAACAGAAAATCCCGATATTTAATCGGGATTTTTGTTTTCATCAGCGTTTGTTTGTTTGTAATGAAAATTAATTTTAGAAATAACTAACTCTAAAAAAATGTATTTTTATATATTCTTAAAAGAATTTAAATCGTTTTGCTTGCCTTTTTATTTCCCATCTGACTTTGTCACTAGAACTATATTAACGTAAATTTTATTAATATATTTTATAAAATGTAATAAAAAATAAATTATTTATGAATTCTTAATTTATCTAAAATTAAAATTAAAAATATTCAATATTTAGTTAAAAAAATGTTCTTTTGTTAATAAAAACAAAGCCAATTCCATACCTTTTTAAAGAAATTCATTTTATGATAAAGTCTCTATAAAATATTTTTTTATTGGAATTTTATTAAGCTTAAAAAAATGACATTAAAAAGTTGCAAGAATTAACTTGCAACTTTTTAAAATTGTCTTGTTGCAATTTTCTCTATTTTATACTTGGCACTTGTACCATTTCATCTACATCTGCTAAATAATCTACTCCATCAAATCCAAAACCAAATAGATTTAGAAAATCTTGTTTATAACCAGCTAAATCACCTAATTCAACTAATGTTTCGGTTGTAGATTCTTCCCAAAGTTTAGCAATACGGTTTTGTACATCATCTCTCATTTCCCAATCATCAATACGAATTCTTCCTTTATCATCTGTTGGGACTGATTTTCCAGTATATAATCTATCTGCATATAAACGTTGTATTTGCTCAATACAGCCTTCATGAATGCCTTCTGCTTTCATGATTTTATACAACAATGAAATGTATAATGGAATTACGGGAATAGCAGAACTAGCTTGAGTAACTAAAGCTTTATTTACGGAAACATATCCTTTACCATTAATATCTTTTAACTTGTCAGTTATTTCAAAAGCAGTAGCTTCTAAATGATCTTTAGCTGCTCCTATTGTTCCTTTTCTATAAACAGCTTCAGTAACTTCAGGACCAATATATGAATAAGCAATAGTTGTTACTCCATCAGCTAAGACATTTGCTTCTTTTAAAGCATCAATCCACATAGACCAATCTTCACCACCCATTACTACTACTGTATTTGCAATATCTTCTTCATTTGCAGGCTCAATAGAAACTTCGCTTACCTTTCCTGTGTGAAAATCAACTGTTTTATTGGTAAACTTATCTCCTATTGGCTTTAATGTTGAACGATGCAAAACTCCAGTTTCTGGATGCATTCTTACAGGCGAAGCTAAACTATAAATAATTAAATCAATCTGACCTAAATCTGCTTTAATCATATCTATAGTTTCTTGCTTTACTTCTTTAGAAAAGGCATCACCATTAATACTTTTTGCATATAACCCCGCTTTACTTGCTTCTTTTTCAAAAGCAGCTGAATTGTACCATCCTGGTGAAGCTGTTTTTCCTTCAACTGGTGGTTTTTCAAAAAATACTCCTATAGTAGAAGCATTTGAGCCAAAAGCACTTGTTATTCTTGATGCTAAACCAAAACCTGTAGAAGCTCCTATAACTAAAACACGTTTAGGTCCATCTATTTCACCTTTTGATTTAATATATGCTATTTGATTTTTTACATTTTGTTCACATCCTACTGGGTGAGATGTTAAACAAATGAATCCTCTCATTCTAGGTTCTATTATCATCTTTATTTTATTTGTTGAATTTAATTTTTAACTTTTCAAAAATAGTCATTTTATCATAAACTCTTTTGGTATTAGTATTCATATTTTCAATAAACTGTGGGCTAAAGGCTAAGTTTTTTGATTTTAAATAATAATTAAATGCAATACTATAATTACCTTCTAATTCGCTAATTCGACCTAATTCACAATAAAAATTACAATAATCGACATTTTCTAATGTTTGAAACGCAAAATTGATATGTTCGTGTGCTTCTTTATATTTCCCTAAATCTACCAATAAATAAGTATAATTAAGATACGGAGCTTGATATTTTGGATCAAACTTCATAGCTAATTTATAATGATAAATTGCTCTATCATAATTACCTAATTTATTGTAATGAATCCAACCTAAATGGTTGTGTGCTTTACCAAAATCTGGACATTGTGCTAGAATATCTTCTAACATTTCCTTTGCATCGGAAACTTTACCTTCATTTATTAAAGTATCTGCTTTAATGAATAGGTTTTCATATAAACTCAAATTCTCCATGAAGTAAAAAAGTTTAATTTAATAATTCTTTTGCATGATTAATAGCAGAATCAGAAATGTTTTTCCCAGATAGCATTTCTGCAATTTCTGTAATTCGCTCTTCATCATTAAGTAATTTTAATTCGGAAAGTGTATCATTATTGACATTATATTTAAACACTTTATAATGTTGGTTTCCTTTAGCTGCAATTTGAGGCAAATGAGTAATTGCAAAAACTTGCATATTTTTACTCATTTCTTTCATGATTTCTCCCATTTTTATAGCAATTTCTCCCGAAACACCTGTGTCTATTTCATCAAAAATAATAGATGGTAATTTAGAATAATTTGCTAAAACTGCTTTTACTGCTAACATTATTCTTGACATCTCTCCTCCTGAAGCCATTTTTTTTATCGCTCCAATTTCCATTCCTTTATTAGCAGAAAACAATAGATTAATATTGTCTTTACCAAATTTTGTGAAATTTTCCGTTTGTTGAATATCAAAAACTATTTTTGCATCTACCATTCCTAGTTGAGACAAAATACTTTCTATTTGTTGAGACAGAACTGGAATCGCTTCTAATCTAGCATTAGTAATTAAAGTAGCAACTTGATTTACTTTTTCAATTATTTCGTCTTGTTCTTGTTGTTTTTTAATTATTTCTGCATCTAAGTCATCAAAACGAAGCAATTTACCGTCTAAATCATTTTGGATAATCAATAATTCTTCAACAGAATTCACCTGATGCTTTTTTTGCAAAGTATAAATAGTCTGTAGTTTGTTTGAAACAAATTCTAATCGTTCTGGGTCGTTAATTATTTTTTCAGCATTAGAAAAACATTCATTAATAATGTCTTGTAATTCAATTGAAACGCTCGTAATACGCTCATGAAAATCTGTATAATCTTTGGAAAATCCAGCTATCTTTTGTAAAGACTGTTTTATTTCATTCAAAGTAACTAATGTTCCCAGTTGTTCTTCATTAGCTACACTTAAAACTTTGTCTAAACTTTCTTTAATAAACTCTACATTACTTAATTGGTCTAACTCCGTTTCTAATTCTAGCTGTTCTCCTTCTTTCAATTTAGCAGCAAATAATTCTTCTAATAAAAAGTTATTATATTCTTGCTCTTTAGAAAGCGATTCTTTTTCAGCGATTAGCTTAGTTAGCTCTTTTTTAGATTTATTTAATACATCTAAACCTTTTCTATAACTCGCAATTCGTTTTTCGTTTTTAGCGACAGCATCTACAATTTTAAATTGATAATCTTCATTTAACAACTCTCTAGTTTCATGTTGCGAATGTATATCAATTAGAAAAACACCTAATTGTTGCAGTTCACTTAAATTAACTGGACTATCATTAACAAAAGCTCTCGATTTTCCAGATGGCAGAATTTCTCTTCTAATAATTGTTTGCTTTTCATAATCCAAATCGTTTTCAGAAAAGAAATCTTCAAGACTATAATTTGCTAAAGAAAAATTAGCTTCTATAACACATTTCTGATTTTTATCTTTTAAGACCGTTAAATCGGCTCTATTTCCTAAGACAAGCCCAAGTGCACCTAATAAAATAGATTTACCTGCTCCAGTTTCACCAGTAATAATAGAAAACTGATTAGAAAAATCTATTTCTAATGATTCTATTAATGCGTAATTTTTTATCGAAAGTGATAAAAGCATAATGTGTTTGCTATAAAAAGTTTAAGAAATTATCTTATTTTATTCCACTTCATAGAATTTAAGGGAGAAATTCTATTTAAGTTTTCTAATAAATTTGCATTATTTGTTTGTGGTCCACCCGAAAAGATTTGAACTATTTCATCGGTCTTCGCGTCAAAAAAAGTTCTTGTCAATAATGCATTTGGTCTTGATTTTTGAATTTGAGCAAGTGTTTCTATTGAACTTGAAACACCTTCTTTCCCTTTCTTAAGATCATCAGCCATTAAATCTAAACCATTTAAATGATATTGATTTAATGATTTTCTATAAGGAGCATAAGTATTTGATAATAAATCAGAAATTAAAAAATAACGATTATTGTTATTTCCTTCCGATTGTGACCATCCTTTATAACCACTAGATTGAGAAATATTCATTATGTTTGACGCAATCTCTAAATATTTTGTTCCTCCTAAATCGCTATAAGTATCCATATCAATTCCTATAATAATATTAGCATAAAAAGCTAAAACGGAAATTAGATTAGAATTAAAAGTGTTTTGATCATATATTAACTGCTCAAATTCGATAAATCGAAAAGCAAAATCTTTATCATTTAAATTTAAAATAGGTGAACTATAAGTAGAATTAAAAACAATTCTTGAAGATTGAATTTGTAGAGTAGCAACTATATTATTGGAATTAAATTCAGATACATTAATAAAAAAATTACATGCTATTTTTTCGTTTAATTTGTATTCTCTATTTGTCCATTTTGTGTTATTTAAGAATTCAGTAATTTGCTTTTCTAAATTTTTAAATATTTGTGGGTTAACATCCGTCATTCTATCAGCATTAACTGATACTGTTGCATTTAACTCTTGCGCACTATTCATTTGAAATGAAAATACGATAATAAATATAGTTAACCAGTTACGCATCATAATGTTGAATAATTTTATTAATAATATCTTGAGCTACTTCTTCTTTACTTTTTAAATCCATAGATTCAATACTAAAGTTCCTATCTATAAAAGTTACTTTATTAGTATCATGACCAAAACCAGCACCTTTATCATTTAATGAATTTAAAACTATCAAATCTAAGTTTTTTTTCTGAATTTTCAATTTTGCATGTTCAATTTCATTCTCTGTTTCTAATGCAAAACCTATCAAGAACTGATTTTTCTTCACTTTTCCTAAAGAAGCTAAAATATCTTTCGTTTTTTCTAGTTCAATTATAAACGTAGTATCATCTTTCTTTATTTTCTGTTGTGCTACATTTTTTGGTCTATAATCAGCAACAGCTGCAGCTGCAATAGCTACATCAACATTCTCGAAGTAAGAAAAACAGGCTTCATACATATCTTGAGCTGATTTTACACGAACTAAAGTAATTAAAGAATGATTAACATTAAGATGAGTTGGTCCAGTAACTAAAACAACTTGTGCTCCACTCTGTGCGGCTTTTTTAGCAATGTCAAATCCCATTTTACCTGAAGAATGATTCCCTATAAAACGTACAGGATCAATAGCTTCATAAGTTGGTCCAGCGGTAATTAAGATTTTCTTTCCTACTAATGGCAATTTAGAAGTTATATCTTTTTCTATATAATCGATAATATTTTCTGGTTCAGCCATTCTACCTTCACCAGAAAGTCCACTTGCTAATTCTCCACTTTCAGCAGGAATTATAGTATTACCAAATTGTTTCAATTTGTGAAAACTATCTAATGTAGAAGGATGTTTATACATATCTAAATCCATTGCTGGTGCAAAATAAACTGGGCATTTAGAGGATAGATATGTAGCAATTAATAAATTATCGCAGTTGCCATTGGCCATTTTGGAAAGCGTATTGGCAGTTGCTGGAGCAATAATCATATAATCAGCCCAAAGAGCTAATTCTACATGATTATTCCAAACACCGTTTTCTTGATTTTCGTCGAAGAAAGAAGAATAAACAGGATTTTTTGAAAGTGTAGATAGTGTTAAAGGAGTAACAAAATCTTTAGAAGCAGGTGTCATTACTACTTGTACTTGAGCACCTGCTTTTATAAAAAGTCTAACTAAATGCGCTGTTTTATAAGCGGCAATTCCACCAGAAACACCTAGTAAGATTTTTTTACCACTTAATACAGACATATTCATGTATTATTTTGCTTCTCTATGATAAATTTTTTCCTCTAACCATTCTTGTACTGCTAAAGCATGTGGTTTAGGTAATTTTTCATAAAATTTTGAAACCTCAATTTGTTCTTTATTTTCGAAGATTTCTTCTAAGCTGTCATTATAAGTTGCAAACTCTTCTAATTTTTCAATTAATTCCTTTTTAATTTCAGAATTAATTTGACCAGCTCTTTTAGCCATAATTGTAATGGCCTCATATATATTACCTGTTGGCTCTTCAATTACACTTTTATTATAGGTAATTGTATTTACTGGAGCAGTCGTCTTTTTTAAATCCATGATTTAATTTATTTAGAAAATTGTTGTAATTCTTTATCAATTGTAGCTAACATTTGGTCAGCTTTGCTTTTAAACTCTGAATCTGGCTTAAATTTTGTAAAACTATTATAAGTTGTTTTTGCAAAATTTAAACGATCTTCTTTTTTATATTGAACACTATTCATTGCTAGTTTATAAGCAGTACTAAACTTTAAGAATAAAGCTTCTTCTTTAAATGGTGTTCCAGGATAATCTGAAATAAAATTATCTAACGCCGTTAATGCTGCATTATATTCTAATCTATGATCTGAAATAGTGTAATATTGCTTAGCAATTTCAAATGCTTTTTTCTCTAACTTCTCTCTTAGCTCTTTCACATATTCATTTGCTTTCGGCAAATATTCAGAATCTGGATAAGTATCTATAAAACTTTGCAATTTAGTTAAGGCCTTTTCAGTATCGGTTTGATCTAAACTATATCTAGGAGACAATCTGTAAAAACATTCAGCCGATAAAAAAGCAGCCTCTTCTCTTTTTTCACTCTTAGGATAATTTGAAGCAAAACTTTCAAATTGATAACCTGCTAAATAATATTGTTTTGTATTATAATATGATTTAGAAAACATATAAAACAATCTTTCTGCATTAGGCTTTCCTCTATAAGCAGGAACGATTTGTTCATAAACTCTTATTGCTTTTGCATACTTCCCTTTATCATACATTTCATTAGCTACTTTATTTTTAAATGCTAAATCTTCACTTTTTAAAGCTTTTTGATATTCACTACACGATGAAAGTGAAATTATAATAAGGAGAACACTAATAATTTTATTCATTGATTTGTTTTTTTACTCTTTTAAATTCATACTTTTAGGCATCTAAAAAAGCAACTGCAAATTTAGACATTATTTATATACTATGGAAATCTTTTTTAGCTATTTTTTAATATAAAATTGTGCAATCTTTCTGCTAAATTATTATCTACATTCACTAAAGGTAATCGAACTATATTTTCTATTAACCCTAGAATTTTAAATACTTCTTTTATTCCCGCAGGATTACCCTGTTCAAAAATCATATCTATAGAATCAGCTAACTGATAATGTAACTGATAAGCTTCTTTTATATTTCCTTCTACACCTAATCGAACCATTTGAGAAAACTCTTTTGGAAATCCTTGACCAATAACAGAAATAACTCCTGAACCACCTGCTAAAACTATTGGTAAAGTTATCATATCATCACCTGATATTACTAAAAAATCTTCTGGTTTATTTTGGATTAATCGCATAGCTTGAACAATATCTCCTGCTGCTTCTTTTATGGCGATTATATTTTCAAAATCATTTGCTAATCGTATAACTGTTGCTGGCAACACATTGCTTGCAGTTCTTCCTGGTACATTATATAAGATAACTGGAATAGGTGATGCTTCAGCAATTGCCTTAAAATGCTGATAAATACCTTCTTGTGTTGGTCTATTATAGTAAGGAGAAACCGAAAGAATGGCATCAAATTTTGAAAAATCTCTAGTTTTTAATTCTTCAACAACCTTTCTTGTATTATTTCCGCCTACACCTAACACTAATGGCAATCTATTTGCATTTGCTTCAATTATAGTATCTATTACTAACTCTTTCTCTTCCTGAGTTAAGGTAGCAGTTTCAGCTGTAGTTCCTAGCACAACTAAATATTCTACTCCTCCTTCAATTACATAATTTACTACTCTTTTTAAACCATCAACATCAACAGAGAAATCTTTTTTAAATGGAGTAACTAGTGCAACACCAGTACCAACAAATTTTTTCATTCTATATTTTATTAAGTATTTTTAAATATTTAAACAATTCTGAAACAAAGTCTTTATAATTTTTTACATCTGATTTTATTAGTAAATGATTACCTATATTACTATCCACATCAGTAAAGCCTACTTTAAATTTCGCTTTTGAAAATAACGACACATATAATAATGATTGTTTTTCTTCATTATAAAAATTAACTAATAAATCAAAGGGATAAGTTATAAAATCTTGAACTTCTGTTACTTTTATTTTTCCAAATAGACTCACATCTTTTAAAGAAAAACTTAATTGTGACAAACTATCTTTATGACCTACTTTATCATTATAAAACAATACCTTAATCTCTTTAAAGTCGTTTTTTTTAGATTTTATTTCGGTTAATAATTTCTCAGTATCAAAAAAACGGGTTGAATCTATAATTATTCCTATTGTATTTATCTTATCATTTGAAGCTTCAGTTATTTTTGTTAACTTTTTATTAATATTTTTTTTTAGGAAAAAGTCCTTTATAATTCTAGAAAACATAGTAATTTTACGTGTTTGACAAAAGTAAATATTTAAACCTATTTAAAGGATGGTAAATGTAAAAAAGAAAAGAGTAAATACTAGTTATTTTGTTATATTATTAACATTACTAGCTCTAATATCTTGTAAAACTCATAAAAATAATGTCTATGAAATAGATGGAAAAAGGATTAATATAAATGAGCAGTATACTAGTGATTCCAATATTGAAAATTTTATTACTCCTTATAGAAAACATATAAATAATGATTTAGATAGTGTTTTAGCATTCAACCCAGTCACTCAGGAAAAAAGTACAGGAAAATGGCAAACTAATATTGGCAACTTATTTGCTGAAACTACAATTGCATTAAGTAATCCCATTTTTAAAAAAAGAGAAAATAAAGAAATAGATTTTTGCTTATTAAATCATGGTGGAATTAGATCCATTATTCCAGAAGGAAATATCACTACTCGAACAGCTTTTGAAATCATGCCATTTGAAAATAGTGTAATGATTGTTGGATTAACATCTGATGAAGTTAAAACTCTTGCTTCCTATTTCTTAAAAGAAAAAAAACCACATCCTTTAGCTGGACTTACTATTTTCACAGATTCTAATGAAACAAATATTGTTGATCTTTTAGTAAACGGTAAACCTATTGAAAATTCAAAAATTTACTATGTTGCTACAACTGATTATCTAGCAAATGGAGGAGACAACATGAATTTCTTTAGAGACAGCAAAATTAAATATGACTTAGATTACAAACTAAGAAATTTATTTATCGATTATTTTAAAAAAATAGACACATTACCAAATATTACTACTGAAAGAGTTATTATTAAATAAAGTTAGAGATTATGGAAAGAAGAGATTTTTTACAAAAAACGGTTGCAAGTTCAGCTTTATTATCTTTAGGAGGAATATCCTTAAGTAGTTTTTCAACAATAGAAACAAAAAAGATTACCATTCTACATACAAATGACGTTCACAGTCATATAGATCCTTTTCCTGCTGATCATCCTAGAAACCCTAATATGGGTGGAGCGGCTAGAAGAGCAACTATTATTAACCAAATTAGAAAAGAAGAAAAAAATGTTGTTCTTTTAGATGCTGGAGATATTTTTCAAGGCACTCCATACTTTAATTATTATGGTGGCGAGCTAGAATTTAAATTAATGAGTATGATGCAATATGATTTAGCTACTATAGGAAATCATGATTTTGATAATGGCATAGATGGTTTTCATGCACAATTAGATCATGCAAATTTTGATTTTGTTTCTGCTAATTATGATTTCAAAAACACAATTCTAGACGGAATTGTTAAGCCCTATAAAATCATAAACAGAGATGGAATTAAAATTGGAATCTTTGGATTAGGTGTTGAGCTAGAAGGATTAGTAGATAAAAAATTATACAAAGAAACTGTTTATAATAATCCTATTGAAGTAGCACAAAGTATATCAAGAATACTAAAAGAAGATAAAAAATGTGATTTAATTATTTGCTTATCTCACATAGGATTTAAATATAGAAATGAGCCCGAAAGAGTGTGTGATATAACTCTTGCACAACAAACCAAAGACATAGATTTAATTATTGGTGGACATACACATACCTTTTTAGACAAACCTGTATTAGAAAAAAATTTGGAAGGTAAAGATGTATTAATCAATCAAGTCGGTTGTTTTGGTATTAACTTAGGAAGAATTGATTTTCACCTATCAAATGATACAAAATATGACAACACAACTAGAAACATTATTTTAGGATAAGATTATTTAAGATATCTTCTTTTTAAAGAACTTCTTTCTAAAAAATACATTACATAAAAATAATATGAAATGGTTTGTGCCAATGTATTAACTAATTTAAAAACAACTAGCTCAAACTGTTTATCCAACATAAAAAAGACATCAGATAAAATAAATGAGAGAACTGTAAAGGCTAAATAAACATTCTTTCTGTAAGTAGAATATAAAAACACTAAAGCTGTTAGTACAGACATTAAAAGTAGTTCTAAACTAAAGATTATAACATATATAAATTCTTTATTTGAACTGTATTCAATCAAGCTTAGCATACTATAAATCAAATAAATCATTGTTAAGAAAACAATAATTAATGAAAGGTCAATTTTTTTAATTTCCCTAACCTGAAGTAGCAACTTAAAATCTTTGTAAATAAAATGAATTATTATTAGATAAGGTATAAGAAACAAAAAAAGACCAAAATAATAATAATCTTCTACATTAATTAGATACAAAATATCACCTAAAAAAAACAAAATAAGAGATAAAACAAACAAATCATCGCTCGTTCTTCTTCTTATTTGTGTAAAATAATAAAATACAATTGATGGAATAATTATTGGCTTCACTATTAAAGTCAGAGATTCATTATACATACACGATGATATAACATATAAAACTCCTGTTATACTATATAATAGTAACGAAGCATTTAATTTAGGCATCAATCATCTTATTAAATTCATATTCATTAAGTATTGTAATTTTTAATTGATTTGCCTTTTCTAATTTTGCTGGCCCCATATTTGCACCTGCAATAACATAATTAGTTTTAGAAGAAATGGAACTACCTACTTTTCCTCCATTATCTTCAATAGCTTTTTTCAAATCGTCTCTAGAATAAGTTTCGAAAACACCAGAAACAACAAAAATATTCCCCTTCAATTTATCTGAAACAGTTGAGTTATTAATTTCATTTAATTCAAATTGAATTCCATATCTCTTAAGCCTTTCAATAATTTCAATATTCGCTTTATTTTCAAAAAACTGAACAACACTTTGTGCAATTTTATCACCTATTTCGTCCACTAAAATTAAATCCATTATAGTTGCAGAAGCTAAAGCGTCTATAGATTTATAATGTTTAGCCAATTTCTTCGCAACAGTTTCACCTACATAGCGTATTCCCAAAGCATATAAAACACTTTCAAAAGGGATCTTTTTAGAATTTTCTATTCCATTGATTAGATTTTCAGCCGATTTTTCAGCCATTCGTTCTAAAGGAATTACTTGTTCTTTTCTTAATTCGTATAAATCAGCATAATTTGAAACTAATCCTGCATTATATAACAAAGCGACAGTTTCTCCTCCTAATCCATCAATATCCATTGCTTTTCTAGAGATATAATGCTGAATTCTACCTATAATTTGTGGTGGACAGCCATAAAAATTAGGACAGTAATGGTTTGCTTCTCCTTCAATTCTAATTAATTCTGTATTACATTCTGGACAATTTGTAACATAATGAGTAGGATTACTATCCAATTTTCTTTCGTTAAGATTAACTCCAATAATTTTTGGAATAATTTCTCCTCCTTTTTCAACAAAAACAGTATCACCAATTCTAATATCTAATTTTTGAATTTGATCTGCATTATGCAATGAAGCTCTCTTAACAATTGTTCCAGCTAATTGCACAGGTTCTAAATTAGCAACAGGAGTAATAGCACCTGTTCTACCCACTTGATAAGAAATAGAATTTAAAGTTGTTGTTACTTGTTCTGCTTTAAACTTATAAGCCATTGCCCATCGAGGAGATTTTGAAGTATATCCAAGTTCTTCTTGAAATTGAACTTGATTTACTTTAACCACTACACCATCCGTTTCGTAAGGCAAATTATGTCTGTGTGTGTCCCAATAATTTATAAACTCAAAGACATCATCTATACTATTCACTAACTTTGATTCATTAGGAACTTTAAATCCCCAATTTCTTGCTTTTTGCAAACCTTCAAACTGACTTGAAATAGGTAAGTTATTTCCAACTAAAGTATATAACAAACAATCTAATGGTCTTTTTGCTACTTCAGCACTATCTTGCAACTTTAAACTTCCTGAAGCAGTATTTCTTGGATTAGAATAAGGAGTTTCACCAATTTCAATTAAATCTTGATTCATTTTTTCAAAGCCTGCAAACGGAAGAATAATCTCACCTCTAATTTCAAATTTATCAGGATAATCACCCTTTAATTGAATAGGAACAGATTTAATTGTCTTAATATTATTTGTTACATCATCTCCTTGAAAACCATCTCCTCTTGTAACCGCTCTTTTTAATTTTCCGTTTTCATATAAAATACTAATAGATGCTCCATCATATTTTAATTCGCAAGTAAATTGCAACTTAACATCTCCTAATATTTTTTGACAACGTTTTTCCCAATCCAACATATCATCTTTTGAGTAGGAATTCTCCAAAGAATACATTCTATATTCATGCTGAATGGTTTCAAAATTTTTAGTAATAGTGCCTCCTACACGAACTGTAGGTGAATTTTCATCATAAAACTCTGGATGTTGCTCTTCTAAATCTTGTAATTGTTTGAGCTTTGTATCAAATTCAAAATCTGAAATGGTTGGCTTGTCTAACACATAATAATTATAATTATGCTGATTTAATTCATTCCTTAATGATTGTAGAGTTTGTAAAACGTTCATATAAAAACTATTGATTTAAAAGATGGTCTAATTTAGTAAACAATTCACCTTTGCTGATAATTCCTCCCTGTTTAATAATTGAAAACAAAGAACCATTTCTGTCTTCTGAAATATCCTTTTTCCCTTTTTTTATTTCTATGTCATCTGAAAAAATATTTTCACTTAACCAATTAATCCCTTCAGCAGAAAGAAAATTTATCTTTTCAACATTACTATTAATAACATAAGAATAAACTACATTTTCAACACATTTAAACAAGAAAATATAATTCTTTGAAAAATGATCTATAAAATTCACATTAGAAATTGCTCTATCCCAAATCATGTCCGAAAAAACATCTATTTCTTGTTCGGCTATTTCTGGTTTATTCATTTTTAAATCATCCCATTCCTTTTTATCAATTGATTGTGTTGCTAAAAAAGTAATAAACTCTGGATGAAGTTCTTCTAATTGCTCTTTGGTAAGTCTAACATACTTCATGCCGTAAATATAAAAAAAAAGCCCTCCAATTATGAAGGGCTTTCTAATATTTTTTTACAAAAATTATGCTTTTTCTGCAATAATTTCATAAGGCAATTCAACAATTACATTTCTGTGAAGTCTCACGCTTGCAGAATATTTACCTACACGTTTAACAATTCCACTTGTAATGAATTTCTTATCGATTGAATGTCCATTAGCCTGCAAAGCTTCAGCAATGTTATTATTTGTGATTGAACCAAATAATTTATCACCACCTGCTTTTGCACTAATTTTAATTTCAAGAGCTTTTAATGCTTCAGCAATTTTATTTGCATCGTCAACTAATTTTTGCTCTTTGTGTGCTTTTTGTTTTAAGTTTTCAGCCAATACTTTTTTAGCTGATGGAGTTGCTAATGCTGCAAACCCTTGAGGAATTAAATAGTTACGACCGTATCCATTTTTCACAGTTACGATATCGTCTTTAAATCCTAAATTTTGAACGTCTTGTTTTAAGATAAGTTCCATGTTGTTGTCCTTTTATTTTAGAAGTTAGGTTTCATTTTAATGAAAACCAACAACTGTAATTTATAAATTATTTTAATAAATCAGCTACGTATGGCATTAAAGCTAAGTGACGTGCTCTTTTAACAGCTACAGACACTTTTCTTTGATACTTTAATGAAGTTCCTGTTAAACGTCTTGGTAAAATTTTACCTTGCTCATTTACAAACTTCAATAAGAAATCTGCATCTTTATAATCGATATATTTAATACCAGATTTTTTAAAACGACAATATTTCTTTTGTTTATTAGTCTCTATATTTAAAGGAGTAAGATATCTGATATCCCCTTCTTTTTTTCCTTTTGCAGATTGTTCTAAAGTTGACATGATTAGTTTGATTTAGCTTTTAATTTTACTCTTCTTCTTTCTGCCCAAGAAATTGCATGCTTATCTAAAGAAACAGTTAAAAAACGCATGATTCTCTCATCACGACGAAATTCAGTTTCAAAACCTGCAATAATTTCTCCTGGTGCTTTAAATTCAAATAAGTGATAAAATCCACTTTTCTTGTGTTGGATTTCATAAGCTAATTTTTTTAAGCCCCAATCCTCTTTTGATACCATCTCAGCCCCTTTAGAAGTAAGAAAATCTTCAAATTTGCTTACTGTTTCCTTTATCTGTTGTTCAGATAAAACGGGATTCAAGATGAAAACAGCTTCATAATGATTCATAATAATAAATATTAATTTTGTTTAAATTGGGTGCAAATGTATAAAATTTATTTTAAATAACAACACATTTGCGATTAATTGCATAATATTTACGTTTTTATTTGTTCCATTAATTTTTTTAGTATACTTTTAACTTTAAATTTAGATATATGAAGTTGAATTGTATAGTGGTCGATGATAGTGCGATACAAAGAATGACAATAACAAAGCTAGTTAATGAATCAGCTAATTTACATTTAGTTGGAGATTTTGCTAATGCATTAGAAACTAAAAACTCTCTTAATAACAATAATGTTGATTTAATTTTTCTAGATATTGAAATGCCTCTAATTAGTGGCTTTGATTTACTAGATGGTTTAAAAATAAAACCACAAATCATTTTTATTACTTCTAAAGCAGATTATGCCGTTAAAGCTTTTGATTATGAAGCTACTGACTTTCTTCAAAAACCTATTTCCAAAGATCGTTTTCTAAAAGCTGTTAAAAAAGCTATTGAACTCCATCAATTAAGAAATGAATCTCATGAAGAATTAGGAGAAGCAATAATCATTAAAAGTAATTTAAAAAAATTAAAAGTTTTTACACATAAAATTAAATGGATTGAAGCCTATGGTGACTATATAAAAGTAGTTACAGATGAAGAAAGCCATTTAGTTTTATCAACGATGAAATCATTTGAAAATGAACTCCCACAGGGAAAATTCATAAGGGTTCACAAATCATACATTGTAAATTTAGATAGGGTTGAAAAATTCAATAGTAAATTTGCAGAAATTGACGGTCAAAAAATACCTATAAGTAGAAACAAAAAAGATGTCATAAGTAAAGCAATTGAAGCGATTTAGTAATTATCAACATTTATTGAAACTTTAATTGCTCTATATTGAGCAATAGCATCAAAACTAAATATTACTTTCTCGATAATTTTCTTAGTTTTACCTAAATGGGTATTAGTAGGAATTTTTATTATTATATTTCTTATATACTCATTCCTAATTCTACTAATTACTGGTTCTTCAGGGCCAAGCACAGGAATTTGCAGTTGTTGAATCAATACATTATATAACCATAAAGAACCTTCTTTCAATTTCTCAAAATCTCTATGCTTTAAAGTAAGCTTTATAAGTCTATAAAATGGTGGGTATTTAAAATTTTGCCTATCGTATATTTGTTCACGATACATCCCTTTAAAATCATTAGAAACTACTTGTTGAATAGTGTTATGATAAGGATTATAGGTTTGAATAATTACTGTTCCCTTTTTCTCTTTTCTACCAGCTCTTCCTGCCACTTGTGTCATCATTTGAAAAGCTCTTTCATAAGCTCTAAAATGTGGCTGATTCAACAGATTATCTGCATTTAATATCCCTACAAGTGTGACATTATCAAAATGTAATCCTTTAGCTAACATTTGAGTTCCTATTAAAATATCATATTCATGATTCTTAAAAGCATCAATAATTTTCTCATACCCATATTTTCCTCTCGTTGTATCTTGGTCCATTCTACCAATAGATTTATCAGGAAACAAATTTTTTAATTCCATTTCAATTTGCTCTGTACCAAAGCCCTTAGTTGACAATTCAGTAGATTGACATTGGTGACAATGTGTTGGATTTGCCATAGAATAACTGCAATAATGACAACGCAATTGGTTTTTAAACTTATAATAAGTTAAACTTACATCACAATTTGGGCAATGAGGAACGTGTCCACATGTAAAACATTCCACAAATAGCGAAAAACCTCTTCTGTTTTGAAATAAAATTATTTGCTCTCCAACTGATAACGCTACATTCATAGATTCAAGTAATTCATCAGAAAAATGACCTTGCATCTTTTTTCTAAAATACTTATCCTTAATATCAACTAACTTGATTTCTGGTAAAAGAACATTTCCGTAACGCTCCATTAATTCAACTAAACCATATTTACCAGTAATAACATTATAATATGATTCTAAACTTGGAGTAGCACTACCTAACAATACTTTGGCATTATGTAGCTTAGCTAATACGATAGCAGCATCTCTTGCATGATATCTTGGAGTTGGATCTTGTTGTTTAAAAGTTTGCTCATGTTCTTCATCTATTACAATTAATCCTAAATTAGAAAAGGGTAAAAACAAAGCGCTTCTAACACCAATAACAATTTTAGCTTTTTCAGAATTTTGCAAAACATTATTCCACACTTCTATTCGTTCATTATTAGTATATTTAGAATGAAAAACTGAAATTTGATTACCAAAATAAGCAGACAAACGCTGAACCAATTGAGCAGTCAAAGCTATTTCTGGTAAAAGAAATAAAACTTGCCTATTAGCTAACAAATAATCTTCAATTAACTTTATATAAACTTCTGTTTTACCTGAAGCTGTTACACCATGTAATAAAGTAACATCGAATTTCTCATTACTTTTCTTAATTTCATCTAATGCCTTTTCTTGAGTAGCACTTAAAACAAAAGAAATATCATTATCCTTTTCAAATATTATTCTATCTTCATGTAAATAATATTCTTCAAAAACTCCTTTATCAATCAAAGCTCTCAAAACAGATGAAGTAGAATTAGAAAATTCTAGCAATTGTTTAACTGTAATAGGCTTCTTTTCAGCTGCATAAAGTTGAAAAAAAGACAAAACCATTTGATGTTGTTTCTTTGCTTTAGAAATAATACTCAACAATTCTTGAAGTCTTTCCTGATTCAAAAACTCATCTTGTATTTTTATATATCTAACTAATTTAGGCTTATAAATCTCTTTAATTTCTTCTTGTATAACCAAAACTCCTTTAGATAACAAGTGGTTAATTAAAGGAAAGACAGTCTTTTTTCCTACTATTTTTATAATCTCTTTTACTGTAATTGAAGATTGTAATTTTAAAGCCTCGTAAATCAAATACTCATCATCTTTTAAATCCAAAACAGCAATTTCAGAATCTTTTTTCTCAGAGATTATAGTTTCACTTTCTAACATATAACCAGAAGGTAAAGCACTTCTGAAAACTTCACCCAAAGAACACATATAATAACTTGAAATCCAGCTCCAATGCTCTAATTGCATAGAATTAACAATAGGTTCCTCATCTAAAATACAATCAATCTCTTTTGGCTCATAAAGCAAAGGAGAGATATTATGCTTGTTAACAACTAATGAGGTATAAATTTTACTTTTACCAAATGGAACAGCAATTCTCATCCCATCAATTATATATTCAAATTCAGCTTCTGAAACTTTATAAGTAAAAGTTTTTTTAACAGCTAATGGTAAAATAACATCTATAAAATACTGCATAATACAAATATAAATGAAAAAAGATAAGTAAAAACAATCTAAATAATCTTAATTATAACGTAATCCTTTAAATCATACAATTCACACTTGTTTTTTCTGGAGCAAAAAAACAACTTAAATAAAGATTCTATCTCTCATTTATTTAATTCCAAAATTACTTTTCCTCTTTAGAATAATATAGTTTTTGTACTTCCAATTTAGGGCAAGACAACATTAATATTAAAACAAAAAACCCTCATCAATTAAATGATGAGGGTTTTTAAAAGAAAGGCGACGACATACTCTCCCACAAGATTGCAGTACCATCTGCGCAGTCGGGCTTAACTTCTCTGTTCGGAATGGGAAGAGGTGAGCCCCGACGCAATAATCACCTTAAGTTTTAAGTCTAAAGTCGATTGTCATAAAGTCTAAAGTTTCCTTTTTAACTTTGGACTTTCGTCTTTAAGACTGCAACTTCGTTGCAAATATCTTAACATACTGAGACAAGAAAATAATTAATATAGAAAGTTTCTTCCCGAGTCTTGCGACTCGGGATGACGTACATAAGCTTACGGGTTATTAGTACTACTCGACTATGACATTACTGCCTTTACATCTATAGCCTATCAACCTAGTCATCTTCTAGGACCCTTAAAAGAAATCTCATCTTGTGGTGGGTTTCGCGCTTATATGCTTTCAGCGCTTATCCCTTCCAAACGTAGCTACTCTGCAGTGCTCCTGGCGGAACAACAGATACACCAGAGGTTTGTCCAATTCGGTCCTCTCGTACTAGAATCAGATCCACTCAAATTTCTAACGCCCACAGTAGATAGAGACCGAACTGTCTCACGACGTTCTGAACCCAGCTCGCGTGCCACTTTAATGGGCGAACAGCCCAACCCTTGGGACCTTCTCCAGCCCCAGGATGTGACGAGCCGACATCGAGGTGCCAAACCCCCCCGTCGATATGAGCTCTTGGGGGAGATCAGCCTGTTATCCCCGGCGTACCTTTTATCCTTTGAGCGATGGCCCTTCCATGCGGAACCACCGGATCACTATGCTCTACTTTCGTACCTGATCGACCTGTATGTCTCTCAGTCAAGCTCCCTTATACCATTGCACTCTACGCACGGTTACCAAGCGTGCTGAGGGAACCTTTAGAAGCCTCCGTTACTCTTTTGGAGGCGACCACCCCAGTCAAACTACCCACCAAACAATGTCCCCCACAATCGCGGGGTTAGGCCTCAGACAAGCAAAGGGTGGTATTTCAACAATGACTCCACAACGCCTAGCGACGCCACTTCATAGTCTCCCACCTATCCTACACATCACGTGTCCAAGGTCAATATTAAGCTATAGTAAAGGTGCACAGGGTCTTTTCGTCCCACTGCGGGTAATCGGCATCTTCACCGATACTACAATTTCACCGAGCTCATGGCTGAGACAGTGTCCAGATCGTTACACCATTCGTGCAGGTCGGAACTTACCCGACAAGGAATTTCGCTACCTTAGGACCGTTATAGTTACGGCCGCCGTTTACTGGGGCTTCAATTCAATGCTTCTCCGAAGATAACATCTCCTCTTAACCTTCCAGCACCGGGCAGGTGTCAGGCCCTATACTTCATCTTACGATTTTGCAGAGCCCTGTGTTTTTGATAAACAGTCGCCTGGACCTTTTCACTGCGGCCCCGATTGCTCGGGGCGACCTTTCTCCCGAAGTTACAGGTCTATTTTGCCTAATTCCTTAGCCATGAATCTCTCGAGCACCTTAGGATTCTCTCCTCAACTACCTGTGTCGGTTTACGGTACGGGTACTTATAATCTAAGTTTAGAAACTTTTCTTGGAAGCCCTTAGGCACACTATCCCTTTGTCCGAAGACTCCGAGTACTATCGTATTTCACCATTCTCTACGGATTTGCCTATAGAGAATATAGTTAGGTACTTCAACGAACTATTCCGTCAGTTCGCGGTGCTTTCATCACTCCGTCATTCCATCACAACTATAAGTAGTACGGGAATATTAACCCGTTGGCCATCGACTGTTCCTTTCGGATTCGCCTTAGGACCCGACTAACCCTCAGCTGATTAGCATAGCTGAGGAAACCTTAGTTTTTCGGTGTGCGGGTTTCTCGCCCGCATTATCGTTACTTATGCCTACATTTTCTTTTCTAAACAGTCCAGCAATACTCACATATCACCTTCAACCCAGTTTAGAATGCTCCCCTACCACTCCTTAGAGTCCATAGCTTCGGTAGTATACTTATGCCCGATTATTATCCATGCTCGTCCGCTCGACTAGTGAGCTGTTACGCACTCTTTAAATGAATGGCTGCTTCCAAGCCAACATCCTAGCTGTCTATGCAGACAAACCGCGTTTTTTCAACTTAGTATACATTTGGGGACCTTAGCTGATGGTCTGGGTTCTTTCCCTCTCGGACATGGACCTTAGCACCCATGCCCTCACTGCTGAGCATCATTATATAGCATTCGGAGTTTGTCAGGAATTGGTAGGTGGTGAAACCCCCGCATCCAATCAGTAGCTCTACCTCTATATAACTAATTCAGCGCTGCACCTAAATGCATTTCGGGGAGTACGAGCTATTTCCGAGTTTGATTGGCCTTTCACCCCTACCCACAGGTCATCCCAAGACTTTTCAACGTCAACGGGTTCGGACCTCCACTTTGGGTTAACAAAGCTTCATCCTGCCCATGGGTAGATCACACGGTTTCGCGTCTACCATTACTGACTATAGCGCCCTATTCAGACTCGCTTTCGCTACGGATCCATACCTGAAGTACTTATCCTTGCCAGCAACGGTAACTCGTAGGCTCATTATGCAAAAGGCACGCCGTCACCCCACGAAAGGGCTCCGACCGCTTGTAAGCGTATGGTTTCAGGATCTATTTCACTCCGTTATTCACGGTTCTTTTCACCTTTCCCTCACGGTACTGGTTCACTATCGGTCTCTCAGGAGTATTTAGCCTTAGCGGATGGTCCCGCCAGATTCACACAGGGTTTCACGTGCCCCGCGCTACTCAGGATACTGCTATCTATATCTTCTATTACCTATACGGGACTATCACCCTCTTTGGTTAACCTTTCCAGGTTATTCTAATTCTATCCGCATAGAATATCGCAGTCCTACAACCCCAAAATTGCCGTAACAACTTTGGTTTGGGCTAATCCGCGTTCGCTCGCCACTACTTACGGAATCACTTTTGTTTTCTTCTCCTCCGCCTACTTAGATGTTTCAGTTCAGCGGGTTTGCCCCCTATCGGGTACTATGTCTTCAACATAGTGGGTTGCCCCATTCGGATATCTACGGATCAATTCGTGTGTGCCAATCCCCGTAGCTTTTCGCAGCTTATCACGTCCTTCATCGCCTCTGAGAGCCTAGGCATTCCCCATACGCCCTTATTTTGCTTATTGTACTTTTTTATAAACAATCCACTTGCGTAGACTGCCCAAAATTTGTGCTTTCTATTATATTTTTAATTTTCTTTTCTCAATATGTCAATGAACTTCTTTCGCTTCTAGCGAATCGTGGAGAATATCGGAGTCGAACCGATGACCTCCTGCGTGCAAGGCAGGCGCTCTAGCCAGCTGAGCTAATCCCCCAATTTAAATTCAGAATTATGAATTCAGAATGATGAATTGTGAATCCCAACTTCTAGAATTTCCTTTAAAACTTAAAATAAGTAGTCCCGGGCAGACTCGAACTGCCGACCCCTACATTATCAGTGTAGTACTCTAACCAGCTGAGCTACGAGACTCTGTATTTTTAGCTTCTTTAAATCTTGAACTAACAGCGAGAGTAAAATCAAATATCTTAAAATTATCCTTATCTTTCTCTAGAAAGGAGGTGTTCCAGCCGCACCTTCCGGTACGGCTACCTTGTTACGACTTAGCCCTAGTTACTAGTTTTACCCTAGGCAGCTCCTTACGGTCACCGACTTCAGGCACCCCCAGCTTCCATGGCTTGACGGGCGGTGTGTACAAGGCCCGGGAACGTATTCACCGGATCATGGCTGATATCCGATTACTAGCGATTCCAGCTTCACGGAGTCGAGTTGCAGACTCCGATCCGAACTGAGACCGGTTTTAAAGATTCGCATCCTATCACTAGGTAGCTGCCCTCTGTACCGGCCATTGTAGCACGTGTGTGGCCCAGGACGTAAGGGCCGTGATGATTTGACGTCATCCCCACCTTCCTCGCGGTTTGCACCGGCAGTCTCGTTAGAGTTCCCGACATCACTCGCTGGCAACTAACGACAGGGGTTGCGCTCGTTATAGGACTTAACCTGACACCTCACGGCACGAGCTGACGACAACCATGCAGCACCTTGAAAGACGTCCGAAGAAAAATCTGTTTCCAAATCTGTCGTCTCCCATTTAAGCCCTGGTAAGGTTCCTCGCGTATCATCGAATTAAACCACATGCTCCACCGCTTGTGCGGGCCCCCGTCAATTCCTTTGAGTTTCACACTTGCGTGCGTACTCCCCAGGTGGGATACTTATCACTTTCGCTTAGCCACTCAATCCGAAAATCGAACAGCTAGTATCCATCGTTTACGGCGTGGACTACCAGGGTATCTAATCCTGTTCGCTACCCACGCTTTCGTCCATCAGCGTCAATCGTTTGTTAGTAACCTGCCTTCGCAATTGGTATTCCATGTAATATCTAAGCATTTCACCGCTACACTACATATTCTAGTTACTTCACAAAAATTCAAGCCCTACAGTATCAATGGCAGTTTCCTAGTTGAGCTAGGAGATTTCACCACTGACTTATAAGGCCGCCTACGGACCCTTTAAACCCAATGATTCCGGATAACGCTTGGATCCTCCGTATTACCGCGGCTGCTGGCACGGAGTTAGCCGATCCTTATTCCTACAGTACCGTCAAGTCTCTACACGTAGAGATGTTTCTTCCTGTATAAAAGCAGTTTACAACCCATAGGGCCGTCTTCCTGCACGCGGCATGGCTGGATCAGGCTTGCGCCCATTGTCCAATATTCCTCACTGCTGCCTCCCGTAGGAGTCTGGTCCGTGTCTCAGTACCAGTGTGGGGGATCTCCCTCTCAGGACCCCTACCCATCATTGTCTTGGTAAGCCGTTACCTTACCAACTAACTAATGGGACGCATGCTCATCTTGTACCGTTGGAACTTTAATTATAAAATGATGCCATTTCATAATACCATGAGGTATTAATCCAAATTTCTCTGGGCTATCCCTCTGTACAAGGTAGATTGCATACGCGTTACGCACCCGTGCGCCGGTCTCAAAGTTGCAAGCAACTCCTACCCCTCGACTTGCATGTGTTAGGCCTGCCGCTAGCGTTCATCCTGAGCCAGGATCAAACTCTTCATCGTATATTTTTAATTTTGTACGATAAGCTAACTTTAATTCTATTTGCTTTACTCTCTTAAATTTTACAATCTAAATCCGAAGATTTAAATCGTGCTGTCAATCCAATATGTCTATGAACGTGTCTTCTTATGTTTCGCTTGTTTCTCAAAGCGGGTGCAAAAGTACAACTTCTTTTTTATCTGGCAAGCTTTTTTGAAAAAATTTTTAATCTTTTTTCGCAATCACTAAACCTCAATATATTTTATGAACGTTGCCCTATTTGCGGGTCGCAAAGGTAAATCCTTTATTTGATTCTGACAAACTTTTTTTGAGAAATTTTTTCCCTTTTTTTTATCAGTCGATAACTCTCATTATCGTAATCAATATTTGTATGAACTTCCCTGTTAATGCGGGTGCAAAAGTAATCCTTTTTTTGAATCTGACAAACTTTTTTGAAAAAAAATTTTCTTTTTTTTGTCTTCTCAATAACTCGCGTTATTTATTCAAAATGTAATAAGAACTTTGCTTCATTGCGGGTGCAAAACTAATACCTTTTTGTTACAATCCTAACCTTTTTATAACTATTTTTTAATCTTTTTTTCTCTACCTTGATTTTGAAGAACTTACATTCTTAAAAAAAAGAACATAGAGGAAAAACTGAAATCAAACATATACTATATATAAGGAGTAATCGGTTTACGTCTTCTGAAATAGCTCTCTCCTAATATAGCCCTGATTGGAGTGGCATCCTTTTTATTTTATCCAAAATAAAAAGATAGAACGGAAAGCAGGAATAATAGTCTTGCATAACTATATATAAGTGCTACTAATATTTTAAAATATCTATACCTATATATATTGTGTTTGTTTTTCTATTGTATTATATTTGCACTTCATTAAATTTTAACAAATGATAAAGATTACTTTACCGGATGGTTCGGTTAGGGAGTTTGCAAAGGACACAACTCCTATGGATGTCGCTTTAAGTATAAGCGAAGGTTTGGCTAGAAATGTGATTTCAGCATCTTTTAATGGTACAACTATTGAAACCTCTACTCCACTTACCACCGATGGTTCTCTTGTTTTGTATACATGGAATAACGATGAAGGTAAAAAAGCTTTTTGGCATTCTACTTCTCACGTTATGGCTCAAGCATTAGAAGAATTATATTCTGGTATCAAATTAACTATTGGTCCAGCGATTGATAATGGGTTCTATTATGATGTAGATTTTGGTGATAAAAAAATAACTGATGCTGATTTCAAGAAAATTGAAGATCGTGTTTTAGAAATTTCTAGAGAAAAACATGAATTCAAGATGCGTTCGGTTACAAAAGCGGAAGCATTATCCTTATATAAAGACAATGAATTTAAAACAGAATTGATTGAAAATCTAGAAGACGGTACTATTACTTTCTGTGATCATTCCACTTTTACTGATTTATGTCGTGGTGGACACATTCCAAATACAGGAATTATTAAAGCGATGAAGATTCTTTCTGTTGCTGGTGCTTACTGGAGAGGAAATGAAAAAAACAAGCAATTAACTCGTGTTTATGGAATTTCGTTTCCTAAGCAAAAAGACCTGACAGAATACTTGCATCTATTAGAAGAAGCTAAAAAACGAGATCATAGAAAATTAGGAAAGGAATTAGAGTTATTTCATTTTTCGCAACGTGTAGGCCAAGGTTTACCTTTATGGTTACCAAAAGGAGCTGCATTAAGAGATCGTTTAGAACAATTTTTAAAAAAAGCTCAAAAGAAAGCAGGTTATGAACAAGTAGTAACTCCGCATATTGGTCAAAAAGAATTATATGTAACTTCTGGCCATTATGCTAAATATGGAGCTGATAGTTTTCAACCGATTCATACACCAGCTGAAGGTGAAGAATTTTTATTGAAACCTATGAACTGTCCTCATCACTGTGAAATTTACAATGCTAGACCTTGGTCCTATAAAGATTTACCAAAACGTTATGCAGAATTTGGTACTGTATATAGATATGAACAAAGTGGAGAATTACATGGTTTAACTCGTGTAAGAGGTTTTACACAAGATGATGCCCATATTTTTTGTACGCCTGATCAATTAGATGCTGAATTTAAAAATGTTATTGATTTAGTATTATATGTATTTGGTTCCTTAGGATTTGAAAACTTTACAGCACAAGTTTCTTTACGTGATAAAGAAAATAGAGATAAGTATATAGGTAGTGATGAAAATTGGGAAAAAGCAGAGCAAGCTATCATCAATGCTGCGAAAGACAAAGGTTTAAATTATGTAATTGAATATGGTGAAGCGGCTTTCTACGGACCTAAGCTTGACTTTATGGTTAAAGATGCTTTAGGTAGAAGTTGGCAATTAGGAACTATCCAAGTGGACTATAATTTGCCTGAACGTTTTGAATTGACATATAAAGGTAGTGACAATGAATTACACAGACCTGTAATGATTCATAGAGCTCCATTTGGAAGTATGGAACGTTTTATAGCTATTTTATTGGAACACACAGGAGGAAATTTTCCAATTTGGTTAATGCCTGAACAAGCTATTATATTGTCTTTGAGTGAGAAATATGAAAAATATGGTGAAAAAGTTTTAAATTTGCTAGAAAATCACGAAATTCGCGCCCTATTAGATAATAGAAACGAAACTATTGGTAAAAAAATTCGTGAAGCAGAAACTCAAAAATATCCATTTATGTTAATCATAGGTGAGGAAGAGGAGAAAAATGGTACGATTTCTGTGAGACGTCATGGTGATGACGGAAAATCGAATGAGACAATGACTATTGATGCTTTTGCAGAAATAGTTAAAGAAGAAATAAATAAAACATTAAAACAGTTCTAAGTTTAACTTAAATTTTTAAAGCCATAGCAATTAGAAACAACAGAGGCTATAAACCTCGCGAAGAAAAAAAAGCAGCACACAGAATTAACAATTTAATTCGTGTTCCTGAAGTACGTTTAGTAGGTGAAAACATTGAACCAGGTATTTACAAAATAGGTGAAGCATTACGTTTTGCAGAAGAGCAAGAAGTAGACTTGGTAGAAATATCTCCAAATGCAGAACCACCAGTTTGTAAGTTAATGGATTATGGTAAGTTTCTTTATGAACAAAAGAAACGTGAAAAAATGCTTAAAGCAAAATCATCTCAGGTTGTAATTAAAGAAATCCGATTTGGTCCGCAAACGGATGAACATGATTATGAATTTAAAAAGAAAAATGCGATTAAATTTTTACAAGATGGTGCCAAATTAAAAGCATTTGTATTCTTTAAAGGTCGTTCTATTATCTATAAAGAACAAGGACAAATTCTTTTGCTTCGTTTAGCACAAGAACTTGAAGAATATGGTAAGGTAGAGCAAATGCCTGTTTTAGAAGGTAAGCGTATGATTATGTACCTTGCTTCTAAAAAGAAAGTAAAATAAATGAGTCCTTTTTAGAAGCTCATGATAATAAGAAATGATGTTGAGCTAAGTTCAACATGAGAATAAATAAGTAAGATAAATTAAATACAGGAAGAAAATGCCTAAAATGAAAACAAAATCTAGTGCTAAGAAACGATTCAAAGTTACTGGTTCTGGAAAAATTAAAAGAAAGCATGCTTTTAAGAGTCATATCTTGACAAAAAAATCTAAAAAGCGTAAATTAGCTTTAACTCACTCTGGATTAGTTCATAAAACAGATGAGAAAAGTATTAAACAACAATTGAATATTATTTAATTAGTTGTTTAGGTTTAAGTAAAATTAATAACCATGGAGTGGGCGAATTGAAATTAGAATTCAGAAATTAGAATTTAGAAAATTCGGAAGTGTTTAAAAACCGCCTTACTACAAAAAACATTTAAAATTATGCCAAGAGCAAAAAACAGAGTAGCTAGTAGAGCTAGAAGAAAAAGAATATTAAAACAAGCCAAAGGATTCTTTGGAAGACGTAAAAACGTTTGGACAGTAGCGAAAAACGCGGTTGAAAAAGCAATGGTTTATGCTTACCGCGATAGAAAGCAAAAAAAGAGAAACTTCCGTGCTTTATGGATTATGCGTATTAACGCTGGTGCTAGATTACACGGTATGAGTTATTCTCAATTTATGGGAAAAATCAAAGCTAATAATATCGAATTGAACCGTAAAGTTCTTGCTGATTTAGCTATGAATCACTCAGAAGCTTTTGAAGCTATCGTAAAAAAAATTAAATAATACGTCAAACCAATTTATCTTACTTATATAGAATCCCAATCTTTTGATTGGGATTTTTATTTATATTTGAATAAAAAATGAAAAAACTAATACTTCTTTTCTTTTTCATATTAATTTTTATTAGCTGCAAAAAAGAAACTTCTACAAATCAAAATGAAATTAAAGACTTTATTTTAGAAAAAGACTCTGTAAAAGAAATCGAAATAACGTTAAGAGATACAGTTTCATTTAAGATTCCTGAAAATCTTTTATCTACTATACAAAAAGAATATGAAGGAAAAAAATTTACTATACTTAATGTAGCATTAGGAAATATTGATTACAATGATACGGAAGATGCTGTCATAATTATACAAACTACTACTGAAGAAAAAGTATCTGAAAGTATTTCAGTATACCAAAACAGGAATGACTCTTATAACTTAATGGCACAAAATCGTTCTATTATAACTGAAGAATATTTTTTTACCGATGAACATACAAATAGTTCAAAAGAAATTGAAATAGTAGATAATCTTTTAAAAATATCTTTATTTTGTTATGGCCCTTGTGGGAATACTTTTTTAGATTTTAAATTTGACAATAATGATCTTTTATTAAAAAACTTTTCCACTTATGATGCAGGTGCTGGAGCTCAAATTGAAAGAAATTTTGATGTTGAAAAAGACATTGTAACAATTACAACTACAAATACAATGACGGAAGATATGCCAATAACTGAAGAGCAATTTAAATTTAAGTATACTAAAGGAGTTCGTTTTTTAGATTTAAATACAAAAAGTCTATTCTCGGATTTATCTGAATTAGAGTCAAAAACCATTTTTTAACAGTAATAAAAATACACCACTATTGGAAACTAAAAAACAATTACACCCAAGAAATAAGCATATTAATGGTTATAATTTTAAGGAATTAACAACTATTTACCCGAAGTTAAATGAATTTGTATTTACTAATCAATATGGAAACGAAACGATTGATTTTGCAAATCCTGATGCAGTAAAGGCTTTGAATAAAAGTTTATTATTAACGTACTATTCTATTTCATTTTGGGACATTCCTAAAACTAATCTTTGTCCGCCTATTCCAGGAAGAGCAGATTATGTTCATTATATTGCAGACTTATTAGCTTTGGAAAACAAAAACAAGATACCAACTGGTAGAAATATAAAAGGATTAGATATAGGTGTTGGTGCCAATTGTATTTATCCAATAATAGGAAATAGTGAATATGGTTGGCAATTTGTAGGAACTGAAACTGATGTTCCTTCTTTAAAGGCTTGTGCCAAAATTGTTGAAAACAATGAAAAATTACAAAAAGACGTTATTTTAAGAATACAACAGAATAGAAGAAATGTTCTGAAAAACTGCATTCTAGAAAATGACCGATTTGATTTTGTTATTTGCAATCCTCCTTTTCATGCCTCTAGAGAAGAAGCTACTAAAGGTTCTCAAAGAAAATTGAGAAATCTTGGTAAAGCCAAAGATGGGAAACCTGTTTTAAATTTTAGTGGTCAAAACAATGAATTATGGACTGAAGGTGGTGAGCTAGCCTTTATCACAAATATGATTTATGAAAGTGTTCATTTTAAGAAACAATGTTTATGGTTTACCTCATTAGTATCTAAGAAAGAAAACTTAAAACCTTTCTATAATCATCTTAAAAAGGCAGGAGCAGTTGATATAAAAACGATAGATATGGAACAAGGAAATAAAATAAGTCGTTTTATAGCTTGGACGTTTTTGAGTAATCAACAAAAAGAAAATTGGGCAATTATTAATTGGGATTAAAAAGTAATCATCCTATTTAATATTTATAAATAAAAAAGCTTTAAATGATCATTCATTTTGTTATTTAAAGCTTTTATTTTTAGAAAAAATTAAGTTTTTTGCTTTTTCTTTCTAGCCGCTGGAAACAAAACGTTATTTAAGATTAAACGATATCCTGGAGAATTAGGATGTAAATCTAAAACAGTTGGTGCATCACCTACATGATGTTGATAATCTTCTGGATCATGACCACCATAAAAAGTAAACATTCCTTTACCTTTTGTACCATGAATATATCTGGCTTCTCCATTAATTTTACATTCCCCTAAAGTTAACACATTGGCCTTTACTCTATCTTCAGAAAAAGCAGTTGTTTGCCCCATAAATCCTTTAACTAATTGGGTATGATTTTGACAAAGCATGGTAGGAATTGGATCCCATTTTGCAGAAAAATCCATTAAAGTAAAATAATCTTTTTCAAAAGGAACTATGTTTTTTGATTTTCTATCCTCAGTAGTATCAATATCTGAGAACTCATATCTTTCTGGGCTTCTTTCTAAAATAAAATTCTTAAAAGCAAAAGAATTATTATAATTTATTTTTGATTGATAATTAGGTGAACTACCATCACCATCAAACATAGGCTCACAAATATCAACTCCGTCAGCAGCTAAAGCAATATCAAAACTATCAGTAGCCGAACACATTGCAAACATGAATCCTCCCCCTATTACATAATCACGTATTTTTATAGCTACTGCTAATTTTTCTTCAGAAACTTTATTATAGCCTAGTTTTTTAGCTAAATCTTCAGCATCTTTTTTTTGTTCTATATACCAAGGTGCATTTCTATATGCTCCAAAAAATTTACCATATTGTCCTGTAAAATCTTCATGATGTAAATGAAGCCAATCATATAAAACCAGTTGGTCGCTTAAAACTTCTTCATCATATATTTCTGTGTAAGGAATTTCTGCATAGGTCAAGACCATAGTAACTGCATCATCCCAAGGTTGTTTTCCTTTTGGAGTATAAACTGCAATTTTTGGTGCTTTTTCTAAAATAACTGTTTCCATATTTTGTGATGGACTACTTATTTCTTCTAAAATAACATTTGCATTTCCATCTGATAAAACTTCAAAAGTCACTCCTCTTATTTGACATTCTCTTCTAATAGCATTATCATCTGGTAAAAGAAATGAACCTCCTCTATAATTCAACAGCCAACTTACTTTATAATTTTTATCTAATGCCCAATAAGTGATTCCATAGGCTTTTAAGTGATTTTGTTGACCTTCAGCTTCCATTGGCAACAAAATAAAAGAAGCTTTTACTGATAATGTGAATAGTAAAAGAAATATGTAAAAGTATTTTTTCAATGTAATGACAGTTTTTTCAAAGATAAGAAATACTATTATAATGATTTAAAAAAGTATCATAAATAGATTATAAACAAATTTGCTTCTATATATTTAAAAAATCACATTTTATTTGTAATGTTTTTTAAAGCTACAACTTTATTTTGAATCGCATATACTACTAAGCCTGCAATATTTTTTGATTCAGTTTTTAATAATAAATTGTTTCTGTGTCCATCAACAGTTCTTGGACTTATAAATAATTTTTCCGCAATTTCAATGGTACTTAATTGCTCACAAATTAACTCTAAAATTTCTTTTTCTCGAGTAGTTAAATATTCTTCATCAAAACTACTTTTTGTTTTTTTATTTCCAAAAATTAATCCTTCATGAATAATATTCATAATTAAATCATTGTAATAAAACCCTTTTGAAGCAACTTCATTAATAGTATAAATCATTTCTTTAGGTGAAGCATTCTTAACTAAATAAGAACATGCACCTTCTTGAATCATATTAATAATAAAAGGTTTTGTATCATAACTTGTAAGAGCAATTATTTTTATGTTTGGAAACTTTTTATGTACTTTTTTTGTTGCCTCAACACCATTTAGTAAAGGCATTTTTAAATCCATTAGAATAATATCTGGCAAATTATCTTGATTTTTATTTAAGTATTTAACTAATTCGTCACCATTTGAAGCTTCAAAAACTATTTCAATATTTTTTTCACGCTCAAGCATAAAAAGAATTCCTTTTCTAAAAAGAAGTTCATCATCAGCTAAAATAATTTTTATAGTGTCCATTGCAGATAGATTTTTTTAATCAAATACTTATTATTCAAAGGTATCTACTTAAACAATAAAATTGATTCTTTTAAAAACTTAAAATTACTTGTACTCCTTGGTCAATAGCACTATTCATTTCAAATTTTCCATTTAAAAACTCCACTCTACTTTCAATGTTTTTCATTCCTAAACCTTTTTTCAAATTTGTTTTTTGTACATCAAAACCATTGCCATTATCCTTATATTTTAAAACTCTCTTCTTTTTCTTTTTCTCAAAATTAATATCAATTTCTGTTGCCATACCATGCTTAATTGAATTATTTATTAATTCTTGCAAAATTCGAAAAATATGCAAATGGTTTTTTTTATCAATCTCATCAAAAATATCTTGTTCAAGAATATTATTATAATTAACTATAAGATTATTAGATTTTAAATAATTACTGCAAAGTTCTTCAATTGCAACGTGAATTCCAAATTCTTCAAAAATAGGAGGCAACAAATCGTGAGAAATTCTTCTAGTGCTTTCTAAAACTTTTGCAGAAACATCAATTATATTAGATGTAATTTGTTTTATTTCTTTTTCAGATAAATTAGGAACAGTTAAAAAATGACTATTTAATGAAATAATGTTTATTTTAGAACTAATGTCATCATGCAAATCTCTTGCTATTCTTTTCCGCTCTTTCTCTTGAGTAAGAATAGCAGCGTTAAGCATTTCCTTTTGGTATTTAATTTCTAAATCTTTTTTTTCAATCTCTTTTTGAATAATTTTTTTTCTCGAATAATATATAAAAACTAATAAAGAAACTGTTAACAAAATAAAAGCTATAAAAGTATATACTATTGCTAATACAAGATCTCTATCATTTATCATATCATTTGTCAGATTTTTTTATAAAAATTTCCCTCCATTCTATTACTATAAAAACTTGATAAACAATATATAAAACAGAGTTAAGTATCCATACAATTTTACTTGGTGCTAAATCTAACTTCGAAATTAGGTTCCCAGATATAAACAATACTGTACTTCCAAACAAATATAATAGTATTCCTGTATTAATATAGTAATATTTCTTTTTTTCATTTAAAATATTATAAAAATGAAACATTGAAAAAATGATTATGAGAAAAGAAGTTATAAAAATTTCAAATAAATTAAATTTATAAAATAAATCTGTATTAAAATAATATTGAACTCCTAAAATTATTAAACAAGAAGGTACTGCAATTTTTATAATTTTCTTTTGAAAATCATTATTTACTATTTCTAGATAGAAAAGGCTTAACAAAAGAAATTGAAGAATGAAATAAAAATGAGATAGAAATAAATTATTTTGATGAATACTTTTTAAGTAGCTCGTATATGCTTGAATAATAATCATTACCAATAAATATATAGTAAATACAAAAAAGGATCTGGGCATTTTTTTATTTAATTTTATAGCAAATAAAATAAAGTTAATGCCCAGTAATAAATATCCTATATATATTATAAATTCAAACAAAATAATTATTGAATTATAAAGGGTGCCTTCTGATTACATGTGTTTGGGCATGGTTCAGAAAAATCATAAATATACCAGCCTTTTTCAGAATCAATCATATCATTCCCTTCTGCATCAACTCCTACAATCATTAAATGAGGTTCATTATTCTCATCTATTCCTAAATAAGACCTCACATTTACAACTCCTTCTTCAGCCATAACTTGTGTTACATCATCTCCAGGTATCAGAAAAGCTTTCAATTGGTTTTCTGCTAAGTAATTTGCACCTTCTTTTTTCCATCTTGCTGCCCATTCTTGAGCCGTTTGCAATGTAATTGTGTCTTTTGCCATAAAAAAATATTATTTGTTTATATTAAAAGCAAATTTAGTATTAAAAATGAATAATTAATTACCTGAACTTAAAAACAGGTATTTTTACGGGTATAGATTAATCGTATAAATCATAAATTAGCAAAATGTTAAAAAAATATATTTTGTAAGTAATAACTTATCGGATTTTTAATTAACTTAGTAAAAAAATAAATATTAACTATAAAATTTATCAATATGTCAACAGAACCGTTTATTGGAGAAATTAAAATTTTCGGCTTTAACTTTGCTCCTCAAAGCTACCAACTGTGTAGCGGTCAAATTATGTCCATTGCACAAAACACTGCTTTATTTTCTCTTTTAGGAACAACATACGGTGGTAATGGTCAAACTACTTTTGCTCTACCAGACTTAAGAGGAAGAATGCCAATAGGACAAGGACAAGGTCCTGGATTACCTAATTATGTGATGGGGCAACTTAGTGGAACTACAAGTGTTACCTTATTAACAGCAAACTTACCTGCACATACTCATGCTGCACAAGGAATCACAGTTAATATGCCTGTTTCTAATGCTGGTGGAGATACAGATTCTCCACAAGGAGCTTATTTAGCAAACAATGGTAGTGAAGTGTTTTCTAGCGAATCTACTCCTGGAGCAAATTATGGGCCATTAAGTGCATCAGGTCAAACTAGCATAACTGGATCAAATATTCCAATTTCAATATTAAATCCATATTTAACTATTAATTATTCGATTGCTATATACGGAATTTTTCCAAGTAGAAATTAAATCAATATATAAAAGGGTACATTAAGAAATGTACCTTTTTTAAATATAACTTTGATGTAACTTTTATTAATATAAAAAAACATGCAAAAAATTGGAGTTCTTTTACCTAGATCAACATACTATGAGACAATCAGTTTTGATATTTATGAAGGACTTAAGTTAGGGTTAGAAGCAATTGGAGAAAAAGACATCAAAATAGTAACAGAGAATATTGGTTTTGGAGCTGATAAACAACAATGTTATCGTTCAGCGGAAAAGTTACTATTAGAAGAGAATGTAAGTTTAGTTCTTGCGTTTATTGGTCATCGTACAGCTGAATTACTTAGACCTCTTTTTCTAGCGGCTAATAAAATTTTAATTGTTTTAGATGCTGGAGCTAATTTGCCCAACGAATGGCCAACATGTCCTAATATCTTCTATCATTCGCTTCATAATTCTTTAGGAGCTTGGCTTACAGCACAAAAAGCATCTAATGATGGCTATAAAAAAGGAGCTATGGTAACAGGATATTATGATGGAGGATATTTGCATACTTATAGTATTTCAAAAAGTTTTGAAGATGCAGGTGGAAAGATTTTTTTTAACCATGCTACTGGATATAAAGAAAATGATTTTACTATGGAACCTCTTCAAAATTATATAAATGAAAATTCAGATAGTGCATTTTTAAGCCTTTTTAGTGGAGACTTTGTACAGTGGTATTTTAAAGAAATAAAAAGTAGATTTAATAATCAAAATTTACCAATATATTTAACTCCATTTGGCTTTGAAGAAACAATGATAGAAAGTGCTGTTTTTCCCAGTAATTTAGTTAGTGGAATCGTTTCTTGGTCAAAAAAAATAGAAAATAAAGAAAATAAGATTTTTATTGAAACTATTGAATCATCAGGTAGAAAACCAAATTTATTTTCTTTAATTAGTTGGGAAGCTGCATCAATTATAGCAAAAGTACTTGAGTTACTAAGGGAACAAAAAAACAATATCCCTAAAATAGCAAGTGAACTACAAAAATTTGAATTTAACGGACCAAGAGGAAAAATTTATTTTGATGCAAAAACAAATACTACTATTTCTGACCTATATGAAGCAAGACTAATTGAAAATAATGGAATGAGTGAGATAGAATTAGGTAAAAAAATAAAGAATATTAAAGAAGAATTTGACAAATTATGTCAGCTATCTCTCAATAATGTAACTTCGGCTTGGTATAATAGTTATACTTGTATTTAATGGAAAATAAAAAAAAAATAGTATTACTCTGTGGTGGAAAGTTTGCTTTTAAAGCTTTGCAACTATTAGCTTATGAAAAATTTCTTTTTGGAGTAGCAATTGGTAAAGGAACAGAAATCATTAATGATGCATTAGAAAGAGAATGTGAAGAAAACAAAATAGCCTTTAAATCATTTCCAAACAAAAATAGTATTTCAGAAATGAAGACTTGGATAAACAACGTACAGCCTGACTATGTTTTTTCCATTTCATTTCCCTTTTTAATTCCTGAAGAAGTTTTATTATTTGGTAAAGATAAATTTATTAACTTTCATCCTGGTCCGTTACCAAAATATAGAGGAGTTATGCCTATCTTTGAAGTTCTAAAGAATCAGGAAACAGAAACAGCTATTTGTGTACATTTCATGAATGCTAATTTTGACGAAGGAAATATTATTTTCAATGACCCTGTAATAATAGAAAAAGGTGATACTTATGGAAAATTAACTGTAAAATTAAGTAATAGAGTCGCTCAAGTAGCTCTGAATATGGCTAATATGCTTCAATTTGCTAGTAAAATACCTAATTTTCCACAAGATAAGAGTGAAGCCTATTACTATGAGAAGCCTCAATTTTCGGATACCTATATAAATTGGAAAAGAATGGATTCAGAAGAAATACTATCACTTATAAATGCATGCAACCCATGGAACAATGGAGCAGACACAACATTTATGGGTGAACAAGCAAAAATTATATCAGCAAAAAACTTTAACAAACCACATAATAATATACATCCGGGTACAATTATAGAAATTACTGAAGAGAACACTATCACTGTGGCTTGTTCAGATAATAAACAAATTGCAATAGAGATACTAAGTACAGATGAGGGTATAATGACCGCAAAACAATTAAGTAGTAAAATAAACATAATAGGCAATATATTTAATTAAAAATCAGAGTCTTAAACAGTAATAAATAAATTAATATCATATGAAACAAAAAATTACTTTACTTTTAGTCATGATGTGCTTATTCTCAATAGGTACCTATGCACAAACTCAATTTTGGAGCGATGACTTTGAAAGCAATCCCTCTAGTGGTACTAGGACTCCTGAAGTAAATGGAGGAACAACTTCTTCTTACTTCAGGCTAACTGATGGATCTAATATATCACAAGTAGTACCATTTACTGGTAAAGAAGGAAACTCTTTCTGGGCAGGTGAAGATCACAATGGTCCAGGAACTGGTTTTCCTTCTGAAGGGGCTACACCAGCAAGTAATCCATTAAATGAACTTCAAATCGAATGGACAGGTATTAATATTTCTGGAAAATCTGATTTAAGTTTTAGAGGTTTAATTGCGGCAGCAAGTACAAATGAGCCTTGGGACAATCAAAATGCATGTATTAGTGGTGTAGGAACTACTAATACAGATTATATTATTGTTGAATATAGCATTGATGGCGGGGCTTATGTAAACTTAATTCGTTTTTACAACAGAGGAAGTGCTTCTGGAACTGGAGACAAATATCTATTTGAAGATACAAATAATGATGGTTGTGGAGATGGTACACAATTAACAAATGTATTTGGAGAATTCACCAAGACTATTGTAGGCACAGGAACTACAATGAGTTTACGTATTCGTGTTTTCTCTGAAGGAAGTAACGAAGAATGGGGAATAGATAATTTCAGATTATTTGAAGCTCCAGTATGTAATGTTGCCTTAACACCTGCTTCACAAACTAACATCGCTTGTAATGGTGGTGCAACTGGTGCTGCAACAGTAAATACTGCAACTGGTGGAACTGCTCCTTATACTTATGACTGGACACCTGGAAACCCAACTGGTGATGGAACAACTTCTGTTTCTGGATTAACTGCAGGAACTTGGACTTGTACTGTAACGGATGCAAATGCTTGTACAGCTTCTGTTAACTTTACAGTTACTCAACCAACGGCAATTTCGTTGACAGCTGCTTCACAAACCAATATTTCTTGTAATGGTGGTGCAAATGGTGCTGCTTCTGTAAATACTCCAACTGGTGGTGCTGGTGGTTATACCTATAACTGGACTCCTGGAAACCCAACTGGTGATGGAACAGCTTCTGTTTCTGGATTAACTGCAGGAACTTGGACTTGTACTGTAACGGATGCAAATGCTTGTACAGCTTCTGTTAACTTTACAGTTACTCAACCAACGGCAATTTCGTTGACAGCTGCTTCACAAACCAATATTTCTTGTAATGGTGGTGCAAATGGTGCTGCTTCTGTAAATACTCCAACTGGTGGTGCTGGTGGTTATACTTATAATTGGACTCCTGGAAACCCAACTGGTGATGGAACAGCTTCTGTTTCTGGATTAACTGCTGGAACTTGGACTTGTACTGTAACGGATGCAAATGCTTGTACAGCTTCTGTTAACTTTACAGTTACTCAACCAACGGCAATTTCGTTGACAGCCGCTTCACAAACCAATATTTCTTGTAATGGTGGTGCGAATGGTGCTGCTTCTGTAAATACTCCAACTGGTGGTGCTGGTGGTTATACCTATAACTGGACTCCTGGAAACCCAACTGGTGATGGAACAGCTTCTGTTTCTGGATTAACTGCTGGAACTTGGACTTGTACTGTAACGGATGCAAATGCTTGTACAGCTTCTGTTAACTTTACAGTTACTCAACCAACTGCAATTTCGTTGACAGCTGCTTCACAAACCAATATTTCTTGTAATGGTGGGTCGAATGGTGCTGCTTCTGTAAATACTCCAACTGGTGGTGCTGGTGGTTATACTTATAATTGGACTCCTGGAAACCCAACTGGTGATGGAACAGCTTCTGTTACTGGACTAAGTGCAGGAACTTGGACTTGTACAGTAACGGATGCAAATGCTTGTACAGCCTCTGTTAACTTTACAGTTACTCAACCAACAGCTATTTCGTTAACAGCTGCTTCACAAACCAATATTTCTTGTAATGGTGGGTCGAATGGTGCTGCTTCTGTAAATACTCCAACTGGTGGTGCTGGTGGTTATACTTATAATTGGACTCCTGGAAACCCAACTGGTGATGGAACAGCTTCTGTTTCTGGATTAACTGCTGGAACTTGGACTTGTACTGTAACTGATGCAAATGCTTGTACAGCCTCTGTTAACTTTACAGTTACTCAACCAACAGCTATTTCGTTAACACCTGCTTCACAAACTAATATCGCATGTAATGGTGGTGCTACTGGAGCTGCAACAGTAAATGCTGCAACTGGTGGAACTGCTCCTTATACTTATGACTGGACACCTGGAAATCCTATTGGGGACGGAACAACTTCTGTCTCTGGATTAACTGCTGGAACTTGGACTTGTACTGTGACAGATGCAAACTCTTGTACAACTTCTGTTAACTTTACAGTTACACAACCAACTGCTTTAGTAACTAGTGCAATTGTTGATGACAATGTTTCTTGTAATGGTGGTACGAATGGTGGTGCTACTGCTTCCGCAACTGGTGGAACTGCTCCTTACTCTTATTTATGGAGTAATGCTGCTACAACTGCTACAATAACTGGGGTTGCTGCTGGAACATATAATGTAACAATTACTGATGCGAATGGTTGTACTGATATAGCTTCGGTTACTATTACTGAACCAACTGCTTTAGTAGCTAATGCAGCTAGCGATAGTAATGCTTCATGTAATGGTGCTACTGATGGTGGTGCTACTGCTTCCGCAACTGGTGGAACTGCTCCTTACTCTTATTTATGGAGTAATGCTGCTACAACTGCTACAATAACTGGTGTTGCTGCTGGAACATATAATGTAACAATTACAGATGCGAATGGTTGTACTGATATAGCTTCGGTTACTATTACTGAACCAGTTGCTTTAGTAGCTGATGCAGCTAGCGATAGTAATGCTTCATGTAATGGTGCTACTGATGGTGGTGCTACTGCTTCCGCAACTGGTGGAACTGCTCCTTACTCTTATTTATGGAGTAATGCTGCTACAACTGCTACAATAACTGGTGTTGCTGCTGGAACATATAATGTAACAATTACTGATGCGAATGGTTGTACTGATATAGCTTCGGTTACTATTACTGAACCAGTTGCTTTAGTAGCTGATGCAGTTAGCGATAGTAATGCTTCATGTAATGGTGCTACTGATGGTGGTGCTACTGCTTCCGCAACTGGTGGAACTGCTCCTTACTCTTATTTATGGAGTAATGCTGCTACAACTGCTACAATAACTGGTGTTGCTGCTGGAACATATAATGTAACAATTACTGATGCGAATGGTTGTACTGATATAGCTTCGGTTACTATTACTGAACCAGTTGCTATTGATGATACTATATCTGAATTAACTACAGGTATATTAACGGCTAATGAAGTTGGTGCTACTTACCAATGGTATGAATGTCCTAACAATTTATTGACTGGGGAAACAAATCAAGATTTTACACCAACAACTCTTGGTGATTATAAAGTCGAAGTAACAGTTGGTTCTTGTACAGTTCAATCTACTTGTTATACAGTTACTGCTTTGGGCACAAGTACTTTTGAAAACAAATTACAATTTGCAATATATCCTAATCCAACTAGTGGATTGTTAAATATTGATACTAATTTTGATGGTGAGTTTTTAATTGTTAATCAATTAGGACAAACAGTTAAAACATTTAAGGTAAATTCTAACATAGAAAATATTATAAATGTTGAAAATTTAGCTGATGGTATTTATTATATCAAAGGAACAAATGGAACTCAAATTAGTTCTCAAAATCTAATAATAAAAAAATAATCTAGATAAAAGGACTGTTATGATATCATAACAGTCCTTTTTTATTTTATTTATTGATTAGAAAAATTACTATAACCACTATTAATCAAAAAAAATGGAAAGAAGATTATTCGTAAAGAGACTTAGTGTTCTCACCACAGGTACTTTAGCATTATCTGGATCTAACATATATGCTTTAGAAACAAATACGATCTCAAATAATATTGATTTCACGCCCTTTTCTTTAGTAAACAATAAAATTACTTTGAAAGGAAACTTCATTGATTCAAAAACTTTTGAGCCGATAAGTTCAGTAAAATTAATTGCTAAAATTAAAAAAAATCGATTTTTCCCGTTGAATCAATCATTAGAATCTACGGATAGTTCTTATTCAATTGAATCTGGTTTTAATGTAAGTAATACTAAAGTGAATGAAAAAATAAGCATTCAAATAGAGGCGGAAGGTTATAAACCTTATAAAAATACTATTTACTTGTCTGCCAAAGGATGTTATATTCATTCTGAAGAATGGAATTATAATCCAAATTTTAAACCAGAGTTCATTCCTAAGAATAGTAGCTCTGAAAATGAAACAATATCCTCTTTTAATTTTCATTTAGTTAAAATCTAAATTAGTAAAAGAGTAATTTCACAAAAGAGGTTTCAATAAAATGAAGCCTCTTTTTTATTTCTTAACAAATTCTGAATAATAAAAATTTGCCTTTTCTATATTTCCTAATTGTTGATAAGCCATTGCTAAAAACTTTAATGAATTTTTCTCATTTGGATTTAACTCATAGGCTTTTTCAAATGCAGTTATGGCTTCTTTAAGATTTCCTGATGCTGCTAAAGTATTTCCATAATTCATCCATAATTCAACTGAACTGGAATTTTGTTTAATTCCTTCTTTAAAAACAGTAATTGCTTTTGGGTACTCTTTTTTATTAAACAAAGCTACTCCATAATAATTATAAGTGTTTTCTTGACTATAATTATTTTGAACCAATTCTTTATAATTTGCAATAGCCTCATCAAAGTCATTATTTCTAAAATAAGCATCGGCTAAATTAGATTGCAAAGAATAATCGGTTTTTGCTAATGCTAAAGCTTGTTTTGTATAATATATTGATGTTTTGTAGTCTTTTAATTTATAATAACAAACTCCTAAATTCGTCAAAGCTCCTTTTTCATTGGGATCAATTGCTAGAGCCTTCTTATAAGAATCAATTATGAAAGGTAATTGTTGTTTTTGAAGCTCAACATCTGATGATAATTGGTTAAAAAATACTGTTGCATAATTAAAATTTACTCGTGCACTGTTTGGCGAATTCAATAAATCCTTGGTAAACAAAGTGGCATTTGATTTCCAATCTTTATTTCTATTAAATGTTTTAAATGAAAACAACAAAACAACAACAGATAAAAAATAGATTAATGGATGAGAAAACTTTACTATTCTTATATTTTTTGAAAAATGAAATAATAAAAAAACCAAGGCAATAATAATTCCTAAAACTGGAGTATATAACAATCGATTTCCCATTGTAGTTCCAATAAAAACAACAATATTACTAGCCAAGAAAATAGTAATTAAAAAAAAGAGTATGCCAAAACTGACCAAGCTATTCCTTTTTCTGAAAAAATACATCACGAAGAAAACCACTCCCACAAGCAATAAACTTATTATAAATGAAAAGGAACTTACCGTTACACAAGGAATTTGATTAAAAGAATAATCATAACTCAAATTATAAGGGTAAATGGACTTGACAATATATCTGGCAAATATGGTAAATCCTGTTGCCATTTTAGAGATTAAATCATTGCAACCAAATAAGGAATTATCTAAATAAGTATATTGAATTCTTTTAAAAGGTGAACTTAAAATAATATAACGATGCAAAATAAGCCAAAATGCACTAACAGAAATAATTGGAATTGTTTTGATAAGGAAAACACTTATGTCTTTTCTGAATTTTAACCAAACCAAAAATAAAAGGATTGGTAAAAATAAAATTCCTGCTTCTTTAGACAACAAACAGAATAAAAAAGACACTATTCCAAGAACTTGATATATTTTCCTTTGTTTGATTAAAAGAAAGTATATAGTTAGAATAAAAAAGAGAAAACAAAAAATTTCATCTCTACTCTTAATATTGGCAACCACTTCAGTATGAATAGGATGAGCAGCAAATAGTAGTACTATAAAAAAAGTAATCCAGATGGAATACTCTTTCAAATAATAATGCAAGACTTTAAATAGCAAAACAATGCTTAAGACATAATAAAAAACATTAAAAAAATGATGTATAAAAGGATTGTTTGGAGTCAATTGCCATTCCATAGCAAAAAATACTAATGACATTGGTCTGTATAATCCAGCATTCGAATCCCAATATCCTTGCCAATAAAGAGTTGAAAATAATTCTGAAATTCCTGCAAAACCTTTTTTGACAAAACTATTTTGTTCAATTACAGCTATATCATCTAGAACAAATCCGTGGTTCAAAGTATTGGCATACAATAAAAATGAAACGATGGCTAAAAACCAAACCATTTTTTTTGAAATATCCTTTTTGTTCTCATCCACTATTTCATTGGAATTTAGAACAGTTATCTTCTTTTTTGCCATAATAATTTTATAATCAATTTCTATTCCTTTAATTTTTTTATCACAATAGCTAAATTAACTTGCTTTAAAAAGTCCATATTTAACAATGCAATAAATAGCATAAAAACCGTCTCTCCATCCTATTTTTTTTCCATCTGCATAAGTTCTCCCATAATAGGAAATTCCAACTTCATAGATTCTTATATTAGGAAACCTGACCATTTTTGCAGTAACTTCTGGTTCAAAACCAAATCTTTTCTCTTTCAAAGAAACATTTTTAATAATGGGAGAAGTAAACATTTTGTAACAAGTTTCCATATCTGTTAAATTTAAATTCGTCATCATATTTGATAAAAATGTTAGAAATTTGTTTCCAATGGTATGCCAAAAAAACAAAATTCGATGCGGCTTGCTTCCCATAAACCTCGAACCATATACAACATCGGCAAATCCATCCAGTATAGGTTTTAATAATACATTATATTCATTAGGATCATATTCTAAATCAGCATCTTGAATAATGACAAAATCCCCTGTTGCATGTTTAATTCCCATATGAATAGAAGCTCCTTTTCCTTTATTGCTCTCATTTTTAAAATATTTTATGGAAAGTTCTAGATGTTCATCAATAAACTTTTTAATTAATTTTTCCGAATGGTCTGTTGAACAATCATTAATAATTAAAATTTCTTTATTGGTATTTTCCAATAAATCAACATCTTTAATTTTTGATAATATTTGAACTATTGTTTTTTCCTCATTATAACAAGGCATTATAATTGAAAGTTTCTTCATAGATTCTAAATTAAATAAAAAAACCATCATAAAGATGGTTTTTTATATATTTTCATAAATGTACAAATTAAAAAGGAACATCTGAATCATCATCATAATTATCTCCATTAAAATTACTTCCGAAAGCTTCATTTGCAGTTGGAAGATTTGGAGTAATAAATGGATTAGTTTGATCATCTAAATTCATTTTTGAAGGCAAAGCATCAAAAGGAGAACTAAAATCATCCAAATTATCAAATTTACCTAAATTTCCAATAAATTTCAATCGAATATTATCTAAACCACCATTACGATGTTTGGCTACAATAAATTCTGCTTGACCTTGAGTAGGCGTTCTTTCTTCATCATCCCATTCATCTATTTTATAATATTCAGGTCTATAAATAAAAGATACAATATCAGCATCTTGCTCAATTGCACCAGATTCACGTAAATCTGAAAGTAAAGGTCTTTTACTAGACCCACGAGTTTCAACGGCACGTGATAACTGAGAAAGCGCAATTACTGGAACATTTAATTCTTTAGCTAAAGCTTTTAAATTTCGGGAAATAGTTGAAATCTCTTGTTCACGATTTCCACCACCTTTACCATTTCCACCAGCTGTCATTAATTGAAGATAATCAATAACAATCATTTTAATTCCATGTTGAGAAGACAAACGTCTCGCTTTGGCACGCAAGTCAAAAATTGATAATGAAGGAGTATCATCTATAAACAATGGAGCTTTTTCTAAATCTTTTACCTTAATTGAAAGTTGTTCCCATTCATGTTTTTCTAATTTACCTGTTCTTAATTTTTCAGAAGACAATCCTGTTTCAGAAGAAATTAAACGTGTAATTAATTGTACCGAAGACATCTCTAAAGAGAAAAAAGCAACAGGAGCACCATAATCAATTGCCATATTTCTAGCCATTGACAAAGTAAAAGCTGTTTTACCCATACCAGGACGTGCAGCTACAATAATTAAATCAGAAGGTTGCCAGCCAGAAGTTAGTTTATCTAAGTCATGAAAGCCAGTTGGCACACCACTAAGTCCTTCCTTTCCTGCAATTTCTTCAATACGTTTCTTAGCTTGTATTACTAAACTTTGAGCTGTTTCTGAACTTCTTTTTATATTTCCTTGTGTTACTTCATAAAGTTTTGATTCGGCTTTATCTAATAAATCAAAAACATCAGTACTTTCATCATAGGACTCTTCAATTATTTCGCTTGAAATTTTAATTAAACTACGTTGAATAAATTTCTGCAGGATTATTCTTGAGTGAAATTCAATATGTGCAGATGAAGATATCTTTTGTGTTAACTGAATTAAATAAAAATCTCCACCAGCTAAATCTAATTTTCCATTCTTTTTTAATTGGGCAGAAACCGTTAATAAGTCAATTGGCTGTGTATCATTAAATAATTCAACAATCGCTTCAAAAATATGCTTATGAGATTCTTTATAGAAGGCATCAGGTTGTAAAATATCAATTACCTCATCCACTCCTTTTTTATCAATCATCATTGCACCTATAACTGCCTCTTCTAAATCTATGGCTTGAGGTGGAAGTTTTCCTTTTTCTAAATTAATTATAGTAGTTTTATCAACTTTTAAAGGACTACTATTTCTGATATTTTCCATATTGCGAAGGTAACCAAATTTTAATTATTATGAATCGAACTTTGTTAAAAGGAATAGGTTAATAACCTGTTCATAATTGTTTTTTTTTGTTTATAACACAAAAAAAATCCGAAACTATGAGGTTTCGGACTTCATTTATAAAAAAATATGAATTATTCTTTAAATTCACCCATTTTACTATATTTATCCATTCTCTTCATTATCAAATCTTCTGTTGATAACTCTTTTAATTCGTTGTAAGCTTTAATAATATACTCTTCAACCGTTTTAAAAGTTGTACCTCTATCCTGATGAGCACCACCTAACGGCTCTGGTATAATATCATCAATTAATTTTTGCTTTTTCATATCAATCGCTGTTAGCTTTAATGCTTCAGCTGCTTGCTCTTTATATTCCCAACTTCTCCATAAAATAGAAGAACAAGACTCAGGTGATATAACAGAGTACCAAGTATTCTCTAACATAAATACCTTATCTCCTACTCCTATTCCTAGTGCTCCACCAGATGCTCCTTCTCCAACAATAACAGTTATAATTGGAACTTTTAAACGAATCATTTCAAAAATATTTCTAGCAATTGCCTCACCTTGTCCTCGTTCTTCAGCTTCAAGACCTGGATAAGCTCCTGGAGTATCTACTAGAGTAACAACTGGAATACCAAATTTTTCAGCCATTTTCATTAAACGAAGAGCTTTTCTGTATCCTTCAGGATTAGCCATTCCAAAATTACGATATTGACGTGTTTTAGTATTGTATCCTTTCTGCTGGCCAACAATCATAAATGATTGTCCATCTATTTTTCCAAGTCCTCCTACCATGGCTTTATCATCTTTAAAACCTCTGTCTCCAAACAATTCTAAAAAAGTATCACCACATAACGCCTTAATGTGATCCATTGTATAAGGGCGATTAGGATGTCTTGACATTTGAACACGTTGCCAAGCTGTTAAATTTTTATATATACTTTTCTTAGTTTCTTCTAATTTTTTTTCAATCTGTTTACATGTATTTGTTACATCAACTTCAGATTCTTGACCTATGATCACACATTTATCTAACTGATCTTCAAGTTCTTTTATTGGTAATTCAAAATCTAAATATTCCATTGGACTAAATTTTGGTTTTCGTTTGTAATTACAAAGATAAAATTTTCAAATTAATTAACGTTTAATTGATGCTGTTTTAGCTTTCTTTTTTTATAATTTTTCACAACTCCATTAGCTATAACCGTTGCAAGTATAATTGCTGCTCCTACATAGAACAACGAATTCATATGTTCTGAATCGCTAAAAATAAGTAAGGCTAAGACAATTCCATAAATAGGTTCTAGATTAATTGTTAACATAACCGTAAAAGGGCTTAATACTTTCATTACTTTTATTGAGGCAGAAAATGCATATGCAGTACAAACTGATGATAAAACTAAGAGCCATAAAAAGTCATTTAATGATAAAGAAAAAAAGACTGCATCGAATTTTTCATTAAACAACATTACAATGCTTAAAAAAATAACACCAACTCCTAATTCATAAAAAGAAATAATATTTGCCTCATATTCTTTTGCATATTTACCATTAATTACTGAAAACAAAGCAGAAAGAAAAGCAGAAGTAATTGCTAAATATATTCCATTTTTATACTGGGTTTCAACCTCAAAGATTATACTAAGTCCTATAATAGTTATTATTCCAAATAAAACTTCATAACCTACAATTTTTCTTTTATATAAAATAGGTTCTATTAAGGATGCAAAAAATGCTCCAGTTGATAAACAAACTAATGTAATTGATATATTAGAAACTTTTATAGCCTCATAAAAAGTGAACCAATGTGTGGCTATTATAATTCCTGATAGTGCAAACCCTAAAAAAGTCTTTAAAGGAATTTTTAAAGATTGTCTCTTTATACAGATATAACAAATTATAAAAACTGTAGCAAAAAACATTCTATACCAAACCAAATCTAAAGCTTCTAAAGAAATTAATTTCCCTAAAATTGCTGTAAATCCCCAAATAAAAACTATTAAATGAAGATGTAAATAATTTTTTAAATAATTACCGTTTTGCATTGCGAAGTAAATAAAAAGCTAATATTCCAAAAACAATATTAGGAATCCAAACTGCTAATAATGGAGAAAAATCTGAATTTTCAGCAATTGTTCCAAACACTTTATCAAAAAATATAAATGTAAAAGCGATTACGATTCCTATGGCTAAATTTACTCCCATTCCTCCTCTTCTTTTCATTGAAGAAACTGCAACAGCTATTATAGTTAATATAAAAGCCGAAACTGGTAAACTATATTTTTTATAGAGAACTACCAAATAGGCATTTATTCTTGTATTTCCTTTTTTCTTTTCTTTATTAATGAATGTATATAATTCACCAATCGTCATTGTTTCAGCAATATAGAAAACGGGTGTTAATTCGTCTGGTTCAAAATTAAATTTTACAATTTTCTTATCTACTGACTCTAAAATATCATCATTTTTACCAACTGATCGTTTAATGTAATTAAATAATGAATATTTCTTTGTTTTCTCATCATATTTAATTCTATTGGCGTTTACTTTTTCAACTAATTTATTTCCTTTAAATTTTTCGTAAGTAAAATTAAAACCAGTTTTTGACATGAAATTATAGTTACTTATGTAAATATATTCTCCATCTCCTATTTGTCTAAAAATATCAGAAGTTTCCATGGTTTTATAACTACTTCCTCGCAAATAAGTGTTTCTAAAATCTAAAAAACCTTTACTTGCCTTTGGAACTAAGAAAAAGCCCATTAACAAAGCAAAAACACAAACAATTGAGGCTCCTATTAAAAAAGGTCTCAGAAAGCGTTTGAAAGAAATTCCCGAACTTAATATTGCAATAATTTCTGTATTATTAGCTAACTTTGATGTAAACCAAATAACTGATAAAAAGAGAAATATTGGAAACAATAAATTGGCAAAATAGATAATAAAATCTCCGTAATAAACAATAATTTCATCAAAAGGAGCTTTTCTTTCAATCATTCTATTTACCTTTTCAGAAACATCAATTACTATCCCAATTGGAATAAATAAAAGCAACATTACTGAAAATGTAACTAGATATCTTCTTAAAATATACTTATCTATTAACTTCATTTCTGAATTTAGAATTTATAATCGTTGACTCATTTGTATAACCATTTTATCTTTCCACTCTCTAAATGTTCCAGCTATAATTTGCCTTCTTGCTTCACGCACTAACCACATATAGAAACCCAAATTATGAATAGTAGCAATTTGTTTTCCTAAATATTCATTTGCTGCAAATAAATGTCTTAGATATGCTTTCGAATATTCTAAATCAACAAAAGTATGTCCCATTTCATCAATTGGAGAGAAATCTGCTTCCCATTTTTTGTTTTTTATATTAATAGAACCATGAGCCGTAAATAACATTCCATTTCTAGCATTACGAGTTGGCATAACACAATCAAACATATCTATACCTAGTGCAATATTTTCTAAAATATTAATTGGAGTACCTACACCCATTAAATATCTAGGTTTATCTTCAGGCAAAATAGCCGTTACTACTTCAGTCATTGCATACATCTCTTCTGCGGGTTCACCTACAGATAATCCTCCAATAGCATTTCCTTGTGCACCAGCATTTGCAATATATTCTGCAGATTGTTCTCTTAAGTCTTTATAAGTACTTCCTTGTACAATAGGAAAGAAAGTTTGCTCATAGCCATATTTAAAAGGCAATTTTTCTAAATGCGTAATACATCTATCTAACCAACGATGAGTCATGTGCATAGAACGTTTTGCATAACGATAATCACAAGGATAAGGTGTACACTCATCAAATGCCATTATGATATCTGCACCAATAGTTCTTTGTATTTCCATTACATTTTCTGGTGAAAAAAAATGATACGAACCGTCAATATGTGACTTAAATTTCACTCCTTCTTCTTTAATTTTTCTATTTGAAGAAAGTGAATATACTTGGTAACCACCAGAATCAGTAAGAATATTTCTATCCCAATTCATAAATTTATGCAATCCTCCAGCTTTTTCTAAAATATCAGTTTGTGGACGTAAATATAAATGATAAGTATTTCCTAATATAATATCTGGATTAATATCATTTTTTAATTCTCTTTGATGTACTCCTTTAACAGAAGCAACAGTCCCAACAGGCATAAAAATAGGAGTTTCAATCACTCCATGATCAGTTGTTATTTTCCCTGCTCTTGCTTGGCTTTTAGTATCTTTGCTTAATAATTCAAACTTCATATAAAATTTTTACAGGGCAAATATAATTGTTTTCCAAACGATGGATTATAATTTATTATATTATTTAACAGATAAACATGTAAAAAACATACTAATTATAGAATTTTTAATTAAAAAAATGTAACTTAAACAACGTTAAAATGAAGAACTTTGTATTATTAATTCATAAATTAAAAATCATGAAAAATTCAAAAAAAAATAAAGAAGCTAGCATAGAGTCCAAATTAAAAGCGATGAACTATCCTGCATCTGAAGACATTTATAATAAAGACAAAGAAGAAAAAGAGATAAACCCTGAAGATATCTCTAAAAAGAAGTCGAATAAAATTATTGTTGGCAAAATGAATGACAAATCATTTGAGGATGTAAAAACAGGTGTTGATTTAGATATCCCTGGTGCTGAGTTAGACGATGTACAAGAAAACATTGGAAGCGAAGACGAAGAAAACAATTATTACAGTCAAGCAGATACAAAATAATTTATTAAATAAAATAGAACTAAGAAATGGCAATAAAATCTATAAACCCTTATACTTTAGAAATTTCAAAATCATATGATGAAATGACTAATAAAGAAATAGATGAAGCTGTAAATGTAGCCTATTCTACTTATCAAAATTGGAAAAAAACTACTTTTGAAGAAAGAGCAGCAATTCTGAATAACGTTGGTTCTATTCTTCGTTCCAAAAAAAACGAATTAGCTAGACTAATCACATTAGAAATGGGTAAACTAATCAAACAAGCAGAATATGAAATTGATTATGCTGTATCTATTTTTGAATATTACGCTGAAAATGCAAAAGATTTTTTAGCAGATGAATCTTTAAAAGTTGATGTTGGTGAAGCATTTATTAAAAAAAGTCCGATTGGAGTTTTGCTAGGTGTAGAACCTTGGAACTTTCCATTTTATCAAGTAGCTAGATTTGCAGCACCAAACATTATGATTGGAAATACAATTTTATTAAAACATGCTTCTAACGTGCCTCAATGCGCTAAAGCCATTGAAGATATATTTAAAGAAGCAAATGCACCAGAAGGATTATACACCAATCTATTTATTCGTGGTTCAAAAGTTACTAAATTGATTGCCGATAAACGCATTCAGGGAGCTTCTTTAACAGGTAGTGAAAAAGCAGGCTCAGAATTAGCAATGATGGCAGGTAAATATATAAAGAAATCCGTTTTAGAATTGGGAGGAAGTGATCCATTTATTGTCTTAGAAGATGCTGATATTGATAGAACGGTAAATTTAGCCATAATAGGTAGAACTATAAATAATGGACAAAGTTGTATTGCTGCTAAACGATTTATTATTGTTGAAAAAATTGCAAAAGAGTTTTTAACCAAATTTAAAACCAAAATGAGCACTCTGCAATTAGGCGATCCAATGAATATGGAAACTCAACTTGGTCCTGTTTCAAGCGAAGATGCATTAAACACATTATTGAATCAAGTAAATAAAGCAGTTTCAGAAGGAGCAAAAATTGAAATTGGTGGAAAACGTGCTAATCTAAAAGGTTTTTTTATGGAGCCCACTATAATTTCCAATATAACTTCAAAAATGGAAATTTATAAAGAAGAACTCTTTGGTCCTGTAGCTAGCTTTTATGTAGTTCAAAATGAAGAAGAAGCAATAACTTTAGCAAACGACACCGAATTTGGATTAGGCTGTTCTATTTTTACCAAAAATTTAGAAAAAGCTAAAAAATTAGCAAATCAGATAGATTCCGGAATGGTTTTCATAAATCATCCTACAAAATCATCCATAGAGCTTCCATTTGGAGGAACTAAAAATTCTGGATATGGAAGAGAATTGTCTCCATTAGGGATAGATGAATTTGTAAACAAAAAACTAATTAGAGTGTTAACCGAAGAAGATAAATTATAAAATTTAAATAATTCATATTGCGAATGTCTTACTAAATAGTAAGACATTTTTTTTGTAGATAACTTTTAAAAAGTCAAGACAGTAAATTAGAAATTAATAATTTTAAACTACTTATATTTGCATTTTCAAATTTTAACATTAAAATGAAACCAAACACACAACAACTACAAGAATTAACAGTTCAAGTAAGAAGAGACATTTTACGAATGGTACATGCTGTAAATTCTGGTCATCCTGGAGGTTCTCTTGGCTGCACCGAATTTTTAGTTACACTTTATCAAAACCTTATGACACGCAAAGAAGGATTCGATATGGATGGAATTAATGAAGATGTTTTCTTCTTATCAAATGGTCATATTTCACCTGTTTTTTATAGTGTTTTAGCCAGAAGTGGTTATTTCCCTGTTAGTGAATTAGCAACTTTTAGATTATTAAATTCTAGATTACAAGGTCATCCTACAACTCACGAAGGTTTACCTGGAATTAGAATGGCATCAGGCTCTTTAGGTCAAGGTTTAAGTGTTGCTTTAGGAACAGCTCAAGTAAAAAAATTAAACAGCGATTTCAATTTAGTATATACACTTCATGGAGATGGAGAATTACAAGAAGGTCAAAACTGGGAAGCGATAATGTATGCATCTGCAAAAAAAGTTGACAATTTAATTGCAACTATAGATGTTAATGGAAAACAAATAGACGGAACTACTGATGAAGTTCTTCCAATGGGAAGTTTAAAAGCAAAATTTGAAGCTTTTGGATGGGATGTATTAGAAATAAAGGACGGAAACAATATTGACGCTATTATTGCAGGAATGACTGATGCAAAATCAAGAACTGGAAAAGGAAAACCTGTTTGTGTATTGTTGCATACAGAAATGGGTAATGGAGTAGATTTCATGATGCATACTCACGCTTGGCATGGTAAAGCTCCAAATGACGAACAATTAGCAAACGCATTAGCACAAAATCCAGAAACTTTAGGTGACTATTAATCTTCCAACAAAATTACAATGAAAAAATATACAAATACAGGAAATAAAGATACACGTTCTGGTTTTGGTGCTGGACTTACAGAACTGGGTCAGAAAAATGAAAATGTAGTGGCACTTTGTGCAGACTTAATTGGTTCATTAAAAATGGATGATTTTAAGAAAAATCACCCAGAACGTTTTTTCCAAGTAGGAATTGCTGAAGCAAATATGATGGGAATTGCTGCAGGTATGACAATTGGTGGTAAAATTCCTTTTACAGGAACTTTTGCAAATTTTTCAACAGGCAGAGTTTATGACCAAATTCGTCAATCTATTGCTTATTCTGACAAGAATGTAAAAATCTGTGCTTCCCATGCTGGTTTAACTTTAGGTGAAGATGGTGCAACGCATCAAATTTTAGAAGATATAGGATTAATGAAAATGTTGCCTGGAATGGTGGTAATCAATCCTTGTGACTATAACCAAACAAAAGCCGCTACAATAGCAATTGCAGATTATCATGGTCCAGTTTATTTGCGTTTTGGAAGGCCAAGTGTTGCCAACTTCACTCCTGAAAATGGAGAATTTATAATTGGAAAAGCTATTATGCTAAATGAAGGTACTGATGTAACAATTGTTGCTACAGGACATTTAGTTTGGGAAGCTTTAATTGCTGCTGAAAAATTAGAAGAAAAAGGTATTTCAGCAGAAGTAATAAATATCCACACTATAAAACCTTTGGATGAAGAAGCAATTTTAAAATCAGTTACAAAAACTGGTTGCATTGTTACTGCAGAAGAACATAATATTTTAGGAGGTTTAGGAGAAAGTGTTGCTAGAACATTATCGCTAAACAAACCAACTCCTCAAGAATATGTTGCTGTTAATGATAGTTTTGGAGAAAGTGGAACTCCAGCACAATTAATGGAAAAATACAAATTAAATGCAGATGCAATTATTAATGCTGTAGAAAAAGTTATAAAGAGAAAACAATAAATTCTTTATATTTTACATTATAAAAGAATGCCCAATTGAAGTTTCAATTGGGCATTCTTTTATAATGTAAAAAGCACTAGTGCTTTTTACATTAATTAATGACAATTAGCATCTAAATGCTTCTTAATAGATCCTGAATTACAGAAAGGAATATTATCAAATGAATAATAAGTTATATTTCCATTTCCATCATTAGTCTCAATAATTTCAGTTTTAGTAACTATTCCATCACCATCATCATCGATATCTAAGAAATTAGGAATTTTATCACCATCTGAATCATCATTATAATAATCATTATCTCCATTTAAATCTTCATTATTACTCTTTATTCTATCTCTATCATGATCGTTTTGCTTACGACTAAATAGTTTTATTTGAAAAACAATAGGATTATAAGATTTACCAGAAATCGAAGAATTAAAATAGGCTAAACCAGAAGGAATAAAAACTAAAACATTTCCATAATCAGTATGAGTTGTTGTTCCATCTCCATTAAGTGTAGATGACGCTTCTGTTTTAATTTTTGATAAAACCTGTCTGTATCCAGAAATCGAAAGAGGATCAAACTGTGTTGTTTGAGGATATGTGAACCAAACACCTTGATTATTTTGATCAAAAACTTTGTTTTCAAAATCCCAACCTTTATAAGCAGTAAAAACAGAATCAACTTGAGTTGGATTAACTCCTCCTCCTTCATTTAAGATAACATAATATAATTTATAATCCACAACATCTGTAGATACACCATCAGTAAAGTTAGATGTCCTTACGTCATTTTTAACCATCATTGATTGTAAGGGATAAGTCGCATCATCCCAAATAGAAGTTTGTGAACCATCAATCTCTTTTACTGTAGCATTTAAATCTGCATCAAGTTCTAAATAATTTGACTGTAAATAACTTTCTATTTCTAAAATATTCTCATCATAAACCTCTTGCCTATCTCTTAAAACTATTTCTGAACTTGTTGAATCATCCTTTTTACAAGAAATAACAGATATAAGTATTATTAAAAAAAAACCAACTCTTAAAATATTCTTCATTTTCATAAAATTTGAGTCGCAAGATACAATTTTCCTTTATTTTTGTATAAAAATTAACATTGATTTTTGATTAAAAATGAGAGTAGATAAATTTTTATGGTGCACGAGGTATTTCAAAACACGAAATATAGCTGCTGAATCGATTAAAAAGGGTCACGTTACTGTAAATGGTCAAGTAGCGAAAGCCTCAAGAGAAGTATATCCTACTGACAAAATTGTTCTAAGAAAAGATCAAATCAATTATCAGTTTACTATTTTAGATATACCACCTAACAGAGTAGGTGCAAAACTTGTAGACATTTACAGAAAAGACACAACACCAGATGAAGCTTTTGCACATTTAGAACTACTTAAACTTAGCAAAGAATATTACAGAGCAAAAGGAGAAGGCAGACCCACAAAGAAAGACCGAAGAGACATAGACGATTACACAACTGATACTGATTTTAACGATGAATCTGAATAAAGAATATTGGGAAAACAGATACCAAAACAATGACATTGGATGGGACACTGGATCAATTACAAAACCCTTAAAAGAATATATAGATCAAATTAATGACAAAAATCTAAAAATATTAATCCCTGGTGCAGGAAACAGTTACGAATTTGATTACCTAATAGAAAATGGATTTAAAAATGTTTATGTTATTGACATTTCATCTCAACCCATAAATAAATTACGGTCTAAAAATCCAAAATTTGAAAACCAAATCATACTAGGTGACTTTTTTGAACACAAGGGAGAATATGATATAATCATTGAACAAACCTTTTTTTGTGCTTTAAATCCAATTCTTAGAAAGAATTACATCACTAAAACGCATTCTTTATTAAAATCAAAAGGAAAGATAGTTGGCTTGCTCTTTGATTTCCCTTTGACCAAAGAAGGACCGCCTTTTGGAGGAAATATTGACGAATATAGAGATTCTTTTTCAGAGCTATTTGCAATAAAAATTCTTGAAAAAGCATATAATTCTATAAAACCTCGCCTAGGAAGAGAACTCTTTTTTATCTTTGAAAAAAAATAATTTCACAACATGCAAAATATAATTTTAACTCATAAAGAAATAGAACATAAAATAAAACGAATTAGCTATCAAATTTTTGAAACATTTGTAGATGAAAAAGAAGTTATTATTGCAGGTATTTCTAAAAGTGGATTTATTTTAGCAAAAAAAATAGCAACAGAATTAGAAACAATTTCTGATTTAAAAGTTCTTTTATGCGAAGTTTACATTAACAAACAAAATCCACAAGAAACAATTACTACATCTATTAGTAGTGAAATTTATAAAAACAAAGCACTAATTCTTGTTGATGATGTTTTAAGTTCTGGCACAACATTAATATATGGTGTAAAACACTTCTTAGAAGTTCCTTTAAGTAAATTTAAAACTGCGGTACTTGTAGACAGAAACCACAAAAAATATCCTGTAAAAGCAGATTTTAAAGGTTTGTCTTTATCAACATCTTTACAAGAACACATTCAAGTTGTTTTTGAAGAAAATAACAGTTATGCTTATCTAAGCTAATAATTTTTGTTCTATTTCATCACTAATAGTTTCAATTGATTTATTATCTATTAAAACAACTTCTTTTGATTGCAAATAATAATAGCTTCTATCGAAAAGATGTTTTCTAATATATTCTTCTAATTCATTTTCTGACAATTTTGAAATCAGAGGTCTATTCTCATTCTCTTGAAACAATCTATGTGTTAATGTATCTATAGAACCTTTTAAATAAAAAGAGTGTATATCTTGTTGTTGAAGAATTTCATGATTATTAGCATAGCAAGGAGTACCTCCTCCTAATGCCAAAATAAAATCATTTGTATTTTTAATAAAACTTCTAAAAATAAGACTTTCAATTTTTCTAAAATAAACTTCTCCTTTTGTTTCAAAAATGTATTTTATTGTTTCATTTTCTGTTTTTTGAATTATTTCATCCAAATCGTAAAAGGGAATTCCTACATTTTTAGAGAGTTGTTTCCCAATTGTAGATTTCCCTGACCCCATATAACCCACTAAAATTATTTTCATATTTTAATAATTCCTTTAAAATTAAGTAGTTAAAAAATAAATTAAAAAAAAAGACAAATTTATAAGAAAAAACCATTGGAAAATAAATTTTAGTTAATATATTTGCACCCGCATTCAAGGAATCAAAATGACTTGGTAGCTCAGTTGGTAGAGCACATCACTTTTAATGATGGGGTCCTGGGTTCGAGCCCCAGCCAGGTCACTATTTTTTTTATCCTAACAATGCATCGACTTGGTAGCTCAGTTGGTAGAGCACATCACTTTTAATGATGGGGTCCTGGGTTCGAGCCCCAGCCAGGTCACTACTAAAAGTTATCCATTATATGGATAGCTTTTTTTATTTAAGGCCATGTGGAGGAATTGGTAGACTCGCCATCTTGAGGGGGTGGTGTCGCAAGACGTGTCAGTTCGAATCTGATCATGGTCACATAAAGCCATATGGTGCCAAACAGTGCCATGTGGCTTCTTATTTTATTTATTGAACCACATACGTATTGTTGCTCTTATTTCATTTAAAAAATGGTTCGAAATACTGTAAGAGTAAACATTGCTTGGTTGCACCCACATCGTCTTCAGTTACTTTTACCTATGTCTTGAAAACAACAAGGTACAGATGGAACAGTTGGTAAGAAGTGCACGAAAATATAAAAAAATCAGGACTAGCTTTTTGGGATAATGATGTAAAGTTAGATAATGTAAAGCAATTTTTAGATGAAGAAGAGTTTGAAAGAATGAAAGCCTATAAAGATATGGCAACTCAACTCATCAACCAACAATCTAGATATCTCATTCAGTCACATGATAAAGAACATCTTACCCAGTTTCAGCATAATGAAATGGAAGAAATACTGCGAATTTTTATGAGTTGCAAGGAAGAAACAGAACAAAAAAATGTATCAAAAACCGTTCTTAATGATGATTTTTACCACTAAAATCTAGTATATTTTGATAAAATACTATTAATTCCTGTAATTCAAAAAGGGTATATTTATAACCTTTGAGTAACTATCAAATTAACTGGAATTATTTATGAAATCTATTTCTCTTAATCGATTTTTTTTCTTTTTACTATTTTCAATATCTTTTAGTATTTCGGCACAAAACCACACCGAAAGAGATTTGACTTTAATTGATAAAGACTGGCGTTTTTCATTTGGTCATTTATATGATACCCAGAAAGATTTTAATCATGCAACAGGATATTTTTCCTATTTAACTAAAACCGGATATGGTGATGGACCGGCAGCCCAGGGTTTCGATGACCGTGCATGGAGAAAGTTAGATCTTCCACATGATTGGGCTGTCGAGCAGTCTTTTAGCGAAAAAGCCAGTTTCAGTCATGGATTTAAAACTGCTGGAAAAAATTTTCCTGAAAAAAGTATCGGCTGGTACCGAAAAAAAATCAGTATTCCGGAAATGGATAAAGGCCGAATTATTTCTTTAAAATTCGATGGTGTTTTTAGGAATTCAAAAGTGTTTTTTAACGGACACTACCTCGGAACTGAAGAAAGCGGTTACAATGGTTTTGAATATGATGTAACGGCCTATGTAAATTATGGCGGAGAAAACACAATTGTGGTGCGTGTTGATGCCTCGATGGAAGAAGGCTGGTTTTATGAAGGTGCCGGAATCTACAGACATGTTTATTTACAGAAAACGAATCCGATTCATGTTGCAGAAAATGGAACTTATGTAACCTCAGAAATAAAAGAAAATAACGCTGAAGTTACAGCCGAAGTTACCATTGAAAACAAAGGCAATTATAAAGGTTCAATCGAAATTATTCAGAGCGTTTTGGACGCTTCTGGAAAACAAATTGCAACTGTTTCTGAAAACGCGACAGCACCTGCTTTTTATAAAACAACAAATTACTCTTCAAAATTACAAGTAAATAATCCATCATTATGGGATATTGAAAATCCGAATTTATATCGTTTAGTAACTCAGATTAAACAAGAGGGAAAAATTATTGATCATTATGAAACTTCTTTCGGAATAAGAACAATAAGATTTGATGCCGAAAAAGGTTTCTTCCTTAATGGAAAAGTGTTAAAACTAAAAGGAACCAACAACCATCAGGATCATGCGGGAATAGGAACTGCTTTGCCAGATGAATTGCAGTATTTCAGAATCAAAAAACTGAAAGGAATGGGTTCGAATGCGTATAGATGTTCGCATCACCCTCCAACACCTGAATTGCTTAAAGCTTGTGATGAATTAGGAATGCTGGTTATTGATGAAACCCGATTGATGGGAATTAATGATTATCACTTACATGATTTAAAACGAATGATCGAGCGCGACCGTAATCATCCGAGTATTTTTTGCTGGTCTGTTGGAAATGAAGAATGGAATATTGAAGGTGGAATTGTTGGTGAGCGAATTACGAATGTCATGCAGGGATTTACAAAAAGTATCGATTCAACTAGACCTGTCACTGTTGGAGTCAGCAGTGGTTTTAGAAGCGGAATATCATCTGTAGTCGAAATTATGGGTTATAATTATATGGGCAACGGTGATATTGATGCACACCGAAATGAATTTAAGCAACAACCCGGAATGGGTACCGAAGAAGGTTCAACATTTGCAACACGCGGTATTTATTTTACAGATGATACCAAACATTATCAAAGCGCTTACGACAGAAAACCTCGTCCCTCTTTTTACAGTATTGAAGAAGGCTGGAAATTTTATGCAACCCGTCCATATTTGGCTGGAATGTTTATCTGGACTGGTTTTGATTATCGCGGAGAACCAACTCCTTACGGCTGGCCATCGGTAACTTCTTATTTTGGAATGATGGATGTTTGCGGTTTTCCAAAAGACAATGTTTTTTACTTAAAATCCTGGTGGGGAAATGAACCTGTCCTGCACATCATGCCACATTGGAACTGGAGCGGAATGGAAGGTAAGGAAATCGACGTTTGGGTACATTCAAATTGTGATGAAGTAGAGCTTTTCCTAAACAAAAAAAGCCTTGGAAAAAAGAGAATGGAGCAATACGGACATTTAGAATGGAAAGTAAAATATGTACCGGGAAATCTTGAAGCGATTGGATATAAAAATGGTAAAAAAATACTTTCGGAAATTCAGAAAACAACTGATAATCCTGAAAATATAAAACTTTTGGTTGATAAAGAAAACCAGACAAATAGTAATGTTGTTGTAGTAACGGTTGAGACAACAGATAAAAAAGGCGTGCATGTACCAACAGCAAATCATGAAATAACATTTTCTATAAAAGGCGGAAAGATTCTTGGAGTTGGAAATGGAAATCCGACATCTTTAGAAAAAGACCAGTTTATTGATGATATTGAACTTGTTACTATCAGTAATTTTGAAGAAAAAAAACTGGCTTCTGCAGATTCAAATCAAAAAGTAACAGATTCTGATAATAACTGGTCAGCAGCGTTTAAAGACCGTGATTATAAAAATCAGGCTCTGGCTTATGTGTACAGAGGTAAATTTGATTTGAAGAACAATCTTAAAAGCAATACAGTTACTTTCTTTTATAAAAAAATTGGAGTAAATGCGGTAATTTTTGTCAACGGAAATAAAATTGCGCCAACCATAGAAGATGACCAAAAATATGTTTTTGATACCCGTGTTTTAAAACAAGGAACAAACACCATCCAAATTATTGCACCGCCATTACAAAAAGTAAGAGATTGGGATGTGATGAATACAGATCCCGGAATTATTCAGGTAATTACACCGGCAGAATCATGGAAACGAAAGTTATTTAACGGATACGCACAAATCATTATTCAAAAAGAAGAAAATGCAAGTGAAGTAATTTTAACGGCTACGGCCAGAGGATTACAAGCGGGAAATTTAGTATTGAAAAAATAGTTTTATGTAGTTTAACCGCAAAGTATAGAAGTTGCAGGAGGTCATTACATTTAACACCTTAATTTAATTAAATTGAAAAAAGAGCTGCATCATTGTAGCTCTTTTTGTATTAATTGTAAATTTATCTTTCATTATTCTTGTATCCTTACTTACTTTTCTATCCAAAACTTTAGCATAATTATAAATCATATATATCCACAAAAAGGTCTAAGTATTTGGAAAATTAAGCAATTTACCTAAGTTCTAATCTGGAATTTTAATAGAACTAATTACTAGATTAGAACTTGCTTTAGCAACCAGTTTCCTACTGTTTTGATTTATGACTACCGCATTGAAATTGATAACAGTTCTCCCTAACTTGATTAATTCTGTTCTAACCAAAACAGTATCATTTTCAGAAGCTGAATTAAAAAAATCAACACTTAAATTAATAGTTGGATAGAAGTTTTCTAAACCAAGTATCATAAAATTAACTCCTATACAATCGTCAATCATGCTTGAAGTAACACCTCCATGAAGCATCCCAATAGGGTTGGTCATTTCTTTTCTAACTGTAAATTCAAATTCAACTGAATTTTCATCAACAGAAATCACCGTCCCGCTTAGCCATTTGGCAAATGGGGACGGACTTCCTGAAAATGGTTTTCCAATAAAACTTTGAACTAACTGCAATCTTTTATTTTCCATTTTATTTTGATTTATTTATTCCTTTTAAAACAACACTCTCAAAAGCATTATATGCAAATCGTTGCAAAGTTAGAATCATTGATGTCCCATCTCTAACTGGATAACTGAATTTTGGGTTTTTGGAATCAATAATTTTAATAATTGTATCTACAACAACTGTTGGCCTGAGAGATTTTTTGAATTCGTCGTTATAGTATGATTGAACTTTTTGTCTAAACTCATCATAATCTTTTAATATTTCCGTGGGTTGAAACTGAATTATTAATTAAATTAGTTTTATGAAACAACGGTTCAACCATACTAATCTTGATATTAAATTGATTTAATTCAAACCTCAATGATTTAAAATATTCTTCTAGTGCGTGTTTAGAAGATGAATAGTAACTATAATTGGGATGCCCAATTAACCCTAGAAATGAACCTACAGTTATAATTTCACCCTGCTTTAACTTACTCATATTTGGTAGTTAGCTGCAACTTTAACAATACCGTTCAACCGACAAAACTACTTGACTTTAACGACAACTTTTCCTTTGGCACGACCACTTGAAACGTAAGACATTGCTTCGTTCATTTGTTCAAACGAAAACACTTTATCAACTACAGGACGAATGACACCTGTTTCAATAAGCTTTCCGATTTCAGACAACTGCTTTCCGTTGGCTTGCATATACAGAAACGAATAATCAACACCAAGTTTCTTTGCTTGATTTCTGACTTTCCTACTCAGAAAGAAAATCGCTGTTTTCATAAACCACGACAACCCTACTTCTTTTGCGAAAGCAGGATCGGGCGGACTTGAAATAGAAACGACTTTTCCGCCTGACTTCAATATTTTCATGGATTTCTCAAGCGTTTTTTCGTCCTGATTATTAAGCACCAAGTCGTAATCTTTTAGTATCGTTTCAAAATCTTGTGTTTTGTAATCAATCACAATATCGGCACCCAAACTTTTGACTAATTCAAAATTACCGGCACTTGCTGTTGTAGCGACAGTCGCACCCAAATGTTTTGCCAACTGAATGGCAATCGTTCCGACACCACCTGAACCTGCCTGTATAAATACTTTTTGATCCTTTTTGAGTTTTGCTTTTTCGACGAAAGCTTGCCAGACCGTTAAAGCAACCAAAGGAATGGAAGCTGCCTGTTCCATTGAAATATTTTTTGGTTTCAAGGCTATATCGTTTTCATGGATACTAATGTATTCCGCAAACGCACCGATTTTGAAATCGCTAGGACGAGCAAAAATTTCATCACCAACTTTGAAACGACTAACTTTTGAACCCACTTTTGTAATAATGCCTGCAACATCGTGTCCTAAAATCAACGGAAATTTATATGGAAGTAACAACTTAAACTCACCACTTTTTAGTTTGACATCTAACGGATTGATACTTGCCGAATGGACTTGAACCAACACATCATTTTCATTAATGACAGGTTCGGCAACTTCTACAAGTTGCAATTTATCTTCTTTGCTGTAACGATTTATTGTATATGCTTTCATTTTCTATTCTTTGTTTGTTATTTATTTAGTTAAAAATTCTAATGCTCTTTTTACAAAATCTTCGTGATTTTGGAATATGGAACCGTGACCTGCATCCTTGTAAATAATTATCTCTGAATTTTTTATGCGATTTTTTAATTCGTATGAATTACTGGCAGGAACCATTTTATCGTTGTCACCGTTTACAATTAAGACAGCTTGTGTAATTACTGATAAGTCTTGCGGAGCTTGCAATCCATAAGCCTTTATTGCTTCGAGCTGATGTGTCAAATGTTTCATTTTTAATTTCTCGCCTCTATTTTCTTTTCTTTCTTTTAGCCTTTTGAGATAGCTTTTTGCCGCTTTGTGTCCATTGGCATTGCTGTTAAAGAATAAATAGAATTTTGGATTTCTGAAGGTAAAACTCCCTTTGATTACATCTTTGATAACTACGGGTGTCATTTTGCTAATACCAGCACCACCAGCAGGTCCAGTACCAGCAAGAATTACTTTGCGTACAAGTTGTGGCTCACGAAGTAAAATTTCCTGTGAGATGAAACCACCCAATGAAAACCCGAAAAGGTCAACTTTTTGATAACCGAGTGCTTTTATAAAAGCTATTGCATCTGTAGCCATTTCTGCAACGTTTTTTGGAGTTACTCCTCCTGTAGAACCTATGCCTCGATTATCAAAGCAAATGATTGGATGTTCGGAAGCGAAGCCTTCCATAATTTTTGGGTCACAATCATCCATTGTAGCGGTTAAGTGATTTAGAAAAATTATTGGTAAGCCTGGTTTATCTTCGCCTAGTTTGCGATAAAAAAATTCTGTTCCTTCAATATTAATTGACTGTGTTTTTACATTTTTAAATTCCATAATTGTAGTTTTTAATAAATTATTGTTATTTGTGTTATTTGTTTGTCCTGTTGATTTCGCCATCATTGTTATGATTAACAAAAAGAAGATTGAATATTTTCTTATTATTTTTTTCTATTTAAAATTTGAGCTTATTCGTTTTAATCCTTTTCTTTTCAGTCTTTCACAAAACCAATTGTTTTCATAAATCCCCGAAAAATTAAAGATATAAACAAAATCTTCAATATCTAATTTGTGCTCTTTAAAAAAGCTGTATAAAAGCTCAACAATATTTTTAAAGTTTAATTTCTCAGGTTCTATTAAAACAAGATTGTCCATCCAATATATTTTGTCTATTTTGGACTTAATTGTCTCCTTTAAGTTATTGACAATCAAATCGTCTTTAATATTATAATAGATGACATTCATTTTTATATCTCATCTAGTTTAGGTGGAATTAATTTATACATTACAGGTGTTACAATTCTTGCCAGGATTGTTGAACTAATGAGTCCTCCAATTAATACAATCGCCAACGGAGATATTTGAGGATTGGAATTTAGGGCTAAAGGAATCAAACCGCAGGTTGCCGTAAGGGATGTTAATACTACCGGAAGAAAACGGGTTTCTCCAGCAATGGCAATCGCTTCATCAATCGACTTTCCTTCTTGTCTTAATTGGTTTGTAAAATCGACCAGAAGAAGGGAGTTCTTGACTTGAATTCCAGACAATCCGATGAAACCGATAATAGAAACCAACGACATTGGGTTTCCTGTAGCTATTAAAAATAGTACGCCTCCCAAGACACCTAACGGAATGATTGACATGACGATGATGATTCCTTTGAATGTTTTAAATTGCAACAACAAAACAGCAATGAATAAAAACGTGCTCAATATTATTACAGATAGAAAATTGCCTCCCAATGCATCACCTTCCGATTCTTTTTCTCCAGATAATTTGTAATAATAGCCTTTAGGCATTTCGAGCTTATCCAATTTCGGAATAATATCTACCAACAGGTCATTCGCTAAATAACCTTCTTTTGTCATGGCACTAACTTTTGAAAAGCGTGATTTGTTAAAGTGATTGATTGCTGTGGGTGCCGTTTCAAAAGATACTGTTGCAATCTGATTTAGTGCAATTGGTGTTCCTTGAACATTATTGACATATAAATTTTTTAAGGCATCCAGATTGGAAAATTTATCTCTTGGCAGTGTGATCGTTACGTTTCTGGCATCGCCACGGTCATCAATATAATCTCCAACTGTTAAACCAGCAACGGCAAGACGAATTACTTTGTCAATTTCGCTTGTTAGCACACCCAATGTTCTTGCTTTTTCTTTATTAATTTTTACCTTAACATCGGTTTTATACGTATTTAACTCGTTGTTGATATAAACCGTTCCTTCTTGATTTCGTAAAATAGTCTCTACTTGAGAAGATAATTTGCGTAAAACTTCCTGATCTTCGCCAAATAATCGCACAACAATATTGGCTTCCAATGGTGTTCCTTGCTCAAAATCTTTTACTTCTACTTTGGCATAAGGCATCGTTTTGAATTTTTCTCGCAATTTTTCAATTAGTGCTGTTTTCTCCGAAGGTTTTGCTTCATCTTCCAATTGAACGAAAATTTGAGCAAAATCAGATTTTCTGTCCTGTGGATGTACGTTGTAGTAAATCTGTGGATTTCCTTTTCCAACATTTGAGGTGAAATACACAATTTCTTTATGGTTTTTCAACTCGGCTTCCACAATTTTTGTCACCCTGTCACTTTCCGAAATATTGGCTTGAAGGGGCATTTTTATGTTGACTAAAAACATTGGTTTTTCAGAAGTCGGGAATAACTTAAATCCGGCTACAGAAAACAGTCCAAAAGCGATAACACTTAAAAATATAGAAATGGCAATCGTAGTTTTTGGAAACTTCAATGCTTTAGGCATAATATTTTTGTACGATCTCGTAAGGAATTTTTGCAAATACTGAAGAAATATGTTTCCTCCTTCGTGTTCGTGTGTTTTTAAGAACCGACTTCCTAAAAACGGAACCAATGTCAAAGCCACAAGCATAGAAGCCAATACACTCGTGATAACCGCCATAGGTAAACTTCGGATGAATTCACCTGCCATGTCAGGAAGAAAAACCAGTGGTATAAAGGCAATCACCAATGTTGCAGTACATCCCACAACTGCGATTCCTATTTGTTTTGTTCCTTTTAAAACAGCATCCATTTTAGAATGCCCTTCACGAAGCCAACGTTCAATATTTTCGACAACCACAATACTATCATCTACCAGTAAACCTAAAGCGACCACCAATCCAACAATGCTTAATTGGTTTAAGGAATACCCTAAAGCATTCATCGCAATTAATCCCAACGCTAAGGATAATGGAATGGAAATCATAACAATAACAGATGCTCTTGAGCCTAAAGGCAACAGCGTAATAATAACCAAAACGATTGCAATTGTAAACTCAATACCCAAGTGTCCTAATCGTTTAGAAACCATATCGGCTTGGTCAAAGTTTTTAATTAGTTTGATATTTGAAGGCAGTTCTTTTGAAAATTCCTCAATTAATGGTAAATATTCTTTCTGAACATCGCTTATGTTTACATTGTCTTTCATTCCGGCAGACACCAAAACGCATCGATGTCCATTGATTCTGGTGATATGGTGTACCACTTCAGATTTGTAACTTACCTCGGCTACATCTTTCATATAGATGATTTTACCGTTGGCATTGTAAACAACCGTGTTGGCAACATCATCGGCATTTTTGAATTTACCGCTCGTTTTTACGTTGAAAACTTTGCTACCAAGATCGATGCTTCCTCCAGGAATATCGGCAGCTTCACTTTGTAAACTTCCCATCACTATATTTAATGGGATTTTTAATTGTGCCAATTTTTCCATGTTCAAATCCACTCGAATTTCCTGTTCCGGAATTCCAGCATATTCTACGTCCTTAAGATTGGTTATTTTTTCAATTTTTGTCTTTAATTTGTCCGCTTCATCACGTAATTTTTTATCAGACGCATTTTCAGAAACCAAAGCAATTTGAAGAATATTAACATCTGAAGACGCTATTTTTTCTGTTTTAATTTGATAAATGTCTTTTGGAAGTTCGCTGCTTTTAAGTGCGTTCATTTCCGTGGAAATCTCCTGATATTTGTTATCAACATCAACTCCATACTTGAATTTTACCTGAAAAGCGGCAACACCATCTTCTACGGTTGTCAATATTTTTTCGATGTTCTCCAGTCCGTAAATTTTATTTTCAATAGGTTTTACGACCTGTTCTTCCATATCTTTTGGACTCGTACCGGGATAAATAACCGTAATTAAGTATTGTGGTGGTTCCGTGGAAGGATCTTCTGCTCTTGGCATCGTAAATAAGGTAAGAAACCCTACGACTGCAACAAGAAGAAAGATAATCAGTGTGAACTGATAATTCTTAACGGCAAAGTTTGTAATCTTCATGATGTTATTATTTAATGATCTTTATTGTTGATTGTTCGTTTAGATAGGCACTGTTGGAAGTCACTATTTGGTCTGTTTTTTGAAGACCATCTTTTACAAACACCTTGTCATTGTCGAATTTATTAATCGTAATGGGTTGACGTTTCACTTTGTTATTTTCCACTACAAACACAAAGGCTTTGTTACCGTCAGCCTCAATAAGTGAATTATAAGGAATGACCATAAAATCTTCGGCTTTATCGGTTTGTATTTCCGCTTTCCCAAACATCCCCACAGCAGGTTTTCGGTTTTTCATATTTAGTTTGAGTTCTATTTGAAAAGACCCAAGGGCAGCATCTGACGCTTGCGATTTTCTAAAAAGGGTAGCTTCAAATTTTTCATCAGGAAATCCGTCAAGGGTAACAATGGCTTTCTGACCTATTTTTACCGAAGCCCATTCTTTATCCGTCAAACCCACTTTCAAAAGATAATTGTTGTTTTTCGATGTTTCGTTGATTGCCAAAATTGGAGAGCCAGAACCAACTACCTCACCTTCATTTGCTATTTTATTGGCTACAAAACCATCAGCCATAGCATATATTTTAGCGTAGCGGGAATTAAAAGCAACGGCATCTTTTTGCTTTCTGGCAATGTCCAGACCTGTTTTTGTGTTTTGAAGCTGTTCTAAAGTATAGACGCTGTCTTTGTATAGATTATTTGCGCGTTCATAATCCCTTTCAAATTTTTTCAAATTCAAATCTGCTTGATTCAAACCTGCATTGATTTCGGTTTGATCTAATGAGGCTAAAAGTTGTCCTTTTTTGAAAAATTGACCTTCTTCTACATAAATTCGGTTTATAACACCACCTATTTTAAATCCATAATTAGCTTGGTTTTCTGTGGTTACTAACCCCGATGCACTTATAGTACTTGTAAGTGCTAAAGATTCAACTGTTGCTGTTTTTATTGAAATAATATCAGCAGTTTCAAATGGATTGTTTTCCTTTTTTTCTTCTTTACAAGAGAAAAAAAGTGGTAAAGTCAAAAGGGAAACTAGTATCGTTGTTTTACTCACAAGTGTAAAATTATTTTTTTGGTGTTCGTCAATCTTTGATTTCATAATCTTATGTTTTTTTGATTTATTTAAAAGTAAAAGTTGCGTTGGCTCTTTCCATTTCAGCGAAAGCGATCCAAGAATTATAAAGAGAGATATTTGCATTAAGCTGGGCATTTACCCATTGGTTTTGTGCATCCAGAAGCTCGATATAAATAGCCTGTCCTTCTTTGTAAAGTTTGGTTATATCGGCATTGTATTTTTTAGCTGATTCTTTTTGATTTTTATCGGCATGGAATTGCTCCAAAGCTGATTTCAAATTATTTTGTGAAATCTGAAACTGAAGCAGTAATTGCTGTTTTACATGGTCAATCTGTGAACTGATTTTTTTTGTTTCCTGTTCTACTTGTTTGAGTTTGTATTTATTTTTGTTTCCAGAAAAAATATTCCACTCAAGAGACAAACCTGCAAAGTAATAGCGAGAATCTTTATTTACTTCAAAATCAAAATCCTGAAATCCAAAATCGGCAAAACCGCTTAATGTTGGAAACCAGCGTGACTTTGTGAGTTTGCTAACGTTATCGTTTATTTCTTTTACTTGTTCCAGCTTTTTGATTTCCTCTCTGTTTTGAGTATTCTCTTCCACCAATGCATCAGGTACGTTATCCTTGTTTTCATCAACTATTATTTGAGTATCAAGTTTTTGATTGAGCAGGAAATTAAAATATGCTCTGGCATTATTGCTAACTTGTTTCGCCGTTTCCAAATTGGCTGCAATACGAATGACTTCGTTATCACTTCGTAAGACAGCTGTACGGTTAATTTTATCATTTTTAAATAAGGAATGGTTTACTCTTTGGTTTTCCTTAACAAGTGCCAAAGCATCTTCGTAAATTTTAATTCCCTCTAACGATTGTAAATATTTGTAATAGGCAATTTTTATATCCTTGACCAATTCTCTTTGGTAGATTTCCAATTCTATTTTTTGTAAAGTCGTTTGTTGGGTTATAATCCTTTTGTTATAAATGATTTCAAAATTCAGTAAAGGCATTGTAGTATGAATTTTTGCATCATAGAAGTTATCTGGATTAATAAGGACAGATTGATTTTCTAAAGTTGGAAAAGCATTGGAATTAGTAATTTGATTCAAGGTATTATATACCGGATTTAGCATATCACCTATAGGAATGTCAATCGTTCTTCCACCTTCTGCCTTGGTATAACTTCCATTTAAGGAAACGGTAGGGTAGAACAAGGAACGTGCTTCTTTTAAAGCCCACATACTTTTGTTGATATCAAAGTTGTGTTGCTTTATTACTTCATTATTTTTTAGTGCGACTTCAATATAGCCGTCAAGCTTACTCTGAGAATATCCTAGATATCCAAGTAAGGCCAGTACCAGAGTTAGTGTTTTGTTTATCATTTTATACGTTGTTTATTAATTGAACGTTGTTCATTTTTTAGTCAAAAAAAATATTATAGTTTTTTTATTATTTTTAAATATTCATTGTATCCATCAAACAGAATAGTGTCAGGATTAGTGAACTTCACACCTGTGATTCTCTGACGAATTTGGAGACAACACATACCGTGTACTAAGCTCCAAACCATGAAAGAAAGGGGTTCTACATTATGTCCAACGAAATGCCCTTTGTCTATACATTCCTCAATTGTTTTCTTAACATGACCAAACGTCACTGCTCCTTCGTCCCAATCGTCATTATTGGAGTTTTCCAAAAATTCCATAGGTGCTTTAACATTAAACATCAAATCATACATTTCTTGATTTTCGAGTGCAAATTTGATATAGATAAATCCCATTTTTCGAAGTCGTTGCATTGGGTCTTCTATACTAAACAATTCCTTAAAGTAGCCGCCCAATTCCTGAAAACCTATAGAATGTAAATCGTGTAAAATGGCATTTTTATCTTTAAAATAGACATATACAGTACCAACGCTATAATCTATTTCATCGGCAATGTTTCTAATAGTGGTTTGTTCAATTCCTTTTTCCAAAAAAAGCTTTTTTGCTCCTTTTAGAATAAGCATTTTTAACGCTTCTTTTTCTTTTGCCTTTCTATCTGCTATACTCATAACTAGTAAATTCTTTTGCAAATATATGTTTATTTTTTGAACAACGTTCATTTTTTTTGTAATTATTTTACTTTTTTAATTAAATGTGATGAGTTTACTGTGCTTAAAATGATAAACTTCTTTATTAAAACCTGTATATTCTCACTCACTTTTCTATCCAATATTTTGGCATAATGCTGGGTAGTTCCCAAGTTTTTGTTTCCTTGCATTTTGCTTACACTTTCAATTGGAACACCATTGGTTAGCGTTACAGTTGTTGTAAAGGGAAGTCGGGCAATATGAAGGTTAGTTCTTTTTCAATTTCACAAACTCCAGCTATTTCTTTTAAATAGACGCTCATTTTTTGGTTGGATATAATAGAGAAGAATCTGTCTTCTTAAATTCACTGTTTAGTATATAGAAAATTAATTAAGCTGGTAGTAAGTTAAGTTTATTACCAAAACTTAATCATATTTCAAGGTCTTCATATAAAACTTTAACTGATATAATTCTCGTTCTGCTTCATATGGGGTTTTATACTCCAATCCAATAAAGAATGTAATCGTTTTTTTTATACTATTTGATTGTAGATAGATATGAATTGAGCAGGTAAAGTGAAATCATCTTTGTCAAATTATAATATGAATTCTCTTAAAGCTAAATTCCTTAAATCCTGTAAAAAATGATCCGACAATTGCACAGTGAGTGTCACATAAAGCCATATGATGCTAAACTGTACCATGTGGTTTTTTATTTATAAATTAAATGATACTTAAATAAAATTTCTTTTCAAATATTTCAATAACAAATACAAGTATCTCAATAAATGTCTACTTTTGACATTATTTGAATTTTACAAAGATGAAAAATATTAGTATAAAGGAATTTTATAAAGAGGTATGTAGTGATAGTGGTTGCCAGCTTGATTACTTTTTGGATAATAAAAGCAATAATGACTTAGGACACTTTAATGTTTTCGACACAGCAAAATTCTACCATTGCGACAACAAAAAACCAAAGATGACCTATAATCGAAGGTTATATTACAAAATCAGTTTGATAAAAGGAAGCAACCTTGTAGAATATGCAGATAAAACCGTACTTATAGATAAACAGGGCATATTGTTTGCCACACCAAAAATCCCTTATCGCTACACGCCCCAAAGTCAAGACCAGTCTGGTTCTTTTTGTGTTTTCACTAAAGAATTTTTATCCAAATCCAAAACAGGATTGATTATTGATGAGTTACCTATTTATCAACCCAATAGTGATTTTGTATATCAGCTAAACGATGAGCAATATCAGGAAATGGAAGAAGTATTCAAGAAAATGAATACTGAATTATCTTCAGACTATGCCTTTAAATATGATTTACTTCGTAATTATGTTTTAGAGCTCATTCATAAGGGGCAAAAATTAAAATCAATGGAAAGTATTCCTAATGCAGCCAATGCCGCTAGCAGGATTACATCATTGTTTATAGAATTATTGGAAAGACAGTTTCCTATTGAAAGCAACGCCCAAGTGATACAACTCAAATCGCCACTTGATTTTGCTACTTCACTTGGCATCCATGTAAACCATCTTAATAAAGTATTGAAAGAAACTACCAGTAGAAGTACCATCGAAATTATCAATGGTAGAATAGCCGAAGAAGCCAAGATATTGCTGAAGCAAACCAAATGGAATGTTTCGGAAATTGCATTTGCACTTGGGTTTGATGAAGTATCCCATTTTTCTAACTTTTTCAAGAGACATACCAAACTTTCTCCATTAAAATATAGAAATTGATTGAAATTTGTAAATATTGGATTGCTTTTTACAAGCAAGTTATTTACTATTAAGCTGACCTTTGTATTCAAATTTAATAGTAAAAAATATGACAAGTAATTCAAACAAAGTAGCTCTAGTAACTGGTGGTAGCCGTGGACTAGGTAAAGATATGGCCCTACAATTGGCTAAAAAAGATTTTAATGTAATTATCACTTACCATAGTAATGAAAGTGAAGCTAATAAAGTTGTAGCGGAAATAATTGTCTCTGGTAAAAAAGCAATTGCGTTACAATTAGATGTTTCAAAGAGCAAGGGTTATGACGCTTTTGTAAGTCAGGTAAGAGAAAAATTGGCAAATAACTTCGGTACAGATCACATTCACTCCTTAGTAAATAATGCTGGTACAGGTGTTTATGCTTCTTTTGACAGCACTACTGAAGAACAATTTGATGATATGGTGAACATCCATCTAAAAGCGGCATTTTTCCTAACACAAAAAATGCTTCCTCTATTGGCTGATGGCGGTAGTATTGTAAATATTTCATCAGGCTTAGCAAGATTTAGTTTTGAAAACTATTCCGCATATGCCATAATGAAAGCTGCCATTGAAAGTTTGAGCAGATACCAAGCCCTCGAATTAGGAAACAGAAAAATTAGGGTAAATACCGTAGCACCTGGTGCCATAGCAACTGATTTTGGTGGCGGTGCAATAAGAGATAACAAAGAGCTAAATGATATGATTGCAAATAGTACTGCACTAGGCAGAGTCGGATTACCCGATGATATTGGTAGTGTAGTTGCCTTTTTATGTAGTGATGATGCTAAATGGATAAACGCCCAAAGATTAGAGGTTGCAGGAGGTGTTTACATTTAATACCTTAATTAAATAAAAAAAGAACTACATAATTTGAAAATACCCCAAAAAGTTAGACACTATTTGGGGTATGTTCATTTTAGCTCTTTTTTTAATTCATAAAACCTTTTAGGGGTTTGAGTTGATCCAAATCAACATTTGCCTTTTGCATTAAGTTTATCAAGTTCATTATTTGGCTTGGATTCATATCGTTTCCAAGAATACGCACCACAGCAAATCCATTTTCTTTTCCATTAGCAAACAAAACAAACTCATCTATATGCTCTTCTTCTCCTACAAAATAAATAGCTCCTCCACTATTCCCTGAACCCATTCTCATTAACTCTTGATACTTTTCTGCTTTTAAAAGATTTTTTACTTTTTTACTTTCCAACTCATATTTCTCTTCATTTAAAGAATCTTTTTTAAAAGCTATAATATTCATTTTTTCAAAAGATTTTAAAGCTTCTTTATCTTCCTTCGACAAAGTCATTTTTTCAGTGTTAATTATTGAAGAACCTAGATCAACAGCTATAAAATCTGAAGATTCTGAATTTTCTACAAAATATTTTTGCAAACTTGATTCATTATTACAACTAAAAAGAAAAAAAGAAAGAATAACTGTTATATATGATTTCATAAGATTATTTTTTTGATGCTTTTTTCAATTCCTTACCACCAGGCAAACTCATTTTTTCAGTTAAAGCAGAAATTTCATCTAAATTAAAGTTACCTGTTAAAGACAGAACAATTGCTTGATTATCTTTATCATCTGGTGACTCAATAAACATTAAAAGCTCTCTTACAATGTTTTCTGACGCTCCAGATTTAACATAAATATTAACTTTTTTACCATCATCATTCACTCGCATTAATTCCTCTAAAGGATTCGATTTTAAATAACTTGCAACGGTACTTTTCATCTCTCCTGCTAACTTTATATTACCAGTCATAAAAACCTTTAAATTATCCAGTTTTTTTAATAAATCCATATATTGTTGAGCTTCTTTGTCTTTTACATCGACCTTAACTTTACTCATCAACTCAAACATTTTTTTATTTACAATAACCGTTGTAACATCATCTTTATCCTCATACTTGTCAAATACAGATTGCGAAAATGTCACAGTTGTAAAAGCAATAAATACTATACTTAAAATTAAATTTTTCATCTTTTTTTTATTTAAAAATTGTTTTTTTTGTTTTTTCATACTCTTTTAAAATAGAAACTCCTTCTACTCCATGGTTTACTTCTTCTGAAAGCATTTCAAGAGCTTTTTGTGTTCCTACAAATGCTTCTTCAGGACTAGAGTAAGTTCCTAAATCTTGTTTTGAATTCTCATTATAAAAATAATTTATTGTTCCAAAAAGAACCACAATTGCTGCAGCTACACCTATCCATTTAACGTACGATTGTTTTTTAGTTTGTAATGGTAGTGCTTTAGTAAATCGTTCCTCTTTTTGGTTTTCAAAATAACTAAACAACGGCTTGTACTGAACCAAATGTGAAGCTATTTCATTTGAAGAAAAATAGGCCTTTAATTGTTTTTCTTCAGCTATACTTGAAGTGCCCTCCAAATATTTATTTACTAGTATTTCAACTAATTTTAATTCCATAATTGTGTTTTTCTATTAGCTTCTCTCTTATTGTTTTTCTAGCTCTTGAAAGTGCTACTCTAATAGCAGTTTCGTTCATATCTAAAACAGAAGCTATTTCATTAAACTCATACTCTTCTATATCTCTCATTTGAACAATAATTTTTTGTTGTTCGGGTAAATTATCTATAATTTTTTCTACCCAGTTCCAACTATCATTATCTTCAACTTGCTTGTCTATCCCTGGAGCATTATCTCCATAATTACTATGCACTAATTGCAAATTTGATGCCCTTTTCGATTTCAATTGATCCAAACAATAATTTTTGGTCATTGTCATAGCTAAAGCTTCCACACTATTATACTTTTCTAAACCATCGTTTTTATTCCACAATCGAACTAAAACTTCTTGTGTAGCATCTTCAGCTTCCTCAATACTAACCAATAATCGTTTGGCTACTCTGAAAATTTTATCTTTAAAAGGAGATATAATATGTAAAAACTCCTGTTGTTTCATTTTAATTAGCTTGGTTTAAAGTAAAGACGAATGTAAATTAATTTTGTTACATTAAAAAATAAGCTTATTTTTATTTGATAAATTTCAAATGCTATGAAATCGTGCTTAAAACTAGGTTTTACTCTTACAATACTTATGTTCTAGGAATGCGACACATAAAAGATTTTAAAAAAAAGAAAATAATTTATATATGAAAAAGAAAATATTTTTGCTTTCAGGATTACTGATTTTAATTCTTTCAACATGGAGTTGCGCAGATGATTATGACGACTTTCCTCAAAGCGGTTCTATTAATGAATTCATTTGGAAAGGTCTTAATCAATATTATTATTGGTTATCAGATTCCCCAGATCTAGCAGACAATCGATTCTCTACCAATTCTGAGTATCAAAATTTTCTAAATTCTTATTCTCCTCCTGAAAGTTTATTTGAACATTTACTTATAGATAGACAAACAGATCGTTTTAGTGTTATTTATTCTGATTATACTGCTTTAGAACAAGCCTTATCTGGAACACAAAAAAACAATGGAGTTGATTATGAATTACGTTATAAAAATGGCAGTTCAACTGAACTTTTTGGTTGGGTGAGATATATTTTACCAGGTTCTGACGCTGCTTCAAAAAACATACAAAGAGGAGACTTTTTTTATGCTGTAAATGGCACATCTTTAAATGTTAACAATTATAGAAATTTATTAGCCAATGATAATTATACATTAAATTTAGCGGATTATGATGGTGGCAATATTACTCCTAATGGAAATTCTGTAGCTTTAACTAAGACTGCTTTTTCAGAAAACCCTGTACATATTAAAAAGACTTTTACAGTTGGCTCTAAAAAAATAGGCTACTTGATGTACAATGGATTCTATTCGCAATATGAAACAGAACTTAATAGTGCTTTTACTTTTTTTGCTTCTGAAGGTGTGACTCATTTAATCTTAGATTTAAGATATAATTCTGGTGGTTCGGTAAGTACTGCTACTAGACTTGCCAGTATGATTACAGGGCAATTTGGTAATGATATTTTTGCAAAACAGCAATGGAATTATAAAATACAGGCTTTATTTAATGATAATCCAGAAGATTTAATAAATAGATTTACTACAACATTAGGAAACGGAGCAAGTATTCAAAATTTAAATTTAGATAAACTTTATGTCTTAACCTCTAAAAGAACAGCTTCTGCTAGTGAACTTGTAATTAATGGATTAGAACCTCATATTAATGTTACACAAATTGGAGATGAAACTACGGGTAAAAATGTAGGTTCTATAACTATATATGATTCTCCAAACTTTAGAAAAGAAAATATAAATCCTAATCATAAATATGCGATGCAACCTATTGTTCTAAAAATTGCGAATAAAAATAATTTTAGCGATTATGTAAATGGGTTACAACCAGATGTAAATCAATTGGAAGATTTAGCAAATTTAGGTGTGCTAGGAGAAACTAGTGATCCTTTACTAAACACAGCTTTAAACTATGTAGATACTAACGGAAGATTTGCTATTCCAGAACCTCAACATCGTTTTGAACATTTTCAAGATGTAAAATCGATAGTTCCTTTTGGAAATGAAATGTATTTAGAAAAAGTTCCTGACTTTAATATAACTCGATAAAATATAAAAAACGCTCCTCAAAAGGAGCGTTTTTTTTTACAAATTAAGTATTCAGATTTAATTTAAAACTGAAGATTGAAGCCTAGTTTAAAATTTCTTCCTCTTGTAGAATAACCGTTCTTTTCCATAAAATCAACATCTAACAAATTAGTTACATTTCCAAAAACTGAAACATTTTTATTCAATTTAAAGGAAACATTGGAGTTTATGATTTGATATGATTTTAAAACAACTTCATCATTTGTAAAAGTTGAAGAATTATAAAATAAATCAATTTTATCATCTGTATATTGATATTGAGCTGACCATGATAATCGTTTAGTAACAGTATAATCAAAACCTGCATTAAATTTATGTTTAGGTATCAATTGTAACTGACTAATATTGGTTTCAACCTGAGTAAAAGTATAATTAGCTGTTAATTTAATTTTATCAAAAGGCAAATAAGCAATATTAGACTCAATACCCTTTGCATTTATCCTATCTTCAATATTTTGATATTGTCCCCAAGGAGCAACATTTAAAGAAATAAAATCGATTTTATTTACTTCTTCTCTATAAAAACCTACAGCATTAATTTTTAATTTATTATTTAAAAATCCTTTTTCAAAACCAATTTCAGCTGTTTTATCTTCTTCTGGTTTTAAATCTAAATTCCCATAAGCAGAATATAATTGGTACAATGTTGGAGTAATATAAGCCGTACTAAAAGAAGACAACAATCTAAGGTTATATTTTTCTAAATAAAAAGACGGATTTACATTATAAACCAAACTATTACCATACTCACTATGAATATTCAAACGAGCTCCTGCATTGACATTCAATCCAAAAGAGCTATTATAAACAGCTGTAAAATAAGGATCTATACTATTAAATTTAGTTGATTTATTATCAACTTCTCCCCAAGCACCCGTTTGATACATGTCCATAAATTGAGATTGCACGCCTGTAATTAAATGGGCTCCATCAAATAAATCAAGTTTGTTCACTAAATCAGTATTAATAGTTCTCGATTTATAATAGGTTTCATCTAAAGTCATTGACCAAGAGCTAAACGATTCATAGTAACGTTCTAAATTAGCAAAAGCGGTATTCAAGTAAATTTCTCCTTTTTTATAACGATATTGAGGTTTAATTCCTACTCTTACTTGTTCTGCTGTATATTTATTTAAATCAGAATCTTGAAAAGCTCCATCATCGTAATCTGAAATAAACTTATCATAATTTACGAATGATTCTAAATTAAATCTTTCAGATGCATTATATCCTATTTTTTGATTCAAATTAATTCGTGAGAAATTATTCCTTTCAAAATTCTCACCTTTAGCCTCACTAATACCATCAACCTCAGTACTATTTAAAGTAGTATTAAAATTAAGTTTACCAATGTTTCCATTTACTCCAAAACCTTGATTGAATTCTTGTCCGTTTAAATTTGTTTTTTCAGACGTATTTTGAGTTCCTAGATTAAAATAAGCATTTCCTCCAAAACTATCTTTTTTAGCTTTTTTTGTGGTAATACTAATAACTCCTGTAGCTGCACCAGATCCATATAAAACACTAGAAGAACCTTTTAAAACCTCAATTTTTTCAATTTGTTCGACAGGCAACAATCTCAAATCATAAATTGAAGCAATTGTTGTAGCATCGTTAACAGGATTGCCATCAATGACAATTAAAACCTGACGACTTCTTCCACCTCTTACGTAATATTCTAAATTTTTTCCTGCAGAACTATTACTTCCATTAATTTCCAAACCAGCAACCTGATTTAAAACTTGAGCAACTGATTGCCCTTTTCTAGCTTCTAAATCTTTTGCAGTAATAACTTCAATAATTTTTCCAGATTTTTCCTTTTTTTGTGCAAATTTCGTATCCGAAACAACAACTTCATTTAAAGAAGTCACTTTTAAAGAATCTTTTTCTTGTGCATAAGAAAAGCTTGTTAAGAGTATTGCACACACACTCCATTTAATAAACTTAGTGTTCATTTTTGGTTAAAAATAATTTTTAATAAATAGGGAGAAAAGCACAGAATTTACCCATACTCAAACTTTTTTTCCCGAAAGTTTGTTACTCAATGAATATGGCAGGTCTCCTGGCTTGCGTCTTGTTATTCACCTTCCCATTTTGAAGGCAGAAATTAGAAGGTAGAAGTTAGAAAAATCTAAATTCTGAATTCTAAATTCTGAATTCTTAACAGTGGTTATGTAGATAATAACAAGCTTTATAGCTTACAGTTGCGGGTACAGCTTAGGCATTTCACCTAATTCCCTTTTAATGTTGTTTTGAAAATTCAGAAACAACAACCAAAATTCGAGTGCAAAAGTACATATATTTTAGTCTATTACAAGATTTAATTCTATTTTTGAAATTATATATTTATAAATATGAAATCTGTATTTACGTTTTTTACTTTTTTAGTAGTTTTAAGTAGTTTTTCACAAACTACAAATGAACCCGCTATTGACAGACATGATTTTGAACCTGTTCTGGTTCAACCAACTATTGCAAAAGCAGATGATTTTGATGAAGATTTACTATTTCCTTATGCTATTTTAGACAAAACACCCACTTTTGCAAATTGTAAATACACTATCGAAGCTGAAAACAGAGCTTGTTTTCAAGAAAAACTACAAGAACATATTAAAAAACATTTAAAATATCCTAAAGCCGCAAAAGAAAATAAAGTTGAAGCAAAAGCAATTGTGCTATTTGAAATTTCAAAAGAAGGGAAGATTACCAATTTAAGAACTAAAATCAAATCTACAAATCAAGATTTTTATACTCTTTTTGAAGAAGAAGCCATTAGAATTATATCAAAGTTACCAAAATTCATTCCAGGTGAGCAAAAAGGTAAAATTGTAACGGTAAGTTATGCTTCAATAATTACTTTTAGTTTATCTGATAAATAAAATACTTTTATTTCTTCTTTCTCATTTTACGCACTAAAATAATAATGCCAATAATTACGTGAAAAGCAATTACAGTATATAACGCATACATAAATTCTCTAGAGTCGGTATTCATATTTAAAGTATTATTTTTATAATTTGACCAAAGTTAACTTTATTTTGAAAAGCTTCTTTTAAAGATAAATTTTGTTGGTAACACAAAAAACTTCTAATCACTCCTGCATGAGTTACAATGGTAATTTTATCAAGATTATTATCTTTTAAATCTTTAATAAAAGAAAGTACTCGTTCATATAAAATTTCAAAAGATTCTCCATTGGAAATTTGAACTGAAACAAAATCTTCCATCCAAGGATTGAGTTCTTCTTTTGGAATATCATTCCAAGGTTGTAATTCCCAGTTGCCAAAATGCATTTCCATTAAACGGTTGTCTTCTTCAAATATTCCATTCGAAAGAAAATCGGCTAGAATAGTACATCTTTTTAAGGGACTAGAAATTACTTTTATTTCTTCTACAGGAAGTTGGTTCTTTATTTCTTGAAATAAGTGTTCAAATGGCTCTTGAACAGCAACATCAGCTTGACCATAACAAATTCCTTTTTCACAAACAGTTTCTGTATGTCTAACTAGATAAACTTCCATAAAGCTAATAATGATATATAAAATACTACTTCACAAATTTGTTGGGTTGCTCCCAAACAATCACCCGTATAACCACCAATCCACTTTTTGAAATAGCGAGCTAAATACCAACGAAACATAAAAACAGGTAAAAGAACTAAAGCTATTTTATAATTATAATAAACAAAATATAACAAAGGTACAATTCCAAAAAAAGCAGTCCCAAAAATTTCTTTCCATGAATAAGCCTTTGCAATGGGTTTACTCTTACTCAATTCGTCTTCACGAACATACTCATGGGTAAAAATTATAGTTGCTGCAGCCCAACGACTTAAAGCATGAGCCGCAATAAATGTTAAAATTATAGGAATAATATTAGATTGAATCGATAAAATTTCGACTAAAAGTATATATTTTAATACTAATAAAAGTATAATTCCAATTGCGCCATAAGCACCAATTGCACTGTCTTTCATTATTTTTAATATTTTCTCTTTAGTCCAACCACCACCAAAACCGTCACAAACGTCGGCAAAACCATCTTCATGAAAAGCACCAGTGGTTAAAACACTAGCTATCATACTTAACAGAACTGCAATAGTTACTGGCAAAATTTGAGAAAAAGCAATAAATACTATTCCAGAAATAAGACCTACAATCCATCCAATTAATGGAAAATAACGTGTGGCTTTGTTTAAATAATCAGGGTCGTGTGTGATATCCTTTGGACAAGGAATTCTGGTATAAAACATCATTGCTGTGAAAAATATATCAATTTCTTTTCTCATTTTAAATTTATTTATTACTCACTCCAGCACTTTCAAAACTAGCCATTTCATTCAAAAAAGTTACTGCTGATTGTATAATTGGGAAAGCAACTGCACAACCACTTCCCTCTCCTAGTCTCATTTTTAAATGTAAAACAGGCTCAACTTCTAAATAATTAAGCAATGTTTTATGTGCTTTTTCTTCAGAACAATGACAGAAAACAGCATTTGATTTTATGTCAGGATTCTTTTTAAAAGCAATTAAAAAGGCTACACTAGAAATAAATCCGTCAACTAAAATTAACATGTTGTTTTTAAAAGCTTGCAACATTCCTCCTGTCATTTGTAGGATTTCAAAACCACCAAAATAAGTAATCAATTCATTTAAATCGTTTGAACCTGTGTAATTCTCAATGGCTTTTGATAGTATTTTTATTTTATTTTCCAATTTCTCATTGGTAACACCCGTTCCTTTTCCTACACATTCTTCAATTGAAAAAGAGGTTAAAACAGCCATTATAACCGAAGCTGTTGATGTATTTCCAATTCCCATTTCTCCAAAACCAATACAGTTAGAACCTTTTGAGTAAATTTCGTTTACAATTGTAGCTCCATTTTTTAAACACAACTCCATTTCTGCGTGACTCATGGCTGCCGTTTGTAAAAAAGATTGAGTGCCTTTGGCTACTTTTTTAGGAATTAGTTTTGTGTTTGTCGGAAAATCATAATTCACTCCAGCATCTACAATCTCTAAGGCAATGTTGTTTTGTTTACAAAAAACATTAATCGCTGCACCACCTTCTAAAAAGTTCATCACCATTTGTCGGGTTACTTCTTGTGGATATGCACTTACTCCGTGATTTGCAATTCCATGATCGGCAGCAAAGACAATAATATGTGGTTTTTGGATTTGTGGTGTTTCAGTTTTAAAGATTAATCCTATTTGTAGGGCTAACTTTTCTAAAAGACCTAAAGCACCTTCTGGTTTGGTTTTGTGATCAATTTTATATTGTAACTTCTGAACTAAATCTTCATTATTACTTACTTTTTCAGTAGTAAACTGCAAATTCTTTTTTTGAATTTCTTGTATTTCATCTATCTTAATTACATTGGCAACAGCCGTTTTTTCCTTCCAATGCAATTGTTGTAACATGGGTTGACTACCGTAATCTGTTGCTGGCTTTCCAATACAAAAATAACCTAATGGCTCAATATGTTCTGGAATATTTAAGATGGTTTTAAAATCGTAGTAATTTAAAATAGAAACCCAACCCATGGAATAACCCTGTTCGGTTAAAGACAACCAAATGTTTTGCGCAGCACAAACCGCACTGAATTTTATAGCTTCATTACTTCCAACTGTTCCAATCGTAAACGAATCTAAAACAGAACGATCATAAGCAATTACCATTCCTATAGGTGCTTCTTCTATCGCTTCTAGCTTTAATTTTAAATAGGATTCTTTTTGCGCTTCATCATCAGTTGCATTAGCCGCTTTTTCATGGTAAGCCAAAAACAATTCTTTTATCTTCTTCTTTATACTTTCTGATTCAATTACATAATAACGAGTTGCGTCTGTTAAACCTACAGATGGTGCGTGATGACCTGCATCAATAGCTTTTTTAAGTACTTCTTGAGGCACTTTATCTGTTGTAAAATGGCGAGTATCTCTACGTGAAGTTATTATTTCGTATAAATCTTTCATTATTACTTTTAAAGTCTTATTCTGAACATTTGTCTGTTTTAATGTTCTCGATACATTTTTTATTCTATTCCATTCCATAAAAAACACTCGAACTGACGTAGTGCTTGTAACAACATTCTCCAATTCACACAATCCACGTCACTTCTATTGCGAAGCGTATCGAGAAGCTAATTCCATACACGAAAATCAGTAAAATCTGCGTGAACTATTATTTCGTATAAATCTTTCATTTAATTTTCTTCCCAAACTACAAAACAGTAGTTATCATAGGTTTTTACTTCAAATTTAGGTAATTGAATTTGGTTTTTAAATAAAGGACAATTAATAACTAATGTGTGAAATTCTCCATTTTCTCCACAAGGGTCAATTCCTTTTTGTTCTAATTCTAAAGCTAATTCTTTGGTTAAAATTTTACCTAAATATCTTTCTCCCATTTCTAAATTGCAGGAAACAATCATGGTTTCAATACCATTATGTAGCATTTGGTTAACCAAATCGATTCTATTTTGTTGCCACAGCGGTAAAAAAGCTTCCAGATTTGCTGCTTTACATACTTTTTCTTCCCATTCTCGGTGTGGTTCTAAATCAATATCTCCAAAAACAACTCCTTCTATTTGATGGTCTTCTTTAATTTTGTGTAATGTTGCAATGTAATTCTCTTCATATTGCGACCAAGATGCTGGAACTGCCACCAAAGACAAATTCATTTGAGCCGCTTGTTGTTCCAAAATAGCCAATGGAATACCATGAGAACGTGATACTTTTCCGTTTTCATTCATCATGTTTAAAAGTACAGTTGGTTTCAACCCTTCTTCTACACTTTTCATTAGAGCAAAACAACTGTCTTTTCCTCCACTCCAAGAACTTAAAACTCTCATACTTTTTATTTAATTGGCACTGGAATTCCTGAAACCATTAGTACTACTTTATCTGCTTTTTTGGCTAAATATTGGTTCATCCAACCTTGTAATTCAGTGAATTTTCTACCTACATGTGTTGCTGCATGAACACCCATTCCTATTTCATTAGTAATAACAATAATAGTAATATCTTTTTGTTGCATGACCAATTCAATTTCCTTTTTAGCTTGCTCCATACACAATTCCACATCGTTTTTAGTATCTACAAAAAAATTGGTTAACCAAAGTGTTACACAATCAATTAAAGCTACTTTTCCTGAAAAATCAATTTCGCTTAATTGTTTTTCTTTTTCAATATTTACCCAATTTTCATCTCTATCTTTTTGATGACGGTCAATTCTCTTTTGAAAATCACCATCCCAGTTACGTGCTGTTGCTACATACATAGGATTTTTAGACAATGACATTGCTAAATCTTGTCCGTAACCACTTTTTCCTGAGCGTTCTCCTCCTGTTATTAAGTAAAACATTGAAATTAATTATTAATGGTTGATAATTGATTATTAATGGATTTGGATTGTGTAGACATTATTGTCATTGTTTTTTGGGGATAATTTGTGATTTTGTTGTTTTGATTATGCTTGTTATTAGTTTTAGTATTGATGTTGCATCATTTACCATATTTTCATATTCTTTTTCATTTAAATAGTCGGTTGCTTTTAATAACTCTAACCAATAGATTGTCTCATTTGCTTCTTTTTGGGCAATTGCAAACTTATGTATAAAATCTAATTTACTTTCTGCATGTTCTGCTTCTCGAACCATTGCTCCAATACTTGTTCCACTTCTTAACAACTGCTTTGAAAGTGTATATTCTTTTTTATCATGAGATAAATATTGATATAATCTAACAATTTGTATCGCAAAATCAAAACTCTTGGTTTTTACAATATTATCACGCATAGGGTTAATTGTTGATGGTTAATTGTTAATGGTTGATTGTTAATGGTTGATTGTTAATGGTTGATTGTTAATGGTTGATTGTTGATGATTAATGGTTGATTTGGATTGTGTGTCTTTCATTGTCATTATTTTTTGTGTTGATTTGTGATTTTGTTGTTTTAATTATACTTGTTATTTAGTTTTAGAATTGCTATTATTTATACAAACAAGTTGCTATTTTGGTTTTCTATATTGTTATCACTTATAAATTTATAATTAAACACTAATCATCATCAACGCAATTCCCCATTAATAATTAACCATCAACAATCCATAATTAATACGGACAATGTCTGCATCCTTTACCACAACATTCTCCTCTTTTTAAATGAAACCATTTGGTAAAAACATAATTTCCTCCTTCTGAATAATAATCAATATCTTCTACCAAATGATTCGTCTTTGGTAAATCTTTTGCTTTATTTGTCAGGCTGTTTTCGGGTGTAATGGTTGCCACATAGTCATCAATCTTTTTGATGGTTGCTTCTTTTAAGCATTTTGGACACAAACAATCGGTGATTTTATCTAATGAAAAAATAGGTGGTAATTCATTACACCAACATCTAATTTCTTTAGATTGATTACCACAACCAAAGGTTGCATCACAAATTACACATCTTTTTTCTTTAACCAAATCCATGTTGTAAAGATAGTATTTAAAATTTTTAATAAAATGGAAGCGTAGAATTTTTCATACATTTGTGCAAACAGAATATACAGGATGAAATTATTTTTTAAAACCCTTTTCTTAACTTGTTTTTTATTAGTTAGTTGTAAAAAAAATAGCGAAACTAAAACGCAAATAGCAATAAATTCGGAAAATCAAATTAAACATGCTTCTGGATTAGCCATTTATAAATATGAAGGTTATTCTATAGTAAAAGTTTTAAATCCATGGCCAAAAGCAGAAAAACCATTTACTTACATTTTAAAAAATAAAAACGGAATTATTCCTGACAGTTTACACAATTATACTACGATAGATGTTCCTGTTAAAAAATTAGTAGTTACTTCTACAACGATAATTCCATTTCTGGAAATGTTAAAGAGTGAAAATAAACTCATTGGTTTTCCTCACACTTCTTATATTTCTTCTCCAAAAACAAGAGCTTTGATTAATGATGGGAAAATTAGAGATGTTGGTCAAAATGAAAGTTTAAATATTGAATTATTGTTTGATATGCAACCCGATGTTATTGTGACTTTTGGAATAGATAATACCAACAAAATGGTTGACAAGCTTACTAAAAATGGGCTAAAAGTGATGTTTCAAGGTGATTGGATGGAACAATCTGCACTGGGAAAAGCCGAATGGATTAAATTTTATGCAGCTTTGTTAGGCAAAGAAAAAGAAGGTGAAATTATTTTTACTGATATTGAAAAAAACTACAACAATGCACTTGCATTAATAAAAAACACTAAAGCTACACAAACCGTTTTATATGGTTCATTGTATAAAGATCAATGGTTTGTTGCACGAGGAAACAGTTGGATTGCCCAATTTTTAAATGATGCTAAAGCCAATTATTTATGGAAAGATTTACCAGGAATGGGTAGCGAGCCATTAAGTTTTGAAAGTGTTTTCGATAAAGCTGAGCATGCTGATATATGGATTACCAATGGTTCTATAATGACTTTAAGTCAATTATTAGAAGAAAATCATCATTATCAAAAGTTTGATGCTTATCAAAAAAGTGAAGTATACACTTTTGAAAGTCAAAAAGGAGAAACTGGTGGAACGGTTTATTATGAAACAGCTCCAAGTAGACCTGATTTGGTTTTAAAAGATTATATTAAAATCTTTCATCCTGAAATACTTCCTGATTATCAATTTACCTTTGCAAAAAAGTTAGAATAGCGTGACTAGAAAATTCTCCATATTATTTATAAGCTTACTAATATTATTAGTATTTCTAACTATTTTAAATATTAGCTTAGGATCTATAAAAATACCTTTTAAAGAAGTTGTTAATTGTTTATTAGGAAATGACGCTTCAAAAAGTTCTTGGGAATACATTATCTTAAACTTTAGATTGCCCAAAGCTATTACAGCTATTTTAGTAGGTATTGCTTTGTCTATAAGCGGTTTATTAATGCAAACTTTATTCCGAAATCCATTGGCTGGTCCTTATGTTTTAGGGTTGAGTTCGGGTGCTAGTTTAGGAGTTGCCATTGTTTTATTAGGTGCTGGAATTCTACCTTTAAGTCTTTCAAAAGTATTTACTTCTTCTTACGGATTGGTTTTAGCTTCTGGAATAGGAAGTTCGTTAGTTTTATTGGCTGTTTTATTTGTTTCCCAACGTTTAAAAGACACTATGTCCATTTTGATTGTTGGGTTAATGTTTGGTAGTTTAACCAGTGCTATTGTTTCTGTTTTATCCTACTTTACTACTGCTGAACAACTTCAGAAATACACTTTTTGGCAAATGGGAAGTTTAGGCAACTTGAGTTGGCACGATGTTAGTTTTTTAGCTATCTTAACTTTTTTAGGAATAAGTTTAAGTTTTTTAGTAATTAAACCTCTAGATGCTTTGTTATTAGGTGAAAAATATGCTAATAGCTTAGGAGTTAACTTCAAGAAAACACGCTATATTATTCTTTTTGCTACTAGTATTTTAGCAGGAAGTATTACTGCATTTGTTGGTCCAATTGCATTTATTGGTTTAGCAGTTCCTCATATTGCTAAATTAATATTTCAAACAAGTAATCATTTTGTATTGTTTTGGAGTACATCTTTACTTGGAGCTATTATTTTGTTGTTTTGTGATATTGTAGCACAATTTCCTGGCAATGATATTACATTACCTATTAATGCGATTACTTCTATTATTGGTGCACCAATTGTGGTTTGGTTGTTGGTACGAAAAAGAAGGCTTAGTTAATTATTAATGGTTAAAAAACACTTCGTCTGTTCAAGTGTGAAGTCTATACAGAGCCTTACACAAGAAAACTTTTTCTGCTTACAGTTTCCTATAATTGAGAAAAATATAAGTAGATAATATTATTTATATAAGTCATTTATTAAAATAACACTTAACTATTTTCCAAAACAAATTTTAAAGCTGATCCTACATTAAACCATCCTTTGATCTCCATTAATTTTCTCATAATTGAGATCACTTAAAACAGTTAAGAAATCGAGAAGGTGTTTGTTGAATTCATGAGGTTGTTCAAGATTAGATACATGACCTGCATTGTCAATTACGTGTAGTACTGATCCTTTAATATTTGCATTCATAAATTCAGATTGAGCAAGTGGTGTTACTACATCTTCTCTTCCGCATAAAATCAAGGTTGGAATGGTTATTTCATTCAAAGTAGAACAAGTTTCTGAACGCTCAGCTAGTGCTACTAATCCTTGTTTGATAATATGTTCTGAATTAGAAAATACAACACTTCTCAATTGCTCCACCAATTCCTTTTTATTTGTTATTGAATCCTTGTGGAAAACACTTTTAATAAATCCCTCGTTGAAATTAGTAACTCCCTCAATTTCTATTTCATCAATAGTTTTATAACGTTTTTCTTTTACTTCGGCAGTATCGGCAATACATTGAGTATCGCATAAAATTAGAGCTTCAAAGCGATTAGGGAATCTTTTTACTGCATTCAACGCTATAAATCCTCCCATAGACAGTCCACAAATAATTGCTTTTTCAATGCTTAACTTGTCCATAAAATACATTAAATCATCAGCAAACAAATCAATGCTTAGGGATGATTCCTCGTCTGTTGATTTCCCAAATCCTCTAATATCACAAGGAATTAAGCGATAAGAATCTTTTAAAAAATCTAACTGACCTTCCCACATCGATTTGTCGAAAGGAAAGCCGTGCAAGAAGATAACTGGAATGCTTCCTTCTCCAATATCATCATAAGATAAATGAAAATCATTTACTGGTATAGTTAAATCGTAACCTTTAGTTTCAGTTTCCATAGTATTTTGTTTTTAAATAGTTCTTTTGTAATTAGATTTTTATTAGTTCCTAAATGGATTAAGTATTTTTCTGCGTTCTTTATTTCTAATCTCATTTTGCTACTTATAAAAGTATTTAATCAAGACATTTTTCTGTGTTACCAAATATTCTCTACTATTTGTAAAGTTACTACTTGAATTATGGAGATGCCTTACATAATTTGCGACAACAACTACATAATTCACATTTAAACCGCCACCTTTTTATTCTTTTTATAACAGTAAACCAAAATCCGTATGATTTTGACATACAAAATAAATCGTAATTTTTAGTTTAAACTCAAAATAGTATTAACCCAAAACTGTAAACTAAAACCAGTACGAGACATAGTGTAAACTCAAAATAGTATTAACCTAAAACTGTAACCTAAACTGGTACAAGACAAAGCTTAAAAAAATTAGTCTAAGCATTTAAACTGCCCCAACCACAAACAAATAATACAAGCAAATAAAACTTTTGAATTAATTTTCTATTTTTACAAAATGAGCATTACACTTAGACGCCATTTCGAAGAACTTATTTCATTGACTGACCAGGAGTTTGATTATATACTTTCACATTTTACCTCTAAAAAATTAAAAAAACATCAATTTCTTGTTCAAATTGGTGACGAAGTAAAACATACCTATTGGGTCAATAAGGGTTTACTTAGAGCAGTATATACAGATGATAAAGACAAAGAATACATTTTGCAATTTGCTATGGAAAATTGGTGGATTACAGACTATCAGGCCTATTTCATGCAGACCAAAGCCATTGTAAATGTTGATTGTTTAGAAAATACTGAATTACTTTGTCTATCATACGAAAACAGGGAAAAACTTTGTGCAGAAATGCATAAAGTAGAATATTTTTTTCGAAAAAAGGCCAATAACGGTTACGTAGCACTGCAAAAAAGAATGCTTTCTTTTCTTACTCAAAATGCAAAAGAACGCTACGAAATCCTTCTTCAACAATACCCCAATCTTTTTCAGCGGGCATCCAAAACTATTATAGCTACATACCTTGGGGTATCTAGAGAAACATTAAGCCGTTTCAATAATAAATAACAAAACTACCTTGTGACATACATCACTATAAAATAGTGATATACCTCCTTTGACACCTTACTACTTCATAGTAATTTTGTTTCGAACAATTTATAACAAAAAACACTTAAGTATGATACCATTTAATAAACTTGCTTATTTTTCTTTATTGGCTTTCCCTTTTACCAATATATTTAAAATGAAATATAGGAAGCTTCTTTTTTCCACCCTATCCCTCTTATTTACATTTCTCTTATTTTCACAAGATAAAAAGCAACCAACTTCTAACGTTTCAATGTCCTTGTTTGCTCAAAGTAAAAATCAATGGACAGGAATAGCTATATCAAAAAAAAACAGGGTTTTTGTAAACTTTCCAAGATGGTCAAAAGAAACACCTATTTCTGTAGCTGAAATAATTAACGGAAAACCAATAGCCTATCCAAATATCTCTTGGAATAACTGGGATACAAAAATGGTAGAGAAAAGAAAGTTTATTTGTGTACAAAGTATATATGTGGACGATACTGATTTTCTATGGGTTTTAGATACAGGGTATGAATTACAAACCGATTCAACTAAAGGAGCATATTTGTATTGTTTTAATCTGCTAAATAACACTTTGCATAAAGAATATTTTTTTTCTGTTGAAAAAATATCTGGGAAAGCGTATTTGAATGATTTTCGTATTGACGCTAAAAAACATATTGCTTATTTTACAGATTCACAAGTGGGGGGGCTAGTACTATTCGATTTAAAGACAAATGAAATTCGTAGAGTAATTGCAAAACACCCATCCACCTTAACCGAAGTCCATAAAATTGAAATTGAAGGATATGAAAGGACTCATCCTGTACATTCTGACGGTATTGAATTAGACATTAAAAACGAATATTTATATTATTGCTCCTTGATGGGCGAAAATATTTATAGGATTCCAACCCAAGCATTACTTGATAAAAATTTAACTGATGAACTTCTTGGACAACAAGTTGAAAAATTTGCTAAAACGGGTGCCAATGACGGAATTATTTTTGATAAAAATGGTAATTTATATTTGAGTAGCTTAGAAAAAAATGCTATTAGTAAAGTAAACTCTAAAGGAATTATTGAAGAAGTCATTAGTGATAAAGAAATTAAATGGCCAGATTCGTTTGCATTTGACCGTAAAGGAAATTTATTTTTCACTATCTCTCAAATACATTTACCAAAAGAAAAGAGAGGTATATATAAAATTTTTAAGCTAACTTTCAACTGATTTCAAACATGTTATAGCTGATAGCAAAAGTTGTTGTACAATCTTCCAAAAAAGATAATTTTTCAAAATAATTACAAAATAATAATCTCTATAATTACAAAATAATAATCTCTTTTTAGACATGCCATTAATAATTCTGAATAGATAAGGATTTTATTAACTAAGTAGCAATATAATATCTTAAGTTTAAAGACTTATATTGCTATTCTTTATTGAATATTACTTACTATATAATTACTATAACCTTACTATATAATTATTATATATATTTTATATCTTAGCATTATAAAGATTTTACTTATGGCTAAAGGGAAAGGTATTCTTCAAGTGAAAGGTACACTAAATGGTCTTAATTTTTATGTGCTAGATGGTAAGCAAGTAGTGCGAACGGCTGGTGGTGGCTTTAATGGTACAGCCATTAAAACCAAAGATTCTATGGTGCGTGTGAGGGAAAATGGCAGTGAGTTTAAAACTTGTATGCGATGTGTGTCTTTGTTTAAAAAAGCATTGCAACCGTATTTGAATGTACTGAAGGATAACAAATTACACCAACGCTTGGTTAGTTTATTTGCTAAACTTAAGTCTCTTGATACTATTTCTGAAAGAGGAACTCGTCATTTTGTAAAGGGCTTACAAACTCCTGCTGGCAAAAAGTTGTTTACAGGTTTTGTTTTAACGAATGGAAAATCGTTATTGACTATTTTACGTGATAACTATTCTTTTTCTTTTACGAATGGTTTATTGCTTTCTACTTATACTGGTAAAAAGTTATTTCTAGATACGAATGCTACTCATTTTGAGTTGGTTTTGCGCTATATTTCTATTGATTTAGAAAGTGAGGGTTATTCGTTTGTGAGCAGTGATTCTATTTTTTTAGACAAAAACTTCTCTGGTGATGTTACGTTATCTCTTAGCTCTCCTGCAATTTCAAATGGTGTTGTGGTTGCTGTTGTAATTGGCCGTTTTTTCCAAGAGGTTAATGGAAAATTTTTTGGTTTGGAAAATGGAGTTATTGAAGTAGTTGATGTTAAGTATAATTAATGGTTAATGGGAATAATATGACAGATGACAAAATTATTGACCAGATGCAAGAAGAAATTAAAATTTTAAAAGCGGAGAAGATGTGTTTTTGTAAACTTTCAATTTACAAAGGTTCTCGATACTTTTTTATAAAATTGCTATCGCATTTTATAAAAAAACTCGAACTGACGAAGTGCTGGTTATAGAGTTTTTTAGTACAATCATTCAACACAAGCCATGTCATTCCGATAGCTATCGGGATATATTGAGAAGTTTTCATAAAAATTAATAATCATTTTTCCTAAAAACAGGTAAAACTACCTACATCATTTTCCAAGATAAATTTTAGATTTGTAAGGGTGTACTACCAAATAGTGGCTAACTATTGCCCTGTTTTGGTTGTCATAATATCCGATAATACATGCGATTTATGGACTAAAAAGCGAGACTAAATAACCTAACAAACAAATAATTACTAAATATGGACAACAAAAAACGAAACCTTGAAAAACCTACTGCAAACGATGTAAAATGTTGGGATAGTAGTGGCAGTACTGAAATAGTGACACAACGTCTTAAAGAGATGTTTGTAGAAATGGGCCAAAAAACCCGAATTGAAAAAGGACAACATCCCGCTGAAAGGGCTGTTTTTAGAAAACAACATGGCATTGCTTATGGAGAGTTCATCATCGATACAGATCTTCCTGAAGCCTTTAAGGAAGGTATTTTTGCGGGCTCTCGTTATGATTGTGCCGTTCGTTTCTCTAGTGATACAGGAACTACTTCACCTGACTTACACTCTACCTTAGGGGTTGGTTTAAAGTTATTTGGAATTGAAGGTCCAAAACTTTTTGGTGAAGGTACTACTGCGGATTTCATTTTTCAGAATATAGATCGCTTTTTTGCTCGTGATGCACAGCAAATGTGCACGTTTACAACTGCTGGTGTTATTGATAGAGATTATGATACTTATATTGATAAACATCCTGAATTGGCAAGTATTTTACAAGCCATGCAGAAAGAAGAAGCCAGTGTATTAAGTGCTAGTTACTGGGCTATTTTACCATTTAAACTAGGAGAATCTCAAATTGTAAAATATCGTTTGGTTCCAGATGACACTTATAAAGGGGCTCCTTTTGATGATGATAATTATTTACGATTGGATTTAGAAAAACGTTTACGCAATGGAGATGCTACTTTTAGGTTTGAAATACAACTTCGTACTAACGATGCAACCATGCCTATTAATGATGCTCAAGTCGTTTGGAGCACAGAAGAAAGTCCGTACATCTGCATTGCAAAGTTGCATTTACCCCAACAAGATGTAACAGCTATTGGTCAGTCTGAATTTGGAAGTAGTCTTTCTTTCAATATTTGGAGAACTTTAGAAGCCCATAAACCATTAGGTTCTATTGCAGACGCAAGAAAAACAGTATATGCAGCTAGTGCTGAAGCAAGACATCAAGCTAACGGACAACAATTACAAGAACCAAAAGCCATAAATCCGCATTTTAGAGGTAATACAGACGAGGATAGCAATTGTATTGTTAGAGCTGGCATTTATCCTCCTATTGGTGTCATGCGGGTGGGAAATAGTGAAGAGGAATATTTCATAGGCCCTTTGGTAGACGAACCAGAAGTAAAAGATGATGTTTATGCTTATCGCGATAAAACTGGGGCTATAAAACGTCAGGCAGCACAGTTTCGAATTTATGGTTTCAATGCAGCTGGAAAAGCTATTAAGGAATTGACTATGGATAATGCTAAAATTACTTGGCATTCCCATTTGGCTAACCAAAAATCATCTTGGTACCAATTCCAAATTGCCTTAGATATTCCAGATGCATCTGATCCTAATGTTCCACCTTCTCTATTAAGAAATATTGATGTAAAAGACCGTAGTCAGTTATTGATTGATGGTGGTGGTGAAAGTATTTCAAAACCTAATGTCACAGAAGGTAAAAAATTCAAAGGAAAATTCATGGGCAAATCGGTTTATTTAGGGGAAATGCATACCGATGAAAAAGGACGTTTAGTGATGTTAGGTGGTCATGGCAAATCGAAAAACATCAATGGTGATAGAGCTATTACCTTTGCCAACAATGAGGGTTGGTATGATGATATGTCTGATGGACCAGTTACAGCTGAAGTAGAATATGAAGGAGTAGCACTCACTGTTGATCCAGCGTGGGTTATTTGTGCTCCACCAGATTATGCACCGATGCAAAAATCGGTACGCACCATGTGGGATTTAATGCGAAGTGTTGCTGTAGAATCAGGCATGTTAGCTAGACCCGCAAGACCTTCTTTCTGTAAAGACATATTGCCTATTTTTGAAAGAATGACCAATTTACAATGGGTAAATGCAGGATTTGCAGCAGCTTTTGGATGGGGTGGTCCTTTCAATTATACCAGTGTAGAATGGGTAAAAAAATTAAACGATCCTTCTTCAGCTAATATAGAAATGCGTCGTACTATTTCCAATAATTTCCGTAGGTTTGATCAATCTGGAGCTGAAGCTCCACAATTATGGCCTTGGTTGTATGGTGATGCTGTTGCCATTCCTACACAAGGTTCTGTGCGTCAACATTCCACCTTATCTCATTTGCAGTTGGAATTTTTGGATCAATGGGTAGAAGGCGATTTTGATGCCGATTTTGTAGATACAACCGGCTGTCCTTATATTCCACCTGTTAAAAAAATTGACGATTATCCTATTGCGGAACAACCAGATATGTTAACCAAAGCTGCCATGGATTTCTGTTTGGCAGATGCTTTTCATCCTGGCTGTGAAATGACTTGGCCTATGCGAACTTCTGGTATGTATATGGCTCCTTTCCGATTGAAACATGCTCCTAAAACACCAAAAACCGATTATCATTATTATGGTTCTACCATGAATAGTGATGTCTTGACTTTACCTGCCGGTCCTTTATTAGGAGGACAAGTTCCAGGTGGTGTTACTAGATGGATGGCTATTCCTTGGCAAACCGATACAGCAAGTTGTAGAGATGGTTATACTACTGCTTACGATCCTTATTTACCAACATTTTGGCCTGCTAGAGTTCCTAATAATATTTTGAGTGAAGCACGTTACAAAGAAACGATTGACCCTCACTTAGCGGAAGAAACTCGTAGAGAAGCTTTTGCCTATCGTTATTTTTGGTTGGATGATTTGCCATTAGATGGAGCTGCTCCTACACAAACCAATCAGATTAATGCTATGGTAAAGTATTTTGATAAACTAGCAATTGTGCAACCTCGTCCGGGCGTACCAAATAATCCTAATTTTCCACCAGAAATGCAAATTGGTGTAATTCCAAATGAGGAGCAAAACAGGCTGTTATTACAAGAGACAGAAGCTCGATTAAGAAAAATCTTAAATGACAATAAACACTTGGATAAGAAAGAGGAATCCTTATTGCATACTACTTTGGAACATTTGTCTAAGGAAGGTTTGTTTACTGAACAAGTTGTAATGGAGAGCACTCGCGAGCAACTGTTAGAATTGGTTCAGGACGAAATGGTTCAGGATGAAGCTTTAACAAGCGAAGTTGAAAAACTAGTTAATTTATTAGCTTCTAAAGCACATAAACATGCCAAAACTAGAACCGTTCCTCATTCCAGACAACCTAGAAAAGAGGTGGGTGTTCCTGAACAGTTGGTTCGTTTCCAACGTTTTATTCCAAAAAAATATTAGATTTGGCAACAGAAAAAACAGATATAGTAATTATAGGTGGTGGCATTGCAGGTTGCATTGCCGCCATTTCTTTGATAGATAGCTATCAGGTAACATTAGTTGATAAACTTCTTGAACCTACTGAGCGCATTGGAGAATCTTTGGCTCCAGCTTCGCAACGCATTCTAAAACAGTTGGATTTATTGGAGGATTTGGAAAACCAAGTAGGCACTTTGTATCAAAAAAATGTGGGCATGCAATCCTATTGGGGAAGTGATCAAGTACATCTTGTAGATGATTTAAGAAATCCTGATGGTTTTGTTAAAAATTTGAACCGACAAGCTTTTGAATCCTATTTAAGAAAGGCTGTAGAAGCTCGTGGTGTGCATTGTTTGTGGGGTTCAAAACTGCACAGTAGTTCTTATGAAAATTCTCATTGGCAAGTACAACTAAGAGCTAGTGATGACCCTTTACATACTCAGACAATTTCAGCTTCTTTTGTTATTGATGCTAGTGGGCGTCAATCGCATTTTGCAAAGAGTTTGGGCATTAAACGACAAGTGGAAGATAAATTGGTTGCTTGTTGGGTTACTTTACCCAATACCAAAACCAATACCATGAGTACCATTTCTGCTAGTGAAAACGGTTGGTGGTATAGTGCTGTTGTTCCTAATGATAAACGTATTGTAGCTTTTCATACTGATGCTGATTTAATTGCTAAGAGTGAATTAAAATCTACTGCCTCTTTTTTGAAATTGGCACAAAATACTACTGCTATTTCTGAAATATTGAAAGAACACGAACACAGTATCATCTTTCAAGGCACGGTTGCTGCAAATTCAACTAAATTAGAACAAGTTGCTGGGCAACAATGGGTCGCTTTGGGCGATGCGGCTCTTAGTTTTGACCCCTTATCTTCGCAAGGTATGTTTAATGCTATGGCTAGTGCTATGCAATTGCGGGTCTTACTGCTAGAATTTGGATTTACAGCCGAACTCCAAAAAAACTATACGGAACAAATAAATCAAATTTGGCAGCATTACCTGAAACACAAGAGTATTTTTTATCAAGCAGAAACCCGATGGAAAACTGCTGCTTTTTGGGAGAGAAGGCAATAAATATGTTTATTATATTTAGTTCGAGTTTTTTCGATTCCATTTCATTCTATTGGAAAAGTATCGAGAAGCTTTTATAAAAAACTCTTCCTTATTTATTACTCACGCTGATTTTGCTGATTAACGCAGCTTATTTTAACTCCTCGATAAACTGAGGTGGATGGTGTAAAGTACATTCTCGTAACTAGCACTCCGTTAGTTTGAATAGGGTTTATATCATGCAAATAGCGGTTTTATAAACAGTATATCGAGAAGCTTTTGTAAAAAAAACAAAAAAACGTTTCTTAGTTATGGTTTCCCGTAAAAAATAGAAACAAAAACAGGTAGGAATACCTGTATAGGTTTGTAGGTGATTATTTAAATTTGTTAAGATATAGAAAACCAAAAAGTACACATATCTAACCAAAAAAGTTGGCTTTGTGTAGTTTTATGACACACATAAACGAGTTGGTAGCCATTATAAAATCAGTACCCTATGCAAAACCCTTTCCAAATAGAACAAATTTTAGAAAAGTATTTTTCAGAATATGAATCATATCAACGCTATACATTATTAGCAATAATTTTTATAGTTGCCGGCTATCAGATTTGGCAAGCAATATATGTTTCTAAAAAAATCGAAAAATTCAAAAATGACTTAAAGCGATCAGAAATCAAATTTTCAAGATTTCAAAACATGCAAATCGATGCTTTAAAATCAATTTATGATAAGACAGTATCATTTCATTATACAAATCATAGATTTTTAAACCCTGTAAATGCAACGCATGAAAGTTTAAAGTCAAAAATTAAAGAATGGGAAAATGATGCAAGTACCTTAATTGATACATTCCATCGTGAAAGGATTTTGACTCCTCAAAATATTGTTGATGAAGTAAAATTATTAGAAACTGTATTGAAAAAAATTTCTGAGCGATTACATAAAGAATATAGAAGTTTGGAGTCAATGGAGGATTATTATCAAACAAAGAATGTTCAAATCATATATGGAAATCCTGAAGATGAAGTAGCTTCAATAAAGGCTCGGTTAGTGGATTTATCAACCAACGAGGACATACAAAAATCAGATACATCAATTCAAAAGTTTAGAAAAAGCTTAGAAGAATATTTTGAGAGATTAGTACAATAACGTCTGCAAACAAGAGCTTTATGCAAGTGGGGTTTTGGTGTGTATTGGAAAGAGTCAGTGTTTGCACTTCTCTCCTATTTTTCAACTTTTTACTTTCAAACTTTTCGGTATATTTGTATACATCAGTAACAAAAAAACCACCTGCATAAAGCCCCAAGACGTTATAGGCATTTTGGTAGACAGTGTAACATTTAATAATTGCAAACAAATAGAACAGACAATGCCTGACTATAATTTTCTAAATTTATCGCCACCAGAATTTGAAGAACTTTCAAGAGACCTTCTTCAAAAGCATCTTGGCGTTCATCTTGAATCTTTCACAAGTGGACGGGATTCCGGTATTGACCTGAGACATTCATTTAACCCCAAGGACAAATTAATTATTCAGTGTAAGAGATATAAAGACTTTAATTCACTTTACAATAAGTTAAAAAAAGAAATACCAAAAGTAACCAAGCTAAATCCTATTAGATACATCCTAACAACATCCGTTGGACTAACACCAAATCAAAAGGATGAAATAATAACTCTGTTAAACCCATTTATACAATCATCATCAGACATTTTTGGAAGAGACGACTTAAATAATTTATTGGGACAATTTCCCGAAATAGAAAAATTGCATTTTAAACTTTGGCTTTCGAGCACAAACATTCTTGAACGTATCCTTCACAGTAAAATTCATAATCAGTCGAGCTTCGAAGAAGAAAAGGTAAAGGAAACCGTTAGGGTTTATGTCGAAAATAAAAGCTATTACCAAGCACTTGAAATTATAAAATCAAAAAAATACGTAATTATCTCTGGAATGCCAGGTATTGGCAAGACAACATTAGCAAGAATTTTAGTTTACCATTACTTAGCTAACGGTTTTGACGAGTTTGTCTTTCTTTCGGATTCAATAAATGATGGATATGATTTATACAAGGAAAACACAAAACAAGTATTTCTTTTTGACGACTTTTTAGGCAGGAACTTTCTAGACAAAAAATTAAGTAACAACGAGGAACAGAGAATTATCCGATTCATTGAAAAGGTCAGTAGTTCAAATGATAAAGTTCTAATCCTTACGACAAGAGAGTATATTCTAGCACAGGCGAAACTTCGATATGATATTTTTGAAAACCCCTCGCTTGAATTCGCAAAATGCGTCATAGACCTTTCACAATATACAAAGTTTGTTAGAGCAAAAATTCTTTACAATCATTTATTTTTTGCGAAAATAAGCGAATCTCATTTGGCTGACATATTAGACAAAAAAACTTATGCGAAAATTATTAATCACCCTAACTACAACCCTAGGGTTATTGAAACAATTACTCATCCGGACGTATGGAAACATATTAAGCCTGAGGAATTTTCTATCAAATTTATCGATTTTTTGAATTATCCAGAAAGCATTTGGAAACACGTTTATGAAAATCAAATTTCTAAATTTTCTCAATGTGTCTTGGCAAACCTTATGACAGCTGGAGTACCAATTCTCTTGGATGACCTAAAGCAACTTATTCAAAATTTCGCGAAAACACATTCAAAAAAATATGAAATATCATATAGTGAAATTGATTTTAAAAAATCAATCCGAGAATTAGAAAACACGTTTATTAGTATCAAAAAAGATTCTATAAATAAGTTTGCCGTTGACTATCAAAATCCATCAGTTCAGGATTTTCTCGTTAATTATTTCAAAGAATTTCCTGATTATATAAAGGACATAATAAATTCCTCAATTTATTTTAACCAGTTGTTTAAAATATTTGCAATAGAAGAATACTACCAGATGCGTGGTGAAACAGTACAAAGGAAGAACAGAATAATTCTTAAAGGAAATCTAAAAGAAATTTACATAAATAAAATCTTAACTGATTTTGACTTCCTTAACACCTCTGTAATTTCAAGGGTAACCTTTTCAGCAACAAACAACTCGCAATGGTATAAAAAACAGTACTCTGACTACACGAAAATCAATGAAATAACTAAAGAATTTCTAGTTGATGAGCATCCAATAATTAAACAATTCATCCTCGATAGATTTCAAAGTATTATTGAACCAAATGATTTGAGTGGTGAAGAACTTGGATACTATATCAATATTTTAGACCAATTTAAAGACGAGTGTACTTTTGATAAAAATGAAACTATAAAGTCTTTTTCGAAAAACATTGTAATGCTTCAACAGACACAAGATTTTGAAAGATTTGAAGATTTGTTTCCTGATGAGTATCAAGAATTCATTGAATCTGACGAGGACTTTTTAAACAATATTGAAGAATTGATGAAAGAGGAATCTTCAAATGCGGAAGAATACTATTTAGAAGATACACTTTATGAAATAAAATCTGTAGGAGACAAATTTGGAATAGATTACTACGGATTAAAGGAAAAGATTGAAGAAAGAATGGAGGCTTACAAGACAAAACAAGAAGAAGAATATAATTGGGACGATGAGAAAAAAGAAAGTTCTTATGAACCCCAAAATGAGAATGATACTATACGTGATATGTTTGATAGTTTAAGAACCGAATTAAATAATTAACAATACAGACAAATTTAATCAGAAGAAAAACGTCCTATAACAATAGCCACAAGAAATTGCCCGCTACGCATTCTATGATAAAAAACAACTAAAAATGATAAATGAAAGATTTTTTATCAGATTGTCCAGAATTAGTAAAAAAGTTCAATAAAATTCAATAAAAAACATCTAAGATATTTGTTTGTAAAAGATTACAAATAAATTAATTATAACTACATTTGCTAACTTATAAACTGTATATTTCAATTACGATGAAGAGAATTTTACTCCTTTTGTTACTTATTGGTTTTACGTCCTATTCGCAAGAAACACTACCTTATGTAAATAATTTCAATAATGTTAATGCATTGACAGGTTGGAATCATTATGCAATTTCAGGAACCGACGATTGGGAACACGGTTTGGCTTCATTAGAACCTAATACCAATAATTTAGCTTGGGAAACTAAACTTCAGGGCACACCTACAACTAGTTCTGTTAGGGTTTTGGAAACACCCTCATTTGATTTAACCAATGCTGCGCTTCCGTATGTACTTTCGTTTAAACGTACAAGTAATATAAATTCTTCTAGTTTTTATTTAGATTTCTCTATTGATAATGGAGTAACTTGGCAATTATTAAATCCAACGACAACTTTTAAAAAAAACTGGCAAACTAGTGGCGGTTTTAACTATTCATCATCGGGTTACAGTACTGTTTCGGCAATTAACCTTTCTTCTTTACAAGGGAATGCAAATGTAAAATTTAGATTCCGTTTTGCAACCTATTCTTATTGCAATGGTTTTGGTTGGGTTATTGATGATTTTTCAATTGCTCCAGAATATTATAATATTTGGGCCTCTCAGGGTACTACTATTGAAATTTCACCACTTTGTCCAGAAATTAAAGTTGTTAGTATACTTAATTTTAGTAATCAATATACAGCCTATTTTAATGTAACTACAAAATACTATTTGTCTACAGATACTGTTTTGGATGCAGGGGATACATATTTAGATGAAAAAGCTTCAAATATAGTAACAACTGTTTCAAGCTGGGAAAAGATTATTCCAACGCCATCTTCTTTAACTCCGGGACAATATTATATTTTGTATGTTCACGATTTTAATAATACAGTTAATGAAAATAATGAATCTGATAATGTGTCATATGCATCATTACTAGTAAAACCAATTTATAGCCTTCCCTTCTTTGATGATTTTGAATCGAATCAACAAAACTGGAAAGCTACACAGCATCCAGCAAGTACAACTCCTATGATTTGGACACTAGGTGAAGGAACTAGACATCATATTGAAGGGACACATTCTGGTAATTATGCCTGGCATACGAGCGGAACGGTGAATGAAAATATACCAGAGTCTACAGGTCAATGGGTAGAGTCTCCTTATTTTAATTTAAGTTCCTTAACGGAACCGTTGTATTTAAGTTTTTGGTTTAAGGAGCATTATAGCAATAGTGGAGTTGGGGCTTATGGTAATTTCTACAAAGTGCAATATATTTCAGGATGTGGAGATTATTGGCAGGATTTTTACACTATTCCAGAAAACGCTTCGGACGAGTGGGAGTTTGTAAATATTCCAATACCAGCTGCAATGGCTTCCTCACAAAACATTCGATTCCGAATAACATTCCAAACAAATTATTTAAAACCAGAAGGAATTATTTTTGATGATTTATATATTGGTCCTGCAAAAGCTGATTTAACGATAGAAAGAATTGATTTTAATAATAGATTTACTGCTTCTCAGCAAGCTTCAGATGAAATCAAATATTATCTTACTAATAGTGGAAAAGTAAACACTGGAGTTTCTTCCACATCTTTTTATTGGTCTAACGATCAGAATCTTGATGCTTCCGATGTCTTATTAGGACAGCAGACCTATACAGATGTGACAGCAGAAACAGAGCAGTGGGAACAATTTACATTTACTAAGCCCACACAACAAGCTGGCGAGTATTATATCATTTATAGTTTAGATGCTGGTAATCAGGTTGAAGAGATTTTTGAGACTAATAATATTGGTTTTATTAAAATGGAACAAACACCAACGCAAGGTTTTCCATATTTCAATGATTTTGAGACACAAGCTCAGCATTGGGTTCATGATAAAAGTTTAGGAAATGATGATTGGGTATTAACTGTTCCTAATGGACAAGATTTAAATGCTGCATTTTCTGGGACTAAGGCATGGATTACTAATGCAAATGGTATTCTTTCTAGTTTAAGTAGAATGCACCTTTATACACCAGTTTTCGATTTGTCGCAAAGTGTTAATCCAGTTTTAGAGTTCGACATGCTAACTGATGCAAAACACTCTAGAACAGGAGCAATTAATTTAAGTTACTCTATAGATAATGGTGCTACCTGGCAAGTTCTTACGCCAATAAATGACTCGTATACTAAATGGTCGAAAACTATGAAATATAATGAAAATACTGGTTTAGATGAAGATTATCAGACACATGGCACTAATCTTATGTTTAGCAGTCATGAAAGTGTTTTAAGTACACAAGAATATTATAATTCTAGAGATGTTGACAGGAATACCCATTATGCTATAAACATTCCTCAGCTAAAGAACTATGAAAATATCAGGTTTAGATTTAATGTTACCAAGTTTGATAATGCAGATAATAACTATCCAAATTACTCAGGTGAAGGTTTTTTGTTGGACAATTTTTCAATATCCGAAGCAACAATTGATTTAACTGTACCTTACAGTAAAGATATGTATGTGAGTTCCTTGTCGGATTATATTAATTTTTCTATCGATATTAAGAATAATGGCAATTATATAAGTAATGCAACCGATATAAAGTTTTATTTGTCTTCGGATGCTACCTTAGATGCTGGTGATTACTTATTGGGAACTGCTCCAATTTCACAAATTCGTCCTGAGTTCAAACATCACAAGAGTTTGGAATATGCAGTTCCTGCAAATTTCAGTTCTTATTCTTATTTACTTTATGTAGTGGATGGGAATAATCTTAATCCAGAATCAATTGAAACAAATAATACAGGTGCTTGGGATTTAAAACTAAATGGAGTAACTGTTTTTCCTTATCAGGAGAATTTTGAAGAAGCGGTTATAAATGGTTGGCATGGCTATTCTTATAATGGTCTATCCCCAAATGTTCTGGATAATTACCGAGCAGTTACAAGAATTCCACAAGCTATTCAAGAAAGTTTATATCAACGCATTTATGATGGTGTTTTAAGAACGGAGTATGTTGCTTACGGACCATGGCAGAGTTTTTTAACACCAATGTATTATATTCAGAGTCCTGTTTTTGATTTTACAGGTCAGACACAACCATTGTTTATGGCTTTTGATTATATGTGTATTGGACAATCTTTCACCAATGGTGGGAATATGGAATATTCTACAGATGGAGGTACGACGTGGAATCTAATTACAACGGCTAGTGGTTCATCTGTAAACTGGTACCAAAATTATCAGACGCTGTCTGATTTAAATAATGAGCCTGGTTGGTTTGATTTGTCGGGTAAAATTTTGACAGCGAAGATGAATATCTCTTTTCTTCAAAATCAATCAAATGTTGTTTTCCGATTCAAGTATTTTAGTAATACAGCTAGTGCACCGATTGCAAGCAGAGGTTTTAGATTGGATAATTTTGTTATCGGAGATGATACAGCTGTTAATAGGTTTAGTTGTCTAGAAGAAGTTCCTTATGCATTTGACTTTAATGCATTTGACCAGACTTGTTGGGAAATAACAGATAATGATCTTACGATTTTAACTTTGAGATCAGGAGGCATGAATTGGGAGATTGTAGATAATTTTGCCAATACACCAAACAATACATCTGCTAAAATCGATTTAATTGGCTCAGGTAATACCAATGGAGTGTGGATGATTTCGCCTAAATATCAAATGATTGCTAGTAATAAGTTGAAATTCAGAATCGCACTTACAGAAATGGGAAGTACCAATGCGGCAACTATGGATACTGATGATAGAGTTATTCTTTATTTTTCAATTAACAATGGACTAACGTGGTCTATTTTGGAAGAATGGAATAGTCAGACACCGATTTCAAACACAAGTGAAATTGTCAATTTTAATTATTTGCCAGAATCTGGACATGTTCGTTTTGCTTTTTGGGCTACAAATGGTTCTATGAATCAAAATACACCAACGACTTTTTATGTTGATGATTTTGAGCTATATAGTAGCACGTTAGGTGTAAATGATTTTAATCAAATAAATCTAAACTATTATCCAAATCCAGTTGTTGATATTTTAAATATTAAGTCTATGACAGGAAGCTTTTTGACTAAAATTGAAGTTAGTAATGTTTCGGGGCAATTATTGATGACCGAACTTCCAAATACTGCTGATTTTGGTGTGAATATGGTAGGTTTGAGTGCGGGTATTTACTTTGTAACTGTTCAATCGGAAGAAGGTGTTAAGCGATTTAAAGTCTTGAAGAAATAATTGAAATGATTTACTATATTAAAGCCTTTAAAATTCAAGGCTTTTTTGTTTTTCGTTATAAATATTGTTGGTAGAATTATGGTAATAGTATAGCCATTAATGCAATACGTTTAAAGTAGCTAATAATATGTTTAGGGATATAGTGTAAAAGACATAAAGGAGAATTAGTTTTTGTATCTTCTTTCTTTGATTTTTGCTTTTTTACCAGTAAGATCTCTGAAGTAGTAGATACGAACTTTACCTCTTTGGTTCACTTCACCTTTTTTGTAAAGCTGGCATGTTAACTGGGAAGATACGCTCTACACCAACACTCCTGACATTTACGAATTGTAAAAGTTTCAGTTACTCCACAAAGGCTCCTAACTTCGTGCTAAATTAGAGCTACTAATGAGATGCTTACAGCATGACAAGTTTGGGGATGATGATAAATGAAAAATTAAAAACTAAAAATGATAAATGAAATACTATGTCATCAAAATTTTTAATTTTTAGTTAATAAACATAATCTTGTTCCTGCTAGTGTGAGTGTCATGCTCGTACTAACAAACGATTGCAAATAAAGAAAAAAATTAATATAATTGTGGGCACGAGCAAGTTGCTCGTGCTAGCTTTAGGGGTTTTCCCAAAATTGTGTATCGCAATTATAAACGCCAAATATAGCCCCGATAGGAACGGCATCCTTTTCTTTTTTTCTTTAAAAAAAGAAAAGATAGAGTGGATAGCGGGACTGATTTTCTACTGAAGGACTATTTTTGTGCTTCTACTAACAAAAAAAATACCTTTATTCTTATTTCTATCTCTAAATATTTTAGTTTTGCTAAAAGTGTACAACAACTTTAAAATGGCTAAAAAAGTAATACATAGCGAACATCTTTCCATAGGTTATACTAGCAAAAATACTACGAGAACAATTATTGAAAATTGTGATATTAGTTTGGAATCGGGTAAGTTGGTTGCGCTTATAGGTGCTAATGGAATTGGGAAATCTACTTTGTTAAAGACTTTGACGGGTATAATTCCTCCTATAAAAGGAACTGTTTTTTTACATGATAAAAAGTTGTCTCAATACAAACCTAATGAATTAGCACAAGAACTGAGCCTTGTTTTAACGGAGAGCCTTCCTCCTAGCAATTTAACGGTTTATGAAATTGTTGCTTTGGGCAGACAACCTTATACCAATTGGTTAGGAACGCTAACAGAGGAAGATAAAAATAAAGTCATTGAAGCCATTGAATTAACAGGAATTACTGATTTTATGCATAAAAAGCATTATGAAATTAGTGATGGTCAATTGCAAAAAGCTTTAATTGCAAGGGCTTTGGCTCAAGATACTGCCATTATTATTTTAGATGAACCTACAACGCATTTGGATTTGGTTCACAAGGTTTCTTTACTAAAATTGTTGAAAAAATTAACTCATGAGACTAATAAAACTATCTTATATTCGACTCATGATATTGATTTGGCAATTCAATTGTGTGATGAAATGATTGTTTTAACCAAAAATAAATTGGTAAAAGACCAACCTTGTAATTTAATTGAGCAGAATGTTTTTAACGAATTGTTTCAAAATGAATCAGTTGTTTTTGATAAAACGATTGGTAAATTTAAAGTGATTTAAAAAATAAATCTTTTATGTTCTGTTTTATGAAATAACACCAAGTTTTTACTAATTTTATGCAAAATTTACAAAAATGAAAAAGATCATATTATTCACTATTCTTATTAATTTTTCCATGAATGCCCAATTAAAAACAGTTGCTTATACAGATGGCACTCAAAAACTAGAAGGTTTTTTTGCTAAAGCGACAATAGAGAATCCAAAAAACATTGGAATTATTGTATTACCTGCTTGGATGGGAATTGACAATCATGCTAAAGAATCTGCTGAAGCGTTAGCTGCTTTAGGCTATCATGCTTTTGTGGCTGATATCTATGGAATGGGTAATAAGCCTGCTAATACAACTGAAGCGGGCAAACTAGCGGGTTATTTTAAAAACAATTATAAAGATTACCAAAGAAGAATACAATTAGCCATTGACCAATTGATAAAACAAGGTGCAAATCCAGATGAAATAGTGGTTATTGGTTATTGTTTTGGAGGAACTGGTGCTATTGAAGCAGCAAGAGGGAACTTAAAAGTAAAAGGGGTTGTTTCATTTCATGGTGGTTTAGGTAAAGATCCAATGCGCCAAACGGAAGTTATTACACCAAAAATATTAGTTCTTCATGGTGCAGATGATCCTTTTGTGCCTCAAAAAGAGGTATTGGCTTTTCAAGATGAGATGAAAATAGGAAAGGCTGTCTGGCAAATGAATTTTTATGCGAATGCGGTTCATGCTTTTACCCATAAAGATTTAGATACTGATAATAGTAAAGGAGCTGCTTATAACGAATTAGCCGATAAAAGAAGTTGGCAAGCCATGAAAGATTTTTTTGTTGAGATTTTTAATTAAAAAATACTACAATATAAAAAAGAGGCTGTTTGAACAGCCTCTTTTTTATTAACAATCATGAGCATAATAATATTCTAAGTCTAATTTTTCTTCTAATTTTTCAATCTCACTTGGAGTTGTTTTAACTTTGATAAGATTTACTTCAAACTGTTTTTTACCATCTGGTGATATCCAAATTCCTTGAAGTGTTCCTTCTTTTCTTGTAAGAATCAAAATTCCTGTATTAAAATGCTCCACCATAGTAAATTGATTTTTAGTTTCCGAAAAAACAATTTCAAGTAGTAACCAGTTATTTGTTTTGTTTTGTTTGTATTTATACATTCCAGTAGCATACACAGTTGGACAGCCATTTTCTGCAATTTTCAAATACAACGATATACTTTTGTCTCCTAATTTACCTTCATACAATTCTTGTGAAAGTATAGTATCTTGACCAAAACTTACTGAAGTAATTAACAGTAAAAAAGCAATTAAATTTGTTTTCATTTTATTTGTTTTATTCATTTGTAGTACTTATTTCTATTTCTTTCACTTCACCTGCATTCAATCCTTCGAGATGCATATTTCCTATTCGAACTCGAATTAATCTCAAAGTAGGAAAACCAACCGCAGAAGTCATTTTTCTTACTTGACGGAACTTACCTTCGGTAACGGTTATTGAAACCCAAGAAGTGGGTCCATGTCGTTCGTCTCTAATTCTTTTTCCAGGACCAATGTAATCTGGCAACACAGGAATTAATTTTGCCGAGCAATTTCTAGTTAAATATTTTGTTCCATTAACTCCTATTTCAACTCCATTTTGCAAAAGTTCCACAGCTTCTTGTGTAATAATTCCATCTACCTGTGCATAGTATTCTTTTTCAACTGTTTTTCTTCTTACTTGTTCGCTTACTTTTCCATCGGTTGTAAGTAATAACAAGCCTTCTGAATCTTCATCTAACCGACCTATTGCCATGGTTCCTTCTGGAAAAGGATATAATTCACCTAGTAGTTTTTTCTTTCGTTTTAATTCATACACAAACTGACTCAAATAGCCATGTGGTTTGTGAAGCATGAAATGGTGGTGGTTCATTAATAAAAATTAAATAATTTCTATTGGATTTTGACGGTTATCCCAAAAATAAAGCAATTGTATACTTACTTTATTTACTTCATAAAACAAACTGCAATTTTTATGAATCACGGCTTTTCTAATGTTTTCAAAATCTGAATATTGTTTAAAAAGATAAGGTTGATTTTTAATGAGAGTAGAAATTGAATCTACTTCTAAAGTAAAACTTAATGCTTCTTTTTTTCCAAATTTAGCATCTATTTGAGAAACAATTTCATCAAAAGTTATAACTGCATTTTTAGACCAAATAATTTCCATTATTGATACTTTGCAATATATTTTTGCATTACTTCATCATGACTAAATACTTCACCATTTTTTACTTGTTCTTGACTTTCAATTATGCTTTCTTTTACTTTATTTGGCAAATTAGAAAACAACTCTTCATCATTAAAGGAAATTTTAGCATGTATTGCATTAGCAATTGCGACTAACATGTTTTTGTATTGCTCTTCTGTTTCAATAATAACTTTCATAATAATACCTTTTTACAAATGTACGAATATTTTAAAATCAACAATTAGAATAATTAATCATTAAATAGTAATCATTTTTAATCAATTAAAAAGTAATTCCTTAAATTTACAATTGAATTTAGTTAACTTATATGACACAGATAATTTTAGTACTAGCCGCATTCATCATCGCTTTAGCCATAGGTTTTTACCTTGGAAAATTACTTTCTAAAACACAATCCCAAGCAGAAAAATCGGGTTTGGAAGAGCGTGTTAGTGGTTTGGTCAACCAAATAGAACAATTAAAAAATCAATTTCAAGCTGAAAAAATACAGTTTGAGAAAAATTTAGTTCAGGTGGTTTCTGAAAAAGAAATTATTCAAAAAGAGAAAGAAGCATTGGCTATACATTTGGCTAAAAAAGAAAATGATTTTGATAATTTATTGGAACGCAATAAGGAACAAAAACAAGAGGTAAATGAGTTGCAGGAAAAGTTTACTAAGGAGTTTGAAAACTTAGCCAACAAAATATTAGAGGAAAAGACCACCAAATTTACAGAGCAGAATAAAGAAAACATGAAGATTATCTTGAATCCGCTTCAAGAGAAAATTCAGTTGTTTGAAAAGAAAGTAGAAGACACACACAAAGAAAGTATAGATTATCATGCTGCTTTGCGCCAGCAAATTCTTGGTCTTCGCGAAATGAATGATAAAATGAGTAAGGAAACCATTAACCTTACCAAAGCTTTAAAAGGAGACAGTAAAATGCAAGGGAATTGGGGCGAACTTGTATTGGAACGTGTGTTAGAAAAATCAGGATTAGAAAAAGGGCGTGAATATGAGGTACAACAAAGTTTTACTTCAGAAACTGGAACAAGAATTTTGCCCGATGTTATTATTAATCTTCCTGATGGAAAGAAAATGGTCGTCGATTCTAAAGTTTCACTTACTGCTTATGAACGTTTTGTAAATGAAGAAGATGATATTTTAAAAACTAATTTTCTAAAAGAGCATGTAAATTCAGTAAAACGTCATGTGGATCAATTGAGTGATAAGAACTATCAGGACATTTATCACATGGAAAGTCCTGATTTTGTATTGCTTTTTATTCCTATTGAACCTGCCTTTGCATTGGCACTCAATGAAGATTCTAATTTATACAACAAGGCTTTTGAAAAAAACATTGTAATTGTGACTCCTTCTACTCTTTTGGCAACTTTAAGAACAATAGACAGTATGTGGACTAATCAAAAACAACAAGAAAATGCCATTGAAATTGCAAGACAAGCGGGTGCTTTATATGATAAATTTGAAGGTTTCGTTACCGATTTAATAAAGATTGGTAAAAAAATGGACGAAGCTAAAGGAGAATATGGAAATGCTATGAACAAACTGGTAGAAGGAAAAGGAAATCTTGTTACTAGTGTAGAAAAATTAAGAAAAATGGGAGCTAAAGCTAAAAAAGCACTTCCTGAAAGTGTTTTAAAAAGAGCTTCTGAAAATGAAATAAATACAACAATAGAAAACGAATAAATTATGACAATCTTTAAAAAAATAATGTTTTTTGGTACTTTACTAACAGTACTAATTATTGTTGCTTATATGACCTATATCTATTATGTGCCTTATAGTGATGGTGTTCGATCTGGAGAATTAATTAAAATTAGTCACAAAGGCTATGTTGTAAAAACATGGGAAGGAGAAATAAGTCAAGGTATTTCGGGTGCCCAAATTTTTAAGTTTTCTGTTTTAGACAATGATAAAGAAGTAATTGATAGTTTGAAAATCTTACAAGGTAATTTTGTAAAAGTTGAATATGTAGAAAGACTTCGCACGTTCTTTTGGTGGGGCGATAGTCGTTATTTTGTAACCAAAGTAGAAAAAGAAACATCTCCTTATTTTAACAATGGTGAATAATGAAAAAAGATTCTAATACGGTTGAGGCTTCAAAAGTTACTTTTTCTGAACTTATGCTTCCATCGCATTCCAATTTTAGTGGAAAAATTCATGGCGGTTATTTGTTACAATTAATGGATCAAATTGCTTTTGCAAGTGCTTCAAAATATTCGGGTTGTTATTGTGTAACTGCTTCTGTTGATACGGTTGATTTTTTAAATCCTATAGAAATTGGTGAATTGGTTACCTTAAAAGCTTCTGTAAATTATGTTGGTAATACGTCAATGGTTGTAGGCATTAGAGTCGTATCTGAAAACATTCAAACTGGAAAAATAAAACATTGCAATTCTAGCTATTTTACTATGGTTGCCAAAGATGAAAATGGAAATACTGCAAAAGTTCCTAAATTAATTTTATCTAGTTCGGAAGAAGTAAGACGTTTCTTTGATTCTTTAAGAAGAATTAATCAGAAGAAAAAATTAGTCACATTAGAAGAAAAATTTGATCATAAATCCAAAGAATCATTGGAGCTTTTAAAAAAATATAATGTTATAGTCAATTATAACTTAGATATTTAAGTTAAAAAATTATTGAAAAATAGTAAAAAAAGTTATATTTGTTAAACAACATTATTAAATATGACAAAAAATTACACTTTTTTTATTTTAAAACTTTTTACTGTTTCTTTTTTATTTTCTTCTTGTAGTGATGATGACAGTTATGAAGAAATTCCTACTTCTCCAGTAATAGTAGATTTATCTCAAGTTCCTTATTCTAAATTGTCTGACTATCATTTTTTTGAAGGGGATTTAAAAAACCAAACTCCATCGCTTGATGTTATTCCTTATGAGCCTGCAAGTGCTCTCTTTACAGATTATGCTCATAAAAAGCGTTTTATATGGATGCCTCCCAATAAAAAGGGAACGTATAATGGTGACAGCAATATAGTAGAACTTCCTGTAGGTGCTGCTTTGATAAAAACATTTTATTATGAAAATGTACAGAATGTTTCGCCCATAGGATCTTCTCGCATTATTGAAACTAGAATAATGATTAGAAAAGAATCGGGATGGATTTTTGCTAATTATGTTTGGAATGAAGCACAAACTGAAGCTTTCTTAGATTTAAATGGAAGTGACACTCATATAGAATGGAAAGACGAAAACAATGCTACTAAAACAGCCGATTATCGAATCCCTAATGAAGTGCAATGTATTGCTTGTCATAAAAAAACAGAAAATATTGATACTGATCATCCTATTACTTCTTATATTCCTATAGGAATTAAACCTCAAAACCTGAATTTTGAATATTCTTATGGTAATGAAAATAAAAATCAGCTTTCAAAATGGATGGAAATAGGATATTTAGAAAATTTTACTCTTCCTTCACCAGAACATACTACTGTAAATTATAATGATGCTTCTAAATCACTAGAATTGAGAGCACGCTCTTATGTGGACATCAATTGTGCTCATTGTCATCAAAATGAAAGACATTGTTATTATAGACCCATGCGATTTGCTTTTTATGAAAGTGGTAATATAAATGATGGTTTAACTAATATGGGTGTTTGTGTGAACACAAGTGACATGCAAGATTTTCCTTCTGAGTTAAATAAAATTGTTACTCCTCAAGACATTAGTCAATCCATGCTTTTTTATAGAATTAATACTACTAACGAAAGTTATAGAATGCCATTACACGGAAGAACATTAATTCATACAGAAGGTGTATTACTTATGAAGGATTGGATAAATTCTTTACATGATTGCAACTAACTAAATAACTAAACATGAAAAAAACTACTTTACTTAAAAATAACACCAAAAAGTTACACTTTAGCTTTTTTTTAATTACTCTGATTGCTTGTCAAGTTAATTATTCTCAAAATACTTGTGCTACGGCTCTTCCTATTACAGCTGGTTTACACACTGTTGCTGTAATAGATGGTACTAATATTACTACTAGCTGTTCTACTCCTACTCTTGCTGAATGGTATGTTTATACACCTACTCAAGATTATAGTGTGACTATAACTTCAGATTTGCCTCAAAATATTTGTAGAGACACTAATTTTGAAGTTTATACTGGTACTTGTGCTAGCTTAGTATGTTATACTGGTGATGATGATGCGGGAACTATTCAATGTAATTCTGGAAATATCAATTCTTATCTATCCAGAAAAACATTTAATGTAACTGCTGGAACAACTTATTATATAAACTGGAATAATCAATGGAGTGCAACGGGTTTTGATTTTGAATTAACAGAAGCACCATTCGTACCTAATCCTTGTAATTCTGCCACTCCTATAGTTGCTGGAATCATAACTGTGAATGCTATTGATGAAACAAACATTAATACCACTTGTTCTTCAACATCTATGGCTAAATGGTATTCTTACACTCCTTCTCAAGATTCTGAAGTTACAATAACTTCAGATTTAATAGAAAATATTTGCAAAGACACTAATTTTAGCGTTTATACTGGTAGCTGTTCCTCTCTAGTTTGCTTTACTAGCGATGATAACTCTGGAATTATTGCCTGTAATTCTGGTAATACAAATTCTTTACTTTCTACAAAGACGTTTACTGCAATTGCTGGAACAACCTATTATATAGCATGGGATAACGAATGGAGTGCAGTTGGTTTTAATTTTCAATTAATTGAAACTATAATTCCTCCTCCTCCTATAACTTATACAAACGAGACAGTAAGTACTATAGATAGTAATTATAATTTATGCATTGTAGACATGAATGGTGATTACAAAGATGATATTGTAGGAGTAAGTGCTAATAATCTAAAAATTCATTATCAAACTTCAACTCCAGGATCGTTCACTGTTACCAATTTTCCTATAACTGGAACAAGTAGAATGCCTACTTGGAGTTTAGCTGCTGGTGATTATAATAGAGATGGTTTTAATGATATTGTTTTAGGTAACGGAAGCGGACTTAGCGTTTGGAAATCGGAAAATGGAACTTCTTATACTAATTTTACTCCAGGTGATTATATTTTTTGCCAAAGAACCAATTTTGTGGACCTTAACAATGATGGCCATCTAGATGTTTTTTCTTGTCATGATATTGCACCCAATGTATATTATTTAAATGACGGAAATAGTAATTTAACTTATTACCAAAGTAGTGTTACTCCAGGTGCTATGAATATAGGTGCTACTGGAGGTAATTATTCCACTTTATTTACAGATTTTGACAATGATGGAGATACTGATGTATTTATCTCTAAATGTTCTGGACCACCATGTGAGTTACATAGAAATGATGGTAATGGTGTTTATACCAATATATCTGCGTTAGCTCAAATAGATATTACACCTATTCAAACATGGTCTTCTGCCATTGCCGATTTTGACAATGATGGTGACATGGATATTATAATAACAGCTAGTTCTGGTAGTCATAAATACTTCAGAAATAATTTAGATACTTCTAATAGTGTTGAAGAAGCTTATACAAATATTACTATTGGTTCTGGATGGGATACAAATGCTACAACAAATATAGATAATGTGGCTTATGATTTTGATAATGATGGTTATGTTGATGTATTAGGTGGAGGAAATAAAATTATGTTTAACCAAGGTGATGGTACTTTTATTCCAAAAAATTATACTGGAGGAATTGCTGTTGGAGCTATTGGCGATTTAAATAATGATGGATTTTTAGATATTCTAAACAATAACAATACCATACGTTATGCAGTTCCTAATGGTAACAATTGGTTAAAAGTTAATTTAAACGGTATTCAGAGTAATATTAATGGAATTGGAGCTAGAATAGAAATCTATGGAGCTTGGGGAAAACAAATTAGAGACATAAGAAGTGGTGAAGGATTTAAATATATGAGTTCGTTAAATGCTCATTTTGGAATAGGACAAGAAACAGAAATAACAGAAGTAGTAGTTATTTGGCCTTCTGGAACTGTTGATGTTATTGACAACCCTATATCTAATCAAGCGTTAACAGTAATTGAGGGATCTTCTCCGTTAAGTACTACTGATTTTAATTCTCATGCAATTACTATTTATCCAAATCCTAGTAAAGATTTTCTAACTATTAGTAATATTGATAAAATTGATGTAGCAGAAATAGGAATTTATACTACTACAGGACAACTTGTTAAAACTATAAAAGATGATTATTCTAGAATTACAATAGCTGACTTAGCCAATGGTTTATATATATTGACTATAAAAGATATGAATGGAGAAAAATTTTCTGAACGTTTTATAAAGAGAGATTAACTTACGTTTTTTAGAATAATTTCTTTTCGATTAAAATTAAGATAGCCTTCTTCTTGTAGTTCGTTAATTAAAATATTAAGAGTAGGTCTTGATGTTCCTATAAGTGAAGCAATTTCTTTTTGAGTAAAAGGATGCCTAATTACAGTATCTCCAGAGATGGTGTTTTTGTATCCATAATCTAATGCTAACTCGTTTAAATATTCTTTTAAACGAGTTTTTGTATCTTTAAACAGGAGTAATTTTAATCTGCGTTCTAAGCGTTTAAGTCTAAAACCAATGAATTTGTATATTTTTAAACTTAATTCTCTATTTCCTCGAATTAATTCTAGCATTTCATTGGCAGCAATAGGGCAAATTGAAGTGTCATTTTCTAAAGCTAGCGCAAATTCATTTCTTTTTTCTTCCCCTAAAATGGCTTTTTCTCCAAAAATTTCTCCTTTGGATAATATGGCTGAAATAATCTCATCTCCTTCTTCATTTACATAACCGATTTTTATTTTTCCGGAACTAATTAAGTAAATTTTATCGGCAGAATCTTCTTCTGAATAGATAAAATCGTTCTTCTTATAATTCTTAAAAACATGGTCGTATCCTGCATCTTTAAATTTATGCGGACACATTATATTGAATAAATTCACATCTTCAAAATACCAAATCGAATTCATTTGCCAATTGTTTATTCAAAGTTAATCATATTATAATAATAAAAAAATGTATTAGTTTTTCTAATACATTTTTATCGTTTAATTAACTGTTTTGATTCTTTTTGTTTATAGTATGTTGCAGCTTGAAGTTTCTTTTTGAAGTGAAACAATTATCATTCCGTATTTATAAGCTTTCTATTACTAAGGATTAGTATTAGGAGAATTTTAACTTTTATAGTATTTCTTTCTTTGGTTTATGATAAAACATGAGGCGTTTTCCCAACGGATTGTAATTACCTAGCTGGAAAATGGGTTGCTCTTATGGAACTTGTAACTTCTATCTTGAGATTTTCTTATTATTCATTATGTTTTGAAGTCAGGAGACTTCGAAGAGCTAGCTCAAAGTCAGGAGACTTTGCGCAGCAGGGAAATGCCTTGTTATTGGTAGTTTTATATATTATTTAAAGCTGAGTTGGTTTCTTTAAGTGATTCTAACATTTTTTTATTAAACTCGAACTCTAAATTTATTACATCGTTGCACCATTCAGGTCCATTTTTCATTAACTCTAGGAACTTAAATAAAGATTCTTCTACTTCTTGATCTGTTGAAATATTATTATCAATTTTATCAATTAATTTACTTGTTCTACTTTTCACATCTTCGATGTTCTCTAAGTCATTTAATCCCCTTTTATCTGAGGAAATCATTATTTCCTCGATTCCCAATTTTTCTCCTTTAAAATACTTCAGAGTATCATTTTCATCAGGATTCCAGTTGATAAATTTACAATATGAAGAGTTTTCTGAAATAATTTCTTTTTCAGTTACTATACTAGGAAATTTGGCTTCTATACCAGAAAGTCTAAAGGCTAAAACAACCGATCGTCCAATAAGGTCTAGTGATTGATTACCATTTTCTTCGTGAATTTTAAACAATAACCCATCTTTCTCGAAAGTCACACCATGTCTTATGCCAAATTTATCTTTTGGATTTAAACCTAATTGTGTAACGTTATTCAAAAATGTTAGATGCCAAGCTGCTTTGTATACTTTATTAGCAATTTTCTTTTTGTTTCGATCTAAATCAACATCGAACCAAGCTAAGAACCCATCACCTGTCCATTTAATAAATTTTCCTCCAAAAGAATTCACGAGATTATTTGCTGTCCAATAAAGTCTAGGTAAATATTCTTCAATATCATCTACAGATTCTTCTGAGTTTAAATATTTTGATGATTTTATCACATCACATACCCAAACTATTCCCTTTTTTCTGTCGAATTCAAATTTATTCAAAGTTTTCATAGTCGTTAAAAATTACACAAAACGTTTCGCGGCTTTAAGAAGTTGTTGATTTGTAAGCCCGAAACATTCAATTTAGCACTGAAAATCAAAAGTACAAAACAAACTTTAAATTAAGCCCAAAAACCCCAATTTCTTAAAACCGCTTTTAGCGGCAGTATTTATTCTAGAAGTGTAATTACATTATGAACCGATGTTGTGTGTCTTTCGAATTCAAAATCTACAAGTTCTTTAAACAATGCTTGGTAAAATGTAAAATTTTCTTGTTTCAAGGATTTCAAATGTATTAAGTCATTTCTCAATGCATTAAGTTTAATTATATTTTGATAATCGTCAATATGATCGTTATAAATGTCAATTCCCGTAATAAATGGTAAGATGTGTCGAAATTTTTCTTTGAATTCTTTCCATTCAATATTTTCTTTATCCAAAGTCTTTTCACCCTTTGATAATTGAATATCTTCTGGAATCTTTTGATTAAATAACGCCTCAAGCGACATTGTTAATTGCGTAATTGCTTGGAATGATTCTTTAAAAAAGTCAATAAAATTTGGATACAATTCATCAGGAGTCCAATTTTTAGAAATAATTTCCTTCTGAATTATGATTGCATTTTCACTATGATCAATCGCGGAATTATAATAAATAGCAACTGGATTTGGTTCTTGAAAGATTAATATATTTTGTTTAGCCTTACTGGGTGTAATTTTAGCCATTACGTATGAATCATCTTCATGAGATTGTGCTAAAATTATTTTACCACTTTCTTTCAATTTACCTACTTTTTGAAGAAGTTTTTTTACCAAATCTTCTTGCTCTTGACCCGATAAGTTTGATTTTGTCAAATCAATATGTTGCTCGTTTGCAATATTAATTGGCAATTTCTTGAGGTTAGTTAAAGGTTTTGTTTCAATTTTCTTCATACTATTTTCAGTAATATTACCACTAACTCATTTATATATGTGACAAAATCACATAAAGCCATACTATTTTGGGTAGATATGTGTGACAAACATCATTTATTTAATCTCAAATATAAAAATAATTCATTATAAACCTTTAAATAGTTTTTTTATCTGCCTAGTATGAATTTTAAAATTATATCTAAAAAGCAAAAAAAAAATATTTTATGTATGAGTAAATAGACTGTGTTACAAACGAGTACTAGTTGAATTAGCGTTCGTTGTTCTTTTTTTCGTCATTTGCATATTCTAAAATATCACCAGGCTGGCATTCCAATGCTCTACAAATTGATTCTAAAGTGCTGAAACGAATTGCTTTTGCCTTCCCTGTTTTTAAAATGGAAAGGTTAGATAATGTCAAATCAACTCTTTCAGAAAGTTCATTCAGAGAAATTTTTCGCTTTGCCATCATCACGTCTAAGTTTACAATTATTGACATAGTTTAAACAGTTAAATCGTTTTCGTTTTGAATATCTACTCCTTTTTTGAAAATAGTCGCAATAATATATATAACAGCTCCCATTAAAATAAATGCTTGACTGTCAGCCCAAAATTGGTCTAAGTTGTCGGGAACAAAACCGTGATGCTTTAAACTTTCAACTAACTGTCTGGCAATGTGACTTAACAATCCAATTGAAAGGGTAAAATAACTAACTTGTAAAATTTTTGTTGCAACAAATGCATTAAACGGTTTTGACAAATCCATTTTGTGCATTAGTCTGATAACTGTGTAAAATAGGCAAGCCTTTAAAATTGAAATGATTAAAATAAAGCTATAGACACCGAAAAAAGCTAATCTACTCTCTTTATACATTTCACTTAAGTCCAACTTTTGATAAAGATTTTGGACAAATTCAGGGTTATAAAGGCTGAAAACAAAATTTACTATTAAGCCTCCTGCTTCAATAGACAAGCCTACAAAAATAATCCAGGCTATACTATATAAGCCCCAAAATACGAAGTTGTTTGTTTTTGACATAATTATTTAAGTTTAAAATTATGTCCAAATATAATAAATAATTATTGATAAACAATAAATATAGATTTTTTTACAATAAATTTTTATTAACTTATATTTTAATTGCTAATTTCTATCGCAGTAAATTGTTTTTGGAAATCATCAAGCACTAAATTGTTATCAATCCAATATCCATAATTATTCTTGAAAAACATTTTGAGAATTACTGGGTTAGCCTGCAATTGGTGATTTGCAGGCTTTTAATGTTTTTGCTAGTGTTTCCATATCTCTACGGGAGATTCTTGAACATTCATTAGCGTTTTTTTGAGATGTCAAAACTGGTTTTAAGCCATTAGCGACACCTACCTCAACAACCTTTATTTTTGCTAAAGTCACGTTTAAAAAGCACCTTATTATTTCGTGCAATATAGTCGCCCGATATAATCAAATAGGGATGATTAGGAGAAAGCCCTGCGCTGCGACTTCTTACAATTATTTTGTCATTAACTTTCAAGCTTTTTAGATGCTCAAAATCCTTGGGACTAAATTGCATCATATATTCTTCGTCATTAATCCTAACTATAAGCCATTTTATTCCTGATGATTTCCCGTTGCGCTGAAAAGTAACGGAGGTTACCACGGCCTCCATATTGGTGAAAGCCTTGATGGATTTCTTTATTTTTTCATAACTGGCATGCACTTTTTTACCTTCAGGAGAAACCTCCCATTCTTTGTACTTTATACCGTCAGGTGAAGCCTCCCATTTTTTCCTTTCATCCAGATCGGTTTTCCTGTCAGCAATCGACAACTGCTTTGGGGATGGCTTAGTTTCATTTTTAATTTCACGATTAGCAAATACTAGTCCGCACACCACAACCAATGGTGCTATCAGAAAATAGATGGTTTTTTTCATATGTTTCATATCTTTTTAAATTGATTCTACGAATTTAGTTTGATATTTTTAGGCTTGAGTTATTTGGATTGTAAAAAAAAATGTAAACTTTGTAAATAAAAACTTTACACTATGCCTCTTAGTCGAAATCTCTTTTCTAAAAGACGCAAATATCTGTTCGGGTTAGTATTACTCTTATTTATCTCTGCAATCTATGTGGCTTTAAGTACAGAGGATAGTGACGATTTTGATATATCCAGAAGGGAAGTTTTACTCCGCAGGATTGGACACGAACTACTCTTACAATCGGGCGATAGTACATCAAGAGTTCTTCCAATAAAAAAGATAACTGAAAATGAATATCAAATCAGCTTTGAGAATAAGCTTACCTTTCAAGCTGACTCATTGGTGAATACGACTCAGCGTTTGTTGGCCAAAGACCCGTTTGCACGAGATTATGTTGTTAACGTACTTAACTGTGTTAATTCTAGTGTAGCCTATGGATATGCTATATCCAAAAATAAAAAAGATGATATTGTAGCTTGTAGAGGAAGAAAGCAACCGATTGCATGTTATATGATTAACATTAAATTTAAACCGAATGGCATAATTACAGCAAGAAATAAATATTTTTTGGGCGGTCTATCATTATTAGCATTTGTTGGCTTTGTTTTTTTGATATCAGTTAAGCCACAGAGAGCCTTACCTAAAGAGGAGCATAACAAGATATTTACTTTTGGATCGGTTTTATTTGATGTACAGAAACGGCAGCTACTAATAAATAAAAAAACCATAGATCTTACTGGAACTGAAACGCGTCTGCTACTCATTTTCGCACTATCCCCTAACGTGACTATAGAGAGAAGCCGACTGCAAAAAGAGATATGGGAGGATGAAGGTGTTATTGTGGGGCGTAGTTTGGATATGTTCATATCAAAACTTAGAAAAAAATTAGAGCTTGATCCGAATATTAACATTGTTGTTATACGCAGTAAGGGATATAAGCTTGAAGTTAGCTCTTAAGACCCGAGGCTGACCTATCATTAAAAGAATTATCCTTCATTTCTCGCAAAGTGTACTTAATTTTGAAGTGGCTTCTTAGTAAAGTCTCCTGAAAATGAAGATAATTCCAATTATAAATGATATTTAATATTTCATAGGAATGCGTTTTTAATATTTCTGCTAATGTTTCGGGGCTTTACGTTCAGGCGGAAAATCGAAGCACAAAAACCAATATTATTACAAAAGTTCAATCTAAACCCGTCATATTGCCAAACGACGGTTATGTGCTACCCTAATTTCCATCTTCATTGTAAATATTGAATTTTTCAAAGGAAATAATTCCAAATTCTTTTGAAGTTTCCATATTGTCAACATCAAGGACTAAAGCCTCTGCATCTGGGTCGTCACTTTCGTTTAGTTTGTAACTTACATAATGGTCTTTATAAAGAAACCAATTTTTCTTTGATCGGTCATACTTAAATGTTACCACTTGCTCCCAATGCTGTCCACCTGCAATTCCATGTTCAATGGAAAAGTAACCGTTTTTAATTGTTGTTCCTGTAAATGGATCTCCAAATACTCCACCACAGTCAATACAATAAACAGCATTATCGTTTCTATATATGAGTTTGTATGAATTGTCTGGTTGTCCTAATAATAACAATAAAGGTCGTTTGTCAGGTTTATCCTCGGCATGATTTGAAGTTGTTTCCTCAGTATTTTTTCTAAGAACTAATATTTTATCGGTTAAACCATCAAGATTAGCATCTCCTGATGATATATTAATTGCAGAATAATTTTTCGGAATAAAAGGTTCTAGAACTTCGGGAATTGAATCAATATTTTCATTAAAAGTTTCGTGCTTTCTTATCTCTATGGTGTCAATTGTAGAACTTGTTGATTGTTCTTTGTCGCTAATTTTAGATATCAATGTATCTTTTGTTTGTTCAACGTTTTTATCATTTGTTTTGTTTCCACAAGAAATCAAAATTAACAAAGATCCCAAAATTAAAAGTTTATTCATATTTATTGTTTAAAAGGGTTGTACGTAACGGTTTCTCGTGTATGGCTTGTTGTGGTTAAATATCCGAAGTTTTCGGTTAAGAAGTAAAGTTAGCAAAAAATCACTAACTTTAGCCTAAGAACTTCAGTTTCAATCAGCTATACACGGTGTTGTCAGTAGTTTTTTATTTTATTTTCCACGCTGTTGAAAGTCCAAAATCAAATTCATCTCCTACATTTATTTCTCTCATCATAATTTCTGTATCAGGATGATTTTTACTTAAAACTTTTACTTTAAAAAACACATTAGTTTCGCTATTAATATTGTATTTGTCAGTAATTATTCCGCTAATGGAAAGGTCTTTGGATTCATCAAATTCCCATTCTAAATTTCCATTCGAGCAAGGGAAATCTACAACACTATTGTTTTCACTAACTGGCATTTTTATGGTTAATGTATCTCCAACTGTGTATTTATTAAAAAGTTCAACCGCTTTTATTTTCTGATTTTTGTTACACTCAATTATTGGTTTCCAATATTCCTCATATTTGTCAACTTGAGATTGTAACTCTATATCTTGATTGTTTAAATATCTATGATAAGAAGTCAGAATTATTGAAGACATTTCATCGTAATGATGAATTCCAATTGAGTCAAAAAATTTAGTCAGATTTTCTGATTTCTCGTGATGTCTTAAAAGATTGTTTCTTAAATACATTCCAATTCCGAAGTGGTAATTTCTCGGTGTTGTTGAATCATTTTCCGAAATATTTTTAAAAACATCAATTTCCTTTGAATCCCAATTTTCATTAAGATATTCAAATGAGAATTTCAATTCTTTTGGAATTTGTTCTTGTCCATTACAAGAATAAATTATCAAAGTCAGAAATAAAATTATTAGTATTTTCAATGTGTTTTCAAATTACTGGCAACTAATTTATATGTGCGACAAATGGCACATATAATTTAATCTCAAATATAAAAATAAATTACTATAAAACTTCAAAATACCAAATCGGATACATTTGTATTATTTTCTACTACATTTTTTTAATTAATATTTTTGCTGGTCAATTGATTTTGTAATTTCCGATTTAACTTTTCCAGTATGCTCAGTAGTTTTTGATTCAATAAGCATAATTAAGCATTCTTCTGTAGATGAAACTCTGTGATTTATTCCTTTTTTTACCACATAAAAATCGCCTTTTTGCATAATAAAATCTTCCTGAAATTCAATTTCCATTAACAATGACCCTTCTATAATGTAAAATAATTCGTCTTCATTTTCATGATTATGCCAAGGAATTTCTTGCCCTTTTATTTTTGCTACCTTAATATATTGGTCATTTACTTCTCCTATTATTCTTGGAGAAAAATATTTATCAACATTTAATAACTCGTTTTTTAAATTCATAATTTAATAGTTTTTCTTTTGATTATTTTTCCTTCTTTATTAGATCGATAATATAAAAATATACCGATTGATAATAAAAAAAGAACAGTTATAATAGAACCTTCAATACCGACAGCACCACCAGTAAATAAAAGTGGACCTTCAAATCTTGATTGAATAATAGTTCCCATATCATTTAATCCAGTGAGGTTTGAACCATAAAAAGGTTGGGCAAAATTCCAACCAAGATGAAAGAAAAAGGGCAACCAAATTCTTTTCGTATAAATAAAAAGCATAGACATAGTAAAACCCCAACACAAATCTGTAAAAAGACTAAAAAGGTTTGAATTAGGGTTAAAAAAGTGTGATGTTTCAATTAGCATAATTATTACCAAGGCAATGTGAGTGCCAAGCCAATTTTCTAATTCACGTAAAATTAATCCTCTTATAAAAAGATCTTCAATTAATGCTGCAACTACTAAAGTTGTAAATAATTTTATGGGATAATTTGCTGTTGATATGCCAATAAATTGATAATATCCTAATGAGTATAAAATAAAAATGGACAATGTAATGGTTAAAAATCCAACCGTAAAACCTCCAAACATTTCTTTGGCTAAATATTTTGTAGAAAGTTCTTTTATTTCTCTTTTATCATAAAAACGGAATAGAAAATAATAGCTAAGTAATAAAACAAAAAATGAAATAATATGAATTAATGGATCAGCAATATTTTTATCTTGAATTAAGTTGTACAATAGTGGTTTTGAAATAAAATTTTGAATTGCGACAAAGAGTGATAAACAAATACTAATTCCTAAGATAATTTTTGTAATGGGGAAATACAAAAATTTTTTGATTGATTGATTCATGCTTGATGATTGATTGATTGATTGATTGATTTGACGGAAAGAATACTAAATTGTTACAAAAATTGAAAAGTTCAATTTTAGGTATGAATAAGTAGGTAGCGCTACAAATGAGTACTAGTTGGAGATAAAAGAATGTTTTTATTAATTTTTATAGGAAACCGTAAATAGAGGAAGTAAGTTGTGGTATAACTTAGTGCGTTGCAAACACTTTATTTTCTTTTCAAATAGAAAGTGGGTACTCGTTGCAAACGAGCACCAGATTGGTTTTATTTTAAGTATGAATAAGTAAAAAGAGCCAAAGCAGATTATCCACAGTACTTATTCTTTCCATTTTTGAAGTCGGTCGAGATACAAATAACTTTCTACAAACTTTCTATGTTGGGAACTGGTCATTTTTTCCAATAAATTTAATGCAGCAATGTAACTCGCTAAATTTCCGTTTGAGGAACTAAATTTTCCATCCTCGACAAAAGTTACTAAACTGTCATTTTGGACTTTTAAATTCGGATACTCTTTTTGTAATTGTTCTCCACCACCAATCCATGTAACGATTTTGTGTCCGTCTGCAATTCCTGATTTTCCGATTAATTGTGCTCCTGCACAATTGCTCACAGTAAATTCTGTTTCTTGGTTTTTCTTTTTTATAAAATCCACAATTTTGTCATTATGAACTTGTGCGTACATATCATAAGCACTTGGAATAAATAAAGCTGTTAATTTAGGGCAATTCTCAAAAGTATAATCAGGAACAAAATGCATTCCTTCTTCCGTTGTTATTGGATTTTCAGTTTCAGCTATTGATACAACATTGAAAAGTTGTTTTCCATCTTCTGTAGGTTTTGCAAAAACGTCAGATGTTGCGATGATTTCGCTTTGCAGAACTCCGTTATACATCAAAAGTCCAATTGTGGGTAAATCTGCTTTGAATGGTTTTAGGTGTTTTGTTAGCGTGTCGGTTTTCTTTTCGGTGTGATTTATATTCTCACTTTCTAGATTATTTTTTGATTTGTCAGAGTTACAACCTATTATAATAGTTGCAAAAATCAATATTATTAAAGTTCTAAATTTTGTCATTAAATTTTGTTTTTTGTATTGTGGGTAACGGTGTGTGTATGGCACGTGTCCCAAAAAGCATGTGCTATACACGATTTTGTAGAACGTTTTTACACTTTACTTTTAATGAATCCATCATTCTTTTTTGTTGCATTCCATTAAACCCTGTCGCATTTCTTGTTCAAAGTTTGAATTCGGATATTGGACAAGCCCTGCTTTGAAGTATTTAATAGCATTCTGGTAGTCCTTATGATTTAAATAAAACTGCCCGAAACGATTTTGCCAATAGGCAGAAGCATATCTTTTTGTACCTAAAACATCTTTAAATTCAGTCATGAAAAAATTAAAGTACTCAAAATTATTTCTGTTCCATGCTAACCAAATTAATCCATTTTTTGTGTTGTCATCTATACGGTCATCACCACCAAATCGTTTTGCCCGTTCTTTAAAATAAGTAGTCAGGTAATCCATTCCGCCTAAATCAATATATTGTTGTATACTTTCAAAAACTGGTGAGTCATAATTATAATAGTAGTATTTCAACCCTTTATATATTGCTAAATGCGCTAAGGTTTCATGTACTTCATCATTAAACAAATCATATTTCCAAATAAGATTCTTCGGATTGTTCTTTTTCAATATTTCATGGAACGCTTCAGTTGAACCGATATAATAAATGTCCTTTCTGGAGTTAGCCATAAATAGGTAAATATCTTTTTTTGAAGAAAACTTTTTAACTATGTCTTCAGAAGCATAACCTCCATCAGTTATTATTGCTCCATTAAAAACCTCACTCTTTTCTAAAATTAATTCACTTATATAGTAAGCCGCAGCTTCCCAACCAAAAATGACACGTTCTTTATTTGTTCTGTAATTTGAATCTATATAATGTATGACTTCATTAATTAAAAAATCAGTAAATTTTTTATTTTCATCCCCAAATAATGTTCTTCTTAATGGATTACTATTATTGATACCTACAACAATCATTTCTGGAATAGCACTTGGAGTGCGTAAGGCTTTTTGAATTGCTACACCACTTAAAAAATACCATTGTCCATCTAAAATATAAAGTACTGGATATTCTTGCTTTGAATCTGAATAACCATCAGGTGTATAAATTTGAATTATTCTTTCTTGATTTAATATGGAAGACTTAATAGTATGATGAGCACCAATAGTAATTTGGGAGTTATTTTCTTGTGCTATACATATTATATTTAAAAAACAGCACATAATAAAAATGTATAATGACTTCATAGGTTTGATTTTTTATTGAAATTTCTCAATGTTCTACAACGTTCTGGGACTAAATTAAGCCCATTATTCTGATTTGCCAAATCTCCCAAATACAAAAGCAACTTTCCATTAAGTCTGTTGCTCAAATCCCTTGCAGTAGCTGTTAGTAGCTGTTAGCAGTTGTATTTTACGCTTATTCCCTCAAAAAACTCTCTGTATGGTATGTATATTCTATTGAAACCATTAAATAAACAAATGTACAATCTATTTATTTTTATCCCATTTTGTTCTGCAATTGGTGCTTGTGAAAACTCTTCAATTAGATAAGTTTTGTCATTCTCATAGTTAACTTTTTTGCCAATTAACTGTTTATATTTATTGGAGAATTCTTCAAATTGCTCTGCTCTAATATTAGAATGATAATAATTAAGTTCATCATTATTAGCATCGTCCACGTCGTCCATTAAATAAGGATTTTCAATTGAAAGTTCTGCAATCATTTCAGTACTTTCGTCAATATATTTTTCAGCAAATTGTTTTTGTGTAATTTGTTTGTTCTTTAACTCATTTTGTAATCTATTTGCTATTGAGTTTAATTCAAAATCAATTTTATCACTAAAATCTTTATCTCTTTTTCTTAAAAATAATTTATTAGCCAATGGATTAAAATCAACAATGTTTTCTGGTTTAGATTCTACTAACTTTTTTATTTCATTTAAGTTGATTCCGAGATCACTGTCCATTTTTTCACCTGTTATTGCGTTTTGATAATATTGATGTTCAATATCCTCTCCTATATAATTATCGTCAATCACAATCACTGAACAAATGACATTAAATAGTTCAATATAGACAATTAATTTGTTTTCTATTTTCTTTAAAAAAATGCAATGTGTTATTTCTCCATTAGAAAATTTTCTAATTTCTTCAGTAAGATTGCAATAAAAAACATTTGACAAAGTTTTATCAAGAACTCGAACTTTCAGGGCTAAATCTTTTGTATTTAAGTCTGTCATTTTTATGTAGTGACAATATTCTAATGCTATTTTATTTAATAAAATATTTATTTCAGAATTAGTTTTAAAATCAACCTTGATTCTAAGGGGAACTCCTTTTGTACTTTCTTCAATTGATTTAGCTATGATTTTTGACCCAGTATCCTCTAAAGTTTTAGTAAGTTTTTCAAACTTTTTCATTGCGTCTTTAGGATTCCCGGAAACAGAAACTAGACGTTTTCCTTGAGATTTGAACTCAGAAATATCTAACTTAACTTGTTTTGGAGTTAGATTTTTTTGAAATAAAAATTTATCCTCCCCTTTTAAATTTTCAGCTATTTCACCCGAAGCATTTTTGAATTGAAAAACTAATAATATCGTATTAAAGAATTTTTTAGCAACATTATCTAAATGTAAACCAAAAAAATTATTGCATTCAGAACATATAATTTCTTTTGAGTGTAGCTTTCCATTTAAGCTATTTAGAATTATATGTTCATCCGAATTATCTAAATTATTGTCGCAAAATATACATTTCATAAGGATTCTTTCTGGATAATAACTACTAACTCATTTATATATGCGACAAAATCCCACAACGCCATCCTATTTTGGGTAGATATGTGTAACAAACACATATATTATTTAATCTCAAATATATTAATAATTTGCTACAAATTTCAAATACTCTTTTTGAAATTGTGTCTAAAAAGTCAAACGTACTTTTATAGCCCCGATAGGAACGGCATCCTTTGCTTTTTCTTTTAAAAAAGCAAAGATATAGTGGATAGCGGGTGATGCTAGTACTGAAATACTTTGTGTGTGCTTCTACTAAAAAAAGAAAGGTTGTTTATGGTTTTAAATCTATTTCGCAATATTTGTTGTAAATTCTTATTTCTGTAAAGTCTTTTCTGGCTCTTACAAGGTTAGATTGAATGGCTGAATAATCGATGATTTCTTTGTCTACTTCTACTATTCCTTTTTCGAAAGGTAATCCAATAATATTTAACTCTATAAATTCGTAAGAAGTATTAAACTTGCCTGATTTGAATTGCTGAATAACTAAGGTGTCTTCTTTTCCTATTAAATTAAAGTTTCGAATGCTGTAACGCCCTTTCATATAATCGTAACCGTCTTGACCGTCTTCATACACCATGGAGGATTCTTTTCCTAGTTTATAATAAACATCTAGTTTTAATTCGGTAATTTCTATTTCTCCTACATATTGCTGGATAGGATATTTTGGAATTATAGCTCCTTCTTTTACGAATATAGGCAAGGTGTCTATATCTGCATTTACCCAACATTCTTCTCCTCCTTGGATTAATTCGTTATCAAAGAAGTTATACCATTTCCCTCTTGGGAAATACATTCTTCTTCCTTTGGAATTGGGTTCTACTATAGGACATACTAAAATGCTATCTCCGTAAATGAATTCGTCATTTCTAAAATAGGTTTGCTGGTCTTCCTGATCGTATACTACTAATGATTTTATTATAGGAATTCCTTCTTCTATGTATTTCCAGAATGCTGTGTATAAATATGGTAATAATTGGTAACGAATTTCAATAAATTTACGAACTATGTCGGTTATGTTTGTGCCAAATGCATAAGGTTCTTGATCACCATGATCGCCTGAAGAATGGGTTCTACAAAATGGATGAAAAACGCCTAATTGAATCCATCTTGCATATAATTCTCCGTTAGGTTGTTCTGCAAATCCTCCAATATCTGAACCTACAAATGAGAAGCCAGAAAGGCTCATTCTTTGTGCTTGTGCATTTGCAATTTGTAAGTGTTCCCAAGTGGCTACATTATCTCCTGTCCAAGTTGAGGTATAACGTTGGGTGCCAGAATAAGCAGCTCTTGTGATTACAAAAGGTCTTTTTGGATAGGAGAATTTTTTTAATCCGTGATAGGTTGCTCTAGCCATTTGCATGCCATAGACGTTATGGGCTTTTCTGTGACTACAGTTTGAACCGTCATAATTATGTCTTACATCATCTGGAAATGATTTGCCTGGAACGTCCATTACTGCTGGTTCATTCATATCGTTCCAAACTCCTTTTACTCCTATTTCTTCTATTAATTCTTTAAATAATCCTGCCCACCATTCTCTAACTTTTGGGTTTGTAAAATCGGGGAAATAACATTCTCCTGGCCAAACTTTTCCTTTTACATAAGGTCCATCTGCTCTTTTACAAAAATATTTGTTTTCTAATCCTTCATTAAAGACCCAATAATCTGGATCTATTTTTATTCCTGGATCGATAATTACGATTGTTTTAAATCCGTCTTCGGCTAAGTCAGCTACCATTTGCTTTGGATTTGGGAAATATTCTTTATTCCAAGTAAAACATCTAAAGCCTTCCATATAATCGATGTCTAAGTAAATTGCATCGCAAGGAATTTTTAATGCTCTAAACTTACTGGTTACTTCTTTTACTTTTGCTTCTGGAAAATAACTCCATTTACATTGGTGATACCCTAATGCCCATAAAGGTGGTAAATGCTTTGGTCGACCTGTTAAATCGGTATAATTTGCAATTACATCATTCATTTCTGGTCCGTAAATAAAGTAATAATTCATTTCTCCGCCCATTGCCCAAAAACTGGTTACACTTCTGCGTTCTTGGCAAAAGTCAAAATAGGTTTTAAAGGTATTGTCAAAGAAAATTCCGTAGGATTTTTTAGAATGTAGTCCTATATAAAAAGGAATTGCCTTATAAATAGGATCGGTGTCTTTCCCAAAAGCATAAGAATCTGTAACCCAATTTTCAAATCGTTTTCCTTTTAAATTATTTTGACATGGTTTATCTCCTAAACCATAGAAGCTTTCGCTTACTTCTGAATGTTTAGACATTTTTACAATATCACCTCCTAGTTCGTAGCTTTCTTCCCAATGGAACCCTAATTCATCCTGGCAAATTAATGTTTTATCGACTGCATCATATAATACTGTTTTTAAATCTTTTTTAGAAATAACGCAGATTATTTTTGAAGTAATTATTTCATAGCTTTCTGTAGTTTCATTAATTTCAAGTAAATTGTAACCACGACTAGCACTTGGTGAAATAGCATAAGAAAAATCTCTACTGAATGACCCTACAGTTGTAAATCTAAAACGCAATACACTATCTCTTATTACTGTAACTTGTAAAACAACATTATTAGCTGTATAAAAGTAAATTTTATCGACATCTTTTTTAAAGGATACTATTTTATCTGGAAAAATATTTCCTTTATGTTCTAATTCTGTATTTAAAATCATGACTTACTTTTTTACAATCATTTTTAATTTTCTCTAAAATAATAAATTATTGGTACTTATAAACAGAAATTCCTAAAGGAGGTAAAGAAGTTATGAACGAAAACGTTTGATTGTGAAATAAAACGGCTTCAGTTGCAATGGGAATTTCATTTACAACATTGCTTCCTCCATATTTAAAAGCATCACTATTAAATATTTCTTCCAAAATTCCTTCTTGAGAAACACCTATTCTATAATCTCTAAGCGTATTGGTAGAAAAATTACATATAACAATTAATTTATCTTTTTCATTGTCTCCTTTTCTATAATATGACATTACACTATTTTCATTATCATCATATCTAATCCATTCAAAACCGTCTTGGGTAAAAGGAATATCATGCAATGCATTATTTTTTTTATAAAGAAGGTTTAAATCTGAGATATAATTTTGAAAATTAATATGCGGAAAGAATTCTAGTAAATTCCAATCTAAACTAGATTGAAAATCCCATTCTTCATATTGTGCGATTTCATTTCCCATAAATAGTAATTTTGTTCCAGGATGTGTAAACATATAGCCATAAAGCACTCTCAAATTGGCAAAGCGTTGCCATTCATCACCAGGCATTCGACCTATGATAGATTTTTTACCATAAACTACTTCGTCATGAGATAAAGGAAGCATAAAATTCTCGGTAAACATATAAGCCAAACTGAAAGTAATTTCGTTTTGATGGTATTTTCGATAGATTGTGTCTTTACTAAAATAGTTTAATGTATCATGCATCCAACCCATCATCCATTTCATTCCAAAACCTAAACCACCTATTGATGTAGGTTTTGAAACCATAGGAAAAGCTGTAGATTCTTCTGCAATAGTTTGTACATCTGGATAATTTAAATACACAGTTTCGTTTAATTCTTTAACAAAGCTAATGGCTTCTAAATTTTCGTTTCCACCAAAAATATTCGCATCCCATTCTCCTTCTTCTCTAGAATAATCTAAATAAATTATTGAAGCAACTGCATCTACTCGAAGACCGTCTATATGATAGTGGTCTAACCAAAATAGAGCATTACTAATTAAGAAAGCTCTTACTTCATTTCTACCATAATTAAAAATTAAACTTTTCCAATCGGGATGATAACCTTTCTTTAAATCGGGATGTTCATATAAACATGAGCCATCAAATTTTCCAAGACCGTGAGCATCTTCTGGAAAATGAGAAGGCACCCAATCTAAAATGACACCTATTTCATTTTCGTGAAACTTATCTACTAAATATTTAAATTCTTCTGGGTAACCTAAACGAGAGGTAGGAGCAAAATAACCTGTTATTTGATAACCCCATGAAGGGTCATAAGGATATTCCATTATGGGCATAAACTCTACATGAGTAAAGTTCATTTTTTTTACATACTGTACTAAATCTTCTGCTAATTCAAAATAAGATAAAGAACGATTTTCTTCTACTTTTCTTTTCCAAGAAGTTAAGTGCACTTCATACACTGAAAAGGGCGATTTTAAACTATTCTTTTCCCATCTATTTTTTAACCATTTTTCATCTTTCCAATTATAATTGTCTTCCCAAACTATAGAAGCTGTTTTTGGTGGATGTTCACATCTTCTTGCAAAAGGATCCGCTTTTTCTATATTTTCTGAAGTTATTTTTGAATGAATTTTATATTTATAAGTACTTCCTTTTCCTACATGAGGAATAAAGCCTTCCCAAATTCCAGAAGCGTCCCATCTTACGTTTAATTTATGTTCTTCTTCATTCCAATAATTAAAATCGCCTATTACCGAAACACTTTCTGCACTTGGTGCCCAAACTGCAAAATAAGTTCCGCTTTGTCCCTCTAAGACTACACAATGTGAACCAAGCTTTTCGTAAAGACGATAATGCTTGCCCGATTTAAATAAATTAATGTCAAAATCTGTAAAAAGGCTATATGCAACAACATTTCCCATATTATATAGTAAAGTTTGATGGAATTACCGCTCCTTTTTTAATGATTACAATTCCTTCTCTTACTGTATAAGTTTTTGTATCTATATCCTCTAAATGTGAACCACCTTCAATCTTTACATTGTCACCAATGCAACAATTCTTATCTAAAATGGCATTTTTAATATAACAATTTTTACCAATTCCCATATTTACTACCGACTCATCTAATATTTCTTCTAAAGCTTGATAAAAATCGCTTCCCATCATGTAAGTATTAATTACTATGGATCCTCTTTCAATTTTGGAACGAATTCCAATAACTGAATATTCAATTCTTTCGGCATTTATAATACATCCTGATGCAACAACTGCTTTATACATTTGTGTTCCAGACACTTTTGAAGTAGGTAGCATTCTTGCATTTGTATAAATTGTTTTCGATTTATTATATAAATCAAATTTTGGAAAATCGTCTGCCAAACCTAAATTTGCTTCAAAAAACGATTCGATGTTACCTATATCTGTCCAATACCCTTCAAACTGATAACTTACCACTTTATTTTTATGGATAGATTGTGGAATTATTTCTTTACCAAAGTCAATAGTATCAGGATTTTCCATTAGTTTAACTAACAATTCTCTGTTGAAAATATAAATTCCCATTGAAGCTAAATATTCTCTACCTTCTTCTTTCATTTCTGGACTTACTGCAGATTTCCAATCGGACAACAATTCTTTTGCTGGTTTTTCGATAAAAGAAGTAATTTGATTACTAGCATCAGTTTTCAAAATACCAAAAGAAGTGGCATCTTTTCCATTAACTGGTATCGTCGCTATTGAAATTTCTGCTTTGCTCTCAATATGATTATCTAACATTAATTGGAAATCCATTTGGTACAATTGGTCACCCGATAAAATTAAAAAGTATTCAAAATCATGTTTCAGAAAATGATGCATGCTTTGTCTTACCGCATCAGCTGTTCCTTGAAACCATTTTTGACTCATAGGAGTTTGTTCTGCAGCTAATACATCTACAAAAGCTGAACTAAAAAAGCTAAAATGATAAGTGTTTTTTATATGTCTATTTAATGAAGCAGAATTAAATTGGGTTAACACAAAAATTCTCTTAAAATTAGAATTAATACAATTAGAAATAGGAATATCTACTAATCTATATTCACCAGCAATAGGTACTGCAGGTTTTGATCTATTATCAGTTAATGGATATAATCGAGAACCTTGTCCTCCTCCTAAAATAATCGATACGACTTTTTCTGAAAACATAATTTAGTTTTTTAGTTTTTTATATAGTTGTTGGTATTCTTTTGCAGAAGCTAACCAAGAATGGTCAATTTTCATTATTTGGTTTTTAATTTGTTTTAATAAAACTTGATTGTCATATAATTGAACCGCTTCATCAAGTGCTCTTTTAATTTCTAACACATTAGATTCGGTTATAACAATTCCAAAACCATCTGGTCTACGATAATCTATAATAGTATCTTTTAAACCACCTACATTGTTTACAATAGGAATAGTTCCATAACGAAGTGAGTACATTTGGTTTAAACCACAGGGTTCAACTCTTGAAGGCATTAATAAAAAATCTGCACCAGCATAAATAACATGTGATAAAGCTTCATTATATCCTGCAACATATTTGTATTTATCTCTAAAAATAGCATTCAAATTGGTTAAATCTTCTTGAATTTTTGTGTCACCAGAACCTAAAATTAATATAGACACATCTAATTCTTTTAAATAGCTTGTAAAAAGTTCTGCAAATAAATCGCAACCTTTATCATGAACAAATCGACCAATGAAAGCAATTAATGGTTTATTTTTATCGAATTCATATTGCTCACATAACCAGTTTTTATTTGTTTTTTTTCCTGAAATAGCATTTGTTCTTTTATAATTCTTTTTAAGATATTCATCTGTTTCAGGATTCCAGACTTCGGTATCAATACCATTTAAAATACCGATACATTTTCCTGATTCATGTTTGAGTAAATCTTCTAATCCGTTTGCTTTATGTTTTAATTCTTCCATATATGATGGAGAAACTGTAGTAACTGCCCAAGCACATTTTATGGCTGTTGCCATAGGATTGATTTCTCCATTCCAATCGAGTAATCCTACTTTTGAGAAATCGAATTTTGGAATTAAACCTACTTTTTCATGTGAAAACCATCCTTGATATTGTGCATTATGAATGGTAAAAACTGTTGGTATATTCTTTAATACATCAAATTGATACGATTGTGTCATCATAAAAGGAATTAAAGCCGTATGATGATCATGAACATGAATTATTTCTGGTTTGTTTTCCCAACTTGAAATCCATTTTAGAACTGCAATTTGGAAAGCTAAAAAACGAATTGTATCATCTTGTGAATACACATACTCTGTGTACAGTAACTCTGGGATATCAATAAAATTAATAGTAAACTCAGATTTTTTTGAAAGGTTTACTACTCTAAATGTGTAATTTGTACCACTTATAGGAACTTCACCTTTATAAATCTCTTTAAATTTATTTTTCTGTGTAAAAGGCAAGTTATAAAAAGGCATTATCACTTCTGCCTTTTGATTATTTTTATTTTGAAATTTAGGTAATGCTCCTACAACATCTGCAAGACCGCCTACTTTTGCAACAGGAAAGCATTCAGCAGCTACGTGAATTATTGCCATTTTTTTTGTTAAATTACAATTTTTTACCCTAAAATTGATTAAGAAAAAGAAAATAAAAAAGCCTATTTTCTATTAAAAAAGCTTCTTTTGAACGAATATTTTATCAATTTATTAATATTCTATTTATATATGGTTAAAGTTAAAAAACACTAAGAATAGAACATTTTGAAGTATTAATGAATTTTAAAAAATTAAATATTTAAAATATTAACATTATACGCAATAAAACTATAATAAATTAACATTAATCGTTTTTAAATTTGATATTATCCTAATTTAAATATTACGAATATGAAAAAAATTACTTTGTATTCACATCTATTAGCTACACATTTTTTATTTTCTCAAATAGGCATAGAAACTACAAATCCAACTAGAACATTAGATATTAATGGTGATTTAAGAATAAGAACAACAGAAATTACAAGTAACGAATCGGCTGCTAAGGATTCCATATTGGTAGTCGATAATATGGGAAATTCAAAAAGAATATCATCAAAAACAGTTGTTAATAGTTATCTTAAAACAGTAATTAAAGGACAGTTTTCAAGTAGCTCACTTGTTGATTTAAATTTATTATCAAATAGAGTCAAAATTCCTTTTAATCTTACTGAATTTGATAGTAATTCTGAATTTAATACCACAACAAATACTTATGTTGCTAAACAAGATGGAATTTATTCTATTTCTGCACAAATTAAAGCCAATACTACAGTAGGTGTTGCAACTAATTTTGGAATTGCTATTACAAAAAATGGCACCATTATAAATAGGAATAGTTTTGCAAATATTAGTGTACTCGGTATAAATGTTACACCACCAGTTAGACAGGTTACAACTTTAGTAGAATTAGATATTAATGATACCATAATTTTTGAAATTTTAAGTGACTTAGCCTCAATCACAATTTTAGGAACAAGTGAAGATTGCTTTTTCACCATTCAGCAAATTAGATAAAATAAAAAAAGCTCCAAAAAATTGGAGCTTTTCTTATAAAAATATTAAAAAATTAAGCTTTTCCTGCAGCAATTAAATTTAGTGCAGAACCTGCTTTAAACCATTCAATTTGTCCTTCATTATAGGTATGGTTTGCTAAAATTACATCTTTAGAACCATCTTCATGAACGAATTCTATAGCTAGCGGTTTTCCTGGAGCAAATTCTGTTAAATCTAAGAAATTGATAGTATCATTTTCTTGAATTTTATCATAATCCGCTTCGTTAGCAAATGTTAAACCTAACATTCCTTGTTTTTTAAGATTCGTTTCATGAATACGAGCAAATGATTTTACTAAAACTGCTTCCACTCCTAAAAAACGTGGCTCCATTGCAGCATGCTCACGAGAAGAACCTTCTCCGTAGTTATGATCTCCTACAACAATTGAAGAAATTCCAGCTGCTTTATAAGCTCTTGCCACAGCAGGAACCGCATCATAAGCACCAGTTAATTGATTTTTAACTTTATTTGTTTCTTGGTTATATGCGTTTACAGCACCAATCAACATATTATTTGAAATGTTATCTAAATGCCCACGGAAACGTAGCCAAGGACCTGCCATAGAAATGTGATCTGTAGTACATTTTCCAAAAGCTTTGATTAACAATTTAGCATTTGTAATATTTTTACCATTCCATGGTGCAAATGGAGCTAACAATTGTAAACGTTCCGATGTAGGTGAAACAACAACTTCCACTGATGAACCATCAGCAGCTGGAGCTTGGAAACCTGCATCCTCAACATCAAAACCTTTGCTTGGTAATTCATCTCCTTTTGGTGGAACCAATTTAATTTCTTCACCTTTGTCATTTAATAATGTATCTGTTAAAGGATTGAAATCTAATCTTCCTGAAATTGCTAAAGCAGCAACCATTTCTGGTGATGTTACGAAAGCATGAGTATTTGGGTTACCATCAGCGCGTTTTGAAAAGTTTCTATTAAACGAATGAACGATAGTGTTTTTTTCTTCTTTTTCAGCACCAGCTCTGTCCCATTGACCGATACATGGTCCACAAGCATTGGTAAATACTTTAGTTCCCATTTTTTCAAAAGTAGCTATAATTCCGTCTCTTTCTATAGTGTAACGAATTTGCTCTGAACCTGGATTAATACCAAACTCTGCTTTTGGAGAAATACCGTGAGCAACCGCTTGTTCCACAATTGATGCTGCACGAGACATATCTTCGTAAGAAGAATTTGTACAAGAACCTATTAATCCCCATTCTACTTTTACTGGCCAACCATTAGCTGCAGCTTCTTCTTTCATTTTAGAAACTGGAGTTCCTCTATCTGGTGTAAAAGGTCCGTTAATATGTGGTTCTAATTCTGATAAGTTAATTTCTATTAATTGATCAAAATATTGCGCTGGATCAGCATATACTTCTTTGTCAGCTGTTAAATAAGAAGCCACTTTATCAGCCGCTTTTACAACATCTTGACGATCTGTAGCATTTAAATAACGACGCATAGAATCATCATAACCAAATGTAGAAGTGGTTGCACCAATTTCTGCTCCCATGTTACAAATAGTACCTTTACCAGTACAAGACATAGACTCTGCTCCTTCTCCAAAGTATTCTACAATTGCTCCAGTTCCACCTTTTACAGTAAGAATATCAGCTACTTTAAGAATAACGTCTTTTGGAGCTGTCCATCCGTTTAATTTTCCAGTTAATTTAACTCCAATTAATTTTGGAAACTTTAATTCCCAAGACATACCTGACATTACATCAACTGCATCTGCACCACCTACACCAATTGCTAACATTCCTAATCCACCAGCATTAACTGTGTGAGAATCGGTACCAATCATCATTCCACCTGGAAATGCATAATTTTCTAAAACGATTTGGTGAATAATTCCTGAACCTGGTTTCCAAAAACCAATTCCATATTTATTTGAAACTGATGACAAAAAATCAAAAACTTCACTAGATTGTGATTTTGCACGAGTCAAATCAGCATCTGCACCTACTTTTGCTTGGATTAAGTGATCACAATGTACTGTTGTAGGAACAGCAACTGTTTTTTTACCTGCATGCATGAATTGTAATAAGGCCATTTGTGCAGTCGCATCTTGACAAGCTACTCTATCAGGAGCAAAATCAACATAGTCTTTTCCTCTAGTAAATGCTTGCGTAGGCATTTTTTCCCACAAATGCGAATATAAAATTTTCTCAGATAAGGTAAGTGGACGACCAACTAATTCACGTGCTTTATCCACACGTTCTGCCATAGTTGCATACACTTTTTCAATCATTTCAATATCAAATGCCATACTATTATAAATTATTTTTTGTTAGTTTTAAAAGTGATACAAATTTAATGAATCTTAATGAGATTTAAAAATTTTTAATAAAAGCATCTTTTCAAAGAAATATTATTTAAAAACATTCTATTTTAGTACTAAATATTCAACAAAAAAGAATAAATGCATCTTTTTTTATTAAATTCTTAAATTAAGAATCAAAAATTATTAAATTCTCAAAAATACTAAAACGTTATAGTAGGCTTGTTTTAGAAAAAACAAAGAATATGCTTTAAAAGTTTTTTAATTTACCTCAAATACTATCTTAATTTTACTTTTTTATGATTTTAAAAATAAAATAAGTTCTCTATATTTTATATAATGTTTTAACTAGAACAGATGTAACTAAATGTTTTGTAGACTCTTTTCTATTTATCTCTTAATTTCATCATTGGTTTTTCGTAAAAACGATACATTAGATAAGAAAAGAGTATTGTAATGAAAATATAGATAACTACAATTAAGGAAGCAGAAATGGAAATTTGTAACTCATTTAGTATATATTTCAGTAAAACTGTAATAATACTATAATGTAATAAATATATACTGTAAGAAATTTTACTTACAAACTCAACAGCTTTTGTTATTTTAATATTGGCTTTATTCCAATATACAAATATTGGTAAACCTAAAGCAAAGGTAAAAGCTGAAAAAGTGAAATAAAAAACTCTGAAATATAAAGGCTTTGTATTTATATCGAAACCATAGACATTAAAAACAACAAACTGGAGAAAAAATAAATGTACTGAAATTACAAAAGCATAAAAAGCATATTTTCTCAATACATCTTTATAATAATAGTGTAACCAAGCAACTACAAAACCTATTACAATAGCATCTATTCTATAAATAACTAATGATTTTATGTTTAGATTCCAAGCTTCCATATCTGTTATTGAACTATTTAAATAATAAATATAACGCATTACATTAAAAAAAAGAAGCAACAAAAGGCTTACAAATAAAAAGCTCCTCTTTCTATTTGTTTGAAAAAATTTACCTACAAAAAATAGCACTAAAGGAGTTAAGATATAAGTAAATTCTTCTATGGATAAGCTCCACGATTCTGTAAAAATAATGATGTGATAGCTTGAAAAATTTTGGAGAAATAAAAAATATCTCCACCATCCTTCAATGGAATATCCTAAGTAAATAGCGAGTAGTATATTTAGCACTAAAACCAAATAATAAGCTGGCAAAGTGCGAAACCATCTTCTTTTTAGAAAAACTAATACTTGTTTTTTAGAAAAATGATGGGCAACATACATTTTTAATAAGATAGAACCAATTAGAAAACCACTTAAAACAAAAAACAATTCGACTCCTGTAAAACCAAACAAACCGCTAATTGAAATAAGAAATGGATTGGTGCTATCTATTAAGTAATAAACATGTGAAAACAAAACCAAAGTAATTGCTACTGCTCTAACAACATCTAAACCAAAGATTCTTTGATTATTTTGCAGTTCTTTATTCATTTCGCTTATTTTTGTTCTTATTATTTTGTAGGATGATTAGAAAATCAAAGATATATAAATATTTAGCCTTTACTTTTATAATTTCAAGTGTTTTTGGAATTAGCGTTTATTCTTTTTTATCAAATAGACACCAAGCTATTGTAAAAACCAAGTTGTTGTACACCTTTGGTTTAGTAGATAACAATTGGGAAATTGGTAAACAAAACCAAAAATATAAAATGCTATCTCCTACTTTTCTTATTGATGAAATTTATAAATCGATGGAAGGTCCGAAATCATCTAGATACATACAATTAAGTCCTAATGAAGATTTATTGTGGATTACTGGTTTTGAGGTAAAAGCTGTTGATGCAAAAACCAATGAGTCTATTTCAAATGATTTCATTTGCCATATGAATGTTGATATTAATGATGTAAATTATTATACTAATTGGGATTTAAAAGAGCGTATTGGCAAACAATATCCACGATTGACTTCTTTATCTAATGGTTTTGAAAGCTATAACTATCCAGAAGGCTACGGTGTTCCTATAAAAGGAAGCGATTATTTATACATTACTTCTCAGGCTTTGAACCACAATTACCCTTCTATTTTAAAAAAAATTAAGCATGAAGTAACTATTACTCATGAAAAATATAATGGTACACAAAAACCTTTACTAAGTAAAACAGTTTTTATTCAATTGCCTTACAATAAAAATAATCCTTTTGAAGGACCTTTGTCACCTGGAAGTAACCAATGTATTCCTGTGGAAACTAAAAACCATAGTTATATGGATAAAAAAGGTAATATGCTTTCTGGACATTGGGTTATTCCAAAAGGAAAAAATACTTACCATAGTTCGATTAGCGAACAATTGGATTTACAAGATAGTTTACGTTTGCATTTTTCGGCTATTCATGTGCATCCTTTTGCTACTTCAATTGCTTTGTATGACAAAACAATGAATCAAAACATTTTTAAAAGTGCCATTTCTAATTATAAGGATAAAATAGGATTAATTGAAATAGCTCCTTTTAGTTCGAAAGAAGGAATATGGTTGTATGCCAATCATGATTACGAATTGGTTTTGGAAGTTGATAATACTTCTAACATTAACCAAGATATGATGGGAAGTATGTTTTTGTTTTTTTATGATGCTGAATTAGATAAAAAGATTAAACAATAAATTTTCATTAATTTGCTTATTACATTCACGAGAAAGAATGCTTACGGAAATGATTGAGAATATACTAGATTAGGGTAAAAATTATTGAAAAGCAATTGGTGCTGCTAAACAACTATCAGGAATTGCAAAAGCATCCACCAAGGCAATAGCATTTGGACGAATATCCCAACATAATTGATTGACCATTTTCCGAATGGCTTTAGTTTTTACACTTTCCATATAACCTTCTTCTAAATACCAAGCTTTATTTTTTTCTATTTGAGAAAGCGCATATAATTGGGCCAATTTACTTAAGATAGCTTTAACTGACTCGTCTTCAATTGTTTCGATTGCTATTTGAAATTGTTCGATTGTTACCCGTTCTAAATAGGCTTGTGCTACATCAATCATGTGATGTTGTACTACGTTAAAAGCATCATAAGGCTCCAAACCACTATCGATTAATTTTTTAATTCTTTTAGCTGCTGAAGCTAAAATGCTTTTCTCACGATATTGAAAGGCTTGTAAATGAAATTCCATATCTAACAAATGATTTTCATCTGTTTTTCTTGTTATAATTGGGTTTTTTTCTGCAACAGCTGTTTTAGCATTTTGGTAAACATAATTAATGATTCCTAAAGAACCCATTTCTCCAAATGATTTTCTAAATTCAGATAAACGATTTTTAGCTACTAATTGCATTAATACAGTGTTGTCTCCTTCAAAAGTAGTGTAAACCTCAGTATCATTTTTTAGTGCATCTATTCTGTTTTCTGACAAATAGCCTTTTCCACCACAAGCTTCTCTACACTCTTGCAAAATATCTCTGGTACTCCAAGTAGAATAGGATTTCATTCCTGCTGCCAATGCCTCTATTTCTTGTATTTCTTCATCTGTTTTAGATAGAAAACGACTTGTAAGGTACTGTAAACCAAAATGAATTGCGTAGGTCTTTGCTAAATGGGGTAATAATCTACGTTGGTGTATTCGGTAATTTAAAATTGGAACTTCAGAACCACCTTCTGGACCAAATTGACGTCGTTGATCTCCATACTTAATTGCAATTGTTAAGCCTGATTTAGCTGCAGCAAGTGCAGAACGTGGAATTCCAATTCGACCACCAACTAGAGTTCCTAGCATGGTAAAAAAACGTCTATTATCGCTTGGAATTGGACTTTCAAATTCTCCTTTTTTATTTACGGTAGCAAAACGATCTAGCATGTTTTCTTTAGGAATGACTACATTATTAAAACTAATAGTTCCATTATCAACTCCGTTAAGTCCCATTTTAGGTCCACAATCGCCAATAGTTATTCCTGTTAAAGTATTGCCTTGAGTATCTCTTAGTGGTACGATAAAAGCATTTACACCATAATCATGATTATCTATGATTAATTTAGCAAAAACGGTTGCCATTTGTCCATGTAATGCAGCATTACCTATATATTCTTTTTGTGCCTTTTTATGTGGTGTCTGTATAGTAAAAGTTTGATTGGAATGATTATAAGTTGCTGTTGTTTCCAAGCCTTTTACATTAGAACCATGATGGGTTTCTGTCATAGCAAAACAACCAGGAAGTGTTAAGGTTCCAATATCTTTTAAATATTTTTTATGGTGTTTAGCAGTTCCTAAAGAGTATACACTCATTCCCCATAATCCAAATTGTACTCCAAATTTGATTACTAAACTCAAATCATGATAACTTAGCGTTTCCATAATTGCAAAATAGTCAGCCATATTATCTCCACCTCCATATTCACTTGGATATGCCTTATTTCCAAAATTTTCTTTTGCTAAAATTTTACACCATTCATACACTTTATTTCTATAAGCCGTATTATCTGTTTCTGATTGGTAAGCAAACTCTGGCTTAGAAATTACAGCTTTTACTTTATTTATAATTGCTGCTTGTTTTCCATCTAAAATACCAGTTAATTTACTAACATCAAAATTGGTATGAGTTGTGTTTTTAGTGGTTAGTGTATTCGTTGTGCTTTTGAAAGTACTGATTATTTCTTCTCCTAAAAAACCTAAATCATTTTCAATTTTTGCAAAAGAAGGCTTTAATTTGTCAATATTTGCATCATTATTTGATAAGACTTTTACTAAATCATAAATGGAATTAATTGCAGGATTTACTTGAACTATTTCTTCAAGCTCTTTTTTCCAATTATTTATATTTTCTCGTGATGGAGGATTTGAAACATCCACTTTAGAAAGTAAAAACTGTTGTTCTTTTTCTGAAAGCCAACTTTGTGAAGTTATGAAATCTCTTAATGTTGTAAATTCTTTTTGCGTTAAAAGATCATCAGACCATACTAAGTAAAAAAGTGGTGTAAAAGCTCGTAGTTTGGCATTATCCATAATAATTTAATACTTAAATTAATCTTGATTTTTTTGTAAAACTCTAATTTACTAAAAATACCTCCTACAGAATTTTAATTTTTTATAATATAATGTTAAATCAATGTTTTATACTTGTTTGTTTCAAGAATTGGAGTTTAATCTATTAAATTTTGACTAAGCCATGAAAGTTAGAATCTTTCATTCTTTCTATTACAAGAAAATTGATATCATAAAGTGTTAGTAAAAATGACCCTGTTTCAAATTACATTTCATCTTATTTCTAATTTCTCAATTTTATATGTTGTGATAAAACCTTCTATATTTTCAAATGATTCTATAATTTCTAAAGGATAATATTTTAAAAGAATTTCTTTTTCATTATATTATTTAAATCAAATAATTTATTAGTGTGAATTATTTTAAGTGTTTTGTATTATCAATTTTACATTTTCGAAATTTTTATTTTCTAAATCATGTTTATGAATTCCAAAATATGCAACACTATTCCCAAAATAATCAACTTCTATTTTAGCATCATCAAAGTTCAATTGTAAAAGTAATATAAAATTGTTTTCTTCTTGTCTTACTCTTTTGAAATCTATTTCAGAAAGTTTAGTATCTTCTTCAAATCCAAAATATTGTTTAGACCACCAAAATCTTACACTTCCTTGAACCGCTTTCGGATGTCCTAGTATTTGATGACTAATGTCTAGATTTTCATCTATTGGTAAATAAATTTCAGATTCTATCTCTTCAATTATTTCAATGTCTTCATCAGAGATATTATTCTTTTCTATAATACACTCTTGAAAAGATGGAAAAGTGTAATGCTCAAAAAAAGAAATTGAATGTTCTTTAATTTTAAAGTAATTATTTTTGTCATTTTCAAGAACATTATCCTCAAAATAAAGCACTTTAAACTCTCCTTTTTTAGTGGGATATCTATTACCAATATCTTCTAAAAGTATAAAGAAAAATAAATTGCCTTTTAATTTTAGTGAATTATTTATTTTATTAATTTGATCTAAAGATAATTTACATAGAAATAGTAAAGGTCTTCCATTGTATAACGGCCAATTTTTATCAGAAATAAATGGATTTCCTCCAATCTTTGATTTATTTAATTCTGAAGTTCTTGATTCAGTCTTGAAACAAATTGATTGCAGTAATAACGATTTTATTTTTTCTTTCTCGTTTATATCTGAGTTATTTATTAATTCATATATCTATTTAACATACCTAAAATATTAAATCATTTAAATGTGTATTTGGATTATTTATAATTGCTTGTTTAGCTTGATTTAAAATATTTACTAATGCTGTATATGCTTCATTTGGATTTAAATTTGTTGGTAAAGCATCAAGCTTATTTTTAATTAGACTATTGTAGGTGTTATGATTAGGCTGATTTCTCCATGCAGCAACAGCAATTCCATTTAAAGCTTCACTCATATGAAAAGCATTACCAGATTTTGCTGCATTTTGTATCACATCATGATTTCTCCATACACATGGTAAAATATGATGTGCTTGATCTGCATTGCCTACTGCTAAACCAAGTACTTTTCTTAGCTGACTTCTATTGTCAAAATCAATTGTATTGCCTATTTACTTTCCAAGTAAGTCTAACCTTTGTCACAATAGTTGTAACTGTTTGTGATGCATCGACAATTTTAATAGCATATTTTATCCAATTTACAACAACAACAGTCTATTCCATATCTTATAACGAGAGAGAAAAACTCTACTGATTTTTCATTTTTTTCAAAAATAAAATTATTAAAAGATAAATTATTAATAAAATAGGCATTGTTAAATAAAAGTAGCTTATTAAGTAATATGTATCATGTAAATCTATCATGTAAAAGTGTTCTTCAAAATAAAAATATAACAATATTATTATTGAAAATAAGAGGTAAAAAAGTTTAAATTTTTTCATTTTTAAAAAAAGCATTAAAGTAAGTAAATTGTCCAAAAGTAATATCTTCAAATGAAATATTGCTAATTATTTTATCAGTATAATTATTATTAAATTTATAAAAACCGAGATCTTTTTCTATTACACTAGATATTTTTTCTGTAATATTTTGAAATTTATCAGGATTAGTTATTTTTGGGTAATCTAACCATTGTAAATTCTTTTTATTAATTTTATTTTGAAAGATTTGTATTAAATAAAAAGGGATTATTAAACTTAAATTTATAACAATTCTATACAAGGTAGAGTTTTCTATAATATTTATTTCGTAAGTTAAGCATCTATCGTTCCAGCTTAAAAGTGATTTATCATTTATTTCAATATCATTTATTTTCAATTTTAAAATTGAAAGAATATTTTCATTAGTATTTTGTTTTTCAAAATAATCAATAGTTTTTCTAAGTAATAAATATTCCTTTGTATTAAGGTATGTTTCACTATCTTTAAAAGAACAAATATTTTTTGGATAAAAACTGTATATCAAATTTTTATATATATCAAGCATAAATTTATATTAATTACAATTGCCTGTTCCATAACTAACAGTTTGGTATTGAGTAGGTATTACATTTAAGTTAGAAGAATTAAAATTTACTCTACCACCATTTGTCATTATTGGATAATTATATTTTAATCTTTGTTTAATTGTAAGCCATATATATATTACATTTTTATTCCTTGTCCTCTCCATTTTACAGGATAAACGACAAATTGCTGATCAGAAATAATTTCGATTAAATAAGTTTCAAAAATATAGTTTTTGTCAAAAGTATGAATAGGTAAATTATAAGTACCTGTTTCTTTATTCTTTTTTTGAACTTCTTTAAATCGCTCTTTTCTCCATTTTTTTTCCATTTTTCTTATTTCTTCTATCGAAAAAACTTTATAATTTTTCAATTTAGAAATTGAAAGTGTATCTGCCTTACAATTGTCACTAAATAAAAAACTTTCTCTAGATTTATCTATAAAAACATAACCTTTTTCTGCTTTACTATACTCTTTTTGTATTTTAAATATGCTGGAATCTATTTCTGTTTTAACATATATCTTTATTTTGTTTGTATTTTGACCCAACAGAATAGAAGAATAAAAAAGTAGACTAGTTATTACAATTGAAATTTTCATTAAAAATTAGCTTTTTATAAACATTTGAACTTTTGGGTGTTTAAACCTTGTAGCAATTAACTTATGTAGATTCCAAGTGCTATTATTTTTAACATAAATATATATAGAACTTAATGTTGGAGTTTCTACTTGTACTAATGCTATATTCCTCTCATTAGAATAAATAGGGCTAGATATACTTATATAATTAATTAATTTTTTTGTTATATTAATTTTTTTATCCTCAATGTATTTTTTATTCCATTTAGTGGTAATCTTTTGAGATATAAAATTTTTAGACTCTTTTTTATTAAATACTTTTTCAATAATTGAATCATAATCTTTAGCATTGAAGATTAATTCAGATTTAATACTATCTATTTTAATTTTATTGTTTTGGCTTTCATAAAAACCTAATTCTTCAAAAATAGTTATAATATTATTATTGCTTTTTTCAAAAAACAGGTCTAATTCTTTTAACTTTTTTACATTTCTATTATTTAATATATCATTAATGATTATATAATCATCATCTCCACTATGTATAATGTTTTTATTACAACATGCATAAGAAATAATTATAATGAAAATAAAATAAATTTTACTGACATGGTGTTTCTTTAATAGGTAAAGAGGTATCATCTTCTAAGTTGTTTTGTTCTGTTAAAAAAAAATTATTTGCAATTGCTTATTGACTAGGAGGTTTTTCAATGGAGCAAAGAATAAAAAATGTTAGTTTTAAACTAACATTTTTTATTTAAAGTCCTGATAATTTTTCTAAGACGACTTTTTTTGCTATAAAATATTCCTTGTCATCCTTATCTTTTTCTATAAGATACAAGTCAAATTTAGAAACTATTTCAGAAAAATTTTCAGAATTCATACTTTCAATAATTTCATTATAGAATAAAACATTTTTGATATCTTTTTTTTGAACTATTATTGGAATATTATGGTTTTTTTCATTCCTGTAAACCAAGTTTAAATTTCTATTATTAGAAGGCTTTATTTTGAAACTTTTTATTAATGTTCGTTCTTTATCTATAGATAGATTAATCTCTTTATTTTTAGAATTCTCATTAAAATCAATTACAAACTTTTGAAATAATAAAGTATCATTTTTAACTTCAACAACTGGGTTTTTATCTATAAATAGATATATTTCTTTAACACCTTTTTGCGAATAGCATATAAAAAAAGCATTAAAAAACAATAATAAAGCTACTATTTTCATCTATTATAACTTTTTTACATTTTTATTCCTTGTCCTCTCCATTTTACAGGATAAACGATAAATTGTTGATCAGAAATAATTTCGATTAAATAAGTTTCAAAAATATAGTTTTTGTCAAAAGTATGAATAGGTAAATTATAAGTACCTGTATCTTTATTCTTCTTTTGAACTTCTTTGAATCGTTCTTTTCTCCATTTTTTCTCCATTTTTTTTATTTCTTCAATTGAAGAAATTTTATAATCTTTCAATTTGGAAATTGAAAGCGTATCTGCTTTACAATTGTCACTAAATAAAAAACTTGGCCCTGTTTTACATTCATTATTTAAAATAACTCCTTTCTCTTCTGCTGAATAAAATTTTTGTTTTCTAAAACAATTTGAATCCAATTCAAGTTGTATGTTTGTTTTTATTTGATCTTTTCTTTGTTGTGAAAAAAGAGAAAATGAAATAAGAAAGTTAATTATTACAATTGAAATTTTCATTTTGTATTTTATTGAAAATTAGCATGTTAAATCAATTCTCTGCATCAAACCAATAAACTTCATATTTTAGATATTCATTTTCATCTATTTTTTCAATAAAATATATTTTATTAAAAACATATCTCTTAGAAAACATATCAGATTCTTTTAATCTTTTAATAAAGTAATCAAAGTTTACTGTTTTTAATTTATTTACAGTATTAGATTTTATTTTCTCAATTTTTGTATCATTTATTAATAAAAATCTTTCTAAACATATATTAAAAAAAATCTTCTCTCCTAAACTATGTTTAAACATTTTTCCTTTATAATTAATTACAGTTTCATTACTTTTCTTGTCAGATTCATCTCTAAAACAATCCACCTCTTTTTGATCTTCAAAATAGAGGTAAACAGTATTGTTACTTTGTGCTTTACAAGAAATTTGAAGAGCAAAGACAGTAACTGCCAAAATATTAATTAATTTATGCATGTTTGGTTTGAGTTATTAATTAAATAATTATTTATTATGTTTTCAATTTGTACTTTTTGAAAACTTGAAAGATTTTCCCATACAGTATTATTCATTAATCCTCTCCAAGCCAAGTCTAAATATAGTTGTTCTGGCTGTTGAGTATCTGGAACAGCAATTCCTGTTATAAATTCTTGAGTTGTTCTTGCAATAACATCTCTATAATGTGCAGCCATATAGGTATGGCTCCAATTTTTATAATTTCTAAAATATTCATATAATAAATTATAATTACTATTCTCAAGAGCATCTAAAACATTTTGGTTAGTAATTCCAACTAAATTACCTTGATTAACAGCTTCTATAATCTGTCTAAAAAATTCTGCATGAATAATTTCATGGATGATTGTTTGAGCAACTAATAAATTAGGTTGTTGATTAACACTATTATTATTTATATTTGAAGGAGGTACATTGTTTAGCGTTATAGTTATTAAGTTATTTGCATCAGGAAAAGATGTATTAGCTCTATCATAAGAAATAATATTTCCATTTTCATATACTGCTAATGTTTCTCCTGTGCTATCCAATTTAAATTCTAAATGTGCAATTGTAAATTGACCATCAAATTTATTTATCGCATTATTAAAACCAGTGCTTAAATTTTGTAATTTATTATAAATACATAAAGCTTTCCCTTCTAATTTATTTATAATCTCATTATAAAAATCCACTTCACCACCATCTTTTAAAGCCTTTATGGCTTCTTTTACAAACATCCAAGCTTCACCGTCATTTACTCTAGGATTTAAATAATCTAAAATTGCATTTTTAGTATTTACATTAGCATTATTCCACCAAAGTAATTCTTCAGGAGTTAAAATATTTTCTAGTACATCGGTTATGCTTCCACCTGCTCCATCATTATATAAATTAGGGTTTGAAGTATCGTCTATAATTTCAACTGGTGTTGAAGGATCATTACAAGTAGTAGTAATGTAAATTTCATAATGTGCATCGTTAATATAACCTGTATTACATGATTCTCCTACACCATGTTCTCCTGAATGACTGCATTTTACTTCTACTATATCGATTAAATCTCTACATCTTCCTCTTAAAAGGTTTTCTGTTTTACTTTGATTCTCTTGTTTTACTCCATTAATAAATTGTGTTGATGCAGTTATCTCTAATTCGTTATTTAAAATTTGAGCTTCACCAGTAAATGATTTTAAATCTAATAACACAGTTGGTGTTGTTGGAATGTATTTTAGGTAACCTACTTTTTCAGTTTCATTATAATTTTTTGTTATAATAAACTTTAGAAAATAAGGATTTTGTTGCGAATAAGAATTAAGATTTAAAATATAAGTTGTTAGACTATCTCTTTTTTGAATTTTAATGAAAGTAACATTCGCATCATTTATTCTTGAAAAAGAATCATTGCTAAGTTTATAAAAAGATTTGTTTTGTAAAATTGTTTTAATTTCTGGTGTTTGTATTTCGTTATACAGTTCAGATATTGAGATTTTGCTAGAACTAATACTTACTATATTATCCTCTTTTATTTCTGTAGCAACTTCCTCTTTTTCACAATTGGTAAAAAAGATAACTAACAGAAACCAAGATAATAATTTGATTTTTTTCATGGAATAGATTTTTAAATTTACTGTAAATAATTTTATGGCAAAAATAAATTTAATATTTATGGTAGTCAATACGTATTTACACGTATTTTTAGGGTTTTTCCTACGTAGAAATACGTACAAATTCTTACAAAAGTGTATTTTTTAAAAAGAATAAGTTTTTTTATAAAAAAAGAAGAGAGAGAATGATTTTTTACGAAAAATAATTTAATCCTTTCCTTTTGGCTACCCAAAAAGGAAAGGATTAAATTATTTTATAAGTTTAAAACAACTTCTTAATAATAGCTTCATCTGAAATTCCTTCTGCATCTGCTTTGTAGTTTTTTACAATACGATGACGTAGGATTCCTGTTGCGACTGATTGTACATCTTCTATATCAGGTGAAAATTTACCGTTTAAAGCTGCTTGTGTTTTGGCTGCTAAAATTAGGTTTTGCGAGGCTCTTGGTCCTGCTCCCCAATCGATATAGGTTTTTACAAAATCTGTTGCTAAAGTGTTGTCTGGTCTGGTTTTGCTTACTAAGGTTACTGCATATTCAATTACATTGTCTGGTACAGGAATTTTACGAATTACATTTTGAAAATGAATAATCTCTTCTGCTGTAAATAATGGATTAACTTGTGGTTTAAAATCGGAAGTAGTGGCTTTTACTACATCTACTTCTTCTTGAAAACTTGGATATTCTAGTTTGATAGCAAACATAAAACGGTCTAATTGTGCTTCTGGTAATGGATAAGTTCCTTCTTGCTCAATAGGGTTTTGTGTTGCTAATACAAAATAGGGCAAACTTAATTTGTAATTATGCCCGGCAACAGTAACTGCTCTTTCTTGCATGGCTTCTAATAAAGCAGCTTGTGTTTTTGGAGGTGTACGATTAATTTCGTCTGCTAAAATAATATTAGAAAAAACAGGTCCTTTTATAAATTTAAAATGACGGTTTTCATCGAGTATTTCACTTCCTAGTATATCAGAAGGCATTAAATCAGGTGTAAACTGTATGCGTTTGAAATCTAATCCTAGAGCCTGGGAAATGGTGTTTACCATTAAGGTTTTCGCCAATCCTGGAACACCTATTAATAGTGCATGTCCTCCAGCAAAAATGCTTAATACGATTTGATTGATGACTTCGTCTTGCCCTACAATTACTTTTGCAATTTCTTGTTTTAATGCTTTTTGTTTTTCTACCAATTGTTGAATGGTTGCTACATCTGACATATATGTGGTGGTATTTTTAACGTTATATTTTATAGGTTACTAATGTAAGAAAAAATACTTACAAAAATAAAAGACATTTACTATTTAGCCCTGACAGTAGTGGTATCCTTTTTAACTTTTCTATAAAAGTTAAAAAGATAAAAGCGAATGGCAGGAAATTCATTTACTGATTTGCCCTAACCATTCGCTTCTATTAAAAAAAATTAAGTAAACTCTTCTTATTTTTTTATCCAATTATTAGTAAACTCACATGATTTGTAGTCTTGACTAATTTTTATATAGGTTTCTTCTATTTTTTCTTCTGTCCATTTTCCAATGGTTTTAATTTGCTTATCACGTAATGCTAATTCTTTAATTTTTAAATAATCTTGAGCAAAATCTGCTGTGTGTTCTTCTGTTCTACTATTCACAGTGATAATTTTATAAAATTTACCAGTTCCTTGTTGGCCATCGCTTAAAATAGGTTGTGAAATTTCTCCATCTTTCAATGAGGAAACTTGTCCGTAAAGAGAAGGATCCATTTTTGTTAATTCGAAACGTGGTTCTAGTGTTCTTGGGTTTAATAAGACACCTCCATTATTACGTGTTTCTTTTTCATCTGAAGATGATTTTGCAGCATCTGAAAAAGAAATTTCTTTATTAATAATTTTTGAACGAATTGATTCGATTTTTTCTTTTGCTTCTTTAAGTGCTTCTGGTGTGTATTTTGGAGCAATTAGAATATGACGTAATTCTACTTCTTGTCCTTTTATTTTTTCTACCATAATAATATGGTAACCAAATTCTGTTTCAAATGGATCTGAAATTTCTCCTTCTCCTAATGAAAAGGCTACATCTTTAAATTCTTTTACGAATGGTGTTTTACGGTTCATCTTGTAAAAACCTCCATTTGAACTTGATCCAGGATCTTCAGAAAATAAAACTGCTTTACTAAAGAAACTTGATCCTTCTAAAACTTCTTTACGAATTTGTTTTAATTTGTCTATTACTTTTTGTTTTTCTTCTTCTGCAACTACTGGTTTTATCACAATTTGTGCTACTTCTAATTCAGCACCAAAAGTTGGAATTTCATCTTTTGGAATACCTTTGAAAAAATTACGAACTTCTTCGGGTGTAATTTCTACTTCGTCTACAATTTTCTTTTGCATTTGAGACGTTAGCTTATTATTCTTGATAATATCGAAGAAATAAGAACGAAATTCATCGATATTTTTTTTACGATAGAAAGCAATTACTTTGTCTAGTGAACCTACTTGCTCTACCATTGCATCGATTTGTTGATCCATATAAGAATTTACTTCTTCGTCTGTAACAATAATACTGTCTTGAATGGCTTGATGTGCATATAACTTGTCTTCTAATTGTTTTCCAAACAACTCGCAACGTGTTATGTCTTTTGTATCTACTCCTTGTGCTTTTAACTGTATGTACTCTAAATCGATATCTGAATCTAAAATTACATAATCTCCTACTACACCTACAACTCCGTCCACTTTTTCTTTAGGTGCCTGAGCAAAAATAGTGGTTACCGAAACCAAAAAAAGGACAAGAATTGATTCTTTATTTATAAACTTCATATTTTTTATTTTTGATAGCATCATTTGTAATTTCCGTTTCTATTGTATTTATTAATTCTAATTTTCTGTTATTAATGATTACTTGTTTGATAGTGGGTCTTAAAAATTGTAATGGTGTTGCACTATCTTTTGGTAATACTTTATTGACTTTTACTAACCAAACTGTAGTTGAATCTGGATATTGATAATTGATTCCGTCAACTACATATCTATCTTTATTTTCAAGATTTATAAATGGTAGTTTTTCAAATACTTGGTTAACATCTACCCAAATGGAATCGTTAAATGCATAACTTTTAAACTGTATTGATAAATCTTCAAGATATTTTATATCTTTTTTAGCAAAGGAAGTAAACTTTGCTCTAATATTCTCAAACTTTGGATTTTCTTTAACTAAATTAATATAGCGTAGTTTAACTAGTTCTGTAGGGTTTTTAAAAAACTGTTTGTTTTTTTCGTAGTATTCTTTTATTTCTACTTCTGTTACTACTGTATCTATTTTTTTGAATACTAACTGTTCTATATAAGCCTTTGTATATAAATCGATTTTATATTGGTTAATTAATGCTGCAAATTCTTCTATTTTTTCTTCTGATAGATTAAGTTCTGCTCCTTTGAATAACAGTTTTTGTGTAGCCCAACGGTCTAAAAAGGTTTTTACAATGGCTAGACTATCTGCTTTTGATGTTCCCTTTGGTATTAAATTTTGAATGTCTTTTTTGTATAAATAATCATCACCAACTCTTGCTACAGCCATAGGTTCTTTAGGTTTCCTAAAATAGTCACATGATGTTGTTAAGATAATAAGTATGATTATTTGAAAGAACTTCATTATTTATTTAGTTGTTTTTTAATTTTATTAAATACAGCTTGATTAACTTGAATGGTAAATTCTTTTTTAAGTTCGTTTACCCAATTATTTTCTAAATATTGTTGGTAATCGTTTATTAACTTTCCTTTACATTCTGCAATTGTTTTTGGTTCAGATGGTTTTACTTCTTTAACTAGTGCTGTAAAAAAATAATTTTCTTTTGAAATAATAGCTGTTACTCCTTTTGAATCTATTTTAAATTCTGGTAATATATCATAATCTTCTTCAAAAAGTCCTGATTTAACCATAACGTTAATCTTATCGTCTTTATTGAGTTTCTCTTTAATATATTCTAAAGATTTTCCACTTTTAAGATAGGATTGTGCTTTTTTGATAATTTTACTGTCAGTAGAAGATAATAAATCTACATCTAGTCTTCTTTTCCACAGGTAATCATTTTTATGATTTTCATAGAAATTATTTAATCCTATAGTATCTGTTTTTGCTTTTATCCAAATTTCTTTTTCCATTAAATCAAATAACAATAATCCATCTCTATACTCATCCATTACGTATTTAAATTCTGGAAATTCGTTTTCTAAATTGTTATCGTAATATTCAATTAGTTTTTCATCTAGCCATTTTTCAAAAAGTTCATCAACTAAATTTGAAATAGGTCTAGTTTTTACATTTCCTTTTTGTTGGGTAACCAAATAATTTAAAAAGTCTTTTGTTTTTACTTTTTCTACATTATTTATAACTACAATGTCTCCGTCAAACCCGTTTAAGTTTTCTGGAACATTCCAACTTTGATTATAATAATCATTAGTTACAATCGATTTTACTTTTAATAAAGTTTTATTGCCTATCGTTACAGGATATTTGCTTCTTGCTTTTTTAGCAAGTGTATTTGTAATAATTAAAGATCTTTCGTCTCTTCTTACTTTATTTTCCAATTCGTAACGCATTTCGTCTAGACTTTGAACTGGATGTTTATCTATAAGTTTTACAATATGCCAACCAAACTTAGATTCAAATGGCTCAGAAATTTGATTTTTATCTTTTAAAGAGAAGGCAACATTTTCAAATTCGATAGAAGTTAATTGTCCTACTCCAAAACGTTGCAAAACGCCCCCATTTACAGCACTCGATTTATCTTCTGAAAATTGTTTTGCTAGTGTTTCAAAGCTTTCTCCTTGTTGGATTTTTTTATAAATATCTTGAATGGTTTGTTTTGCTTTAAGTTCAAGTTCTGCAGTAGTCTCTTTATTATTGGGTTTTAAAATCATAATATGAGCTGCTGTAATTTCACCTCTATTTTCTCTTTTATCGGTTACTTTTATAATATGATACCCAAAACGAGTTCTAAATGGATTAGAAATAGTACCCACTGGAGTTTTATAAGCTGCATTTTCAAAAGGATAAACCATTTTAAAGGCTGAAAAATAACCTAAATCTCCTTTGTTATCTTTTGCTGAAGGGTCTTCTGAATATTTAGCTGCCACAGCATCAAAACCTTCGCTTCCTTCTGCTCGTGCTTTTAAATTCATTATGTTGTTGTAAGCTTTTAAAGTGTCTGCTGGAGATGCACTTTCATCTACAAGTACTAAAATATGAGAAGCTCTTACTTCGTTTTTTGTTCTTTCATAAGCTTCTTCAATTAATGAATTAGTTACTTTAGAATCATTCAAATAGTTTTTTGCTAATTGTGTTCTATAAGAGTTTAATTCATTTTGATATTTAGCTTCGTTTTGCAAACCTAATTTATTTGCTTTTTGAACTTTTAATTTATATCCTAAAAAAAGTTCTAAGTATTTATCCAAATCTTTTTGAGAGTCATCTTTTACTAAATCTAAATTTTTATTATAGACTCTTACAAACTCATCTGTGTAAAAAGGTTGGTCATCTATTGTGAACAATGTTTCTTTTTCTTGTGCAGATAAAAAGAATGAAGAATAAAAGCAAATTAAAATAAATGCAATGTTTCTCATAAGATTTTTAGTTTTTTTTATTTCCAACCCACAAAAATAATAATTCAAACTTATATTGCAACTATATGTTGGGCTATTAACAAAAATTTTAAATAAATAAAAAAAGCATCAATTTCTTGATGCTTTTTAGAGTAAAAAATTATGGTTATAAAGCAGTAATAATAAATTCACTACGTCTGTTTGCTTGGTGCTCTTCTTCTGAACATTCAACACCATCAGCGCACTTATTGACTAATTGATTTTCTCCATATCCTTTAGCTGTAAGACGGTTTGCATCAATACCATTTTTAATCATCCATTTCATAGTAGATTGTGCTCTTCTTTCGGATAATTTATCATTATACATGTTTGTTTGACGGCTATCTGTATGAGAACGAATATCTACCTTCATAGTAGGGTTTTGTTTCATTACTTCTACAATTTTTGCTAAATCTACTGCTGCATCTTTACGAATATTAGACTTATCTAAATCGAAATAAATTATTTTTATATCAAATGTTTTAGCTAAATCGGTTCCAATTCCAACTGTTTTAAGTTTTTTAGTTATTTGTAAACTCACTTCAGTTTCCCCAGAAATTTTATCTGTTTTAACAGATCTTTCTACGGTTTCATATTTTGGTAAAGCACCTCTTACATAATAAACTTTACCACACTCTAAATTTTCGAAACGATATTTACCCTCTTCATCAACCATCACTTCAGAAACACTATTCATTTCACTATCTAATAAAGTAATACTTGCATTTTTTACAATTTCACCAGTTTCAGCGTCAGTTATAAGACCTACAATTACTTGTTTACATTCAAACTCTATAGGTTTTAATTCTTTTAGTTTGTAAATATCGTCATACCCATTACCTTCATTACGATTAGAAGAAAAGAACCCTAATTTTGAATTTGAATCTATTAAAAATGCAAAATCATCATGAGGTCCATTTAAAGGTGAACCTAAATTTACTACTTTAGAAATTGATCCATCTTCATATAATTTAACAGCAAAAACATCTAAACCACCAAGCCCTAATTGACCATCTGATGCAAAATATAAAACATTGTCGCTAGATACAAAAGGAAAAGTTTCTCTGGCTTCTGTATTCACTTTTAATCCTAAATTTTCAGGTTTTCCATAAGTACCGTCATCATTAATAGCAACCTTAAAAATATCTGATTGTCCTTTTGTTTCTGGCATATTTGAAGCAAAATATAATGTTTTATTATCTGGACTTAATGCTGGGTGAGCCACACTATATTCATTACTATTAAAAGGTAGTTCTTCAACATCTTTCCAATTTATACCATCAAAAGTTGCTTTGTATAATTTTAAAAGTATGGTTTTTTCACTATCTGTTCTTTTCTTACCATTAATATAGTTGTTCCTTGTAAAATACATCGTTTTACCATCTTTAGTAAAAACAGGAGTTGATTCATTAAACTTAGAATTAACCTTTCTTGATAAGGGTTCAGGAGCGTCTAAAGTTCCATCTGTATTTATTTTTGAAGTATATAAATTAGTAAAAGATTGATTCGTCCATTTACTTCTAATAGTAGAAACACTACCTGTGTCTCTTGCCGAAGCAAAAACTAATTGTTCGTTATAGATAGCTGCTCCGTAGTCAGAATATTCAGAATTTATTCCCGCATTTTCTATGGTATATCTATTTGATATTTTTTTTATATCAGATAAATAATTTATATTTTCTCTATACAGTTTAGAACGATTATCATCTGAGGAAGTTTTTTGAGTGAACTTACTTAAATATTCATTTGCTTTTGTATAGTCTTCTTTTGCTTTTAAACACTGTGCGTATCTATAATAATACTCAGCATCAATATCTTGGTTTAAAGCAAAAAGTTTTTCGTACCATTTTCCAGCTTCTTCTAATTGAGCATTAAAATAATAGGAATTTCCTAATTTTTGAAATAATTCTGCTGATTCATATCCATTTTCAGCAACTTTTTCATAAATCTTAATAGCATCAATATAAGCTAAAGCTTTATATTTATTGTCAGCCGATTCAAGTTTTGCTTTTTGTGCAGAAAGTGATAAAAAGCTAAATAGGCATGTGAATAATATGTATTTAAATTTCATGTGTTTAGATTTTATTTTTTATAGGTAACATATGGTATCACCTTATTTATCATTTGTATTAACATACACAAAGACATTTTTGATAGCGATTTCATAATCATCAATTTATTAGAAGAATCTAGGTGATACCACTTTATCGTAATTTTTAAACAATTCATATCTCAAGAATATCTCATGAGAACCCGAGTTATATTTAGCTAATTTTGTTGTTTCCATATCATAAGCATAACCAATCATCCAAGAATCTGAAACTTGAAAACCAACCATTCCACTTACAGCAGCACTCCATCTGTAGGCTGCTCCAAATGTGAACTTCTCATTGAATAAAAAATTGGCTGAAATATCAACTTGTAGTGGAGCACCTTGAACTAGTTTTCCTAGAACTGCTGGTTTTAACTTTATATTTCCGGTTAAATCAAAAACATGACCTGCAATTAAATGATAATGCATTCTTTCAGAAGCTATCGAAGCAGTAGAATTCTCTTTATTGAAATGTTCGGTTTCTAAAAAATTAGGAACAGAAAAACCAATATAACTTCTATCTGAATGATAATAAACTCCAGCACCTATATTTGGTGAGAATTTATTATCTATATTAGTTGTTCCTAAAACATCTCCTGGATCATATTGACTTAACTTAGTAAAATCGATATTCAACAAATTAGCAGTTCCTTTAACTCCAAAAGATAATTTAAAATTCTCAGAAGTAGGAACAGAATAAGATACATCTACTGAAATTGTATTTTCATCAGATGGACCAATTCTATCATTAATAAAGGATAATCCTAAACCCATTTTTGATTTAGAAATTGGAGTATTTAAAGAAAATGTATTGGTTACTGGAGCACCATCTAAACCTACCCATTGATTTCTATGTAAACCAAATATACTTAAAACACCTCTTGAACCAGCATATGCAGGATTTATATTAACAGTGTTATACATATATTGAGTGAACTGTGAATCTTGTTGTGAGTATGACATAATACTCGCTAAAATAAAAGCTATAAATAATATTCTTTTTTTCATTTTTTTCACTTTTTATAATTACTAACAGGGGTTTTCACCCCTATTAGGTTTTTATCTATTAATATATAAGTATCCTGAACGTTCTTTTCCTTCTCCGTTATCTTTCACATATTTTACGATGTAAAAATAAGTTCCTACTGGTAATTCAGATGATTGACTTATTGTAACTCTTCCTTCAGAAACTCCTCTAAAATATTTACCGTTTTGACCATATCCCGTTGCTTCATAAACTAATACTCCCCAACGATTGTAAATCTCAACTGTATTATTTGGAAATAACTCTATGTTTCTTATTACAAAAACATCATTGTCATTATCTCCATTAGGAGTTACCAAATTATATATTTCTAAATCATCTTCAGATGGCGTATGATTATTATCATCTAAGAAATCATACTCACCATCTCCATCACTATCAAGTGGGTCATTAGGATCTGGTCCATATTCATCTTCATTAGAAATTCCATCATTATCACAATCTGCATCTAAAAATTCTTGAGACTGAGGTAATGTTACATTTTCTGCAACAAAATCACAAAAATCATCTGGATCTGTTCCGTCAGCAATCTCGTCTACATCTGTAACTCCATCTCCGTCCGTATCTGTAATTATAATATATGTAGCTGTTGCTGTATCACAATTATCAGGAGTGGCTCCCGTTTCACAAATTTGATAGGTTATCGTATATGTTCCTGCAAGAGTATTTGGCGCGATTGTTACATTTCCATCCACATCAATACTCAAAGGACCATCTGTAGTTGGTGTAACATCTGTATTAGCTATTGTTACCGGAGTACCATTTAAAGTATCATTTCCTAAAACCGAACCACCAGAAATAGGACCTGTTGTTAGAACAGTGATTGTTGTTGGACCGTCATCTACTGCATCGATTACATTCAATACTACTACTGTTGCGGTAGCTTGATCACAATTTGCTGGTGCAGCTCCTACTTCACAAATCTCATAGACTACTGAATAAGTGCCTGAGGCTGTGTTTGGGTCTACTGTTATGGTTCCGTCTGTATTTAAGGTTAATCCTGATGGAACTGTAATGCCAGTTAGGCTTACTTCTCCTGGATTGGTTCCTATTACTACTGGATTACCGTTTAAAGTGTCATTAGTAACTACTGTTGGTGTAGAATCGCCTACTGCAACTGGTGTGCTACTAAAGTCGTCGTCTACTGCATCGATTACGTTCAATACTACTACTGTTGCAGTAGCTTGATCACAATTTGCTGGTGAAGCTCCTACTTCACAAATCTCATAGACTACTGAATAAGTGCCTGAGGCTGTGTTTGGGTCTACTGTTATGGTTCCGTCTGTATTTAAGGTTAATCCTGATGGAACTGTAATGCCAGTTAGGCTTACTTCTCCTGGATTGGTTCCTATTACTACTGGATTACCGTTTAAAGTGTCATTAGTAACTACTGTTGGTGTAGAATCGCCTACTGCAACTGGTGTGCTACTAAAGTCGTCGTCTACTGCATCGATTACGTTCAATACTACTACTGTTGCAGTAGCTTGATCACAATTTGCTGGTGAAGCTCCTACTTCACAAATCTCATAGACTACTGAATAAGTGCCTGAGGCTGTGTTTGGGTCTACTGTTATGGTTCCGTCTGTATTTAAGGTTAATCCTGATGGAACTGTAATGCCAGTTAGGCTTACTTCTCCTGGATTGGTTCCTATTACTACTGGATTACCGTTTAAAGTGTCATTAGTAACTACTGTTGGTGTAGAATCGCCTACTGCAACTGGTGTGCTACTAAAGTCGTCGTCTACTGCATCGATTACGTTCAATACTACTACTGTTGCAGTAGCTTGATCACAATTTGCTGGTGAAGCTCCTACTTCACAAATCTCATAGACTACTGAATAAGTGCCTGAGGCTGTGTTTGGGTCTACTGTTATGGTTCCGTCTGTATTTAAGGTTAATCCTGATGGAACTGTAATGCCAGTTAGGCTTACTTCTCCTGGATTGGTTCCTATTACTACTGGATTACCGTTTAAAGTGTCATTAGTAACTACTGTTGGTGTAGAATCGCCTACTGCAACTGGTGTGCTACTAAAGTCGTCGTCTACTGCATCGATTACGTTCAATACTACTACTGTTGCAGTAGCTTGATCACAATTTGCTGGTGAAGCTCCTACTTCACAAATCTCATAGACTACTGAATAAGTGCCTGAGGCTGTGTTTGGGTCTACTGTTATGGTTCCGTCTGTATTTAAGGTTAATCCTGATGGAACTGTAATGCCAGTTAGGCTTACTTCTCCTGGATTGGTTCCTATTACTACTGGATTACCGTTTAAAGTGTCATTAGTAACTACTGTTGGTGTAGAATCGCCTACTGCAACTGGTGTGCTACTAAAGTCGTCATCTACTGCATCAATTACGTTCAATACTACTACTGTTGCAGTAGCTTGATCACAATTTGCTGGTGCAGCTCCTACTTCACAAATCTCATAGACTACTGAATAAGTGCCTGAGGCTGTGTTTGGGTCTACTGTTATGGTTCCGTCTGTATTTAAGGTTAATCCTGATGGAACTGTAATGCCAGTTAGGCTTACTTCTCCTGGATTGATTCCTATTACTACTGGATTACCGTTTAAAGTGTCATTAGTAACTACTGTTGGTGTAGAATCGCCTACTGCAACTGGTGTGCTACTAAAGTCGTCATCTACTGCATCAATTACGTTCAATACTACTACTGTTGCAGTAGCTTGATCACAATTTGCTGGTGCAGCTCCTACTTCACAAATCTCATAGACTACTGAATAAGTGCCTGAGGCTGTGTTTGGGTCTACTGTTATGGTTCCGTCTGTATTTAAGGTTAATCCTGATGGAACTGTAATGCCAGTTAGGCTTACTTCTCCTGGATTGGTTCCTATTACTACTGGATTACCGTTTAAAGTGTCATTAGTAACTACTGTTGGTGTAGAATCGCCTACTGCAACTGGTGTGCTACTAAAATCGTCATCTACTGCATCGATTACATTCAATACTACTACTGTTGCGGTAGCTTGATCACAATTTGCTGGTGCAGCTCCTACTTCACAAATCTCATAGACTACTGAATAAGTGCCTGAGGCTGTGTTTGGGTCTACTGTTATGGTTCCGTCTGTATTTAAGGTTAATCCTGATGGAACTGTAATGCCAGTTAGGCTTACTTCTCCTGGATTGGTTCCTATTACTACTGGATTACCGTTTAAAGTGTCATTAGTAACTACTGTTGGTGTAGAATCGCCTACTGCAACTGGTGTGCTACTAAAGTCGTCGTCTACTGCATCGATTACGTTCAATACTACTACTGTTGCAGTAGCTTGATCACAATTTGCTGGTGAAGCTCCTACTTCACAAATCTCATAGACTACTGAATAAGTGCCTGAGGCTGTGTTTGGGTCTACTGTTATGGTTCCGTCTGTATTTAAGGTTAATCCTGATGGAACTGTAATGCCAGTTAGGCTTACTTCTCCTGGATTGGTTCCTATTACTACTGGATTACCGTTTAAAGTGTCATTAGTAACTACTGTTGGTGTAGAATCGCCTACTGCAACTGGTGTGCTACTAAAGTCGTCATCTACTGCATCAATTACGTTCAATACTACTACTGTTGCAGTAGCTTGATCACAATTTGCTGGTGCAGCTCCTACTTCACAAATCTCATAGACTACTGAATAAGTGCCTGAGGCTGTGTTTGGGTCTACTGTTATGGTTCCGTCTGTATTTAAGGTTAATCCTGATGGAACTGTAATGCCAGTTAGGCTTACTTCTCCTGGATTGATTCCTATTACTACTGGATTACCGTTTAAAGTGTCATTAGTAACTACTGTTGGTGTAGAATCGCCTACTGCAACTGGTGTGCTACTAAAGTCGTCATCTACTGCATCAATTACGTTCAATACTACTACTGTTGCAGTAGCTTGATCACAATTTGCTGGTGCAGCTCCTACTTCACAAATCTCATAGACTACTGAATAAGTGCCTGAGGCTGTGTTTGGGTCTACTGTTATGGTTCCGTCTGTATTTAAGGTTAATCCTGATGGAACTGTAATGCCAGTTAGGCTTACTTCTCCTGGATTGGTTCCTATTACTACTGGATTACCGTTTAAAGTGTCATTAGTAACTACTGTTGGTGTAGAATCGCCTACTGCAACTGGTGTGCTACTAAAATCGTCATCTACTGCATCAATTACGTTCAATACTACTACTGTTGCAGTAGCTTGATCACAATTTGCTGGTGAAGCTCCTACTTCACAAATCTCATAGACTACTGAGTATGTGCCTGAGGCTGTGTTTGGGTCTACTGTTATGGTTCCGTCTGTATTTAAGGTTAATCCTGATGGAACTGTAATGCCAGTTAGGCTTACATCTCCTGGATTGGTTCCTATTACTACTGGATTACCGTTTAAAGTATCGTTAGTAACTACTGTTGGTGTAGAATCGCCTACTGCAACTGGTGTGCTACTAAAGTCGTCGTCTACTGCATCAATTACGTTCAATACTACTACTGTTGCGGTAGCTTGATCGCAATTTGCTGGTGTAGCTCCTATTTCACAAATCTCATATACTACTGAGTAAGTGCCTGAGGCTGTGTTTGGGTCTACTGTGATGGTTCCGTCTGTATTTAAGGTTAATCCTGATGGAACTGTAATACCGGTTAGGCTTACTTCTCCTGGATTAGTGCCTATTACTACTGGATTACCGTTTAAAGTATCGTTAGTAACTACTGTTGGTGTAGAATCGCCTACTGCAACTGGTGTGCTACTAAAGTCGTCGTCTACTGCATCAATTACGTTCAATACTACTACTGTTGCGGTAGCTTGATCGCAATTTGCTGGTGTAGCTCCTATTTCACAAATCTCATAGACTACTGAATAAGTGCCTGAGGCTGTGTTTGGGTCTACTGTTATGGTTCCGTCTGTATTTAAGGTTAATCCTGATGGAACTGTAATGCCAGTTAGGCTTACTTCTCCTGGATTGGTTCCTATTACTACTGGATTACCGTTTAAAGTATCGTTAGTAACTACTGTTGGTGTAGAATCGCCTACTGAAACTGGAGTTCCACTAAAGTCGTCATCTACTGCATCGATTACATTCAATACTACTACCGTTGCGGTAGCTTGATCGCAATTTGCTGGTGTAGCTCCTATTTCACAAATCTCATATACTACTGAGTAAGTGCCTGAGGCTGTGTTTGGGTCTACTGTGATGGTTCCGTCTGTATTTAAGGTTAAGCCTGATGGAACTGTAATACCGGTTAGGCTTACTTCTCCTGGATTAGTGCCTATTACTACTGGATTACCGTTTAAAGTGTCATTAGTAACTACTGTTGGTGTAGAATCGCCTACTGCAACTGGTGTGCTACTAAAGTCGTCGTCTACTGCATCGATTACATTCAATACTACTACCGTTGCGGTAGCTTGATCGCAATTTGCTGGTGTAGCTCCTATTTCACAAATCTCATAGACTACTGAGTAAGTGCCTGAGGCTGTGTTTGGGTCTACTGTGATGGTTCCGTCTGTATTTAAGGTTAAGCCTGATGGAACTGTAATACCGGTTAGGCTTACTTCTCCTGGATTAGTGCCTATTACTACTGGATTACCGTTTAAAGTGTCATTAGTAACTACTGTTGGTGTAGAATCGCCTACTGCAACTGGTGTGCTACTAAAGTCGTCATCTACTGCATCGATTACAGCTGCATCAACTACTATTGTAGCGATTGCTGTATCGCAATTGGTTGGGTTTAAGTTCTCACAGATTTGGTAAGTAACATTGTAAGTGCCTGCTGGTGTGCCTGCTGGAACACTAATGTCGCCATTAGGTGCAATACTTACGCCTGTTAATCCACCATCTGCAATTACACTTATTGTTATTTCTGTGTCAACTACTGCAACTCCGTTTAAGGTATCGTTTGTTGTAACATCACCTGCAATTCCTCCTGTTAATCCATTTACACTTGATAAATCTGCTGGAGTAGTATCGTCTACTGCATCGATTAAAGTTAATATAGCTGTAGAAGATATTATATTAGTACAAATATTGTTTGGATGAGTTATAATCACTTGATAACTATATCCATTCATAGGAGCAGTAACTCCAGTCAACGTTAAAGTTGCTGTATTAGCTCCACTATAAATACCTCCATCTGTAATGTTTCCAAAACCTGAACCAGAATCTTCTTGCCATTGATAAACTGTTCCTCCTGAAACATCAGATGCAGGAACTGGCAAGGTATAATCTGGGGTACCATTAACAAATGCTGTAGTATTTATAGCAGAAACGACTACTGAAAATGTTTCATTACCCCCAACATTAGTAGATTGATTTGTTGGTTGAGTAGTTACTGAAACACTTGTTGCAATATAAGTATTAGGATTAGGAACTGAATAAGCAGCACCAATAACTTGACCATTAGCATCAACTTCACTAGCACCAATAACTCCTCCATAAGTTCCATCACCATTACTGTCTGCTGTTGTTGAATTATATGCTTCATTAGCATCAGAACAACCATCATTGTCTGAATCTAAATCAAATTGATTTAATGTTCCATCTAAATCAGTATCATAATTATCGTTAATTCCATCATTATTATCATCTACAAAACCAGTTAAATCTGGATCCAAATAATTTGGAACTCCATCTCCATCATCATCTCCTAAAGGATCTGGTAGTCCTGCAGCATATTCATCTGTGTCCAATATTCCGTCATTGTCATCATCCAAATCACAATCTAAACTTACACCATCATTATCATTATTACCAGTATAATTAGGGTTTTCGATTGGAGTATATAACGATATACTTCCTCCTGACTGACCATCTTGTGAATCATTTCTAAATGCATCTGAATGCACCCCTCCAATTCCACCATTTGCATTTAAAGTAACATTTGCTGGTAAGCTGGCTAAAGAATATAAAAAAACACCACCACCACCACCACCACCAGGTCCATGATGTGAAGCTGTATTTAAATCTTGCCCTTGACCACCATTTATATCAATAATCAAATTACTTGTAAACGATGGAGATTTAATTACTACACTACCTCCGGCACCACCACCACCACCACCATCTGGGGCACCAACAGGGTTTACTGCAACTGGTGAAAGACCATTGGCATTTATACGGAAACCATTTCCAATAATGTCATTAGCAAAAATTATTACAATTCCACCACCATTTGCAGCAGAAGAAGGGTTATTTGTAGTCACAAAACCTGGACCACCTGCACCACCTAAAAATACTTTATCTAAGGCTAAATAAGGCGTCATTGAAAAACCACCCACTCCACCAGCATTTAAGCCACTTACATCGCACCATCTCTTACCTCCTTCTCCACCTGCTCCAAAATTTGAGCCTCCACCACCACCAGAGTCACCAGAAACACCAGAACCACCTCCATTTGCTCGAGGAGCACGACCTCTATCGGTTAATGCATCAAAAAGTGCAATCCCTTCACCTCTAGTAAATGAACTGTTATTAGTATTAGCTAAAACCATTTGAGTACTTGGGTTTATTGTACAATTATCTGGTGTACCATTAAAAGGCATACCAACTCCTGTGAAACCTAAACCTTGTACATCAATATCTGCATTAAAAGTTAATGTATTTGCTGATAAGGCTAAAACTCCACCTGTACCTGTTACATCATCCCAAGGTGCAGCTGTTAGTGTTGCATTAATATTTGCATCATTTAAATCTGGGATTCTTAACACTTGTAATTTCCCTGCAATATTATAGTTTCTTATCAAAGCATATTTTGGAGTAATCACATTTCCTGCAATTGAACCCACTTCAAAAAACTCATAATTTCCTGCTTCATTTATTGCTGTAACTGAACCTCCAGTAGCATTATTTGCAGTTGAAATTGTAGCTCCTTTCATTTGAATAATTAAAGCTTTATCACCAACAGCAAATGCAGATGCATCAACTACTGTGATTGTGTGAATACAATTTGCATCACAAGGCAAACATGCTGGATTATTAATATTTGTTACTGCCGTATAATTGTTTATCACTCCTGAAATATTTTGAGAAGAGATAAACTGACTAAAGAAAAGAAGTAAGAAAACAGATATTTTTAACAAATACCCTGTTGCTACTTTTTTTAAACTAAAAAAATCAAATCGTAATAATTTCATCCTTATCATATATTTATTTAATTATCATACAAAAAAAATATTAACACTTATTACACCTTTATAGTAAATAACGTTAAAAACTGCCTGCAAAAATAAAACATGCCATTTGATTAAAAACAGGTAGAAATACCTGTTTTCTGATTTTCTCTTAAAAAATCAATTAATAATGATCTCCTCATTATTATATATTTACTTAATAGCATTTATAAAAGTGTATTATATTCTTATTAAACAATACACAAATTTTGAGCAAAACTATTAAGATATTTTTAAGATATTTGCATTCTTGGTAGGCTTTCTTCTGTAGAATAAATACTACACCGCACTTAATCGATTATATTTTATATTTCATCGGAATTAATTAACATAAAAAGCTATTGAACAGATTTTATCTCATATTACTCTTACTTCAATTTGGATATTCTCAACAGAATTTTCATGAAGAATGGTATTCTGCTGATACAAAACATTTGCCTCAAAATTCTGTTAAGAGTATTTCTCCTGATAAATATGGTTTTATTTGGATGACTACTGAAAATGGATTAGTACGATTTGATGGTGAAAAATTTAAGGTTTATAATAGTTCAAACACTAATACTACTTCAAACAGGTTTCTATATCTTAGTGGGAATATTCAACAAGATTCCTTAAGGTCTTTTACTGAAGGCTATTCAGACAATATTTTTATAACAAAGAGGAAAGCAACTAAACTTAAAAAAGTAGCTCCTGAGAAAATGGCATTAGAATATGAAAACAAAAGATTTTATCTAGATTATAATTACAGAACAAATCTTGGTTTACTTGACACTAAAATTTATGATTCAAAAGGAAATTATTATTTAATAAAAATGAATAAAATATCATTTTTTGATAAAAAAAGTAACACAACAACAGAAGTTGGGCATAAATACAGTCCAACTAATGATTATTTCCTAATTGAAAACGATTTAATTTGTATGGAATCTAATGGAACTTACTCTTTATATAAAGATAAATTTCAAACTTTGAATAAGATAAACATTCCTGCAAATTCAAAAATAATTTATAATCATTTATCTCAACAATATTTTATTTGTACTCCTAAAGAAACATTATTACTAAAGAAAACAACTAAAAAACTCTATTTAACGACTTTGCATAAACAAAATAACAATAGAGATTACATTATTCGTTGCGCATACTATGACTTAAAAAACAATAAATTATTCATTGGAACAGATAATAAAGGCTTAGCCATATTTACGCTTAATAAATTTAAAATATTAACAAATAAAAATAATATTAACAACGTTTATTATGGAGCTATCCCAATATCTCAAAATGAATTTGTTACTGCAAAAGGAGAATTTTATAACAAAGATAAAATCATAAGAGATTTAAAATTAAATACCTCGGGTTCTCTATATGGAATTACAATTGACCATCAAAAAAACATTTGGATTCAGAACAAGAACAAGCTAATTCGATTAAATAAAATAACAAACTACAAATCACATGATATAATTAATTTTAATTTAGAAGTTTCTGGAATTTTTTGTGATTCAAAAAATAAGATTTGGATTGGTTTTAAAAATGACGAAAATGAATTGGCTGTTGTAGCAACAATTAATGCTAATAGTAAAGAAATTACTCCCGTTTTTTTAAAACATATTGTAGAACCAGTAAGTTTTTTTGTAGAAACACAAAATCATTCCATTTTAATGGTTGGAAAAAAAACAATTATTACTTATGATGAAACTAAAAATAAGATTAAAAGAATACCAACTGGCAAAAATGAGGTGAGAAGTATTTTTATTTGTAAAGACCAAAAAGTATGGGTTTGCACCTATAATAATGGTTTTAGCTTACTTCAAAACGACATCTTCTATAAACTTCCATATGACATCAACCAGTTTTTAACTTCAGCACATTGCATAAATGAAGATAACAATGGGCATTTTTGGATTAGTACAAATAAAGGTTTAATTGAAGTTGATAAAAAAAGTTTATTAAAACATATTGAAGACAAATCACCTATTTATTATCATCATTATGATACTGAAAATGGCTTTTTAACCAATGAATTTAACGGTGGATGTCAACCTTGCAATGTTAAACTTGATAATGGTTATTATGTTTATCCAAGTTTAAATGGGTTAGTTGTTTTTCATCCTGAAAAGGTAAACAAAATATTACCCTCAGGTGATTTTTTTATTAATGAAGTTGAAACTGAAAACAAAACAATTTATTTCAACGATACTTTATTTACAGATAGAGAGAACAATCGTTTAAATATAAAAATAGATTTTCCTTATTTTGGTAATAAAAACAACATTCATTTTGAAGCTAGACTTCAGCTTGAAGAAGATAGCAAATGGGTAAATATTTTAAACGAAAAAACAATTAGTTTTACCCATTTACCTCCTGGACAACATACCTTATTTATTAGAAAATTAGGGGATTTTTCTTCAAAATATCAAACTAAAAAAATTATTATTTGTGTGCCATTTTTATATTATGAAACCCTTTGGTTTAAAATAATTGTTTACTTACTAATTATAGGGATATTTGTATACGGTATTCGACTAAGATACTATTACATTCAAAAGAAAAACGAAGAACTTGAACAAATTGTCCATGAACGAACAAGCACTTTAATTAAAACTATTGATACATTGAAAATCACTAAAAATAGTTTAACTCAGGAAATAATTCAACAAAAAAAACTAATTGGAACTATTAGTCATGATATTAAAAGTCCATTAAAATTTCTATCAATTACTGCAAAACACTTGAATGACAAATTATTGTTTTCGGAAAATGAAACCATTAAAGACAATGCAAAAATAGTACATGATTCAGCCAATCAATTGTACCGTTTTGTAGAAAATTTAGTCGATTATTCTAAAATTTTTATGGAACATAATGATATTAATAAATTAAGAAAAGAAAATATTGATATTATAATTCTCGAAAAAATTAATTTATTTAAGAATATGGCTGAAGCAAATGCAGTAACAATAACTTATAAAAACTTTGCTCCTACTCAGATAAACTTAAATGAAAAAGTAATTGGAATTATCGTTCATAATTTATTAGATAACGCTATAAAAAACACAATTAGTGGCACAATAGCAATTGAAACTAATATTACAACAGACAAAATTTACATTAGTATAGAAGATACAGGCTCAGGCATGCCTAAAGAAATTAAAGATTATTATTTAAATCTTCAAAAAAACTTTGAAACAGATAAACTTGCCATACAAAATTATGGTCTTGGTCTTCATTTGGTTTTAGAACTTTTACGCTTATTAAAAGGGGAATTAAAAATTTATTCGAAAGAAAATGAAGGCACAAAAATAACTCTAATTTTAGATACCAATTAATTATATATTTGATACTTTTCTATTAATTCAACCAAATTATTGATTTTCAATTTTTCGAAGATTCTATTTTTATAAGTACTCACCGTAGACATTTGTATTCCTAAACTATTTGAAATTTCAAGATTACCATCTCCACTAACCAATAAATTTACAATTTCAATTTCTCGTTTAGAAAGTTTATCAAACGGATTTAAAAGTTCTTTATTAAATTTACTATCATTTAATTGATCCATTAAATCATCAGTCAAATATTTCCCATAATCCATAATTGATTTAACCGCTTCAACTATTCTTTCTTCACTACTCAGTTTATTTAAAAAACCATCTGCACCAGCATAAATATATCTTAATGCATAAAATTCTTCTTCATGCGCAGAAAACATAAGTATTTTTACTTCATGAAGAATAGCTCTAATTTCTGAAATCATTTCAATATTTTTTCCACCAGGAATATTAATATCTAAAATGATTAAATCATAATTAAACAACTTAACTTTTTCCAAAGTTTCACTAAAAGTTGAACTGTATTGAATATCTAAATTATCAAATTCTCCATTTAAAATAATTGAAACACCAGCCTTAATAACTAAGTGGTCATCAACAATTAAAATTTTATAACTCATTAGATGGAAATTTATAAATGCTAAAATAATAAATTAATCCTATATTATAATGTGATTTTTTAGTACTATTTTTGCACCAAATTATTACACATGGGTTTTAAAGACGAAATAAAAAGAAGACGTACATTTGGAATTATATCACATCCTGATGCAGGTAAGACTACTTTAACTGAAAAATTATTATTATTTGGTGGTGCTATTCAAGAAGCTGGTGCCGTAAAAAGTAATAAAATAAAAAAAGGAGCTACTTCTGATTTTATGGAAATAGAACGTCAAAGAGGAATATCTGTAGCTACTTCTGTACTCGCTTTTAATTATAAAAATAAAAAAATAAACATTCTAGACACACCAGGTCATAAAGACTTTGCAGAAGACACTTTTAGAACACTAACAGCAGTTGATAGTGTAATTGTTGTAATTGATGTAGCAAAAGGTGTTGAGGAACAAACTGAAAAACTAGTGGAAGTTTGTAGAATGCGAAATATTCCTATGATTGTTTTTATTAACAAATTAGATCGTGAAGGTAAAGATGCTTTTGATTTAATGGATGAAGTAGAGCAAAAGCTAAAACTTAGAGTTACTCCTCTAAGTTATCCCATAGGAATGGGTTATGATTTTCAAGGAATTTACAATATTTGGGAGAAAAACATCAATCTATTTGAAGGAGATAGTCGAAAAAATATAGAAGAAACAATTGCTTTTTCTGACATAGATAGCAAAGAATTAGAAAAAATAATTGGAGAAAAACCAGCTCAAAAATTAAGAGAAGAACTAGAACTTATAAATGAAGTTTATCCAAGTTTTAGTGAATCTGAGTATCTAAATGGTGAATTACAACCTGTTTTTTTTGGTTCGGCATTAAATAATTTTGGAGTTAGAGAATTATTAGATTGTTTTATAGAAATAGCTCCAACACCAAGAGCTAAAGAATCTGACACACGATTAGTCGAACCTGATGAAGAAAAATTTAGTGGTTTTGTTTTTAAAATTCATGCCAACATGGATCCTAAACACAGAGATAGACTTGCCTTTATTAAAATTGTATCTGGTACTTTTGAAAAAAATAAACCCTATTTACATGTAAGACATGGAAAAAACATTAAATTTTCTAGTCCTAATGCTTTTTTTGCTGAAAAGAAAGAAATTGTAGACATCTCTTATGCTGGTGATATTGTTGGACTTCATGATACAGGTAATTTTAAAATTGGAGATACTTTAACTGAAGGGGAAAAAATGAATTTTAAAGGTATTCCTAGTTTTTCTCCAGAGCATTTTAGATACATCAATAATGCAGATCCTTTAAAGTCAAAACAATTAGAAAAAGGAATTGACCAATTAATGGACGAAGGTGTAGCGCAACTATTCACTCTAGAAATGAATGGAAGAAAAGTAATTGGAACTGTTGGTGCTCTTCAATATGAAGTAATTCAATATCGTTTAGAACATGAGTATGGTGCTAAATGCAACTATGAAAATTTTCCTGCTCACAAAGCATGTTGGGTAAAACCAAAAGATCCTAAAAATGAGGAATTTGCCGAATTTAGAAGAGTAAAACAAAAATTTCTAGGTCATGATAAATATGGCCAATTGGTATTTTTAGCAGATAGTGAATTTTCAATACAAATGACACAACAAAAATATCCTAGTGTGGAATTATTTTTTACATCAGATTTTCGTATTTCATGATTTTTTAATATCATTGTAACGTATTTATTCTAAATCAAATACTGCTAACCCAATTAACCTAGAATAAAATGAAATCTAAATTAGTAATTTTTTACCTCACATTATTTGTGAGCTTATTTAGCTTTGTTACTTTTGCTCAAGAAGATCCACCAGCAGATGATGATCCACCAGCAGCGCCAATTAATTCAAAATTAATTTGGTTAGCGCTTCTAGGAATTGCATTTATGGTTTTTTATTTCAAAAATAAGTATCAGAATATTCAAAAATAAAAAAAGTTGCCTTCGCAACTTTTTTTATTAAAAGAAATTATTTATTTCGTTTTTGTTCTCTCGCTAATAAAGTATTTTTCAACAACATAGCAATTGTCATTGGTCCAACACCTCCTGGAACTGGTGTTATAAATGAAGCTTTTTTAGAAACATTTTCAAAATCTACATCACCCGTAATTTTATACCCTTTTTCTGAGTCATCAGGAACACGAGTTATACCTACATCGATAATTACAGCGTCATCCTTAATCATTTCTGCTTTTAAATAATTTGGAACACCTAATGCTGTAATAATAATATCTGCCTGACTTGTTATCTGGTTGATATTTTTAGTGTGACTATGTGTTAAAGTAACCGTTGAATTTCCAGGAAATCCTTTTCTTCCCATTAAAATGCTCATTGGCCTTCCTACAATATGACTTCTACCAATTACTACAGTATGTTTGCCTTTTGTTTCTACATTATATCTTTCTAACAATTCTAGAATACCAAAAGGAGTAGCTGGAATAAAAGTGGTCATATCTAAAGCCATTTTCCCAAAATTCTCAGGATGAAAACCGTCTACGTCCTTACTTGGATCAATAGTCATAATTATTTTTTGAGTATCGATTTGTTCTGGTAATGGTAATTGAACTATAAATCCATCAATATTATCATCTTCATTTAACTCTTTAATTTTCTTTAAAAGTTCCGTTTCAGAAGTAGTACTTGGCATCTTTACAAGAGTTGATTCAAAACCAACACGTTCACAAGATTTCACTTTACTACCTACATAAGTCAAACTTGCTCCATCATTACCTACTATTATAGCAGCTAAATGAGGCACTTTCTCATTATTCTCTTTCATTCTTGCAACTTCGGCAGCAATTTCATTTTTAATTTCTTCCGAAACTTTTTTACCATCTAATAAATTCATTCTGTTGTTGTTAGTGTAGTTATTATATAAAAAAAGAAGACGCGAAATTTCGCGTCTTTGTATTATTTCATTCCTTTCATGCCACCCATCATTTTCATAAGATTCTTGCCTCCTCCTCCTTGCATCATTTTCATCATCTTACTCATTTGATCAAATTGCTTCATCAATTGGTTTACTTCTTCAATCTTTCTACCTGCACCTTTTGCAATTCTAGTTTTACGTTTTACATCTATAAGGGATGGTTTACTTCTTTCCGCAGGTGTCATAGATTGAATTATTGCTTCAATATGTTTGAAGGCATCATCTTCAATTTCAACATCTTTAAGTGCTTTTCCAGCTCCTGGAATCATTCCAACAAGATCTTTCATGCTTCCCATTTTCTTAATCTGTTGAATTTGACTCAAAAAATCGTCAAAACCAAACTCATTTTTTGCAATTTTCTTTTGTAATTTTCTTGCTTCTTCTTCATCATACTGTTCTTGAGCTCTTTCTACCAAAGAAACAACATCACCCATTCCTAAAATTCTATCAGCCATACGAGAAGGATAGAATATATCAATGGCATCCATTTTTTCTCCTGTACCAATAAATTTAATAGGTTTATTTACAACCGATTTAATTGAAATAGCAGCTCCTCCTCGTGTATCACCATCTAATTTTGTAAGTATAACTCCATCAAAATTTAATCTATCATTAAAAGCTTTTGCTGTATTTACTGCATCTTGACCTGTCATAGCATCTACAACAAACAAGGTTTCTTGTGGTTGAATTGCTTTGTGAACATTTGCAATTTCAGTCATCATCTCTTCATCAACTGCTAAACGACCAGCAGTATCAACAATAACCACATTAAAACCATTTGCTTTAGCATGCTTAATTGCATTTTGAGCAATTTCAACTGGATTTTTATTTTCAGGTTCTGAATATACTTCTACTCCTATTTGATCTCCAACAACATGCAGCTGATTAATAGCAGCTGGACGATAAATATCACAAGCAACTAATAATGGTTTTTTTCCTTTTTTAGATTTTAAAAAATTGGCTAATTTACCAGAAAAAGTAGTTTTACCAGAACCTTGTAAACCAGACATTAATATTACAGAAGGTGTTCCAGATAAATTAATTCCTGCTACATCACCACCCATTAATTCAGTTAATTCATCTTTAACAATTTTAACTAATAACTGACCTGGCTGAAGTGTTGTTAATACATTTTCACCTATTGCTTTTTCTTTTACTTTAGAAGTAAAATCCTTAGCAATCTTAAAGTTAACATCGGCATCAAGAAGTGCTCGTCTTACTTCTTTTAAAGTATCTGCTACATTAACATCGGTAATTTTACCATGTCCTTTTAATATATGAAACGCTTTATCTAATTTATCAGTTAAATTATTAAACATAATAGTATTTGATTTTAATAAGTTGCAAAGATAGTATAAAGTGTAAAAGTTTCAAAGTGAGAAAAGAAACTTGTTTCAAATAAAAAAACCAGTCTAAAAGACTGGTTTTAACTTGGGGCAAAAACTAATAAAAAACCAAATTTTAATTCTTAGATAGGTATAAGTAATTATTTCCTCCATTACCTTCTCCTACCAATCTTAACTTAACCAAAGTAGTGGAATATTCTACTACTTTCCATTTTTCTTGTAATCTAACTAAAGCATTATCATCAAATTCTAATTCTAATTTTCTCTCACTTGAGTTGGAATTTATTTCCCAATTTCCAGTAATAAGGTTTCCATTTCCAGTAACTTCAGTAGTACCATTAACATTAAAAGTTAAATTATAACCATTAAAATCAGCAGTAATATCTATATTATTTTTAAAAAAATAGGATACATACCAAGTACCATCAGTTATAACAGATTCTAATGTAATACCATTACTTGAATTATTACCACATTCTTCTATAGCGTTTTCAATTGCATTTTCTAATTGTCCATTAGAATTAATTACAACATTCTGTCCGTTGGAATTAACTATTGAAATGGGATAACTAATTGAAACATAAATATTACCTTCTATAGTTTCAAAGAAATCATATAAATCAATATTATTTTGAATTGTAGTAGCACTTGCTATTTGATTATTACTATCATAAGTATTTATTACAATAGGATAATTTATAGAAATACAATCTATTTCATTAAAATCATCATCTTCATCACAATCATCTAACACTTCATCTAGTTCATCTACATTATTAATTGTTTGCAATTCAAAATTTTGAAATTGAATGACTATTGGGAATATAAAATTCACAATATCATCATCACCTGAAAAAGCGTCTATTGCATTTTGAACAGTTTGATAATCAGAGGCATTACTAACTGTGATTTGTTGACCATTAACAATAACATCCACAGGAAGTTGCACCATAAAACAACTTGAATTATCCAAAACATTATCCTGAGATGTAGGGTTTTGAGCTACTCTAGCCATTATTTCATATAAAGGGGCATTTGCTCTTAAACTGTTATTTGTTTCTTCACTAATCTCAATTTTTTCCTTTTGACAAGAAAGGGTAAAGAATAATAAAGCGATTAATACTATACTATTTAATGTTTTCATAAATTATAAATACTTTCAAATCTCAATATTTTATTCCATTACAATGTAAACAAATTAAAAGCGAGTAACAAAATTAAACACCATATAGTTGTTTGAATAATAAAATAATTTATTTTTTTCTCTTCAAATGATTTTTTGTTTGTTAGCATGCTTATAATATAAATTTCAAATTATTGAGTTTATTTTCATAAATTTGTTTATCTATATTAAACAGTTGCATTACATTTTACCCTACCTGTTTTTATATATTTTTTAATGGAAAACAAAAATAACATTTGTGAAGAACGATTTTTTACTGCTTTTTTTAAATCAAATGTAAAATCGTTGCGTAATTACCTTTTGTATAAATTTGGCAATGAGGAGCAAGCAGAAGACATTACACAAGAAGCTTTTGTGAAATTGTGGCAAAATTGTAAAGATATTCCAATAGAAAAAGCAAAGTCTTATCTTTATACTGTTGCGAATAATGCTTCTTTAAATGTAATCTCTCACCAAAAAGTAATATTAGAATATTCAAAAAACAATAAATTAGATGACAGGAATAATGAAAATCCTGAGCACATATTAGAACAGAAACAATTTAAAGAAAAATTATTAAAGGCAATTAATACTATTAATGAAACGCAACGAATTGCTTTTTTAATGCATAGAATAGATGGTAAAAAATATTCAGAAATTGCTGAAGAATTGAACATAAGTGTTAAAGCTGTCGAAAAAAGAATTCACTTAGCTTTAATAGAAATTAAAAAAGAGATAACCAATTTTAAGTAGGGTAAAAATGATTTAACTTGTTTATTATTAAAAAGCAACATTAATGGAAGAAAAATATATGCTTGCCAAATGGATTAATAATGAATTAACCACGGAAGAAATAAATGATTTTAAAAAAAGTCAAGATTATTCTATATATAAAAATATTAAGGAGTATTCAGCTCAATTAAAAACAAAAGAATTTGATGAAGATGATTTGCTTAATAAAATAAAATTAAGAAAAAATGATTCTACTAAAGTAATCCAAATAGCTCAAAATTGGTTTTTTAGAATTGTGGCATTAATTCTTATTTCATTAGGTGTTTATATGTTTTATCAAGAAAACAATAGTGTTGTAGAATTTGTTGAGAAAGGACATAAATCTACATTTGTTCTTCCTGATAATTCTAAAATTACCTTGAATTCAGATTCAGAACTTAAATATAAAGAAAAGAACTGGGAAAATAATAGAACATTACATCTTACTGGTGAAGCTTATTTTAAAGTAGCCAAAGGAAAAAAGTTTGAAGTAAACACTAATTTAGGTAAAGTAACTGTTTTAGGAACTAAATTTAATGTAAAAGCAAGAAATAATCGCTTTGATGTTATTTGTTTTGAAGGAAAAGTAAAAGTAGATTATAATGACAAAACCATTATCTTAAAACAAAGTGATAAAGTTTCTTTTGAAAACAATGACCTTATAATTCAAAAGAAAACAGCTGAAACTATGCCTAGCTGGTTAAACAATGAAATAGTATTTGATCAAGAACAATTAAAAAACATACTGGAAGAAATTGAACGTCAATACAATATCTCCATAAAGTGTGATTTAGAATCTACAAATCAATTATTTACTGGAGAAATACCCAATAATAACATAGAAGTTGCGTTACAGATTATAGCCACAACCTTCCAATTACAAACAAAAAAAGTTTCTAATTTTCAATATGAATTGAAAAAAATGGATGAGATTTAAACTATGTTTTTCATGTTTGTTTTTCATTGCCCTTGTTTTGCAAGCTACTGCTCAAGACAAGGGCAATACTATTGAATTAAAAACTATTTTAATCTCAATTTCAGAGAAAGAGAATATTGTTTTTAATTATTTAGAAAATGAAATTGCTGTTTTTAAAATTATTCCACCTAATCCAAATTTAAATCTTAAAGAAAAATTAGACTACATCTCAAAAACAACCCATTTAAAATTCTATTTTATTACAGAAAATTACATTTCAATTGTTTTAGATCAAAAACAAAAAAAGGTACTTTGCGGTTATTTAATTGATAGTCAAACCAATGAAAAAATAGAAAATGCTTCAATAAATTACATCAGTACAACTATTTTTACTGTTTCGGATGAAAAAGGATATTTTGAGTTACCCTATAATTCATCTTATTCCATAGAAATAAGTCATTTAGGCTATAAAAAAACAGTTTTAGAAACTAATAAGTTTAAAGAAAATGATTGCATTGAACTTGTTTTAAATCCAAATTCTAGTCAATTAAACGAAGTTATAGCCGAAGTTTATTTAACCAAAGGTATTAGTAAAAAAATAGATGGTTCTTTTGAAATTCAACCAAAAAAATTTTCAATTCTTCCTGGTTTAACTGAACCTGATGTATTTCAAACCATGAAACAATTACCTGGAATTTCAAGTATAGATGAAACTGTTTCAAATATTAATACAAGAGGCGGTTCACATGATCAAAATTTATTTATTTATAATGATATTAGGCTCTTTCAAACGGGTCATTTTTATGGTTTAATTTCTGTTTTAAATCCAAATCTTCCCAATAAAATTAATATCATAAAAAATGGTACATCTGCTTTTTATGGAGAAAGTGTTTCAAGCACTGTTACCATTTCTGCTGATAGTACTACTGAAAAACGTAGTTCAATTGGGTTAAACCTATTAAATATTGACTTCAACACTCATTTTACCATTTCAAACAAATCGTCTTTAGCTATAAGTGGAAGAAGATCATATACCGATTTTTTTCGTTCCCCAACTTATACCAATTATTTTCAGCGAATTTTTCAAAATACTATTGTTACTAATTTTTCAGACAATCAAAACATTGCATTTAATACCAATGAAAATTTCTATTTCTATGATGCTACCTTACAATTTAATCAGAAAATAAAAGAAAAAAGCAACCTTCAAGTAAATTTTATAACCATTTCTAACCAGTTAGATTTAAATCAGAGTAAAGAAGAAAACAATAATACAATAGTAAAAAATAGTACTCTAGGGCAAAAATCTTTAGGTGGTAGTCTTATTTTTAAAACCGATTGGAATTCAAAAAACACTTCTAAACTAATTTTATATGGTTCTTTTTACAAAATAGACTCTAAAAACGAATCAATAATTGGTAATCAAATATTTACACAAGAAAACGCTATTTTAGATACTGGAATTAGAATGGAAAATAGCCATATATTGAATGCTCAATTTACATTTAAAAATGGTTATCAATTTAATGAAATTGGCATCCAAAATTTTGATAAAGTTAATACTCCTTCATTTTCTAGAAAAACAAAAGAGGTTTTACACAATCATGCTTTAATAACTGAAATTGAATATCTTTCAAACAATCAGAAATTCAATTCGTCTTTTGGAATTAGACACAATTATATTTCTCAATTTAACACTTTTATTTTTGAACCTAGACTACGAATTAATTATCAATTATCTAACTTCTTTTCGACTCAACTTTTAGCAGAAAAAAAAAACCAAACCAGTTCACAAATCATAGATTTACAACAAGACTTTTTAGGTGTTGAAAAAAGAAGATGGATTTTGGTAAACAATGAAGATATTCCTATTGTTAGCAGTAATCAAATTGCATTAGGCATTACTTTTAAAAAAAGAAATTGGTTATTTTCTATGGATAATTTTTACAAAAAAGTAGAAGGAATTACCTCTAAAAGTCAAGGTTTTCAAAACCAATTGGAATTTGAAAAAATCATTGGTGAATATACTACTATTGGTTCTGAACTATTAGTTCAAAAACAGATAAAAAATTTCACTTCTTGGATTAGTTATACTATCTCAAAAAACAATTATACATTTGACTTTTTTGTACCCAAAAAATTTCCAAATAATTTTGATATTCAACACAATATAGGACTAGGAATTATTTATAATTTTAATCCTTTAAAAATTGCACTTGGAAGTAAATGGTTTACTGGAAGACCTACAACTTTACCTTTAAATAATTCCATTGAAGACAACTCGATTGTTTATAATAATCCTAATTCAGATAGATTACCCAATTATTTTCAAACTAACATATCTGCTGGTTATACCTTTTCTTTTAAAGATTTATATAAATTACAAATAGGAGTTTCTATACAAAATGCTTTTAACACTAAGAACATTCTTAATCAGTATTTTAGAATTAATCAGAATACAAATTCTATTGAAAAAGTAACTATCTATTCTCTAGAATTAACTCCAAATGCTTATGTTAGGTATTCTTTTTAAATAAAAAAACTTTTAAATTAAGTAGCTCTTATTTAACATTTTCTATCCTAAAATTGAAACAATTGAGTGATTTATTAGACTAATTAGTAATCACAAACCTATTAAATAATAAATTATGATTTTAACGACAACCAATTCCATTGAAGATTTTAAAATTATTGCGTACTGCGGAATTGTAACTGGAATTGCAGTAAATATGCAAAAAACGACAATGACCTTTAGCATGCAAAAATATTATGCAACAGTTAGTGATAGTATTTCAGAAGCTAAAGAGCAAGCTTTTGCACAACTAAAAGAGAATGCTGAAAAATTGAATGCAAATGCTATAGTAGGTATAAAAGTTGATATCGAACTAACAGAAAGTAATATGATTAGTGTTATTATAACAGGAACTGCGGTTAATATAGTAAAGAAGATAAATTAATTTTTTTTTTGAATCCCTAAATAAATACAACACAAAAGTATATTATACTACTCTGTATATTCAAATATTTTAGAAATAAAATGCCGTTTAATGAGCTAAACGACATTTTTAATTAAAGTTATTACTCTTTAACTTTTAATACTTTTCTAAGAATATCTTCCATTAAACACCATTTTGTGAAAGAAGATTGTAGCAAATTAGCGCCAACAAAAATGGTGAACCATAACCAATTTTGGTTAACATACATGGCTAATAATACACTGATTATTATAAATGTTCCAGCGATTGCCCTAATTAATCGATTTATCATATTTTTTTTATTTAATTATATCTTTCTAATTGTAAAACGGCAAGATGAATATGTGAAATAGATTGTTGCTTGGCATTGAAATCATCCACTAAAGCAAACAAACTATCTACATTTTGTTTTTCTACAAAAGCATAAAAAACTACTGACTCTGTTTCATTCATTTCTGAACCAAACCAGTTACTTTCTAGTGCTTCTTCTGTACTATCTCTGTATCCTTTTACATCTCTGTACGAATAAGAAAAGACTTTAGCCTGTTTTAGCATTTTCTTGACTTCTTTATCGAATGCTACTATGGCTGTTATAATTACTAATTTCATAAGCTTTTTATTTAAACCTGACAGGCTTTTGAAACCTGTCAGATTGTTATTATTTATTTTTCTCCCATTTTTTTCGTTCTACAACATAATATATCAAGGGTACAACAATTAAGGTTAGTAATGTGGAAACAATAGCTCCAGCTACTAATGAAATGGCTAATCCTTGGAAAATTGGATCAAATAATATTATTGAGGCTCCAATTACTACCGCTCCTGTTGTGAGTAAAATAGGTGTTGTTCTCACGGCTCCTGCTTCAATTATTGCTTGCTTCATAGGAACTCCATCTTTCAAGCGAATCTCGATAAAGTCAATTAATAAAACTGAGTTCCTGACCATAACTCCTGCTAAAGCAATCATACCTATAAATGAAGTTGCAGTAAAGAAAGCTCCTAAAATCCAATGGCCTAATACAATTCCTACTAATGAAAGTGGAATAGCAACCATCATTACCATAGGTGTTTTAAAATTTTGAAACCAACCTACAATTAACATATAGATTACAATAATTACCACTAGAAAAGCAGTTCCTAAATCACGGAAAACTTCTAAAGTTATTTGCCATTCTCCGTCCCATTTTACGGTAAAATTACTTTCGTCTGTGGGTTGTTCCATATATAATTCATCCACTGAATAGCCTTTTGGTAATTTTATTTTTTGCAATTTTTCATTCATTCCTAAAATAGCATAAACCGGACTTTCCAATGCTCCAGCCATATCTGCCAAAACATACACTACTCTTTTTTGATCTTTACGATAAATAGTATTTTGTAAAGTATCTGTTTTTACTTTTACTAAATCGCTTACAGAAATTACATTTCCTTGCGAACCTTTAATTTTAAGGTTTTGAATATCTTGCAATGACGTTTTATCTTTATCATCTAATGTTAGTACAATTCCAACAGGATTATTGGAACGTTCATCATATAAATTTGACACGGGCATTTCACGTAGCAAATAAGTTAGATTTCCTACTACTTGTTGTGGTGCAATTCCGTTTAACATGGCTTTTTCTCTGTCTACTTCTAGCTTATATTCTACTTGAGGTGCTTCTACCATCCAATCGGCATCTACTACATCATCTGTCGCTTCTAAAATGGCTTTTACTTGCTGAGCTACTTTAATTTGATCTTCATAATTAGGACCATAAACCTCAGCTACTAATGTCGATAAAACTGGTGGTCCTGGTGGAACCTCAACTATTTTTACATTGGCTCCATATTTTTTAGCAATTTTTTGTACTTCAGGACGCACTACTTTTGCAATATCGTGACTTTGTAAATCTCTGTCCTCTTTGTGTAATAAATTCACTTGAATATCAGCCATATTGCTTCCACCACGCATATCGTAATGACGAACCAATCCGTTGAAGGTTATAGGTGCAGATGCTCCGATGTAATTTTGGTAATCCACTACTTCTGGAACTGTTGAAAGGTATTGTGCTATTTCTTTGGTTACTACAGCAGTTCTTTCTAACGTAGTTCCTTCGGGCATATCGATTACTACTTGGAATTCGTTTTTATTATCAAAAGGCAACATTTTCACAGCTACCGATTTGGTAAAAAATAGAGTAACAGAACCCAATAACAATACTATCGTAACAATAAACATTAAGTTACGTTTTTTCGAATTATCCAATAGTGGTTGTTCTATTTTCTTGTAAATTCTATAAATGAAAGAGGTTTCTAAACCTTGTTCTTCCTTATGTGCTTGTTCGTCTTTTTCTTGTAATAAATGATATCCTAAATAAGGAGTAACTGTTAAAGCTACAAACAACGACAATAACATAGCAATAGAAGCTCCTATTGGCATTGGACTCATATATGGTCCCATCATTCCAGATACGAAAGCCATGGGCAAGATAGCTGCGATAACGGTGAAAGTAGCTAGGATTGTTGGATTTCCTACTTCATTAATGGCATAGATGGCTGCTTGTTTAAATGGAAGTCGTTTCATTTTAAAATGCCTATGCATGTTTTCGGCAATAATGATACTATCGTCTACTACAATTCCAACTACAAATACTAATGCAAAAAGTGTAATTCTATTTAGGGTGTAGCCCAATAAATAATAACTAAATAAAGTTAGTGCAAATGTTAATGGTACTGAAAAGAATACTACTAATCCTCCTCTCCAACCCATGGCTAACATTACCAAAATAGTTACAGCAAGAATTGCAATACCTAAGTGCATTAATAATTCGCCAACTTTATGAGAAGCGGTTTCTCCATAATTACGAGAAACTTCCAGATGTACATCAGTAGGAATTAAATTCTTTTTTAAGCTTTCTACTTTTGTTAGAATTTTATCGGCAATTTGCATGGCATCAGCTCCTTTTACTTTAGCTACTGAAATAGTTACTGCTGGATATTCTGATTTATAATTACTGAATTTTTCATTGGCTTTGCCATATCCAAAAGACACATAATTCTTTGGTGTTTGTGGACCATCTTGAATATTTGCCACTTGTTTTAAGTAAACGGGTCTATTTTGGTTTATACCAATCACTAAATTTTCTACATCTTCTGAACTGGTTAAAAACTTCCCAGTTGTTACTAAATATTCTGTGTCGTTTTGAACAAAACTTCCTGATTGAGCGCTTCCGTTATTGGCTTGAATCATTTGCATAATACTTAATGCATCAACTTTATTTTCAGCCATTTTATCTTTGTCTAAAACTACTTTTAGTTCACGCGTTCTTCCTCCTATTTCTTTAGTAATGGCAACATCTTTTACTTTTTCAATTTCTGAGGTTACTTCTTCTGCTATTTGACGCAATTGAAAATCGCTGTAATTTTCGCTCCAAAGCGTTAATCCTAGCATAGGAACATCGTCTATGGAACGGGTTTTTACAATAGGTTGATATACTCCTTGTGGAAACATATCTTGATGTTTCATTAGCTCGTCATATAATTTTACATAGGAATCTTCACTGTTTTCTCCTACATAAAATTGCACCACCATCATGGCTTGACCGTTCATAGCCATACTGTGAATATGCTCTACTCCTTTTATGTTACCAATAATTTTTTCTAGTGGTTTTATGACTCTGCTTTCCACTTCTTTAGGGCTTGCTCCAGGATAGCCTACCATTACGTCTGCCATTGGAACATTTATTTGTGGTTCTTCTTCTCTTGGAATTAAGAACGAACTATAAGAACCAATAATCATCAATGCTACCATTAATAGAATGGTTAGTTTTGAGTTGATGAAGAAATTGGCTATTTTACCTGATATACCTTCTTGCATTTTTTTTAAGTTTAAATGTTTATGAGTTTAAAAGTTTAAAAGGCAATGCTTAAAACTGAAAACTGCGACTAAAAACTGATCACTGAACACTGAACACTGATTACTGATTACTGATTACTGATTACTGAACACTAATTTTAGCTCCGTTAAATAATTTCCCATCTGCTGAAATGATATAAGGCTCGCCTATGGCTAATCCTGATAGAACTTCTACTTGATTTCCATAAGTTTTTCCGATGCGTAACCAACGTAATATGGCTATGTTTCCATTTCCTATGGTGTACACTCCTGTTAGTTGTCCTTCTTTTACTAAGGCACTTTCTGGAACTAAAACGGTTGTTGTGTTTGTTGTAGTTTTTGTTTTTTCAATAGGAAATTGAACGTTGACAAACATGCCTGATAGTATGCTTTTATTCATTTTGTCAAGATTTATTTTTACCAAATATTGTCCGCCTGTATTTTTAGCTGACAAACTTACTTCTATGACTTTTCCTGTTACTTCTTTGTTTAAAGATTTAACGTTTATGGTTACTGGCATTCCGTTTTTTATGGCTGCAATATCACTTTCTGAAACCATTGCTACTACTTGCATTTTCCCTGTACCTTCTATACTTACTAAAGGCATTCCTGGATTTGCCATATCACCTTCTTTTATAAAAGTATTGGTTACTGTTCCGCTAAATGGTGCTGTTATATTAGAATATGAGAATTGTGCTAGTACTTCATTACGCATTTGTTTGGCAGCTTCTAAACCAGCTTTTGCCATTTCGTAACGCGAAGTTATGTCGTCTAGTTCTTTTTGTGAGGCACTTTGTTGTGCAAACAAGTTTGTAAAACGTTCATAGTCTTTCTTTGCGTTGTTAAATGCGGCTGTTGCTTGTGTAATTGATGCATCAACTTGTGCTTTTTTTGCTAGTAAATCGGTATTATTAATGCTTACTAGTTGTTGACCTGCTTTTACGTTTTGTCCTACTTTTACATTTACTTTGGTTACATAACCCATCATTCTTGTGCTTAAATTAGCACTGTTTTCTGATTCTATTTTTCCACTTGCGGATACATACGGGCTTGTGTCGTTTGTACTTTTTCCAGATATTTTTACAACAATTGCTGGTGTGTTATCTACAGTTTCTTTTTTATCACTACCACATGAAATTAGGGTAAGTGTTGTTGCTATAATTAAGGTTGTTATTTTTTTCATTTTAATATTGTTGTATGTTATACGTTGTGTGTTCTAGGTTGTCGGTTTTCTGTTATCTGTTATCTTACTAATAGTTATCACGTTACTTATAGTATTAAGTGTATCGAGAAGTTTTATTTTTTGGAACACAGATTAAAGAAATTGGATAAATCTTAAAATCTATGTTCTATTCTCTTTCTTCTTTCTTCTATCCACTAAGTACTGAGGACTAAGCACTATTCACTAATCACTATTCCATCAAAAACTGTAAATATTCTTTCGTAAAATTATATTCAAATACAGCTTGTAGGTGTTCTAATTCCTTTTGAGCCATTTGGGTTTCAGATGTTAGTAAATCGGTGGTTTTTTCTAATCCTTGTGTGAATCGGTTTTGACGTATTCTGAAAGCTTCTTGACTTTGTTCGAAAGCTAATTTGGATAGATTTACTTTATTTTCTGCATCTTGTAATTGACGATTGGTTTTATTGATTTCTAACTGGCTTTGTTTTTTGTATTGTTCGGTTTCAATGGTAGCTTTGTTGAAATCGGCTTTTGCTTTTTGGGTTTTCCCAATGTTTTTATAGCCATCAAAAATATCCCATGACAATTGTGCTCCTATTAAATAGCCTTTAGCATTGGTACTTAAAAATTTACTATCGTATAATTGGTAATTACCAAATGCATTCAATCTAGGTAGAAAGCTATATTTTGAAGATTGCAACATCTTTTTATAAGCTTCTGATGATTTTTCCATGGCTTGGATATCTTTTCTTGATGTGTTTAGACTAGTGTTTATTGCTTCTAAAGTGATTTCGTTTGCCAATGACTCCGTTGGTTTATAGGTTTTTCCATTGGTCTCTTCGTTTAAAAGAAATCCCAAATAATCGGAAGCATTTTGCACGTTACTTTTGGCATATTGCAATTGGTTGGCAATTTCGTTGACACGTACTTGCACGTTTAACAAATCGGTTTTTTGCAGCATGCCGTTTTTGAAGTAGTTTTCTACCATTTTTAGGTTGCTTTGTGCGGTTTCATTTGCTTTTTCTAATACTTCTACTGCTTTGTAGGCTAATTGCAATTGCATATAGGCTTTTGAGGTTTCTAATACTAGATACTCTTTTGTTCTTTCGGTTTGCAGTTGGAATGCATCCATTTTTGCTTTGGCTGCTTGTCTTCCTAATAAGCCATCGATGTTTAGTAAGGGTTGTTTGACTTCAATTATGGTTGCAAAATTTTGTGTTCTTTCTGGGTCATTTAGCAACGCTGGATTGAAATCGGCTTGGGTTAGGATTTCTTGATTTAATTTGGAACCAAAAGCCATTAAGGGATTTGTGGTTACAATTCCTGTATAAGACAGGTTTACATTTGGCATAAAAAGTGCATTTGACTGACGGTAATCGGCTTTTGCAGATTGAAAAGAAGCTTCTGCCATTTTTATTTGCAGACTTTTTTCTGTTGCCTTTTGCACGACTTCTTCTTTTGAAATGGGAAGCGTTTCTTGACTGTAACTTGTTGTTACCAAAAGCACTAGTCCAATAAGGGTTACCAATTTTATTTTCTTCATTGTTGTTTTATTCTTAATTACAGAAACAAAAGTACAATGTCAAAATGGCTGTTTTGGTAACATGTGTTACATAGGGTTGTAACTTTGGTTACAGAGTAAAAAATTAGAATTCATCTTTTGATAACTAGTACTGTGTATTTGAATAATAGAACACTGCATTTGATTACTAGTTCTGTGTTTTTAATTATTAGAACTGTGTACTTGATTAGTAGAACTCTGCATTTGATTATTAGTTCTGTGTATTTAATAACTAGAACTCTGCAATTGATTAGTAGTTCTGTGTAATCAATAACTAGTTCTGTGTATTTGATTCATAGAACTCTGCATTTAATTATTAGTTCTGTGTAATTGATAACTAGTTCTGTGTATTTGATTAGTAGGTAATGTTTAATTAAACATTACCGAAGAACGAGGTGTACTCATTGTAAAGGAATACTAATGGGATTTTATTCAATAATTTTTTCTTTTGTTAATTCTCCTTTTTCGTTATAAGTTTTCCAAAGCCCCACGCTTTTACCATTCAAAGTTTGTCCTTCTTTAAACAAATAACAAATTTGTAGCTTATATGAGTATTTAAAATATTTCACATTTCTTTTAAAAATGAGATGCTTGTCGGAATGGAAAAATTCAGTTGGATTATCTGCGTTTGAGTCTATTTCAGTAGTTATTGATTCCGTTTTTTTGTTCCCTTTTCGGTCATAAGAATTCCAAGATAATATATTTCCAAATTTTCCTAAAAAAGCTTCACTTGCAATTTGTCCATTTTTATAATATTGAATTTGTTTTCCTGAATAAGTAGAATAGTTTTCTAAATTGTATCTATAAGTTGTAACTGTATTTATCCACCAAATCTTTCCGTTTTTGTAAAAAATGGTGTCTGGTTTGGATTCAATTTCCTCAATTTCACTCACTATTTTTTTAAATCTATCAGTATGTTGTGCATTTGATAAATTACAAATTAAAAATAAAAATAGGATTATTAGAAATTGTTTCATTAAAATCTTTTATAGAGGTTTGGGACTAAATTAAGACTTATTTTGTGAATCTACCAAATCATCCCGAATACAAAACTGTTTTTTTTAATTAAGTTAATTGCCAAAATCTGTTGTAGTTACTATCATATGCCGTTTTAGTATTTGTTTTTGGTAAAATATTTTATTCCTTTCTTTGACAAAATCAATCCATTAAAAGAATATTTTCTAAGATTTTGCAAATGCAGAGATATTGTAATTTCTCTTTCATCCTTTCTAAATATATTGAATAAATATTGATCTTGAAATTTTGGGTTTTCATAAATAATTTTAATGTTTTTAATTTCATCTAGAGAAATTTGTCGTAAAGTAAACCCAAATAGATTTCGAAACTTTAAAATTTTTAATTCAACAAATATTGAATTTACTAATCCAAAAAAAATAATTGTACACAAACAAATTGAAATTATAAAAATCTCTAACAATTCAAGTTCAAAATTTATAGTTTGTTTTAAAATCTTGCTCATTATAAATATGAAGAAAATTAAACCTCCAAAAATCATTGCTACACGAAAATATATAAATTTCAGGTTTGATTCTAATTTCATTGATTGCGGTTTTTTTAAATGACATCTAACTCGTTTATATGTATAATAAAATCCCACAAAGCTATCTTGTTTTGAATAGATATATGTTACAAACGAGTACTTGTTAATAAAAGTTGGTCTCTATTTCATCTACTTCTCACAAATCTAAACTTTTACCTATAATCAACAACAGGTATTTTTACCTGTTTTTATTCTCTTTTGTAAAGATAAAAGAATGCTTTTATTGTTTTTTACGGGAAAACGTAAGTGAAGAAGTTTTTTATTCAAGTTATTTGGTATTTCTCTTTTGCAGATTAAATACTGTTCCTGCTGGATCTTGAATCCAATGCATATTTTCTGGAAGTTCTTCAAGTTCGTCACAAGTTTCTACTCCTTTCGATTGTAAATAGTTTGTGGCTTCCTCTACATCTGGCACTGTTAACTGAAGCCAAGTTTCTGAATGCGTATAGTTGTCGACGCAGTCTAACCATATTACATTATTTCCAAACTTTACTTCGTGTGTTCTGGAGACAGTTGGATTAGTAATGGGTTTTTCTTCGACTTTTAATTTTAAGATATCTTTGTAAAATGCAATGGTCTTTTCATATTTGCTTTTTGGAATCTTTATTGCAATATTAATTCCTGCTTCAAATTTTGTATCCATATTTATCTTTTTTGTTTGTTTTAGTAGTTATTTTATACGTCCAACTTTTTTAGCAACTTCTATATAATCTTCAGATTCAATAAATTCGACAGCTTCAGAGATTATTTTTTTTAGTAATTCTTTTTCTCTCGCTACTATTTTTACTCCGAATTCCGCAACTTTGACTTCAGAAAGTATTTCTGTTTCTAATGCTGATCGAATTTCAACTTCTTCATTATTTAGCAATAGACTTCCAGGTAATGGTAATTTTTCTCGATTTGTTAAAGAAACTTTTTGAACAAATTCAACATCATAAAGAAGTGATTCATTCTTTTTCATTTTTAAAGTGATGGTTCCACCATCCATCCAACAATGAACATCTTCAATTATGACTATCTTTTTCATATCAAAATCTAGTTTGATTAATTATGCATAACTTGCATATAGGTCTAACATATCATCTCAATCTACCTAAAATTGGATAAATAAGTTTGATAAAAGTTGGTATTTAATTTATTTGCTTCTCACAAATCTAAACTTTTACTTATAAACTGGCAATAGAAATTATAGCTGTTTTTTTTATAGAAGGTTAGTTGGATGAGGAAATTTTATTTTATCCAACCAACCTTTTTTTTCCATTCCTCTATTTCCTGTTCTCTTTTATTATAATCAGTAGGTGGCAATTGATTTTCAGCTTTGGCTCGTTTTCTTATAAGTTCTGTTTGTTCTTCGAGTGTGTTAAGTCCAATTGATTTTCTTCTTTCATTAACTTTGATTAAATCGTCAAAAAGGTTTGGACTTAATTCTCTGTTTTCATCCCAATCAAATTGAGTTCCATATAGTTGGGGTTTATTTTCAGATACTGCTATTCGGTCAGTTAGATAGGCTAAATTTATAGGATTTGCTTTATTTTCGCTAACTGCATTTTCTAATAGTTTCAAACACTTTCTCAAGAAGTTAGGTTGTTCAATTGCATGTTGAATAATTAACCAAGCTGCTTCACTGGCTTCTTTACCTACTTTGTCGATTGTAGGATAGCCGATTGTGTCGATGATTTCATCTAATTCATGAGCATTTTTGTCATGGATATAAGCCATTTCTTTATTATACCCTTTTCCAAGTTGTCCTTTTCGAATAAGGCTATCTCGGAATTCCAAATCTGCCTTTTTTAATGCAATTATTCTTTCGGCAATGCTCTTGTATTTCATCCTAAAATTGGTCTTGTTTTATGAATGTAATAAGTTATTGTTATGTTGTTCCTATCTCTATCACTGTCCTAAACTCACATATAAAACACATTGAATTTATGTCCGTCTGGATCTGTAAAAACAAAGCCATAATATCCTTCTCCAAATTCTTCTGCTTTGGAAATAATTTTTCCTCCAGCATTTTCAACTTCTCTTTGCCAATTATTAACTTCTTCTTTACTATCAGCAGATAAGGTGAAAACGACTTCATTTCCTTGTTTTGTATCGGCAATTTCTCCTTTAATATTGGACTTGAGTACTTCCTTTAAAAAGAAATGTATTATAAAATCATTTTGACCCACCAGAAAACTTGTTAGTTCTTTGGATTTACCATTAGGTTTAAAACCTAATTCAGTATAGAATTTAGTAGTTCGATTTAAATCTTCCACAGTTAGATTTGCCCATATTATTTTTGTATTCATAAGTATTAATTTTAAAGTTATAATTACTAGTTTTCTTACTTTTAAAGAATAATTTATCTTCATTGGTAATACCAATACTTTCAATTCTAATATTAATTTCTTATTAATTTTTGAGGTTGTAGCAAGTTGAAAAAAATCTCACCATTAAAAATGTTCTCGATATTTTTTAACTCCCTTTCGCTACATTAAAAAACTCAAACTGACGATTGAGTTAATTACAAAATATAATCGGTATTTATAAAATTACTTTTTTTACTGTCTAATAATTCTTGTAAAATCGCATTGTTATAATCGTTGTCTTTTGATGCCACGAAGGTTCTTATTGAGAACGAACGCAAGGCATCGTGAATACTTAGTGTTCCTACTGCTGAATCTTTTCTTCCTGTAAATGGAAAAACATCTGGTCCTCTTTGGCAAGAGCTATTTAAGTTTACTCTACAAACTAAATTAACTAAAACATCGATTAAAGGTGCAACGGTTGTAATATCTTTTCCAAAAAGACTTACTTGTTGGCCATAATCTGATGCTGCCATATCGTCTAGTGGTTCTTGTATGTCTTTAAAAGTTAAAATGGGTACTACTGGACCAAATTGTTCTTCGTGATACACTCGCATTTTTTTATTGATTGGAAATAAAACAGCTGGAAATATATAATTATCCATTCGCTCTCCTCCTCTTTTATTAATAATAGAAGCTCCATTCGCTTTGGCATCATCAATTAATTCTTGGATGTAATTAGGTTTATCAGCTTCTGGTAAAGGAGTTAGGAATACATTTTCTTCCCAAGGATTACCAAATTTCAGTGCATCTACTTTTTCTGTAAATCTTTTATTAAATTCTGCTGCAATGGATTCGTGTACATAGATAATTTTTAAAGCAGTGCATCTTTGTCCGTTAAAAGAAAGTGAACCTGAAATGCATTCGGAAACGGCTAAATCTAAATTGGCATCGGGTAAAATAATCGCTGGGTTTTTGGCTTCCAAGCCTAAAATTAATCGCAATTTGTTTTTATTAGGGTGCAAATCTTGTAATGCGATTGCCGATTTACTATTACCAATTAATGATAAAACGGTTACTAATCCAGATTTCATAATAGGTGAAGCGACTTCTCTACCTCTACCATATAGCATATTGATAACTCCTTTTGGGAACGAACTTTGAAACGCTTTTAATAAGGGTGCCAATAATAAAACTCCGTATTTTGCTGGTTTAAACAAAACGGTGTTTCCCATGATTAATGCAGGAATTAACAGGGCAAAAGTTTCGTTTAAAGGGTAATTATAAGGCCCAAGACACAAAACAACTCCTAGTGGACTTCGTTTAATCATGGCATTTATTCCTTGAACTTTGTTAAAACGTGCTCCTTCTTGATTTAATTCTTTGTAATCTTTAATGGTATCGTAGATGTATTCCACGGTTCTATCAAATTCTTTTTCACTATCCGGTAAGGTTTTTCCAATTTCCCACATTAATAGTTTTACCACTTCACTTCTGGTTTCTTCCATTTGTTTGACAAACTGCTCCATACATTTGATGCGGTCTTGTACTTTCATGGTTGGCCAAACTCCTTGACCGTTGTTGAAGGCTCTGTTAGAAGATGCTAAAGCTTCTAATGAAGCTGCTTCAGTCATATTTGGTACAGAACCTAAGAGTGTAGGTTGGTATTCTTCACTAGTTGAAATAGTTGAGATAACATCTGCTGTTTCTCCTTCCCAAATTTTTAATTCTCCATCTAATAAATATTCTTTTTGATGTAAAGGTTTTTTTAGTAGTATATTTTCTGGAATTGTTTTCATGTTGTATTACTTCTATTTTTAGTTATTTAGAACAAAATTTTTGCTCTAGTCTTACTATAAAAGTCCTACTATTTTAGTTAACAAACAAATATTTACTGACTAAAACACATTATATAATAAATTATTGTTGATTTGTTAAAAATACTTAAATTAATTATTTCAAAACTGATGGTATTTTTAACTTTACTCCAAAAGGAGAAAAACCTTATTTTAGATTTTCTCCTTTTAATAAGTAATAAATAGTAAGCTTATTGGTATAAAAATTATTGTATTAAATTACCATTAGTGCAATACTATTCTTGTATTTGATATTAAGTTGCTAATTTTCAAAATAATGCGTTTTCTTTATTTAATTGCTTTAAGTTTCTGCAATTGATTTGTTGCATTATTATTGTTAGGATTTAATTGAAGTACTTGCTCATAATTTTTAATAGCTAAGTCTATTTGTTCTAATTCAGCATACGTTTCTCCTAAACTATCATAAACATTTTCACTTTTAGGATATAAATAAACATTTAATTTGAAGATTTCCAAAGCGTCTTTAATTCTTCCTTGCTTTATTAATTTATAACCCCAACCATTTAACTCATTTTCAGAAAAATTAGATTGGCTATTTTTCATTTTAGCAACTATTTTAATTGCGTTTTGATATCCTTTTTTGTCTAATTGCAATTTTAAACTTTTAATAGAAGTTGATAATCCAAATCCGTTAGATTCTTTCATATCAGGAATGTAAAAACCTGCAATTTCATCTATAAATGAATCTGGAGATGCTCCCATTAAATTAGCTAACACGATAATAGAAAGATTATCTTTAGGATATATAAACACAGCTGATCTTCCTCCACCAACTGCAGCAGCAGCTGGATGATCTTTTCTTACTATCACTGGCCAACCTACTGCATATCCATTTAGCAAATTACTAAATCCTGCTGTTTTTCCGTTATTTAATTTGGCTGGTGTAAAAAGTATTGAAAGTGTTTTTTCATTTTTAAAGAATTGATTATTTTGCAAAGCAATAACCCACTGAGCCATTTCTGTAGCTGTTGAACTCATGCCAGCTGCTGTTTGTAAACTCCTAGGAAATGAGAAAAAAGTGTTACAAAGTTTTCCTTTTGAGTATTGATATTGTCCAGCTGCATGTGTTATTACCTCTTTAGTAGCTCCAAAACCTGCTCTTATAGTATTAATCATATTTGCTTTTACCAATTGTTCTTTAGTAATAAATTCATTAAAAGACATACCGCTAAGTGAATCTATAATGCGACCTAATAATAAATAATTAGTTTGATTGTAACTGAATTTTTCTCCTGGAGCAAAAACATTTGGAAGTTCTAATACTTGTTTCCATGATGCTTCTTCTCCATAAGGAGAAATTAAAACAGCTTCATCTTCATCTATTATATCAGGAATTCCAGAGGTATGTGATAATAATTGCAAAACGGTTACATTATTCCAACGCTCAGGTAAGTCATAAAGATATTTTGAAACTGGTGAAGATAAATCTAATTTACCTGCTTCAACCAGTTGCATAATTGAAATGCCTGTGAATGCTTTTGTAATTGAATTAATAGTAAACAAAGTTTCGTCATTTACAGGAACTGAATCTTGAACATTAGCTATTCCATAATTTCCTTTTTTTACAATTACTCCATCTTTAATTATTACTAATTGTAACCCTGGCACTCTTCTTTTTGTCATTTGCTCTTTTACAAAAACATCAATACTATCTTGTTGTGCAAAAATGAAAGTATTAAAAATAGAAAAAACTATTATAATACATGCTGATCTTAAATTTAAAGTCATACTTTGTTTATTATTTTGATTTAAAAAGAGTTGGTAGGATTTAGTGATGATTTTCTGAAAAGTTATAACATCATCCTAAATACAAATTGATATAAATTATAAGTAAGACGAGAATAGGTTTTATATGTTACTCGAAAAATAAAATAAAGTGTATAATTGCATGTCAAATATATAGAACTTTTCTTAACAAAAAATCTTTTAAAAATTATGTTTTTTAGTAAACAATGTTAGTTTTTTAGTAAAAAGCTAACTGTCAAACAATTCTTCTAAAACGTTTGTATTTTAAAGTAAACAAACTTACAATCATAAAAAAAAACAAATTGATACTAATTTGCTATTACTTAACTATAATTTTCACAAATTGTTCCTATTCTACTTGAAGAGCAAGATTTGTCCAAGTATTTCTATGTGTAATGTTACTGTAATGGTTGTAACCAATTCCATTGTAAATAATTTATTCTAATTCAATACAACTATAATTTAAGGTATCAAATATTTCGCAGACTGTTTTAGTAATATTAGTCTCAGCTACTATTCGTAAAATATTATCACAATCTTCTAAATCAAAATTCCATTTTTTAATTTCGTTAATTTCATTGAGGTTTTTGGATATATCCTTAATTTGCTTTTTGTGTTTAACTGATGTTTTGAAAACGTAAACCATAATTAATGCTGTTTTTTTATTTGCTTTCACAAATTTAAAACCATATTGCGACAACAGTATGTCAATAGTAATATGTCAATACTGTTTTTTTTTGAAGTTTGTACTAAATTGTTTTTCTTCATAATTAAGCGTTTAGAATCTTACGTTTTTGCTAACCATAATCATTAAAGATTAATTAAATGAAGGCAATCAAAGTAACTAGCATTAATAAAATATAAATAGTTATTGATGCATCTAAATAAAGGTTAACATACATCGTTCTAAAAGAAGGATGAGATTGTTCTGCACACAGTTTTAAAATGTACTTAAAGAAGGAAATAATCAAACACATAATTGAAATTGCAATAAAAGAAACAATGAATGTCATTATCATTTTATCATAAGTAAATTTTGACTTAAAATGATTTGCTAAATAATTAAACATGATAAAATTTAACAAAATTAAAACGATTACAAATATTAGTCTTTTCATGGGATAAATATTTATTAAGTTAAAAATTTTGGTTAAAATTTTGCAGTTCATCACATAATGATAGCTAATTTCTACTCAACGAATAGCGTGTTAGAATTTTTAAATAAAATTATTTAAGTAAGATTAATGGGGTTATTAATACACTATTTTCTTCTATAAAGATAAAACGTTTTTTTTAGTAATACAATACGTATTTATACGTATTTTTCCTGTTTTTTCGTGGGTATAAATACCCCTAAAAAAGACAAAGAGAGCAACTTTTAAAGCTGCTCTCTTACTAACCAATAAAAAACCACTAAGCATCATCATGATTAAAATGACAATTAGTTTCTTGTTCCTCCATGACCACCAGCAACAATTTTTAAAATTCGAATATTTAAATAAATAAATTTAAAAAATTGTAGAAAAGGATTTTGCATTCTGGAGCGTTGTGATTTTGATATTCTTTGTGTCATTTCTTCTAGTATTTTGTATTGTTATATAATGTAAATAGCTGTTCTTTATTCAGGAATTAACCACCAAAAAGGACGCATTTTTGCTTTATAAATAAAAGCATAATGCAACGCTAATTTTACCCAATGCCCTGCTAAACCTATATCTCCAAATGTTTTATTAATATCTCTTCCACCAGTTTTAGCATACTTTACATAATCAGGTACAATGGGAAAAGTAGTTATACTTACTCCACTTCCTTGTGTCATTCCATATCCAGCGGAAGCAATACAAGCCGCTCCCATATTTCCTAAAGAACCTTTATGATGTAATGATTCTTTTCCAGCTTTTACACTATCAATAATATTATCAGCTACTAATTTTGCTGTAATTCCAGAAGGCATACCTGTGCGAGGTGGTGATGGAAAAATTTCAGTTCCATTTTTGCTCTTACGAGGTTTTGAAATGGAGTGTGGTGGTGCAAAAGCAATTCCTGGAGCAAATATATTTTTGTAAGTTGGGTTTTGATAGGTTTCTGGCCAATCTTGAACAGTCCATTCTTCATAAGGTTTTGTAGTATAATCGGCATCCACTATCATAAATCCTTTAAATAATTTATCGGTTACTTCTTCTTCATTTTTATTATATGCTTTAAAACCATGCCCTGAAAAGGCAGGAATTAACATTGCAAAATCAAATGTTTCTGTTTTATACTCTCCTTCTAAATTTTCATAATGAACTAATCCATCTTCAACTTTATTTACACCAGCTCCTAAAATCCATTTAATTCCGCGGTCTTCAAAAATCATTTCAATCATATCTTTAGATTTCATATTGAAGCCATTGTATTCCATAAGCATTCCGTCCATTCCAAAATCGCCTAATTCATATTCGTTAGAAATCCAAGTAATTTCAGCATTGTCACGAACACCAAATTTTTGTAATTCCTTTTCTACGTTTAAGATATACTCAAACGCAGCTCCTTGACAAGTGGCCTTTGGGTGTCCAGTACCAATTAAGATTTTAACTTTTTTATCTGAGTTTTTTAATTGGCCTATTAAATTATGTAAAGCTTCTGAAGCATGTTCTGCATGGTCATAAGTACAAACAGAATATACTTTATTTGTTGCAGGTAGTAATCCTTCTGTTAAATCAAACGCTAATTTGGGTCCAGTTGCATTTATCAAATAATCATAGGTTATATTTTCTTGAGTTCCTTTGGTTTCACCAAAAACATATTCAACTGTTACAAATGGTTTTTCTTGGGTTATATTTCCTTCTGGATGAAAAGAAATCACTTTGGCTTGTTTGTAACCAATACCTTTTCTTTTATATAATGGTTCTAATGGAAAAATAACATCTTTGGGTTTCATTCTACCAATTCCGACCCAAATATTAGAAGGTACCCATTGGTAATTTCGATTAGGAGAAACTACAAGAACTTCATGTTCTTTTCCTAGTTTTCTTCTTAAGTGGGCCGCAGCTGTATGACCAGCAATTCCTGCTCCTAGTATAACTATTTTTGACATTTTAAATTGGTTTAGTTGTTCGCTATTGGTTTTTCAAATTAATATCTCGATAAATTTCTATTGAAAGCATTTAAGTGATTATAAGAAGCATTTAAAAGATTAGTATAAATTTGTTTTGCATAAGTATCATTTGTGTTACTAATTGCTATTTCTAAATCGTCAATATCTTTTTCTTCAATAATTTTACCCACTTCTAAAGCATCTACTATTGAAATAGAACCTTTAGCAATTAAATCTGCATACATCATTTGTAATTCTTCATTAAAAAAAACACCTTCTTCATTACTTACCTGAAATGTTATATTGTTTTGCAGCAATAAGTTCTTCATAGCTTCCATGTGTTTGGCTTCGCTTTCCTTTATATTAGCAAATACTTGTAGATTCCATTTTTCATTTAAAAAAGTATAAACATCAAACGCTACTTTTTCTTCTTCTAACATGAATTTCATATTATTAATTTCTTCTTGTGTCAGAATCTTATCATCAGTATTATTTTGACATGAAATATTCGTTAGTATGATTAACAAAATTGCTAAAAACTTAAATTTGATTCTATTTTTCATTGGTATGTGATTTAAGATTACTATACAAATTTGAATAAAAATCCTCTTTTCTACAGCTACTTTTGTTACATAAAAAAAGTGCCTAAAAAGGCACTTTAAACAATTCTAAATATTAAAAAAGTTAACTAATAACTAGTATCATCTAATTTTACTTTTCCATAAAATGTTTTATAAAGAAAAAAGAAATATCCAGCTAATAAAGGTGAACCAATAACCACAATGGTTAACATAATACCTAAAGATTTTTGTGATGATGCTGCATTATAAATAGTCACACTGTGATCTGGATGAATTGTTGAAGGCAAAAGTGTGGGATACAATTGAAAAGCTACCAACATCAATAAAAAAGCCATTGTGAGAGACGAAAAAACAAGAGCATGACCATATTTTTTCATTGAGACTAATCTAGGTACATTGGCTACAGCCAAAAAAGCCAAAAGAGGTAAGACAAAAAATACGGGAGTTTCTTTAAAATTATCGGTTACGCCAGGAATAAAAATTAAAGTATATAAAGAAGTTATGGAAAAACTAATGATAAAGAAAATCATCCCTTTTTTTAATAAAAAAGTCAATCTTGCATGCAAACGTCCTTCTGTTTTTAGTAGTAAAAAGATCGCTCCTTGTGTCATAAAAATCGATAAGGTTGTTAGTCCAACCATTATTGCATAAGGACTGAGAAAAGACAAAAACATACCTCCATGATAACTGAACTCGTGACCAATTTCAAATCCTTGCAGCACATTTCCTAAGACAACTCCCAGTAAAAAAGAGATTAATACATTTGAAACAAAATAAATAATATCCCAAGTTTTTCTCCACCAAAGCATTTCTTCTGCACTTCTGAATTTTATAGCTGAAGAACGTAGTACTAATAGCATTAAGAACAGCATAAAAGGAATATACATAGCCGATAACATAGTGGCATACATAACAGGAAATCCTGCAAATAAAGCACCACCTCCTATAATTAACCAAACTTGATTAGCATCCCAAATAGGTCCAATTGCATTTATCGCAATTCTTCTGCTTAAATCTTTTTTTAAAAACAAATGCCAAGATCCAGCTCCATAATCAAAACCTTCTAAAATAGCATACCCTGAAAATAATAATCCTACTACTAAGTACCAAAGCGTGGGATAATCGATTCCTAAAAATGTTTCCATCTGATTTTCTTTTTAAATAATTTCTAATGCATTTTTAGCTTCATCGTACGGTCCGTGTTTGATTTTCTTATTCAACGAATACAAAAACAACAAAAACAATAATGCATATACAATGGTAAACATTACCAATGAAAATATTATCTGATTAGCAGAAACTTCTTGCGAAAACCCTTGACTGGTACGCAAATGCCCATAAACAATCCATGGTTGTCTTCCCATTTCTGCCGCAAACCAACCTACTTGATTGGCAATTTGTGGTAAAATAACCGAAAAGGAGAAAATCCATAGTAACCATTTTGTTTGAAACAATTTTCCTCTCCACCATAAGAAACAAGCATAAAATGTAAGTCCAATTAAAAACATACCTATAGAAACCATGATGTGATAAAATTGAAAGACTGCATTCACTTGGCTTGGTCTATCTTCTTTTTTGAATGCATTTAACCCTGTAACTGGTGCTTCAAAGTCTTGATGTACTAAAAAAGACAACCCACCAGGAATTCCTATTCCTGATACTTTTTGATTTTCATTATCGACCCAACCTAACAAATACAAATCGGCTGGTGCTTCTTTCTCATAATGACCTTCCATTGCTGCTAATTTTGCGGGTTGGTTTTTAGCTACACCATCAGCAGAACTATGTCCAGATATTAATTGTGAAAAAGAAGTTACTGTAGCGACTATTAAAGCTATTTTAAATGCTTTTTTAGACAAATCCACATATCTTCCTTTTCTTAAATAATAAGCATGTACACTAAGCACCATAAAAGCTCCAGCTAAAAAAGCTCCTTGCCAAACATGGATAATTCGGTCTAAGCTAGAAGGATTAAAAACCATAGCCCAAAAATCGGTTACTTCTGCACGGGCATGTACTCCTTCTCCAACAATATGATAACCCGCAGGTGTTTGTTGCCAACTATTAGCCACTACTATCCAAACCGCTGAAAACATAGAACCCAAAAATACACCAATTGTAGAAATAAAATGAACTCTAGGTGAAACTCTATTCCATCCAAAAATTAATATTCCGAGAAATGTACTTTCTAATCCAAAAGCAAATAATCCTTCTGCTGCTAAAGCACTTCCAAATATATCTCCAACATATTTAGAATAAACAGCCCAATTGGTTCCAAACTCAAATTCCATTATGATTCCTGTAGCAACTCCAATTCCAAAGGTTATAGCAAATATTTTTAACCAAAAACGAGTTAATACTTCATACTCACTTTTTCCGGTTTTCAAATATAACCCTTCCATAATAACCATAATTAATCCAATCCCTATACTTAGAGGTGGATAGATATAATGAAAAGCAATAGTGAAAGCGAATTGTATTCTAGCTAATATTTCAACATCCATAATTGTTCTTTTTATTTTTACACAAAATTATTCGATTTTAAATCAATCATTAGGCAACAAGAATTGCATTTTTCTTTCCTTTTTTAAAACATAAATCAATCATTTTAATAAAAAAATAACTCGTTTTTTGCTTATAAATAGTATAATTTGGAAACTTATCTTGTAATAATATTTCTTCGTATGCTGATTTAAAGTAGAATAAAATCAATAATAATATACTAATAATCGACTTATAAACAGAAGCTAAGTAAAAACTACTTTCAAAAACGAATAGAACAATCCCAGTATAAATAGGGTGTCTACTATATTTATACAAATCGTTTTGTATTAAAATAGCCTTGTTTTTAGGAGTAGGAAAAGGGGAAATTTTTTTATTGAGTTGTATAGTAGCTACAATAATTATTAGCAATCCAGTTATTGCTATAAACAAACTTACTGTTTTCAATCCATTTGAAATGGAAATTAGAATAGTAAAATCAAGAATAAAACAAGCAAACAAACAAATTTGTATTCCTACAAAAAACAAGTCTTTATACTTAATGTTCATTTTAGTTTTAAACTTTGTATAAAAGTACTATTTTTTCTTTTCTCTTACAAACAAATTAAAGAACAAACCACCCATTAAACCTCCATATAAAGTACTATTTATTGGCCTAGATGTAATAGCACAAGTACCAGAGGCACAACCCACATAATAATAGTAAGCATAACCAAAAATTAATCCCATTACAACTCCTATTCCTGTGATAATATATCCTCTTTTTGTCATTGTTTTTTATCAAAAGTTATGCTCCAAATTCCTCTTACTTCATTTTCTGAATAACCAATAGCTAAATCATTAGGATATAAATTTAGTATTTTTTCTTTTACCTCAGTTTTTATGTTATCTGATTTTCCATGACATTGCAAGCACATACTATTAGTAGTAATGGGATAATAAAAATTAACTTTATCCTTTAATTCTTCTACTATTGCAGTGGGTTCTTCTTTTTTTGCAATTTGATTTTTAAATGTTTCAATATGCTTTAATTCAACGACATTAGCTTTGTTTTTTGGATTTCTGTTTTTATCAGATACTCTTCTTATGGTGGCATTATACTTAACTGACATACTATCTGTTAAAGGCATTGCTTGACTATTGCAAAATGCTAATGCTTCTATTGTGCCTTTCTTTTGGATTTTATCCATAAGATTTTGACCTAATATCTTTTTAGTCGCAAGAGCATATTCTAATCCTATATCTTCATATGTTTTTTCTTTTTCCTCAAACACAAATTTCTTACCTGGTTGTGACCAATTATCATGTCCGCGACTTTCCCAATGTTCTTTAAACCAAGTAGGTTCTTCAATTTGATAATCAAACATAAAACCAGCTATTTGTGCAACTGTATTTTCAGGAAAGACTTGCTTTGGCATCACACCAAATTTTTTAACTGCTCCAAACATTTTGGTTTTATCTTCAGATGGATTTTCCACAAATGTTGTTATTGCTTTTACAAAATCTTCTTTCGTTTTATAATCCATTAAATATCTCGATTTCACGGCAATCATTGGTGGAGCTATTCGTCCTTCATTTTCTAATGCACTTGGACTATGACACAAATAGCATTGCTTTTCCATCAAACCTTTTGCCTGTTCAGGATTATCTTTTGCCTGTTCGGAATTAGTCGTGATTATTGGAGTTTTAGTTTCTTGATAGGTTTCGTTCTTTTGCTTACAACTAAAAGAAATCAGTCCTAACACAACAATTATAAGTATTTTCTTCATTTGAATATATTTTTTCTTTTGACAAAAAACAGCATAGTATAGAAATTGCATATAAAGAATTATGCTATGCTTTGCTATTCATCAAATTTAAACTTGAAATCCAAATTTCACAGTAACTAAAGTTACAGAACTTCTATCTTCATAAAAACTTATAATTATAAATAAACAAGTACCTGAATTTAAAGTAGATACAATACAAAAGCAGTCAATTTTACGAAAGATTTGGAATTAACTATTTAGGGAAGTCAAAGATGTTAATGGAATACAAAAAATAGAAGTACATTTTATAACCTAACAAAATGTTTTGTCGTTGATATAAATTAAAAATGGATACAAAAACATAGCTACAATTTGAAAAACGATAAAGAAGTAAAAAAAATTATAGCATTTTTAAAATCAATTTATTCTTGTTTATTCTCTCTTTTTAAAAACAGTTAATTCATATCTATCTACCCTTTGGTTGTAAAAATGGATATACAGATAATTTTTTTTAAAAAAACTAGTTCGTTCTCTAATTCTAAAAACCCAAACATCACTATAAACATCATTATAGGAATCTGTAAATATAGTAATGATGTCTTTTTTGCTTAAGCCAATTAATTTCTCGTAGTTTTCAGAAAAATAATTAGCACTATTTTTATCTTTATTAATGGGTAATTTCTCAAAAATAGTAGTTAAATCTTTCTCTTTCGTTGTGTCTTCTAGAATTTTATGTAAACTTTTACCTAGACTATCATTATTCATTTCGTCAGTTTTATTATTTTCTATAATTTCTGTTGCTAAAGATAAGTAATTTATAGCACCTCTACTACTTGCGTCAAAATCAATTACAGCTTTCCTATGACTTTGTGCTTCACTTATTTTTACATTTCTTTCTATTACAGTTTTGAAAACCATCGTTCTAAAATGACTTTTTATTTCTTGTATAATCACATTAGAAAATGCCAAACGCTTATCGTACATCGTTATCAAAACACCTTCAATATCTAAATTACGGTTGTAATTTTGCTTAATGGTTTTAAATGCACTAAACAATCTATTCAATCCATTTAGTGCATAATATTCGCATTGAACTGGAATTAAAATAGAATCTGCAACTGCTAAAAAACTGGTGGTAATAAAATTTAAAGAGGGTCCACAATCTATTATGATGTAATTGTAGTCATTTTTCAAATCTGCTAAGGTATGCTTTAATTCATGATGAGTTCCAAAGTAATTTTTTCCTTGTATCTCAAGTTTTACCAAATCAATACTTGTTGGAATTAAACTTAAATTTGGAGTTTCAGTCTCAAAAGGAGTAATGGTATTTTTATGATAATTAAATAAATCTATTGTAAACGTACAAACTTCATCATCAGCCACTGGAAAAGAACTCGTGGTGTTTGCCTGTGGATCACCATCGATTAGAAGTGTCTTTTTTTCTAAAATAGCCAGAGAAGCCGCTAAATTTATAGAGGTTGAAGATTTACCCACACCACCTTTTTGATTTGCTATCGCAATAATTTTAGACATCAAACTTTATATAAGTCATTAATAAGTACATTTTTGCTTAATTTTTCTCTACTCGTTCTTACAAATATATGAAATATATTATGTAAAAAAATTACAAAAAAAAGAGACCACAATGGATCTCTTTAAGTCTTATCATCAATTAAAAATTACATTCTATTTGGAACTTGAATTCCTAATAATTGAAAAGCATTTTTAATGGTATTACCCACTGTTTTAGACAATTGAACTCTAAATGCCTTTTTCTCCACATTTTGTTCTGGTAAGATAGGCACATTTTGATAAAAAGAATTAAACTCTTTTACTAAATCATACGTATAATTAGCAATCAAAGCTGGACTATGATTTTCAGCAGCACTTTGAATCACATCTGGAAATAATTGTACTTGTTTGATTAATTCTTTCTCTTTTTCGTGTATTTCAATTTCACTAGATATAACCGTATTTTGGTAATTAAAATCGGCTTTTCTTAGAATCGATTGAATACGAGCATAGGTATATTGAATAAATGGTCCAGTATTTCCATTAAAATCTACCGATTCTTCTGGGTTGAACATCATTTGTTTCTTTGGGTCAACCTTTAACATATAATATTTTAAAGCACCTAAACCAATAATTTTATATAAAGCCGCCTTTTCTTCGTCATTATAACCGTCAAGTTTTCCTAATTCTTCCGAAATATTTTTTGCGGTTACTGTCATTTCTTCCATTAAATCATCAGCGTCTACAACAGTTCCTTCACGGGATTTCATTTTTCCAGAAGGTAATTCTACCATTCCATAACTTAAATGATATAAATTTTCTGCCCAATCAAATCCTAATTTCTTAAGGATTAAGAATAACACTTTAAAATGATAATCTTGTTCGTTACCTACTGTATAAACCATTCCACCAACATCTGGATAATCTTTTACACGTTGAATGGCTGTTCCAATATCTTGCGTCATATAAACTGCAGTTCCATCTGAACGTAGCACGATTTTTCTATCTAAACCATCTTCGGTTAAATCAATCCAAACCGAACCATCTGGATCTTTTTCGAAAACACCTTTATCTAAACCTATTTGTACCACTTCTTTTCCTAGAAGATAAGTGTTACTTTCGTAATAATTTGGAATGTTAAAATCAACACCAAGATTTATATACGTTTGTTCAAAACCATCATAAACCCATTGGTTCATGGTTTTCCAAAGCGCTACCACTTCATCATCACCAGCTTCCCATTTTTGAAGCATTTTTTGAGCTTCTAAAATAGATGGAGCTAATTTCTTTGCTTCTTCTTCAGTTTTACCTAAAGTAATTAACTCCTTGATTTCATTTTTGTAATGTTTATCAAACTCAACATAGAAGTTTCCAACTAACTTATCTCCTTTCAATCCTGTTGATTCTGGCGTTTGTCCGTTTCCAAATTTCTGCCAAGCCAACATCGACTTACAAATATGAATTCCTCTATCGTTTATGATTTGGGTTTTATATACTTTTTTACCAGAAGCTTTGATAATTTCAGCTACAGAATAACCCAATAAGTTATTACGAATGTGTCCTAAATGCAAAGGTTTATTGGTATTTGGTGAGGAATATTCAACCATAACCGCCTTTTCATCTTCTTTAGGAGTTACAAAACCAAAAGTTTCATTTGCTTTAATGGTATTGAAAAAATTCACATAAAAAGCATCAGAAATTACAATATTTAAAAATCCAGCAACAACATTGAATTTTTCAACCTCAGCTACATTTTCTACTAAGTAGTTTCCAATTTTTGTACCTATTTCAACAGGATTTCCTTTTAATGCTTTTACTAAAGGAAAAACAACCATAGTAATATCACCTTCAAAGTCTTTCCTAGTCGCTTGAAATTCAACTTTTTCAATAGTTAAATCGAATACGGATTGAACGGCTTCTAAAATGTGTTTTGTAAGTGTTTCTTGTAAGGTCATTTCTCTTTGTTTTTATAAAGGTGCAAATTTAGTGATTCGTGATTAGTAATTGGTAATTAGTTCGTAGAATTTTAGCAATATGTTAAAAAAAAGCCAAAAGAATTGAGACCATGTAACAAACTAAAAAAATAGAAGTCTATTAAGTATCATCAATCAAATTACCTTAAACAGTTATTAAAATGAAATTAAAATTATTTATGTTACTTGCTTTGAGCAGTTGTATCAATTTATTTGCTCAAAGTTCTGGAAATATTTCTGGAAAAGTAGTCGACAAAAGAACTAATGAACCTTTACCTTATGTAACTATTGTTGTTAAAAGCAATGATGCTATAGTAACGGGTGGAATTACAAATGATACTGGAAATTTTGAAATTACTAAATTAGTTCCTCAAAAATACAATGTAGAAATTCAATTTATTGGTTACAAAACGCTTCTAAAAGAAGTTGACCTAACAAATAACACAAGAATAGACATGGGAACTATAGCTATTGAAGAAGATGTTGCTCAACTGGCAGGTGTGGAAGTCGTAAAAGAACGTTCTATAATGGAACAAAAAATCGACCGAAAAGTAATTAATGTGGGTAAAGATTTAATTAGCGCTGGTGCTTCTGCTGGAGAAATTATGAATAATATTCCTTCGGTTTCAGTTGATCCACAAACCAATCAAATTAGTTTAAGAGGAAATTCTAATGTTAGAATTCTAATCGATGGAAAACCAACCAACATTTCTCCTGAACAATTGTTAAAACAAATTCCTTCGGCTTCTATTAAACAAATAGAATTAATTACAAATCCATCAGCAAAATATAATCCTGAAGGAATGAGTGGTATTATTAATATTGTATTGCATAAAAATGCTAATGATGGTTTTAATGGTTCTGTTAACTCTGGAATTACCTTTGGTATAACACCAAAAGTAAACTCTTCTTTAGATTTGAATTATAAAACAGGAAAAGTAAATTTTTATGGAAATTATGGTTTCAATCATGGGAAAAATGCAAACGATGGTTTTATAAATAGTTTCGAAACTAATAATGAAAATCATCAGGATTTTAGATTCAATAATAAAAACACATCTCATTTGTTTAAAGTAGGTATGGATTATTTTATCAATGATAATAATACCATTTCTGTTTACACTACACAAAATTTATTTGATGGAGATGGATTAGGAAGAACATTTGTAGATTATAATGACATTGCTACAGCTGATATATTACAACTTTTCAATTCTAAAAATGAAAGTAATTCGCAAGCTTATAATTTTGATTATAAACACAATTTCAAAAAAGAAGGCTCAAATATTGAACTAGAAGTAAATTACAATAATAATGATAGTCCAGAGAGAACCACTTTTGACTTTCCATTAATTCCAAGTTCGACTTTAAACACAGTAGCTAATAATAACGACAATGTAATTATTAATTTAGACTATGTAAATCCATTAACAGAATCTACAAAATTAGAAACTGGTTTAGAAACTCGTATTGAAACAACCGATAATTTATTAAATGTTAATAATAATTACAATTCGAGTTTTAATTATGAAAGAAGAATTTATTCTGCCTATGCTACTTATGGAAAACAATGGAAAAAATGGAGCGCACAAGCTGGAGCAAGAGTAGAAAAGTTTGAAGCAGAAGCAGATTTCAACCAAGTAGGTAATAATCAAGCTCAATTTTCAGATAGTTTTGTAACTATTTACCCTTCAGGTTTTGTGAGTTACAATCCTAATGATAATGATTCGTTTAATTTTAGTGTTGCTAGACGTGTAGATAGAGCAAGTATTCAACAAATAAATCCTATTAGAGAATGGTCTACACCTACTATCGATTCAAAAGGTAATCCAGATTTAGATCCTCAGTTTACCAATTCTTTTGAATTAAACTATACGAGAAGAACTAAAATTGGCTCTATTACTTCTGGTTTATTTTATAGAAAAATTTATGATGAAATTAATAGATACATCTATGAAAGTCCAACAGATCCAAACAAAAACATCTTAACTTATGATAATTTCAAGGATAATGATGCTTTTGGTATGGAAATATCAGGAAATTTAAATTTCACCAAATGGTGGAGTGCTAATTTTGGAATAGATGCCTATTTTAGAAAAATAAGAGGAATTGTTGCAACCGACTATGTGGAAGCAAATACAACGATTTTTAATGCTAGAGTAAATAATAGTTTTAAAGCTACTAAAGATTTACGTTTTCAGCTTTTTGGAATGTACAGAGGAAAAGATATCAACTTACAATTTATTAGAAAACCTATGTGGAGAACAGATTTAGGAGCTAGTTATACGGTACTAAAAGGTAAAGGAACAGTTAGTGCTCGTTTCAGCGATATGTTCAAAGCTATGAAATTTAGTTTTGATGGTGATTTGCCTTACAGACAAGTAGGTGAATTTCATTGGGAAAGTCAAACCGTTTATTTAGGATTTAATTACCGTTTTGGTGGTGGTAAAAACAAAGCCTTACAACGTAAATCGAGAGATAATAATGAAACTCAAAGAAGTGGTGGAATTTTATAAAAAAGAAAAATGCGATTCAAAATTGAATCGCATTTTTTTTATGTTGAACTATCTATCCAAGTTTTTAATTTCCATTTTCCTTTTATTTTTTCAAACAAATAATCAATCATTATTCCATTATTGATACCTCTAATTTCGATAGTAGCATCCTTTTCATTAATTATAAATTTCTGATTGAAATCAATTTCTTCCGAAGGTCTAATAAAATTTAAATAAGAATATTCTTCTTTTTCAATTTCTAATTCAACCGATTCATAATTTTCATCTAAATGCATAACTTTTAAAGGAAACTTAACTCTTTCAGTCTGAAACTGATGATTTTTACTAAACATTTCTACAAAATAAAAAAAATCTTCCTCTTGGATTTCAGATACATTTTCTTGTTTGAGTTCTTCTTTCTTAATAATGTCTTTTTTAATTTCAATCTCTTTAGTTTCTTCTTTTGGTTTTTCGTTTTTACAACTAATTGAAAAGAAACAAATAGAAAAACTTATCGCAAAAAGAAACCGTTTCATCATTCTTGACAAAACAGTTAAACTTTTAATTTTATTTATCATTCTCAATTTTACCAACGAATTATTACGCTTCCCCAAGTAAATCCGCTTCCAAAAGCAGCTAAAACTACTAAATCTCCTTCTTTAATTTTTCCTTGTTCCCAAGCCTCTGTTAAAGCAATAGGAATGGAAGCTGCAGTAGTATTACCATATTTTTGAATATTATTATGCACTTGATTGTCTGTTAATTTAAATTTTTGTTGAATAAACTGAGAAATTCTCAAATTCGCTTGATGTGGAATCAACATATTGATATCTGAAACTTGTAAATTATTAGCTTGCAAACCTTCATTTATGACCTCACTAAAACGAACCACTGCATTTTTAAATACAAATTGACCGTTCATATAAGGGTAATAACTTTCGTCATTTGGATCATTATCAGCTAATATATCTAAAACCCAACGTTTTCCCATTCCAGGTGCAATTAAAGATAATTCCTCTGCATGCTGTCCTTCCGAATGCAAATGTGTTGATAGAATTCCTTTAGATAAATCTTCTTCTCTACTTAAGATAGCTGCTCCTGCTCCATCTCCAAAAATTACGGAAACTCCGCGACCACGTGTAGTCATATCTAAACCAGTAGAATGCAATTCTGAACCAATAACCAAAATGTTTTTATACATCCCAGTTTTTATAAATTGATCTGCTACAGAAATTGCATATACAAATCCCGAACATTGATTTCTTACATCTAATGCACCAATTGTTTTTAGACCTAAATCACGTTGTACTAAAACACCTGGTCCTGGAAAATAATAATCTGGACTTAAAGTTGCAAAAACAATAAAATCGATATCATCTTTATCAATTTTAGCTCTCTCAATAGCAATTTTAGCCGCTTTTACACCCATTGAAGTCGTGGTGTCTTCTCCTCTGATAACGTGTCTTCTTTCTTGAATTCCTGTACGCTCTTGAATCCATTCATCATTGGTATCCATAAGTTTAGACAAATCATCATTTGTTACAATGTTTTCAGGAACATAGTAACCTAATCCTGTTATTTTTGAATGATACATTTTTACACTTTTTATATTTTAAAGCTAGCAAATTTAATAAATTATCATTTTAAACAAATTAAGCTATCTAGTTTTTCATTAATCTCAAAAATAGACATTTTAAAATTATATTTTAACAAAATTTACAGATTTTAAGATTTTAAATTCAATATTTTTGAAAGACAAACTAATTATCCCATTTAAAATGAAATCTTTTTTTACCAGTTTATCTATTCTTTTATTGAGCATGAATGCTTTTTCGCAAGAAAATTTAAGCTATCAAAAACCCCCTCAAGAAATCCTAACACTTGCTAATTATGAAAGAGCACCAAGTGTTTCGATGGATACCAAAAAGGAATATATGTTGTTAAGTTATAGAAATACTTACAAACATCTTGATGATTTAAATCAAGAGGAAATGCGTTTAGGCGGATTGCGTATTAACCCTATAACAAATATTTCAAGTACGGTTACTTATGTAAATAATTTGAAAATTGGCAAAATAAAAGAAAAGAAAGAAACTCAAGTTATTGGATTACCTAATAATCCAAAAATCACTAATATTTCTTGGTCTCCTAATGAGAAATTTATTGCCTTTACTAATACTACAGAATCTGGTGTAGAATTATGGTATTTAGATGTTGCTACTGCAAATGCAAAAAAAATAAGTGATGCCAATTTAAATGCAAATATGGGAAATCCAGTGAGTTGGTTTAAAAATAGTAGCTCATTATTAATTAAAACGTTACCAAAAAACCGACTGACTTTAATTGATAAAAATAAAGACTTACCAAAAGGCCCTACAGTTTCAGAAAGTGAAGGAAAAGTATCTCAAAACAGAACCTATCAAGATCTATTAAAAAACAAAACTGATGAAATTAATTTTGAATCTTTAGTAACTTCAGAATTATATAGTATTGATTTGAATGGAAATAAGAAGTTATTTAAACCAGCAGCAATGTATAGTAATGAGACCTTTTCTCCTGATGGAAATTATGTTATGGTTACAACTCTTGAAAAACCTTTTTCATACATTGTTCCTTTGAATCGTTTTCCACAAACAACAATTATTTATGACATCAATGGAAAAACAATCAAAACAGTTAATGAAGTACCTTTAAATGAAATTGTTCCTAAAGGATTTATGTCAACGAGAAAAGGTAAAAGAAATATGTACTGGAGAAGTGATGCACCAGCCACTTTATATTATGTTGAAGCACTTGATGAAGGTGATCAAGCAAATGAAGTTCCTTTTAGAGATGAGTTATTTTTATGGGAAGCACCCTTTAATAATGAGCCAAAATCCTTATTAAAAATCAAACAAAGATTTGCTAATATACAATGGGGAAATAAAAACAATGCAGTTATAACTGATTACTGGTATGATACTAGAAATAGTAAAACTTATTTAATAGATCCGTCTGCTAATGGTGCAAATCCAAAATTAATTTGGGATAGAAATTACCAAGATAAATATAGCGATCCAGGCAATTTTGAAACCAAGAAAAACGAAATGGGTAGCTATGTTTTAGCTATTGAAAATAATAAAATGTATTTACTAGGTGATGGTTATACCAAAGAAGGTCAATTTCCTTTCATAGACGAATTTGACATAACAAATTTAAAGACTAAAAGAGTATATACTTCGAAACTTACTGACAAGAAAGAAGATTTATTATCAATTGAAGATATAAAAAAAGGAGAATTATTAGTGATGATTCAATCTAAAAATGAATATCCAAATTATTATTTTAGAAACTTAAAAACCAAAAAATTAACTCCTGTTACTACTTTCAAAAATCCATTTGAGAGTTTAAATAATGTGTATAAAGAAGTGATTAGCTATAAAAGAAATGATGGTGTAACACTTTCAGGAACTTTATATTTACCTGCTAATTATGACAGAATTAAAAAAGACAAAAAACTACCATTATTAATATGGGCTTATCCCGAAGAATTTAAAGACAAAAATAGTGCTGGACAAAATACTCAAAATCCAAATGACTTCACATTTCCATATTATGGTTCGTTTGTATATTGGGTAACCAGAGGTTATGCTGTTTTAGACGATGCCTCTTTTCCAATTATTGGAGAAGGAACAACCGAACCAAATGATACTTTTATACCACAATTAGTAGCTAATGCTAAAGCAGCTATTGATGCTGTAGATAATCTAGGATATATCAACAGAGAAAAAGTGGCAGTTGGTGGTCACTCTTATGGAGCATTTATGACTGCTAATTTACTAACACACTCCAATTTGTTTGCTTGTGGAATTGCTCGAAGTGGAGCTTACAATAGAACTTTAACTCCTTTTGGTTTTCAAAGTGAGCAACGTAATTATTGGGATGTTCCTGAAATATACAACACCATGTCTCCTTTTATGAATGCTTCAAAAATGAAAACACCATTACTCTTAGTCCATGGTGAAGCTGATAATAATCCTGGTACTTTTACCTTACAAACTGAACGCTATTTTCAAGCTTTAAAAGGACTAGGTGCTCCAGTAAGAATGGTACTTTTACCTAAAGAAAGTCATGGTTATGTTGCAGAAGAAAACATTTTTCATTTATTATGGGAACAAGACCAATTCTTAGAAAAACATCTAAAAAATTAATTCTTTAAAGAGATTAAAATAAAAATAGACTTGTACATTTTACAAGTCTATTTTTATTTTCAAGCCTACTTTTGTATTAAGCTCTATGCTATATTTACTCTCAAAAAAAATAATTTGTTCATTAAAAATAGATTCTATAAGGTACTTATCTCCTTTAAAATAAGATTCTTTAACTACAACTTCAAAAGTTGAGTTTGGTGAAATTTCTAGTTGATGTGGATAAACAAAGAGTTCATTTTCTTCCCACTTTATTTCATTTACTTCTCCAAATAAAGAAGCTGAATAAAAAGAACTAGGATACCTGTATATTTCTTCTGTTTGTCCTATATCAACTATTTCACCATCTTTCATTACCAATACTTGATCGCAAAATGAAAGCACATCATTAGTATCGTGAGTTGCTATAATACAAGTAATCTCTTTTTCCTTTAAATATTTAAAAATTTTTCTTCTTAAACTGTTTTTAAGAAAATTATCAATATGACTAAATGGTTCATCTAGCAATAATAACTCAGGTTCTAGAGCTAATGTTTTTGCTAAAGCCACTCGTTGTATTTGACCACCACTTAATAGTTTTGCCTTAGTATTAGCAAATGCTGTCATTTCAACAACTTCAAGTAATTCATTCACCCTTCTTGCTTTTTCTTCAGGGAAAAAATTAGACAAAAATTTGCCCACATTTTCAGCAACAGTTACATAAGGCATTAAATCAAAATCTTGTGCCAAATATTTCATATTTGGCATTCCAGGCACTAAATTAAATTTTGGCCCTAGAACCGAATTATCATTCCAAACAATAGAACCCGATTCTAAATCATGCAATCCATATACTAACTTCAACAATGTGCTTTTCCCACAACCACTCTCTCCTATAAGTGCTAAAAAATCACCTTTGGCCAAAGAAAAGCTCATCTTTTTTATTAAAGGAGTGCTTGAATAAGAAAAAGAAATATTCGATACTTTTAACATTATTTAATTAAAATTTCAACAAACTTACAAATAAAATGACTTTAATCCAGTTATCATTTAGAAACACCAAATTGTTAATAAAAAGGTCTTCATTAGGTAAAATTTAATTTATATCTTGCGACGCCCAAAATAAAAACCTATTATAATTCAAAATGACACGAAATTTTTTTACTATTAGTTTAATTTTATCCTTTTTTTTATTTTCAAATTCTTCAAAAGCACAATTCGGTATCGAGATTAATTATGGATTGAATGGTGTATTACAACCAAGTATCAATAATTTTTCACACTTTGGAGGTGGAATCTTATATGATTTTGATGAGTCATTTGGAGCCAAATTAGATTTTGGTTCAGACCAATTTAGATCAAGAAATGATTTTTTCAATAAAGAAACAGGAATAAACATTACAAGAATTTCATTACAAGCAACAGCTAATATTTCTGACTTAATCGACCCAACTAGCCTTTATAGCTCTTTTAATTTATCTGCGCATGCAGGAGGTGGTTATTCCTTTATTAAATCTACAGAATATTCTAACGCAGACAATACAGTAAATGCTATTATTGGTTTAACACCAAAAATCAAGATATCACAAGGATTGTATTTTGCAATTGATACTTCCGTAATTTTTAATTTATCACAACATTATGGTTTTGATGGTCAATTTACTTATCAAGACTATCCAAATTCTATTACAGGAATTATGTACAATATTACTGGAGGAATTGTTTATAAATTTGACGAGTATTATTAATATACTAATTAGATTAATACCATAAAAAAGGAGATTGTTTTTAAAAACAATCTCCTTTTTTATTAGCCAATCAAAATTATGTTTTTAATTTTGAGACTCTTTTTTAGCATCTTCAATCATTTTTTCATTAGCAACAATAGCAAATTCAACACGTCTATTTTTACTTCTTCCTGCATCTGATTCATTATCTGCAATTGGATCAGCTTCTCCCATACCTTTTATTACAAATCTTGAAGAAGAAATTCCTTTTTGTGTCATATAATTTTTCACACTTGTAGCTCGTTGTTGTGACAAACTTAAATTATAATCATCAGCACCTTTACTATCAGTATAACCAAAAATGGTAATATCTGTATCTGCATAATCTTTAAAAACTGGTACTAATTTATCTAAGTTTTGTTTTGCTAAAGGAGTTAATGTCGCTTTGTTAAACTCAAAATTTACAGAACTCTCTCCTAAAACTAATTGTATTCCTTCTCCTACCCTCTTAACTTCTGCTCCAGGCAAAGCAGTCTCTATTTCTCTAGCTTGCTTATCCATTTTGTTTCCAATAACACCACCAGCAACACCACCTACTACACCACCAATTACCGCTCCAAGTGCTCCATTACCACCTTTTCCTATATTGTTACCTAAAACACCTCCAATTATAGCTCCACCAACTGCACCAATAGCAGCACCTCTTTGTGTTTTATTTGTATTCTTAACTGCATTACAACTATTAAATACTATTAATGAACACATTAAAAGTATTAATACTATCGATTTAGATTTTTTCATATTTTTTAAAATTTAATTATTTCTTATAAATTGATATACTACATTAGTACTTTTTCCACCCACATTTATAGTATCTATTAATTGAAACGAATTTTCTGTTACATTAGTAACTGTTAAAACATATCCTATATCCATCTTTTTCGCCTTCACTCCTTCTAAAAATTTCATTACTAACTTCCCATCTTTATTGATATACCAAGTTATTGGTGAATTATAGCCACTACATCCTCCTTTAGTTAGTCTCATTTCTCCTTTATTATTATTTGAAACAAAACTCCATTCACTTCCCACAAAACATTGAGAATCTTCAATGTTAAAAGAAGTTACTTTAATATATTCAGAACCAAGATAATCAACCGAAGATATGCTCCAATTTCCTTTTAAAGCCACTTCCGTTTTCATATCTAGCTTAGTTCCAACAGGTGAATTTGATTTACACGAGACTAGCATTACAACTAAACTCATTACAATTAGCATTTTTTTCATATTAATATTTTTATATTTCTTTTACAAATGTAAATCTATTTCTTAATATTTTTTTTACATAATCTCATTTTTCCCTTGTAAAATTTCCATTCAGCCAATTTGTCAGTTTACATAAATTGGTATTCCTTTTGACTAAGAATTAACACAAAATGTATAATTAAAAAATCATAAATATGTCTAGTGGAAAAATTAATGTATCAGTAGAAAACATCTTCCCTTTAATTAAAAAGTTTTTGTACAGTGATCACGAAATTTTCTTACGTGAACTTATCTCAAATGCAACCGATGCAACCTTAAAATTAAAACATTTAACAAGCATAGGTGAAGCTGCAGTCGAATATGGCAATCCAAAAATTAATGTTAAAATTGATAAAGAAGGAAAAAAACTTCATATCATAGATCAAGGTTTAGGAATGACCATTGAAGAAGTTGAAAAATACATCAACCAAATTGCTTTTTCTGGTGCAGAAGAATTTTTAGAGAAATACAAAGATTCTGCCAAAGATTCAGGTGTAATTGGACATTTTGGTTTAGGATTTTACTCCGCTTTTATGGTTGCTTCAAAAGTAGAAATCATTACTAAATCATTTAAAGACGAACCAGCTGCTCATTGGACATGTGATGGTAGTCCAGAATTCACATTAGTATCACATGACAAAACAGAAAGAGGAACAGAAATTATTCTTCATATTGCTGAAGATTCATTAGAATTTTTAGAAGAAGGAAAAATTAGAGGTTTACTAACAAAATATAATAAGTTCATGCCTATTCCAATTGTATTTGGAACTAAGCAAGAAGCGTTACCAAAACCAGAAGATGCTCCAGAAGATTACAAAACAGAATACAAAGAGGTTGAAAATATCATTAACAATCCTAATCCAGCCTGGACAAAACAACCAACGGATTTAAAAGATGAAGATTATAAAAGTTTTTACCGTGAATTGTATCCAATGCAATTTGAAGAACCTTTATTCCACATTCATTTAAATGTTGATTATCCGTTTAACTTAACTGGTATTTTATATTTCCCAAAATTAGCACCAGATTTACAAATTCAGAAAGATAAAATTCAGTTGTACCAAAATCAAGTTTTTGTAACGGATAATGTAGATGGAATTGTTCCAGAATTTTTAACGATGCTAAAAGGTGTTATCGATTCACCAGATATTCCATTAAATGTTTCTCGTTCCTATTTACAAGCAGACGGAAATGTAAAGAAAATATCAAATTATATTACTCGTAAAGTTTCCGATAAGTTAAAATCATTATTCAGTGAAAACCGAGAAGATTTTCAAGCAAAATGGAATGATATCAAGATTGTTTTAGAATATGGAATGCTTTCAGAACCAAAATTCTATGAAAAAGCGGGTGATTTTGTGTTATATCCAACGATTGATAATAAATATTTCACTTTAGCTGAATTAAAAGAAAAACTAAAAGACACACAAACCGATAAAGACGGAAAGTTAGTTATTCTTTATGCTTCAAATAAAGAAACGCAACACAGTTATATTGAAACTGCCAAAGAAAAAGGATACGAAGTATTATTATTAGATAGTCCAATTGTTTCGCATTTGATTCAAAAATTAGAATCAGATAATGAAAACCTAACTTTTGCACGTGTAGACGGAGATGTAATTGAGAAATTAATTCAGAAAGAAGAAAATCAAATTTCTAAATTATCGGATGACGAAAAAGAAAGTTTAAAAACCGTTCTTGAAACTATTGTTCCAAAACAAACATATACAGTTCAATTAGAAGCTATGGATAGCAAATCGGCTCCATTTATGATTACGCAACCCGAATTCATGAGAAGAATGAAAGAAATGAGTCAATCTGGTGGTGGTGGAATGTTTGGAATGGGTAATTTACCTGAAATGTACAATTTAGTAGTAAATACAAATTCTGAATTAGCTACTTCAATTTTAAGTACTGAAAACGAAGATGCAAAAGCTAACTTAGTAAAACAAGCCCTAGATTTAGCTAAATTATCTCAAGGTTTATTAAAAGGAGAAGAATTGACTTCTTTTGTAAAACGTAGTTTTGAAACGCTTCGCTAAGAAGAAAGAGAAAAAAATAAAGAAAATAGAAAATAGAAAATAGAAAAACCTGCAAATGATATTTGCAGGTTTTTTTTTTAACCTATCTAAACAATACTATAAATCATAAAATAATGCGAGATACTTCCTCCTAAAACAAATAAATGCCAAATAAAATGTCCATAAGGAATTCTTTTTGAAGCATAAAAGATAGTTCCTAATGTATAAAAAACACCTCCAATTGCCATATAAGTTAAAGCTTCTGTAGAAAGTAAATTCATCAACTCATTTAATTCTGCAACTACTAACCAGCCCATTATTAGGTACATAATCAATGATAATTTTTCTACTTTACCTGTTAAAAATAACTTCATTACCAATCCAATACCTGCAATACTCCAAATCACAAAAAACAATCGCCAACCTGTCGTTTGTTCTAATGTTATTAAACATATTGGTGTATAAGTTCCTGCTATAAGAAGAAAAATACCTATGTGATCAAAAATTTGAGCTTTTTTCTTCTTCTTTTCATGTTCTAAAGCATGATAAACAGTTGATGCTGTATATAAAGCAATCAAACAAAATCCATAAATCCAAATACTTAATGTACTAAAATGATTTACTTCTCTATTTTTTAACAACAAAAATACCAATCCAAAAATCCCTAATACAATACCAAATCCATGTGAAATTGTATTTAAAAATTCTTCCTTATTTTTGACTTTCGCTACCATTACAAAAAATAATTATTTATCAGATTAAAGATACTAAAAATCACATGAAAGAAAAACCTATTTTATATTTTAAAAATGATACAGAATGGAGAGAATGGTTACATGACAATCATAATTCATATAACGGTGTTTATTTAATTTTCTTTAAAGTAGCTAGTGAAACAGAAAGTATGCGATGGGAAGAAGCTGTTAAAGTAGCCATTTGTTATGGTTGGATAGATTCAACTGTTAAAAAACTAGATGAAGAAAGAAGACAACAACTTTTTACTCCTAGAAAAGACAAAAGTGTGTGGAGTAAATTAAACAAAACGTACATTGAAGATTTAATTGAAGTAGGTTTAATGCATGAAAGTGGTCTAAAAAAAGTTGAAACGGCAAAACAAAATGGTAGTTGGGAAAGTTTAGACAGTGTAGAAAATTTAGAAATTCCAACAGATTTACAAGAAGCTTTTAAAAACAATGAGTTAGCTTATGCCAATTATCAAAATTTCAGTAAATCATATCGTAAAAACTATTTATATTGGTTAAACCAAGCAAAAAGAGAAACAACTAGACAAGTGAGAATTAGCCAAATAATAGAACTTTGCGAGAAAAATATTAAGTCAAGATAAACAATAGTCATTTTTAAATTATAAAAAGTAATCCAAATCAAAACTTTAACAAATTCTATATTTTTATTGTAAAATCAATTTAAAAAAACTCAATAAATTTGTAACAACAAACAAACAGATCAAGCATGATAGAACCGTCTAAATTAAATTTTTTAGACGGTTTTGTTTTTTTAATCTATCTTGATATTAATTGGTCTTGTACTATTTAACTTACTTTGCATTTACTTCACATTCCTAAATTACTCTTTTAATCAAAAAGAGTAGTTTGTAAACACTTTCTAATTACTACTTTTATTTTCTAAATTGTTAAATAAAAAGAATCATTAAAATAAAAATGATAAATGTTTATATTTGAAAAACAAATGAAAGCATAATGAAAAAAAACATTGTATTTATCTTATTAGTAGTATTTGCAATTCCATCCATTATTTTTAGCCAAGAAGTAAAAAAATCATTTTCTATAGGAGAAACGGTTACAATCTCATCGAAAATTCTTTCTCAAGATCGCATTTTAAACATTTACTTACCTGAAGGCTATACTAAAAATGATTCCATTCCTTATCCTGTAATTTATTTATTAGATGGTTCTATTACTGAAGATTTTTTGCATGTAACTGGCTTGGTTCAATTTTTTAATCTTCAATTAGGTATGCCAAAGACTATAGTTGTAGGAATTGCAAATGGAGATAGAAAACACGATTTTACGTTTCCAACAGAAATTGCTGACTTAAAAAAAGAGTATCCAACAACTGGTGGTTCAGAGAAATTCATTCGTTTTATAGAGGAAGAACTTCAGCCATTCATAGCAAACAATTATAAAATTTCAGATAAAAAATATCTACTAGGACAATCTTTAGGTGGATTATTAGCAACTGAAATTTTATTCAAAAAAACAGAATTGTTTACACATTACTTCATCATAAGCCCAAGTTTATGGTGGGATGATCAATCTTTATTACATAATGCATCTAATTATCTGTCAAAAATTAAAAAGCCTGTTTATGTCTATCTTGCTGTAGGTGAAGAACATAATATAATGGTTAAAGACACTAAAACTTTAGCATCGGAATTAAAAAAGCATCCCAATAACATTGTTTCAAATTTCATTTTTTTTCCGAAAGAAAATCATACCACTATTTTACACAACAGTCTGTACCAAGCTTTTTTACTTGAATTTCCTTATAAAGAACAAAAATAAACATATATGTATAAATTATTATCCCTAGTTATTATTTGCAACATTTCAATCCTATTTGGACAAAAAGGAAACACAACACCAGCATTTGACTTTTTAATACAGTATGCAAACTGTAGAGATTTTGCTATCTCAAAGAATCAAAACGAAATTTATTTTACGCTTCAAAGTTCAAACGGAGATGTATCTAGAATTTTATGTGCAAAAAAAATAAAAAACAAATGGAGTAAACCACAATTAGTTTCTTTTACTACTAATCATAGAGACATTGAACCCTTTTTAAGTCACGATGATTTACGATTATATTTTGCTTCAGACAGACCTTTAAATGATTCTGTTACAAAAAGTAAAGATTATGATATTTGGTACGTAGAACGAAAAACTATAAATGAGAATTGGTCAAAACCCATCAATTTAGGCTTGCCAATAAACACTGAAAAAGATGAATTTTATCCTTCTGTAGCTCTAAATGGTAATTTATATTATACTTCTGATAATGAAAATTCTCTTGGTAAAGATGACATTTTTGTAAGTTATTGGAAAGATAACAGTTATACAAATCCTATAAATTTAGGAACAGCAATTAACAGTAATGGTTATGAATTTAATGCATTTATTGCTCCAGATGAAAACTTTTTAATTTTCACAGGTTACAACAGAAAAGAAGGATTAGGTAGCGGTGATCTTTACATAAGTTATAAAAACAAAGAAGGAAATTGGCAAACTGCAACTAACTTAGGAGATCAAATTAACTCTTCAGCAATGGATTATTGTCCTTTTTATGATACTACTACTGGTATATTATATTTTACAAGTAAAATGAATTTGGTTACCAATAAACCTTTTAAAACCCTTGAAGAATTTGAAGAAGAAATTAATAAATATGAGAATGGTTTCAGTAGAATTTACAAATCTAATTTAAAATTATAATGAATCTTCAGCCCTTTCTTACAAATGAATTAGTTAGTTTAAAACCTTTGGAAGAAGCAGATTTTGAAGCATTATTTACTGTAGCATCTGATAAACTACTTTGGGAACAACACCCTAATAATGACAGATATAAAAGAGAAGTCTTTCAAGATTTTTTTCAAAAAGCAATAGAATCTAAAGGCGCATTTATTATTATTGACAAGGTTACTAATAACATCATTGGCTCTTCGCGTTTTTATGATTTAGACAGCAATAAAAGCACACTAGTTATAGGATTTACATTCCTAGCAAGATCCTATTGGGGAACAAACTACAATAGTGCTATAAAAAAATTAATGTTAGATTATGCTTTCCAATATGTAAATGCTGTTCATTTTCATGTAGCGAAAAGCAATTTTCGCTCTCAAAAAGCTATGATTAAATTAGGAGGAAAAATAATTGGTTATTCAACATCTAATCAAGGTATTGAAGGAAATCCTATTTATGAAATTAAAAAAAGTAATTGGTTACCTTCCTAAAACTGGCATGTTTATTGAAAAAGATTATGAATGTTAAAAAAATTAACATTTAGATTAAACCTTTTTAACTTTTTTAAATCTTATATATAAAACACTAATACTTTGAATTATGAAAAAAACAAATCTTTTAGTACTAACAATCTTATCTATTTTAAGTCTTACCTTTTATTCTTGTGATAAAGAAGATCAAGAAACCAATACGGTAGATCAAGAATTACTTGTTGCGAATGGTCAAATTGATTTTTCAAATGAACTTGATTTTAATTTGGGGTTAGATGTTGCAACAGAAAACAATAGTTATTCAAGTAGAACAGAAAATACTCAAATGTCTTTTCCTCAATGTGCCAATTTAAGTGTAAATGACCCAACTCCAGGGGTTTTTCCAAAAATATTCACTATTGACTTTGGAACGAGTTGTTTAGACAACGGTATTTTACGATCAGGAATTATAACAATTACTTTTGATGATTATTTTACAAATTATGGTAGTAAAATGACAATTGAAAGAACTAATTACTACGTAAACGGAAGAAAGATAGAAGGAACAGTTGTTTATGAAAACCAAACTACTGATTCACAAGTACCAAAATGGACAAGAACAGTTACAAATGGTAAATTAATTACTATTACAGGAAATGAGTTTACTTTTTCTGGAACTAGAACCGTTCAACAAACAGCTGGTGTAAGCACTTTAACTTTAGGAGATAATATTTATGAAGTTTTATCTGGCACTCACACTGTAAACAGACCAAATGGAACTTCTTTAACAGTTACAGTTGTTGAACCACTAATTAAAAAATATGCTTGTAATTATATTTCTCAAGGTCAACTTGATTTACAAGGTAGTTTCTTAGATGGTATTTTAGATTATGGAGATAACACTTGTGACAATCAAGCTTCCTATACACATTCAAACGGTGTGGTTTATACTATTTCACTTTAAAAATTAGCATCATGTGTTAAAACAAAAAGACAAAGAAGATAATAATTTCACAAAAATCGCTAATCCTTTTTTAAATTTGATTAGCGATTCTTTTTTGTTTGCTTAAATTTTAACGACCTTTGATTTTTTTGTAATTATCACTTATGAATTTATCTATTGAAACTCCTGCTCTTCTATTTTCTGCTACTTCTTTAATTCTTTTAGCTTACACCAATCGTTTTCTAACCATTGCTCAAATTATTAGAAGTCTAAAAAAAACATACGATGAAGAAGAAAACAAGCTTATATTACTTGAAATTAAAAATTTAAACTTAAGATTAACACTTATAAGATACATGCAATTATTTGGAGTAATGTGTCTGTTCTTATCAGTCTTTGCTATGCTTCTTTTATTCATAGGACATCAACTAATAGGAATTTATTTATTTGGGTTGTCCTTATTAAGCCTACTTACTTCTTTAGGTCTTTCTTTCTGGGAAATTAGTATTTCTGTAAAGGCTTTACGCCTACATCTTAGCGATTTAAAAGATAAATAAATGTTTTAAGAAACTCTTTCCAAAGTTTCTCTTAGTTTGTCAATTTCAAATGGTTTCCATAAAAACCCGCTAAAATGATTGGTTTCATAATTTTTTGAAGTTACCATAGTATCTGCTGTTAATGCTATAACTGGTGTTTTAGTATTTAAATTCTCAGTAGTTTTTATAATTTTGGTAACTTCTAATCCATTCATGTCTGGCATGTGAATATCCATTAAAATAATATCATAAAAGTTTTCTTTTACCTTTTCTAAAGCAATTTTTCCATTCTCAACATGTTCCGATTCTATTTCCCATTTAGCGAGCAGCTTTTGAAGTAAAACAGCATTTATAACTGTATCTTCAACTATTAATACTTTTTTACCTTTTAAATTAATGTTTTTCACAACTACTTTTTCTTCAATTAAATGACTTTCAATCAATTGTTTTTTAGGAACTTTTAATTTAAAATAGAAAGTGGTACCTTTTCCAACTATACTTTTAACTTTTATCTTACTATTATGTAATTCTATTATTTTCTTTACAATAGCAAGACCTAAACCAGTTCCTCCTTGTTTACGAATTAAAATAGGTTTTACTTGAGAAAAACTTTCAAAAATTTCATCTAAATTTTCTTTTGAAATACCTTCTCCAGAATCATTTACTTCAAATAAAATTGTATCCTTTCTAGGGGTTGATTTAATCTCATTGATTTTTAATTCAACACTACCTTTATCGGTGAATTTAATTGCGTTACTAATTAAATTATTTAAAACTTGTGTTAATTTCGTTTCATCTAAGTCATACGAATTTTGATTTGGTATTGAACAACTCAGTTTTAAACTTAAGCCTTTTTCTTCAGCTTGTATATCATAAACACTTACAATGCTTTTTGCTAGTTTAGCTAATTGAACAGGAGCAATCTCTAATTTTGATTTATTTGAATCTAGTTTTGTAAAATCTAATACATCATTAACAATTTTAATAAGATTTGAAGAAGCAAATTTTAAACTATCTAATAATTCTTTTCCTTCACCACTTATTTCATCATTTAATAGTTCAACAATAGAAGTTATCGCATTTAAAGGTGTTCTAATTTCATGACTCATTATGGACAAGAAATCTTGTCTCATTTTTATTGCTTTGGCCTCATCTTGATTTTTCTTTTCAAGTAATAATTGTTTTTCTTTATGAAGCTTAGTCTCATTTTTTAAGACTTCCATTTTAGAAATTAATTCATAATTTTCAATTACTTTTAAAGTTTGAGAATTAATTACTGTCTCCTTTTCCTGTTGATAGCGTTCAAAATAATCCAAGGCTAATTCATGTTCATTCTTAGCTTTATAAATGAGATAAACCAACTTTTTAAGTTTAATTGTAGACATTGCTAATTTAAGAGAAGTAGCAATTTCTAAACCAGTAAATGCAGTTTCTAGAGCTAAATCCAAATCGTTCTTAGCATAATATAACTCACCTAACTTTGTATAAGTCATAGCTCGACCAGTATTCTCGCCTGTTTCATTATGAATTTTTAAAGCTTTAAAATATAACTCCTCAGCTTTTTCATATTCTTTTAAATAAAAACAAACTTTCCCTTTACCATATAAAGCATAGGCCATACCTCTTATATCATTAGTAATTTTTTTTTGTTCAATCGATCGATTAATAAAAGCCATCGCAAATTTTAATTTGCCCTTTTTAGCAAGAATGCCAGATATATTATTGTAAGCATTAGATTCTAAATTAAAATCATTTATTTTTCTTGCATTTTTAATAGCACTATTATATGATTTTAAGGCTTTACTTTGATCGCCAATATAGCCATAAATAGTTCCTAATGATTTTTCTGTTCGAGATTGGTTGTAATAATCTCCTACTTTTTGATATATTTTTAAAGCATCTATAAAAGAAATCAGTCCTAAATGGTATAAATTTGTTTTGTAGTAAACACCCGCCAAACTATACTTAGCATCAGCGATACCTTTTTCATCTCTTAATTTTGTAAAAATTATTAAAGCCATCTTAGAATAAACTGCGGCTTTATCCATTTCACCAATAACCATGTAGTACAATCCTAACTGACTATAACTTTTAGCCAATAAAGGTTTACTCCCTATTTGAGAACTTGAGTCTAACGCACTAATTGTTAATGCAATACTCTTTGGCAGGTTACTAATTCTAATTTGATGAGCTTCATCAAGCAATAAAAGTATTTCTTTTTCTCTTTTATTTACTTTCAATCGGTTTAACATTTAAGCAGCATTGGGACAATAAATGTATGAAAAAAATAATATAAAAAAATATTTTTTATATTATCCATAATAAAACAGGTTTTTGTACCTGTTGCAACTGATTATCAAGCTTTTCCATAAATTCATTTGAAACTGCAGGACAACCCCAACTTAAAGGGCTATATTTTGGATAAATCTCTTCGTTTTTAACTGCATCCCAAGAATGTAAAACCACAACTCTTTTAACAGCAGTATTATTTGTTTTTTCTAAACCAAGCATCCAATATTTAACATTTATTCCCCAAGAACTATAATCTCTTTTTCCTATTTTATATTTTCCATCCATAGAACAATGACTATCATTTCTTACATCAAACTTTACTTTTTGCCACTTTTCAGGATTTTCTTCAAATTGATCACAACTACCATGTGTAACTAAATTTCTATCTGTAATTTTTTGCTGTTTGAAATTATAAATAAAAAAACGATTCTTACCAGAATGTTCATTTAAATCTACTAAATAATAATAAGTTTCATTAAAGTTATTTTTTTCAATGAAAGCTTTAGCTTCATTATGATAATTAGAATAATCTTTTACTAACTCTTGCTTTGTATTTTCTACAGTATTCTTATCTGAAATCTTTTTATTATTACAGCAGAATAATGCGATAAGGCTAATAAATAATATTTTTTTCATTCTTAAATTAAATTACAATGGTAATATTAAAATATAATTTAAACCTTTTGCGTTAAATTTTGTCTAAAAATTACATAAAGTCTTTTAATCATGAATATAAATACACTTTAATCACTTCAATTAGGATTTTCTAATAAGCAAAGTCTTTTAATTGAAAATTAGGTTTAAAAAAGTATTTAGAATAATCTTTTATTACAAAAGACGACACTACTTTACCTGTATTTTAGAGAACTAAATAGTTGAAAGTTAGTATAAAAAACAATCCTCTAAATGATTATTTTAATTAATCTAACTAAAAACTAATTCTTTGCTTATATTTGCGCCCCTTAAAAATGGAGTATATGTCGAAGAATGAAATAATTAAAGGTGTTTTCTTAGTTGGATTAGGTGCAACAAGTTATGGAATGCTAGCAACTATAGTGAAACTAGCTTATCAAGACACAGAAAAATTTACTACCGCAGAAGTCATAACTGCACAATTTATATATGGAATAATTGGAATGCTTTTGATTAATTTATATCAAAAAACAACTACAAAAGGGCCAATAGTAAGAGCTACTTCTAAGAATATTTTTAATTTAATGTTGGCAGGAACATCATTAGGAGCCACTAGTATTTTTTATTACTTATGTGTAAAATACATAGATGTATCAATTGCTATTGTTTTACTAATGCAAACCGTTTGGATGGGAGTCATTGTAGAATGGATTTTAGATAAAAAAGCACCTTCAAAACAAAAAATAATAGCTGTAGTCGTTGTTTTATTTGGAACTATCTTAGCTACAAGTCTCTTATTTAACCAAAATGCATTCAACTGGACTGGATTTGTATGGGGAATGCTTGCGGCTGCTTCTTTTACTACTACTATGTTTACAGCTAACAAAGTAGGATTAGGACTTTCTTCCGCACAACGCAGTTTATATATGCTTTTAGGAGGAGCAATTATTGTATTGTTTTTTGGACTTTACACACAAACTGATGTTTTTAATCTATCTATTTTTGGTAAATATGGCATTTTGTTAGCCCTTTTTGGCACTATCATTCCTCCTATGCTAATGAATAGCGGCTTCCCGAAAACAGGCCTTGGATTAGGAAGTATTGTCTCTTCATTAGAGCTACCAGTTTCAGTTTCAATGGCTTATTTTCTTCTAAATGAAAAAGTAATTCTCTTACAATGGACAGGTATTGTGTTGATTATTGCAGCAATTGTAATTATGAATATCAATTTCAAGAAAAAATAGCTTTTTTAGAATGTTTTTTGGTACATTCGAAATAAAATACCTTTCTATGGATTTACCTTGGCATCAATATGTAATGGGATTACTATACATTCTAGCTGGTTTGAACCATTTTAGACAACCTCGATTATATATCAAAATCATTCCACCTTATTTTAAAAACCCAAAATTATTAAACCAATTAAGTGGTTTAGCAGAAATAACTTTAGGAATACTAGTTAGCATTACATTTTTAAGTACTTATGCTGCATGGGGAATTATTTTACTTTTAATTGCCATTTTTCCAGCTAATTATTATATGTATAAAAATGATAGTGTAGCTTTAGGGTTGCCTAAATGGCTTCGATTACTTCGATTACCATTGCAATTATTTTTAATCTATTGGGCATATCTATATACATAAAAAAGTTTTTTTAAAAACAAATAATTTTACTATTTTTAAAGTATGTTAGATTTATTTCCAAACGAAAAAATAATTTTAGATTTACCAGATGCTTTATTTGAGTATTACCCAAACTTTTTATCTGAAGAGAAAACAAATCTACTTTATGACAAACTGCTAAATGATACTCCTTGGAAACAAGACTCAATTACAGTATATGGGAAAACGCATTTACAACCAAGATTAACTGCCTTATATGGAAACGAAGGAAAACCATACTCTTATTCAAATATTGTAATGCACCCTCATCCGTGGAATTCTACTTTAATGTTCATAAAAAATGAAATTGAAGAAATATGCCAATTAAAATTCACCACAGTTTTATTGAATTTATACAGAAATGAAAATGACAGTAATGGTTGGCATTCTGATAACGAGAAAGAATTAGGTAGAAATCCTATTATAGCATCATTAAGTTTAGGAGAAAAACGACTATTTCAATTAAAGCATATTGATAAAAAAGAAGCAAAACAAAATATAATACTCAACAATGGGAGTCTTTTAGTTATGAAAGAAGGCAGTCAACTTTATTACAAGCACCAACTTCCAAAATCTACTTCTCCTAAAAAGAGCAGAATAAATTTAACATTTAGAACAATTATCTAATGATTTTTAAAAAAAATGAAGCAAAGTTGGTTATATATTAAGAAATTTTTAAAAATGTAATATTTTATTTTTTTTCTCATTTTTTTTAGTAATATTGAACTATATAACACTAATAAATTTATAGATTAATTTTTCATCTGATGAAAAAAAGAAAGATTTCAGAATTAGACAATCAAACTATTGAACGAATTGTCAGTATGGCTCAAGAGGAAAAAAAACCTTTTGAAGTCTTAAAAGAAGAATTTGGAATTTCAGAAAATGAAGTTACAGAATTAATGAGAAACAAATTATCGAAAGATAATTTTGAAATTTGGAAAAAAAAGGCAGCTTCAAGCAAACCTAAACCAAAACCTTTAAAATTTGATCCTCTACAAGACGATGATTTAGATAGTAAGTATTACTTTAAAAATAAATTTGATTAAAAACTAATGCTCTTCCGAAAAGAAGAGCTTTTTTTATAAAAAATGTAACGAAACCATCAAAAAGTCGTCATATAAAAATATCAATAAAGATTTAAATGAAAAAAATAATTTTAACACTTGCTGTCGCAAGCTTTGTTTGGAGTTGTAAAACAACTCCATCTTCTACAAAAAAAGACGAAGTTAATGTATCAATCGACTTAGTAAACGTTACAGACGATAAAGTTATGGTGTCTATAGATGCTCCAACTTTTACTTCTGAAACCACTACTTTTTTCATACCAAAAACAGTTCCTGGAACTTATTCTGAAGATGATTACGGTAGATTCATTGAAGATTTTAAAGCACTAGATGCTTCAGGCAATGGATTAAAAGTCACAAAAATAGACGTGAATTCATACAAAATTGATGAAGCAAAGAAATTAGCCAAAGTAACCTATTTAGTAAACGACTCTTTCGATACTGAAGGTGGTGGTGGATTTGGAAAAAGTGATGATGTATTTTCTCCTGCAGGAACAAACATAAAAGCTGGAGAAAACTTCATGCTAAACACACATGGTTTTGTTGGATATTTTGAAGGCAAAACAGAAACTCCTTATACTTTAACAATTACACATCCAGAAAATTTATTAGGTGTTTCTGCCATGATCGATTTAGACAAATCGAATAGTACTGACATCTTTCAAAGTTCAAAATATGCAACATTAGTAGAAATGCCTTTGATGTATTCTAAACCAGATATTACTACTTTCATGGTAGATGATATGGAAATCATCATTAGTGTTTACTCTCCAACAGGAAAATACACAGCAAAAGACATTACTCCTAACATGGAAGCAATGATGACTGCGCAAAAGAAATTCTTAGGAGCTTTCAACGCTACTAAAAAATATGCTATTTTACTTTATCTTTCCAATTTAGATGAAAAAGATGCAAAAGGTTTTGGAGCTTTAGAACATCCAACATCTACAACTGTTGTAATGCCTGAAAAAATGGAATTAGAACAATTAAAAGAGCAATTGAAGGACATTGTTTCTCATGAATTTTTCCACATTGTAACACCATTAACGGTTCATTCAAATGAAATTCAATATTTTGATTTCAACAACCCACAAATGTCTGAACACTTATGGATGTATGAAGGTGTAACTGAATATTTTGCCAATCTTTTCCAAGTAAACCAAGGTTTAATTGACGAAACTGAATTTTATGAAAGAATGTCTGATAAAATTCAGCAATCGAAACGTTTAAATGATAAAATGAGTTTTACTAAAATGAGTAAAAACGTTTTAAAAGAACCTTACAAAGATCAATATATTAATGTGTACCAAAAAGGAGCTTTAATTGCAATGTGTATTGATATTTTAATTAGAGAAAACAGTAATGGTCAAAAGGGAATTTTAAACTTAATGCAAGATTTATCAAAAGAATTTGGTACGAAAAAAGCATTTAAAGATGAAGAATTATTTGCTACAATTACTAAATTCACATATCCAGCAGTTGGAGAATTTTTAAACAAATATGTAGCAGGAGAAACTCCTATTCCTTATGATGAATATTTTGCAAAAATGGGAGTTACACCAGCTGAAATTGAAGTAGAAGGAAATCCTTTCTTGAAAGGTGGTCAAATTCCTTATATCACTATCGATCAATCTACAAAAGAAATCATGATTATTCCTAGTATAGAACTAAACGAATTCATGACTAATCTAGGTTTAAAAGGTGGTGACAAAATTCTTGCTGTAAATGGAACAAATTATAATTTAGATAATATTTATGATTTGGTAATAGGAAGCATGGGTTGGAAAGATGGTGATGCAATTACTATGAAAATTAAAAGAGACGGTAATGAGCAAGACATAAAAGGAACCATAAAAATGCCAAAAGAAAAACGTGAAGGCTATCAATCTACAGATAATAGCAAGAAAACAGTTAGAGAAGCTTGGTTAAAAGGCTAATCCTTTTTTATAATAAAAACAGTAATCCTCAAAGTAGTTCCTATTTTGAGGATTTTTTTGTTATCTAATTAATAAAATCAAACATTATATCAAATTAAACTTTTTTTTGATGTTAATCCATTTTATTATCATCTTTGCGAAATAGAATTAACTAAATAAAAAAATTAAATGAAGAAGTTATTACTTTTTGGAGTTGGATTATTAACACTAATTGCTTGTAACAAAAATGAAACTCCTGAAGGAAGTTTACACTTAACAGGAAATGTAAAAGGACTAAGTCAAGGAAAATTATACGTTAAAAAAATTGAAGATACTACTTTAGTAGTTTTAGATAGCATTATCATTAAAGGAGATTCTCACTTCGACACAACTATACCTCTTAAAAATCCAGAAGTATTATATTTGTTTTTAGATAGAGGACAAACCAATTCTGTTGACAATAACTTAAGTTTTTTTGCTGAACCAGGAGAAATGAATATTGAAACCACTTTAAAAGAATTTTATGCTTCAGCAAAAATTACAGGTTCGAAAAATCAAGATTTATTAGTTGAATTTAACAGTTTTAAATCAAAGTTCAATGATGAAAATCTAGGATTAATTGAAAAAAGAATTCAAAACACAACCAACTTTAATCAGCAAACGGCAGATAGTATTGAAGAAGCTTATGCTAGATTACTAAAAAGAAAATACCGTTATACGGCTAATTTTGCCACTACTCATGGAGAATATGAAGTAGCACCTTACTTAGCGATTACAGAAATATCAGATATTAATGTAGTGTATTTAGATACTATTGCCAAACACATGAGCAGACAAGTAGCTGCGTCTAAATATGGTAAACTATTGAGAAAACACATTTATGATGTAAAAAAAGAAACGCTTAATTCTAACAAATAGAAACGCTTGCAACAACTATAAAAATCATGAAAAAGCAACACATTCAGACTTTAGCGATTCATGCTGGTGAAAAAAAAGGAAAGAATACCGATATTATTCAACCCATTCATTTATCAACTACATTTGAAAGAAATGAAGATAGCACTACTGGTGAATACATTTACACTCGCGCAGAAAACCCTAATAGAATAGCTGTTGAACAAAAAATGGCTTCTATAGAAGGTGTAAAAACAGCTATTGCCTTTGCTTCTGGTATGGCTGCTATAAATGCTCTATTTGATACTTTATTAGAACCTAATTGTCATATTCTAATTCCAGATGATTGTTATCATGGTACACGACAATTGCTTGATAATTTCTTCAAACGTTGGAACGTGCAATCAGAAATGGTTGATATGACTAATGTTACTAATATTGAAAAGAGAATACAACCTAATACTAAATTAATTTGGATAGAAACTCCTTCTAATCCACAATTAAAAATCACTGATATTGAAGCAGTAGTTTCATTAGCCAAAAAGAAAGCAGTAGTAACCGTTTGTGATAATACATTTGCCACACCCATTTTACAAAAAACATTAGAAATAGGAATCGATTATGTTATGTATTCGTCCACAAAATTTTTTAGTGGTCATTCTGATATTTTAGGCGGTGTGGTTTTAACAAATAAAGAAGACGAAGTAAGTCAAAGCATTAGAAACTATCAAAAAATGGCTGGAGCAGTTCCTTCACCATTCGATTGTTGGCTTCTAAATAGAAGTTTAGCTACTTTTCCTTTACGTTTTAAAGCACAATGTGAAAATGCTACGACAATAGCGCATTATTTAATCACACATTCAAAAATTGAAAAGGTTTTTTATCCTGGATTAACTTCTCATGAAAATCATGAAATAGCTAAAAAACAAATGAAAAATGGCTTTGGAAGTATTATTTCTATTTTAGTAAAGGGCAATCAAGAAAAAGCGTTACAATTTACAAGCAAACTACAGATTTTTAAACACGCAACCAGCTTAGGTGGTGTAGAAAGTTTAGTAGAACACAGACGAAGTGTAGAAGGTATAAACCCGATAAGTCCAGAAAATTTAATTCGCTTATCTATAGGAATTGAATATATTGAAGATTTGATTGCTGATTTGGAACAAGCATTAATGTAATTAAATTCAGGAAAAATATTTCTTAATAAAATCAATAATAATAAATTTAAATAGTTTTATCAGAAATAAGGAAAAGTGCATTTTGTATTTTAATTGAAAAAAAATCTTGCAAAGAGCGAATAGGTCTCTCATTGAAATGATTTAGAAAAATACTAAAGACTTATATAGTTCTAATATAAGCACTATTTTCTTACTTAAAAATCAAAATACCTCAATCTCCTATTACTTAAGAATAATAGTCATTTTTATTCCAACCAAGTATTCAAACTATCCTAATCCTACATTCTCAAAATTCATTCTTTCTCAAATTTCATACGCTTATTTTGTATTTTCCTTGGTTCATTGTTTTTAGGTTGTTACTAGATCACTATCATAGTAGTTTTGGAGTATCAAAATAAATGTATAACCAAAATTATAAAACAATGAAAAGAGAATTAGTTTTTTTAAGAACATTTGCCATCGCAACAGCAGTAGGAACCATTTTACTTTCAACTAGTGCTTTTAAAAAAAATGGTAACCAAAAATTTAGCGAAATAGACGTTGAACGCATTAATATCATAGAGAAAGACGGAACAGTAAAAATGATTATTACTAATGTAGATAAATTTCCAAATGGGAATACAATTATCAACGGAAGAAAAACCAATGAAACAAGAAAAAAACGTTCTGGTATGTTATTTTTCAACGAAGATGGTATTGAGTGTGGTGGATTCATTTATGATGGTGAGAAAAAAGAAAACGGACATAGTTCTGGTTTATCCTTAACCTACGATCAATATAATGGTGACCAAGTAATGCAATTGCTAAACCAAGATTATCAAGAAGGAGATAAACGTTTTGTAAGCACCAGCTTGGTTTTTAATGATAGACCCGCAAAAGAAACACAAGAACAAAGTGCTGAAATATCCAAAGAACTAGAAGCACTTCGTAAAGAAGATCCTCAATTAATGCAGAAAAAATACAAAGAATATCAAGAGCAAGGTTTAATAGGTGGCGCTCCACGAGTAATGCTAGGAAAAACTAGAAGTCAAAATAATGGACTGTTTTTATTTGACGATAAAGGAATGCCAAAAGCTATGTTTTATGTAGACAAAAACAACAATGCTAAACTTGATTTTTTTGATGATAAAGGTGAAGTTATTGCTTCTTTCCCAAATAACAAATAAAAGAATTAAAATATAAATAGCGCTATTTAACTTATAGCGCTATTTTTGTAACTATAGAAAATTAATAAAATGCATCATATTCTTAACAAAATCAGGACACACAAGTATTTTTTGTTATTTATATTTTTATTTGGTTATGCCCAATCTGTCCAAATTCGCTTTTTAATAAGACGAAAAATCAGTTGGTATCTATTTACTCCTGAAGCTGCTGTCACGAAATTTATTAGTACTTGCCTGTTCTTTTTAATTATGTTATTTCTAATTAAAAAATGGCAAAAAGCAATTACTTTTAATATAAAAGAAACCTTAAAAATCTTTAGCACTTCGTTACTTTTACATGTAATAATCTTACAATCTTTGGGATTATGTATCTCCTTTCTATTTGATAATGTAGAGCGAAATTTCAATTTAGAAGTACTTACTCATTCTTTAGTTTCAAACTTTATGGATGCTTTAATTTATGGAAGTTTCTTTTTAGCATATTATTATTATCAGAAAAATAGAAACTATCAAAACCAAATTTCAACATACAACGAAGCACTTTCTGAAAATAAGATAAACCAACTCAAAACACAGCTTAATCCTCATTTTCTATTCAACAATCTCAATGTTTTAGACCAACTCATTGAAGAAGACAAATACAAAGCGTCAGATTTTTTAAATGAATTTGCAGAAATTTACCGTTATGTGTTAGAAGTAAGCGATAAAAAATTGGTTACACTTACAGAAGAACTTTCTTTTGCCAAAAGTTATTTTTCACTCATGAAACACAAATATGGGAATGCATTTCAATTAGAAATTAACCCAAAAACCAATAATAATACCTTTATTGTTCCTCTCACATTACAATTACTTTTAGAAAATGCAATCAAACATAATTTGGGAACCGAAAACAATCCAATTGAAATAATCATAAAAATTGGAGAAAATATTATCGTTTCCAACAACATTATTAAGAAACAGAACCAAAAACTCACATCGGGTAGAAGTTTACAAAATCTTAAGGAACAATATCTTTTATTATCCAATAAAGAAATAGAAATCAACCACAAAAAGGAAGCATTTACTGTTACTTTACCCTTAATTCCATTCCATAAAAATGATTAAAGTACTTATAATTGAAGATGAAATTCCAGCAAGGAAAAAACTAAAACGATTCTTAGAAGAACTAAACGAACCTATTACTATCGTAGGTGAAATAGGAACTACTGAAGAGGCAATTACATTTTTAGAATCTAAGCCAACACTAGATTTAATTCTATCTGACATTGAACTTCTAGACGGAAATGCTTTTGAAATTTATACAAAAGCAAAAGTTACTTGTCCTATTATTTTCACTACAGCTTATAATCAATTTTTAATGGATGCTTTTGAAAGTAATGGAATTGAATATTTACTAAAGCCTTTCTCATTTGAACGGTTTAAAAAAGCTTGGGACAAATTTTTATTATTACGAAAATCAGACGTTTCAGAAAGCGATTTAGTTACTAAATTAAATCAAATTATAAACCAGCCTAATACTTTAAAAGCAGCAAAAAAAAGATTCTCCATACATACCAATAAAGAAATTTATTTTATAGAAACTGAAGATGTTTTATTTTTCACTGCCGAAGAAGGAGTAGTATTTGCTATAGATAGCCATTCTAAAAAACATTTATTAACACAAAACACCTTAAAAGAAATTGAAGAGGTAATAGATAGTTCAAAATTCTTCAGAATTAACAGAAGTGAGTTAATAAACAAAAAACACATCGCTAAGATTGAAAAATATTCCAAAAACAGTTTAGCAGTAAAACTCTCAGGATATGAAAAACATCTTGTAACAAGTCAAAGCAATACAAAGGCTTTTAGAGAATGGGTGGAAGATTGAAAATGAACAAAAGCAAATTTATATTAGTATAAAAAGCTACTTTACAAAAATTATGATACCATTAGAAGGACTAAAAAAATACATAAACCAACCTTATCCCTATTACTACTCTGGAAAAAAACTGATAGAGATATCCTTTGTTCTTATTACATTAGCATTCATATTCAATTATTTTGTTCAACCGTTTGAAATGAATAAAACGGAACTAAAATTATCTTTTTTTTGGGTAGCTTTGATTCATTCTATTAGTCCATTGCTAGCCATAATACCTGTTGCTATTATATTTACAAAAAGCCATTCTTCAATAGAAAACTGGAAAATTAGAGACGAACTTTTTGTAATCTTTACAATGCTTTTTCTCACAGGTAGTGTTCAATTTTTATTACGTGATATACTTTACAACAACCCTAATAATTGATCTTGGCTCTATTTTTATGAAGAAATAACCAATACTTTATTAATCGGTTCTTTACTAGCAAGCATTGTGGTTTCTATTAATTTAAATCTTCAATTTCTTAAAAATAACGAACAAGCTTCAGCGTTTAATTTAAAATTGAAAGAAAAAAAGTTAGAAATTATTAATTCAGAAATAACAATAGAAACCGAACTTAAATCTGAAGCTTTTAAACTTAAAATACAGGATTTTGTTTTTGCCAAATCTGAAGGAAATTATGTCGAAATTTGGATTGTTGATGATTCATTAGTTAAACCTCTTTTAAAACGAATAAAACTTAAAGATTTAGAAAGCTTTCTTCATAATTTCCAAAATATTATCAGAACACACCGTTCCTTTCTTTTAAATAAGAATTACATTGAAAATATAAGTGGCAATGCACAAGGATATAAAATTAATTTAAAAAATTGCAAAGAACTTGTCCCTGTTTCACGAAATTATCTCAATTCATTTAATACACAAATGAATCTTTAATAGCTCTAAAACTTGTTTTTCATCACAAAAGCTTGTCAACTACACCATTCTTTTTTACAATCATTTTATTCTTATGATGTTTGTCAAAAAATAAAGAATGGAAAGAAGATACGACTTAGACTGGCTACGAGTAATTGCTTTTGCACTACTAATTTTTTATCACATAGGAATGTTTTTTGTCCCTTGGAATTGGCACATTAAAAACAACATCATATATGAATGGCTAGAATATCCAATGATTTTTTTAAACCGCTGGAGAATGCCTTTACTATTTGTAATTTCAGGAATGGGAACTGCACTATCTTTGGGCAAAAGAAAACCATTACAATTTACTACGGAAAGAATCTTTCGATTGCTCATTCCGCTTATTTTTGGAATGCTAGTGATTGTTCCTCCACAAGTATACATTGAACGTATTGCTCATTTACAATTTACAGGTAATTATTTTGATTTTTGGCCTTCGCATGCATTTGAAGGAAAATATCCAGAAGGCAATTTAAGTTGGCATCATTTATGGTTTTTACCTTATATCTTAATTTATTCCTTACTATTATTGCCTGTTTTTCTTTTTATAAGAAGAAATGAAAATACTAAGATAATTCGGATAGCAAACAAATTAAGCGAAACAAAATTTGGATTATATTGGTTAATTCTTCCTTTGCTTCTTATGGAGTGGTTTCTAGACCCTTTTTTTCCAGTAACTCATGGATTATTTGATGACTTGTTTAATTTCTCTTATAATTTAGTATTATTTTTATATGGCTTTATCTTGATTTCAATTCAAAAATCCTTTTTTAAAGCGGTACAAAAACATTATAAAACGAACTTATTAATAGGGATAATTTCATTTTTAATATTTCTCTCTATTGTACAAAATTTTGAAGATGGTGTTTTCATACATTTCACTGAAGCAGTTTTTAACCAATTATACATGTGGTCATCGCTATTAGCATTATTTGGAATAGCCTCAAAATATTTAAATAAGAAAAGCAATCTAGTTCTTTATTGTAATAGAGCTGTATATCCTTTTTATATACTTCATCAAACAATCATAATTATTATAGCTTATTGGCTTATGAATTCTAATTGGAATTTATTGGTAAAATTCACATTACTAATAACAGGTACATTTATTACTTCTTGGATATTATATGAATTCCTGATAAAAAGAATTAAAATTTTAAGAATTGTAATGGGAATAAAAGAAAGAAAATAACGGATTAAATTCGAAAAGTTATACTAATAAAAAAAGGAAAGTTTTCACTTTCCTTTTTTTTGAGCCGATGGAGGGACTCGAACCCACGACCTGCTGATTACAAATCAGCTGCTCTAGCCAGCTGAGCTACACCGGCAATTCTAAAAGATAACTTATGTCTTATTTCGTACAGTATGTTACCTTTATTGCGGTGCAAATATAATTTTGATTTTTATATTTGCAAAAGAATTTCCGCTTTTTTTTGTTATTTTTTTTAATTTAATTTGTTGATTTTTTCAACTATTTGATTTGCAGTAGCTTCGTATTCTTTACGAATTTGTTTAAAATGAGCTTTATTGTTTTCAACGTCTTTTTGATTCATTTTTGTAACTAAAGCATCATAGTTCTCATAGATTTCATCAATAATTGCATCTGTAGTTTCTGTTGGCTTTCCACCATTTGTCATTTCCCACACGTAAACAATATTTACTAAATCCCCTAAAACGTAGTTGATTTCTTTTTTCAAGTTTTTAACGCTTGCCATTTTTTATTTATTTAAAATTTGATGCAAAATTAAACAATATATTCTAATGATAATGAATTAAATAGAAATTTCTAATATTGTAGCGATTCCTTTTATTTCAATTGTGGCTATACTTGCTGGTAATAAGATAGTATTTCCTGCTTTTATAATGAAAAATTCTTCTTCATAAACAAACTCAAATTGACCTTCTGTACACATTAAAACGGTAAAAGCTTCTTGTTTCTTTTTCCAAGAATAATTCCCCTGTAAAGGAACTACATTCGTTTTAAAATAAGGACAATCAACAACTATATTAGATTTATTTTCAAGAGCAGAATATTCAATTTTTGAAGCTGTTTTACTATAGTTGATGGCATCAAGGGCTAATTCAGTATGAAGTTCTCTACTTTTTCCATTGGCATCTACTCTATCCCAATCATATATGCGATAAGTTATATCACTCGTTTGTTGAATTTCTGCAATAACAACTCCTGCTCCAATCGCATGAATAGTACCTGTTTCCAAAAAAAACACATCTCCTTTTTTTACAGGCATTTCATTTAAAAGCGAAACTATGGATTTGTTTTCTAAATGATTTAAATACTCTTCTCGATTAGAATCTTCTTTAAAACCAACTACTAAACGGGAATTTTCATCGGCTTGCATCACATACCACATTTCGGTTTTCCCAAGAGAGTTATGTCTTTCTTTAGCTAATTCATCATTTGGATGTAATTGAATAGATAAATCTTCTTTAGCATCAATAAACTTAAAAAGAAGTGGAAATTGATTACCAAAACGCTCTACTACAGATGTTCCTAAAAATTCATTAGGTGCTAGAGCAATAAGTTCGTTTATGTTTTTACCTTTTAAATCACCGTTACTCACAACACTAACGTCATTTGGCACAGTAGAAATTTCCCAACTTTCACCAGTAATTTCAGATGAAATAGGCTTATTAAGATAAGTTTTTAATTTGGTTCCTCCCCAAATGCGTTCTTTAAGAATAGGTTCAAATGTTAATGGATAAAAATTCATGTTTTCTTCAATTTACAGTACAAATATGAGGAAATTATCTTAGTGAGATGATAAATTACGCTGTATTGCTTTTTTTATATATTAGTTTGATAAAATAATATAAATACTAAGGAAAGCTACTTCATTTCTCGAATAGCATTTAATGCAACAGGAATATGATTAGTCGCTTTCATACTATTAAAAATAGAAACGACTGTTCCTTCTTTATCTACTATATAAGTAACTCTCCCAGGAATAAGACCTAATAAATTAGTAGGTACATTAAAAAGCTTTCTAATAATCTTGTCTTTATCTGATAATAAGATAAAAGGAAGATTATACTTTTGAGCAAATTTTACATGCGATTTTTCAGAATCTCCACTTATTCCTATTACTTCTGCTCCCAAATCTTTAAAATCCTGATATTCATCTCTAAAACTACATGCCTGAGCTGTGCAACCAGTTGTGTCGTCTTTTGGATAAAAATAAATAACAGTAGGTTTACCTAAGTGCTCACTCCAATTAAATGTAGCTCCGTGCTGATCTTTTGCTGTAAATTCAGGAACTTGGTCTCCTATTTTTAATTCCATTTTAATTCCCTTTATAAGTTACAAAATTACGAGGTGTTTCATATAAAACAACTTCCATATCCATATCTGAATCAATGAAAGGTCTTAGTTTACCCCAAATAACAACCGCAATATTTTCGGCTGTAGGATTTAAATTAGTAAAATCAGGAACATCTAGATTTAAATTTTTATGATCAAAAGCATCTTCTATATGTTCTTTAATCAAATCAGATAATATTTTTACATCAATTACAAAACCCGTTTCCTGATTTATCGTCCCTGTAACACTAACAATTAATTCATAATTATGACCGTGATAATTAGGATTATTGCATTTACCAAAAACCTTATTATTCATTTCATCTGACCAATCTTTCCTATACAATCTATGAGCTGCATTAAAATGTGCTTTTCTAGAAACCGTTACTTTCATTTGATTTTAAAATTTAGATTTTGGAATACCAATTTTGGAAATTTAAAAAACTAAAAAATCCTTTTGTTAAATTTTATGATTCTCTAAATAGTGGTAAAATTCATCAAAGATAATTTTAAACCAAACGGTATAAAGAGTAGGATTATTAATCATATCTTCTTTAATATCTTCAATTTTCATCCATTTCCAATCTTCTACTTCGTCTTTATTAATAATAGGTTCTTCATTATATCTACCTATCATCACATGATCTAATTCATGTTCCGTTAAACCATTATCAAAAGGGGCTTTATATATAAAATGAAAAAGTTCTTTTAAGTCTGTTACAAAACCCATTTCTTCCATTAGGCGTCTTTTACCTGCTACTATATTAGATTCACCAGGTCTTTGATGACTACAGCAAGTATTAGTCCATAATAGTGGAGAATGGTACTTTAGAGCAGCTCTTTGTTGTAACATAATTTCATTTTTATCATTTAAAATAAAAACGGAAAAAGCTCTATGCAACAAAGCTTGTTCATGAGCAGCTATTTTTTCCATTAAACCTATTGCTTCATCATTTGTATCCACTAAAATTACTTTTTCTTCTCTCATAGTATAAATTAATGTCTCAAAAATACGAAAAAAAGTTTGGCTTATAGGCTACTTTTTGAGTTTGTAACAAGATTAACAATTGTGTAATTAGAAAATTTACTAAATATACTCCTCTACTATTCTAATATCCAAATTATACTGGTTATCAATTTTTTAAATAATTAACACAAGCTCAAATTATTATTGTATCTTTGTAGTCAAGAAATTTATAAAATCCTACATTATTTACACTTTATTTACTTTTAAGTAGTACTAGACATATAATAATCGCTTTTTCTAAATTTTTATAGTATTCATTTAAAATTATAATTAGTTAATGGCTAGACCTCAAGAAACATTTAACAAAAAAGAGCAAGAAAAACTTCGTGCTAAAAAAAGAAAAGAAAAACAAGACAAAAAAGAAGCTAGAAAATCAAATCCAAAATTATCTGGAGAAGACATGTATGTCTATGTAGATGAAAACGGACATTTAACTAGCACACCTCCAGATCCATCTAAGAAAATAGTGGTTGATGTTGAAAGTATCGAAATAGGAATTCCTAAAAGAGAAGATGTTGAAGAAGTAGATACAGAAAAGAAAGGAATTGTAGATTTTTATGACACATCAAAAGGTTTTGGTTTTATAAAAGAACTAGATTCAGACAATAAATTTTTCTTCCATGTTAAAGGTTTAATTGATGAAGTAAAAGAAGGCAATAAAGTTACTTATGAACTTGAAAAAGGTATGAAAGGAATGAATGCCGTTAGAGTTAAGAAGATATAAACTCATATTTACATATTTTTAAAAATGTCATTAAAGCTAACTGTTTTAATGACATTTTTCTTTTATAATGACTCTTACATTATTAGAAATCTACAGAATGCGCTACTCAACAATAAATAACGATTTTTATTTATTTTTTCCAAATAAACAAAAAATCATGATTTATAGTGATTCTTTGCCTTAAAAACATCCTGTTATTTGCACTTGAATATTTTTAACACTTGCAAAAGTTTTAAAAAATAAATTTCAACAAATAAATAATAACATCTAAAACTTAGAAAAATGATTTACGGAATTACATTAATTATTTTAGGATTACTAGCTGCTCCTTCACTATTACTATCAAAAAAACCTGACGCAAAAGAACTTTTAGAAAAAATAACACCTTATCAAGGTTGGATAGGTTTAGCATTCTGTTTTTGGGGAATTTGGGGTGTTATTCAAGCGGTTTTAAATTTAGGACTATTAACTACTTTTCCTATTTGGTGGATTACTTGGCTTTCATCATCTGCAATAGAAGCTGTTTTAGGGTTTATCCTTGGATATGGAATGATTAATAAACTTGTTTTATCTAAAAACGAAGAAGCAAAACAAAAAGGAGAACAATTATTAGCAAAATTAGCTCCAATACAAGGAAAATTAGGTTTAGCAGGTATCGTTATAGGTATATGGGTAATTGTTGCTAGTATCTTATTTTATGCATAAATAAATTATACTTACACTTTTACAAGTAAACAAAAAAAATCATAGCAATTGCTATGATTTTTTTATTATTCCTTTTTATCTGATTTAGAACTAGAAGAATTAGTAAACTATTTTTTTACTTTTGCGTTTATCAAAAATACTGTTAACTTTATATCTCTATATGAAAAAACTACAACCCTTATTATTTACCTTTATTATTCTCTTTTTTACCAATTGTGAAAAGGAGGAAGTTACTACAGAAACTGAAAACAATTTTATTCCAAATATTACTTCAAGTAAAATTTCTTTTTCTGAATTAAACAATGAGATTGAAACACCAAGAATAAAGACAATTTTACAAAGCGAATTATTTTATACATCAAACAATGATTCTTATTTAAGAACAAGTCAAACGGAACCCACTTTTACTAAAATTCAGAAACCTAGTTTAACTACTTATAGCTTACTTCTTAATTCTTATTCATCGGCAAAGCCTTATTTTCTTAAACTTATTATTACCAAGAATACAAATGAATCAGAAAAAATAGGTTTCTTAAAGTACATTCCAACCACTCCTATAACAACATTAGATATAACCAGTTTTTCTGGTCAAATTCAAATTTTAGATTTAAATTTTGAAGTAACTGCAATATCAGAATATGTTAATGGAGTAAAACAAAATAATCAAAATAAAATAGAAAATGTCGCTAGAGGAAGATGTAGAAATGTTATAGATATTGTAGAGGTTAAATGCAGTCATTCAGGTGAGCATGGTGTAGGAGAATCATGTGCTGCAGGCTATACAAACGATGCACATTTTATGATTTATGTTACTACCACTTGTAACGACCCTTCGGTACCTGTACAAATTATAGAAGACACAGGCAGTACTAGTAATGGAACAGGAGGAGTTTATCCTGCTTCAATTTTTCTTAATCCTTTTCTTAATACATTAACACAAGATGAATTAGTGGTTTATTATTCTAACCCATCTATACAAATATATTTAGTAAATAATCTTATTGTAGTTCCAACTCCTAATTACAACCCTCAACTAGGTGGTGATCCTACAATAGTAGTTATTGAACCAGAAGCAGAAGAGTTTGTAAAACAACTAATCGAAAACAGCGTAGAAACTGGCTTAACTTTTGATGTAGAATTATCTAAAAAATCACCAGCAAATATAGATTTCTCTGAAATTGACACCACAACTCCCGAAGGACAAAAACTAGATTGTTTATATAAAAAACTGACTCAATCTTCAACTTTTACTAATTTATTTGTAAACACCTTTGGAGGAACTCAAGAAAAATTAAATATAAAATTTGAAATTGATGAAAATATGATAGATAATGGAAGTTGCAGAATGACAACTTATACAACTAATGGAGTAGTTACAAAATATACTAATTTCATAAAAATAAATAAAAACAGATTAAATACTGCAACAAATATTGAAAATGCAAGAACAATTATTCATGAACTAATTCATGCCTACTTGAATATTAAAATGGCAGATTGCACTTTAGGCTCAACCATTCCTGAAATTAATAATTTAAACTTTCAGGAATTAATAAATGTTTTCTATCAAAATTTCAATTGCCATATTGATGTTAATGGTTCACCTCAGAGTCAGCATGTTTTTTTTCTTGATTTTATGATGCCAGTATTTAAAACAATTTTATTTGAAGTAAAAGATTTATTAATTAGCTCAAATCATCAAAATGCTCTTACTCAACAGAGTTTTTACAATACAATAACAGAACAAAATGAATCTTTTAATTGGAATGATTTTTTAATAAATATGTGTTTTTCTGGACTACATAATACAGATACTTTTACAAATGAGATTCAATTGAATCAAGGTAATTATGAAAGATACTTATTCTATAAAGATTTAGCAGAAATGGTAACTAAAGACTGTAATTAATTATGAAAACATTTTTTTTCTACATAGCATTTTTTTTGATGTTAACATCCTCTTTCTCACAAGAAGGTGATTATCTGTACATAGATTTTAAAATAAGCGAAAGTCAAAATATAATTAAGAAGTGGTCTTTTAATAAGGATTTCGAAAAATTTACAATAATTAACAAACAAAATGATAGTGTTGTTTTTATAAGTTACAAAGAATCATACATTAAAAGGGAAAAAGTTAAAAAGAATTTAATCGAATTTAATTACAATTTTGACTTTAATTTCATTGACTTTTTTAAGACATTAGAAAATAAAAAGGTAATAATAATTTTAAATGATAATAAGAAATATAGGTACATAATAATCAACGAAATCATACAATATCAAAGAGAACAATCATAATTAATATAGTTACTAATTTATTATAAAGAGCAAGACAATTGACTAATCTATTAGGCAATTGTCTTTTTAAATAATCACAATATGAAAAAAACAATAATGATATCTTTTATTACTTTTTTTTCAATAAGTATTTTAAATAGTCAATCTCTTGAGGCTGTAAAAAAAGCTGATACTTTATATATTTATTTTGATAAAGAACATAAAAATACCGTTAAATACCATGATGCAAACAAGCATATTGATTTTTATAAAAATTATGTAACTTATGGGTTTAATCCACACCCTTCTAGCATTATACTTTTTAATAGTAATACCTACAAAGATTATGATAATATGAGAAAGGGAATTAAAAACGATGAACGAATAGAAAAAAAATCATTTTTAAAGAAAAACAAAGACATTATTTTAGATTATGATTTTTTTGCAGAAAACGGATTTAAAAAAACATTTTTTGCTCTCTATAAGAAAACAATTTATTTAATCGATGAAGACGAAATAAAAGGAAGAAAAATAAAGGTAAAGCAAGTGGATATAAGTTGTGCCACTTGTTTTGAAGAATAATTTTAAAAGGCTAGTAATAATTTACTAGCCTTTTTTTACTTTTACACACAACTTTCTTTTGAAGGTTTACATAATACACCGTGTTTCATAGACGATATAGCAAATAACCCAATTGAATTAAGAAAACACAATAAATACAATGATTATGCAAGAGATTCATCACAAGATTGCCAATAAAACAAAAATATTTATAATACTTTTCATTATTTTATTCTCTAAAGGAATTATATATTCTCAATCTTTAGATCAAATAAAAAATGTGGATACCGTTTATATATATTTTGATAAAAACAAAAAACATTCAATTAGAGAAGACTCCTCAGTTAATGAAAAATCTGAATTCTACAAGAATTATGTTATGTATAGGTTTAATCCTGATCCTATGAATATAATAAGTTTTGCAAGTAATACATATAAAAATTTTGATGATTTAAGAAAAGGTGTTAAAAACGATGAAAGGTTAGAAAAAAAATCATTTTTAAAGAAAAACAAAGATATTATATTAGATATCGATTTTTTCACAGAAAACGGTTTTAAGAAAACATTTTTTGCTATATATGAAAAAGTGGTTTATATAATTGATAAAGATGATATAAAAGGGAGCAAAATAAAAGTAAAACAAATAGATGTAAGATGTTACACTTGTTTTGAAGAATAATATAGAAAGGCTAGTTTTAAGTAACTAGTCTTTTATTTTATAATTTTATGTCTGATCATATGATTCCTCAATTTAAAATTATCCTTTCTGAAATTTTTACAGATTTAATACCTCAAAGCGATATATTAACTTTAAACAATACAGTAATAAATGATTTAAATGGTAATTTTATTGAAAATTTTAATTTTCAACATTTTTATGCCTCACTTGCTTATGAAGGCTTACATAATACATCAAGTTATTTAAGCAACATAGCAAATAACCTATTGAATCAACAAAACACACTAAATATAATCAATATGCGGAAAGTACATCAAAAAGTTGTCAATAAAACACAACTGTTTTTAGCGTTTATTTTTATCTTGATATATTCTAGTAATATATACTCTCAAAACGTTGAAGATATAAAAAAAGTAGACACAATATACATATATATTGATAAGACTAATAAAAAAATAAGAAGGTATCCTGATGCAAATAGGCATAAATCTGTTTTTTTTAAAAATTATATAACTTATGAATTTAATCCTAATAAAATCAATACGATATTTTTTGTTAGTAATACTTACAAAGATTTTGATGATGTTGAAAAAGGGATTATAACTGATGAGCGAATTGAAAAAAAATCATTTTTAAAGAAAAATAAAGATGTTATTTTAGATGTTGATTTTTTTGAAAAAAATGGATTTAAAAACACATTTAACTTACTTTATAAGAAAACCATTTATCTAATTGATAAGGATGAAATAAAAGGAAGAAAGATAAAAGTAAAACAAGTAAGGATGAGTTGTTTTGATTGTTTTGAGGAATAATTTTAAAAAGGCTAGTAATAACTAGTCTTTTTAGTTAAGAGTACTAGTACTCTTTATCTAATTTAGAACTAGAAGAGTTAATGTATTATTATTTTACACCAGCTACCGAACATAATTTTATGTCTCAACATATGATTCCTGTGTTTAAAAATATTCTTTCTGAAATTGTTAACGATTTATTATCACCGAGTGATATTGCCGATTTTAATATTACACCAATAACAGATGCAAATGGAACAGTTATTGAAAACTTTGATTTTATGCATTTTTATAAGTATATTACTTATGAAGGTTTACATAACTCTCAAAGCTATATGAATAACATAAATAATAATCCAATCGAGCTAAGAAAACATTTAGAATACAATAGAAATGGAAGAAATACATCAAAAGATTGTCAGTAAAACAAAAACATTAGTTGTTTTTTTATTTATTTTATCATTCAAAAGTAGTTTGTTCTCTCAATCTTTTGAGTCAATAAAGCGTTCAGACACTATATATGTTTATTTTGACAAAGACAAAAAAAAATCAAATAGAGAAAAAGCTATAACTACTGAAAAATCTGAATTCTATGAGAATTATTTGACTTATAAATTTGACCCTGACCCAACTAATACAATACTTTTCATAAGTAATAAGTATAAAGATCGTGATGATTTAAAAGAAGGAATTAAAAACGATGAAAGAATAGAAAAAAAATCGTTTTTAAAGAAAAACAAAAATATTATTTTAGACATCGATTTTTTTACTAAAAATGGTTTTTTAGAAACTTATTTAGCTATTTATAAAAAGACTATTTATTTAATAGATAAAGATGAAATAAAAGGGAGGAAAATAAAGGTAAAGCAAGTGGATATAAGTTGTGCCACTTGTTTTGAAGAATAATTTTAAAAGGCTAGTTTATCCAAAACTAGTCTTTTTAATTTATTAGAAACATTAAACAAAAATTAATTTTTAATGGATACTTTCTGCTATTTTCAAAGCACATTTTTCCCCATCAATTGCAGCAGAAATAATTCCACCTGCATAACCAGCTCCTTCTCCACATGGATACAATCCTTTTATTTGAAAGTGTTCCAATGAAACTGGATCACGTGGAATTCTAACTGGTGAAGAGGTTCTACTTTCTGGAGCGTGTAAAATAGCCTCATTTGTAAAATAGCCACGCATTGATTTTCCAAATTGAACAAATCCTTCTCGCATCGTATTTGTTAAAAAACTTGGAAATACATCTCCTAATTCTACTGAAGTTGTTCCAGGAACATATGAAGTTTTAGGGATTTCTGAAGAGACTATCTTTTGAGTGAAATCGACCATTTTTTGAGCAGGTACTTTCTGACTTGAACCTGCTAATTGCCATGCTTTTTGCTCGATAGCTTTCTGAAATTCCATTCCTGCTAACGCTCCAAACTTTGCAAAAGGTTGAAAGTCTTCTAATCGCAATTCTACTACAATACCAGAATTTGCAGTCACCTGATCTCGTTTTGAAGGAGACCAACCATTTGTAACTACTTCACCTGGACTTGTAGCGCAAGGTGCTATTACACCTCCTGGACACATACAAAAGGAATACATTCCTCTTCCTGCTATTTGTTTTACTATTGAATAAGGAGCTGGTGGCAAAAATTCTCCTCTAAAATCGCAAGAATATTGAATTTTATCAATCAATTCTTGAGGATGTTCTGCACGAACACCAAGTGCAAAAGGTTTGGCTTCAATAAGAATTTCTTTTTTATCTAATAATTCAAAAATATCTCGAGCGGAATGTCCTGTAGCTAAAATTAGTTTTTTCGAATGAATTATAGTTCCATCTTTTAAAACCACTCCATTTATTTCACTGTTTTTAATTAAAATATCTATTACTTTAGCTTCAAACAAAACTTGTCCTCCACAAGCTCTAATTTTTTCTCTAATATCTTGAATAATCTGTGGTAATTTATTGGTTCCAATGTGAGGATGTGCTTCCACTAAAATCTCATCTGAAGCACCAAAACCAACTAATAATTGTAAGATTCTATCTACATCTCCTCTTTTTTTAGAACGAGTGTACAATTTACCATCAGAATAAGTTCCTGCTCCTCCTTCACCAAAACAATAGTTTGAATCTTCATTTACAATATGATCTACATTTATAGCTTTCAAATCTCTACGTCTGCCTCGCACATCTTTTCCTCGTTCTAAAACTATAGGTTTTAAACCTAACTCTATTAATTGCAAAGCGGCAAACAAACCTGCTGGACCAGCACCCACAACTATTACTTCTTGAGCATTAGTCACATTGGGATAATCTGGCAATTCTATTTTATTTTCAACAAAAGGCTCGTTTACCAAAAAAACCATAGCTTTAATATTAATTTTGATTGCTTTTTGTCTAGCATCAATAGAACGTTTCACCACAACTACTTTTTGAATTTCTTTTGGAGAAACTTGAAATAATTTGGCAACATGATTCGCTAACAAAGCTTCGTTAGCAGCTACTTCTGGTGAAACTTGAAATTGAAATTCGCGAGGCATTTTCTTGATATATTTTCTGCAAAAGTAAACAAATGAATTTAGTTTTTCGCTTCAAAAGCACGTAATGCAAAAGAAGCTAACCAATGTTCTCCTTCATAATTTCCATCAACAACTGAAGGTAATGAAAATTGTAAATGCCCATCGGCTATTTTTCTCAAATGGGAAAACTTTTTAGAATATTGGTTAGTTAGTCCATACAAATTCCAAGCTCTACTAAAATTTAATCCATCAAGATGCACTAAATGACCGTCTGTTCTATCTGAAACTTTTGCGGGTTGCCATTCAAAACTTTTTTTAAATAAATTAGGGGCAAATTTTTTCAACCAACTTAAGAATTCTTTTTCAGATAAAACGCGTTGCATCAATCCTATTTCTTCCATACAGGGTGACAAAAAATCGGTTCCACTAGGTTCCCAAGTAAACGGACAATTTTCATCACCAAAGTACATTCGTAAAGCATTTTCTTTTATAACGGTTTGAAATTCAATATTATTTGAATAAACTGCATAATCCCAAGCATGGGTTAAACCAAAAGCAGTATTTGAATGTGTTCCTACTCGAATAGGATACAACAATTTTGGTAGAAATTCGGTATATCTCTGAATTAATAAATTTGTTAATGGTTTTAAATTATCTGCTAAAGGCTTTGCAAAAGAATGTTTACTTTTCTCTAATTCCAATTGAAGTTTTAATAACCAATTCCAACCATAAGTTCTTTCATAAGATTTCTCATGAGGTTTACTTAAATAGGCTATTTCTTTTTCAATATTCTCTTTTGATAAATTAATTTGAAGTTTACCAATGATTTTTTCTTTATTTTCTAAGTTAGCAAAATTATTTAGCAAATAAATCAAACTCCAATGTCCGTGAACAGAAGAATGCCAATCGAAACAACCATAAAAAGCGGGATGCAATTCTTTAGGAGATAATAATTCTGAACCGTCAATCAAGAATTGGTTTAATTTATTAGGATATTCTTGTTGGAGACATTTTATAGGTAAAGTAGCTAAATGATTAGCTTGTTCTATTGTTAACTCTTGTGAGAAAATTTGGTTAACACAGAAAATAAGGAAGAAAAAGTTTTTCATTTGATAAAGTTTTCATCAAATTTAATAAAAACCTACCTTTGATACTTCTTTTCTAAAGAAAGCTATTTAAAAAGTATAAAATGCGTAAGATAAAATTAATTTGGGATTTTAAAGGTCAGGCTGCAGCTAAAACAGCAGAGCATCATGAAATACACTTAAAAGAATATATTCATAATGAAAGACTTTCTTTAAATATAACTGGATTTGAAATTATCAATGACATGTATGCAATTGCATTTCTAGTGGTTGAAGAAAAAGACATGATTCCTGTAAGAGATGTTTTAAAACCTCATCGTGGTGAAGTTTACATTTCTTAATTAAAGATTTGTTTCAGAAACTCTTTTGAAGTCATTCCTTCCTGTTTCTTAAATAATTTTACAAAATAATTAGCACTAGAAAAACCCAATTCATCAGCAATTTGAATCAAACTTAAATTGCGTTCTACTAACAAGCGTTTGCTTTCGAGAATAACTCTTTGAGTAATTAATTCTGTTACAGTTTTATTCAAAATAGTTTTGGTTATCCTATTCAAATGTTTCAACGTAATTGCCATTTTATCTGCATAGAAAGAAGGTGATTTTTCAGTCTTAAAATAGGCTTCCAATAATAGATCAAATTGCTTTAACTTATAATTGTAAATGGGCTTTTCTTGATTCATTTCAGAAGAGTAAATTCTTGAAATATCAATAAGAATTACATCTAAAAGATTCAACAGCTTATCCTTTTTATAACCCAAATTTGCACTACTCTCTTCAATCATTATATTAAAATAAGAGCTTAATTGTACTATGTTTTTTTCAGATAAAAGAATTTCAGGATTATTTTTAAAAGATTGAAAAAAAGGATATTGTTCAATTTTTTTACTTTCAAAATGCAGGTTAAATATTTCTTTAGAATAAAACACAATAAACCCTTCAATATCTGAAGAAAGTTGCCATGAATGAATTTGTCCAGGCTGCATTAAAAACAGACTTCCTTTAGTAATTTCGAAAGTGTCAAAATCTATAGTATGAGTTCCTTTTCCATTTGTAAAAAGGACCAACAAATAAAAATTATGTCGGTGCAACTTTTCAATAAAATGATGCTTCTTTAAATGTTCTTTAAAAGAATTGACATACCAATTATTATAAAATATATTTTGTTCAAAGTTTTCTATTTCATAAACAGGATATTGCTTCATATACAAAATGTCTTTTTTGTGCACTTTTTAGCGAATATACAAAACTTTCTAAAATGAATAATAGCTTAATTTTGCTAAAATTTAATAAAATGAAAAACAATATACTCAATCTTTTTAGCAACAAATGTCCTAACTGCTCAAAAGGTACTATCTTTAAAAATGGATTACTTAATTTAGGATTTGGTTTCCCCCAAATGCATAAAAATTGTCCTAATTGTAATTTTAAGTTTGAAAAAGAGCCTGGGTTCTTTTTTGGAGCCATGTTTGTAAATTATGCTCTTGGTTGTGCAGAAGCATTAATCATTTATTTTATTGCAACTCCTTTTTTTGATAAAACTTTCGATTTGAGAATTTTTCCTATTATAGGAGTAACTATTCTAACTCTTTCTATATTTAACATTAAACTATCTCGATTAATATGGATTTATATATTTAAAAACTATTCCAAATAAAATAGCCTCAATGATATAGATTGAGGCTATTTTATTTTTTAAATATTTTCTTAATTAGCTACTTCGCTAATAAATCTAATACGCATTAATCTTAATTCTTCGGTATCATAGTCACCATCAAATTCTTTTAGAGCATCTTTTATATTATCAGACTCCGATTCCATAAAATAATCATGAATTTCTTCTTGTTGGTCTTCATCAAGAATATCATCTAGCCAGTAACTAATGTTTAATTTTGTACCCGAATACACAATTTGTTCCATTTCTTTTAACAAACCATCCATATCAAGACCTTTTGCTTTTGCAATATCATCTAAAGCTAATTTTCTATCTACATTTTGAATAATATATAATTTCAAACCAGAATTAGCTCCAGTAGATTTCACTACTAAATCATCAGGACGAATGATATCATTATCCTCAACATATCTAGCTATTAGTTCTACAAAATCTTTTCCATATTTTTTAGCCTTGCCTTCTCCTACTCCATGAATATTTCCTAATTCTTCAACAGAAATAGGATATTTTAAAGCCATATCTTCTAATGAAGGATCTTGAAAAACCACAAAAGGTGGAACACTTAGTTTCTTAGCAACTTTTTTTCGCAAATCTTTTAGCATACTCATTAAAACCTCGTCTGTAGTTCCAGAAGATTTTGCAGCAGCCACAATATTTTCGTCTTCCGCTTCACTGTATTCGTGATCTTCAGACATCATAAAACTTATTGGATTTTTAATAAAATCTTCTCCTTTACTAGTCAACTTAATAATACCGTAAGTTTCAATATCTTTTTTAATATATCCAGCTACTAAAACTTGTCTTATTAATGCCATCCAATAGCGATCATCAAAATCACTGCCTTTTCCAAAAAAGGATTGATTATCAATCTTATGTGCTTTTACAATTGCATTTATTTTTCCAGTAAGAGCTAGTACAATCTCCTTAGATTTAAATTGTTCTTTAGTTTCTTTTACAACTTTTAACAATAATTGAACTTGGTCTTTGGCTTCAATTTTTTTCTTAGGATTACGCACATTATCGTCCATATCTGCTCCTTCACCTGTTTCAGAATCAAATTCTTCTCCAAAATAGTGCAACAAATATTTCCTTCTAGACATAGAAGTTTCAGCATAAGCAACCACTTCTTGTAATAAAGCATAACCAATTTCTTGTTCTGCCAAAGGTTTACCAGCCATAAACTTTTCTAACTTTTCAATATCTTTATAAGAATAATAAGCCAAGCAATGTCCTTCTCCACCATCTCTACCTGCTCTACCTGTTTCCTGATAGTAACTTTCTAATGATTTTGGAATATCATGATGAATAACAAAACGTACATCTGGTTTATCTATTCCCATACCAAAAGCAATAGTAGCCACAACCACATCTACATCTTCCATTAAGAACATATCTTGATGTTTGGCACGTGTTTTAGCATCTAATCCTGCATGATAAGGAACTGCACTAATTCCATTAACTTGAAGTAATTGTGCAATTTCTTCCACTTTTTTACGGCTCAAACAATAAATAACACCTGATTTTCCTTTATTCTGTTTTATAAATCGAATAATATCTCCTTCAATATTTTTTGTTTTTGGTCTTACTTCGTAAAATAAATTAGGCCTATTGAAAGAAGCTTTAAATGTATTAGCACTAGACATATCCAAATTTTTCAGAATATCCTCTTGTACTTTTGGAGTAGCAGTAGCTGTTAAACCAATAATAGGAATATCACCTAATTGCTTAATAATAAATTTTAAGTTTCTATATTCTGGTCTAAAATCATGACCCCATTCTGAAATACAGTGCGCTTCATCTATAGCAACAAATGATAGCTTCACTCCTTTCAAAAATTGAATATATTCATCTTTGGTTAATGATTCAGGAGCAACATATAACAATTTGGTCAACCCAGAAGTTATGTCGCTTTTTACTGCGTTTATTTCAGTTTTTGTCAATGAAGAATTTAATACATGGGCTATTCCCGATTCTGAACTTATGCCTCTAATGGCATCAACTTGATTCTTCATTAAGGCTATAAGCGGAGATACAACAATAGCAGTACCTTCTAAAACTAGCGCAGGAAGTTGATAGCATAGTGATTTTCCTCCACCCGTAGGCATAATAACAAAAGTATTATTTCCATAAATAATACTATTAACAACTTGTTCTTGAAGTCCTTTGAATTGGTTAAACCCGAAATATTTTTTTAATTCTTTGTGTAAATCAATTTCGTTTGGTTTCATTCTCTATTAATATGATTTTACCTAAATTTGCAAACATAAAGATACAATTTTCTTTAAAAAAACAAAACATTAATCTATTTAATACTTTGGACACAATAACAACCATTTTGAATTCGGTAAAAAACACCATTTTAACTGAAAGTAAGAGCATTGCTAATCTAACAGAATATATAACTGAAGACTTTGCCAAAGCCACAGAAACCATCTTAAATTCTAAAGGCAGATTGGTCATTACTGGTATTGGAAAAAGTGCCATTATAGCTCAAAAAATTGTAGCTACCTTAAATTCTACAGGAACACCTTCTGTTTTTCTTCATGCTGCTGAAGCGGTTCATGGTGATTTAGGAATGGTTTTACCTGATGATGTTATTATTTGTATTTCTAAAAGCGGTAATAGCCCTGAAATAAAAGTTTTAGTTCCTTTATTAAAACGTTTCGGTAATGTACTAATTGGAATGACAGCAGATACTAATTCCTTTTTAGGAAAAGAATCGCATTATATTTTACATGCTTATGTAGAAAGTGAAGCTTGTCCAAACAATCTAGCTCCTACTAATAGTACAACTGCTCAATTGGTCTTAGGGGATGCATTAGCTGTAGCATTAATGGAATTACGTAATTTTAAAAGTGAAGATTTTGCTATTTATCATCCTGGTGGTGCTTTAGGCAAAAAATTATTACTTAGAGTAAAAGACATGTTAGACACCACACATACACCACAAGTAACTCCAGATGCAAGTATCAAAAAAGTTATCATGGAAATTTCAGAAAAAAGATTAGGTGTAACCGCTGTCATTGATAATGAAAGTATTATAGGTATTATTACAGATGGAGATATTAGAAGAATGTTAAATACAAATGATACCTTTACACATTTGCATGCAAAAGATATTATGACTAAAAATCCTAAAAATATTAACTCTTCAATTTTAGTTGCAGATGCGTTAAGTATTTTAGAAAACAATGCTATAACTCAATTAGTAGTATCAGATGAAGGAAAATACAAAGGAATATTACATTTACATGACATTTTAAAAGAAGGTATTGTATAATGGCTAAGAAAAATTTAGGAGAAATGTCGTTTTTAGACCATCTTGAAGAATTAAGATGGTTATTAATAAGAGGTACTATTGCAATTCTTGCATGTTCAGTGATAGCTTTTTTCTTTAGTAATTTTATTTTTGATCAAATTCTTTTTGGTCCAAAAAATCCAAATTTCATTACTTATCAATTTTTTTGTGATCTTTCACAACAATTTGGCTTAAGTGAGAGTCTATGTGTATCGGAAATTAATTTACCAATACAGAACAGAGAAATGGGCGGACAATTTTCTATTCACATGTGGACCTCTATCACTGTAGGATTTATAGTATCATTTCCTTTCCTTTTGTGGGAAATTTGGAAGTTCATTAGTCCAGCTTTGTATGACAATGAGAAAAAATATGCTTCTGCTTTTATCATTATTTCATCACTTTTATTTTTTATTGGTGTCTTATTTGGTTATTATTTAATAGCTCCTTTATCAGTTCAATTTTTTGCGAGTTATATTGTTAGTGCTGAGATAAACAATTCAATTGATATAACATCTTATATCAGTTTAATGAAAACTTCTACAGTAGCGAGTGGTTTATTATTTGAATTACCTATAATTATCTATTTTTTAACCAAAATAGGCTTGGTAACACCCGAATTTTTAAGAAAGTACAGAAAATACACCCTAGTAATAATCTTAATTTTATCTGCAATTATAACACCACCAGATGTATTGAGCCAAATTATTGTTTCTATTCCAATAATGCTATTATATGAAATTAGTATTTTTATAAGTGCAGCCGTTGTTAAAAAACAAATTACCACAACCTCTTTAACAAAATAATATATTATGTCTAATTTAGTTCAAGAATTCAACGATTATCGTGCAAAAATGAATGAAAAATTGTTAGCCGATAACAATAAAGTGATTAAAAGAATATTTAATGTAGATACCAATGCTTATATGCCTGGAGCATTAGATGTCAAAACCAAAGAACTTTTAGGCTTAGTAGCCTCTGCTGTTTTACGTTGTGATGATTGCATCAAATACCATTTAGAAACCTCTCACAAAGAAGGAATTACTAAAGAAGAAATGATGGAAGCTATGGGAATTGCTACCTTAGTAGGTGGTACAATTGTAATACCTCATTTAAGAAGAGCTTATGAGTTTTGGGAAGCGCTGGAGGAAAGTGCTCAGTAATTAGTTACAGTGAGCAGTCTACGTATTCCGTTAAGCAATTAAAATTGATTAACAATCGCATCATCAAAAATGTTAATCTACTACCAATAAAATTTGAACTCACATTAAATTTTATATTTTTACAAACTCATTAGTAAATTGACACATTATCAAAATGAAATTAAGAGCAGAAAATTTAGTAAAGACCTATAAAAAAAGAAGTGTTGTAAAAGGGATTTCTGTAGAAGTAAACCAAGGAGAAATTGTAGGTTTATTAGGTCCTAATGGAGCTGGAAAAACAACTTCTTTTTACATGATTGTAGGATTAGTTAAACCTAATAGTGGTAATATTTATCTCGATGATATGGATATTACTAATTTTCCGATGTACAAGCGTGCACAAAACGGAATTGGTTATTTAGCCCAAGAAGCATCTGTTTTTAGAAAATTAAGCATCGAAGATAATATTTTGAGTGTATTGCAATTAACCTCGCTTTCAAAGGCTGAACAAGAAGCAAAAATGGAAGAATTAATCGCAGAATTTGCCTTAGAACACATTCGTACTAATAGAGGAGATTTACTTTCTGGTGGTGAAAGAAGACGTACAGAAATTGCAAGAGCTTTAGCAACTGATCCAAAATTTATTTTATTAGACGAACCTTTTGCAGGTGTTGACCCTGTTGCTGTAGAAGACATTCAAAGAATTGTGGCACAATTAAAAAACAAAAATATTGGTATTTTAATAACTGACCATAACGTACAAGAAACGTTAGCTATTACCGACAAAACATATTTAATGTTTGAAGGAGGAATTCTTAAAGCAGGAAAACCAGAAGAATTAGCAGAAGATGAAGTAGTAAGACGTGTTTATCTAGGACAAAACTTTGAATTAAGAAAGAAAAAAATCGATTTTGAAGCCCCAAAAACGACCATAATTCATGGAAAAGGAGAACTTATGAAAGAGGAACAAAATAAAGAATAGAAGAAAAGAGAGAACTGATTAGTTCTCTTTTTTGTTTTTGACTTAAGAGGTTTGCCTGTATTTAAATAATTAGGAGCACCGCAAATAGTCTTCAGTAGAAAATTCCACCCGCTTTCCGCGTTACATGGTAACTTGCTACAATCGGGGCTAAAATAGAACTTTAGTCTTTTTAAACGCTAAGCAAAATCTCAAAATAATTAGTCCTCAAAGTCAGGAGACTTTGCCTTTACTTTGGATTAGATAAAAAATGATTAAATTTATTCAAAGGAAAGCAGAGGTGAACTTTAGACTTTGCTAGTATAAGAACTATGCTCCGCAGTAGTCCTCTGCCTTCTCCTTGAACCCAGTTGAATTGCTTCAAATAGAATGATAGACATAGCGGTCTAATAAAGGCTCTAAAGAAGTTCAACATTTTTGTTTATCCTAATCTCAAAGTTATGAAAAATTATTTATTTCACTCAGGAATTGACATTTCAAAATTAAAGTTAGATGTAAACCTATTAAATTCTCAAACATTACAGTCAGAACATTTTGTGATTAATAATAATCCAAAATCAATAAAGGAATTTGTAAAACTATTGACTAAACGAAAAATTGATGTAAAAGACATTTTGTTTTGTTGTGAAAATACAGGTGTTTACACCAATCATTTAAGTTATATTTTATTAGGTTTGAAATTAGATTTATGGATTGTTCCAGCTATTGAAATCAAACGTTCAAAAGGAATATCAAGAGGTAAAAATGACAAAACAGATGCTAAAGATATTTCATATTATAGTTTTAGAAATATTGATAAATTAAGATTAAACGAGTTGGTAGAAATTGATATACAAAAATTAAAAATGCTTTATACAGAAAGAGAAAAAGCACTTAAATCCTTATTGCTTCTGGAAACAACCAAGGAAAATAGCGAGTTTGTTATTAAAGAGGTTTATAAAGAAGTTTTACCAATCAACCAATCTTTGATAAATAGTATCAAAAAAAGTATCTGTAAAATTGAGAAGAGAATTAAAGAAATAATCAAATCCAATGAAAAATTAAACAATCAATATAAATTAATAAAATCAGTTCCTGGTATTGGTGAGCAAACAAGTCTTTATTTTATTATAGCGACAAAAGCATTTTCCTCTTTTAAAAACTGGAGACAATTTGCTTGTTATTCTGGAGTTGCCCCATTTGAATATAGTTCTGGAACAAGTATAAAAGGAAGAACTAAAGTAAATCATATGGCTGATAAAAAAATGAAGTCATTATTGCAAATGTGTGCCATGACCACATTAAAATATGATCCACAATTGAAGGAGTACTATTCAAAGAAGAAAGAAGAAGGTAAAAACTCAATGCTTGTATTAAACAATATTAGATGCAAACTTATAAGTAGAGTCTTTGCTGTTGTAAACAGAGAAACTCCATATATCAATACTTATAAATTTGCATCATAAAATTTAATCTTTTTTAGTTGTTTTTTATCATAGAATGCGGAGCTGGATAATAATCTGAAGTATGATCTCTATGAAGTCTTCAGTTTTATCTACTTTTTTGTACTATAATTGAAATTACATTGTTAAGTGTTTACAATTCATTAGTCGGGTCACTCGGAATAGGAATGGGTCTATACATTTTTTTTAGATGCCTTTTAAGTTGAAAAAAACGAGCAATTCCTATAGAAATAACAATCATAGAAAGTGTTAGAGAAAAATATCCCAACCACTTAATTTCTTCCAAATCTTTCATACCTAAAAATGCAATTCCACCAAGTATAAGATAAAGTGATGTTCTGATATAAGACAAAAGTGTTCTTTCATTAGCTAATTTAGTACGTTCCATTGCCAAATGATCACGTAGAATGATATCTTCTTTTTTTTCATAGTCATTTGTGAACTTGACCATTTTTTTGATTTTATTTATCATTTGCTATCTCAGTTTTTATGTGATTAAATTTTATAAAGTGCATAATAAATACTATGTCTAAAATAATTAAAGTCATGCCTTTTCTCATAAATTAAAAAGAAAAAATAAGGAGATGATAAAAGAAAACGGTTATCCAAATAATGATACTAAACTATGTATCCTAACTTTCAAGTAATTATTGTTTTACCATCATGCAGTAGTCCTAAAATGGTTTATACTATTTTTCTATTTAATGATGTGGCAACTTTTCAACATCAAAGTTACTAAAAATTTTTAATGTTTGTTTAACCACTTCATCTTCAAATCACCAAACTAATATACGTAGATTATATTTATATTTTAATTTCCTTGGTAATGGTATTTAAGTCAGTTGTGAATTATACCGTGAATTGAAAAACAACTTCTTCTTTAGCACATCCCAATATAATTTTTAAAATGCTACATCGAAAAATACTTAAAAGGAACATATAACATTCCAAAACATTCTCCATGTTCTTTTCCTAAATGCTTGTGATGAATTTTATGGGCTTTTCTTAAACCTACTAAATACTTGTTTTTAGTATTCTTAAACCATTTAAAACGCTGGTGTATTAAAACATCATGTATTAAAAAGTAAGCCATACCATATAACATAATTCCTAAACCTATAAAGAATAAATAATTTAGCTCTGGGTTTACTCCAAAATAAAGCAAAGCAATACTTGGTACTGCAAAAATTACAAAAAACGCATCGTTTTTTTCAAAAACACCTTGGTATTTAGGTTGGTGATGATCTTCATGCAAATACCATAAAAAACCATGCATTACAAATTTATGAGTTAACCAAGTTACTCCTTCCATTGTTAGAAAAGTAAATAGTGTAACTAGAATATATAATAAAATAGACATTAGGCAATAATATTTAATTGATAACGAACGTAAGATTTTCCCAAAATTACTAATTTTAAAGGATTTGATACGCTAATTCGCTTACTTAAAAACTCCTCTGGTTGCGTTTTATTAATCTTTTTCATTAAACTTTTATAATAACGATAAGCTGTGTAAACACCAAATTTTGCTTCAGCTGGCAATCGTAGAACTCCTTTAAATGCCTCTTCAAAATCAGTATTAATTTCTGTTACTATTTGCTCCTTATTAGCATTGGTCAAAGAAGAAAAATTAATACCCGGAAAATACACCCTACCTAGTGTTTCATAATCATGTTTCAAATCTCTCAAGAAATTAACTTTTTGAAAAGCTGAACCTAATTTCATTGCACTCTCCTTTAATTCCTCATACTTTGCAATATCTCCTTTTACAAATACTTTTAAACACATTAAGCCTACTACATCAGCTGAACCATAAATATATTCTTCATATTCTGCTACAGAATTGTATTCTTTTTTAGTTAAATCCATTCGCATACTCTTCAGAAATGGAGGAACCAAATCATGCAATCCATATTCATGAACAACTCTTTGAAATGCATTTAAGATAGGATTTAAACTTATTTTTCTCTTTAATGCTTTTTCATATTCGGCTTGAAATTCATCTAACAAAACTTCTTGTTCATAGCCCTCAAAAGTATCTACAATTTCATCCGCACAACGCACAAACCCATAAATTGCATAAATTTCTTCTTGGATTTCTGGTGCCAACATTTTAATAGCCAATGAGAAAGAAGTACTATACTTCTTGGTAATTATTTTACTGCATTCAATAGATGCTTGGTCGAATAATGCTTTCATATATGCAAATTTTATTTGTAGGTAGCCAAATATGCTATCGCTTTTTTATTGATGTTTTTTTCAAAAAAGAAACCTATTATTAGCGATTTCATTATGAGAATTCTTTTATAATTTTTTCACTAACAATTTTTCCAGAAATCAATGAAGGAGGAACACCAGGTCCAGGAACTGTTAATTGTCCTGTAAAAAATAAATTTCGAACTTTTCTACTCTTTATTTTGGGTCTAAGAAATGCGGTTTGGGTTAGAATATTTGCTAATCCGTAAGCATTTCCTTTATAGGAATTATAATCTTTTATAAAATCATTCACACAGTATGATTCTACGAATATAATATTTTGCTTTAAAGTCTGTTGTGTTGTTCTTTCAAGTCTATCTATAATAATATCAAAATACTTTTTTCGAATAGCTTCTGTATCTTCTAAACCTGGAGCAATTGGTATTAAAAAAGTAGCTGCTTCTTTCCCTTCTGGTGCAAAAAACGAATCGGTTTTTGAAGGAAAACTTGCATAGTACAAAGGTTCTTTTGGCCATTCTTTAGTGTCATATATTTCTCTTGCATGCGGTTCAAACGGTGTATCAAAAAACAACGTATGATGAGATACATTTTCCAACTTTTTATCAAAACCTACATAAAATAGCAAAGAAGATGGTGCAAATATTTTATTTTCCCAATATTTCTCAGAATACATCCTATTTTTTTCTTCCAATAATTGTTCAGAATGATGATAATCAGCTCCACTAAGCACAATGTTTGCCAATTCAGTTCTACCATTTACAACTACACCAACAGCTTTTTCATCTTCAACTAAAATTTTTGAAATAGTAGCATTGGTAACAATTTCAACACCTAAATCTATTGCTAAATCTTGCATAGCTTCAACAACCGAAAACATTCCTTTTTTAGGATGCCAAGTACCAAGACCGAAATCTGCAAAATTCATAAAACTATAAAAAGAAGGTGTATTTGATGGTTTTGCTCCTAAAAACAAAACGGGAAACTCTAAAATTTTAATCAGCTTTTCATTTTTAAATCGCTTTCTAACTTCTTTAGAAATGGTAGAAAAAAACTGCCCAACTCTAGCTATAGTTTCAGTTGTTACAAGTTCTAAAGGAGAATCTCCTGGCTTATAAACCATTTTATCTACAGCAATGGCATAATTATCTTGAGCTTCTTTAATGAAAGAACGCAATTTTTTTTCGCTTCCTTTTTCTATCTTTTCAAAAGTAGCTGCTATATCATCTAAGTTATCTGAAATTGTTACTTTCTCATTCCCTTCAAAATAAACATCATAAGCAGGCGATAATTTTTCTAAATCATAGTAATCCGAAACTTTTTTACCAAAATCTGCAAAAAATTTCTCAAAAACACCTGGCATCCAGTACCATGTAGGTCCAATATCAAAATGAAAACCTTCTCTTGAAAGTCTTCTAGCCCTACCTCCTACAGATGCATTCTTTTCATAGACAGTAACTTTATTTCCTGCTTTCGCTAAATAACAAGCCGCTGACAAAGAGGCAAACCCAGAACCAATGACAATTATTTTTTTATCCATTATTACTATTTATGTAGTAAACAATTTATACTTAATTTTTATATGCTTAATAGCAAACTCTCAATGCTGGAATAAAAAGTTATGCTCTCATATTTGTTAGCTACATGTTCAATTTGTCTTCCTAAAACATAAAATTTATTTTTAGAATCTCTCAAAATAGTTTGTTGAAATTCAGCCAAATAAGCATCAACCTCATCTGCAGAAGGCTGAACTGTAAAATAGGATATAAAATGAACCTCGTCAAAATAAATTTTCATATCTTCTAAATCTTTCATAGGAACACTTTCTCCTAAATATAAAGTACTATGACCTTTATTAAGAAGAAGATAATTAATAAAAATTAACCCAAGTTCATGTATTTCATTTAAAGGCAAATACAATACAAAAACTTTCTTTCTATCATAATTTATTTTCTGATGCACCGCTTCTATAGCTGTATATAGTTTTTGTCTAATTAAAGAACTTATAAAATGTTCATGTATAGGTTTAAGAGTTGAAGTTTGCCAAAGCACCCCTATTTCGTCTAAAAAAGGAATAAAAACCTCATAGAAAATTTCTTCAAAAGATTTTGTTTCTGTTAACTTATTATAAGTGTCATGAAATAATTTTGCATCAAAATTAAACATCGCATATTTAAACGAAGATATAGCTAAAGAAGAACTGTTTTTATTAGAATATATTTGCTTGACTAAGCTATTCATCTCTTCATTGGAAAGAGAAGATATTTTTGAAATTTTATATCCAAAATTATTAAGAAAGGTAATATTAAGTAATTTTAATAAATCTTCAGAATCATACGATCTTACATTATTCTCATTCCTATCAGGAGAAAAGATAGAATAGCGTTTTTCCCATATTCTTATAGTATGAGCCTTTATCCCTGAAAGGTTTTCAAGGTCTTTTACACTAAAGGAAGTTTTAATATTGTTCATCGTTTTTTAAAATTCGTTAAACAAATATAAAACTATTTTTTAATTATGGTTTAGTTGTATCAATAAATTTAACAAAATCCCCATTAAAAACATTCAAATCAATCATTCCTTCAACACCTTCAACTTTGGCCTTTTCTGTAAATTGCCATAACAACCATTCTTTTTCAGGTTTTTTCTTCCAAATATTATAATTGGCTATCCAAAAAGGATAATCTGAAAACTCTCTCTTCAAAAAATCATTGTAATAACTTTCTCCTGAATAAATAATGGGTTTAATCTTATAATGTTTTTCTATTTTTGTAAGCCAGCGTCTTAAGCCTACCTTCAAACTATCTAAAGATTGCGATTTAGGTAACTTTTCAATATCTAAAACAGGAGGAAAATCGCCCTTGTTTAAATGAACCGTTTTTATAAAATTATTGGCTTGAAGAATAGAATTTTCATTAGGTCTATAATAATGATAAGCACCTCTAATAATGTCATTTTTTTTGGCACCATTCCAATTGCGTTTAAATTCAGAATCGATTTTATCTTTTCCAGCAGTAGCACGAATAAAAACAAATGATAATGCGAAAGTATCTTCTATTTTACCTAATTTATCCCATTCTATTTTGCCTTGGTATTCCGAAACATCTAGTCCAAAAAGACAGTCTTTATGCTCACTCAAAACTTCATAAATTCGAATATCTGCAATTTTTCTTTCTTCTTTAGACAAATCATCAACATTCTTACTTGTTTTAAAACCAAGATAATACAAAACTCCATCTTTAAATTGATAGACTCCTAAACCAAGAATACTAATTAGTAAGAAAAAAAAAGAATAAAATACTATTCTTCCAGAAGACCATCCTTTTTTCTTTTTGATTCTCTTTTTTGGAGTAGCATAAGTATTTTTTGATGGCACAGGAAGTTTATTTTTTTTGAAATGTATTTACCAATAATGAAATAACAATATAACTAAGTATAATTAAAGGTATAGCAATAAAATTAAGCATCAGAATTAAAACAAGTGCAAAAAGTAAAAATAGAATTTGAAGTTTAGCGTCTTGCCAACTGAATTTTTTAAATTTCAATGAAAATAAAGGTATTTCTGCATTTAAAAGATAACAACTTAAAAGTGTAATAACCAACAATAAGTAAGGGTTATTCAAGGCATCTGTCAACCAGTGATAAGTATCTACATATTGTATCATAGGAATACTCATGATAAATAAAGTATTGGCAGGTGTGGGCAAACCAATGAACGAATTGGTTTGTCTAGTATCAATATTAAAATTAGCCAAACGATAACAAGAAGCTAATGGTATTAAAAGACCTAAATAAGGAACGATGCCCATATAGTAAGTTTCTTCAGTAAGCATATACTCCGTTTGATTTTGTTGAATAGTATCAAACAATTTGAACATTAATAAACCGGGTGCAACTCCACTTGTAACCATATCTGCTAAAGAATCTAACTGCAAACCTAAATCACTTTGTGCATGCAGTTTTCGTGCTAAAAATCCGTCCCAAAAATCAAAAAATATCCCTAAACATACAAATAAAAAAGCATGGTCATAATAACCATTAAAAATAGAAATTATAGCGATTAAGCCACTTAATAAGTTTAAAAGTGTGAAAGTATTTGGTATTGTTTTTTTAATGCTCATAATGTAATGCTTAAAAATTGCCCTTTGATTGTTTTCTAACCCTGATGGTAGTAAAAATCCTTTTATTGCTTGAAAAAAATTGAATTTAGTAGCACATTTATCTAGCAATAAAAGATTGTAACGAACAGCAGGAATAGGATTTAAAAAGAGCCTATTGTTTGGTTTTAACTAATTTTAGAACAAATGTAATACAATAAGTTAATACATTTAGAGTTTACTAATTAAGAATTTTATCTCATCTTTGTAAAAAATTTAATTTGCCTTGAAAAAGAACTTATTAGTAGTTTTATTTTTATACGCGTTAACCACAAGTAGTCAGACTTTTAGAAAGTATTCTAATGAGTTTTTAAGCATTGGAGTTGATGCAGCTGCTCTTGGTATGAGTAATGCGGTTACAGCTCATACAGGTGATGTGAATTCAGGTTACTGGAATCCAGCTGGATTATTAAAACTAGAGGACAAACAAATAGCTTTAATGCATGCCAATTATTTTGCCAACATAGCACAATACGATTATGCTGGTTTTGCAATGCCTATAGATGACAGAAGTGCATTGGGCATTTCATTAATTCGTTTTGGTGTAGATGATATCTTAAATACCACTCAATTAATAGACAGCCAAGGCAATATTGACTATAATAGAATTTCTTTGTTTTCTACAGCAGATTATGGTTTAACTGTTTCTTATGCAAGAAGTTTGCCTATAGACGGAATTAATTATGGTGTTAATGCTAAAGTTATTCATAGAATTATAGGTGATTTTGCTAGTTCATGGGGTTTTGGTTTTGATATAGGAATCCAATATGAAAGTGATAGCGAATGGCTTGTAGGTTTAATGCTAAGAGATATTACTACAACTTATAATACATGGTCGTTTAATCAAGAAGAATATGAAAAGATTAAAGATGCAATTCCTGGTGAAAATCAAGAACTTCCAGAAACAAGTGAAGCTACACTTCCAAAAGCACAACTAGGCGTAGCTAAAAAATATATTTTTAGGTATGATTACAGTTTAACGGCTGCTGCCAATTTGAACATGCAGTTTACACAAACAAATGATATTATTTCGAGTGATATTGTGAGTATAGATCCTGCTCTTGGTTTTGAATTTGGATATATCGATTTGGTTTTTTTAAGAGCTGGTGTAGGCAATTTCCAGCAAATTACTCAAATTGACAATTCTAATAAGCTGAGTTTCCAACCAAACATAGGTTTAGGGTTTAAATACAAAGGCATTCAAGTAGATTATGCATTAACCGATTTAGGAGATCAGAGTGCCGCTTTGTATTCTAATATTTTTTCTTTGAAAGTCGATTTTGAGATTTTTAGATAATTTAAAGAGTACAGAGAATAGATAAAAGAAAATAGATTTAAAAAAATGATGCAAAAACTACTTTTCCCTTTTTTTATAATACTCTCTTTTATTGGCTATGGCCAAAATATTCAATTATCAGAAGAAACCGAAGTGAGTATTCTTACTTGTGAGACTGGCAATGTGTCTTATTCTTTATATGGTCATACTGGAATACGAATTAAAGACCAAATTAATAATTTAGATATCGTTTACAATTACGGAACATTTGATTTTGACACTCCTAATTTTATTTTAAAATTTGTAAAAGGCGATTTACAATATTTTATGTCAGTTAGTACTTATCCCAACTTCGAATATGGATATCAATATGAGAATCGTTCCATTTACCAACAAACATTAACTCTTTCTAAAGAAAAAAAACAACTTCTATTCAATTCATTGAATGCAGATTTAAATAGTGAAAAACGATTCTACACCTACAAATTTATTGATAGAAATTGCACCAATATGGTGATTGATAAAATAAACACCTTATTAGAAGATACTATCATAACCACAAAAAAACCAGTAGACATTACCTACAGAGAAATCTTATATCCTTATTCTAAAAATCATTTTTTCGAACAACTAGGAATCAATATTATTTTTGGAACCAAAGTCGATCAAAAAGCGGAACGTTTATTCTTGCCTCTTGAACTATTAAACGTTTTAAAAACCACCAAACTAGAGGACAAACCACTTGTATCTGAAACCAAAACACTTTTTGAAGCAAAACCTGCTAATTATAAACCTTCCCTTTTAAATAGTATTTATACAATAATACTACTGCTGACATTAATTCTTTTAGCCAATAAAAAGTGGTTAAATACAATTTACTTTACCCTTATAGGCTTTGTGGGCATATTTCTATGTTCTGTCGGTTTCTATTCCTTTCACGAAGAAGTTATGTGGAATTACAATGCTCTTTTATTTAATCCACTTTATCTTGTTTTACTATTCTATTATTATAAAAACGACAAGAAAAAAATAATCATTTGGGGTAAAATTATTGTAGCAATACTACTCGCTTACGTAGTGTACATGTTAAATAAAATTCATTTATACCTCATGTCTCCGTTTATTATTACTCATTTTATTTTCCTAAGCAGAATAATACTAAAAAATAAAAAAGCAACACAATTTAAAACAGACTACAACAAGTAACAAAAACTTATTGCCCTCTAGCAAAAAGTATCGTACTCAAAGTCTTCATTACAATATTAATATCTAAGAATAAACTTCTATGTTTTATATAATATAAATCATATCGGAGTTTCATCAAACTATCTTCCAAAGTAGCTCCATAAGGATAATTTACCTGAGCCCAACCCGTAAGTCCTGGTTTAATAACATGTCTGGTTTGATAAAGAGGAATGTTTTTAGCTATTTCATCAACAAAAACAGGTCGCTCTGGTCTAGGTCCAATAATTCCCATTTGCCCCTTTAAAACATTTATAAATTGAGGCACTTCATCTAATCTCACTTTACGTAAAAATTTACCAAAAGGTGTAACTCTAATATCATTCACTTTGGCAAAAACAGCACCTTCTTGTTCCGCATTTACAATCATCGTGCGCAATTTGTAAATTTGAAAAGGAATTCCGTTTTTACCTACTCGTTCTTGTGTATACAATAAAGGACCTTTATTCCAGAAAATATTAAGAAAATAAACAATTGGCATAATAATTAGCAAGCCTACTAATCCTATTATAGAAAGTAAAATATCAAAAAAACGAATGTAAAAAGCATACAACGCGTTTTGATTACTTCTACTAAACGGAAAAAATTTATATAATTCTTTGTCTTCAAATTGAATAGGAAGTCTATTAGTACTATATTCATACACCTCAGAATATTGACGTATAACCACTCCACGTTCTAAAAGTCTTAAAAGTTGAGAATATAAATTAACAGATATCACTTTACTATTTTCATTAGTCACTACAATTTCAGAAATATAATTTTTCAAAAAAACAGCATCTAATTCTTTTACCGCAATCCTTCTTAAATTTGTTTCAATCTTTTTTTCGTCTGTGGGTATATATCCTATTACTTGATAATGCGGATTTACTTTAGTTAGTTCTTCCACTAAAGATTCAATTTTTTTACTACTTCCTACAAATATTACTTTTTTAACAAATCGATTCGCTGCTAAAAAAAAGATATAAAAATTTCTCCACAATAATAGAGCAACTAAAATGGCAAAAAAGAACAATAGAATTTGCAATCTGTTAGAAGGCAATATTGGAGTGTAAAAAGGAGTTAACAAATATAATAGTGTAGTAACTGCTGCCGTTAAAATGGTACTTCTTAAAATTAAAAGTTTATTATTAGCGATTTGCAAATTATACATCTCAAAAATTGTTCCTACACTATTGATATATAAAGCCAAAACTATAGTCCAATAATAATTATCAGCAGTAATCTTAAAATAATTAAAATCAAAATATTTACCAATAAGGAAAAGAATTAACAAGACGAAAAAAACATCAAAAATTCTAAGCAAGATTTTTCTTTCCGATATTTCAAAATGTATTTTTTTTGAGCTCGTCATAATTTAGGGAATTAACCATTTGCAAATTAAAGAATTTTCTATTGCAATAAAGAAGACCATTGCTTTTTTATTACTTCCCAATCCATTTTTTCCACAAGTTCTCTTGCATTTTTTGTCATTATAGTTGAATCCAATGAATTGGAAATAATTTTCTCAATAGCAGTACTCATTTCTGCTACATTAGCATTTTTTACCAATAAAGCATTTTTTGAATGAGTTAACAAATAAGGTATTCCACCTACATTAGTCGAAACAACAAGTAACCCTAATGCCATAGCTTCCATAATACTAACAGGAGTATTGTCAAAATGAGTTGTATTAATAAAAACATCATGTTCAGAAGCTAATTGCCACCATGCTTCTTTTGAAAGCTGACCAGTAAAACTAACATTTACCCCTGATTCATTTGCTTTTTTTTGAGTTAGTATCAAACTACCATCTTTATCAGGACCAACCATCGTTAAAGTAGCTTCAGGATATTTTTTTTGTAATTCATATAAAACTTCAACAGCCATTATTGGATTGTAAATAGAAGCAAACGCTCTTACCCAAAGCAATTTGGGTTTAAAAACTTTTCTTTCTTTAAAAGTATATTTTTCAATACTAATAGCATTTGGAATAAGAATCACATTAGTAAAACCTTTCTTTTCAAATTCACTTTTTAAATAATTAGACGGAGCAACATTAGCATAAGCATTATTAAAAATAAGTTGGCATAAAAAAGGTTTTTTTTGTAATCTATCTGGCAAGTTACCACCATGAAGAATAGGAATATATTTAATTTTAAAGAGTCTTGCTAGCTGACTTATAATAAAAGCATACCAAAAAGCTTTTGTACTATAAGTATCAATAAGTACATAATCTATTCTTCTAGATAGTTTAATAAGTGTATAAACCATATCACCTATTCTAAAGAAAAAATTCTTTTTATCAGAAACAGCATACACATCATAACCTTCCTCTTCAAAAGATTTTCCTAAAGTTTCTACTGTAGTTTTATTCAAACCATGTTTAGACAGTTTATTCCCTATGTAAAGAAGGCTTTTCATGTTCAGTTTCAAATTTAACTTTTAAAAGAGATAGAGCATAAATAAAAGCTGGTGCAGCCAATCGCATAGCTGCATGGTTGATTGTTAGTAGCCAAAAAATTAAAAAAGAAAACAAAAAAATATTTTGCTTGTTGTTTAAATATAAAACTAATGGTGTAATTAATAAAATTAATAAGGCAAATAACCCTAACGAACCATGCTCTGCTAACATTCTAGAAATTTCGTTATGTGATGCTGCTTCTATTCCTGTTGTCTGTTCCCTATATTCTTTATTTTTCCCTACTCCAATTCCAAAAATTGGATTATCCAAGAACATATTAAATTCTGATTCAATTAATCTTTCTCTTCCAGTTAATTGACTTACTTTTTCTCTTCCTCTAGCATCTTGATTAGCATAACGTTTATCTATAAGACCTCCTGTTTGCATTGAGCTATAAAACCAAACTACCATTAAAAAAAAGAAGGATAAAAAAAATGAAATTAATAACCTAAATTTTGCAGTTACTTTAAGTGATAAAAAAACTATTCCAAAAAATAAGATTACCATAATAAAACCCGTTATTACTCCACCTCTAGAAAAAGTTACTATTCCTCTAAAAGTCATAGCAATCAAAAAAACAGCATTTATTATAAAGTTAATTTTATTTTTTTTACTAAAAACAAGTTTAACAAAAAACAAAAAAATACCTAATCCTAATATAGTTGATACTTGATTCGGTCCAAAACCTCCAGATGTTTGAAAATTTGATTCTGTATTCGTAACAACATCTTTTATACTAGGTGTGTAAAGAAACATATATGCTAACATTCCTATTAATGGATATGCCAATAAGTCTATAACAGTTCTAATTTGATTAAATGTTATTTTTCTTTGATAACAATATACAGCTGACACCATTAATGTAACTGGACCAATAATATTGAATGTGATGGCTTTTCGAATATCAGTATCAAAATTTAAAGTAAAAAAAGAAATAAATACACCTGGTAATAGTAGTAAACCATATAACCAATATATAAAACTATTTTTTGAAAAACCTTTAAAATAAACACCTATAAATAAAACACCTATAACACCATATTTAGCATATTGTTCAAAAAAATTTCCATGGGTCATTCGCAAAAAAACTTCAGCACCTACTATATATGCTGCAACATATAGAGCTTCGTTATTTGCATTTTTTCTTAAAAAAACATAACGATATCCTACAACAATAATAGTAATAGCATATACTTTTGAAATAAAAGGAACAAAATAAACTGCTAATCCAATTACTAGATGAATGAGTACAAATTTAATATAATCACTTGTTGCGCTTTCTTTCATATGTTATTGTTCATAAACGGTAAGTAGCTTCTCTATAACTACTTTTGCAGAATAATTATGTGCAACAAAAGTATTCAAATTAGAAGCTAAAAAAATATTCCTTTCTGAATTATTCTCTAAATTTTTAAAAAGTGTCATTAATTCTTTCTCATTACCAGATTCAAAGCAAACACCAGTATCTTCATTTTTAATAATTTGATTACAGTAACCTACATTAGAAGTTATAACCATCAAATTTGCTTTGCCATACTCTAATAAAGTAACTGGAAAACCTTCATAAGTTGAAGTTAACAAACCCACATTCGCTTGACTTAAAATATGTGGTATATCAATACAAGAGCCATAAAGAAAAACAAATTGAGATAAATTTTCGTTAATTATTTTGGATTTCAATTTTGATGAATAATCATCAAAATTGTCTTTACCTATAAAATGTAAAGTCCATCCAAATTTAGCAATACCACTTTTAGAGAAAGATTCCAAAGCCAGCATATGATTCTTAGGTGCTCTTAAATTAGCTAATAATACTATTCTTTTGTCTTTAATCCCTTTTAAGAATGTATTTTTATTTACAATTGTATTTTCTTCTACATAGTTTGGTAAAAAAACAATGTTTGTCGTTTTTAGATTTTTTAAAGCCCAATCTCGTAACTCTAAATTCACCGTAAAAACACCCCTAAAAAAAAAAGAAGCCAATTGAATCATTTTATTTGAAATATTATTTTGGAGTCTGTTTCCAAAATGATCATGCCAAAAAACTTTAATTGACGGAAAGGTAAATTTTAATAGTATAGCAAAAAAATAAGAACTTCCATGAGCGTGAATAATGGTCACTTTATTTTCCACCACAAACTTCCTAAAACGTAATAATGCAACAAAATCTAAAGTTTTATTTTTTTGCAAATAAAGATACTTTACATTAGAATTTAATGTTTTCATTAATTCTCCTTCTAAACGAGTAACTATAATTCCAGAAAAAGCAACTCGATTTGCAAGAGTATTAGCTATTGTAACAGCCATACGTTCAGCACCACCTACTTCTAAACTATCTATTAATTGAATTACTCTTATATCTTGAATTGATTTCACTCTTAAAAATTAATGTTATTGTAAAAATAGAGAAAAGCACTTAGTTAAAATCATCAATTATCTAATAACTTTTTAATTTCAGTTTCAAACTTATCTGTTGTGAATTGTCTAGACCAGTTTTGACCTTCTATAGTCATTTTTTGAAATAACTCTTCATTATTTATCACTTCAAGTATTTGATTTACATCTATTTCAATTTTTTCACACAATAAAACCCCTCTACTACTATGCCCTAACATATAAGGCACACAGGAAATTGGAGTTACTATTGGAACACAACCCCAAAACATAGCTTCAGCCACTACTTTAGGCCAACCTTCACTTTTTGAAGGCAAAACTAAAAAATGACTCTCTTGATAGGCCTTTAAAACCGTTTCTTTAGGTTGATTCCCTTTTAAAACAACCTTTCCTTGTAAATCTTTTGCAACAACATACTGTTCTAATTCACTCCTCAAAATTCCATCCCCATACAATTCTAGTAGTACACTTTTCCCTGTTCTAGCTAATGCTTCAACCAATTGAATCGCATATAAAGGTTGCTTTCCCTTAGATAAAGTACCTATAAATAAAAATTTAATTTCTTTATCTAAACCCCTTATTTGAATTTCTTTCTTATCAGATTCCTTATAAGTAGCCGTAAAAAATGGTCTAACATTTTTTGTTTGATTGGACCATTCTCCATAAACTAATACTTGCATATTTTTAGTTAAAAAAGTATTAGATAAAATCCAGCGTTGTAATTTATAGGTAAATGGTTGTTTCGCATTAGAATCCCAATTTCCTGCATACTTAGCCGTTTTTTTCTTTTTAGGAAAAAAAATTTGAACTACAGCACCAATTAATCCCATATTTCCTGGACAACGTAAATGTATATGATGTGCCTGTTTAATAGCTTTAAAGATTATAAAAAAATTGATAATAGAATAATAAATACTTTTTACAACATTGGTAATCGTTTTAACATTGAATTCTTTTAGAGGAAAAACAGTATGAATTTTAAACTTTACTTCAGAGTTCAATAATCCTTTATCTTCTTGCCAAATAGGACAACAAAATTGTATTTCTTCAGAATACTTAGCCCAAATTTGCATTTCATGTTCATAGGGACTATAAGCAAAATAATTGCCTTTTTTAAGGATTAATGGAGCTGAAGAAATAACTAATAACTGTTTCATTTTAAATATAGCCTCTTGAACCATTATTGGAAAGTTTTATTGCAGGAACTCCAACTAAAACAGAACTTTCTTCTGCACTTGATGTTACTAAAGAACAAGCTCCTATTAAAACATCATCAGCAATTTCAATTTTTCCTGCTACAACTGAATTAGCTCCAATGTAAACATTATTCCCTATTATAGGTATACCTCTCTTTTCTCCTAAACCAGAAACGCCAATAGTTACTCCTTGAGAAATATTACAATTATTACCAATTACTGCTCTAGCATTAATAATAATTCCACCAAAATGACCTATATAAAAGGAATGACCTATTGAGACAGAAGCAGGAATAGAAATTCCAGTCAAAATTTCAATATTTTTTTGCCAAATAAGACAAATCAATTGCAAAAATTGTTTAAGAATAGGAGTTCTCATTCTATATATACTATTAGCAATTCTATATTGAAAAATAGCCCAAAAACCTTGTGTAAAAAATAAGATAGAAATAAAATTTCCTCCATATTTTTTATACTTTTTATAATCGCTAAGAAGAAGTGCAAACATTTTTAATTATTTCAAAAATTGATTATAAAATTGAATATTTTTTTCTACTAAAATAGAAATATCAAACATATCTAGTACTTTCTTTCTTCCTTTTTTTGCCATTTCTATAGCTTTTTCTTCATTTTCTAAAACCCAACAAACTTTTGAAGCAATATCTTCTGGTTTAAATGGATTACACAATAAACCAGTCTCATTATGAGTGATTACCTCTGGTCCTGGACCTAATGCAGTAAATACAACAGTTTTTTCCATAGACATCGCTTCTGGAGCAACCAATCCTAAAGTTTCCATATGCGATGGAAAAACACAAACCGCTGCTTTAGCATAGGCATCTGGAATTTCTTGAAAGGAAACCGCACCATGAAAAATCACATCACTTGCAATAGTTCCTAATTTAGGCAACTCTTTCTCTTGTAGCATTTTTACATAAGAACTTCCATCAGGAAATTTCCAATCTCTGCCATATAAATGTAAAATTACATTTGGAAACTTCTTCTTAATATAAGAAAATGCTTGTATTAAATGACGAACTCCCTTTTTTTCGCATATAGTTCCTGCAAAAGTAACATTATTGCAATCTATTGCAATCGCTTGCGGTTGAAATAATTGACTATTTATTGGATTAAAAATAACTTTAATAGGTTTATTATGATAACTTAAATAATTTGCAGTATGATTTTTCACATACTCAGAAACTGCAATAAATGCATCAGCTTTTTTAAAAGAACGTTTTTCCTGAAAACCTTTCCACCAATTAATAGTTCTATTTTCAGCTTCAGCAAAAAAATGATGACCACCGTGCAAGCGGATAACATATTTTACCCCTTTTATTTTAGGTAAAAAAGCAAAAGTCAATTCGGCTCCTTCTACTATGCTTATTGGGTTTTTAGCATGCAATTCATTAAGATTTTTTGCAATTGCTTTTGAATTGAAATACCAAGCAACACCCTTTAAATTGTTCCTTTTTAAACGTATGACTGTTACACTATTTTCTTCAGTTTGTTCATATATTTCTATATAATTTAATCCTAAAACAGTAACTTGAATCCCTTTTTGAACCAATGCTTCAGCCATAGTCTTTACAAAACTACCTAAACCTCCATGTGGAAAGCCTGCTTTGGGATACTCATTAGTTAAAAAACAGATATGCATTATTTTATCTAAATTAGACTAGTTTTTATTTTATTAGAAGCATTTTTATAATCAGACAATACTGTTTCTTTCCAATTAACCATTGCAATTTCATTAGATTCTTGTTTAATTAAATTTTTCAAATCTTCCTTATTATTCCACCATATAACAGCATTGGGATATTGCATGCTCTTGAAATGCTGAAATTGATAAATTGTTTTAACAGACCAATTGGGGTTAACTTTATTTTCCTGATCATAATTAATATAAATACAAGGCTTTTGAAACATACCAAAATCAAATGCCATAGTGGATCCTAAATTAACTACAATCTCCGAATAATAAACCGTAGATACTAATAATTTTACATCTTCAGGTAATGGATAAATGGTTGTCCAATTGCTATTGGGTTCAAAATTCCATAGTGGTGGAGCTTGTTTAATTAGTGTAGTATGCTTTTTAATTATGGATTCAAATCTCCCTGAAATGTCTACAGGACATCTTCTTAATAAAATTTGATAATCCTTCTCCAATCCGTTTAGAACTATCTCATTTGCTAAATCATCTAAATATTGAGGGTCATCAGGACAAGTTAATACATCATCCCCCGAATAACAAATAATTTTTTTATCACTATCTAAATTATATCGCTCATAGAATTCTTTTTTGGGTATAATATTCTCTGATTTTAAATAACATTCAAACTGAGGTGTACCTGTTATAAAAATTTGTTCCTTTTTTATTTCTGGATAATATAACTCTAATTCCTTTTTCATGTAATCAGACCAAACCAAATATTTATCGGCCTTTAAAGCCATTCTTGCTTTTGGCAAATTATCCCATGAATAAATTACAGTTATAGTTTCAATTCCTAAATCCTGAGCTACAGCAAAAATAGGAGCACATTCTACCCCTCTTTGATGGGAACAAAATATTTTTTCAGGAGCAATACTTAATAGATTTTTTCTTACTTCACTATAAAAACTTGTTGTTCTAATGGATTTTTGATACAATTTTTCAAGTCTTAAAATATTCTCATAACTTGTAAATCCATATGATGCTATTTCAATGAACTTATAAAAAAACTTCTTAAAAAAACCTTTATGATTGGTTTTCCAATTTGTTAAAATAGTTTTGTTGTCAACTAACTTGGCATTATATTTTAAACGAGATAAACAAATTAATTCTCTTAAAAACTTTTCTTTTAAAGATTCAGTATATTTAGGAATACTTTGAAAATTTTGAATTTTAGTAATCTCTTTAACAGCTTCTTCCGTTTTTGCATCAAAAGCATGAAGTACTATCAATTCCTTTTCTCTCCCTTTAAATACGTCGGAATACAGGTAATTACGTATTCCAACTCCATCAGGAAATAAAAGCAATATTCTGTTTTTTTTATTCATTTTTCATATGATTATCAAAAATTATATGAGTAAACTCTCTAGCACCTTTATCATTTAAATGACTACAATTACTAAAAAAAACATCATTCATAGCTTTAGAATAATTATTCAAATCAGGATATCTCATTTTTAAATTATCTATATAAGATAAATCTTTTGTAAAAGAACAAAATGGAGCACAAAATAATACTATTTTAATATTATTTTCATTACACAAGTTAATTATTTCATCTACAAAAATATTATTATCAACAATTTTTTTTGGAAACTTTTCGAAAGTGGTTATATCACCTTTATCAAATTTCGGTATATAACCATAATTAAAATCAACTTTTGGTTTCTTGTTAATTAAACTCATAGAGAATTCTCTAAAACCTATTTTAAAATCTGCTGATTGATATCTATAAAATGGAAAATAGTAATAAAAACAATATCGTTTATCATACTTTTTAAAATGAGCATTAACTACTTCATTTCTAATAAAAGGAAGAGCATCAGAATTAGCAATTGCTGACATTTCATTATATTCATAAAAATGATCTAATTGAAGAAAGATTTTGTTAACCTTATTATTATTCTTAATAAATAATTTCAGCATTAATAAATTATCCGCATAATTAGCTCCTTCAACACCTAAATTTAAATTTTTTTGTTCTGAAAGTGAATCCAAGTATTTTACGTCTATATGATTTGCTACTCTTGATGAGCCTATAAACATGTTGTCGTATTCATTATTATTACTTTTTAAAACATATTGCAATTTATTTCTTGGAATACATTTATAAAAAACATAAGTATAAGTTAAATCGCATATAATTAGGATCAATAAACTAATCCCTATTAACTTGATTGTATATTTTATAAAACTTTTCATTAAAATTGAAAATAAATAAAATCATTAGCTTGAGAGTAAACCCCAAATAAAAACAATGCAATTAGTGCAATACAAATTTTTAAAGTAATATATTTTCCAAAAAATGGATGTTGTTGCTTTCTTGAAAACCATTCCCATACAACAAACATAAAAATTAAAAGTAAATTTTCTACAGCATATCTCTCAATAGATAAAAAATTAACACCTCCTTGTATATTAAATCTAAAAATGTTTGAAATATAGTCAACAGCTATTACAATAGAATTTGCCCTAAAAAAAATCCATGCAAAAACAACAATTAAAAAAGTATAAAGTATTTTAATGAGATCTTTTAAAGTAGGCAAACCAGAATTGTATGCCACAATTTCAATATTATTTCTATTTCTATTTGTTATTAATAATGGAATAAAAAAAAACGCATTTATGAGTCCCCAAAACACAAATGTCCAATTGGCACCGTGCCAGAACCCACTAACAATAAATATAATAAAAACATTCCTTATTTGCTTTAATTTATTCCCATTTGACCCTCCAAGCGGAATATATAAATAATCTCGAAACCAAGTTGAGAGAGAAATATGCCAACGACGCCAAAATTCTGCAATATCTCTTGAAAAATAAGGATAGTTAAAATTCTTCATTAAGTTAAATCCAAAAAACTTAGATAATCCAATTGCCATATCGGAATAACCAGAGAAATCACCATAAATTTGAAAAGCAAAATAAACAGCTCCAAGAAAGAGACTTAATGAATTTAAATTTTCATAATTTTCAAAAATAGTATTTACATATACAGCACAACTATCAGCTATAACAATTTTCTTAAAAAGTCCCCATATAAATAGATGTAATCCATCAATAGCTTGTTCTTTATCAAAAAATCTTCTCTTATAAAATTGAGGTAATAAATTAGTAGCTCTTTCTATTGGTCCTGCAACTAATTGAGGAAAAAAACATACAAAAGCTGAAAAAGCAATAAAATCTTTTGTTGGTTCTAGTTTATTTTTATACACATCAATAGAATAACTTAACGTCTGAAAAGTATAAAAACTAATACCGACTGGCAAAATAATTTTTAAACTGTTTCCTGATATTGATTGTCCAAAAAAAGAAAAAGCAGCTACAAAATTGTCTAGAAAAAAATTATAATATTTAAAAAAACCTAGGAAACCTAAATTAATAACAATACTAACCCACAAATAAGCTTTTCTTTTAGTTATACTTTTTTCTTTTGAAAGTAACACTCCGACAGTATAATCTATTATAGTACTAAAAACAATTAATGATAAAAATCGGTAATCCCACCATCCATAAAAAATATAACTTACAACAACAATAAGTAAATTTTGCAACCTCAAGTTATTTTGAGCTACAAACCAATATAATAAAAATACTATTGGCAAGAATATGGCAAAATCAATAGAATTAAATAACATTAAATATCTCTAAATTGTTTTTGATGGTTTAATAACCAAATCTCATTATTTAAAAGTGACTTCAAAAATAATTGAGCACTATTCCCTTTTCCAAAATCTCCACTCGTTTTAACAACATTATGAGTATCTATTCTTTTTAAAGCATCCGAAATACTTTCTTTAGAATAATTCGTATGAATAATATCTGCGTGAATGGCTCTATTTTGTTGACGTGTTCCAATATTAATAATTGGCAAACCATAATATGGAGCTTCCCTTATTCCTGCACTACTATTTCCTATAATGAATTGTGCATTTTTTAATAATGTTAAAAAATACTCAAAACGTAAAGATGGAAAAATTCTAAACCTTGAATTTTCCTTTAATTTTTCATATGCTTTTAAAATAGCTTTACTTCCTAAATCATTATTAGGAAAAACAACGATATAATTATGCATATCTTGCAATAAAGCTTCTACAAAATTTGTAGCATATTCTTCCATTTGCTTTGCTTCAGTAGTAACTGGATGAAACATTACTACTCCATATTCTTTATAAGGAATTTCATAATACTTTTTAACATCACTTAAGTTAGGCAAATTTGCTGAAAACATAATATCAACATCTGGAGATCCTATAACAAAAATAGAATCTTTTATTTCTCCCATTTGAATAAGTCGTTTTTTTGCTTGATTATTTGAAACAAAATGTACATGACTCATTTTACTTGTAGAATGTCGAATTAACTCATCAATTGTTCCTGAGACTTCTCCGCCTTCAATATGAGCTACTAGAATATTATTTAAACTTCCTACAATTGCTCCTGCTAATGCTTCTACTCTATCTCCATGAATGACAATCATATTTGGATTGCATTCTTTTACATAAGTAGATAAACCTTCAATAGTTTTAGCTAATGTCAAATCCATTGTAGTTTCATGCGTGTGATTTTCAAATGTGTATATATTTGTAAATCCGCAACGTTCTACTTCTAACAAAGTATAACCATATTCTTTTTGTAAATGCATTCCTGTAACAAAAACAAAAGGTTCAAAATTTGAATGTTCTTCCAAAATTTGAAGTAATGATTTTATTTTACCGAAATCAGCTCGAGTTCCTGTAAGAAATAATATTTTTTTTATTTTACTCAAAATCAGAAAAATCTAATTGTTCATCATTTTCGATATCTCTAGTCGCCTTCTTCCCTAATAATGATTCAAAATGTTCGGCTAAGATTTTACCTGTTCCTGGTCTCTTTACCCAAATATTTTCTTTGGTAAAAATTTCATCTTTTTTAATTTTTTTTATAGAACAAACTGTTGCGAAAGCAAAATCGATAGTTACTTGTTCTTCTTTCGCAGGTTTTTTGGTTCCACCTCGCATAAGTGCAATTTCAGCCGAACTAACAATCAATTCCTTACAAGCTTTCTCATCCATACTGCAAATAATATCTGGTCCTGTTCTTTGCATATAATCTGTAAAGTGACGTTCTAAAATAGAAGCTCCAAGAGCAACCGCACCTAAACAAGCATTATTATTTAAAGTATGATCGGATAAACCAAAAACTTTATCTGGAAAAGCATTATGCATCTCTACCATAGCACCAAAACGAACCAAATGAATAGGCGTTGGATATAAATTAGTTGTATGCAATAATGCTACTGGAACTTTATGCTTATCAAAAACAGCAACTGCTTTTTGAATGCTTTCAATAGTATTCATTCCTGTACTTAAAATAACAGGTTTACCAAATGAAGCAATATGCTCTAATAAAGGATAATTGTTACATTCTCCCGAACCAATTTTATAAGCTGGAATATCAAATTTCTTCAATCTTTCAGCAGCAGCTCTTGAAAAAGGAGTAGAAATAAAAATCATGCCTTTACTTTCAACATAGTTTTTTAGTTCTAACTCTTCTTGTTCATTTAAAGCGCAACGCTCCATTATTTCATAGATAGAAACATCTGCATTTCCTGGAATTACTTTTTTTGCAGCACCACTCATCTCATCTTCAACAATATGCGTTTGATGTTTTACAACTTCAACTCCTGCTTTATATGCAGCATCAACCATTTGTTTCGCTACTTGTAAAGAGCCTTCATGATTAATACCAATTTCGGCAATAACTAAAGGAGGAAAATCTTGTCCGATTTTTCTTCCTGCAATTTCTATATAAGGGTTCATTCTCAATTATATTTTTATATATTTACTATACAGGTATTCTGCATATTCAAAGTCTTCTTTTGTATCAATATCTACAGTTGCAAAAATATGATTTATTTGAAAAGGGAAGGCATTTTTACTAATAATGATATCCTCAAGAATTAAATGAGCTTTGGTTATATACAATAGTCCATTTTCGTAAAACAGAGGATCTAAATCTTGGCTTCTTTGACCAAATTCATAATTAAAAGGTTCAAATTTATTGTTTTTAATTTTACCTAATTTGTGATGATCTTGAGAAACGGTAAATAAACTTTCACAATTATTATCTTTAAAAACCTGATAAGCATTTTGCAACAAATCAGCTTGTCTTAATGGATTTGTTACTTGTAGTAAAACAACATTTTCAATTTCTACACTTATAGTTTCCAAAACATGTTTTAATGCTGAAACAGTTGGTTCATTATCTCCCGAAATTTCCTTTGGTCTATCTATAACTTTTGCTCCATATTCTAAAGCTATTTTTTTTATTTCTTCATCATCTGTAGAAACATAAACATCTTTTATAAAGGAATGTTTTTTTGCATATAAAATGCTATGAGCAACAAGAGGAGTATCTCCTAGCAATTTAATATTTTTCTTTGGTAATCTTTTTGAACCACCACGAGCTGGAATTATAGCAATAGTATTAGTACTCATTTAATTAATTTTATGACTGTAGAACAAATTAAAAAATTTTATAATAATTCGTTGCTTAAGTAAGAATTGTTTTTTACTCTGCCTTTTGGGTTTAAAAATAAGCTTAGATATATCTACACTTTTAAATTTATTATTTTCTCTTTTTTTAATATTTTCTTCTTGAATTCCTATCATCCAATTCTCAACTTTATTTCCCATATGGAAAGCAAAGTTATTGTATGTTGCTAATCTCATTCCGCCTGAAATATCTACTGGTTCATCGCAATATAGAAACTCAGAGTTATTACCTACTAAGGTTAAAGAAGGTTCAATAGGAACTGTATTATGAAAAATTAAACGGTTTAAAGTCATGATTTGATGACCACTTCCCAAAATTGCTTTTACTCCATTTTGAGAAATAATTGGCCATTTTAAATTTTCTTCATTTTCTATTTCCCAGTTAATACTCTTTAAATATTTATTATGATCATCAAAATTAGCTTTAATTGATTCAAAAGTTAATTTAACTTTACCTGTAAAAATATTTTGCAAGGTAGATGTTGTTCCATAGCGCATTGATTTTCTAACAGGTATTGGAGATACCGAACCTACATTTTTCATAGAGGCAAATATGTTTTCAATTTCATTTTGCCAACCATATTTAAATAAAATATCTACATCTGATAGTGTTATTAATGGTTCACGACTTCCTTTCGCAGCACCAATTAGTGCGTCCATTTTACCTATATTTTCTTTGTGATGAATCAAAGTGTTTATCTTACCCTTCTTAAAACTTTCATTAAGATAATTTGTTGTTTCTTCACAAGAAGCGTTATTAACAATAGTTATTGCGCATTTATCATTAACTGTTGTTATTGCAGATTCTAAACACAATTTAAAAACTTCAAACACATTTTGATAATATCCTTCTAAATTAGGAATAAATACCACAATTATTAACCTATGTTGGTATTTTAAATCTATTTTTTTTGACTGTTTTTGTGGATTCATTCCAATTCTCATACAAGTATCATTTTTTTAAAAATGGTTCTATTACATCTATATATTGTTGTTCTATTATTTGCCTAGAATAGTGCTGATTATACTTTAATCTATTTTCATTCGCTATTTTTATTAATTCTTCTTTTTCTATATTTTGTAACTTCAAAATTAAATTTTTAAAAGAAGAAAAGTCGTTAATGGAAAACCAAAATTGATTTTTCAAACCATAAAATCGTTCTTCCATTGCTCCAACTTTCGTAGAAATTACTACTCTAGCAGATGCCATAGCCTCTAATCCTGTTAAAGGTCCTGATTCTTCATAAGATGAAATTATTATTGCATCAGACAATTTTATATAGTCTATAATTTCTCTCTGCGTCTTAAATCCTAATAATTTTATATTATCTAATTTTTCAACCCTATCTTTTAGCTTTTTCATTAAAAACCCGTCACCTACTATATCTAATGAGATTGTTTTAATTTTTGAACAAAAATCAATTAACTCTTGAATTCCTTTTTCTTCAGACAATCTTCCTATAAATAATAATTTATTCATTTTTTGAGTTGGATTAACCTTTAGTAGCTCTGTTTCATTTATACAACATTGATCAATTATTAAATAATTACATTCTTTAATAAAATCAAATCTGGTGGCATTACTAATAGAATGATGAATAAAAACTGATACTTTTTCCAACGAATCTTTATACTGACAATCTGTTTTTTTAATAGTATTTGACGGTCTAAAAATAACTGGAATATTATGTTTAGTACTATGTTCAATTATATCTTTAATATAGGTACTTGATGGTTGTGCACAAATAAAAATTAAATCATAATCTTTCAAAAGGGATAAAATTATTTCTTTTGATATTTCAGCAAATCCCCTTTTCCTAGATATTGAATTATTAACATAAAAATGAGGTTGATTCTTAAAACCCGATTTAAAATAACTTAAAAAGGCAAAAAACCTTAAACTAAAATACTTTTTAAAAAGTAAAGAATGTAAACTAATGAATTGTTTTTTATCAATAAAACTAAAAATTTGAGATTTTGATGAACAATTAATAGTAGTCAAAATAGTTACATAAGCTATCTTAGATAATGAATTTGCTATGAAACCAGCTTCAATTTCTCTTCCTCCAAAATCTCCTATTGGACCGATTAATAGTATTTTATTTTTCTTTTGCAATTTCTATAATTTTATCTATATCAAAAAAATATAAATTAATCAATTTTAAATCTTCATCTTCCCAATTCCACCATTTTATATTTTTTAGTTCTTCTATTTTTTCATTAGAAAACCTGAATTTTTTTATTTCAATAGGACAACCCACAGCGATAGCATAATCAGGAATGTTTTTTGAAACTACTGCTCCAGCCCCAATAACTGCTCCATCTCCTATTGTGATTCCATCTAAAATTGTAACATTAGCCCCAATAAAAACATCATTTCCAATTACTATAGGTTTTCTTTCTTCTATCAAATTTTCAGTCGCCACCGTAAAACCATTTTGTTTGGCAGTACTATAAAAATAAGGGCTGGTTGAAACTCCTTCTGTTGGATGAATTCCCCAACCACAAACGAAATTGGGTCCTATGGAACAAAAACGTCCAATTATTGTATTAGACACTTTACTATTAGAAGATATATATGTTCCTTTTCCAATTTTACAATCTATCAATGTATATGGAGAATGGAATTGTGTTATCACATCCCTCTCTACATTTTGTTCCAAATTTTCAATCCAGTGTAACCCAACTTTATCTCTTATTATCAATGATAATTGTGGCACTAATTTTATCAAGATTTTTGAACATATTTTTTTTAACATCAGATTATTTCCAATTAATTTTTTCTTTGATTATTTTTGCTGGATGACCTCCTATTAAAACATTCTCTTTTGTAAAAACACCCCTAACAACAGAATTTGCTGCAATAACTGAACCATCAGGAATCCTTGTTCCTTTGTAAATCTTTACACCACATCCTATCCATACATTATTACCAATTACTATTTCATTGGCTACCTTCTTTTGTCCTTCATACTCAATACGATGAAAATCTTCATCAAGAAACTGACAACCCCATGATATTATACAATTGTCGCCTATAGTAAGACCATGCATGATAATAAATGTTGAATTTACATTAATGTATCCTCCTTTACCTATATTTACAATTGCTTTTTCAGCAATATCAAAACGACATCCTCTCCCAATAGAATAAGAACCATTTATTTGTAATCTTCCACAAATATTTAAAAAAGTTATATCTGACTTATGAGAAAATCCAACATACTCCATTCCAATACTCAACGGGAAATCAGAAAAAATATTGGCAACTCCTTTTATAGTCACACTATGATGAGGAGTAATATTCTTAGAAAAAAACCATTTGTATTTAAAATATTTAATTAATGAAAGTACAAATATGCTTTCTACTTCACTACATTTTCTATATAAGGAAATGATTTTCCTCATCTGAACGAGATTATTGTTAAATAATAGTGTCCTAGTGAAAAATAAGTGTGTGTTTTATATTGCTCTGAAAAAGCATATAAATCTCTTATATATGGAAATTTATTAATTATCTTATTTTTCATTATATAGTTTTAATATTATAATTTAAAAAGTTTCATAATTTTATATAAAAATATAAGTAAAAATGTAGTTAGTTTTCTAATAAAAGGCGAATTATCTATTTCTTTAAGCAACTTTATTCTTTTATTAGATTCTATAAATTTATTAAAAATATAACTATCATTTTCATTATTAAAAATAGTTGGTAAGTATTTGTTTACTACGCTCTTTTTTTCATCCTCTACCATTTTGTAATTTGTTGAGGATATCCCTGTCATATCAAAATTGGTGATAGTAACGTTAATTGAGTGATAAGAAGCTCCATTTAAACCTAGTGCTTTAAAGAAAAACTCCCAATCAGAGACAATCCTATTTTGTTCATTATACAATCCATACACCTCAAACATTTCTTTTTTAATAAAAGTACTAGGATGAGAAATAGTCTTTGATACAATATAACTAAAAGTTAAAACTTCTGGATGTTTCCTAATAAAAGTTTTTCCATTTTCAATATAATGTAAATTACCGCAAATGAAATCAAAATCATTATAAAGATAATCTTCAATTTTTTCAATAACATTATTTTCATAAAGAACGTCTCCAGAATTAAGAAATAAAATATATTTTCCTTTAGCTCTATTTATGCCTTTATTCATTGCATTATAAATACCTTTATCTGTTTCACTAACGGAATAAGAAATAAAATCTTTATATTCTTCTAAAAGAACTTCACTTTGATCCATTGAACCTCCATCAATTACAATATATTCAAAATTCTTACAATTCTGATTTATCACACTTTGAATAGTTTTTTGAAGACCATAATAATTATTATAATTTATAGTTATTATGGAAAGTAATAGTGGATTCATTGCTAAGATTTTATAATTTGTTTTTGTTTGTCAAAAGGAAATACATCAAAAAAAGAAAAAGGATCTCCATTAACAATTTGCAATCCTAATTTAATACTTTCCTCTTTTAAACTTTCATATTGTTGATATAATTCATATTCCCTATATAATCTTTCTTTAGGAAAAGGCTGTTTTTGTTCTTCATAACTAATTTTTATATTTTCTTTTTTCAAATAATATTCTAATGAAGGTTTATCATGCTCATAAAAATGAGTATATTTTTGAATACATTGCCAATCATGATTTACACCTAATAAAATAATTTTAGGAATCTTGCAATAAATGGCTAGTTGTATTCCTACAACTGTGACACTCCATGGTGATAAAATCCTTTTAGTTAAATCAACTGGTAAACTTCCTCCATAAGAATAAAAAAATATTTTTCTATCAGTAAAAATTTCTTTTGCTATTTTCTCATCTCTTTTTTCTATTAACAAAATTGTAGATTTAGGCAAAATATCATTACATCTTCCCCACCAACACTTTAATACTTTCTCTGTTATAGGTGAATGTGAAGCAGCAAAAACATGAACTTTTGGATTGATAATTTCTATTTCTGGATGTTCATAAAAATTACCCATTGTAATTACAAAATCATTTTTAAAAAGAGTTATATCTAAATTATTAATAGACTCAGATGAGCCTAGAACAATGGCTCTCTCAAATGAACTGAATATTTTTTTTAACTCTTCATTTTTAGGAAAAATACTAGGTGATATAAATAAATTCCTTAACTTTTTTTTTATTTTTTTTAATAGAATCATCATATTTCTACTCTTTAAAAAATCCATCAATTAAAGCTACATTAGTTGCTCTATTAATCTTTCCAGAGTTCCAATAATCTCCTTGAAAAACAGTAAAATTAAAGGCTCTGTGAATTAGATCAATTTGATTTACAGCAATTTTCCCATTTTGCACGACAATATCAAGGTAATAATACCCCCCTCTTAACATAAGTCTTTCAATTTCTAAATCAACATATCCACTTTTTAAGACTTTCTTAAAGTTGATTCCCATTTCATCTGAATAAAAATCTGCAATTTTTGTTTCATTATTATCCCTAAAAACAACCCCAAAAACTAATCCCTCAATAGAAATATCTATATCTACATTTATATGAAAACGAAATTTGACAAATTCCCCTGATATTATCTCATTTACATTTTGATTTATTTTATTAAATAATTCAATTTTTGAAAACTTTATTTCACCACTTCCTTTTCTATCTTTTCTATCAACTAAAGAAGTGTCTTTAATTTGTGAACTTCGGGTTAGATAATAATCAACTGCTTTATCAGCCCCATCAGTATAAACAATCTCTCCATTTTCTAAAACAATTCCTTTAGTACATAAACTTTTCACAGCTGCCATATTGTGACTTACAAACAAAACCGTTCTTCCTCCTTCTCTAGAAATATCCTGCATTTTACCAATGGCTTTCTTTTGAAATTCGGCATCTCCTACTGCTAAAACTTCATCAACAACTAGTATTTCAGGCTCTAAAAAAGCAGCAACAGCAAAAGCTAAACGAACCGTCATTCCACTGCTATAACGTTTTGTGGGAGTGTCTATATAGCGTTCACAACCGCTAAACTCAATAATTTCATCTAACTTAGAAGTGATTTCTTTTTTGGTCATTCCAAGTATAGCCCCATTCAAATAAATATTCTCCCTACCTGTTAATTCTGGATTAAAACCCGTTCCTACTTCTAACAAAGAAGCAATTCTACCACGTGACTTAATAACCCCTGTAGTAGGAGCTGTAACCTTAGATAAAATTTTCAATAAAGTAGATTTTCCTGCTCCATTTTTACCAATAATACCAAGCACTTCTCCTTGTTCAACTTCAAAATTAATATCTTGTAAAGCCCATACATAGTCACTATTAGCTTTAGTGCTCCTATCATTAACTTCGCCTACTTTCAAATAAGGATCTTCTTTCCCTCTTATTTTATGCCACAAACGATTCAAGTCATGGCTTAATGTTCCTGTACCAACAGTTCCTAAACGATATTGTTTAGAGATATTTTCAGCTTTTAATATAATATTTTTATCGCTCATTTACTTTTTATTAGTATCGAAACAAGATTAGCTATATAAAATGCAATCTTTCTTCTTCCCTCTTCCCTCTTATTCTTTTCTCTCTCCTTTAAACCGTATCAATAAATTTTTTCTCCGTGTGATTAAAAATAACCAATCCAAAAAGAAAAACAACAACAGTAAATACTAGGGTATAAATTAAACCATTAATAAATAATTGCCCTTCATTTAATAAAATATAGCGTGACGTTTCTACAATATAAGCTAAAGGATTATAATTAATCAACCAGCCAAACTTAGGCAACTTTTCTTTAATCAAATCCATAGGGTACATTACCGCAGAAACATACATTAATAATTGCACACCAAAACTAACTAGAAAAGTAAGATCTCTATATTTTGTTACCATTGACGATATAATCATTCCTAATCCTAAACCTAAAATCCCCATTAATAAAACCAAAAAAGGGAATAATAAAAGAGTAAAACCTAAAGTATTATCTATTCTACCGATTACTAAATAATAAGTATAAAAACCAAAAAAAATTACTAACTGTATGCCTAATTTTACCAAATTTGTAATCACAATAGACATAGGCATAATAATCCTTGGAAAATAAACTTTCCCAAAAATAGAGGCGTTCTTCTTGAAAGTATCTGAAGTTTCATTCAAACACGAAGTAAAGTAATTCCAAATTATTATTCCTGCAAGGTTGAATAAAAAAGAAGGCATCTCACCTGTTTTTATTCCAGCTACATTATTAAAAATAATAGTAAAAGTGATTGCAGTAAGTAGAGGTTGTATCAAATACCAAAGCGGCCCTAATATAGTTTGTTTGTACACAGTTACAATGTCTCTTTTAACAAAAAGAAGTAACAAATCTCTATACCTCCAAACTTCTTTTAAGTTCAAAGAGAAAAATTTATTTTTAGGTCTTATTTCAAATAACCATTCTTCATCAATAGGTGCTGATGTATTCATATTTTAAAGTACATTCATTAGAATCGATTCAAAAATAAACTATTTCAAACTACTAACAAAAAATTACTTAAAAGCAGTAACAATTTTACAAACTAATATGTACACATTGCACACCTACTGCGTTAGTATTTTTTAAAACATACTTTTCGTTTCCCACTTGCTGATAAAAACTAATACCACAAAAACACATCACATTCGCTAAGTTTGCTAAGGGCAAATCAGGAGAAAAAATCAAAGAAGAACTAGACACAGATTGAGTTTCAAAAAACAAACTAGTTTCATAATTTTTAAAACTAAATACATCAAAATCATAGGTACAAACTAAATAAGACAACTTTAAATGGGTTGCTCCTTTAGGAAATACTACACTTTTCAAATCAAATCCAGTTATTATACAAGAAAAATTTATAGGATTTACTGTAATACTAACATTCAGTAAATTACTAAGACGATAATTTTCAGTAAAAAGAAAGTTTAAAAACAATTGCTTTCCTAATGAAGTTGTTAAACCTTGTTCTACCTTACGTTGTCCTCTTTCTGAAATAGAATCTAATACTTTTATTTCTTGCATTAAACGCATCATTCTGGCATGCAAACTAGCGTCTTTATAATCTTTCAACAAAACATATAAAGATTCTTTTATAACACGTTTCAATTGAGAACATCTTCCAAATTCACTACTATTCTCTCTTACCCTAACCATTTTTGGAGAATTTTTAATAGACTTAGCAGTAAATCCTCCACCAGCTTTGCGAGCAACGGCAACACCCTTTCTCACATAAAAATTAATCCCACCTATAGTACCTACAAGATTTATAACTCCTTTTTGCTTTGCCATAATAACTACTATATAAATTAGCTGTTCAAATATAATAAAAATAAATTTATAGCGTATATATAGCGTGTTTATAACGTATTTATAAAGAATATAAAGCGTATCTAACAAATGGCAACAAATTATATACTTAATTGTCCATTCAAAGAATACACTTAACAAACTATTCCTATATTTGCAGAGAAAATTACAATTATGTTCTCCCTATTTAAATCCAAACCCAAATTATACGAAATAATACCTGATAATTATGTAGACATTCATTCGCATATTTTACCAGGAATCGATGATGGAGCTAAAACTATAGATGATTCAGAATATTTAATGAATCAGATGATAGATTTTGGATTTAAAAAAGCAATTGCTACTCCGCATACTATGAATAACGTTTGGGATAATTCCAAAAACAGTATTCAAGCAACAAAAGCAAAAGTGGAAAAAGAATTACCCACTGAAAGCAATAGACTAAAATTAAATTGTGCTTCTGAATATTTTATGGATGATCATTTCCAAAAACGTTTTCAAAATGAAGATTTATTAACCCTAAAAGGAAATCATGTACTAGTTGAAATGTCATATCTAAATGCTCCAATTCAACTTTATGACATTCTTTTTGAATTACAATTAAAAGGCTATCAACCTGTTCTAGCACATCCAGAACGATATACTTTTTTTCATAATAATTTTAAAGAATATGACAAATTAAAGAAAGTAGGTTGTCTTTTTCAAATGAATTTATTGTCTAGCGTAGGTTATTATGGAAAGGGAGTTAGTGATGTAGCTGAAAAACTTTTATCTAAAGATAAGATAGATTTTGTAGGTTCAGATATTCATCATAAAAACCATATTTTATCATTTAAAGATAAAATAATTATTAAGTCATTGGATAAATTTGAAACAGCAATTCAAAACAATAGCTTCTTCATGTAAACTTATTCTCTGTCGCTATTCTTTTTTAAAAATATTAAAAAAAGAATACCATGGCTTTTTTTCAACGGTCTGTCCATAACCATATCCGTATCCATAGCCATAACTTGCTTTTATTTCTGTATCATTAATAAGTATAGACATATTAGGCAACTTATTTTCATTGTATAAACGTTCTGGTAATTCCAGCATTCTTTTATCTAGGAAATTAGCTCTGGTAACATAAATAAAAGCATCTGCATATTTAGCAACTAACAACGTATCTGTTACTAAACTTACTGGAGCTGTATCAACAATAATATAGTCATACTCTTTTTTTAATTCAGCAAACATACTCCCCACTTTTTTATTCATCAATAATTCTGCTGGATTTGGTGGAATAATTCCTGCTGGAAGTACATTTAAATTAGTAAACCCATCAATCTTGGTTATATACTTCTGTAAATCATTAGACTCTTTTGAAGATAAATAATTTGTAACTCCTCTAGATTCTAATTTTAAATATTCATCTAACTTTGGATTACGTATATCTAAACCAACTAGTAGAACTTTCTTTTCTGACAAGGCAATAGTGGAAGCCAAATTAACCGAAATAAACGTTTTTCCTTCTTTAGGATAGGTTGACGTTAAAAAAACAATTTTGGCCTCATCCTCTGGAACATTTGTTAATAAAAATTCTAGATTTGTTCTTACTATTCGAATTGCTTCAGCTGTACTAGTACGACTAGTACTATCTATTATTAATTGACCATCTTCTAATCTTGGAATCTCTCCTAAAAAAGGGATAGTTGTATTTCTCTCTAAGTCTGTTCTCGATTTTATCTTAGTATCTAACAAATCAATTAGATATAGAATCCCAAATGGAATTAAAATTCCTAACAATAAAGCGCCTAAATAAATCATTTTCCGATTAGGAGAAACAGGATTTTTAGAAGCTTTTGCAGCATCTATTACTTTAGCATTTGGAGCAGTAACCGCTAAAGAAATAGCCATTTCTTCTCTTTTTTGCAAAAGATATAAATATAAAGATTCTTTAATATTTTGTTTCCTATCAATATCTCTTGAACTTCTCTCTTGTGATGGAATTTGAGAAATTTTTCCACTTAAAATAGCATTTTGCCTAGCCAAATCATTCTTCTTAATCTGCAATGATGACTTTACTTGATTTAAGCTAGAGCTCACACTACTCTTTAATGTATTTATTTTATTGTCTAAATTTTGTACCAAAGTGTTTTTAGATCCTGCAGTTTTTAAAAGCTTATTTTTCTGTAAAACTAATTGGTTATATTCTGCAATTAAATCTGCCGCTCCTTGATCTTGTGTAATAATATTAACTGGAATTAATTCTTCAGTATCGGAAGAATTAACATAATTAATCATTGTTTCAACAACTCGAAGTTGTGTAGCATTTTCCACTTGCATTCTGTTAAAATCACTCGCATTTTCTAAATAGAGACTAGCTTCAGATACCACATCGGTAATTCTATTACTTTTTTTGAAAATTTCTTTATCCTTCTCTACATCTTGAAGCTCTTCAGAAATAATACTTAATCGTTGCTCTATAAATTTTGAAGTGTTTTCAGAAATATATTTTTTATCCTCAATGGCATCTTTATTATAATTATCAACTAATGCATTTAAAAAATCTTCTGCTTTTTCCTTAACTGGATCTATAATACTTAATTCTATAACACTCGTGTTTTTACTTAGCGCACCAACATGTAATCTACTTTTAAAACTTTCAGTAACTTGGCTGATTGGGTTAACCTGAATACCAATATTATAATCTATTCTTGTATATTCTGGTTTACTAACCAAAATCATAAACTTTTCTTTACCTATTTTAAAAGATTCACCATATTTAAAAGTTCCTAATTTTGCATTTGATTTATCATAAATAGTAAAAGTAGTATTGGTAGCTTTTTCAACTCGGTAAAAATGGTTTTGAGAAACGTAACTATCAGAACTTTCAGATAGTATCATTTTAACTGGTGATTTTTTATATAGTTCTTCCCATTTTACTCTTCCTTGAGTAAGATAAGAAATATTCAATTCTAATTCTCTTACAGTAGTCTCAACTAAAGTTCTAGATTTCACAACTTCAATTTCATTATCTACATTATTTTTTATATTAGACATTAAACCTAAGTCAGAAAAAGCAGAAAGTTCAGAAGCCATGTTTCCTTTTCTATCATCTTTAACCAGTATTGTACAAACTGCTTTATAACTAGCAATTGTATATCTTAGATAAAGAAAAGCACTTAGAAGAGCTAAAAACAAACCTAGTAAAAACCATTTCCAATGCTTTACATATTTTTCAATTTCTTCTTTAAAATTAAAATTAGCTTGATTATGATTTTCCGTTGTATGTAAGTTTTGCATTTTATCTAGTTGTTAAAGCGATAATAGTTATTATTAAAGATATAGCAGAAAGACCAACAGTCAAATTAGGACCTATTAAAGAAGCATTTACTTTAGTCTTATTTGGCTCCACATAAACAACATCATTTTGAGATAAATAGTAATAAGGTGAATTTATAAAATCCGACTTTGTGATATCTATTCGCTCCATTATCTTATTTCCATTTTGTTCTCTAATCAATAAAATATTGTTCCTTTTGCCATAAATAGTTAAATCTCCTGCTAAACTCAATGCTTCAAGTATTGTTATTCTCTCACTTTTAACAGCATAGCTACCTGGCTTTGAGACTTCACCAAGTACCGAGATTTTGAAATTTAAAATTCTTAAATTAACAACTGCATCTTTTACGTGTTCTTTTAGTTCTTCTTTGATTTTTAAAACTGCCTCTGTTTTAGTTAAACCAGCTAAATGAATTGAGCCTAAAATTGGAATTTCAATATTTCCATTAGTATCTATAATATAGGTTTGTATCTTGTCATTTCCTTTAGACTCATCAAAATTATCATCTAATGAAATTGATTTTAAATTATAAGGAGCTGCTATTTCAGGATTTTCTGAAGAAATAATTAGTAAAAGGACATCATCTGCTTGCAAATAAGGTTCATAGGAATTTGTTGCTTCTTCATTTTGTGAATTTTGCATATAAACAATATTCTTTTTAGACGCACAGGAAAAAAAGCAAAATATAGTTATTAAAAAGAAAAGTCTTTTAAATTCTTTCATTAGTTTGTTTGTTTTTACAAATATAAATCAGATAATTTTAAATTAATTATCTAAACGTTCATAAATAGAGTTCATACTTTTAAATTCAGGAATTATTCTCTTCATTTCAGTTACAATTTCCAAATCACTTGAATACTTTGAAATTTCTATTAATCTTGAAATTCTCAAAAGATTATCTTCATAATTTTCATCTAATTCCTGTGAAATCATAATTTTTTCATGATGAGTGGGTAATGTTTTTGAAGCATCATTTAACAGCTCTTCATATAATTTTTCTCCTGGACGTAAACCTACTACTTCTATATCAATGTCTTTATAAGGTTCATATCCTGCTAATTTAATCATCTTTTTAGCCAAATCTATTATTTTTACTGGTTTACCCATATCAAAAATAAAAATTTCTCCTCCTTTACCCATTGAACCAGCCTCTAATACTAGTTGGCAAGCCTCAGGAATAGTCATAAAGTAACGAATAATTTTCGGATGAGTTATTGTAACTGGTCCTCCTTTTTGAATTTGTTCAGAAAAAAGTGGCACGACAGAACCATTTGATCCTAACACATTTCCAAAACGAGTAGTAATAAATTTAGTTATTTTATTTTCGTCATTTTTATATTTAAAATAAAGAGATTGAACATATTTTTCAGCAATTCGTTTACTTGCTCCCATAACATTGCTAGGATTAACTGCTTTGTCTGTAGAAACCATTACAAATTTTTTGACATTGTTTTCTAAAGATAAATCTGCTAAATTCTTTGTCCCTAATACATTAGTAAAAATAGCCTCGCAAGGATTTTCTTCCATTAAAGGTACGTGTTTATATGCTGCAGCATGATAAACCATACTAGGCTCATATTTTTTAAATATTTTATTTAAAGTAGCTTTATTTCTAATATCTCCTATTAGTGAAATAATCTCAATATTTTTTTCAAACTTCAAAATATCTATAGACAGTTTATGCAAAGGAGATTCTGCCTGATCAAAAATAATTATTCTCTTAGGTTTAAATTCTAAAACTTGCCAAACTATTTCACTACCTATCGAACCAGCAGCACCTGTAATTAAAACATTTTTATTTGAAATCTGTTTAGAGATTATCTTGTTATTTAATATTATAGGTTGTCTTTCTAATAAATCTTGAATCTCAAAATTTTTAATTTTTTTAGATATTTCTTTTTCATTTTCCCAATCTGTAATAATTGGTACTACATATACTTTAATATTATTTTCTAAACAGTCATCTACTATTTGTATTTTTTCTTCTTTAGTAAGAGATTTTTCAGCTAGTATTAATGTTTTAGCATTTAACGAACGTAGTAAAACAGATGCTTTTTTATTTTTATATAAAATAGGCAATCCTAAAATACTTTTAGATTTATTATATCTCGATTTATCTAAAAATGCAACAATCTTAAATCTTGATGGAATTTCAGATTTAACAGCATTTGCTACAGCTATAGCATTTGCATCTGAACCATAGACTACAGTTCTAATTAAATTTTTAGAATCAGTTGCATTTATTTCAAAAGCAAATTTTACAATAATTCTAAAAAAGAACAGAAAAGTAAAGGATAAAACAAAACTTATGATTAAACCTGGAAAAAGAAAAATCTTTTTTTGGAGAATAAAAAAACAGCCATAGTTTATAATACTCAATACTAAAAACGAGCAAAAATTTGCAAAAAAAATGTTTACAGCATCTATAAAAGTGGAATGCCTTATAATTCCTGAAAAGGTTTTAAAAACTCTAAAGAAAATTATATTAACAAGAAGTATTAACAAATATTGATTAGGTAATGAAATAGTTTTATAAAAACCTAATGTTAAATTAACTAAGATAATATGAGTCAATAAATTAGCAAAAGTTATAATAATTATATCTATGCAAAAAATAATCCAACGTGGCAAATAGCCAATGGAAAACAACTTTTCATTTAACTTTATCATTTATTGATATTGACATTTATTGTAAAAATACTAAAAAAAATCCCTAATAACAGTAGCTATTCTTTCTTTATCACTCATTGATAAATTTGATCCAGAAGGCAAACAGAGTCCTTTTTCAAAGAGCAATTCTGCTTTATCATTCCCATAATATAAACAGTCTTTAAAAACAGGTTGCAAATGCATAGGTTTCCACAAAGGTCTTGTTTCAATATTTTCCTTTTCAAAGGCTAATCTTAATGCTTCTCTAGTTTCATAATTAGGCAATAAAATAGCACTTAGCCAATGATTTGAATAATAATCGCTATTAGGTTCATTAAAAACAGAAACAGAATCGATAGATGAAAAGATAGACTGATAAAATTGATTCATTTCTCTTCTTTTTCCTACATGATTATCAAGAATTTCCATTTGTCCTCTTCCTATTCCAGCACAAATATTACTCATTCTATAATTGTAGCCAATATGAGAATGTTGATAATGAGGAGCATTATCTCTCGCTTGTGTAGCCAAAAATACAGTGTTTTCTTTTATCTTTTTAGATTTTGTAACTAAAGCTCCACCACCAGAAGTTGTAATTATTTTATTTCCATTAAAAGACAATACTGAAATAGTTCCAAAAGTACCACATTTTTGCCCTTTATATATACTTCCTAATGCTTCTGCACTATCTTCTAAAACAGGAATTTCATATTTATGTGCAACTGCCAAAACTGCATCAACTTTAAAAGGCATACCATATAAATGTACCGCTATAATAGCTTTAGGTTTTTTTCCTTTTTGAATTCTATCTATAATTGCTTCTTCCAAGGCTAGTGGACATATATTCCAAGTTTCTTCTTCGCTATCTACAAAAACAGGAACAGCACCTTGATAAACAATAGGGTTTGCAGAAGCTGAAAAGGTAAACGTTTGACATATAACCTCATCACCTGCTTCAACACCTAATTGAATAAGTCCTAAATGTAAAGCCGCTGTACCAGAACTTAATGCAGAAACATAAGTATCTTCTTTTAAATAATTTTGCAAATCTTGTTCAAAACCAATAACATTTGGTCCCAACGGAGCAATCCAATTCTCTTTGAAAGCTTGTTCAATATATTTTTGCTCATTGCCTCCCATATGAGGAGAAGACAACCAAATTTTCTCTTGGTTCATGTTCTAAAAATTGTTTTAACAATTGTTTGCAAATCTACTAAAATACTTTGCTTGTAATAGTATTCTAAATTCATTTTTACCTTATCTGGAAAAATTACTGTATCATTATACTCTAAAGAATTTTCATATTGATTTAGTAATTCTTCTTCATTAGCATATTTTATAGAAGCCTCTGAAGTTAAACCTGGTTTTAATTCTAAAATCTTTCTATTTTCACCTTCTAATAAGTCATAATATCCTGAAATATCTGGTCGTGGTCCCACAAAACTCATTTGTCCTAATAAAATATTAAGCAATTGAGGTAGTTCGTCTAACTTAGATTTTCTTAAAAAACGTCCTAATGAAGAAATTTTTTTAGAAGTATCATTCATAGATTTTATTTTGAAAATTTTAAAAGGTTTTCCATACTGACCTATTCGTTCTTGAACAAACAAACCAAAAGATTTTGTATCTATTGAAGCTATTATTATACAAATCAAAAGAATCCAAGACATCAAGATCAAACCTAAAAAAGCGAAAAAAAAATCAAAAATTCTTTTTACCATCATTTACCTTTGTCTTTTATTATTTTTCCTGGATTTCCCACAACTACTGCATAATCAGGCACATCACTTATTATGACAGCACCAGCACCAATAGTCGCCCATTTTCCAATTGTAACACCTTGAATTACCGCAGCTCCTATTCCTATATGAACACCCTCTTCTAGAGTAACATTTCCAGCTAGAGAAGCATTTGGAGAAACATGTACATAATCTGCTAAGCAACAATCATGCTCTACGACACTTCCTGAATTTATAATACAATGTTTTCCAATTATAGCATCAGCATTCACAACTGCTTTAGGCATTATTACTGTTCCTTCATCTATTGAAGAAAAATTTGAAACTGAAGCACCTGAATGAATGGCTTTAAAATAGTGAAACTTATTTTTATCAACTATTTTCTTTCTGGTTAAATTATCACCAATAGCTATTATAAATTGGAAATCATCAGAATTTTGAAAATTAACTGTATTAACAACCGGAATATTAGATAAATGATTAGCTTTCGGATTGTCATCAATAATTGCTTTAACAGCAATAGCATTAGAAAACAATATATCTAAAACTACTTTAGCATGACCACTAGCACCAAAAACATAATATTCTATTCCCATATTCTAAAAATTACCTTTAAAAACTTTCATAGTTACTTCTCCTTCTTGAGAAATTCCTTCTCTTACAAAAACTTTCTTTATTGTTAAAAATAGTATTTTTACATCTAAAATAAAACTACAATTGGTAACGTACCAAACATCATACTCAAACTTTTGACTCCAGCTTATTGCGTTTCTACCATTTATTTGTGCCCAACCAGTTATTCCTGGTCTTATATGATGTCTTTGCTTTTGAAAATCGTTATATAAAGGCAAATATTGTGTTAACAACGGTCTTGGACCAATTAAACTCATATCTCCTATAATTACGTTTAGTAATTGAGGAATTTCATCTAGTGATGTTTTTCTGACTAAAGCTCCTATTTTAGTTAAACGTTCACTATCTGGCAATAATTGTCCGCTGTTATCTTTTTTATCATTCATTGTTTTAAACTTAATGATTTTAAAAAGTTTTTCATTTTTCCCAGGGCGCATTTGAAAAAAAAATGGTTTTCCTTGATTGGCAAAAAATAGACCAACTGTTACTAAAATAAAAACTGGACTTAAAAGGATAAATCCGATTAAGGAAGTAAAAAAATCTAATATTCTCTTAAAGAAGGATTTATACATCTATTTACTAATATCTTTATAAAAATGAATTGTTTTATTCCATAGTTGTTTTTGTTCAAATTTTGACAGAATTATATCTCTAGTCACACTTGCCATTTGTTTAATTTTATTTTGATTTTCTATACAAAATTTCATTTTTTCAAAAAGAGCTTTTTCATCCTTTGAAGGAATTAAATAACCATTTACTTCATTGTCAATAATTTCCTTACATCCTATAATATTAGACGATATCGCAGGAACACTCATTGCTGCTGCTTCCATTAATGAAATTCCAAAACCTTCTCTATAAGAAGGGAAAACAAACAAATTCATTAATTTATAAAATGGTCTTATATCTTTTTGAAAACCCGCAATTATAATACTTTTATTTTTATCAATTTCTTTTTTAACCTTGGGCAACAAAGGATCTAGTTCATCTTCATAATTTCCTACTAATACTAATTTAGTATTAGGATACAATTGGTTTACTTTTTTAAAAGCTAAAACCAATTCATTAATTCCTTTATCAGCAACAATTCTACCAATAAATCCAAAAACAAAATCATTTTCTTTAATTTGATATTGCTTTTGTAAATTAATACAATTTACAATTTCCAGATTAAAAAAATCAGAATCTATTCCATTAATACTTCCATTCCATATTACATTTATTTTTTTAGTAGTAACTCCGTCTTCATACATAACTTCCTTAACGCCATTACTAACTGCAAAAATATCAGTAGCTAATTTACATGAAATTCTTTCCATATAAATTAACAACTTTTTCTTAAAACCATTAGCGCCTTGATAACGCAATCCATGCACATAGTAAATTCTTGTAGGAACTTTACAAAACCAGGAAGCAATCATAGACAAAAAACTCCCCTTAGGGGTATTGCCATGAACAATATCTGGTCTGTTTTTAAAAAAATAGGAGATTAGTTTTATAAGGCTAACAAAATCATTAAACAATGCAATTTCTCTTTTCATTAAAATTCCATGTCTGTTTACTTTATATTGCTCTGCGGTTTCAAAAAGACTTTCTTCTGGAGAAGAAATTAGAGTAACCTCAAATTCTTCCTTTAATAAAGAAAGTTGTCCTTTAAAAAAAATAAAAGATAATGGTATAGTGGTAATAATAAATATTTTTTTTTTATTCATCCATTCCTCCTACTTTAGTGCTTTTTATTTTTAAAATAGCATCATGATAAGTATCAATCTGTTTAGTTGAAATAACTTTTTTACCTCTATTTTTTTGGAGAATATCTATCTTTCCAATCAATCCTAATACAACAACAGCCAAAGACTTCAAATACGATTTAAAAATTAACTCATTAAATGAAGTCTCTCCATATTTTCTTATCATATTCCTTTCATTATTATAGGCTCTTAATAACTTTTTTTTAGTTACGTTATTCTCTTCTCTATAAATATATAAAGGTTCAGCAATTGAAATAATCTTTAAATCATCCTTTTTTGAAGTTCGCAACCATAAATCTAAATCTTGGGCAATGCTCAAGGTTTCATCATATTTGTTTCGTTCATACCAAGATTTTTTTGCAAGTAAGGCTGCATGAGTAATGCCTACTTTTCTAGATAAAATATCTTGAAATTTTACAGAATTATAATTCATTCCTCTTATTCCAACGATTTCCAAATTATTCAAGACAGAATAAACTCCAGAAGTAACAATATCTACATTATCATTAATTATAATTTCTAATTGTTTTTCGATTCTATTTGGTAACATTAAATCATCCGCATCCATTCTAAGAATGTAATCATATTTTGCAAGTAAAGTAACTTCATTTAAACGTCTAGCAAGCTTTTTGTTTTTACCATCAGAGAATACTCTAACTCTATCATCTTTGATCGATTTAGCAATTGACAAAGAATTATCTGTTGAGCCATCATCTATTAATAGAAGTTCCCAATCTTGAAATGTTTGTGCAAAAACAGATCTTATTGCATCTGGCAAATATTCTTCAGCATTATAAAATGGAATTGCTATAGTAACTTTCATTATGGAAATAGATTAGGATTAAATTCAAACGGTATCAAATTTGACATCTTAGACAAATAAACTCCAAAAAAAACTAAATGAATAGAAATAAATATAAATTTAGTTGTTACATTATTAAAAAACTTTACATCACTAATTACTAATGGCCATATCAAAATATAGCCTAAAGAAAAATACAATGACATTCTTAAAAAGTTAACATCAGAACCTGTAAGACTAACTACTAGATAAATTATAGAACTAAAAACACAAGTATTTAAATAGATATTAAAATACTTACTATTTTCTTTCTTTATACTTTTCCTAACACTGAGTAATACAAATGTGAGTAGCACAAAAAACAACGTTAATAACAATCCTCCTTGAGCATTTCTTTCTTCATAAACCGAGTATCTATCAATGGTAGAATCATCAAATATTAATAAAAGCCTACTTAAAAACGTCAAAGCAATGAAAGATAATATCGAGTAGTAAAATAGTTTTTTAATTGAAAATTCATTATTTAATATAAAATAAAAAGGAATCATTATTAAAACTGTTTTATGAAATAAGGATGCAATACCTATCCATAATAAATAGTATTTTAAATTTCTTTTAATTAAATAATAATAGGAAATGCCAAAAATTGAAGCGGCTATGCTTTGTCGAGCTCCATTAAATAAAAACAAATAAAAACCTAATGAAACATATATAAAAACAGAAATTCTTAAATCTGACGACATTTTTTTTATAGCGAATAGTGAAAATCCAACAGCAACTAATGCTATAAAAAAAAGGAGAACCCAATATTCTTGTGAAATGTAATAAGCCATTCTTTCAAGAGCGATATAACCAATTTCCAAGGAAGATTTAACTTCAGTAATAGACGCTTCCATATATTTCAAATTCTCGAAATTTCCAACATAGTTATTAGTATCTGTACCAACGTTTGATGAACGGATAGTTGGGAACAGTATCAAAACTGAAGCTGATAAAAAAATAGATAAATTACTATTATTGTTATTCTTATTAAGAAAACTAAAAATAAACAGAACTAAAAATAATATTATAAAATAAATAATCATTTCTATTTTTTCAAATGTTGACTTAAAATTGTTTTTATCACTTCATTATGAGATTCACATCTAATAATATTGTGACTAGAGCGAAGATATTTATCTCCATAAAACAAAGAAACCACATAATTTTTAAATATTCTATTTAAATGGATAAAATACCTATTTAAACCTAAAAATTGAGGGAAGTAAATTGCCTTTTTATTCTCACAAAACTTTTGCCAAGAAGTTAAAATAAAATCTTTATCATAAACTTTTTGTGACCTTTCTTCAAATTGATTTATCAAAAATTGATTTTCACTATGATTTAGTAATTGTATTCCTCTTTCTGAAGCTGTTATTCCTTTATAGCTAACTTCGAATGTATTGTTTGATAACAAATCGACCTCTAATAAAAGGCCTTGATTCCAAGAAGGATTATTTTGTTTATATCCAAACACGGTATTTCCTTGTCCGTAAATAATCTTTTTATTTTTATATTTTTCAATAGTTCCAATACAATGACTGTGTTGACAGGTCACCAAATCGGCACCTTTATCTATAAATTTTTGACATTTTTTTTGAAGTAAAGGACTTGGGTATTCATAATACTCAATTCCTCCATGGTAAATTACTAATAAAAAATCTACCTCAACATTTAATTTTTCAATTGCTTCTAAATCTTCAAAAGGATCTAAATAATTAGAACCATATTCATTTTCTGTTGCAGTATTAAATTCCTGTTCCGCAAATGCAACTATTCCTATTTTAAAACCATTTATTTCTTTAACAAAAGGTTTTTTTGCTTCAGTTATATTCTTTCCAACCCCTAAAACATCAATTCCATTTTTAATACAAGATTCCATGGAAGATTTAACACCTTCCTCACCACAATCTTTTATGTGGTTGTTTGCTAAACTCATTAAATTAAAGCCTGCTTTTTTAAAAATAGATATATAATCTGTTTTACCATGTAAAATAGGCCCTGCTTTCTTTATAGGTTTAGGATTATCCGTTAAAACAAATTCTAAATTCCCTAAGAGTAAGTCTGCTTTCTTAAACTCTTGTATAACATCATTAAATAATAAATTAGGATCTTGTTTATCAAAAATTGTTTTTGTATCCTTAGTTGGACATAAATCACCGCAAATTATAATTTTTGTATCAGTTTTCATTTTACGCTCTACTTTTAATTTTAGCAAAACTATTTTTTAATAATATAAATCTTTTTTCATAAAATCTGTATGACAACTTTGCTACCAAGATAGTAAGTAGTAATACTACTAAATAAACAATTATATAATTAGTAATTGAAGATTCTTTAAACCCAAAACTTGATTTAGCTAGTAAAAATAAAATTAATGGATGGTATACATATATTCCAAATGAAATTTTTCCAATATAGTCAAATATCTTATTATCTAAATCAATAATCATATTTTTTCTTTCAATTTGAGCATAGATTACACAAACTGTTACCATTGCAACTATTTCATTAGCAATTAATGAAGGTACAACAAATAGATTCAACGCTATTAAAAAATAAATACTCCAACATAAAACTTGAATGTATTTATTTGTCAAAAACAGATTAACTTTATTATAATAAAAAATGGCACCAATACAACCAATTATCATTGTATGAAATCTTGTAACACTCAATGCTACTAAAGGAATAGTTAGATTTGTAATCCAAAAAAATAATTTTAGTCCAAATAAAAGTATGACTAAAAAAAAAGATATTTTTAATAATTTATCAGTGCTTATTTTTGCCAACCAAGGCCAAAATAAATAAAATTGTTCCTCTACACCTAATGACCAAAAATGTCCTAAAAAGGGTAACATGTTATTCATTATCATAGGAATATTTGCCAACATAAATATATAAAAAGGAACTACTGCTTTATCATAAGGAACTTCAAAATAATAATATACTATAAAGCACAAAAGAATATATAAGTAATATAATGGCCAAATCCTTAAAGCTCTTCTAATATAAAAATGTTTGATATTTATTATTTGAGTGCTCTTTTTTTCTTGCAACAACAAATAAGTAATTAAAAAACCACTTAGAGCAAAAAAAATACTTACACCATAAGATGCCAGCAATAAACCTTTTGGCTTCCCTCCTGAATTACTTCCGAAAATGGTCGCAATTAGTCCAAACTTATCCAAATCTAAGGTCGTATGAGAAATAACCACTGCAATAGCTGCAATAGCTCTCAATCCATTTAACCCTCTAAAATGTATCACTTTTCCCACTACGTCATTTGCTTATATAATTCTTCAATTTGTTTTGTATTGGAATTAATATCAAATCCTTTTGAAGCTATCACTTCGAATAATTGTTCTTTATTCTTATTCTTTTCTTTACTATTTATTACAGCATCAGACCATGCTTTAACATCAAAAGTATCGAAGAAAGTTACTAATCCAAGATTCATATCTACTGTTTTTGGGAAACCTGTATATAACAAACAAGGCAACCCTACTGCTTGAGCTTCAACAGCAACTAAACCAAAACCTTCTTTTAGAGCTGGAGCTATAAAAACATCAAAACTATTTACTACAACAGGAACATCTTCTCTTATGCCTAAATAAATAATCTTATTTAAGATATCGTATTTTTTTGCTTTATTGAAAATAGCTTCTAAGTAGTCTTCTTGATCCGCTCTTCCTGCAAAAACGAAAACAAAATCAATATTTTCTTTATGAAGTTGATTTAATATATCAATTATAAAAATCACATTTTTATGACTAACTATTCTTCCTATGTTACCAAGAACAATTGTTTTTTCATTAATATCATAACTTTTTCTAAGTGCAATAAGTTCATCATTTGAAACATTCTGGAACAATTTCACATCCACAGCATTATTAATAATAGCTGATTGCTTTGGTGTAAGTACTCTTTTGTAAAACAAGCTTAAATTTGCTTCCTTTGAACATCCCCAAAAATAATCAGCATATTTTGAAATTAGAATTTTTTGAAACTGCAATTCCAATGTACTGGCAAACCTAGATACAAATCCGCCTCTAAACTTCAAATCGGCATGAGAGTGTACAATAACATTCTTTATTCCTGCTTTTTTTGCTGCTAATGCAATAATTCCAGATTTTGCATTCATGTGAATATGAACAATTTCTGGTATTCCTATTTCAATACAAATTTCTTTAAATTTTTTGCTATAATTTTTTGGACCAATATCCCATTGAGTAGGTATGTGTTTAATTTGTGCTCCTTTTAGAAGAATTTCATCATCAAAATCACCTTTAATGATTCCATTTTTAATTTTATAATTCACTAAAAAATCAAAATGAAAATCTTCAGAAATATTTCTATAAATATCCATGAGCATTACTTCTGCACCTCCACGATTCATTGCTCCTGTGACATGTAATACTTTAATTTTACTCATCATTATTTGAATTTGGTAATTGCAACAAATCACCTAAAATTTGATCATATTCTGATGGTGTAAAATCGGGCAATCCACTCTTTGGATAAAATGTCATTTCTCCAAATATAATTTTCTCTTCCACTTCATAAAAATCTACTCGTACAAAAGGAAAATCAGATGACAAATCCTCAGCTATTTTAGTCATCTCTTTCAATTGAATCGGTGGCTCAATTTCTATATCAGGTCTAGGCTTTAAGTCTTTTCCAAAGGGTTGTATATTCCAATCTAAATCATAAAAATTTTGAGCATGATTTAACGTATCTCTTCCTTTATTAGCTTGAATAAAATAAGGTTTACCATTAAAACAGAAAAACTTATAATCCATTAATTGACCACTTTTATCCGTTAAAAAAGCTTCCACAATTAATCTAGGCTTCATATTTTTATAAGGCCATTCTCTACCAGGCCAAAATATGTTATTTGTTAACCAAATATGCATTATTTTTTTCCAAATAAACCAATTAATTTTCTTCTTATTGGTACAAATTAAATTCCATCCACTTCCATGAGTAGCTTTGATTATAAATTTCTCAGGCAAATTAGCGATGTTTAGTTCTTTTACATCTTCGTAAACAGCTAAAGCCTCATTTAACAAATTAGCATACCCTTTCTGTTCTAAATAAGATCTAACTTCATATTTATCTGCACAAATTGTAGTTAATTCATTATGGTAATTAAGTTTAAGCCATTGCAATTTTTCGCTAAATGTACTTGGATTCTCTAAGTTTGGTTTTTTTCCTGAATAATCTTTATATAATTTTACAATAGCCTCATTATCAGAAATTTTATTTAGACTTTTTATTCCTTTTTGTTTTTGATTATTAGACCATAAATACAATAAAAAAGGATTTTTATTTTTTAAATAAACAAGGTATTCTCTGATCATATTGATTTTATTTTTCTGAATAAAAATCTAGCATTCAACCAAATAGCAAATTTAATTTTAGCCAAAAAATCACCTTTCAAAGATAAATAAAAATATTTAGCCTGCCTTCTTATGGAATTTCCTGCATCTATATATTTATAATGTTCATCAGACAATCGCTTTGTAATAATTTCTTTTGCTTCTGGTTTTAATATATCTTGAACATTGTCAAACATTCCGAAAAGTAAATTGAGCTGTTGTCTTAAAAATTCATTTTTATATTTTTCATATAAATTATTCTCTTTAAGATAGTTTTTTACGATATCAAAAACATAAGCCAAATGAAACAGTTTTTCATCTTTTTTTGCAGTTGTAGCGTTTGGTTGTTGTCTATAAAAGCTTAATTTTTCTGGTAATAAACTAATCTTATCAACTTGAGTTATTAGGTGCCAGTGTACTGGAATATCTTGTCTGGTATAGCCTGGTGGGAAAAAGATTTTCAAATCTTTTGCTACTTTCGTTTTAATAAGTTTAATACAAGCAAAAGCTGGTCTTTGTAACAAGCTTATTTTATTATTCTTATCACTATTTTTAAGCTCAGAAGGCACCTTTTTAAGTTGGCTTATTTCATTTCTATCAGAGAATGATAAATAATCAGAGAATACAAGATCGCTATTTTCTTTTTCTGCTAATTGAATAGCTTTTTCAAAATAATTAGGGTCATATAAATCATCTCCATCTAAAAATAAAATATATTTCCCTTTAGCCTCTAACAAAGACTGATTTCTAATAACGGCAAGACCTTGGTTTTTAGTATTTTCAATTAAACGAATTCGTTTATCTTTAAGTGCATATTGTTTTATAATAGTAACCGTTTCATCACTTGAACCATCGTCAATACAAATTAATTCAAAATCTTGAAATGTTTGTTTTATTATACTATCCAAACATTCTTGTATAAAGTCTTCAACATTATAAGTTGCTACTGTTACAGTAAGAATTGCAATATCTTGCATACTTAATTCTTTTTATTTTAATAATTTAACATTACATTAAAAAACTACTTGAATACATTCTTGGTACCTTTATAATAAAACTTACAAAATTTCATTAACTCATTAAAATCACCTTTTCTAATAAAGAAAACCAAATAGAAGACAAACAAAGCTAATACTGCTTTATAATTTGCATATGTTTTAGTATTAAAGCCTAAATTTCTGTAGTAATATTTTGAGAATCTTTTAGGCTTAATTACTATTTTATATTTATCTATAAAAGGTAAAACATTTTCCTTTTTACCTTTCATTAAGGGGTGCCTATGAATCGCAGTAGTTATGGTGGCAATTTCGAAATTGTTTTTTTTTACTCGATTTACATATTCAGTTTCGTCTCCCCAAATGAACATTTCTTTTTTTATAAAACCAATTTTTTCAATAATTTTTCTAGAAATAAAAGTGCCATTAAATGCTGCTACAATACCTTTAAGTAATAATTCTTTATTAACTTCTGCTACTGCACTTTTTTTATTTAAGTTAAATGCTAATAAATCAGAATTATCTATATCTGTTACTAATGCATTAGAAAAAAAAACATTAGATGCAATACTATGCTCCAAAAGCAGTTTTAATTGATCTTGATGAGGTACTCCATCATCATCCATCATCCATAACCAGTCTACATTTGCATCATAAGCTTGTTTCATACCTTCATAAAAACCTCCAGCACCACCATCGTTTTCGGATTTTCTTACATAAATGACATCTATTTTACTCTCATGTGATGCTGTAGATTGAATTTGATTCCGTAATATTTGGTTTACATTTGATTCTTTTTCAGGATATTCAGTAATAAAACCATTACTGAATAATTGATTATAAGTTTCTTCTGAAGAATTATTATCAATTATAAAAAGTTTAGAGGGAGAAAGAGTTTGATTTTTTATTGCCATTAAACAATCTATCAATTGAATTTCTCTGTTATATGTCACTACTATTGCTGCAATATTTAACATTTTTATTCTTTTAAAATTCTTTTTTAACCGCTTCTAAGGCTATTTCTATTACTTGATGCATATCATAGTATTTATATTCGGCTAGTCGACCACCAAATATAACTTTATCTAAAAGTGATGCTTTTTCTTGATACTTAGCTACTAATTCTTGATTTTTATCATCATTAATAGGATAATAAGGTTCATTATCTTTTGAAAATTCATGAGGAAACTCTTTTGTGATATATGTTTTTTCTTGAGTACCAAATTCAAAATGTTTGTGCTCAATGATACGTGTATATTCTATTTCCTTTTCCGTATAATTAACCACGGCATTTCCTTGGTAATTTGATTTATCTAACAAATGATTTTCAAAATGAAGACTTCTATAATCTAGTTCTCCAAATTCAAAATTAAAAAACTCATCAATTTTACCTGTATAAATGGTTTTATTAGCTATTAAATCTAATTCATCCTTATTTTCAAAATAATTTGTGTGCAATCGCACGTCAATTCCTTCTAACAATTTGTCAACTAATTTAGTATATCCTCCAATTGGTATACCTTGATATATGTCATTAAAATAGTTATTATCGTAAGTAAATCTAAAGGGAAGTCTTCTTATTATAAAAGCTGGAATTTGAGTTGCTGGCCTTCCCCATTGTTTTTCAGTATATCCTTTTATTAGTTTTTCATAAATATCTTTCCCTCCTAAAACTAGAGCTTGCTCTTCAAGATTTTTAGGTTCTAAAATATGAGCATATTCCTTTTTTTGCTCTTCAATTTTTGCAATAGCTTCTTCAGGTGTGACAACACCCCAAAGTTGATAAAAAGTATTCATATTAAAAGGTAAATTATACAATTTTCCTTTATAATTTGCAATTGGAGAATTTGTAAACCTATTAAACTCAACAAATGAGTTTACATAATCCCATATTTCCTTATTACTTGTATGAAAAATATGTGCTCCATATTTATGAATATTTATTCCTTCAATATTTTCGGTAAATACATTTCCAGCAATATGATTTCTTTTATCTATTACTAAGCACTTTCTCCCTTTTTTTGTTGCCTCATGAGCAAACACGGAACCAAAAAGTCCAGCTCCAACAATTAAATAATCATACTGCTTCATAAACTATTTTATAATTTTAAGTGTTTTTTTGAAGAATAATTTTTCGTCCTTACTAAGTACAAAAAAGTAAACTAAAAAGATGTAGCATAAGGAATATACAATTGCTTTTACTACAAATAATTCCCAGTTTGACTTTAATAAAGATATAAAATACCTATTCATTATATATATTATTACAAAAGGAACAACAAACGGTAAAATTACTTTTTTAAAAAACAATGGAATGTCTATTTCCAATTTAATATGATAATAAAAATTAAGTACAATATGAAGTAGAAAAAATGCGAAAGCAATACCAATAATCATCCCTATTATTCCATATTTGTCAGATAAAAACTTACCCGAAGTAACACCAATTATCGTAAAAATCAAGAAAAGTATAGATTTAACTCTATGCAAATTTTTAGCTTGTAATATTGCATGTGTATAACCTTGAGTTAACGGGATTAAATAAACGATCATTATTAATGCTGCCACATTAAATGCTTCCAAATATTGTTCCCCTATCCACAAAGTAATAAATTCTTTTCCTAATAATAAGAAACCACACATTATATACAATAATATAACGATTGACAAACGTCCCACTTTTATTAATTGCTTTGTTAAATCTTCTTTACTGATGCCTAATCCAACAGATTCAACCGCCTTTGGCAATAGTATTCCATTTATAAGATTTCCAAAAGTTGTAAAATAAATACCTAACATTACACCTATTGCGAAAATAGCTACGCTAGTTGTATTCGAATTAGTCCCAATTACAAATTGACCCGATCTCCATTGAAACTGAAAAGTTAATGCATAAACAAAAACCCAAATTGAATAACTAAAAATTTCTTTAATAAACTTTATATTAAATTCATATAGTTTTACTTTTACTTTTAATTTAAAAAAAACATAATATATTGTAATAAGTATAAAAAATAAATTTAATAAAGTATCTAAAATAACAATTCCTATAGCTTGGCTTCCAAAATATAATATTAAGCATAAAAGAATTACACGAACTATATATTTGATAATTGTTAAAAGTCTTGGGAAAATAAATTTTTTATATCCTGAACAAATACCCACTAATGCTCCTCCTGGAATTGTAATTGCTAAATTAAATATTAAAATCAAAACCATTATTTTGGCTTTTTCAATTTCTTCTACTGTTAGAGTCGATTTAAAAAATTCATCAATAGAATTATAAAAGAAAGCTCCAAAAACAACTACCAAAAGTCCAATAAAAATGTAGAGTATAAAACTAATTGCAATAAAATTTTCTTCTCCTTTTTTATCTTCTTCAACCCTATATTTAGCAACATATCTTACAATAGTATCATTTAATCCTAAATCTAAAACGGACAAATAACCTACAAAAGCACCAATTAAAGAATATAAACCATATTCAGATGAACCTAGCATTTTTATCATTAATGGCGTAATGATAATTCCAAAAAAATTTGTTAGAAACAGATTTATGTAAGACAACATTAACCCGTATTTTTGTTCTTTCAAAATAATTTAATTTAGCATACATTCAGAAAATTCATAAACCCAACAATGTTACTTTCAACATATATCATTGGCTCTTCAATACTATATCTAACACCTGCTTGAGCTGCTAAATTACATACCACGTCAAAACTATACTGTTTAAATAATAAAGGCAATTGAACTTGGTCTTCTAAGCTTAATTTAAGAAAATGAAAACTATCATTATGCTTATCACTAACTGAAACCTTATGCTCATATATAGATGTAATTCCTAATTGTTTTAATCTAGCTAATTTCAGATTAATATCGTAATAACCATTAATATTATCTATACCAACAACTTGATAACCTAATTTAATTAATTTTTCACAAAGATGATATCCAATAAATCCTGCAGCACCTGTCACTAATATTTTCATTTCTGTCTTTTTTAAGTTTAAAAAGCTAAGAGCAAACAACAAGAATTATTTTCTTAAAGAGTTCGGCAACTACTTTATAATTTACCGTCAACCTTTTTTTTCAAAACTCCTTTAACATCATAAATAATTCCATTTTTATTCAATAATTCGCTAAAATTAATGGATAAAAATTCTTTATGAGAAACGCCTAAAACAATAGCATCAAACTTTTCGTTTGGTAAAACGTTTTTACTATTAATGTTGTATTCATGCTTTACTTCTTCTGGATTTGCCCAAGGATCATAAGTTGTAATGGTAATTCCATATTCTTCCAATGATGAAATTACATCAACTATTTTTGTATTGCGTACATCTGGGCAATTTTCTTTGAAAGTAATACCTAACATTAATACATTAGCTGTATTAACATTAATACCTTTCTTAATCATTAATTTAACAATTTGAGAAGCCACATATTCTCCCATAGAATCATTTAATCTTCTTCCTGCTAATATAATTTCTGGGTGATATCCTTTTTCTTGTGCTTTTTGAGCTAAATAATAAGGATCAACCCCTATGCAATGCCCTCCAACTAAACCTGGTTTAAATGGCAAAAAATTCCATTTTGTACCTGCAGCCTCAAGTACTGCGTGCGTGTCAATTTCTAATAAATTAAAAATTTTAGCTAATTCATTTACAAATGCAATATTGATATCTCTCTGAGAGTTCTCAATTACTTTTGCTGCTTCTGCTACTTTAATTGTAGGCGCTAAATGTGTTCCTGCCAAAATAACACTTTTATATAATTGATCCACTTTTTCTCCAATTTCAGGTGTAGAGCCAGAGGTTATTTTTAATATTTTTTCCACAGTGTGTTCTTTATCTCCAGGATTAATTCTTTCTGGTGAATATCCAGCAAAAAAATCTTCATTAAATTTTAATCCAGAAATTTTTTCTAAAACGGGCACACACTCTTCTTCTGTAACACCTGGATAAACAGTAGATTCATAAATAACTATATCACCTCTTTTTAAAACTTTACCAACAGTTTCACTAGCTTTATATAAAGGAGTTAAATCTGGTCGGTTATGTTTATCTACAGGTGTTGGAACAGTAACAATAAAATAATTGCAGTGAGTAATATCTGAAAGCTCATTAGAACAATAAAGACCTATTTCACCAGAATTATTTGGTAATAAAACTTTATTTAAAACTTCATTATCAACTTCTAGAGTACTGTCAATACCATTATTTAATTCGCTAATTCTATTTTGGTTAATATCAAAACCTACAACAGAAAATTTTGTTGCAAATAGCCTAGCTAAAGGTAAACCAACATAACCAAGTCCAATAATAGCTATTTTATTTCTCATAATTTATGATCCAATTCCTTGATATATAAATCCAATTCTTTCTAATTCTTCTCTATTTAATAAATTTCTTCCATCAAATACAAATGCTGGCTTTAACATAGAGTCATAAATTCTTTGCCAATCATAGGTTTTAAATTCTTCCCATTCGGTTAAAACTGCTATTGCATGAGAATCTTTAACAGCTTTATAAGGATCCAACTCTATTTTAACATATTTATTGTTTTCTTCATTAGATCTTGTTTCAAGATAGTTTAAATCAAAAAGTATTTGTTCCTTTTCTACTTTAGGATCAAATACTGAAATCATTGCTTGTTCACTTATTAAATCATCAGCAACATAAATTGCTGCAGATTCTCTAGTATCATTAGTATCCTTTTTAAATGCCCAACCTAAAAAAGCAATTTTTTTCCCAGAAACAGTATTATAAAGTGTACTAATGATATTTTTTGCAAAACGACGTTTCTGATGATCATTCATAATAATCACTTGTTCCCAATAATCAGCTACTTCATTTAAGCCATATGTCTTTGCAATATATACTAAATTTAAAATGTCTTTTTGAAAACATGAACCTCCAAAACCTACAGACGCTTTCAAAAACTTGGATCCAATCCTACTATCCATTCCAATAGCTCTAGCTACTTCACTCACATTGGCACCTGTTTTCTCACACAATTCACTCATTGCATTAATGGAAGAAACACGTTGCGCTAAAAAAGCATTAGCAGTTAATTTTGATAATTCAGACGACCAAACATTAGTCGTTAAAATCCTATCTGTTGAAACCCAATTAGCATAAATAGTAACTAATTGTTGAATGGCTCTTTCCCCTTCACTAGTTGAATCTCCTCCTATTAAAACTCTATCTGGTTTAAATAAATCTTCAATAGCCGTTCCTTCAGCTAAAAATTCTGGATTAGATAAAATTTGAAAATTAACACCATTTCCAGTATGGTCAAGAATATCTTTAATAGCTTGAGCAGTTCTAACTGGTAAAGTAGATTTTTCCACTACAATTTTATCAGTTTTTGCTACTCTAGCAATCTGTCTAGCGCATAACTCTATATATTTTAAATCTGCTGCCATTCCTTTACCTACTCCATATGTTTTTGTAGGTGTGTTAACCGAAATAAAAATCATTTCAGCTTCATCAATTGCTTTGTCTACTTCTGTAGAGAAAAACAAGTTTCTTCCTCTTGCTTCTTGAACTACTTCATCTAAACCTGGTTCATATATAGGAAGTCTTGTAAGGTCTGTATTATTCCATGCATCTATTCTATCTTGATTTAAATCAACTACAGTAACTTTTATATGTGGACATTTTTGAGCAATAACAGCCATTGTAGGTCCTCCTACATATCCAGCACCTATACAACAAATATTTTTAATCATAACTTATTTTAAATTATCCCAATACCATTGAACTGATTCTTTCAAACCTTCTTCTAATTGATATTTAGGACTATAGCTTAACATTTTTTTTGCTTTTTCTATACTTGCTAAAGAGTGCGGAATATCTCCAATTCGATTAGAACCGTATTTGACCTCAACTTTAGCTATCTCATTATTATATTTAGATAAATATTCTTTCAAATAATACACTAAATCGTTTAACGTTGTTCTCTGACCACATGCAGTATTATAAACTGTATTTAGAGCTTCATTATTTTTCACAGACATTGCTAATTCATTCATTTGTATAACATTATCAATGTAAGTAAAATCTCTTGAATAATTACCATCACCATTAATTACAGGACTTTCCAAATTAATCAATTGCTTGACAAATTTAGGAATTACAGCAGCATAAGCACCATTTGGGTCTTGATTTCTTCCAAAAACATTAAAATAACGTAATCCGATAGTTTCTAATCCATATGTTTTACTAAATACATCAGCATAGAGTTCATTTACATACTTTGTAATGGCATATGGCGATAATGGCTTACCTATTTCATCTTCTACCTTTGGTAAAGCTTCAGAATCTCCATAGGTCGATGAGCTAGCTGCATAAATAAAACGCTTCACTTTTTCATCTTTAGCAGCAACCAACATATTTAAAAAACCAGAGATATTTACTTCATTTGACGTTATAGGATCTGTTATTGAGCGAGGAACACTTCCTAAAGCTGCTTGATGTAAAACATAATCAACATTTTTAACAGCCTTTCTACATATTTCTAAATTTCTTATATCACCCTCAATTAATAAAAAATTCTCATTAGATAAAAATGGCTCAATATTATGCTTATGGCCAGTAGAAAAATTATCCAAACAAATTATTTCATTATCTTTCTTTAAGAGATAATCACATAAATTGGAACCTATAAAACCAGCTCCTCCTGTAATTAATATTTTTTTTTTGCTAATCAATTTATACTTTTTTATGTTTAGAAAACCAATTATTTTCTTTTTATAATTCCTTTAAAAAACTTTCTCCATCCTTTTTCCTTAACCTGTTCATCATGATATGCCTCACCATACACACCATATCCATATCCATAACCGTAATTATAGCCGTAGCCATATTTAGCCTTATTTTGAAAACCATTTAATAATATACTAATATTGTGTAATTCTCCTCTTTTATGTTTTTCATTAACTACAGATAACATTCCTTTTTTAGTATATCCTTGTCTAGTTACATACAATGTTGCATCACAATAATGAGCTAACTCTAATGCATCTGAAACCAAACCAACAGGTGGTGTATCTAATATAATGTAATCGTATTTTTGTTTCAACTCTTCCATCATTTCTCTCATACTATCACCCATCAATAACTCTGCAGGATTAGGTGGTATTGGGCCTGATGGAATAACATCTAAATAAGGTACATGTGTAGTTTGAATAACTTCGTCTAATTTTTTTTGACCAATTAAATAATTGACAACACCTACTATATTATCTATATTAAAATCTCCAAATATTCTAGGCTTTCTTAAGTCCAATCCTACAATAACTGTTTTCTTTTCACTTAAAGCAAACACAGTTGCTAAATTAATAGAGCAAAATGTTTTACCTTCTCCACTTACAGATGAAGTTAACATTAAAATTTTTGACCCTTCACTTTTTTGCTTTTTATATAGGAATTGTAGAGAAGAACGAATTGCTCTAAATGATTCTGCTAATGGTGATTTAGGTTTTTCAAAAACGGAAAGATTATTATCTGTATTTTTTTTGCCTATAACTCCAATAATAGGAATTTTAGTCATTTTTTGTATATCATCTATAACATTGATATTAGTATCAAATAAAACCAAAGCAAAAATAATAAGCAAAGGTATTAATAAACCAAAAATTACAGCTAAAATATAATTAATGCTCGTTTTTGGTCCTCTCAAACCACCACCTACATCTTTAGCAGGATCAATAAACCCAATATCCGAAATATTAGCTGCTTTAACTATTTCTGCTTCACTTCTTTTTTGAAGAAAAGTACTATATATATTATCCTTTAAATTATATTTTCGGAATATTTTAAGGTGTTCTTGTTGTTGCTCTGGTAAAACACTCACTTCAGATTCTGCCTTAGAAATGTTTCTACTAACAATATTTAAATCTATCATTAAAGCATTTTTAGAACTTGAGATATTCTCTAATAATACTTTTTTAATAGCTTCCATTTCCACATCAAATTCAGTAAACATTTTTCCGCTTTTTACAGCATAGTTTAATTCTGATCTTTGCTTAGAGAGCTCAATTAACCTTGAAACATTATTAACAATATTAGGATCTTCTATATTGGCTACTGTTGGAGCTGGCAAATTTGAAAAATCAATACTTTTATCTAAATAGGATTTTAAATTATCTAAATATCTTACTTTTCTTTCTGTTTCATCTTTTTGAATATCATAGTCAGCTATTCTTTGTGTTAACAATCCTCCTCCTCCTTCCAACTCAAACACATTTTTACCTTTTCTAAAATCTTTTAATTCATTTTCTGCTTCTTTAATTTGGCCTTCCATAACCAAAAGTGTACTATCTATAAAATTAATAGTATTAGTTGCAAAAAGGTTTTTGCTATTCAATTCATTTTTTCTTAGTAAATCAACAGTTGTATTTAAATACTCTACTAATCTCTTTTTATTAGAACCTACTAATTGCAAGCTAATTACAGATTGTGCTTTATTATCAGCAGTAACATCAATATTTTTATATTTTGCAACAATTTCATTAAAATCTTCAAATTTTATATAAAACTCATTATTCACATACTCTTTAGCATCTGAATTTAAGTGTAATTTAAAGTGTAAAAACGGAAGATTAACCTCTTCATCGATTTTAAATTTTTTCGAAAAAACAGATTCATCTAAACTTAACTCACTTCTAGAATTATCAACATAATGAATTAAAGTTCTAGATGGAAATTCTTTAAAATCTACACTCAACTCATATTCTGTTGCATTGAGGAATTTAATTTTAAAAGGAACATAAGCAAGTTGCCCTTTATTCTTATCAATTTTAATATAAAATGGCACATTGCCGTAAGCATCTTTATAAAAATATTTTCCCTTTGTTTGATATTGAATATAGTATTCTAATTTATCAACCACTAATTCATTATGCGATCTCGATCTTAATGTTGTTATTACAGTTTGTACTTTGTCCGAAACACCACCCCAATTGAATACTAAACTTGTATTTGAAGTAAAAAAAGGATTGTTTTCATCTTTCACTACAATAACCGATTCCATTCCATATACTTTTTCTTTTCTTATATTAACATTATAAGCAATTAAAAAAGCTATAATTAGAGACAAAACAAACCATTTCCAATAACTAATCACTTTTAAGAAAAATCCTTTAAAATCGAAGTTAGATTGTGATTCAAAAAAAGTAAAATCTTTTGCGTCTAGCATCTTTCTGTTACAAATTTCTAGTTAATAAAATAGTTGTTGTAATTAACGACAAAGCAGTTATAATAGTACTAATAGTTTGCACTCCTGTTGTACCTGTCCCCCAAGATTTTTGCTTAAGAGGTTTTATATAAATATAATCATTAGGCTGTAAATAAAAATAAGGAGATTCAATAGCAGTATCTTTTGTTAAGTCAATCGTATAAGTTTCATATCCTTGTGGATATTTTCGAATAACCTGAACCTGTTTACGATTTCCTGTTAACGTTATATCACCTGAATTAGCAATAGCTTCCATAATTGTTGCTTTGTCTTGATACAACACATTAGTTCCTGGATTATTAATTTCGCCATTAATAGTATAACGAAAACCTGCTAATTTAACTGTTACATAAAGTCTAGCTTCCTGATTGAAATATTCGTCTAGTAATTTTTTCTCAATCGTTTGTCTAATTTCCTCTAGAGTATAACCTAAAACATTTAAATCTCCTAAAACAGGAATTCTAATATTACCATGATCATCTACACTATATCCTGAAAAATATAAACTCTGAGGTGAAGTTTGATTTTGACCTTGATTTGCTGAAGTAGAAGCATTAAACATATCTACTAATTTTTGATCTAATGCCTTAATTGAAACAGTTAAAATATCATTCGTTTGAACTCTATAAGGCTTTGATACAACTTGATTAACTTGGTTTTCTTGATTAGACTTTTCAGTATGTTGTAAATACACTAAATCTTTATTTGGAATACAAGAAGCAAATACTACTGATATTGCAATTATGTATATAAAATTTTTAATTTTCATTTTATCACTTTAAAATAACAAATATAGTTTTTAGGAATTAATCTGTAACGATAATAAGCTAAAAATATATTAAACTTGTTTGATTGATTGTTCAAAAGGAATTCTATGCAATAAACTTCTACCCAAAGTGACTTCATCAGTATATTCCAATTCATCTCCAATTCCAATTCCTCTTGCTATGGTAGATGTTGTAATATTAAATTCTTTCAATTGTTTAAAAATATAAAAATTGGTCGTATCTCCTTCCATCGTAGAACTTAATGCAAAAATTATTTCTGAAATATTTCCTGTTTTTACTTTCTCAATTAAAGGCTTTATGTTCAGTTGTGAAGGTCCAATTCCTTCAATCGGATTAATTTTCCCACCTAGCACATGATAAACTCCTTTAAAAAAGCCAGTGGCTTCGACAGCCATAACATCTCTCACATCTTCCACTACACAAACGGTGGTTTTATCTCTTTTAGTATTGGAACAAATAAGACAAATAGTAGCATCAGAAATATTATAACATTCTTGACAATAATTAATTTCATTTCGCATTTTATCTAATGAAGAAGTCAGCAAATGCGTTTGCTCTAAAGGCTGTCTTAAAAGATGCAAAGCTAAACGAAGAGCAGTTCTCTTACCTATACCAGGTAATTGGGCAATTTCATTAACAGCGTTTTCTAATAATTTTGAAGGCAATTCCATAGTTGCAAAAATACAAAAGTAACACTTTACAATAATTTATTTATTCTATTATCTTTGTTTCTCAATTTTACATTTATGAAACCTATTACAATTATTACAATAATCCTTGCCTATTTTCTTCTTTTAATAGTTTTTTCCTTTTTTGTTAGCAGAAAAGAAGAGAAAACAAATGATTCCTTTTTTAAAGGGAACAAACAATCACCATGGTATTTAGTAGCATTTGGAATGATAGGTGCTTCTCTTTCTGGAGTAACTTTTATATCTGTCCCAGGATGGATTGAAAGTTCTCAATTTAGTTATATGCAAGTAGTTTTAGGATACATTGTAGGTTATTTTGTAATTGCCACTGTCTTATTACCATTATACTATAAATTAAATTTAACTTCAATTTACACCTATCTAGAAAGTAGATTTGGAGGTTATTCCTACAAAACGGGTGCTTCACTCTTTCTACTTTCAAGAGTGGTTGGAGCAAGTTTTAGGCTCTATTTAGTTGCCAATGTATTACAAATTATCTTATTTGACGAATTAGGCATTCAATTCTGGCAAACCGTAACTATAACTGTTTTACTAATTTGGTTATACACATTCAAATCTGGAATTAAAACCATTGTTTGGACAGATACTTTACAAACATTATTCATGTTAATTGCACTTGGAGTAACCATCTATTTTGTAAGTGATTCACTTGGATTAACAAGTAGTACAATTGTCAATTTTATTTCTGAAAGCAGTTTATCAAAAACATTCTTTTTTGAGGACGTTTTATCAAAAGATTATTTTTGGAAACAATTCATTTCAGGAGCTTTTATTGCCATAGTTATGACAGGTTTAGACCAAGATATGATGCAAAAAAACTTAACATGTAGAAGCTTAAAAGATGCACAAAAAAACATGTTTTGGTTTACAATTGTATTAACTATTGTAAATTTAGTATTCTTATGCTTAGGATTATTATTAACCGTTTATGCACAAAAAAATGGAATAGATGCTCACAAAGACGACTTATTTCCTATACTAGCAAAAAACTATTTAGGTGCTGGAATATTTGTTTTCTTCTTACTTGGACTCATTGCAGCTGCTTATAGTAGTGCTGATAGTGCTTTAACCGCGTTAACAACTTCATTTAGTATTGATATTTTAAATATTGAAAAAAAATACAATGCAGAAAAACAAGTTAAAGTTAGAAAAACAATTCACGTTTTAATCTCACTTCTATTAATTCTTGTAATTATCTCCTTTAAGTACTTAATTAATGATGCCAGTGTAATTTCTAAACTATTTACTTTTGCAGGATACACTTATGGACCACTACTAGGTTTATACGCTTTTGGACTATTTACCAAGATTAAAGTACGAGATAAACTTGTTCCTATTATTGCTATACTATCTCCTATTCTAACCTATTTAATTAGCATAGCAACAGCAATATATAGTTTTTTGAATATGGATTTTTCTAATTGTGAAATAAATAAAACAAAATGGGAATGTGCTGTAGAATATGCTACAAATCATTATTACCAATTTGGGTTTGAATTATTATTAATTAATGGATTACTAACATTTTTAGGGTTAATATTGATTCGTAGCAAGCAAAACTAAAGTACAAGCAACCTCACTTTCAATATTATTCTCTTCTAGCAAAGTATAAAATTCTGGATTTTCTGTTCCTGGATTAAAAATAACCCTTCTTGGCTCCAAAGAAATAATATAATCATAATATTCCCTTTGAATTTGAGGATTAATGTATAATGTTACTGTATCTATTCCTTTAAAGGGTATTTTTTCAGTTTCAATTGTAATATCTAAGGCCATCCCTTTTTTTGCCCCTATTGCAACTACTTGATGGCTTTTCCCTACTAAATTATGTATTGCTTTATAAGCATAACGCTCCTTGTTTGTTGTTGCACCAATTACCAACGTTTTCATGTTATAATATTTTAGATAAAATTAGTAAAATAAAATTTTAATTTTAACTTTGAGATAACTTTATTTTAAAGCACTGTTTCTAAAACTAATGTTTCTTTGCAAAAAAACTATGGAACTATTTATTTATGTATTTGCCGCATTATTCTCAGTTTTAAATCCATTAGGAGCTGTACCTGTTTTTGTAGGCCTCACTCAAGATGATAGCAAACAAGAAAGATCAAGAATTTCACTTTGGGCTGCTATTAACGTTGCCATTATTCTCATTATTTCCTATTTCATAGGTAAATATATGCTCCAATTTTTTGGCATTAGTATAAATGCACTCCGAATTGCTGGTGGTTTATTAATTGTTAATTCTGGATTTAGTCTACTTTCAGGAAATGGAAGCAAAAGAAGAGGTGTAAATAAAAGAGTTACTAACGATGCTATGCATAGAAACGATATTGCATTAACACCACTAGCTATGCCTATGCTTGCTGGACCAGGTTCCATGTCGCTACTCATTGCCATGTATCAAGAACAACCCGCAGCTTTGCAAAAAATAACAACTTGCTTAGCTATTCTTTGTGTCTCTTTAACCATTTTTTTCATCTTAAGAAGCGCACATTATTTATCTAGAATACTTGGTGCTGCAGGACTTGTAGCTATTTCCCGAATTATTGGCTTTATAGTAATTGCCATTGGAATACAATACATAAGCAGTTCGGTAGTAAGTATTTTCCAATCCATTTAACATCTGTTTCATGGTTTTTCTTAACAAAGTAAATGAGTATAAACTTATAACCATTTATAAAATTGATTTAAAAAAAACGAAGCATATTACACAAATAAATTAATTTTATTTTAAAAATTAGGAGCAGTACTTTTAGTTTTCAGCACAAAATTCCACCTGCTTTCCGCGTTACACGGTAACTTGCTACAATCAGGGCTAGAATAGAACTTTAGTCATTTCAAACCACAATTATAATCTTGCTCCGCAAAGTCTCCTGACTTTGCGCAAAGAAAGCAATTCTTGGTTTTAATATTAAAATAAATTCCTTTTAAAAACAATATATTATACCTCAAAGTCAGGAGACTTTGCCTTTACTTTGGATTAGATAAAAAATGATTAAATTTATTCAAAGGAAAGCAGAGGTGAACTTTAGACTTTGCTAGTATAAGAACTATGCTCCGCAGTAGTCCTCTGCCTTCTCCTTGAACCCAGTTGAATTGCTTCAAATAGAATGATAGACATAGCGGTCTAATAAAGGCTCTAAAGAAGTTCAACATTTTTGTTTATCCTAATCTCAAAGTTATGAAAAATTATTTATTTCACTCAGGAATTGACATTTCAAAATTAAAGTTAGATGTAAACCTATTAAATTCTCAAACATTACAGTCAGAACATTTTGTGATTAATAATAATCCAAAATCAATAAAGGAATTTGTAAAACTATTGACTAAACGAAAAATTGATGTAAAAGACATTTTGTTTTGTTGTGAAAATACAGGTGTTTACACCAATCATTTAAGTTATATTTTATTAGGTTTGAAATTAGATTTATGGATTGTTCCAGCTATTGAAATCAAACGTTCAAAAGGAATATCAAGAGGTAAAAATGACAAAACAGATGCTAAAGATATTTCATATTATAGTTTTAGAAATATTGATAAATTAAGATTAAACGAGTTGGTAGAAATTGATATACAAAAATTAAAAATGCTTTATACAGAAAGAGAAAAAGCACTTAAATCCTTATTGCTTCTGGAAACAACCAAGGAAAATAGCGAGTTTGTTATTAAAGAGGTTTATAAAGAAGTTTTACCAATCAACCAATCTTTGATAAATAGTATCAAAAAAAGTATCTGTAAAATTGAGAAGAGAATTAAAGAAATAATCAAATCCAATGAAAAATTAAACAATCAATATAAATTAATAAAATCAGTTCCTGGTATTGGTGAGCAAACAAGTCTTTATTTTATTATAGCGACAAAAGCATTTTCCTCTTTTAAAAACTGGAGACAATTTGCTTGTTATTCTGGAGTTGCCCCATTTGAATATAGTTCTGGAACAAGTATAAAAGGAAGAACTAAAGTAAATCATATGGCTGATAAAAAAATGAAGTCATTATTGCAAATGTGTGCCATGACCACATTAAAATATGATCCACAATTGAAGGAGTACTATTCAAAGAAGAAAGAAGAAGGTAAAAACTCAATGCTTGTATTAAACAATATTAGATGCAAACTTATAAGTAGAGTCTTTGCTGTTGTAAACAGAGAAACTCCATATATCAATACTTATAAATTTGCATCATAAAATTTAATCTTTTTTAGTTGTTTTTTATCATAGAATGCGGAGCTGGGCTGGGGCTGGGTACTTGTTAAGAGTTCTGGAATTATAGCAAACCCTTTTTCGTGCATTTCTTCTGTTATGTTTTGCCAATTAATTGATGTGATTTTGTCTTCCATTATTTCACATTTGATAATCCGCCATCTACAACAATTTCTGCTCCGTGAATGTAAGTAGCATCTTCAGAAGCAAGAAAAAGAACTGTCTTTGCAATTTCAGATGGTTCGCCAAAACGTTTGAAAGGTAGTGTTTGTGTAATGCCAGCTACCGCTCCTTCAATTTGGTCAGGTGTTAGTCCTGTATTATTAAAAATATTTGTTTTAATATAACCTGGACTTATTCCGTTTACTCGAATTTTCTTTGCTGTGCATTCAGAAGAAAATGTTTTTATGAATGATTTAACTGCTGATTTTGCTGCTGAATAAATTGAAAAATTCTCTATTCCAAATTCCGTTACAAAAGATGTATTTAAGATTATAGAGCTTTCGGCATTCATTATTGGTAACATTTGTTGAACTGTAAAAAATGTTCCTTTTACCAACATATTAAACAGTTCGTCAAAATGAGTTTCGTCAACCATTTCAATTGGTGCAAATTTGCCATATCCAGCATTTACAAATAAAATATCCAATTTATTTGTATGCTTTTGAACTTGCTTTTGTAAATCCAAAACGTCCGATAATTTTCCAGCATTTGAAACAAGACCGATAGCATTTGAACCTAAACGGTTAACTGCCTTATCTACTGTTTCTTGGCTACGACCTGTAATTATTACAGTTGCTCCTTCGCTAATAAATTCTTGGGCTGTCGCAAAACCCATTCCGTTTGTTCCACCTGTAATTAAAGCTACTTTGTTTTTAAATCTTTGCATTTCTATTTATTTTTAAATTTGAATGCAAAGATTCAGATAGTTGGGGAGTCGTAAAACCCGAAACTTGCTAAATAAACTCTGAATTTGTTTTTGCTTCTTCCCAACCTATGATGGCTGTTTTTCTTGTGTTGCCCCACATATAACCTCCAAATATTCCTGTAGATTGAATAACCCGATGACAAGGAATTAAGAACGCTACGGGATTATTTCCAATTGCCGTACCTACTGCTCTTGAAGCATTTGGATTTTCAATTTTATTGGCAATAGCTCCGTAAGTTGTCAATTGTCTCAATGGGATTTTAAAAGTGTTTGCCAAACTTTAAGTTGAAAATCAGTTCCTCTTAAATGTAATTTTATTTGGTTCAATTTTGTCCAGTCGTGTGTAAAAATATAGAGTGCATTTTGTTGAATTAAATCTACCATTTGTCTAAAAAGAGCATTTGGAAAATGACTTCCCATTGTTTGAAATGCAACAGTTTCATCATCGGAAAATGCCATATAACAAATTCCCTTTTCTGTCGAAGCCATTAGCTCCGCAAAGTCTCCCGACTTTGCGCAAAGAAAGCAATTCTTGGTTTTAATATTAAAATAAATTCCCTTTAAAAACAATATATTATACCTCAAAGTCAGGAGACTTTGCCTTTACTTTGGATTAGATAAAAAATGATTAAATTTATTCAAAGGAAAGCAGAGGTGAACTTTAGACTTTGCTAGTATAAGAACTATGCTCCGCAGTAGTCCTCTGCCTTCTCCTTGAACCCAGTTGAATTGCTTCAAATAGAATGATAGACATAGCGGTCTAATAAAGGCTCTAAAGAAGTTCAACATTTTTGTTTATCCTAATCTCAAAGTTATGAAAAATTATTTATTTCACTCAGGAATTGACATTTCAAAATTAAAGTTAGATGTAAACCTATTAAATTCTCAAACATTACAGTCAGAACATTTTGTGATTAATAATAATCCAAAATCAATAAAGGAATTTGTAAAACTATTGACTAAACGAAAAATTGATGTAAAAGACATTTTGTTTTGTTGTGAAAATACAGGTGTTTACACCAATCATTTAAGTTATATTTTATTAGGTTTGAAATTAGATTTATGGATTGTTCCAGCTATTGAAATCAAACGTTCAAAAGGAATATCAAGAGGTAAAAATGACAAAACAGATGCTAAAGATATTTCATATTATAGTTTTAGAAATATTGATAAATTAAGATTAAACGAGTTGGTAGAAATTGATATACAAAAATTAAAAATGCTTTATACAGAAAGAGAAAAAGCACTTAAATCCTTATTGCTTCTGGAAACAACCAAGGAAAATAGCGAGTTTGTTATTAAAGAGGTTTATAAAGAAGTTTTACCAATCAACCAATCTTTGATAAATAGTATCAAAAAAAGTATCTGTAAAATTGAGAAGAGAATTAAAGAAATAATCAAATCCAATGAAAAATTAAACAATCAATATAAATTAATAAAATCAGTTCCTGGTATTGGTGAGCAAACAAGTCTTTATTTTATTATAGCGACAAAAGCATTTTCCTCTTTTAAAAACTGGAGACAATTTGCTTGTTATTCTGGAGTTGCCCCATTTGAATATAGTTCTGGAACAAGTATAAAAGGAAGAACTAAAGTAAATCATATGGCTGATAAAAAAATGAAGTCATTATTGCAAATGTGTGCCATGACCACATTAAAATATGATCCACAATTGAAGGAGTACTATTCAAAGAAGAAAGAAGAAGGTAAAAACTCAATGCTTGTATTAAACAATATTAGATGCAAACTTATAAGTAGAGTCTTTGCTGTTGTAAACAGAGAAACTCCATATATCAATACTTATAAATTTGCATCATAAAATTTAATCTTTTTTAGTTGTTTTTTATCATAGAATGCGGAGCTGGGTTAGCAGCAGTATCATTTAAATTTTTCTTTTACCTTAAACAAATACGCAAACTGATTTCCTTCACTTTTTAATTCTGTTTCCATCAGTGAAATTTTATTCTCTTTAAACTTAAAAAATAAATCTGAAACATTACGAAGATTGAATTTAGCTATATTTTCTATTAATTCAGCGCTGGTTTGTATAGTTGTTTGAAAAACACTATCGCTAGTTTTTAACTTATGTAATTTTATAGCTTGTTCATATTTATTCTTTAAGTAACGATATTCTTCTTCGATTTCACCAATATTTTTTTGAGTCTTTGAAACGTTGCTAATCCAATTTCTTAATCCCCATATTGAATTATAAGTTTCAGGATCACTTTTAAAATTAAATATTTCTTCCCATGATAAATTTTCTACACTCAAAATTGGAAAATCATTGAAGATTAAATGAAAAGTATCTTGTTTTTTATCTGTAATTCCATCAATATTATAAATAGAGTCTTCACAAGGTATTGCCAAAAATTTAGATTCATCATATTGAGTTGAGAGTATCCTTACTTTTAAATCATGACACAAGTCACATAACATAAAAAAGTCATATAGGCTTTTATTTGTAATTTCATTTAATTTTGATTCAATAACTGGTTTTATTTGAGAATAAATATCTGAATTAAATTTTGTTTTTTTAATGCTTTCGTAATCAAAAATTAATTTTCCTTCATTAATCAAAAATTGAATGTTTGAATTTCTAAAATCTATTTCGTCGGTTTTATTTTTATCATAATAATTGTCAATATCACCAAAATTCTTTTTGACTTGACTATTCATTTCCAATAAACCGTTATAAATAATAAAGTCGTTCAAAGGTACTAAGCCTTTTTGCTCTAAAAGTTCTTCAGTACTTGTAAAAGACTTTTTTTCAAAAACTTCTTTCCACTCAGATAGTCCAACGATGAATATTTTATCAAAGATTAAAAAATCTCTTTTGAGATCATTTATTTCCAAATGATTAAAACTTCTGATTCCTATAAGTTCATTCATGTTGATTTTTGTTGTAGATATTGCTGCTAACGTTTCGCGGCTTTAAGAAGTTGGGGATTTGTAAGTCCGAAACTTTCGATTAAAAACCGAACTTCAAAAGTACAAAACAAACTTTAAATTAAGCCCGAAAACCCCAATTTCTTAAAACCGCTGTTGGCAGTAGTTTTTTTAAGAGAATTATAACTAAATATTTCTAAATTCATCTTATATTTGCATAAAAACTACAAATAACTTCTAAATTTAGAAAAAATGTTATTAGAATTAAGGGTTAGAAATTACATGTCAATAAGAGATTGGCAGAGCTTTTCTATGTTGGCAGAGAATAAGGTTAAAGAGATAAGCGAATCAGTTATTGATATTTCGGAAGTAAGTGTTTTAAAAACTTCAATTATTTATGGAAGAAATGCTTCTGGAAAAAGCAATCTATTAAACGCATTACGAGCATTTCAATATTTAGTTTTTCAATCCGCTGAATTCAAAGTTGATGAAGAAATTGAACCGTATGAACCGTATTTGTTAAACTTGACAAATAGTTCAGAGCCAGTGGAATTTTCAATAGATTTTTTGGCAATAGATGGCTTTAAATATACTTATTCAATCGGGTTTTTAAAACACGAAATAGTTTATGAAAATTTGAAGTTTTATCCAAAAGGTCAATCTGCTATTTTATTTGATAGAAAGATTGGAAAAAAAATTAAATATGGAGAATATTTGACAGGGAAGAAAAAAGAAATTGAAGATTTACTATATCCGAATCAACTTTTCTTATCAAAAGTTGGAACTGAAAAAAATGAACAATTAAAGGCACCTTATAGATTTTTTATAAGTCATTTATTTATATCTACAATTCATGATACCGAATATGATGACGCATTAATTAGAATCTTTACTAATAAAATGAGTAAAGATGCAATACCATTTTTTAAAGAAAATTTGAATCGATTGATGAGAGTAGCTGATACTAGCATTGAGGAGATTACTATTAAGGCAGAGGATATTGATAGGTCACTTTTGCCTAAAGATATGAATGAAAAAGATAAAGATGATTTAATTGAAAAGTATAAATATAAAATAAGAACAATTCATAAACAATTTGATGGAGATAAAGAGATTGGTAAAGTTGAATTTAAATTGTCAGATGAGTCAACAGGAACAATTAAATTATTAGCAGTTGGTGGACTTATTTTAGAAGCTCTAGCCAATGGGCAAGTTTTAATTATTGATGAGTTAGATAAAAGTCTTCATCCGAAATTAACGAGAGCATTAATTAATATTTTTAATTCAAAAAAGAATAATCCTAACAATGCCCAATTAATTTTCGCAACACATGATGTATCATTATTGGATAATGAATTGTTTAGAAGAGACCAAATTTGGTTTGCAGAAAAAGAATATGAAGGATGTAGCCATTATTATTCTGTAGCTGATATTCCTGGTATTCGAGCTAATTCCCCATATGAGAAATATTACATGAGTGGAAGATTTGGAGCTTCACCAGTTATTAATCAAAATGAATTAAATTTTCAATTTTAGTAATGAGAGATATTGGTCGTTTTCGTAAATCAAAAAAAGTAGTTACAATTAATAAAAGAGGTCTTATTCTTTGCGAAGGAGAGACAGAAGAAAACTATTTTACAGGATTAATAACTCAAGAGAAATACAGAAGAAAGTTTGCTTCAATTGATGTAGATATTTATAAACCAAAAAATCATTCACCTTTAGGTTTAGTTAATAAAGCTAAAGATTTGATAAAAATTGCCAAAAGAGATAAAAATAAATATGATTTCGTTTGGGTTGTATTTGATAAGGATGGACATGCTAATATGGCGGATGCTTTTGAAATTGCAAGAAATTCAAATCCTGAAATTAAGATTGCATTTACAATTCCTTGTTTTGAGTTTTTTGTTTTATTGCATTTTGAGAAGAAATCTAAATCATATACAAAATGCGATGAAATTATATCTAGGATTAAAAAAGAGAATTATATAACCGATTATGAAAAGGCTTGTAATATCTTTGAATTATTATTACCCAATATGGAACAAGGTCTTGAAAATAGTAAATGGATAAGTGATAAATTTACAGAAGAAATTGAAGCAGGAGAAAAAACATACAACCTTTCGGTTTATAGTAATATTCATGAATTAATCTACTATTTGTATAGTCTAATTTAATCTGGACGTCATTATTTTGCGTTTTCCTAAAATTACTGTCAACTTGTATATATACGAAACAAACATTCGCTAATCTACCCAAATGTGGGTGTATATACGAAAGTTTTTTATATTTCTCCTTACAAACCTAAACAATCCATTCCATATTCACAATACGTATTTATACGCATTTTTGATGGTTTTTAGTAAGTATTTATACTGATAAAAAGGAATTTTAAAGAAAATATGCATATTACCTTAAAGAAAAATAAATAAAATAACTCATAAACCTACTTGGTTTGTCTTTCAACCTACTTGAATCCTATTTTAACCTACTTAGTTTACCTTTCAAGCTACTTGATTTATCTTTCAACCTACTTGGTTTGCTTTTCAACCTACTTGGTTTGCTTTTCAACCTACTTGATTTACCTTTCAAACTACTTGGTTTGTTCTTCAAGCTACTTGATTTGCATAATCACATACTTGAATAGTTCTTTCAGGAGTATATAAAAAAATCCCTAAGATACTATCATCTTAGGGATTAGAATAGAATACAATATAAACTTACTTTACTCCACAAACCCAACGGCAACAGTGTTATTTGTTTGTGCATCAATTAATATAAAAGCTCCATTTGATTTATTTTCAGCAAAAGCATCCAAATAAATTGGGTTTGCTAATTTCAATTTTACCAAAGCAATAGCATTCAAAGCCATTTCATGAGTTTCTATCTTCTCCAGCGGGCTTTCTGGTTTAATTAAATGTTGAATTTGTTGAATTTTACAAACAGTTGTTCGCGAACCCGATTGAATATGATATTTGCTAGCTAAATTAGCTTGTTTTTCGTCTAACCAAACAATTCTAGCTTGTACTTCTTTTTCAAAAAGTGACTCTTTTGTCTCTTTTACAAAGAGCATTCCTCTACTAATGTCAATATCATCTTTCAAACGAATTTGTATGGAATCTCCAGCATGTGCTTCTTCTAATGTGGAAGTAAACTTTCTAATTTCAACTACTTCAGATGATTTACAAGAAGGTAAAATGGTAAGCAAATCGCCTACTTTTACACTTCCAGAATTAATTCTTCCTGCATAAGCTCTATAATCTACAAATTCTTCATTTTGAACATGATATACTTGTTGTACATCCATTCTAAAAGGCTTTGTATCTTCTACTCTTTTAGAAAAACCATGTAAAACATCCGATAAAGTAGCTTCCTTATACCAAGGCATATTTTTTGATGCATACACCACATTATCTCCTTTTAAAGAACTAATAGGTATAATAGCAATATCTTGTTGCAATGGATCCAATTGCTTAATCATTTTATCAATATCAGAAGCTATTTGTAAAAAAACATCCTCGCTATAATTGACCAAATCCATTTTATTAATACAAAACACCACCGATTGTAAGCGTAACATTCGACTTATAAAATAATGACGATGTGTTTGTTCTAGCAATCCTTTTCTTGCATCAATTAGAATAATAGACAAATCGGAGTTAGAAGCTCCAGTAACCATATTTCGAGTATATTCGATATGTCCAGGACTATCTGCAATAATAAATTTTCGAGTTGCCGATGAAAAATAGATATGAGCAACATCGATTGTAATACCTTGTTCGCGTTCTGCAATTAAACCATCAGTAATTACTGAAAAATCTAAATCTTCAAGCCCTTTTTCTTTTGTTTTTCTTCGAACTAATTCTTCTTGTTCAATAGTTAGTGCATTATTATCATATAAAAAACGACCTATTAAGGTACTTTTCCCATCATCTACACTTCCCGCTGTATTTATCTTAAGTAATTCCATTTTAATTTTTTTATCGATTATCCAATGATTAGATTATTCAAAGAATCCAAAAAGTCCAATCATCTAAAAATCCATTCATCCCATCATCAAAAATATCCCCCTTTTTTTCTTTGTTCCAAAGCTGCTTCAGAACGTTTATCATCAATTCGTGCTCCTCTTTCTGAAGATTTAGAGGCTTTGTTCTCATACATTACATCATCAATAGTAGAGGCATTTGACAATAAAGCAGCTGTACAAGTCATGTCTCCAACAGTACGGAAACGAACTACATCTGTAATTATTTCATCTGTTTCCACCAAATTCAAATAATCGGAATGTGCTAAAACGGCTCCATCTCTTTTTACTAATTTTCTTTCGTGAGCAAAATAAATAGAAGGCAATTCTAAATTTTCTTGCTTTATATAATTCCATACATCTTCTTCTGTCCAGTTACTAATAGGAAAAGCTCTTACGTTTTCACCAAAATTAATTTTCCCATTTAAAATAGTAAACATTTCTGGTCGTTGTTTTTTTGCATCCCATTGACCAAAATCGTCTCTAACTGAAAATATACGTTCTTTAGCTCTAGATTTTTCTTCATCTCTTCTTGCTCCGCCAATACAAGCATCAAAACCAAATTCTTCAATAGCATCTAAAAGTGTTACAGTTTGAAGTGAATTTCTACTTGCATATTTTCCTGTTTCTTCCTGAGCTTTGTTAGAATTAATACTATCTTGAACATATCTAACAATTAGGTCAACTCCTAATTCTTTTATCAATTTATCACGAAAAGTAATTGTTTCAGGAAAATTATGTCCTGTATCAATATGCATAAATGCAAATGGAATTTTAGCTGGATAAAAAGCTTTTTGTGCTAATCTTGCTACTGTAATGGAATCTTTACCTCCAGAAAATAAGAGTACTGGTTTTTGAAACTGCGCAGCAACCTCTCTTAAAATATAAATGCTTTCGTTTTCTAATTCTTCTAAATAATTTGGCATTATACTTACTTTAAATTAATTATTCTTTTCAATATGAATATGCAAACCACATTCTTTTTTACCATTTTCCCACCACCATCTACCTGCTCTAAAGTCTTCTCCTTCACTTAAAGCTCTTGTACAAGGAGCACAACCAATACTTAAATATCCTTTTCTATATAAACTATTTATAGGAATGTTATTTTCTTTTACAATTGCTTCTAATTGAGATAATGAATAATGAAGTAAAGGATTAAATTTCACCAATTTATTCTCTTCATCCCATTCTAAAAATGGCATTGTTTCTCTATTTTGAGATTGCTCTGCTCTTAATCCTGTTACCCAAACAGCAACTCCTTCTAAAGCTCTTTTTAACGGAATCACTTTTCTTACAAAACAACATTTTTTACGACTTTCAATACTATCATAAAACCCGTTTATTCCATCTGAATCGATATAACTCTGAATATCTTTTTCTTCTGGTAAGTAAGTTTTTATTTGGAGTCCTTTATATTTTGTTTGCGTTTTTTGAAACACTTCATACGTTTCACTAAACAACCTTCCTGTATCTAATGTAAAAAAGGAGAAATCATTTGCTAAAGGATATAAAAAATGAGTTAACACTTGATCTTCTATACCAAAAGAAGTAGAAAACACTTTTTTTCCTTCAAGATTATCCTTTACAAATAAAATACTTTCTTCCAAACTTAATCCTTCTAATAGTTGATTAAATTCGGCTAATTTATCTTTTATTTTGTTTATTTTGTCCATTTTGCCCAAGCTCTTTCATGAAAAAAATACAATATCATCTTTGAAAACACCTCAAAACCACCTATAGAAAAAGCAATTTTAAAACTTCCTGTCATAAAATAAGAAACCACCATAGTATCAAGTGTTCCTACAATTCTCCACGTTATAGCCTTATAAGCAGAAACTTTTACTTCTTTTCCTAGTTCGAAAGATTTTTTTGGTTTAATTAAATCTAATATCATAATCTTCAATTTTATTTCATTTTTCAAAGATACTATTAGTCTATCGAATTACTAGGGTATTTTTTAAAAAAATTTTAAAAATTTACTAAATCGTATAAAGTTTTCTTTTCTAACACGCCCAAAGCATTATCTCTCACCTGAATCATAAGCTTATTTAAAGAACATGTTTCCTCACTAGGACAATCATTACATTTTTCATAAAAATTCAAACTTACACAGGGTAATAAGGCGATTGGTCCATCTAAAAACCTTATAATTGTTGCCACAGATATTTCTCGAGGATTCTTTAATAAGTAATAACCTCCTCCTTTTCCTTTTTTAGAACCTACTAAACCAATTCTCTTTAAATCTAATAAAATGGCTTCTAAAAATTTCTTTGATATATTTTCTTTTTCTGAAATCTCAGAGATAAGAACAGGCATTAAATTATCTTGTTTTGCAATATAAATTAATGCCTTTATTCCATATTTTGTTTTTCTAGATAACATATTTTATGTTTTTGGTAAAAAAACTTCGGCCATCATACAACGAGCACTTCCTCCACCACAAGCTTCAATAATATCTAAACTAGCATGCAAAATTTTACAATGCTTTTGAATTTTATCAATTTGCGATTGTGTTAAACTTTCATACGCTGCGTTACTCATTATTAAAAATCGTTCGTCATTTGCACCGCGAACTTGTAGCATATTACCTGCAAAACTATTCACTTGCTCTTCAGTAATAAGAATAATTTCTTTTCCTGATTCTTTTAATTTATAAAGCACCGATTTTCTTTCAGCCTTATCATCTATACAATCTGCACAAATAACAGCAAATGTTTCAGCCACACACATAATAACATTAGTATGATAAATATGTTTACGTTCACCATTAACTGTTTGAAAGGCTTCAAAAATGACAGGTGTATATTCAAAATCTTCACAAAACTCAATAAATAATTCTTCATCTGCTCTTGGAGACAAAGCACAATAAGCAATTTCATTTTCTCTATCTAAAACTATACTTCCCGTTCCTTCTAAATAAAAACCATCTTCCTCAGCGGAAGTATAATCCATGATTTCATTAATAACAAAACCCTTGTCTTCTATGATATCTAATATATCTTCTCTTCTTTCTTTTCTTCTATTTTCTGCAAACATTGGATACAGAGCTACATCACCATTTTCATGAAAAGAAACCCAATTGTTTGGAAAAATACTATCTGGTGTATCTGGATTTACAGTATCATCAACAACAATTACATTTATTCCTACTGCTCTTAGTTTTTCAACGTAAGCATCAAATTCTGCTTGTGCTTTTGCATTAACAGTTGCTGGTAATAATCCGTCTAATACTTTTTGGTAATAGTTATTAACAGCTGTTTGTTCGTTCATTCGGAAAGCTACCGGACGAATCATTACTATGGTATTTGTCGTTTGGTTCATATTTTTGTTGTCGGTTATTAGTTATCGGTTGTGAGTTGTGTGTTCTAGGTTGTATGTTCTAAGTCGTAAGTTGTGTGTTGACTTTGTTTTGTAGTTATTTTCTTTTACTCTTTCTTCCATACTCTTTCGACTTTCGACTTTATGTTTTCCAATTTTCTTCTACGTATTTAATAAAGTTATAAATTTTTGAGCTTAATTCATTATACCTGTTGATTAATTCTAAATCATTTCGCATTACATCTGGATATAATCTATTTATCTTTCCAATGTGAAACACTGTTTCTAAACAACTCGACCATGAGTAAGTTAAGAATTTTATAAAATCGGCTTTGTATCGTTTTCTCCCGTAACCTTCACAATATTTGTTGGAACTGAATCAGCAGACCTTCTTAATTGACTACCTAATTCATACATTTCATATTTCGGTAACTTTAACGAGCATGAATGAGACAAATAAAAAAGTTCTAATCCTAAATTATATACATCTAAATCTTTATAACTCTTCATAAACCTATAACTTACAACTTAGAACATACAACTTCAACTATTCTCTAATCAAAGGCAGTGTCGAACATCTTAAAAGTCCCTCTTGTTTAGATATTTCTGCATAAGGTATTTCTTCAACTGTAATTCCTTTGGATCTCATCCACGCATTTAATCTAGTAAAATTTTGTTCCGAAACTACTACATCTGGTGCTATTGAAAAAATATTAGAATTCATATGATACATTTCTTCTCTATCAATATGAAATAAATTTTCTTTACCAAAAAGATTTACTAAATACATATAATCTGCCTCTTCTCTGAAACCACTTTTATAAATAATTCCTAAATTAGTTCCTAAAGGCTGAAAACAACAATCTAAATGTAAGGCGTTATCTCTTGGTTCAATTTTAGATTTTACTAAATCAAATTCTTTTACGATTTTATGTGGAAATAATTCTTTTATATAATTTACGCCATGCATATTTGTTCTAGCTGTTATGTAATCCTTATAATCAGATCCTTTATAGGTTCCAATAAAAATATAATCGTTCCAAAGCATAACATCTCCACCTTCTATATGAACTTCTTCTGGTGGTTTTACAATTTTATTCGGATCAATTTGATCTAAAACATATTGAATTGCGTCTAATTCTCTTTCTCTATCTGGAAGAATATTTGCTTTAATAAAAACATCATCAATTACAAAACCTATATCTCTTGAAAAAATTTGATTATAATTTGTAATTATTTTAGGTCGAAAAACTTGTACATCATATTTTTGAAACACTTTATTAAAAGCTTCCATTTCTTTAACCATATCTTCTTCCACTGGATAAGTACCTGCTAACAAATGCTCTAAAGATTTTGGATCATAAGCTTCTTCCACTTTTGGCGTTGGACCATTACTAACCGCAGTTCCTAAAACAACTGCTCTAAGCCTTGAAGACTCATTTTTAACATTTAATTGCAACATGATTTTGGCTATTAATTCGTCATTTATCTGACGCTCATATGGCAAAGATAGAAAAAGGAATGTAATTGTATAATTCTAAAAAAATAAATATTTATAAACATATAATTTATACATTTGATAAAAAACTAAACACATTATGGGAATTTCAAACTTTTTTAACTCATTGTTTGGCAAAGCCAAAGTGACTGCTGACGAAACAATTGATAAAGCAGCAGAATTTGCAACTGAAGCTAAAGAATCTCTAGAAGATTTAGCAGAATCCGCATCCAAAAAAATAGACGAATTACATCTTTCTGAAAAAACAGAAGAATTTATTAAGTCAGCTAAAGAAAAACTTGATGAGGCAAGTGTATGGGCTGAAGAAAAATCACAACAAGCTAAAGAAGCTTTTGAAGAAATCATAGAAAAAGTGGAAGAAAAAATAGAAGAACTTAAAAAAGAGAAAGCAGAAAATTCTTCAGAAACTCAAACTAATGAAGAAACTCAAACTAAAGAATAATTTTTTCAAACCTTTTTTAAAAATAAAAAATCCGAGAAAACTCGGATTTTTTATTTTTATCTATTTTGAATTTCTTTAAAAGGTCTATGCGAATGACCTGTATAAACTTGTCTAGGGCGTCCTATAGGTTCTTTATTTAAACGCATTTCTTTCCATTGTGCAATCCATCCTGGTAAACGACCAATAGCAAATAAAACTGTAAACATTTCTACAGGAATACCCATTGCTCTATAAATAATACCTGAATAAAAATCAACATTAGGATATAAATTTCTAGATTTAAAATACTCATCTTCTAAAGCAACTTTTTCCAATTGTTTTGCAATATCAAGTAATGGATCGTCAACACCTAAAGCTTCTAGAACATCATCAGCCGCTTTTTTAATAATTGTTGCTCTTGGATCAAAGTTTTTATAAACTCTGTGTCCGAATCCCATTAAACGGAAAGGATCTTCTTTATCTTTTGCTTTTAAAACAAATTTTGCAACATCACCTCCATTATTATTAATTTCTTCAAGCATTTCTAAAACCGCTTGATTAGCTCCACCATGCAATGGACCCCATAAAGCAGAAACACCAGCAGAAATAGAAGCAAATAAACCAGCATGAGAAGAACCAACTATTCTTACCGTTGAAGTTGAACAATTTTGTTCGTGGTCAGCATGAAGAATAAATAATTTATCTAATGCATCTACTATTCTCTTATCCATTTTATATGGTTCAGTAGGAATTTCAAACATTAAACGCATAAAATTCTCTACATATCCTTTAGTATTATCATAATAATTTAAAGGAAAGCCCATTCTTCTTCTGTATGTCCAAGTTGCAATTACTAGGAATTTACCCATTGTTTTACAAACTGCTTCATACATTTCTTTTTCATTTTCAACATTTACCGATTTTGGGTTAAATGCTGTTAATGCACTTGTAAGTGAAGATAATACACCCATTGGATGTGCTGTTTTTGGAAAACCTTCCAAAATAGTCTTCATTTCTTCATTTACAAGAGTATATTTTCTAATATCATTCTCAAATTTCTCTAATTGAGTTTTATTTGGTAATTCCCCAAAAATTAAAAGATAAGAAACTTCAAGAAAATCTGCTTTATCAGCAAGCTCTTCAATTGAATATCCTCTGTAACGTAAAATCCCTTCTTCTCCATCTAAAAAAGTAATTTCACTTTTGCAAGAACCAGAATTTTTATACCCTGGATCTAATGTAATAGCACCCGTTGCTCCACGCAACTTGTCTATATCAATAGCAACCTCATTTTCAGTTCCTACTATAATAGGAAATTCATACTTTTTGCCATCGATTTCTAATATTGCAGTTTTCGACATATTTTGTATTGGTAATTAAATCTTTTGAAATTATTAATTTAACAAAATTAGGGAATTCCTTATTAAATAAAAAGAAATTGGGTAAGGTTTTCGTTAATAATTCTATAAAGTTTGCAAAGTAAGTATACATTATAGAAATAACGAATTCAATTTAATGTTAAAAAATCCTATTAATTAAAAAACACCTATTAGCTTTAAAACTAATAGGTGTTGACTTAACAAACTATAATCAGAATACTATTGTTTTATAATTTTCTCCACTTTTTCACCTTTTTCGGTTTTAACTTTCAAGAAGTAAATTCCATTTAAAAAGTCAGAAATAGTTACAAAAGTATCTTTATCATTCACCATTTTTGCCATGACCACTCTACCTTGCACATCGTATATTTCAACAGATTCTATAGTTGAATTTGCTTTTACATTCAGTAGATTACTTGAAGGATTTGGATATATTCTTACTGAATCGTCAAAAGTAACTATTAAATTACTTAAAATTTGGAAGGTTGTGTTAGCAAGATTAGTTGCTACTGGTTCATTATAATCGAAATAAATATCAGCTTTATTTGTTACAATATCACTAGAAAGTAAATTATCTTTAGTTTTCATTTTTAGTAAAATATTACCATGTCCACCTGTGTCTAAATAAATTGACTGAAAAATAAATTCTAAAATATTGTTGTTTATTCTTATATCTACATTATGAGATGCATTAAGAAGTTGCATTGTATTAATATCATAATCAGCAGAATTAACTTCTATTCTTATAACTATATTTTCTGCCTGATCTGTTCCTATATTTTCAAAATTGATTACATAATGTAAATAATTTCCAATTACTGTTGGTGAAACCACATCACCTTCTATACATGTAATATCATTAGGATCGAAAGAACCAACAACATTTTGATTAAACACAAATGTATTATCCTCAATAATTCCATCTCCTGTGACAGGATTAATAATTGAAGTAAAACTTAACACATCACCTAGATTAACTGCTGGAGTATCTGTAGGACTATTTACATTTAAAGTTAGATAAATGCTTCTATTTTCAAATGGATGTAAATTGGTATAATTAAATGTTAATAAACCTGTTGCTATAGCATCTGGAGCAATTGTTGAAGTTACAAAATCTAATAAATCATCATCATATGCAAATGACACATCTCCAGATAAAATTTGATTCCCTTTATTTTTATAAACTATTTGATAAACGGCATCAAAACCAGGTCTTGCTGGAATGATTGGAGCAATAACAACTTCTAAATCAGGGAATATTCCATTTGCTGAGATGCAAAAATCCTGAGTGATTGTGCTATTATCTATTACTGGAATATTAAATTCAGATGGTGAAGGAGTAATGTTGTAAATGGCTGGGTTTTCAAAATTTGGATTTAAATTATAGGTTCCTGGTTGGCTTACAAATAAAGCATAATTTCCAATTGTGTTTGAATAAATATATGAATTTGTTGTAACTGCATCATAACTTATCTCAAAACCTAAATAAGGAACAAAAATGTCTGACACATCGCAACCATCATTATCACTATCAAATTGCACTATGCCTTCAACAGTATTATAATCTCCTCCAGGATTAAATGAACAATAAGTATTAACTATTGGATTTGGAGTTGTTGTAAAATAAGTAAAATTATCATTATTATCAATACAGACATATTGTTGTGTATCATTTAGATTATCTGACATTAAATCAACACTTGAATTAATAAATCCGTTTTTAAGGTTAATGAAGTTTAAATTAACATTGTTATTAACTGAAATATCTAATATATTAGCAAATGGCAAATTATTAGGTTCTGTTTGAAAAGCAACAGTTGAAAAATCTACCTCAGTTAAATCATTATTTTGAACTTGTATTCTATATAATATGGGTAGATTAGTTAATTGTAAATCTGTTAATTGATTAAAACCCATTCCCAATGTTCTCATGAAATTTTTATTCTGAAGTGTAAAACTGGCCAAATTATTATTAAAAGCATCAATAGAGGTTATTTTTTCATTACTACTCAAATCTAAACTTACTAATGAATTATTTCTAACAACTAAATTTGTTAAATTAGGACACTGACTTAAATCAAAAGTAGTTAGTTGATTGTATCCAATATTTAAAACCTCTAAATTATTACAATTTGTTAACCCCAAATTTGCAAGAATACCATTTGAACTATAGAAATATTTTAAATTAGGATAAACACTTAAATCTATTGCTGTTAATTGATTATAGTTACAATTAAAATAGCTTAAATTATAAAAATATTCCAAACCTTGTAAATCTTGTATTCCTCCATTAGTAACTGAAGAACCTGAAATATTCAAATGTATAATTGCTGCTGCTTCTGAAAATTGTATTTCTCCATCATTATTAGTATCAATCTTTGTATAGATATTCCATGTAGTTGAATTATTTGGATTTACATTTGAAGCAATTGAATTAGTTGAATCAGCTTCTAGTAATTTTGCTTTCAAATTTGCATCAGTAATATTTACTATTCCTTCAAGACTAACAATTAAATCAAAATTTGCCACTACAAAACAACCTGTATCTGGACTTTCAACCCTAGCATAGATTACTTGAGGATTTGATATGTTAGTATAAGCAGTTGTATTAATTATTGCATTACTATTATTATTAGCATCCATTTCAGACAAATGAAAAGTAACATTCAATGTAGTTTGATTTCCAACTAATAATGGAATTTGCTGACTTAAATCAAAATCTGCAACATTATCATTTGGGTCTTCAAAAACAGTAATATTTGGCGACTGAAAAATAGTTGGCGCATAATGTGTTACCAATTGTAAATAGGTTATAGCAAAATTTGTTGGGTTTGAATTTTCATGCACTCTCACACTAACTGTATTATATACATTATCAGACACAAATTGATTAGGATTTTGTATTGGATTTACTCCGTTTTGAGCATCATTTGAATATTCATAATAAGTAAGTGTATAAAGATTAGAATCGAGTGAACCTAATATTTCTGCATTTTTAGAAGTAAGGTCGAATAATCCAAATCCTGAATTATCATACTCACAAACCACATAATTTGAAGGTGTATTAATAGGTGGTTGTGCATATAAAGTTCCTGTTATAAAAAGTAATAAGAGTATAATTTTTTTCATGACTTTTATGTTTTATATAAATTTAGTTGTATTGTTTAGTTTATGTTTTGGTAATTGAGTAAATGATAGTTTTAAATTAGAATTCGCTAAATAGTTTTTAAAATTTCTTGTAAACGTTCCTTTTTCCTTTGCGAAATAGGAAGATTACTATTGTCTGCCATAACTACATAACCACCGTCTTTTTTAATGTATGATTTCAAATATGCTAAATTGATTAAATGAGATTGATGTATTCTTTCAAATCCATGTTCTGTTAATAACTCCTCATATTCCTTTAGTGTTTTTGATATTAGAACAGTTTTGTTATTTTTAATATAAAATTTAGTATAATTATCTTCACTTTCACATCTAATGATGTCGTTAATTTCAAATAGATGAATTCCATCTGAAGTAGAAAGGGCAATTCTTTTAAAATTATCTACTTTTTTGCGAATGTTTTCTAGAAGTAAATCTATATGAGCATAATCATTTGTCTTTTCTAAAACAGTTTCAATTTTTTTAATTACTTTTTGTAACTCATCTGGATCAACTGGTTTTAATAAAAAATCTAAAGCACTGAACCGAAATGCCTTAATAGCATATTGTTCATGTGCTGTTATAAAAACAATATTCGACTTAATAGTACCATTCTTTAAAGCTAATTGTTCTAAAATATCAAAACCAGTCCCGTCATTTAACTGAATATCTAAAAAAACAACTTGTGGACTTAACTTATCTATTGCATCTATTCCTGTTTGTAAGCTATCTGCTTCTCCAATAATTTTAATATTAGGAGCAAAACGAGCTAACAAACCTTTCATTCCGTCTCTAAGATTCTTATCATCATCTATAAGTATCGCTGTAATCATAATTTAGTTTTTAATAAAATTCTTTTAAGTCTTTAAACTTAATTCTATTATTTTAATTTCATTATTACGATTTAATATATTGCAATGGTAAACTCAGAACTACTTTTGTCCCTTTTGTTTTATCATTACTTATAATTTCTTCAACTGACATGGTTGCTTTTTTATTTGTTGAAGAAGTTATCATTTCTAAACGCTTCTTTATAATATCTAAAGCCATTGATTTATGAGCTAAAACTAAATTTTCTTTATTTTCTTTAGATTTATTTATTCCAACACCATTATCTAAAATTGTACAAATCAATGATTCATTTGCAATTGAAAAATCTATCTCAATATTGCCCATTTCTTTTTTAGGAATGACTCCATGAATAATTGCATTTTCTATAAAAGGTTGAATTAATAAAGGTGGTAAAGCAACATCATCTTCAATTTCTGAACTTTTATTTATTTTAAAATTAAATTTATGATTAAAACGAAGTTGCTCTAGTTCTAAATAATTTTGTAAACTTTCAATTTCTTTATCAATTGGAATTAACGATTCTTTAGAATATTCTAATGTTAATCGCATCAATTTTGAAAACTTTGACAAATATTTTATAGCTGAATCTGTTCCGTTTTGAACAATAAAACTAGAAATTGACCCTAAACAATTAAATACAAAATGTGGGTTCATTTGCAAGTGCAAAGCTTTTTGTTCATATTCAGCTAATTCTTTTTGTAGTGTTAAAGTCCTTTTAAGTTGAATTCTACTATAAATTAAAAAACCTATTCCAAATAATAATAGAATAATTAATCCTATATAAATTAATTTTATTTTAAATTGTTTAGCCTCTTCTTTTAGCAGCAATTCTCTTTTTTCATTTTCTTCTTTTTGAAATAATTCTTTCTTTTCAAACTCATAATTCATTGACGCTTCAACCGATTTTCTTATATTTTCTTCATTTGTCAAACTATCTTTAGCACTACTATAATTTTTATAATGAGTCAAAGCTAAAACTGAATTATTCATCTTTTGATAAATCTCACTTAATAACTTTTCAGAAACGGCTTGTTGCTCTAAAACATCAATTTCATTTGCTAAGTCTAAAGCACTTTTAGTACTTACTAACGCTTTATCAAAATCTTTTTTTTCTAAAAAAAATTGACCTAAGAAAATATAGGTGTCGGCTAAACCAAATTTATCATCAATACTTTGAAATACTAAAATTGAATTCTTCCAGCTTTCTTCAGCTTTATCAAACTGATTATTTGCTTTATAAAACAACCCCATGTTATTATACCATTCCCCTAAAGCTCTTGGGTTTGGATTCTTATCTAAACTTTGTTTGGCTAAATTATAATACTCAAAAGCCTTATCTAAATTTTTCTGATTTAAATAAATATTTGCAATATTAGTTAATGTAATTCCAGAATTAGCATCTTCAAATTTCGTTTGAATCTTGTTAGCTTTTATAAAATATTCTAATGCTTTAAAATCGGAATGTTGAGATTTATAAACAACACCAATATTATTATATAATTTACCACAACTAACTTCTTCTCCTAAATTTTCATATATTTTTAAAGCTTTCAAATAATACCGAAGTGCTTTTGCATAATTACTTTGTTCAGAAAAAACTATCCCTAAACTTCCATAAGATTTTGCTAATCCGAGTTGTATTTCCTTTTGATTTACTGATGATTGAATTTCATCTTCAAAAATATCCTTTGCTTTTATAAAAAAACCAATTGCCTTATTATAATCACCTACGATAATACTTGAAGTACCTAGATTTAACAACGCTTTACCCTCTTCTTCTCTATATTTTATTTTTTGAGCTAATTTCAATGCATCATTAGCATAAATCTCCATTTCACTTGGATTAGAATATTTAAATTGATCCGCAATTGCATTTAAAGATTTTGTTCTACTGATATCATTCTTTGCATTTTTTAAATTATCCTTCAAGCTATCTATAACATTATCTTGTGCTTGAATAAAAATTGAAACTAATAAAAAAAGATATATGACTATTTTTTTCTTCATTCTAAAACTATTGATAAACAAATTTAACATTTAGATTCTAGGAAATAACTACAAATGAGAATTTCACCACTTTGAATGAGAATTTAGTTATCTAAAAAAAAGAACCCTACTAGAATTTAATTCTAATAGGGTTCTTTTAAAATATTTTTTAAAACTTATTTTTGCTTAAATGCATTTATTCCTGGAAAATAAGCTACATCACCTAATTCTTCTTCAATACGCAATAATTGATTGTATTTTGCCATACGATCAGAACGTGAAGCTGAACCTGTCTTTATTTGACCACAATTTAAAGCAACTGCTAAATCTGCAATAGTATTATCTTCAGTTTCTCCAGAACGGTGAGACATTACTGAAGTATAACCAGCATTGTGAGCCATATTAACAGCAGCTATTGTTTCAGAAAGAGTTCCAATTTGATTTACTTTAATTAAAATAGAATTAGCTATTCCTTGAGAAATTCCTCTTGACAATCTTTCTACATTAGTAACAAATAAATCATCTCCAACTAGTTGTACTTTATTTCCAATTTTTTCAGTTAATAATTTCCACCCTTCCCAATCATTTTCATCCATACCATCTTCAATAGAAACGATAGGGTATTTAGCTGCTAATTCTGCTAAATATTCTACCTGTTCAGCAGAAGTTCTAACTTTTCCTGTTGGACCTTCAAATTTTGAATAATCATATTTCCCATCTACATAAAATTCAGCAGAAGCACAATCTAAAGCAATTTTAATATCTTCTCCAAAAACATAACCAGCATTAGTTACTGCAAGTTTAATTGAGTCTAAAGCATCTTCAGTTCCACCAGCTAAATTTGGTGCAAAACCACCTTCATCTCCTACGGCAGTAGAAAGATTTCTATCATGTAACACTTTTTTAAGATTATGAAAAATCTCTGTTCCCATCTGCATTGCATGAGTAAAAGAAGTTGCTTTAACTGGCATAACCATAAATTCTTGAAATGCAATAGGAGCATCTGAATGAGAACCTCCATTTATAATATTCATCATTGGAACTGGCAAAGTATTACCTGAAACACCACCAACATATCTATATAAAGGCAATCCTAACTCATTTGCTGCGGCTTTTGCAACAGCTAAAGAAACACCAAGAATTGCATTTGCTCCTAATTTTGATTTATTTGTTGTTCCATCAAGCTCAATCATAGTTTTATCTATAGCATTTTGCTCAAAAACCGACATACCAACGATTTCTGCTGCAATTGTTACATTTACATTTTCAACTGCCTTTAAAACACCTTTACCCATAAAAGCTTTACCTCCATCACGTAATTCAACAGCTTCATGTTCCCCAGTAGAGGCACCACTTGGAACAGCAGCTCTACCTAAAATTCCATTTTCAGTTATTACATCTACTTCAACTGTTGGATTTCCTCTTGAATCTAATATTTGCCTTGCGTGAACTTTAATAATTATGCTCATTTTTTATAATTTTAATTAGTGTTTTTTATGAATAATAACAAATTTAAAATTTAAACTGTAATAAATTTATCAAATTCTAAAAACTTATAAACGATAACGTTTTAGTTAGCTGAAGATTTAATATTTTCAATAAATTGATCAAATAAATAAGACGAATCATGTGGTCCAGGACTTGCTTCAGGATGATATTGAACAGAAAAACAGTTTTTATTTTTCATTCTCATACCAGCAACCGTTCCATCATTAAGATGTTCGTGTGTTAATTCAAATTCTGGATGATTTGTCAATTCTTCTTTAACTACAGCAAAACCATGATTTTGAGAAGTTATTTCACCTTTACCAGTAATTAAATTCTTTACTGGGTGATTAATTCCTCTATGTCCATTAAACATTTTATAAGTTGAAATTCCGTTAGCCAAAGCAATTACTTGATGCCCAAGGCATATTCCAAACAAAGGTTTGTTATCCATTAAAATATCCTTTGCAACTTTTTGCGCACTATGTAAAGGTTCTGGATCTCCTGGTCCATTTGAAAGAAAATAACCGTCAGGATTAAAAGATTTCAAATCTTCAAAACTAGCATCATAAGGAAAGACTTTTACATAACAATCTCTATTTGCTAAATTTCTCAAAATATTAGTTTTAATACCTAAATCTAGAGCTGAAATTTTAAATTTTGCATTTTCATTACCAAAAAAATAAGGCTCTTTAGTCGATACTTTTGAAGCTAATTCCAATCCATTCATTTCTGGAGCTTTGTTAAGCTTCCCTTTTAAATCTTCAATTGAAGTACCATCTGTAGAAATTATTGCATTCATTGCACCATTATCTCTAATATAACTAACCAGAGCTCTAGTATCAACATCAGAAATAACAATTAGATTTTGTTTTTTTAAGTAATCGAATAGACTTTCTGAGGCATTATCTCGGGAATAAGTAAAGCTAAAATTTTTACATACCAAACCAGAAATTTTGACTCCATTAGATTCTACATCTTCATCATTCACTCCATAATTACCAATATGTGCATTAGTGGTAACCATTATTTGTCCAAAATAAGATGGATCTGTAAAAATTTCTTGATAACCAGTAGTACCAGTATTAAAAGCAACCTCTCCAAAAGTTGTTCCCTCAATACCTATAGATTTACCATAAAAAATTGTACCATCTTTAAGTAATAAGATAGCTTGTGGTCTGTTATTATATTTCATTAGTTGTGTTGTTTCTGCAAATTTAGTGTAAAAAAATGATTTCAAAAAAAGATATAAAAAAAGGATAAACTATTGAAAGTTTATCCTTTTTTATGTTATTAATCATTCTTTCATGATTATTCAGTAGCTTCAGTGTTTTCAGAAGTTTCAGTAGCTGGTGCTTCAGAAGAAGCAACAGGTGCATCAGATTTTTTAGCTCTACTACGACGAGTTGTAGCTTTTTTCTCTTCTTTTTTACCACCATTGTATAATTCATTGAAATCAACAAGTTCGATCATTGCCATATCAGCATTATCTCCTAAACGATTACCCATTTTAATGATACGAGTATATCCTCCAGGTCGATCTCCAACTTTAGCTGAAACTTCTCTGAACAATTCAGTTACTGCATATTTATTTCTTAAATAAGAAAACACAATACGTCTATTATGAGTAGTATCTTCCTTAGATTTTGTAACTAAAGGCTCAACAAATTGTTTTAAAGCTTTTGCTTTTGCAACAGTTGTATTAATACGCTTGTGCTCAATTAAAGAACATGCCATATTAGCCAACATAGCAGCTCTGTGTCCTTTTTGTCTGCTTAAGTGATTGAATTTTTTTCCGTGTCTCATGACCTTACTATTTAACCTTCATCTTGCTACGATCCACTATGGAGAGCAAAATATGAAGTAATTTATTCTTTATCTAATTTATATTTACCTAAATCCATACCGAAGTTAAGACCTTTAGCAGCAACTAATTCATCAAGTTCTGTTAAAGATTTTTTACCAAAATTACGGAACTTCATTAAGTCATTTTTATTGAAAGAAACTAAGTCTCCAAGTGTATCTACTTCAGCCGCTTTTAAACAATTTAAAGCTCTAACAGATAAATCCATATCTACAAGTTTAGTTTTTAACAACTGTCTCATATGTAAAGATTCTTCATCATAAGATTCTGTTTGAGCGATTTCATCAGCCTCAAGTGTAATTCTCTCATCTGAAAACAACATAAAGTGGTGAATCAACGTTTTTGCTGCTTCAGTTAGTGCATCTTTAGGATTAATAGAACCATCCGTAATGATTTCAAAAACTAATTTTTCATAATCAGTTTTTTGTTCAACACGAAAGTTTTCTATACTATATTTCACATTCTTTACTGGTGTGTAAATAGAATCTGTATAAATAGTACCTATTGGTGCGTTTGCCTTTTTGTTTTCTTCAGCAGGAACATAACCTCTACCTTTTTCAATAGATAGCTCCATATTGATAGTCGTTTTACTATCTAAATTACAAATTACAAAATCAGGATTTAAAACTTGAAAACCTGAAATGAATTTTTGGAAATCACCTGCAGTTATTTGTTCTTTTCCAGAGATAGAAATTGAAACAGATTCATTATCTACATCTTCAATTTGACGTTTAAAACGAACTTGTTTTAAATTTAAGATAATTTCTGTAACATCTTCCACAACACCTGAAATAGTTGAAAACTCATGTTCAACACCTTCAATTCTAACAGATGTAATAGCGTATCCTTCTAGAGAAGAAAGTAAAACTCTTCTTAATGCATTACCAACAGTCAATCCGTAACCAGGTTCTAAAGGTCTAAATTCAAATTTACCTTCAAAATCGGTTGAATCGATCATGATAACTTTATCGGGCTTTTGAAAATTAAATAATGCCATATTTCGACTAAAGTCAGTTTTTATTTGTTATACAACTCAACGATTAGTTGCTCTTTAATATTTTCTGGAATCTGAAGTCTTTGAGGAACAGAAACAAAAGTACCTTCCTTTGTATCGTTATTCCATGTAATCCACTCATAAACTTGAGAAGAATTAGATAAAGATCTTTCAATAGCTTCAAGAGATTTAGATTTTTCACGAACAGCTATTTTATCTCCAGCTTTTAAATGATAAGAAGGTACATTTACCAATTCACCATTTACTGTAATATGTCTATGAGATACAATTTGACGAGCAGCTCTACGAGAAGGAGCAATACCCATTCTATAAACTACGTTATCTAAACGAGCTTCACATAATTGTAATAAGATTTCACCAGTTACACCAGAAGCAGCAGAAGCTTTTTCAAATAAATTTCTGAATTGACGCTCTAAAATACCATAAGTATATTTGGCTTTTTGCTTTTCCATTAATTGAACAGCATACTCAGATTTTTTACCTCTTTTCTTTGCTAAACCATGTTGCCCTGGAGGGTAATTTCTTTTTTCGAAGGCTTTGTCTTCTCCGAATATTGCTTCGCCAAATTTACGAGCAATTTTTGTTTTTGGACCAGTATATCTTGCCATTTTAAAAATTATTAAGGTAATGATTATGAATTCAGGTCATATATCCTTCGATAATCGTTATTCTACCTTGTGTTTATACTTAAAAATTAAACTCTTCTTCTCTTAGGAGGTCTACATCCGTTATGAGGCATTGGAGTAACGTCGATAATTTCAGACACTTCAATTCCACCATTGTGAATTGAACGTATTGCTGATTCTCTTCCGTTTCCTGGACCTTTAACGTAAACTTTTACCTTTTTTAGTCCAGCCTCTAGTGCTACTTTAGTACAATCTTCTGCTGCCATTTGAGCCGCATATGGAGTATTCTTTTTAGAACCTCTAAAGCCCATTTTACCAGCTGAAGACCAAGAAATAACTTCACCTTTCTTATTTGTCAAAGAAATAATGATATTATTGAAAGTAGCATTAATATGTGCTTCTCCTGTAGATTCAACGATAACTTTACGTTTTTTTGTTGTTGCCTTAGCCATATTACTTACTTATTATTTAGTTGCTTTTTTCTTGTTAGCAACAGTTTTTCTTTTACCTTTTCTAGTTCTAGAGTTATTTTTAGTTCTTTGACCTCTTAATGGAAGTCCAGCTCTATGACGAATTCCTCTTTGACATCCAATATCCATTAAACGCTTGATGTTTAATTGGATTTCTGAACGCAATTCACCTTCAATCTTGAAATAAGAAACAGCATCACGAATCGCGCTGATTTCATCATCATTCCAATCTTGAACTTTTTTATCTTCACTAACTTGAGCTTTGGCTAAAATATCTTTAGCTCTGCTACTGCCAATACCAAATATGTATGTTAAAGCAATAACTCCTCTTTTCTGTTTAGGTATATCTACCCCTGCAATTCTTGCCATAATTATCCTTGTCTTTGTTTAAATCTAGGATTCTTTTTGTTAATCACGTATAATCTTCCTTTTCTACGTACTATAATGCACTCGGCACTTCTCTTTTTTACTGATGCTCTTACTTTCATTTTACTAGCTTTAGTATCTATATGTAATTCTTGCTTTTGTTAAATCGTAAGGGCTCATTTCAAGTTTTACCTTATCTCCTGGTAACAATTTAATGTAATGCATACGCATTTTACCAGAAATATGAGCAATTACAACATGTCCGTTTTCTAATTCTACACGAAACATAGCATTAGATAATGCTTCTACTATTGTTCCGTCTTGTTCTATTGCTGATTGTTTTGCCATAAAAAATAATTTAAGCTACTGCTTTTCTATTTTTACCTGTCTTCATCAATCCATCATAGTGCTTATTCAATAAATAAGAATTTATTTGTTGAATAGTATCAATTGCAACTCCTACCATAATTAATAAAGAAGTACCTCCATAAAAATAACCCCATGCACCTTGCACTTTCAATAAGCTAACTACAACAGCAGGAAAAACTGCTATTAAAGCTAAGAATAAAGATCCTGGAAAAGTAATTAAAGACATAATTTTATCTAGGTAATCTCCAGTTTCAACACCTGGTCTAATACCAGGGATAAAACCACCACTTCTTTTCAAATCATCAGCCATTTTATTAGTTGGAACAGTAATTGCGGTGTAAAAATACGTAAAAATAATAATTAACAATGCAAATACTATATTATAAACTAATCCAAAAGGATTATTAAACATTCCAGCTAAAGATTGAGCTGTATCAGATTTAGACAATCCTGAAACTGCAGCAGGGATAAACATGATTGCTTGAGCGAAAATAATTGGCATAACACCAGATGCATTAAGCTTAAGTGGGATGAATTGTCTTGACCCCATCATGTCTTGTTCAAAATCACCAGAAACAGTTCTCCTTGCATATTGAACAGGAATCTTTCTTACAGCCATTACAAGTAATATACAAGCAATAATAATAATAAACCAAAGAACTACTTCAAGTACAATCATCATAATACCACCATTAGCTTGAATTGTTCTAGAACTGATTTCTTGTATAAATGCTTGTGGCATTCTTGCTATAATACCAACCATAATTAACAAAGAAATACCATTTCCAATACCTTTATCTGTAATTTTCTCTCCTAACCACATAGCAAAAATTGTACCTGTAACTAAGATTAAAACAGAAGAAAATAAGAATGAAAACGATGTAAATCCTAATAAAAAAGCATCTGGAGGTAAAGTCGTATATAAATTATATATATAACCTGGCCCTTGTACCAATGTTATTAAGATAGTTAACCATCTTGTTATTTGGTTGATTTTCTTTCTACCACTTTCACCATCTTTTTGTAATTTTTGTAAATAAGGTATAGCAATACCCATTAATTGAACAACAATAGATGCTGAAATATAAGGCATGATACCTAATGCAAATACAGAGGCTTGTGAAAACGCGCCTCCTGTAAATACATTAATTAACCATCCAATACCTTGATCAGTTTGATTAGTAAGATTTCCTAATTTAGTAGCGTCAATACCAGGAAGTGTTACTTGTGCACCAAAACGATACACTAATAACAAGCCTAGAGTTAATAAAATTCTATTTTTTAACTCTTCAATTTTCCAAACATTAACTAATGAATCTATAAATTTCTTCATTTTACTAAAAGGATTATAAAGTTACGACTTCTCCACCAGCAGCTTCAATAGCCGCCTTTGCAGTAGCAGTAAATTTGTGAGCACTTACTTTAAGTTTAGCCTTTAGCTCACCTCTTCCTAAAATCTTTACTAAGCTATTTTTTGTAGCCAAACGACTATCTATTATTACTGATAAATCTAAAGAATCAGTAATAACACCATTATCAACTAGAGATTGAATAGTATCAAGATTAATTCCTTGATATTCAACTCTATTAATATTTTTAAAACCAAACTTAGGTACACGTCTTTGAAGAGGCATTTGACCTCCTTCAAAACCAATTTTCTTTGAATAACCAGAACGAGATTTAGCTCCTTTGTGTCCTCTAGCAGCAGTACCACCTTTACCAGAACCTTCTCCTCTACCTAATCTTTTATTTTGGTTGTGAACTGAACCTTCAGCTGGTTGTAAGTTACTTAAATTCATAACGAATATTATTATTTAGTTTCTTCAACAGAAACTAAGTGTTTAACTTTATTTACCATTCCAAGGACAGCAGGACTTGCGTCATGCTCAACAACTTGTCCTAATTTTCTTAACCCCAAAGATTCTAATGTTCTCTTTTGAGTTTCAGGACAATTGATTTTACTTCTAACTTGTTTTACAAAAATTTTTGCCATCTTTCCTTGAATTTTTAACTTTTAAATACTTTATCTAGAGAAACTCCTCTTTGCTTAGCAACAGTTAAAGCACTTCTCATTTGTAATAAAGCATCAAAAGTAGCTTTAACAACGTTATGAGGATTTGATGAACCTTGAGATTTTGACAATACATCATGTACTCCAACTGATTCTAATACCGCACGCACAGCACCACCAGCAATCACTCCAGTACCATGAGAAGCAGGCATTAAAAACACTCTTGCTCCACCAAATTTTCCTTTTTGCTCATGAGGAACAGTTGCACTGTTCAATGGAATTCTAACAAGATTCTTCTTAGCGTCTTCCACTGCTTTTGCAATTGCTTCAGAAACATCTTTAGACTTTCCTAACCCATGACCAACAACACCATTCTCGTCTCCTACTACAACAATAGCAGAAAATCCAAATGCTCTACCACCTTTAGTAACTTTCGTCACACGGTTTACACTTACCAAACGATCTTTTAATTCAAGACCACTTGGTTTTACTAGCTCTACATTTTTATACTTTTGATACATAATTTCTTAGAATTTAAGTCCAGCTTCTCTTGCTCCTTCAGCTAATGATTTTACACGACCATGGTATAAATATCCACCTCTATCAAAAGAGATATTAGTTACACCTGCTTTAAGAGCCTTTTCAGCTACTAATTTTCCTACTGCATTAGCAGTTTCAATATTTGTACCTTTAGTTACTTCTTTATCACGAGAAGATGCTGCAACTATTGTAACACCGTTAACGTCATCTATGATTTGAGCATAGATTTCTTTATTAGATCTAAATACAGCTAGTCTTGGTTGAGCAGCAGTTCCGCTAACAACCTTTCTAATTCTGAATTTTATTCTTTGTCTTCTTTCAGTTTTTGTTAATGACATAGTCTTAATTTTTAAGCCGATTTACCTGCTTTTCTTCTTAATACTTCACCTACAAACTTAATTCCTTTTCCTTTATAAGGTTCTGGTTTACGGAAAGCTCTGATTTTAGCAGATACTTGACCTAATAATTGTTTGTCAAATGATGATAATTTTACTATTGGATTTTTACCTTTTTCAGATATAGTTTCAACTGTAACTTCTGATACAACTTCAAGAACAATGTTGTGAGAAAAACCAACTGCTAAATCAAGTTTTTGACCTTGATTAGAAGCTCTGTATCCAACACCTACAAGTTCTAATTGTTTTGTGAAACCTTCTGAAACTCCTATAATCATATTGTTTATAAGAGAACGATAAAGTCCATGTTTCGCTCTTTCATTCTTATGATCTGATGAACGCTCAACGATAACTTGGTTATCTTCAACTTTCACTGTAACATCAGAAAATTCCTGAGAAAGCTCGCCTAATTTTCCTTTAACTGTAATAACAGCATCTTTCACCTCTACGGTTACTCCTGCTGGAATTGCAACTGGATTTTTACCTATTCTTGACATTCTTTCGTCTTTATTATTAATATACGTAACAAATTACTTCCCCACCAACATTAAGCTGTTTAGCTTGCTTACCAGTCATAACACCTTTAGAAGTTGAAACAATAGCAACACCTAAACCATTTAAAATTCTAGGTAATTTAGTAGAGCCAGCATATTTACGTAAACCTGGTTTACTAATTCTTTGGATATCCTTGATAACAGACTCTTTAGTCTCTTTATCATATTTAAGTGCAATTTTGATTGTCCCTTGGACTGAACTATCATCAAATTTGTAACTTAAAATATATCCTTGATCAAATAAAATTTTTGTGATTTCTTTTTTCAAGTTAGAAGCTGGAATCTCAACAATCTTGTGATTTGCTCTAACTGCATTTCTAACTCTAGTAAGAAAATCTGCAATTGGATCTGTATACATATGTATAAATTTGCGGCTACGGTTTTCATAGGGTACTCACCAAATGAACCTTTAACCAATTAAAATTATTTTTTGGATTGCAAAGGTATAAAAAAATTGCGATATTACCAAGATGCTTTTTTAACACCTGGAATTAATCCTTGGTTAGCCATTTCACGGAAAGTAACACGAGAAAGACCAAACTGACGCATATAACCTCTTGGTCTTCCAGTTAACTTACAACGATTGTGCAAACGAACAGGAGATGCGTTTTTAGGCAATTTTTGTAATGCTTCATAATCTCCAGCTTCTTTTAAAGCTTTTCTTTTATCTGCATATTTAGCTACTAATGCTTCTCTTTTCGCCTCACGGGCTTTCATTGATTCTTTAGCCATATCTTAATTCTTTTTAAAAGGTAAACCTAATTCTGACAATAATGATTTTGCTTCTTTATCTGTATTTGCAGAAGTAACAAAAGTAATATCAAAACCAGAAATTTTATTTACTTTATCAATATCAATTTCAGGGAAAATGATTTGTTCTAAAACTCCTAAGTTATAATTACCTCTTCCGTCAAAACCAGTTGATTTAATACCTCCAAAATCTCTTACACGAGGTAAAGAAGAAGTAATCAATCTATCTAAGAATTCATACATTCTTTCTCCACGTAAAGTTACTTTAGCACCAATCGGCATACCTTTTCTTAATTTAAAAGACGCAACATCTTTCTTAGAAATTGTAGCTACTGCTTTTTGTCCAGTAATTTTTGTTATTTCTTCAACAGCATAATCAACTAATTTTTTATCAGATACTGCTGCACCAACTCCACGGCTTACAATGATTTTTTCAAGTTTTGGAACTTGCATTACATTTTTGTAACCGAACTCTTCAGTAAGAGCAGAGATTACTCTACTCTTATATTCTTCTTTTAATCTAGGTATATAAGCCATTACTATAATACTTGATTAGATTTTTTTGAAACCCTTACTTTCTTATCTCCTTCTATTTTATAACCAACTTTAGTAATTGATTTCGATTTCGGATCAATTAAAGATAAGTTAGAAATATGTATTGGAGCTTCTTTCTTAACGATACCTCCTTGAGGGTTTTTTGCACTTGGTTTTGTATGTTTTGAAACCATGTTTATTCCTTCAACTATCGCTTTATTTTTGTCACGGATTACGCGTAAAATTGTTCCTTCTGACCCTTTATGGTCACCAGCAATCACTTTTACTACATCTCCAGATTTGATTTTTAGCTTTGTCATCATCTTTAGAATTAAAGCACCTCTGGTGCTAATGATACAATTTTCATGAATTGTTTTTCACGAAGTTCTCTTGCAACTGGACCAAAAACACGAGTTCCTCTCATTTCACCTGCAGCGTTTAACAATACACATGCGTTATCGTCAAAACGAATATAAGATCCATCAGCTCTTCTCACTTCTTTTTTAGTACGTACAACAACTGCAGTTGAAACAGCACCTTTTTTTACGTTTCCGTTTGGTGTTGCATCTTTTATTGAAACTACAATCTTATCTCCAACAGAGGCATAACGACGTTTCGTTCCTCCTAAAACACGAATAGTTAAAACTTCTTTAGCTCCCGTGTTATCTGCTACTTTTAATCTTGATTCTTGTTGTACCATGGTTACTTAGCTCTTTCAATGATTTCAACTAATCTCCAACATTTTGATTTACTTAAAGGTCTTGTCTCCATGATCTTTACAGTATCACCAATGTTACAGTCATTTGTTTCGTCGTGTGCAACATATTTTTTTGTTTTTAACACGAACTTACCGTATAAAGGGTGTTTTACTCTTCTTGTCTCAGAAACAACAATAGATTTCTCCATTTTGTTGCTAGTAACTACACCAACTCTTTCTTTTCTTAAATTTCTTTTTTCCATCTTTCAGCAGAATACAATTATTGTAACTCTCTTTTAGTTATTTCTGTTGCAATTCTAGCAACAGCTCTTCTAATAGTTTTTATTTGAAGAGGATTCTCTATTGGAGAAATAGTATGAGCTGTTTTTAATTCAGCATACGTTCTCTTTAACTCACTAAGTTTTTGTTGTAACTCAGCTGCAGATAGATTATTTATTTCTGATTGTTTCATAATATTTTTTGATTATGCTTCGAAATCTCTAGCAACGACAAACTTAGTTTTAACTGGAAGTTTTTGTGCAGCAAGACGTAAAGCCTCTTTAGCAACTGATAGAGGAACACCTCCAACTTCAAACATAATTCTTCCAGGTTTTACAACTGCAGCCCAATACTCAACTGCACCTTTACCTTTACCCATACGTACTTCAAGAGGTTTCTTTGTTATAGGTTTATCTGGAAATATTTTAATCCATAATTGACCTTCTCTTTTCATAAAACGAGTTGCAGCAATACGAGCTGCTTCTATTTGACGAGAAGTAATGAAAGTTGATTCTAAAGATTTTATTCCAAACATACCATTAGAAAGCTCGTGTCCTCTTTGAGAAACACCTTTCATTCTACCCTTCTGTACCTTTCGGTATTTTGTTCTTTTAGGCTGTAACATTTTTTCTTAAGTTTAAAAAATTACTTTCTTTTGCTTCTGTTTGGCTTACCATCTCTTTTTGGAGACCCTGAAGATTTAGACTTTTGTTTGTCCATACCTACTAACGGAGAAAGATCTCTTTTACCATAAACCTCACCTTTCATTATCCATACTTTGATTCCCATTCTACCATAAGTAGTGTGAGCTTCAGCTAATGCATAATCAATATCAGCTCTGAAAGTTGACAAAGGAATTCTACCATCTTTAAAGCCTTCAGATCGTGCCATTTCAGCACCATTTAAACGCCCTGAAATTAAAACTTTAATACCTTCAGCGTTCATTCTCATTGCAGCCGCAATAGCCATTTTAATAGCTCTTCTGTATGAAATCCTGCTTTCAATTTGACGTGCGATACTGTTTGCAACTAAATAAGCATCAATCTCAGGTCTTTTAATTTCAAATATGTTGATTTGAATTTCTTTGTCAGTAATTTTCTTAAGTTCTTCTTTTAACTTGTCTACCTCTTGACCACCTTTACCGATAATAATACCAGGTCTAGCAGTAGTGATAGTAACGGTTACAAGCTTCAAAGTTCTTTCGATAATTACTTTAGATACACTAGCTTTTGATAAACGCGCATGGATATATTTTCTGATTTTAAAATCTTCTGCGATTTTATCACCATAATCATTTCCTCCATACCAGTTTGAGTCCCATCCTCTGATGATACCAAGTCTATTTCCAATTGGATTTGTCTTTTGTCCCATACTGTTTATTAATTGCTTTGTGTGTTATTGTTTGAACCCAACACGATAGTAACGTGATTTGAGCGTTTTCTAATTCTGTGTGCACGACCTTGTGGCGCTGGACGTAATCTTTTCAACATCATTCCACCATCCACTCTAATCTCTTTTACAAACAAGCCTGCTTCTTCTACACTAGTTTCTGCATTTTTCTGCTCAAAATTATTGATAGCAGATAATAACAATTTTTCTAATTTTCTAGAAGCTTCTTTACTATTAAATCTTAATATATTAAGAGCTAATTCTACTTTCTGACCTCTAACTAAATCTGCTACAATGCGCATTTTTCTTGGTGAAGTAGGGCAGTTATTTAATTTAGCAAAAGCCACTTGTGTTTTTGCTTCTTTAATCTGCTCTGCTCTTTCTCTTTTACGAACTCCCATAGCTTCTTATTATTTTTTACCTTTATTTTTTGCACCAGCGTGACCTCTAAAAGATCTTGTTGGTGAAAATTCCCCTAATTTATGCCCTACCATGTTTTCTGTTACGTAAACTGGTACAAATTGACGACCATTATGCACTGCAATAGTTTGACCAACAAAATCTGGAGTAATCATAGAAGCTCTTGACCAAGTCTTGATAACAGCTTTATTATCTTTCTCTATATTTTCTTGAACTTTTTTCTCTAATTTATAGTGAACATAAGGTCCTTTTTTTAATGAACGTGCCATGTTTATCTAATTATTTCTTTCTACGTTCTACAATATACTTATTACTTGGGTTAACTTTAGAACGAGTTCTATAACCCTTAGCAGGTAAACCTTTTCTTGAACGTGGATGACCTCCAGAAGAACGTCCTTCTCCACCACCCATTGGGTGATCAACCGGGTTCATCGCAACAGGTCTTGTTCTAGGTCTTCTTCCTAACCATCTTGATCTACCAGCTTTACCAGAAACAATCAATTGATGATCAGAATTTGATACAGCTCCAATAGTAGCCGAACAAGTTAACAAGATTAATCTCGTCTCACCTGAAGGCATTTTTATTGTTGCATATTTACCATCTCTTGCCATTAATTGCGCAAAAGTACCTGCAGAACGAGCAATAACAGCTCCTTGACCAGGTCTTAATTCGATACAAGAAATAACTGTACCTAAAGGAATTTTACTTAAAGGCAATGTGTTTCCAATTTCTGGAGACGCATCTGCACCAGAAACTACGGTTTGTCCAACTTGTAAACCATTTTGAGCGATAATATAAGTCTTTTCTCCATCAGCATATGCTAATAATGAAATAAAAGCTGAACGATTTGGATCGTATTCAATAGTTTTAACAATAGCAGGAACCCCTACTTTTGTTCTCTTAAAATCAATGATACGATATTTTTGTTTATGACCACCACCAATATAACGCATGGTCATTTTTCCTTGACTATTTCTACCTCCAGAGTTTTTTTTCGGTGCGATCAAAGAACGCTCCGGCTTATCAGTTGTAATAGTGTCAAAGCTATTCACAACTCTAAAACGCTGACCCGGGGTAATAGGTTTTAATTTTCTAACTGACATTTTCTATTAGATATTATTATAAAAATCTATTGTTTCTCCTTCTTGAACTTGAACAACTGCTTTTTTATAAGCGTTTGTTTTCCCACTGATCAAACCACTTTTAGTATATTTAACCGATCTATCAGCTCTGTAATTCATTGTATTTACACCAACAACATTCACACCATATGCAGCTTCAACTGCATTTTTGATTTGAATTTTATTTGCTTTTTTATCAACTACAAAACCAAAACGGTTAAAAATTTCACCATCTTTAGTTATTTTTTCAGTTATAATAGGCTTAATAATGATACTCATAACCTTATTTATTTACTTAAATTATCTTCTATTCCGCTTAAAGCACCTTCTAAAACCACCAAACTATTAGCGTTTAAAATACTATAAGTGCTTAATTCTGAAGAAGTTACCACTGAAGACGTCTTTAAATTTCGTGACGACAAATATACATTTTTATTCGAATCACCCAACACAAATAAAGATTTTTTATTATCTAAACCTAAAGCTTTCAATACATTAATGAAATTTTTAGTGTTTGGCGTTTCAAATGTAAAGTCTTCTAAAACTATCAAACTTGACCCTTTTGCTTTTAACGAAAGAGCAGATTTTCTAGCCAATCTCTTTAAATTTTTATTTAATTTAAAAGAATAACTTCTTGGTCTTGGTCCAAAAACCGTACCTCCACCTTTAAACAAAGGGTTTTTTGCACTACCTGCACGAGCAGTACCAGTTCCTTTTTGTTTTTTAATCTTACGAGTACTTCCAGCAACTTCAGCTCTTTCTTTAGCTTTATGAGTACCTTGTCTTTGATTTGCTAAATATTGTTTAACATCAAGATATACTGCGTGATTATTTGGCTCTATTGCGAATACTGAATCAGAAAGTTGAACTTTTCTTCCAGTATCTTTTCCGTTGAAATCTAATACTTTTACTTCCATTATTTCTGAATGATTACATAAGAGTTTTTATGTCCTGGAACACATCCTTTAACAACTAAAAGATTTTTATCAGCAACAACTTTTAAAACTTTAAGATTTTGAACTGTAACATTCTCTCCACCCATTCTTCCAGCCATTCTCATGCCTTTGAATACTCTTGATGGATAAGAAGACGCACCAACAGAACCTGGAGCTCTTAATCGGTTATGTTGACCATGAGTTGCTTGACCAACACCACCAAACCCGTGACGCTTAACAACCCCTTGAAAACCTTTCCCTTTAGAAACACCTTGAACATCTACAAATTCTCCTTCAGTAAATAAATCTACTGTAAGAACTTCACCTAATTTGTGTTCTTCTTCAAAATACTTGAATTCAATAACTTTCTTCTTAGCAACTGCTCCTGCTTTCTTGAAGTGACCTTCTTCTGCTTTTACTGTATGCTTTTCAGTTTTGTCATCGAAACCAAGCTGAAGAGCACTATACCCGTCAACCTCTTTGGTTCTGACTTGGGTAATAACACATGGTCCAGCCTCAATAACAGTACAAGGAATATTTTTCCCGTTCTCATCAAAGATACTAGTCATGCCAATTTTTCTTCCGATTAACCCAGACATATAAAACTAATTAATTAATTAAACTATTTTCAATATTATACATATATAATGTACACATTCCTCATTTTGAGGGTGCAAATATATAATTATTTTTTAATTCTTGCAAAAATAATTAATCTCCTCTTAACATTAAAAGAAATATCATTTTTACATCATTAAAAAAACCGTAGTGCTTTCACACTAACGGTTTTATATTTATACTGCTTTTGCAGTGAGAAACTAAACTTTTATTTCTACTTCAACTCCACTAGGCAATTCTAATTTCATTAAAGCATCAATTGTTTTAGATGAAGAACTATAAATATCTAACAATCTCTTGTAAGAACTTAGTTCAAATTGCTCTCTAGACTTTTTATTCACGTGTGGTGAACGTAAAACAGTAAAGATTTTCTTGTTAGTAGGTAATGGAATAGGTCCAGTAACTACAGCTCCTGTACTTTTTACAGTCTTAACGATTTTTTCAGCAGATTTATCCACTAAATTATGATCGTATGATTTTAATTTTATTCTGATTTTTTGACTCATTTTCTTAAAAATTAAGCGTTACCTTTTGCTTTTTTAATTACCTCTTCTGAAATATTAGATGGCGTTTCAGCATAATGAGAGAACTCCATAGTAGAAGTTGCTCTACCTGATGACAATGTTCTTAAAGTTGTTACATATCCGAACATTTCTGATAAAGGCACATCTGCTTTAATAGTTTTAGCTCCAGCTCTATCACCCATATCATTAACTTGACCACGACGACGATTTAAGTCACCCACGATATCACCCATATTTTCTTCTGGAGTAATAACTTCAATTTTCATAATTGGCTCTAGAATAACCGCTCCAGCTGCTTTTGCTACTTCTTTATAACCTAATTTAGCAGCTAATTCAAAAGATAAAGCATCAGAATCCACAGGGTGGAAAGATCCATCCGTTAATGTTACTTTCAAACTATCCACTGCATAACCAGCCAATGGACCTGTTTTCATCGCTTCACGGAATCCTTTTTCAACTGCAGGAATATATTCTTTAGGAACGTTACCACCTTTTACAGCATTAACAAATTGTAATCCCATTGGTACTTTACCATCTACTTCTTCTGCTGGTTCTAAAGTAAACACAATATCACCAAATTTACCACGTCCACCAGATTGCTTTTTATAAACCTCTCTATGGGTAGCAGATTTTGTGAATGCTTCTTTATATTCTACTTGTGGCTCACCTTGGTTCACCTCAACTTTAAACTCACGTTTCATACGATCCACTAAGATATCTAAGTGAAGCTCGCCCATACCAGAAATAATCGTTTGACCTGAAGCTTCATCAGTTCTAACTGTAAACGTTGGATCTTCTTCAGCTAATTTAGCCAAAGCCATCCCCATTTTATCTACGTCAGCTTTTGTTTTTGGTTCAATTGCAATACCAATTACAGGATCAGGGAATTTCATTGACTCAAGAATAATTGGGTGTTTCTCATCACACATCGTATCTCCAGTCTTGATATCTTTAAATCCTACAGCAGCTCCAATATCTCCAGCCTCAATATATTCGATTGGATTTTGTTTGTTAGCGTGCATTTGATAAATACGAGATATACGTTCTTTATTTCCTGAACGAGTGTTCAAGATATATGAACCTGCATCTAAACGACCTGAATAAGCACGGAAGAAAGCTAAACGACCAACATAAGGGTCAGTAGCAATTTTAAATGCTAAAGCTGCGAACGGCTCTTTCGGATCAGGACGACGTAAAATTTTCTTTTGATCTTCTTCTAATAAATCAGCATCATCAGGATGAATTCCTTCGATACCTTCTTTATCCATTGGAGAAGGCAAATATTTACATACTGCATCCAACATAAACTGTACTCCTTTGTTTTTAAAAGAAGAACCAGCAATCATAGGAATGATAGCCATGTCAATTGTAGCAGCACGTAATGCATTATTAATTTCATCCTCTGTAATAGAGTTTTCATCCTCCATATACTTATCTAAAAGATTCTCGTCATAAGTAGCGATTTCTTCAATAAGAATTGAGCGGTAATGCTTTACATCATCAACCATATCAGCTGGAATATCAATAATATCAAAAGTAGCTCCTTGTGTTTCATCATGCCATACAATAGCCTGATTTTTCACTAAGTCAACTACTCCTCTAAAATCATTTTCTTCACCAATTGGTAATGTAATAGCAACTGCATTTGACTTCAACATATCCTTCACCTGATCACAAACTGCTAAAAAGTTAGACCCTTGACGATCCATCTTATTAACAAACCCCATACGAGGCACTCTATATTGATCTGCAAGTCTCCAGTTTGTTTCTGATTGAGGTTCAACACCATCAACAGCACTAAACAAAAACACTAAACCATCTAACACACGTAATGATCTGTTTACTTCTACAGTAAAATCAACGTGACCAGGAGTATCAATAATATTAAAATGGTATGGTTGTGATTCTGGCAATATTTTACCTTGTTGAGTAGGAAAATTCCACTCACAAGTTGTAGCAGCCGAAGTAATTGTGATACCTCTTTCTTGCTCTTGAGCCATCCAGTCCATTGTCGCAGCACCATCATGTACTTCACCAATTTTATGTGATTTCCCAGTATAAAAAAGAATACGCTCTGTTGTTGTTGTTTTACCAGCATCAATGTGAGCTGCAATTCCTATATTTCTAGTATATTTTAAATCTCTAGCCATTTCTATTATTTTATGAATTAAAATCTAAAGTGAGAGAATGCTTTATTAGCTTCTGCCATTTTATGAGTATCCATTCTTTTCTTAACAGCAGCTCCTTCTTCTTTAGCAGCAGCTAAAATCTCAGAAGCCAACTTATTAGCCATCGATTTTTCATTTCTTCTTCTTGCATAAAGAATCATCCATTTCATAGAATAAGAAATTTTTCTATCTGGACGAATTTGCATTGGAATTTGGAATGTAGCTCCACCCACTCTACGTGAACGCACTTCTACGTGAGGCATAACATTTGTTAATGCATCTTTCCATACTTCTAAAGCAGTTTTTTCTGCATCTTGCTTTTTTGCTTCTACGATATCTAATGCATCATAAAACACTTTAAAAGCTGTTGATTTTTTACCATCCCACATCAAGTTGTTCACAAAACGTGTTACTAACTGATCGTTAAATTTTGGATCTGGTAAAAGAGGTCTTTTTTTGGCCTGTCTTTTTCTCATGTCTTTACTTTAAAAGATTTTAAATTACTTTTTCTTTCCAGCTGTTGCTGCTGCTTGTCCTGGTTTTGGACGTTTTGCACCATACTTAGATCTACGTTGTGTTCTTCCTGCAACACCTGCAGTATCTAATGCACCACGAACGATGTGGTAACGTACACCTGGTAAATCTTTTACTCTCCCACCTCTAACTAATACTATCGAGTGCTCTTGTAGATTATGTCCTTCTCCAGGGATGTAAGCATTTACTTCATTACCATTTGTTAAACGAACACGGGCAACTTTACGCATTGCCGAGTTTGGTTTCTTTGGTGTTGTAGTATAAACACGCGTACAAACCCCTCTTCTTTGAGGACAAGAATCTAAAGCAGCCGATTTACTCTTCTTAGTTATTTTGGCTCTTCCAGTTCTTACTAATTGTTGAATTGTTGGCATAATTGTTTATAATAATTACTTATAAATTTAACTCCCTAACACTATTTAGGGGGTGCAAATGTAATTATTATTTTTTACAAAACAAATCTAATTTGTTTATTTTCAAGTCTATTAAAACCATCACAAACCCTAAAACTCAACAAACCACATCTCATAGCCCTGATGGGAGCGGCACCTTGTATAGCGGACAGCAGGAACATAGTTTACAAAAATGACTACAGAATCGCTCCAAATTAAAATTTATTTTACAATTTTACGTTACTTTACAACAATGAAAAAAATTTACATTTTATTATTTTCAATAAGTAGCCTTTTTTTACAAGGACAACAATTTCATCTTACTATTACTGGATATTCTCCAAAAGACAAAGAAATAATTGATAGTATTAGCTACATAAAAACTCATGAGAATGTTGCTTCCATAGTAGGCTACATTAAAAAATTTGACTCAATTTTGAATAAAGTTGGCTATTTAGAATTTATATTAAAAGATCAGAAAAAAATAAACGACAGTACTTTTAATTACACTTATTATATAGGTGACAAAGTAGAGAGAATTGGAATAATCGCTAACAATCTTTCAATTGAAAAGAAAACAGAATTATCTATTTCAAAAGATACTTTATTTTTCCCTTTTGAAGAAACAGAGAGTTGGATATTAAACAAATTACAAATTCTAGAAAAAAAAGGTTATTCGCTGGCAAAACTCAAACTAATAAATCAAGAAAAAAAGAAAAACACACTATATTCAAATCTTGATATACAATTAAACTCTCAAAGAATAAGTGATGACCTTATACTGTTAGGATATGAAAATTTTCCAAGAAATATAAAACATCAATTTACACGAAAAATAAAAAACAAAGTTTTCAATCAAAATCTTGTAGCAAGAATTTACAATGATTTAAACAGCTTAACATTTATCACACAATTAAAATATCCCGAAATATTATTTACAGAAAACAAGACAAGCATTTTTGCTTATGTAAATAAATCAAAACCTAATAAGTTTGATGGATACATTGGTTTTTCAAATGACAAGAATCAAAAACTTGTTTTTAACGGATATCTCGATTTACTACTTATAAACACCTTAAACTCAGGTGAAAAATTTAAGATTTTTTGGAAGAACGATGGAAATCAACAAACTTTATTTGATTTAAGTACAGAACAACCCTATATCTTTAAAACACCTTTAGGCATAAAATCTGAATTAAATATTTTCAAACAAGATAGTACTTTTCAAAACACACAGATACATTTAAATTTAGGTTATTATTTTTCTTTTAACCAAAAAACTTTTATAGGATTCCAAAATACTACATCTGTGGATATCCAAAATACAAATGCCCAAAACCTAACAAATTTCAAAAATCAATTTTACACAATAATTCATGAATACAAAAAAGCCAATATTCTAAATTACCTATTACCCGATAAAACAAATTTACAAATTACACTAGGAACAGGAACTAGAAAAAATAATCAAGAAAAAACTAACCAGTTTTTTAGCAAACTCGAATTAAGTCATTTAATCAACTTAAACAACAAAAATAATATACTATTAAAAAACCAAACTTTTTATCTCAATAGTGAAAACTATCTTATTAATGAACTATATCGGTTTGGAGGTATTAATTCCATAAGAGGTTTTAGAGAAAATTCACTTCAAACAAATTTACTTACAGGATTAATGACAGAATATAGATATATAATTACCCCTAATCTTTTTATACATTCAATATTAGATTACGCATACTATGAAGACAAAACTACGGAGACAAAAAACAAACTACTTGGTTTAGGCATAGGATTTGAATTATTAACCAACAACGGATTATTACATTTTGTATATTCCAATGGATCAACTGAAAATCAAAACATTAAATTATCCAATTCTGTTATACAAATTAGTTTTAAAGCAAAATTTTAGGATAAGTAATGTTAAATGTTAAAAAAAGATTAAATAATATTAGGATAACAAAGTTTTTTTTTTGAATTTTGGTCAACTAATTCAAATTAACTTATATGAGATCTAAATTTAACGTATTACTAACAGTATTAGTAGTGATGTTAGGGCAAATGATTTTTGCTCAGGTAAAAACTGTTTCTGGAACAGTTGTAGATCAAAACGGACTTCCGTTACCAAGTGTAGCTATTCAAGAGAAAGGCTCAGGTAATGGTACACAGACCGATTTTGATGGTAATTTTAAAATCGAAGTAAGACAAGGTTCTACACTTGTTTTCAGTTATGTAAGCATGAAGACTCAAGAAGTTGTTGTTAATTCAACTACTTTAAAAGTTACTATGCAAGAAGATGTAACGACTCTAGAAGGAGTTGTAGTAACGGCTTTAGGAATTAGTCGTGAAAAAAAATCATTAGGTTATGCAACACAAGAGGTTAAAGGTGATGATATTGCTGATACACCTGTAACAAACTTTGCAGATGCATTATCTGGAGAAGTAGCTGGATTAGACGTTCAGTCATCTGGAACTATGGGTGGTTCAACAAATATCATTATTAGAGGGTACAATTCAATTACAGGAAACAACCAAGCTTTAATTGTTATTGACGGAACTCCAGTTAACAATGACACAGGTAATAGTGCCAATCAAAGAACAGGTCGAGGCGGTTACGACTATGGAAATGCTGCGATGGATATCAATCCAGACGACATCGAATCACTTAACGTATTAAAAGGTGCGGCTGCAACAGCATTATATGGCTCTAGAGCTAGTAATGGTGCAATAATTATCACAACAAAAAAAGGTAAAAAAGGAAAAGGAATTGGCGTTTCTTTTACTAGTTCTATTACAGCTGGTACTGTAGACAAAGAAACATTACCAAAATATCAAGATAAATATGGTGCAGGTTATGGCCCATATTATGATGATCCAAGTGGTTACTTTAGTTATTTTGACATCAATGGAGATAGTACTGATGATTTAGTAGTTCCTTTCACGGAAGACGCATCCTATGGGGCAGCTTTTGATCCAAATTTAAATGTATACCAATGGACATCTATCTTTCCTGAATTACCAGGTTATTTACAAGCAACGCCTTGGGTAGCTGCTAAAAATACTCCAAATTCAGTTTTTGAAACAGCTTTAACTTATACAAATTCAGTTTCTTTTGGAAAGAGTACAGATTCTGGTGATTTCAGATTAGGTTTTACCAATAAGATTCAAGAAGGTGTAATGCCAAATAGTCAACTTAAAAGAAATAATTTAACTTTTTCTGCATCACATAACTTTACAGATAAATTAAAAGGTTCTGTGGATTTTTCATATATCAATACAAATGGTAAAGGTAGAAATGGAACAGGATATGATTCTAGAAATCCAATGCAATCTTTCCGTCAGTGGTTTCAAACAAATGTTGATATGCAAGAACAGAAAGATGCATATTTCAGTACTGGTCAAAATATCACTTGGAACGTTAATTCTTCTGATGATAGATCTCCAATCTATACAGATAATGTTTATTGGACTTTGTTCAAAAATTTTCAAAATGACAAAAGAGACCGTTACATTGGAAACTTTACATTAAATCAAGAAGTAACTAAATGGTTTAGTCTTTTAGGAAGATTTACTTATGATTCTTATTCAGAAATAAGAGAAGAAAGAATAGACGTTGGCTCAGTTGATGTTTCTTCATATAATGTATCAAATAGAAAAATTTCGGAGGTAAATTATGATTTAATGGGAACATTTAATTATGACATATCCGAAGATTTTACTGTAGATGGTTTAGTTGGATTGAATGTTCGTGTTAATAAAGCAAATTTATTAACAATTGGAACAAATGGAGGATTAGTTACTCCAGGATTATTCACCTTATCAAATAGTGCTAATCCATTAACTTCTGCAGATTATGGAAAAGTTGATTTCACTAAAAAAGTTGACGGTTTGTTTGCTAAAGTAGGATTGGGATACCAAGGCACTTATTACTTAGATGCAACAATTCGTAGAGATAGATCATCTGCTTTACCTATAGATAATAATACTTATTATTATCCATCTGTATCAACAAGTATTGTTTTCTCTAACCTAGTTAAACAAGATTGGTTAAACTTTGGTAAAATTAGAGCTAATTATGCAGAAGTAGGTAATGATACAGATCCTTACAATGTATTTAATACTTATGTTGTAAATCCTGGTTTTGGAGGTTCTGCAAGTGCTTCTAATCCAGCTACTTTCAATAATCCAAATTTAAAACCTGAAAAAACTCAAGATTTAGAACTTGGAATGGAAATGCAATTATTCAACAATAGATTTGGTTTTGATTTCTCATACTATAATAGAAAAACAGTTGATTTAATTACTCCATTAACTGTATCCCCTAGTTCAGGAGCTACAAATTTATTCTTGAATGCTGGTGATATAGAAAATAAAGGGATTGAATTTATTGTTAATGGTACTCCAATTAAAACAGAAAATTTCTCTTGGGACATTAAAGTGAATTTTGCTCAAAACAGAAGCGAAGTTGTTAAGTTAGCTGCTGGAACTGAATATATTCCTTTAGCTGGCGTACAAGGAGGTATATCACTTGGAGCAACTCTAGGTGAGCCTTTTGGGGTTATTAGAGGTAGTGATTATGTTTATGTTAATGGACAACCTTTAGTTTACACGGCAGCTGATGCACCTTCTGCATCATGGATAGGGAAATATGCAAGAACATCTTCAACTAATAATATCATAGGAAATATTAATCCTGATTGGACAGGTGGAGTTAAAAACAATTTAAAATATAAAAACTTAAGTTTTAGCTTTTTAATTGATATACAAAAAGGCGGTGATGTATTTTCTCTTGACACATGGTATGGTTACGCAACTGGTCTTTATGACTTTACTGCTGGAACAAACCATTTAGGAAATCCAGTTCGTGACCCTATTTCTGCAGGTGGTGGTGTAATACTAAATGGAGTTAATGCTGATGGATCTGCAAACACAACAGTTGGTGATGCTACAACTTATGTTAATCCATGGGGTTATGCTAGAACTCCAAATGCTGCTCACGTTTATGATGCTTCATTTGTAAAATTAAGAGAGGTATCATTCGGGTATAAACTTCCTAATAAGTTAGCTGAAAGCTTGTCTTTACAAAATTTAACTTTCTCTATTATAGGAAGAAACTTATGGATTATTGATAAAAACACTCCATTTTCAGATCCTGAAGCTGGACTAAGTGCTGGAAATATCCAAGGGTATCAATCTGGAGTTTATCCATCCGTTAGAGAGGTTGGAGCAAGCTTAAAATTAGAATTCTAATACAAAATACTATGAAAAAATATTTAATTTTATTATCATCTGTGCTAGTTATCGGCTGTGCATCTGATGAAAGATATGAAGATTTAAACAAAGACCCAAATAATCCAACAGAAGTTTCTGCTGATGCTTTATTTACTGCCTCTGCAAAAAGTCTTTTTGACCAAATGGAAAGCACAAATGTAAATACAAACGTTTACAGATTATTTGCACAATATTGGACTGAGACAACATATATTGACGAATCAAACTATGATTTAAATACAAGAAACATTCCTGCAAATCATTTTTCTGAAATGTATAGAGATGTATTATATGATCTAAAAGATGCAAAATCAAAAGTAAATAGTGACAACAAAATAGCTATGATTTCAGTTTTAGAAGTATATACTTGGCAACAATTAGTAGATACTTTTGGAGATATTCCATATAGTGAAGCCTTAAAAGGTTCTGAAGCACCAACTCCATCTTACGATGATGCTCAAACAATTTACGAAGATTTAATTGTAAGAATAAACGATGCAATAAATCAATTTTCTATTACTGGAGAATCTGGATTCACTTCTGCTGATGTAATTTATGGAGGCGATATTAATCAATGGTTAAAATTTGCTAATTCAGTTAAGCTAAAATTAGCTATGAGAATTGCTGATGTTGCAGCTTTAAGCACATTATCACAAACAAATGCTGAACAAGCAGTTGCTGCAGGTGTGTTCACATCAAATTCTGACAATGCTACAATTAGCTACGAAACTTCACCTCCAAATACAAATCCATTATGGGTAGATTTAGTTCAAAGTGGAAGAAGTGATTTTGTTATTGCTAATACATTAGTAGATTATATGAACACTTTATCTGATCCAAGAAGAGCTGCATATTTTGATGATAATTTAGGAGCTGGTACATACGTAGGTGGTCCATATGGTGACAACAACTCTTTCCCAAGTTATACTCATATTAATGATATGATACAAGCACCTGATTTCAGAGGAGTTCTTTTAGATTTTTCAGAGGTTGAATTTCTTTTAGCTGAAGCTTCTGAAAGAGGTTATGCTGTTGGTGGTACTGCTGAAACGCATTACAATGCTGGAATCACAGCTTCAATGGAAGACTGGGGAGTTTCTACAATTGACGCAACTGCCTACTTATTAAACCCTTCTGTAGCATATACAACTGCAACAGGAACTTGGAGAGAGAAAATTGGTTTCCAATTTTGGTTAGCTATGTATAATAGAGGTTTTGAAGGATGGTCAATCTATAGAAAATATGATGCACCAGTAATGAATACTGCTGCTGTATCATTACTTCCTGTTCCAAAGCGTTACACTTACCCTTTAAATGAGCAAACATTAAATTTAACTAACTATACAGCTGCTGCTGCTGCAATAGGAGGTGATGAATTAGCTACACCAATATTTTGGGATGTAAACTAATTTCATAAAATTATAATTATATTAAAACCACCTCAAATGAGGTGGTTTTTTTATACATTTGCATCATGGAAAAAGAAAATCAAATATTTGGAATTAGAGCAATAATTGAAGCCATTCAGGCTGGAAAAGAAATTGATAAAGTTTTTATTCAAAAAGAAAGTCAAGGAGACCTAATGCAGGAATTGATGAAAATTATGAAAAAAAACAATATTAATTTTTCATATGTTCCCATTGAAAAGCTAAACCGATTAACTTCTAAAAATCACCAAGGTGCAGTAGCAACTATTTCACCAGTTTCTTTTCATGATTTAGAAACTTTAATTACTACCGTAATTGACGCTGGCAAAAAACCTCTTTTTCTTATATTAGATCAACTTTCTGATGCTCGCAATTTTGGAGCAATTATTAGAACTGCCGAATGTACTGGTGTGAATGGTATCATTGTTCAAAAACAAGGTTCTGCACCCGTAAATGGTGATACAGTTAAAACTAGTGCTGGTGCTGTTTTTAATGTTCCTATTTGTAAAGTGGAACATATTAAAGATGCAATTTATTATTTACAAGCTAGTGGTATACAAACTATTGCTGCAACAGAAAAAACTGAGAATACAATTTATGATATTAATTTCACACAACCAACTGCAATTATAATGGGTAGTGAGGATCGAGGAGTAAATCCTTCTGTTTTAAAGATAGTAGACCATAAAGCAAAGCTTCCTATGTATGGAACTATTGAATCTTTAAATGTTTCTGTTGCTTGTGGTGCTTTTCTATATGAAGTTGTGAGACAAAGATTATAATGTCTTCAATATATTAATAGAAAAACAGATTTAAATTATTATAATTAACTATTTCTTGATTCCAATAAAATCATAGATTACTTTTAATGAAGAAGAAAAATATTCTTTTATAATTTCTTCAGGTTTTGGAGGTGGATTAAAATTTCCTTTTTCATCAAAATTTTTTATAAAAGCATCATTTTCAGGATTAAATTCTGGTTTTTCCCATTCGTATACAACTGGTTTGGCAAATTGAGATGTTCTCATAACCAAAGCCATTGCCAAACCTGTCAAAAAACCGCTTAAGTGACCTTCCCATGAAATTCCTTTTTCTATATCTGGAAACATATACCAAACCATTCCTCCATATAAAAGAATTATTAAAAATGACACAGCCATTAGTCGGTAATATTTTGTAAAAATTCCTTTAAAAAAAATAAAGCTTACTAAAACATATATTAAACCACTTGCTCCTATATGATAACTTGGTCTTCCCAATAACCAAGTACCTAAACCTGAAAATAAAATTCCAAATACGATGACTAAGGCAGTCTGTTCTCTGTAAAAAAATCGAAGTATTCCTAATAAAACGAATAATGCTAATGAATTATTCAGTAAATGTTGAAAACTACCATGTAAAAAGGCACTAAATAAAATTCCTTTTAATCCAAAACTTTGTCTCGGATAAATCCCAAAATGTGAAAAACTTATTTTAAAATGTATTTCTATCCAGAAAATTATCCATAAAGCCAAGACAAACAACATAGGCAAAATAATAACTGAATAGCCAAAATAAAAAGGATTATCTATGGTAGTTTTTTTCATATCATGTAAATGTCAAAGATAAGACCAAAAAAACAAATATGCTTTTTTGTCATAGAGTTAACTAATTTTGTCATAATAAAAACATTTCCTAATCATATATTTTTGTATCATAAACAAAATGAATTACATTTATTGCGTGGAAAAATTAAGAAAAATATTAAATGAGAAAGTAAGTATTTCTGACAGTGATTGGCAATTCATTTCGTCTAAACTACATATAAAGGAATACAAAAAGAAAGACTTGCTTATTACCACAAATACAATTGAAAATAAAATCTATTTCATCTTAGAAGGTGTTTTTCGATTATTCATTGAACTTCCTGAAAAAGATGTAACTATTGATTTTGGATTTCCAAGTAAATTTTTAAGTAGTTATTCTTCTTTTTTAACTCAGACTCCAAGTGTTGCATGTATTCAAAGTTTAACCAGATCAAAAGTAATTTGTATTTCTCGTGCAGATTTACACGAAATTTACAAACATACAAATGCTGGTGAGTCAATAGGAAGAGTATTTGCAGAAGATTTTTTCTTATATAAATCCAAAAGAGAATTAAGCTTTATGAAAGACTCTCCTACAAATCGCTATTTAAATTTAGTAAAAGAACAGCAACAATTAATTCAAGAAATTCCACAAAAATATCTTGCATCCTATATAGGTATTACTCCACAAGCATTAAGTAGAATACGAGCAAAAATTTAACTAAACGCAATTTATTAACCCAAGTTCATTGTTTGCAATACTCCAAGTCATTTACTTTGCCTTAGAAATTTAAATCAAAAAATTATGGAAGCAAGTAATTTTAGTAACTCAGAAAAAATGAGTCTCAAAGCAAAGAATAATCATTTTGAAACAATTACGTTAAATAAGCCTACGAGTGCATTTATTGGAGCCTCATGGATTGCTCTTTTGACTGGCATGGTCTCTTATTGTATTGGTCTTTGGAACGCACAAATGGAGCTTAACGAAAAAGGATATTACTTTTCGATCTTATTATTTGGACTCTTTTCTGTAATCTCTGTACAAAAATCAGTACGAGACAGACTTGAAGGAATACCAGTAACAGATATGTATTATGGAATTAGCTGGTTTACAACATTAATTTCAATTCTACTCTTGATAATTGGACTTTGGAATGCTAATTTACAATTAAGTGAAAAAGGATTTTATGGTATGGCATTTTTGTTAAGTCTATTTTCAGCTATAACTGTTCAAAAAAACACCCGCGATTTGTTACTATCTAATAAATCAGAAAAAAGTAACGAATAATAATCATCTATTTTGAAAACAAAAAGGTTTGAAAGTAAATTTTCAAACCTTTTTACTTTAGTTAAAAATGAAAAAAATGTACTTTTACACTATGGAAGCACCATTAGCAGAACGTATTCGTCCAAAACATTTATCGGAATATATTAGTCAGTTACATTTAGTAGGTGAACAAGGTTCGTTAACACATCAAATAAGTAAAGGAATTATTCCTAGTCTTATTTTATGGGGACCACCTGGAACTGGCAAAACTACTCTTGCGCAAATAATGGCTCAAGAAAGCAAACGTCCTTTTTATCAGTTGAGTGCTATTCACTCTGGTGTAAAAGATATTAGAGAAGTCATTGATAAAGCAAAACAAAGTGGTGGTTTATTTACTGCAAAAAATCCAATTTTATTTATCGATGAGATTCATCGTTTTAGCAAATCACAACAAGATTCTTTGCTAGCTGCCGTTGAAAAAGGTTGGATTACATTAATTGGTGCAACAACAGAAAACCCAAGTTTTGAGGTAATTCCAGCACTGTTGTCAAGATGTCAGGTTTATATTTTAAATGCATTCACCAAAGATGATTTAGAATTACTTCTAAAAAGAGCCATTGCAACTGATGAAATTTTAAAAACCAAGAAAATCGAATTAAAAGAAACAGAAGCTTTATTAAGACTTTCTGGTGGAGATGGAAGAAAATTACTTAATATTTTTGAATTAGTAGTTAATGCATCTGATGATGATTTAATTGAAATAACAAATGATAGAGTTACTCATCTTGTTCAGAAAAATACTGTTCTTTATGACAAAACGGGAGAACAACATTATGATATTGTTTCAGCTTTTATAAAATCGATACGTGGAAGTGATCCAAATGGTGCTGTGTATTGGCTTGCACGAATGATTGAAGGGGGCGAAGATGTAAAATTTATTGCTAGACGAATGCTTATTTTAGCAAGTGAAGATATTGGTAATGCAAATCCTACTGCGTTAATAATGGCAAATAATACATTTCAGGCTGTAACAACCATTGGTTATCCAGAAAGCAGAATTATTTTAAGTCAGTGTGCAATCTATTTAGCTTCATCTGCAAAAAGCAATACAAGTTATATGGCTATCAATAAAGCGCAACAATTAGTTAAACAAACTGGAGATTTATCTGTTCCAATACATTTGCGAAATGCTCCTACAAAATTAATGAAAGAATTAGGCTATGGTGAAGAATATAAATACTCACATGATTTTCCCAATAACTTTGCGGAACAAGACTTCTTACCAAAAGAACTTAATGGAACAAAACTTTTTGAACCAGGTGACAATGCACGTGAACGGGAATTAAGAACTTTCTTAAAAAATCGATGGAAAGATAAATACGAGTATTGAAGTTCGTAGTTAGAATAAAATCAAATTATGACTATACTTCTAAGACTATTTAAAAAATCATTAAAACTTCACCTCTATTTTTTCAATAATTAATTTATCATTTTTATAATATTCATAAAACCAAGATTCTTCTTTTTTATAAAAAAGACCATTATCCATCATTCCTCTTTCAGCAAGATAAAGATTATCAATAGATGTTTTTTGTAATTTAAAAATAACATTAGGAATAGCATTTACTAATTTAAATCCTATGTTTGTTGGCAAAGCATATAATAAATTTTTATTCTCTAATTCCTTACCAACAGGAATTAAATCTTCTAAAACCTTAGGTTTTTCTAACGCTTGTTCCACTTTGGATGAAGCAACTAAATTTTCAGTTGTCAAATTTAATTTCCCTTTTAGAGAAGTTAGCGCAGTTCTTAAAGCCTGATTGTAAGCTCTATCGAAATCTTTCTCCCTACTAGTTCCTTCAATACTTGTAGCCAAAACTTTATTTTTACAGTCTTTTACCTCAACCGTGTTTTTGGTAACAAACATAGAATTATTTTCTACAACATTAACGTATAAAGCAAAACATCTATTCTTTAACAATTCCTCAGGTAGGTCGTCTGTATCATAAAAAACAGTAAAACCTTCCGATTCGAAAAATGACTTGGTTAAACTATTTAAATTATATTTATTAGCCTCTTTAAAAAAAGAAAATTGTTCAGGTACAACAACATATTTATATTTTTCTTGTGCTTGTGTTAATAAAGAAAACACAATCGCTACAATAAATGTCATTTTTCTCATATTATAAAAAAAATTTAAGTTCAATTAATTGATTAATTTGGGTTACATTTCTTTCAATTTTAATTTTTTTTTCATTAAAAAAGATTGCGTCAATTCCAAAGTCTAAAGCTCCTACAATATCAGCTTCAAGACTATCTCCTATCATTATACTGTCTTCTTTATTAGCCTTTGCTGAAGATAATGCAAATTCAAATATATTTGGATGTGGCTTTTTTACTCCAGCCAACTCCGAATTAGTTATAGTACTAAAGTAATGAAAAATATTCGCATTTTTCATTTTTTTATCTTGTACATGATGAAAACCATTTGTAACAATATGCAAATTATATTTAGGTCGCAAGTATTCTAAAATTTCAATTGTTCCATCAAATAAATGATTGCTATTTGGCAAATGTTCAATATAATCATTGGAAATTTGATTTACTATTTCTTCAGAAATGGAAACATCTAGAATATCAAAAACATCATTTAAACGTTTAAAACGAAGTTCTTCTTGTGAAATTTTATTTACCTGATAAAGTGACCAATAATATTGATTTTTAGGAATATAATGCTCTAAAAAATCAGTTACTGTAAAATTAAAATTATGTTGCTTAAAAATAATATCAAATGCTACTTCTGAATTCTTATCGAAATCCCAAAGTGTATGATCTAAATCGAAAAAAAGGTGTTTCTTATTTTTAAAAATCATTTTATATACTTCTATGGTTTGAAATCAATCAAAGCTACATTACTTAATAAAATGGCATTTAGTCATTTATTGAAAATTAAAATGATGAAAACTAACTACGAAAAAAGTTTAAAAAAAGCCCAAAAAGATGGGTTTCAAATTAATTTCCAGCTGTAATAACTGTATTTTCTATGTGATAAATCCAATCTTCCACATCACTATCATTATATCTAAATGTGCCTTTTAAAGTAACAAACTGATCCGTTTTTAATTTTGGCAATTCTCCCTTAAATTTAATTCCCATTAAAGTTTCTGGTCCTGATTTTCCACAGAAAAAACAAGCTGCAAATACATTTTTACTAATTGCATAATTTTTATTATCTATTGGAATAATAAAACCACTAATAGTAACTTGTTTACCTTGTAATGATTTTAACTTTGGGTTAATTACAGGAAACATAATTTCACCATATACTTTATCTGGTTTTTTTAAATAATCTATCTTACCTAATAAACTCCAAGTTAAAGTGTCTGTTAAAACAATGTTTGTGTCATTTTTTAGAGTAATATTTTCATCTTTTTTATCAAAACTAAATAAAAAAACTACTACTAATAAAGCTATTGAAAATTTAATATAATTATGCATTTGCTAATGTTTTTGAAATATTTAATTGATATGCTTTTATGGCCGGAATTAAGGCTGCTAAAACACCCACAAAGATGGTTAATAAAAATAAAACTCCTTCTTTTTCCCAAATAAATTCATATGGATTAAAACTGAATTTAAAATCTTTTTCTGCTGACCTTGAAATAAACATTAATCCTATTCTTCCTAAAATTGTGCCAAAAATAAAACCAACAACACAAAGCAATAAACTTTCTATCATAACTAAAGTTAAAAGTTGATAACGTTTTGCTCCATTTACTCTTAATAAGGCAAATTCATTTTTACGTTCTTTTAAAGTATTGAATAAAGCAATAAATATTGAAATCCCAGAAATTAGCATGATACCATAAGCTAAATAACGTAATGCATCAATTCCTATTCCAAACATTGAAACTAGACGATTAACTTCTATAGCTGGTGAAACAACTTGCATTTTAGTATTTTGTGCTATGATTCTCGGCCAAGTAACAATTCCCATTTTATTTCTAAATTGCAACAAAACGGCTGTTATTTCCATTCCTTTTTCATCTAGAGTCATTTCTTCTTCTTCATGTGCATGTTCATCATGATCGTGTTCATGTTGAAAATGTTCATCACCATCTTCATGTATATGACCTTCTTCGCCATGCTCAGGATTATGTAATTCTTCTTCTTCATGATTACCATGCATTTGCCAAACACTTGGAATAGTGCATAAAATAAGGTTATCTATCACTCTACCTGTCACTTCAGCAATACCAACAATCTTATAGGAATAATGATCGTGAACTTCACCTTCCGCAGCATCTCCATGTGAACCAAAAAATTCATCACCTACTTTTAAATTCAATTTTTGGGCCATTTCTCCACCTACTACTACTTCAAAGTTCTTTTCGAATATTTTCCCTTTAGATATTTTAGCTCCATATTTCTCTAAATAATCAGGTGTTGTTCCTAAAATTTTATACCCTTTATAATTATCTCCAAATGCCAAAGGAATTGCCTTCTTAATAAACGGATGCTGCATCCAAACTTTTGCAGAATCATAACTAATATTACCTGTAGGAGCATCTACTTGATAAACTGAAGACAATATTAATTGTAACGGACTTCCTTGTGCTCCAAGCACTAAATCTACTCCATCAATATTACTATTAAATTTCTCTTCAAATTGTTTTTCCAGCAACACTAAAACCGTAATAATTGCTACACTTGAAGTTAATAAAATAATACTTAAAATGGTATTTAAAGGCTTAAACCAAATATTTCTCCATGCTAGTTTTGTTATCATTTTACACTAAGGTTATTCGGTTACTAAATTTTTCTTTGATTCGACTATCGTGCGTTACTATAATTAAAGCTGCTTTGTATTCTTTAGATAAAAAAGTCAGTAATTCAATTACTTTTTCAGCATTTCTATCATCTAAACTAGAAGTAGGCTCATCAGCTAATAGTACTTTAGGTTCATTCATTAAAGCACGAGCAATAGAAACACGTTGTTGTTGACCAATGCTTAATTGATTAGGCAATTTATCACTTTGACTTATAATATCTAATTGTTCCAAAAGTTTTTTGGCTCTTGCCGAATTTTTCTTACCTGTTGCTAACCAGCTTGCCATTTCTAAATTTTCTAAAACTGTCAAAGCGCTAACAAAGTGAGATTTTTGAAAAACTATTCCAATATTCTGACCTCTAAATTTATCATTTTTACTTTCAGATAAAGTTACAATATTAGTCTTATCAATCTCTATTGTTCCCGTTGAAGGACGAAGCAAACCTGCTAAAATATGCAAATAAGTAGTTTTTCCTTTTCCTGAATCACCAGTTATCAAGATTGTATTTCCTGCATCACAGTGCAAATCAGGCAAAATAAAGATTTGATCTTTGTTATAAGAGAATGTAATGTTTTTAGTGCTTATCATTTTTGATATGCTTAGTTTTTAATGAGCTGCAAGATAACAAATTGAAAAGAAAGAATTTCTTAATGTTTTAAAAAAATTTGGCCTTTGTAGTTTATATGAAAACGTATTAATAACCAAACAATAACAATTAACTCCACAAAGAGCCAAATTAATTTACAACACTAATGTTTATGCTTTTTCAAATTCAATACATGACCTAGAATCATTCCAATTCCAGCCAAATACATTATAATAGTATGCTCGTGAGTTATGATTGTATAAATTATACTAAAAAAAATAGAACTTATTGAAATCAATAAAATGGCTTTAATATATTTTTGAACATTAGTTTTTAGTATTTTTACAACTGCATACAAACCAATCATTACAAACAATAAATCTATCCAATGATTATGACTTATTCCTACAGGAATAATTGCTAATAGAGGAAAAAGAACACAATGTATTAGACATAAAGTGGCACTTGAAATTCCTATATAGTCAAGAGATTTTGAAATTTGAGTTTTCATTTTTTAAAATATTTAAACGCAACATTGTTGCAAATATATAATAAAAAATAATATAATGGATAAAAAAATAAAAAGAGAAAGAAATTCAACAACTAAACAAGAAATAATAAATTTATTAGAAAACAAGCAAGAAGCCCTAACTCATAAAGATTTTCAAGATTTTTTTAAAGAAAAAATAGATAGAGTTACAATATATAGAGCATTAGATCGATTAGTTGACGAAGGAAAATTACATAAAATTGTTAACCTTGAAGGAGGCATTCAATATGCTATATGTAAAACTTGCAATCATAAAGAAGAAATTCACACTCACAATCATATCCACTTCACCTGTAAAAAATGTGGAAAAACAATTTGTTTGGACAAAATAACTCCAGAAATAAAACTTCCAAAAGGATACAAAATTGAAGAAATGCAACTCTTGATTTCAGGAATATGTTCTAATTGTAGTGGATAAAATTATTTGAAAATTCTCTTATCAAAAGGAAAATCATCTTGTTGAATAATTTTAATTTTCTTAAAATCATCATGAAAAGGATTCAATAAATAATTATAATCACCTTGAACTACTGCTGAAGGCACTTTTAAAACTGCACTTTTTTTATTTCTAAGAAACTCATCCCCTATTTTCTGTGTATCTACAAGTTCTGGAAAACTATTCCAACCGAGTGGTAATTTCTTTATATCTACCATCTCTATAACAACTTCGTCAGGAATAAAAATAGTTAGCATAGCATAACCACTGGGTAAAGTTGCTAAAGTAACATGAACTACAACTTCAGCCATAGCGAGCGCTCTACTCTCAGCTGTGTAAACCACTTCTATTCCTTTAGAATTCCATCTTGCACCTGTAATAGAAGCACCAACTCCTGAAAGTTCGATAGGATATTTTTTATTGGCTAACCGAAATACTTCCATTACACAAATATTCCGTATTGAATTTTATTCAACTCATTCATAACCATTTCTTTTCCGTATGAGTCTTTTAACAACTCAAAAGGTTGCAAATTTCCTAAGGCAAAATTAGGAGTATTTAACCAAAGGTAAAATTGTTCTTTGGAATCAAATACTTCTTTTCCAAGCGAAGTAACTTCAGCTAATTCTAGAATCTTTTCTGTAGGAATAGGATCAAAAACAAAATCTTTTTTTGACTTATTACGCTGTAATGTTCGCAAAGAAACACCTAAAAACTGAGCCCAATCTTCTTCATTAAAAGGAGTGCGTTCTTTAATTAAATCATATAATTCATAAGGCAAACCTCTTCTAATAGAATGTACAATTAACATTCTATTAGATAAGAATTTTTTATAAGTAATATTTTTATCAACCACAGTTAAATCAGACTCCTTTCCCACTTTAGAGACATACATTCTAACAGCTTTATCTATCTTAACATCTGAATTCGCAACTAACTTTGTCATAATAACGTCATTTGTCTGTAAATTTACGACAATTGTCCTTAGTAAACAAATTTATTTACATCATTCCTTCATCTGCAAAACTAAAATAGCCATTTTCTGTAACTATAATATGATCTAGAACTTGAATCTCTAAACTTTTTCCAGCCTGTTGCAATGCTTTTGTTAATTGAATATCAGCCTGACTTGCCTGTAATTTTCCAGAAGGATGATTGTGTGATAAAATAATTGAAGTAGCATTATGTTCAAAGGCTAATTTAAAAATAACACGAGAATCAACAACAGTTCCAGTTAGACCTCCTTTACTAATTTGCGATTTATAGATAACCTTGTTTGCATTATTAAGATATATTACCCAAAATTCTTCATGTGACAATTCACCAATAATAGGCTGCATCAATTCAAAAACAGCTTTACTTGAAGTGATTTTTGCAAGTTCAACAACTTCCTCTACTCTTCTTCTTCTACCAAGTTCTAAAGCAGCCGCAATTGAAATTGCTTTGGCTTCACCAATTCCTTTAAATTGCATTAATTGAGTAATGGAAAGTTTACCAAGTAGATTAAGATTATTGCTTGAAGAAGCTAAAATACGTTGACATAATTGAACGGCACTTTCATTTCGAGAACCTGAACCGATTAAAATAGCAAGTAATTCAGAATCTGATAAGGTTGATTTACCTTTAAGGAGAAATTTTTCACGTGGGCGATCATCTTCAGCCCACTGATTAATTGGCGTGTACATATATTGTTTATTTTGGCGTTTATAAAAAACAAATTAAATTATTTTTTTATTAGTTTCAAAATATTTAATTTACAATTTACTAATTACTTTTCCGTTATTTATTAAAAAATAGAAGATGAAATATATTTTACTTTTAGCATTACTTATCAATTCATTGGGTTGCCAAGAGAATAAAGAAAAAAGAAAATCTATAGTTGAAATTAAAGAAATAAAAAAAGACATTACAACTGAATTAATTTACCCAAAAACATTTGCAGAAAAGCTATCTAATGCTGCGATTTCAATTATTGACCCTGAAGTCGTCTACACTCCAAGTTATGTTGGTATAAAATATCCAAATGGTGATGTTCCTGAAAAAACAGGAGTTTGCACTGATGTTGTGATTCGCGCTTATCGAAAATTGGGAATCGATTTACAAAAAGAGGTTCATGAAGATATGAAGTCCAATTTTTCTAAATATCCAAAAACTTGGGGTTTAAAAACCACCGATAAAAATATTGACCACAGACGTGTACCAAATCTTGAAATTTTTTTTACTAGAAAAGGAGAAAAACTAGCCGTAAGTCAAAATCCAAACAATTATAAAACTGGAGAGATAATTACTTGGATGATAGGTGATAAATTACCCCATATAGGAATTATTACTCATTTGAAATCTAATGACGGTAAACGCCCTATGATCGTTCATAATGTAGGAGGTGGTCAAGTGCTAGAAGACTGTTTATTTAATTATACAATTGTAGGCCATTTTAGGTTTGAGAAGTAATAGATTATTTGCCATTTTAAATCGACACATTAAAAATAAATTAATTGACTAAATCTTTAACTTCATCAAAATCCAAACCTCCATAATTTCCTGAACTCATTAACAATAAAGCGCTATTATTAAAATTTTGAGAGAACAAAAAGTCTTTAAACTCCCTTGGATTTGTATAAATAATTAAGTCGTCTCGTTTAAAAGATTGAGCAATTTGGTCATAAGTTACCTCTTCTAGCTGTTTAATTTTTACTGCATCTGGTGAATAAAAAACAACTGCTACATCAGCACTGTCTAATGCTCCTTCATATTGTGTTAAAAATTCTGCATTTAAACTACTATAAGTATGCAATTCTAAACAAGCTATCAATTTTCTATCTGGATATTGATTTTTAACTGCTTTAGTTGTTGCAGACACTTTACTTGGTGAATGAGCAAAATCTTTATAGGCAACTTTATTGTTGCTTTCTGCAATTTTTTCTAATCGCTTGCTTGCGCCTTTAAAACTTCCAATCGCTTCGTAAAACTCAGCTTCATCCACACCCATACATTGGCAAACCCATTTGGCTCCAGCTAAATTATTTAGATTGTGAGCTCCAAAAACTTCAATTGGCATTGGTCCTTCTGGTGTATCTAATAAAGTCATTCCATTTTCAACAATATAGCTTGGTGTTTGATAGGCTATTTTACGAATTGGGTTTTCTGTTTCTTCAGCTACTTGCTTTACAGTTTCATCTTCTTCATTGTAAATTAAAATTCCACCCTTAATAATTTGATTTGCAAAAATTCTAAATTGTTCTACATAATTATCAAATGTTGGAAACACATTAATATGATCCCATGCAATTCCAGATAATAAAGCAATGTTAGGTTGGTACAAATGAAATTTTGGACGTAAATCTATTGGTGAAGACAAATATTCATCTCCTTCTAAAACAATAAAATCATTATCTTCAGTAAGATGAACCATCGTATCAAACCCTTCTAATTGTGCTCCTACCATGTAATCCACTTCAATATTATGAAAGTGCATTACATGCAAAATCATTGAAGTTATAGTAGTTTTTCCATGTGATCCACCAATAACAACTCTAGTTTTATTTTTCGATTGCTCGTAAAGAAATTCTGGATAAGAATAAATTTTCAATCCTAACTCTTTAGCTTTTAATAATTCTGGATTATCGGCTTTGGCATGCATTCCAAGAATAATAGCATCTATATTTGAAGTAATTTTTTCAGGAAACCATCCCATTTCTAGTGGCAATAAGCCTTTTTTCTCAAGTCTTGATTTAGATGGTTCATAAATAGCATCATCACTACCTGTTACATTATATCCTTTATTATGCAATGCTAATGCTAAATTGTGCATAGCTGCACCTCCTATTGCTATGAAATGTGTATTCATTTAAAATTCCAATATTTTAAAATCTAAATTCCAAATTTTCATTGATTGGATTTGAGATTATTATTTGTTATTTACTCTTTATTGTATTTATCTGATTCCTCTTGAGCTACTTTTGCTTTTTGAAAAAGTTTCATTTTATTATACAAATTAATTAATCTTTTATAAGCTGTAGCTGAGTGTGTTAAACTAACACTTTGTAAAAAATATTTTTCCGCAGAATTGTAACGTTCAAAATATTCATCTATGTGCCCTTTTGCCATTACACCATCAATTTTTGAAATGTTCATCAGTTCATCAGCGTATTTTTGAGATTTTTTTTCACTTCCACCTATTATTGCGGGTAATTCTAGATATAAAATTACTAAAGCCCAGCGTGTATCAATATGTTTAGTATCTAATTTTGCAGCTGTTTTAAATGATTCTTCAATTTCATCAATCATTCCTAATGCTTTAAACTTATTACTTTCTTTAGCTTTCATTCCCATTGCACCACCATATTTATAATGATAGTTCGCGTTTTTGGGAAATTTTTCTTTTAGAAGTTTATACCTTTCTATAGCTTCATCCCAATTTTTATAATATCCTGCAATATCTCCAAGATATTCAATAGTTTTATAATCATTTTTATTAGACTTTAAACAATCTTCAAAATACACATTAGCTTCACTATATTTTTTTTGATTGAATAGTTTCTCTCCTTTTTCAAAGTTAGTTTGAGAGAAAACAAAAATTGGTAAAAAAAACAAAATGATTTTATACATAATAAAATTTATTGCTCAAAATTAAGAAAATACAATGATTAAAACAGAATGAAAAAAATATTTATCTTAGGCAAAGGTTTTTTTAAAAATCAAATCCAACCTTTTATGTTTTTTATCACTCTATATTAGAAAACCCATTATATGAAGAATTATTTTATCCTTTTGTTTTTTTTAACAAGCTCAACTATTCTATCACAATCTAATTATAACAAAGAATGGCAAGAAGTGTATCAATACGAGCTTGATGGAAAAACACGTTCCGCATATGAAATCGTACAAAATATTTATAAAAAAGCCAAAAGAAAAGAAGATGAAACTGAAATTATAAAATGTTTTTTCTATGTCTCTAAGTTTACTCAAGCACTTGAAGAAGAAGCTCAATCAAAAATAATCGCAAACTTAACGAATGAAATTAAAGAAGCAAATACAACGTCAAGAGCCATTTTAAATTATACTTACGCAACGCTTTTAGTAAAATATATAGCCCAAAATAGATATAAAATCAATCAGAGAACTTCCATTGAAAATGAAGACGAAAGTAATTTTCTTTTTTGGTCTTTACCAAAATTTGAAACTGAAATAGAAAAAGCATTTGAAAACACACTAAAAAACAAAAGTGCTCTGCAACAACAAAACATAACCAATTACAAAGATATTTTTGTTATTTCACCTGATGTTGATGCCAAAAATTATACGTTATATGATTTTTTATGGAACGAAGTTTTAAAATATCGCAAAGACAAAACCAATACTTGGGAAATTAAAGCTACTGCTACTAATGATTATTTTGTTGAAAAATTATATGCTAATTCAACCACTTTTTTAAACGCATCAACTGAAATTATTAATGATGATAATTTTAAAAAAATAATACAATTATTACAAGAATACGAAAACTTCTATAATACTAAAGATAAAGACAAAACAGATGAAGCTCACTTAAACAGACTGAATTACATTCATTCCATTTTCAAAAACAGTACAGTTTACATAAAGGAAATAAAAGCTTTAGAAAAGCAAACTTTAAATAAGCATCTAAAACAACAAGTAAGAGTTGACAGAGCAAATTACTATTACTCTATTGCTCAAAAGAATTCTGAAAAAAACTATTATAAGGAAGTATTAGCACTTTGTGATTCTGTTCTACAATATAGAAATAACAATAATGCATTGGCAGCAGCTGAAACAATAAAAAATAATATTTTAAGAAAAACATTAAATATTCAAATTAAGAAAACACTTTATGAGAATGAAAACAGTAGAGCTTTTGTTACTTATAAAAACATTGACACATTAACCATCCATTATTACAAAATTCCTAAAAACTTAAATGTATTAAAAAATTACACTAAAGAATCGGATTCTATTGTTCGTAATATTATCAATAAAAAAGAAGCGATAAATTCATTTCGCAGCATACTTCCAAATAAAAAAGATTACTTTGAATACAGTACAGAAATTTTACTAGAAAAAATGCCAATTGGTGAGTATCTTTTAGTTTTTCAACCCAATAATAATTCTTTACAAGAAAGTAATTTTGAATACGAAACTATAACTGTTTCTAACATTGCTTTTATTCAAGATGCAGATAATAAATACGATTATTTCTATGCTTCAGATAGAAAGACAGGAAAACCACTTCAAAACATAGTCATCAAAAACAATGAAGCAACCCAGCTAACTGATGCTTTAGGAAAAGTAAGCTTTAAGAAAAAAAAATATACAAAGAACATAGCAACTGTTTCAAATGTGTTTTTTATTCAGAATAAAGACACTTTAATTGGTCTTTACAATAAAGGTTGGTTATATGAAAGTAGTAAAGAGGAAGATGATTACGAAGATTTTGATGCCAAAGCCAAAGTCTATTTTGACAGAGCTATTTATAGACCTGGACAAAAAGTATATTATAAAGGAATTATGATTCAAAATAAAGATGATGTAAAAAGCGTGGTGCCTTTTGTAACCGTTTTAGTTACTATTGAAGATGAAAACTACACTACTTTAAAAGAATACGAAGTACAAACCAATGAATTTGGTTCGTTTACTGGTGAATTTGATATTCCAAAAAATGTTTTAACAGGTCAATTTACCATCACTATTGATGAACCTGATAATTATGAAAACGATAAGAAATATTATGATAAAAAGGAAAACGAACATAAATTTTGGGATAATGTCGATTTAGATTATAACAATGAATTCCATTTTCAAGTAGAAGAATACAAACGTCCTACTTTTGAAGTCACTTTTGAAACCATTAAAGAAAATTATACTATAGGTGATACTTTAAAAATCATGGGTAATGCCAAAACTTTAGCAGGAAGTAATCTTACGAATGCCAAAGTAAATTATAGTATTTCCAAAAGATTATATACTAACAAATACAATAAAAATCTAAAAAGAGAAGACATCAACGAAACAATTGAAACGGATGCAAAAGGTAATTTCACTATTTTGTTGGTTGCGAATGATAGCCTAATTGCTAACAATGACATTAGAGAAATCAACTATACTATCGATGTAGAAATAATTGATTTGAATGGAGAAACTAGAACTGCCTCTAAACAGGTAACCGTTGGAAATCGAACACTAAAATTAAACATTACCACAAATCCAACTTTATATAAGGAAGACGAAAACCAGCTTACTATTACTGCAACAACCTTAAATGATTATGCCATTGATACAAAAGGGGAAATAGAAGTATATTATATTGAAAAACAACGATTCCTTAAAAAAAGGCAGTTTTCAATTCCCGAAATTCAAACTATAACAGAACCAACTTTTAAAAAATTATTTCCAAATGAACCTTATGATTCAAATGAAACAAAAGTTGAGGAAATACTAATAAAAACCATTTCTTTCGACACCAAAAACGGAAAAACAATTCCTCTTTATTTTTTAAAAGAATTTAAAAAAGGGAATTATAAATTGGTTGCCAAAGCGCTTGATAGTAAAAAAAATGAAATAGAAGCTACTCATCATTTCGAACTAAAATCAAAACAAGAAATATTTGATGCATCGGTTTTATTTACTTTTAAAGATGTCACAGATGTAAAAAGTGATTATTTCGAATTTGAATTTCAATCTATTATTCCTGATTTAAGTATTTTCTCTAGATTTTATATTGGAAAAGAATTGAATAAAGAAATTGTTGTCCAACTTAAAAATGGCATTGCTTCCTTAAAAATTAAAAAAGATACTGCTTCAAAAGAAAACTTCCATTTTCATTTTTCAACTCGCCATGATAATGACTATTTTGACAGAAACTATACTATTTCAAAAGAAGAAATAATCAAAAAATTAGAATTTGAGATTATTAGTCTTCGCAACAAAATAGAACCAGGAAGTAAAGAAAACTGGTCGTTTAAAATTGTGAACCAACAATTAACAACTGAAATTTTGGCTAGTATGTACGATAGTTCTTTAGATCAATTTAAAAAAGAAAACTGGGACAGTGATTTACGATTTAACACCAATTACAATTATCCAAATTACCCGTCCTATTATGAGTATAATGTACAAAATATCCATTTTAATAAATTTGATCAAAGTACAAGATATTACAACTATTATATAAAGAATCCAGAACTCAATTGGTTTGGATTTAATTTCAATGATGCTGACAACAAATATGTAAAAGACAAATATATCAAAACAATTGAGCCTTTAGTAGAAATACCTAAAAATGCAAAAATGCTAACTGGTACTATTTTAGACGAAAATGGTCTACCATTACCTAGTGTGTCCATTCAAGTTCAAGGCACAAAAAGAGGTACACAAACCGATTTTGATGGTAATTTTAGTATTAAAGCAGAGGCAAATGAAATTTTAACTTTTTCATATGTAAGTATGGTTGATTCATATTACACTTCAAAAGGAAAGAATGAAAATATAACCATTATGATGAAAGAAGATGCACATAGATTGGAAGAAGTAGTTGTAACAGCTTATGGAATTAAAAAAGAGAGCAAATCTTTAAGCTATTCAACAACTACTGTTATAGAAAGCTCTTATGCTGATGACGTCCCCTTATTACAAGCACTTCAAGGACAAGTAGCTGGCTTACAAATTTCAGTTGACTCAGGTCAACCAGGAAGTGCAGCATCTATTAGAATCAGAGGCACAAGTTCCGTTTCAGGAAATAACGAAGCTTTAATTATAGTAGATGGAGTTCCTATGAGTATAGAAGATTTTAAAAAACTCACTGTTGGCGACATTGAAAGTTTTTCAGTTTTAAAAGATGCTTCTGCAACTGCTTTATATGGTTCAAGAGCTTCTGGAGGTGCTATCATCATAACTACAAAAAAAGCACTAAAAGAAATTGTCCAAGTCAAAACAAGAACTAATTTTAATGAAACCGCTTTCTTTTTCCCACAATTACAAACAGATAAAGAAGGCAAAATAAACTTTTCTTTCACTTCTCCTGAATCTTTAACAAGATGGAAATTGCGTTTGTTAGGTCATAATAAAAACTTTGAAACTGGTTATTTCCAAAACGATATTGTTTCTCAAAAAGACATTATGGTCATGCCAAATTTACCAAGATTTGTAAGAGAAAAAGACACCCTTACCATTACTACAAAAGTGGTAAACATGACCAATGAAACAAAATCAGGTATTGCCATGCTTCTTTTATTTGATGCTACAAATGGAAAAGCCATTGATAGTATTGCATTCAACCAAAAGAACAGAAAAGATTTTATTTGTAAACCAAAAGAAAGCGTTTCCGTTTCATGGACAATTGCCATTCCTGAAAACCTACAAGGATTACAATATAAAATTGTAGCCAAATCCGGTGTTTTTTCAGATGGAGAAGAAAATATTTTACCGGTTCTGAGCAATAAAATTTTAATTACCGAAAGTATTCCGCTTTGGGTAAGAGAAAATAGTAAGAAGGAATATGTATTTGAAAATCTAAAAAACAACACTTCAAGTGCTTTACAAAATCATAGTTTTACTTTAGAATATACAACAAACCCTATTTGGTTTGCCATTCAATCTTTACCTTATTTAATGGAATACGAACATGAATGTGCCGAACAAACCTTTGCTCGTTATTATGCAAACACCATTGCTAGTGAAATTGTAACCAAAAATCCAAAAATCGCAAACTTGTTTGAATCTTATAAAAATGAAAAAACACCTAAAAACAAATTAGAAATAAATGAAGAATTAAAATCAATTTTATTAGCAGAAACACCTTGGTTTTTCGATTCAGAAAATGAAGGCGAAAAGAATAAACAATTGGCTTATTTATTTGATTTGGCAACATTAAAAAACAAACAAGAGCAAACTTTAGAAAAACTAGAAGCTAAATTATTACCTTCTGGTGGTTTTCCCTGGTTTGATGGTGGTAATGAAAACCCATTTATTACCCAACATATTTTAGCCGGAATTGGACATTTGAATACTTTATTTCCAAATGACAATACAAAATATAAAACAATTGTAAGTAAAGGAATTCCTTATTTAGATCAAAAATTCATTTCACAACATGTAGATAATAAAACTTTTTTTAGAAACTATTCTTACAACGACATTCACTATTTATATATGAGAAGTTTTTATTTAACAGAATATCCTATTTCAGTAAAATTAGATTCGTTGTTGCAATTGCAATTAAAAGAAGTGAAACAAAATTGGTTGACCTATTCTTTATTTCAAAAAGCACAATTAGCTCTAGTTTTTAATCGTTTTGGAGACACCGAAATGGCAAAAAAAATGATAACCCATTTAAAAGAAACAGCCTCTTTAAATGAAGATTTAGGCATGTATTGGATTGCAAATACTAAAAGTTGGCATTGGTACCAATCACCAATAGAAACACAAGCTTTATTGATTGAAGCTTTTAACGAAGTTACCAAAGACACAAAATCGATTGACTTAATGGAAGTTTGGTTGCTTAAAAACAAACAGAATAAGAATTGGGCAACCACAAAAGCTACAACGGAAGCCATTTATGCTATTTTACTTCGAGGAAACGACTGGACTTCTGTTAAGGATAAAACCAAATTTAAAATTGGCAATGAAAAGATATTGAGTGACAAATTGGCTTCCAACGAAAAAGAAGTAGAAAGCGGTTATATAAAGATCAATTGGAAAGTGGATGAAATTTCAAAAGATATGGCAAACATCAGTATTGAAAACAATTCGGATGTTCCTAGTTATGGAGGTATCTATTGGCAATATTTTGAGAATTTGGAAAACATAAAAGAAAGTACAAATGCCGTCTTAAACATTAAAAAAGAAGTATTTAAAAAAGATAAAACTGGAATTGGAACTATTTTAAAAGCTATAGAAAAAGAAGATTTGAAGGTTGGTGATATTATTACCATTCGTTTAACTATAAAAGCAATAGAGGACTTAGAATTTGTACATTTAAAAGATTTAAGAGCTTCTTGCTTTGAACCTTTAGATGTTATTTCGAAACATGAAAGTAAAGATAACTTATATTATTATAAAAGCACGAAAGATGTTGCAACTCATTTTTTCTTTGATAAAATAGATAAAGGGACTTATATTTTAGAATATGATATTCGCATTAATAACTCAGGAAGTTTCAACGATGGTGTTTCTACATTGCAAAGCATGTATGCACCTGAATTTTCAGCCAATTCAAAAAATAGTATAATAAAGGTTACAAAATAATAATTTTAACAAACAAAAAATAGCCTAAATTTTTCCTATATTTGAGTATTAACATATAAAACAAACAAATTATGGGATTATTTTCATTTGTAAAAAATGCTGGTGCTAAATTATTTGGTAAAAAAGAAGAAGAAGCTCCAGTTGAAGAAAAAGCAGTATTAAAAGCAAGTGCTTTACTTGAACATGTAAAATCTCTTGGTTTAAAATACAAAACCATTAAAATTAGCCTTAAAGGAGATGATGTTATTGTAGAAGGTGATGTTGACCAACAAGAAGATGCTGAAAAAATTGTTTTAGCTATTGGAAACGTTGAAGATGTAGATACTGTAGACAATCAAATGACTGTTATTGAACCAAAACCAGAAGCTCAATTTCATACAGTTGAAAAAGGGGAATGGTTATCTAAAATTGCTAAAAAATACTATGGAGATGCCAATAAATTTAATGTCATTTTTGAAGCTAATAAACCCATGCTAGATCATCCAGATAAAATTTATCCCGGACAAGTGTTACGTATTCCTAATTTAGATTAATCATCTTATAAAAGTATAAAAAAAGGAACGCAATGCGTTCCTTTTTTTATACTTAGTTTTTAACTTCCGAATCTGTATTCAACATTTTCCACAATTTATCTTTGAGCTCCTGTAACCCTTGTTGAGCAACAGAAGAAATAAACATATAATCAATACCTTTAAATTCTTTATCTAATTGTATTTTCATTTCAGCTTGCAATTCCTCATCTAACATATCTGCTTTAGAAACAACTATTAGTCTATCTTTATCTAACATTTCAGGATTGTATCGTCTTAACTCATCTAATAAAATTTCATATTCTTTCTTAATATCTTCTGCATCCGCAGGAACAAGAAACAAGAGCGTAGAATTACGTTCTATATGTCTTAAAAAATAATGACCTAATCCTTTTCCCTCAGCTGCTCCTTCTATAATACCTGGAATATCAGCAATTACAAAAGATTGGAAATCTCTGTAAGCTACAATTCCTAAATTAGGCTTTAAAGTAGTAAATGGATAATCCGCAATTTTAGGTTTTGCAGATGTTAATACAGACAAAAGTGTTGATTTTCCTGCATTGGGAAAACCTACTAAACCAACATCTGCTAGAACTTTTAATTCTAAAATAATATCAAGTTCTTCACTTGGCATTCCTGGTTGTGAATAACGTGGTGTTTGATTTGTAGAGCTTCTAAAGTGCCAGTTTCCTAACCCTCCTTTTCCTCCTTTTGCTATAACTCTTGATTCTCCATGCTCTGTTATTTCAAAAAGCACTTCTCCAGTTTCTTTATCTTTTACAACCGTTCCTAAAGGCACTTCTATAATTTTATCTTCTCCATCAGCACCTGTACTTCTTGAACTTCCTCCATCTCCTCCATGACCTGCTTTTACATGTCTTAAGAATTTTAAGTGAAATAATGTCCATAGTCCTTTATTACCTACTAGAATAACATGTCCTCCACGGCCACCATCTCCTCCATCTGGACCACCTTTTTCAATAAATTTTTCTCTATGTAAATGTGTAGAACCTTTACCTCCTTTTCCAGAAGCTAAATATATTTTCACATAATCTACGAAATTTCCTTCAGTCATTTTTTTATAAGTTTTCTGTAATTTATGTCCTAATAATTAAAAAACACTTCTTCTTACAGTTATTATTGTGATGTTACAAATTATAACCATTTAACTGATTATTAATCAATAACCTTATTGTACTAAATATTATTCTTTCAAATTTTTAATTAAAATTTTACTTATCTTAACTCCATTCATAAGAACTACTTCAAATTCTAATTTGTTCCAAACTAATTTTTGTCCAACTTTAGGGATTATACCTAATTCTGTTATAATTAATCCGCTTACAGTTGTAACTTCATAATCACCAATTAATTCATCCATATCAAAATAGGTTAAGAAATCGTGAAGTGAATAATGCCCATCTACTAGCCAAGAACCATCATTATTTGGCACTAATTTAAACTCGTGCTCATGAAAATCTGCTGCATTACCTACCAATGCTTCTAAAATATCATTCAAAGTAATAATTCCTTGAAAAACGCCATGTTCGTCAGTAACTAGTGCATAATGTATTTTTGATTTCTTAAAACTCTCTAATGCTTTATATGCGGTTGTATGTTCGATAAAATAAACTGGTTCAGATGAAATTTCTTTTAAATCAAATTTACCTTTTTCGAAATTCAGAAACAATTCTTTCAAAGATACTATTCCTTCAACATCATCTAAATTATCTGCACAAACTGGATAAATGGAATGAAGTTCATTTAAAACTTTTGATTTAATTTCTTCAATTGAATCTTCATAAGACAAATAAACAACAGCGTTTCTATGTGTCATTAATGAATTTACTTTTCTGTCACCAATATGAAAAACACGTTCTACTATATCTTGCTCAATTTCTTGGACTTCACCACCTTCTGTTCCTTCTTTAATGATAGCTTTTATCTCTTCTTCTGTTACTTTCCCGTCTGCAGTTGGCCTAATTTTTAATAATTTCAACAAAAACTCTGTTGAAGTTGTTAATAACCAAATAAACGGCATAGTAATTATAGAGATTATTTTCATTGGAACTGCGACTATTTTTGCAATTCCTTCTGGGTAATTTAGCCCAATTCTCTTTGGTAAAAGCTCTCCTAAAACAAGAGAAAAAAAAGTTAATATCACTACTACTATTCCAACAGCAATAGAATCAGCATAAGATTCTAGTATTTCAAAACTTGCAATATAATTTTTTACATCTGATGTAATCTTATCACCAGAATAAATTCCCGTTAAAATCCCAATTAGGGTTATACCTATCTGAACAGTCGATAAAAATGTATTGGGAGAATTAGCTAGATCTAAAGCTATTTTTGCGTTTTTATTTCCTTTTTTTGCGGCTGTTTCTAAACGATTTTTACGTGCAGAAATAAGTGCAATTTCTGACATCGAAAAAACACCATTTAACAAAATTAAAAAAAGAATAATTAAAATCTCCATAATTTAAATTTATAAAAAAGGAGCATAAATCCCAAATTTCGGGAATAGCTCCAATTTAGTTTGCAAATATCAGAAAAAAAAATCTAATGTTCTAAATTTATATTATTTACAGATCTTAAGATTATAATTGATCTAAAACTTCGCTTAATCTTTCTGTTACTTCTGCAATGCTTCCAATTCCATTAACGGTTTTGAATTTATTTTGTGCTTTGTAATAATCCATTAATGGTGCCGTTTTTTGATTATATTCTACATAACGATTTCTGATTTTTTCTTCATCTTGATCGTCTGGTCTTCCTGATGTTTTTCCTCTTTCTAACAGGCGTTGTACTAAAATTTCATCATCAGCTTCTAAAGCCACTGTTGCTGTAATTTCTTGGTTTTTTGAATTTAAAAAAGTATCTAAAGCTTGTGCTTGGGCAATTGTTCTAGGGAAACCATCAAATAAAAAGCCTTTTGCTTGAGGATTTTCATCTACTTCACTTTGCAACATTTTAATGGTAATCTCATCTGGAACTAAATCTCCTTTATCCATATAAGTTTTTGCTAACTTCCCTAGTTCAGTACCATTTTTGATATTATACCTGAAAATATCTCCCGTCGAAAGATGTACTAAATTGTATTTTTCTTTTAAGAAATCAGCTTGAGTTCCCTTTCCAGCTCCTGGCTTTCCGAATAAAACTATATTAATCATTTGTGTGTTTAAATTTTCTATTGCTAATTGATAAACGTCTGGTAAATTTCTTCCTAAACCATCATAGTCTAAACCAAAACCAACGATGAATTTATTAGGAACACGAATTCCTACGTAATCTAATTTAATATCCTTTTTATATGCGTCAGGTTTAAAAAATAAAGTTGCAATCTTTAAGTGTTTTACTTTCTTTTCTTTAAAAATAGCTTTTAACTCTTCAACTGTATTTCCTGTGTCGACTATATCTTCAACAATTACAACTGTTTTCCCTTCTAAATCTTCGTTTAAACCAATTAATTGTTTTACTTGATTAGTAGATTGTGTGCCTTCGTAAGAAGCTAATTTAACAAAACTCACTTCACACATTCCTCTGTAATACTTCATTAAATCGGAAACAACTTTGAACGAACCATTTAAAACTCCAATAAATACTGGAACTTCATCAAAAAAATCATCGTCCATTTGTTTTGCCATATTTTGAATCGCAAAATCTATTTCATCTGAAGAGATAAAAGGTTCAAAATGTTTATCGTGTAATTGAATCACAAGGTTTGATTTTAAAAATAAGCAACAAATTTACTAAAGTAGAAAGGATTAGCATATTAATAATTATTATTTTTTTTCATTTTTTGTATTTTTAGCGAATGAAATCATTTTTTTACACACAAATAGAAAATAGTACAGCTCATAGAAAATCTAGAGATTTTATTTGTGAATCCGCTTTAATAAATTCAGAGAATTTAGAAGAGTTGTTTCATTTAGCTTTTGACATTAGTAATAAAAATCATTTTAAAGCATGCTGGTCATTAGAACTTGTTCTTGAAAAAGACTTAAAATATATAATTCCCTATTTAGATATTTTCATAAATATAACTTTTAAATATAAAAATGATTCCGCTAAAAGATCCATTTCAAAAATTTGTATGTTTTTATCCAATTCAAAGCTTATTAAATTATCTGAAAAACAAGAACAAATTCTAGTGGAAACTTGTTTAGATTGGCTTATTAAAAATGAAAAAGTAGCTACTAAAGCTTATGCGATAAGAGCATTATATAACTTTAGTAAAAACCAACCTTGGATTAAAGATGAACTAAAAATTATTTTAGCACAGGATTATAGCTTGCACTCTGCTGCTTACAAAACAGTTGCTAGAGAAATTTTAAAAAAACTGAATAAATAAAAACATTTTTTTTACGTAAATTTGCGAAAACCATACGTATATGAATACTAAACTTACATTATCTCTCGAAAAAGAGGTAATTGAAAAAGCAAAAATATATGCCAAAGAAACAGGTACAAGTTTATCTGAGCTAGTAGAATCCTACTTTAAAAACTTGACTAAAAAATCTAAAACAGATAAGGATGTTCATCCAAAAGTAAGAAAATTGATTGGGAGAATTACTCTTCCTGAAAATTTTAACGAAAACAAAGCCAAAGAAGAATATTATAAAGAAAAACATGGTTTTTAAGCAAATTTTTTTAGACACTACTATATTAATTGACATTATCACTAATAGAAAACCTTTTTCTAATGAAGCTATTTTAATTTTTGATTATTGCCAAAGAAAGAAAATTAGAATGTATGCCACTTCTCATTCCATAGCAACTTTATATTCCCTATTAAAAACTATGGAAGAGGAAAAAGAATTGCGTTCCATTATAGATGATTTGTTAGATACAATATCGGTTATTGCTATTAGTGAACCTATTTTAAGAAAAAGTATAAAATCATCTCATAAAGATTTTGAAGATGCTATTCAAATTGTTGCTGCTCAATCTATACATACTATGAATTGCATTATTACTAGAGATATAAAAGATTATAAAAAAGCAAAAATAAGTGTTTTTACTCCTGACGAATTTTTAAATAAATTTTTTTAACAATGAATTATTTTTCTTCAGATTTCAAACTAGGTATTCTTGGAGGTGGTCAACTTGGCAAAATGTTATTAGCAGATACTCGAAAATTTGATATTCAAACATTTGTATTAGATCCAAGTGAAGAAGCTCCAGCACGATTTGGTTGCAATAATTTTTATAGAGGTAGTTTAATGGACTTTGATATTGTTTACCAATTTGGCAAATTAGTTGATTTGTTAACTATTGAAATTGAAAATGTAAATTTAGATGCTTTAGATAAATTAGAAGAAGAAGGTTTACCAATATTTCCTTCGCCAAAAACACTTCGTTTAATTCAAAACAAAGGAAAGCAAAAAGATTTGTATGTAAAAAACAATATTCCTACTTCAAAACATTTACGATTTGTAGGTCTAGATGATTTAAGAAATAGTTTAGCCAAAGATGAATTAGAATTTCCATTTGTATGGAAAAGTACACAATTTGGTTACGACGGAAATGGAGTTAAAATATGTCGTTCTGCTTTAGATTTAATAAAATTACCTGATGTAGAATGTATTGCTGAAGATTTAGTTCCTTTTAAAAACGAATTAGCTGTTATTGTTGCTAGAAGTTTTTCAGGGGAAATAAAAACGTATCCTGTTGTTGAAATGGAGTTTCATCCAGAAGCAAACCAAGTGGAATATGTTATTTGTCCAGCACGAATTGATGAAAAAGTTGCAAAAAAAGCACAAGAATTAGCTTTAAAAGTATCAGAAACCTTCAATCATGTTGGTTTGCTGGCTGTTGAAATGTTTCATTCTGAAGATTCTAAAGGAAACGATGTTGTTTTAGTAAATGAAGTTGCGCCAAGACCTCATAATTCAGGTCATTATAGTATTGAAGCAAGCTATACTTCACAATTTGAAAATCATTTGAGAGCCATTTTAAACCTTCCATTAGGAAATACAGATAGTAAAGTAGCTGGAATAATGGTGAATCTTGTTGGAGAAGAAGGTTATACTGGACAAGTTTACTATAAAAATATAGACAAGATTATGGCAATTGATGGAGTAACACCTCATATTTATGGAAAAAGAGAAACAAGACCATTTCGAAAAATGGGACATGTTACAATTGTAAATGAAGATATGACTGAAGCTCGAAAAATTGCTGAAGAAGTGAAAAATAGTATTAGAGTGATTAGTGTTCAGTAGCAATTTGCAGTTTGTCATGCTGAACTTATTTCTTTTTCTACTTTTAGGCAGTTTTCACTTTTTATCTGATAAATTTTATTATATCAAGGTTATTAGATGAAAATGATTTACAAAATAGTTCATTCATATATAATTTCATATACAATATTTTATTTTTATGGATAATTGTTTTCTTATATTTCCAAGTCAAACACAACTTTAAACTTGTAAACCTTTTCAACAAAATTAAACCATAATACACAACAACATTAAACTAAAAACAAAATGAGTAAAGTAGCCATCATAATGGGAAGTATCTCTGATATGTCTGTAATGCAAGATGCTATCGACATATTAAAAGAATTCAATATTGAAACCGAAGTAGATATAGTTTCTGCACACAGAACACCAGAAAAATTATTCGATTTTAGTCAAAATGCTCACAACCGTGGTATTTCTGTAATAATAGCTGGTGCTGGTGGAGCAGCTCATTTACCAGGTATGGTAGCTTCTATGTCTCCACTTCCAGTAATAGGTGTTCCTGTAAAATCAAGTAATTCTATTGACGGTTGGGATTCTGTTTTATCTATTTTACAAATGCCTGGTGGTGTTCCTGTTGCCACTGTTGCTTTAAATGGAGCAAAAAACGCAGGTATTTTAGCCGCACAAATCATTGGCAGTAATGATAAAAAAATCTTAGAAACTATCATATCTTATAAAGAAAGCTTAAAACAAGCCGTTTTAAAGGCTTCGGAAAATTTAAAATAAAAAAATCCCGATGCAAACAATAACATCGGGATAAAAATCTATTCACAATTAAGTGACAACTATAAAAAAAATTCTATTTCAGGGACAAAAAGGTTTTATTTCAACATTTTTGCTGGTACAAATATAATCACTTAATCGAATAAAGCAAACATTTTGTCGGTAAATGTAAAATATTTTATAAAAAAAATAAAAAATCATATTTTTAAAAGTAAAATTCTTACAATTTGATGATACTTTTTTAATATCAATTACTAAAAAAAGTGCTGGATTAACAACAAAAGGAGTGATATGGAAATTTGAAACCTTTTTTAATTCTTAAGTAGAAATCGTTATTTTTGAATAAAAAAAATCCCGATGCAAACAATAACATCGGGACAAAAATCTATTTCACAATTAAGTGACAACTATAAAAAAAATTCAGTTTTGGTGGCAAAAAGAGTATCTTTTTCGATAACTTTCTAATACAAATATATTCACTTTATCGTAAAAAACACTCACTTTGTCGGTAAAAAAATAAATAAAATGTAAAAATAATTTCAAAATACTGATAATCAACATTTTAAAAAAGTTAATAAAAATAAAAAATGACTATTCTAACAAAAAAATTTAATACAAAATATACAACAGCTCCTTTCTCAAAAATTCAAAATAAGGATTTTAAAGAATCTTTTATCCAATTAATTGCATCATCTAAAGAGGAAATTAACCAAATTATAATTAATACCGAAAATCCAACTTTTGAAAATACAATCGAAGCTTTAGATTTTACAGGTAATCAGTTAGATCGTGTTTCAAGTATCTTTTTCAATTTAAATTCTGCTGAAACTTCAGAAGAAATGCAAAAAATTGCTCAAGAAGTTTCTCCTTTACTAACTGAATTTAGTAACGACATAACTCTTAATGAAGACTTATTTAAAAAAGTAAAAGCAGTTTATGATAGTAAGGAAAGCCTAGAACTTTCAATTGAACAACAAACATTATTAGACAAAAAATACAAAGGTTTTGTAAGAAATGGTGCTTTATTAAATGAAGAACAAAAAAAGAAATTAAGAGAAATCGACACACAATTAGCAAAGCTAAAATTAACCTTTGGTGAGAATGTATTAGCAGAAACAAATAATTACCAACTTCACATTACAAATGAAGAAGATTTAAAAGGTTTGCCAGAAGGAGCAAAAGAAGCTGCAGCTTCATTAGCAAAATCAAAAGAATTAGAAGGTTGGGTTTTTACTCTCGATTTTCCAAGCTATTTACCTTTTGTAACTTATGTTGAAAATAGAGCACTAAGAAAAGAAATAAGTATTGCTGCGGGCAAAAAAGCATTTCAAAACAATCAGTTCGACAATCAAAATAATGTAAAAGAAATTGTGCGTTTACGTCACGAAAGAGCAACTCTTTTAGGTTACCCAACTCATGCTCATTTTGTTTTAGAAGAAAGAATGGCACAAAACCCTGAAAAAGTAATTACTTTTTTGAATGATTTATTAGATAAAGCAAAACCAGCAGCCGAAAAAGAATTTGCAGAATTAACTGTTTTTGCTAAAGAATTAGATGGTATTAACCAATTAGAAAAATGGGATGGAGCTTATTATTCTGAAAAATTAAAACAAAAATTATTCAATCTTGATGATGAAAAATTAAAACCTTATTTCAAATTAGAAAACGTATTAAAAGGAGCTTTTACCATTGCTGAAAAATTATATGGCATTACCTTTAAAGAAGTTTTTGACATCGATAAATATCATGAAGATGTTCAAACATTTGAAGTATTGGATTTTGAAGGTAATTTAGTTTCAATATTCTACACAGATTTTTTTCCTAGAAAAGGCAAACGAAATGGAGCTTGGATGACATCATACAAATCACAATGGATTAAAGATGGCATTAATGAAAGACCTCATATTTCAAATGTATGTAACTTTACACCTCCTACTCCTACAAAGCCTTCTTTACTTACTTTTAATGAAGTAACTACATTATTTCATGAATTTGGTCATGGTTTACATGGTATGTTAGCAAACACTACTTATCCTAGCTTATCAGGAACATCAGTTTATTGGGATTTTGTAGAATTACCAAGCCAAGTAATGGAAAACTGGTGTTATGAACCTGAAGCCTTAGCGTTATTTGCAAAACATTATGTAACTGGTGAAATTATTCCGCAAGAATATATAGAAAAAATAAAAGAAAGTGCCAGTTTCCTAGAAGGCATAGCTACTATGAGACAATTAAGTTTTGGCTTATTAGACATGGCATATCATGGAAAAGTACAAACTATAAAAGATGTAAAATCTTTTGAAGAAAATGCATTTGAAAACACAAAATTATATCCAGATGTAGCTGAAAATTGTATGAGTACCTCATTTTCTCATATTTTTCAAGGTGGCTATTCTTCTGGTTATTACAGTTATAAATGGGCTGAAGTATTAGATGCTGATGCATTTACATACTTCCAAGAAAATGGCATTTTCAATAAAGAAGTAGCAACAAAATTCAAAGAAAATATATTGTCTAAAGGAGGAACCGAACACCCAATGACGTTATATAAAAAATTTAGAGGACAAGAACCAAAACCAGAAGCTTTGTTAAAAAGAGCTGGTCTTATTGAATAAAAAATTGTAAAGAAGTATATTTACCAAAAATAAAATAAAATGCAACATATTATAGATCGTTTTATAAGCTATGTAACTATAGATACAGAATCAGATCCAAATTCAGACACTACTCCTAGTACAGCAAAACAATGGGATTTGGCAAATAAATTAGTAGAAGAACTAAAAGCAATAGGAATGCAAGAAGTTACTATTGACGAAAATGCTTACATCATGGCTACTTTACCTAGCAATGTTGAATATGAAGTTCCAACAATAGGATTTGTCTCTCATTTTGATACCACACCAGATTTTACAGGAGCTAATGTTAAACCACAAATCATAGAGAATTATAATGGTAAAGACATTGTTCTAAATGCAGCACAAAATATCATTTTATCTCCTAATTACTTTGAGGATTTATTACAGTATAAAGGGCAAACTATCATTACAACAGATGGAACTACTTTATTAGGTGCAGATGATAAAGCTGGAATTACAGAAATTGTAAGTGCAATGGAATATTTAGTACAACATCCAGAAATTAAACATGGAAAAATTAGAGTTGGATTTACACCAGATGAAGAAATAGGTCGTGGCGCTCATAAATTTGATGTAGAAAAATTTGGTTGTGATTGGGCTTACACAATGGATGGAAGTCAAATAGGAGAACTAGAATATGAAAATTTTAATGCGGCTGGAGCCAAAATTACATTCAAAGGAAAAAGTGTACATCCTGGTTATGCCAAAGGAAAAATGATTAATTCTATGCTTTTAGCAAATGAATTTATAACAGCTTTACCAGATAATGAAATTCCAGAAAGAACTTCCGATTATGAAGGCTTTTTCCATGTGCATCATTTAAATGGAAGTATAGAAGAAACTGTTTTACAATTAATTATTCGCGATCATGATAAAGATCTTTTTGAAGCTAGGAAAGAATTAATTCATACAATTGCAACAAAAATCAATAACGAATATGCAAAACAGTTTGGTGAAGATATTTGTATAGCAGAAGTAAATGATCAATATTACAACATGCGTGAAAAAGTTGAACCTGTTTTCCATATTGTAGAAATTGCAGAAAAAGCCATGAAAGAAATAGGCATTACTCCAATTATAAAACCTATTCGTGGTGGAACAGATGGTTCTCAATTATCTTATAAAGGATTACCTTGTCCAAATATTTTTGCAGGCGGTCATAATTTTCATGGAAAATATGAATATGTTCCTGTAGAAAGTATGGTAAAAGCAACAGAAGTTATTGTAAAAATTGCAGAGTTAACAGCTCAGAAATAATTCAGTAAGGAGAAAGTAAAATTTCTCCTTTTTTTATATTTTAAATTATGCCTGAAAAAAACGCTTGGAACAAAACCAATCAATGGGAAAAAGAATTAGAACTTTTAAAATCTATCCTTGCTAAAACCAATTTGACAGAAACAGTTAAATGGGGTGCGCCAGTTTATACTTTTAACAAAAAGAATATTATAGGAATTGGTGGTTTTAAATCCTATTTTGGGATTTGGTTTTTCAATGGTGTTTTTCTAAAGGATGAAAAGAAATTATTAATTAATGCACAAGAAGGAAAGACCAAATCGTTACGACAAATGCGTTTTCAATCTCTAGAAGAAATAGACGAAAAAATTATTTTACAATATTGTAAAGAAGCCATTTCAATTGAAGAAAAAGGACTTGCTATAAAACCAGAAAAACAAACTTTTCATTCTGACCTTTTAGCAACCGAATTAAAATCAAATCCCGATTTAGAAAAAGCCTTTAATTTATTTACTAAATACAAGCAAAATGAGTTTATTGAATATATTGCAACCGCAAAGCAAGAAAAAACTAAACTTTCTCGCTTAGAAAAAATTAAACCTATGATTTTAGAAAATATAGGTTTAAATGACAAATACAGATAAAAAATCAATTAGATCATAAAAAAATCCAAATTACCTTTGAGTAATTTGGATTTTTTTTATAAGCATATTGAAAATTAGAAAAATTACTTTTTCTCTTTTTCTTTTTCTAATAATTTCGCACTCATTTCTAAAGAAATAGCCGATTTTTCCATCTTAATTTTTCCAGCCATTGTTTCAATAACAACTGTAGTATCAGATAATTCTGAAACTTTACCGTGAATCCCTGATTTTGTGATTACTTTATCTCCTACTTTCAAACCTGATTCAAAAGCTTTTTCTTTTTTAACTCTTCTTTGTCCAGGCAAGATTATAAAAAAATAAAAAATTGCTATTATTGCTAATACCTGTATAACTATTGGATTCATCTTTTTAATTATTTATTATTAAGTTTATTTTGCTATTCCACTACCTTCTTTAGGGAGAACATTTGCTTTAATAGTGAAATTTTCTTTTCCGTTTTCTGTATTTGTAGTTAAAGTAACTGTTTTACTTTGCTGACCTGTTTTTCCTGTAGAGTCAAAAGAAACTTTTATAGGTGCAGAACTACCCGGTTTAATTGGTTCCTTAGGTGGATTTGGAACAGTACAACCACAACTTCCTTTGGCATCTAAAATTACCAAATCTGCTTCACCAATATTTTTAACCATAAATTCAGTTTCAACTTTATCTCCATCTTTAATTGTTCCAAAATCATGCTCTAGTTTACTAAATTGAATTTTTGGATATTTACCATCTACAGGTTTAGTAGCTTGATTTGCATCAACTGTTTGAGATTCAGTAGACTGTGTTGTTCCGCTTTCACTATTAGCAATAACTTTTTCAGATTCGAAGGTTTTCATATCTTCTTCTGTTATTTTGGCAGATTCATTGTTTTTACAAGCTGTAACTGATAATAATAATGATACTACTAATAGACTTACTGTTTTTTTTAACATAACTAAAAAAATTTTAATTGTTTATAATAATCCTCTTCCCGCTTTAGTTAAACGGTTATCTTTTTGAAAATCTTTTACTAAATTATCAAGAATTCCGTTGATAAAAATACTACTTTTTGGTGTAGAATACTCTTTTGCAATCTCTAAATATTCGTTAATAGTTACTTTAACTGGTATTGAAGGAAATTTCAACAATTCGCAAATTGCCATTTTTAAAATAATAGTATCAATTTCTGCAATACGTTCTGTATCCCAATTAGGTGTTTTATCGATATATTCTTTAGCTAATTCTGTTTCGTTTAAAACTGTTTTTCTAAATAAGCTTTTTACATAATCTTTATCGTCAATATCTTTATACAATTTGGAAATAGAAAAATCTTCGTTGTGAGGTTTTAATTGTTTCAATTGTTTTAAAATCAAAGTATTTACAGTTGGTAAATCATCTAACCAAGTTAATTTATGCTCTTCTAAATAATCATATAATTTTTCATTAGGAGCTATTACTTCAGTAAACAGAGTAGCAATAAATTCTCTATCTTCATTGAAATCATTATCACCTGTACCATTTCCCATGTAATCCTCAAAAAAACTGCTAGTCTTTATCGCTTCTAATAAAAATAAAACGATATCATCATTACGCTTCCAATTTGTTATCTTTCTATCTTCGATAGCATTGTTTATAGAATTACTATTAGATAATAATTCTAAAACCTTATTTTTCACAAATTTTTTACTTGGATTTCGCTCTTCTTTAGTTGCTAAATGTTTCTTTGAAGCCAATTCTAAATATTCTTCTTCTTTTTCTCGAATCTCTATAAGAGCAGAGAGCATTAAAAGATATAAATCATGCATATTATCAATGCTTTGAAACAAGAATTTCTCCTCTCTATCTAGGTTTTCACCTTGATGTTGGTGCATAGCATAAATACTTTGCATCACTTTAACGCGTATATGTCTTCTATTTAACATACTAATTTAAGAACTTTTTAAAATTAAGAAAGCGAAAGAAACTCTTTCGCTTTGCAAAAATACAATATTATTTAAATATTATTTATTCTCTAACTCTTTTTTTCTATCGTCAATTCTTTTTTGAGCAATCGACAATGCTGCTTGATGAGTCGTAATATTATTCTTAGCCGCAAAATCGAAAATCTCAAGAGATGTATTATAAATATTCTCTGTTTTTTCCATTACTTGCGCTTTCGTTAAATTAGCCAATTCAGAATAAACATTAATTACACCACCCGCATTAATTAAGAAATCTGGTGCATATAAAATTCCCTTCTCTTTTAAAATTTGACCGTGAATTACTTCATTTGCTAATTGATTATTTGCAGCTCCTGCAATAATTTTAGCTTTTAATCTAACGATAGTATCGTCATTAATAGTAGCTCCTAAAGCACAAGGCGCATAAATATCTACATCAGATCCATACAAATCATCCCCTGTAAAAATCTTTGCTCCATATTTTGAACCTACTTCGTGTAAACGATCTTCATTTATATCAGAAATCGTAACAATTGCACCTGCTTGTGTAAGATGATCTACTAAAACCTCACCTACATGACCAATTCCTTGCACTAAAACTTTTTTTCCATCTAAATTATCAGAACCAAACTGATATTTTGCAGCTGCTTTAATACCTACAAAAACACCATAAGCAGTAATAGGTGAAGGGTTTCCTGAACCTCCTTTACTTTCTGAAATTCCAGAAACATATTTTGTTACTTCTCTTACAGTATCCATGTCTTTGGTTTCCATACCAACATCTTCTGCTGTTATATATTTTCCAGATAAAGAATCTACAAACTGTCCAAAACGTCTCATTAATTCTGGAGTTTTCTGAGTTTTTGCATCTCCTATGATAACCGCTTTTCCACCACCTAGATTTAATCCAGAAATTGAATTTTTAAAAGTCATACCACGTGATAAACGCAATACATCATTTAAAGCTTCCCATTCGTTAGAATAATTCCACATTCTGGTTCCTCCTAAAGCAGGTCCTAAAACTGTATTATGAATTCCTATAATTGCTTTTAATCCTGTATCTTTGTCATGGCAAAAAACAACTTGCTCATGTCCGTCAAATGAAACTTGACCAAAAACTGGATCAACTTTATGTAGCTCTTTAGCTTGTAATAGTTCTGTTGACATATGATTAATGTGTTGAAAATTATTCAATAATTGAACACAATATTACGAATTATTTTAAAATAATTCAATATATTATGTGATTTTTAGTAATATGATAATTTTTGTTGCCAAATTCAAAAATTTGTTTTTATAAAAATAAATCATAATTTATTGCTTTTTTAGCAAAGAACAATATAACTTATAAATCATAAATGAAAGAATTACAATATTTAAATAAATATTTTGCAAAATACAAATACCGATTTTTACTAGGTATTATCATTACCATTGCTGCTCAAATTTTCAAGCTGTTTGTTCCAAAGTTTTTTGGTGATTCTTTACGAGCCATCGAAAATAATTTGATTTCAAAGGAAGAAGCCTACAGTATATTAGTAGATAATTTCATTTATACTTTAATAGCTGCTTTAATTGGTGGTTTTTTAACTTTTTTAATGCGACAAACACTTATTGTAATGTCGAGACACATTGAATTTGATTTAAAAAACGAAATTTACAAGCATTATCAAGCATTGAGTCAAAAGTTTTACAAACAAAACAGAACTGGTGATTTGATGAGCCGTATAAGTGAAGATGTAAGTAAAGTAAGAATGTATGTTGGTCCTTCGGTTATGTATTCTGTAAATACTTTAATCATATTCATAGTAGTAATCATTCAAATGGCTTTAATTTCTCCAAAGCTTACTTTATATTCATTAATTCCATTACCATTATTATCGTATGGTGTTTTTAAAATAAGTTCAAAAATTCATGTGAAGAGTGGTTTATTTCAGCAAAACTTAGCTACACTATCCTCATTTGCACAAGAAATGTTTTCTGGTATTCGAGTAATTAAAGCCTATGCCATTGAAGAACAAAAAATGAATGAATTTTCAAAATTAACCAAAGACAGTAATGAAAAAGCGATGAGTTTAGCCAAAACCAATTCGTTATTTGGACCTTTAATGATTCTTCTTATAGGTTTTAGCAATTTAGTTGTTATATATGTAGGCGGAATGATGTACATCAATGGTACAATTCCAGACATTGGAGTGATTGCACAATTTATTTTATATATTAATATGCTTACATGGCCAGTAGCTTCTTTAGGTTGGGTTTCTTCATTAGTTCAAGAAGCAGAAGCTTCACAAAAAAGAATTAACGAATTTTTAAAAACTGAACCCGAAATTTTTAACCAAGTTGAAGAGCATACTGAAATAAAAGGAGACATTAGTTTTAACAATGTATCGTTTATCTATGAAGATACAAACATTAAAGCATTGGAAAACATTACTTTCAATATAAAATCTGGACAAACATTAGCTATTTTAGGAAAAACAGGATCAGGAAAATCATCTATATTATCTTTAATTAGTAGATTATATGATGTAACTTCAGGAAGCATTTTAATTGACGAAAAGCCAATTCAAAAAGTTAATTTAGACGACTTAAGAAACAACATAGGAGTAGTTCCTCAAGATGCGTTTTTGTTTTCCGATTCTATAAAAAACAACATCAAATTTGGTAATGAAAGTGCAACAGATATAGAAGTTATCGAAGCTGCAAAAAAAGCATATGTACATCATAATATTGAAGGGTTTACCAATAAATATGACACAGTTTTGGGAGAACGAGGCATAACGCTTTCTGGTGGGCAAAAGCAAAGGGTTTCTATAGCAAGAGCATTAATTAAAAACGCACCTATTTTATTGCTTGACGATTGCTTAAGTGCTGTAGATACTGAAACTGAAGAAGCGATACTTAATAACCTAATGGAGTTTTGTAAAAATAAAACTACAATACTTGTAAGTCACAGAGTTTCATCTGCGAAGAATGCCGATTTCATCATTATTTTAGAAGATGGAAAAATCATTCAACAAGGCACTCATAATCAATTATTAAATAAAGAAGGCTATTATAAAGAATTATACAATAAACAACTCTCAGAAAAAGAAATTGTATAATTTATTGCTTTATACATTTTTTTTTTAGACTTTTGGAAAACGATAAAACTAAAAATTGACAGTTTGGATTATGAGAGAAAATGAAATGTTAGAAAAAGAAGATATCTTTTCTAAGGTATTAAGAGCTGGAAGAAGAACATATTTCTTCGATGTAAGAGCTACAAAAGCTGATGATTATTACATTACCATTACTGAAAGTAAAAAATTCACAGAAGAAGATGGTTCTTATCACTTTAAAAAACATAAAATCTATTTATATAAAGAAGATTTTGTTGCTTTTAAAGAAATTTTAGACGAAATGACTGAATTTGTTGTCTCTCAAAAAGGAGAAGAAGTTATTTCTGAAAGACACCAAAAAGATTTCAAAAAAGAAGTTTATACAGAATCAACTTCAGAAATCTCTTCTACAGACAGTTTTACTAATATAGATTTTGATGATATTTAATCATTTTCTATTAAAAAAATAGAAGTCCGATTTGTTATCGGACTTTTTTTTATGCCATTTTTAGACCATTCGGAACAGGAAAATCAGGCGACAATAAAACCACATCCTTTTCTTTCCCTACTAAACCAAGTACTAAACATTCACTCATAAAATTACCAATTTGTTTCTTTGGAAAATTTACTACTGCAATAATTTGTTTTCCAATTAAATCCTCTAATTTATAATGGGTAGTTATTTGAGCAGATGACTTTTTGATGCCAATTTCACTACCAAAATCGATTTGCAATTGATAGGCTGGGTTTCTTGCTTTTGGAAATTCATTAACTGTTATTATTGTTCCTACTCTTATTTCTACTTTTTCAAAATCACTCCACGTAATCATACTATTTTCCACTAAAAATTGAATTTATTACCCATGCTGGGCCAATTAATAAAAACTGTAAATCTTTTAAAAAAGAAGGTTTTTTTCCTTCAATCTTATGTCCGTAAAATTGCCCTATCCATCCTGCTGCAAAAAGGCAAAAAGAAAACCAAGCCAAAGGAAGATTTTGTCCTATCCAATAATTTCCCAATAAACATACAACGGCAAAAAGTGTCATTTTTAAACCCATTGAAAACGATAATCTATAATAAAACAACAAAACTAAAAGCAAAACTACAAAAGCCCAATTAGCTATTATAGGATGAGTTGAAGTCAAAAATTGCAAGGAATCATTTGGAATACTCATAACTAAACCTACAACCGAAAAAAAAATCAAAGGCACGCAGATATAATGAATTTTCTTATTTGTTATATTCTGATGACTAACACTATATTCTACAAACCAATCACTTAAAGTTTTCATGTCCATAATATATTAATTGCTATATAAAACTAACTATTTTGTAACTAATTAGCAAATCTTACGTATAATAATAACAGAAGAAACTCTTCTAATCTCTAACATGTAATTTCTAATTTCATAATGGCACAAACTCCTTCCAATATGCTACCATTAGGTACAAAAGCGACTGATTTTTTATTACCAGCAACCAATTTTAATACCAATTTTAATTTTAACGAATGTAAAGGTCAAAAAGGAACATTAGTAATGTTCATCTGTAATCATTGTCCTTTTGTGTTGCATGTAATTGATGAAATTGTAATGATTGCCAATGATTATCGTGTACAAGGACTTGGCATTGTAGCTATTTCTAGTAATGATGTTGCAAAATATCCACAAGATGCTCCAGAAAAAATGGCTGATTTTGCCCTTGAAAACAAAATTGATTTTCCTTATTTATATGATGAAAGCCAAAATGTAGCTAAAACATACCAAGCAGCATGTACACCTGATTTTTACCTATTTGATTCAGAAGATTTATTAGTTTATAGAGGACAACTAGACGATTCTCGTCCAGGAAACGGAATTCCTGTAAGCGGAAGTGATTTAAGAAATGCTATTGATAGTATTATTTACAACAGACATTTGAATGAAGTACAAAAACCAAGCATAGGTTGTGGTATTAAATGGAAGTAGTGTTTTAATAATTAGTTTTCAACAACAGTTTTTAGGGATTAATTAGCTAAAAACAACTTGTATCGCTTGCAAATTGAAAAATTTGAATTGACAAGCAAATTATTTATTCGCTTCCAATAATTTAACTTTGAAAAATTAATGACTAACTTAATTACCAACAAAAATTGTTGGTAATATTTTAAGCACTTACTTTTTTATTGAAAAAAACTCCTTTTTTTGAAGAAACACATGGTTATTTTCCAATTGGAATAAGTATTTGGAGTTTTGCTTGTTACATTTCTTTCACTTTTTCAGCCAAAAACTAAACAAAACTTTCATTTTTTAGTTACAGAGGCATTTTTCTTTAATTAATTATTTTACCAAACTTGAAATTAAAATTAAAAGATTTTCAAAAAAAGTAGCATAAAATTATGAATATATTAACAAGAAAAAAAATATTAAAAAATAGTCTTTTTTTCATAATACTTTTTTTGAAAATAATGTATTTATGTATATTTTAGCCCATTATATAATTTATTAGCCCTTAAAAAACACTTTAACCTTATGATTCAAATTACCAAACCAAAACCCATAGACAGAGAAGTTACTTGGGACAAAAGAAAAACTGTTTTAAGTAAAACTGATAAGCGTGGCATGATTGAATATGCAAACGAGACTTTTGTAGAAGTTTCAGGATATGAAGATTATGAATTAATTTCACAACCCCACAATGTTATTAGACATCCTGACATGCCAAGAGTAATTTTTAAAATTTTATGGGAAAATTTAAAAAAAGGCAACAATTTTCATGCTGTAGTCAAAAATTTAGCTAAGTCAGGAAGATATTACTGGATGGTTACTGATTTCGAGCTTGTTTTTGATAATAATAATGAAATTACAAATTATATTGCTAAAAGAAAAGCAATGCCTGAAGAAGCATTACGCAAGCACATTGAACCATTATATAAAAAATTATTACACATTGAGCAAGTAAGTGGTATAGATGCAAGTGAAAAATACTTAATCGGTTTTCTTGAAGAAAGGAGAATGAGTTATGAGGAATGGATTAAAGACTGTGTAGGATCCAAAGGCTTTTTTTCTAAACTATTTGGAAAAAATTAATCATAAAAAATAAGGTCTTCTCGTGTAAGAAGACCTTATTTTTTATCATACAATCAATTTCTCTCTAAAATAACCTCGATTGGTCGATTAGTTCGTGGTCCAAACTGCCTTGATTGCTTTTCATTTTCTGAGGAACACAACACATACAAATTAAAACTTTGCAATGGAATCGTTTGTGTTTTGTAAATTCCATTTGTATCTTCTATTTTAATACTAAAGTTATCTGCTGGAAAAGTATTAGCTACTGAAATAAAATAATTGTCTTTTGCATACGGAAAAAAATAACGTTCCTTTTCTCCTTCTTTACTTACTAAATAATTCTGAGTAAAAACCATAGGCTCATTCCCTTTGTTCCAACTATAGATATTATTTACATTAATGACTTCTACACCATTCTCAGTAACGATCGTAATTTTTAACTCTTTTGGGTTTTCACTAATTCCGTTTTCATGAACATTTACAACTATATAAGACGTAAAATCGTAACCACAATGTTGAATTTGACTAAAAGTGATGAGAGAGAATAGAAAAAAGAGAACAGAATATAAATGTTTCATAAACGTATTAATATTGGCAAAAATACAAAATCAAAAATTGTACCAATAGATTTTGCCATAAAGCTCACAAAGTTCTCTCTAAGAACAAAAAAGTTCAAATATACTTTTTGAAATAGATTATTGTCCGTTATTTAAAGTATTTATCTAAAAAATCGAATACTAAGTCAAAATGTTTTAATGGCTCAGTATGACCTCCTTCAATAGGAATGTGCTGATAAAATTTATTAAAATCATTTTCTTTTAATCGATTAATAACACTATCAGACATTGCCGTAGAAGGCCATTCTTCATCATTAGTTGCAGAAATTAACAGTATATTTCCATTACTGTTTTCAATAGGAATTTGAGCTTTTTTTGCTGCTTCTGTTTCATTTAACATCAATTGAAAAGCACCTAAACGATCTCCTGAAAGTAAAAAAGGTATGATATCATAAGGTGGTAAAATAAAAGGCAGCTCTTTATCATTATGACACCAAGATGACGTATTGCTCATAAAAGTATGAGCTGGAAAACTAACATTACTAGGAACTATTGCTACAACAGCAGAAATATCTTTATATAAGCTGGCCAAATTTAAAACCAATTCTCCTCCTTTTGAACCTCCAATTATTGCAATTTTTGTTTTATCTATTTTAGGATTGTTAGCATTTTTAAGAATAGTATTATGTATGGCATTAAGTGAAATTCTGTCTAAATTGGATGGAGTGTTTTTTGTTCCAAAATAACCAATTGCTAAAAAAGCATATCCTCTTTTCAAGAACTCATCTCTAGTAGGTTTCCAATGCTGACTATCCCATGCATTACCCCCTTCAGAACCACCAAAACCCACAACTAGCGGCTGATTATTTGAGTTCCCTAAATACAATTTAGCTTCAACTTTTCCATAATTTTCATCTAAAGGAGGTGTATACTTTTCTAAGAAAAAATAGATTCCAACAACAAATAAAGCAAGAATTATAACCAATTTTAAGAATTTCTTCATTTTTTAAATTATTTTGATTTAACTCTACAAAATTGAACTTTAAAATGAAGAAAACATTTGATCTATATCAAAAAATTACTTTCTAATTCTACTTAATGTTTCTTGGGTAATTCCTAAATACGTTGCAATCATTCCTAAAGGAATTCGATGGTGAATATCATGATAAACCTTACAAAAGTGATAATATTTTTCTTTTGCATTGGTAAAACGGAGATTTGTGATTCGTTCAATTAAATGTCCAACCACAGTTCCCATAGATAATCGTGCGTATCTTTCCATTTCGGGAAAATTTTCAAATAAAAAAACCAAATCATTTACATCTAAGCAAAACACATTAGTATCCTCAATAGCATCAATAGAATAAATATCTAATTGTCTTTGCATAAAACTCTTAGGCGAATTAACCCACTCATTTTCACAACAAAAATATTCACTTATTTCTCTTCCATCCTTAAGAAAATAAGTTCTTAAAAGCCCTTTTTGAATAAAATAACTTTTGGTACATATCTTATTTGCATCATGAACTAATTCTCCTTTTTTAAAACTTTTAAAATCAAGTCTATTTAAAAGCTCTTTTTTTAAACTAGCATTTACAGGAATAAATCTTTCAAAATGCTCATATATAATTTCTGATTGTTCGATAATTTCAATTTTAAATTATTATTTGTGACACATAGTTCAAATATAGAGAATTCACTACATAATCTATAATCCTTATAAAACAAAAAATCCCGAAAAATTACTTCGGGATTCATTTAATTATTTTTATCCGTTTCAAATACTGAACATGAATTACTGTAAACTGAACACTATTTTACATCCATTAATTCTACATCAAAAACTAAAGTTGCATCTGGTGGAATTACACCTCCAGCACCACGAGAACCATATCCTAAATAAGAAGGAATTACAAAACGTGCTTTGTCTCCTACTTTTAATAAAGAAATACCTTCGTCCCAACCTTCAATAACTTGACCCACTCCTAATTGGAAATCGATAGGTTGTTTTCTTTTGTAAGAAGAATCAAAAACTTGTCCGTTTTCTAAAGCTCCTTGATAGTGAACAGATACTTTTTTTCCTTTTTCAGCTTGTTTACCATTTCCGTTTTGAATAATTTGATAACGTAAACCACTTTCTGTTTTTTGGAAACCAGCAGCTAATTTCTCTAAAGCTTCTTCAGCTTGTCTTTTTTGTTCAGCTAATCTTTTTTCACGAGAACCTTCAAATGTTCTAAATGCTTCAATAGCATTCCAGTTTTTCGCTTCATCACCTACTCTAACAATCTCTATAGATTCTATGGCATCACCTTGAGCAACTGCATCCACTACCTCTTGACCTTCAACAACATGACCAAAAACAGTATGTTTCCCATCTAACCAATCTGTAGGAATATGTGTAATAAAAAATTGGGATCCATTTGTGCCAGGACCAGCATTTGCCATAGACAACACTCCTGGTCTATCATGTTTTAATTCTGGATGAAATTCATCATCAAATTTATAACCAGCATCACCCATTCCAGTTCCTTGTGGACAACCACCTTGAATCATAAAATCTGGAATAACTCTATGAAATTTCAAACCGTTATAATAAGGAGTTCCCATTGGTTTTGCAGTATTTTCTAATTGACCTTCAGCCAATCCAACAAAATTACCAACAGTTCCTGGAGTTTTATCGTGCGTTAATTTTACTAAAATGCTACCTTTAGGCGTAGTAAACTTTGCGTAAATTCCGTCTTGCATGTCTTGTTTATTTAAATTAAAGTACAAATTTAGTAATATTATATCTAAAAGATTTATAAATAAACTATAAAATAATACTACTTTCTCTAATTTTGCAATCTCAAAAAATCAAAATGAATCCAATTATAATTTCTTACCAACCTGAATATAAGGCTAATTTTATCGCTCTAAATACAACTTGGCTTGAAGAATACTTTGTTGTAGAACCTCACGATAAAGAAGTTTTTGAAAATTTAGAAACGTATATTTTACAACCTGGTGGTGAAATCTTCTTTTGTTTGGTTAATGGAGAAATTGCTGGAACAGTAGCAATGCAAAGAGTTGATGACATTACTTTTGAATTGGCTAAACTAGCCGTTGACAAAAAATTTCAAGGTTTAAAATTGAGCAATCTTCTTATGAATGCTTGTATTGAATTTGCAAAATCAAAAAAGGCAACCAAAATTATGTTACTTTCTAATAGAAGATTAGAAACTGCATTGAAATTGTATTTAAAATATGGTTTTGTGGAAGTCCCAATGAAAGAAAATGAGTATGCAAGAGCTAATATTCAAATGGAATTGAGTCTATAAATAATACCTTTATTCTATATTAATTTTATTTTCAGCCTTCATATTAGTTTACTAATAAATTTTACCTAAAATTAATATAAATATACGACCTATAATGTCCAATTTAATAGCAAAGATGTAACTTTACTACAAACAAAAAAAACTAAAATGGAATATTTAAAAGGCAAAAAAGCTATTATTACTGGAGGAAGTAGAGGATTAGGAAAAGCCACTGCACTAGCTTTTGCAAAAGAAGGAATTGATGTAGCTATTACTGGGCGACACGAAAAAACACTTCAAGAAACAGTTAGCGAATTACAAGCATTGGGTGTAAAAGCTACTTATGCAGTTTTTGATGTAGGTAATTATGAAGAAGTAAAAAACGGAATTAAAAAAATTATTGCTACTATTGGTGCGGTTGATATTCTAGTAAACAATGCTGGAATTGCAGCTTTTGGTACATTCAATGATATGGAAGTAAATCAATGGGCTGAAATAATTCAAACCAATGTAATGGGAATGTATTATGTAACCAAAGAAGTTCTTCCTTTCTTGATAGAAAAGAACCAAGGTGATATTATTAATGTTTCCTCAACAGCTGGATTAATAGGAAATGCAAGTACTTCAGCTTATTCAGCTTCAAAATTTGCAGTTATTGGAATGTCTGAAGCTTTGATGAAAGAAGTTCGTAAAAATAACATTCGTGTTTGCACTTTAACACCAAGCACCATTGCTTCAGATATGTCTATTGAATTAGGAATAGCAAGTAAAGATTCAACAGAAACGGTTTTACAACCAGAAGATTTTGCCGAATTAATAGTTGCAAGTTTAAAGCTACCAAGAAGAGCCATGCTGAAAGGAGCTTCACTTTGGTCTACAAATCCATAAAATAATGCTATAGAACATTTTATAATAATGCATAATTGAAAAACAATTATGCATTTTCTATTTATACTTAAATATTCTTAGATAAAGGTATTGTATAATTGAGTTACTAGACATCGTCAATCAAACTCAAAAAATATACAATTATTTATCGTAAAACAATAATTATTTATATATTTGCAGTAATAATTTATTCGTTTTATGAAAACTACTAGAATCATTTCTGTTCTTTTATTCTATTTTGTTAGAATAATTTCTATTTTTTATTTAGCTACGACTATTCATATTACTTTGTCAACAATCTTTAAATTATCTTCTCTAAAAATTTTAGAGAATAACCGTTTTGCTGTTTGTTATCCTTTTACCGAAAAGCATTTCATTTTAGGCAGCGAATACACCTTTTCCTATATTACTGAAATGATTACAATACTTACCTTTTATAGTATTTTCTTTTATTTATTGAGTAACGTATTTAAAACTTTCAAACAAACAAAACTTTTTACCCATCAAGGTGTTTTAAATTTAAAAAGATTTTATATTATAAATCTTATAATAGCACCACTATTTTTCATTATTGTAAGTATCAATTCGGGTGAAGATTATCCTTATTTTGCAATAATAGCTGCACATTGCATTATTGGAATATTTGCCTTTTTTATAGCTTCTATTTTTCAGCAAGGAGTAAATTTACAAACTGATCAAGACTTAATTATTTAAATATGCCAATTATTGTAAACATAGATGTTATGCTAGCTAAGCGCAAAATGCAAAGTAAGGAATTGGCAGAAAAATTAGGAATAACGCAAGCCAATTTATCCATTTTAAAAACTGGTAAAGCCAAAGGTATTCGCTTTGAAACATTAGAAGCTATTTGCAAAGCTTTAGAATGTCAACCAGGTGATGTTTTAGAATTTGTAACAGAATAACAACTCATTTAAATCGTTTCTTTTTTCGACAAAACAATTGTCGACAGGAATTCTTTTGCTTAAAATTTAATCAAAAAGAAATACACAAATCATCAAAATCAATCAAAAAATGAACAATTTAAAAATTAGAAATCTCCAAAAAAAGTATAAAAATGGAGTAACAGCGATTAATGATATATCGCTAGATATTACAAATGGAATGTTTGGTCTATTGGGTCCAAATGGAGCTGGCAAATCTTCCTTAATGAAGACCCTTGCAGGATTGCAAAGTCCAGATAGTGGTTTTATTTTATTTAACGATGTTAACATTACCGAAAACCCTTCTTTCATTAAAAAACAATTAGGTTTCTTACCTCAAGATTTTGGAGTTTATCCAAAAATTACTGCTGCTGATTTATTAAACCACATTGCTATCTTAAAAGGATTAACTAATAAGAAAGAACGAAAAGAGCAAATAGGTACTTTATTAGAAAAAGTAAATCTTACTTTGCATCGAAATAAAGAAGTGCATACTTTTTCTGGAGGAATGCGTCAACGATTTGGCATTGCACAAGCTTTATTAGGCAATCCGCAACTTATTATTGTTGATGAACCCACTGCTGGACTTGATCCTGAAGAACGAAATCGCTTCAATAATTTACTAAATGAAATAGGTGAAGACATTATTATTATTCTTTCGACTCACTTAGTAGAAGATGTTAAAAACCTTTGTACACAAATGGCTATTATTGAAAAAGGAACCGTTCTCGCTCAAGGAAAACCAAATGATTTTATAGATGCCTTAAATGGAAAATTATGGCAAAAAGCTATTGATAAAAAAGAGATTAGTAAGTATGAGCAAGAATACGATATTGTTTTAAAGCAATTAAACATGGGCAAATCAACTATTCATGTAAAAGCGGAAAACAAACCTGACGAGAGTTTTGAATCGATACATCCTAGTCTTGAAGATGTCTATTTTTCTATTCTAAATCAAAATAAATAATCGTATGAATACCTTATTACATTTTGAGTTACAATCTTATTTTAAGAAAATAGGATTCTACATAGTAATAGTTTTTCTAATTGGAACAGGAATACTTGCAGGCTCTACATTTTCCATTTCACTTAGTCCAGATATTTATAAGAATTCGTCCTATACGATTGCTTATATGATAGGATTTCTTAGTCTTTTAAGTATTCTTTTCACAACACTTTTAGCATCTCAAATTTTATTTAAAGAAAAAGAAGCCAATTTTAACTTGATATTATATGCAACTCCAATAACTAAAATAAACTATTTATGGAATCGCTTTATTCTAATTTTTGGATTAAGTTTCTTCTTTCTAACACTTGTCATATTAGGATTTGGAATTGGACAATCATTAAAATTGAATGAATCAAATTATTCTAATTTATATTTGTCATTTTATATTTTACCTCTCTTTTTATTTGGTTTTATTAACACTTTATTTTGTAGTGCAATAATTTGTAGCATTAGTTGGATATCTCAAAATAAATTAATGACCTATATTTCAGGTTTGTTTATTTATATTTTATATATGGTGATGTTACTCTTTTCTGGCTCTCCATTAATGGCTAAATCAATGCCACAATCGGAAGTAGCCATGAAAGCATCAGCTATTTTAGATCCTTTTGGACTTTCTGGTTTCTTTATGCAAACAAATACTTACACCATTCTTCAAAAAAACACCAACTTACTATTTCCAACTGATTTATTTTTGGTAAACAGACTAGGCACTTTAGGCATTTCAATACTTTTCTTATTTATAGCTTTTAAACTTTTTTCATTTACCACTTCTGAAAAGAATGCAAGAAAAAAGAAGTTAGAAATAAATGATTCTAAAAAAATTAGTAGTGTTAGATTAAACCCAATTTTTCCAGTTTTCAACAGAAAAACCACTCTAAAAACACTTTTATCATTAATACGGTTAGACCTTACCTACATAACCAAAAGCATACCTTTTATTTTAATTTGTTTTGGATTACTTTTTAGTGTTTCAATGGAAATCTATGGAGCTATTGAAAAAGGAATTCGATTACCTCAAAAATATGCTTCATCAGGATTAATGGCTAATACTATTATTGATAGTTTTCCTGTTCCAGGATTAATAATCATTCTTTTCTATGCACACGAAATTATTTGGAGAAGCAGAAATAGCAATTTTCACCTTATTGAAAATACAACTCCACAATACGAAAGCACTATTCTTCTCTCAAAATGGTTCTCACTCTCAATAATTATTATAACACTAAGCACGTTAATGATTTTTCTAAGTATCTTTTTCCAATTCTTGTATGATTATGTAATTTTTGATTGGAAAGCTTATTTTAGCATCTATGTTTTTGTTAGTTTCCCTTTAATTTTAAGTGCAGGATTTATTTGTATCATTCAAAAATGGATTAACAACAAATATATTGGTCTAACAATATCATCTATTTTCATCCTTATTACTGCAACTTCAATAGGAAAATCAATTTTAATTCATCCTTTACTTCGCATTCAATTACCATTCAAAGGAATCTATAGCGATATGAATGAATATGGATCATATCTTTCTGCTTTCTCTTGGCGAAATCTATTTGGCTTAACCCTAGTATTACTAATTTTTATATTTAGTATGGAGATAAAACGAATGAGATTAAGAATATTATTACCATCAATACTTTTACTAATTGTAGCCTATATTTCTGGTACAATTTTTACCAATGGCTTTGTGTTTGAAAATCCAGAAAAGAAGTTAGAAAATCTAGCTAATTACGAAAAATTATATCGAAAATTTGAAAATATTCCGCAACCTTCAATTACTGACGTAGTTACTAATGTAGCCTTATTTCCAACGCAAAACGCTTATAAAATAATAGGAACTTATACTATTCAAAACAAAACCAATCAACCTATTTATCAAATTCTGATAAATTTTGATGATGGTTTCTCTATTAAGAAAGCCATATTAAGTCACAATAAAGAAGCATATAATACAACAAATCAATATGAGATAATAAAATTAAAGAAACCCTTATTACCAAAAGAAAAGGCTCAATTTGATTTTATCTTAGCATATCAATGGTTTCCAGTTAATGGACATAAATCTTTTAATTCAATTATTGAAAATGGTTCTTTCATGCGAATTAGTCGTTATTATCCTCAATTTGGATATTTATCTGAAAAAGAATTAGAAAAAGAAGAAGATAGGAAAAAGTTTCAACTTCCAGAAACTACTCAAATCCGTAAAATTGAAGAACCAAAAGCACTTGCTGACGATTTTATCAACTTAAAAATGACTATTTCTACTGAAGGAAATCAAACAGCTATTGGCATTGGAGAACTAACTAAACAATGGAAAGAGAATAACAGAAATTATTTTGTTTATGAAACCACCTCACCTATTCCATTTCGTTTTGCTATTTCTTCAGCAAAATATGCTGTAAAAACAACTACCCATAAGGGCAGAAAAATTGAAGTCTATTATCACCCTTCACACCATGAAAATGTAGTTCATTTACTGAAAAACATCAAACTTACATTAGAGTATTGCGAAACAAATTTTAAAAAATATCCTTTTAAAACAATACGTTTCGCAGAAGTATCATCATTTACCAAAGGTTTTGCAGCCACAGCTTACCCAACTAGCGTTTTTATGACAGAAGATATAGTATTTCATACCAATATAAAAGCAGATAAACAGCAAGATGTTATTAATGAATTAGCTGGTCATGAACTATCACATATTTGGTGGGGAAACAATCAAATTAATCCAGATGATAGAGAAGGTTATACTATGTTAACAGAAACGTTAGCCATGTATACCGAATTAATGTTAGTTGAAAAAATGCATGGTAAAAAAAGAGTCATGGAGAATGTTAATTTACATTTAGGCATCTATCTCAATGAAAGAGGGTTTTCTGAAGAACAACCTTTATATAAAGTAAATCATTATGATACACATATTTGTTATTCTAAAGGATTAGTAGTTATGCATCAACTTTGTGAAATAATAGGAGAGCAAAAAATAAATTTAGCATTAAAAAATTTCCTAGAGAAAAACACTTATCCCAATCTAAACCCAATATCTACGGATTTCATTGATGAATTATATGCGATTACTGATAAAAAGCTACATTCGAAAATTGATGATTTATTCAAAAAAATAACCATATATGATTTCCAAACAGAAAACATAAGTGTAAAAGAAAAAAAGGGTTTATATGAAGTCTCTTTCAATATCCTTGCAGACAAATATTATGAAGATGGTAAAGGAAATAAAACAAAAACATCTTTCAATGACTCCGTTGAAATAGTTTTTCACTTTATAGATGGAAGTAAGAAAACGATACAAACAACTCCATTTAAAAACAATCTTGACTTTAAAATAATTTTAGATAAAAATCCACTAAATCTATATTTTGATCCTAATCAAAGGTTTATAAAGAGAACTAATGAAACTATTCCTATAAAACAATGATTTATTTATAACAGAAAAAAACAAGCAGGAATTATAGATAGAATTAAATAAATTAACCCTCAAAGTCAAAAGTGCTTTGGGGGTTAGTTTTTTACTCCAAGTTATTTTTGTTTCAGATTTAAAGTTACTTAAATTTGCATCCAATGTTTTATACTTGAAACATCAAACCAGAAACAAAAGTCAAAATGCGTATTGATATCATAACTGTTCTACCAGAATTATTGAAAAGTCCGTTTGAAGGTTCAATTATGAAAAGAGCTATCGAAAAGGAATTAGTCGAAGTACATTTTCATAATTTAAGAGATTACACTACTAATAAACAAAAGAGTGTAGATGATTATCAATATGGTGGTGGTGCTGGAATGGTAATGAACATTCAGCCTATTGATGATTGCATTACTCATTTAAAATCAGAAAGAACTTATGATGAAATCATTTATATGACACCAGACGGTTCAACTTTGAATCAAAAAATGGCCAATGCTATGTCAATGTATGAAAACATTATTATTTTATGTGGTCATTACAAAGGTGTAGATCAAAGAGTACGTGATTTGCATATTACCAAAGAAATTTCTATTGGCGATTATGTTCTGAGTGGAGGTGAAATTGGCGCTATTGTATTTTGTGATGCGATTATCCGATTGATTCCTGGTGTTTTAAGTGATGAAACTTCTGCTTTAACAGATAGTTTTCAAGACAATTTACTTTCTCCTCCAATATATACAAGACCCGCTGAATATAAAGGCATGAAAGTTCCAGATATTCTATTAAGTGGGAATTTTCCAAAAATAGAAAAATGGAGAGAACAAAAAGCATACGAACACACTAAGAATAGACGACCTGATTTGTTAGAGGATTAGTAAAAGATAACGGTGTGAAGACTTAGATTTTCATCAAAAAACAAAATAATTGATAATTGATAATTTATATTTGATAATTATTTTTTACATTTGCACCCACATTTGGATCAACCTCTAGCGAAAGACGTGTATGTTGCTCTAAATCAAACATTTATTTTATACAAAATGGCTAATTTAGTTGATTTCGTAAATAGCGAATTCGTTACAAAAAAAGATTTCCCAGAGTTCAATTCTGGAGACACAATTACTGTGTACTATGAAATCAAAGAAGGTGAAAAAACTAGAACACAGTTCTTCAAAGGGGTTGTAATCCAAAGAAGAGGTTCTGGTATGACTGAAACTTTTACAATTCGTAAAATGTCTGGTGCTGTTGGTGTTGAGCGTATCTTCCCAGTTAACATGCCAGCATTACAAAAAATTGAGGTAAACCAAAGAGGTAAAGTTCGTAGAGCTCGTATTTTCTACTTCAGAGAACTTACTGGTAAAAAAGCAAAAATTAAAGAAAAAAGAAGAAGATAATCTTCTCTTTCTGAGAATTATAAAAAAGTCGCAACAATATTGCGACTTTTTTTATACACTTTTTCAAACAAACGTAAACTTAAAAAGAAATCATTTATTTAAGTATATTTGATATACTAACCTTAAAAAACTATTGTATGAGAATAGCAACAATTATCATTCGCATCCTTTTAGGATTATTTTTACTTTTTGCATCTATCACTTACTTTTTTCCAATAGGAGAACAACCAGCTCCAACAGGTGATATGGCAACTGTTTTTACTGGATTTATGGCAACAAAATACCTAATGCCATTAGCTAAAACTGTTGAGCTATTAGTAGGTTTATCGTATGTATCTGGAAAATTTGTCAAATTATTTAATTTAGTTTTATTACCAGTATCTTTAAATATCTTATTATTAAATATTTTTCCTTCACAAGATGCTTTACCTATAGCTTTAATTTTATTTTTAGGAAACTTATTTTTAATCTATTCACATTGGAATAGTTATAAAGAAATCATAAAAGCCTAAGCTTATAAAAAAATCCAAATTCTTAAAATTTTAAGAATTTGGATTTTAAACTATTTTGAAATCTTTAGGATTATACGTGTAAAGCTCTATTATCAGTAGCAGCTAATGCTGCTTCTTTAATTGCTTCTGCAAATGTAGGATGAGCGTGAGACATTCTTGAAATATCCTCAGCACTAGCCCTAAATTCCATAGCTGTTACAGCTTCAGCAATTAAATCGGCACAACGAGCACCAATCATGTGAACTCCTAAAACCTCATCTGTTTTTGCATCTGCTAATATTTTTACAAATCCATCAGTATCACCACCCGCTCTAGCTCTTCCTAATGCTTTAAATGGAAAACTTCCCGATTTGTAAGTAACACCTTCTTCTTTTAATTGCTCTTCTGTTTTACCCACAGCAGCTACTTCTGGCCATGTATAAACCACACCAGGAATTAAGTTATAATCGATATGTGGTTTTTGTCCTGCTAAAATTTCAGCAACCATAGTTCCTTCTTCTTCTGCCTTGTGAGCTAGCATTGCTCCACGAATCACATCACCAATTGCATATATATTAGAAACATTGGTTTGTAAATGATTATTTACCTCAACCATTCCTCTATCAGTAATCTTTACACCAGCTTTATCTGCATTCAAACCATCAGTATAAGGGCGACGACCTACAGAAACTAAAGAATAATCTCCTTCTAAAGAAATAATCTCACCTTTAGTGTTTTCAGCTTTAACGGTAACCACATCACCATTTCTTTCAACTGATTGTACTTTATGAGAAACATAGAATTTCATTCCTTGTTTCTTTAATACTTTCGTCAATTCTTTAGACAAAGAGCTATCCATTCCTGGAACAATTCTATCCATGTATTCTACAACAGAAACCTGTGCTCCTAATCGTAAATATACCTGACCTAATTCTATACCAATAACTCCTCCTCCAATAATCACTAAATGTTTAGGAACTTCAGGCAACTTTAAAGCCTCTGTAGAAGTAATTACTCTTTCTTTATCTAATTTAATGAATGGTAAATTAGACGGTTTTGAACCTGTAGCAATAATAATATATTTAGATTCAATTACTTCGGAAGAACCATCTTTTTTAGATACTTTCACATGTGTAGCATCTTCAAAAGAACCTAATCCTTCAAAAACCGTAATCTTATTTTTATCCATTAAATATTTAACTCCACCTGAAGTTTGATCCACAACTGCTTGTTTACGAGCAATCATTTTCTCTAAATTAATTTTTACATCCCCAGAAACTTCAATTCCATGATCTGCAAAATGTTGTAATTCTTCATAATGATGAGAAGAAGCTAGTAAAGCCTTAGAAGGAATACAACCAACGTTTAAACATGTACCTCCAAGAGAAGCATATTTTTCAATAATCGCAGTTTTAAATCCTAATTGGGCACATCTTATAGCTGATACATATCCACCTGGACCAGACCCTATAATGGTTACATCAAATTGACTCATAATATATTATCTTTGATTTGTTTTAAAGCACAAAATTAGGAAATATAAATCCTTTTTCGATATAATTTCAATATTATTAAAGTAAAAAAGTCTGCCAAACAATGACAGACTTTTCATATTTATTCACAAAATGAATTAAATTTCTTCTTTACAAGTATATACTTGCGGGCATGCAATAAATTGAACACAATAAAATGGACCAGTTACAGAACCACTGCAAGAACATCCACATTTAGATAAATCGTAAGGACCACTAACTCCTCCTAAAATATTTTTTTGATTTTCTTTAGAAAGAACTTCTACTCCTTTAATGTTTAAAAACTTACTTTTCATGATTAAAATTATTTATTTGTTTAAGTAGCTAATATACAAAAATCAATTATTATTTAATCTAAAAATAGTTGTATTTTTTACTTCTCCAATCATAAAAGTGCTATGTGTACTACCAATATGCTGAATAGTAGTTAATTTAGTAACCATAAACTCTCTATATGCTTCCATGTCTTTTACAAAAATTTTTAAAATATAATCATAATCACCACTTACATGAAAACACTCTAAAACTTCATCTAACTTAACTACTTCTTTTTCAAATTGAGCAATCAAATCTATATTATGTTGTATTAGTTTTATATGGCAAAAAACCACAAAATTTTTCTCTATCTTTGATTTATCTAGTAATGCAACATATTTTTGTATAACATGTTCACGTTCTAATTTTTTAATTCGTTCGTAAACAGCTGTAACAGATAAATTTAACTTCATAGACAATTCTTTAGTTGTCTTTTTTGTGTCAGCTTGTAATAACTCTAATAATTTCTTATCAATATTATCTAGTTTCATTTTATTTATTTTTAATCAAAAATAACAAATTATAGAATATAAAACTATATAAAAATAGTTTTATAGTTATTTATTCTAAATAAAGCAGTTTCTATTGAAAATTAAATTAAGTTTAAACAACTTTGATAAAAATTTTAAAAAACGAAACTATGAACTCATTCAACCCAGCAGACAACATCCAAGACTTACAATATTTTGGAGAATTTGGAGGAGTAAATCCATCTATATCTGACAGTTCAACCTATACATTTCTTTCCGCAAAAACCATGTTCGATACTTTTGAAGGAAATGCAGAAGGTTGTTATCTTTATTCTAGACATTCTTCTCCAAGCAATCTTTATTTAGACAAAGCATTAGCTGCAATGGAAGGTACCGAAACTGCAAATGTTGCAGCTTCTGGAATGGGTGCTATTACCCCTACTCTGTTACAACTATGTAGCAATGGAGATCACATTGTCTCAAGTAGAACAATTTATGGAGGAACTTATGCTTTTTTGAAAAATTTTGCTCCTAGAATGGGTATTCAAACTTCATTTGTTGATATTACCAAAATAGATATAGTTGAAGCAGCCATAACTCCAAATACTAAAGTCATATATTGTGAAACTGTTAGTAATCCTTTATTAGAAGTTGCAGATTTAGAAAGTCTATCAAAAATTGCAAAAAAGCATAATTTAAAACTAGTTGTAGATAATACTTTCTCCCCTTTATCAGTTTCTCCAATACAATTAGGTGCTGATATTGTTATTCATTCTCTTACAAAATACATTAACGGAAGTAGTGACACTGTAGGTGGTGTTATTTGTGCTTCTCAAGAATTTATAAATGATTTAAAAAATGTGAATTCTGGTGCTAGTATGCTTTTAGGACCAACAATGGATAGTATGCGCAGTGCAAGTATAATGAAAAATTTACGAACCTTACATTTAAGAATTAAACAACATAGCTATAATGCAGCCTATTTAGCTGAAAAATTTGAGCAAGACGGACTTAAAACAGTTTATCCAGGCTTAAAAAGTCACCCAAGTCATGAAGTTTACAAAAACATGATTAATCCAGAATATGGTTTTGGTGGAATGATGACTATAGACGTAGGTTCTCTAGAAAAAGCAAATGAATTAATGGAATTAATGCAAGAAAGGAATCTAGGTTACTTAGCGGTAAGCTTAGGATTTTACAAAACGTTATTTAGCGCACCAGGAACATCAACTTCTTCAGAAATACCTTTAGAAGAACAAAAAGAAATGGGCTTAACAGATGGATTAATTCGTTTTTCAATAGGTTTAGACAATGATATTGAAAGAACGTATCAAATGATGAAAATGTGTATGAAAGAATTAAACATTTTATAATAAAATACTAATTACATGTTATAAAATCCAATTACAAATCTTGTAATTTGGATTTTTTTTATCTTTGAAAGAAAGTACTTTAATGAAAAAGACAATTCTATTCCTTTGTTTCTATTATACATTATTCACTTACTCACAACAAGATTTTAAAATCTATGATATAATCAATAAAATATCATCTGAAAGAATAAAAAATGACATTACTACATTAGCCAATTTTGGTACAAGAAATACATTTAGCGATACTATTTCTAAAACTAGAGGAATTGGAGCAGCAAGAAGATGGATAAAATCTGAATTTGAATCTATTTCAAAAGAATGCAAAAATTGCTTGGATGTTTTTTACCAAAAAGACTATGTAACCACAAATGATGGAGAGCGTATTCCAAAAGACACTTGGATTGTAAACGTAGTTGCCGTTCAAAAAGGAACAAAATATCCCAATCGATTTATTATAATGAGTGGTGATATTGATAGCAGAAATTCAGATACAATGGATTTCACAGTAGATGCTCCTGGAGCAAATGACAATGCTTCTGGAATGGCTGGAACAATTGAGGTTGCCAGAGTACTTTCAAAATATCAATTTGAAAACAGCATCATTTATTTAGGTCTTTCAGGAGAAGAGCAAGGATTGTTTGGAGGAAAAGGATTTGCTAATTATGCTAAAGATAAAGACTGGGAAATTATAGGAATTCTAAATAATGATATGATTGGCAACATAGAAGGAGTTGATGGTGTAATCGACAATCGAACTTTTAGAATATTTTCTGAGCCAACACCCGCTAATGAAACAGAAAAAGAACGAAACATGAGACGTTTCTATGGTGGAGAAGTTGACGGAATATCAAGGCAATTAGCTCGTTATATAGAAAGAATAACAAAAATATACATGCCAGAAATGAACCCGATGATGATTTACAGACTGGATCGCTTTGGAAGAGGTGGTCATCATCGTCCTTTTAATGACTTAGGCTTTCCTGGAATTCGAATTATGGAAGCGCATGAAAATTATAACCGTCAACATCAAAATATTAGGGAAGAAAACGGCGTAAAATATGGTGATGTTTTAGAAGGAGTAAATTTTGAATATGCAAAAAAGCTCACTACAGTGAATGCAATTAATTTGGCATCATTAGCTTGGGCACCACCAGCTCCAAAAAATGTACTAATAGGTGGAATTGTAAAACCTAATGTAAAATTAAAATGGGATAAAAATGAAGACGAAAGCATATTAGGCTATAAAATATACTGGAGATTAACCACTTCTCCTCAATGGGAATTTAGCCGATTTGTAGGTCTAGTTAATTCTTTTGAATTAGATGGAATTGTAATAGATAACTATTATTTTGGTGTAGCAACAGTTGGTAAAAATGGTCATGAAAGTCCCGTAGTATTTCCTAATGACATCATAAGAGACACATTTAGAAAAAGATAGCTTTTAAATCTTATTAATTAACAAACCAAACTCCTATATATTAGTATTTGTTCTTTGAGAATACTAACACTTTGGCTATATTGCGTCTTCAAATAAAAATAAATGGACAAAAAAATTATAAAAAATAAAGAATTAAATATTTGGGAAGCACTAATTCCAGTTATAGCATTAGTTACAATGTTAGGCTACAATGTATATGTATTTGGAGACAGCGCATTAGGAGGAAGCAATCAATTTATTTTATTACTAGGTGCGGCAGTGGCTGCAATTGTTGGTTTTTTCAACAAAATATCCTTCAAAAATATGATGGACGAAGTAGCAGAAAATATTAAATCTACTACTGGAGCAATACTTATCTTATTAATGGTAGGAGCTTTAGCAGGCACATGGCTTGTTAGCGGTATCATTCCTTCAATGATATATTATGGTTTACAAATATTAAGTCCAGCTATCTTTTTACCAGCTACATTAATTATTTGTTCAGTTATTTCAATTGCAACTGGAAGTTCATGGACAACATCAGCTACGGTAGGAATTGCTTTAATTGGTATTGGTGGTGCTCTAGGCTTTCCAGTAGGAATGGTAGCAGGAGCCGTAATTTCAGGAGCCTACTTTGGAGACAAACTATCACCAATGTCTGACACTACAAATTTGGCTCCAGCAATGGCAGGAACTGATTTGTTCACACATATTAGATATATGACGTTAACTACGATACCAACTTATGTCATATCACTAATTTTATTTATAATACTAGGCTTGACTGTTGAAACAACAGGAATAGCAGATTCTTCTTTATTATTAGCAGATATTCAAAAATCATTCAATATAACTCCTTGGTTATTTCTAGTACCAGTAATTGTTATTGGGCTAATCATTAAAAAAACCGAACCCCTAGTTGCATTATTAGTAGGTATATTATTAGCAGCTATTTTCGCAATTATTTTTCAACCAGAAATTATTTTAATGCTTTCTGGAGGAGAATCTTTGAATTTTACGAATGCATATAAAGGTGTATTAAATGCTATCACTACAGATTCAGTAATTCCAACTAACAATGAAACTTTAACCGATCTTTTTAAATCTGGAGGTATGCAAAAAATGTTAGGTACTATTTGGCTAATCTTATGCGCTATGGTTTTTGGAGGAATAATGGATGCTATTGGAGCTTTATCAAGAATTAGTCAAGGTTTATTAAGTTTAGCTAAATCTACTTTAGGGCTATTTGCTTCCACTGTAGGAAGTTGTTTAGCTTTAAATATTACAGCTTCTGATCAATATTTAGCAATTGTTGTTCCAGGAAAAATGTTTGCAAAAGCATATGCCGATAAAGGATTAGCACCAGAAAATTTAAGTAGAACATTAGAAGATTCTGGGACTGTAACTTCTGTTTTAATTCCATGGAATACATGTGGAGCATATCAGTCAGGAACTTTAGGTGTTGATACTTTAGATTATCTTCCTTATGCCTTTTTTAATATTTTAAGTCCGTTTATGACCTTAATTTTTGCTGCATTCAATATTAAAATAAAACAATTAGTTTCTACTATTAAAAAATAGATACACTATAATCAAAATCTATTTTTAAATAAAAATTAACCATTACTTAAAAGAAGTAGTGGTTTTTTTATTTGTAATTTTGAGAAACAATCAATTGATTCTAAATGCATTTATCAACAAACAATAAATTAATAATAAAACCAACAAAATTATGGAACATTCAAACGACTTAAGTAAATGTCCTTTTCATCAAAAAGAGGATATTATAAAAGCAGGGACAAACAATCAATATTGGTGGCCAGAATCACTTAACTTAGACATACTCCATCAACAGGACACTAAAACCAATCCTTTAGGAGAAGATTTTAATTATGCGGAAGAATTTAAGAAAATAGATTTAGAAGCATTAAAAACAGATTTAAAAAATTTCATGACAGAAAGTCAAGATTGGTGGCCTGCAGATTGGGGTCATTATGGTGGTTTAATGATTCGTATGGCATGGCATTCTGCAGGAACATATAGAGTTTCAGATGGTCGAGGTGGAAGTAATACAGGAAACCAACGATTTGCTCCTCTTAATAGCTGGCCAGATAATGCAAGTTTAGACAAAGCTCGAAGATTACTTTGGCCAATTAAAAAGAAATATGGAAATAAACTTTCATGGGCAGATTTAATGATTTTAGCTGGAAACATGGCATATGAATCAATGGGACTAAAAACTTTTGGCTTTGCAGGTGGTCGTGAAGACATTTGGCATCCAGAAAAAGATATTTATTGGGGTTCTGAAAAAAAATGGTTAGCGGAAACCAAAGAAAGATATGATAGTGATGAAAAAAGAGAGTCATTAAACAACCCACTAGCTGCTGTTCAAATGGGTTTAATTTATGTAAATCCAGAAGGAGTTGATGGAAAACCAGACCCATTAAAAACAGCAATTGATGTGCGTACCACTTTTAAACGCATGGCTATGAATGATGAAGAAACCGTTGCTCTTACAGCAGGTGGACATACAGTAGGTAAAGCACATGGAAATGGAGATGCTTCAATTCTGGGAAGAGAACCAGAAGCTGCTGAATTACACGAACAAGGATTTGGTTGGCATAATCCTACAAGAACAGGTATTGGTGCAGACACAGTAACTAGTGGACTTGAAGGTGCTTGGACAACTAATCCAACACAATGGGACAATGGATACTTTTATTTATTATTTACTTATGATTGGGAATTAAAGAAAAGTCCTGCTGGTGCTTGGCAATGGGAACCAATCAATATTAAAGAAGAAGACAAACCTATTGATGCTTTCGATCCAACGAAAAGAAACAATCCAATCATGACTGATGCTGATATGGCTATGAAAATGGATCCCATTTATAGAGAAATCTCAGAGCGTTTTTATAAAAACCCTGATTATTTTACAGATGTTTTTGCAAGAGCATGGTTTAAATTAACTCACCGTGATTTAGGTCCAAAAAATCGTTACCTAGGATCTGATGTTCCAAAAGAAGATTTGATTTGGCAAGATCCAATTCCAAAAGTTGATTATACGCTATCAGATTCAGAAATTGAAGAATTAAAAGAAAAATTACTAAATAGCGGTTTAACAAGATCTGAATTAATCAATACCGCTTGGGATAGTGCTAGAACTTTTAGAGGTTCCGATTTTAGAGGCGGAGCAAACGGGGCAAGAATTCGATTAGCTCCTCAAAAAAATTGGATAGGAAATGAACCAGAAAGATTACAAAAAGTTTTAAATACCTTAACTCAAATCCAAACAGGTTTAACTAAAAAAGTTAGTATAGCAGACTTAATTGTTTTAGGAGGAAGCGCTGCAATTGAAAAAGCAGCTCAAGAAGCTGGCATTTCTATCAAAGTTCCTTTTCTAGCTGGGAGAGGCGATGCAACAGATGAAATGACAGATGCGGAATCATTCTCAGATTTAGAACCAACTCATGATGCTTTTAGAAATTGGTTAAAAAAGGAATACTTAGTAAAACCGGAAGAATTAATGCTCGATAGAGCGCAATTAATGGGATTAACTGCTCCTGAAATGACAGTATTGTTAGGAGGAATGAGAGTATTAGGGACAAATCATGGTGGAACAAATCATGGCGTTTTTACAGATAGAATAGGTGTTTTAAGTAATGATTTCTTTGTTAATCTAACTGATATGAAATATTCTTGGAAACCAACTGGTAGAAACTCATACAACATTGTAAATAGAAAAACTGGAGAAACTAAATGGACTGCTACACGTGTTGATTTAGTTTTCGGTTCCAATTCTATCTTAAGAGCTTATACTGAAGTATATGCACAAGATGATGCAAAAGAAAAATTTGTTAAAGATTTTGTCAAAGCATGGGTAAAAGTCATGAATTCAGACCGATTTGATGTATAAAGCATATAAATAAGTGAGATATGTAAAATTTTAAATACCACCTAATTAGGTGGTATTTAAATATATGAATAAATTATAGCTATAATATTAAATTATAAGCAAAAAAAACGTTAATATATTGTAAGAAATATATGCATAATTATTATCTATTACTCAATAAAAACAAACCATCTAATCAATCCATAAATGACAATTGATTTTGTAATTTTGAATTATTAAATTAACATTAAAAATTATTTAACTTATGTCATTAGTAGGAAAGAAATTCCCAAACATTACAGTTGATGCAATCTCGGAAATGGGAGATAATTTAAGAATCAACGTATTAGAAGAAGCTACAAAAAACAACAAAAAAGTTTTACTGTTTTGGTATCCAAAAGATTTCACTTTTGTATGTCCAACAGAATTACATGCTTTCCAAGCTGCTTTAGGAGAGTTTGAAAAAAGAAACACTATCGTTATTGGTGCATCTTGTGACACTAATGAAGTACATTTTGCATGGTTAAATACTCCAAAAAACAATGGTGGCATTGAAGGAGTAACTTACCCATTACTTGCTGACACAACAAGAAATTTATCTGCAGCTTTAGACATTCTTGATGCTGAATGGGTTTATGACGAAAATTTAGAAGAAGAAATACTAGAAGGATCAAATGTAACATTTAGAGCTACTTATTTAATTGACGAAGAAGGTAAAATTTTCCACGAAAGTGTAAACGATATGCCATTAGGTAGAAATGTAAACGAATATTTACGTTTAATTGATGCTTATACTCACGTTCAAACTAAAGGAGAAGTTTGTCCTGCTAACTGGGAAGAAGGTAAAGATGCAATGAATGCAGACCGTTTAAGTACAGCTGCATATTTGAGCCAAAACTAACAATAACAAAAAACAATGTCAAAATCAACATCACTAATTTAAAACATTATTGTTGTTGATTTTGACATTGTATTTTAAATTTTAAAATATGTTTACAGAAATAGAACAAGATAATTTATCAGAAATCATTAATACAAATAATATTGTAGTTGTACAGTATTCGGCTTCATGGTGTGGTAACTGTAGAATTATGAAACCAAAATTTAAGAAATTAGCTTCAGAAAATGAAAACATTCCTTTTTTAATGGTAGATGCTGAAAATTTTCCTGAATCTAGAAAATTAGCTAAAGTTGATAATTTACCCACATTTGCTACCTTCAAAAATGGAGTTTTAGTAAACCAAACTCAAACTAACAAAGCCGAAGTATTAGCCGAATTAGTGAGTGAAGTAATCTAACTGGTTTATTAGATTTATCGATTATTCGAATAATCCAAAATTCAAAAAATCTAAAATCCAAAAAAAAATGAAATTACCTGTTATAAAACAGTTGACGCAATTCATTGAAGACAATGATGCAGATTATTTAGTTGAAACTATTGAAGTCTTAGAAAACCTAACAGAAGTGAGTTCATTGAAGGATGAAGAACTTGATGTTCTAGGTGAATTAATATCTAATATGTATGGAGCATTAGAAGTTCATAAAATGACAAAAGAAGGAAAAGATAAAAAAACCGCTTTGAATGATTTTATGAAACGCGTACTTGGTTCTATTGATAAAGAATAAACTCTCATTATTGAGAGTTTTTTTTTATCTTAGTTCTAATGGAAATTATTATCATATCAATTGTTGCATTTGCAACTGCTATTCTCACTTTTTTTTCAGGTTTTGGACTTGGCACTATATTAACACCTGTATTTATGGTCTTTTTTCCTGTTGAAATAGCTATTGCACTTACTGGAATTGTTCATTTTTTCAATAATATTTTCAAATTATTTATTGTAGGTAGAAATTTTGACAAAGATGTAGCATTTCGTTTTGGAATACCTGCGATTATTTTTGCTTTTATTGGTGCTTTTCTATTATTACAAATTCCAAATATGGAAGCAATTTATAGCTATTCATTATTTGGGAAAACATTTCAAATTTTCCCTTTAAAACTAATTATTGCTACACTACTTTTATTTTTTGCAGTAATTGATTTGATTCCTTATTTTAAAAAATTAGAATTTAGCAAGAATAAATTACCTATTGGTGGAGCTTTAAGTGGTTTTTTCGGAGGACTTTCTGGTAATCAAGGAGCATTGCGAAGTGCTTTCCTTATTAAAGCTGGTCTATCTAAAGAAGCATTTATTGGCACAACCGTTATTATTTCATGTTTTGTAGATTTTACAAGACTAAGCGTGTATTCTTCAAAGCTAATAAAGATAAACTTAACTGATAATTTATCATTATTAATCTCTGCTACTTTAGCCGCTATGTGTGGAGCTTTTATTGGCAACAAATTATTAAAAAAAGTAACCTTACAATTTTTACAAATTACTGTTGCAATAATGTTGGTATTCTTATCAATAGCATTAGGATTGGGTTGGATATAATTTAATTAAAAATACAGCATTATATTTTATGTGATAAAATATAATGCTGTATTTAAAAAAAAAATTAACTAATTCAAAAAATAACTTTACTGTTTTACAATTTTACAAGTTTTTAATCCTAATGAACCCCTAAATTGAACAAAATAGATTCCAGAACTAAGAGTAGAAGTGTTAATTACAATCTTTGTATTATCATTAAAATTTCTCTCCTCTAAAATTTGACCTGCACTATTCATCATTAAAAGAGTTTCAAAAGAATCTTTATCTTTAATCTCAATAATTACTTCCTCATTTATAGGATTTGGATAAATTTTAAACATATCATCTGTTACTATCTTACTTTCCGTTAAATTTTCTGGCATTCTAGCACTATTACTAGTACAACTACCTAGAATAAAATTCATTTTATCATTAACTGTATTACTCTCACCTCCAGTTGGTAAGCTATAAGTATAATAGAAATATGCTGTTTGCCCTACGTTTAGATTTATCTTAAAAGGCACATTTGGTTGAACTAAATAACCAGGGTACGTTCCATTAAGAGTTGTATTGTAATATAAAATAAGTACACTATTACCCACACCAACTCTATTAGGAACAAAAGTTATATATGACTCATTAGAATCATTTGTTATTACAGCATTAAAATCTCCATTAGCTGTGACTCTTGTACAAGAATCTGCTGGAGGCGGTGGAGTTTGAGATGCTTCCGTAAATGTAAATTGTTCCCAAGTGTCTTGCGATTCTATTCCAACTTGTTTTAAAATACCAGCACTTGTCATTTGTAATCTTCTGAGGTTACTAGCAACAGTAGTAAGGTAAAATTTTCCATTCCCTGCTGGTGTTATTTCCCATCTTTCCCATGTACCATCATAACTTGATGGTTGCATATCTGTAAAATCTGAATTATCAGAACGTAATCTTGGATTTGTTTGTCCTCCAACACAATCTATATAATAAGTATTATTTGATGCTGCTGTAAATTTCCATTCTACTGTTGATCCTGTTGTAGTTATTGCTGTACTAAAAGGATTTTCTGAACCATTAGCACCAATTCTTTTATTATGGAAAGGATTGTTAATATAATATGTTTTATTTTCATCTGGTGTAAAAGTTGCCACTGTATTTACAGTTACAGAAAAAACTATACTACTTGTTGTTCCACAATTATTAGTAAAAGTAGCTGTATAATTGCCCGCATTACTTGATTGAACATTTGAAAGTGTTATTTCTCTTGTTGTAGCTGAAAAATTATTGGGTCCAGTCCAAGACCAATTTCCTCCAGTTGTAGGTTGTGGACCAAAAACAACACTATCACCTGATTGAAGTGAAACCGAAGTATTTGAAACCCAACTTTGTCCATTAACATTATAATATGGAGTAATTGGAGTTGGTTGACAAACTGAAGGATTACCATCAATCCAAGTAATGTCATCTATAGCAAACTGAAAATTATTCGTAGGAATAGCTCCATCACTTCCTATACGAAATAGATAAGACATATCTTGAAAAGCTACTAATCCTCCTAAATCACTTATTGGAATTGTAACTTCTCCCCATTCTCCATTCCTTACTAAACCGTATTTTGTTTGTCCTGCAGGAAATTTCACTTCAGCACTATTTGTATAATTATCATTAATTCCAATTAAAAAAGATACATCAGCTGGAATTTTTATTTTAAATTTCAACGAACCATTATCGCTATAATTAGACATATTTTTACCAAAAAGACTAATTATTCCTGCTCCAAACCAACCTTTAGTTTTATCATTTGTAAATAACAATACATTTGAACCTTCATAAGGTGATGTTACAGTATTAGCTACTAAAGTCTCTCCAAAAATGTAAAATTCTGAATCAGTACCAAATGTTAGTTTATTAGTTGTAGGTGTGTCATCTGTATAAACACCAAAAGTGCCTGTTTCTGCCACAATAGAACCATCTGACAAAGTTACGCTTCCATGACCGTTCCATTTGTGTACACGAACATAATCAACATACATTTTCCCAGGCAAAGGAGCACTAATCCCGTTGTTTGAAGTTACTCCTGGTAATGAACCTCCAACAGCTAAATTCATCAACATATAAAAAGGCTTAGTAAAAGGAGTTGTATTAGGATTATTAACATCTATTGGAAATGGATTTTCATATAAATCATACTCCGTATTTCCATCAACTACAGTAAAGCGAATTTGAGTTGGCTCCCAATAAATTCTATATTTTACAAAACGATCGTTTAAAGGTGTTGTAGCCACATAAGGTTTGTTATAATTTACATCATAAGCAATATTTCCTACTCCACCTCCTGGTGTGGGGAAAAAAGCATTAGCTCCCACATAATTATTAGTTGTCGAACTAGTTTCTCCTTGAATATCTCTAGCAGCTTGACTAAACCCCATTTCCATCATATCAATTTCCCCTTTCGTTGGCCATGTTAAGTTTGCAGTTCCTAACATCCAAACTGCTGGCCATAAGCCTTGAGTTAGATTTGGTACTCGGACACGCACTTCAATCATTCCATAATGAATAGCCACTTTATTATCGCTATTTATTTTTCCAGATGTAAAACCTCTTGAACCTGAAACTTCATTTTTAGCTTCTAGCACTAAAGCTTTATTTCCTGCTTCACTAGGAATATCAGCTACATAAACATTATTAGCTTCATAGGATTGTAACTCTTGGTTTCCCCAACCACATAGTCCAATATTGCATCCGTCACCAATATCCTTTGTCCATAATTGATTATTAAATGTATTGAAATTATCTTCCCAAATAACTGGACCAATTTGCGCATTTAGCACATAAGAAGAGGATAAAAAAAGAAAAAGAGGAAAAACATATTTAATAAAACTCTTTGAGCTTATTGATGCTGTATTACTTCTAATAAATAGACTTAAGTTTTTGTTTATTTTCATGTTTAGTATAGTTTTTGTTTATTTTAATGCAGAATCTTAGTTTATTTGTTCTCTATTCAAAAGAAGCTCCTTAAACCAAAAAATGAAATATTATTATTTTAAATCATTTATTTTTATAATTATATAAATTTAACGTTAAAAAAATATAATATAATCAAATACAAGGCTAAAAAAAATATACAAAATGAAAAAAAATTGATAATTATCAATTTACACATGCTAAGATGCACTTCATCGTCATTTTTGGTATTTAATAGATAGTCACTAAAGGAATTTGAAAAAAATAGCTGCTCAAAAAACAGGAGATTTAGAAGGTGTATAGGTAATGTTGAGCTAATTGCCTTTATTAACAAAAAATGAAGTAAAAAAAAACGACACTAATATTCTAAAGACAAGAATACTTACATTCTCTTTTACAAAATAGATTCAATATCTTTAAATTTTTATTGTATTGATAATTTTCTAGGCATGTTGGTTTTTTAGCCCAGATAGTAACAGCATCCTTTTGCAGTTGAAAACTAATTTTTGTTAGTCTTAAAAAGCGACCATAGAAGCTCTTTTAAGACTAACAAAAATAGTTTGAAACAAAAAAGATAACGTGAATAGCTGGATTAGCTACTTACAATTAACAACAACTTGAATCTGGTGCACATGAATTTTCTTTTAGTTTCCCTTCACCAATTTTTACTTTTAGTTTCTCTGCTGGAATACCGCATTTATCTTGAGCCAAACAGTTGGTTAGCTTAGAAGTTAGCAAGAAGTTTGTTCCGTCAAAATCCAAACTAAATTTACCAATGGTATCTTTCATTTGATATTCTACTTCTATTTCTAAATCTCCTATTTCGATAATTTTTTCAGCTAATTCTATGATGCGAATTAATTTTTCTGGATGCAAACGATGATCATAATCATTAGCTTCCCATAATTGAAAATTAGCCACTTCTTCTTTACGAACTGTTCCTCCACAATCAATAAAATGTTTAGAGACTTTACCCACTTCTGTTACATGAAAATGATTAGGAACTAAATCTCCATTTGGTAATTGAAAGGCAATTGTTGACAATTCTTTCAGTTTGTTTTTAATTTCTGATAACTTCATAATTTTATAATTAGTAATTAATAATATAGGATTAACATTATCTATTTTTATTTGATAATCCTTTAAAATAGTTTTTGAATAGTTGTAATTATCCTTTCGTTATGACAATGCCAAGAAATAATTTTAAATAAAAAAGCAATTTGATTTTACTTGTTTGTAAAAAATTATTTTGAAACTCTAATACAAATATTATTGTATTGCAATATTACGATATAATAATTAAATAGACTAAAATATTCTAAAAAATTTCTTTCTAAACTAACAATGATACATCATAACAGCAAGTTGTTACATTCGTTATAATAAAAGACACATGAGAACTTTAACTTTGAATGATAAAATCTAAAATTAAACATCATGAAAAAATTTAATTTACAATTGATTAGTCTAGTATTTCTTTTTCTTTTATCGTGCCAAAATGAATTAGAAGAAAAAGACAATAAGGAGTTTCAAAATGAAGAAGTCAACAATTTTCAAAGAGCAGCAGCACCTTGTCGAGAACTTTATGCATTAGTCTTACCAGCTAGTGGAACTGGAAGTCCAATTTTACCTAATATTGAATCTTTTATTTTCAAAGTAGAATTAAACACAATTCCAATTGGGTATAATTTTGTTTCGCAAATTAAAATAGCTGGAACGCCTGTAACTTGTGTAACTGGTTTGTCTGATATGATTGGTATTCCAGATTATGCATGGGCAGTAACTGGTCAAAATTCAAATTTTCCAAAAAAATTGCTAAAAGTAAATATTTCATCTGGTCAAGCTACTATTGAAGCCAATACAACTGACTATTTACAAGACATCGAGAATTTAGATGCGAGTGGCAATAACCTTGTAGGAATAAAAGAAGGAACATCTCAATTAATGAAAGTAGACATTCCCTCAGGAATTTGCACACTTTTTGGCCCTAATGGACCTACAGAACAATATAATGGATTAACTAGTATGGGTGGAAAATTATATGCAATTTCTGGATTGACAGATTATATTTGTCCTTCAAAAAGAGGTGATATTTTTGAATATGAATTAACAGGTGGTGATTATATTAATAAATATTCCTACAAATCAACTAATGCCACCTATACTATGAAGGAATTAGGTTTTTACTATGATAATTGCTATGGAAAAAAATGGCTTATTGGGAGTTCACAAGCTATAATAACAAATAACATCAATATAAAACCATGTATTCTACCTTATCCAACGTTCTTATTAAATACAACCACAACCCATCAAAACTTTCATGGTATATTTGACTTTATGACCAAATGATTGTATAAAAAAACTCCCAACTTTTACAAGTTGGGAATTTTAAATATTAAAAATTAGAAAAAATTATTTTTTTTCTCCTTTTTCCATTTTAGCTTTTAATTCAGCTAATACATCAAGATCACCTAAAGTTGATTTTTCTGCATTATTATTAGTAGAAGAAGTATTATTAGTTTCAACAGTTTTAGCTGCTTTTTCTTCTTCTTCACGGAAGATAGCTGTATGAGAAGCTACAACTCTTTTGAATTCTTTATTGAATTCAATTACTTTAAAGTCAGCAACATCACCTTTTTTCAATTTTTTACCATCTTCTTTTTCTAAATGACGAGTTGGAATAAAAGCAACAACATCATCACCAAAATCTACAGTTGCACCTTTGTCAACGATTTCACCAATAGTACCATTATGAACAGTTCCTACAGCAAAAGCATCTTCATGTTTATCCCATGGATTATTAGTAGTTTGTTTATGACCTAAAGATAATTTACGTCCGTCAACATCTAATTCTAATACAACAACGTCCATTTTATCTCCAACATTCACAAATTCAGATGGGTGCTTGATTTTCTTAGTCCAAGATAAGTCAGAAATATAAACTAAACCATCGATTCCTTCTTCTAATTCTACGAAGATACCAAAGTTTGTAAAGTTTCTAACAATACCTGTATGTTTAGAACCTACTGGATATTTTGCTGTGATATCAGTCCATGGATCTTGAGTCATTTGTTTAATCCCTAAAGACATTTTTCTTTCATCTCTATCAAGAGTTAAAACAACTGCTTCAACTTCATCACCAATTTTCATAAAATCTTGAGCACTTCTTAAGTGAGTTGACCAAGACATTTCAGAAACGTGGATTAAACCTTCAACACCTTCAGCAACTTCGATGAAAGCACCGTAATCAGCTAAAACAACTACTTTACCTTTTACTTTATCACCAATGTTTAAATCAGCACTTAAAGCATCCCAAGGATGAGCATTTAATTGTTTTAAACCTAATTGAATTCTTGTTTTCTCGTCATCAAAATCAAGGATTACAACGTTTAATTTTTGATCTAATTCAAGAACTTCGCTTGGATGATTAATTCTAGACCAAGATAAGTCAGTAATATGGATTAATCCATCTACACCACCTAAGTCAATGAACACACCGTAAGAAGTAATGTTTTTAACCACACCTTCTAAAACTTGTCCTTTTTCTAATTGACCAATAATTTCTTTCTTTTGTTCTTCGATATCTGCTTCGATAAGCGCTTTATGAGAAACAACTACATTTTTGAATTCGTGGTTAATTTTAACTACTTTGAATTCCATAGTTTTGTTTACATACTGATCGTAATCACGGATTGGCTTCACATCAATTTGAGAACCAGGTAAGAATGCTTCAATTCCGAAAACATCTACAATCATACCACCTTTAGTTCTGCATTTTACAAAACCATTAACGATTTCACCAGACTCATGAGCAGCAATAACTCTATCCCATGCTTTGATAGTTCTCGCTTTTCTGTGAGATAATACTAATTGACCTGTTTTGTCTTCACGAATATCGATAAGTACTTCTACTTTATCTCCTACTTTTAAGTTTGGATTGTAACGGAATTCGTTTAAAGAAATAACACCTTCAGATTTAGCATTGATATCAACGATAGCGTCTCTATCAGTAATTCTAACTACAGTACCTTCAACAACTTCTTCATCTTTAGTATCAATAAAAGTTTTTGATACTAATTCTTCAAATTCTAATAAGTTTTTTTCATCTACTACATCAATTCCTTCTTGGTAATTGTGCCAGTTAAAATTTGCTAAAAACTCTTCTTGTGTTTTGTTAATTTCAGACATATGCTGATTTAAAAATTTGTATGTTGTGCTTTTACAGGGTTTTTCAATACAGACTAAAAACAACAACAGTGTTTACATAAATGATTGATACCTAATGAAAACCCAATTCTGTCAAAAGGTGTGCAAAATTACAAATAATTTATTAATTACCAAATATTTACAAAGAGAAAATAGATGAAAGAAAAAAAGAAAAGAGAATCTAAAAAATGCCTTATAAGATATTTCAAATACAATAACCATACACAATTAAAAAAACACTAAAATATTTAGCACTTTATGTTCAAAATATTTTAAACTTAAAACAAGAATTTAAAGTGTTATATTCCAAATAAATATCTGTTATTTAAACTCCAATTTTTTACTTGTTCTGATTTTTCATTATATTTACTATTCAATAATTTTGTTATTTATTTCATTTGAAAACTCATTCGTTTTTCAACTATACTGAAGACTTCAAGAAAAGGAATTTGTAGAACAACAGTTGTATTTGAAGATTTAATTGAACCAAAAAATAAAATATGAAAACCAATTTCACATCCGTTGATGATTACATAATTACTTTTCCAAGTAAGATCCAACATCTATTGCAAAAAATTCGGGAAACAATAATAAAAAACGCACCAAATTGTATAGAAAATATATCTTATGGAATGCCAGCTTATAAACTCAACAATAAACCTTTGGTATATTTTGCGGCTTATAAAAACCATATTGGTTTTTATGCCACACCTACAGGACATAAAGAGTTTGAAAAGGAATTGTCAAAATACAAACAAGGGAAAGGTTCTGTTCAATTCCCTCTTACTGAATCCATACCTTATGATTTAATAGAAAAAATAGTAGTATTTAGAGTAAAAGAAAATTTGAGTAAGTAAAAAGTTTAAACAAAAAAGATTCTAAAATTTACATCTTCTCTTCAATCAACTTCATAACTAATTCAAACTGTTCTTTTTTACTCAAAGTCGAATTGTTTATTTCAATAGCATCTGAAGCTTTTACTAATGGTGAATCTTCTCTATGTGTGTCAATATAATCACGCTGTTGTACATTTTCAAGCACTTCTTCAAAAGTAACATTTTGCCCTTTTTCAACTAATTCTTCAAAACGTCTTTGTGCTCTAGTTTCTGCGGAAGCATTCATAAACAATTTCAATTCGGCATCAGGAAAAACCACTGTTCCAATATCTCTTCCATCCATCACAATGGCTTTATTTTTACCCATAGCTTGTTGCTGCTCCACTAATTTAGCTCTTACTTCAGAAATTTCAGCTATTTGGCTTACATTTCGAGACACTTCAATTGTGCGAATAGGTTGCTCTATATTTATATTATTCAAATACATTTCAGCAAACCCTAAATCATAATTATATTGGAACTGTAATTGAATATTAGGTAACTCAGCTATTAAACCTTCTTTATCTAAATATTTTTCAGTAATAAACCCGTTTTGCATAGCAAAGTAAGTTACTGCTCTATACATTGCTCCAGTATCTACATATACATAGCCTAATTCTTTCGCTAATTGTTTAGCCAAAGTACTTTTACCAGTTGACGAAAAACCGTCTATTGCTATTGTAATTTTTTTCAAACTTTTACTATTTATAGTTTGTTCTTTATGATTATAATTGCTCAGATTGAAATTCTATTTTCTCTGCTCTTTCCTCTTTATTCTAAATTAATCATCAAACCAAACAAATTGCTACTTGCTGCTAATGTGTATCTAGAATACGAATAATCAAACTTTATTTTTCCAAATCGCAAACCAAATCCTGCAGAAATTCCTGCAAAACTTCTTTGATCTAATATTTTTAATTCTTGTCCTCTTCTAAAATTATAACCTAAACGAATATTGAATCCTTTTTCAGGGAATAGTTCTGCACCCATAATTACATGTCGCAAAGCATTATTAAAAAAAGATACTTTTTCTTCATTAGTTTCACCATCTAATGTATTTTCTGCCCTATTAGGATTTGAAAATGCAATATTCCATTGTTGTAAATTTTCAAAGGTTAAATGCCAACGAATAGGAACATTTTCTAATAATTGAGAAACTCCAGCATCAATCGATAAGGGTAGTTTTTCTCTCACATCTTGATAAGGAGTAATTTGAAAACCTAAATTACGAACGGCAAGTCCGTAATTAATATCATTTTTCTCGTCAACATATAAAAACCCTAAATCGGTTGCCACTCCCCAAGAATTATAAGACTCTAAAGTGGATGAAATTAATTTTAAATTGGTTCCAATATACATGTCTGTCCAAGGAATATTATAAGCATACCCTAAAGACAAAGCAGCCTCGCTACCTGTAAAATCGGAAGTAGTATTTCCTAACTCATCTCTACCTTCAAATGTTCCATAATTAATATAATTGACTCCTGCATGAAAAGTTTGTACATGTTGATCCCAAGTATAAGCGTAAGCAGCTGTCCCATAAGAAACTTCTCCATAATAATTTCCATAATTAGCAGATAAGCGATTGCTCATTTTTTGATTAATGGTAGCTGGATTATAGAAAGCCTGATTCACATCATAATCCACAACAGTAACCGTTTTTCCTCCTAAAGCCGCCTGACGTGGAGATTGTGCTAAATTTAGAAATTGGTATACATACTTACCTCCTATTTGTCCATAATGAACAGTAGAGAAAAGAAACAAAGAAAATAGCAATATTCTTTTAAGCATTTTGAAATGTATAAGCTATAAACGCTTATGCGAAGATAAAATTATATATGGATATAATAAAAACAAATTCCGACTTATTTCTAAATCGGAATTTCTCTTATATACTAAAATTGAAAATTAATCTAATTTCTTAGCATTTTTTACTTTTTGATTAGTAATTGCTATAGCAACTACTTCATTCATTCTATCAACATAATGAAAAGTTAATCCTTTTAAATATTCAGGTTTAATTTCATCTATATCTCGTTTATTTTCATGGCAAAGAATAATTTCTTTAATATTAGCTCTTTTAGCAGCTAGTATTTTTTCTTTAATTCCACCTACTGGCAAAACTTTTCCTCTTAAAGTTATTTCCCCTGTCATGGCTAAACTTTTTTTGATTTTCTTTTGAGTATATGTAGAAACCATAGAAGTTAACATAGCAATACCTGCACTTGGTCCATCTTTTGGAGTAGCACCTTCAGGAACGTGAATATGAATATTATTATTATTTAAAACTTCATCAGGAATGCCGAGTAATTCACTATTTGATTTAATATATTCCAAAGCAATTGTTACCGATTCTTTCATTACCGTTCCAAGGTTTCCAGTCATAGTCATTACTCCTTTTCCTTTTGAAATAGTCGACTCGATAAACAAAATATCACCACCTACTGAAGTCCAAGCTAAACCTGTTACTACTCCAGCCGTTTCATTGTTTTCATATTTATCACGTTCTAAACGAGGAGATTTTAATACTGCTAAAATATCTTCATCGGTTAAGGTTTTATTATATGTTTCTTCCATTGCAATAGATTTTGCAGCATTACGAACTACTTGTGCGATTTTTTTCTCTAAACCACGCACACCAGATTCTCTAGTATAACCAACAACTATTTTTTCTAATTGTTTTTTACCAATATGCAAATCATCTGAACTTAATCCGTGTTCTTTTAATTGTTTTGGCAACAAATGCTTTCTTGCAATTTCTACTTTTTCTTCAATAGTATAACCTGACATGTTAATAATTTCCATTCTATCTTTCAAAGCAGGTTGAATGGTTGACATGCTATTTGATGTTGCTATGAACATTACTTTAGACAAATCATAACCTAACTCTAAGAAATTATCATGAAAATCACCATTTTGTTCAGGATCCAAAACTTCTAATAAAGCTGAAGATGGATCACCATTAAAACTACTTGATAATTTATCTATCTCATCTAAAACAAAGACAGGATTTGAAGTTTTTGCCTTTTTTATACTTTGAATAATACGACCTGGCATTGCTCCTATGTATGTTTTTCTATGCCCACGAATTTCAGCTTCATCACGCATTCCTCCTAATGAAATTCTAACATATTCTCTTCCTAAAGCTTCTGCTATAGATTTTCCAATGGAGGTTTTTCCTACACCTGGAGGACCAAACAGACATATAATAGGAGATTTCATGTCATTTCTCAATTTTAAAACGGCTAAATGCTCTATTATTCTTTGTTTTACATCTTCTAAACCAAAATGATCTCTATCTAATATTTTTTGAGCTCTTTTTAAATCGAAATTATCTTTTGAAAATTCGTTCCATGGCAAATCTAAAAACAATTCCAAATAATTTCTTTGAATACCAAAATCGGGAGAATTTGGATTAGAACGTTGTAATTTTGAAACTTCTTTTTCAAAGTGCTCAGCTACCTTTTCATCCCATTTTTTCGCTTTAGCTTTCTCACGCATCTCCTCAATTTCTGCCTCATAAGAAACACCACCTAATTCTTCTTGAATGGTTTTCATCTGCTGATGCAAGAAATATTCTTTTTGTTGTTGATCCAAGTCAAATCTAACTTTGGACTGAATATCATTTTTTAATTCGAGTTTTTGTAACTCTAAATTCATAAAACGAAGTGTCTCTAGTGCTCTTTCCTTTAAATTATTAATAGAAAGTAAATTTTGCTTTTCTTCAACTGAAAGATTCATATTTGAAGACACAAAATTGATTAAGAAAGGATTACTTTCAATATTTTTAATAGCAAAAGTAGCTTCTGTTGGAATATTTGGACTTTCCTTTATGATTTGGATAGCCAAATCTTTTATAGAATCTACAATTGTATTAAATTCTACATCATCAGCATTAGGTCTTGCTTCACTAACTTCTTTAATTGTTGCTTTTAAATAAGGTTCTTCTTGTGTAAAAGTATCTATTTCAAAACGTTTTTTACCTTGAAGGATTACGGTGGTATTTCCATCAGGCATTTTTAAAACTCTAATAATACGAGCAACAGTACCTATATGGTGTACATCATTTGGAGTTGGCTCTTCAATATTTTCATCAATTTGAGCTACAACACCAATAACTTTTCCACCAGCATTAGCATCATTAATTAATTTAATAGATTTATCTCTTCCTGCGGTAATTGGAATAACAACTCCAGGAAATAAAACGGTATTTCTAAGCGATAGAATAGGTAAATCATTTGGCAATTGTTCATTATTCATCTCCTCTTCATCTTCAGGAGTTAATAATGGAATTAATTCTGCATCAGAATCAATTTCTTGAAGTGACAAGTTGTCAAATGTTAATATTTTTTGATTTGGCATAATTATAAAAGGGTCATTTTGTCATTAATAACTAGTAAAAATGGTTATTATTGTATTGCAAAATTAGTATTAAAATACTGAAAATCAACAATAATAAGCAATTTAGCTTCTCACAAGCTAAATAAGAAGTCAAGATTTGTGCCATAAAAAAATCCTGAAAGTTTTCTTTCAGGATTTAAATATTTTTTTTTAAACTTTTTTACTGATAATAAACATCAAATTCCCCATCACTAATACTATGTGTATCTGTGGTAAGAAAACTAGTTCCGGTAAACTGAAATGTACCAACTATATGCTTTGTTGCAACATCATGAGTAGTAATTGTTACGGTACCAGGATTAGCACCAAATGAATTCATTCCAGACGCATCTTGATTATATAATCCGATATTATTAGTACCTAATGGCAAATTCTCTAAGTCATATGTCCCTGGAGCCATTCCTCCTACTAAACTTAAAGAAATATTTTCTATATTTCCCCTTCTACCGATTATTGTTATAGAATTATTAGCTTGAATACCATCAACATTTGTAGGAATAAAATCTGAACCATCTAACTTACAGAAAAAACTATTTGTAGAAGGAGATGTATTATTAGATGTGAAAGGAACAGAAAATTGACCATTTGTAAAATTTTTTGTTTCCGTTTGCGTTAAAGTACTATCATATCTTACTCCAGTAAACTTAAAAGTACCTGTTATAATATTTGTAGTTGTGTTAATTGAAGAAATCACTAATTCTGCAGTATCTACATAATTTGTAAAGCCTTGATTAGTTGCGTCAGAATTACTTAGGCTGACAAATGGCACCTGACCACTTCCAGCAGAATAAACTAATCCAAGAGAAGTTATAGATGTTGCAGTAGCCCAATTATAAGTTCCTACTGTTCCTTGAGGAATTGTTACTTGAAAAAAACTTCCATTACTCTTCATTGCTGAAATAGATATATAATCTGAATTCACTATTGCTTGTATAGTTGAAGCATTATTCCATGTTTGTCCATCAAAATCAGCTTTAAAAACAGTTCCTGTAGTACTTCCTCCTCCAGAATTTCCTCCACCAGTACTACCTGATCCAGAACCATTTCCATTACCCGAATTTACTTGACCAGACAAAACAGGATCCAAAGGCTCCACTTCGCTACAAGAAGTGATTGAAAAAGTAGCTATTAAAACAATAAAAGCAAAAAGATTGTTTATTTTTTTCATTACATATAAATTAAAAGTAGCCAAAAATAGTTTTTATTTTTATTTTTTTGGCACTCTTACTAATAAAAAGACTCCTATTATAAAAAAAGCAGCTAAAAAAACAATTGCATTTCGCATAGAACCAGATATTTGATCAATTGTCGCAAAAATCCCCATTCCTATAACAATACCTATTTTTTCCGCTACATCATAGAAACTAAAATAGGAAGCTGTGTCTTCTGTTTCTGGTAAAAATTTAGAATATGTTGATCGAGATAAAGATTGAATTCCACCCATAACTAAACCTACAAATCCTGCTGTTACATAAAAATGAATAGGTTCTGTTACAAAAAAGGCAAAAACACAAATTACTGCCCAAATAACATTGATAAAGAGTAATGTTTCAATATTTCCGAATTTTAGAGCCATTTTTGAAGTGATATAAGCTCCAAATACAGCAACCAATTGAATAACTAATATACTTATAATTAATCCTGAAGTTTTTTGACTATCCGTTTCCCAATTAATCTCTTGTTCTCCAAAATAAGTCGCAACAAGCATAACTGTTTGCACAGCCATACTATATACAAAGAAAGCTATCAAATACTTTTTTAAGACCAAATTATTAAATAACTGTTTTTGAACTTTTAGCAATTCTTTAAAACCGTTTAAAAATATTTTTCTGGAGACTTTATTGTTCGATTTATTTCCTTTTGGTAAATAATAAAAAGTATATTGACTAAATAGAAGCCACCATATACCTGTTAATACAAAGGACAACCTCATAGCATTCGTTGATTCTTCCTTACCTTCTTTAGTTAAAATTAATCCCAAACAAATAAGCAACAAAATAACACTCCCAACATATCCATATGAAAACCCTTTTGCACTAAGAGAATCTTGTTGTTCAGTATAAGCAATATCTGGCAAATAGGAATTATAATAAACAATACTTCCCCAAAAACCGATTAACCCAAAATAGAAACAGCAAATACCCCAATAAACATTTTTTTCTGTAAACCAATACAAACCAATACAAGATAAAGCTCCTAAATAACAAAAGAATTGCATAAATCGCTTTTTATTACCCACATAATCAGCAATACCAGAAAGTAAAGGAGACAAAAAAGCTACCGTTAGAAAAGCAAAAGCTGTAACATAGCTAATTAGTGCCGTGCTTTTAAAATCGTTTCCTAAAAAATTTATTGTTGGATTTTCTTTAGAATACAAAAAACCAAAATATAAAGGAAATATACTTGAAGATATTACTAATGAATATACAGAGTTTGCCCAATCATAAAAAGCCCAAGCGTTTAATAACTTTTTACTTCCTTTTTGTAATTTTTCCATAATGATATTAAAATAAAAATCCCGAGTTTAAATCGGGATTGAATATACTTATTTTTTTAATATTATTTAAATGTAACACCAAATTTTGCAGCTTCTGTTTTTGCTGCAGGAATTAATGCCGTTAATTCTTTTATTCTCGTTTCATTACTAGGATGAGTACTTAAAATTTCTGGAGTAGAAGAACCAGTAGCTAGGGCAGACATTCTTTCCCAAACACGAACTGCATTAATTGGATCATAACCTGCAATTGCCATTAAATTTAAACCAATCATATCCGCTTCACTTTCATGACTTCTACTAAAAGGCAACATTCCTCCAACTTGTGAACCTACTCCATAAGCTTGCATTATTAATGCTTGTGTTTGCGGATCTTTATTACCTACTGCAACTTGTGCTCCTACAGCACCTAATTGTTGTAATAAACCTGCACTCATTCGTTGCTGTCCGTGATTTGCTAATGCATGTGCAACTTCATGCCCCATAACTGCTGCAATACCTGCATCGTCTTTACAAACTGGAAGAATCCCTGTATAGAAAACAATTTTACCGCCTGGCATACACCAAGCATTCAATTCCTTACTATCCACTAAATTATATTCCCAAGCATATCCTTCTAAATAATCTGATTTACCATTAGCGTTCAACCATCTTTCAGCAGCAGTTTTAATCTTCATTCCAATATTTTCAATTTTTTTTGCTTCTGAAGTTCCTTTTACAACTTTATTCTCAGACAAAAACTGATCATATTGTTGAAAAGCTGATGGAAAAATTTGACTATTAGGAACAAAAGCCATTGTTCGTTCTCCTGTAAAAGGATTTTTCGCACAGGATAAAACCAATGCAAAAAATAATACAAATAGAAATTTTATTTTATGATTCATCTTTAATTTGTTTTAAACAAAGTTACTACTTTTTAAAAATGAATTCAAACATTCATTAAGAAAAATTAATAGTATTTTTGTATCTTAAATCTACCAATAATATTGATATATGAATAAAAGAAAAAAAAATATTTCTACTGATTCTATTCCTTCTTCATTACTCAAATTTATTTCTATTTTACAAAAAGTATCAACCAAGCTTACTGTTAAATTTGCGACTAAACTCTTTGGTTCTCCTATAAAATACAAAATTCCAAAAAGAGAATTTTTTATGGATAAAAACAGCAAGCAAGAATTGTTTTATATTCCAAAAATCAAAAAACAAATCATGGTTTATCAATATGGAGAAAGTATAAAAAAAGTATTATTAGTTCATGGTTGGTCAGGAAGAGGCACTCAACTTGTAAAGATTGCAGATAAATTATTAGAACTTGGCTATTCTACTATTAGTTTTGATGCTCCTGCTCATGGTAAGTCACCAGGAAAAAGCACTTTAATGCCAGAGTTTATCGAAAGTATCTTAGAACTTGATAGAAAATTTGGTCCTTTTGAATATGCAATAGGACATTCATTGGGAAGTATGTCAATTTTAAATGCCATTAAAAATGGTTTGCAAGTTCGAAAATTAGTTATCATTGGCAGTGGAGATAGCGTAAATGACATTTTAAAAGATTTTGTATCAAAATTGAAACTAAAACCCATTATTGCAGAAAAAATGAGAAACTTATTTGAAAAGAAGCATAATATCAATATGGAAAGTTTTTCTTCAAATGTAGCTGCAAGAAATATTGATGTTCCTACTTTGATAATTCACGACAAAAATGATATAGATGTTCCTTATACAGCATCTAGAAACATACACTTACATTTAAAAAACAGCCAACTAATTACAACTGAAGGTCTTGGTCACCGAAAAATATTAGGAGATGAGAAAGTAATTCAAGAAATTGAATCATTCTTATTAAACTAATTTAAAACAAAAAACACTTCTAATTATAGAAGTGTTTTTCATTGTTTTGTAAAACATCACGCTAACTACATTCCTAACATTGATTTTTTTAAATCTTTATCTGCAGGATTGTTAGACAACCAAATGCCAAATAATGCTTTTTTAAAGTTTTGCCCATCAACAGAACCTTTTTTCACGCCATTTTTATAAACGACTACTCCTGTTCCTGGAACATTTGCAAATGTAAAAGAATCTCCTTTTTTAAACTTTTCATTAAAAAAAGATTTAAATTTAACAATATCATTTTTAATTGGCTCAATGTTATTATTTGTTGATTTTAAAAACCCTTCATCTAATGCACTCATCATTTTTTCAGAAGAAACCATTCCTGAAACAACGTCTAATTTTATTGCTGCCATTTCAGTACTATTTACTACTTCAGTTCCATTAGTGCTTTTTTTAGGAAGATATAAGGATCCAACATATAAATCTATCCACCATTTCTCTCTAGTTCCAGCACCATTAAAAACTAACTTCTTACCTTCAACAGTAATAGTTTCGTCAAGTTTTACACCAGAAACTGTTGTTTGAGCACCAACATATGATGTAATAAAAATAATTAAAAATGTAAAAAAATGTTTTTTCATAATTTTGTTTATTGTTTTTTTGCTAATTTACATTTTTTTATTGAAATTTTTATGAAATTCCTTTTGTTAAAGAAAATAAATATCTATTTCACAAAAAAATTACAAGCCTAGCATAGCTTTCTTTAATTTTTCATCAGCTGGTTTTACACACAGCCAAACACCAAATAAAGCTTTTTTAAAGTCATGACCTTCAATGACACCTCTTTTTACACTATTCTTAAAAACTGTAATTCCAGTTTTAGGATTATAAACAATCATGAATTCATCATTTTCTTTCATTGTGCTATCAAAAAATGAAATAAATTTATCTATTTCAGTTTTTAAAGCAGAAGTACTTCCATTCATTGAATTTTGGAAACCTTCATCAAACATTTCCTTCATTCTTTCAGACTTTAATAATCCAGAAACTACATTAATTTTAATAATCGCTGGTTCGGTACTGTTGATAATTTGATCTGCATTTGTAGTTTTTGTTGGCACATACAAAGATGCAACATACATATCTATCCAAACTTTTTCTTTGACACCCGCACCATTTAAAACGAGGCGATTGCCTCCAAAAGATAATGTTTCATAAACACTTACACCAGACAATTTAGATTGAGCTGTAGAATAAATTAGGGGTAACATTGTAAAAGTTAACAGTAGGTAAAGTTTTCTCATAGTTCAAATTTATTAAATAATTGTTAAATATATAAATTTTTTCTTTTTAATTTGTTAATAGTTGCATTTAATTCGAAACCTAGTAAAAGAACCATACAATTTATCCAGATATAAAACATTAAAACAAGAAGCGTGCCAATTGATCCATACAACTCATTATATCTTGCAAATTTCTCAACATAAATACCAAATATATAAGAAGTTAGAATAATTAACAAGGTTGTAAAAACCGCTCCATAACTAATAAAAGAGATGTTTTTTGTTTCTGTTGTTCCAAATTTATATAAAATTGATGTTGTTATTAAAATCATTAAAATCACAAATAAATATCTGCCCCATTCCATCAAATAAACATCATTACTTATAAATCCTTGAAACTTAATTTTTTGAATTAATACCTCAAAGATTATTATTGAAGCAACTGTAATAATCAATATTAAAGACAACGTTATTGAAATAGCTAAAGAAATAAAATATTGTCGAAAAAAACCTCTTGTAATGGTAATATGTGTCGACATTTCAAAGCCACCTAATATTGCATTTACCCCGTTTGTCATTAAAAAAATAGACAAAATAAAACCAGAAGAAAGTAAACTTTTATAACTAGTATTCATAATATCACTGATAATTAACGCTATAGCTTCATAAGTATTTGGAGGTACGCCCTTCTCAACAAAATACAAAAAATCATCTTGAAAATTTTCGATTGGAATATAAGGAATTAAATTTAAAATAAATAATGCAAATGGAAATAATGCCATAAAAAAACTAAATGCAACAGCACTAGCCCTATAAGAAAAGGCTCCTTTGAAAATCCCTAAAACATATAATTCAATTATATCATAAAGTGATAAGCCTTCCAAAGAAGAGAAAGTAATCTTCTTCCCTAAAGCAACAAGATGTTTTACAACTGGAATTTTATCCAATTTATTTTCAATCACTTCAGACATTAAATTGCTTTTAAGCTTAAATCCATGTTATAAACAGAATGTGTTAATGCACCGGAAGATATATAATTAACACCACATTCCGCATATTCTCTTATTGTATTTTCATTAATATTACCTGAAGATTCTGTTAAGCAAGTATTACCAATTAATGCAACCGCCTCTTTCGTCATATCAAAAGTAAAATTATCTAATAATATTCTGTAAACAAAATTTGCTTGAAGAATTTCCTTAACTTCTTCAATATCTCTTGCTTCAACAATTATTTTTAAATCTTTATTATTTTCTTTCAAATATTTCTTTGTTTTCTCAATTGCTTGAGTAATACCTCCTGCAAAATCAATATGATTATCTTTAAGCATTATCATATCATAAAGAGCAAACCTATGATTTTCTCCACCACCAATCTTTACTGCCCATTTTTCAGCAGCCCTAAGTCCAGGCGTTGTTTTTCTAGTATCTAAAACTTTAGTAGAAGTCCCTTCTAATAAATTTACATAGTGATTAGTTTTAGTAGCAATTGCACTCATTCGTTGCATAGCATTTAAAACCAGTCTTTCTGCTTTAAGTATAGATTGTGAGCTTCCAGAAACATGAAAAACTACATCACCATATTCTACTTTCTCTCCATCATTAATAAAAGTTTCTATAATCATTTCTTTATCTACATAAGCAAATACCATTTTAGCAAATTCTACTCCTGCAATAATTCCTTTATCTTTAACTAATAGTTTTGCTTTCCCTTTTGCTTCTTTAGGAATACAGGCTAATGAACTGTGATCACCGTCTCCAACATCTTCTCTTATGGCATTAGCAATAATTAAATCTAATTCTTTTTGAAATTGTTCTTCTGAAATCATATTCTAAAATTTGAAATGCTAAATTAAGAATTCGATTTCATAAATATTTTATTTTTAACATAAATACAAAAAAAATCCCGATTAAATCGGGATAGATTAAACAACTTATTATTTATAAGCAGCTTCTTTTTTAAAATGCTTCGTTAATAAATAATAAAAGACTGCTCTATATTTATTTTTATTTGATTTTCCATATTGATCAATTACTGCTGCAATTGCTTTATCTAATTCAGGTCCGTCTTTTAAACCTAATTTTTTAATTAAAAAATTATTTTTTACAGTTGCTAATTCTTTATCATCTGTTCCAGAAACTGTTGAAGAATCTGCATTATAAATTGATGGTCCACAACCAATTGTTACTTTAGTTAATAGCTCCATATCTGGAGTAACACCACATTTATCTTTTAAATCTGCTGCGTACTTGGTAATTAACTCGTCTCTTTTACTCATAATTTTGTTATTTAAGTTGTTTTTAGATTTTTTTAAAATTAGTTAATTTTACTACAAAATGTAAGATTTATTCATAAAAGTATAATTTTATTTTAAATTTTTAAAATAATCTAATAAAATTTTATCGTTTATTTTTTCTGGAGTATTAATTTCTAGTAAACTTGGTTTATCCTCTTTTAAAAAGAATAAAGACAATTCCGATTCTAATTCTTCCAAGTTAGTAGCTCTTTGATAATTAAACCCAAACATTTTAGCTAGATGCTTTGCATTCAAACTATGTGAAGTTTCAAAATATGTATTAAAAACCTCATCTTCTTTATGCCCTGGTAAAATTCTAAAAATACCTCCACCATTATTATTAATCAGTATAATTTTGAAGTTTTTTGGAATATAATTATTCCACAACGCATTACTATCATAAAAAAAACTAATATCACCTGTAATAAAAACCGTTTGTCTATCAGAAGCGACAGCCGCTCCAATAGCAGTTGAAGTACTTCCGTCTATTCCACTAGTTCCTCTATTACAGAAAACGGTTATAGATTTATCAATATTTAATAATTGTAAATATCTTATAGCTGAACTGTTACTAATTTGTAACTGACAATTATTAGGCAAACTTTTAGTTATAAAATCAAATACTTTAAAATCTGAAAAAGGAATTTCACTTAAATAAGAAATCGTTTTGTTTTTTCTTAACTGAATAATTTCTTGCAATTTTAAATTATACCCTTCTTCATAAGAACTATTAGGAGTTAGTAGTTCTTTAAAAAAGGTTTGAATATCAGTTTGAAAATGTTTTGTAAGACTTCCATATGTATTATAAGCTCTTAATGTATCTACATGCCAATGTTCATTTGGTTTATATTTCCTAAGAAAAGCCTTTATTCGTTTTGAAACCACCATTCCTCCAAAGGTTAACAAAATATCGGGTTTAAAATAAGAGAATTCTTCTTCTGTAAATGGAGTAATAATAGTATCAATATGACTCACAAAACTATCATGATGAAGATTAGATGTTTTTTCAGTCATGACTATTAGAGAATTGTCTTTAGCCAAAAAGTTTATGATAGATTCTTCAATTATATTTGGCTTACTTTCTCCAACTAGTATTAATTTTTTCCTACTTGAATTCCATCTTTTGACATCTTCTTCTTTGAGAACAAAACTTGATTGTGCTTTACTCTCAAATGAAGCCCATTTAGGAGTTACCAAAATTTCATCGACAGTTTCATACAAAGGTTCTTCAAAAGGCACATTAATATGCACAGGACCTTTTTGGCTTACAGCCAAATGCAAAGCATATTGAATAGCAATATCGTTTTCTTCAGAAACATTTTCAGTTAAATTTGCACTATTAATAATATGATTTGAAAAAACATTTTCTTGACGAATCGTTTGACCATCACCAATATCTATTTTATCTTGAGGTCGATCTGCACTAATAACAACCAATGGAATTTGGCTATAAAAAGCTTCCGCAACAGCTGGATAATAATTTAAAACAGCAGAACCAGAAGTACAAACAACCGCAACAGGTTCGCTTAATTGTTGTGCAATTCCCAATGCGAAAAAAGCTGCACAACGTTCATCTGCAATACTGTAACACTTAAAAAAAGAGTTGCTTACAAAACCTATAGTTAAAGGAGCGTTTCTAGAGCCTGGAGAAATAACAATATGTTTTAATCCTTTGGCCTTACAAATAGCAATAATAGTTTGCGCTAAAGGAATTTTAGGGTATTTATTTTTTGGTATCAAATCTTTACAGTAAAGGTTCTTAAATGGAACGAATAAATTGAACTACAAAGGTAAAAAGTTAACAAGGTTTTTAATAATTTTACAAGAAAATAAATTCTTCTTCAATGTCAGTTACCTTAAGACCTTATAATTCCTCAGATTGTAAAGCTATTTTAGATATAATAAATTATAATATTATTCATACTACTAATATATATGAATATGAGCCAAGAAATCTTGAAGAGCAATTAAGTATATTTGAAGAGAAGCTTGCAAAAAGCTTCCCAATTATTGTTGCAGAAGTAAATCAAAAAGTAGTTGGCTTTGGTTATTATAGTGAATTTCGCTTAAGAATAGCTTACCAATTCACAGTAGAACATTCGGTTTATGTTTCTAAAGATTACCATAAAAAGGGAATAGGAAAATTACTATTAGCCGAATTAATTACATTAGCCAAAAAACAAAATTTGAACACAATGATAGCTGTTATAGATTCAGAAAATCAAAACAGTGTGTCATTTCATAAAAATTCAGGTTTTGAAATGATTGGAACAATAAAACAATCTGGTTATAAGTTTGATCGCTGGCTTAATTCTATCCTAATGCAATTATTTTTAAAACCTTAATTACTCTTTATTTTCAATCCAATTAACAATTGAAGCATCAGTTGGTGAAGTACGTGGTGAAATTACATTTTCCAATTCTCCTTTTTCATTAATAAGGTATTTCTGAAAATTCCATTCTACTTCACTATTTTCTAAACCGTTCTTTTCTTTTTGGGTCAAAAACTTATAAATCGGATCCATATCTGATCCTTTGACAGAAATCTTACTCATCATAGGAAAAGTAACTCCATAATTTCTTTCGCAAAAAGCTGCTATTTCCTCATCATTACCTGGTTCTTGAGAAGCGAAATTATTTGCAGGAAAACCTACAATTACAAAATTATTGTCTTTATATTTATCATACAAAGTTTGCAAATCTTTATATTGTGGTGTTAATCCACATTTAGAAGCTGTATTAACTACCATTATTTTCTTTCCTTTTAAAGTGGAGAAGTCAAATTCATTCCCTTCAATATCTTCTACTTTAAATTGGTATATATTTTCTTTCATAATTTCGTTTTTTGTTTTCTCTTTCTTATGAGTCGTTTGAGCTTGTAAATTCTGACAAATCGAAAATAGAATAGTACAAATAATTAAAACCTTTTTCATTTTATAAAATTTATGATAAAATTACGTTTTTTAGCATGCTAATCTTCTTAAACAAATCATAAATATTAATAAAATTTTGTACTTTAGAAAACTAAATAAATAAGCATTATGTTTTTCTACAGAACCTTAATTTCATTTTTGCAAGATGATGAATACCGAGATTTGTTAATTACCACCATAATGATTGTCTTAATTGGAACTGTTACTTATCATTTTTTAGAAGGATGGAGTGTAATAGATTCACTTTATTTTTCTGTAGTTACCCTAACTACTATAGGTTATGGGGATTTTGCTCCAAAAACTGATGGTGGAAAATTATTTACTGTTTTATATATAATAGTTGGTATTGGTATGATTCTTAGTTTTATTAATACCATTCAACATCATTACACGCACATGCGTTATAAAGAACGCAAAGAAATTTTAAGAAAGAAATTAAAAAAACAAGGAAAGGATTTCCAATAATTTACCAAACATTTATAAAACAAAAACGAATTATCAATTAAGACAATTCGCTTTTAAAACAAACATGTCAAGAATTTATCTTAGTGTTTTTTATGACCTTTATGTTTTCCTTTATTATACTTATGTTTCTTTGTTTTATATTTCATTTTATGATCGTGAAAATAGGTATAAGGTCTTTGTCCATGGTAATCTAGCTCTACTCTATATCCTCTCTGAACATCATAATCATTGTAATATCTAGGTAAACATTTAGTTCTAACCCATCCATTTGAACCATAATAAATAAATACAGAAGATTGTAGATCAAAATAAACTTCAATTTCTGGGTAGTAATAATAATCTACTACTTCTTCATGATGACATCTTGTATTATGAACATGTCTATGTTCAGTTTCATATACACGACTTGTATTTGAATTTATAATAATACTAACCGATAGTTGAGCATTACTTTGTAAAGCAAAAAATAATACAAAAAGAAAAAGAAAAGTTTTCGTCCTTTGTCTTACAACTTCATTAGTACTTTTAGTGTTTATAGTTTTCATAATATATTTCTTTAATTTGTTATTGATAGAATAAATCCAAATATTATGCCAAAACAAACTTTCATTTTTTTTTGAAAGTTTAAAAACTTTTATATACATTTGTACTATCAAATATGATAAAACAAAAAAATGGAATTCAAAGAAGCAAAAAACAAATTCGTTCAAACTTGGGGAGCATTAGGTTCGCAATGGGGAATTAATAAAACCATGGCTCAAATTCATGCTTTGTTAATGATTAGTAACGAACCTGTTTCTATGGAAGACATTATGGAAGAACTACAAATTTCTCGTGGTAATGCAAGCATGAATATTAGAGCTTTAATGGATTGGGGAATTGTTTACAAAGAATACAAAGCTGGTGAACGTAGAGAATTTTTCACAGCAGAAAAAGATTTAGATGAATTAGCCGTAAAAATTTCTAGAGAAAGAAGCAAAAGAGAAATTAAACCAGCTTTAAAAGTATTAAAAGAGGTGTCTTCTATAGATGCAAAAAGCACAGCAGAAGAAAGACATTTTGTAGAACAAACTAGCAAATTATATGATTTTGTTTTAAAAGCCGATAATGTTTTGGATAAGATTACAGAATACAAAGACAATTGGTTAGCCAAATTGGTTGTTAAAATAATGAAGAAATAACTAAAAAAATTTAATCAAAACTTTCATTTTTTTCTGAAAGTTTAAAAATAAATAGATTTATGAAAGCGATACGATATTGGAACACATTTGCTATAGGATTACCAATTATACTTTTATTTTTGGGTTGTATAAGTGAAACATTCCTATTTTATGCTGCTGTATCCACCATGTTAACAGGGCTAATTCAAGTTATTTTAGGATTAATAATGTTATTTAAAAATCCTTCAAACAAGAGTTTACAATTGTATGTTGTAAGTGTTGGTTTATTTTTTATAACATGGGCAATAAATGCAGGATTGGATTACATAGATATTGTAACTTATATATTAGCACCTATACCTTTTATTTTACTGGTTTATTTTTCAGTAATTATTTATAACACTAAAAATTAAGCTATGAAATTATCAATAAAACATATTAAAGTCATCAATATAATTGCACTTCTCTTTCTACTTTTTGGTGGATATGGAATAGGTTTTACAGGAATATTTCAAGTTTTAGCTGCAATTCTTTTTATGCTACATTCTCCAAAAAACAAACTAATCTATATTTATTTTGGTTTAGTTTTCTTTTTCTTCATTTTTTGGGATGGTAAATTTAGTTGGTTCTTTTTAATTCCTGTTTTTTTAATTTTCTTTCTAACTTATATTATTCATATTCGCAATAGAAAGCCAATTAGCTTCTTAACCGCAAACTGGAAAAACTTGGCCTTAATCAATTATGAAATTGATACTACAATTTTAGAAAAATATCTACCAAAGGGAACTGAAATCGATTTATATAATGGAAAATGTTATGTAAGCTTGGTTGGTTTTCTTTTTCAAAACACTAAAATATTAGATTGGAAAATTCCTTTTCACGTGAATTTTGAAGAGGTAAATCTTCGTTTTTATGTCAAACGTTTTGAAAATAACGAATGGAAAAGAGGTGTTGTTTTCATTAAAGAAATTGTTCCTAAACATGCTTTAACCTTTGTAGCTAATACTATTTACAAAGAACATTATCAAACACTTCCTATGAAACATAGCATTATAATTTCTAAAGAAATATCAGATTTTGTTTACCAATGGAAATTAGACCATAAATGGAATTCAATTGAAATAACTGCAAAAAATGAATTACTTCCTATTGAAGCGAATACTGAAGCTGAATTTATTTGCGAACATTATTTTGGCTACACCAAATACAATGATAGAACCACTTTTGAATATGAAGTAAAACATCCAAGATGGGAACAATATGAAGTTATAGATACAAAAATTGATGTCGATTTTAAAAATGCTTATGGAACTGATTTTGCTCAATTAGAAAACACAAAACCAAGTTCAATAATTTTAGCAAAAGGTTCTGAAATAAGTGTGGAAAATAAAAGAAAACTCTATCATGAAAACGCTAAATAATCATACCCTGCTTTACGATGAAGATTGTCCGATGTGCAACCTTTATACTTCTGGATTTATAAAAGCAAACATGCTAGATGAAAACGGAAGAAAATCATTCACAACACTATCGGATGAGGAACAAAAGTATATTGATTTAGATAAAGCTAAAAACGAAATTGCATTAGTAGACACTAAAAATAAAAAAGTGCTTTATGGAATAGACAGTTTACTAAAAGTGATTGGCAATTCATTTCCTTGGATAGAACAAGTAGGTAATTGGAAACCAATAAATTACTTTTTAAAAAAGTTATATAAATTCATCTCATACAATAGAAAAGTAATTGCTCCAAGTAAAATAATTTATGAAAACAAATTAGCCTGCGTACCAGATTTTAACATAAAATATCGGATTTTCTATATTGCATTAGCAACACTTTTCACAGCAAATATATTGTTTCAATATGCGGAATTCATTACACTTTTACCCAAATCTAATTTTGGCAGAGAACTTTTATTAGCTGTTGGACAAATTGGTTTTCAATATCTTTTTATTCGAAAAGCAAGCAAACAAAATCAACTCAATTATATCGGAAACTTGGTTACCATTTCTGTCATGGGAAGTTTGCTTTTGACACCTCTTTTACTAATAAGTCAATTTATTACGATGCATGAATATGTTGTTCTAGGTTGGTTTGGGCTAACCGTTACTTTAATGATATTGGAACATTATAGAAGAATTAAACTTTTAAAATTACCAAAACACTTAACATTAACATGGATTTTATATCGAATTCTAGCTTTAATCTTCATCATACTTTTATAACATGAACAAAATAGTCATAGTAGCAGGAACAGGTTTTTTAGGAGCAGTTTTAATCAATTATTTCAAAACCAAATGTGAAGAAATCGTGATTTTAACGCGTGGAAAATCTGAAATTAGAAACAATATAAAATATGTGCATTGGGATGCAAAAACACTCACAGGTTGGGAAACCGAATTAGAAAACGCAACTGCATTAATCAATTTAGCAGGAAAATCTGTGGATTGCCGTTATACTGCCGAAAATAAAAAAGAGATTTATGCTTCAAGAATAGATAGTACTGCGATTCTTAATATTGCTGTTTTAAGTTGCAAAAAACCACCGAAACACTGGTTAAATTCTTCAACGGCTACTATTTACAGACATTCTGAAGACAAACAAATGACTGAATTAAATGGTGAAATAGGAAATGATTTTTCTATGAATATAGCCAAAACTTGGGAACAAACTTTTTTTGAAGTGCCTACAAAAGAAACTTTAAAAACGGCATTACGAACTTCAATCGTTTTGGGTAAAAAAGGTGGTGCTTTTATTCCATTAAAAAGGTTAACACAATTTGGTTTAGGTGGAAAACAAGGCAATGGCAAACAATTTATAAGTTGGATTCATGAATATGATTTTGCACGAGCTATCGAGTTCATTTTACAAGAAAAAATGACTGGTGTTGTTAATATTGTTTCTCCAAAACCTATACGAAACAACGATTTTATGAAGCAATTGAGAAAAGCAGTAAAAATGCCCATTGGTTTACCAACACCTACTCTCTTTTTGAAATTTGGAGCAAAAATAATTAGAACAGAAACTGAACTCGTTTTAAAAAGTAGAAATGTCATTCCTGAACGATTACATCAAGAAGGTTTTCAATTTGAATTTGATACATTAGAAAAAACATTTCAAAATTTAGTATAAATTATGACAACAATTCACCTCACTACTATAATAAACGCTCAAATTGAAACTGTTTTCAACAACTCTAGAAATATCGATTTACATCAACAATCGGCTAGTCAAACTCATGAAAAAGCAATAGCAGGGAGAATTACAGGATTAATTGAAAAAGGAGAAACTGTAACATGGAAAGGAAAACACTTTGGTTTTTATATTCAACATCAAAGTATTATTACAGAAATGGATTTCCCTACTTATTTTGTGGACAAACAATTGAAAGGTCATTTTAAATCATTTAAACACCAACATCTATTTGAAGAGAAAAATGGTACAACTATAATGCAAGATATTTTGCAATATGAAACACCTTTTGGATGGTTTGGAAAATTGTTTGATTATTTTTTTCTAAAAAAGCATTTGATTGCATTTCTACTGTATCGAAATGAAATCTTGAAAAATAAAAAATAAGAGAGGTATACAAAATTTGCAAACCTCTCTTCTATTTGATATAAATTTATTTTACCTAGTTCATTTCACTTACATCTGCAACTCTAGCAACGTTTGGCCCCATTTCTTTTGTTGTAGTTAATTTTATAAAATATGCATACGGTCCATTTGCAGGTTCTTCTGCTATATAAGCACAATTCCAACCTGTTCCCCAAGGTAATTTGGTATCCCATTCAGGTTTATGTTCATTATCCCAACTCCATGCCTTAGCATTATCTGTTGGCTTTTCTGGGAATCCACTTTTATAAACATATACTCTTCCTTGTTGTGCTCTAAATGGTGCATTAGTACTCCATTTTAAAAACAAATTCCCTTGTTTTTCATAAGCTTCTAACTGCCATGTGAAGGTTGATTTTTCCATGATATTTATTAATTTATTTGTTTCCTTACTCTTAAGGCTTTTCAGGTTTCGCCTCGTTTTTTAATGTGGTTTCAGAACTCCACTATGCCTTTTGTAATATTACAGTGTAAAAATACTTCTTAACTTTTGTGTTTTTTAGAGTATAAACATCTGATTTTCAAATACGTAAAAACACTCAAGCTCTAGGTAGAAATCCCTATTCAAATCAAAAAAGCACAGAAAAGTCTGTACAATAACAGAAGTATCTACAAAATAATTCTTTAGTAAGAAAAGATACTCCCATAGTAAAAATGGAACAGATAATGAAAAAATTGAGATAATCAATAAAATGGATATTTTAAAAAATAATCCATACTTTTCTTATAAATAAAAAGCACTATTAAACCAGCTTATAAATAAATTTATTAAGCAAAAGGATAAATGATTTCAACAGCTACAAGCTGACAAGAAGAACTTGTAATATCATTGTTATTTGGTGGTAAATATCCAGGAGGCTCTGGTTTAATTACAACCATGATGGTTTCATTTGTTTCATTTAAAAACCTATAAGAATAAGGGAATGTCATCGATGGTTTTCCTATTGGTTTACCTAAAAAATTAAATTTTGATTCTTTATTTTTTTCGAAATAATTTTTTACTTTTTTTACGTCACAGTTTGTAAATGTAATATATAACTCAAGAAACTGACTAAACACAATGGAATTTATAAATCCAAAATCTCCATCTTTGCCAAAATTAAAACTAGGTTTACTATTAAACACATAGCCAGTAATACCAGTAGGAGCTGGATATCCGTTTTTAATTGCCTCTTGTACTGGTTCAGAAAGCATCCAGCCAGTATTTGACATAATATCAAAAGGCCTAGGAGTACATTTCATTTGTGGATTAACAACTGGATTATTAACGATTGCTTCTACAAAATAAGATGTGCCAGAAAATGTTTCTTTAAATACACTAGTTATAATTCCATTTTCTAAAGTATTAGATAAAAATCTTAAAGGGGAAATCGTAACTTCTTGAGAATTTACAATTTTTATTTTTAAAAGATTTGAAGATAATTTAACTACTTTATTATTATTGCTATATAGAACAACAGGATTCATATTTAGTTGATTTACTATATTATCAGGATTAATAGGTTCAAACAATAATCCTGGAATTAGTTTACTAGATCCAGTTAAAGAAAGTCCTTTATTCTCCTTAGTAGGCCTTTGTAAATTACTGATTATACCCGCTAAGGTATGAATTGCATTAGCAATACAAGATGTTATTTGTCCTGCTGCTCCTGAAAGTTTATATACATTTATCATTAATTCCACCATCTCATTAATAACTGTTTTTGGAATTTGATTGTAAATATTTTTAAAATCATCGATATGCACATAAGGAAAAGAAGGATCTTCCTTTAATGTTTCAATATACTCATGATTAATCCATATTGTATTCAAAGTATCTGTAATTTGAATTAGTGCAATGTCTGTATTCGTTTCATTTAATTTACTAACGTTTTTTGGCTGAAATTGAGTAACCCAAGTATTCCATAAAGGAACCAGTTCTTTTATTGTGGCTGCTACACTAACATTTATCCTTTGTTGAGTTGCTTTGTCACTTGGAGATAATTGATACCTTAATTTTGTATAAACACTTAAATAACTATTTATAAATGAATCTAGTGTTAAACTTACTTGCTTCACCCCATATTGAGCTCCTTCTCCTAAAACTCTTTGGTTTAATAAATTATTATATAGACTAGCATTAACTGCTCCTTTATTGTCCATAAAATAAAATGAAGCTTGTGCACTAGATGTTCCTAATAAAAACTGTAATCTACTTGAATTTGGTAATTGCGAAATAATATTTGACATGTATTCTGCATAAATCTGATATTCTTCAAGGTTATCTGACGAAATATCATCAACAGTTCTATTATAGATATTTGATATAAAAGTTTCCATTTATGTTTATTTTAATTAATCATTTCTTTTTATTACAATTTCACTATATAATTAAGACTAATATTTAATAATAAGAGGATTACTAACCATAAATCCTGATTAATAATCCTCTCTTAAATTAATTTAACTCAATGAAATTAAGCAAAAGGGTATTCTACTCCTACAGCAACTAATTGAGATAATGATTGATTAATACTATCTGTTCCTGGAACATACCCTGGTGCTACAGGTTTTATTGTAACTTTAATTGAAGTAGTAGTTTCTTCACTATAAGAATAACTATAACTTGCAGATTGACTTACTCCTCCTAAACGAATACCTAAGAAATATACTCCAGTATCTGTATGCTCTTCAAAGTATTTTCTAACTTGTTTGCTGTCACATTTTTCAAAACTAATGCTAATTTCAAGAAATTGACTAAATACTAACGAATTAATAAATCCGAAATCCGCATTCTCATTAAAATTAAAGTTTGGTTCGCTATTAAACACATAACCTGTAATACCTGTTGGTGCTGGATATCCATTCTTAATTGCGTCTTTTACTGGAGAAGTTGACATCCAACCTTGTTTAGTCGAAATATTGTAAAGCATTGGACTACTACTCATAAGTGGACTAAGGGTTGCGTTATTAACAACTATATTTACTTTAAAATCTGAACCTGAATAGTCTCTTTCAAAAATACTTGTTTTAACTCCTCCACTTGCTCCAATAGAAAAGAACGATAAAATAGGAATCGATATTCCTCCACTAGCTGATGCTTGAACATTCAATGTAGTTTCACTTGATTTAGTAACTCTTCTTGAGAATTGAAAAACAGAAGAAGGAGGGAAAGTGCTAAGTTGCTCCACTAAAGCGTTTGGTCTAGCTGGTTCAAACACTAATCCTGGAATTGCTTTATCAGATCCTGTAATTGTCATTCCACCATTTCCACCATCTCCAGTCGTTGGTTTTTGTATATTATCTATAATACCAGCTAAAGTTTGTGTTGCATTAGCAATATCAGCAGTTATCGCTCCAGCTGCACCAGATTTATTGAATACTTCTATCATATAATCTCTCATTTGTTTAGAAACAGATACTGGTATTTTATTATAAATAACATTAAAATCGTTTAGATGAGTATAAGGAAAAGAAGAATCATTTTGAATAGTTTCTAAATATTCTGGATTAATCCAAACTGTATTTAGAGTATTAGTCATTTGAATCAAGGCTATATCTGTATTAGTTGCATTTAGCTTCTTAACATCTGTAGGTTGAATTGCATCATACCAAGCATTCCACAAAGGAATAAGTGCTCTTACTGTTGAAGCAACATCTGCATTAATCTTTTGTTGGGTAGCTTTATCATTTGGAGACAATTGATATCTTAATTTTGTATAAACACTAAGATAACTATTGGTAAATGCATCTTGTGCTAGTCCTACTTGATCCACTCCATTAACTTGCCCATCTCCTTCAATTCTTTGATTTAATAAATTATTATACAAAGTAGCGTTTACTGCACTTGTTGCATCATCTAAAAAATAAAAAGATGCTTGTGCGCTTGAAGTATTTGTTAATAATTTCAACTTACCTGGATTTGGAAGTTGCTTAATAATATTTGACATATATTCTGCATAAACATCATATTCTGCAGGTGTGCCAAGTGTTTTCAAAGTCGCATTTTCTTTTAAAATTTCTTGTAAAGTTTCCATGATTCTATTTATTTGTTTCCTTACTCTTAAGGCTTTTCAGGTTTCGCCTCGTTTTTTAATGTGGTTTCTGAACTCCACTATGCTTTTTGTAATATTACAGTGTAAAAATACTTCTTAATTTTTGCTCTTTTTAGAGTATAAACATCTGATTTTCAAATACGTAAAAACACTCAAGCTCTAGGTAGAAATACCTATTCTATAAATCAAAAAAAACAGAAACATTTGTACAATAACAGAAGTATCTAAAAATAATTCTTTAGTAAGAAAAGATACTCCCATAGTAAAGATGGAATAGATAATGAAAGAATTGAGGTAATCAATAAGTTGTTTTAAAAAAGGCTTTATATTCATTCAAAAAGCCACAAAGTTGTGGCTTTTTGAATGAATAAATTTAAGTTAAAGAAACAATTATCCTTGTAATTGTGGATTTAAAACTCCTGCAGTTACTGTATAAATTAAACCATTTGGACCTTCTTGAGCAAAACCGAAAATACCATACTCTCCTTCTTGATAAATCTGATTATCTCTCTCATTATAAGGTATTGCTGCCCATTTTTGAACATCTGATGCTTTAACTGTAATTGATGTTTTTGGATAGTTTGAATCTGACGGACATGAAATTTGTAATTCAAACGAAGTTTCTGAAATATCACTATCAGGTATTAGAAACCATGTTGGTGTTGGCCCTGAACCATTTTGTCCTGGAGGAGTTGTTAAATGAACCAGTTCATTAATAGGAAACGAACCTGTTCTTAAATTGCCTTTAGCAATTTTTGTTACTTCACAAAAAATTTTACTCCCGTCTGCAGCTCCATTCTCATTTTGACTTAGTGCTGATAATTGAAATACTTTACTTGTTGTCATGTTTTTGTATTTAGTTATTAAATTTAAATTCTATAATATTTAGTTGAATATTCATTTTTTATTTCTCTAATAAAGTTATTGCTTTATAACTGCTTTATTAGAGAAATAGTCATAAGTAGCTGATTTTTATCCATGAGAAAGGAAAACTTAAGCATGAGACTACTGTTTTAAAACAAAGCATTCTTTTATTTATATTAATCTACAATAGCAGTAAGAAGAGAAATTTGTAAGGTGTCTACAGTTGCCGGATTTAAGGAAACTAATACAGGTGAAAAACGATCAGAATAAGCAAAATTATAAGCATCCGATAGCTTTTGTAATGTAGCTGCATATTGATTATAGTTGGAAGGACTATTTTGTAAATTACTAAACAAAGAAGTATTGGGTATAGTAAACCAATCAGTACTAGTCATTGCTCCAACCATTGTTTTATTAATTACAGTTTCTGAACCAATCGCTCCAATGTTTAACCCAGCTAGTAAATCACCCGTAATCCAACCATAAACATCATTTGCTGGATTTTGTGAAGCTCCTCCATTAAGTGAAAAAGGAGCATTAGCACCATATATGCCACTTGGGTTTATAAGGTCACTTTTTTTATAAACCATAGTAGTCGTTCCAGAAACGCTTCCTACAGTTCCTGAAAGTGTTATATCTCCTGAAGTATCTATTGAAGCAGTTAAATTATATGTCTGAGCACTTTGTGGTCCAGATGTAGGAACGTTTGGACCAACACCGTTAAATTGACCCGCAATTGTTGCTATATTTCCATTTCCTAGTTCAGGAATCGTTTTCCCAACAGTAGTACTTGGTCCAAAATTTTGAATTAGAAAATTTAGATACGCTTCAAAAAGATTATAAGGAGTAACAGGAACTCCTCCAATTGGTGGATAAGATGATGGACCTATAATACGAGCGAATCCTGTACCAGGTTGATTAGGTTGTTGTGTGAAATTTCCTGGAACAAGTGCTGGCAAAGCATTTGCTAAACCAGATTGTGGTGTAGCTGTTAATGCATTTAATTGTGTGTAAATTTCGTAAGAAGTCATTCCTGTTTTAATACCGTTATCCGTTTGAACAATTGTTCCGTTTAGATAAGTTTCTAGTTGCATAGGAATGCTCCAATAATCGATACTTGTTAAATCGGCTACATCTGCTGGATTTCCGTTAAACGTTAGTTCCATTTTATCATAACGGAGGAAAAAATTTGCATCTGTAATATTTTGTGCAGGCTCATAACCCGTGTTCAAAACCGACCATGTTTGTCCATAAGAAATGTAAATTCTGCCACTAAAATTTTGAATGGAAACTCCATTACTCAATTCCTTTAAAGAATACCAATTTCCTTTACCTATTTCTTGATTTAATGGTTGTACTTCTAATTCTAATGGTTCTAGTGAATTTGGACTTGGATAGCTAATGCTAAATGGTGCTGTTTGACTACCTGACACAAAACCAATAGACACAAGTTTGTCTGATAATCCACTGTTGTTTTTAAAAATTACTTTTAATGTTGCCATACTATACTTTTTTGAAGTTTATAAATTGATTTTTATTTACTTCTATAAAGTTAGATTCAAAAGTAATTTAGAATTTAAAAAAAGGCATAAGATGGTTAATTAAGAGCACAAGAGTAGTGTATCGAAATAGGAATACCATTTTATAGCTATTAATACTAACTAAATAAAATGAGATTTAAGTAAAAAAGGAATTGGCAATTATTTTAATGTTCGTACTTTTTTTATGATATCCTTATATTTTTCACTCAATGTTATTTTGTGACCTCCAATTAAAATAATAAGATTATCGCTAGGAACAATTTCTGTTATTTTTTTAGTATTCACAATGTAATTTCTATGTGTTCTAGAAAAAATGGTTTCATCAAATAATTCCAAAATTTTAGTTAGTGAAATTAGAATAACAAACTTTTCTTTTTCTGTAATGATGTTACAATATTTTTCTTCAACTTCAATATAAATTATATCTGCAATGAGTACTTTTTTTAGTGATTTTCCTTTTTTTATGAATAGATATTCTTCACTAATGACGGTGTTTTCTTCATCGCTAAGAAAAACATCGTTCTGTGCATAGAATTTTTCAACAGCCAGTTCTAAAGCATACAAAAGTTCAAGTTCATTAAAAGGTTTCATTAAATAACTAAATGGTTTAGTCAGTTTTGCCCGTTCAAATATTTGTCTGTCTGTAGAACTTGTAAGAAAAACAAATGGTTTTGAAGCGTTAGGCACAACATTAATAGTTTCTGCAAAAGCAATACCATCTGGAGAACCGTTTAAGAAAATATCAATTATTACAATATCTACTTTATTATTATAAAATAATGTGAGAGCATCTTTATGATTTGTTGCTAAACCAACTATATTGTAATTATTTGCTTCTAATACTTTTATTAAAGCATCACTTTCTGAAGGAGAATCTTCAAGTATTAACACATTGATATTATCCATTTGGTTCCTTTTTAGACAAAGATACGATGATTTTTGTTCCTTTCCCTAACTTGCTTTTTATATCTAATTTTCCATTGTTTTTCTGTATCATTGATTTACAAAGTTGCATTCCTAATCCTGTGCCTATTGTTTTCTCGTTTTCTTTTTTAGACAATAAAGTAGTCTCTTTTAAAAGATTCTCACGTGTGTTTTCACTCATGCCTAAACCGTTATCTTCAATAATTAAATCGCAATAGTTTTCATCATTATTCTCTGAATAGATTTTTATAATGCCGTTTTCTTTGGAAAATTTAATTGCATTATCTAAAAAGTTTCTGAGTATTATTTTAAGTGATTCCTGATCGGCAAAGATGATGTCTTTCTTAGACACTGTATTTTCAAACTGAATCTTTTTTTCTAGCATTAAAGGTTGATAATTATAAGCCATTTGTTCAACAATAAAATACAAACGCATAGAAACTATTTCAAAATAGGACTGTTTGGTTTGTAATAATGCCCAATGTAATAAATTGTCTAATAGATTATAAGTACCGTTTGCAATAGCACTATTTTGATGCAGAAGAGCGTCTAGTTCTTCTAGGTTTTTAGTTTCAAGATTTTCTAACAACTTAGCATTACTCGTTTTCATAGCATTTACCGAAGAACGCAAATCATGACTTACAATGGAAAACAACTTATCTTTTGTAGCATTTAACTCATCAAGCGATTCCTTCTGAGCTAAGATTATTTTATTTGTTTTAATTTTTTCTCTATAAAAATAAATTGCTGTTCCAAGTAATAAAAGCAAAACAATAGCAGAATAGAACAAACCATTTCTCTCTGCTATTTTAATTTTATTTTCTGCTTGTAAAAGACTTACTTCTTTTTGTTTTTCTTTAACTGCAAATTGTTTTTCTAATTGGGCAACTTCCCATACTTTATTTTGATCGTTCAAAGAGTCTTTCCATTGCTCAAATTCTTTTCTATATACTAATGCTTTTGGAAAATTTTTGCGATTTTCTTCTACTACAGCCATATTGAGTGCTGTATTTTGTTTTAATTGGTGATTATTTATTTTTTTAGATAAATCATAAGCTTTCTCAAAGTAAGGAATGGCCAAATCATCTTTGTATTGCTCATAGTACAAAGTAGCTATGTCTCCATAAGAGCCTATTAAATCTAAAGTATCTTTTTGCTCTTCTTGAAGTTTTACACTTTCTAGTAAGTAAAATTCTGCTTTATCAAATTCTTCTAAGTGCAAATAACACAATCCCAAATTATGTTTTACAAAACTCTTTTTTATTCCTAAAAGCTGATTATCATTTAACTCTTCAATTTCTTTAAAATAATGAATTGCCTGTTTAAATTCTTTTTGTTCTAAAGTAATTTCTCCTAATTTAATTCTTACTTTATAATAAAAAATAAATTCTTTAGAAATTTTAGATAGTTCTTTTTGACTCTGATTAAATATCTTTTTCTCTTTTAAACTAAATCCTCTAAATAAATGACAGTAATTTTTAATTTCTTGATTTTGATTAGGCAAACTTAACTGCCTCATTGTATATACTAAAGTAGAATCCCAATTTTTCTCTAAAAAAAATAGCTGTGCCTTTTTAAAATTAGGCTCATCCATAAATTGACTACTCCTATTTTTAATTTCTTCTTCAAAAATAGTTGTATTCTCTATATTTTGAGAGAAAACAAATAAAAAATTAGCTAGAAAACTAAACAATAATAGTAATTTAAATGAATACTTCATAAGCGAAATTTATTCGCAATGTAGTTTAAATTCAAGATAAAAAAAAACAGAGATTATTGTTCTCTGTTCTTTTTTATCTTGAATTTTTCTATTTCTTTTAGGCAGATTTCACAGTTGTAACCGTTCCTCTAGAACCCACAGGGTCTTCGTCCCATAAAAAAGAAACAATCTCTTTTAAGTCTAAAATATTCGGATCTGGCATAACTGGTAAAGTTCCATTTGGAGTATATCCTTCAGGAGAATTAATTGCATTGAAAGTTAATTGAAAAACATTAAAAGCCGAACACGGTTCAGGTGCTATATCATAACATACATAAAAATTAGCATAAGGCATTTTATCGTTAGTATAACTAAAATCTTGAATAACACATAAATCATCTGAACTTATATCTGTGTTTTTACTAACAAAAACTACAATACTAATCTCCATTTCATTATTGTCATTTATTGCTACTTCTGCAATAGTAGGTAAAGGTTTGTTATGTCTAGGATTAGGGAAACTTATTTGAAAACCTAAGTTATTTACCTTAACTTCTTTTATTTCAATACCCGCAGGTTTTACTGTTTTTTCACAAGAACCGTCTTGTTGGTTAGTTGCATTCATAATACTATTTTTTAATTCTTAAATTGTTTTTAAATGTAAGCAAATACATCTTGCTGTTAAAAAGATTAGGGAAGTTTTTTAATTCTCAACTCTTTCCAAATGTATTTTACACTCCTAAAACAAGCCATTTAGAAGTGATTATTCCTCCTGGATCACCACCTACATTTATGGTAACCACTCCTGCTGAAACAGTAAATGTAAATGTCATAGGTACGCATCCATTGTTTAACTGCATAACATTACCCGAAGTAGTTAAACTTGCATTTGTACTTGAGTTTAAAACAAATACATCATTAGTAGTACAATCTAAATAAATCGTTGCTACTGCACCTTTAGCACCAATACAATTTTCTTTTAAAGAAACCATTAACATAGCAGATGTATTACCTACTGGAAAACCCATTTGTTGACCAAAAGCTGTTGTAGCAAAGCTATAATATGGAGCACCCGCATTTACTGGTGTAGTCCAAGTAGCTAATCCATTAGCATCAGAAGTTAATACTTTTCCATCACCTTGTGTTCCATCAGTAATTTTTATAGTACCTGCTACATCTAGTTTTGCAGTTGGGTTATTGTTACCAATACCAATATTATTATTTAACCCCCAAACTTCTGGACCTGTACTTCCCAATTTTAAAGCTGCACGATCTGAATTTTGAACACCATAAACTCCTAAAACATTTGGCACATCAACATCACTTAAATAAGTATCATCACCTATTTGAAGGTTTTTTCCTCCAGCGGTATAAATGTCTGCTAACTGTAATTGAGCAGTTGGTGAAGTTGTATGAAGTCCTATACTTGTACCATTATTATAAAAATTGGTGTTATTTGTAACCCAAGTTGTTCCATTCCAAAATGGTGTAACACCAGCAGCTGAACCATCATTTAGTCCTCCAGCAGCACTTCCTGCATACATTGCATAAGGTACACTTAACAATTGGCTTGTACCTGAAATTGTATAAGATGTACCACCAGTAATATCTGTTTCTGACTTGATATAATAGTCTCCTGTAGACCAATTTATAGTTGAAAGATTACCAGAAACTACTGATCCAGACCCAATTTCAATACTAACCAATCCGTTAGCGTTTGTTGTTGGTGTTTGTGTTTCAACATACACTGCTGTTCCTGATGCAGAACCTTGTAAAATTGATATTTCCATTCCAATTGATGTAGAAACAACTAAATTTCCACTAGCGTCTCTTATGACTGCTTGGTAACTCATTTTTTGTGGAACTTGTGCCAAAGCAATGGTGCAAATAAATAGAAATGTAATTAAAGTAAATATTTTTTTCATGAGAATTATTTTTTAATGATTTTAAATGTTTTGATGATGGTATTGTTTTGAGTTACATTAAGAATGTAAATGGCTTTTTGATATTCAGTCATAGGAATGGCTGTACTTTGATTGGAAATTGTACTACTTTTGATTAATCGTCCGTTGAAATCAATAAGTTGATAGGACATGCCTGAAAATTCGCTTTCTTCAATAGATAAATTTAACACATCGGTTGTTGGATTTGGGTATGCCAACATTTTTAATTTAATTGAAAATAATTCGGTACCTAATACCTCTTGAATTTCGAAAGGTTGCTGCACACCTTGTGCTACTGAACCATTTGTACCCGTACTAGTGGTGTAAAATGGCTGACCAATTGTGTAGGCTACACTACCTTGCGTAGCAGAAGCATCTCCTCCTGAACTGACGGTACCATTTTGAGCTTTCATTCCAAAAATACCCAAGCCAAATAGCATTGCTACATAATACTTTGTCTTTTTGTTTTTCATAATTTTACTTTTTATTGATTAAACATACATTTGTATTTAAAAAAAGAAAAGTTTCAAAAGGCTTACCCCTTAGTAAAAGCTAAGTCTTACAAATGAAACTAATCTTATTAAAAAAACAAATCGAATTAATCTTGATTCTAGCAGTAATTAATTCTATTCAAATGTATTCTAGAAATGAAAATGAAAAATAGAAAATGGCATAAGACTGTCTTTTTTTGGAACGAGATAAACCATTAAAATCATAAAAAAAATGTTTTCATAATAACTATGAAAACATCTTTTAAATAACTTATAAAATCGAATTGAGAAAAAACTCAAAAATTGCTTTTTACTTACTCATTATAAAACATACCTCTTACTTAAACGCAATAAAAAAACCGTAATTCAGTAAATCACGGTTTTCTATATTAAATGAGGTTTATATTAGTATTCATACTCATAATCAACAATTGTTTTTAATTTTCCTGTATGTTCTATATGTGTCTTAGGATAATTTAAATCATTATAGGTGTACACATATTTATATTCTTTTTTGGAAGGTGTTGTTGATGTAAATTTTAAAAAATTATGATAAGAAATGCTTTCTAATGGAAATTCTTTTTCATGTGGTGCTATCAAAGTAACAATTGTTTTATAATTCTTACCAAAAACATTTTTTACTACTAATCTCATAGCAGATTCTTTATCGTCGTAATCGTAATTATCTGTCGATTTATCTCCAAATACTCCTTTGTAAGCAATTAAATCTCCTTCAATATAATCTATTCTTTTATTACTAATGACTTTTTGATTAATATCTCGCTCTGATTCATTAATAATTCTACCGTTTTCCAAAGTATAATCTATCCATTGCACAAATTTAAGTGTACTATTACTTTTTTTAGTTATGGCTCTAATTTTGCTTCCCTCATAATTGTAAGTAATTGTTTTGGTAACACTTTTACCTCCATCTACATATTCATTAATATATTTTATCAAATTACTTCTCTCATCATAGAAATAAGAAGCCACTTCTTTCCAATCACTCATTTCGTTTTCACGAACGGTTCTATCTAAATTTCCTTCTTTATTATAAAAAAAAGATTGAATGATATCTGAAGTTTTAATGGTAGCTAATTTACCATTTTGAAAAGAATATGTTTTAGTAATAACTTCTCCAGTACTAGTATTAGTTTCTGTACTTTTAATTTGTTTTAACTTTACTGATACTTCTGTTTCTTGGGCTTGTGTAAATAATGCTAGCACAAACCCTAATAGGGTAAGTAATCGTTTTTTCATAGGTGTATTTTGTTAGATTTGGGATTGCTAAAATACAAAATCGTTTTTTATAAAAAAACTTTTATAACATCATTCTCAAAAACAGCTTTTTTAAAAAATTGATTTACAACAAAATATGATTGAAACATTTATTTAGATTACATAATATAGGTACAATAATATAGAAGCTATTTGCAAGAACCTTTTTTCTATTGGATAAATTGTAATTCCTGTGTTTTCTTCTCCTTTGATTAGCTCTCCTGCATCAGACCATTGTATTAATTCTCCAGAGGAGCTTGTAAATTCTCCATTTTTATAAACTCTAATTACTGCTTTTCCTTCATTGTCAAGAAATAGCGTCTCATCTTCTCCTAATTTTAAAATTGTTCTTCCTTTTTTATCAGAAATTATTCCGTTTTTTTCCACACAACCTACTTTATCACCATTTTTAGTTATAGTTCCTTTTTCATCAATTTTAATTATAGATTGACCGTTAGCATCGGTAATTTTAAATTTAGAAAAGTCTAATTTTTCAGGTTCTGCTTCACAAGCTAACACAGTTATAAATACTACTAATAAACATTTAATCTTTCTCATTTTACTTTATTTTAGTTATTATATTGTCTTAGCTCTTTTCTGAAATAAAATTTCATTTCTATGCTATCCTTATTCAAAAAGTGTATTTTGAAATACAACTACAAAAGCATTTCTTAAATTACTTTCATTAAATACTCAAATGTAAAAACAACAATATGGAGGCTGTTTGAAAGGAATTTTTGTCTGCTGGAAAGATTCTTAATCCTGTTGTCTCATCCCCTTTCATTAATTCTCCACTTTCTGACCATTGTATTATTTCTCCAGAACCTTTATCTACCGTACCTTCTTTATCAATTTTAATTACGGTATTTCCTTCTCCATCAATAATTTGATTATCCTCTATTACTTCTGCTAAGACGGTGCCGTTTTTTGTTATTATTGTTCCTTCTTTATCTATGATTCCAATTAAATTATCGCTTATAAAAATAGAACCATTATCTTCCACTTTTATCTCTGTCAATCCTCTAGCGTTACTGATTATAAATTTTGAAAAGGTCAATTTTTCTTTCTTAGTGGCACAAGAAATTAGCAGTAGAAAAAGCAACATAAAACGAGTAATATTCTTCATACCTCTTTAAATTAATGATTTATTGTTTTTTTTAAACAAGTTAATTTCTTGTATATAAAATACTTAAAAAAAATATCTTCTTTAAAAATAAGAAATTTAATAGAACCAGTCAATACGTATTTATACGTATTTTTGGGCTTTTTCCTACGTAGAAATACGTACTTATTCTTACAAAAAGGCAGTTTTTGTTAAAAAAGGTATATTTTCTTCCTATTTTTTTATGCGATTAATTAGTACAAAAAATGGTGAAAATTAGTTTTAAAATCAGTAAAGTGAATTTTATACGAATAGATGAGAATTTAAAGTTAAATAACTTTATAAAAATGAATGTTCAATTTTGTTTTCATACTATTTGCTCCCAGTATCCTAACCTTTGATTAACCTTTGATTGGGAGTAATAAGCAAGTAAGGATGAAGTAAACCCCCATTATTTTTCATTAAAAACCACCTTCAAAAACCTTAACAAAAATTACAGTTTTTCTACCTCAAAAGTTAAAGTCAAAATAAAACTATTTTTAACTACCTAACCTACATATTTTTGCTGCAGAAAAAAATAAAAGTCTTTTAACCAACCTTTTCGTGTTTTTTACCCTCTAATAGTATAAAAAGAGGCAAACTACGTAAAAATACGTAGTAAAAAAGGGCAAAAATACGTATAAATACGTATTGACTGGTATAGGAAGAATGACCTAGTTTTGTTCTCGAGTAAAAATTATATGCTATTCTTATGATAAAAAACACCCACTTATGTTTGGTTGCATTCCTATTTGCGACCAGTTTAGCCTATTCCCAAGACATCCTTTGGGAGAAATCCTACGGAGGTAAACATGCCGAATTTTTATACGATGCCATTGCCACACCAGACTATGGATTTATTCTAGCAGGAAGTTCGATTTCAGGAAAAAACGGTAATAAAGAAGACAACAACAAAGGAGACCTAGATTATTGGCTTTGGAAAATGGACGAAAAAGGCAATCTCGATTGGCAAAAAAGCTTTGGAGGCAATAAAGTAGATTTACTACAAAGCATTGCCATTACTCAAGATGGTGGTTTTATCCTAGGAGGCACTTCCACTTCAGACAAAGGAATCGACAAAAAAGAAGACTCCAAAGGACAAGAAGACTTCTGGGTGATTAAACTCAACGCAAAAGGACAAGAAATCTGGCAAAAAACCATAGGAGGCAGTAGCATGGAAAAACTACTAAGCATAGCACCAACAAAAGATGGTGGCTATATTTTAGGAGGCACTTCTAGTTCAGATGCTTCAGAAGATATTGAAAAAGACAAATACTCCAAAAATGAAGATTCCAGAGGAAACTTAGATTATTGGGTAGTAAAATTAAAGTCAGATGGCACGATGCAATGGCAAAAAACCATTGGAGGTCAATACCAAGACGAATTAAAAAGCATCCATCAAACTACAGATGGTGGGTATATCTTAGGAGGGTATTCCAATTCTCCTATTTCAGGAGACAAAACAGAAGCCAACTACGGATTAGGCGATTACTGGATTGTAAAACTAAACGAAGAGGGTGTTATTGAATGGCAACGCACATTAGGTGGTGATAAGGATGACAACTTATTTGCGCTTTCTCAAACGAAAGACGGTGGCTTTATAGTGGGCGGAAATTCCAATTCAGGAGCTACGAATTCCAAATCAAAATCCAACAAAGAAGGCACTGATTTTTGGGTACTAAAACTCGATAAAAACGGAAACATCGATTGGCAAGAAACCTATAATTATGGTAAGATTGACGTCTTAACTTCGATAGTAGAAAACCCTGATGGTAGTTATTTAATAGGTGGTTATGCACAGAGTGAGGCACAAGTGAAAAGTCAAAAGTCAAAAGTGAAAAGTTTGCAATCAGATAAAGAAGGTATTAACGACTACATTGCTTTAAAAATCAATGCTAAAGGAGAAGAAATCTGGACGCAAAGCGTAGGCAGTAAAGGCGATGAAGTACTAAAAAAATTACTAGAAACCAGAGATGGCGGATACTTATTAGCAGGAACTTCAAACGGAAACGCCTCAAGAGACAAGAATTCCACAAAAGGAGGTACCGATTTTTGGGTAGTAAAACTACGTGACAAAGAAAAAGAAGAAAAGCTAAAAATCACAGTAGAAGCCATGCCCAATCCTGCCATTAGTTTTACCAATGTCATTGTAAATTTTGACTACCAAAATGGCACGGCAACCCTGTATGATTTAAACGGAAGAAGCCTACAAACCCAAACCTTAAAAGGAGAACACACCATTCCTATGGAAGTAAGCCGCCTACCACAAGGCATTTATCTAATCGAGATAAAAACCAATACTGAAACAGGAAGTGTAAAAGTGATTAAAAAATAAGATAGAACATCATGAAATATATAAACAAGATTAAAACAATTGGACTACTCCTTTTATGTAGTTTTTCGGTTTTTGGACAAGAGTTACCACAAGTAGTGCCGCCTACACCAGAAGCAAGTCAGATAGCTAAATTTGTAGACATGCCCGTTTCATTGTATAATGGAACACCAAATATAAACATTCCGATATATACCATTAATTCAACAGGAATTCAAGTACCTATTTCTTTATCCTATCATGCTAAAGGAATTCAGGTTTCAGAAATTGCATCTCGAGTTGGACTAGGATGGACCTTAAATGCAGGTGGAGCTATTACCCGACAAATTAGAGGCATGGCAGATGAATCTAATAATGGGTATATTCATGAAGATTATATTCAAGATTTCACTACAAATTCTATTAAAAGACAGTCCCTACATACAGACGATACAAATAATCAATTAGACTATTACCCCGATTTGTTTCTGTTTAATTTTATGGGCTATTCTGGAAAATTTGTATTTGACCACACCACAGGAGAACCTGTTTTACAAAGCTTTTCGGATATTAAAATCGAAAGATTTAATGGAAATACTGGGCATTTTGACAGTTTCATTATAACCACACCCGATGGGACTAAATATTATTTTGGACAAAATGACCATCATGATTACAGTACTACTCATAGTTATAAATACACCAATAATTCTACTGGACAAGAAGATTTAGGAAGTTCACCTTACAGTTTTCCTACCACTTGGCATTTAACTAGAATTGAAACTATCGCAAATAATAATGTCTATTTTGGTTACGAATTAGATGATATAGTTCATTATGAAGTTTCAGAAATTAACAATCAAGGGAATACGAAATACATGAGCTACGTAAAAAATACTAGCTATCAAAAACAAATTAAAGAGATTAGTTTTAAGGAAGGAAAAGTTATTTTTAATGCCTCACAAGAAGACAGATTAGATTTGTTTGGGGGAAAATATTTAGATAATATAGAGATTCAAGATAATCTTGACAGTATTATAAAAAAGTTTAAATTAAACCATTATTACACAACCAGTACAGATGATAATTTACAAACCGTATATGATTTTTTAAAGATTGAACCACAAGCTAATCTATCTAAAAAAAGATTGTTCTTGTCCTCTATTGATCAAATTAATTTAATTGATAATTCAGAGCTGACCACTTCCTTTGAATACAACCCTATTGTTTTACCCAACCGGTTTTCCAATGCAAAAGACAATTGGGGATATTATAATGGAAAACCAAACCATTTTTTAAATGTTTTCTTTAATACCGATAGAACAGTAGACATAGTGCAATCGGAAGCAGGCATGTTGAAAAAAATAAATCATCCTACTGGAGGATATACAGCATTTGAATATGAACATAATAAAGTGATTCCGCCCACTTATTTTAAAAATATGCTGATTCCTTTTAACAACCCTACAACTACAAAAACAGTTGGGTTGCTTAAGGATTATAATCAATACGATTCGGCTACTAATAGTTATTATAAAACGTTTGAAGTTAAGTACAAAAGAACAGCATTGGATTTTAATGTGTTATTTGATTACACCAATTGCCAAATGAATGGTCCTGATCAACCTGGATGTAAGTATAGTATATATATTACTACTGAAAACGGAGGAATAATCTATCAACTAGTTTTAGGAGCAAATAATGGTTTGGTTTTATATCCCGGAATCTATAAGATTAAAGTTACTCCAAGAGGAACACATCATCCAAATGAATTTATAGAAGATGAAGAATTTGCCATAAATGGAAATTGGGAAGAACAAGAAATACCTGACGATCAAGAATTACTAGTAGCAGGTAAAAGAATTAAAAAGATTACAAAAGGAGACATAAATGGTGTGCTACTTGAAAAAGAGTTTTTATACACAGATGAAAACGGATTGTGTAGTGGGAGAACATTTTCACTACCTGCTTTTTATGACATAATCACCACCGTAGGAACAGCTAACTTTGTAGGACGCCAAGTTTCTGGAGCTACAGGTCCTATATCTGAATTTGCAGGTAACAATTTAGGCTATTCGATGGTTACAGAAATTCAAAAAGGAAATGGAAACAATGGAAAAATAGTAAATACCTTTACTAATTATGAAAACGGAGGAGAATATTATAAATTTCCATATCATTTACCCATAGACTATGAATGGGGAAGAGGATTACCTAGAGAAGTAAAATATTATAAATATACCAATGGTACTTATAGTTTAGTAAAAAAAACAATTAATAAATATGCTTTTTATAAATACGATTGTGCAGCAGGTCCAGACCCTGATTGTGTTAGTAATGCACCATTGGATCCCGATTTACCACCAAGTGGAGTTTATCCAGATTATTTTGTTTCTCCACATAGATATATTGTTCCATCTTATAAATTTGGAGGCTATTGGAATGGTTTAACAGCTCCTTGTAAAATTACTTCTCCAAATTGTTATCGAACTACTTATTTTATTGGAGGAAGGTTTAATCTTTCCGAAACTGAAGAATTTAATTATGTTCCATCAGGATCAGTTTATTCAAAAGCTACTTATAATTATGATAGCAATTTGCATTATCAAAAAACATCTGAGACTTCAACAAATTCTCTAGGAGAAACTTTAGAAACCAAATATTTCTACCCACAAGATTCACAAATGAGTACCAAACCTGTAGTAAACCCTTTAATAAGCAGTAATATGGTAGGTATTCCTTTGGTGGTTGAATCTTATAATGGAACGGAAAAATTATCAGAAGTAGAGACTGTTTATAGGGATTGGACTAACGGTTTATTGGCTCCAGAAATTATAAAAACGGCAAAAGGAAACAATGCATTAGAAACACGAGTGAAGTATAATGTACTGGATAATTCCAATGGTAACCCACTAGAAGTACAACAAGAATCAGGCATTCCTATCACTTATATTTGGGGATACAATAAAACCCAACCTATTGCCAAAATAGAAAATGCCACTTATGCAGAGGTACAGCAATATGAAGCAAATCTACAAACCCTTTCCAATGGAACCGATGAAGCTAGCTTGATAACTGCTTTAAATAATTTAAGAACCGCCTTACCAAACGCAATGGTAACCACTTATACCTACAAACCATTAGTAGGAATCAGCACCATTACCGACCCAAAAGGAAACAAAATAACCTATCATTACGATTTGTTCAATCGTTTGGAATTTGTAAAAGACCAAGATGGGAATATTTTGAGTGAGAACAACTATCATTATAAAAACTAAGGCAAGATGAAGAAAATATTATACATACTAACACTTATACCAGTTCTTGCTTTAGGACAAAGTTTAGATCAAAACTGGGTGCAAACCACAATTTATAAACAACCAACTACTACACCTATTACTAACCCAGATGTGACGGTTGCCAATGTACAAATCACCTACTTTGATGGACTAGGACGTCCCATCCAACAAGTAGCACACAAACAATCCAATTCAGGGAAAGACATTGTAACGCATATTGAATATGATACCTTTGGCAGACAAACCAAAGAGTACTTACCTTATGTGAATCAAACTCCTTCCTTAGATTATACCAATCCTGCGACAGTAGTTACCGATTTAACTAGTTTTTACAGTTCCTATAACGGAGGTACAACCCATCCTTATAGTGAAAAAGAACTAGAAGCCTCACCACTAAACCGAGTATTCAAGCAAGCAGCACCAGGAGATGCATGGGCAATGGGAAGTGGAAAAGAAATAAAGTTCGACTACCAATTTAATGAAACTAGCGATGCAGTAAAACTTTTTACAGCAACAGCTTCATGGGATGGAAATGCAAATAATAAAATTTACAATTCGGTTATTAATGATTTAGGGACTTATGCGGAAACCCAATTATACAAAACCATTACCAAAGACGAAAACTGGACCTCAGGAGTAAACAACACCACCGAAGAATTCAAAGACAAAGAAGGACAAGTCGTTTTAAAAAGAACCTACAACAATGGTGATAAACACGACACCTATTATGTCTATGACCAATTTGGAAATCTAACCTACGTTTTACCACCAGCAGCAGAAGGAATTGGAACACAAACTACTCTTGATAATTTAGGTTACCAATACAAATATGATTACAGAAGTCGCTTAGTAGAAAAGAAACTACCAGGCAAACAATGGGAATTTATCATTTATGACAAACTAGATAGACCAGTAGCCACAGGACCAGCTTTTTCTCCTTATGGAGGAAGTGATATAGGCTGGATGATAACCGAATATGACGTCTTTGGAAGAGTAACCCAAACCGGATGGAAACAAATGACAGTAACAGCAACAACCAGAACAACTAATCAAAACAGCGTTACTGCTGGAAGCAATCCATTTGTTTTAAGTGCCAATGATATTCTGACCAAAAACTATTATGATAATTATACTTATCCAAATGCTCCACAAGTTCCAGCACAAATTGAAGGACAAAATACAACAACCAGTCTAAAAGGATTACCAACTGGAACATGGACAAAAGTATTAGATATAAACAATCCAAACGCTTCTGAATTATCATATACCATTTATGATGAAAGATACAGACCCATTCGAAGTTATACTAGCAACCATTTAGGAGGCTTTACCCAAGTAGACAGCAAACTAGACTGGGCTGGTAAAACAGAATATACGGTTACAACTCATAAGTACGATACTAACGGTACAGTAGTTACCATAACCGATATCTTTGAATACACCGACCAAGACCGTTTAAGCCTGCACAAACAACAAATTGGCAGTGGAAGCGAACAATTAATTGCCAAAAATACTTATGACGAACTAGGACAATTAATAAGTAAAAACGTAGGAGGTCAAGATGCAATAGGAGCTTCTGGTTTACAAACTGTAGATTACAATTACAACATAAGAGGTTGGTTAAAAAACATAAACGATGTTGGAAACATAGGAAATGATTTGTTTTCGTTTAAAATTAATTATGATGATTATCAATCGCTAGGAACGAATGATCTTCAGCCAGAGGCACTTTATAATGGAAATATCTCGGCTACCTATTGGAAAACTAAATACGGTTCGCTTAAAAAATACAACTATGAGTATGACAATTTAAATAGGTTAACCGAAGCGGTATATTTAAAACCAGAACTTTCCATAAATGACATAAACGCTTATAATGAAACCTTGTCTTATGATAAAAACGGCAATATTCAAACATTAAATAGAAATGGAGGCATCAATGCAGGACTTCCAAATCCCATTGATGATTTAGCCTATACTTATGATACCAATAATAAAAATTTATTAGTGAAGGTAGCGGATGCCTCGACTTCACCACAAGGGTTTAAAAACGGAAGCAATACAGGTAATGATTATGTTTATGATGCCAACGGAAATATGACCATTGATAACAATAAGGGAATTAGAAAAATCGTTTATAACCATTTAAATTTACCTACAGAAATTACTTTTGCAGGTACTGATAAAATTTCCTACATTTACAATGCAACAGGTCAAAAAGTAATAAAAATAGTGACAGAAAACAGTGTCTTAGCAAAAACTCATTATTTAGCTGGAGGATTTCAGTATAAAAACAATGTGCTACAGTTTTTTCCACAAGCAGAAGGCTATGTAAAAAAGGAAGCTAACAGTTACAAATATGTCTTTAATTACACAGACCATTTAGGAAATATCAGATTAAGCTATACCGATATGGACAACAATGGCACCATAGACATTGACGAAATAGTTGAGGAAAATGAATATTATCCTTTTGGGTTGAAACATGAAAGCCATATTTCTTCTAATGCGTACCAGATGAAGTACAATGGGAAAGAATTACAAACGGAGCTTGGACTTAACATGTATGACATGGATTTTAGAGACTACGATCCAGCAATAGCTCGTTGGGTAGCGCAAGATCCTGTAGTGCATTTTAGAATGTCTCCGTATAATGCATTTGATAACAATCCCGTATATTGGGCTGATCCTAGTGGTGGTGATTCTGAAATGCCTAGTTGGATGCAAGACATTTGGAATAGCTCAGGAAGTGGTACAACAACTTGGAATAATAATGGTAATGGTGGTTTTTCAGTAGCATGTCCCGATTGCCCAGGAGGTAGTCATTCAAATGGAACAGAATGGATTGGGTCAGATGGAGGTACATATGTCTATGATGATCTTTATGGAGGTTGGAGTAGTGGCCCTCAAATAACAGTTAGTTCAAAACCTAAAAAAGCAAATGCTAATTTAGCAGCTTCTGCTCTTGTACTAGGAGGAACACAAACTTCTGCTACACCATCTATATATGTAAATCCATATGCAGCTGCAATTGCAACAGGATTATCAATTGGATTAGGTGCTAGATATTTATATGATTCAATTGACGATGCGTTAACTGATGACTATATTGAGACAGATGATGGAGTTCCATCTATAACACTTTTTAGAGGTGTTTATTTTGGTCATCCAGATTATGCAAATGCATTAAACGGTATTGCAACTCCTATTGGAGGTCATGATGATCCTTTTTTACATAACTGGGGTGATAATGAAAGTATTTTTACAAGTTGGAGTGTTAATATCGCAGTCGCTAAAACACATGCATCTAAAGCAATGGTTTCTAATGGTGTAATTTTAATGAAACGATTTAAAGTTTATGAAATAGTACCTTCTCCCGATAAAATGAAAGAAGGAGAATTTCTAGTGCCAGGAGTAGTTAATGGAGCTAAAGTTATAAAACAATAGCTTATAAAATCTAAAAGTAAGATGGAAAATTTTTTAGTTGATTATAGTTTTTTGTTTGATAACAAAACTATTCCTTATGTTTTAGAAAGTTATAAAAACATAGAGAATGGAGAAATACTTTTAAAAGAAAATATTAATAAAAACAAAGCAAAAAAAAGCAAAGATATATTTGAAATTTATTCAGTTCGAAAAGTGATTCAAGACGCTTCAAATAACGACAACAAAACAGATTTTGACTATTTGCTTGATAATTTAAAAAAAATCCCAGAAGATGTACATATATTTAGTATAATTGTTGTATGTAAGGAGTGTTCTTACACTTTTTTTTACGAAAACAAAAATTTAATAGGAATTTTAAAATCAAACGAATTGACTTTAAATAAAATAAATGATTTAATTCCTATCTATAGAGAGAAGAAACTTACATTAAATTACAAGAAATTTATTAATGGTAAGTATAAAGAAACAATTAATTAGAAAAGAAGATTAATTTTGGTAATGTTTCAGAGTTAGTGACAGCCCTTTTCACACAAGCTAACCAATTGAAAATTAAAATTTAATTAAAAAAATGTATAGAAAAGGAACGCAATGGCGTTCCTTTTTGTGTTATATAATGTCTTAAAACAAAGGGTAATGTACCAGATTTAGTGATGAAGGTTATAAGAGTTACTAATAAATTGATAATCAATGAAAATTAAAAATAATTATAAAAAAGATGAACTATATAGTTCATCTTTTTTTATGTTTAAAGCTTTTAAAACGAAGAAAATGATAAAAAACGCGACCTCATGTATCAGAATTAGTGATAACCAAAAACACCTACGACGAACTAGGACAATTAATCAGTAAAAACGTAGGCGGTCTAGATGTAACAGGAGCTTCTGGCTTACAAACCGTAGATTACAGTTACAACATAAGAGGTTGGTTGAAAAACATAAACGATGTCAACAACATAGGGAATGATTTGTTTGCTTTTAAAATTAATTACAATGATGCAGAAACCGCAACCGATTTATACAACGGAAACATTTCAGAAACCTTTTGGAAAACAAATAGCGATAACAAACTAAGAAAGTACCAGTTTTCTTATGATAATCTAAATAGATTGTTAAATGCAAGTTACAGTCGAATAAACGAAACCACAGCACCTAATGCTTACCGTGAACAGTTAGATTATGACAAAAATGGGAATATCCAAAAACTCAATCGATATGGAGTAATTGATGATGCGACTTATGCCATTCAAATCGATGAATTGGTATATGCATATGACCCACAAAACAAAAACCAACTTTTAGCAGTAGAAGATAAAAGTCAATCTCCAAAAGGATTTAAAGACGGAGTAAACGAAGGAAACGATTATGAGTATGATGCCAATGGAAATCTAATAGCCGATAAAAACAAAGAAATTGAAACCATTATTTATAATCATTTGAATCTGCCAACAGAAATAAATTTTGCAAGCGCTGACAAAATTGAATATCTTTACAATGCAACAGGGCAAAAAGTAACTAAAATAGTGACACAAACAGGCATTAAAACACAAACCGACTATTTAGCTGGAGGATTTCAGTATAAAGTGAATGAATTACAATTCTTTCCACATCCAGAAGGCTATGTCAATGTAATAGACGATAAGTATAATTATGTATTTAATTACACCGATCATCTAGGAAATATACGAGTAAGTTATGGAGTTGACCCAAGTACAAGTACTTTAAAATTACTAGAAGAAAACCATTATTATCCTTTTGGATTAAAACACGAAGGTTATAATATGGACTATAAAATGTATCAAAAAATACAAAGCGGTGCAATAGCCATTAGATTAGCTGCTCCTTTGCTGCCTAATTACCACTATCGTTTTAATTCAAGAGAATATCAAGGCGAACTAGCGCTTAATGTTACAGCTATGGATTATCGTCAATATGATTCAGCTATTGGTAGGTTTAATTCAATGGATAAACTTTCCGAAATGTCACATAATATAACTCCATATCGTTATGGTTTTAATAATCCTGTTTTTTGGTCTGACCCTACAGGTTTATTTGAGTCTAGAAGGGAAGCTAGAGCATATAGAAGAGAACATGGATTAGAAGAGCAGAAAATGGAACATTTGAATTATATGGTAAAGAAGGAATGGTTTATAGTGCTGGTGATGATTCACCATACTCTTCAACTGATTCAAATCCAAATGATGGAGTTATTGCTTCTCATTTAGCGGAAGGTTCAGGTAGTTCAAATGATACAGGTGGTTCTAATGAATTAGGAGGTATTATTTCAACAGGTTTATGGGGTGTTAATACGGGTATTGGTTTTCTATCTACTGGTATTGCTTATAAAGGGCAGTATCATCGGATGAATGAGATTTGGCATGTTACCAAAACAGCAGGGACAAGATATTTTTGGCAAAATCAATGGAAAAATTCAGGGGCAAAATTTCATAGAACCCAACAATTAAATAAAGTTTCGAATATTCGAAATGCATCAAGTAAACTTACAAAAATTGGAGGTGTTTTATTAGTGGGAGATATAGCATTATCTGGAGATATAAAACCCTCACATGTAATTAATGGAATTATGTTAGGCGCAGCAACAACTGGGGTTGGTACAATTGTAGCTGCTGTATGGTTCATTGCAAATTTTGGAACTATGGGTGTAAATTATCTTGTAAATGGTGAAGCAAAAGGAATCGGTGATATGATAGACGAAAGTAGTTTTGGGAAAAGTGTAACAGTAAAAATGTATGATGGACTCTACTGATAATATAAAGTTTCCTTTGTTAGATTTGATTATTAATGATTGGTCAAAAATTAATGATGTTTCTGAAATCTTATTTGATGATGAATTTATTTATTCTTCATCAGATACAAACTTTAAGTTGTATCTTTTTAATCATTTATTGGTTGATGATAATGGTAATCTTTTTAAAATAAAGGAGAAAGAAAATTTACCATTACTAAAACGTATTATTCCTTTTGGGAAAAAGGCTAAAATAATCTTTGAAAACTTAAATAAAACTATTGATTTTAACGAAGTAAAGGAGATGATGTTGTCGAATATGAGTAAGTTAGAAGTGAATGATTTAAATAAAGATTTTATAAATAAATGGTATTCAAAAATTATGGAATCTAAATCAATATCAGAAATGTTTTGGGAAAAGGACAACAATGGAAATGTATGAAGGAGTATATTAATAAAATACAATTTCCAGTTTTAGATATTTCGATAAGTGATTGGAATGGGGAAATTATAAATGAAATAATATTTTATGATCTTTATTTTTATAATTCTTCAAATACTATTTTTAAGAATTTAAGATATAACCATGAAATCGTCGATTGTAAGGGTAATTTGTATAAAATTATTGGAATAAAAGAATCAAAAGGTTGGAGAAAAGTTTTTCCTTGTTTTTCAAAACGTGAAATGAAAATTGAGAACCTGAATAAAAATATTACATTAAAAGATTTAAAGGATTTAATGCTAGCAAAAATATATAAACTTGATTCAAATCAATTCAAAGAAGAATGGATAGAAAATATTAAAAAAGCAAATACTTTTGAAGAAGTAATCGTTTAGGGAAAAAGTAATATTCTAAAATTAGGGTAATGTTTCAGAGTTAGTGATATGTATTCTACAAACAACTAACTATTTTAAAATCAATAAAAATTAAAAGTAATTGTAAAAATGATGAGCTGTATAGTTCATCTTTTTTATGCATGGAATCTTTAAAACGAAGAAAATGCTAAAAATTTGGGTATTGATAATTTTAGTAATCCCAAATGCTTTATACTTTCAAGAGAAAGAAGTAATATGGTGAAAGTATTAAATGCAATAATGTCAATAAAAATTTAACATGAAAGTATTAACAATTAGTAGAATATTAGCAATATTATTTTTTGTCATTTTTATAAAATGTAGTTCTATTTCGAAACAAAACTTAACAGGTACTTATGTTTTAAAAACTAAAGTTGGTAACGAGTATATTAAATTAAATAGAGATGGTACATTTAACTTTAAATCTCAAATACCTTTAATTCAATCTGAAAGTAACGGTAGTTGGTCGCTAAAAAATAATAATTTAATACTTAGTAGTTTTTTAGAGTATAAGAATGATTTTATTGAGGTTGAAGAACTAACGAATAAAGACAAGTCTCTTATACAGGTAATGGATAAAGAAAACAAGGGTATGTTTGGTATTATAGTTAGGATTAATGATGATGAAAACATTTTTTCAACAGATATAAATGGATACATATCTTTAGAGAAGTTGGAATTAAAACAGGGAGATATTGTTAGAATTAATACAATAAATTTATCATCTGAAAATATATTTTATAAAATTAAAAAAAGTGATAAAAATAAGTTTATTAAAATAAAAATTTATGAAAAGGACGGAGTAAAAAGATATTTTGAAAATGACACTTTAGAGATTAAAAAGGATAAAATAATTTTAAATAAGGACATTTATAAAAAAAGTGAATAAGGTAATGTTTCAGAGTTAGTGATATATGTCTTACGAACAGCTAACAAATTGAGGTAATATTTCAAAGTTAGTGACAACCCTTTTCACAGAAGCTAACCAATTGAAAATTAAAATTTAATTAAAAAAATGTATAGAAAAGGAACGCAATATGGCGTTCCTTTTTGTATTATATAATGTCTTAAAACGAAGAAAATGGTAAAAAAGTCGACCTCGTGTATTAAAATTAGTGATGCAGGAATTTGTTCTCATTGTAATACTAAAAACTTAGTCAAAAATGGGTTTACCAAAAATAAAAAGCAACAGTTTTATTGCAAAAATTGCTATAAAAGGGGTATCGATTTTTATTGTTACAAAGCCTATAAACCAAATACAAATGCTAAAATTATTCAATTTATAAAAGAAGGTCTAGGAATAAGAAGTACAGCAAGAATAGTACAAATTTCAACTACTACTGTTTTGAAAAGAATTATTGCTATTGCAAAAAAGATTTCTAATCCTATCTTCTTCAAGAATAAAATTTATGAGGTAGATGAAATGCGTTGCTATTTAAAAACGTAAAGACAAACCAATTTAGATTGTGTATGCCTTAGAAAGAAAAACGAAGCGAGTTGCTAGTTTCAGTTTAGGAAGAAGGTCAAAACGAACGATACAATATGTTATCAATTCATTATTACTTGCTTCTCCTAAAAATAGCTATACAGATGGTTTAGTGCTTTATAAATCTTTAGTAAATTTAGCAATTCATAAAGTAAAGCGTTTTGGCACTAACCAAATTGAAAGAAATAATCTTACTATGCGAACTCACTTAAAACGATTGCAGCGAAAAACCATTTGTTTTAGCAGAAATTTTATTCTTTTACAATGTGTTTTGCGTATTTATTTTTGGGCTTAAAACTTCTAATTGTTGCCAATTATTGTATGATTGGTTTATTCCCAACTAGCCTTTTTAGGTTTGGTTAAGGCTTTGTTCGAGTTTTGTTCGGGTTTTGTTCGTAGTTGTGGTACCTAATTTCGTTCCTTTTAGATACTTATAACGAAGGAAAGTGGTTTTTAGGAGCAAATACTAAAACCAAATATAAAATGAAACAGTAAACAGTCTTTATTTTAAAAGGTTCTCAATGCTTTTTTGTTCTGTTTTCCCTGTAGAAAAAACTTAAACTATTAATGTTAATCAATTAAAGAACTAGTAGTAACAATAACCAAAATAGTGGAATGCTTTCTACCCAAAAACTGGTGTAGTATTTGTTGCGTTTGGCATTGGCAAAAAAAGTAAAAACAGCAATTAGTATCGCTATTGAAATAGTGGTCGTTAAATGGATTTGAGAAATATGGGGTTTTAGAAAATCCATGGCTATAAAAACCACTAGTAATAAATAAGCTAAATATTTAGTCTGTTTTATTCCTATTCTTTGTGGTATGGTTTGTAGTTTCTTTGAATCGAATTGTAAATCTATGATTTCAAAGATTAGCAGTAAGACAAAAACAAATATAAAACGCTGCAAGCATTTTAATAGCACTACAATATCAAATGCATAATTGCTGTCAAAAACTGGCAACACCACTGTTACTATTACCCACGAAATGGCAACTAAATAAATTTTAACACCGCTCCAGTTCCGCATATTTTGTTTTCTAGGAAAGAAAGGCAAAGTGTAAATTATGGTAATAAATAAAGCAATGAAACCTATCCATTTTGTTTTGGTTTGTAGCTCTAAAAAATAATAAAAAGTGGCTAATCCTGCTATAAAACTTAATCCAATAATAGCTTTAAAAGTTGGTGTTAATACTACTTTTTTTACCCTTGCTAGTTCATCATATTTAATGAAGTTATAACCCACAATAGTACCAAAAAAACCAAAATAAGCTACTGATTCATCATAGGCAATATTTAACTTTAAAAAGGTAATGCGAATTAACGCATAAACAGCTAAGGCAACGTGCAAGCTACTTTCAATGTAAAAATTGAGTATTTTTTTAAAGATAGGCATCATACAAAAATAGTGAATGTGTTAATAAGATTGGCTTTTTGTTCAAAAAATCACAAAAATTAGCCTTTTAAAAACAAAATATTACAAGATTAATAATTACTTTTGCTGTCTTTAAAACAACACAATTTTACTTACTTACATTTACAACTAAATGAGAACAGATGCATTCGCTTTGAGACATTTAGGTCCACGTGAAGGAGACTTAAATCACATGTTAAAAACTATTGGTGTGGATTCTTTAGACCAATTAATTTATGAAACACTTCCAGATGATATTCGCTTAAAAAAGGACTTAGATTTAGAACCTGCCATGACTGAGTATGAATATGCAGCACATGTGCGTGAATTAGGAAGAAAAAATAAAGTTTTCAAATCTTATATTGGTTTAGGCTATCACCCAAATATTGTTCCTGCTGTAATTCAAAGAAATATTTTTGAAAATCCAGGATGGTACACTGCTTATACTCCTTATCAGGCAGAAATTGCACAAGGTCGTTTAGAAGCCCTTTTAAATTTTCAAACTACTATTATTGAATTAACAGGAATGGAAATCGCAAATGCTTCTTTACTTGATGAGAGTACAGCTGCTGCGGAAGCAATGGCTTTGCTTTTTGATGTAAGAACACGTGACCAAAAGAAAAATAACGCTCATAAATTCTTTGTATCGGAAGAAATATTACCCCAAACTTTATCGGTTTTACAAACTCGTTCTACTCCAATAGGAATTGAATTAGTTGTAGGAAATCATGAAAACTTTGATTTTTCTACAGAATTCTTTGGAGCTATATTACAATATCCAGGAAAATATGGTCAAGTTCATGACTATGCAGGATTTATAGCGAAAGCAAAAGAAAATGAAATTAAAGTAGCTGTTGCCGCTGATATTTTATCGTTAGTAAAATTAACACCTCCAGGAGAAATGGGTGCTGATGTTGTTGTGGGAACTACACAACGTTTTGGTATTCCAATGGGTTATGGCGGTCCTCATGCTGCTTATTTTGCTACTAAAGAAGAATACAAACGTTCTATGCCAGGTCGTATCATTGGAGTAACTATTGATACTAACGGAAATCGTGCGTTGCGAATGGCTTTACAAACTCGTGAGCAACATATTAAGCGTGAAAAAGCAACGTCAAACATTTGTACGGCTCAAGTTTTATTAGCTGTTATGGCTGGAATGTATGCTGTATATCATGGTCCTAAAGGCTTACAATATATTGCTACTAAAGTTCATGCTTCTGCTATTGCTACGGCTGATGCTTTAAATAAATTAGGGGTTTACCAAACAAACACTTCTTTTTTTGATACTATTGTTGTAAAAGCTTCTTCTGAAAAGGTAAAAGCAATTGCTGAAAGCAAAGAAGTGAATTTCTATTATATTGATAATGAAACCATTTCTATTTCATTCAACGAAACAACTTCTTTAAAAGATATCAATCAAATTATTGGCATTTTTGCTGAAGCTACTGGAAAAGAAGCTAGTTTAGTTTCAGAATTACCTACTCAAATTAATTTCCCATCAACAGTTGAAAGAAAATCAACTTTCTTACAGCATGATGTGTTCAACAACCATCATTCGGAAAGTCAGTTGATGCGTTATATTAAAAAATTAGAGCGTAAAGATTTATCATTGAATCATTCTATGATTTCATTAGGTTCTTGTACTATGAAATTGAATGCTGCATCGGAAATGTTGCCTTTAAGTATGCCTTATTGGAATAACATTCACCCTTTTGCACCTTTAAATCAAACTGAAGGTTATCAATTAATGCTTAAAAAATTAGAGCAACAATTAAATGTTGTTACTGGTTTTCAAGGTACCACACTTCAACCCAATTCTGGTGCGCAAGGAGAATATGCAGGTTTAATGGCCATTAGAGCTTATCATTTATCAAGAGGCGATAACCACAGAGATGTGTGTTTGATTCCTGCTTCTGCACATGGAACAAATCCTGCTTCTGCTGCTATGGCTGGAATGAAAGTGGTAGTAACTAAAACCACTCCTGAAGGAAATATTGATGTGGAAGATTTAAGAGAAAAAGCCATTTTACACAAGGATAATCTTTCTTGTTTAATGGTTACTTATCCTTCGACCCACGGTGTTTTTGAAAGTTCTATAATAGAAGTAACTAATCTTATTCATGAAAATGGTGGATTGGTTTATATGGATGGTGCTAACATGAATGCACAAGTTGGATTAACAAATCCTGCTACAATTGGTGCTGATGTTTGTCACTTAAATTTACACAAAACTTTCGCTATTCCTCACGGTGGTGGTGGACCTGGTGTAGGGCCAATTTGTGTAAATGCTAAATTAGTTCCTTTTTTACCTTCAAACCCTATTTTAAATGTAGGTGGTGACCAAGCAATTACTGCTATTTCTGCTGCTCCTTATGGTTCTGCTTTGGTATGCTTAATTTCCTATGGTTACATTTGCATGCTAGGTGCAGAAGGATTGAAAAATGCTACTACTTATGCTATCTTGAATGCCAATTATATGAAAGCACGTTTAGAAGAGCACTACCCTATTTTATATTCTGGTGAAATGGGAAGAGCGGCTCACGAAATGATTTTAGATTGTAGAGCATTCGAAGAAAAAGGAATCAAAGTTACTGACATTGCAAAACGTTTAATGGATTATGGTTTCCATGCTCCTACTGTTTCTTTCCCTGTTGCAGGAACTTTAATGGTGGAACCAACAGAAAGTGAAGATGTTGCTGAATTAGATCGTTTTTGTGATGCCATGATTGCTATTCGTAAAGAAATTGAAGCTTCTACTAAAGAAGATGCTAACAATGTATTAAAAAATGCTCCCCATACTTTAGCGATGGTTACTGCTAATGATTGGAATTTTCCATATACAAGAGAACAAGCTGCTTATCCACTGGATTATGTTGCTGATAACAAATTCTGGCCAATGGTTCGTCGTGTAGATGAAGCTTATGGTGATAGAAATTTAGTTTGTTCTTGTGCTCCTATTGAAGCTTATATGTAATTTGAAAATTAAAAACCAATTAAAAACCCCAAATACAAAATATGTATTTGGGGTTTCTTTTTACCGTTGATAGTTGAATTATTTTTAGAGCTAATAAACTACCGTTTTACCTACTATTTTTACTTTGGCTTGTACTACTTTTTTCGTTGCTATTCGTGTTTCACTAGGTTGCATTCCTCCAACAGAAAATAATAACTCTCCTGAGGAAAGTTCTACTATATTATCGTTATTCATTTGTGCTAATTGTTTAGGATGAATGGTAAAAGAAACTCTTTTTGTTTCTCCTACTTTCAAGAAGACTCTATCAAAACCTACTAATGTACGAATGGTATTTAGTTCATCTCCTTTAGGATTCGTAAAATAGCACTGAACTACTTCGTCACCCTCTTTTTGCCCTGTATTAGTAACATCGACTGATAGTTTTATTTCTTTATCAGCAGTTATTTCATTTTGGACAACCAAATTATCATAAGAAAAAGTAGTATAGCTTAAACCAAACCCAAAATCGTATAAAGGTGTTTTTTGAAAATAGCGATAGGTTTTCCCTTTCATACTGTAATCATTAAATTCAGGTATATCTGCAATATCCTTATAAAATGTAAGAGGTAATCGTCCTGATGGATTATAATCGCCAAAGAGTACATCAGCGATGGCAGTTCCTCCTGCTTGACCAGGATACCAAGCTTCCAAAATAGCTGGAATGTTCTCATTTTCCCAATTAATTCCAACAGCACTTCCATTTAACATTACTAGTACTATAGGTTTGCCCAATTCTTTTAATTTCTTCATTAGATTTGTTTGAGAAGCAGGTAATTTTATATCATTTCTATCTCCACTAGAAAAACCATCTACTTTTACTTTCATCTCTTCCCCTTCTAGCATTGGGCTAAGACCCATACATAAAATCACCACATCTGATTCCCTTGCTAAATCAAGAGCTTCTTTTTCAAGAGTATTGCGAGGAGTATCCCATAAAAAACGCATAATAGCATGTTCTGTGTTGTCTTGCTTGTATTCTAATTTGATTTTATAAACTTTTTTAGCTTCAAGAGTAACGAATTCATAGACTTTTTTAGGCTCGTGCATATCCTCTCTTTCGACTATTAATTTATCATCTAAAAATAATTTCATTCCCGAAAAAGCTTCACCACCTAAGGCATACTTCCCAGATTCTGAAACTGATAAATAACCAGTCCATAAAACGGAGTATTTATCATAGCTCATATCCTTAAAAGGGGCTGTTGTTTTCCAAGTAAAATTTACTTGTTTGTCTATTTGAGAATGTAAAGGAGTTCCACTAAAATCTAAATTATTGAAATAGGCTGCGTTTAGTCCGTTCACTTTACAAGAACTATCTGTAAATAAAACATCAGGAGAAACCGCTTCCAAAATAGGCAACCCATCTGCCAAAGGACAACCTTGAGCAAACTGAACTTCTGCTTGTGGTAATTTCTTTTGTAGTCCTTTAAGCGGTGTAATTCCATTGGAAGGGAAACCATTATAATTTCCTAATAAGACATCCAATTCATTTGCATTTGGTCCTATTACAGTAATTTTTTTAAGGTCTTTACTTAACGGTAAAATATTGTTCTCATTTTTCAATAAAACCATTGATTTTCTTGCCGTTTCCAAAGCCAATAATCGATGTACTTCAGAATCTACCACACTAAATGGAATTTTTTCATATTTTACATCTCCAGCTGGTGCAAAAAGACCTAATTTCATACGAGCGCAAAGCAATCGTTCTACGGAAACGTATAATTCTGCTTCTGTAATTAATTTTTGTTTAACCGCATTAATTAGAGAAGGATAAGAATCCCCACAATTTAAATCCGTACCTGCTTTAACTGCCATTGCAGAAGCTTCTTCTTTAGTTGCAACTATTTCATGAGCTCCTTTGTCATAAAAATCTTTTACAGCCCAACAATCAGAGACAATATAACCTTTAAAACCCCAATCATTACGTAGTAAATCACTTAATTTTTTATTCCCACAACATGGCAATCCTTTAAAACTATTATAAGCACACATTACTGAATACACGTGAGCTTCTTTTACTACTTTTTCAAATTGCGGACTATATGTATTTATCATATCAAAAGAAGAAGGTTCCGCATTAAAGCTATGCCTTTCATTTTCTGGACCACTATGTACTACAAAATGTTTAGCAGTAGCGATAATTTTATAATATTTCGGATCATCTCCTTGTAATCCTTTTATAAATTGTACTGCCAATTCCCCTGTCAAATAAGGATCTTCCCCGTAAGTCTCCATTCCTCTTCCCCATCTTGGGTCTCTAAAAATATTAATATTTGGGGTCCAATATGTTAATCCTTGATAGATACCTCTTTTATTTCTTGAGGCAAACTCGGAATGTTTTGCTCTGGCTTCATCTGAAATAGCATCTGCAACTTTAAACATTTGATTTCTATCCCACATGGCACTCATTCCAATTGCTTGTGGAAAAACTGTTGCTTTCCCAGCACGAGCTACACCATGTAAACATTCGTTCCACCAGTTCATTTCAGGAATTTCAAGTCTTTCAATAGCTGGTGATTGATAGGTCATTTGTGATACTTTTTCTTCTAAAGTCATTTGTGAAACAATATATTTGGCACGTTCTTCAAATGTCTTACTTGCGTCTTTATGAATTGCTATTTCTTTTTTAGTCTGACATCCTAAAACAAAGAACAATAGTATAAGTGTTGTTGCTTTTCCAAACATAATTGTAATACTTTTCGCTTTTTAATTATTTATTCTAATCCTTCTAAAAATCCAGTATGCGTTACTTTTCTATTAAATGAATTATCAAATAACAAAGGCCAATCGACTCTATTAAATTGATTTAAAATCCATGATTCATTGTCTTTAATACCCCAAACTGTTATGGCATACTTATAAGTTGTAGGAATAGCATTATAGACTTCAACTACTTCTCTGTATTTCATTTTTTGAGCTGATTTTCTTTCTGGTGTTAAAGTATTTAATACTTGGCTATCATTAGAATTAGCTCTCACATCTAATTCTGAAAAATGAAGTTTTAAATTTCTAGCTAGTACTTTATCAACATCCGTTTGTAGTTCTTGTTTGGTAGGACTATCATATTTAATATGCATTTGAAGACCAACACCATCAATTGGCACATTATTAGCTTTTAAATTATCTATTAAAGCATATACATCATTTTGTTTAGAAATATCAGTAGATGTATTATAATCGTTATAAAACAGAAGCACATTCGGATCTGCCTCTCTTGCCCATTGGAAACATTTTGCAATATAATTAGCACCCATTTTTTGAAGAAAAATAGTATTTCTTGTTCCTCCTCCATCGTTAATAGCTTCATTTACCACATCCCAAGAAGTTACTTTTCCAACATATCTAGTAACAACTGCAGTAATATAATCATGAACTAACTGTTCAAATTCAGCATCAGTTCCTGTATAAGAATTCATCCAACTAGGTACCGAACCGTGCCATACTAGCGCATGACCGTGAACATTTATATTGTTCGCTACTGCATAATCTACTATGGCATCAGCTTGCGTCCAATTATAAGTACCAGGTCCTGTAAAAATGCTTTCCATTTTCATTTCATTTTCAGCGGTTATACTACTAAATTCTGTCGTTATTAGTGTATTATATGCCCCAGACAACCTACTTGAACTTACCGCAGCACCTACAAAAAAATTATTTGCTGCTTTAACTTTCAAAGGCGTATCTGGATTTACAAATGTTCCTGAAGTAATTACAGAAATCACATTAGAATAGTTAGATACCTCTGTTCCTCTTGCAGCTCTTACTCTGTAATAGTATTGTGTTCCACCTGTTAAATTCATAACGATATCATTTAAATCATTTACTGATTTTGCATTATAATTAGTTACAAAATCAGTAAAATCAGGAGACAGAGAAACATCTAATAAATAATTTTGAGCTGAGGAAACAAAATTCCATTTGGCTTTAAAACTAGCATCAGTAATTTCTGTTGCTGGATTTGCCACTGGAGTAGCAAGTATAGCGGAGCTGGGAGTGTCGTCTTTAGAACAGGCATTCAAAAAAAAGACTATTCCTGTACAAATGAGTACAAATTTTTTTTTCATAAGTAATTTATTTATTCTTTTCAAAATTGTTTTTTATTTAAGTTATTGGCTTTATTATAGTATTTAGTTAGTGCTTATAAGTATTTATTTTATAGTAGGAACTATATAATTTTAGAAAAAAGTTGTTATTTTATAACAACTTTTTTCTAAAATTAAAACTAACTCTAACATTTCTACTCCATATATTTTATTTTAATGTTGTCAAAGTTCAATACCGTTGGATTTGGTGTATTATTTTGAACCACTCCAATTTTAATTTCATTGATTTGTGAAGGATCTGGATCACCGTTTGTATTGGAACCATATCCATAATCATCACTAAAATCAGAAAGTAATAAAGAATAATTAGTCCAATTGGTATCTGTTACTATAAAGTTATATCCATAATTAACACCACCAATAGTATTAAGTTGAATGGCTACATGAGCACCAATATCATTAGCGCTTATATCTAAATCGATGTATCCTTTTTCTCCATCAGTACTAGTAGCACTTAAGAAATTTGCACCTCCACCTCCACTTGTGCCATTATAGCCATTTGTATTTGCTCCTGACCAAGTTAGTGTTGCATAATTACCTGTAGGTCCTCCCATAGTATTAGCATTAAAAGTAGCTATATCACCATAAGAACTCCAACTAGTTCTTTCTCCGCCTCCATCAAAATCAGAAACATTCACTATGGTAAATCCTAAACTTACATCCATAAATCGTGTAGCAGATCCACTTGGAGTAGTAACAACTAAATCAGCACCGGTAGTTGCTGTGGCTGGAACAGTAATTGTTATTTTAGTCGCTGAATTTACCGTATAATTAATTTGATTACCATCAAAAGTCACGCTAGTCACATCATAAAACCAATCTCCATTTATAGTTGCTGGCTGTCCGACTAAAGGGGTTTCTGGATTAAATCCACTAACAATTGGGAGCGGACGTAAAATTTCAAAATCTTTAGTTACTGAACCATTTCTAGTAATAAAAGTGATAGGTTGCACCCCAAATCTACTTCCTTGAGTTATATCAAAAGGAACGGTAAAAATAAAAGACTTATCTGAATTATAAGTTGGGTTAAAACTTACATTAATTCTATTATCCAACACTATTTGTTCTAGATCTGAAAGTCCTTGACCTTCTACTCTTATTTTACTAAAAGGAAAAGCTTCATTTAATAAATCTCCTGGTTCTGAAACCATTGCATCTACTTGTACAACTACATCATCATCATTTTGACATGCCATAAAAGAGGTCAAGATCAAAAAAGACAAGAATATATATTTAATTTTATTCATAATAATATTATTAGTTAAAGTTATAAGGAACAGGTGGTTCTGTTAATGAAGGATTAGTATCAATTGCTGACTGTGGCAATGGTAATTCAAAATAATTACTACCTGGAGTAATCATTGTAGATACTAAAATTGTTCTTTCATCATCGGAATAAAAACCAACTTCTTGTTGTGAAATAATTGCTATAGCTTCACTTAAACCTCTACGTTTTAAGTCAAAGAAATATTGCCCTTCAAGAGCGAATTCAATTCTTCTTTCTTTGAATAAATCATCTCTAGTTAAAATAGTTTTAATTGGCAAACCAGCTCTTATTCTAACTTCATTATAAGCATTTAATGCCGCTCCATCTGTAGTAGAATTTCCTCCTGCTAACTTTGCTTCTGCATACATTAGCAAAATATCTGAATATCTAAGAATAATTGTATTTTGAGAAGTTCTCATAAAAAAAACATCGTTTCTTTCTGCTGCTGAACCTACAATGTACTTTCTAAAATTAGCAGCAGTTGCTGAATAGATTTTTTCATATGTAAATCCACCGCTAGAGCTTAATAATTCAGGATAGAAGTCACCATCAGTCATAATAGTATGCTTCTTTCTTAAATCCCCATTTTCAAAACCATTTTGCAAAGATATTGACGGTAGATAAACACCCCATCCATCACCACCACCTGTTATTCCTGATCCTGCAGGAACGATATAGGCTTGATTGGTGTTTTGTGTTCCCCATTGTGTAGCAATAGCTTTCCATTGTAAAGCGAACAAACTCTCAGAACTATTATTATCCTCTGGGCTACTAAACATTTTCCCATAATCTTGAATTAGAGAATATTGTCCACCCATGACTTCCTCAATTAGACTTGCACATTCTGCATATTCATTTAAAGTTAAATGGACTTTAGCTAAAATACCTTTAGCAACTGTTTGATTCACATATCCTCTCTTTACAGACGTTTCAGGTAAATTTTCAATTGCATATTGCAAATCCAATTTAATAAATGTGTACACATCTTCAATAATATTTCTTTTAGGTTGCGAAGCCGAACCCGCATTAGCGACAATAGGTACAGCTCCAAAAGTTCTAACTAAATAGAAATAAGCATTGGCTCTCATAAATCTCGAAATAGCTATTGAGTTTTTATATGATGCCTCAGGCAATTCATCCTTTCTCTCTTCAACCAAACTCATAAGATTATTGGCTTGATCTATTACTGAGAATAAGGAAACATATCCTTCTGTTAATATAGGATTTTGTGAGGTTACCTGAGCTTCTTTAAATTGCTGAAAGGCACCATCAAAAGTAAAGGCATTTCCTGCATACATATCTCCCACGGCAATTAAAAATTTATCATTAAAAGCAAACCAAGGCTTGAAATACATACTTTCTGCAATTCCATCGAAAGGGGTAACACCTTCAGGTAAATCAGCAGGTGTTAATTGATTTTCAGATGGAGCATCTAGAAATTCATCTGAGCAAGATAATAAAGACACTAATGTTATCAACATTACTATCGATAAAGGTTTTATAAAAATTTTCATAACATATAATTTAAATATTTGAATATCATAGCTTTACATTCTTTAAAATTGTGCTTTTTATTACTAATTCTAAAATTCTAAATTTAGCCCTAATGATGTTGTTCGTGGGACAGGATATCTCCCTAAATCAATACCATTTAAAGTTACATTTTGATCAAAATTTCCTAACGCTGGATCAAATCCTGAATATTTTGTAAATGTGTATAAGTTTTGAACATTGACATAAAGTCTAGCTTTCGAAAAAATTGATTTACCAAATATTTGAGTAGGTAAATCATACCCTAGTGAAATATTTTGAATTCTTAGATAAGAACCATCTTCAACAAATCTATCAGAAACTCTACCATTTCCATTTGGATCTGTTAAAGTAATTCTAGGAACATTAGTATTTTCATTTACACCCACTTCAAATGCATTTAATACTTCAGTACTCACATTTCCAAATCGATCTCCAAAACCAGGATATATTCCATCAGTATAATGACGTGTGAAATTATAAATTTCGTTTCCTTGACTTCCTTGAAGCACAATAGATAAATTAAAATTTTTGTATTTAAAATTATTAGATATCGAATAGGTAAAATCTGGAATAGCGCTTCCTATAGGAGCTTGATCTTTAGTGTCAATTTTACCATCACCATTTATATCTTTAAATCTAATATCTCCAACAGCAGTTCCAGATTCTTGAATAGGACCAACAGCTAATTCTGCATCATTTCTAAATAACCCATCTGTTACATAACCATAAAATTGTCCTACAGGTTCACCTTCAGTAGTTCTAGTGATTGTATATAAATCAAATTGAACTTTTCCTAATAAAGATTTTCCTTCACCCTGAAAACTTGTTAACTGGTTCGTGTATTTAGAAAAAATTACTGTAGTATCCCACTTAAAATTTTCATTGGAAATATTAATAGTATTTAATGATACGTCTATCCCTTTTGTCTCAATTTTACCAGTATTTAAGTAAAAATTAAGTGCACTTTGATTAGACTCGTCATTTATTTGTTTGGTTAAGAAATCAGAAGAGTTTTTAATATAAAAATCAAAGTCAATTTTTATAGCATCATTAAATAATCCCATTTCAAAACCTGCATTAAACGATTTGAGAGATTCCCATTTTATGTCTGGATTCCCTAAATTATCAATAGTTGGAGATGTCCCTCCAAACGGTGATGAAATTAAAGACAATATAGTTTCATATCTATTTGCTGGAATATTTTGATTTCCTACAGAACCATATCCAACTCTATATTTTAAATAATTTATAGTTTCTTTTAATGGTTCAAAAAAGGGTTCATTACTCATTGTCCAACCTCCAGAAACAGATGGGAAATACCCCCATTTATTATTAGGACCAAAATTAGAAGAGGCATCAGCTCTTAATGAAGCAGAAAAAGAATATTTATCAGAAAAACTGTAATTTAATCTTGAAATATAAGAGGTCATTGACCATCTACCTGATCCATTTCCATTAATTGCAGTATCAATATCACCAATGTCTAAATTATCAAAATCATTGCTCAAAAATTCTCCTGACCTGTAACCACTTAAGTATTCATATCTACTTTCCTGAGCTTCTTGACCAAATAAAAGTGTAAAATTATGATCTTCATTTACAGTTTTACTATAGGTAAAATAATTTTTAATATTCCAATAAAAACTTTGATCTTGTTGTTTAAATGATTTATTTAAAAGTTCTGAAACATTACCTAAAGTATATTTAGGTGCAAATGATTTACTTTTTGCAAAATTCAAATCATACCCTAATTCTGATCTAAAAACTAAGCCTTTCAACAAATTAATATCTGCAAAAAGATTACCATTTATTTTATATCTCTGAGTTGTTGCATTATTAAGTTCTGCTAAAGCAATTGGATTTGAAGCTTCATTTGCAGAGGTACCTACGTTGCCAGTAGGTCCAGCAAAAGAACCATCAGGGAATCGAACTGGTAATTCTGGTGATTGTCTTAAAGTATTCATTACTAAACCTCCTCTGTCATCGTTTCTTACCACTCTTTGTGAAGACTTGCTTAGCGACATGTTATTTCCTATTTTCAACCATGATTTTACATTACTATCTACATTCAATCGTAATGATAATCTATTAAAATCAGAGTTTAATACAATTCCTTCTTGATCAAAATAATTTAACGAAGTATAATAGTTAGTTCCTTCTTTTTCTCCAGAAAAAGACAATTGATGATTATAGATAGTTGCAGTTCTAAAAAGTTCATCTTGCCAATTAGTACCATTACCTAATAAATCAGGTCTTTGGTATTGAAATGGTATAGGTTCTCCTGATAATTGATATACTTTAGTTTGATATACCGCATATTCTGGTAAATTTAGAACATCAACAAAATTAGTAGCTTCTTGAGTACCAATATAAGTTTCATAAGCTATAATTGATTTTCCTTTTTTTCCTTTTTTAGTAGTAATTAAAACCACTCCATTTGCTCCATTTGCTCCATAAATTGCTGTTGCTGAAGCATCTTTCAAAATATCTATAGATTCAATATCTGATATATTTAAACTAGCCAAGGCTGAGTTTTTAGTCTGTCCGCTTCCTCCACCTAACGCACTGAATGAAAAAGAATCATTATTTCTATCTGCAAATACTGGAGTTCCATCTATTACATATAATGGTTCATTTCCATTTATTGATGTTATACCTCTAATTTGAACAGAAATTCCTCCTCCAGGTGTTCCTGAATTTTGAGTTACATTTACACCAGCCGCTTTCCCAATCAAAGCTTGATCAATAGAGGTAAATGGTTTATCTTGTATTTCTGAAGCTTTGATAGATGAAATGGCACCAGTAATGTCTTTTCTTTTTGTAGTACCATAACCGATTACGACAACTTCTTCTAGTGCTTGTGCATCTTCAAACATAGCTACTTCCATTGTAGAACCTATTTTTGCAGGTACTTGAATGGTTTTAAAACCTACATAACTGAAAGTAAGCGTAGCACCAGCAGGAACATTACTTAATGAGAATAAACCGTCAAAATCGGTATTTGTTCCATTATTAGTACCGTCCACTACTACACTTACACCTGGTAAAGAAAAACCTCCTGATGTTACTTTACCTTTCACTGTTTGTGCAAAGAAAAAATTTCCCGATAGAAACAAAAATAGAAACAGTAATTTTTTTATTAATTTTTTCTTCATAAAAAGGATTGTTTAGATTTAGTTTTTAGTTAATTGTAATTTTAATTAATAAAATATTTAAAAAAACATTGTTATGTAACACTCCTTTTTATAAAGCATAATTGACAATGATTTTTGTTAAATATTTCTTAACTAAATTACTCTGAATGCAACAAAATTGATAGAACAAATGATGCGTTTTATAGTAAATTTGATGCAAAAAAGCTTCAAAATGGAGTATTAGGATTGTGGATATAGTTATTTATCGAAACAAAAAATAAAGTATTCATAAAAATTAACTTAATTTTTTTTTATAACTATAAATAATTGAAAAAATCTAGTTTTATTAAAAAAAGAACTGGTCTTTATTTTTTAAGATAAATAATTGATAGTATCATTTTTAATTAACTTTAAACAAGTATTCTTAATCTCTAAAGTTTTTCTCTTGTGTAGGAAGGTGACCGTATTTTACTTTGTAACATTTAGTAAAATATGAAGGAGAAGTAAAACCAACTTTATAACTAATTTCATTTATATTATTATCACCTTGTTCAATTAGATATTTAGCTTTTTCTAAACGAACATTTCTGATAAACTCATTGACGGAAACTCCTGTTAGTGTTTTTATTTTTCGATACAACTGACTTCTACTTAAAAAAACTTTTGAAGAAAGTAGTTCCACATTTAATTGAGATTCGCTTATATTTTCATTGATTAGATTTAAAATTTTTTGAATGAATTCTAAGTCTAATGTTGTCGTTTTTTCTTTACCTTGTTTTGTAATTCCAGTATATAACTTATTAAAAATAATTTGTCTACTAGTAATAAGCTGAGCTAAACTTGATTTTAAAATATCCATATCAAATGGCTTACTTAAGTAGATATCAGCTCCTGAATCAATTCCTTCTAAACGGTCTTTTACCATAGCTTTAGCAGAAAGCATTAATAAAGGTATATGACTTGTTTTTATATTGGTTTTAACTTTTTTACAGAAATCCAATCCATTCATTACAGGCATAATAACATCTGTAATTATTAAATCTGGCAGCTTAGAAACAGCCAATTCATATCCTTTTTTACCATTCTCTGCAACGATAATCTTGTATTGCTTTTTTAATTCGCTCTTTAAATAATTTCTTAATTCTGAATTATCTTCAACAATCAAAATAGTATGTTCTTTTTTAATTTCGACTTCATCAATCTCAACATTATTGATTTCTTCAAAAGATTCTGTTTGGAATTTTCTTTTTAAACTTCTCTTTTCAAAAGGTTCTTTACAAATTTGATTTTCTTCAAAATACTCTTTTCCTATTGGAAAAGTTACTGTAAACTTAGTTCCAACTCCTAACATACTTTCAACATCAATCTTCCCTTTGTGCAACTCTACAAATTCTTTCACCACTTCTAAACCAATTCCTGTACTACCATAATAGGCTTTATTCAAATTATTAACTTGATAAAAACGATCAAAAATTCTTTTTAAATCTTTATTATCTAAACCTGAACCAGTATCTTCAATAGCGATAGAATAAGTGGATACTTTTTGAGTTTCCGCATTTAGCAAAAACGTATCTTGGGTGAGTTCTTGTTTCTTTATAGTTACTATAATAGTACCTCCATCTGGTGTGAATTTAAAAGCATTTGAAATAATATTGAAAATAATTTTTTCAAACATTTTTGGATCCAACCAATCTTCTAAAGTTTCTTCTGAGCATTCAAATGAAACGGTTATGTTTCTAACCAAAGCTTCTTCATCAAAATAACTAATAATTTCTTTTACAAAACCTATAACTTCAAATTTACTTACTTGCAGGGAAATTGTATTAAATTTTAGTTTATTAAAATCCATTAACTCGTTAATCAATCTAGAAAGTCGATCAGAACTTTTATGAATCGTTTTCAATTTATTGTAAACTGTACTAGACAATTCTTGGCGTTTGTTTTTTAATATATCTTCTAAAGGATTGATAATCAAAGTAAGAGGTGTTCTAAATTCATGAGAAATATTCGTAAAGAACTGTAATTTTTTATTGTTTAATTTTTCAATTTGAATTGTTTTTTCACGCTCTAAAATAATAGCCTGCTTTGCTTTGAATCGGTTTTGATAAAATCTAACGATATAAAAAGAAAATAATCCTGTAAGAATAAAATAAACCACATACGCATAAGAAGTTTTCCACCATGGAGGCAAAACTGTAATCTTTAATTCTAATGGTTTTTCATTCCAAGAACCTGCTCTATTTCCTGATTTTAATTTAAATGTATATTCTCCAGGTTCCAAATTAGTATAGGTAGCTGATCTATTATTCCCTACATAATTCCAATTTTCTTCAAAACCTTCTAAATAATATGCATATTCATTTTTTCTAGAATTATTATAATCTATTCCCGCATATTCAATTGTAAAAACTGATTGTGAATGTTTTAGTGTAACATGATTCGTTTCAGTAATAACTTTAGTTAACGGAGATTCATCCTCATTTGGAGTTACCGATTTATTAAACAATTTAAAATCACTAAAATACAAAAGAGGTTCTTTTTCTGCTTTAGTAACTTGATTTGGGTCAAAATAATTCATCCCTTCATAATTACCAAAATACAATTCACCATTATTCCCTTTAAACACAGCGTTATTACTAAACTCATTTGATAAGAGACCATCTTCAACTGTAAAATTTATACTTGTTTTATTTTTAATATCTAATTTAGTAATTCCTGAACCTCCACTAATCCATAAATAATCGTGATCATCTGCTATGATTGCTCTTACCGATTTTTCCTTTAGACCTGGAAAATCAGTATAGTTTGAAAATGTATTGTTTTTTTTATTATAGCTAAATAATCCTGCTCCATCTGTTCCTACCCAAATTGTTTTGTCATTTGATTCATATAATGACAAGATTGTATGAATGCTATTGTGTTTTTTTAAATCTTTCATCATTAAATTTTTCATGGATTTAACTTGAAATTCAGATTCTTGTTTTAAACTTACTTCATATAATCCTAAGATAGTTCCTACCCATAACACATCATCAGAATCAACCAAAAGTTTTCTTATATAGGATAAATCCAATTCACTTTCCACAAAAGATTTAGACTCGCAATGAAAAAATTGATTTTGAATGGGATCATAATAATGCAATCCTTTAATAAAAGTCCCTATCCAAATCCTTCCTTTAGAATCCTCAGTAAAACAAAAAATACGATTTGATTTAAGTGTAGGTGTATTACTTACGTTATAATTTACAAAAGCATTCGTCCCATTTTTTAAAAAATACACCCCTTGATTCCAACTTCCCACCCAAATATTTTGCTTACTATCAATAAAAATAGTTTGTACGTCATTTGCATCTAAACCTGAATAGTAATTTTGATTTTTTTTATTAACTTGGATAAAAGTTTTATCGACAGGATTGAAGATATCTATTCCACCTCCTTCGCTACTGATTAATAATTTCCCAGATTTATCTTTTACTACAGAAGTTACTGAACTCGTTTGTAAGGAATTTTCATTGTTTAAAATAGACTCTACTGCCTTAAACTTAGCATTTGGCTTATCAAACACACCAAATCCTTTATTGTAATATCCTAACCAAATTCTATCCTCTTCATCTTCGTACAATGACCAAACAGAATTTGATTTTAAGCTGTTATTATTGTATTTACTATGCAAATACTTTTGTTGAACTTCACCATTATAATTTACAATAATTAATCCATGATTTTCAGTACCACAAATAATAAAATTGAGATTACTTTCAATAATTGATAATATTTTATTTGTAGTTATTGGAAAAACTTCAAATTGATAATTATCATTGTCAGGTTTCATTTTTATTAACCCATCTGAAGTAGAACCTAACCAAAGATACCCTTGTTTGTCAACAACTAAAGTTTCAATAGTTTCATAAATGGGCTTTTTTTTGAATTTATCTTTATAAACCTGAACTACTTTATCATTTGCATCTAAACTTAATAAGCCATAATTTGAAGCAATATAAATAGTCCCATTTTTCTTTTTAGCTAGGTAGTTTATTTGAGAATCATTTTTTGCTAATAAACCATTTCTAATTTGAGTTGTTTGAAGTGTTTTAAGGTTCACTTTTAAAATACCGTATCCAAAAGTTCCCAGAATTAAATTGCCATTATTGTCTTCAATTATGCTTTTAACAGTTATTGGTTCATTATACCCTTTAGCGATAACTTCTTCAATATTAATTTTGACAAAACTATCTAAATCTCTGTTATATTTACAAAGACCTTCATCCGTTCCTACCCATAAATTATTATGAGTATCAACATGCATACTATAAATTAAATTACTATTTATTGAACCTTCATTTTTAGCATCATATTCATAGCCTATATAATTAAAACCATCATATTTAAATAAACCAGCACCATTAGTTCCAATCCAAATAAAGCCATACTGATCTTTTATGATTGTTGATATAGCTCTTTTTGAAGTTGCTTCCTTTATACTTCTAAATTGATAATTTTCAAATTTATTTTGAGAAAATAATAAATTTACCAACGTTAACAAGAAGATTACTAAATATTTGATTTCTTTTTTAGACATTTATAAAATTACCATTTATCTTAATTTGATTTCAAAAGTAAAATATATTGTTAAAATATATGTAATATTCAAAAAAAATTAAGACCTATATTTATATTGTATTAAATTTAAAAACTCTAGTATTTAAATAAATCTTATTGAGCATTAAAATAGCATTTGAAAAATGAGAATCATTAGGTGCGTCAGGATAATTTTGAGCTTCAAAACAAATTGCAGAATAGATTATTTGAGAAAAATTTGATTTAAAAGACATATTAGGAAATTGTTTAGGAGTATAAACTACTAATATTGGTTGATTGCTGAATATTTTTAATTCTATTCCGCTTTCTTGAGCATATAAAGTTGTTTTACATGACGACAAAACTGAATTTTCTGTTACCTTCTCTATTATCCAATATTTTTGATCAAATCCATTTCCTCCATGAAGATTCACTCCATTTTTATGTGGAATTTTATCTTTTTTATCTTTAATTTTGAAACTTATTTTAGAAATTCTTCTTGCATACCTTCTAATACTGTTTATTTTTTGAATATGTTTTTTATATACTCCTCAGGATGTTCAAGTTCAACAATTACATCTACTTTATCACCATTCTATCTGAAACTAACAAATTGATTATTGTTGCTCCAAAATGGATAACACATAGTTCCGTTTTTTGTTATTAATGGTGATTACCCGAAGTTTATTGATACTCATAAACAATTATTTCAATTCAAATCTATCTACTAATCCTTCTACGGAACTACCTCCAACCATAATATTAAAAAGACCTGATTCAACGTTAAACTTTCCATTATTATCATAAAAACCTAACTCTTTATCGGTTAATTCAAATTGAATTATTTTTGTTTCTCCTTTTTTCAAGAATACTAATTCAAACCCTTTTAATTCTTTTACAGGCCTTACAATACTCGCTACTGGATCATTAACATACAATTGCACTACTTCTTTACCATCAAAATCACCTGTATTGGTTACCTCAACAGATAATAATATTGTTTCTCCTTTTTTAGGCGTTAAATTATTTATTTTTAAATTTTTATATTGAAAAGTAGTATAACTCAACCCATATCCAAATGGATACAAAGGTGTTTTTTCAACATCGTTATAATGTGACCAAAACACATTATCATCTTTATCTGTTGGTCTTCCCGTATTATATAAGTTATAATAAATAGGACATTGCCCTACATTTCTAGGAAAAGACATTGGCAATTTCCCACTTGGATTATAATCTCCATACAAAACTTCAGCCACTGCATTTCCAGTTTGAGTACCTAGTTGCCAAGCTTCCACAATTGCTGGAACGTTTTCAGCAGCCCAAGGAATTGAAAGTGGACGCCCATTATTTAAGACTAAAACAATATTAGAGTTTACCTTATAAATTTCCTCTAATAGTTGCTGTTGGTTTCCAGGTAAACCTAATTCAGTTCTACTTCTTCCTTCACCACTTTGAAAACCAATTTCACCTAATACCATTACCACAATTTCTGCTTCCTTAGCAGCTTTTTTAGCAGCTTCAAATTCAGAAAAATCAGTGTAATTTATTTTCACTTCTTGTACAAATAACTGTTTTTCTTTAGAAACATCGGTTCCTTTCTCATAAACAAGTTTATTACCTTTATATTTTTGCATTCCTTCTAATACCGAAATTGCTGTATCATCATCTGCTGCAATTCTCCAACTCCCTAAAGGACTGTTTTTATCACTAGCTAATGCCCCAATAAGAGCAATTTTAACTCCTGTTTTTTTCAATGGAAGTAAATTTCTTTCATTTTTCAATAAAACAATGGATTTTTTTGCCATATCCAATACAGCCTCGTTATTTGATTTATTACCAATAGTTGCTTTTTCACGATTTTCATCACAATATCTATAAGGATCATCAAACAAACCAAGTTCAAATTTCACTCGTAGTATTCTTCGCACTGCATCATCTACCAAACTCTCATTTACTGTTCCGTTTTTCACTAACTTAACTAATTCTGTTACATACAAATGAGATTCCATATCCATATCAGAACCTGCCTGAACTGCTTTAGCAGAAGCATCTGCTCCATCAATAGCATATCCATGAGCTATCATTTCTCTTATAGATGCCCAGTCAGAGACCACAAAACCACTAAATTTCCAATCTCCTTTTAAAACCTCTCTTTGTAGAAAACTATTTCCAGTTGCTGGCACACCATTTAAGGTATTAAATGAATTCATAAAAGTACGAACACCCGCATCGACAGCCGCTTTAAAAGGAGGCAAAACAGTATTGTATAATTTTGAAGTACTAATATCAACACTATTATATTCTCTGCCTGCTTCAACAAAACCATAAGCTGCAAAATGTTTTGCACAGGATGCAATCGTATTATTTGCTTCTAATTTTTCACCTTGAAATCCTTTTACCCTTGCTTCAGCTATTAGGCTTCCCAAATAAGGATCTTCTCCAGCACCTTCCATAACTCTTCCCCATCGAGCATCATTAGAAATATCTACGTTGGGTCCGAAAGTCCAATTTAATCCTGATGCTGAAGCTTCGTCTGCTGCTACACTCGCTGATTTTTTAATAGCTTCTAAATCCCAACTTGCAGCTTCCGCTAATGGAATTGGACTTAATGTTTTATATCCATGAATAACATCAAAACCAAATAGTAATGGAATTCCTAACCTAGTTTCCTCTACAGCAATTTTTTGAACAGCTCTTACTTCCTTGACTCCTCTTATTGTTAACATAGACCCAACCCAACCTCGCTTCAAATGATTATATTTTTCCTCTTCAGAACCTGATTCTGGTTTTGGACCAGTAAAATCCCAAGTTCCGTTATATTGATTCATTTGACCTACTTTCTCTTCTAAGGTCATTTCTTTCATCAAAAGAGTTATTCGTTCTTCTATTGGCAGTTTTTTATCCAAATGTTTTTTAGTTTGTGCATTAGCCATAAACATTGAACTAAATAATAGTATCGTAAATATTCTATTTTGTTTTCTCATTTTTTATAGTGTGAAATCATTTATTTTATATTCCATAAATTTTCTATTTCTTCTAAAGTTTTCTCTTTTGTTTTGGGTACTAATTTTAGTACAAAAAAGATTCTTATCAAATTCATAGAACCATATAACCCATAAGTAACCTAGTATTAATTTCTCTGTTAAAAAAAATTATCATCCATTATTGGAAAAGTTAACGACACTAAGTAATTTACTATCCATTACATTGCAACAGCAATGTAGAAGCGCCATTCATATATCTTGAATTAGAAAAACAATTGGCTGTTCCTCAAATCAATTTAATTCTAGATTTATTTTTCTTTTCTTTAATATAATCTGTTATCATTAAAATTTCCATACCATATACAAATGAAAAAGCAATACCTTCTAATGAACTCCCAATATCATATCCAATATAGTATATTGCTATTTTTTTGATAGTATTTTTTTATTTATATAATTTTAAACACTTAATATTAAGATATTACAAAATTATATTGTTGTAAAAATACTTTTATAGAGAGGATTTTGAATAGCACATTTGAAGCATTATCTAAAACAAATGTTGTATAGAGTTAACTAAACACTTTAATACTATTTATTAACACTAAATTTGATTTCTATTTTAGAAGTAAACTATTTAAAAAACAATTGATTATTTTTAATTTAATTTAAAAAAATGAAAGACATAGAAACAAGAGAAGATATTTTATTAATCATGAGAAAGTTTTATGATAAGCTTTTAGCAGATGATGCTATTAATTTTTTCTTTACGAAAGTGACTTCTGTGAATCAACATTTGGAAGAACATTTTGAAACATTGGCAACCTTTTGGGAACAATCTTTGTTTTTAAAGGGTGGTTATTTTAATAACATGTTTCAAATTCACAAAGAAGTAAATGAAAAATCTGCTTTTACTAAAGAGCATTTTCAAATTTGGTTAAACCATTTAAACACTACTATTGATGAGTATTTTAAAGGAAAACATGCCGAACAAATGAAAACGCAAGCGCTAAGTATGGCTACAGTAATGCAAATAAAATTTTCGCAATAAAAAAGACTGCCTAATGATGACAGTCTTCCACTAGAAAAATAAAACCAATTGCTTATTATTTTTATTGTTATTAACTAATTCGTTTTTATCTAAAAATAATACCCAATACTCAACTGAATAGCTGATGCTTTTAATTCTACATTTTTAACACTTGTTTTTAAAACTTCAGGAACACTTACTCCATTTGCGTTGTATACAGCATTATTAGCATCTGCATTTTTAGAAAAAGAGGTTAACCCAATATTATAACGAGCGTCAACAAAAAATCCTTTGTTAAATAAATATTGAAGACCTATAGTTCCACTTAAGTTTAAGTCATTTAATTCATAATCATGTGCAACTGTCTCTTGATTATTACCAGATACAAATGTGGTTGTTGAAGCATCCATAGCTGTATCTGAATAATAACTAACTTGTTCTGTAGGATCTGTAATCACCGTTGTTTGATATGAATTTGCAGATAAAAAATAATCTAACTGAGGTCCAACTTGTACACTTAAATTTTTATACACTATATACTGAAATAAAACTGGCAAACTAAGGTTTGAAATTTTCACTTCTTGTGTAGAAGAAAAATTTACATCATCTATACTAACGCTATTTGTGTTTTCCGATTTTCCTTGTCCAAAATAAAGTTCTGGTTGAAGATTCCATTTTTCATTAAGTGGAATAGTAACTAATCCTCCTACTAAAAAGCCAGCTCCCATTTTAATATCTCTATCTTTATTAGCAATAGTAACTAAATTAAGGCCTGCTTTAGCTCCAAATTTAAATTCTTGTCCGTTTGCAAGTGTTGTTACAAAACATAAAATTGTGATAATTTTTTTCATTTGATTATTTTTAAAATTTCATATCAAAAATAAATCAAGGTATATTCTTTTTGAAATCTTAACTTCCGAATGAAACCTTTCGACTTCTGAAAAGAAAAAGCGACTTCTACAAGTCGCTTTAATAAACAAAATATCTAAAAACTATAAAAATTACTCTTTAATTATTCTTTTCTTTACCTCTATTCCCGTGGTTGTTTTCGCTTTTAAAATATATAATCCTGAAGCTAAATTTGACATATCTATTCTATTATCTACTACTGCAATTTTCATTTTTTGACCTGAATAATTATATAATTCTACACTTTCTATTTCTGCATCAAATTGAATAGTTATTATGTCTTTTACTGGATTTGGATACAAAATAAAAGAAGAAGCATCTGGAAAAACGGTTGAATTTAAAGTTGCACAATTATCGCTATAACTAGTCGTTATGTCTTTTATCCAACTACCATTTGTTGGTGGTGTAAATCCGTTATCAATTTGGATACAAGTTAAATTTGGGTTATTTGATGCATCAAGACCAGATATAAATGCATTAGTACCATTTGCTAAATTCAAACTATTTAATTGATTGTTCTGACAACTTACATATAGTAAATCATTATTTTGGCTAAAATCTAAAGTAGTTATCTGATTACCATAACAATATAATGCCTGCAAATTTGAATTTGTAGCAACATCTAAAACACTTATTGAATTAGTATGACAATACAACTCTAATAAAGAAACATTTGTTGAAACATCAAGGTTTGTTAATAGGTTTGTATGACAGTATATTCCTTGTAATGCTGTATTATTTGAAAGATCTATTGAAGTTAGTTGATTAGTATAACAAGATAAAACTTCTAGATTAACGTTTTGACTTATGTCTAAAGATGTCAATTGGTTTAAACCACAGTTCAAGGTAATTAAGGCTGTATTTTGAGTTAGATTAATATTTGTAAGTTGATTACTCGCGCATATCAAAGCTGTTAAACTAGTAAAAGCTTCAATACCTGTTAAATCGGAAATATTTAGTCCAGAACAATTAATGGTAGTGGCAAAAGCAGCTGCTTCGCTACATTGAATTTCTGTATCTCCGTTTGTATTTATATTTGTATCACCAACTAAATAATTTTTAAAATTAGTATCTGGAATATTTACTAAACAAGCATTTGGCTGAGCCAATTTTACTATATAACCATCATCGCCCACAGAGCCAGAGTTACTTACTGTATCATTTCCTAAAGTTGGGTCTAAATCAATACTTGAACCAGCAGCATATCCAGATACAAAAACATTATAATTAGGATCTATTGAAATACCCCAAGCATCGTCATTACCAGAACCTCTAATAGTTCCTCCCCAATTATAAACACCTGCATCATCAAAGCTTACTACATAAGCATCTTTACCACCAGTACTAATAAAATAATCATTAGCTGCAGCTTGAGGGTTTAAATATACTTGAGCTGTAAAAGTTCCAGTTGCATATACTTTTTCAGGAGTTCCTTTTACGGTAAGCCCTGTACCTCTAGTATCGGAACCCGAACCTGCAATTCCTCTAATTGGTCTTGCCCATACAAATGTGGAACTAGAAGTATATTTTGCAATAAAAGAATCAATAGTACCTACTCGATTAATTACATCTCCACCACCTGAACCTGTTGTGTTAAAATCTGCTTGTGTACCTGAGAAATATCCTGTAACATAAATATTATTATTGGCTGTAGCCACATCATAAACACCATCATTAGAAGCTGAACCTAATGATCTTGCCCAAGAAAAAGTACCATCTGAAGCGTTCAATACCTGAATGAATCCTGTACTATAGGAATTACTATTACTATATAAAAGGGTACTTGCTGCACCTGGATCAAAATCAACCGATGTTCCTACAAATGTTCCAGCCGTAACTACTTTATTATCATCTGTAAGTGTAATACCATAAGGAATTTCATCGTAACCTGCTCCTGTCTTATTTGACCAAATTATTTCACCACTAGTATTATATTTCGCTACAAAAAAATCATAGTTTGCACTCGAACCAGAACGAGTTAAAGTGGTCCATGTTGAATTAAATCCTCCGAGAGTAGCCGATGCAGTATTAAAAAAGCCAGTTGTATAAACATTTCCTAAATTGTCTATAGTAATTCCTAAAAATCCTTCTGTTCCTCCACCTGAAAGATCCAAAACCCATTCTAATGTTCCTGAAGCATCTATTTTTAACAAAAACCCATCATAACCACCGTTACTAGAAAAACCTCCAAAACCTGTGAAAGTAACTGTATTTTGAAAACGTCCTCCTACATACACATTATTGTTATTGTCAATACTAATTCTAGAACCAAAATCTATTCCTGTTCCTCCATAAGTTTTCACCCAACTAAAAGATCCTGTTGCATCTAACTTTAAAATAAAAATATCCCTTCCTCCAGAAGCAGTTGCTGTCTGATTAAATGCTCCTGCTCCAGGATCAAAATCTACTGTTCCAGAATATTCACCCGTTAAATAAACATTTCCATTTGTATCTACTGCATTGTCATAAACATAGATATTCATATTATTTCCTATCAATTTCCCCCATTCGTAGGAAGGTATTTGTGCGTTCATTGTAAGGAAAATAAAAAGTGAGATAAATAGTAATACTTTTTTCATAATTAATTATTTAGAATTTTAAATCAAAAGTAGAGGTAGGATATGACAATTTTAAATACCAACTTCTGAATGATTTATTTGGGCTTCTAAATAGAAAAACGACTCAAGAGTCGCTTTCAAATTAAACTAAAGAGCAACAAACTATTCTTTCATCACCTTGCTAGTCAAAACTTTACCTACACTTGTTGTTGCTTTTATCAAATAATGTCCTTTAGGTAATTCAGACATATCGATATTCTCATTTTCTTGAGGAAGAATCATTTTTTGCCCTGTAAGATTATAAATAGCAATTTCATATAATAATTCTTCTGATTCCACCTTTAATATATTTTTTACTGGATTAGGATAAAAAATCAAAGTATTAGAGATATCAAAAATTGAATTTGACAAAGTGGGTTGCGTTAATTTTGTGATAAAAATATCACTACTCCCATTAACATTACCTGTTATTAATTGGTCTCCTGCGTAAGGAAGCGGGTTTAAATCCATTTGAGTAGCAGAAAAGTGTCCAGCAATCAAAATATTGTAATTATCATCCACATTGATACCCCAAGCATCGTCATTATTATTACTATTGGTAAATGATGTTCCCCAACTGTAGTCTCCATTAGAATCTAATCTAACAAGAAAGATATCGCTAGTTCCTGCAGTACTTCCATAATTAGGTACACTAACCACAGTTGCGGAAGGGTCTAAATCCAATCCACCAAAACTATTATAAGTTCCAATAACATAGATATTACCTAAGTTATCGACATCTATACCGCTTCCTTGTTCATTCGTTCCTGAACCAATTCCTTGAAAAGATTTAACCCATTGATAATTCCCTGCAATATCATATTTAGCAACAAACGCATCAAATCCTGAGCCCCCATTTGAATTAGCAATAACTCCAGAGCTGAAATTAGCAGATGTTCCTGCAAATTTTCCAGTAACATAAACATTATTAGAGTTGTCAAAAGTAGCATCATAAGATGCACAAGCCGCAGTAGAATTACCAAAAGCTTTTGCAAAAATAAAACCTGCAGAAGAATCAAGTACATATAGGAAACCAGAATCGGCATTTCCAATAGAGCTTAAGTTGTAAATGGTAGATCCAGCTGTATCAAAATCGATTATCCCTCTAAAATAACCAGAAACTACTATTTTAGTCTCATCATCAGAGAGTTTCACACTATAACCAATATCATTAGAATTGTCTCCAAATTTATAAGCCCAAAGTGTAGCGCCTGTGCTGGATAACTTTATTAATAAAAAATCATAAAATCCTTGCGCTGAATTACCAAAATTAGATACTGTACCTGGTCCTAATTCAACGGTACCTCCTTTATAACTAGCCGTCGCATACACATTACCATTACTATCTACATCTATGCCAACAAAAAAGTCGGTACTTGCACTAGCTACTTTTTTATACCAAATTGGCTGTCCATTGTTGTCCATTTTTAATAAAAAACCATCATAATCACCTGCGCTAGTCACAGATCCAACAGGAGCAAACGAGATCGCATTTTGAAATCTTCCACCTACATACACATTTTGGAAATCATCTACAACTACTCTAGAAATTAAATCCAATCCAGTTCCTCCAAAGGTTTTAACCCAAACAAAGTTTCCTTGAGAATCTAATTTTAAGACGAAAGAATCATTTTGTCCTGCTGAAGTTACATTTTGAACGCCAGTTGCGTCAGGGTCAAAATCGATGGTGCCTACAAATTCACCAACAAGGTAAACGTTCCCACTAGAATCGAAAGCATTATCCCAAACTTTAACATCGTTTAAACCTCCAATATGTTTTCCCCAATCAAAAGTAGGAGTTTGAGCAAACATAGTAACTGTAATAAATAATGCAAATAGTAAACTTTTTTTCATAATCGACTAAATTTAATTTTTCTTCAAAAATAATCTGTTATGAATACCATTAAAAGCCCCAACTTCTGAATGGTATATTTGAACTTCTAAAACATTATCAATATAATAGCACAAAAGCAAAGAGTCCTATAAAAGCATACAAAAAGAAAAGAGTAATCTCGAGTCGGTTTTCTTCTAAAAATTTTCGCATAAGCATTTATATTGGTTAATTTAATGAGCTTATTATTTTCATCAATTCCTCTCTCTTTTCTTTTGAGACAGGTACTAAAAAATTATTTTCCATTTCAAGATAAGTTCCTTCTTTCTTTACTAATTTTTGTAAATACTGAAGGTTTACCAAATAGGAACGATGTGGTTTATAAAACATTTCCTTATTATCCAATAAATCTGTAAAATACTTCAATGGTTTACTTATCAATAGCTTTTTATTGTTTTTCAAATAAAATTTCGAATACATTCCATCTGCTTCGCAAAAATAAATGTCTTCTAGTTTAACAAACAAAACACCATCTTCAACTGGTAATGCCAATTTATTAAATTTTTCTGATGATAAAGCCTGTTTTAATTCTGTTAAGCGTTGTTGCAGTTGATTTTGCTCTAATGATTTTTTAGCTTTTTCAACTGCTTCTTTAACTTTATTGGGACGAAGTGGTTTTAATAAATAATCTATAGCAGAAAATTCGAAAGCTTGAATGGCATAATCACTATATGCTGTTGTAAAAATGATTTCAAAATCGACTTCTTCAATATTTAGAAAATCAAACAATTGCAAACCTGAATGATTGGGCATTTCTATATCAAGAAATAGTATATTAATAGGTTCTTTTTTTATGATTTCGATGCCTTTCAATAAATTTTCAGCTTGAAAAATGGTTTCGATTTCCAAACAATATTCGCTGATAATGGTGTGCAAAAGCGATCTTGCTTTACTTTCGTCATCTATAATTAATACTTTCATGATTTCTCACTTTAATTTTTACTTTGAAATTGGTATCGTAATTATAACTTTTGTTCCTAATGCTTTTTCGTTTTCATCATATAAATCTTCAATAATAAGACCTATCTTATTTCCAATATTTTGATTTAAAAGTTGTAATCTATTATTACTTGCTTCTGTCGCAAAGGATTTGTGCTTTCTGTTTTTATTAATTTCCTGACTTGCTTTTCTCCCTATACCATTATCGATAATTTCACATTTTAAGATTATAGGACTTTCTAATGAAAAATGAATTATAATTTTTTTCTTGCCTTCTTTATGCAATAAACCGTGCTTAATGGCATTTTCAACAAAAGGTTGAATTAAAAAAGAAGGAATCTCTAATGCGTCTACATCTATATTTTTCTTATAGTTCACTTCATAATCAAAATCGTTTTCAAAGCGTATTTTTTCTAGTTTTAAATATAACTCTAATGTTTCGATTTCATCTCTAAGACTAATATAATCTTCTTGACTATATTGCAAATAACTTCGCATTAAATCGGCAAAATCACCTAAATAGTTTGATGCTAGTTCTTTTTTATTTTGCAAAATGAATTCTTGAATACTGTTTAATGCGTTAAACATAAAATGTGGATTCATTTGCGATTTTAAGGCAGTAAGTTTTGATTTGTTTAATTCTTGAATATATTTTTCTTTCTCAATTTCTTCATTTTTCTTACGAATCAAATAACGAATTCTCATTCGATAATAAATAATAAAACTCAAGAATACTAAAAAAATCATTCCAACAATAAATTGCCATTTTTTCCAAAAGACGGTTTCGACTTCAAAAGAAAATGTTTCAATTTGATTAGAAATTATAGAATCATCTTTTAACTTTACCTTAAATTGATATTTCCCTGCAGGTAACTTAGTATATTTTACTTTATTGTTATAAAAATCTGTTGTGTACCAATTCTCATCATAACCTTCTAATTGGTATACATATTTTAAATTTCTTTTATCTTTATGTGTAACAGATAGTAACGAAAACTCAATATTATTTTCTTCAGAGGATAAGTATTCTCTATCAGTAATTTTTTTAAATCCATTAATCAGTACATTATTTATCTGAATGTTTGGCAACTTTTTAGCTTCCGTTAAATCATCAAAACTAAACTTCTGAATGCCTTTTGAAGTAATTATGTAAATTTGGTTTTCCAAAACTTCAAAATCAAAAATAGCATTTGAAAGTAATCCTTCTGATTTAGTAAAATTTTTGAATGTTTTATTTAATAAATCATAGCGTTGTAATCCTTCATTTGTGGATGCATATACAAATCCATTATCATAAATTAATTTAAGAACATTATTTGAAAGAAGTTCATTTTTTATTGTAATTTTTTTTACAAGTTTATCCTTTTCAAAAATTAAAATACCACTAGAAGAAGCTACCCAAATTTGATTCTCAACAGCAATAATACTGGTAGTAAAAACCGCTTGATTATCTACTTTTACTTTCTTAAACTCTTTTTTACTTACTGTTTCTAATCCTGTTGAAGAACCTATCCAAAAAGTTTCATTCTTTTCATCATTAAATATTGCATAACTTCTTACCTTATAATCTAATTGCCTAGAATTAAGCTTTTCCTCTAAATTAAAGAAACCTGCACGAGTTACATAATAAATGGAATCAGAATAACTATTTTGGAAAATATCATATTTATTAAAGTTATTTGCTACAAGAAATTTAAAGTTATTTCCAGCATAAACTTCATTATTAACAAAAAACAAATTTGCTTTTGGTAAATATTTTAAATACTCAATCTTTCTAGTATTTTGTAGCTCAAGTTTTATTTCATCCTTATTAAGCTGATAAATTGCTCCTTTTGTTCCTCCAAAATAGATTTTATCATCCTTTTTAGTAACTTTTTTTAAATCGTCTTTTTCTAATAATTCATTGTTTGTATAATCAATTACATTTAAATTAGGGATTAAAACAATGCCTTTTCCAAATGTACAAAACCAGAAATTCCCTTCAGAATCTTCCAAATAAGATGAAATAAAATAATCTTTAAACAATAATTTATTATTGTAAAGTGCTTTACCTTTGGAATCAAAGCAATAAACCCCATTTTTAGAACTCGTTATCCAAATTAAATCATGATTTTTAGATACTAATCCTGTATAAAGAATAGATTTATCATTACTAACATTAAAATTAATAGGATAAAAAATTTCGTTTTTTTTAATTAATGCCTTAGCTTCTAAATTTACAAATAAACCAATATTTCCATTTTGAAGTATTTCTGGTTTCATTAAATTCTTAGAAATAAGCTGTAAATTATCTTTCTCCACTTTAACTTTACCATTATAATAACTATATAATCTTCGATCATGATAAAAATACAAATACTGATTTTTATCTTTTACAATTTGACAAGCTGTTGATTTATCTAAATCGAAAATAACTTCAAAATTTGATTTATCTTTAACTCTTAATAAACTCGCTACTGAAACAATAAGATTGTTTTCATTATCAAAATTTATATAAATTAGACTTGAAATATATTCTTTTGGTATTTGCCAATACAACTCAAGTTTATTTTCTTTGATTCTAAAAATTTGTCCACTTAAATTATAACAATAAATAAGTCCATTATTGTCTTTTGTTAAGCCAAAAAGAGATAAATCTTTTACTATATCACTTTTTATTAAAGTAAAATATAACCCATCATAATGGTACAAACCATTGTTAGTAGAAATCCAAATTGTGTTATCAATATCTTGAATAATACTATAGATATTTATGCCTGCTAATTCATCCTCTCCAATAATTATATGAGAAGGTTGTTGAGCAAAGCAAAAAGACGTTAAGAATAAGAAAAATATTATTTTTATTTTCATTCAAGATATATTAACTCAAAAATACAGTTTTGTATCATTATTTAGAAAGATAAACTTTTAAAATAGTCATTTGAGTTTCTGAAAAGTCTCTCTTTGTTTTTAGCAAGTATTTAATCTGACAAAATTAAAAGCTATAATTAGTTCTGAAATTAAGAATATCTCATTTTTAAAACCAAAAATTATTAATTTATCAATAAATTGAAATAAATATTCATTTTTAATCTTTTGTTGAGAAATAATCAATAATTTCGTTATGTTAACCCAAAAATAAACCTATGAATGTAAAAATAACTGGCTCTGGATGTTATATTCCAACGGAAGTCGTATCTAATATAGATTTTGCAAAACATGTTTTTTTAAATGATGATGGAACTCCATTTCCACATCCTAATGATGTTGTTGCTCAAAAATTTCTTGAAATTACAGGAATACAAGAAAGAAGATATGTGACTAATGATTTAAACACTTCAGATATAGCAGCTTTAGCAGCAAAAAGAGCAATTAAAGATGCTAATATAGACCCAGAGACATTAGATTATATTATTTTCGCACACAATTTTGGAAATGTAAAAAAAGGAGCCATTCAAGCGGATACTTTACCAAGTTTAGCAGCAAGAGTAAAATTTGATTTACGAATTAAAAACCCTAAATGTGTAGCATATGATATGCTATTCGGTTGTCCAGGTTGGATTGAAGGAGTTATTCAAGCAAAAGCTTTTATTCAATCAGGAATGGCAAAAAAATGTTTAGTAATTGGTGCCGAAACTTTATCAAGAGTTGTTGATTTACACGATAGGGATTCTATGATTTATTCAGATGGTGCTGGAGCAACTATAATTGAAGCTACTGATGAAGAAGGTGGTATTTTAGCTCATGAATCGGCAAGTTTTACTTATGATGAAGCTTATTATTTATTTTTTGGTAATTCATTCAATATAACGCATGATCCAAATGTACGCTATATAAAAATGCATGGTCGCAAAATTTATGAGTTTGCTTTAATGAATGTTCCAAAAGCAATGAAAGAATGTTTAGATGCAAGTGGAATTGCCATTAATGAAGTTAAGAAAATATTAATACATCAGGCTAATGAAAAAATGGATGAAGCTATCATTCATCGTTTTTACAAACTTTACAAGCAAACTCCACCAGCTGATGTTATGCCTATGAGCATTCATCGATTAGGTAATTCTAGTGTAGCTACAGTTCCGACTTTATATGATTTACTAGTTAAAGGTGAAATTGAAAACCATAGTTTAAAGAAAGGTGATGTTATTTTATTTGCTTCGGTAGGAGCTGGAATGAATATTAATGCAGTAGCATATAGAATGTAATTTTTTTTTTAAAGATAAAAAGGGAGTTTGCTTATTATTACAAACTCCCTTTTTAGTTAGATTATATAAAGTTTATTCATTTTTAAAAACTTCTCCAGCTTTCATAACAAAAGTAACTTTACCCATAACTTCAATATCTTTTGTTGGATTACCGTCTACGGCAATTATATCAGCAAATTTTCCTTTTTCAATTGTTCCAATAAATTCTGACTGTCCTAATAAATCTGAAGCGTTAATTGTTGCCGTTTTTAGAATTTCCATAAATGGCATACCCACTTCACTCATATAAATAAATTCTTTCCAGTTGTCTCCATGTACAAAAACTCCAGCATCTGTTCCAAAAGCAATTTTAACTCCATATTTATAAGCTCTTTCAAAAGTATTTTGAATTTTTGGTCCAATGGCTAACGCTTTTGGCACTACAATATCTGGATAATAGTTTGGTATTTTTGCGAATTGCCCAACTGCTTTTCCTGCTGTTACTGTTGGTACTAAATAAGTGCCGTGTTCTTTCATTAATTGCATGACCTCTTCACTCATATAAGTGCCATGCTCTATAGAATGTACTCCACCTATGACTGCTCTTCTCATAGCTTCTTCACCATGACAATGAGCTGCCACTTTAAAACCATAATCATTTGCTGTTTTTACAATAGCTTGAATTTCTTCAATAGTAAATTGTGAATTCTCTCCACTTTTAGCCACACTTAAAACACCACCAGAAGCCGTAATTTTAATTAAATCACTTCCATTTTTGTAGCGTTGTCTTACTGCTTTTACACATTCATCAACTCCATTTGCCACACCCGATTCTGGTCCTGGATTACCCATTAAGTCGCTTCGATAACCATTTGTGGGATCAGCATGACCACCAGTTGAAGCAATCGACTTTCCTGCTGTAAATACTCTTGGCCCTTTAACTAAACCAGCATCTATAGCTCTTCTAAGTGAAATATTCACATTCGTTCCTCCTAAATCTCTTACAGTTGTAAATCCTGACAATAAAGTTTTTTCAGCATAACCAATAGAACGATAAGCAATATCTGCTTCATTCATGGTAAATTCTTCCAGATATTGTTTGGCATTAGTTTCATGTTCCAAATGTACATGCATATCAATTAAACCAGGCATAACCGTTTTGGAAGATAAATCAATAAAAGTATCATTTTTACCTAAGGTTACTTTCTTATCTGTTACCTCGTCAATTTTTCCATTAACTACAACAATAGTTCTGTTTTCAAGAATTTTATTGTTTTTGGCATCTACTAATTTTCCACATTTGATAATGATTTTATTTTGAGCAAATAACATAGTGGCTAAAAATAGCAATACAATTGTGCCTGTTTTTCTCATCTTAATTTTTGTTTGATATGGTTAAAAATACAAAAAAACGACTTCATAAAATAATCATTTTAAAAGCATTGAATTCTTTGTAACTTTGCGACCAATCATAAATTTATGAACGAAAGCCGATTTTGTTCTCTCAATACCCTATGTACGAAAAAACATATCCTAATAAACGATTTAGAATTACGTTAGAATTTCTAAAAAAACACATTTCAACATCAGAAACAATTCTGGATTTAGGCGTTCCCAATCCTTTTTCTAAAATAATGGAAGAAAATGGATATAGTGTTATTAATACTAAAGGAGAAGATTTAGACAAGAATCAAAGCACATTAAAAAATGAAGAATATAGCGTTTTTACTGCTTTTGAAATTTTCGAACATTTACTAAATCCTTACACTATTCTTGAAAATGTAAAATGTGATAAAGTGCTTATTTCTATTCCAATGCGTTTATGGTTTTCTAGCGCTTATAGAAGCAAAACCGATAAATGGGACAGACATTACCATGAATTTGAAGATTGGCAACTAGATTGGTTATTAGAAAAAACAGGATTTAAAATTATAGATAGCATTCAATTTACACATCCTGTTAAGAAGGTTGGCTTTAGACCTCTATTGCGTTATTTTACGAATCGATATTATTTGGTTTATGCAGAGAAAGTGAAGAGTAATTAGTAAATAGTGATTAGTAAAAATGAATTATCAAATAATTATTCCAGCTCATAATGAAGAACAATTTATAGGTTTAACCTTAGATTCTTTGGTAAACCAAACTATTTTGCCTTCTAAAATCATTGTGGTAGATGATAATTCTACAGATACTACTTCTCAAATTGTAAAATCATTTACTGAAAAATATACTTTTATTTATTTGGTCGAAAAAAAATCAGATGCCATTCATTTACCTGGAAGCAAAGTAATTCAGGCGTTTCATGAAGGAGAAAAACATATTGATGCTGATTATGATATTCTTGTAAAAGTTGATGCAGATTTAATTTTTCCGACCAATTATTTTGAAACGATAATCGGGCATTTTCAATCAGATGACAGAATAGGAATGGTTGGTGGCTTTGCCTATATAGAAAAAAATGGTGAATGGATTTTAGAAAATTTAACTGATAAAGATCACATACGTGGTGCTTTTAAAGCTTACAGAAAAGCAACTTTTAAAGAAATAGGTGGATTAAAACCAGCCATGGGTTGGGACACAGTAGATGAATTATTATGCAAATTCTACAATTGGAAAGTAGTTACGGACGAAACATTACCTGTAAAACACTTAAAACCTACAGGAGCAAATTACAATAAAGCATCTCGTTACAAACAAGGTGAAGCTTTCTATAGTTTGGGTTATGGCTTTTTTATCACAGCAATTGCTTCTTTAAAATTAGCTTTACGAAAGAAAAAACCATTGCTTTTTTTAGATTATATTAAAGGATTTTGGAAAGCTAAATCTTCAGGAAAAGAGTTATTTGTAACTGATGAACAAGCAAATTTTATAAGAAATTATCGTTGGAAAAAGATGAGGGAAAAATTGTTTTATAAATAATTATAAATAAGAAATCAATTTTCCAATTGACTTATTCACAAATTGACACATTAAATTATTATTTTAGCAGATATTTATAAACCATGATGCTCATTCGTTACTTATCACAAATAGGAAGGTATTTTATTATGCTCAAAGAGGTTTTTAACAAACCCACTAAATGGAGTGTAATGAGACAACTTATTTTTAAAGAGATTGATGATTTAATTATCGATTCCTTAGGAATTGTTTCTTTTATATCATTTTTCGTTGGTGGAGTTGTTGCTATACAAACTGCCTTAAACTTAACCAATCCTTTAATTCCTAAATACTTAATTGGTTTTGCAACTAGACAATCTGTTGTTTTAGAATTTGCCCCAACATTTATTTCGATAATTATGGCTGGGAAAATGGGTTCCTTCATTACATCGAGTATTGGAACCATGCGTGTAACGGAACAAATAGATGCTTTGGAAGTAATGGGTGTAAACTCATTAAATTATTTGGTTTTTCCAAAAATAATTGCGCTTCTATTATATCCTTTTGTAATTGGATTGAGTATGTTTTTAGGCGTTTTTGGTGGTTATATGGCTGGAGTTTATGGTGGTTTTACTTCTAGTGCCGAATTTATACAAGGAATTCAAACCGAATTTATCCCTTTTCATATTGCCTATGCCTTTATAAAAACAATTGTTTTTGCTTTAATACTTGCCACAATTCCTTCTTTTCATGGTTTTTACATGAAAGGTGGTGCTCTTGAAGTAGGAAAAGCAAGTACGGTAGCTTTTGTTTGGACATCTGTTGTTATTATTTTAATGAATTATATTTTAACCCAACTTCTTTTAAGCTCATGATAGCAGTAAAAAACTTAGAAAAAACATTTGGAGACCAAAAAGTTTTAAAAGGCATAACTACTGTTTTTGAAGCTGGAATGACTAATTTAATCATTGGTCAAAGTGGTTCTGGTAAAACAGTCTTTTTAAAATCGTTATTAGGCATTCATACGCCTGAAACAGGAACTATTGAATTTGACGGACGAATATACTCACATTTAACTGATGACGAGAAAAGAGAACTTCGTACTGAAATAGGAATGGTTTTCCAAGGAAGTGCATTATTTGATAGTATGACTGTGGAAGAAAATATTGGTTTTCCTTTAAAAATGTTTACCAAAAAAACTCCTGCAGAAATAAAAGAACGTGTTAATTTTGTAATAGACAGAGTAAACCTCATTAATGCAAACGATAAAAAACCATCAGAAATTTCAGGTGGAATGCAAAAACGTGTAGCAATTGCTAGAGCTATCGTAAATAATCCAAAATATCTATTTTGTGATGAACCAAACTCTGGTCTTGATCCAAAAACTGCTATTGTGATTGATAATCTAATTAGAGAAATTACAGAAGAATACAATATAACAACTGTTATCAATACACACGATATGAATTCTGTGATGGAAATAGGTCAAAAAATTATATTCTTAAAAAACGGCTTGTTGGAATGGGAAGGTTCAAATAAAGAAATTTTCAAAACAGACAACGAAGCAGTGACTGATTTTGTGTATTCCTCAGAGCTATTTAAAAAAGTAAGAAAAATGTACTTAGAAGAAGATGATGTAAAATAAGTTAGAATTATTCCGACTTAACTACAACTTTCTTGTTTTTCATTTTTTGAATTAGCCAATTTTGATATTTGGCTGTTTCTTTGGTAATTTCAGTTTTATTAGTTTTGGAATTCCATTTTAAAACAAAATTAGGAACAGTATCTGTTTTTTTGAAATTAGTAGAAATACGATTATAAAAAGTGATTGAAGTAATATTAGAATTTAAACTTTTAATTTCTTTAGAGACTTCATCAAAAGAAATACTCATCGTAGCGTTTAATTTGTTTTTTAGCTCATAAATTTCTTTGTCTTTATTGACTAATTGTTCTTCTTTTTTGACTAGTAATTGTTGAGTGGTTAAATACGAATTTTCAATTTCACTCAAACGACTTAATGTCTCTTTGTTCTCAACATCTTGCAAAACTTTAAAGCTCACGTTTTCATAACCTAGCTTCTTCATTTTATTCTGAATTTTGTAAATATCTTCATTTTCTAAGCTTTTTCCTAAAACAGCGAACTCAACAATATTGTTTTTATAATTAGAATCAACATCTAAGATACTTATTCCTTTATCTTCTTTTAATTCTAACAACACATTATTCACTTTTTGTTCAAAATCAGATTTTTTGTACAATTGGTAAAACATAAAAACACTTGGTAGAAAAATAAGCAATGCTAAAAATGTTAATCCTTGCGAAATTCTTTTTTTACGAAGTTCATCTGCATATTCTTTAAGAGGAAATTTTAAAAATTTAACTACTACATAAGTAGCTGAAGCAATAAAAATTGTATTGATTGAAAACAAGAAAATAGCACCTCCAAAATAAGCCCAACGTCCTGTTGCTAAACTAAAACCAGCAGTACACAATGGTGGCATTAATGCTGTAGCAATTGCTACTCCAGCTATTGTATTAATTGATTTATTTCTACGACTTAAAGCAATAATTAAAGCCAAACCACCCGATAATGCAATAATTACATCTAAAACATTAGGTGAAGTTCTAGCTAAAAGTTCTGGAGTTTCATTTTTAAATAATGGAATACTAAAAAACAAAAATGATGTTGTTAAACTCAACACAACCATCACTGCAAAATTCTTCAATGACTTTCGTAACAAATCCAAATCATTAATTCCTAAAGAAAGTCCCATTCCTAATATAGGCCCCATTAATGGAGAGATTAACATGGCTCCAATAACAACTGCTGTTGAACTAACATTCAAGCCTGTAGAAGCAATTAAAATGGAGAAAATTAAAATCCATGCGTTTTGACCTTTCATATCAATTCCCGACTTTATGTCTTCAATTGTTGCTAAACGGTCTGTATCAGTCGAAATATCAAAAATTCCTCTAAGAAATAATTTTATCCTTTTCGAGATATCTGCAAATGAATTACTATCTCTCTCCATATATTTTACTTTAATTTGGTAACTATTCTTTTAATATCTTGTTCTTTACTTTTTGGATAAATCAACAAAACATTTTCTTTATCTACCACAATAAAGTCATTAAGACCATCAATAACAACCAGTTTCTTTCCTTCTGTACGAATTATGTTATGAGATGCATTTTCTAAAAACACATCAGCATTTACTACTGCATTGTAATTTTCATCTTTAGGAAGTTTATCATAAAGTGATCCCCAAGTTCCTAAATCGTTCCAATCAAAGGTTGCAGACATTACAAAAACATTTTGTGCTTTTTCTAAAATTGCATAATCAATAGAAATATTTTCAGCTAAAGGGTAATTTTTATGAATAAAATCTTTTTCATTTTCTGTATTATAAGCTTCATAACCATTCAAAAAATGTTGAAACATTTCTGGTTGAAACGCATGAAATGCATCCAAAATAGACTTCACACTCCAAATAAAAATTCCTGCATTCCAAAGAAAATTTCGGCTTTGTATAAATTGACGAGCTGTTGCATAATCAGGCTTTTCTCTAAATTGAACCACTTTTTTTACAGGTCTGCTGTCTAGTTTATCATATTCTATGTAACCATATCCAGTATTCGGAAATGTGGGTAAAATTCCTAAAGTCATTAAATTATCTTGTGATTCACAAAAATCAAATGAACGTTGAATATTAGCTACAAACTGCATTTCGTCATCAATCCAATGATCACTTGGTGCGACTAGAACAACTGCATCTGGATTTTGTTTTTTTATTTTTAGTGATGCATACAAAATACAAGGAGCTGTATTTCGCATCGCTGGTTCTAAAATAATTTGATCTTGTTTAACTAAAGGTAATTGTTCCAAAACAATATTGTTATAACTTTCATTTGTTAAAATCAATATATTCTCTTTAGGTACAATTTGAGAAAGTCTACCAAATGTTTTTTGAATTAAAGTCTCACCTGTTCCTAGCATATCGTGAAATTGCTTTGGAAAATCGGTTGTACTTACTGGCCAAAAACGAGAACCAACTCCTCCAGCCATTAATATTGCATAATAATTTTTATTCATTGTCTGTGTTTAATTTGGTACAACTTCCACTTCAGCATTAGGCTGAAACAAGAACATTCTACCAGTTTGCAACTCTATACATTCATATCTTTTTACACGAAGTGCTATTTTCTTAAAGACTCTTCCGTTATGTATTCTAAAATATGAACCGTAAGGTATTTCAAAGATATAATTTTTGTCTGACTCTTTCTCATCATATTGCTTTAAAGCTAATGATAATGTTGCATCTGTATCACTACTAGCTTTTGGGTTTTTAAAATGCCTTGCTAGTAAAGGTAATAATTGATTAGGAAAAATTTCTGGTCTAATAAAAGGTAGCATCAATTGGCGAAATGTCAATTTCCATTCGTCACCATGAGGTTTAATGTATCTTCCATATTTTTCAAAAGCAACTAAATGAGCTATTTCATGTATTAAAGTAATTAAAAAACGATATTTATTTAAACTTGCATTCACTGTAATTTGATGATATCCATTCGTGTTTTTTCTATAATCACCATGACGAGTTACTCGTTCATTTACAATTTTTAAATGTACATGATTTACTTTGATTAGCTCAAAACAAGATTGAACTGCGTGTTCTGGTAGATATTTTTTTAATGTATCCAATTATAACTTATCAATTTATGGTGTTGTTGATGAAACTTGCAAAACCTTTCCATTATAAAACTTATTCCCTGTTAAAGCAAAATTAAAAATATAATTAGCCATTTCTTTCGCTGAAACAGGAGCTTCATAACCAGGAAATGCTTCTTGTAACATTTCTGTATTTACAGAACCTAATGCCAAAACATTAAATGCAATTCCTTGTTCCTTATATTCTTCTGCTAATAATTCTGAAAGTGTGATAACCGCTCCTTTACTTGAGCTATAGGCTGCTAAACCAGCGAATTTCATACTGCCTTGAATACCTCCCATTGAACTAATTGTTACTACATGACTTCCTTTTTTTAAAAACGGAATACAAATGCGTGTTAGTTCTGCAACTGCAAAGACATTAACTTTATACACTTGCTCAAAGTCTTTTAATGATAAGTTTTCAAAAGGTCTATGTATCAATAAACCAGCATTATGAATAATTATATCTACTTTACTTTTCCAGGATTGGCTTACAAACTTTTCAACTTTTAATAATTCCTCTTCAATAGAAATATCAATATTTAAGCAAGTGATGTTTTCATTTTCTAAAAACTTCTGAGGAATTTTTCTAGAAATCGCAAGAATTTGATGTCCTTCATTAGCAAATTGTAGAGCTAACTCATACCCTATTCCTCGAGATGTTCCAGTTATAATTATATTCTTCATTATTGCTTCATTTGAATTTCCTTCGTTTCTGCATTTATCATAGCTTGTAAAACTGGAATTGTTTTATTAATCACATTTGTCATGTGTTTAGTATCCATTAATTCGAATTCGTCACCTGGTTGATGATAAAATTGGAAATTTTCAAAATCAAAAGTAGAAACCGTTTGAGCTGGAACATCAAATTCTGTAAAAAACGGATAATTATCTGATGCTCTAAACAATTGATACTGTGTTTCTGCTGGAATATAACCAATTAATTTTTCACCAGCATAGTCATTCATTTTTTGAGCCATATTGCTTTTTCCAAAACCTGTTAAATACAACAACATTTCTTCTGTATTCATCTTAACCCCTATCATTTCATAATTAAACATGAAATATAGATTTAAATTTTGTTCTTTTAGTTTTTTAGCCAAATGTTTTGAACCCAACAGACCTTTTTCTTCAGCTGAAAAGAAAGCAAAAATTAAGCTACGTTTATTCGTTTTATTTTTTGCAAAATATTTTACTACTTCAGTTACAGCTGTTGTACCAGATGCATTATCATTAGCTCCATTAGCAATATCATCTCCATTTACCGCATTAATTCTTCCTATATGATCATAATGTGCTCCGATAATAACAAATTCGCTTTTTAGTTTTGGGTCATTACCTTCAATAAAACCAACAATATTATATGCTGGTTTATCCAAATTAGACAATGTATCCTTATATACTTTAAAATAAGGTTTTACTCCATTTTCTTTTAACAAATTCTCTAAATAAATACTTGCTTTTTCAATCCCTTTGCTTCCTGTATCACGCCCTTCTAATTCATCAGATGTTAAAAATTTAAGCGTTTTTGAAACATTTTCTTCTTTTACAAAATCTATTACAGTTACAGTATTAGTAGTTGCAACATTATCGGTTGGTATATTAGAAACAATAGGCTTAGTACTTCCACAAGCAACAAGAAGTAAACTTACAAGAAAAGATATTTTTTTCATTATTTTATATTTTCGTAAAAATAATAAAATCCTGACAATATCAGTATTTTTAGTACTAGAAGATTTAAAATCTATATTTTAAGCCTTACTAAACTTGAGATTTTATTCCTATTAATATGCACTAAAATGAAGCAACAAATAAAAGTAATAATAGCTAGAACAAACAAAAAACCTCCATCATTTTGTACTTCTATTCCTAAAATGGTAAAATGAGACAATATGGCTCCAAACATAGTTACTAAACCTAATAAAGCCCCTATCAAAGTAGTTCTAGGTATTAAAATTAAAAGAGAAGCTATTAATTCTATTATTCCTGAACCTATTCTGCCGTAAGGTTCGACACCAAGCGTTGAAAAAATGTAAATACTTTCTGAAGCTCCTGTAAACTTAAAAAACAAAGTTTGCAATAAAATAATTACTGCTGTAAGCTTAATAACCCAAATTAAAATTGTTCTCATCATAATTATAGTTTTCATTTCGAAACAAAAATAATTTATACTAACCAACTAAAATGTTAGCTAGAATACTATAGATGAATTTAATAAACAAAAAATCCCGTTTACACGGGATTTTTTGTTTATATATAACTATTAAAATTAGGCTAACATTGTAACTGGATTTTCCATAAAAGCTTTAAGTGTTTGTAAAAACTGAGCTCCTGTTGCTCCGTCAACTGTTCTATGGTCACATGCTAATGTTACTGTCATTGTATTTCCTACAACAATCTGACCATTTTTAACAACTGGTTTTTCAACAATAGCTCCTACAGATAAAATTGCAGAATTAGGCTGATTAATAATTGATGTAAAAGACTGAATACCAAACATTCCAAGGTTAGAAATAGTAAAAGTACTTCCTTCCATCTCTGCAGGTTGGATTTTCTTAGCTTTAGATCTTCCAGCCATATCTCTTACACTTGCACCAATTTGAGTCAAACTCATTAAATCAGTAAACTTCAATACTGGCACCACTAAACCATCTTCAACTGCAACTGCAACACCTATATTGACATGATGATTAATAATCATAGCCTCATCTTTCCATTGTGAATTAACTTGAGGATGCTTCTTTAATGCCATTGCACAAGCTTTGATAACCATATCATTAAAAGATACTTTTGTTTCAGGAAGCGAATTAATCATCGTTCTAGAAGCAATAGCATTATCCATATCTAACTCAATAGTTAAATAATAATGAGGTGCTGTAAATTTAGATTCGGCTAAACGTTTAGCAATCACTTTACGCATCTGCGAATTTTTAATTTCTTCTTGATATACTTCTCCAGCTGGAACAAAAGGTTTTACAGTTGCAACAGAACTTATAGCTTCTTTAACTGCTTCTGCAGAACTATTCGAAGTAACTGAAGTATTTACACTTGATGGAGTAAAGTTTTCAATATCCGATTTTACAATTCTACCGTTTTCACCAGAACCTTTAACTTGTGATAAGTTGATTCCTTTTTCCTCAGCAATTTTCTTAGCTAATGGAGAAGCAAATATTCTACCAAATGAATTTGTATCTGAATTTTGAACAGTTGTTGAAGAAGTTTCTGGTTTTACTTCAGACTTTACCTCTTCTTTAGTTGATTTCTCTTCTGAATTACCTGCTTTATAATTAGCAACAACTCCAGAAATATCTGTCCCTGATGGACCAAGTATTGCTAAAACACTATCTACAGGAGCAGATTCTCCCTCTTGAACTCCAATATGAAGTAAAGTTCCTGCATTAAATGATTCAAACTCCATTGTAGCTTTATCCGTTTCTATTTCTGCAAGAATATCTCCTTCAGAAATAGTATCTCCTACTTTTTTCAACCAAGTTGCTACCGTTCCATCTGTCATTGTATCACTCAAACGTGGCATTGTAACTACTACAACTCCTTCAGGCAAGGACGAATTTGATTTTGACTCTTTCTCAATTTTTTTATCAGTATTCTCAGGTTCAGATGAAGGCTTTTTTTCTTCTGTTTTCTTATCGTTTAACAAACTTGAAATATCTTCTCCTTCATTACCAATGATCGCTAAAAGCGAATCTACCGCAGCTGTTTCACCTTCGTTAATACCAATGTGCAATAAAGTTCCTGCATTAAAAGATTCAAACTCCATTGTTGCTTTATCTGTTTCAATTTCAGCTAAGATATCTCCTTCTTGAATTTTATCTCCAACTTTTTTTAGCCATGTTGCCACGGTTCCTTCTGTCATTGTATCGCTTAAACGAGGCATTCTTATTACTGTTGCCATAATACTTATAATTTATGAGGTAAAAATGGATAATTTTTTTGATCGTATACTACATCATACATCACATTTAAATCTGGATAAGGAGACTCTTCTGCAAATTTTTCACATTCGCTAACTAAATCCCTTACTCTATTATCAATAGCTACGATTTCCTCATCGGTAGCATAATTGTTTTCTTTAATAATATCTAGAACCTGAGTGATTGGATCTATTTTTTTATACTCCTCTACTTCTTCTTTGGTTCTATAATGTTGTGCATCAGACATAGAATGTCCTCTGTAACGATATGTTTTCATTTCAAGAAAAGTTGGCCCATCACCTCTTCTAGCTCTTTCAATTGCTTCATGCATAGCTTCTGCAACTTTAATTGGATTCATTCCATCAACTGGTCCACAAGGCATTTCATACCCTAATCCTAATTTCCAAATATCTGTGTGATTTGCAGTTCTTTCAACAGAAGTTCCCATTGCGTATCCATTATTTTCAACGATAAACACAACTGGCAATTTCCACAACATAGCCATATTAAAAGTCTCATGTAAAGAACCTTGACGTGCTGCCCCATCGCCAAAATAAGTCATTGTAACTCCACCTGTTTCAAAATATTTATCTCCAAAAGCTAAACCAGCTCCTAATGGAATTTGACCTCCAACGATACCATGACCTCCGTAGAAACCATGCTCTTTAGAAAATATATGCATAGAACCACCTAATCCTTGAGAAGTTCCTGTTGCTTTACCTAAAAGCTCAGCCATAACTCTTCTTGGATCAACTCCCATACCTATTGGCTGTACGTGATTACGATAAGCAGTAATCATTTTATCTTTTGATAAATCCATTGCGTGTAAAGCTCCTGCTAACACCGCTTCTTGTCCATTATATAAATGTAGAAATCCTCTTACTTTTTGTTGAATGTAAAGCGCAGCAAGTTTGTCTTCAAACTTTCTCCAAAATTGCATTTCTTCATACCACTTTAGGTAAACTTCTTTTGTTATTGGTTTCATTTGTTTATGAATTAAATTGGATTATTTTACAAAAAAAGATAAAAACTTCATTTGAAAAATTTTACAAAAAGCAAAAATACTACATACAAGCCTATTGAAAAAATTAATTCTTATCAATTTTCTTTATTTTATTACGAATATGTTATATTTTATCAACGATAACGTTATAGATGCTTTTTTTCAAATAGAAAAGGCAATAAATTTTTCAATGAATTTGAGTGATATACTTTCCCTTTTGAGCCCATAAAATAAATCTCAATTTCAACATCTTGCTTCATTTCATATTCAGCAATTGACTGCCTACAAGACCCACAAGGAGGAATAGGGTCTTCTAATTCTCTATCCTGAGGGGATGCTGAAATAAATAATTTTAAAACTTTTGCATTTGGATAATTTGCTCCAGCATAAAAAATAGCCACTCTCTCTGCACACAATCCTGATGGATAAGCAGCATTTTCTTGATTAGCCCCTAAAATAACCTCATTATTATCTAATAAAACTGCGGTACCAACGCTAAATTTAGAGTAAGGAGCGTATGCTTTTTTTCTTGCTTCAATGGCTTGCAACATGATTTTTTTATCTTCCTTGTTCAATTCTTCTAAAGAATCATAAACTGAAAATGTTGTTGTAATAGTAATTTGCTTCATATATAAGGAAAAAAAATCCAAACTCTAGAGGAATTTGGATACTTTAATTTTTAGTATTTTTATATTATAATTCATCATAACCATCACCAAAATTAAATGATAGTGAAAAACGAAGTGTGTTTTCTAATGGGTTTCTTACTTTCGACGCTGAAAACAAATAAGAAACGTCTATTTTAACTGCATTGTATTTAAATCCTGCTCCTAAAGTAAAATATTTTCTAGCTCCTTTTGTAGGACTTTCATGAAAATATCCTGTTCTTAATGAGAAAGAATCTTGATAAGCATATTCAGCTCCTAAAGCATAAGTAAACTCTTTTAATTCTTCACCAAATCCATCTGGAGCATCATTGAAAGATTTAAAAATTCCACTTACCCAGCCTGTTTTTCTATAGTCTAAACTCGCATTACTATTTGCTTGTCTAACATCAGCTTCATCAATATTTCCATCACCATTCAAATCTTCATTAACTTCAGTAATTAAAGCAGGAGGTGTTGGCACTAATAATTTTGTTATCTCAGCAGAAACAGCCACTTTATTATATTCGTCAAAGATAAAATCAAAACCTGCTCCTAAACGCATATTGGAAGGAATGAAATTTGAATTCTCTTCTAATCTATCGTTATCGTAATTAATTTTTGGTCCTAAATTTTGAAAATTAAAACCTGCTCTCCATCTACCATTAAAATCCTCATAAGCAATTTCTTCTGATTGATAATATCCTGCAATATCTACAGCAAAAGTAGAAGCTGCAGTAGCGTCATTACCTTCTGTTGCAATTTTTAAATTAGAACGAATAAATCTACCTCCTACAGCCATAGAAAAACGCTCACTTAATTTTAAAGAATAGGAACCATCTAAAGCTAGCTCATTTGGACTAACAACATTTTGTAAATCACCTGAGGCATTTGTTAATTGAATATCTCCTAATCCAAAATAACGAAGTGAAGCTGCAAAAGCACTTCTTTCATTAATTCTATTAAAATAAGTTACTTGACCTAAAGATATATCATTAGCTATACTTGTTAAATAAGGAGTATAACTTAAAGAAAAACCTTGTTTTTCTAAAGAAAAAGCATATTTAGCAGGATTGTGTTGTTGTGAAAATGCATCTGTAGAAGTTGCCACACCCATATCACCCATACCAGCAGATCTTGCATCGGCAGCAATTAATAAAAAAGGAACACCTGTCGTAATAACTCTTTCTTGAGCTTTTAAATATTGACCTGTTATAAATATAGTTAAAAAAACTGCTATTTTCTTCATTCTTGTTGTAAATTAATTAGACAAATATAATATTTTATTATAGTATTACAAGTTTCTCATATTTTTCTGCTGAATCACCATTATTTGCAGATCTTACAGTTAACTTATAAACATATACACCTTTACCTATTTTATCACCAAAATCGTCTTTACCATCCCATTTCAAATCCCTACATAAAAATCCATCAGTAACCACTTGTTGATTAATGGTTCTTACCAACTTTCCTGTGATTGTTAAAATCTGAACCTGAACATCTAGTGGTTCAAATGGTCTATTGTGTGTAAACCAAAACTCCGTATAACTAACAAAGGGATTAGGATAATTAAGAACTCTTTCTAAAGTTATATTTTCACTTCCACAGACAGCATTAAACTGAATCTCTGTTGTTACCAAATTATTATACACATCCCAAGCTTTAAAAACAATAGTATGTAACCCAGGAGACAAATCTCTAAATTGATATCTTACTTTTCCTCGAGTAAAATCGTCATTCTCGGTTTCATAATAATCATTTAAAACATAAGGATTAGATTCGTCTCCATCTAGAATAGCTACAATATCGTGACCAATTCCACTAGCTGTATTTATTCCATTTTCATCTTCTAAAAAAGCTAATAATATAGGAGAACAATTAGAAATTCCACCAGAAACAAAACCCTCATCGTTCAAATACAATCTAACCACAGGCGGAGTATTATCTACAGGAGCATTAGTATTCACACCGCCTATAAGAATATCCTTATTGTAACCTGTTTGATCTTCCAAAATAGGATTACTCCTTTTTGAATAAAAGCTAATTTTTCCATTTCCAACTGGTATTTTAATGTCTTGAGGCACTACAAAACTCAATTCAAAAACTCCATTTGTAACTGAAGCATTACCTCTAAAAATGGTTTCTCCAATTGTAGTAAAATCCATTATTATTAAACCCGATGCGTTTGAAGCTCCATTATTTCCTAATGTAGATCTATTAATATCCTTATCAAAAATTTGCACTGCTAAATCCCCATTATAATTTGTGATTACCGCATCATTCTCATCAACTACACTTCCTTTAATTTTCATTAAACTTAAAGCTTGAAAGGTGCCTGTAAATTGATCTATTGGAACATCATTAACTTCTGTCAAAACCACTTTAGGTTTTGGTATTGCTAATTTTAAAGCTGGATCACCTATATAAGAAACAACCCTTCTATTATCTGAGGTTCCAGGTTGTAATTTCACTAACCGAAGTGCTTCAGCTATGGTTGGATACTCATTTGAACCAAAAGCATATAATCTTTCATTCAATAAATCATTCATAACGAGTCCTGTATTAACACCTATCAGTCTTGTTGTTGCAATAAGACTAACTGCACCGCCTTGAGCGTTCCAATACAAATATTCACCACCTGAAAAACGATTTGGATCATCAAAACGAGTAAAATCGCAAGTAATTGTTATAAATAGAGGATATCTATATGGATTATGTAGATTCTGAGCATCTAACTTTTCAAACAAACGTTCTCTTGCTAAAGATTCTTCACTACCATGCCCTAAATAATTAATAACCAACGCCCCTAATTGTAAAGCATCTAGAAAATCATTTTTTGCATCAGGATAACGCTCTCCTCCTGCAGTTACTTGCTGAATATAGGCATCTGTATGAATTTTTTTAACATTCACAAAAGGTTTTTGACTTGTCAATTCGTCAGCCAAATTATCCAAAGCAAATTGCAATTGAGCATCACTCTCTGTGTCAGCATCATCAGAGTAAATTATATAATTATTTCTCCATCTTCCATAAGATTGTTCGTCATAATAATCAATAACTTTATCAACCACTTGACGAGCTTGTTCTACAGAGGAAACCAACATTCTTCCTGTAGCAATATCAATACCATCACTACCACTTAACATTGGACCTTCATTATCATCCATTAATCCAAAAAAATCATCAGATATAAACGCAGTAAACAAAGACATATTAGATGAATTGTTAACTTCCCCTGCATTTGGATTAAAACCATGAAAAACTGGAACAATATTAGTATTATTTGTCAATCGATCTTTATAATCGTAAGAAGCATCACCAAAAAGATTCACATATTTTACTCTTTTGGAAGGCTCCGAAGCATTCCAATATACATATCTGATGAAATTTCGAATAGCAGCTATATCTTGCTTTCCTGAACTGAATTCTTGATAAATAGACTCTAAACTAACCACTTTAACAACTAGACCTGAATTATTCCTATGAAAATTAGCTAAACGCTCTGCTTGATTTACCAAAAAACCAGAAGTGATTATTAAATAATCTATATCTTGAAAATTACCTTGATTGTCATTAAAAATTGTTCCTTTCAAATTTTGATTGTAAACACTAGTAATAGTCTCTTTTAAAGGAGTATAATAATCTGCATTATCAAGTGCGATATATTTTTTTTGAAAACCAAGAGGAACTTTAAACGAAAACGAAGATTGATTTGCATTTGGATAGCTAGTCACATTATAAATATCGGTAATATCCCAAACTTGATTTATCGAGTTCGCATTAGAAATAGTATATTGTCCTACACCTATATTATTTTGCTCATCATTATTGTAAAATAAAAACTGTTTTCCATATCCTTGCAAATTTCTTTTCGATCTTAATATTATAAAATCTAAATAACCATTAGAAGATGGTACCCCTCCATTATTATAAGTTAAATCAATTGAAACAGATGAAGAAGCCACAAAAGAACTATTCAAAACATTCTCAAAACCTTCAGCTGTACTGCCACTTTGCAAAGCTGGAAAGCTCACATTTCCTAAAGATTGATTATTCGCTTTAATACTAAAGGATGTATTACCAAAGGATGTTGAAGCCAAATTAACCTTTATTGTAATTGGTACTGAAGTATCAACATTAGGAATAGAAAAATTAAAGGTTTGATTATTATTAACATTAAACGCTTCACCAAACCATCTTCTACCTACTTTAGCAACATTAACTAAATCTTTTTCATAAATCAGAACATCATCAAACTGAGTAAAATTTAATGAAGCACTAGTTTGCGGTTCAGTTGCAGGAACAATTCTTTTACCTTGACCTCCACTTGAAGTAACATAATAATAGGACTTGTCAGAAAAGAGATTATTTTTTGTTAAACTTTCAGTATTCCATGTATCAACACCTTCAGCATAAAACAAAATATAATCACTATCATTAAAAACGCCATCCTCTTCACCTATAAATTGAATCGCATTCTCTTCTATATCTTCAGGATAAAAAGTACTATTTAACAAAGGAAGCATTCTTCCTCCATTACCATATATTTTAATATTTCTAGGATCTACATTTACATTAAGTCCTAAACTTTGTAAAAAAGATTTAGAAATTTTATATACTCCCGATTTTTCGACATAAAACTGATACCAATTTCCAGAAGCAAAAACAGAATTTGTTATACTTTGTATTCCCAAAAAACGATTAGGATTAGACTTAAAACTATAATTATAATTCAAAGAAACAACTTTCTTATATGCGTTACCAATTTTTACAATTGGTGAAAAAGTAAACAAAGAAACAAATTGATCACGAGCAACAAATGATTCAATCTTTGGAAGTATAGAAGTGGGAATTTTATCTTTATCTAAATTAAACAACTCTTCTTCATTTAGAGTTTGATATGAAATATTTGTAACCAATAGAGAATTTTCATCTATCAAATTAGGCACAATTTCTTCCCCTTTATAAAAAATAGTAGCTTCTGCTAAGTTTAAAGAAAAAAACAAACCATCAAAACTAGGATACTTATATTTAAAATCATCACTAGAATATATGACTCCATCATTCCATTTTAAATTAACGGATTTACTATTCTGAGCACTTAAAACAGTCCCAATCAAAAGAAAGGCATATAATATTTTCTTTTTCATTTAGAAGAATAACGCAATTAGTGATTTAATATTACAAAGAGAAATAAAAAAAATTAAAATACAGTATTAACACAATAAAAAATGAAATAATTCGTTGTAATAAAGCAATTTTAACATAAAATTAATTTTTTTTTACATTTTTTTAAAATCATGTTGCAAATTAACACATAATTACTATCTTGCGACACTAAATTTATTACCTACTAGAGTATGAAAATTAAGCAAATTATGACTTTGAAGGCGTTATTGATATTATCAATAACTATTGGTTTGAGCAGTTGTAGCAAAAGTTCTAGCACAAAAGGAGCCTCAAGAGCTACTGGATGGAAGATCAATGATAAAAATGGTGGCTTCCAACACAATTCTAAGTTTACCCAACAAGAAACTCCTCCTGGAATGGTTCCTATTGAAGGTGGTACTTTTACAATGGGTAAAGTACAAGATGATGTAATGCATGACTGGAATAATTCTCCAAGTCAACAACACATTCAGTCTTTCTACATGGATGAAACTGAAGTTACAAATTTAATGTATACTGAATACTTGTTTTGGTTAAAAACAGTTTTTCCTCCAACGGAAGAAAATTACAAAAACATATATACAGGTGCAATTCCTGATACATTAGTTTGGAGAAACCGTCTTGGTTATAACGAAACTATGACAAACAACTACTTAAGACATCCAGCTTATGCGGAATATCCTGTAGTTGGTGTTAACTGGATTCAAGCAGTTGAATTTAGTAAGTGGAGAACAGATCGTGTAAACGAAAATATGTTAGAGAAAAATGGGTACTTAAAGAAAGATTCTAAAGTAAAATTAGGTTCTGAAGTTACAGCTGAATCGACTTTCAGTACTGAAACTTATTTATCTGCCCCAACAAAAACATATGGTGGAAACGAAGATATTCTTATAAAAAGAGAAATGAATGGTGGAAGAAAAGAAGTTTCTGATACGGCTAAAAATGTTTATGCGCAAATAAACTCTGGTTTAATTCTTCCTGAATTCAGATTACCTACTGAAGCAGAATGGGAATATGCTGCATCTGCATTAGTTGGAAACAGAGAATTCAACATATATAAAGGGCAAAAGAAATACCCATGGAATGGTCAATATACTCGTTCTGGAACAAGACAACAAAGAGGCGATCAATTAGCTAACTTCAAGCAAGGTAGAGGTGATTATGGTGGTATTGCTGGTTGGAGTGATGATGGTGCAGATATTACCAATAAAGTAAAAAGTTATCCTGCAAATGATTTTGGTCTATATGATATGGCTGGAAATGTAGCAGAATGGGTAGCCGATGTATACAGACCAGTAGTAGATGATGAGGCAAATGATTTCAACTACTACAGAGGTAACGTTTACATGAAAAATAAGATTGGTGAAGATGGAATTGTTGAAGTTGTAACTGCTGAAAACATTAAATACGATACATTAAGTAACGGTAAAATTTTAGCAAGAAACTTCCCAGGTCAAGTAGCTCAAATTCCAGTTGATGAAGAAGAAACATATTTAAGACAAAATTTCTCAACTTCAGACAATAGAGATTATAGAGATGGAGATAAACCTTCTACAAGATATTTTGATTTTGGTTCTGAAGACGAAGGTGAAGCAGACGATAGCAAAAGAATGTATGAATCACCTAAACATTCAATTTCTATAGATAGTGCTTCTGGAGAAATGAATAAAAAATATGACAAATCAGACAAGAGAACAACTTTAGTAAACAACGAAGTAAGAGTGTATAAAGGAGGTTCTTGGAGAGATAGAGCATATTGGTTAGATCCAGCATCTAGAAGATATTTTCCTCAAGATATGGCAACTGATTACATTGGATTTAGAAATGCAATGTCTAAAGTAGGTCCTAAATCAAACAAGAAAACACCTAGAGGAAATCCAAAATTCTAAGACAAAAATAATTTTCATATTAAAAGCCCATTTTTTTAAAAAAATGGGCTTTTTTATTATATTCGCTTTATGAATATTGAAGCTATATACACAAAATTTCTAGAGTGCAACTCAGTTATAACAGATACAAGAAAAATAGAACCTAATAACATGTTCTTTGCCTTAAAAGGTGAAAAATTTGATGCAAATACTTTCTCAAAAGAAGCCTTAGAAAAAGGAGCAAAATATGTTATTATAGACAATAACGACTATTATATTGACGACCGAACCATATTAGTACCTAATACCTTAGTTGCCTTACAAAAGCTTGCTAATTTTCACAGAAGAACATTAGGAACAAAAATTATAGCGTTAACTGGTAGCAATGGAAAAACAACTACAAAAGAATTAATCAATTGTGTGCTATCAAAGAAATTTAAAACCACAGCTACTGTAGGTAACCTTAATAATCACATAGGTGTTCCATTAACATTATTGTCTTTTACAAAAAAAACAGAGATAGGAATTGTTGAAATGGGAGCCAATCATAAGAAAGAAATAGAATTTCTTTGCAATATTGCCGAACCAGATTATGGTTACATAACCAATTTTGGAAAAGCACATTTGGAAGGTTTTGGTGGAGTCGAAGGTGTTATAGAAGGTAAAAGTGAACTGTATAAACATCTTGAAAAAGAACACAAAGAAGTTTTTGTAAACCTTGATGATGAATTACAAAACAAAAAAACAAAAAACAGTAAGAGATATACATTTTCAACAGATAAGAATAGTGATGTCATAATAAAAGATATTAAAGCTAATCCTATGGTTCAAGTAAATTACAAGAATCAAACAATAAAATCAAATTTAATTGGCATCTATAATGCAAACAATATTAATGTAGCCATTACTATTGGCAATTATTTTTCAATTGAAACCAACTTAATAAAAGAGGCTATTGAAGAATATATTCCAACAAACAATCGATCCCAATTAATTAAGAAAAATAATAACGAAATTATTTTAGATGCTTATAACGCTAATCCTAGTAGTATGAGTGCTGCGATTCAAAATTTCATTCAACTTAATCACGCAAATAAAACTATCATTTTTGGAGATATGTTTGAACTAGGTACAGAAAGTTTAAATGAGCATAAAAAAGTTATTGAGACACTAAAAGAACAAAACAACATAACTTGTTATTTTATTGGAAATGATTTTTATACTAATAAAATTGAAAAAAATAGCTTCCATTTTTTTGACACTTTTACAAGTTTTACAAATTCATTCACCAAACAAATTCCTGAAAACGGTTTAATTTTAATAAAAGGTTCAAGAGGTATGGCTTTAGAAAGAGTTTTAGAACTTTTATAATTAGAATAAAGAAAAATAGTAATAGTTAAGTAAATAAAACAATTAATTATAATTATTCTTTATCAATTTTATTAGTTAAAGGAAAAGAGGGCTTCATGAGCTCATAAAAAAGGAAAACAAATACAAATAAATATTCTAAGAAAACAATAAAAAGATTCTCTTTGAAAGGTACTTGACTATAAACAAAATAGCTTAAAACTACTGTAAAAGTCCAAGTAACAATAAATCTATATTTTGTAAAAATTGCAATAATTAATAGATTAGTTATATACCAAGGGTGTACAGTTGTAGCCAATAAAAAGTAAATAGTAAGAGCAAACAAACTATTTACAAAAAAATGCTTAAGAGTTTTATTGCTTTTTAAAAGCGAATAAAAAAGAATAACTAAAATTGAGAAAACAGGTGTAATTTTTCCAATAGTACCTATTGTATTATATCCTTTGATCCAATACCCAATTTCTCTAAATATATAATAAAAACTCGCGTTAAATTCAAAATTCACAAACCACAGAGAAATCGTTTCGGAATAGTTATGAATTAAGGTTTCTGAAATAAAAGGCAAAAAAAGAATAAGATTAATTAATATAACTATTGCATAAAAAGCAACACTCTTTTTAAAACCTAGCATTTGATAAAAAAAAGGTAATAACAATAAAGGCAACAACTTAGTTGATATAGATAAAGCAATAAATAGAGCACTCACTAACCATTTGTTTTTAAAGAAAAAATATATTCCTAAAACAAAGAACAACAACATTACTCCTTCGAAATGAGCATTTCCTACGAGTTCAACTATAACTAAAGGATTTAAAAAATATAAAAAAATACACTTAGTATCCAAATTTAAAAAATATAGTATTTTTTTTCCAAAATGGTAAATTCCAATGTCTGAAAAAAGAATAATTATCTTAAAAATAAAGGATGAAAAAAAAATAGATTTAGGTGAAAATATAGCTGCAATACTAAAAACAAACTGATTAACTGGAGGATAATTTGAAAAATGAGAAGCGCTTAAATCTCCCATTCCTTTATATAATTCTTGAGATTGAAACATCGTTATATTTTCAATCAAATCATTTGGTCGAAATAAATAAGGATTAATTCCTGAAAGGACTAATCTTCCATCCCAAATGAAACGATAAAAATCTTGTGACCAAAAAGGCAAACAAAACAATAATAATACTCTAAAAATTACCCCAAACGTAAATAATTTCTTTTCGGAAAGAAATTGTGAAGAATAAAAAAAATAAAAAGCTATAAAAGCAAGGGAATAAAAGAGAAATAAAAAAGAGAAATTTTCTCTTACTACAAAATAACCTAAATTGACATAAGCCACAATAGATAAAACAACAAGATAAGTATCTTTATATTTTATAGAAGACAAATTCAATTTTAGGTTGATTTAAATGATTTTACAAAAACATATCCATAACCAATTAGCAACATTAAATGAAAAGGTAACAATCCAAAATCATTTAACATATACCCACTATAAATACCAAATAGAAAGTACAAAACTAATAAACCTTCTACAATAGTGTTTTTAGAAATCTTGTGAGATATATAAACATTTTCTTTCCATTTTTCTTTTAATGATTCTATATTAAATTTTGGAGTTCTTACAAATTCACTTTTTTTACCTATTAACCCTTCTAAAACAGCTATTGTATTCTGAAAAGAAAACCCCATAGCAATAGTATAAAAAGTAAAAAACATTCTAATATATCTAAAGAAACTACTAATTCCTCCTCCATTAATTTTCTTATAGGTAAACCAATAACAGATAAAGAAGATAATTGATGTAACTACAAAAAATGCAACAATATTGAACAAAATTTTTAAATGTGGAAATTCATTTTTAATATACAACGCTGGAACACTTAAAATAGCCATTGCAAAAATGCATAAAAACATAGAGCTATTTAAAAGATGTAATAAGCCATGCAATTTTGTCTTTGTTTTAATATTATGAGCTTCAATTACTCTTTTTGACATTTTTTTAAAATTCTCTGCTCCTCCTTTATTCCATCTAAACTGTTGAGAACGAGCTGCACTTAAAACCACAGGAAGTTCTGCTGGAGTTTCAATATCTTCCAAATAAACAAATTGCCAATCTTTTAATTGGGCTCTATAACTTAAATCTAAATCTTCCGTTAGAGTATCACTTTCCCAATTTCCTGCATCTATAATACAAGATTTTCTCCAAACACCAGCTGTACCATTAAAATTAATAAAATGTTCTTTTGAATTACGTCCTACTTGTTCTAATGTAAAATGAGCATCTAGAGCAAAAGCCTGAATTTTTGTCAATAAAGAAAAGTTCCTGTTTATATGTCCCCATCGTGTTTGAACCACACCCACTTTTTCATCTTTAAAATAAGGAATGGTTTGCAAAAGCCAATCTGTTTTTGGAACGAAATCTGCATCAAAAATTACTATAAACTCTCCCTTTGCCGTTTTTAAACCTTCCTTTAGCGCACCAGCTTTAAAACCTACTCTATTTTCTCTTCTTATATGTTGAATATCTATTCCATTTTTTGCAATACTATCAATTATCTGTTTTGTTTCTATAACAGAATCATCAATTGAATCATCTAAAACTTGAATTTGAAGTTTTTCTTGTGGATATTCTAATTTTGAAATAGTTTGCAACAGTCTTTCTATTACATATTTTTCATTAAAAACAGGAAGCTGAATAGTCACAAAAGGAATTTCAGAAGCATTTTTAAAGTCAAATTTCTCTCTCTTTTGAACTTGCTTTTTACTTTTTAAATAGTTTAAAAGCAAATTAAATTGGGCCAAACTATAGAAGAAAATCAATACTATTGATAAGCTATAAAAAAATAAAATTATGTAAGAAAGTATAAGATATGTCATTATTTTTTTAAACTATATTTAAGTATCCAACCTATGATTTTTATTCCTGCCATTATGGTTCCTTTCACTGTTCCAGATACTTTTGAAACGCCAATTCTGTTTTTATAATGAACTGGTATTTCTATATATGTAAGATTTTGCTTTAAAGCCTTTAATTGCATTTCTACTGTCCAGCCATAGGTCTTATCTTCCATTTGTAAAGCTAATAATTTTTGATATTTAATAGCTCTAAAAGGTCCTAAATCGGAAAACTTAGCGTTAAAGAAAACTTTCATTAAAAAAGTTGCCAACCAATTACCAAAAATTTGTTGAGGAGTCATCGCTCCTTTTTCTCGAAACTTCTCTACTCTTGCTCCTATTACAAAATCGATATCTTGATTTAGAATAGGTTCTATTATTCTTAATAATTCTTCTGGATAATCAGAATAATCCCCGTCTAAGAAAACAATAATGTGTGGTTTTTCATTTTGTTCACTTATATAATCTAATCCTTTTAAACAAGCATATCCATAGCCTTTCCTAGATTCAAATAGAACAGTTGCTCCTGCATTTTTAGAAACTAATGCCGTTTTATCATTAGAATTATTATCGACTATAATAATTTCAGAAACAATACTGGGAATTTCACTTATTACATTAACAATCGCTTTCTCTTCATTAAAAGCAGGAATAACTACCTTTATTATTGGTTGTATCATAAAAATAGAAACGGATTATCTTTTTTGAAAGCTGCTACACTTTCCCATTGATTTATTTTTTCATTCATAAAGTATTCTTCAGCACGTATGATCTTATTTTTTTCATAGACAATGGTGAATCCATTTAATTTATTATTTTTAAATTCACTTTTTTTACTAACTTTTCCTTTACTATTATAAAAAATCCACCATTTTACTTTTTGATTTTCATTAAAATGTCCTTCTTCTTTTTTTGTGCCATTATCATTATAAAAAAACCAATAATCAACTTTTTGGTTATTTTCCACCCAGCCTTCTTCTTTTAAATTACCATTTTCATAATAATTTTTAACATAAGACTTTTGTCCAAAAGTAAAAGGTATTGTTGCCAAAAAAAAGTATAGTATAACAATTTTATTCATATTCTTTTTTAAATTATCCAAAAAAAATAAACTTATAAATTAATATACGTTGAAATAGCATTCTTGGATTTTTAAGTTATTTATGATTGATTAAATCCAGTAAATTTACATCATTACCTAATAAAATTTCGTTAGGATTAATTCTTCCCTTTTCTGATGTATTTTCCAATTTCAACACACCTCTAGGACATACAGCAGCGCAAATTCCACATCCTACACAAGACGCTCTCACAATATTTTCTCCTTTTTGTGCATAAGCTCTCACGTCTATTCCTTGCTCACAGTAAGTAGAACAGTTTCCACATGAAATACATTGCCCACCATTTGTTGTAATTCTAAATCTGGATTTAAAGCGTTGTATTATACCCATATAAGCTGCTAAAGGACAGCCAAAACGACACCAAGAACGGTTTCCAAGAATAGGATAAAATCCAGTGCCAATTACTCCTGCAAAAATAGAACCTATAAGAAATCCGTAAATTTCATTTATTTTGTAAGCGTTAATTCCAAATAATGAATTATCTCCTATTTTTAAAGGATTATAAACAATATTATAAGTATTATAACCTACCACAATAGTCATAATAATAGCAAAAACTAAAATGGGATAAATCGTCCATCTTTCGATTTTCCAAGCTATTAATCTTTTGTCTGATAATTGTCTATATGGATCGCCTAATGTTTCTGCTAAACCACCACAACCACAAACCCAAGAACAATACCAACGTTTACCATACAAATAAACCATTACTGGAACAATAATCAAACTTAAAACTATTCCCCAAACAAACATAAACTTGCCCAAATGACCTGCTTCTAAATGTTTTTTTACGTTCCAATCTGTTACAAAATTATAATCTAGTGGCCAAGCATTTTTTAAATCTACACCTGGTAAATCAAATAAAGGTAAAATTTCAACTAGTAAAAAAGCAAAAATGATTTGGAAGAACAAAACGCTTGCTGTTCGTACAATTTGATAGCTATTGTGTCTATATTTGATGAACATTCGTATTCCCATAACTAGCATAGATACACAATATAAAACTCCATAAAGAAACCATTGGGAAGCTTTTGCTCCTTCTTTAAATAAAGATTTTAAAGGGTCTACAATATTCGTCCAATTAACAATGTAGTAGGGATAAAAATATAATAAGATGTAAAAAGAAACTAAGAATACAAATACAAATAGTGCTACCCAACCTCTATTCGTGGCTTCAGACAAATAAATACCATTATTTTTAATTCCTGCAATAGGTTCAAGAAACAATCCTGTAATAATAAATAATAACGAACCAATAACTCCTAAACCAAAAGTTAAAAATAAGTATAGTATCTTATTTTCTTTTAATGACCCAGTAATTGATGATTTTGCAATATCAAATTTGGTATACTTATTATCATCCAACAAGAACTCTTGTGCATTATTTCTATTTATATCTGCTATTTTATTATTGAAATCATTTTTAAAATCAGCTACTTTTTCATATTTTTTAGCTGACGAATACATCCAATTTGTAGCTTCATCAACTAGTCTTACTTTATCGGAATTATTTTGGAAAACAGATTCTAATACAGTCTTTGAATAATTTACCTTATTATCTGTTATAGACTTAGAAAATATTTGATTAATTTCAGCTTTAGAAAGTCCTTTTTCAGTCTCAATATCCGAAGTTATTTTTGTATTATATGTTTCTAATAATGCAGTTATTTCGTTATTAAAAGAAAATGGATTTTCGATTTCTTTATTTAAAATTTCTCTTTCTTTTGCTACATTCGTAAAAGTTGCAATAACTCTTTCGGGCTTACCTGAAAATTTTTCTTTAATAACATTTTCGGTTAAAGAATAACTACCAATGCCTAAAGTTGCAATAAAAATAAATACCGATGCAACAAAAACAACTAAGCCTATAAATCGTAAAGTTTTTAATTTTTTCATCTTAAGCTTTTAAAGTTTGCAATTCTTTTTTAAATTGATTTACAATCTCTTTTTCATAATGAGTATAAAATTCAGGGTCAAAATTGGCTTGCTTTAAGTTTTCCACTACAAAGTCTACACTTTCCTTATCACTTAAAACTTTATTAAAGAACTCATGACGCATTCTTATTCCAAAAGTATTTATTCCTAAAAATTCATTAGTTCTCTTATGGTAAGAAATACGGATAGCTATTTTTCCGGATTTATGTTCCCAATAAAATTGGTTCTCGTAATCTTTTGGTTTTGCCCAAACCCAACCATAGGTTTGATATTCTATATCCAGAAATTTAGCTGAATTAAACCAGTGTCCAGGATTGTATTGCATTTTGTTTCCACATATTGTTTGTGCTAAAACTTCACCCATCATTCTACCTGTATACCAAACTGCTTCAATATTTTTTCTATATCCTATAGCTTCATGTTGTTCTGCGCAATCTCCAATTGCATATATATTTGGAATGTTTGTTTCCAAAAATCGATTTACTAATACACCTCGATTAGTTTCAATTCCTGAATCTCTTAGAAAATCTATATTAGGTGAAACTCCCACGGTTAAACCAACTATATTACATTCTATTATTTCACCTGCTTCTGTTATAACAGCTTTTGCTCTTCCATTTTCATCTGAAACAATTTCTTTTAAATTAGTATCTAATCGCAAATCTATATGATGTTCTAAGATATGTTTTCCAATTAATTTTGCTTCTCCTTCTGGTAAAACTCCACCCCAAAAATGAGCTTCTCTCACTAAAAATGTAACTGGAATATTTCTAGTGATTAACATTTCGGCTAATTCTATTCCTATTAAACCTCCTCCAACAATAACTGCTCGCTTTGCGTCTTTTGAAAGATTTTCCAATTCCTCTAAGTCGTTTTTATGATACAAACCTAAAACACCTTTTAAATCTTGACCTGACCAACCAAATTTATTTGATTTAGAACCTGTTGCAATAACTAGTTTATCATATTTTAGAATAGAATTATCATTCATAAGTAAAATAGTATCAGTTGGAATAACTTTTTCTACTTTCTTAAATACTAAGTTTATTTTGTTTTTTTTCCAAAAATGATTTTCATAAGGTTGGGTATGTTCAAATTTCATGTGTCCCATATAAACATACATTAAAGCAGTTCTTGAAAAAAAATATTCTGTCTCTGCTGAAACTATAGTAATCTTTTTATCTGAATTTTTACGAATATGCCTAGCGAGTGTGACACCTGAAATTCCATTACCAATTATAACAATATGTTCCATACAAAAAATTTAACAGGGTAAAAATAAAGTATTAAGTTACTAATTAAAGTTAGAAATCTTACTTTTATTTAAAAAACCACTCTTAACTTAAATTAAATGATTGACTAATTTGACAAGAATATATTCCTTTTTTTAAGATATTTCAATAAAAATAATATCTTACAATGATGTAGCCTTTACCATAAATATTATATATATGAAAAGATTATCTTATTTACTTTTTTTGCTTTTTGCCTTTTGTTCTTCACAAGAAAGCAAAATAAACGGAATTAGTTTTGTTGCATCTAATAAATTAACTAGCCAAGAAGAAGTTAATCCTGTTTTAGAAACAAATGCAAATTGGGTTACCTTAATGCCTTTTGCTTTTATGAAAACTTTAAATGATACGGCTCTTTTTTATAATTCTAAAAGACAATGGATAGGTGAACGAAAAGAAGGAATAGATAATGCTAGTACTATTTTTCATTCCAATAATATAAAAGTAATGTTAAAACCTCAAATCTGGATTCCAAAAGGTTTTACTGGTCATATCGAAATGAAAACGGAAAAAGAATGGCAACAATTTGAAGCTAATTATGAGAAATTCATGCTGTTTTATGCTGAATTAGCTCAAAATGAAAACATAGAATTACTTTGCATCGGCACAGAGCTAAACTCATTTGTAAAAAACAGAACTCCATTTTGGAATCAATTAATTGAGAAAATAAGAAAAATTTATAAAGGCAAATTAACTTATGCTGAAAACTGGGACACTTTCCAATCTGTTCCTTTTTTTAAAAAATTAGATTATATAGGTATTGATGCTTATTTTCCATTGGTAAACGAACAAACTCCTTCTATTTCACTATTAGAAGAAAAATGGACAACTCATAAAAAGAATATTGAAATTTTTTCAAAAAAGTTGGATAAAAAAGTATTATTCACAGAATATGGTTATCAAAGCATGGATTATACTACTCATGAACCTTGGAATTTTTCTCAAGAAAAATCGGTTAATTTAGAAGCACAATCAATTGCTTTACAAGCATTGTACAATCAATTTTGGGAAGAAGATTGGTTTGCTGGAGGCTTTTTATGGAAATGGTTTGAAAATCATGCAGATGTAGGCGGATTGAATGACCATGATTATACTGTTCAAAACAAACCTTCTCTAGATATAGTAAAAGAAGTTTATAAAAAAAAGTGACGCTTTTTTAGGAATAATACTGTTCTAAAAAGTATGTAAGTTACAAATAATGAGGTTTTCCTTTTTATAGTTACTAGCTATCATCTCAATCTAAGATTTAGAACATAATGATAAAATCATTTCTCTACTCATTTAAACTCCAATTATAATCTAAATACTGTACTTTAGCTTCTTCGCTAATTTTTGTTTCCGAATATTTATTTAAAAAATCAATAACTGAAGTGTTTGCAGTTTTAAAGTCTTTGGAAAACCAATTAAAAATTTCAGATATTTTAATATCCTTTTCTGTAATTACATTCTTTGAAGAATCATTAATGAATTTTTTAGTAACTTCTGTAAGCTGTTTATCAATGGTATTCGAAATATAAGCCTGATTTGCTAAATTTGGACATGAATAAGAGGCACAGTTAATTGCAAAATGTATTCTTGGTTCGTTCATTTTTCTTAAAATTTCATGTTCTACTTGTTCCAAACTGTAGCTTACTCCTTCTAATTCAAAAAACTTTTTCCCCCAAGGATTAGCAATGTTCTTTATACTTTTTGTAGGATAATTGTCTACAATTAATTTTATAGTAAATGCATTATATACATTTATCCAATAGGCTAATTTTGCATTTTTAGACCAATTAGCATCAGGAATTTTAGCAGATAACATATTTAAATAAGATTCTAGCAAAATCTTGTCCTTAAGAAATCCTTTATAATTTACGTTACCTAAACTTGAAACATTTTTTCTTAATAATGCATTCCATTGTGAATGGTCAACATCATTAACCTCAACTTTTTTCTCAATAACATCCTCCACTGCTTCGGATTCTTTTATTGTTTTTTGTGTTACAATATCTATCTCTACTGTTTGATTTTTATCTATTCCTTCATTTTTAGAATTTACTAAATCTTCTTTTTTAGCATCTATATTTTTTACATCTTCAGAATTATCCGCTTTTGTGTCACCCTCTATTTTTTCAGTGGTTTCAATTTGCTTACTTATTGAATCTAATTCATTTGTATCAACACTAATAGATTCATCCGTTTTATTGAAACGACATGAAGTAACCATAACTAGTAATAAGGACAGAAAAAATAATTGCTTCATTTTTTTATTTTTTGAACGGATATAGTTCTTGATTAATAAAATTATTTGGAAAACTTTGAATATCTTCAAAACCCAACTCGATATCTTTTCCGTCATTTGGTATATAATTACTCTTAAATAAATAATCCCATAAACTTAATGAAATACCAAAATTTGCTCCATATTTTCTAGGCATTTCTTTACTGTGATGCCAAATATGCATTTTAGGATTATTTAAAATATATTTTAATGGTCCGTAATCCCAACCAATATTAGCATGATTTAAATGACCAATTGTAATGGAAATAAAATGAACAATAAATACATCTTTGATTGAAAAACCACCTATTAATGCCAAAGGAATATAAAGTAATGTTTTATAAACTACAGGTTCCATCCAGTGATAACGTAAATGCGCAGCAAAACCCATTTCGGTAACTGAATGATGTACTTTATGAAAGTTCCAAAAAAACTCAAAACGGTGCAACAATCGATGTGTATTCCATTGAACAAAATCTGACACAATAAAAAATATGAATAATGACAATCCTTTTGGTAACTTAGATAAATCTACAAGTTGTATTGATGTTAATTGTAATCCAAAAAGAGATAAAAAATCATTAAACAATTGTGCAGTTACATTATTCATTGCAATTAGAATTATCATGTTAAGCAAGAAAAAATTGAAAAACATGTAAAAAGTATCTAACCAAAAGCCTTTTCTAAAAACAGGTTGATTTTTTCTCCAAGGAAATAAAATTTCTAAAACGAAGACTATTAAAGAAATAATAATCAAACCGTAAAAAAAGTTCTCTATATGTAGTGTAGTTAGTTCATTTTTCAGATAGTTAAAATAACCTGAATAGGAATTAACAATTATTTCTTTGTATTTATTCATTCATTTACAATTTTGTATAAACTCCAATATTTATAGTTGGTGCTAAAGGAGCATTATCTATCCCAAAAGCCCCAAAAACTGAAAAATTAGCTCCAAATTTATCTTGTATAAATTCGTAATTAGTTTTAATTCCAAAAGCATTATAGGCTTGCCTGTCTAAGTGAGATGTCCACTGAATATTATCATTAAAATAAGCATCTTCTTTTGTTACAGGGTTTCTAGTATCTAAAACTAGCATTAAATGACCTTTTGGAATTACATTATAACCTATTTCAATTGTAGCTTTTAGATAATCGGAATAATCATTATCCATATAAGCATAGCCAATGTTTCCAAAATAATACCATTTATTATAGCTTGTACCAATACTAATGTAAGGCAAAAAAGTAGAAGCATTAATGCCTGTAGAGCTTACTTCTAATGTTGCCTCTTTTTTTATTGAATTTGCCGAAAACAATAAACCCGAACTTATTTTCCAATTTTTATCTGATATTTTATATTTTAAACCTAAAGTTACATTTCCTATACCAGAAATACTTTCTGAGATACCTTCATCCTTATAGTTAGCCAATTTATAAGGCAAAATAAGTTGGGCTTCTAATTTAGAAGTAATTCCATATTCAGAATAAATTTGTATTGTTACATCTGAATAGTCACCAATATTTTCGATTTTTTCTCCATTAAATTGAACTGCATCATAGGATAAACTTGTTAATCCAAGTTGAACGTATGCTTTTCCTTTTTCTCTTGTCCAAGGGCTTTGTGCATTGCTTAATTGAAACCCAAATGTCCAAATAATAAATAAAATAGCTGTTTTTTTCATTTTTTTGTTTTTGAATTTGGTAAAAGTAATATACAACAAAAAAACAAAAAGTTAGCTGTAAAACATAAATAGACAAAATGTACTAAATATTGCATTTAATTTCTAACAACAACCGCCTCCGTTGTAATGAAAAGTACTTTCGCTAATAAAAATATCGTTTCTATTTAAGCTAGCAATTGCTTTTGCAGTTTTATCACAAATAGCTAAAGGTTGATTTTTCATTAACACATGACCCTTTTTATCATCAAAATAATCTTCTTTCCCATAATAAATAGCTGTTTTTCCTGTAAAAACACAAGGTCCATCAAGTGGCATTGGATCTTTTATCGCACATACTTCAATACTTTCAATATAGATTAACTCTTCTGTAGGATAATTTTCTGTATCTAAGATGCGATATGGACGACGTCCTCGAATTTCAATAGTTCCAAAACCAACATCAGTTAAAGCTTTTATATAATCGGCAATTGGAATACTTCCACTTAAACATAATGCTCTCAAGTGATTATCATTTCGCAATGTTTCATTCATTTCTTGTTCACAAGTAGGATCACTCATTACTAATCGTCCATAAGGTTTTAAAACGCGATACATTTCTTGTAATGCTTTTTTTAAATCTTCTGCTTTAAAGATATTGAACAAACAATTTTGAGCGGCTACATCTATGCTTTCATCTTCAATAGGTAAATTAAGCGCATCTCCTTTTTTTAATTCTACAAATTCGCTTTTAAACCAATCATTTTGTTTTTCTGCAATTTTAAAATTTTTGCGTGACGCATCTAACATTTCGTCAACTACATCTACTCCTATAACGCCACCTTTTTGACGAGAGAAATAGGCAAATTGTAATAATTCCATTCCACCACCAACACCCACGTATAAAACTTTAGGATTATTGATTAAATCTTGAGCAGAAATAGTGCTTCCACATCCATAATTCATTTCTTGCATAATCATTGGAATTTCAAGACCAGGGAATTTCCAAATAGGTGTAGTTGTGCAGCACAATCCAACATCTGGAATTAAAGCTGCGTTTTTGTATAAGTCGTTAGTTGCATTTAAGTAACTCATTTTTATATTATTATGTTTAGTTTATTACAGATTAATTCTTAAATCTGACGAATTAATTCTTTAAAAAGTATAATCATTTTTGGTTCTGCTTCTCCTGCCACAGCAATAATTTCTGGAATATTTACTGGTTTTAAATCGTCTGGATTGCATTCATCTGTTAAAACAGAAACTGCTATTACAGGCAGATTTAAATGATTGGCTACAATCACTTCAGGAACGGTACTCATTCCTACTGCATCTGCTCCAATAATTTTTAGATATCGATATTCTGCTCTTGTTTCTAATTGTGGTCCTACAACTGCAACATAGACGCCTTTGTGTAAAATAATATTATTTTCTTTGGCTATAGCCACTATTTTTGTGTTTAAATCAGCATTGTAAGGAGCACACATATCTGTAAATCGTTCTCCAAAATCAGAAACATTTTTAAATGCTAATGGTGAACCTCCTTGCAAATTAATATGATCTTCTAACAGCATTAAATCTCCTTTTTTGTAATTTAAATTGATAGCACCCGCAGCATTTGACACTAACAGACTTGAAATACCTAGTGCTTTCATTACTCTAACTGGAAATGTAATTTCTTGTAAAGTGTAACCTTCATACAAATGAAAACGTCCTTGCATTACAATTACTTTTTTTCCTTCTAAGATTCCAAATAATAATTTACCAGAATGAAATTCTACAGTTGAAACAGGAAAATTTGGAATATCTGTGTAATTTATTTCTACCTCAACTTGTAAATGATTTACTAATTGACCTAATCCTGTTCCTAAAACAATTCCTATTTGTGAATTATGAAATCCTTTTTCTTTTAAAAATGTGGTGGTTGTGTTTAAAATTTCTTGTGTCATTTATTTGTATATTTTTTAAAAACGGGAACATCTCTTATATCCTCAAGAGTATCGATATCATTTTTTTCTTGTAATAAATAGTGTTTTAAATTCTGGACATCTTTTAATGTTTCTTTTAAGACGGTGTTTGTCCCCCATTCTTTATTTCTAAAAATATTTTCAGGAATTTGTTTCATTCCTAATAAATAATAACCTCCATCTTGAGCTGGTCCAATAACAATATCATTATTCACTAGCTTTTTAATGGCTTCTTTTATATCATTACTTTCTAGTTCTATTAAATCGGAGCCAATGATTACTATTTTTTTGTAACCATCGTCAAATCCTTCTTTGAATGCATTATACATTCTTACTCCTAGGTCTTTCCCGAATTGCAATTTCTTTTGAAACAAGTGATTATTCCATATATCGTTTGTGTTTATTTCTTCAGAATATAAAACACGTTTGTCAAAATTAGTTTCAAGAGTTACTTTTTTAGTATGTTCTAATAAATGTTTATATATTTCTAATGCATTTTCTTCTCCAATAGAAGCTGCTAATCGTGTTTTTACTTTTCCAAGTTCGGGGTTTCTAGTAAATATTAGAATTAGGTTTTCGTTCATTTTAACAAGTCTTTTTATGCCACAACTCCTTGACAGCTACTACCTGCTCCAGCTGTACAACCATAACAATGTTGGGAAATAACAATATTTCGGTTACTTAATTCTTCTTCATTAAAATTTGAAATATGTTTTGATTTAGAGGCAACTTTTAATCCTAGCATTTGATTAAAATCGCAATCATACAACCAGCCATCCCAACTTACAGAAATAGTATTTGTACACATAACATTAACTATTGTAGCTGGATTATAAGCTTCTACTAATGCATACATATAATCTTCATAATTATCAGAAGCGATTAAATAATCGAGAAATCGAGAAATTGGTAAATTAGTAATTGCAAATAAATTATGAAAATGAATATCAAAGTCCTCTTTTAATGCTTTTTTAAAGTCTTTTTCCATAGAGAATTGACTACTAGGTAAAAAAGCTCCTGAAGGATTGTAAACTAGGTCTAATTTTAAATTACTCTCTGGTATTCCATAACCTACTTCATTTAATTCTTGTAAAACTTTTATAGATTTATCAAAAACACCATCTCCTCTTTGTACATCTGTTTTACCTTTTGTCCAATGAGGCATGGAACTTACAATATGTATATTATGTTTTTTAAAAAAATCTGGTAAATCATAATATTTTTTATTCGCTCTCATGATTGTTAAATTTGAACGAACTATAAAATCTTTCACTCCTATTTTTGAAGCTTCTTCCACAAACCATCTAAAATTTGGATTCATTTCTGGAGCACCACCTGTTAAATCTAGTGTGTTTACTTCTGTCGTTTTTAAAACATTTAAGATTTGTTGCATCGTTTCAACTGTCATGATTTCTTTTCTATCTGGTCCTGCGTCTACATGACAGTGTGCACATACTTGATTACACATGTAACCTACATTTATCTGTAAAACTTCAATCTTCTTTGTTTTTAAAGGAAATTGATTTGTTTTTTTAATCTGATCAGCAAAAGTGGGTAAAGAACCGTCTTTAAAAATTCCATTTGAAAGTATTTCTAATTGTTTTTCTGTTTTAGACAACGGACTTTCTTTAGCTTGAAGCGATTTCAACATAGTTTTAAATTTATTCAAATTTTGATAATCTCTACAAAAATAGAATTATGATTTTACACAAAGTGTTAGCTATTTTACATATATACGGAAAAACTACATTGATAGTTTTTTATACTTATTCATCATCTGAACACCATGTACTAATGCAGCTCCACTTTTTATTGCAGCAGTAACATGCACTGCTTCCATCATTTCTTCTTTTGTAATTCCTCTTTTTAGTCCATCACCTGTATAAGCGTCAATACAATAAGGGCATTGCACTGCATGAGAAACGGCTAAAGCTATTAAAGATTTTTCTCTAGCTGAAAGGCTTCCTTCTTCAAATACTTTTCCATAATATTCAAAAAAACTATTTCCTAATTCTTCGCTCCATTCTACAATTTTTCCAAATTTTTTTAAATCTGCTGGATCATAATATGTTTTTTCCATTTCTTATCTTTTATCTTATTTATAAATTTTAATACCTCTTATCAAATATTTTCCCCACATTTTAGAAAAAGCATGAACTTCCTCAGTAGTTATATCTTTATTATTAACTACTTCATTGCCTTTGTTTTTCCATTCAAAAATGCCACCGTATAAGTTATAAACATTTGTATATCCTAATTTTATTAGCTCTTCTCCTCTATTTTCGCTTCTTACTCCTAAAGAACAGTAAACTATTATTTTAGCATTCTTATTAGGGATAATAGTAGCTACCGAATCTTTATTAAAATGTTTATCACCAATAAAAATTGCGTTTCTTATATGACTAACGTTGTATTCTTCCATTTCACGAACATCTAATAGTATACTATTATTTTCTCTTTTTAATTCTTCTACTGAAATATAGGCAACCGTGTTTTTATTAAATTGTCTTATAACATCTGAGATTGTTTCTTGAGAAAACAAGAGGTTTATTGCATTGAGAAATAAAAAGGTATACCACCACTTCATGTTACTTTATTTTATATTGAAGCTAAATTACAATAAGTTTTCGAAATTTAGAGACACTACCTTTTTTTGCCTACTTAAAATCTCTATGATACTAAAATGAATTACTACTTACACTATTTATATATATTATATTACTTGGCATCATATCAAATACGTTATAAATACATTATAAACACGCTATATATACGCTATATATACGCTATATAAATGCTATAAATTTATTTTTGACTCGTTTTTGACCCGTCCTAAAATAGCTATACAGGAATCGAAAAACTGAATTACTAATTGTTATTACAATTGGAATTTTAGGAGAAATTACTGGTCTAATATTCGTTGAATTCATATTCAAAGAAATTATACTCGGAATTTATAAATTATTCAAAAAAACGATTAATTTTATTTGTGCCAAAATCTTCGAATTAGAATCGAAAAAAGCCACTATAACATCTATAAGTACAATATAGTTCTTAGCCCTTAATTAAAAGTTAATAGTAATTTTGAAAGACAAGGTAACAACAAAAAATATGGATACGGCATTAGAATTAAAAATCGGTATTGACAATGGACAATTTTTTTCCGTTAGACAAATTATTGAGAAACTTCAAAATTCTAAACTTGTACAAGAAATAACGGCCAATTTACCTGACAAACCTCTTGCTCTTGTTTGGCGACTTATATGTATAAGTGAAATTCCATTTAGTTATAAATTAGACTATACACAAAAGTTAATTGAAACTGTTTATGAAAAACTGGCAACTCCTTTTGGTTTTTCATTGAGTGGTGACGAAAAAATGTTCTTACCATGTTACAATGCTATGATTGTTTCTGCACTCTGTCGTTTGGACAGAGCAAATGACAAACAAGTTAGAAATGCGGTTGAGTGGATTAACTCAAACCAACCAATGGAAAGAGGGGTAAAAGTAGATTTACCAAATTTCAACTTTGACAGATATGGTGGTTGTTTTAAAAAGACGCCTTGCTATATTGGTTTGGCTAAATCCGTTTTTGCTTTACAAGATTTTAAAGAACATACAAACGAAAAGAAGTATGACACTAAATTAGAGAAAGGGATTTTATATTTGCTTAAACACAAATTTTTCAAACGTTTAAGCAAAGATGAACCTATTAATAAACATATAACTGACATATCATTCCCAGAGACATATCACCTTAACTCTCTTGAATTACTAAGATTTGCAAAAAAAGCAAAACTATTAGATAATGTAAACACAAAAGACCTAATTACCCATATTGAAAAACAAAAGACGAAAGACGAAAAATGGAAGAACAATTTTAACTATAAAGCAGAAGGTTACATAGCTTTTGACAAAGGAAAAAAAACTAGTGAATGGACGACGCATTTAATAAATCAAGGCTTAAAAATTAAAAAATGATTGTAAGAGGCATCTCTTTTAAAGCAATTTAATAAAAATATTCATTTTAAAAACTAATTTAAGTTTGAAAAAAAATATACTCTTTAATTATATTTGTTTTGTTATGCAACATGTACTGTGATAAGCAATAGTGACATACAGTGGTAAACAAAGTTAATACTAAAAAAGCTTATAATTTGTCTGTTCGTATAGACACATAAAAACACTATACAGAAATGACAAAATAAAAGTATCAATAAAAGCAATGACTATTTTGGAGATGATTATGATGAAAAAGAAACCACACAAAATAAATCAGTAGAATATGCACTGTAATTAAGTTTTCATATAAACTTTAAGAGTCAGTTTGAAGATAAGTTTTTATAATCTTGAGGGCATAAATTTATAAAAAAGTGGTTTTTAATGTTGTTTTTTTGTTATTTTTGTAAAACGTGTACAACATACACAAACAGCCAAACTAAAACAAGCTAAATTATTGTATTTCATATGATTATAACTTTTAATACATTAAAATTAAAAAAATATTTAATGATTAAAATTTATGTCTAGTTGTTCTACCAAAGGACAATATAAAAAGTTGTCCTATATTAAATTCAAAAATGAAAAAAGATATAAAAACATTTTATCTCCTAATTTTGACAACAGCATTTGAAATAAAAAAGAGTCAAAATGAAAAAAGGTTTTTGTTGCTATTTTCAACTACCTTTTCTAAATTATTACTATGTTAAATTATGTACTTAAATATAAAGAATTTTTAATAATCAAAAGATAATTAAAATGAAAAGTAAAATCCTACTTCTGTTTTTTATTCCTTATTTATCCTTTACCCAAACGGGGATAAACACCACCGATCCTAGAACTACATTAGATGTCAACGGAGCTGTTACTCAGAGAGAGACAAGTTTTACTGTGGCTACTAATGCGGCTAACATTAATACAGAAACTTCTCTTGCTAATATCACTGGCACTGCTACAAGTACAGTTGCTGTAACGGCATATACTCCAACTATCAATGGTCATGTGTTAGTTATTTCTAATAATACCACGGGCGGTTTTGGTGCCACGTTTGCAGGAACAACAATTCCTAATGGTCAAGCCATAGGTTTTGTTTATACCAATGGTGCATGGAAGACTACAATGGGATCATCAACCATATCAACATCCAATTTTTACAACAGCAATGGTACGCTAACAAGCAATCGTACGGTAGCCCTTGGGGCTAATAATCTTACCTTTACAGGTACAGGAAGGGCTGAATTTCAAAATTGGTTCGGATATGCCAAAGATACCCGAAAGGGGATTGCGACAATTTATAATGAAGGTGGAGGTGATGTGTATGGTATGGAGCAGGTTTCAAGTTCCCAAAGTGGTACATCTCCAGCATTGCGTTTGTTTACATCAAATATAGGATCAGCACATCTCGCTTTTGGAAAATATACAACTGCAACTGCTTATACTGAATATGCAAGATTCACAAATACAGGTGATTTTGGCATTGGTATTACTGCTCCAACCTCTACTTTTCATGTAAACGGCAGTATAGCTAATAGTATAACCGTTATTTCAGCTAATCTAACATTAAACCAGACCCATAAAACCGTAATTATTCCGCTTGGATCTACATTTACCGTTACCTTACCCGCTGCGTCAGGAATATCGGGGAGAGTTTATACCATTGTTAATAATACAGTGGGTTCAAAGTCCCTGACAGTAAATTATATTGATTTAACAGGAAGTACAGTAAACACAATCAATGCCGCAAGCAGTATAGAAGTACAGAGTGATGGTACTAATTGGTATCAAATACAATAATTGACTATAAAGATAATTAAAATGAAAAGTAAAATTCTGTTGCTATTTTTTATCCCGTATTTATCCTTTGCCCAAGTTGGAATAAATACCATAGATCCCAGAACCATGCTAGATGTCAACGGAGCGGTTACTCGCAGGGAGGTAAGTTTTACTGTGGCCTCTAATGCGGCCAATATTAACACAGAAACTTCGCTGGCCAATATTACAGGTACTGCTACTGGTACTGTTGCCATAACAGCATATACCCCTACTATAAATGGTCACCTGTTAACCATTTCCAATAACACCACAGGCGGTTTTGGTGCAACGTTTGCAGGAACAACTATTCCCAATGCTCAGACCCTAGCTTTTGTCTATACCAATGGCGCATGGAAAACTACCATAGGTTCATCGGCTATATCAACCAATCTCTATAACAGTAATGGCACCCTGACTGGCACTCGTACGGTAACGATGGGCGCTAATAATCTTACTTTTTCAGGAGGAAGGACTGAATTTCAGGCTCCAGTCGGATTGGAATTTGCTAAAGATACAAGAATGGGAATAGCTGCAATATATAATGCCTCCATAGGTGATGCTTATGGTATGGAGAAAGTTTCAGCTGCCCAGACGGGTACAACTGATGCGTTGCGTCTGCTTACATCTAATTTTACAGGGATTCCACCACATCTAGCCTTTGGTAAGTATACAAATGCAACTAATTTTACTACTTTTGCAAGATTTCTCTACGCTGGTAATTTTGGCATCGCAATTACACCTACCTCAACCTTTCATGTAAATGGTAGTATTGCCTCTAGTATTACAGTTATTTCAGCAGATTTAATATTAAATCAGAGTCATAAAACAGTTATCATTCCACTTGGGTCTACATTTACCGTTACACTACCTGCTGCATCAGGAGTGTCGGGCAGAATTTATACTATTATCAATAATTCTGTTGCTTCAAAATCCCTAACTGAAAATTATATTAATTTAGCTGGAAGCTCTATAAATACAATTAATGCAGCAAGCAGCATAGAAGTACAGAGTGATGGTATTAACTGGTATCAAATACGATAGATTAACTATTTAGAGATTGTATAACTCTTTTAAAGCCAAGGAAAAAGCAATGGGTTTTCTTCCCAACAAATTTTCTAAATCATTTGTCACCTTTTGGTGTTGATTGTTTTTAATATCAGCTGCAAATGCACTAAACATCTGAATATATTGTTCGGGAACACCAATTTGTTTAAGGAAATCTTCGTAAGCATTAGATTCTAAATCGGTATAAGCTACAGTTGCACCCGATAATTTTGAAAGTTCAGAAGCTACTTCAGCATACGAATGCGATTCTGAACCTGTAATTTCATAGGTTTTATTATCATTGGTCGTTGCCAACAAATCATTGGCAATTGCTTCGCCTATTTCTCTACGAAGTGCAAAACCAACTTTTCCGTTTCCTGTAGGTAACGCAATGCCTGTTTCAAAAGGATTTTCGCCAGCAAACATCAAGATGGTATCGGTATATAAATTATTGCGGAAAAATGTATATTTCAAGCCACTTTCTTTGATGTAGTCTTCTGTCTGAAAATGACTTTGCATCAAAAACTGATTGGCAGATGTGGATAGGTTTTCAATTACAACACTTGTATAAGCTATTCTATTCACTTCATTTTTTATTGCCGCATCAACCACATTTTTGTGCTGTTGAAAACGGTTTACTGGATCTGCTCCTGAAATCAATAGTACAGTATCGATTCCTTTTAGGGCTTCATTCAATGAGGTTGAATCGTCAAAATCTCCTATTCTTACATCTATTCCTTTATTTTTAAAATCAATCGCTTTGGCTGCATCTCTTGCTAAAATGGCAATGTTGTTTGCTCCTGTTTTTGTTAAAAGTTGGTTTACAACTGCTTTTCCTAAATGGCCTGTGGCTCCAGTTACTAAAATCATTTTATTTGTTTTTAAATTAAACTATTTCTATTTGTTACACAAAGTAACTAATAAAAGATTACATTTGTAACCAATGCAATTAAAATACTGGTAACCTAATCGTAACTAACAATGGAACTACTCGAAAAGAAAATAAATTGTCCGGTTACTGCCACTTTAGAATTGATAGGAGGCAGGTGGAAAGCACCTATATTGTATTATTTATCCAAAGGAACAAGAAGGTTTGGACAAATAGATGCCACGATAACTGGAATTTCCAGAAAAGTACTGACGGAACAACTCAAACAATTAGAAAATGATGGTTTGATTTATAGAGAATACTATAAAGAGCTTCCTCCAAGAGTGGAATATTCCTTGACTGATTTTGGAAAAAGCCTTGATGTTGTTTTTACATCAATTGTTGATTGGGCTGAAGCCAATTTGAGTATTGAAAAAGAGTAATTACACTATTTGTTTAGCTTTTATTTCATAGCATCATTTACCAGTTGACTATCTACAAACTGTTCAAAACTTACAATTTTGCTGTCTTTTAGTTTCCATACGTGAGCTACTCTGGCAGTGAATGATTTACCTGTAAGCTTGTATGTCCCAGTATAAGTGCCGTAAGCTACGACTTTATCATCGCTGGCAACATAATCTTCGGGCGTGAATTTATAATCAATCCATTCATTTCCCAAACGGTTGAAAACATTTTTGGTTACGTTTTCCAAACCAATATACGTTCCTGCATACGGAAAACCTTTGGCTTCTGTCCAGGAAATGTCATCAGCTACATATTTAGCCAAATTTTTACCGTTTTCTTCCGAAGTTTTTCCTTCGTAAGTGCTTTTTACGATTTCAAGATTTGTCATTTTTTCTTTGTTTAAAGAACAGCCTGACAACACAAAGCATCGCCAAGCTGTAGAGGATTGATTTTACCATTTCATTTCGCCAGTATTGACTTTTGCTCCAATTTGTAAGGCTATTTCAAAAGTTAATGTTGGATATTTTGCTTTCAAAGCTTTGATTAAAGCTTCCGAAGTTTTGTTTGTTTTCAAAGCTTCCTCGTAGAATTGAATGTAGTTTTTGGTATGATTTACGGCAGTTATATCGAATGGAGAATTTGAATTGGCGTGAGCAGGAATAACGATTTCAGGATTCAAAGCCGTAATTTTATCTAAAACGGATATCCAGTTTTTACGTGCTTCTGGAGTTTGTGCATCTGCCATCCAAAGATTGAACGATGTTCCAAAGACATTGATTCCGCCAACAACTGTTTTTATGGAAGGAATCCAAACAAAAGTTTTATTCGGGAATTCTTCCAAACCAACGATTTCTAATTTTTGGCCTTCCAATTCAATACTATTTCCTTTTAAAACCTGAGGTAAAATTGCGTTTGAAGTAATGTTTTTGCCTAATCTTTCGCCCCAAACTTCTAATTTTTTTTGAGCCGTAGCCTTGATATGTTCTACTGTTGCAGGAGACGCATAAGCGGTAACTTCAGGGAAATGTTTTTTGAAAACTTCCAGTCCGAAGTAAAAGTCAGGATCACCGTGAGAAACAAAAATGGCGGTTAGTTTTTTACCACTTGCCTTAATTTCCTGTGCTACTTTTTCGGCATCAGCCAAAGTAAATTGGGCATCAATTAAAACCGCATCTGTTTTTCCAGATACAATTACCGATGCTACTCCAAAACTATTTTCTGAGGCGTTGTAAACTTGAAGTTTCAAATTTTTAGCTTCAATTGTTTTGAAACTTTGTGCTTGTGTTTCCATATTTAATAAAATTAAAATTGTTAATAATACTTTTGAGATACTTGACTTCATTTTTGTGATGTTTTAAATTAACACTGCAAAGATGAGACGGTAAGCTATCTCAAAACATTAAACTAGTTTAATAAATAAAAGGAAAGTCTTATTTTTTGTTGGCAATTTTCTTCCGAATATTACTCAAAAAAACGTTGGTAATACCTAAATAAGCAGCAACCTGAATGTTCGAAAGACGCTGAATAAGTTGTGGATATTTTTCAGCGAATTCTATATAACGAAGTTCTGCTGTTTTACTTAAATTGTCTATCATTCTGCGTTGAAGAGCCACGTGCGTTTTTTGAGTCATTACCCGAAATAGCTTTTCTATTTTAGGTAAATTTTCATAGGCAAACTCCTTGTCTTTCTTAGAAATTAAAAGCACTTCGCTGTCTTCAAGGGCTTCTATAAAAAGTTGCGATGGTTTTTCATTGGTAAAACTATCAATATCGGTTATCCACCAATTTTCTATGGCAAAATAGAGTATTTGTTCAAAACCATTTTGGTCAATATGATAGACTCGAAAGAGCCCTTTGGTAACGAAACCTTCGAATTTGCAAATTTCGCCTTCTCGCAACAAAAAACTTTTTTTCTTAATTGTTTTATGTTGAAACAAATTGCAGAATGCTTCTGTTTCTGCATCTGAAAGGGAAATATGTGCTGCGATATTTTGTTTAAGAAGTTCGGTCATAGTTTTTCATTAAAGCGTATAAATATAGTCAATTTTGATATTGAGAAAACAAGTCTTGGATTGTAACTTTAATAGCAATAGCCACGAAAGTCTTTTATCTCGTGGCTATTAAATTTCTAAAAACTGGATTTTTTATAGAAGTATAGCATTTAAAGTAATTTCAGCATTTAATAACTGTGAAATCGGACAATTTTCTTTTGCATTTATGGCAGCTTCTTGAAACTGTTCTTCACTTATTCCATCAATTTTTGCCTTAAGATCTAAATGGATTAGTGTTATTTTTCCATCTTCAAAAGTTACCTTCGCAATGGTATCAATGCTTGTAGTCACAAAACCCATATCGGTTAACACAAAACTTAATTTCATACTAAAACACCCTGAATGTGCGGCAGCAATAAGTTCTTCTGGATTAGTTCCCACACCTTCTTCAAAACGGGTTTTAAAGGATAATTGTGCTTTGTCTAAAGTGGTACTTTGGGTAGATATTGTCCCTTTTCCTTCCATTCCTGTTCCTTGCCAATTGGCATTTGCTTGTCTTGTAAATTTCATTTTTATTTATTTTAATGGTTATTGAATATTATTTTTCTAAAAATTTGATTAGCTCTGAGTTGAATTTTCCAAGTTCTTCAATGAACAATCCGTGTCCGCTATTTTCAAATTTTACGATATACGAATTTTTAATTCCTTTTTGCATTTGTTCCGCTAGTGCAAATTCACAGATTTTGTCTTTTGTTCCGTGAAAAATGGCGGTTGGAATATTTATTTTGGATAATTCAGAACGCAAATCGGTATCTCTTAAGGCTATTAAGCTTTGTGTAGTAGCATAAGGAGACGCTTCTAAATTTATTCCTCCTAACCAATTAGCAATGCCTGTTGATAATGCTGTTTCATTGGCAGCGAATATTTTTCCAAAGTTTTCTAAAAGTTGTAGTCTATTTGTTTTACTCAAATCAATTAACCCGTTCACGTCTTCTTTAGAAAATCCATAAGAATTGTCATTTCGTTTAGTCCACAATGGTGCTGCTGCTGCAAACAATGCCAGTTTATTTACGTGGGCGCTGTTATATTTAGCGACATAATGTATCGCTATAGCACCTCCCATTGAGAAACCTCCTAAAGTTGCATTTTGAATATTCAATTTATCCAACACCACTTTAATATCATCGGCAAACACATCATAATCATATGTACCATAAGGTTTGTCCGATTTACCAAAACCCCTTAGTGTAATACCTACTACTCGATATCCTTTTTCCACTAATTCCTGATATTGGTATTCATACATGGCATCGCTTAAAGGCCAGCCGTGAATTAATACAACTGTTTTACCTGTTCCCCAATCGGTAACGTGAAGACGAACATTCTTTTCTACTTCAATAAATTCTTCACGCGCTGATGAAGCTTTTTGTTGAGCAATTGCCGAAATAGATAGTGCAAATAATACTACAGCAGTAAACAAAGTTCTTATTTGAGTTGCTAGATTTAATTTTAATTTCATTTTTTATTGTTTTATGTGATTTAACGGTACAAAGGTGTTATGTTTGTAGTTATAAATCAAATTAATAATTTTTATACATCATAAATAAAAAGTATAATCATGACCTTGCAGCAATTAAAATATATCATCGCATTAGATAAAGAAAGGCATTTTGCAAGAGCTGCAGAAGCCTGTTTTGTATCACAACCCGGATTAACATTACAGTTAAAAAGTTTGGAAGAAGAGTTAGGAATTAAAATATTTGACCGATCAACTGTGCCTCTAAAACCGACGTTATTAGGAGCTTCCATTATTGCAAAAGCTAAAAAAGTACTGAAAGAAGTAGATTCCATTAGGGATTTTGTAATTGATGAAAAAAATATATTGGAAGGAGACATAAAACTTGGGATAATTTCAACGCTTTCACCTTACTTGATCCCAATATTAATCAAAGATTTAAGAGCTAAGTTGCCCAAAATAATCTTTACCATTAAAGAAGAAACTACTGTAGGTTTAATGAAAGATTTGGAAGAAGGAATTATTGATATTGCCATAATGGCAACTCCAACAGGAAATTCGTCTTTATTAGAATTTCCTGTTTTTTATGAACCATTCGTGGCTTTTATCAATAAATCATATGGTTCAGATACTGACATTCTTTTCAAACTTTCGGAAAGCAATAAATCCGATTTATTATTGCTCCAGGATGAATACTGTTTTAATGCGCAATTGCTGGATATTTGCAATTTGAAGAGCGAAAATAAAGCACCAGAAAAATTCTTCTACAACATCAACTCGATTGAAACTTTAAAAAATTTAGTGCGGGCCGATTTGGGTTTTGCAATTCTTCCAGAACTATCTATAATTAATGAAGAACCGAATAACGGCTATAAATCATTTGAAGACCCAAAACCAGTCAGGGAAATTAGTTTAGTTGTTTCGGACACATTTGCCAAAAACGTATTGCTTGAAAAGATAAGAGAAGTCATTTGGGATTGTTTGCCTCAAAAATTAAAACAAACTGTCAACTATAAGAAAATAAGTTGGAATGACTCACCTTATTTTAAAAAAGCGATAAGTAAAAGCTGAATGGTTATATTATGGATTAAATCCCAAATATGAACATTTTGAATAGTGATAAAAAGAAAAAAAACCTGTAAATCATAAAACTTACAGGGTTTTGCTACCGTTTAGGATTTTTTCAGCGGAGAAAGAAAGTGTCGAATTGATTGTGTAATCCTAGAAATTTAAGATTATGAATAAAATTGTAGAGAGAGAGAGCGACCGCTCCCACACTAAAGTTTTTTAAAATGCCGAACTATTGGTTTAGTTTTGGCTGCTGTTGGCGGAACGATTTTAGCAGCACCAGTGGCTTTGCCAGTAATAGTTACTACCATTGATGGTTATGTTGTGGCTGTAGGTGGTGTTTTGACCACAGTTAGTCAGTTGACTACAACTAATGACAGCGAATAACCATACATTAATTGGTACTGCTGGAGGTACATTTTTAAGCATTATATCGAATATTCATTCTGAAGATATTGCAAAACTGTTATTTTAGCATCAGTTGGAGCTGTTGTCAGTTTTACTATTTCGTTGCTGCTTAAAAGCCTAAATAAGAAGCACAAAAATAAGTATAACCTTAGTTGTGGTGACCTTTGGGTTAAACAAAATGAAAGCCTGTCGTGAGATCAGGCTTTTTTAGATTTAAAGATAATGTCAATTATTACTCATTAATAATTTTCTTTCTATGTTGAATGCCCCATTCTGTGAGGTTTCTTATGATTGTTTGCAAAGTTTTGCCGTGTTCTGTAAGTTCGTACTGAACCGTTATTGGTTGGGTTTCAAGTACTATTCTTTTGATTAATTTATTTATTTCTAATTCTTTTAATTCCTTACTCAACATTTTGTTGGAAATCCCAGGAATATCATTTAAGACATCTGAAAATCTCCTCTTATTATAATAGCAAATGGATGAGATAATAGATATTTTCCATTTTCCGCTTAGCACGTCCATAGAGTCTTGCACAGCCATCATTTCTCTCTTATGTTCGTCTGTATTGAATTCACTGCATTTCATATTGATTCTTGTTACTTTTATGTTACTGTGTTACTTCGATGTGATTGTAACTTTTGGTAACAAAGTTACTAAAATAAATAAGGGTGTTATAGCTTTGCTCAATAATTTAAAAAACATATTATGAGTAAATTAAAAAATAAGGTTGCAATTGTTACTGGTGCTTCGAAAGGAATCGGGGCTTCAATTGCAAAATATTTTGCAGCAGAGGGTGCAAAAGTTGTCGTAAACTATTCTTCTAATAAAGAAGATGCAGAAAAGGTTGTTCAATCCATTACTGACCATGGAGGAAATGCCATCGCTGTTCAAGGAGATGTGTCTAAATTATCTGATGTTGTCAGACTTTTTGAAGAAACTAAAAATACTTTTGGTTCTTTGGATATTTTAGTCAACAATGCAGGCATCTATCCTGCTGCATTTATTCAAGACGTTACAGAAGAAGCGTTCCATAAGCTTTTTGACATTAATGTATTGGGACCTCTTTTAACTATTAAAGAAGCCGTAAAATTGTTTGAAAATGCTGGTGGTGTTATTATCAATATCAGCTCAGGAGTTAGCACTACTCCACTAGCCATGATGTCTGAGTATTCGGCTACTAAAGCTGCTTTGGATGCTATTACTGTTTCGCTATCCAAAGAGTTTAGTGGTAGAAATATTCGAATCAATTCCATTCTTCCGGGTGGGGTTGAAACTGAAGGCACGAGAACAGCCGGAATTACAGGTAGTGAATTAGAAAAGACCATCATTGAAAAAACACCACTTGGTCGTATTGGCCATCCTGACGACATTGCAAAAGTTGCTGTTTTTCTTGCTTCGGACGATTCAGGGTGGATTACAGGTGAGAAAATCACTGTTGCAGGGGGTCTTTATGGATTGTAAAAGGCAAAGGCAACCTCTGAATTAAACAAAATGAGAGCTCAAACCAAAAGGAATGGGCTTTTTTAATTTTTAGACTTCACCAAATTGATTGATTACCACCTCAACAATTACAACTTCAGAATTATACCAATACAAATCGTTGCATTTTGCATAGTCTAATGCTTTTGTTCTGCTATCAAATACTCCAAAAAACTCTTGATGCTTTTGATTTCCAACTGTCGGTTTGAAATAATAAAAAAATGCTCATAGGATTGATTTTAAAGGTTAACTAAGATTATTTTTTTTGCAATAGCGATATAAAATGACTCTTCTTAAATCATTGATTAAATTGATGTTTTTGCGAAATTGTTTTTCTTTTTGCTCTAATATTTTAAGAGCTGTTATGTTCTTTTTGTGTTGCTCGAAATCAGTCATTATTTCATTTGCTTTCATATTTAGGTTTTTTGCAAAATCATTGATTCATCTGTATGGGAATTACAGAACCTATAAAGAATTGATGTCAAAATTTTACTCTCCATAAGCTTTTGCAGATGGATTCTATGTTTTCGCAATCTTCTGAACATTGGAAAATGATAACAAAACAATTCGGGCAGGGTTCATTCAAAGGTTTGCCTGTGTTTAACCCTTTGTGTAGGATGAAGAAATGAGAGTTTGCGTATTTTACTCCGTTTTGGTAGTGTTTCATTTTAAAATTTATCATATCGTGGCTTTTTAGGATTTATCGACTAGACACACTTTTCCATTAAAATTTTTTTCCGCTACGCTTTCATTGTTTTTTATCGGAAGCGAAGAATGTAAGCATTTGCCTTCTTTTAAACAGTTGGTGTTGATGGCGGAGAAGTTTGGAGTAACCCCTAATCCAATAAAGTATAGATTAAACAGTGTCTTGATTAGTTGCTATTAACCAATCAAGAGGGTAATTCTATACAAACATTTTACGCAGCAGATTTACTGCATTTTAAACACTAAACCTATAAGGGTATTAAAGACATATTTTTTCATTTTTTCTGATAGGTTTAATATGTTATAAACATTATTTTAGAAAGTAAGATGTTGTGTTGTCTTGATATGTTCTTTACACATTACTCAAAAAATTCCACATAAAAGTTTCTTCCAGATATTGTTTCACGGTTAATGGTTTTCGACCCAATAATTTTTCCATTTGTGAACCATCACTTTCCAATTCCCCCTGTTTTGTAGCTGCGGAGAACCCACCAATCATTTTAGCACATCTTTTAGACATTCCTTGATCAATCACAGTTTTGAGAAATGCATCTAAACTAGGGCTTAAATAGGTGATGTTTTTACCTGTGATTTGAGAAATATACTCTGCAATTTCAAAGAATGAATAGCTATCTCCTGATACATTATACGTCTTGTTTTTATGCCCCTTAGATATCAAAACCTTTGCTGCCGTTTCTGCCATTTCACTTCGTAATGCAAATCCTATTTTTCCATTACCGGCAGGCAGGTAAATACCATATTTGAAAATGTTTTCACCTAAAAATGAAGGCAATATGTCCATATATAATCCATTTCGCAATATGGTATAATTCATACCGCTTCCTTTAATGGCATCTTCAGTTGCTACATGTGAACTTACTATAGACTCAATGAGGGAAAAATTAACTTCTTTATGCTTCTGACTTGTGTAAAGAATATCCTTAATTCCAGATTCTACTGCCGCATTCACTACTTTTAGGTGCTGCTCACTACGGTTTTCTACTGTACTACTTGAAACAAAAAGTAGTTTGTCAATACCAGAAAATGCGTTCAACATTGAACTATAGTTGTTGTAATCGCCGCATACAATATTAACATTCAAAGATTTTAATTTCTCTACTTTTGTATGATTCCTTGCCATGGCATAAATCCTATTTTCATGCACTCCATTTTTGATCAATGATTCAATAACTGCATACCCATAATGACCAGTAGCTCCTGTCACTATTATTTTATCATTTTTTGTCATTTCCTCTTTTCTTTTTTAATTAACTAATCTTCCTCATCATCGTCATAATCATCATCGTCATCATCACGATAATCTGTGGTATTTTTAAATCTATAAGTAAACATAAGGTTGATTTGACGCTCAAAGTATTGGTATTCAGAATTAGAGAGGAAGCTTTTACTAGAGGCTTCTTGGCGACGAACTCTTGAGTTAAATACATCAGAAATATTAAGGTTTATTGCTCCTCGACCCTTAAATAATTCTTTATTAACCGAGATATTTGACACTAAAATATCGCGTCTTGTGGTGTTGACTTCTTTAAATGGAGCATCATATTGAATGCCTATTTGCAAATCGATATGCTTTGGGAAAGCAATCTTTGACGATACTCGTGTAAACCAGCTGGATGAACTAGTATTTAGTGATTGTCTTTGAGTAATAAGTTCACTATTATCGTTGGGATCTTGAATAGTGTTATCATTGCTAGCGTTTTGTTCAAAATGAAACCAGTTAAGCGAACCATTAACTTGTAACCAATTTGCTGGGCTGTAAATGGATGATACTTCCATACCATATCTGTTTTCTGTACCTACATTTAATGGTCTGGTAATTAAAATAGGAATATTTTCTTCATTTAACATACCTGAATTAGTAGTTATGAGTTGAAAAATATCTTCTGAATACTGAAAATACCCAGTAGTTTCTAACGATATTTTATCCCAATTTTTAGTATGCCCTAACTCTAAAGAATTTGTAAAAACAGGGTCTAAATCTGGGTTTCCTGAAATGAGGTTCAGATCGTTGGAATAATCAGCAAACGGATTTAATTCACGAAAGCTAGGACGACTTATGCGTCTGCTATAGCTCGTTTTGAGTTCGCTTTTTTCATTTAGTTTATACCTTAAATTGAATGAAGGGAACAGGTTGCTATAGTTTTTATCAAATTTTACATTTGTCGTAAATTGGGTAACATTTATATTGGTAACTTCTAAACGGAGACCAGCAAGTATATTAAATTTGCCAAAGGTATTAGTATACTGAGAGTAAGCTGCGTAAATATCTTCACCATAATTCATTCGATTGCTTAAATTAGTATCACGTTCCCAATTACTGGTGTTTGTATTAAAATTTTCAACTGTTGAATTGAATTTTATGGTACGTATAGTACTGCGGTAGCCTGCTTCAAAACTACCGGTTTCAGAAAACGGAAACACATAATCCGCTTGTATCAACAAGTTGTTTTGACGTTCGTTGGTTGCGGTACGGTCTTGCGTGTTTTCAGAATTTCCAAAGGTATAGGTATCTTTAAAATTTGCCGATTCTATTTCTGTATTGCTATCATACTTGGCTTCAACAGTCAACAAATGTTTTTCCTCTTCATCAAAAATAGATTTATAAGTTAACGTGTACTCGTCACTAGCATCTTCTTCTAATTCTCTCTCGTCACGTAATCTTGTACTTATTAAAGTTCTATTTACATCGAAGGTGTTAAAAGTGGAAAGACCTTTATTGTCATTACCCTCATGGTCATATAAGCCCATAAAAGTAAGTGTGTTTTTTTCGTTAAAATAGTAATCGACACCTATAGCTAATGTATATTCTGAACCACCACGAGTAATGCCTTGACTTTGGGTTAAAAACCCTGTTGCTGTACCTGTGGTCTCGTCTAAAAATGTTGTGTTTACTGATTCGTTTCCTGGGCGTTTTGAATCTTCAAAATTGAAGTTTGTAAATAAATTAATTTTTTTTGTTCGGTAATTTAAGTTACCTCCAACACCTAAGGTTTCGGGTATTCCTATAACTGTCTGAACTGCGCCATTAAACCCTAGATTTTTTCCTTTTTTGAGAATGATATTGATGATTCCAGAAGCGCCTTCAGCATCATACCGAGCAGATGGGTTCGTTATAATTTCGATACTCTCCACAGCATTGGAAGACAGCCGTTCCAACCCTTGGGCGTCACTAATACCCACTAATCCAGAAGGTTTACCATTTACCAAAATACGTACATTATTATTCCCTCTAAGCGTAATACTACCATCTACTGAAACCGAAACTGAAGGCACATTATTTAAAGCTTGAAGTACATTTGTGCTTTGCGCATTTAAGTCTTGACCAATATTATAAATCTTTTTGTCAAGTTTGTTTTCCAATAGACTTTTTTTCCCTTTTACTATGACTTCACTCAGCAATTTTGCATCTTCTGAAAGATAAAGTATCCCCAAATCCAGATCATTCTCAATCCTTTTATTTTCTAGAAAAAATGGCTTAAAACCGATAAACTCAATTTCTATAGTGTACGTTCCTTTCTCGACTTCAATCGAGAAGGTTCCATTTTCGTCAGTGATTCCACCGAATTCTGGGTTTGGTTTTCCAGTTTCTGTGAAGGAAACAGTAGCGTATTCTAAAGGGATATTGGTTTCCTTTTGCAGTATTTTTCCTGTTACTATAATTTTAGCATTGCCATACATCAATGCTGTAGTTAAAAAAAACAAGAATTTTATTGTCCTAATCATTATTTTTGATCTTATGAGTGTTTGTTCTATTTGACATTGTATGTTGGAATCACTATTACCAACTCAAAATGTTTTTCCATACCGGTTATCAATATTCCTCAATAGGTATTAAAAGTTGTAGGCTCAAAGCCAAATCCGGCATTGTTCCAAGCAAAATATCTCCTATTTTTTTATAGGTATTTTGAGTTGAAGTCAGAGGCACGACCTGCGCATACATTAGTGACGAACTCAAAAATAAAAGCGCAAACTATAGCTCTAAAACCAAACAAACTTCTTTGTGGAATTGTGATATTATTCATGATTCTCAAGTCGAAGTGTTTAGATTTGGATAAAGTGCATTTTCAACAAGCACTATCAGCTCATTGATTTTTAATTCATTGATTTTTACGGCAGCACTACCCTCGTTGTAAGGTTTGTATTTTTCTAGTTCTGCATTTGAGAATAAACCAATAGTAGGGGTAAGCGATGCGCTAGCCAAATGCATTACTCCGTTATCGTCACCAATAAAAACATCTGTATTTGCAATTATAGCTGTCAGTTCCCTTATGTCGATGGAATACAAAGTAGGGGCTCTGAAGCCAATCTGAGAGGTATTTTCTTGTGGAAGTATTTCAATAATATTTACATTTGGAAATGCTTGCTGTAACTGTTCATATAGATTAAGCCACCATCTTTCTGTATCGTATTTGACATCAGTGGTCTGTGTAAATAAACAAATGGTTGGTTGTGCGTTTTGCACTAAGTCATATACCAAGCTACCTCCATGGATGAGTTCATCGTTCGCAAGTCGCAAGTCCAAGCTAGCAGGAATTCCATCATTTGGTTTGACTCCTATATTGGGCAAAAACGCTCTCAAGGAATAGATTACTTGTTTTGCTATATGTATTTCTTTTTTGTCTGAATCTTTGTCTCCTATAAACTTGCATTTTGCGTTTGCCATGCTCGTACATATTCTTCCAGAGCAAGATTCTTTGACAGCGTTTATGGCCAAATCATATTTCTTGCTTCTAAGTTGTTTACAAGTTCTTATGTACTTTATGGGGTTTTTGAAGAGGCTCTGTGGGAATTCAATAATTTGGTTCACATTATCGTAATTTTGATACAGTTTGATAGCACAGGATTGGTTTACTAGCATATCAATTTCGCTATTTGGAAATGTGGATTCCAACTCTTGAACCAAAGGTGAAAGCAACAGTAAATTTCCTAATCTATGATTTGGTCTACAGATTAGGATTCTTTTTACTTCATCATTACTATTGACCGTTTTACCTATCTTGTTTTTAAAACAACCAGTAAGATATTTAGCTGCATTCTTTTTTATTACGTTGATGCTTTTTTTTAGATTCATTTGTGCAATTTTTGTTTTAAGTTTCCAGAGCGTTTATCGGATTCTAACATGTTCTCGAGCCAATTTATCTATGGAAATGACTAGAAAAATAAAGGTGGTTTGTGATACTTATTCAAAATTTATAGGTGTAATTCATTTTTTTATTCCATTCCTTATTACTAGTTCTGAATACGCATTTTTGTAACTTGAAACCACCTTTTATCCTAATTGTTAATTAATCGTATATGATGTAGTGTCAAATTCTCCTAGTCTAAAATATCCCAATACTTCTTCGTTAGCATCATTGGCATTTTTGCAGTTTCCTTTTAACTGTACAGGTGTAGTTGGAAAAGGTCCATTTTCATCACTTCCAGATTGTTGAATCAATATGTATAAATAATCGTAATATCGTTGTGAAATACCATACACATTAATACCTACATTTACTCCAGCAAGATATTTGTCATTTTCGTTTTGAATAAAATTTTCATTGCCATCTGAGAATTCATCTTTGATAACAGCTAGAGCAGGTAGTGGTAAATTAGACGGAGTAAATTCGCCTAAATAATAATTTTCAACATCTACTGGGTCGTCAAAAAATACTTGAAGTTGAATTTCAGTGTCATCTCCAGAATTTTCAATAGTTTGCTCAACTCTATTAATAGTAGGTGCAGCAATTAATGTTTCTGTTGCTGTGTAGATGTTACCGTTGTACAGGATTTCCAAAGTGTAGGATGCGTTTATTTCTGGAACAAAATCGGTTGCAGTGTAACTACCATTATTTTGGTCAGCAAACACCACTATTGACCCGTCGTTTACTTTGGTTACTGTTACTGAAGCACCTGTAACAGGTGCGTCTGGATTGTTATTAAAAAAAGCAGTTGATTTTCTTAGATAAATAGTTTGTGTTTCTCCTGAAGTACCTTTTTGCCATTTAATAGAAGCATCCACCACCAATCTTGCGCCACCGTTTGGAACATTCACATTTACGACATCTGTACATGAATTTAATATTCCAATTAAAATAAGGAGCATTGCTAATTTTTTATATCTATTTGTATTTTTCATTGTTTTAAAATTTAAAGTTGTATGTTACAGAAGGAATAATGCCAAATATGGATGTACGAGTAGCTTCACTTGCACCTGTTTCTTGATTTTGACCAAAAGAAATAGAGGCAGCATTCATACGGTTGTAAGCGTTGTATATGCCAAATACCCATTCGCCTTGCCATTTTCTATCTATATTTTTTCGAGGTGTTAAGGTTGCAGAAAGGTCTAGTCTATGGTAGGCTGGTAATCGATCTGCATTCCTGTCAGAATAAGTTGCTACTGATAAACCATTATATAAAAACTTTCCATTAGGATAGGTAACTGGTCTACCTGTTTGGAATACCATATTAGCCCCAAATTGCCATTTTTCGTTGAGTTTGTAACTTCCGGTAAACGAAAAGTCGTGGGTTCTGTCCCAGTTAGAGTTATACCATTTACCATTGTTAACTCCTAACCCGCCTGCTGCTCCACCAGGTGTACGCTGTTGCGATTTTGACAATGTATATGACACCCAACCTGTAAAATTGCCTTTGTTTTTTCGCAATAAAAATTCTAATCCATATGCTCTTGCTTCACCAATTAAAATTTCGGTTTCAATGGTATTTTGTGCTATAAGTTCTGCTCCATTGATGTAATCTACCCTATTGTCGATTGTTTTAAAATAGGCTTCGGCTTCAATAGAAAGCATATTATCCTTGAAATTTCTGAAGTAGCCTACAGCATATTGGTTTGCAATTTGTGGCTTAAGAAACTTCCCACTAGGCGCCCAAATATCTAATGGTGTAGCTGATGTGGTGTTGGAAATTAAATGCAGGTATTGCGCTATTCGGTTATAACTTGCTTTAAAAGAAGACTTCTCGTTTAGCTGATATGAAAGTGCAAACCGAGGTTCTAAATTATTGAATGTGGCTATGCTTTTTCCCTTGCCATAATTGGTATTAGAAATAGGCTCAGTACGTTCATAAATACCTAATTCTTCGTTGTAAACTACTGGTAAATTATTGGCATAATTGTTTAAGGTTTGGTTTCCTAGTCGATTGAAGTAACTAAAACGCAAACCATATTGAGCAGTGAGCTTATCAGAAATTTTATGTTCTAAACTTGTGTACACTCCAGCTTCTAATGCAAATTTATCATCTAATTTTTTAGGATTAACTCCTGAATTTGCATTTAAGGGCTTTAGGTTTCCTGGATTAAAATTGTAATAAATACCATTTACTCCAAAATCAAATTTTAATTTATCGCTTGCATAATACCCAAAGTCATAACGCATATTATAATTGTTGATATCTGACTTCCAATCAATTCCTTCAATAGGGATTTCTAGGTTGTAATTGTACCGACTGTATATTAAAGATGCGTTGGAGAATAATTTGTTATTAAAAATATGATTCCATCTCAAGTTTCCGGAAAGGTTTCCGTATGAATTAGAGAAAATTCCTCCAAGGTTAAAGTTGTCATTGCCCAAATAACCCGATAGATATAATTTGTTCTTCTCATCAATTTCATAATTGGTTTTCAGATTTAAATCGTAAAATCCAGCTCTACTACTTTCGTTAGCTAAGGCCAAAAATATATTTGCATAAGCAGCTCTACCAGCCATTAGAAAAGAACCTTTATCTTTAAACATAGGTGCTTCAGCTGCCAAACGACTGGAAATTGCACCAATTCCACCAGTCAGTTTAAATTCCTTATTATTTCCGTCTTTTTGGCGTATATCTAGTACTGAAGAAGCTCGTCCTCCAAAACGGGCAGGAATACCTCCTTTATAAAGTTTAACATCCTTAATGGCGTCAGCATTGAATACCGAGAAGAAGCCAAACAAATGTGAAGCGTTGTAAATAATTGCCTCATCCAAAAGAATTAGATTTTGGTCTTCTGCACCACCTCGCACATTGAAGCCCGATGCACCTTCACCAGCATTGGCAACACCTGGCAGTAATTGAATAGACTTGATTAAATCTACCTCACCCAAAACAACAGGTATCTTTTTGATCTCGTTAATTGAAAGTTTTGCCACACTCATTTGTGGTGTGCGAAGGTCAACTTTCTTTGATTCTTCGGCCGTGATGATTACTTCATCTAATACAGCGGCATCCTCTTTAATCTCAACGTTGAGGTTTTGATTAGAGTTAAGGTTTACTGTCTTTTCAAAAGTTGTAAATCCTATATAAGAGATGGTTAATGTATAATTACCCTCAGGTGCTGAGATAGAATAAAAACCATATTCGTTGGTGGTACTTCCAATCGAAGTACCTTTTAAAACGACGGTTGCCCCCAAGAGTGTTTCACCGTTGGCAACATCCTTGACTACACCACTAATAGTGTATTTTGTTTGTGCAAAAAAGAATACTGGATACAACATCATCACCACAAATAAGGCGTGTCTTTTTCTTGACCTAAAGAGTTTAAATTGCTTTGTTTTTGTCATAATTACTAGAAATTTTAATTAAGGTTTTCATTCAACCGAGGTAAAATTAGACTAGCTTCCATAGCGATAAAAATGAAGTAGGTTTCAAATTCGTTTTCAGTACGCATTTGTTATCAAAATGGTTTTAAAACTCTGAATATCAATATGTTAAATTTTAATAAGTGTATGATTTTAAAGGTTCTAAATGCGTTTCTAGCACTTAAAACGTTGCCAACTGTAGAATTTTTGGTTTTTTTTCATATTTAGAGTTATGAGGATTTGTTAGTTTAAGCTTAAAAACTATGGTAATTCAAAAAAAATCGTTTCAAATTGGGCAGTACTATTTGAGGCTATCGATACCAAATAGCTATCCTTATACTGCCACAATATTACTATTTGGCTATTGTATTGAAGGAAATAATCCGATATGCATCAGAAAGTGGAGGTTTCTTTAATTTCTAAGAGGTATTCCGAAAGCGGAATTGGAACGTAATTCTTCTATGAAGAATAAGGAAAAAAAGTGAGATTTAAACTACTGAGGATAATGTCTTTTTAAACTCACTAGGAGTAACCCCGTATATTTTTTTAAAAGTAGTGTTGAAAGAGGATTTGGATTTGAAACCAACTTCGTTGGCAATGCCCATAATGGAGTAATTCTTGAACTTGTCATCCTTGAGGCATTCTGCAAATTCTTCAGCCCTGTACTTGTTCATGTAGTCTTGAAAATTAGATTTTAAATACACATTCAAGACTTCAGATAAGTACTGTCTTGGAATACCCATCTTTTGAGCTACTTGGTTGACCGTTATATTACTATTGGTATAAGGCTTCTCTTTATCCATGAGCGTTAAAAACTCTCTTTTATATACCTCTGCTTTGGATTTACTAAGACTTGAAGCTTTATAAGCCTTGGTATCAGCCTTTGGTAGTATAGATTTTGGTGATACAACAAGCTTAAATAAAATTATGTAGAGAAGTATTGCTGATACTCCAATAATTCCATAGGTTTCTAGAAAGGAGAAATAATCATGATCTTTTGTTATAATAAATGAAATTTCGTCTATTAAGTTCAATAAAGCATAAGGCACTATAAAAAACAGCATCCATCTTTCCTTTTTGTTTTTAATGATATCAAAGATGGTATAACCTAAATAAACCAATAGTGTTACGCCTGCTAGAACTTCTCCCGTTATTAACCATATGTTTTTACCTAAACCGTTAATGTCATCTATGATTTGAAGTGTAATAAAAAACACATACGGAATAAAATAGAGAAGATCCCTAAATTGAAATTTATCCTGTTTGGAATTGTGATATTTTATAAGTAAAAAGAACAGTGTAATGATTAATGGGGATTGGAAAAAATACCAATTAACATTAGAAAAAAATAGGTTAAAATCATCATCTCCGATAATGTTCAAAAGCAATGCAATAATTGACCCTAAAAGCAATATGAAATTGACCCGCTTGTAACTTTCTTGTTTAACGAGCAGAACACTTAAAAGAAACAAGCCCTGAGTAAGGGAGATAATTTGAATTATTTCTAACATAACTAATGGAACACTTTCTCTGAACTGGCTAAAATAATTCAAAAAAAACGAAAATTGATTGAAGATTTATTAAATACCAAAATCTAACATTCTGCCACAAGCCCAATGAACAACCAATTTTCTTGAAATTATTATACATTTTTCAGATTTATTTCTAGATTAGATAACGAAAATTTTGGCGAATGATTATGCTTGGCCTTCAATATTTTTGCAACTTAACTTAAATTTTTGTCTTTTCCTTCTCAAAAGCAATAAACTCTCCTAGTCTTACTTTGAAGAATATATTTATTCTTTGCTTTAATCCCCAGCTAAATTAGTATATCCATCTTTTTTTTCTAATGTAAATTATTGCTTGATTTGATTTCTGTTTTTTTGAGTGATAGATTCCTGAATTTATAGTATGTAATTCGCGAATTTACTACTGAAATTTTTCTATTTCACAAAAGAATGTAAGGAGTTGATTTACTAAATTTTATAATGGTAGATTCTGGGTAACATTATATGAAAGCTAAAGTATAGTTATATTTAGAATATCCTCATGGATTTGAGTTTACTTTTTTGAACTAAGAACTTGAAATTTCTCCTTCAAAATCTTCATATTCTCACTTACTTTTCTATCTAGAACTTTTGCGTAATGTTGAGTTGTTCTTAAATTCTTATGTCCAAGCATTTTACTTACACTTTCTATTGGAACTCCATTTGTAAGCGTTACAGTAGTTGCAAAAGTATGACGAGCAATGGGAAAGGTTAGTTCTTTTTCAATCTCACAAACTCCGGCTATTTCTTTTAGATAAGCATTCATCTTTTGGTTGGATAGGATAGGTAGAAGTTTATCTTCATTGATACACTGCGGATGATTTTCGTATTTATCGATAATCATTTGTGTCACTGGAAGGATTGGAATTTTTGAAGCTGATTCCGTTTTCTGTCTATGGGTAAATATCCATTTCTCGCCATCAATACCATAGCTAATATGAGATTTTGTTAAGTTTTTGACATCAATGTATGCCAAACCTGTAAAGCAGCTGAAAAGGAAGATATCGCGAACTAGTGATAGTCTTTCTGTTTTGAAATCTTTTTCAATGATAGATTGGATTTCAGCTTCAGTAAGATAAACTCGTTCCACTTCTTTAACTTTTGATTTGTAGTTGGCAAATGGATTTTTATCTAGCCAGTCATTGGCCAAACAAATTTTAATTATTTTATTGAAATTCTTAATGTATTTTACTGCTGTGTTATTAGCACAATTTCTAACACTTCGTAACCAGAACTCGTAATCGGTAATAAAGGCATGATCTATCTTTGTAATATCAATATCAGAAACGTTGTATTTCCATTGCATGAATTCAATAGTATGTTTCAAAGAAGTAGTGTAACGTTCTAATGTTCCAGGAGCATATTCTTTTCCAACTAACTCTTTTATTTTGTTGTTGTGATCTTGGAAGATGGGAACCAACATTCTTGCTTTTTTATCTGTTCCTTGAAGCTTTGCTTTAATTGATGTAGCAGTTGCTTGGTCTTTATCTTTTAATATTTGGTGGTGCGCTTCGTAAACTTGTTGCTCTAAAGTCTTTAAATATGCATTTAGTGATTTTACTTCAATACTTGAGCCTATTATTTTTTGAAGCTTATTATCCCACTTATCAGGATGAATTGTTCTTTTTGCTGAAATTTCTTTTGTAACTCCATCAATAGTAATTCTTAAATAGATTGGAGCAGTACCATCGGCTTTGATTTTGTTTTTCTTGATGAAGAAAAGCAAGTTGAATGTTTTGTTCATAATGTGGTGACTTTAAGTTTATAAAATTATCCTTAAAAATCACTTGAAACAAGATGTTCAAAACGTGAACACCTTATTATACAAGTGTTTCAGCGTTTTTTAGTGACCTATTTGGGTTTATCAAAATAGGTCACTGAAAGCATACCTTTTTATGAACTTTATTGGTATAGTCACCAATGAAAAAACGCTGTAAAACATAAGTTTTACAGCGTTTTGTTGAGGCTTGTTAACCTTTCAGCGGAGAAAGAGGGATTCGAACCCCCGGACCTGTTACAGTCAACAGTTTTCAAGACTGCCGCATTCGACCACTCTGCCATTTCTCCAATAAGTCATGCATTCATTTCCTGATTGCGAGTGCAAATATATAAACCTTTTTTGAGTTTCAAAAAGAAAAACAAAAAAATATTTTTTAAAAAATAGAATTTCACATAACCATTTAATATACAAGTAATTAGAATTTAAATTAATTTTCAATTATTTATATTAATATACCTAAAAAGAATAAAAAACGTAAAACGACTATAATACCTATCTTTGTAAGTAAAGAAAATATAATAAATTTAATAGTCAGAAAACGAACTCAATATGAAAATAAAAACACTATCCTATTTATTTGTTTTGATTTTTTTAGCATGTCAATCTAAAAATGACAAGATTGAAATCTATACTAAACTACCTGAAAAATTAAAAGAAACTTCAGGAATTAGTTTTTCTAAAGAATTTAATTTATTATTTGTAATAGAAGATAGTGGTAATCAAAATAAAATTTATGGTATCAATAAAAAAGAAGAAATAATTAAAGAGATTACTGTTGAAAATATAAAAAACACAGATTGGGAAGATCTAACAATGGACAAAAAAGGAAATCTATACATTGGTGATTTTGGTAACAATAAAAACGTCAGAAAAGATTTAGCTATATATAAAATTAATTCAACGAGCTTAAATCAAGATACAATTCATAACATAGAAAAAATCTCTTTTCATTATTCAGAACAAAAACTATTTCCTCCAAAAAAGGACAGTCTTTTCTATGATTGTGAAGCCTTTTTTGAATGGAATAATAATTTTTATTTGTTTACTAAAAATAGAAGCAAACATTTTGACGGAACATCTCTCATTTATAAAATACCTAATTCTTCTGGTCACCATGTCGCAGAATTAATAGGTAAATTCAAAACTTGTACAAATAAGACAGATTGCGCAATAACGAGTGCTACTATAAGTCCAGATGAAACTAAAATTGTTCTACTTTCTCGAAAGAAAATATGGCTGTTTGAAAATTTTGAGAAAGAAAACTTCACAAATGGAACTGTTACCGAATACAATCTAGATCACTCATCACAAAAAGAAGCAATTTGTTTTAAAGATTCTAACACCATTTTAATTGCCGATGAAAGAGAAAAAAAGAAAGATGGAAATATTTATTTTCTTTCTTTAAAAAGTTTAGAACGCAAACCCTAATCCAAATGCTACTCTAAAACCATCATTGGAATTAAAAATCCCTAAGTTAAGACTTAGTAATTCTGCACCATTAATAAAAAAACCACCTCCATATGAATTATTCCATTTCTTGGAATCTTCATGTTTAAGCCATACTCTTCCATAATCAAACGCTCCATAAGCACCTAGTTTAATTGGAATAAATTGAGTTTTAACTCGGTTAAAGCTATATCGAATATCTGTATTTTGATAAAATGATTGATTTCCTAAAAAACGTTGATTTCTATAACCTCTCAAACCATCATTCCCTCCTATTGAAGCCCCTTGATAAAATTCAAAATCATCTCCTATATTTATTTGGCTTTTTATTTTGGTAGCCAACACTAATTTACCTGAAGAACTTAATTTATGATTAAAACTTATTTCTGGAATAATATAACCAAAGTTTCTGCCTTTTAAATCCAGGTTTTTCTTGTATCCTATTTCTAAACCTATTTGCATACCTATCGTTGGATAGGCTTTATTATCATAATTTTCAAAGAAATACTTTACATTAGTATTGAAAAACTGATTTTCATCAAAAATATAATCTGGCAATTGCGGGTTATTTTCTACAAATCTAGTCTCTGTTTTTTGAACTTCAACAGATGCATACTGAAGTCCAAAACTCACTTGACTTCCTCCATATAATTTCCAAACTAAAGATGGCCCTATGTTAAATTCCCTAACTTTAACTCTATTGTAATTCAATCCAAAATCATCATCATTATTTGGTATTTCATTTCCATATCCAAAAAAATTCAAACTAAAATTTGGGCTCTGAAATTTTGATTGCAATACAAGGTTTAAATCCCCAACAACATTTGCAAATTCCCCTTTATAATCTAATTCATAACCGTTTGTTGCGAAATAGTAAGCTCCTTTAAATTGATGTTGTCTAGTAAATGGATTACGTTCAAAACCATAAACCGTGTATGTGTTATTAATTCCTATTTTAAAACCATCATCTGGATTTGCTCCAATAGTTGGTATTAGCTGGTTTGTATTTGTTTTTAACTTTTTGTAATCATATACATTAATAGTGTATTTATCTTGAAGCTTTAATGTTGCTTTACTCGCATTGGTAACATCATTCTTCTTTGTTTTATAGTCATAAATAACTATATTTTTACCTTTTTCTACTTTATAGGCATCATTATTTTGTCCTCCAATTAAACGAATTTTTATTTTTTTACTTTTTCCTATAACTTCAAAAGTATCATCATCATCTAAGCCATAAATCCATATCTCCTTTGTTAACTTGGGATTGTATACTCTATGATGAAATAAATCTTTAATAGTATTGTCTTTTTTTCTAAAAACTGAAACCTCAACTTCTCCATTACCTTTTGCTTCAATTTTAATATAATCATCTTTATTTGTAGCAGTTATTACTGCATACTTATTAACTAAATCAAAATATCGATCTGAAATTTTTTGAAGATTCTCTCTTCTATTTATAAGCATTGTCTTTATGTCATCTACAGTTTGATCACTTACTTCTTTAGGTATGGACTGAAATGCTTTATCAATAACATCATTTGTAATGTTTTTTTGAATTAATGCAACTTGTTCATCCCAAACCTCTTTTGTTGCATCCGTTATAAAAGCTATATCTAAAGGAAAAGGCTCAATATTAAACCCTTTTACATTCTTTAAATCGGAATCATATTTCTTTAATAATTTTGCAGTTGGAATTAATTTTACTGCAGCACCTAAAACAAAACCATCTGACATTCTAGAAAATGGTTGATCTCTATCTCTAGGAAGAGGACGATATATATACCGCTCGTTTTCTTTAAATTCTAGCCATCTCCACTGATCTTGATGTCTATCCCAATCTCCTACTAGCATATCAAACAAACGAGCCTTTATAAATTCTTTTTCATCAATCATTTTAGATTCATCATCATGAATTTCTTTTAAAACATCCATAGTGCTAATTATGTTTCCAGTAAAATTTCCACTTACTAAATCATTATGACCATCAGAAGCATGTTCTTCAAACAAATATAATTCACCTCCAAATTCGTCATTAAAATCCCCTAATGCATCTTGTTTAGGAATATAATATAATTTCGAATTTAGATGAGCTAAACCTATTGCATCTGATAAAACATCCATAGTAAAAGGTGCATAAGGATGAGAACCAGTAAAAACATCTTTTACTAAAGATTCTGCCTTTGTATTTTTAAATTCACCTTCCATATATTGGTCTTTAAACATAGCTGCTTGTATATACTGTGACGCATTCTTTTTCATGGCTCTCATCACATACTGTTTTCCGTCTTTATCTTTAAGACGAAGTGCTCTAGATTGTGTTCCTCCTCCTTTACGAACTGGAATTAAACCTCCTTTTAAAGTATCTAAATATGCTATCTTTGCTTTTACAGGAATGCTATAATATTTTCTAAATCTTTCGCCCCATAGAAAAGTGTAAAATTTCCCTTTTTGGGTTTCTTCTTTACTATATATCGAAGATTGAATAGAATCTTTTGTTAGAATCGGGTAACTCTTTTCCTTTTTAAAAGAATGTGGTTTCAAGACAATTGTCTCAAACTCTACTTTATCATTCTTTGCAGAAATGAAACGAATTTTTGAAGTTCCATTTTTATATATATCCAAAATAGCATACCCATTTACCCCGTAAGAAAATCTTCCTCCTTTTACATTTCGTGTTGGTGTTGTCTTTGAACCAGAACCGCTTATAATTTGAGGAATATTATCCTCGATCAAATATTGCAAACTGTGTTCATGACCAGAAATAAAAATCACTCTATCATTCTGCAATGCTGCTGCAACAATATTCTTTTTTAAATCGTTGTAATATTTATTAGACAAATCTGCATTAACTATTCCTGTTGTTTTTCTTATGATATTTTTTAATGTCCCTAAAATGGGAGCAGGTTTTAAATGCTCTTTAAAAGAGTATTGCCCTCCATGTGGTCCATTACTATACATAGGATGATGAATGGCTACTAATGTAGTTTTACCTCTAGCCTTCTTAATTTCACTTCTAAATTCATCTAAAAACTGATTTCTAGTCTTTATTTCACACTCGTCATTAAGAGTTGGATGATTATCCCAATTTGTAATATACCATTCAGAATCTATAATAATTAAGACAATTTCATCACTAATGTCAATAGTTTTTATTGGACATCCATCTTTTGGCAAAAACGAATTCTTCCCAAGTTTTTCTTCAACATATTCTTGTTCCCTTTTTAAACCATTTACACCATCAGAATACCAATCATGATTTCCAGGAATGAATATTGTTTTTCCTTTAAAATTCTTTACTGCATTTATTTGTACATCTAATTGATGCACTGCTAATTCCCTACCCAAATCATTCTTTTCTGGCATTCCCTTAGGGTAGATATTATCTCCTAGATATAAAACAGTTGCTTCTTTAGAAGATTTACTTAATGTTTTCTCAAAACTACTTAACGCAATAGTAGTACTGTCTTTTTTAGCATTTCCCGCATCTCCTAATAGATAAAAAGTATGAGCAATTTCTGACTGCAAAACATTTTCTGTTAATTTTGTTTCATCAGTTTTGTTGTTTATTTGAACTACTTTTGTTGCACAAGAGACTATAGTACTAAAAATAATGGTAAGTATAAAAAATCTCTTTACCTTTAAAAGTTTATTATTTAGTAAAAACAAATTCATAAATTAGTCAGATAAATTAGTAAAATAAATAAGGATATATGAATATAGTTGAAGCAGCATCAATATATGTTAAACAATTATTTGACAATAATTTACCTCAAAATTTTGTTTATCATAATTATCATCACACAATAACTGTTGTAAAAGCTGTTCAAGAAATAATTGACACTATCGAAATTTCTCACGAAGATAAAGAAAAATTACTTATTTCTGCTTGGTTTCATGACACTGGATATATAAAAGGGACTACAAATCATGAAGAAAAAAGTGTGGAAATTGCTAGTGAATTTTTAAAAGATAATCACAAAGATCAAAACTATATTTCAGACGTAAAAAATTTAATTATGGCTACTGTTTTTGATTCTATTCCTAAAACTGAATTAGAAAAAATAATCAAAGATGCTGACTATGTACATTTTTCAAAAAAGGAATACATTAAAACTTCCGAGTTATTAAGGGAAGAATGGGAACAAACTTGTAATAAATGTTTTTTTGATAAAGAATGGATGTTAGGGAATTACAAATTATTAAAACAAAAACATCATTATTATACTAATTATGCAAAAAACAATTGGCAAAAAAACAAAGAAGAAAACATTAAAATTATAGAAAAACTACTAGAAAATTCTCAAGAAATGGAAATACAACAAGAAAAAGAGGATAAGAAAAAGAACAAATCAACTAAATATGATAGAAGTGTTGACACTATGTTTAGAGTTACGCTCAATAATCACACTAGGTTAAGTGAAATTGCAGACAGTAAAGCTAATATTTTACTCTCTGTAAATGCAATAATCATATCTATTGCTCTTTCTACAATAGTACCTAAACTGGACAGCTCACACAATACACATCTAATCTTCCCAACTTTTATAATGGTAATTTTTAGTGTAACTTCAATTATTTTTGCAATACTATCAACTAGACCAAAAGTTACCTCTGGAACTTTCACAAATAAAGACATTGAAGACAGAAAAGTAAACTTACTCTTTTTTGGTAATTTTTATAAAATGCCATACGAAGATTATCAATCTGCTATTAATGACATGATGAAAGATAGCAACTACTTATACAATTCAATGATAAAAGATTTATATTTTTTAGGAATTGTTTTAGAAAAAAAATATCGTCTTTTAAGAATAACCTACAATATTTTTATGGTAGGAATTATAATTTCAGTAATTGCTTTTGTAATCGCTTTTAAAATAGGAAATATTTAATTTAATTCATTCAACAAATCTTGATAAGAATATTTTTTATCTGCAACAGTAGTATTTACTACTTTAACTCTAATTGCTCTAAGCCCTGAAATACCTTGTAAATCTTCAACTTCAAATTGTTCAATTGTGTCTTCTAGCAATAATTTATGTTGTAAATATTTAATGTATTTTAAATATTCTTTTTCTTCATGGGAGTGAGAATAAACTATGGTTATTTTTTCTTTCTCTGTAATACGTTCATTCGTACCTAAAATCAATGCTTTGTCAATGCGCTTTTTTACAACTTCATATCTTGCATTATAGGAACCGTCAACATCAAAACGTTTTTCATCCATTCTAAAACGAATAGAAATAGGCGAACTAAATACTAAAATCAAAGAAGTAACATCAAGTGCATAAGGCAATGTGTCTTTTATCCTGTGATGCTCTAATTCCATCTCACATAATGTTTGCAACTGCCATAGTCTTAAATTACTAATATACATTTTATCAAATGGTACATTTGGTGAAATTGAAGACCCTATATAAAGATTATGCTCTACACCATCAGTTTTAAAACGCTCATAATAGTGTGGATAAATCTCTTGTGCTTCTAATTGTTTAGCATCAAGTATAGATGCCATTTTTTTATTTATAATAGTTAGTGTATAATCAAAATCCTTTCTATGATGATAAAACATTCCTGTTTTTAAATCTAGGCTTTCAAAATAGCTTTCTATTTTTTCTTTTACAACAAGATGATCACTTTTATTTGCATTTAAAATTCCATGAATCTCTGTTTCAATATAATTCTGAATCTGCTGTTCCGTATCAGCTTTTAATGGCAAGTTAAGTTCTCCTAAATATTCATTTAATTCAAACTTTCTTTGCTCTAAAATCATAAGATTTTGAGATGTTTTTATCATTCCTAAAATTGAAATCAAGGTCTCTATTTGTTGAACTAAATCTTTCTTTACTGTTTCATTTCTTTTATCTGAGGATCCTTTTATGTCAATCTGACCATACATTGGATACACTTCCTTAAAACTAATCTCTTTAAAAATATAATCTTTTGTATTACTTATAGAATCAATATAATTTTTTGCTTCTCTTTTAAACTTCCAATAAACACTTGAATGAATTGCTGTATATTCCTTTTGAATAATGGCTTCTTCTAAGTTTTTTAAATCATTATCAGAACGAACAATTGTATCCGTTATGAAAGGCATTACCAAGTCTAATTTATTTGCATTAATAGAATTTAAAGCTCCAACAGTATTTGAGGCGACTTCTAAAACACCTAGCAACACTCCTTCTTTAACAATTGGTGCCATTATACAACTTTGAACATCTTGCTCTAAAAATATATTTGCTACTTTGTCAAAATGCACCTCTTTCTTATAGTTTTCAACATTTGAAATAATTAATTTTCTTTTATTTTTAATTAACAAATCGAATGAATAATCACATAAAACACCTCTACATTCCTCTTCTTCTATATTTTCTAATAAAAAACTTTTGAAGTTAGTATTACTAAAAGGAGGCCTAGAAAATGTCATTTCTTCACTATTAAATTTAGTAAAACCAATCCTTAAATCCGCTATCTTAAAAATTGATCTAAAAATAGTTTGAATATCATTTATACTATCTAAACTTTTCTTTTTAAAAACAGATTGTATCAAAGTAGTCTTTAATTTAGAAATTGCATTTTCAGTAGTAACATCTATTAGAGTAGCGATAACAAATCCTTTTAAAATCCAAGATTCTTTTGGGAAATATTTTTTCCATAAATCAAGATTTTCATAATTATCAATTAAGGTTGTAATTTCTTCTTGACTTAATTGGATAGATTTTTCGGTGGGAAATATCTCAACAAAATCAGCATTATATAAAATTCTATAATGCTTAACTATTCCATTACTATCAGGAATATCAAAAAAAATAGGAGTATTAAATTCAATGTTCTGATTGTAATAGAAATTTAATATCAAACAACAATTAAACACATAAAACTGATGCTCATCAAAATCACTAATATTTATCTCTAAACTATAACCAACATCACTTAGAATTTTTTTATAACGCTCAGAATAATTAAACGTAATATTTTGAAAAGGAATGGTAGCTGCTTTAATCTCATTATTAGTTAATGAAGTGGGAAACAAATCAGCCAAAAGGTTTTTTATAAGACTTTGATTTTCATAAATAATGGTTAAGTCTTCAATTCCTTCTTTAAATTCCGGTTTCTTTTCAACTTCTTTTAAAAGACTTTTTGCATAATTAGAACGATAATCAACATCAGACTTCGCTATCTCTTCTAAACTCTCAATAAGCTTATGAAAAGAGATTAACGTTTTAAAAGGGCTATCATATTGATACTCTAACACCATTGCATTCAATTTTATACAAAAATAAACATTAAAAAATAAATAAAATCATAAAAATTTAAATGATTCCTTTGGTTAGAATAGGTAAAAAAGTAAAGACTCCAATAAATTAAAATTTATTGGAGTCTTTTTGTGGGCGATGAGGGGTTCGAACCCCCGACCCCCTCGGTGTAAACGAGGTGCTCTGAACCAGCTGAGCTAATCGCCCTTATTGCGGGTGCAAATATAGAATAGATTTTATAAATTACAAATCTTTTTTATAAAAAATTACACAATTTCTGCTACAACAAAAGTACTTCCTCCAATATAGATAAAATCGTTAGCTCTAGCATTTTTTTTAGCTTCATTATAAGCCATTGAAACAGAATTAAATACCAAACCCTCTAAACCAAAATCACTTGCTTTTTGCTTTAAAATTGTTGCATCTAAACCTCTATCTATATTTGGCTTACAAAAATAATATTTAGCATTTTTTGGAAACAAAGGCAAAATAGAGTCTAAATCTTTATCACTAACAACGCCTAAAACAATATGCAAAACCTCAAATTTTTCTTTTTTAATCTGATTTAATACAATTGCTAAACCTTGACTATTATGAGCCGTATCACAAACAGTTTTTGGATAAGTTCCTAAAACTTGCCATCTTCCCAAAAGTCCAGTATTATCAACTACATTTATAAATCCTTTTTTTATAGCTTGAGAAGAAATTTTAAAATAATTTTTTAAAACTTCTAGTGTTTGCAAAACTCCTTTCTTATTTACTTTTTGATAATCCCCTAATAAAGCACTTGCAAAATCAGGAAAATCTTTATCTTGAGCAAAATAAATTGAAGCATTTTCATTTAATGCTTTCTCTAAAAAAACTGGTTTTGTTTCAGCTAGATATTCACTAACTACAACAGGAATCATATTTTTAATAATTCCAGCTTTTTCAAAAGCAATTGCTTCTAAGGTATTTCCTAGAAACTGAGTATGATCAAATCCTATATTGGTTATTAAAGACACTAAAGGAGTAATTATATTTGTTGAATCTAACCTTCCACCCATTCCTACTTCAATTATAGCTATATCTACTTCCATTTTTGCAAAATAGTCAAAAGCTAGCCCAACTGTCATTTCAAAAAAACTGAGCTTATTCTCTTCAAAAAAGAATTTGTTATTAGCTACAAAATCAATTACAAATGATTTGGAAATTTTTTTTCCATTAATTCGAATACGTTCTCTATAATCCTTTAAATGTGGTGAAGTATATAATCCAACTTTATAACCTGCTTCTTGCAAAACGGAAGCTAATAAGGACGAACAAGACCCCTTGCCATTAGTTCCTGCAATATGAACCGATTTAAATTTAGTTTCAGGATTTCCCAAATGGTTTACTAATAGAATAGTATTAGACAAATCCTTTTTATAAGCAATTGCGCCTTGCTGTTGAAACATTGGCAACTGATTAAAAAGCCAAGAAGTAGTTTCTTTATATGTCATTTTGAAAATATGAAGCGAATATTTGGGCGTTCTTGGTTTCCATTTTCCCGCTATCCATTACAATCAATGCAATTGCATTGGATTTCCATTACTATCGGGGCTAAATAGTTGTGATTTTACTTTCTTGGTTATTCACCTAATTTGAAGTTTATTACAACAAAACCTATTTGTGTTTCTGGAGCATTAGCATCAGCTTGCCATTTAAAACTTTTAGCCGTTTCAAGAGCAGGATTTACTAAACATGGATTTGTATTTGTAGTTCCTTGACTTCTTTCTGCCTTTATTACGTTTCCACTCCTATTTACCCAAATTTTAATTACAACTTTTCCTTCTTCATTACAATCTTGTTGTTTTTTACTTTTATCAGCTAATTTTCTACCAGCTAAACCCCAACCTGTTCCGTTTCCAGAACCTGTTCCGTTCCCTGATCCATTTCCATAAAAACTATTGGAATACAAACTACCATTCGGATCACCTTTATCCCCAGCCAAACCATCATCACCATGTCCTCCTTGAGCCGTTCCTTCAGATTTTGGTCCATTTAACAAGGCATCTAAAGCACTATTAGTTGCTTTCGAAGGTTTTGGAGTCTCAACTTTTGGCTTAACCGTTTCTTTTGGCTTCTCAATTGGTTTTTTTGTTTCCTTTTTAGGAACTACAGCCACTGGAGCGTCTTCATCTTGAGTTAAAATATCATCTTCTTGAGACGTCACAGGCTCACTAACCGTCGGTTGTGGAGCCGATTGAATAGGTTCAGTAGGTTGAATTTCTCCTTGCCCTACATCGCTAGTTCCAAAATTAATTGCAATTCCATTTTCTGGTGGTGGATCCATATAAGTTAGACCTAAAAACAGACACAACAACAAAAGGATTACAAATATTGCACTTGTAATTGCAAACGATTTTTTCTCTTCTGGTGTTTCTAGAAATATCATCTTTCTTTATTTTGGATTAACAGCTACCACCATTTTAATTCCGTTTCTGTAGGCAATATCCATAACATATACCACTTTTTCATGTGGTACTGATTTCTCTGCACGTAAAATAATTGCTTTGTTTTCTGCATTAGCAACTAAACTAAGCAATAATGTTTCCAACTGAGTTTCATCAATCTTATCTTTATCAATAAAAAAAGACAACTCTTTATCAATACTAACTGAAATACTTTTATTACTATCTGTTTTACCTTTACCTTTTGGTAATACCAAATCCAAGGCATTAGTAGTCACCATTGTTGAAGTTATCATGAAAAAAATCAATAACAAGAATACAATATCTGTCATGGATGACATATTGAACTCTGTAGAAACTTTATTTCTTGTTTTTCCTAACTTCATTATACTGGTTCATTTAGTAAGTCCAAGAAATCGACTGCATTTGCTTCCATTTGATTAACAACCTTATTTGTTTTAACAACTAAATGATTATAACCAATATAAGCAATAATACCTACAACTAATCCTACTACGGTAGTTGTCATTGCTGTATAGATTCCTTCAGCAAGTGAACCTACTTCTATTTGTCCACCGCCACTTGCCATTTTATGGAAAGCAAGAATCATACCAACAACGGTACCAAGAAAACCAATCATTGGTCCTGCTCCAGAAATGGTAGCAAGCATACTGGTATTTTTCTCTAATTTATACAACTCTAAATTCCCAGCATTCTCAATAGCTGTATTAATATCTTCCAGAGGTTTGCCAATACGAGAAATCCCTTTTTCAATTAATCTTGCAACAGGAGAATTTGTTTGTGCACAAAGCATTTTTGCTGCATCAATCTTACCCGTTGTAATATTCATTTTAATATTATTCATAAAACTAGCATCTATTTTACTAGCTTTATTAATTGCCATTAATCTTTCGAAATAAAGAAACAATGCAAAAAACAATAAGATAAATAAAACGACCATTATGGAAATACCACCTACACCACCACTTGTTAATAAATTCCAGATTGAAAGGGTTTTTTCTATTGGTTGATCCTCTAATAAAGCTTCATTTGCAACTGCTAAACTATCCACTTGAAGAAATATGCTCATACTTATTATTTTATTTAGTAATAACGGTAAAATTAATTAAAAATTATAATTTTAATGAGATACGTTTAAAAGAAAATCTCTTAATATAACAAAAGCTATAGCACCTGATAAAAAACCAGCCAATGCTAACCAACCTATCTTCTTTAAATACCAAATAAAATCAATTTTTTCCATTCCCATTGCTACAACTCCAGCCGCAGAACCTATAATCAACATACTACCACCTGTTCCCGCTGCATAAGCTATAAAATGCCATGCTGGTTCATCCATTCCTATTTGAAACATCCCAATACTAGCAGCTACTAATGGTACATTATCTATAATTGCTGATCCAGCACCTAACAATAAAACTACCAAATCTGAAATTTTTGTTGAAGCATGTTCTGTTCCTAAATAAGGAACTTTATCCTCTAATATCCCGGCAAAATCAAATAACATCCCTAAAGATTCTAAAGCTGCTACCGCCATTAAAATACCTAAGAAAAATAATATACTTGGCATTTCAATTTTTGATAATGATTTATGAACTGGACTATGATGCACAACTGAACCATCACCAGAAGTTGCATTTCCCATACTGAATTTTCTATTACTAAGAAATTCAGCAACAGCTGCAACAATTGCTAAAGAGAGCATCATTCCCATATAAGGTGGTAAATGGGTAAAAGTTTTAAAAACTGGCACAAATAAAATAGAGCCTAATCCTAAATAAAAAATTAAGCTACTATACTTTGGAGAAGGAGCATCATCATTAGAATCTGCCTCAATAAATCCTTTAAAAATTTTCATTCTTGACGCAATGAATGTTGGCACTGCATAGCATATAATAGAAGGGATTAAAACATGTTCTATTAATTGTGAAGCTGAAACTTTGTTAGCAATCCATAACATAGTTGTAGTTACATCTCCAATAGGAGACCAAGCTCCTCCAGCATTTGCTGCAATAACTATTAATCCAGCAAACCACAAACGGGTATCTTTCTCTTTCACAATTTTCTGCAATATGGTTATCAACACAATAGTTGCAGTAAGATTATCTATAATTGCAGACAAAACAAAAGCTAGAGTTGTAAACAACCATAATAGCTTTGATTTACTCTTTGTCTTTACAAAAGATTTAATTGTAGAAAAACCATCAAAATAATCAATAATTTCAACTATTGTCATTGCTCCCATTAAGAAAACAAGAATTTCAGCAGTTTTTCCTAGATGATGTAGTAAAACACCTTCAAGATGATGTGATTCTTTACCTACTCCAGGTACAATATCAAAAACTTCTAGGTGATTTACTGCTATTAACGCCCACAAAATAGCCATCATAGCAAGCGCAGGAATTAATTTATCTATTTTTATAGAATGCTCCATAGCTATTCCTAAATAGCCAAGAACAAATATTACTATAAGTAAAATTTCCATTTTTATTAAGTTAGTTTTGGGTTAAATTTAGATTAACTGTTTTAATGCAATTTCAAAAGCTCTAGCACTTATATTTTTTTTATCAGTACTAGCATCATATACTTTTTGAATAGCATTTTTTATAATATTTGAAGTATCAGAGAAAATAGCATCATCGGTCATTTGCACTTTTTTCTCCATAAAATAAGCAAAAACTCTAGCCATTCCACAATTAGCAATAAAATCAGGAATAAGGCTTACTTTAGAATCTGTTTCTTCCATGATTGAGCCGAAGAAAATTTCTTTATCAGCAAAAGGCACATTGGCACCACTAGAAATAACTTCTAAACCAGAAGCAATCATTTTATCAACTTGAGATTTAGTAACCAATCGAGAAGCTGCACAAGGAGCAAAAATTTGAGCTTCAATAGACCAAATTTTCTCATTAATTTCCTCAAAAGGAATCATATTGGAAGCCACTAATTTATTCCCATCTTTATTTAAGAAAAAAGTTTTAATCTCTTCAAAAGAAAACCCTTGCTCATTAATTAAACCTCCATCTCTATCTATTATACCAACAATCTTAACTCCCATTTCTGCTAAATAAAAAGCAGCTGCAGAACCAACATTACCAAATCCTTGTACAATAGCTTTTTTCCCTTTCACGTCACCACCAAAAATAGTATAATAATGTCGCACAGCTTCTGCAACACCATATCCAGTAATCATATCTGCAACAGTGTATTTTCTATTAACATTAGGGGAAAAATCAGGATTTTCAATTACCTTTATAACGCCTTGTCTTAATTGTCCTATTCTATTAATTTTATCAGCTTCAGTTGGTTTAAAATGACCATTAAAAACACCTTCTTGTGGATGCCAAACACCACAATCTTCTGTCATTGGAATAACCTCATGAATTTCATCAACATTTAAATCACCACCTGTACCATAATAATTTTTTAATAATGGTGAAACAGCTTTGTACCATCTTTCTAAAACCCCTTTTTTACGAGGGTCATTTGGATCAAAATTAATTCCTGATTTTGCTCCTCCAATTGCTGGACCAGATACTGAAAACTTAACTTCCATTGTTTTTGCTAAAGAAAGTACTTCATTCATATCCAACCCTTTACGCATTCTAGTTCCTCCTCCTGCTGCACCTCCTCTTAAAGAGTTTATTACTGTCCATCCTTCTGCCTCAGTTTCTGGATCTTTCCAATTAAATATTATTTCTGGCTCTTTATTTTCGAATTTCTTAAGTAAATCTTTCATTATGATATTAAAATTGTTAGACAAATTTAAGTTTTTCCTTTTTTTTAATTGCTTTTTTCCTGCTAATATTTTTAAATACTTTATTATTTAACAATTTCTTCACATTGTATAATATCACATTAATAAATAAAAAAAATACATAAAATTTTTTTATTTAGATACCAATTGGTATCTTTACATATGAGAAAACCACAATATACAAAAGAAAAAATCATCAAAGAATCTAGTATACTCTTTAATACAAAAGGATATAAAACAACTTCTTTAAGTGATATTACAAATGCAACTGGTTTTACAAAAGGCGCTATTTATAAACATTTTGAAAACAAAGATGTTTTAGAAATGGAAGCATTTGAAAACATGTTTAAACAAATAACAAAAACATTACTTTTAAAAATAAAAAAAGAAAACAATTCAAAAAACAAACTATTTGCGATTTTAGATTTTTTTGAAACGTATATAACTCATCCATTTATAAAAGGTGGTTGCCCTATACTCAATGTTGCTATTGAATTTGACAACACAAACTCTCCTTTAAAAGACAAAGGACGAATTGGCATTAAATATTTAAAAGATAGTGTAATAAAAATTATTACTAATGGTAAAAAACATAACCAAATTGACCCAAATTTAAATGAAGAGAACTTCGCAATATTATTTATAGCATCTATTGAAGGTTCGATAATGATGAGTAATCTTAACAATAATAGTAAGGATATAAATATTGTCTCTAATTTTTTAAGAAAATACATTGAAGAAAAAATCATTTTATAAAAAAATTTAACTTAAAAAATACCGATTGGTATCTATAGTATGAAAAAATTAATAATAAAAATCACTCAAAAATCAATAGGATTATATTTTAACACTCTTGCAATTTTAAACTCAAAACTTCTGGAAAAAAAAGGGTTTGAATTATTTTGCAATCCTATGACAAAACCATTAGAAAAACATCAATTAGATTTTTTAGAAAAAGGGAAATCTTCAATTATAATGCATGACAACATTACTATACAAACATACAAATGGGGAAATGGCTCAAAAAAAGTGTTACTAATACATGGCTGGGCTAGTCATACTTTTAGATGGAAATCATATATAAAAACTTTATTAAAAAATGACTTTACAGTTTATGCTTTTGATGCTCCTGCTCATGGCCTATCAACAGGAAAAATGCTTAATCTTGTTTTATATAGTAAAATAATTGATCTTATGATAATAAAAAACAATGATATAGAAAGTATAATTAGTCATTCAATAGGGGGTTTTGCAACAACATTTTGGTTGTATGAAAATAAAAAAAACAGTTCAAATGTTAAAAATGTTGTTATTATGGGTGCACCTGGTGAAGCAAAAGATTTTTTTGATTTCTACAGAAATATATTAAGTTTATCAACAAAATCAACACAAACAATCATGAAAAGTTTTGCTGATTTTTTAGGGTATGAACCAAGTTATTTTTCTTCATCAAAATTTGCTTTAGAAATGGATAAAAATTGTTTAATAATACATGATAAAAAAGACAAGGATACAAATCCAAAATATTCAATTGAATTAAATAAAAACTGGAGAAATAGTAAATTAATTTTAACTGAAGGCTTAGGTCATAATTTAAAGAGTACAGAATTGGAAGAAAAAGTGATACAATTCATTTCAAATTAAGAAGCATAAACCACTCCAGAAGAATGGTCAAATTTAGCTCCAGTTACTGAAGCCAATACATTAATCTCATCTCTTAATTTCAGAACACCTAAAAAACCGAATATTAAAGCTTCTTTAAATTGAATAATGTTGTCACTTGGTATAATCAAGTCAACATTTGGTAAATAATATCTAATTCTTTCCAATAAAAAATCATTATATGAACCACCACCCGTGATTAGCATATTTTTAGCATCATGAGAAAGAGAAAGACCAATTTGATAAGCAATATGTTCTACAAAAGTTCTAAGTATGCCTTCAACAGAAATTGCATAAGAATTTATTATTGGAAAAATAATCTCATTAACAAACTCCATTCCTAATGACTTTGGAAAATCTTGACTGTAATAAACTAATGCATTTAATTCATTAAACAAATCTTTATTTACATTACCTGTTTTTGAAATATTCCCTTTATCATCATAAGCAAATCCTAATTTATTAGAATAAAAATTCAAAACTGTATTTACTGGAGAAATGTCATAAGCAAGTCTACAATTTCCTTGTTCAAATGATATATTAGAAAAACCACCTAAATTTAAACAATAGTTATATTCAGAAAAAAGTAATCGATCTCCAATAGGTACAAGAGGTGCTCCTTGACCACCAAAATCGACATCTTGTACTCTAAAATCACACACAACTGGCAAATTTAAAAGTGAAGCTATTTTTCGCAAATTACCAATTTGTAAAGTATAACCTTTTTCTGGTTGGTGTAAAATAGTATGTCCATGACTACAAACTGCATCAATAGCCTCTATTTTGTATTTAGCAATAAACTCTAAAATTATAGTGCTTAATAAAGTAGTGTATTCTTCATTAATAGTAGCCAAATTCTCTACAGACAAATTAATGGCTCCCATAAGTTTTCCCAACCACTCGTTAGTATAAGGAATAGTTTCGCAGTTAAGAATTTGAAAACTCCAATTGTCCCTTTTTCGAAAAGAAATATAAGCCAAATCAACTCCGTCAAGCGAAGTACCAGACATCACACCGATAACGTTGTAGTTTTCTTTAAACATGGGTTAAAATTACAAATAGTTATTGAAAAATAAGCAATAAATACCTACATTTGATGCGAAATTAAAAATAATTAAATAGTATATCAAATAATATGGATTTTAAACTAACCGAAGAACAAATAATGATTCAACAAGCTGCGAGAGATTTCGCTCAAACTGAATTATTACCTGGAGTTATTGAAAGAGACGAACACTCAATTTTTCCAACAGAGCAAGTAAAAATGATGGCAGAACTTGGCTTTTTAGGAATGATGGTAGATCCAAAATATGGAGGTGCTGGTTTAGACAGCGTATCTTATGTACTTGCAATGGAAGAAATTGCAAAAATCGATGCATCAGCTGCAGTAATTATGTCTGTAAACAATTCTTTGGTTTGTGCAGGAATAGAAAAATATTGTAATGAAGAGCAAAAACAAAAATATTTAGTTCCATTAGCAAAAGGAGAAGTAATAGGAGCATTTTGTCTATCTGAACCAGAAGCTGGCTCAGATGCAACTTCTCAGAAAACTACTGCTATTGATAAAGGAGATTATTACTTATTGAATGGTACAAAAAACTGGATTACAAATGGTGGTACAGCATCAACATATGTAGTCATTGCGCAAACTGATATTGAAAAAGGCCATAAAGGAATCAATGCATTTTTAGTAGAAAAAGGATGGGAAGGTTTTTCAATTGGACCAAAAGAAAAAAAGATGGGAATTAGAGGATCAGATACACATTCATTAATGTTTTCTGATGTAAAAGTTCCTAAAGAAAACAGAATAGGGGCTGATGGTTTCGGGTTTAATTTTGCTATGGCAGTATTAAACGGAGGAAGAATAGGAATTGCCTCACAGGCTTTGGGTATAGCTCAAGGTGCTTACGAATTAGCATTAAAATATGCTCAAGAAAGAATAGCATTTAAAAAACCAATTATTCAACATCAAGCAATTGCATTTAAATTGGCAGATATGCATGTTCAAATTACTGCAGCTAGAATGTTATGTTTTAAAGCTGCTTTTGAAAAAGATAATGGAGAAGATATTTCTCATTCTGGTGCTATGGCAAAATTATTCGCTTCAGAAACAGCAATGAATACTACAATTGAAGCTGTGCAAATACATGGAGGTAATGGTTATGTAAATGAATATCATGTAGAAAGAATGATGCGTGATGCAAAGATCACTCAAATTTATGAAGGAACATCAGAAATACAAAGAATTGTAATTTCAAGAGGCTTAACAAAGTAATTAATAGTAAAATAAGCATATAAAAGAGCTCAATTTTAAAATTGGGCTCTTTTTTTATTACTTTTAAATAAAAATGCTATTCAATAATTGGAAAGAAAATCTTGAACCCATAATTAAAAAGTATAAGAGTAAAAAGCATCCATTACTTTATCAAAATTTATATCAACTTTTAATTATGGTAATTTTATCTGCACAAGATTCAGATACTAACATAAATAAAGTAACAATTCCATTCTTTAAAAAATATCCTGATATAGATTCTCTTTCCAAATCATCAATTGAAGAAATAACAACCTATATATCAAAAGTTAAAAACTTTAAGAGTAAAGCCAATTGGATACTAGAAACCGCAACTATTTTAAAATCAAATGAAAATATTCCAAATAAATTAAAAGATTTAATAAACTTAAAAGGAATTGGAAGAAAATCAGCAAATGTAATTTTAAGAGAAAATAAGATGCAAGCTGAAGGAATAATTGTTGATTTACATGTAATAAGAGTAGTTCCAAGAATTGGATTAACTCCAAAATACAAAAATGGTAACAAAATTGAAAAAATATTAATGCAGGAACTTCCATATGAAATTTGGAATGATATAGGCATGGCATTTTCATTTTTAGGTAGAGAAATTTGTAGACCAATAAACCCAAAATGTAATCTTTGCCCAATAAACATTGATTGCGAATATTACAAAAACAATAATCATTGATTATATTTTTTATCTATCAAGACTTACCAATTAACTAGATTTATTTAATTCCAAAATTACTTTTCCTCTTTAGAATAATATAGTTTTTGTACTTCCATTTTAGGGCAAGACAACATTAATATTAAAACAAAAAACCCTCATCAATTAAATGATGAGGGTTTTTAAAAGAAAGGCGACGACATACTCTCCCACAAGATTGCAGTACCATCTGCGCAGTCGGGCTTAACTTCTCTGTTCGGAATGGGAAGAGGTGAGCCCCGACGCAATAATCACCTTAAGTTTTAAGTCTAAAGTCGATTGTCATAAAGTCTAAAGTTTCCTTTTTAACTTTGGACTTTCGTCTTTAAGACTGCAACTTCGTTGCAAATATCTTAACATACTGAGACAAGAAAATAATTAATATAGAAAGTTTCTTCCCGAGTCTTGCGACTCGGGATGACGTACATAAGCTTACGGGTTATTAGTACTACTCGACTATGACATTACTGCCTTTACATCTATAGCCTATCAACCTAGTCATCTTCTAGGACCCTTAAAAGAAATCTCATCTTGTGGTGGGTTTCGCGCTTATATGCTTTCAGCGCTTATCCCTTCCAAACGTAGCTACTCTGCAGTGCTCCTGGCGGAACAACAGATACACCAGAGGTTTGTCCAATTCGGTCCTCTCGTACTAGAATCAGATCCACTCAAATTTCTAACGCCCACAGTAGATAGAGACCGAACTGTCTCACGACGTTCTGAACCCAGCTCGCGTGCCACTTTAATGGGCGAACAGCCCAACCCTTGGGACCTTCTCCAGCCCCAGGATGTGACGAGCCGACATCGAGGTGCCAAACCCCCCCGTCGATATGAGCTCTTGGGGGAGATCAGCCTGTTATCCCCGGCGTACCTTTTATCCTTTGAGCGATGGCCCTTCCATGCGGAACCACCGGATCACTATGCTCTACTTTCGTACCTGATCGACCTGTATGTCTCTCAGTCAAGCTCCCTTATACCATTGCACTCTACGCACGGTTACCAAGCGTGCTGAGGGAACCTTTAGAAGCCTCCGTTACTCTTTTGGAGGCGACCACCCCAGTCAAACTACCCACCAAACAATGTCCCCCACAATCGCGGGGTTAGGCCTCAGACAAGCAAAGGGTGGTATTTCAACAATGACTCCACAACGCCTAGCGACGCCACTTCATAGTCTCCCACCTATCCTACACATCACGTGTCCAAGGTCAATATTAAGCTATAGTAAAGGTGCACAGGGTCTTTTCGTCCCACTGCGGGTAATCGGCATCTTCACCGATACTACAATTTCACCGAGCTCATGGCTGAGACAGTGTCCAGATCGTTACACCATTCGTGCAGGTCGGAACTTACCCGACAAGGAATTTCGCTACCTTAGGACCGTTATAGTTACGGCCGCCGTTTACTGGGGCTTCAATTCAATGCTTCTCCGAAGATAACATCTCCTCTTAACCTTCCAGCACCGGGCAGGTGTCAGGCCCTATACTTCATCTTACGATTTTGCAGAGCCCTGTGTTTTTGATAAACAGTCGCCTGGACCTTTTCACTGCGGCCCCGATTGCTCGGGGCGACCTTTCTCCCGAAGTTACAGGTCTATTTTGCCTAATTCCTTAGCCATGAATCTCTCGAGCACCTTAGGATTCTCTCCTCAACTACCTGTGTCGGTTTACGGTACGGGTACTTATAATCTAAGTTTAGAAACTTTTCTTGGAAGCCCTTAGGCACACTATCCCTTTGTCCGAAGACTCCGAGTACTATCGTATTTCACCATTCTCTACGGATTTGCCTATAGAGAATATAGTTAGGTACTTCAACGAACTATTCCGTCAGTTCGCGGTGCTTTCATCACTCCGTCATTCCATCACAACTATAAGTAGTACGGGAATATTAACCCGTTGGCCATCGACTGTTCCTTTCGGATTCGCCTTAGGACCCGACTAACCCTCAGCTGATTAGCATAGCTGAGGAAACCTTAGTTTTTCGGTGTGCGGGTTTCTCGCCCGCATTATCGTTACTTATGCCTACATTTTCTTTTCTAAACAGTCCAGCAATACTCACATATCACCTTCAACCCAGTTTAGAATGCTCCCCTACCACTCCTTAGAGTCCATAGCTTCGGTAGTATACTTATGCCCGATTATTATCCATGCTCGTCCGCTCGACTAGTGAGCTGTTACGCACTCTTTAAATGAATGGCTGCTTCCAAGCCAACATCCTAGCTGTCTATGCAGACAAACCGCGTTTTTTCAACTTAGTATACATTTGGGGACCTTAGCTGATGGTCTGGGTTCTTTCCCTCTCGGACATGGACCTTAGCACCCATGCCCTCACTGCTGAGCATCATTATATAGCATTCGGAGTTTGTCAGGAATTGGTAGGTGGTGAAACCCCCGCATCCAATCAGTAGCTCTACCTCTATATAACTAATTCAGCGCTGCACCTAAATGCATTTCGGGGAGTACGAGCTATTTCCGAGTTTGATTGGCCTTTCACCCCTACCCACAGGTCATCCCAAGACTTTTCAACGTCAACGGGTTCGGACCTCCACTTTGGGTTAACAAAGCTTCATCCTGCCCATGGGTAGATCACACGGTTTCGCGTCTACCATTACTGACTATAGCGCCCTATTCAGACTCGCTTTCGCTACGGATCCATACCTGAAGTACTTATCCTTGCCAGCAACGGTAACTCGTAGGCTCATTATGCAAAAGGCACGCCGTCACCCCACGAAAGGGCTCCGACCGCTTGTAAGCGTATGGTTTCAGGATCTATTTCACTCCGTTATTCACGGTTCTTTTCACCTTTCCCTCACGGTACTGGTTCACTATCGGTCTCTCAGGAGTATTTAGCCTTAGCGGATGGTCCCGCCAGATTCACACAGGGTTTCACGTGCCCCGCGCTACTCAGGATACTGCTATCTATATCTTCTATTACCTATACGGGACTATCACCCTCTTTGGTTAACCTTTCCAGGTTATTCTAATTCTATCCGCATAGAATATCGCAGTCCTACAACCCCAAAATTGCCGTAACAACTTTGGTTTGGGCTAATCCGCGTTCGCTCGCCACTACTTACGGAATCACTTTTGTTTTCTTCTCCTCCGCCTACTTAGATGTTTCAGTTCAGCGGGTTTGCCCCCTATCGGGTACTATGTCTTCAACATAGTGGGTTGCCCCATTCGGATATCTACGGATCAATTCGTGTGTGCCAATCCCCGTAGCTTTTCGCAGCTTATCACGTCCTTCATCGCCTCTGAGAGCCTAGGCATTCCCCATACGCCCTTATTTTGCTTATTGTACTTTTTTATAAACAATCCACTTGCGTAGACTGCCCAAAATTTGTGCTTTCTATTATATTTTTAATTTTCTTTTCTCAATATGTCAATGAACTTCTTTCGCTTCTAGCGAATCGTGGAGAATATCGGAGTCGAACCGATGACCTCCTGCGTGCAAGGCAGGCGCTCTAGCCAGCTGAGCTAATCCCCCAATTTAAATTCAGAATTATGAATTCAGAATGATGAATTGTGAATCCCAACTTCTAGAATTTCCTTTAAAACTTAAAATAAGTAGTCCCGGGCAGACTCGAACTGCCGACCCCTACATTATCAGTGTAGTACTCTAACCAGCTGAGCTACGAGACTCTGTATTTTTAGCTTCTTTAAATCTTGAACTAACAGCGAGAGTAAAATCAAATATCTTAAAATTATCCTTATCTTTCTCTAGAAAGGAGGTGTTCCAGCCGCACCTTCCGGTACGGCTACCTTGTTACGACTTAGCCCTAGTTACTAGTTTTACCCTAGGCAGCTCCTTACGGTCACCGACTTCAGGCACCCCCAGCTTCCATGGCTTGACGGGCGGTGTGTACAAGGCCCGGGAACGTATTCACCGGATCATGGCTGATATCCGATTACTAGCGATTCCAGCTTCACGGAGTCGAGTTGCAGACTCCGATCCGAACTGAGACCGGTTTTAAAGATTCGCATCCTATCACTAGGTAGCTGCCCTCTGTACCGGCCATTGTAGCACGTGTGTGGCCCAGGACGTAAGGGCCGTGATGATTTGACGTCATCCCCACCTTCCTCGCGGTTTGCACCGGCAGTCTCGTTAGAGTTCCCGACATCACTCGCTGGCAACTAACGACAGGGGTTGCGCTCGTTATAGGACTTAACCTGACACCTCACGGCACGAGCTGACGACAACCATGCAGCACCTTGAAAGACGTCCGAAGAAAAATCTGTTTCCAAATCTGTCGTCTCCCATTTAAGCCCTGGTAAGGTTCCTCGCGTATCATCGAATTAAACCACATGCTCCACCGCTTGTGCGGGCCCCCGTCAATTCCTTTGAGTTTCACACTTGCGTGCGTACTCCCCAGGTGGGATACTTATCACTTTCGCTTAGCCACTCAATCCGAAAATCGAACAGCTAGTATCCATCGTTTACGGCGTGGACTACCAGGGTATCTAATCCTGTTCGCTACCCACGCTTTCGTCCATCAGCGTCAATCGTTTGTTAGTAACCTGCCTTCGCAATTGGTATTCCATGTAATATCTAAGCATTTCACCGCTACACTACATATTCTAGTTACTTCACAAAAATTCAAGCCCTACAGTATCAATGGCAGTTTCCTAGTTGAGCTAGGAGATTTCACCACTGACTTATAAGGCCGCCTACGGACCCTTTAAACCCAATGATTCCGGATAACGCTTGGATCCTCCGTATTACCGCGGCTGCTGGCACGGAGTTAGCCGATCCTTATTCCTACAGTACCGTCAAGTCTCTACACGTAGAGATGTTTCTTCCTGTATAAAAGCAGTTTACAACCCATAGGGCCGTCTTCCTGCACGCGGCATGGCTGGATCAGGCTTGCGCCCATTGTCCAATATTCCTCACTGCTGCCTCCCGTAGGAGTCTGGTCCGTGTCTCAGTACCAGTGTGGGGGATCTCCCTCTCAGGACCCCTACCCATCATTGTCTTGGTAAGCCGTTACCTTACCAACTAACTAATGGGACGCATGCTCATCTTGTACCGTTGGAACTTTAATTATAAAATGATGCCATTTCATAATACCATGAGGTATTAATCCAAATTTCTCTGGGCTATCCCTCTGTACAAGGTAGATTGCATACGCGTTACGCACCCGTGCGCCGGTCTCAAAGTTGCAAGCAACTCCTACCCCTCGACTTGCATGTGTTAGGCCTGCCGCTAGCGTTCATCCTGAGCCAGGATCAAACTCTTCATCGTATATTTTTAATTTTGTACGATAAGCTAACTTTAATTCTATTTGCTTTACTCTCTTAAATTTTACAATCTAAATCCGAAGATTTAAATCGTGCTGTCAATCCAATATGTCTATGAACGTGTCTTCTTATGTTTCGCTTGTTTCTCAAAGCGGGTGCAAAAGTACAACTTCTTTTTTATCTGGCAAGCTTTTTTGAAAAAATTTTTAATCTTTTTTCGCAATCACTAAACCTCAATATATTTTATGAACGTTGCCCTATTTGCGGGTCGCAAAGGTAAATCCTTTATTTGATTCTGACAAACTTTTTTTGAGAAATTTTTTCCCTTTTTTTTATCAGTCGATAACTCTCATTATCGTAATCAATATTTGTATGAACTTCCCTGTTAATGCGGGTGCAAAAGTAATCCTTTTTTTGAATCTGACAAACTTTTTTGAAAAAAAATTTTCTTTTTTTTGTCTTCTCAATAACTCGCGTTATTTATTCAAAATGTAATAAGAACTTTGCTTCATTGCGGGTGCAAAACTAATACCTTTTTGTTACAATCCTAACCTTTTTATAACTATTTTTTAATCTTTTTTTCTTTCAATTGATTTTGAAGAACTTACATTCTTAAAAAAAAGAACATAGAGGAAAAATGAAAGAAAATAGAGAAATCAAACATATACTACATATGAAGGAGTAATCGGTTTACGTCTTCTGAAATAGCTCTCTCCTAATATAGCCCTGATTGGAGTGGCATCCTTTTTATTTTATCCAAAATAAAAAGATAGAACGAAAAGCAGGAATAATAGTCTCTTAAATTATAAATTAAGTGCTGCTTAATATTAACTAATCGAATCGAATCGCTTTAACTGGTGATATCTTTGTAATTATATAAGAAGGAATAAGTAATACAAGTAAACAAATTAATATGGTTCCAATGTTAAGTAACAATATATAACCTATATTTATATCAACTGGTGCTTCGCTAACATAATAGTTTTCTGGATCGAGTTTTATAATTCCAAAATATTTTTGCAACAAGAGAAACGAAATAGCTATTCCATTTCCCCATAACAGTCCTCTTATTATCAAATGAGCTGCATTATATAAAAATATTTTTCTGATATTCCAATTACTTGCACCAACAGCTTTTAGAATACCAATCATTTGTGTACGTTCTAAAATAAGAACTAACAATGCTACAATCATATTAATAGTAGAAACAATAATCATAACTATAAGTATTACTACTATATTAAAATCGAAAAGTTTGAGCCATTCGAAAATACTGTAGTATTTATCTAAAATGGTTATACTATTATATGTAGGAGGAATTTCTTTATATATTTCTTTACCCTTTTGCTCTATTTGAGAAAAATCATTTAAAAAAACCTCAAAAGAACCAACTTCATCGTTATTCCATTTATTAATTTTTTGAATATGCCTTAAATCTCCTAGTATAAAATTAGAATCGAATTCTTGAAATCCTGAATTAAAAATTCCAACTATTTTAAAACTTCTTAAATTATAGCCTTGGTTATCTGCTTTTATAAAATAGGTTCTACAAATATCATTCAGTTTTAAATTTAGTCTTTCTGCAAGATATTTAGAGATTATAACATCATCTGTTAATTTAGAATTCAAATTAGGAATAACACCTTCTATTATATATTCCTTTATATTATCCCAATTATAATCTTCACCTACTCCTTTAAAGATAATCCCTTCTACTGTTTCTTCGGTACGAATCATAGCTCCTTTTGTAGCTACAGCTTGAATATGTTCAATTCCAGAAACTAATGTGAAATTTGGATAAAAACTTTGTTTGGTAGAAATAGGAACTGTGCTAACCTGCGATTGATTATCGTCGTGATTAGAAATAATAACATGACCATTAAAAGCAGAAACTTTTTCTCGAATTTTTTTTTGTAAACCAATACCCGTAGCTATAGAAATAATCATCATTATTACTCCTATTGCAATTGCTATTATTGCAATTTTAATAATTGGCGAAGAAACACTACTTTTATCGTTTTTAGTAGTAACTAGTCTTTTAGCTATAAAATATTCTAAATTCAAATTGTTTATGCTTAGTAAATTGGTGTTCAAAAATACATTTTTATTCTTGGTTTTATTGATTTTTTCTTGCGGAAATTCTGTAAAGAACAGAGAAAAAAAAGAAGAGAACCTAGAAACTACGATTTCATTAAAAAAACCTGCTCCAAAAGAAATTAAAACTGGAGCTGATAATTACGAAACCTACTTGCCTTTATTGATTAATAAAAAAATTGGAATTGTAACAAATCAATCTGGAATATTAAAAGATGGAATGCATGTAGTTGATTTTTTGATTTCAAAACAAATAACTCTTCAAAAAATATTTGCCCCAGAACATGGTTTTAGAGGAACTGCTGATGCAGGTGAAGTAGTTAAAGATGGAAAAGATTTAAAAACTGATTTACCTATAATTTCTTTATATGGTAATAATAAAAAACCAAAATCTGAACAATTAACCGATATTGATGTTTTGGTTTTTGATTTACAAGATGTAGGTTCTCGATTTTACACTTATATATCTTCTTTACATTATATTATGGAAGCTTGTGCTGAAAACAATATTCAACTTATTATTTTAGACAGACCAAATCCAAATGGAAATATTATTGATGGACCGATTTTAGAAGAAGAACACCATAGCTTCGTAGGCATGCACACTATTCCTGTCTTACATGGTATGACTATAGGAGAATATGCAAAAATGATTAATGGGCAGAAATGGTTAAAGAATGGCATTCAATGTAGATTAACTATAATTCCTTGTCAAAATTACAATAGAACACTATTTTATGATTTACCTGTAAAACCTTCTCCTAATTTACCTAATGCACAATCCATTAACTTATATGCGAGTTTATGTTTTTTTGAAGGCACTAATATAAGCGTAGGTCGAGGAACTGAATTGCAATTTCAAATATATGGCTCTCCTTATTTACCAAAAAGCAACTTTAGTTTTACACCTAAACCAAATAACGGAGCAAAAGAACCTTTGTATAATGGAAAACTTTGCTATGGAGAAGATTTAACCCAAATTAAAAAAGTAACACAACTTGAGTTAAAGTGGTTGATAAAAGCTTACAACCAAACCACAGACAAATCGAAGTTCTTTAATTCTTTTTTTACCAAATTAGCTGGAACCAAAAAATTACAAGAACAAATTGAAAAAGGAGTTTCTGAAAACGAAATTAGATCATCTTGGGTAAAAGGATTAAACGAATTTAAGGAAATGAGGAAGAAATATTTAATTTATGAGTAAAAGAAATAGATAAAATATTTTAGTAATCTAAAATTAAGTCTATAAAGGCAATTTCTCTTTCATTTTCTCTACAATGTTATAAGCAGCTGGACAAATAACTACATTCTTTAAAGTTAAATCCGAAATTTGTTGAAACTTTTTCCTATCTGTATGAGGAAATTCTCGACACGCTTTTGGCCTTACATCATAAATGAAACACTTGTTATCATTTTCTAGAAAAGTACATGGTAGACTTTGCAACACATAATCATTATCTTCATCAATCCGCAAATATTGATCTATAAACTGTTGAGGCTTTTGTCTAAAATGTTTTGAAATTCGTTCAATATCAGCCGAAGTAAACAAAGGCCCAGTAGTTTTACAACAATTAGCACATTCTAAGCAATCTGTCTTTTTAAATTCTGCTTCATGCAAATCTTGCATTATATAATCTAAATTTTTAGGCGCCTTCTTTTTTAGCTTATCGAAATACTTTTTGTTTTCGTTATGCTTATCTTTGGCTAGTTTTTCTAGTTCGTTTAATTGAGGTTTCAAGTTTAAAATTTAAAGTTGAATCACAAAGGTAAGCAACTTGAAACTTCGAATCAGAAATTTTAATTAAAAAATGAAAGACCTTTTCGGAAAAGCAATATTGGATTACCTAACAAATAATTCTCCTGAAGACCTTATTACAGAAACTTCAATTAGTGAAGCTGACGAAATGAGTGTTTCCTATTTGTTTCGTGATTTTAAAGATATGCCAAAATTGGAACAAAAAGCATTACAAATTATCAAAGGGAAGGTTTTAGATATTGGTTGTGGTGCTGGAAGTCATGCCTTGTATTTACAAAAAAAGGGATTTGACGTTACTGGAATTGATATTTCAGCTAATGCGATTGAAGCCTGTAGATTGAGAGGCTTGCAACATGCAATGGTTCAGAATATTTTAGATTTTAAGACTTCTGAAAAATATGATACGATTCTTTTATTAATGAATGGAACTGGAATTTTTGGAACTTTAGCAAATATTTCAACTCATTTAAAAAAACTAAAATCACTCTTAACAGAAAAAGGGCAAATCTTAATTGATTCTTCTGACATTATTTATATGTTTGACCAAGATGAAGATGGTGCATATGAAATACCTGCGACAGGTTATTATGGAGAATTAACATTTACTATTCAATATAAAGGTGAAACAGAAGATTTTTTTCCTTGGTTGTATTTAGATTATAATACTTTGCAAAATGCTTGCTTTGCTAATGAACTGAAATGTGAATTGATAAAAGAAGGCAACCATTTTGATTATTTAGCCAAGTTAACATTATAAATTTGAATGAAAAAATTCCAAAACTCAATTACAGTTCAATTGAATTTTGGAATTTAATTAAAAATAACAATAAATAATTATTGCATATATTTCATCATTAAGCCTTGTAGTTCTGTACCCCATTCTTGAGCAGCAGTCATATTTTTCTTAGTCAACTCACTTGCTTTTTCAGTTATTTTTTTTCCTACTGGAGACTCATAGAATTTAAGCATTTGTTTAACTTCGTCATGAGTATAAGTTTCCATGTAAACTTTTGCCATTTTATCATATAATGACGGTAATGATGCATCAAACTCTTTAGAAAAATCAGCTCTTTTTTCTTCAGAAATACTTCCCATTACTTGCTCTTTGGCTAATTCCATTTGTGCTCCAGAACCAGAAGCTTTAAGAACTTTTAAAACATCAGCCTTAAAAGCGTCTTGAGCCATTCCAAATTGTGATACTAAGATTATAACTACAGTTAAAATTAATTTTTTCATTTTTTGTTTTTTAAGTTATTATTTAAGGAATATTCAAATATTTATGTGTCTGCAAGGAAATCCTCCATTTAGGGTTATTCATTACATAATCTACAATAAGTGGAGTCATTTCTTCTTTTTTACTCCATTCTGGTTGTAAAAACAAAACCGCTCTTGAGTTTACTTTTGATGCTTGTTCTTCTGCAAATTGGAAATCATGCTTATTATAAATGATTACTTTTAATTCATTTGCTATATCATAAGCTCCTTGGACTGGCAATTTCATTTTTTTTGGTGATAAACAAAACCAATCCCAATCACCTGTTACAGGATATGCTCCAGAAGTTTCAATATGTACATTTAATCCTTCCGCTTTTAAACGAGAGGTTATTAAAGACATGTCCCATGTTAAAGGTTCTCCTCCTGTTATTACAACTGTTTCAGAGTATTTTTTTGCATTAGCAACAATAATATCTGTACTTGTTGGAGGATGCAAATCTGCATTCCAACTTTCTTTGACATCACACCAATGACAACCAACATCGCAACCACCTATTCTTATAAAATAAGCAGCTTTTCCAGTATGGTATCCTTCACCTTGAATTGTATAAAATTCTTCCATTAAAGGCAACATTTCACCTTTATCAACTGCTAATTGGATTTCTTTTTCTAACATTATAATTAAAATAGTCTGCAAAGGTAAGGAAAAACAATTCAAATCTTTCTTTTTTTAAACACTTCACAATCAACTCATTTTAACATTTTTATTAATTGCCATATCAATGAAAATATTTACATTTGCACCGCTATTTAACCATATTATTATGAGATCTCTTTATGTGCTTTTGCTAATAAGCTATGCTTGTTTTGGCCAAGTAGGTATTGGTACCAATACTCCCAATTCTTCATCATTATTAGAAATATCAAGTACTGACAAAACTTTTGTCCCTCCAAGAATGACAAATGCACAAATGTTAGCCATTCCAAATCCATTAATTTCATCAATCGTTTATAACACCACTTTTAACTCCTTATATATTTATAATTCATTCGGGTGGAAAAACATGTTAGAAACTGATAACTCAAATCTAATTTGTAAAAAAAGTGGAGGTTCACTTACCGTTTCCAATAATACCTATTACAATTTTCCATTGGATAACTCACATGTGCAAGCACAAAATATTTCCACCTATGAAATTATATCAAATGGAAAAATCAGAATAAAAGAAAATGGCATTTATATGGTAGGTGCTCAATTATCTGTCAACAATATGCCTAGCGGCACAAAGTCTTATTCTATTGCCGTTTTTAAAAATGGTACTTTAATTGGTTTACTAAATAAAAACGAAACTGCACAATCTTCAACTGATTATTGGGGTACAAGTGGAATAATGACTTTTAGTTTTTCAATTAATGATGAAATTGACATAAAATATCTAATTAACAATAATACTTCCTTAAGTCTAGTTTTTGTGGCTTTTAGCTTTGTTAAAATAAATTAAAAAAAAAATAAAAAAAATGTTGAAAAAAACTGCTATTTTACTACTAACCATTCATTCTTTTTTAACAAGTGCCCAAGTAGGTATAGGAACAACTGCTCCTAGTCCTTCTTCGATATTAGAATTAAACAGCACAAAGCAAACATTTGTGCCTCCTAGAATGACAAATGTTCAAATGTTAGCTATACCAAATCCACTTGTTGGATCTGTAGTTTATAACCTTTCAGATGATGCATTGTACATGAGAACTAATTTAGGATGGGAAAACATTTCAAGAACTTCTAATCCTACCATCTCAATAAACAAAAACTTTCCTGGAGTGGATACAGTTATTTCTACTGCAGACAACTCATATACTAATTTTCCATTAAATAATAGTGATGTAATTTCAATAACTAGTTCTGTTTTTACCATTATTGGAAATGGACAAATACAGATTAATGAAGCAGGTACTTTCATGATAAATGCTGCCTTTTCAGTTGAAAATATTCCTAGTGGTAATCGGAAATTTGTAGTAGGTATTTATAAAAATGGCACTTTAATTGGCTACCCAACTAGAGGAACTATAGTTTTAAGCACAACTGATACTTGGGGTTCGTCAGGAACATTAGTAGAAAATTTTACTGCTGGTGATGTAGTTACTTTTCGATATGTTTTAAACAATGGTGGAACACCTTTAGACGCATTAAATTTCAATATTGGTATGACTAAATTGAAATAACAAATTAAAGTCGCTTCCTAAAACTTATTTTTATTATTTTTGAGATTGAAAATTAAATAAAAATGAGCAAAACAGAAGAATTCAATAAACATATAACAGAAGGCTATGCTTGTAAAGGAGATTTTATAACACTTGGTGGTGCTATCTTAGATGGTGTACCTGTTGCAAATACACATGTAAACATTCCTTTAAAAACTTTAAACCGTCATGGATTAATTGCTGGTGCGACTGGAACTGGAAAAACCAAAACCATTCAAATTTTATCAGAGCAACTATCTAACAAAGGTATTCCTGTTTTAATGATGGATATAAAAGGAGATTTTTCTGGAATTGCAGTTCCTGGAGAAGAAAAACCTTTTATTTCTGAGCGTCATGCAAAAATCACTTTACCTTATGAAACAAAAGGATTTCCGGTTGAATTAATGACTATTTCAGAACAAAATGGAGTTCGTTTAAGAGCAACTGTATCTGAATTTGGTCCTGTTTTATTTTCTCGAATTTTAGATTTAAACGATACCCAATCTGGAATTGTTGCAGTAATTTTTAAATATTGTGATGATCATAAAATTCCTCTTTTAGATTTAAAAGACTTTAAAAAAGCACTTCAATACTCTACTGAAGAAGGCAAAGAAGAATTTGAAAAAGAATATGGGCGAATTTCTACTTCTTCTACGGGTTCTATTTTAAGAAAAATAATCGAACTTGAACAACAAGGAGCAGAATTGTTTTTTGGTGAAAAATCATTTGAAGTAGAAGATTTAATGCGAATTGATGAAAATGGAAATGGTTATATAAATATCATGCGTCTAACAGATATTCAAGATAGACCCAAACTTTTTTCTACTTTTATGTTGAGTTTACTTGCTGAAATTTACAATACTATGCCTGAACAAGGTGATGTAGGACGACCAGAATTAATTATATTTATTGATGAAGCTCATTTAATTTTTGACCAAGCTAGTAAAACATTACAAGATCAAATTGAAACAATAGTAAAATTAATTCGCTCCAAAGGAATTGGTGTTTATTTTATTACTCAAAACCCAATGGATGTTCCTAGTAGTGTTTTAGCACAATTAGGTTTAAAAATCCAGCATGCTTTACGAGCTTTTACTGCTAATGACAGAAAAGCAATTAAAGAAACATCACAAAATTATCCTATTTCTGAATATTATAAAACAGATGAAGTTTTAACTTCTTTAGGAATTGGAGAAGCTTTTGTTACTGCTTTAAATGAAAAAGGGATTCCAACTCCATTAGCAGCAACTATGTTACGTGCTCCAATGAGTAGAATGGATGTTTTAACCGAAGTTGAAATTGATAACTCTATTTCAAAATCGAAATTAGCAAAAAAATACAATGAAATTATTGACCGAGAAAGCGCTTACGAAATTTTAAGTAAAAAAATGGAAGAAGCTCAGGAATTAGCTGCAAAAGAAGAAGCTGAAAAACAGGTTGAAAAAGAAGCTAAGAAAACTACTTCTTCAAGAAGTAGAGGTTCGTCAACTTCAGATACTGTAACCAAAGGAGTTGTTAAAGTTTTAACTAGTGCTACTTTCATTAGAGGAGCTATGGGTGTTTTGATGAAAATGTTTAAGAAATAAAAAGGCAAAAATCAAATTCAATCTAAAAAAGATTACTTCATTACTCCATATATAATTATGAAAAAATACTTCGTACAAAAAGCACCGTTTGTAGTTCCAACTACAGATGGAAAATTAATTGAAGAACATCATGGTCTGGTTGCTACCAATAACAAAGACATTTCTATTGCACATATGACTGCACCTTCTGGTTGGAGTGAGCCTTTTCAAACTCCCGAATTTGAAGAATACACTTATATTATTTCTGGCAAAAAGCAATTTATTATTGAAGGAGAAACAGTTATTTTAGAAGCTGGTCAATCCATAAAAATTGAAGCCAATACTAGAGTACAATATTCTAATCCTTTTGAATTTCCTTGTGACTATATTTCTATTTGCAAACCTGCTTTTGATTTTGAGAAAGTACATCGTGAGGAGGAAAAATAATCAGTTGAAAGTATTCTATTTTGAAATTAATTTTTGAATTACTCATTCTTCATATCCTTCAACAATCCAAAAGCAAAGTAAGCGACAATTCCTCCTCCAAGAATAATACAAATCCACATAAATAAAGAGGTTTGCCAAAATGACTTTGCAGTAGAATTTTTCTCTTTATTTTCTACTTTATGGAAATTTACGATATTAACTTTTGGTAAATTATCTATTGAACTTGAGATAAAATTAGCCAAATCATAAGAAGGTTTTGAATAAGTAGAATCGATTACTACTTCATAATTTTCATTGGCTTTCAATTTTGAAATAATTGTAAGTGGTTTTTGAAACAATTGAATGTTTGAAATATCTAAAGGTTGGTTATCTTGATTGTCTATTTCAATTGTAAATTCTTTTTCTTGCAAAGAATTGAAATAAATAGTTTTTTCGTTTTTCGAATTCAAATCAAAATAAGCCACAACTTCGTCATAAGATTCTACTCTTTTCTTAACTTTTCTTTCCCTTTTTGTAATTATTCTTGCTTCACGAGCATAAAATTCAGTTGAAATAGTAAATGTAATTGCATCAATTTGATGTTTATTATCAGCAGATAAAACAATTTTAGTTTGCTTCTTTTCTTTATTTTGAATTATTTTATATTGGAAATTCGAAATTTCTACCAATTTTTCTGGCAGAAACTGATTTTCATAGATACCAATTGCTTGCACATTTATAGGTAATGATTTCTTATCATTAAAATCGATTCGTAAATACTTGTAATTATTAGCAGGAAAATAGATGGTCTTTTCTAAAGCTGTTCCGTTTTGGGCAATCAAATCAGATAAAGTTTCATTAGCAATTAATCCAAACCATTCAATAGTGTCATTACTTCCGCTTATTGAATAACTTTTTGTTAAAGCTGTATTGCCAATATTTAAATTGACTTGATTAATTTTCTTTCCTGTTTCATTCTGAATTACAATAGAAGTAATTGAATCTTTAATACTGTTCTTCGAAATAATCTTAAACGAATTATATCGTGTTGATTCTTCTTTAAAAGCGTTAATTACATAAGGTACTTCCGTTTTATTCGCATCAAAAATTCTTAAAAAATCTAGATTTTCATTTGCTGCAGCTCGTACTTCTGGTGAAAGTTGCACTTGGTGTAAACCACCATGTTGCACATTAGCAATCTTACCTTTGTAATTTTGGGCAAACCCAAAAAAAGAAATTAATACTATAAATAAACTACTAAGCTTCTTCATCTGAATTTGGTTTTGAGGAATCATCAACTACTAATTTTTTAATTTTTTGATACACAAATGATATAATTAGAACCAAAACACCTAATAAAATAAAAGCTATTATTTTTCCAGTTTCGGAAACGTTTTTAATATCATATATAAATAATTTCAAGATTGTTAATCCTAATAAAGAAAGCGCTATAATTCGTAAATTTTTCCATTGTTTTTTTATTCCAATGATTAGGAATACAAAAGAAAATAATCCCCAAAGAATAGGATAACCAATTTTTATAATTTGTCTTTTGATTGCGTCTACTTTTTCTCTTACATAATATTCTTTTTCATAAACCAAACTATATTCTGATAAGTCTTTTTTAGACAATTCTGCATTTATTTTCTTCATATTAATAGCATCAGTTGAGAAATTCAAACTATGCACCATAATTTCATTGCTTAAAATATAAACTGTAGCAAAAACAAATAACCAAGGCATTATTTTACTATTCAAAACTGCAATTTTAGGCTCTGATTTTGCCAATTTAAATAATTGAAATCCAAAATAAATCAAGCAACCTAAAATGATATAATGAAAATAAAATGCATATTTAGTACTAGTATTTAAAGCAAAATTTTGAATGATTTCGTCATTTGGTAAACTATAGAAGTTAACTATATATGAGAAAATAGAAATTACACATACAATTAATAAAACCTTTCTAAAAAATATATTTTTAAATTGGTTAGCCAAAAACAGTAAAATCGCAACAAAAGCAAAATGATAAGTGACTGGAAATGAAAATGAAGATGCAGGATTAAGTAAAAATTGTTGAGATTGATAATTTACTTCCAAAAAACCTGTCAAATAAGTTATCATAATGGCAATTACTAGAAGTGTATTTTTGTAAAAAGAAATGGTAAACAAAACAATTTTTGTCTCTTCTTTTTCTTTTTTAAGCAGCCAATGTGTTACAAACAAAGACAAACTTACTACAAAACCAGAAATAAATAACGAATTTAAAACAACAGACAAAGGTTCAACTGGATAATCGTATTTCAACCAATCCATAGCTAAACTGATGATTGTTAACACCTGAACTATAAAAGCACCTGATTTGAAATGTCTAATTTTAGATTTTTGGGATAACCAAAATAACAATACTGCTTCTACAGCCCAGAAAATAGTAATTTGATTGCCTTCAAACTGAATTGGTATCGTCAGCGTAACAAATGTTAGTGCCAAACCGATTAATAGATAAATTGCGTTTTTATCCAATCCGAATTTTCTATATAAAATTATCGCATAAACCACATTGTAAATTGCTAATAATAGAGTAAACAATCCTTTGAAATCAATTCCCCAATTGTGAATAATTCCCATTCCTATTCCAAAGAAGAAAAAAGTATTGGTTACCAAAATAAAATATTCAATTAAAGAAAAAACTCCTTTGTTTTTAATATTATTTAGTACCACAGTAATACTAAAAATAAAATAGTAAAGAGTGGCAAAAGCTAATGCTCCAGCATGTGGTAATTTATTATCAAATAATTCTCTGATATACCATGACAAGAATAACAAACTAGTGAATACAAAAGCCAAAATAGTGACAACTTTCCACTTCTTAAAATAGGCTATAGCTAAAATTCCAATATTTAAAATAGCAATATAAGTAAACAATACTACATAATTGCCTGAACCAGTACTTACCATAAAAGGAACAGCAAAACCACCTATGAGCGATAAAACTGCCAATTCTTGTCGGTTATAAGATACCGAAACCAATGTACTGAATGCAGTAATTACGACCATTATGATAAAAGCAACCGTTTGACTAAACAAATGGTATTCATGAAAAGCAATAGAAATAGTAAAATAGAAAATACTAATTGCTCCAGCTACTAAAACGGAACTAAATGCAGCATAATTTTTCTTGAGTTTATGAGCAATTCCCATAACTAATGCACCACAAAGAATTCCAATTCCTACACGAGCTGGTTCATTAATCCATTCTTTGTCGATGGCAAATTTTACAAAGAAACTAATTCCTAAAACAAGAATTAGAATACCTATTTTATTAATCAGGTTTTCACCAATGAATTTTTCTAAATCAGGATTATTTTCTTTAAAGGTTTCAAACCAAGATTTTTTAGGAACATAAACTGTTTTTGGAGAAATTGGTTTTCCTTCAATTTTTGCAACTACTTCTATTGGTTTCTCAGAAATAGGTTTATCGGCAATTGATTTTATAATTTCGGGTTCAATTTTTTCAGGAACAATTGGTATTGGTTTTTCCTCAACGATTGGTTGAATAGGTTTTTGTTCAATTATAGGTTTTTCAACTTTTTCAATAGGTTGTTCTTTCTCTATAGTTTTGGATGCCAATTCTTTTCTTAAAATATTTATCTTTTCATGTAAACTATTGAGTGAATCTTGGGTTAGTTTGTTACGAGACTTTATACTTAAAAAGTTAACAAATAAGACAATCAAAACAAGTATCAATAAAGCTTCAGCCATAATAATTGGATTAGTATTATACCAAATGTAATCTTTATTATGATAGTGAAAAAATTATTTTTCTTCTAGCAATTTTAAAATACGATGCTCAACAGGTTCTGTTTCCCAAATTTGTTCGATATTTTCAATAGCTAATATTTCTTTCATAATAGCATCTTGTTTATCTCCAACTGCTAATGCTTCTGCATAAGGTTGGTGACTAAAAGTAACTCTACTATATAAAGGAATCCATTTTTCAGGATATTTTTCAGAAAACCATTTTTCAATTTTCTTTTGAAGCAAAAAATCAGCATCAGCCGTTTTCGTACTCATTTCCATAAAATTTCTGTATGATAATTCGGCAATAGCATCTGCATTTGGTTTGCGTGAATTTTCATATTCTGTAAATATGGTTTGCCAGTCGTCTCCATATTTTGTCATTAACTCATTCAAAATAGAAATATCTTCAAAACCAGCATTCATGCCATGACCATAAAAAGGAACAATTGCATGACAAGCATCACCGATTAATGCAACGGTATCATTATATGTCCAAGGAAAACATTTCATGGTAACCAAATAACTTTTTGGATTTTTAAAGAAGTCTTCTACTAAATTAGGAATTACTTCTGTAGTTGAAGAAAAATGTTTAGCAAAAAAAGCAACTAACTTCTCTTTAGAATCTAATTGTTCAAAAGAATTTTCACCTTTAAAAGGCATAAATAATGTACAAGTAAAACTTCCGTCTAAATTAGGCAAAGCTATTAACATAAAATTACCTCTTGGCCAAATATGTAATGAACTATTATCTAACTTATGAGTTCCATCTGGATTTGCAGGAATATTTAATTCTTTGTAGCCAATTTCTAAAAATTCTTGAGAATAATTAAACATACTTTGTCTTTGCATCCTATGTCTAACACGAGAAAAAGCACCATCAGAACCAAAAATAATGTCATATTTACGTTCTTCCCACACACCATGTTCCTCTTCTCCTATCTTTAAAATAGCTTCACTTAATGAAACATCCCAAACTTTATGCTCAAAGAAAAATTGAACACCTTCATTTTCGGCTAAATCAATCATTTTTCTATTTAAAACACCTCTTGAAAGTGAATAAATAGATTCTCCATCTTTACCATATTTTTGATAATTGAGTGATTGATCCATCATATGAATAGCACGCTTGTCCATTGGCAACCCAATTTTTCGTATTTCTTCATCAATACCAATGTCTTTTAAGGCTTTCCAACCTCTATTTGACATTGCTAAATTAATACTCCTACCTGAAAATTGGATTTTTCTAATATCTGGACTTCTATCGTAAACATGAACATTATGTCCTGCTCTTTTTAAATATATGGCTAAAAGTGAACCGACTAAACCAGCACCTACTACAGCAATTTCTTTGGGATTCTGCATTATTAATTTTTCTTCCTACAAAAATAAGTAATAAATATATGGTAGCTTACTCAAAATGATATTTTTTACAAAAACGAGTAATTTAGTTTCTTTAGTTCTTTTAATGCAAAAAATAAATCGTTAATAACTAAAGGATGTAATATTTTAGGTACTCTAAATATTTAATACAAATAAGGCTATCCAATATTTTTTGGACAGCCTCTTTATTCTAAAAATGTATTCTTTTATTTCTTAAACTCAATCTTCTTTCCTACTTCCATTTTTTGTGATTTGGCAAAAACTCCGCACATTTGAAATAACATTCTTGCTCCTACATTTCCATCCCAATCATTTTCTCCTGGTGCCACTTCTACTAAATCGAAACCAATTATTTCTTTGCCTGATTCTACTAATCTATTTAACAAATAAACTGCTTGCTCATAAGAAAACCCTCCTGGAACTGGTGTTCCTGTATTTGGACAATATAGGGCATTCATTCCATCTATATCAAAAGAAATACAAACTTTTCTTGGTAATGAATTGATAATAGTATCACATAAATGTTGCCAAGTATTTCCTTCGAACAATTGTTTTTTCAAATCTAAATCGGTGTGAACCAACACTCTTCCATTTTCTTTGTTTATAACATCAACTTCTTGTTCGCAAAAATCACGAATACCAACTTGAACAATTTTTGAAATTTGTGGCAACTGCAACGCATTATACATTATAGAAGCATGCGAATAGGTAAAACCTTCATAAGCAATACGTAAATCCATATGAGCATCTAAATGTAAAATACCAAAGCTCTCATATTGCGAAGCTAATGCTTCATAATATCCTAAAGGTGTAGAATGATCTCCTCCTAAAAGAACCACTTTTTTCCCTTTTGCCATCCAATATTGAACACGTTCTTTTACCTCTGTATGTAATTCACGACAAACTTTATTTATTTTATCTAAATCTGTTTGCAAAGCTGGGAAAGTAGCTATTTCTTCTCCATTTTCTAAAGCTTCAATGATAGGTTGTGCTAGTCCTTTATATTTTTCAGAATTCTTAGCCCAATGCACTGGAGCTTCATCTAAATAGATACCTAATTTCCATAACTCTGGAAAATCTTGATGTAATAAATCTATTTGAAAAGAAGCATCTAAAATAGCTGCTGGTCCTTCTGAAGCTCCTGCTCCATAACTAACAGTAACTTCCCAAGGCACAGGAATTACAATAATTTCACTTTGCTCTGCAGTAAATGGTAACCCAAAAATGGTCGCATCTGCTAATCCTGGTTGACTAGGATCAAATTTTTCTATGATTTGTTGTTTGGTCATTTATTGATTTTTCGATTATTTGATTATTGGAACCCAACTAGAGTTCGAAAGAAGGTTATTCTTTTAATGTTGATTTAAATTTTGAAGTCATTTGTATAATTTTATTCAATTCAGTTAATATTACAATTGAAATTTCTTTATTAATAAAATCTAAATCAGTAGCAATTAAAATTTGCGTTTCGATTTCATAACGTGAACCGATGGCAATTTCAAGAAATCTAGAAAAATCTTTATTAGATTTTCTAGAGCAACCCTCTGAAATATTTGAAGGCACAGAAACTGAAGCACGTCTTAACTGGCTTACCAAACCAAATTTTTCAGATTCTGGAAAATTGAACGTTTGTGCATAGATTGAAACACAAAACTTTCTACTTAATTTCCAAATCTCTAAATCTTTGTATCTGTGCATATTTCAATTATGTAAATGTTTGAAACTTCTAATTATCTATTAATATAACTATCTAATTATCCCTCTTTTTAATATTTGTCCAAATTCATACATATCTTCGAAAGAAGAATATAATGGAACTGGTGCTAAACGAATTACATTTGGCTCTCTCCAATCGGTTATAACGCCATTTTTCATGAGATAATCAAATAATGCTTTTCCTTGTCCATGTAAGTACACTGATAATTGACAAGCTCTTTCTTCCAAAACTCCAGAATTGTTTGAAGGAGTAATAATTTCAAATTCTGTTCCTTCAATTTCAGCATCAATTTCATGAAGAATATATTCTAAATAACTAGTAATTAAATTACGCTTTTTAATTAGCTTTTGCATTCCAATTTCTGCAAACATGTGAACTGATGCTAAATATGGAGCTAGAGCTAAAATAGGTAAATTACTTATTTGCCAGCCATCTGCACTTCTTGTTGGGTCAAAATTAGGCTCCATTAAAAAACGTCTTTCCTTATTGTGTCCCCACCAACCTGCAAAACGGGATAATGTTTCATCATTGTGATGTTTTTCATGCACAAAATAACCAGAAATATTTCCTGGACCAGAATTCATGTATTTATAACTACACCAAGCTGCAAAATCAACATTCCATTCGTTTAATTTCAGTTCAATATTTCCAGCAGCATGTGCTAAATCCCAACCTACATAAGCTCCTACTTTCTGACCAGCTGATGTTATAGTCTTTATGTCAAAAACTTGTCCTGTGTAATAATTTACGCCTCCTATAAGTACTAAAGCTAATTCATTACCAACTTCTTCAATTTTTGAAAGTACATCTTCTAATCTTATATTATGCTCTCCTTCTCTACGTTTAATTTCTACAATAGCTTCTTTTGGGTTAAACCCAATGTTTTTTGAATGAAAATCTACTTGAGACTGAAACATGTATTGATCAGAAGGAAATGCTTTTTCCTCACAAATGATTTTGAATTTCTTTGCAGAAGGTCGATAGAAAGAAACCATTAGTAAGTGAAGATTTACTGTTAATGTATTCATTACACCAACTTCTATAGGCTTTGCACCTACAATTTCACTTAAAGGTTGACAAAAACGTTCGTGATAATCCCACCAAGGTTTATCGGCATAAAAATGACCTTCCACTGCTAAATTAGCCCAATCTTGCATTACTTCATCTACATATTTTCTTGAAGCTTTTGATTGAAGTCCTAAGGAATTTCCTGTAAAATAAATTACATCTTTTCCATTTACTTTAGGAAAAATAAATTCATCTCTATATTTAGCTAATTCGTCTTGACGGTCTAATTCTTGAGCAAATTCTCTTGTATTTTGAAAATTCATTGTTTTTTATTTGACTGTAAAAGTATTGAAAAGTTTAAAGGTTTAAAAGTATAAAGGTTTAAAAGTTTATATGCTTGTCACCCAAATTCATTCGTAGTAAATAAAACTTGACTAATGGTAAAGATAATTTAATTATAAATAAGCTTAATTAAAGTAACTGTCCAGAAAACTTTGTAAAGGTTAGATGATCTTAAGTTTAATAGGTTTGACGACTTTTAAAGGAGTTGTCATATCTTAGAATTTTATGGCAACCTAAATAACCCTGATCGCAGTGGCATCTTTTTTAAACCTCAAAAGGTTTAAAAAATATAACGGAGAGCAGGTACATGGAGAGCAAGATAAAACCAAACCATTCGTTCCAAAAAAAAATCTCAATTCGATTAAAACGGAATTGAGATTTTTAATTTCTTACTATAATAAAACTTTAGATGATTAACATCGCATCACCATAAGAATAGAATTTATATTTTTGTTCGATTGCTTCAGCATAAGCTTTTTTCATTAAATCATGACCACAAAAAGCTGAAACCATCATTAGTAATGTTGATTTTGGGGTATGAAAGTTTGTAATCATACAATTTGCAATACTAAAATCATAAGGAGGATAAATAAATTTATTAGTCCAACCCACAAAAGGATTTAATGTTCTTTGAGAAGAAACTGAACTTTCCATAGCTCTCATTGAAGTTGTTCCAACGCAGCAAACTCTTTTCTTTTTAATTTTTGCTGTGTTAACAATATCACAAGCTTCTTGGCTAATAATCATTTCTTCAGAATCCATTTTGTGTTTTGATAAATCTTCAACTTCAACTGGATTAAAAGTACCTAAACCTACATGTAATGTTACTTCAGCAAAATCAATACCTTTAATCTCTAAACGTTTTAATAAATGCTTAGAAAAGTGAAGCCCAGCAGTAGGTGCAGCTACAGCTCCTTCTTCTTTTGCATATATAGTTTGGTAACGTTCCGCATCTTCAGGTGTTACTTCTCTGTTAATATATTTAGGTATTGGTGTTTCACCTAATTCCACTAATTTTTCTCTAAATTCTTCGTAAGAACCATCATATAAGAAACGTAATGTTCTTCCACGTGAAGTAGTATTATCGATAACTTCTGCCACTAATGAATCGTCATCTCCAAAATACAATTTGTTTCCAATACGAATTTTACGAGCTGGATCTACTAAAACATCCCATAAACGTTGTTCTGCATTTAATTCTCTTAATAAGAAAACTTCGATACGTGCTCCTGTTTTTTCTTTATTACCATATAAACGAGCTGGAAATACTTTTGTATTGTTTAATACCATTACATCACCATCATCGAAATAATCGATAACATCTTTAAACATTTTATGCTCGATAGTTCCTGTTTTTCTATTTACAACCATTAAACGAGATTCGTCTCTGTTTTCTGCTGGAAATTCGGCTAGTAATTCTTCTGGTAGATTAAAACTAAAATGAGATAATTTCATATATAAGTATTAAGTATTAAGATTTTAGCAGTAAGACATAGCTTCCACTAAAAACGGTTGCAAATATACGATTGTGAAATAGGCGTTGTCAAGTAAAAAGCAGTTTATTTTTAAAAAACTTTTTTACTTAATTTCTTCAATTTCAAAACCAATTGCTTTTAAATCTTTCCAAAACGTGGGAAAAGATTTTGAAACTACTTCAGCTTCATTAATAGTTATTGAAACTTTCAAAGCTAACGGTGCAAATGCCATTGCCATTCTATGATCTTGATAAGTTGCAATGCTTATATTTTCTTTAATTTGATTAGATTTTTCTAAAATAAGGCTATCATTTGTAACTGAAATTGAAGCTCCTAATTTTATAAGTTCTGTTTTTAATGCTTCAAGTCTGTCTGTTTCCTTGATTTTCAACGTATGCAAACCTGTTAAATTGCACCCAATTCCCAAACCAAAACAAGCAACTGCAATAGTTTGAGCAATATCTGGACAATTATTAAGTTCGAAGTTTAATGTTTCGAGCTTAAAATCATTTTTTTTAGAAAGAGTGATTGAATTATTATCATTAAAAGTGGTTTCAACTCCAAAGTCTTTAAAAATAGTAACTAAAGCAGAATCTCCTTGTAAACTATTTTGTTTATAACTGGAGAGTGTGATTTGTGTACCTGTTTCTGACAAAGCAATTATAGAATAAAAATAAGAAGCTGACGACCAATCTGATTCAATTGTTAATTGAGTTTCTTGAACAAATTCTGTATGGCAAACAATAATTTTATTATTCTCAAAAGAAGTCTCAATACCAAGGTCATTTAGCAAAGCTAAGGTCATTTTTATATATGGAATTGATGTGATTTCTCCTTCTAAAGTGAGTTCTAAACCATTTTCGAGTTTTGGAGCGATTAAAAGTAATGCTGATATATATTGACTACTTACATTTGCTTTTAAAGTTATCTTGTTTTTAGAGATTTTTTTTCCTATAATCTTAATAGGTGGAAAACCTTCATTTTCTTCATAAGAAATTTCGATTCCTAATTGTTGTAATGCTTCAACTAAAATTTTAATTGGACGTTCTTTCATACGAGAAGAACCCGTCAAAACTGTTTCTTTGTTTTCTTGAACCGAAAAATAAGCTGTTAAAAATCGCATTGCAGTTCCTGCATGATGTATATCAATCAAACTAGATTTTGAATCTAAAGCCATTTGCATAGCATCTGAATCATCTGATTTTGAAGTATTTTCTAATCTAATATTTGGATATAAAGCTTGTAATAACAACAAACGATTGGTTTCAGATTTAGAACCTGTAACTGGAATACTTAATCTATTTTCAATTTTTGACTTATGAAGAGCTAAATTCATTATTTTGTAATACTTTTAAATCCTTATTAATAAAAAAACAAGTGCAGATAATTAAATTGGTTCAATCTATTTTAATTTTTCGTTGTTATGATGACGATCATGATCTCTTTTTGTTTTTAAATCCATTTTTTTATCAAAAGCTGCTTGTAAATCTACACCTGTTTGATTAGCTAAGCATAGTACTACAAAAACTACATCTGCTAATTCCTCTCCTAAGTCTTTATTTTTATCACTTTCTTTTTCTGATTGTTCTCCATAACGACGAGCAATAATACGAGCGACTTCACCTACTTCTTCAGTAAGTTGAGCCATGTTTGTTAACTCATTAAAATAACGAACTCCATGCTCTTTTATCCAATTATCAACTTCTTGTTGGGCGTTTTTAATGTTCATTTATTCTTTCTTTTTAAGTATTATTTTCTCTCCTTGTTTTTCAATCATCATTTTAAAGAAATTTTTTAATGCTCCATAATCTTTAGACGGAATGATAGAAGAATTTATTTCAAATGATACAGCTAATTGCAATGTGTTATCTTTATGAGAAATTTTATAATTGAAGTTTCCATAATTATTCTCCATCATTAAATTTGCTGCTTCTGGCACAAATTCAACTTCATATTCACTTGGGATTTTTATAGTAAAAATATAAGAATCTTTAAATGGAAAATTAAAATCAATTGGATATTTCCTATCTTCTGTATCAAATGGAGTCTCTTTTAATTGATAAAACAAAATGGGTGAAAAATAAATTTTGTTTCCAATGAATTCAACACACTTTTTATCTGTAAAACTGAATGTTTCAATGATTTTTTTATATAAATCGTTAGAATTTTCAATTTTATAATCCGTTATATTAGGTCCTGATAAAGTGTTTTCCAATATTTCTAAATAATTTTCTTTATCAATATTAAGATATTCTTCTCTAAATTCTAGTGCATAATAGTCTGAAATTTGTTTTCTAACTTTACCAGTAATTTCTCCTTGTTTATCTATTTCGCATAACATAACAATATTTGAAATAGACTTTGCTTTAGGCATTAAATTAACAATGGTAGACGATCCATTTTTTCTAATAATTCTGCCAAACCAATTTAAATCTCTCACTGGTAAAATGTCTGGTAAAGATAATTTACTGGTTCCGTCTAATAAAACCAAGTTATCTTTTAGCTCTACACCACAAATCACATAATTAAAAGCAGTTCTATTAGGAAAAACAGGAATTCCATTTGATCTTGTGCTTAATAAAATTGGATTCGCTTCAATACCTGCATATCTTAACATTGAAGTTAACATCAAATTAATTTCTGCTACGTTACCTACCTTATCTTTAAATGCCTTTTTAACTCCAATATCACATGAATAACCGTATATTTTATTCCAATTCATTATTGATTTCACATATTCAAAAATTAAAACAATCTTTTCATTTTGATCAACAACTCCTTTTAATAAAATATCTATTTCACTTTTAAAATAATCTGTTTTCAAAAGTTCATTTCCAAAATCTTCATCTTTCATAATCGCATTCACTACAGATTCCCAATCAGTGGAATAGTTTTCTATAGCTTGATTTGGCATGCTAACAGATGAAAGTTCATGATGTAAAGCTGAAATATAATTTTCTATATTATTTATATATTTTTCTTCTTTCATTGCCACAACATTTGTTAAAGAATAAGAGGTGACAAACTCTTTATATTCTACTTCATAACTCTCTCTATCAAAAGAAAAACCGCCTGGTGAATTTTTTTGGTTAGTATATCTTCCAGAAAAGACTTTAGTTTTAGTATCAGTCTCTACTAAAGGATTTAAATTTCCTTTAAATTGATTATTATAAGTAAAATATTCAGGAATAAAAGTTTGAAAAAAAGAATATTTAACTGGAATTTTGTACTGAAAGTTCCAAGTAGGAAAAATTGAATAATTTGGTGATTTAATAGTATATTTAAATTCAATTATTGAGCCTTCTTTTATATTTGGCATTGTAATTTTCTTTAATGACCAAAACTTATTATAATTCTCATCAAATTCTCCATCACTTTTTAATTTAGTCTTAATAATTTTACCATTCTCTAAATTATAAGTAACAGCTTTAGAAAAAGATACTCTTTGTTCATCTTTCCCAACAATATAATAAGGTATAGACTTAGTTGCCCATTCAAATCCTTCTTTTGAATATATCTTTATTTTTGTTTCCACCTCAGTCATGATATAAAATCCAGAATTTGTATCAAATTGAAAATATGTTTTCCCTTTTTCAAATAATACAGCGGCTTCTGCATTTGGATCATTTGGATACTTTTCTTCTTTCAACTCATCCATAGTAACTTCACCTAACTCATGTTTCTGTGCAAATGTTGAATTTGTAAAAAAAACTATTAGAAATATTTTATAAACTATAGATTTCATTTATTCTTTCTTTTTAAGTATTATTCTATCTGTTTGTTTCTCAACTATCAGTTTAAAAAAACCTTTTAAAGCAGGATAGGCTTCAGAAGAAATATAAAAACTATTTATATCAAAATTAACAATCAATTGTATATTATTATTAGCTGCAGAAACCATATACTTAAAAGTAGCATAATTATTTTCCATAGCTATATTAGCAATCTCAGGTAAATATTCTACTTCATAACCTTCTGGAATTTTTATAGAAATATTATATGCGTCTTTAAATGGAAATGAAAAATCTACAGGATATTTTCTTTGTTCTAATTTAAATGGATTTTCTTCTAATGTAAAAAACAGTAATGGTTTTACATATATTTTATTACCAATTACTTCCACATCATTTTCATGAACAAAAGAATAAGATTCAATTACAGGTTTACTTAAATCTTTTATATTCTCTACTTTATACTCTTCTACACTTAGTCCTTGGTGTTTATTTTCTAGTTTTTCTAAATAATTATCCTCAGAAATTCCTAAATAATTTTCTCTATGCACGAAAGAATTATAATCTGTCAAGACTCTTCTAAGTTTTCCTTCTACTTTTCCATCTTCTTTTATTTCACCTAAAATAATTACATTATCTTTTGAAGTTGGAACTTTCAAAAGATCAATCTCATTAGAGCTTCCTCTTTCTCTTATAATTCTTCCTGTCCAGTTTACTGCTCTTAAAGGCATTAAACCTACAACAGCATTTTTACTAGTTGCATCTAACAAAATCACATTATCTTTAACTTCTATACCAGCAACTACATAGTTATATGCAGTTCTATTTGGGAACATTGCTATACCATTTCTTCTAGTACTAAGCAAAACAGGATTTGCTTCTACTCCAGCATATCTCAACATAGCAGTAAGCATTAAATTGATCTCTGCAACATTACCAGTTTTTTCTTTGTATGCCTTTTTTACTCCAATATCTGTAATAACACCATAAGAATCATTCCATGTCATTCTGTTCTTCACAAAATTAAAAATTGCATTAATTTTTTCATTACTAGAAGTTAATCCTTCTAAAATAGCCTTCAAATCATCTTCAAAGTAAGATTTGCTATTTAATTCATTTCCAAAACCTTCATGATCATAAATGTTTTTCACTACATCATCCCAAGTTACTGCAAAGCTTTTAGGAGATTGATTTGGATAACTAATTGAAGCTAATTCATATTTTAAAATAGAAGTATAATTATCTATATTTGTAATATAACCTTCTTCTTTAAGAGACGGTACATTCTCAATTGAATAATTGTATTTTAACTCCTTAAAATTTCTAGTAGATATAGTTGATTCTTTTAAATTTATCTTTTCATAGCCAAAAATAACACTCCTATACTTGAAATATTCTGGTATATAAACATTATATTCCACATAGTTCATAGGAATATCGTCTTGGAAATACCAATCATTTAAACTTGTTATATAAGGAGAGTTTAAAGTATAAGAATATTCAATAATTGAACCTTCTTTGACTTGAGGCATTGTTATTTTTTTTACTTTAAGGTCTTTATTTATTTCTTCTTTAAATTCCCCATCTGATTTTAATTTAGTTTTTTCTACTTTACCATCAACGAGATTATAAGTTACTGCATTTTTAAAATTTAGAGTTTCATTTCTAAACCCACCGACATAATAAGGCATTGACTTATTAGCATAATTAAAACCTTCTTTTTTATAGATTTTAATTTTATACTTAACTTCCGTTATTACAGTCCAATTACCATCATTATTTAAATTAAATTCTGTTTTTCCTGTTTTAAAAAGAATTGCAGCTGATGCCGAAGAATCAATTGGGTGACGTGCTTCTTTAAGTTCGTCAATTGTTACTTCACCTAACTCGTATTTTTGTGCAAATAAATTTTGACTGAACAAAATTATTAAAGCAATTACGCACACACCTTTTAAATTCATTATATCTTCTTTGTTGTTAATACTATTTTTAAATTGTCATTTTTAGCTATCAGCTCTCTAAACTTTCTATATTGTTCGTATTGTTCTTTAGAATAGTTCCCACTTTTTATTGTCAACATTCTACTGTAAATCAGTTTTCCATTCTCTAATTTTTGAACATTTATTTTATAATTTCCAAACTTAGTATCTAATTCAACTCTTTCAGGTAAGAATTCAATCTCGTAATTATCTGGCAATTCAATTTCAATTTCATCTTCATCATAATATCCTCTTTTAATTTCAAAATCGTTTTTTCGATTCCTATATTTATCTGGGATATTCTCATTTTTATTAAAAAGATTGATTGGAAAATAAATTGAATTTCCTGCTTTATTACTATAATTAGTAGCTGTAAAGGCAAAATCTTCTGCAAATTCAATTGTATCTCTATTGTCTTTAATTACTAAATTTTTAATTTGCAAATTACTTATCCAACTAAATCTGTTTTTATAATGTTTATGTAAGTCTTTCTTATCACTTATCCTCAATAAAAAAGCTTTATTATCATACTGAATTCCTCCTGATTTAATTTGTGCCTTAGCACTTAAATTACCTTCTTCATCAATTGAATAATGACCAGAAGTTTTTTGATAACTATCAGTAGCTTTGAATCCATTTGTCTTAACAATAACACCTCCTTCAGGTTTTATCATTAATGCATATCTATCATCTGTAAAATCTCCTCCAAAAGCAAAAGGGTTCGTTTGGCTTGTACATTCTAAAAAATAATTCTTATCATTATACGGTAATGTTAGTATTACATGATTACCTTGGTAAGAAACAAAATCTTTATCTAAGTCTTTTTTATTTGAATCACCATAAATAATAGTATAATATGATTTCACACCTACATTGTCCAGTAAAACTCTTGTGTAATTTGACAATGCTTTACAATCTCCATAACCCAGTCGATCTACATCTTTTGCTAACATAGGTTTCCAACCTCCAATTCCTAATTGAATACTTACATATCTTGTTTTATCTTGAACGTATTTATATATAATTTTTGCTTTTTCAATTGGATTTTTTGCATTCTTTGTCAGTTCAGTAATCTTTTTAATAGTCTCTTGATTTAAAGTTGTATCAGTATTAATTAACTCATCATAGTAAACTTTACCAAACTCTTCCCATGAATTACCAACACCTTCCACTCCTTCTAATGAAAATTTCTCAAGACCAAAGATTACGTTAGGCACAGTTTTTTTAAAAGTTGGAGCATAATCTTCTGGTTTTTGAGCCATTAGATTTTCAACTGAAAAAATAAGTAAATTATTTTCTTCTTTTTTAATTATATTAAAGTTTTCAAAATTTTGTTCTTTATATTTGAAACCTAAACCTGAAGGATATTTAATAGTAAATTCTGATTTTTCAATGCTTTCATAATAATCATCTATAGGATACCAAGATGGCAAAAAAGCAGTATTTATACTTTCCGTTTCACTTTCATATACAATAGTAAATGGATATTGTGTAGGTGTATAATCTAAATATAAGACTCTATTGTCAGATAAAATGGAAAATCCATCAGCAACACTATGGTCTATGAAATCTTTTCTTCGTATCTTTTTTAATTCTTTACCAAATGAATCATAAATAGTGGCTTCAATTGAATTTATTTTATCCGATTTACTATAATATTCTCTTGCTTCAATATTTTTTAATCCGTATTCGTTTAATACAGTAATTGCTTTCTTGGTAGTAACTTTATATGATTTTTGAGATTGAATTATAACCTCTATTTTTTGAAATCTAACTACACTATTTGCTTTTTCTTTTAATTCTTCAGAAATCAAAAGAGAACTTAAATCTTTTTGCGAAAACACATTTAAAGTTATAAGTAATAAAAACAATATTTTTATTTTCATATTTTCTACTCTTTATTCTTTGTATCAATAATTATTGTAACTGGTCCATCGTTAACCAAAGATACTTTCATATTGGCTCCAAATTGACCTGTCTGTATTTTTTTTCCTAATTCTAATTCCATTTGTTGTACAAAACTTTCATACAAAGGAATTGCTATATCTGGCTTTGCGGCTTTAATATAACTTGGTCTATTCCCTTTTTTGGTTGCTGCATGTAGGGTAAACTGACTTACCACTATAATTTCTCCATTACTTTCTTTAACAGAAAAATTCATAATTTTATTCTCGTCGGGAAAAATTCTAAGATTTATAATTTTTGAAGCAAGCCAATGAATGTCTTCTTGATTATCATCGGGTTCGATTCCAACTAATACTAAAAGTCCGTTTAGAATGTTAGCAACATTTTCATTTTCTATTATAACAGAAGCCTCAGAAACTCTTTGAATAACTACTCTCATTAAATTAATTATGATTTTCTTGTTTCATCACTTGCTTTTCTATCTTCTGCATAATCATCTGCTCTATAGTGCTCGTCATCACCTTCTAAGATTTGCAAATAGCTTTTGTATCTTGACCAGGAAATCTCATCATTTTCTAGCGCATTTTTAACTGCACAGTGTGGTTCTTCTTTATGCAAACAATTATTAAATTTACATTGCTCTTTTAATGCAAAAAATTCTGGAAAGTAGTCTCCTATTTCTTGTCTTTCCATGTCTACAACTCCAAAACCTCTTATTCCAGGAGTATCAATAATTTGAGCACCAAATGACAAATCAAACATTTCTGCAAATGTAGTGGTGTGCTGTCCTTGTGAATGTGACTCTGATATTTGCTTCGTTTTTAAATTAAGTGAAGGCTCAATTGCATTAACTAATGTAGATTTCCCTACTCCTGAATGACCAGAAAACATTGAAACTTTATTTAACATTATTTCTTTTAATTCTTCAACTCCTTTATTCTCTTTTGCAGATACACGCAAACATTTATATCCAATATTTTCATAAGTATATTGTAGAAACAATTGTTCATCTAAAGCAACCTCATCAAAAGTATCAATCTTATTAAAAACCAAAATTGCTTCAATTCCATAAGCTTCTGCGGTAACTAAAAAACGATCGATAAAACTAGTTGTAGTTGGTGGATTATTTATTGTTACTAATAAAAAGACAATATCTATATTAGAAGCAATGATGTGGGTTTGTTTAGAAAGATTTACTGATTTTCTTACAATGTAATTTTTCCTATCATGAATTGCTGTAATTACTCCAGTAGTCTCGTCAGTAGTGTTTTCAATATCATAATCTACAATATCACCCACAGCAATTGGATTAGTGCTTTTAATTCCTTTTATGCGAAATTTACCCTTTATACGGCAATCTAGAAAGCCACCTTCATTTGTCTTAATGGTGTACCAACTACCTGTGGATTTATAAACGATTCCTGTCATTTTAAAGTTAGAAATTAGAAGTTAAAAGTCAGAAATTATTTCACGCTATTACTTCCAAAGTTGATTGTTACAAATATAGTGTTTATTAGTAAAAAATTAGCATAAAAAAAGCTACTTAAAAGCAGCTTTTTATAGAGTATTAATACAATTTCTTAATATTTATATGCTACCCCTTTTTTGATAGCTTGAGAACCACCTAAACTATTTGAACTAGCACCAACTGTAGTTTTATCAGCAGTTAACAAGATAAAAGCACAACCTTGAGCTGCAGCATCCATTTTTAATTTTTTTTCAGCTTTTTTATCACCTGTATTTCCTGTTTGGAAGTTAATTAATCCTGTTTTACCTCTTACTTCACCAGCTTTCTTTAATCCTGCTATATAACCTTTATCTTCAAGTATAACTACTTTTTCCCAATCTTTCTCACTATTAATAACAATCTTTTCAGTTACTTCTTCTTCACGTCCACTTGAACCATAAACAATTCTTTCTATTGCGTATTTTCCAATTGTGTTTTCTGCTTCTTCTCCTTCATAAACAAAAACGATTGTATATTCCTCCACTTTTTTTACTTTCCCTTCCACAACTTCTCCACTGTGTTTGTAAATCTTGTCAGACTGAGCATTTGACATAAAGCTAACTAAAAGTACAGCTAATAAAATAATTTTCTTCATTTTTTTTAAATTTAAATTAATATTTATTTTTTTGCAATAATACAATTATTATGCCAAAAAATATTCTTTAACTTTAATTATTCACCACTTTCTCTTGATGACTTATACTCTCTTGATGAATCGCTTTGAACATGTGCATTACAAAGTCATTGCTCAAACCTTTTTCTTCTCCTTCTAGAATCATTTTGCCTAGGATTTCATTCCAGCGTTTATTCTGAAGAATAGCTACGTTTTTTTCTTTTTTAAGTTCTCCAATTTTATCAGCTACTTTCATTCTATTGCCTAAAATTTCAAGCAATTTTCCATCAAATTCATCGATTTGCGCTCTCAGTTTAGCCATTTTTTGATTAAATTCACTTTCATCATCTGTAACTTTTCTGACTCTTAAATCTGTAAAAATTTGTTTTAAAGTTGTTGGTGTTACTTGCTGTGCAGCATCACTCCATGCGTTATCAGGATCAATATGCGTTTCAATAATTAACCCGTCATAATTTAAATCTAATGCTTGTTGAGACACTTCTTGAATCATGTCTCTTCTTCCTGTAATATGAGATGGATCACAAATTAATGGCAAATCTGGAAATTTATTTTGCAAGTCAATAGCTATTTGCCATTCTGGATTATTTCTATATTTTGTTTTATCATAAGTCGAAAAACCTCTGTGAATAACACCTAATTTTCTAATATTAGCATTATACAAACGCTCTAATCCACCAATCCATAAAGATAAATCTGGATTTACTGGATTTTTCAACAATACTATTTTATCGGTTCCTTCTAATGCATCTGCAACTTCTTGAACTGCAAACGGGTTTACAGTAGTTCTAGCTCCAATCCATAAAATATCTATATCATGTTCCAAAGCCAATTTCACGTGAGCTGCAGTAGCTACTTCCGTCGCCATTAAAAGGCCTGTTTCTGCTTTTGCTTTTTGTAACCATTTCAATCCAATTGCTCCCACCCCTTCAAAACCTCCTGGTCTTGTTCTTGGTTTCCAAATTCCTGCTCTAAAAATTGATACATCAGAATTTTTTAATTCGTGAGCAATTTGCAATACTTGATCTTCCGTTTCTGCGCTACATGGACCTGCTATAACTAAAGGGTGTTCTAATTTAAAGTCATCTAACCATGTTCTTAGTTCTTTCTTATTTTCCATCTTTTCTAATTGTAAATTGTATTAAAGTACATTGCATTTTGTCAATTTTACAATGTTCATTATACAGTTATTTTAATATTTGTTTTATTCTATTTGTTTCATCTAATGTTTTAAATACTTCATCAAATTTATCTTGCTCTAATAGTTCTTTAAAAGCATTCAAATTATTTATATATTCAGACAGTGATTTTACTACTTGTTCTTTGTTTTGCCTAAAAATTGGTGTCCACATTGCAGGTGAACTTTTTGCTAATCTAACTGTACTCTCAAATCCGCTACCAGCCATATCAAAAATATCTCTTTCATTTTTTTCTTCTTCAATAACTGTCTTTCCTAACATAAAAGAACTGATATGGGACAAATGCGACATATATGCTATGTGTTTATCATGTGATATTGGATCCATATATCGAATACGCATTCCTATTTCTTTAAATAACTGCAAGGCTTTCTCTTGAAATATAAACGCAGTTTTCTCTACTTCACAAATAATATTAGTACGTTCTAAAAATAAATCTCTCAATGCTGCTTCTGGACCAGAGAACTCAGTTCCTGCAATTGGATGAGCTGCAATAAAATTTCTTCTATTAGTATGATTTTTGATAGCTTCACAAATATGATTTTTAGTAGATCCAACATCAAAAACTATAGTGTTACTATTAATTTTATCTAAAACATCAACCAAAATACCTACTGTCTTATCAACTGGAACAGCAATTATTACCCAATCTGCATTATTTAATTCATCAATTGAACCTTTTACGTCTATTACTCCAAGTTCTAGTGCCTTCTCAACATGTTTTTCTTCTTTATCAATTCCATAAACAATTGCATTTGCTCTTTTAACTTTTATATCTAATGCTAATGAACCACCTATTAAACCTAGTCCAATTACTACAAATTTCTCTTTTATTCCCTCCATCAGAATCGGCTTAAAGCTTCTTTAATTTTCTCTTCTTTTACACATAATGAAAATCGCACATAACCTTCACCTTGAGAACCAAAAATTGTTCCAGGTGTTATAAAAATACTTTTTTCATATAACAGATTATTAATAAATGTTTCCGACAGAATTCCATTTGATAACTTAGCCCAAACAAACATTCCTACTTGATTTTTATTTACTTGCACTTGTAATTTGTCACATAATAAAAAAATTAACTCTCTTCGTTTTTCATAAACCTCATTCAAACCTATAAACCAATCATCTCCTAGTTTTAAAGCTTCAATAGCTCCTTTTTGAATACCAAAAAACATTCCGCTATCCATATTACTTTTTACCTTAAGTACTGACTCTATGTTTTTTGTACTTCCTATTACCATTCCTACTCTCCAACCTGCCATATTATAGGTTTTACTTAACGAATTCAATTCAATTGCAATATCTTTTGCTCCTTCTATTTGAAGTATAGACAAAGGATTTGAGTTTAAAATCGAGCTATATGGATTATCATTTACAATAAGGATATGATGTTTCTTGCCAAAAGCTATTAACTTTTCAAACAATTCTAAACTCGCTTGAGCTCCAGTTGGCATATGAGGATAACAAACCCACATTAGTTTTACATTAGATAAATCTTGTTTCTCAAGTGATTCAAAATCTGGATACCAATTATCAGATTCTTCCAAATCATATAAAATTGTCTTTGCTCCAACTAAATTTGAAACGGATTGATACGTGGGATAGCCTGGATTTGGAACTAAAACTGAATCACCTTCGTTCAAAAAAGCCATAGCTATATGCATTATTCCTTCTTTTGAACCCATTAGTGGCAAAATTTCTGTAGCAAAATCAACTGTAACATTAAAATTAGATTTGTAATACTCACAAAACCCTTTTCTTAAATCTGGCAAACCTTGATAACTTTGATACATATGGGCTGTTGGTTCAATAAGTGATTCTTGAATTGCTTCAATAACTGATTTATGTGGTGCTAAATCTGGGCTACCTATTCCCATATTAATTACAGGTTTACCATCAAAAATTAATTGATTAACCTCTTTTAATTTTTTTGAAAAGTAGTACTCTTCAACTGTATTTAATCTATTGGCTGTTGCTATCATTGTTTTCCTTGTTTGTATTCCCCTAATACTTTAAAATGAGTTGTCATAATTTCTAATAGTTTTTTTGCTTTTTCATAATGTTTATACTTTTCAAAAACTACATCAATAAAAAAGGCATATTGAAAAGGAGTTTCTATAACTGGTAATGATTGAATTTTAGTTAGATTTAACTTACAATTATTCATTACATTTAATACAGTTGCTAGACTTCCCGGAGTATCATCTAACTCAAATTTTAAAGAGGCTTTATTTATTTCATCTTTTGGAATTTCTTTATTTTTTGTTTTTACAATTACAAATCGTGTCTTATTACTTTTTATGGTATGAATTCCTACAGCCAAAATATCTAAATTATACAATTGAGCTGCAATTGGAGCCGCAACAGCCGCAATACCTTTTAATCTATTCATTTGTATTCGTTGAGCAGTTTCAGCAGTATCAATACTTTCAACTAATTTGATATGTGGGTATTTACTAAAAAAAACTTCACATTGCAATAAAGCAATAGGATGTGAATGCACTTCTTTAATATCTTCAATTTTTTGACCTTTTAAAGCCATTAAATTCATGTGAATATCTAAGTAATGTTCTCCTATTATATGCAAATTATTCTTGTCTATTAGAGCATAATTAGGCAGGATTGAACCTGCAATAGAATTTTCAATTGCCATAACAGCTTTATCTGATTTTGTCTGTAGCAGACTCTTAACAACATTATTAAATGAATCGCATTCATTCAGAATAATTGTATCTCCAAAATACTGATTAGCAACTTGGTGATGAAATGATCCTTTAATTCCCTGTATTGCAATTTTTAAATTCATAACTGTTTTAAACAAAAAAAATCCCGATTTTCATCGGGATTGTGTTGTATATTTTTAATTTATTTTAAATTAACTAATAGCATAACAATCCCTTATCTCTCTCCAGAAATAATAAAAAGAATTGTTAAAATAAAATGTAGTTACTGCTAACATTATTTGCTATGTTTTGAAGTGGCTAATATATAAAAAAAAACTTTCCAAAATACTTTTTCAAAAAAAATAATTTTAATCTAAAAAACTTTACTTTTGCTAAAACTTACATTCTTATGTCTATTGAGGTTCTAAATATCTCCAAGAATTATGGAGAACAAAAAGCACTTGACCAAATTTCTTTTTCTATAAAAAAAGGAGAAATTGTAGGTTTTCTAGGTCCAAATGGTGCAGGAAAATCAACTTTAATGAAAATTTTAACCACTTATATTTCATCTGATGAAGGAGAAGCAAAAGTGAATAATTTTGATATTAATTTAGAATCTAAATCTGTCCAAAAATCTATAGGTTATTTACCCGAACACAATCCATTATATCTTGATTTATATGTAAGAGAATATTTATCTTTTAATGCAGATGTATATAAAGTAGCCAAAACAAGAATAGAAGAAGTTATACAATTAACTGGATTAACTCCTGAAAGCAATAAAAAAATAGGTCAACTATCTAAAGGTTACAGACAACGTGTAGGTTTGGCTTGTGCATTATTACATAACCCAGAAGTATTAATTTTAGATGAACCCACAACTGGTTTGGATCCTAACCAATTAGTTGAAATAAGAGAGTTAATTAAAAACATTGGCAAAGATAAAACCGTGTTTTTATCTACTCATATCATGCAAGAAGTAGAAGCGATTTGTGACAGGGTAATCATAATTAATAAGGGAAAAATTGTTGAGGACAAAAATCTAAAAACATTAGTTAAAGAACAGACAAATCAAATTATTACTATTGAATTTGACAAAATTATTTCAAAAGAAGACTTTAATCAATTTAATAATTTAATTTCAATAGATCATATAAATGATACAGTCCTAGAATTAACATTTGAATCTAAAACTGATATGAGACCCATTCTTTTTGATTTTGCTCAAGAAAAAGGTTTGAAAATTTTACAATTAAATTTAAAGAATAGAAATTTAGAACAAATTTTTAGAGAGAAGACTTCAAAAAAATAATTTTATTTGAATTATAATCGATTTATACAATAGTTCTGACAATTTGAAAAAACGACTAATTAGTGCTTTTTCATTCTATCAAAACAAAACTCATTAAAAAAGTAAAAAACTGATTTTAAATAAAATAAAAAATTGGTTGCAACCACTAATTCAAAGTTACAACCAATTTTAAAATTTTTACGATTTAATTTAAAGAGGCAATATACTTATCTTGAAGAGCATCTAAATCGTCATAAACAATTGCTAAAGCATATTTTGACAACTCACTGTCTAAAGTTTCATTATAAATGAAATCTTCATCAGAAAAACCGTAATTAGTAATTGCTATCTTTATATAGTTAACGGCAGCAATTCTATCGTTTAATTTAAAATAGCAATTCGCTACTTCTACATATACATTTTTCAAATTTTTATTTTCAGTTTTACTTAAATACTCTTTGTAAACCTTAATTGCTTCAGAATAGTTTTCATTAGAACTTAATTCTTTAGCTTTATTTAAAAGTGGATCATTTGAATTAGCAAAATTAAATTGAAATGCTAATGAGAGAAATAAGATTAGTAAAACTTTTTTCATAATATCTTGTCCTTTATTATATTATAAAAGTATAACATAGATTTATATCTACCAAATACTTATTATGAAAATTTCGTAAAAAACAATCAAAAAATTGTATTTTGAAATAATTTTTTAACAATTTTACAGGTTTTTATTTATAATAAATGTATTTTTTTAAATAATAATTTAATACCATAAAGAGAAATAATGAAAAAATGTAAGGAATTCGCAAAAATGAAAAAAAAGTGTATTTTATCTAACAAAACTTACTTTTAATCGATAAAATACGCTTTTTATATAGTTTTAAAAAATTTCAGAAGCAATAGCTTTTATATTTTCTGCTTTTCCCATTGAATAATAATGTAATACAGGAATTCCTGAAGCAATAAGTTCTTTACTTTGCTGTAAACACCATTCTATTCCAACCTGTTTTACTGCATCATTATCTTTAGCCTTTACCACAGACATAATTAAATCATCTGGTAAATCAACCTTAAATCGATGTGGAATTAAATTTAGTTGTTTCTTAGTTGCAATTGGTTTTAAACCCGGAATTATAGGAATAGTAATTCCTGCTTTTCTACATTTTTCTACAAAATCGAAAAATTTTTTATTGTCAAAAAACATTTGTGTTATGATATAATCTGCACCATTTTTAATTTTTTGTTTTAAAAAATGCATATCACTATCAATGCTTGGCGCTTCCATGTGCTTTTCAGGATATCCAGCAACTCCAATACAAAAATTGGTGCAAGAAGAATTCTGTAAATCTTCATCAAGGTAAATTCCATTATTTAAATTTGAAATTTGTTTTACTAAATCGGAAGCATATTCATTTCCTTCTTTTTCAGGTTTAAAATAAGTCTCATTTTTCAATGCATCACCACGAAGTGCTACCACATTATCTATACCAAGAAAATCTAAGTCAATAAGTAAATTTTCGGTATCTTCTTTTGTAAAACCACCACATAAAATATGAGGAATCGCATCTACCTCATACTTATTTTGAATTCCAGCACAAATCCCAACCGTTCCAGGTCGTTTCTTTACAATTTTCTTTTGCAATAAACCACTTGGTAATTCTTTAAATTCATATTCCTCACGATGATAAGTTACATCTATAAATGGAGGATTAAATTCCATTAAAGGATCGATGCTATCAAAAATAGATTGAATATTTTGTCCTTTTAAAGGTGGCAATATTTCGAAAGAAAACAAAGGCTTTCCGTTTGCGTTTTTAATATGTTGGGTTACTTTCATAATTTATGTCTTAAAATCTTAAAGTCGAAAGTCGAAAGTCCATTATGACTTTATGACATTTGACTTTATGACTAATTTAATCTGCTATATTTGGTGCGAGCCATTTTGTGGCAACTTCTGTTGAAATTCCTCTTCTTTTGGCATAATCAATCACTTGATCTTCTTTTATTTTTCCTAATCCGAAATATTTACTAGCTGGATTAGCAAAATAATATCCTGAAACTGAAGAAGCTGGCCACATTGCCATACTTTCAGTTAAGATAACGCCTATTTCTTCTTCGACATTTAATACTTTCCAAATGGTTGGTTTTTCCAAATGATCTGGGCAAGCTGGATAACCTGGTGCAGGACGAATACCTTTATATTCTTCTTTTATCAGTTCTTGATTATTTAAATTTTCATCAGAAGCATATCCCCAAATTTCTTTTCGAACTTTTAAATGTAAATATTCAGCAAAAGCTTCTGCTAATCTATCAGCTAATGCTTTTACCATAATAGCATTATAATCATCTAACAATTTTTCATATTCAACTGCCTTTTCATCTACTCCAAATCCTGTTGTTACACAAAAACAACCTATATAATCTTGAATTCCTAAATCTTTTGGTGCGATAAAATCTGATAAAGCAATATTAGGAGCACCAGTAGTTTTTTGGGATTGTTGTCTTAAAGTTAGAAAAGTTGTTGGTTGGTGGTTGTTAATTGTTAATTCTATATCATCATCGTTTATAGAATTTGCAGGAAAAATTCCAATAATTCCTTTTGCTGTAAACCATTTTTCAGAAACAATTTGCTTTAGCATTTTTTGAGCATCACTAAACAAATTAGTTGCTTGTTCACCAACTACATCATCTGATAAAATGACTGGATATTTTCCAAACAATTGCCAAGACTGAAAAAAAGGTGTCCAATCTATAAAAGGAGTTAATTCAGCTAATTCAACTTTAATTTTCTTGGCACCAATAAAATTAGGTTTTGAAGGTTTAAAATTTTCCCAATCTAATTGTAATTTATTTTTACGTGCTTGTTCAATTGTTAGATAATTTTTATCACGACTTCTACTCAAATATCCTTCACGAAGATTATCATACTCTTCGCGAATTGCTCTTACATAATTATCTTTGGTTTCTTTTTGCAATAAGTTGCTTGCTACAGTGACTGCTCTTGAAGCATCATTAACATGAACTACAGTTTCCTTATATTCTGGAGCAATTTTCACAGCAGTATGTGCGCGAGAAGTTGTAGCACCACCAATCATAATTGGAATCTTGATGTTTAGTTTATCCATTTCTTTGGCTAAATACACCATTTCGTCTAATGATGGTGTGATTAACCCACTTAAACCTATTATATCTACATTTTCTCGAATAGCTGCTTCTATAATTTTTTCAGGTGGAACCATAACTCCTAAATCTATAATTTCGAAATTATTACATCCTAAAACAACGGCTACAATATTTTTTCCGATATCATGCACATCTCCTTTTACTGTTGCCATCAACACTTTTCCTGCACTTGATGAATTCCCTGTCTTTTCTGCTTCTATATAAGGTAAAAGGTATGCAACTGCTTTTTTCATCACACGTGCAGATTTTACCACTTGAGGTAAAAACATTTTTCCGCTTCCAAATAAATCTCCTACAACATTCATTCCTGCCATTAAATTGACTTCGATAACTTCTATAGCTCTTGTTGCATTCGCTCTAGCTTCTTCAACATCAATTTCAATGAATTCATCAATTCCTTTTACTAACGAATGCGTTAATCGTTCTTGAACTAAACCATTTCTCCATTCTGCAATTGCTTTTTCATTGGTTTTAAAATCACCTTTGAAAGTTTCTGCTAAATCTAAAAGTCGTTCTGTGGCATCTTCTCTTCTATTTAAAAGAACATCTTCAACATGTTCTAATAAAACGGGATCAATTTCATCATAAATCTCTAACATTTCTGGATTTACGATTCCCATAGTCATTCCATTTTGAATAGCATGATATAAAAATGCAGAATGCATTGCTTCACGTACTTTATCGTTTCCTCTAAATGAAAAAGAAACATTACTTACACCTCCGGAAACACCCGCATAAGGCAAATTTTCACGAATCCATTTTGTGGCTCTAAAAAAATCTAATGCGTTTAATTTATGTTCTTCCATTCCAGTGGCTACTGGAAAAATATTGGGGTCAAAAATGATATCTTCAGCTGGAAATCCAACTTTATCAACTAAAATATCATAACTTCTTTTACAAATTTCAATACGTCTTTCATAAGTATCTGCCTGACCTTCTTCATCAAATGCCATTACAATGACTGCTGCACCATATTTTTTAATCAATTTAGCATGATGAACAAAAGCATTCTCTCCTTCTTTTAAAGAAATAGAATTAACAATACCTTTACCTTGAACTACTTTTAATCCAGCTTCAATAATTTCCCATTTTGAACTATCTATCATTACAGGAACACGGGCAATATCTGGTTCGGCAGCAATTAGATTTAGAAATTTTGTCATCGCATACACTCCGTCCAACATTCCTTCATCCATATTAATATCGATGATTTGCGCACCTCCTTCTACTTGATTACGAGCAATATCCAAGGCTTCTTCATACTTTTCTTCTTTAATTAAACGAAGAAATTTACGAGAACCAGTTACATTAGTACGTTCTCCAACGTTTACAAAATTGGATTCTGGAGTTATAATTAATGGTTCTAGACCTGATAATTTTAAGTATTTTTTACACTCACCTTCTTTCATTATACTTCAACTTCTGTTTTTCTAGGTTTAAATTCTTGGGCAATATCAGCTATTAATTTTATATGTTCTGGGGTTGTTCCACAACAACCTCCTATTATATTTACTAAATTATCTTGCAAATATTCTCTAATTAATGCTTGCATTTCTTCTGGTGTTTGATCATACTGCCCAAAAGCATTTGGCAAACCCGCATTTGGATGTGCTGATATATTTAATTGAGTATTATGTGCTAATCGCTTTAAATAAGGTTTAAGTTGATCTGCACCTAAAGCGCAATTAAAACCTATACTCAACAAAGGAATATGCGAAATAGAAATTAGGAAAGCTTCAACCGTTTGACCAGATAATGTTCTACCCGATGCATCTGTAATTGTTCCAGAAACCATTATTGGAATATCTATATTTCGCTCTTCTTTGACTTCTTCTATCGCAAAAAGTGCTGCTTTTGCATTTAATGTATCAAAAATGGTTTCAACTAAAAGTACATCACAACCGCCATCAATTAAAGCTTCTACTTGTTGTTTATAAGCAATTCTTAAATCATCAAATGTAACTGCACGATAACCAGGATCATTTACATCTGGTGACATACTTGCAGTTCTGTTTGTTGGTCCTATTGAACCAGCTACAAATCTTGGCTTATCAGTAAATTCATCGGCAACTTCACGAGCAATTTTTGCAGATTCATAATTTAATTCGTAAACCAAATCTTCTAAATGATAATCAGCCATACCAATAGTTGTTCCCGAAAATGTATTTGTCTCAACAATATCAGCTCCAGCTTGAAAATACAATCGATGTACTTCTTTAACAGCTTCTGGCTGCGTTATAGAAAGCAAATCATTATTTCCTTTTAAAGGATGTGGAAAATCTTTAAAACGTTCACCACGAAAATCTTCTTCTGAAAAATTATTACGTTGCAACATAGTTCCCATTGCACCATCGAGAACTAATATTCTTTTTTGAATTTCTTCTTGAATTTTTGACATATCTCTTTTAACCTGTTATTGGTTTTAAAATATTTTCTGTTATGTTATCTAGAAAGAAGGAGTTTCTTGAGTTATCTTTTTCAAAATATTGAATAATTTCAATAAAATGAATAGAATGTAGCACCTTTCTTGGCAAGAACAAGAGGTTGCTAAGCTTTCATAGAGTCTAATCTCTCCAGCTTTCGTGATAACAAACAGTATTTTTATGAACCCTGCAAATGTATGAATGTTTTTATGAAACAGAAATATTTTCCGAATTATATTTATTACTAATTATATTTTAGATTTTAAAACCATATTCTTCTTTATTTTTAGTTTATTACAAATAAAAATAACTATTTTTCTTATTTTTTTTCCAAGATTTCTCTAAATGACCAAACGTTGTTTTTTTGACTTTATGTGTTTAGCTATTTTAATAATATCCGATAAAACGCCTCTTGCAGTAACTTTTTTTCCAGCACCAGCGCCTTGAATAACAATAGGAATATCACCATACGATTCGGTAAAAATTTCTATCAAATTATCAGCTCCTTTTAATTGACCTAAAGCAGAATTCTCTGAAACAGAAACCAATTTTACTTCTAATTTATTATTTACAGCGTCTAATTCTCCAATGTATCGTAAAACGCTATTTGCTGGTTGGGTTATTTTAGCAATTTCATATTCTTTATCAAATAATTCTTTGCTTATGGAATAATTTCGTTTCGACAAAGCATCGATTTTTTCAGTAGTTAAAGAAGTTATTTTCACATCTTTAAATTCATTTTTCAAATCTAGTTCTCTAGACAAAATCAACAATTTTCTAGCCACATCACTTCCTGATAAATCTTCTCTAGAATCAGGCTCGGTTAAACCTAATTTTTCAGCATCGACAAGAATTTTTGAAAAAGTAGTATTTTCATTACCAAATCGATTAAAAATATAGCTTATTGTTCCAGAAAAGACACCTCTAATTTTGGTGATTTTTTCACCAGCATGATTCAAATCTTGAATTGTATTTATCACTGGCAAACCAGCACCAACATTAGTTTCATATAAAAATTGTTTGTCATTTTGTTCCAATACTCTTCTTAATTCTTTATAAAAATCGAGATGTAATGTATTTGCTTTTTTGTTTGCTGCAACTATGTCGAAATTATTTTGAATAAATGATATATAGTTTTTAACAATCTCATCATTTGCAGTAACATCAATGGCTATAACATTTTCCAATTGATATTGGTAAACATAATTAAAAATATCTTCTACTGTATAACTTTGGCTTAAAGCCTGAAATTCATCTAGCCAATTTAACAACAAAGGTTTATTTGTAAAAAGAGCTTTTTTAGAATTCGTTATAACTGGAATTCTTAAATCCACTTGAAATTTTTCTTTAAAAAAAGCCTGTTTTTCTATGATTTGATTAATCAATGTGCTTCCTACATTTCCAATTCCGAAAACGATGATATTTATTGTAGTACTCATTTAATTCAATTTAAAAAATTTGTTTTAATATTTCATTTAACTGTTGGTATTCCATTAAAAAAGCATCGTGACCGTGAATGGAATTAATAATGTAATGTTTGAAGTTTTTGTTGTTTTTCTGCATAGATTCATATTCTACCAAATCGTTTTGGAACAACAAATCAGAATTAATATTGATGGCATGAATTTCTAATTTTGCATTGTCCAAGAACTGATTGAGATTAAAGCCATTTTTAACAATATTTATAGTTCCCAGTAAATAGTTCATTTGTTTATAAGCATTTAAAGAAAATCTATCGGTAAGCAAAATTCCATGATAGGATAACCAATCGTTTACTGTATAAATATTTCCTTCTTTGGCATTTTTAAAGCGTTGATTAATAGATTCAGGAGTTCTATACAAGAGCATTGCATGTTTACGAGCTACTGAAACTGGATTTTGACTTTGATTTAAAATATCATCTTGAATGCCTACATTTGCAATTACCCAATCACTAGCAAAATAATGTGTTGCAATAGGTACTAGCTTTTGAATTCTACTAGGGTACAAAACTGCCATTTCCCAAGAAATTCCACCTCCTAAACTACCTCCTATTATTGCATAAAGTGATTTAATCTTGATTTTTTCTAATCCTAACCAAAACAGTTTAGCAATATCTAATGTTGAAACTTCTTTATAATCTAATGACAATTCATTTCTGATTTCAAAATCATTTCCTGGAATATTAAAGGCAACTACAGTATATTTATTTAAATCTATTATATGACCATAGTCAATTACATTTTTCCACCAACCTTTTTCTCCAGACACGTTTGAATTTCCTGTTAATGCATGATTTACTAAAACAATTGGTGCATCACCAACAGGCTGTCCAAAAACCTGATAAAACAATTGAATATGATTTTTTCGCTTTTCATTTTCTAGAACAAAATCTACAATATCTATTTTTTTTAACATGCTATCTTTTACTGATTTATTGACTGTAACAAACTATAAAAAGAGCCTTTGACTTACATAAGCCAAAGACTTCTTTTAAACAACAAACCTAACCGTCAATTTAATTTTAAACTAAACTCACCGTATCATGAACACTTACTAAATCTACTTCAATAGGTGTCGTATTTACTAAATTATCATAAACTGGACATCGACTTTCAACAATCTCTAACCAATTTTCAAGTTGTTTTTTACTAATTTCTGCATCCAATTTTATAATTACTTTTAATTTATTAAAACCAGCCCTTGCATCAGTTTCTCTTCCATAAAATTTATCTACGTTTATATCTCCAGACACATCAACTTGCAAAGATTTATAATCGATTTTTAATTCTTTTGCTACAAGTGAACCAACTGCATTTACACATCCTGCATAACCAGCCAACAAATATTCTATAGGACTAGGTGCATCTAAATCTGGATGATTTTTATTTTTACTGATTCTTATATCGTGATTTTCAGTTTTAATCAAAAACTGTTCGTCTTTTTTTGCTCTACCATATATGGTTACTGTTTTTGTACTCATAATTATACTTTTAATCCGTTTTTAACTGTTACGAATGCCTCTTTTAAGTCTGCTTTTAAATCTTCGATATCTTCTAAACCGACTGACAAGCGAATTAAATCCTGAGAAACACCTGTTGAAGCTTGCTCTTTTTTGGAAAGCTGTTGGTGAGTTGTACTAGCTGGATGAATGATTAATGATTTTGTATCTCCAATATTTGCTAAGAGTGAGAATAATTTTGTTTGGTCTACTACTTTTTTTGCTACTTCAAAACCGCCTTTTAAACCAAAAGTTACGATACCACTTTTACCATTTGGCAAATATTTATCGGCTAAATCTTTGTAAGCTGAAGAATCTAATCCAGGGTAATTCACCCATTCTACTTCTTCTTGTGTTTGTAACCATTCTGCTAAAGCAAGTGCGTTTTCAGAATGTTTTTTAATCCTAATTTCCAAAGTTTCTAATCCTTGGATAGTTTGAAAGGCATTAAACGGACTTAAAGCCGCGCCAAAATCACGCAATCCTTCAATTCTTACTTTTGCAATAAAAGAAGCTGCACCAAGGACCTCATAATATTTCAATCCGTGATAACCAGCTGATGGTTCTGTGAATTCAGGAAACTTACCATTACTCCAATCAAAGTTTCCTGCATCGATAATTACACCTCCAAGTGAAGTTCCATTACCAGTAATATATTTAGTTAAAGAATGAATTACAATATCTGCTCCATGTTCAATTGGGTTTAATAAATAAGGAGTTGCTACTGTATTATCTACAATAAAAGGAACTTTGTAATCGTGTGCTTCTTTAGCTATCGCTTTTAAATCTAACACATCTAATTTTGGGTTACCTAAACTCTCAGCGAAAAAAGCTCTTGTGTTTTCTTGAACAGCCTTTTTAAAGTTTTCAGGATTTGAAGGATCAACAAAAGTAGTAGTGATTCCTAATCTTGGTAAAGTAACACTCAACAAATTGTAAGTTCCACCATATAAACTACTAGAAGCAACAATATGATCACCTGCTTTTAGTAAGACTAACAAAGCCGTTGAAATAGCTGCTGTTCCTGAAGCCGTTACCACTGCACCAATTCCTCCTTCTAAAGTAGCTAATCGTTGTTCAAGAACATCATTTGTTGGGTTGTTTAATCTTGTATAAATATAACCTGCTTCAGACAGATTGAATAAGTTTGCTGCGTGATCTGAATTATTGAAAACATAAGATGTTGTTTGGTAAATAGGAACTGCTCTTGTTCCACCATTTTTAGTAACATCATGACCTGCATGTAAAGCATTAGTTGCGAATTTTTGAGTACTCATAATTTTTTGATTTAATTGTTTTTTTTATTTTATTATTTGAAATTCATTAAAAAACCCTTTTGAAACTATTTCCAAAAGGGTTCAATTTTTAAACATAACTAAAGTTTAACTATTATCTTTTGGACATATTAAGGAGGTGCGCACATGCACATCATCATTATAAAACACATTTTATCTATTTTTTCCATTTTTATATTTTTAAAACAATTTGACATAAAAAAACCTCTGCTTTTCACAGAGGTTGTATTGAAAATTTATTTTAAATTATGCAATAGTTCACCTCTGTGGAATTTTCCACATCATATAACACATATTGCAAATAATTGTTCTCATTTTTTCTTTTTTATTACGTAGCAAATTTAGAATAAAATTCTATATATAAAAATTAAATAGTGTTGTTTTCTAAATTTTATTATTTTAATATACTATAATAGATTTTAATTCTAAATTAAATCAATTGAACCATAAAATAATTTACAACTTAAATCATTTATAGTTTTATCCAAAAAGGCATTTTAATTTATTCCAATAACCTAACCTCTTTTTGTTCTTAAAAGTTTCTGTTATTTTATTTAAATCATTCAATTTTTGTTGAAAATTCCCTTTATGATTAGCTCTAAATTGATTTAACACATCTAAACTTTTTTCTATATCATCAGGAATTACTTCTGTGAAATATTCTCTCATTCGCTTTGCTAAAACGGGAGATTTACCATTAGTTGAAATAGCAATTTTAAGACTTCCTTTATTTACAATTGAACCTAAATAAAAGTCACATAAAGCAGGTTGGTCTGCAGCATTTACCTTAATTCCTTTAGCTTTAGCTAAATTTCTTACTTCTAAATTAACTTCTGAACTATCAGTGCCAATAATAACAAAATCTTTATCTTCTAAATCGATTTCTTGAAAAGGTCTTTCAAATGCATCAATATTAGAATAAGATCCTATAATTCCTTTTAATTTTGGAATAATAATCGTCCCTACAATTGTAATTCGAATAGCAGGATTTTGTTTTAATAAAGTTTCTGTCTTTTCCAAACCTACATTTCCAGCACCTACAATTAAAAAGTGTGCTGTTTCGGTTTTAAGAAATACTGGAAATAAGGTATTACTCATATTTTCATTAATTTAAAATAGTTCGAAAAGCAAAATCTCCAAAAGTTTCATTTTGCAGTTTTCCTTTCACGTATTTATCCAATAAAACATCTACTTCTTCTAAAATTTGAATTTCCGATTGTTTTTCTTTGTACAAAACATTTAAACGTTCTCCAAATCGATCTCCACCCAACATGAAATTATATTGTTCAGGTCCAGTTCCAATGAAACCTAGCTCTGCTACATAAGGACGACCACAACCATTAGGACAACCTGTCATTCTAATTGAAATTTCTTCATTACTTAAATTATACTTTTCTAAAAGAGGCTCAATTTTCGTTACTAAAACTGGTAAATATCGTTGCGCTTCGGCTAAAGCTAAAGGACAAGTAGGCAAAGCCACACAAGCCATTGAACTTTTTCGTAAAGCACTTACCGCAACATCAATATTATATTGTTTTTGAAGGATTTCAATTTTGGTTTTATCTAAATCATTCACCTCACCAATAATTAGATTTTGGTTGCCTGAAAAAATAAAATTGGACACTTTTAATTTTGCTACTTCATGTAAAAATTCCTTTTGATTAGGTTTAATTACACCATGTTCTACAAAAAGTGTGTAAAACCATTTCCCTTCTTGATTTTGCTCCCAGCCATAACGATCATTTCTTTCTGTAAATTGAAATGGTCTTGCTGGCTCTAATGCAAATCCGATTCGCTTTTCTAATTCTATTTTAAAACCTTCCACCGTTAATCTATCAACTGTATATTTTAATCTTGATAATTTTCTATCAGAACGGTTACCAAAATCTCTTTGGACTGTTAATACTTCATAAATCGTTTTTAGGGTTTTCTCTTCTGTATCTGTAAAACCAATTATATTTCCTAACCTTGGATAAGTATTTTCATTACCATGTGTTGTTCCAAGTCCTCCACCAATTGCTATATTAAATCCTTTTAATTCATTATCTTCAATAATTGCAATCAAGCCTAAATCATTGGTGAACAAATCCACATCATTACTAGGAGGAATTGCAATTGCAATTTTAAATTTTCTTGGTAAATAACAGTCTTCATATAATGGATCTGCTTCAGCCGAACGTTCATAAATTTTTTCTCCATCTATAAAAATTTCATAATATGATTGTGTTTTTGGTAACAATAATTTTGAGATTTTATCTGCATAATCATGAATTTGTTTATGTAAAGGAGACAATTGTGGATGCGCTGACACAATTACATTTCGATTCACATCTCCACAAGCTGCTATTGAATCTAATTTTGCTACATTAAATGATTGTATTGTTGGTCGTAACTGATGTTTTAACAAACCATGTAACTGTAACGTTTGGCGTGTAGTTATTTTTAATGTTCCAGTTCCATATTGCTCTGAAATATCATGTGTTGCTAACCATTGATCTGCTGTAATTTGTCCTCCTGGAATTCGCAACCGAATCATAAACGAATAAAGTTTGTCTAATTTCTTTGCTGCTCTTTCTGCTCGTCTATCTCTATCGTCTTGCACATACATACCATGAAACTTTACCAAAGTCTCATCATCTGGACGCACATTTCCAGTGTGGTTATCTAAATCTATACTTTCTTTTAACGTACCTCTAAGTCCGTCGCTTTTTGTTTTAATATATTCTACTGATGATAATTTATCGCTCATTTTGTTTTTTTTTAGTAATTAGTGATTAGTCCTTAGTGATTAGCCTCTACTGAATTGCTTATTTAAAAGCTTATTACTAAGAACTATTCACTTTTTAATACACGTCTTTTTGATATTTTCCTGATGTTTCTAAATCTTCTAGTATTTGTTTTGCATCTGCTGTAGAAATGTTTCTTTCTTGAGATAAAACTTCTATAATTGTGTTTTCAACATCATTACTCATTGGATTTTTTTGTCCACAGATATATAAACTTGCTCCATTTTCTAGCCATTTATTGAACTCGTTAGCTTTTTCACGAATACGATCTTGTACATAAATTTTCTTTTCTTGGTCACGAGAAAAAGCAGTGTCTAATTTAGTCAGCACTCCTGTTGCAATCCATTCTTGAATTTCGGTCTGATAATAAAAGTCTAATACAAAATGTTGTTCTCCAAAGAATAGCCAATTTCTACCTTCAGCTCCAGTTGCATCTCTATGTGATATAAAACTTCTAAAAGGAGCAATTCCTGTTCCTGGACCAATCATAATAACATCAGTTTCTTCATTTGGTAATCTGAAATTTTGATTTTTATGAATGTAAAATTCTATAGCTTCATTTTCTGAATAATCGGCTAAAAACTGAGAAGCCAAACCAGTTTTAATCTTTCCGTTTACTTTGAATTTGTTCAAATTTACCGTTAAATGTACTTCCCCATCATGTGCTTCAACCGAAGAAGCAATTGAATATAGACGTGGAGCAATTGGCAATAAAATTTCGAGTAAATCTTCAATTTGAAACGTTTCAGGTTTTGAATACAATTGGAACACATCAATCAAATCTGCTTTCTCAAAAGTAATTTCAACTTTCAATAATTTTCCTAATTGCTCTAATGAACGCTTACTTAATCCTTTTATATTTAGCTCTAACAACCAATTTTCAATAGTATTTTTTTGTTTTTTTAATACTATCTCCTTTTTCCCATCTATTTTAAAATAATCAATAACAAATTGAATATCAGATAATTTATTTTTTGGCACAATCCCTAAAGCATCACCAGGTTCGTAAATTATTTCATCCTCAGAAACAATTTCTATATGATAGGTTTCTTTATTTGAACCTTTATCATTTAAAATAATTTTATTACTAATTTTCCCAGTGTAATTCTTTTTATGTTCTAAAGAGGTTTTTATCGTTTCAACCACTACAGACTTTTCTTGATTTTTGAATACTGCTTGTAAAGCTTGTTCCCAATTAAGAACTTCTGGTGCAAAATCGACATCAGCTTTTACTAATGGTAATAATCGTTTTGCCCCTTTTTCAAATAAAACCTCATCTAACAAAACTCCTGCATGACAAAAAAGTGGATAAGAAGTATCTCCTAAACCAAAAACAGCATAAGAAACGTGCTTTAAATCCAGATTAGTAGTCTTTAAATATTCATAAAACTGAACTGCATTTTGCGGAAACTCACCTTCGCCTTGTGTACTCATGATAAACAAGATTAATGTTTCTTTCTCTAATTTTACTTTATCAAATTGAAACACGTCAACTGCTTTAGCTTGAATTTTATTTTTTTTAAATGTCGTTAACAACTGCGATGCAATTTTTTTAGAGTTACCTGTTTCTGTTCCATAAATAATTAATGGTTTAACTGCTATATTTTCAGAAATTGGATTTGAAGGAGTTTGAATCCCAATTTTATTTCCATCTAAATAACCTGCCAAATACCCTTTAGTCCAGATTATTTCTTCATTTGAAGCATTTTGCACTAATTGTTGCAATAAATTTAATTTAGTATCAGATAGCATTTTGAAAAAGTATTTTATGATTATCGAAATAAGATTCTGTTTTATTCTTTTCAGAGAACCAAACAAATTTTTGATGAAGATTTACCACATTTCCTATGATTAATAATGTAGGCACATATTCAAACTCTGGTAATACTTTGGTTTTTAATTCTTTAAATTTATAAACAATTGTTTTTTGATTGGGAGTTGTTGCTTGTTGTACGACAGCAATTCCTTTATTTTTATCAATCCCATTTTCTAACAAGTAACTTGTCAAAGTATTTAATCGTTGTCCACTCATATAAAAAACAAGCGTATCTTCAGTTCTTGCCCAATCTTTCCATTGATTCTCAGTTACATTTTTCAAATCATATAGAGTAAGAAAACGAACACCTCTTGAATATTCTCTTGCTGTCAAAGGAATTCCAGTATAAGCAGCCGCTCCAAAAGCAGCAGAAATACCTGGTATAATTTCATATAAAATTCCATTTTCAATCAAGACATTCAATTCATCTAAAACATTGGAAAATAAAGAAACATCACCTCCTTTTAATCTTAGAACAAGCTTTCCCATTAAAGCAAACTCTAGCATTAATTCATTAATATCCTTTTGAGGTGTATGAATTCCTTTTGAGCATTGCTTACCTACATAAATAACCTCAGCATCTTTTCGAGCATATTCCTCTACTAAAACTGGAGACACTAATCGGTCAGTTAAAACAACATCTGCTATTTTAAGATATTTTAGTGCTTTTAAACTAATTAAATCGGGATCACCTGGACCAGCACCAGCCAGAATTACCTTCCCTTTGTTTGAAATTTGTATCATATTTGATTTAGAAAAAAACATAGAAACCCTAACCCTAGTCTAAAACTGAGTAAAAATCCTATACTAATTATTGATTTTTTTTAGAACAAACCTTCTACCGAAAGATATCGTTCCCCTGTATCATAGTTAAAGGTGAGAACAACTGCATCATCGGGTAAAGTTTTTATTTTTTTTGCAACAGCAGCCAACGAAGCTCCTGTTGAAATGCCTACAAAAATTCCTTCTTGTAATGCGCTTTTTCTAGCATATTCAAATGCATCTTCTTTTGAAACTGATATTACTTCATCAATAAGACTGGAATGATAATTTTCAGGAATAAAACCAGCTCCAATTCCTTGTAAAGGATGTGGTCCAGGAGCACCTCCACTTAAAACAGATGACAGTTCAGGTTCCACAGCTACCACTTTTAAATTTGGAAATTTTTTCTTTACAATTTCAGCAACTCCTGAAATATGACCTCCAGTTCCTACACCTGTAATGATATAATCTAAGCCATCAGGAAAATCTTCTATGATTTCAAGAGCAGTTGTTTTCTTATGTGCTTCAACATTTGAAGGATTTTCAAATTGCGAAGGAGACCAAGCATTTGGAATTTCTTTCACTAATTCGGAAGCTTTTTCAATAGCTCCCTTCATTCCTTTTTCTTTTGGTGTTAATTCAAATTCTGCTCCATAAATTTCCATTAATTTTCTTCGTTCTACACTCATCGATTCTGGCATGACTAAAATTACTCTATATCCTTTTACAGCAGCTACCAAAGCCAAACCAATACCTGTATTTCCTGATGTAGGTTCAACAATAACACTATTTTTATTCAACAATCCTTTTGCTTCAGCATCTTCAATCATTCCTAATGCAATACGATCTTTTATACTTCCTCCTGGATTTGCTTTCTCAAGTTTTATCCAGATATTTTTGGCCAAGCCATACATTCGATTAATTCTTATTACTGGTGTTTTTCCAATAGTTTGTAATATATTTTCTGTTTTCATAAGTTTTTTATATACTAAAATTAATAGGCTCTGGAAATTTATTTTTTGATTTTACAATAATCTCACTTTTATGATAGACTAACGTCTGTGCTTGAATAGATTCGGTAATCCAAACATTTCCTCCTATCACAGAACCTTTGCCAATGACGGTTTTTCCTCCTAAAATAGTAGCATTAGCATATATAATTACATTATCTTCAATTGTAGGATGTCTTTTTTCTTCCGCTTTATCTTTACTTACACTCAATGCACCAAGAGTTACACCTTGATAAATTTTTACATCATTACCGATATTTGTCGTTTCACCAATTACAATTCCTGTTCCATGATCGATAAAAAAACGCTTTCCTATAGTAGCACCTGGATGAATATCAATTCCTGTTTTCCCATGTGCATATTCTGAAATTACTCTTGGTAAAACTGCAACTCCTTTATTCCAAATAGCATTTGCAATTCGGTAAACGACAATAGCAAAAAAACCGGGATAAGCTAATAAAACCTCATCTTTTGATTTTGCAGCAGGATCAAATTCAAGAATAGTATTCAAGTCATCTAACAAATCTTGATGAATCTCTATTAAATCATTAAAAAATGAGTTTGCTAGTACTGTTTTATTCTGAGTACCTACTTGTGATAAAAACAACTGTAAATCAAGACTTAAAGCTTCTTCCTTTTGTTGAAATAATTCAACATCTGAACATTCACCTTGTTTACAAAATAGCCATGCAAATAAATCTTCTACCCAATTTTCAATTTTCTTTTTGGTTATAGAAACTGTTTTTTCTGAACCATTCTTTTGAAACAAAACATCGCTTATGGAAGTTAACTGACTCATATAAATTCTTTTTATAAAAACATTAAAGCACCTACTGTATTATAACTAGTCTCATCAATTAGAATGGCATTTCCAGATTTTGGATTATGAGTAAATGCATCAAAAAATAGAGGTTGGTTAGTTTTTAATTTTATTTGCGCTATATCATTTAGCTTAATTTCATCTGCTGGAACAAATTCCCAATCATTCACATTCCATTTTTGATTAATAGATTGAATTTTTACTCTAACAGTTTTAAAACGATGTTGTAATAAATATGTCTTATCCAATTGCATAGCGCTATCATCTAACCAAGAAATCCAAGTAGAAATTTCATTTGAAATTGTTGGTAACTCCTCTTTTTTCACAATTGTATCACCTCTACTAACATCTATATTATTTGAGAAATGCAACACCACATTTTCCCCAGCAATTACTTTTTCAACTGTTATATTATTTTTCTCAATTTTAGAAATTGTTGTTTCCATATTGGCTGGTAAAACCAAAATTGTATCTCCTACTTTATAGCTTCCACTCAAAACCAATCCAGCATAACCTCTATAATCATGGTATTTTTCATCTTTTGGTCGAATAACCCATTGCACCTGAAAACGAGAAGCTAAATTTATGGTGGAAACAACTTCAATTTCTTCTAAGGTTTCTAAGAGTGATTGTCCCTGATACCAAGATGTTCTTTGTGATTTTAAAACTACATTATCACCAGCCAAAGCACTTATTGGAATATAGATTATCTCTGAATAATTTAATTCCGATTTTATTCTTTCAAAATCAACTCTAATTTGATTAAAAATTTCTTCTGAATAGTTTACCAAATCTATTTTGTTAATGGCCAAAATTACTTTTTGAATTCCCATTAAAGAACCAATGCTCGCATGACGTTTGGTTTGTTCTGTAATTCCTTTCCTTGCATCTACTAAAATAATAATCAGATCAGAATTTGAAGCTCCCGTAATCATGTTTCTTGTATATTGTTCGTGACCTGGAGCATCTGCAATTATAAATTTTCTTTTTTTAGTTGAAAAATACTTATACGCTACATCAATTGTAATACCTTGCTCTCTTTCTGCTCTTAATCCGTCAGTAATTAAAGATAAATCAATATCTATTCCTTCTTGTTTGGTTTGTTTTTGTAAAATTCCCAATTGGTCTGTGTGAATAGAATCAGAATCATACAATAATCGACCTATTAAAGTACTCTTACCGTCATCTACATTTCCTGCTGTTATAAATCGTAATGTGTTCATTTTTTTTAGTTATCAAGTTTAAAAATAGCCTTGTTTTTTTCTGTCTTCCATCGCAGCTTCTGACAATTGATCATCAAGCCTTGTTTGTCCCCTTTCACTTATTCTTGTTTGAATAATATCATCTATAATGTGCTGAATAGTTTCTGCATTAGAAGATACCGCAGCTGTACAAGTCATATCTCCAACAGTTCTGTAACGGACTTTTTCAGTTACAACCACATCACCATTAAGTGGTTGTATAAACTGTGAAGTAGCAACTAATCGATCTTGGTGAACTATACATTCTCTCTCGTGAGCGAAATATAAACTTGGCAATTCTATATTATACTTTTGAATATAATTCCAAACATCTAATTCTGTCCAATTGCTAATAGGAAAAACACGTACATTATTTCCTCTTTGAACTTTACCATTTAAGATATTCCATAATTCTGGTCGCTGTAATTTTGGATTCCATTGTCCAAAATCATCTCTTACCGAAAAAATACGCTCTTTAGCTCTAGCCTTTTCCTCATCTCTTCTTGCTCCTCCAATACAAGCATCAAAACCATTTTCTTGAATAGCATCTAAAAGAGCGTATGTTTGTAAGGCATTTCTCGAAGGGAAACGACCTGTTGTTTCTTTAAGATTATACTTCACAATACTCTCTTCTACAGAAGCAACAATCAATTTTTCTCCAATAGCATTTACTAAATAATCTCTAAAGGCTAATGCTTCTGGAAAATTGTGACCTGTATCGATATGCACTAAAGGAAAAGGAAGTTTACTAGGTCGAAATGCTTTCAATGCCAAATGCACTAAAACAATAGAATCTTTTCCTCCTGAAAACAAAAGTGCAGGGTTTTCAAACTGTGCGGCAGTTTCCCGAAGTATATAAATTGCTTCGCTTTCTAATTGTTCTAAATAATCATTATTATTGTTTATCATTTGTAAATCTTATTTCTATTTATTTTTTCACTTTAAAATTTTAACCAAAAAAAAACCTCTGCGATTTGCAGAGGTTCAATTAGCTTTTATATTTAAAATATTAATTTTTAAGCAATAGAGTTTCTCTGCGGAATTTCCACATCATACAACACATATTGCAAACCATTAATTTCATTTCTTTATTTATTGAGATATTTGAGAAGCAAAACTAGATAAATTTTCTAAATAAAAAAATTAATTAGTTGTTTTTTCTGTTTTTTACTAATTAAAAACAAAATATTAGATTTATAATCTATAATAAACTTAGTTCTATTTAAAAAAAACTATCATATGATATCTATGCCATTTTTAAAAAAAGTGTTAATTAATTTTAAAAATAAAAAGTTTCTCTTTTATATTCAATTTGATTTCATAAATTTGCCACCAATAATATAAGAGGAAAAATTTGAACTGATTGCAACCTCTATTTTGAATACTGAATTTAAAGTTTAGATTTTAAAAAAAGTTTCTCAATAAAAAAATGCTAAAGCAGTAAACTCTACTCCTTTAGTCTTTTATTTCTGCAATTCAAATTCCTCGCTTAATCAAAAAAAAGAATATGGCATATTTATTTACGTCAGAATCTGTGAGTGAAGGACACCCAGACAAAGTAGCTGACCAAATTAGTGACGCATTAATTGATAACTTTTTAGCATTTGATCCAGAATCGAAAGTAGCTTGTGAAACCCTAGTAACAACTGGACAAGTAATTTTAGCTGGTGAAGTAAAATCTAACACTTATTTAGATGTTCAACATATTGCAAGAGAAGTAATTCGTAAAATAGGTTATACCAAAAGCGAATATATGTTTGAAGCAGATTCTTGTGGAGTACTTTCTGCGATACATGAACAATCTGCTGATATTAACCAAGGTGTTGACAGAGCTACTAAAGAAGAACAAGGAGCTGGTGATCAAGGTATGATGTTTGGTTATGCAACTAATGAGACAGAAGAATATATGCCTCTAGCCTTGAAACTTTCTCATGAAATTCTTCAAGTTTTAGCTGACTTAAGAAGAGAAAACAAAGAAATCACTTACTTACGTCCTGATGCTAAATCTCAGGTAACTTTAGAATATAGCAATGACAATAAGCCTGTTCGTATAGATGCTATTGTAGTGTCAACACAGCATGACGATTTTGCTGATGAACCTGTAATGTTAGCAAAAATCAAAAAGGATATCATTGAAATTTTAATCCCAAGGGTTATTGCTAAAAATCCTCAATATGCACATTTGTTTAATGATGCTATTAAATATCATATCAATCCAACTGGAAAATTTGTTATAGGTGGACCACACGGAGATACTGGTTTAACAGGTAGAAAAATTATTGTTGATACTTATGGTGGAAAAGGAGCACATGGTGGTGGTGCTTTTTCTGGAAAAGACCCTAGTAAAGTAGATCGTTCTGCCGCTTATGCTACAAGACATATTGCTAAAAATTTAGTAGCAGCTGGTGTAGCCGAAGAAATTTTAGTACAAGTTTCTTATGCTATTGGTGTAGCCGAACCAACTAACATTTATGTAAATACTTATGGAACAAGTAAATTATCGCTAACTGATGGTGAAATCGCTAAAAAAGTAGCTGAAATTTTTGATATGCGTCCATATTTTATTGAGCAACGTTTAAAACTAAGAAATCCTATTTATAGTGAAACAGCTGCTTACGGACACATGGGTAGAAAACCTGAAACTGTAACTAAAACTTTTTCTGCACCTGGTGGAAATGAAAAAACAATAACAGTTGAATTGTTTACATGGGAAAAATTAGACTTTGTTGATAAAATTAAAAGTGTTTTCGGATTGTAAAAACAACACTTACTCCTAATGCGATTTTAGATTCTGAAATAAATTCAGAATGACATAAAAGGCCTGATTCTTATCTTGAATCAGGCTTTTTTTATGCTTGAGCTACAACATATATTATATCTTGAGATTATGAAAGTTTGCTTTTAGTAATTACAGTAGATTTGACAACTTTTGAAAAGTTGTCAAATCTTATGGTGTTTAGAAATTCATAACATGATTTATAGCCCCGATAGGAACGGCATCCTTTTCTTTTTTCCTAAAAAAGAAAAGATAGAGTGGATAGCGGGACAGATTTCTACTAAATGATTTAGTGTGTGCTCCTAAAAAATAAAAACAAGCATAAAAATGATTACAAATTATATTTCAAACTCAAAATAAGGTATCTTGGTTGAATAAAATAGCTTGAAAAATTACTAATTCCTCCTATTTGATTAAAGCTATTATTATTTAAAGACTTAGTATCTAATATATTTGTTCCAGAAAGTTTGTATTCCCACTTACTATCTTTTTTCTGATAAATTAAACTTGCGCTTAAAAAATCATATTCATTATCCACTGATTTCGATTTATTTCTATTGTGATTAAATGTGTAATCGGAAACAAAAGAAAATGCATCTAAGAAATAATATTCTAATCCTATTGTTGGACTATCAGTATAAAAAATATCTGTAAAGTTATCGTTTATGGTATAAGTATAACCCAAAGACAAATTAGGAATGGTTTTATAATTTGTAGAAAACTTTACATTATAATTTTGAGTAAATGATTCTGTTGACTGAATTTCAGTTGGATTATTATCTGGATTACTATCAGCATCTGGAAAAACTCTAATGTTATTAAATTTACTCCAATTCATACTTAAACCAGCTGAAGCTTTGTAATATCTTGCAAATGAACGCCCATAATTAAATGCTCCAGAAATAGATTCATCTGCAAAATTTGACGGTAAATTTACTGATGAAGATGTTTGAAAAACAGTATTTAATAAAGCTCTACTTTTAATTGCATCAATTTGTTTCGTATAATTTAAGTAGCCAAAAATATTTTCGAAATTAAACATATTGTACTTAAAATATCTAATGCTGTGATTCTGCGATAATGAGTTTTCTAAATCTCGATTACCACTAAACAAACTATTATAGTTTGAAAATATATAACCTTCTGCTAACTTAGTAATATCTGTGAAATTATTCTGCAGTGAGAAATTATACGTTACTGTTTCTGATTTTTTTATTTGATATAATGCATAAACATCTGGTAAAAAACGATTGAAATTCATTGTATTTGAAGAACCTAATTGAGTATCTTTAGTACTATAATTATGAACACTAAAACCAGGATTAAATGTAAATTTTCCAGTTATAAATTTATAATGTAAACCTACAAAAGCATCATTAAACGCATAATTCACATTATTTTTTGTTTCATCAATTAGATTACTATTAATAGTTTGATTATCTAAAATTTGAAAAATTGTTGAATTAAAATTCTGATAAGAATAAGTGTTTCCAATTGTTACATTAATATTACTTTTTGGAGTAATCATATAATAATAATCTCCTTTTATATCCAGTTTATTTGTCTTAACAAATCTATCTTGATTGATATTATATAATGATTGTGCTTGAAAATCGATTATTGGAAAAGGATTATTTGCTAAAATTGCATTATAAAATGGGTCTTCTTCTTGATACAAATGTTGGGCTTCAAAAGCAAAAACACTTTTATCATTAAGAGTATAATAATAATTGAAATTCTGATTCAACGAAATAGGGTTTTGTTTTTTAGATGTGTAAATATCACCTAAGACATTAGAAATTGACGATTGGCTTTCCTTTTGATTAGAAAACTTCAGTAAAGCATCATAGTCTACATGTAATTTATCAGAAGGTACATAACTTGAACTTAGCTTCAATAAAGTTTGCATTGTTGTTTGATTAGACAAATCTTCTGTAGTTTCATCTTGTAAATCACCGTCATTTGGTCTATCTGTAATAGATACATTTCTAGTATTTGTTTTATTTCCTAGAACAATTCCAAATCCGCTAAAAGTTAAGGCTTTTGAAGGATTATAACTAAAATTTGCTGCTCCAAACTTAGTATCAATATTTGCTGCCTGGTTATTATTTAAATTGCCAATTCCTAAATCATTTGAAGAAATATTAAAATTAGAACCACCTTTTCGCATCATATTTCTAAAGCCACCTGTAAATTTAAAATAATCACGAGTCGTTAATGGCAACTCACCAATATTATTAAAATTACTAATAACATTAATACTTATTTTAGGATTATAATAGAATAATTTTGGATTAATTAAATAACGACTTTCTTCATGACCTACTCCTATTCCTGCAGTCATATCTCCAAACCAAAAGTTCTTTTTACCTTCTTTTAATTTAATATTAATAGCGACATTTTCTTCATTATTTTCTAATCCTCTTAAATTAGAAACTTCATTATAATTTCTTAAAACTTGAATTTTATCTAAAGCATTCGCTGGTATATTTTTGGTAGCAATTTTGGTATCACCATCAAAAAAATCTTTCCCTTCTACCATTATTTTTTGAACCGATTTTCCCTCAACAGTAATTTGTCCTTCTGAATCGACTTCCACTCCTGGTAATTTTTTCAATACATCTTCTAATTTGCGTTCAGTCCCATTTGTAAAGGAATCTGAATTATAAATAATAGTGTCACCAGAAATTGAAACTGGCATTTCGTAAACCACTTCTACATCATTTAATTGAACTCCTTGTGACATTTTAATGTCAAAATTCATGTTTTCAGCAGTAGTTTTTATGTTTTTTTCAAAAGTTTGAAAACCAATGTAACTCGATTTGATTTGATAAGTAGTGTTAGCTTTTAAATTCAAAGCAAACTTCCCTTTTTCATTCGTAATTGCATAAGCATCCATAGTTTTGGTTTCGCTATTAATAGCCATTACGTTGGCCATTTCTAAACCAAGTCCAGTACTATCTTTTACAATTCCTTCCAAACGGATGTTTTGTGAAAGACTTGAAGAAACAATTGAAAACAAAACAGCAAGAAGTATATATTTTTTCATTTAATTTTATAGTTACAAAAAGCTTAACTAAGTTTGATTTTATTTTTATTACACATTTTTCTTAGTAAAGGCTTTTATTTTTTTATAAAAACAAGATTGGATTTGTTGACTTATTTATCATTAATTCAGATAATTTAAGTTCTTCAAAATAGTCAAATTCAAATACTATAATTTGAAATATATGTTTTTCAGACATCATTAAAACCCTCTTCCTCTACCGTTTCCCCCTCTTTGACCACCATAAATTTCTCTCATCTCTTCCATTTTCTTCTTCACGATTTCGTCATATTCTTTCTGTGTAACCTGTTTCCCTTTGGTTGGTGCTTTAATTTCTACTTTTTCTTTAGAATTTAATACAATTTTAGAACATAATAATATTGTAGTTCCGTCATTTACTTCTAGAATTAAACCAGGTAAACCCCAATACTTATCAGGACCTTGATTAATAGGAATTTCAGGACAATACCATGCTGTTATAGTCTTTTCTTTTATTTGTTCTATATCATCATTTAAAAAATTAGTTTTCTTATTAGTATTTATAGAATCTTTCTTTTTTTCTTCTTTTACTTTATCATCATCATTTTTATTACCTCTCATTCTAAAATTCCTAAAATCTGTAGCATCTGTTTGTACAACAGCAGTAGCTTTAAAACAAGTATAATCTCCTATTTTTTTTGATTCAGAGCTCATTTGCCATTTATAACTTGGCAAACTGTCTTTTACCAAAAATTCTTTTCCAAATACTTCCTTATCAACAGCATAAATTTTGTCTTTTACATCTTTATACTGTGTGCCACCACCACCCATCATAGACATCATCATTCTACCTCTTCCTCCATCTTGACCTGGAGCATCTAATTTTTCTTCTTCTTTATAGATAGAAGCCGATTTGTTAAAATTTAGAACAAATGTTTTTTCAAACATTTTTCTCATTCTCTCTTCAATGTTTTTTTGCATTTCAGGAGTAATTTCTCTATTACCACCAAAATTCTTCATTATTTCTGCAGTACTTGTTTTAGACTCATACACTGCTGTGCCTTGAAAATCCTGGGCATAGAAACTTATAGAAGTTAAAAACAATAAAACTATAGCTATTTTTTTCATTTTTATTTGTTATTGATTACTTATATAGACTCAAAATCTGCTTTTTGTTACATTAAAATAGCATAATATAAAGTTAAAATATTATCTTTAGAATCAATTTAATGTAAAAGGTTTAATCTTCTTTGAATGAAATTTAAATTTACCATTTGGATTTTGAGTCTAACTTTATCCATTTTCTCCCAAGAAAAAATAAACACTACACTTATAGATTCTATAACTCTTGAAAACAAAATCGTTTATGAGATTAATGAACAGGGTATTTATTACAGTATCAATAATGAGTTTTATAAGAAAACCAAAGACAAAGAATTTAATTACACCAATATAACTTTAGGAAATTTAACATCTGTTGATCTATATAATCCTTTACAAACTGTTTTGTTTTATAAGGACTTCAACACTATTATTCTTCTAGATAGTCAATTGAATGAAACTCATAGAATTGATGGAAATAAACTTGAGACCATTGTCAATTTTAATCACATTGGACTAGCAATACAAAATCAAATTTGGTTTTATGACACTTTAAGTCAGAAAATAGGTTTATATAATTTTAACACAGATTCTTTTAAGTTTATTTCAACACCTTTAACTAGCAAAATAATTCAACATGCTACCGATTACAATTATTTTTATTGGATAGATGAAGATAACATTAGCTATACGATTTCCATTTTTGGAAAAATAAAGACTTTAGGAAAATTACCTTCTTATGAATTAATTCAAATACTGACTGAAGAAAATTATATTATTAAAAAGGGGGAACAACTTTATTTATTTAAAAAGAAAGAAGACAAAATGTATGAAATAAATATTTCTAAAAAATCATTTGATAAATTCTATTATAAAAATGGAATTTTATCTATTTTTACCCCAAATAAAGTTATTAACTATAAAATACTTTTACCCTAATGCATATAGCAGTTGCAGGAAATATCGGAGCAGGAAAAACAACATTAACAAAATTATTAGCCAAACATTTTAAATGGGAAGCTCATTTTGAAGACGTAGTTGACAATCCTTACTTAGATGATTTTTATCATCAAATGGAACGTTGGAGTTTTAATTTACAAATTTACTTTTTAAATAGTCGCTTTAGACAGGTTTTACAAATTAGAGAATCAGGAAAAACGACTATTCAAGATAGAACAATTTATGAAGATGCTCATATTTTTGCACCAAACCTTCATACCATGGGTTTAATGACGAATAGAGATTATAATAATTATAAATCTTTATTTGATTTAATGGAGGGTTTAGTTGGTTCACCTGATTTGTTAATCTATCTAAGAAGTTCAATTCCTAATTTAGTAAGCCAAATTCACAAAAGAGGAAGAGACTATGAGAATACCATTTCAATTGAATATTTAAGTCGTCTTAATGAAAGATATGAAGCGTGGATTGAAACCTACGATAAAGGGAAACTAGTTATTATAGATGTTGATAATATTAATTTTGTTGATGATCCTGAAGATTTAGGAAATATCATTAACAAAATAGATGCTGAAATTAATGGATTATTCTAATTATTTTTAACAATATTTTTTAATGCCACTTTTGTGGCATTTTTTTAGCTGAAAATGAAAATATAGTTAACAAACTATACTGGCTGGAAAATAGGTTTAATCTAAAGTATCAAATAATGTTTTTATCTTTATATTTTCCGTTGGTTTTGAGAGTGTAATTATATATACTTGATTGGGCAACATATCAAAAAAATTATTACTAAAATGGGTATTTTCCATAGATGACAAATACACATTTTTAGCCAAAACATTGGACGTAACTTCAATAGTAAATTTGTCTATTTTCTTTATTGTAATCGTAGGTCTCTGTAAAATTAACTCTTTGGGTTTAACCCAATAAAAAATAGTATTTGCCTTTATATTTTCCGAAATAAACTCAATAAACAACAAAGATTTTTTTAAGTTCTTTTTATTTATTTCTCTCTTAGAAAAAGAAAAATACACTTTACTTGAATTGGCTTCCACTTTTTCATCTACTATTTTTTCAGACAATATTTTCCCATTAAAATCGATATTTTTTATTACCAATTTCCCTGAAATATTTTCTAAATTATCGTTAATTACATAAATTTTATACTTGTCTCTATCTTCTTCAACTGAAAGAATAAGGTTTTCATAACTGTTTTTTACTTGATAGTGAAAGGCTTTCCAATTTCCTAAATAATCTACCGAACTCCATGAAGTAACTGGCCAACAATCGTTTAATTGCCAATATAATGTTCCCATACAATTGGGTTTTGCTCTTCTGTGTGCTTCAATAGCCGTTTTCATTCCTTTAGCTTGAAGTAATTGGGATACATATATATAATTTTCAAAAGATTTTGGAATTTTATAGTCACGTTTCATATATTCCTCGATTGTTTCATAACCAACAGGATGTTTTTGGTGATGTTTTACCGTTTTGGATTTTAGATTCAACTCCTTTTCACTTGCAAAAATCTTAAATGTTTCCCTATTAGGCATACCTTGAAAACCATACTCGCTCATAAATCGTCCTACCTTTTCTTCATAAACTTCAAAAGGTTCCTTTCCCCACCAAACTCCCCAATAATGAGAATCTCCTTGTTGCATACTTTCTTTTCTTCCCCAACCAATTGATGGCGAAGATGGCCAATATATATTCTTCTTTTTAGAAAGCAAACTATCCAATGTTTTTGGAATTAATTGATGGAATAATTTCTCATAATTGTTCCAAATTGTAGTTGAATCTGCCACTGAGTAATTGTATTGTTTTTGCCAACCCCAATTTTTCCATGCTTCATCAATCTCATTATTGCCACACCAAATGGCTAATGACGGATGATTTTGTAGTTGGTTAACATTATCTATTATCTCTTGTTTTACATTTTCTAAAAACATCTTATCTACTGGATACATAGCACAAGCAAACATAAAATCTTGCCAAACTAAAATTCCATTTTTATCACATTCATCATAAAAAGTATCATTTGCATAAACTCCTCCACCCCAAACACGAAGCATATTCATATTAGCATTAACCGCATCTTTTATTCTAGCTTTATAAATAGAATCGGAAACTCTTGGCAAAAAACTATCATCAGGAATATAATTAGCTCCCTTCATAAAAACTGGAATTCCATTAAGCTTAAAATAAAAACTAGTTCCAATTTTATCTTTTTCTTGAATTAATTCAATAATTCGCAACCCTATGTTAATATTTTTTGTGTCAATTTTTGTATTAACATCCATTACATTAATTGAAAATGGATATAGATGAGCTTCCCCCATGCCATTACACCACCAAAATTTTGGGTTTTTAATCTCATATTTCATTAAAACTTCATTCTTCCCTTTCTTCAAATTAAACACTTGAATAGAATCGTTTATTTCTAATGAAATATTTTTTGCTTTAGAAGTTTCAATTTGAGTTACAAATTCTAAAATTGCCTTGTTTTTGTTAAGCTCAAGTTGATTATACTTTATATTTATAATTTTTAGTTCTTGCCAAAAATTAAGTTTCACCCCTTTCCAAATTCCTGCTGTTACAAATCTTGGACCCCAATCCCAACCATATTGATATTGTGCTTTTCTAGTGAAGACTTTTTCGTCTCCTGGCAAAATATAATTTAATTTTTTAGCTTCCTTTTTCCCTTCAACTACAGCCGATTTAAAAATAATTTCTAATACATTTTCTCCTTCAACCAAATAATTTTTCACAGGAATTTCCCATTTTCGAAACATATTATTGGCTTCAAGGATTTGGTAACCATTTAAAAAAACTAAAGCATAAGTATCTAATCCATTAAATTGTAAGTCGATATTTTCATAATTAATTTCAGCGTTTGAAATTGTAAAGGAAGTTTTATAGTTCCAATTTTCATTTTCTATCCATTGCAAATCTTTTTCATTTGTACCAAAAAATGGATTCTCAATTATTTGATTCTGTAACAAATCCGTGTGAACAGTTCCTGGTACTTTTGCAGGCAACCAATTTTCTTTGCTTTCTTGTTTAAATTTCCAATCTTCTTTATCTAAACTACGTTGTTTATTTTGACTCCAAAGAATCATTGGTAAAAAAAATATTAAAAGAAGTTTATGCATTCAGAATTGCTTTTAATTTTTGAATTTCGATTGGATTCGCGATTTCAGTAGCATCTATAATAGCTGAAGAATGAAAGAAAGAAGCTTTTGTTTTATGTAGTATTTCAGTTAAATTGGATGAACGTAATCCTCCACCAGACATTATATTTATTCTGTTATTTGCTTTTTGAACTAATACTTCCAATTGATTGATTCCATCATTAACATTACTTGCATTCCCTGAAGTTAGAATAGTTTGAAAACCACATTCTATTATTTCTTCTAAAGTCATCAAAGGGTGTAAAACCTCATCAAAAGCTCTATGAAAAGTACACGGAAAGGGGTTAGCTAATTCTACTAATTCTTTATTTTGAGTTTTATTAACCGTATTGTCTTCACTTAAAATTCCGAAAACAAATCCTTCTACATTTAACTTTTTAATCTCAATAATGTCATTTTTCATAATTTCAAACTCAACCTCAGAATAGACGAAGTTTCCTCCTCTTGGACGAATCATAACATATAATTCAATGTCTAATTTATTTCTTGCTTGTTTAATCAGTTCTATTGGTGGTGTTGTTCCTCCAAGATTCATTTGAACGCAAAGTTCAACTCTATCTGCACCATTTTCTTGAGCAATTAAAGCTGAATCTAAATTAAAACAAGCGATTTCTAATTTTGGCATTATTTCAAAAAATAATCAGAATCTATTAATTTATTTCCTAAATTATCATTAACGGCAAAATTAAATCCACTTTGAATACAATACGCACCATATTCTCCTTTTTTATTTAAAGCAATAAAACCTACTTGAATATCTTTAAGATTTTTATTTCTGTTTTTAGTCAGTTTTACAATACGAGCAACTGCTTCTTCACAAGCTTTTTGAGGAGATTTTCCTTGTCTCATTAATTCCACTACCAAATGACAACCTACAATTCTTATAACCTCTTCACCATGACCTGTTGCGGTTGCTGCTCCAATTTCGTTATCAACATACAAACCTGCACCTATAATAGGTGAATCTCCTACTCTTCCATGCATTTTAAAAGCCATTCCGCTAGTAGTGCAAGCACCTGAAAGATTTCCATGACTATCTAAAGCTATCATTCCTATAGTATCATGATTTTCAATATTTGCAATAGGTTTGTACTCGCTAGATTTTAGCCATTCTTTCCATTCCTTTTCAGAATCTTCAACTAATAAATTTTCTTTTTCAAAACCTTCTGACAAGGCAAATTGCAATGCTCCATCTCCAACCAACATTACATGTGGTGTTCTTTCCATTACTGCTCGTGCTACCGAAACAGGATGCTTTATATGTTCTAAAGCTGCAACTGAACCTATATTAGAAAATTCATCCATAATACAGGAATCTAGTGTTACTTTTCCATCTCTATCTGGTCTTCCACCAAATCCAACACTTCTTTCATTTGGATCACCCTCTGGAATTTTCACACCTGCTTCTACTGCATCTAATGCTCTTCCTTTATTTTTAAGAATTTCCCAAGCTGCTCCATTTGCTTGTACACCAAAATTCCAAGTTGAAATTACTATGGGTTTATTTACTTTGTTATTTTCAACAATTATTTCTTCCTCATTCGACTTAAATGAATTTAAAGCTAAACCTACAGATGCAACTGCAGTAGTTTTTAAAAAATCTCTTCTATTTCCCATATTAGTTTACAAGTATTTCATCAATAAAAAGCCAAGCTCCATTTCCTTCTCCAGGATTTCCTTTTGGAATTATACCAAAATTTTCTGCGGTTACTTTTACAAATTTTGCTTCTACTTTATTGAACTGTATATTTATTATTCCTTTTAAATTTTCTATTTCATGAGCCAAAACCCTTTCTTGGATTTCAAAATTTTTTCCATCTATAGAAGTTTCAATTATTATTTCTTTAGGCAAATAAATCCAACTAATTTTACCATCAAAAACATTAAATTGAACTTTTGAGATTGTTTCTATTTTATTAAAGTTTATTGTTGCTACTACATTGTTTCCACTAAATCCTAACCAATCCTTTCCAAATTTTTGAATATCTCCAAAAACACCATTAATTAATGTAAAAGGATTTCCATTTGAAAAATTTTTACTTGGGGAAAATTCTAATTTGATTGATTTTGCAGTAGATTTTGAAATTAAGAAATCTTGGTCAACTCCGTTTCCTTTTTCAATTCCATTTTCAAAATAGGAAGCTCTTATTTTTTGATTTTTAGTTATCGGAATTGCAACTGTGTATTTTTCTGAATTCAAATTAGGCACAGAATTATCAGTTGTATAACGAATATTAGCATTGTTTTTTGATTTTAAATCGTAAAATAAAATTCCATTTTCTTCTTTAATAATCGCTTTAATATCATATATGGCTTCACTATAGTTTATTCCTTTTTTCTCTAAAACAGGCAAATGATGAATTAATCGACTTTCAAAATCTTCATATTTATCTGAATTTGAAGTTCCCCAAAGCACTTCAGACAAAGCCATCATTCTTGTCATCATCATATATTCCACATGTTTTGCTGTATCAATATATTCTGTCCATACATTCGCTTGAGCACCTAAGATATATTTAGCTTCTTCACTTGTTAATTCATTTGGGATAGGATTGTAAGAATATACTTTTTCAACTGTTGTATAACCACCAATTGCTATGGGTTCGTTACTCGGATCTGCTTGATAATGATCAAAATAACAATGCGAATCGGGTGTCATTACTACATAATGTTTTTCTTTAGCAGCGGCAATTCCTCCTTCTGTTCCTCGCCAACTCATTACAGCTGCATTTGGAGCTAAACCACCTTCAAAAATTTCATCCCAACCTATAATTTTTCTGCCTTTTGAATTCATAAATTTTTCAATTCTTTGAATAAAATAGCTTTGCAATTCGTGTTCGTCTTTTAATCCTTTTTCTTTAATTAAATTTTGACAATGTTCACAAGATTTCCATCTTGTTTTTGGGCATTCATCTCCACCAATATGAATATATTCTGACGGAAACAATTCCATAACTTCAGTTAAAACATCTTGCAAAAAGGCAAAGGTTTCCTCTTTTGGACAGAAAACATCATCTAAAACCCCCCATACTTTTGCTACTTCAAAAGGACCATTCGTACAAGCAAATCGAGGATAGGATGCTAATGCAGCCATTGCGTGTCCTGGCATTTCTATTTCTGGTATAACTGTAATATGACGTTCTTTCGCATAAGCAACGACTTCTTTAATTTGATCTTGCGTGTAAAAACCACCATATTTTATAGTATCAAATTTTTGATCTCTATAATGACCAACCATTGAGCCATTCCTCCAAGCACCTGTTTGGGTTAGTTTTGGATATTTTTTAATTTCAATTCGCCAACCTTGATCATCTGTTAAATGCCAATGAAAAGTATTTAATTTATAGGCAGCCAAATAATCAATATATTTTTTAACAAATTCAACAGGAAAAAAATGACGCGCTACATCGAGATGCATTCCTCTCCATTGAAACTTTGGTTCATCGAATATGGAAATAGCATTCAATGTAACTTTTGAAGATTTTTCATAAGGAATCATTTGTAATAAAGATTGTACTCCATAAAAAACTCCTTGATTGTAAGGTGCATAAATTACTATCTCTTTTTCTGAAACAGTGAGATTGTATCTTTCTTCATTCCAATAAGGGTCAATTGGACTTATAACTTTTAAAACTATTCTTGAAGAAGAATTAGCATGAGAAATTTTTAAATCTAAACCAGTTTGAATTTTTATTTGTTCTTGAAGATATTTTGCTTCAAAAGAATTTTTATCAGCTTGAATTGTGGTTTTTCTATCTAGTATAAATGTTCCTTTTTTAGTGGTCACATTTAGTGGTTTTGGGATTATACTATATTGATTTTGTGCCATACAAAAACTAGACAACACTAATAAAACAAAAAGATTTAAAAATCGCATAAAACTATTTTATAGTATAAATTTATTAAAAGATATGCTATAAATAAAAATTCTTAGAATTTTATTTATAATTAAAGTTTCTATACTAATACTAAATTGAAAATCTCTTTCAAATTACTTCAAAAGAGATTTTTACATTTAATAAGCTGAAAAGATTATTTTTCTAAAGCGTCAATTGCTGTATTAACTTCAACCTCAGTTCCTTCAAATAATTTTTCAGTAATTGTTTCTTTACCATCAACAATTTCAGTTATTGAAACAATAGCTTTTACTGTTCCATCTTCATTTTTCGTTTTTTCAACTTTTATCTCTCTAGTCACTTCTGCATGGTTGTGATTATGACCTTCATGATCTAAACTGTGAATTACTTCTCCTCCTTGCAACATTTTACAATTCGGATTCCTACATCCTTTTTCAATACATTCTTTTTCACTCATAGAGTTACATTCAACAACAGTTCCGTGCTTATGACAGCAAGAACCTAAAGCCATCTCTGAAGTTGCTGAATGACCTCCTAAAATAGGCGCAATTACTAGACCGATTAAACAAGTTAATTTAATTAAGATATTCATTGATGGTCCGGAAGTGTCTTTAAAAGGATCACCAACAGTATCACCAGTTACAGCAGCCTTGTGAGCATCTGAACCTTTATAAGTCATTTCTCCATTAATTTCAACACCTGCTTCAAATGATTTTTTTGCATTATCCCAAGCACCACCAGCATTATTTTGAAACACAGCCCAAAGCACACCAGAAACAGTAACTCCAGCCATATAGCCTCCTAGCATTTCAGCTATTAATTGGTTATTATGTGGATAAACTAGTTTTCCTAATAATACAATTGCAATTGGGAAACCAATAGTTAAAATTCCTGGCAACATCATTTCTCTTAAAGCTGCTTTTGTCGAAATCTCAACACATTTTCCGTATTCTGGCTTTCCAGTTCCTTCCATAATACCTGGAATTTCTTTGAACTGACGACGTACTTCGTACACCATATCCATTGCTGCTTTACCAACAGAATTCATTGCTAAAGCTGAAAAAACTACAGGAATCATTCCACCTACAAATAGCATTGCTAATACAGGAGCTTTAAAAATATTAATCCCATCAATTCCTGTAAAAGTAACATAGGCTGCAAATAAAGCTAATGAAGTTAAAGCTGCAGAAGCAATAGCAAAACCTTTTCCTGTTGCTGCAGTTGTATTTCCAACTGAATCTAAAATATCTGTTCTTGTACGAACTTCTTTAGGTAATTCGCTCATTTCAGCAATACCACCAGCATTATCCGAAATTGGTCCGAATGCATCAATTGCTAATTGCATAGCCGTTGTAGCCATCATTGCAGAAGCTGCTAAAGCTACACCATAGAAGCCCGCTAAGGCATAAGAAGCCCAAATTGCACCAGCAAATAATAATACTGTTGGAAAAGTAGAAATCATTCCTGTTGCTAAACCTGCAATAACATTTGTACCAGCACCAGTTGACGATTTTTGTACAATTGCCAAAACTGGTTTTGTACCTAAACCTGTATAATATTCTGTAACAGAAGAAATAATTCCACCGACTGCTAAACCAACAATAGTAGCATAAAATACTCTCATTGATGAAATATCTTTTAAACCTTCTCCAAAGAAGTTCATTTTCATTGTTTCAGGTAGCATATACTCTACTAAAAAGTAACAAGAAATTAGCGTTAAAATAATAGAAACCCAGTTCCCAATATTTAATGCTTTTTGAACTTGTGCTTCTTTTGCATCATCACTAGAAATTTTAACTAACATTGTACCAATGATAGAAAATAAAATTCCGAAACCAGCAATTGCCATTGGTAAAAGAATTGGTCCAATCCCACCGAAAGCATCAGAAAGACTTCCTCCCATATCTTTGATGACATAATTACCAAGAACCATAGCCGCTAAAACAGTTGCTACATAAGATCCGAATAAATCTGCGCCCATTCCTGCAACATCACCTACATTATCTCCTACATTGTCTGCAATCGTTGCTGGATTACGAGGATCATCTTCTGGAATACCCGCTTCCACTTTACCAACTAAGTCAGCACCTACATCTGCCGCTTTTGTATAAATACCACCACCTACACGTGCAAATAATGCTATAGATTCCGCACCAAGAGAAAAACCAGCTAATGTTTCAAGTACAAGTGTCATATCATCAGTTGAAGTCCATTGGCCCCCCATGAAATATCTAAAAAAGATAATAAAAAAAGCGGTTAATCCTAAAACTGCTAATCCAGCTACACCAAGTCCCATTACAGTTCCGCCTCCAAAAGACACTTTTAAGGCTTTTGGCAAACTTGTACGAGCAGCTTGAGTTGTTCTAACATTTGTTTTTGTCGCGATTTTCATACCCATATTACCTGCTAATGCAGAAAATATAGCACCAATAATAAATGCAACAATTATTAAATAACTAGTTGTATCTACAAAATAAGCAACTCCAGCTAAAACAATACTTGCTCCAATAACGAAGAAAGTTAATAATTTGTATTCTGCTTTTAAGAAAGCCAGTGCTCCCTCATATATATAATCGGAAATTTCTTTCATTTTTCCATCTCCTGCATCCTGTTTTAAAACCCAGGCTCTTTTATAAAACATAAAAGCTAAACCTAATAATGCCATAATTATAGGCACATAAATCATTATTGAATCCATAAAGTTTTTTTGGTTGTTTTAGTTAAACATAATTTGTCGTCCTTAACAAAAATAAACAAAAAAGGCAATATTACTAATGAATATTGCCTTTTTTACATTATTTATCTTAATTTATTTAATACTAAATAATCCTTCTGGTCTATTTGGTATTTCATTAAATCTTTGAGTACATTTTACAAAAATTTCTTTTGCTTCTCTAACATCTCCCCAACCTTCAACATCTACTTTTTTATTTTCTAAATCTTTGTATACTTGAAAGAAATGTTCTATTTCTTTTAATAAGTGAGTATTCATATCACTTAAATCATTTAGTTTGTTCCAAATTGGATCAGAAACAGGAACACATATTACTTTTTCATCTGGCCCTTTGTCATCTGCCATATGAAAGACACCAATAGGTTTTACTTCCATAACACAACCAGGAAATGTTGGCTCTGTTACCAAAACTAATACATCTAGTGGATCACCATCTAATGCTAAAGTTTCTGGAATAAAACCATAATCTGCTGGATACATCATAGAAGAAAATAACATTCTATCGTATCTGATTTTTTTTAAATCAAAATCGTACTCATATTTATTTCTACTTCCTTTTGGAATTTCTATCAATACATCAAATGTAGTAACTTTATCTGCTGTCATTTTTTTATTTTTTAAAGCGGGTGCAAATGTAATGATTCTAGATTTTTTTAAAGAATGAATTATTAATTTATTTTAATCAAAAAGCTAAAAATCATCTATATTTAGCAATTTAGTAAATAAGTGGTTCTCTATTCCTTTTTTTTAAATAATAATGCCAAAAAAAATAGGTCGCCAATGAAGAATAAGGCTTCCAGTTTTCTGAAAGTTCAATCATCTCTTCTTTTGAAGAAACTGGATATAATTCCTTCAAAGTGTTTTGCAATGCAATGTCTCCAATAGGAAAAACATCCTCTTTTTGAAGACAAAACATCATATACACTTCTGCCGTCCAATTACCAATACCTTTTATGGCAGTTAATTCCGTTTTTATTTGATTTTCTGTTTTTTTTGCAAGTGTCTCTAAAAGTAATTCTTTATTCAAAATAGCTTTTGAAAGTTCTTTCAAATACACTATTTTTTGTTTAGAAATAGAATTACTTCTTAAATCTTCATCAGATGCTTGTAAAATACTTTTCGGATTTACATTACCTAAAAAACTTTCCAACTTTAAATAACAAGCTTTTGCAGAAGCTAAAGAAACTTGTTGTTCCATAATTAATTTACATAAAGATTCGAATCCTTGAGGTCTTGATGAAATTATAGGTTCTCCATACAAATCTATTATTTGCTGAAACACAATATCTTTTTGAAGTAAATAAGGAATATTATTTTTCAAAACCTATATGATTAAATTGATTACATCTCTAGACAGAAAATTATACAACTTGGTTTAAAAATAGAATCCAAATGAAGCTTTTACAGTAAATTTATTAGCATCTGGAATACTTAAATAGCTACCTCTCCAAGCAAAATCAATTCTTAAAACCTTGAAAATATTACCTATCCCTGCATTATATTCCCAATATATATCTTCTGGAGCTCTGTAAATTAATCCAGAAGCATTAATCAAACGATTCTCATCTGAAACTGTTCCATAAACTCCTTTTATGCCTACTATTTCTCTCCAATTTAATTTTCTAAGCAAAGGAACTCTAGAAAATAATCTACCATTAAAATGATGCTCAAAATGTAAAGACGCATATTCATCAGCTACAAAATCATAATAATCTAATAAATTGTAAGTATTATCAATAATAAAATAAGACTGATTTCCTGGAATAACTCCCATTAACCCTAAAGGTATTTGTCCAAAGGTTTTGCCTAACTCAAGTGTTGTAAACAGTCTTCCAAAACCACCAACTAAAACGGGCTGACGATAATAAAATTGTAATTTTTGGTAATCAAAATCGCTATTCATTACCCCTTTAAGACCTTGGCTATAGCTCAAAAAAATTCTTGCATAGTTATTATCAACCAATAATCGTTCTACTCCATAACCAACAGTTCTTCTTTTTGGAGTAAACTCGGTAACAAAATTTATTTCTGATTGTTTAACTTCGCTATTTGTAGTTGTTCTAGAAGCATCTGTAAAATAATTCAAACTAAATTCATTAGATGCCGACTCCAAAGTTCTATAAGAAAAATTGGTTTGAAAAGTAAGATTTTTTACAGGCTCTATTTCAAAGCCCAAAGTGGTTAAATTTACAGATGTCAATTTATTATTTGTACCACTAGAAAACAAAGAAGAAGAAGCAAAACTTCTACCTAATACATCATTTGATGTAGTTAAACTAACCCCAATTTGTTCAACATCTCTTCTATTTCCTGCAGAAAGAATAATTCGCTTCTTTTTATCTACCATCCATTTTCCAGAAATCCCATATTTGAATTTATCATCTTTAAATCCGTAAGCAAGATAACCTTGTAGTCTCCATTTATCATTACTACCGAAATAAGTTCTCCCTCCTACTCGAAGTCTTTGCCCTTCCACATCATTATAACCAAAAGTTGAAAAAATAGGACCAAAATCCATTTTCCATTTTGGTATTTCAATATATCCACTCCCAAGTATCGAAGCCAAATTGTATATTCGTTTAAACCTTGGTATTTCTTTTAAAGTATCAAGCATTTTATAAATTCCTGCTTCATTTTCATTAAGTTTTTCAAAACGATTTCCTTCCCAATATTCTTTAGAACGACTAAAAACCTCATCATCAAAGTAATTAACCTCTTCTTTATAAAATTTATCGTCTTTCTTTATGTCAAATTTATGGTTCCTTGCTAATGTAGTTCGCTTTCCATAAACTCCTTTAGACTCCTCTTTTTTAGAAAAACTGAAATCTGACATCATATAATCTCTCTTTAATAAAAAGACAGAATCGTTTAAAACATCATACTCTTGTTCAATGTAAATTTCTTTAACCCAGTTTATATTAGCACTTTTACTAGCTTCTAAATTTATTTTTTTTATTGCAAATGTAGAATCGTTTACCCAAAAATCTCCTTTAAAAGTTAATTCATTTTTTCTTCTTGGATAATATACAATATTGTAACACCATTTGTTATCAATAAACATACTATCGTTTAAAACGTAATTATAAACATTAATTCCTGTTCGAGATAATGGACTTACAAAATCTTTATCAAAAAACTTTAAATAATTATCATAAATATCATAATCAGCATACAAGTCTTTGATAAAAGTGTTTACTCCATCACCAGAACTAAATCCAGAATTTTTATTTGCTTCAATTATCTCTTTAAACTTTTTTGATTCATTATCTCCATATACTTTACTTAATGTCTCATTAATAAAAATAGGCAAAAATGTTTTTCCTGAAATATTTGAAGTATCAATTTGCTTAAACACAAATTCCATTCCTTTAAACATTTTACTACTCATAAAAGCAGAGTCAATTGTATTTAAATCAAATTCGACTTTTTCATATTTATCATATTCATACTGTTTAAACATCTTAAGACCATTTTTCCTTCTTCTTTCCCAAATTTTTCTAAGAATATCTAGAGCAGGATTATCTTTTTTTGAAGTTTTACCAGAATAAACAACTATCTCTTTAAGCTGAGTTCCTTCTTTTAAAACAATTCTTAAATTAGCATTTAATCCAGATTTTAAAGGGATTTCTTTTTTCTCAAAACCTATAAAAGACACTTCTAAAAAAGAATAATTTTCTTTAGATTCAAAATAAAAATTACCATTTTCATCAGTAATAACTCCTTCTCTTGAATTTTTAAAAATCACATTTGCAAAAGGAATTGGTTCATCAAATTCATCTACAACTTTTCCTCCTACTTTGGTTTGGGCAACACCCACAAAAGAGAAGAAAATAAACAGGAAAAATATTTTTTTTATGTGCATATTTTTTAATTCAAAAAAAGAAAAAACTCCACCAATTCCTTGATGAAGTTTCAAATATAGTAAGTTTTTTATTTACTTGTAAGTAACTTTCTTAACTGCTTTGACAACATCATCAGCGTTTGGCAACCATTCTTTTAATAAAGCTGGTGAATAAGGTGCTGGAGTATCTGCTGTTGTTATTCTTTGTATAGGCGCGTCTAAATAATCAAATGCTTTTTCTTGAACCATATATGTTATTTCTGAAGCTACACTAGCAAAAGGCCAAGCCTCTTCCAAAACAACTAATCTATTTGTTTTTTTAACCGAATTAAGAATTGTCTCATAATCCAAAGGTCTTACTGTTCTTAAATCAATAACCTCACAAGAAATACCTTCTTTAGCTAACTCATCAGCTGCTATGAAAGCTTCTTTTAAAATTTTACCAAAAGAAACAATAGTTACATCAGTACCTTCTCTTTTAACATCTGCGACACCTAATGGTAATGTATATTCTCCTTCTGGAACTTCTCCTTTATCACCATACATTTGTTCAGACTCCATAAAAATAACAGGGTCATTATCTCGTATTGCCGATTTCAGAAGACCTTTCGCATCATATACATTTGATGGAACTACAACTTTTAAACCTGGACAATTTGCATACCAACTTTCAAACGCTTGAGAGTGTGTAGCAGCTAACTGACCTGCAGAAGCAGTTGGACCTCTAAAAACAATTGGAATATTAAATTGTCCTCCAGACATTTGTCTCATCTTAGCCGCATTGTTAATAATTTGATCAATACCAACTAAGGAGAAATTAAAAGTCATAAACTCAACTATAGGACGATTTCCATTCATAGCAGAACCTACAGCAATACCAGCAAAACCTAACTCGGCAATAGGAGCATCAATAACTCTTTTAGGTCCAAACTCATCAAGCATTCCTTTTGAGGCTTTGTATGCACCATTATATTCAGCTACTTCTTCACCTATTAAATAAATAGACTCATCGTGACGCATTTCTTCGCTCATAGCCTCACAAATAGCTTCTCTAAATTGAATTGTCTTCATTGTATATTTGTTAAATTTGAAAATGTAATGCTAAAAAAACAACACACATTTCTATATATTTTAATTTATTGCATGGCAAAAATAGGAAAAAATTAAATTATTATATGATGATAATTTAATTATTAAAATTTTAATATTAACGATAACCTTTTCGTAAACTACAAATTCAACTAAAAAATGGATTTATATTTTTTATCAATTAAAATAATAACAATACAATCGTCTTTAACTTTTTGAATTGATATATTCTTTAATTTAATTTTTTCCTTTTTAACTTGGTAATAAAACTCCTTCAATGAAGTTGTTTTTTGATCTTTAAATACTACTGTTGGTAAATTATATTTACAGAAATATTTCAAGAAATCTTCGTAAGAAATTTTGTTATTAGTAACTAATTCAAACACATCTTCGATTCTATTTGCATCTGCACCACCTATTTCTGGGCCTTTTTGAACCTTAACAACATTTTCTTCTTCTGGTGGAGCATCTGGTACATTTTGAAAAGGGTTAATTGGTATTACATTTCTTTTTCTATCTGATTTAACAACTTGCTCATCTTTTTTAGGCATTACAAATATAATTTTTGTAGCTACATGTGTGTAGTCATTATTTACTACTAAAGAAATCATTTTTCTTCCAGGACTTGTAAAAGTATAACTACATTTTTTATCAAAAGAATCTACTTTATTATTTAGGTTTTCACCAAATCTCCATTCCCAAGATTGAGCTGAATCTGTTTCATCCTCAAAAACAATTTCTTCGCCTTCCATCACATAATCTGGAACATTAATTTTAGGAATAAGCGACTGATCTATTGATGTCTTTCTAGGCAAAATTGTAATAACACGCTGAACAGTACATTTATTATTAATTACTAATTTTACTAAATACTCTCCTTCTTTATCAAAAGAATGAGCCACTTTTGAACGAAATGCAATTTGAGAATCATCTCCAAAATACCATCTCCAAGAATGTGCATTTTTAGAATCATCAGAAAAAATTATAAATTCACCAACCATGAAAGAAGGGGCATCAATTTTAAACTCTTTAGCATTACATTCTACCTCATTATTTAATTTGTAAGCTACAATAACAAATGAAAGTAATACAACAGCCAAAAATACCATTGGTACTTTTGCATCAAAATATTTTTTAAATGGTTTCAAAATAAACATACTGCTATTAAATTACTTTTAAAACGAAGTCACTTTCGAATTATGAAAATATAAATTTTACCAAAAATAGGAATTTTCTTTTATTAAAGTGCATCCCCTTAAATTGAATTTACCATACATAATATCATTTTTTTTGTTTAATAAAAGATTATTATTTCCAGAACATATTTCTATCGAAACACTTGCTTTTTTTAATAAAAACCCATACTATTGTAGTTAGTTTAAACTAGAAACAAATAACAAAAAATGAAATTTATAGCTTTACTTTTTTTTTCATGTTTATTAATTAATTGTAAAACAAAAAAAAGCACAACTACTTATTATAATGAAAATGTTTATGAAGAAAAAGCCAACTATGTAGTTTATGACCCTTTACCTGAAGAAGACAGAATATATTTTTCAAAAAAATTAGAAGTCGATAAAGATGAGATTATTAACGGAAAACTATATAAATTCATCAAGGAATGGGAAGGAACAAAATATGTATATGGTGGAGAAACTAAACAAGGTATAGATTGTTCTGCTTTAATGCAACATTTATATAGAGAAGTATATAATTGTACTTTACCTCGAACAGCAGAGCAAATGGGTTTAGATAAACGTTTTCATTTATTTAAATTAACAAAAAACCTTAAAGAAGGTGATTTAGTTTTCTTTAGAATAACAGATGAAAAAATCATAAGTCACGTTGGCATTTATTTAAAAAACAATAAATTTTTTAATGCTAATTTAGCTGGAGGAGCTTCTATATCAGATTTAAAAAGCGATTATTGGAGGAAATTCTATGTAGTATCTGGTAGATTGAAAAACGGCAAAGAAAATGAGTAAGAAAAAAACTTTCATAGAAAATCAAAGAAATTTAACTCCATTTGATTTAAGAACCGAATTATTATTAGATTCATTATTACAAAATAAAATTGATGATTTTAACATTGTCATAAAGCCTAATGGTCTGTTCTATAGAAAGTTTAGTAAAGATAAAATGTCTATTAATCGTGATTCAATCGATACAGATATTCTTAATATAGAGATTAGTAGAGATGGTTTTTATGACATTCTTCCTGAAAGCATTTCACATAATTATAGAAATTCAGACAGCTTTTCTAATCCAGTAGAGGAATTTAAAACAAGAAAAAAAGAAGAAAAAGAAGCTCGAAATTTCTTTAACCCAATCGAGAATGAGCTTTTTAGATTTAAATATGCTATAGAAAAAAATGAATCTTCTTTCTTCTCAAATTTAAATGCAAATGGAATTGTAGACATTATTAAAACCATACTTGTCTTTGAAGAAAACATTCCAGATAAGTTAGTAGTAAAAATGTTTTATGCTTTATTACAATTAAAAGACAATTCAAATCAAAATATAGACGAAATAGTTTCTATTTTAGAGCAAATTATTAATGAAAAAGTTACTTATAAAACTAGCTACATCAAGCTGGAAAATGTTAATGACAATGTAGACGAATCTAATGATTTAATAATGGGTATAAATACAACTTTAGAAAGTTCAGAACGAATTTTTCTAAAGAAATACAACTTCATTATAGGACCATTAAAAAAATCCGAAGAATTAAGTAAATACTTTCAAAATCAATTGATGGAATCTTTTTTAAATAACTTTTTTAATTTATTTTTACCCTTTCATGTTCAATACTCTTTTGAAGTTACTTTAAACAAAAAAGATCAAGCATTTTCAATGGACGAAAAACAATACAAATCAAGATTAGGAATATCAACCATATTATAAATGAAAAAGTATTTAAACTATCTCAATTTTGGTCAGGAAATAATATATTTATTATTATTAATTGCTATTGCAATAGTAATCAATGTTCTTATTGGTAGTAAAATACCAAAATTCAGACAACAACGGAAAAAATTCTATCTATACATATTCATTCAAGTGGTCGTTTTCATTATTTTCTCTTGTATCCTTTACAATTTAAAAGACACTAGTTTAAATCAGAGATTAATTTCTTTCCAGATATATCTCGCTGTTGCTGGAGTTATTCATCTTAAAACTTTTCATGACTATTTTAAAAAATTTGAAGCTAAAAATTTTATTAGTGAAATTGCTATTATTTTCTCTGCCTCCTTATTTTTAGCCGCATTTATGTATGTAATTACTAAATATTTCTCTGACGGAGAATTTTCTCTTTACTTACTGACTAGTCTTTTTTTCTTTATTTTACCAACACTTTGCTACAAATTATTTGAATACTCGATTTCAATACCTGTAAAACTTCATAAAAGATGGTTTTATCCACTAAATGATAAATATCCCTCTCCAAAAGTTTCAGAAATGAAAAATATTATCATACTAAATTTAGTATTTCAAAAAAAAGCAACTGACACTCAAATTATAAATTTCAAAGTAAAAGCTCCTAGAGCAATAGACTTTGGAAGACTTTTTTATTATTTCATAAACGATTATAACGAGAAAAATCCAAATAGTCAAATTCATTTTGTGGACGAAAAAAATCAACCATACGGATGGTATTTTTACTCTAAACCAAAATGGTTCAGTTCCTCTGAATATATAGACCCAGAACAAGCAATAGACACAAACAATATAAAAGATGGTTCAACCATTATTTGTCAACGTATATAATTAAAATTATGGCAGAAAACATAAAACATTTTCCAGTAAACTGGATAGATGGAATGAAAATTAATAAAAAACATTTCATTGAATTTCAAGACAATGTAGAAGATTCAATTAGAGATGCAAGAAATTTAGAAGTTAACGAATTAAATTACGGTCTTCTTTCAACTCATTTAAGCAGACCATTTCAATATGCAATTTCTATTGATGCTCATAATGAACTTAGTGTTAATATAAAAACACTAAAAGCCATAACTCCTGCAGGTGGCAGAATTGAAATCACTGATTTTACAGGAGAGTTTTCAGAAAAAATAGAATTAAAAGACTTTGATTTAAAAGAAAACAATTATTATCTTTTATTAAACGTCGATCCTTATACAAGAGTTCCTTCAGGCGAACAAAACATGGAAGAAGTTCCTCCTCGTTTTCCTCATGCTCTTCCAAAATACAGTTTAAGTACCGTTTTAGAAAGTGAAGTGAATCATAATAACATTGGAGCTTTACAATTTCCAATTGCAAAATTTAAAACATCTTCTGAAGGTTATGAAATTATAACAAATTACATTCCTCCGAGTTTAACTCTAAATAGTCATCCAAGTCTTATCAGTTTATTTGAAACTTATGACTTATTTTTTAAACAACTGGAGTTTTATGCTATTCAAATTAACCGAAAAATAAAGTTCAGAAATAATAACGAAGATGAAAATATCATCGCTAATATGGTTTTTGATGTTTGTGATAAAGCCTTACGTTTTGCTGAACTTCATATTACAAAAAACAAATGGGTTAATTATAATTTAAAGCCTATAACGCTTTTAGACAACGTTATTAGCTTAAGTCGATCTGTAAAAAACAGTTTTGATTATTTTTCTGGAGACGGAAAAGAAATGCTTTTCAACTATTTTTCTGAGTGGACTGATATTAATAGCGGAGATTATGAACGTTTATTTACTGATACTATAAACGTAAAATTCAAAGCGTATGATATTGAACCTGTTGTAGAACAAGTAAAAGATTTTATGACAAAAATTGATGACCTTTTCTCAATCTTAAACCAATTAGACTACATAGGTAAAAAACGAGATGCAGGAATATTTGTTAATGAAAACATCTTGAAAAACGATCGTAAATCAAGTGGGTTATTTGGCAATGATGATAATGATATAGATTCTTCACCAACATTTTTAGCTGACTAAAATTATTAATTATGGATATTTTAAATAAAAAAGAACGTCTTAATGCATTCCTGTTATTTTTATTAATGTTTTTCATAACAACAGGAGTTCTCATAACTGCTATATTTTTTAACTTTAAGTTGCCTCTAAAAGAAAACGAAGTTTTAAAAAATGAAAATGATAAAATGAATTCTCAATTTAACTTTAATAAAGAATTCACTTTAAAAATGGAAGAAATTGGAAAACTAGTAGATTCACTTGACAAAGCACCGTTAAGTTTTCAATTTATTGAACAATCAATAGGTTATGAACTTAAAGAACTAAGTGAGAGTATTCCAAAAGATTCTACAATTAATCCTGCTTTATACCAAAACATAATTATTACAACTAAAGAATTTGTAAATACTAAAAAAAGACTTTTGTTAACTAAAGATTCTGAAAAAGAAATTGAGAATTTAAAAAGAGAAAATGAGAGTTTAAAAGAAGACAACAAATCGTTAGAAAGAAATTTACAAGCACTTAGTGTAGGTTCAAGGTTTAATTAAGAATTAAGATAACTATAAAAAACAATGTCTGCAGAAATAACAACACAAATCATTCATATAGCAAAACAATATGCAAAAGAAAATTTAAATGCTAAATATTACGCAGCACATTTATTAAAAGCAATTTTAAATCAGCAGTTCGATTTTTTAAAAGAATTAGATGCAAAAGGTATTGATGTTTTCTATCTTGACGAATGGGCCGATATTAGAATAAGTGAATATCCAAAGTCATCAAAACCCTCTGACTCTCCTGAAGCAGATGAAAGTGCTACAATAGTTTTAGAAGAGGCTGAAAGTATTGAAAAAAAGAATGAAATAGGAATTTTCCCTGCTATTTTAAGTGCAGCAATTACTTCTGGAGTTGGTTTTTCACATGACCAATTAAAATCGTTACCACTTACAGCATCAACAATTATTGAAATGTATCAATCTGGAACAAGCATTAAAACTCCTGAGATACAATTTTCAAATGCAACAAATTCAAATTCGAGTTCAAATGCTGTATCAAAATATTGCATAGATCGTTTAAAATCTATTTCTAAAAATGAAGAACATGCCATTATAGGGAGAGATGAGGAATTAAAAACGATTACAGAAATCTTAAATAGAAAATTAAAACCACATGTAATCATCACCGGAGAGCCTGGTGTAGGAAAGTCAGCTTTAATAGAAGGCTTTTGCAAAAAAATAGCCACTAAAAATATTTTAAATGCATTTGACAATGCAGCAGTATTTGAAATAAATATTGGAGCCTTATTTGCTGGAGCATCTTATAAAGGAGAAGTAGAAGATCGACTTCAGAAAATATTTAATGAATTAAAAACATTAGAAAAGCCTATATTATTTATAGATGACATTCATGAACTATTTGACTCCAACCAAGGTTCTGGAATTGCAAGCATCATTAAATCGGAATTATCAAAAGGGATAATTACTTTTATAGGAGCTACAACACCCGAAAAGTTCAGAAAAACATTAGCCAAAGATGATGCTTTATCTAGACGTTTTGAAACATTAGAAATTAAAGAACCTAACCAAGATTTAGCTTTTAGAATGATTTCTAGCATTATAGAATCATATCAGAAGCATCATGATTTTAATATATCAGACGAAAGTCAGAAAGAAGCTATTAGATTAGCTAAACGTTATTTAAAAGAAAAATCGTTACCTGATTCTGCCTTAGATTTAATAGACAGAACCATGTCATCTTTAAAAGTAGCCAAAGAAACCATCAAAAAAGAATTACCTGATTTAAAAATTCAAACACAAGATTTACTCGCTATTGAAGAAATCCTTGAAAAAGAAGAGAAAACAATTTGGTTATTTTCAGACATTCTACAAAAAACAGGTAAATTATTAAATGAGAATGACCAAAGTAACACTGATTTTCATGCTTTAGAAAACCAAGAAGCAAAGATTACTTATCTTAACGAATTACTTTTAAACTTAGAAAAACTAGAAAATGAAGAAAATGAAGTCTTAGCTTCACACTTATCGATAGTAGTTTCCGAAATTACAGGAATTCCAGCTGGTAAAGTGAAATCAGATGAAAGAGAACGTTTATTAGATATTGAAAATACATTAAAAAAGCGTGTTATTGGTCAAGACCATGCAGTAAAAGTGGTTTCAGACGCAATCATGGAGTCGCGTTCAGGATTGACAAAACCAGGTCAACCCATAGGCTCTTTTTTCTTTTTAGGACCAACAGGAACTGGTAAAACCGAATTAGCAAAATCATTAGCCGATTTTTTATTTGGAGATGAGAATGCTATTATTCGCTTAGACATGTCTGAATTTAAAGAAGAACATTCTGCTGCTTTACTATATGGTGCTCCTCCAGGATATGTTGGATACGAAGAAGGTGGTTTATTGGTAAATAAAATAAGACAAAAGCCATATTCTTTAGTCTTATTTGATGAAATTGAAAAAGCACACAAATCGGTTTTTGATGTTTTTCTGCAAATTTTAGATGAAGGAAAATTACATGATCGTTTAGGTAAAGAAGGAGATTTTTCAAATTCAGTAGTCTTATTCACATCGAATATTGGTTCCGATTATATTGTAAAATCATTTGAAAAAGATGTTGTTCCTAAATCCAATGATTTAATTCAATTGATGACTGGTCATTTTAGACCAGAATTCTTAGGTCGTTTAACCGAAATCATTCCATTTGCTCCAATTAATGTAAAAAGTGTTTCTAGAATTTTTGATATTCATCTTAAAAAAGAATTATTGCAATTACTAGAAAAACTAGAAATTACATTAGAGATTAGCGAAAAAGACAAAGAAAAAATTGCTTTACAAGGATTTAGTCCAGAATATGGTGCTAGACCTATTAAAGGATCGATACGAAACAAACTGAAAAGACCTTTATCTCGAATGATTATAGCGAATGAGATTATAAAAGGAGATACAGTTAAAGTTACATTAGATAAAAACGAAGAACTAAAATTCACTGTAACTAATGAAAGATCTATATTATAAAATTCCATTCGATTATAAGAAACTAAGCACAGGAAATGATGCTACAAAAGTTACTATAGAAGAATCTTTGGCTCAATTTATGTCGGTAATTATCTCTACCATTTTTGGAGAATATAAATATGATGATGAATTTGGCACTGTTATTTGGGATACTGATTTTAATTTATTGGCTAACCCAAATAAACTAAAAGACATGATTAGAGAATCTGTCCACGAGAAAGTAAATAAATATGAAAAGCGTTTAAAAGTTACAGAAGTAACACTAGGCGTAAATGAAAATACATTAAGTTACGAATCGAATATTAGGGTTAAAAAGAGATTAGACATTGTTGTATATGGTGTGATTAAAAAAACGAATCAGCCTTATTACTTTAAAAGTTCATATTATTTAGCTCCATTTTCGTTTAAATAAAAATCAACTCGATGAATCAATTATCAAAAGATCAAATAAAAGATAGAATGTTGAAACGCGCTGCTAAAAAGTGGGGCTACAATGATGTTGAATTAGAAAATGTATTTGATCCTATAGTAAATCTTCTTTTTGATGTTTGTGCCAAAGAATTGGAAAAAATATCAAATGAAATTTTTTCGAGTAGAAGAAGAATGACGGAACGTCTAGTAGACATTTTAACACCTACTGCATCGGCAAAAGCTACTCCTTCAAGAGGTATTTTGAGAGCCTATCCAGTAGAAGATGAAACTACATTACACAATCATCATCAATTTTTCATCCAGAAAAAACAACCAAATCCTTATAATCCCATTGAGAATATTGTAAAAAACTTTCACTTTGGGCCAACTATCCCTGTAAAACTAAACCGAAACAGATTAAGTTATGTGGTTTTACCTAATGGTATTCAGGAAATTGTTAAAAATCAATTTAGAGAAATAGTTTCTGAAAAAGACTACTTAAAAAAAACACCACACGGAACGATTTGGTTAGGTTTAAAACATGAAGGAAAAGGTACTATAAAAGATTTAATGTTTTATTTCTATTTAAGAAATGTACACGAAAGAACAAAATTTTATCACTTTTTACCTAGAGCAAAATGGTTTTTAAATGATTTACCATTAACTATTAAACAAGGTTACAACAATGATGAAAATGATAAAAAAGCTTATGATTTAAAGCAACACGATATTTATCATATCCAAAAAATTGAAGAGCACACCAATGACTTTTATGAGAAAAATTTCATAACAGTTAAAGATATTATCCAAATCAATAATTCCGATTTTGTTTTTCCAAGTGAATTTGAAAAGTTATTTCCTGAAAAAGAACTAGAAAAATTAAAACAAGAAAAAGATATACTTTGGATTAAAATTCAATTTCCTAATGTAATAGGCCCTGATATATTATCAACTATCTTTTGTTCCAATAATTGTTTTCCTGTGATAAACAAAAAACTGAATGAAACACAAGGAAACATTAAAGAACTACTAGATATTTATCCATTAAAACTGAACAATGATTACTTTTTAGAATTACTTTCTGTTTTAAATGATAGAAATAAAGAATTTGATGTTATTACCAATAATGTAGAACCAGAAGATGAGAATTATGCCTACCTACGATTTGGTGGTGTAGCTCGTTTTGATGAAAGAAATGCTGCTGAAGAAATTAATTATTTAATAGACTTAATTAGAGATGAAGCTGCTGCTTTTTCTAGATTAGGACAAGATTTTACTGATAATAATTTGAAAGAAATTAATCAAATTATTGCTCGTTTTAAAAGTAAGATGGCACAAATAGGAATGCAAAACCTCAACAATCCTTATTTAATTTTAAATACTGAAAAATCGAAAGAAAAAGGTATTTTGTTTATTAAATACTGGACAACTAATGGTGAAGAAGCTAACAAAATAAGTACTTTTAGCAAATTTAATGTTTTTAAAGGAGCTGATTTTGATAAAGATAGCATCATGCTTTTATCTAGTACACTAGGTGGGCGAGATGAGTTAACCAATTCTGAAAAAATATACGCATACAGAGAAAACTTAATCTCTAACCAGAGGGTTGTAACGAGACAAGATATCATTATTTTATGCAAAAATCATTTTGGTGAGGCTGTAGAACATATTGAAGTTAAAAATGGCATTCAAACTGGTTTTGATGACAATATAGGTTATACACCAACTATCGATATTTATCTAACTCAAAAAGAAAAAGACTATTATACTGATGAAGAATGGAGTTTCTTAAGTGAAGATTTAAAATTATTGATTGAAAAAAGAGCTTTAAATATTGTTCCTTTTCGCATTATATATTCATAAAAAACATAACTATATTTTACAAAAGAGCCATTATATTTCGCAATATAATGGCTCTTACTAATTTTATTTACTTCTAGTATATTCTTGCAAATAAACCTTTGATATTTCCAGATCCTCCACTGCCAGTAATGGTAATATGACCTGTATTCCCATTTCCATCATAACCCCAAGCTTTATTGTTTTTAGCTGTGTCATTTGTTACTGTGTGTGGAACATGCTGTCCAGCACTTCCTAATTTAAAACCATTACCATCTCCGTTTGAACCATAACCGTTATTAGTCGCTGTGCAATTTTTAATGGTTACAGTATAAGGTTGACCATAAAGATCCCAACCGTCGTCTGAATTATGATGAGCTGTGCAGCCATCAAACACATTATTTCTTCCAGCTGATAGCTTACATGCATAGCCATCTGCATTTTCTCCCCCATTTTGAGCATCATAATTATCATTTGAATAACACTGATAAATGTAATTATCATGACCTCCGTTATAGATTTGCAATCCAGAATCTCCATTATAAGAAGTCGTTACTTTATATACAAAATTATGACCTCCATTCTGTAATACCAATCCACAATCAGGAGCATTTTTAATTGTCATATTTGTAATATTCCAATAGCTTCCATTAACTTTTACACCCCAACTTCCAGAAGGCTGACCCGAGCAATTCAAAATTCCACCCGTAATATTAATTTTTGAGCTTGAAGTCCCACTTCTAGCAAATTCTAGCGTTCTAGTTAGATTAATTGTCCCGCTAATTGTAATAACATCACCTGGATTAGCTGAAGACACTGCGGATCTTAAAGCTGATTCAGTATTTACTGAAATAGATCTAGCTGTAGCTGAAAATTTTTCATTTTTAACCTCATTTAGAGAGGAATTCGATTCTGTTGCTGGAAGTTCACTTTTCTCACATGCAGTAAATACAAAAATGGAACACACCATAAGTAGTTTAATCAATTTTTTCATAATAAAAATGTTTTTGTTTGTTTGTTACTAATAATCACTATGATTATTTATCTTAAAAATCAGAATTCATCCTCCTACTTTTTAATAAAAAATGACCTTCTAATTTAATTTATTGCTAGTTTTTATACCATTTTTTTTATATTTCTATCTAAAGTAGAAATAAAAACAATAACAAACAAAATTATTCGTAATCGATTACGAAAATTTAACAAAATACTATAATTAGTATATTATAATTATTTTTTAAAATAAAAATGGAAACTGTTTTTTTTAATTATTTTTTTTGCAAATAATTAATTTTTCAATGTAATAGTAATATTTTCAGTATAACGAATTTCTTCTTTAATTAGAAACTGAAAATAGGCCGATTTTTTCTTTATTTTCTTTTCAACGTTATCAAAATGAGATTCAGTATGTAGTTTTACAGTTTGTTCGTCCCATTTTACGTCTCTTCTGATTTTTGATTTTAAAGTTTCAATAATGTTATTCGATAATCTTTGGTAAGAATCGAAAGAAATAATAATTTCCTTAGCACCAGGATTTAATACGGTTGTTCGCCCAAGACATGGAATTAAGCCTATAGCTTTTATATTCCAATTTAAAATTGTGCCAATATCTGGTAGGTTAACATTATCTATAGGTGGATTAAAGAAAAACAAATTCCAGTAAGGTTCTTTAAATTTATTAGCAGTAAATGCTTCTTTATCTTTAATAAGATTATAATAGTAATCTTTAATTTCTTTAGCTTTTTCAAAATTATCAAACTTATCGATTAATTTATCCGCTTTTTCATTCCATTCTAATAACCAACTTTCATGATCTTCAATTTCCATGAAATGACCTTTATAATCGGTTTTTATCTTTATAGGATAATTGAGCATTTCTAGTTCTTCTATTACCTTTAAAAAAGCATTTTCCTGAACTGGTAAAGTATTTATTTTTTCCTTATTAATAATATAAATACGTTCGTCTTCTGTTTTATTATATAATGAAAAATCAATATTGAATCTTGTTTTAATTTCTTTTTGGAAGCCATTCATTAGAATGTTCGTTTCTTCTATAATTTCAAAAACCATAAATTTATTTTAATTCATTATTATTTTCAGGAAATAGCAAAAAACTTAACTTCTCAAATATAGGGAATTATATATCTTCCTCAAATTTAAATTTTAAAAAAAAGAGTTAATTTGTGGGAAAATAAACTCATTTTAACTTACTTCTAAAAAATGAAAAGCATACATAAAACAAGAAAATTGAAAAGATGAAGAAAAAAGAGCTAGGAACAGTTATAAAATAAAATTCAGAAAAATCATATTTATTGTGTTAATACAATTCAAATTATAATATCAAATTATTATCTAAAATTAATTCACTGTGAAATATTTGCTTTGATAATTTTTTATGATTTTTTATTCATCTTAAATATTACAGATATTAAAACTGATAATAAAACTAAAAAAGAAATTATGCAAATAACAAATACCCAAAGCGGCATATTGGAGTGACCAGTTAAGTAATTATAAATAGGTAAAATAAAAGCTATTGTAAATAAGAATAAACATATTTTAATTCCAATAAAAAAACCTTTTATAAATTGTTGTTTATAACTATCCATAGAGTAACCAAAAGCATATTTTATTATTCCAATTGTTAAAAACCCGAAAACAACTGCAAATGCGAAACCTGCTATCAACAAAAGGAAAGTGGTCAAACTGTGCTCTAAAACGAAACTTTCACCTACATTATGTGAAATTGTAATGGTTTTACCGATTTTTGGAATATCTCCACTATGTGTACTTGATTCTAGTTGTACTTTTTGATTATTTTCATCTAGAAACTCAATGATTGGTATATATAAAATTGATGTTTTTATTCTATTATCATCATTTTTGTCATTATATTCTTTTTCATAGGATTTATAATCAATTATTTTTCCGTCATAGCTTGTTCCCACCATATAAACATTTAAAGATTGTAGTGTTGTATAGGATGTGCTCAAAAAAATAGAAATCACACTAAAAATTAGCAGGAAGTTGTAGCCATAAGCAAGGCAACCAGTATCTTTGACTCTTTTTACTATTTTTATTGTTAGAAAAATAGTAACTAAAACAACTGCAATAGCAACATAACCAAAAGGGGTTATCATAATAAATACATTTTAATTACCTAACAACAATAGGTTTTGAAAAATCAAAACCTATTAATATAAAAAGAAATTATATCTTCTTCAAACTTAAATTGTAAAAAGTTTTACTTACGAGAAGTTAAAATTCATTCTAACTTATTTTTAAAAAATGAAAAACACATATAAAACAAAGAAATTGAAAAGATGATAAAAAAAGAATAATAATACATTTTTTTTATATTATTCTATCATATATAAACCATCTTCTAAGTTTTTGCCTTTTGGAAGGTATAGATAAATACTCAATGAATAATATGATTCAACAGTTTCATTATCTAAATATTCAAAGAAAAACACTCCTAATCCTCTATAAGGATATTCTAACGATTTTTGTTTAAGAGCTATAATTTTTCCATCACCATAAAAATTTGATTTATAATCATTTATTTCTTTAAATTTTTTATTTTTTATTTTTAAAAAAGTTAAATACTCATCCCAAAGATTTGTATTTTCAGTTTCACTTTTATAATATACCTGAGAAATAATTGACTCTAAACCAAAATTCGATTTTGCTAAAGCATCTGCATCTTGATTTTTATAAATTTTCTGATAAACATTATGAAATTCTAATGCTTTTTTTTCTAACAATTCTTGATCTAATTTGGTCAAATCTTGTCCTTTTGTCCAACCTTCTAGTTCATAAGGCACTTCTGCCTCAAATTCAAAAGTGTATTCATAATATGGTTTTCCAGAAGCTATAAAATTCCCATTTTCATCATTAAGGCTTTTATGTTGCATAACTACCACTTCGTCTTTTAGTTTTTTCTCTCCTTTGTTATCCATTTGGATAATCTTGATATTAACACTTGTTAAATCTGTTAAAGTAGTAACAGTATCATAATCGTCTCCATAGCTTTCTTTCATTAAATCACCTGTAGGATATAAACGATAGGTCAATTTTTGTTTACCGCTTTTTAATATCCCTCTATTTATTCTAATAGGTGTCGCTACATTTGACAATTCATAGTCCTCATGTATTGGTAAATCATTTACCAATACTTCTATGACGCAATTAGATTTGCCCAAACGCATATAATATATAGGCTCTTTAGGATAATGTTTTACATTTTTAGTTAATTTTGAAACGAAATTTTGATTGTTGATATCTGGATTCTGCATGATGTTTATTTTTTCTAATGTATCTTCTAATGTTACTTTTTCTTTGTTTTCTTGTTTACAAGCGATTAAACCTAATAAACTAAATAGTATAATAAAGTGTTTCATAATATTAAAAATGTTCTTTAAATGATTCTTTGCTAAACAAAGGTATTTTTTTTCCTTTTAACACATAAGGTTCCATTAAAATAAAAGATTTATCAACAGTCTTAGATTGATTTTTTTTCATCTGCCCTTTTACCGAAATATCAACATTAGCTTGTCCTTTCACGCTTCCAGCTATTCCTGAGAAAAGTACTTGGTCTATATAGTAGGCTTCTTTGTTATCAATACTATAAATTCTTTCATAAAATAAGCTGCCGTGTATTTCTGCCTTCCCCTCTCCTTTTGCTTCTATACCTGCTTTTGGCACATATCCTTCTATAAATTTTGGTGCATAATTAAATATCCATTCGGTAGTAATACTAATATCCGATTTTAATTCACATTCGGCTATTGCATCAATTCCTTTTTTTCGTCCAAATGTAGCTTTAGGACCTTTTGAAGTATAATTTTCTAATAATTCTTTCAAAGTAACAGCGTTTTGCGCTAAATTAAAAGACACTTCGTAATGGGCTTGATATTCTCCTTTTACTGTTAATTTAAAGCTAAGTTCTTGTCCTAATGCTTTTCCTATATCTGTGATTTTATCTTCTATTTTATCTTCTGCATAATCTAAAGCGGTTCTAGCATCTCTCAATTCTAAAGGGTTGTTACTTATCTTCTCGGGTGTTTTATCTCCTGAGGCCCATTTGCTAATTTTCTTTAACATTTTTATATTACCCACTAAAGAAACCGTTTGTCTTGCAAGGTCAAAAACTTTTGTAATCCCTATTTTACTGGCTACAAAAGATCCTAAGGTATGTTCCTTTTCATATTGTATTCCAAATAATGGTAAGGCTTGTACTTTTTCTTTTATGATATAATATATGGTACCGTCTATTTCTTCAAAACACTGAGAGCGTTCCATTATTATTTTTGGAGTAATAAATGATAAATCTTTATTTTCCATTTTATCGGTTAACGTATTAGAATACTTTCTCGTAGTCGTTACCACTTTACCAACTTTTGTAGCCATTCCTTTACCTCTGGTTAAGTAGAGAATAACGGCTTCAATTATTAAACTTAATACAACATAAACAACAATAACTGTTTTTGCTATCCAAGGGTATTTTGCTGTGTAATCGAGTATTTGTGGGTTTTTATTATTTGCATCAAAACTGTGGTAGGCATGTATTCCAAAAGCAAAATAATTCGCTAAGTTTTTTAAATAATCTAATCCTATATCAATTATCCACTTATTCATAAAATCAGGTAATTGATAGAAAAGCTTTATGTTTGAATTTATTAACTCTTTTCTTACATATTCAATTTCTTTGTCTAGACCTCGTTGTAGTGTAATACTATTAATATCCTTGAAATATTTTTTTGGTGGATTATCAAAAGTAAAGTGAACTGCCCAAGCTACATCTGGAAATAATTTGATATTTAAAGTATGCCTGTAAGCACATGTTTGCAAAGGGACAATAGCTTTTAAAGCAGGTACTGGCAATAAGTATTCTTGAGCAAATTTTAAATAATCATTTTTATAAGAGTAGTTATAATTTGAATCAAATGAAAATGAGTTTTCTTTTTCAGATACTTTACTAAAACCGTTTTTTTGCAATTGTGTAATATCAAAGATTTTATCTTTGTGATAATCACATCTTGGTTTTTTATTGTCTGTTATTGTTATAGTAACAATATCACCCTTATTCTCACCTACAAGATATAAAAGATTGATTAAAGGTTGGTTTTTTATTCCTTTTTTTAAATTTTCTTCATCAAAAAGAACTGTTTTATTATCTTTAAATGATATGTATTTACAAGCATCATACCTCAAAAAATTCATTGTAGTTTCACCTACTTTTAGAGGAGTATTATTTGTAGGAGTTTCAGTTTTTTTGGTTACTTGCTCTTTTTTAAGCCTTAAAAAACGAGCATGTATATCATCTTTCCCATCAGTAACATAATTTCCAAATGCATCTTTTACTTTTACATAAAACCCTTCAAGATTAGATTTTGCATAAACAAACCAATTTGCAGTATTCCCAATTTTTAAATTTACTTCTCCATCAATTACATCAACACTTGTATAAGTAAAAATTAGTTTATCATCTTTTGAACCTCCACCCTCCTGAATGACTTGGTATACCTCAATCGTTAAATTTTTAGAGCCATTTAATCCTTCTGTAGTTAGATTTAAATAGACTAATTGTCCGTATTTGAATTGTTGTTTACGTACATCTTCCCCATCTACAGAAGTACTCCATTTGCTAGAAACAATTTTAGGGGTACATTTCCCTATAATCCAAAGCCCTGTATTATTATTTCTATCAATATTCCCAGACAAACTTGCTTCTAAATAATAGGTATAAGAGCCACATAAAGCATTTGGAATATTTAACGTAAATTCTTCTTTAACGCTTTTTTGAATACTTCTTATTTCTTTTCGTTCTTTATCTTGTAAAATCCAAGTAACGCTTTTCTTTTTTTCTTCTTCTGTTGTTTCGTCAAACCATTTATCTACAATAAAACCTATATCATTTTTTGGTAATACTGCTAAAGTAACATTTGGTTTTGATTTCGATTTATCAACATTGCCTTTTCCTGACCATCTTATTTTTGCAACTCCTTTCATAATGTTAATTAGCTATTAGATTAGGGTTTTCGGGCTTTTTTTCATCCATCTTCTTAATATCAACCATAGGGTTTAATTGACTTTGGACATCTTCATTTGCATTTTGTGCATTTTGTGAAGATCCTTCCGATTTTTGACCATGTTTAGTAATGGAAATACAATCCGGGCCACCTATAGGACAAGTAGCTTTGCTATCTTCTAATAGAATTTTACCTTGGTTAGATAACACTACCTTCTCATAAAAGCCACTCCATTTTGTAATGACTGCTTTGCAGGGTAAATAATCACTACTTGTAGGTTGTAGCTTGCATTTCCCAAAGGTGTTTTTTTCTAAGGTTTGACCAATTTCTTTATCGGTGGCAATAAGTTTTTTTGATGCATCTTTATCATTTGCATAATCTTTTGTTTGTGAAAGTACCTTCAATTTATCTATTTTAGGCTCTACACTAAACTTGCACTTGCATTCAGCTCCTTGCACCACAATATGCTTTTCGCTCATGTTTATTTGTTTGTTTTTGTAACATTAAATATACAAAATTACTTTTTTAAATATTTATAATTTTGTGCTAACAAATGGTTATAAAAGGGATACAACTACTTGAATCTCTTTTTCAACCGCTAATTCTATTGAACATTCTAAAAATAAAGATTCAATCAAATTTGTATTTCCATTTAAAAAATATAAGGAACGATACTTTCCTTTTGCCATATCTTGATTAGGGTATAATATACCATAATATGGAATATCCATTTCATTTTCCAAATCTGCTTTTGATCTTTCTTCTTTTAGTTTGCCTTTTTGTTCAATTCTAATTGAATTATTTACATCTAAATATTCTTCAATTTTTTGTTCTATGTCATACGAAACCGATTTACAATTTGGTAAAATAGGAAACGTTGTAGTAGTTTGAAATTTAAACTTATGTGAATAATACACATAAATAGTATTGAAATAACTATTTAAAAACCAATCTTTTTTTAAACTATCTAATAAATAAGCTTCATTTTCAAGTGTTTTTTCATTTAGCAGTAAGTATTTTTCAACCCATTCTCCTTCATATTCATCTAATACTTTTGCTTTTACCTTTTTCCAACGTTTATTAATTTCTTTATAATTATTAATTTCTATCCATTTCCCTTCGTTTGTAACAACAACTTCTAAAGGGTATAAAACCTCACTTGTTTTAACGGCAAGTTCATCTGCGATCGTATTCACTTCTTCATCATTAATAAATGTTTTAGATATTCTATCAATTTCAAAGATATGATTATCGCCTATTGTTTTCCCTTTATAAACTATACTTACCTCAAACTTTAATGTATTCTCTTCATTACCTGATTTTATAGTGTACATAACACCATAATTCATCTTATTTTGAGTTGGTTTTAATAATAACTTATAAGCATCATCAAAAGGCACTTTGGGAATAAGAGACAATTCTTTTTCATTGTACTCAGGATAAATATATAATTCTTTTAATCCTATTGGAAATGTTACTCCTATATAATTATCTGAATCACAAAAAATATTATGAAAATTTTTAACTTCGTGTGTTGTTTTATTTAATTTTTCTGAAATACTTTGTAATGTATCTCCTTTTTTTATTTTATATTTTTTATATTTTGGTTTCAATTCTATTTTGAATTAATTTTAGTAATAGATTCTTTTTCTATTATTATTTGGATCCATTCCAATACCTTCTCTACGAGCAGACCAATGCAGATATTGATTTCTTAAATTTAGTAAATCAACTTTTTCTTGAGGAGTAAGAGAATCATCTAATAAATATTGCTTACCGCTTCCAAACACATAGCTCCTTAATTTTTCTTTTACTCTTTTAAGCAATTCACTTTCTGATATATCATAGAAACTTTCAAGTTTATCATTGTTGATATTTACCTCTTTACTCTTACTACTTTCACCCATAAAATGTAATGGAATGTAACTGTAGGTTTTCTTTAAATCTCTGGTTCCTTTAAGTGCCCAATATAAATTACCACCTGTTATTTCAAGTTGTTCTCTTTTATACCAACCTTCCTCAATCAAACGATCAATTAAAGGATTTAAATTGTTTCTTGAACCCCAAGAAGTTTCAATTTCTTCAATTATTTCTTCTCCGTCATTATAACTTCCTCCAATATCAGAATGTACTCCTGGAAATGATTTTTGAACACCAACATGCGTCTTTGTTAATGAAAAATTTTCTCTATGTTCATTTTCAGCAACATAATGAACAACTGTACTTGCAGAACCAATATTATTAAGGCCTAATTCATCTACATCATCAAAATCTGGAGAAATTGAGAAACTCTTAGAATATGACGAAACAGTATCATAAATCCCTAAAAAACGAACTCGTACAACATCCACTTCAATTCCAGCTTCTTCTAATTTGAGTCCTAAATGTCCTCTTCTAGGAAAATCATCCCTATTTGTTACCTCTCCATCATCATTTAATTTTTGAACAGATCCACCACCACGTGAACCTACTATTCTTTTTCTTGCCTTATATTTTGCTTTACTTATTTCATGTACAAAATTTCTAGCAGCAGCAGCACCTCTACTAAAACCATAAACATCAAAAGTCAAGGTATTTATTTTTAGAGCATTTACTTTATTCTTCTCTTTTTCTACCTTTTCTACAATTTTCTCACAACCTTTTTTCACTTTTCCTCTAATTCCAGTAGCTCCTGTTCCAAAAGCAAACCCCATAGTGGAATCTTCTTCTTTATCATCTGTTCCTATTCCTTCAATATAAATCTTATTAGGATCATCTAAAAACTCCCATAATCTAGCTACATTTGACCAATCATTATAATAACTTGTATCTTGCTTTTTACTAGTTCCATTCTTTTTAAAATCTTCTGAATTATTTTTTCTTTCTTCTGTATTATTCTTATTATTAAGTGTTCCATCAAAAAAAATTCCGATTTTTAAGCTAATAGCCTCTTTAGATGGTTCTGGAGGTGAATAGTCACTAAAACTTACATTTATAGACATATCTTTTACTTTAATTATTTGTATCAAAAAAACTATTCAATTGTTTTTTTGAATTTTTTTATTTCAATCTCTTTAGAATTATTTTTTAAAACAATAACAACTGTGCTTGGTTCAATAATCTTTATAATCAAATCTATTTGAACATCTCTCCCTAATTCTTCATATGCTTTATAAAGCTCTTCCTCATTAAATTCTTCAATCCATGCGCCTCTCCTTTTTTGATTTTTATCTATCCAATGAAAATAACATTTTTTAAAGACTGCATTTTCAGTATAGTCTAATGAAGCTAAGTTTTCTTTAATTGTATTATTTATTTCACCATTATAGAAATGAAACATTAAATTATTTAATTTAGAATCTTGAGGCAATACGATTGATGGTTTCCATAAATATCTTTTTCTATAATTTTCATACACATCCATTTTTGGGTAATCTTTTTGCTTAATTCTTTCGAAAGTATTGTGTTTTTCGTTTAATTCAGATAAAACTACATCATTATATTTCTTTGAAAAAATAGGCTTACTTCGATCTGAAATATTTTCTATATTAACGAATACTTCTTGTGCTTTAAAATGTGCTACTTCAATTTGATTACCCGCACCAGACAACCAAACAACAACTAATCCATTTGGAGCTAACCCAACGACAAATGCCGTGTATGTCATTTTTTTGCTTGTAAAGCCATCTATAAATCCTTTTTCAAAAAGTTTTGTTATCTCTTCTTTTGGTAAAGCCCATTTCCCTTCGAAATTTTTTTGATTTACAAATGAATGCCAAGCAATTGCTAAACTATCTGGGATATTTTTTAAATCTGGTCCCATAACAACAGTACCTCCTTCTTCTCCCCAACCATAATTGATATCCCCAAAACCGCTTAAAGATTGTGAGTAATCTTTTGCTATTATTTCTCCTTTATAAACTTGTACTGGGTATTCTTGTGGTGCAGATAATGTAGCTGACCAATCAAATTTTTGTTCCATTTTAATGTTTTGACATGAAATAGTTACCACATTAGCAACTATAATAAATATTAAGCTAAAAAAATTATTCTTTATTTCCATCAGACACAATTTTCTTATTTGAAGCTAAATTCAAATTACCTTTTGTAGCTTCTACATTAAATTTAGTGGTAATTTTTTCTAATTTACCTCCAACACTCAAATTATAATCTGATTTTATAGTAATAATCATGTTTTTTGCTTTTTTATGAATACCCATGATTAAAATAATTTAGATTTTTCAGCACTATTGAACTCTACAGTCTTTCCACTTTGTAAAGTCATGTTTTCTTTTTCACTAAAAATAGATACTTCTGAAGCAATCTCATTTGAAATATCTGCTTGACGAACAAAATCTTTATCTATGATTTCCGAACGTTTATCTGAAGATTCTTTAATATCTCCTGTAGCACTTTGAATAATATCTGTACCTGCAACAGTTGTAATATTTTCATTTGCAGAATTATCAATATTTTCACCAGCACTGACAGAAATATTTTTCCCAGCAGAAATGCTGATATTTTCACCGGCTGCTATACTGAAGTTTTTTGGTGCATTTACACTAATATTTCCTTTTCCATCCATCATCCATGTATTCCCACTTGGATCTTCTATATAAACGCTTCCTTGATCGTCATTCATAATAATTTTTGTACCACTGCGTGTTTGTATTACCTTTTGATCATTCCCAGAAGTAGCATAACCAGAACTTTCATTTCCATTATACATGGCTCCTAATACAAATGGTTTCTCGGCATTGCCTGCCTCAAAACCAACTAATACTTCTTCTCCTATTTCTGGAATAAAATACATCCCTTTTCCTCCTCCTGAATGAGGATTGGTCATTCGAATCCAAGGGGTGTTTCCTTCTTGCCATGAAAACTTTACTTGTATTCTTCCTAATCCTAATGGATCATTATTATCGGTAACTACTGCTGGTTGTGTATCGGCTACTGGATGATGGTGCACATTGCCATAAGGTGGTGCTAAAACACTATCGGGAACTGCTTGAAAACTATTATGATAGGTTCCTGATTCTTCACAAACATGTGTAATATCGGTAATGATATAACTTCCAAAATTTTGCTCTTGTAAACCATCTAGTAGATTTCCTGTCATGGAAAAAGCTGGCTCTTGAATAGATATAACATCTCCTATTCGCAATCCTGTTTCGTCTGTATCTCCTTTGGCTGTAACTAAATCGGCTGCTCTAGATTGTAACTGGGTCGTTACCCTATCTATTAAATGGGTTCGTGAACTTCCTTCTTCTATAGCATGTGTATACAACATAGTTGAAGTGTCTGGAAAAAGCTTCTTTGAACTCTCATACATTACTTTCGAATATCCTTCTGGTTGGTAATTTACTTCGGTTGTATTAGCTTTTTGGGTTTCTGCATTACTTGGATCATATCCTAAATATTCTAAACCTAGTGGCTTGGCACGCATCTCAATATTAAAAGTATGCAGATTTCTTCCATATTCTAATGTGAAATTATTAGGATTGGGTGAACCAAAAATTAATTCTTCTCCGTTATAATAAAACCATTGCCCTTTCTTTTGTGCTAGTCTGCAAATAAATCCGAAATCGCTCTCTCTATATTGAACAGTATAAGGTAATGCTGCATCATTTTGAACCTTAATTGAGGGTTGTAGTTCTTTTTGAGAATAACTACTGGTGATTTTTTTTACTATATCTGATAATGATTCTTCTGAAAATGATTGTGTTTTGGGAGTGCCTTCCATTACAATAGTCGGGCTGTATCCATTTATAATAATGCCTCCTGCTGCTCCAGAGGTACGAATCATTTGGGCTTCTGTAATAATACCATTAAACAGTAATGGTGAAGTAGTGGATAAACTGGTAGGTTTTATCTCTATTTTTATCGGTTGACCTATATAACTTTGTGCCTTATCTATTGCCTGACCTATAAACTCTTTTGGCAAGGGTTGCAACAAGGAAAAAGTATGATGGGTGTGTACTTTTTGCTGAATAACTAACTTGGAAAACCGCGTAAGTGTCTCTCCTGCAATATTTATGCTAATCTTTGTACTTATTGCCATGATCTATTTGTTTGTTTGCTGTTTGTATAATCTTAGTACGTAAATGTAATAAAATTTGACCTTATTTCTTTGATTTTTAATACTATTTTGGACAAAAAAGCAACTATAAAGTATACTGTTTTGTATTTAAATTAACTTTTACACATTCAATTTCTAAACTACACTTAAAGATTTTATAGAAATAACTTCTTCATATTCAAAACATTTTCCCAATTTAATTTTACATTTCATGTTTGATTCAATCATATTTAAAGTGTGCTCTTCATAATTGACAGTTGTTAAAAATTTATTTTCAATTTCTTTTTCATTCACTTTAAACTTCAATCTATTTATCTCTACTATATCATAATCTTTTTTTTTGAAAACTAAATCATATAATACTTTTGTCCTATTAACAACTTCAGTAGTTTTAATTGTAATTTCATTTATAACTTCAAAATAATTAGAACCTAAAACAGTAATTCCATTTTTTAAAACTGACATATAAACTATTCTCTTTTCAACTTTTGATTTAAAACTATGTTGTTGTATACTATTTTTAAGTCAACATTTGCTCCTCCATGTAAACTACTATAATAAATAATAGTATCCTTATATGTTTTTTTTGAAATGGTTAAATTATAAATTATTGGAGGTGCTTCACCACCAACCATAACAAACTCTTTAAATATTTTTCTTTTGAAATTAAAATATCCTTTCTCATTTGTTAAAACACATTCATTATTAAGACATACTTTTACTTCTTTTAAGGGTTGGTTATTAGAATTGCAAATATTCCCTTGCACTAATGGAGATTTTAATCTTGTAACACATGATGAAGCAAAAAATGAAACTAACAAATAAAGAAATATTTTCCTCATCATTATCTAACTTTAATTATAGAACACCATATTAAACCCAATACATCTTTTTCTGTTGCCAATGTTCTATCATAATCATAATAACCATCACTATAATATTCCATTAAATTATTCTCTCCTGTTATAGGTAACGGATTTATTTTTTGTTTTTGTGTTAATAAGGTAGAACTTCCTTCATGAGCATACGAGTACTCTTCTCCTCCAAATGTCTTTATTATCTCATGTCCTATCTCATGAGCAGATGTTAATTTGAAATATCTTTCTTCATTCCTTTGTTGTGAATTATAAACTACTCTTTCAGGAATAAAAATATTAGCAAAAAAGGATAAGACTCCTGTAATACTGCCTGGATTACAAGATCTTTTCCAATCAGTTGTAGAATTATAGATTAGACTTATGTCGTCCATCGCATTTTCTTTTACATTAATTGGATTAACAGTAACTAGATATTCTTTTCCATTAATAATTACAAAATCTGTAGCAGGTACTAAGGCACTTCTTGTTTTATTTCTACTCCAATATGTTTTTAACCCTTCTAAAGTCATTATTTCTAAATCAGAGAAACTATATTTTGGAATATCATTCCCAATACAACCTCCATCTTTAAGATTAACTCTTAATGTAACGTCTATTTTATTGAAATTATTATCGATTTTAACATCAACCCACTTTGCTTTTTGATATTTTGACTTAAAAATATCTTTAGCAATGACCTTTTTCCCAATTACCTCAACTGTTAATTCTCCGTCTACAAAAATAGAGCTATCATATATTTTTGAATTAGAAAATCCATCCCATTCAATTATAATATTTTGTTCAGAATTTATAGTTTTTATTATTTTTTTTGAAAAAACTATTCTTCCATTATGTTTGATACAAAATAGAAAATTTTTTACATTTCCTTTTTTCACCTTAATCTCAAAGGCAATAATTTTTTTTTCAATTTTTCCTTTACTATCAGTTATTCCTAATGGTAAAAAAGTTCCTTTGATGATTTTAATCTCAATTTCAGCTTGATTTTCTATTTCATTTAATTTTGGTTTACCAAAACTAACGCCCGTTTCAGTAATTATAGTTTCCATACTATGGATAATATCTTCCTTAGCATAGAAATTATAATCTCCACCTATTTTTGTCTTAGTCATACTCCTTATTTTTATTTATCAGAAATATATTTATCTGTAAAAGTTATTTCTGTTTTTAATTGATTAGAACTACTAATCTGTTTTGTAATAATTTCAGCTATTCCAAACTCGTCATAGTATATCTATTAAAAAATCAATTTTTTTTCAAGATAAATATTTTCATTATCATTTTTCAAATCTGAAGGCATAATAGAATATTTGGCAATTTTACTCTTTCTGAATTTAAAAATTAATGTATCATTCTTCAAAAGAATACTTAAAAAGTCTTTCATATCAGTAATTTCAGAATTTGCTCTAGGCTCTTTTATTAAGAATTGCTCAACTAAATCATTATTATTTATTACAACTACATAATACCAATCAGTACCAATATCAGCAGTAGCCTCAATAATAATTATTTCAACATTTTTTTTCTCATTGGATTTATAAGAATAGATTATATAGCCAGGACCTTCATAATTAGTGTCAGATAAATCAATATCAGTAATAATAAAATCCTTTTTAGTAAGCATAAAACTTGAAGAAGTTTTAATAGTTAGTCTAGTATCAGAATTTACGAAAGCGTTCTCATTAGTGTTTTCTTTAAAAACTTCGACAATAGAAAAAGGAATTTCTTTTCCAATAGAAATACTATCATCTTTTAAAACAATAGGAGTTTTGATTTGAGAATCTATTTTAGTTTCAGATTCCTTTTCCTTTAAAGAAAAGTTACTATTTTCTTTACAACTAAAAAATGTTAAATTAAAGAGTAAAAAAAAATTTAAAAAAATGATATTGGTATATTTTTTCATATTTATGATCTTGAATTTTTTACTTCCTCCTGTTTTTGTTGATTTATAGCTGTTAATCTGACAAAATATGCAGGATTGTATCTATTTGTTAAACCAGTTCCATTACTAGTTGCATTCATAGCAACTTCAAAATGTAAGTGAGGATTAGGAACTCCACTTGCGTTTCCTGTATCTCCTGAATAGCATATAACTTCTCCAGCCTTAACTTCTCCACTTGTTTTAATTGCTGAATTAAGGTGGGCATATCTTAAATAGAATTTTTCTGCGTTAATATCAAAACCTGTTCCGCTTTCGACCTCTTCTGTAAACTCAAGACTATATTCTCTTTTTGCATTTCTTAAATCTTCTCCATTCACTTCCAAAACAAGCACATTTCCATAACCATTGTTACCTTCATTCATATAGCTTACAATTGTACCATCTAAGCAAGCTCTACATTCCGTATCTACATCTGCAAAAATATCTAGACCTTGATGATTTTTTGGTACAGACACACCATTTACAATTTTCGTTCTTACAGGTCCAAATGCACCATTTTGTTCTTTATGTACTCCGTTAGAATTATAATACGTTCTTTGAGGGTTATCAATTGGATCAATCCAATCAGAACTTCCAGCATTAGTGGGAGTACAAGAATTTACTTTAAAAACATTAATAGCTTTATCATAATAAGATTTTGCATCACTCCAACCTGCTAAGCCAGGATTAACAAGTCTCCTTATCTTTTTAATATTTTCATTATTAGAAATTTTTAAAGTATCAGCAGTTTCCCAAATTTTATGTTTTTCCCAATATGCTATTGCTGATAGAACTGCATATTTTGCTTCTTTCACCTTATCAGGATTAGCTTCCAAATTAATATATTCACTAGGAAAAAATTCATTTAAATATTCAGAAGCACTTTTGTAATTTCCTTTACCTGTTAATTGCTTTAATCCTCTTCCCCTGAAAAGGTATCCATCACCGCTAGCTTCATTTCCGTTTCCATTACCAAAACCATTTTCAGCTGCATACATATAATTGAGTAATTTTTCTTGAGGGTTTTCATTGCAATAAGATTCTAATAGTCCCATATTATTTAGTGTAGCAGCTCTATTTCCAAAAATATCAAGACATCTAGATTTCGAATATCTATATTTATCTGTTTCTACCATCCAATCTGGATTGATGCCTAAAGTTTCAGCTCCCACTTGAGCTAAAAAATGAGCTTTCCTTAAACATGTATTGATATGTATTTCTCTCCCTGATTCAAATATATATTTATTTAGATTATCAACAATTTCTTGTCTGAAAGCGCTATGACTTGTATACACTCCAAATAATTCTTCTATTTGTTCTATAGTTATTTTCTCCCTACATCTTGGACATTTTTTACCTATCACAAAATAAGCTCCTTCTTCTTTCAAGAATTCTTTATGATGCTCTCTTTTATCACCGCTACATAAAACATCTAACCAAAGCATTTCAATTCCTTTTTTATAAGTAGGGAAAGTTATAGTATCTCCTTTATTATAGGTTTTTACTTCTAATACAGTTTCAACATCCTCTTTATAAGCTGTTTTTCCATCTTCAATCTTTGGGTTTCCTAATTTACCTCCTTTTGCATTATCTATTATAATTCCTGCTATTCTAGTTTTATTTTCAGCTGTTATTATTGTACCATTGTCATTGCCAAAAGTATACGTGTAGTTTCCATCTTCTTTCCCTTTAGTAATTTTTTCTTTCCATTTTTCTAAATCTTCATCCGATTTAGGACGCAAATGAATAGGCACTTTTGCAATACCATTTGTAACAGTAGCTGTAAATTGTGTTTTCTCAGTTCCTTGTACTTCCTCTGAAGTAGTGGTTGCCTCCATTTGCTGTTCAGTAATCTCTAGAACAGGTAACATGGCATCAGCAGTTCCTTTAATAATTCCGTCTTTTTCTTTTATTTTTATAGTTACTGTTTTACCATTTAAACTTCCTGTCTCAGCCACTAAATAGACTTTTTCTTCTAATGGTGCTGAATTAATACGAATAAATTTAGGTCCTAATTTAAAGGTTTTAAAAGCAACTGTTTTATTGCTTTCAGTATCTGTACCGTATTCTTCTGCTGTTAATGCTTCAACTATAGCATCTTTTGTAGTATATTTTTTTTCTAACTTTAATTTGTCAGTTACTTTGCTCAAAATTATATCTGCAATGGCTTCTTTTTCTGCAAGAGTAGAAGTCTTATTATTTGCTTTTGTTCCTCCAAAAGTATATTCATCCGTTCCTGCTTCTTCATTAGTTTTTTCAACATATTCTTTTTTAGCAAAATAGGCAGCTAAGAGGCTTTCCTCATCATTAATTACAGTCTCCGTCCTATTATCTGCAATTTCTACTTTAAACGCACTAATATCTACATCAATAGTTTCGCTTAAAATATGTGATTCTGTTTCTACAACCTCAACATCAGCAAATAGTTCTTGGTAATTACCTTCTGACCAATAGCCTCCTCCAGCATTTTGAGGAATTCTGTCTAAAAAAATATCTATTCTATAAGCATCTGATTTTATTACAAAGTTTTTGTCTACTAATAAATCATTTGACAGATAATCTTCTTCTTTCACTTTTAGACGAATGGTTTTACCTACAAGACCTGTAGAATTAACTGTAACAAGCAATTTTTTAGCTCCGTTTCTAGTTAATTGGACATTATTTACCTTTCCTGTTGCTTGTGGTTGCTTGCCATTTATAACTTGGGTTGTTTCTTCTCTTCTTAGTTGACTATTTTGTGGATTGGCTACATTAATATTATTACTGGCATCCTTTAACGAACCTAAATAATATGCTGCAACGTAAAATTCATGAGTACTGCCTTCACTATTATTGCCTCTTGCCAAATAAGCATTTGCTATTCTTTGAAAATTGGGTTCTAGCAAAAACTGGGTGGTTGCTACTCCTTGACTTCCTACTCGTACAGTTTGAGTCTTTAAAAGGTTTTTGTTATTTATAGAATTGTGTCCGCTTCCTGCTGCATCATCTTCATATAAGGATAATTCTAAATAGTCATTTTGCATTCCAGAGGTTTGTACTACAACATCTAATGTGTCTCCATAACTTAAAGTATCACTTTTGCCAGTTGCTCTAATAGTTGTAATTTTTTTTTCAGTTGCTGAAGTTACAGTTACTTGTAAACCAGTACTTAATTCGGGTTCGTAAACATAAGCAACAATAAGGTAAGATTTACCAACTGCAGGTTCCTGAAAGCGAAATACACCTTCTGTTTTTTCTAGTATTTTTTCTGGTTGGGCACCTCCCAAATAATAAACTGCCCACTTCACCTGACTTGCATTTCTCTCTTGGATAGGTGTATCTGAATACCACTCTGCTACAGAATAAGTTTCCCATACATTAACCGCTATCTCCGTTTTACCAATTATTCTTTTTACGCCTCTTTTCATGTTGCCATATTTATTCTACTTCAACACCTGCTTCTTGATCTTGTTCTTGATTAAAATTACTCATATCGGCAACAGGATTAATAGCGTTGGCTGCCGCTTCATCTACTTTTTTCGCATCTTGTTTACTTGCTGCTCCTTTTTGACCATGTTTATCAACAGTAATACAATCTGGTCCACCAACAGGACAGGTTGCTTTGCTGTCTACAGTTAAAATTTGACCTTTGTTTGAAAGTGTCACGTTTTTATAAAAATCATTCCATTGTGTTATGGTTACCTTACATGGTAAATAATCACTACTAGTAGGTTGTAATTTGCATTTTCCAAAAGTATTTTTCTCTAATGTTTGCCCTATTTCTTTTGTAGTAGCAATCAGTTTTTCTGTACCATCTGCATCATTAGCATAATGTTTTTCATGCGATAAAACTTTAACTTTATCAGTCTTTGGCTCTACACTAAATTTACATTTAACAGTTGCTCCTTGTACAATTATATGTTTATCGCTCATACTATTCTATATTATGCTATTTATTAGCTAATTTAACGAATTATTTAATATTTTTTTTTCGTTTATTAAACTTATTGAAACAGTAATGCTTTCATAATGATCTAGTTGCAAATCGCATTTAAGACAAGCATCTTCTATGATGTGTGTTTTTGCATTTAAAATATATTTTCCTTCCAAAACACCTTTAATTACTCGATTTGAATTATTTTCAATAAAAAAAGGTTCATCTAACTTTGATTCATAATCTAATTGCGTTCTTTTATCATTTGATTGTCCAATAATTTCAATTTTAATTTTACCCTGCTTGGTTAAAAATGGATCAATTTTTTGCTTTATTAAATAATCAACATTTCTCATTTTTGGTAGTATTGGAAAACTATACTGCCTTTCATAGAAAAAACTAGAAGTGTAATTATCATATAATTGATTAAAATAAGTTTTTAAAAACAAATCTTTAAATAGAAATGCTTCCAATTTTTTTTCATTTAAAATATTCTTTTCAAAATGAGAAACATAGTTTTCTATAATTTTTCCTTCGTATTCTTCAAAAATAGAAGGTTTTAACTGTTTCCAGTTTTTAAGAATTTGATTATAATTATTTATCTTTAAAATTTGTCCTTCATTAGACACTATTACTTGAAGCGGATAAAAAACTTTTTCTAATCTTTCTAATAAATTGTATAAAATGCTATCTAATTTTTTATCCTTTTCTCTTTTATATTTATTAATTTCAATTATAAAATTACCATTACTTTTTTTAATAAACTTTATTCCTGCTTGAAACTTTAATATGTAATTAGTGCCTTTAGTAATAATATGATTTTCGACTTGATATATTAGTTGTTCTTTAAATGGTTTTATATTTAAATAGGAATCATAGTCAAAGGCAACTTTTGGAAAATGCTCTAATTCCTTTATGCTCACAGTAATTGGGACATATAATTCTTTAAAATTTTCTGGAAATGCTACTCCTATTAAATTACTGTCATCGGCAAATATATTATGGAATTGTGCAACTTCTTGAGGCGTTTTTTTTAATTCGTTTGAGATACTCTTTAAAGTATCCGTTTTTTTTAACTTGTATATATTGTATTTAGTATTCATTTAAAAAAATTAAATATCAAATAATTTGAACTTATTATTTTAAGTAAGAATAAATTAATTAGTGTTAGTACTTTTTAAATGCAAAGTTCCAAGAACTCTATCGTTTTTTATTGTCCAGAATCCATCTTTTTGATTTATCTCAAGTAGTTCTCTACTTTTAGAAAATGGTCCTGGGTTTTGTTGAATAATTTCAATATTTGTCTCACTTACATTAGATATTATTGCAACGTGTCCATAGGGATTAAAAATATTTTTATTAAAAATTAGTATGTCATTAATTTCAGGTTTTTGCTTACTTGGATTTTGATGTTGGACTAAATTTCTTTTTGTATTAATTGCACCATCAGGAATATTTTTGTCGAAAAAATCTTTAGCATTGCCATAAGAATCGGGCATTTTATGATTGTAAAATTCATAATAATACCTTTTAACAAACTCTACACATTGATAATTTATTCCAATATTATAACCATCTTTAGTAACATTTCTGCCACTTGTGTGATCAATCCCTCCATTGTAATATACTCTAACTCCATTAAATTCATCAATTACTTCACCTATATGATGTTTTGTATTGATATTTATTTTTTTTACTATTCTCTGTATTAAATAAATAACTGCTAAACCAATAATAATTATAGTAATTATTTTTTTCATTATCTTATTTTAAAATAATGAAACTTTAGGTACAAGTAAAATAAAATTCCAAAAATCAATAGATATAAAATTGATTGTTGTCCAACCGAATAAAATATTTCCAAATTCGTATAAGTACTCCAAGAGGAAACTCTAGCATTAAAAATAGTTATATTACTTAAAAACAATAGGATAACAAATACAATTTCTAAAAGCAATGCATTGGCTTTCTTCAATATTTTTGTAATTATATATAGGATAAAAAATAAAATAGAATTAATCAATCCTATGGAAAAAATTTCATTAATTAAAGAACAGTCAATGCAAACTGATGACTTATAATTAGAATAATTATAGCTGTATACATACAATTCTGTAATTGATAACACATACACTACAATAACAAATAATATATAATTATAGATACTTCTTTTCATCTTTCTTATTTACTTGGTGTCTTTCCTTTTTCAAATTTATAAATATCTCTTGGAAGCAATCCACCAGGGCTGTTACCTACTGTTGGTTTCTTATAAGCACCATCAGGATTCCAAAGTGCTTCGTCCCAACCAACATTTGTAGCTCTATACCAGTCTATTGGATTGACAGGACTACTAACTTCTTCGTCTTCAATAGTTATATATTTGTCTTTGTAAACTGTATCTCCATTATCTAGCCAAGTCGAAGTATAATTACTTCTTCTTAAAAATGCATAAACAATTGCGTCTAAGTGATTGCTTAATTCTTGAGCTAGACTTTCCTGAGGTTTTACTGATGTTACCCAATCGCTACCATATTGATAGCCATCTCTACTAGCAAAAATACTTGAATCGGAATTTCCAGTTCGACAGGCATAAGAGTAGATTGTAGCTTTTTCTATAAAAGATTCTACTTTAAGTTTACTAACATCTGATTTTTGAAATCTTTGAGTACTACTATTATTTCCATCTAATCCAAAATCCAAAATACTTGGAAGTCCATGGGAGAATATTTTTATAGTTCCAATTTTAACATTTTCTCTATTTACGCTCCCATCACCATTATTAATATAATCTATTAGTTCACTAACGGAATTAATCTTCTTAAAATAAAGTTTACTATTGTGAGCTTTTCCATCTTTTGAAATAGTTGAAAGCTCTTCAGCATTAAAACCATCAGTAAAAATTAGAATCGTAACTTTTATTTTGTTTATATAATTTTCTCGTACTTCTCTAACAGCTTGAGCTGGAAACATCATTTTGTTACCATAAGTTTGTGAGTGCTGTTCTGTACCAACAATTAATAAAACTTCTTCTAACAAGACTTGAGTTATTACACTAACTTCATCAACGGGTTTATTGAAATGAGCATAGACTGTTGCTTTTTCACATTCTGTATTTATAGAAATGGCAATTATTATTTTACCATCAATCAATTTATTATTAGATGAAGTATTTAGCAGCGTCTTTATTTTACCCTTATCGTTTTTTGTACTCCACTTTAGTGCTCTTACTTCCGATTCGCTTGGATTTCTAGAAGGAGTAGCTTTATAAGTATAAAAAACTTCTTTTTTAACTATTTTAACTATTTTTCCATCTTTATCAAAAGGCCCTTCTATTTTAGCTATGGACAGTTCTTCTTGCGGTTCATATTTCTCAGGTTCGTCAAAAAAGACACCACTCCTAGAAGTAATATTGATTTTCTTACCAGCATTTATAACAATATTCCCTTCGGCATAATATATTTCATTACCTCCCGTTTTTTCTGTTATTGTTCCTTTTACAAACCTTGTACGAGTCATTATTAAAATAGATTAGATTTTTCTGTACTATTCAATTTTACTTCTTTTTGAGAATGTTTAGCCACTTCTCCTTCGCTAGATTGAATTATTTCACCTTTACTATTAGTTACTCTGTCTTTTTCTGTGCTCGATTCCAAATTTCCGGCAACTATTTCCATTAAATTACCAACTACATTCAATAGGCTACTTCCACCTACAAATGTATTTTGCATCATTCCAATACTAGTTGATTTGTCAACTCCTACACTTTCTATCATGTTTATTCCTGCTGAAGTACTTATATTTTGACCTGCAGACATATTAATATTTGCTCCAGCATTCATAGTAATATCATTAGGTGCATTTACACTAATATTTCCTTTTCCATCCATCATCCATGTATTCCCACTTGGATCTTCTATATAAACGCTTCCTTGATCGTCATTCATAATAATTTTTGTACCACTGCGTGTTTGTATTACCTTTTGATCATTCCCAGAAGTAGCATAACCAGAACTTTCATTTCCATTATACATGGCTCCTAATACAAATGGTTTCTCGGCATTGCCTGCCTCAAAACCAACTAATACTTCTTCTCCTATTTCTGGAATAAAATACATCCCTTTTCCTCCTCCTGAATGAGGATTGGTCATTCGAATCCAAGGGGTGTTTCCTTCTTGCCATGAAAACTTTACTTGTATTCTTCCTAATCCTAATGGATCATTATTATCGGTAACTACTGCTGGTTGTGTATCGGCTACTGGATGATGGTGCACATTGCCATAAGGTGGTGCTAAAACACTATCGGGAACTGCTTGAAAACTATTATGATAGGTTCCTGATTCTTCACAAACATGTGTAATATCGGTAATGATATAACTTCCAAAATTTTGCTCTTGTAAACCATCTAGTAGATTTCCTGTCATGGAAAAAGCTGGCTCTTGAATAGATATAACATCTCCTATTCGCAATCCTGTTTCGTCTGTATCTCCTTTGGCTGTAACTAAATCGGCTGCTCTAGATTGTAACTGGGTCGTTACCCTATCTATTAAATGGGTTCGTGAACTTCCTTCTTCTATAGCATGTGTATACAACATAGTTGAAGTGTCTGGAAAAAGCTTCTTTGAACTCTCATACATTACTTTCGAATATCCTTCTGGTTGGTAATTTACTTCGGTTGTATTAGCTTTTTGGGTTTCTGCATTACTTGGATCATATCCTAAATATTCTAAACCTAGTGGCTTGGCACGCATCTCAATATTAAAAGTATGCAGATTTCTTCCATATTCTAATGTGAAATTATTAGGATTGGGTGAACCAAAAATTAATTCTTCTCCGTTATAATAAAACCATTGCCCTTTCTTTTGTGCTAGTCTGCAAATAAATCCGAAATCGCTCTCTCTATATTGAACAGTATAAGGTAATGCTGCATCATTTTGAACCTTAATTGAGGGTTGTAGTTCTTTTTGAGAATAACTACTGGTGATTTTTTTTACTATATCTGATAATGATTCTTCTGAAAATGATTGTGTTTTGGGAGTGCCTTCCATTACAATAGTCGGGCTGTATCCATTTATAATAATGCCTCCTGCTGCTCCAGAGGTACGAATCATTTGGGCTTCTGTAATAATACCATTAAACAGTAATGGTGAAGTAGTGGATAAACTGGTAGGTTTTATCTCTATTTTTATCGGTTGACCTATATAACTTTGTGCCTTATCTATTGCCTGACCTATAAACTCTTTTGGCAAGGGTTGCAACAAGGAAAAAGTATGATGGGTGTGTACTTTTTGCTGAATAACTAACTTGGAAAACCGCGTAAGTGTCTCTCCTGCAATATTTATGCTAATCTTTGTACTTATTGCCATGATATAATTCTTTTCATGATTTTAATTAAATTCATTAGAAATCATATTTAGTTTTTCTTTTGCTGGACGATAATCTGGTTGAATTTGTAAGGCTCTTTTATAATCCAAAATTGCCTTTTTCTCATCATTCATTTTTGAATACAAATCACCTCTATTCGTATAAATTTGAGCACTTTCTGGCTTACAATTAATCGCTTTATTAAACATTAAAAGAGCTTCATCTTGCTTTTTTAAATACAATAATAAAGAGGCTTTTAAATTATAAGCAATACTCCAATTTTCTTCAATTATTACTAGTTGATTAACAACTCCTAGGGCTTCCTCCAATCTATTCTCTTCAGATAAAATTCCCGCTTTATTAATATAAAACCATTTGTTTTTAGGATTTAACTGTATTGCATCATCATAAGAATTAATTGCTAATTCTAAGTTATTAAGCTTATAATACATTTTAGCCTTAAAATTTTTTACATCTGCATTATTAGGTAAAATGTTATCCAATTCTTGGGATAATTCTAACGCATTAGCATAATCTTTTTCTCTAATTGATTGAGCAATTTTAGCATTAATGGTTTTTGCTTCAGCAGGAAAATTTTCAATTCTTGATTTTAGAGCATTATTTTCGGCTAATAATTCTTGCTTATAGGCATTGTCTAAATCATTTGAATTTTGTGACTGACAAAATGATTTTTGAAAACTAATAAAAAAAAAGGATACTAAAATTATATTTGAAAAAAGGATTTTCATCTTAAAAGAGATTAATTCAATTCTATATTTACCAATTCGGCAAAATTGAATCTAAATTTTCTACTGGTACAAATACGTATGTTTCTTTATAAGTTTGTAAAAAATACTTATCTTCAAACTTCCCGTCCCCTTGTAAAGAATTTGGCTTTACAATTATTAATTTATCATTTTCGACATAACCATAACTATAATTAAATCTTCTTAGTGCTGAGTTAGCATTTTCTATGATGATTTTATTTGCTTTTAGTTGATAGTATCCTTGAAATAATGTGCCAATATTTTTATTCTTTTTACTTCGATTGTAGTTATCTATAATTATTTTTCTATAATCAGGTACAGAATCAGTATTGGACATCATTATCATATTAGATTGTCCAGTTTTATGAAATATATAGAGAGATTCTTTTTCCTTTTCTATATTAATCTTGTTATCTACACTAGACCAAATACTTTCCAATACATATACTCCATTTGTTTTTAATAATGACTCTTCGCTTAACTCGAAATTTTCATTATAAAAGGAATAATCACTTTTAGTATAAAATTTTTGGCTACAAGAATCAAATGCAAATACAAGGATTATATATGCAATCAAATCCCTTTTCATTAGAATTCATTTATATTTGGACTATATTGAAACTCCCAATAATTTGGACGATTAGAAGGGATAAGATGAAAGTTTATAATTCTATGAATAATATCTTGACTATACATATTACTTTTCCCCAAACTATTTAATCCATAAGTTCCTTCAGGTGTTTTTAATCTAAAAGAAGTTCTGCCTTGGTTTAAGTCAAATGAGTGAGCTTGTGGTGACCAAACTGCTCCATCTCTATTTAAATTCAAAAACGTTTGATCTACTTGAGATGCTGTAGATGGAGTATAATTTGCAACTCTATTTCTCAATCTATCCAACTTAGAATTATTTTGATTATTACTTAGAAAATCTTCTAAATTTTTATCAGCATTGTATCTGTCTAAATTATTTTCAGAATCGGTATCCGCAGTAAAGACATCGCTAGCAATTACAAATTGATAATCACTATTTTTTGCCCCAAATGTTAAATTACCACCACCTGTCCACCAACGGTCGTAACCATCACTAATTCCTATTTTTTTAAACCCTCCAAAATCATTATAAGTTTGAAAACTAAAATCACTTGCTCTTACTTGAACGAAACCAACATGTTGATTTCTACCATTATTATTTAGAATAAAATTAGTTCCTATTGTTGCCGAATACTTATATCTATCTTCTAAACCAGTACCACTATTAAGATGAAGTGGATAAATATCCATAGGATTTCCATTTCCACTTCCAGCTGTAAGTTTAGCAGTTAAAACAGTATCAACATTGAATCCAGAATTATTAGAAAGAGAACCAATTCCTCCATTATAAAAATTAACCGCAAGATTAGCTCCTGGGTTAAAATTACCAAATCGTTTACTTATTCCTACACCAGCAGTTCCACTCATGTAATTTTTAGGACCTCCAAAATGATAACTTAATCCTATGAAAAAATTAGTTTCTAACTCATCCATTATTTTCTAGAATTTAAGTGGCCAGTTTCTTGTAAATTTAGAACCATTCATTATTACTTCTTTCGCTGAAACAACGATTTCAACACTCATAGAAGTATTACTTTGCGCTAAAAAGACTTCATCATAACCAATACAATAGCCGTCATTGAATTGAAGTTCTCTCATTTTTGAAACAGCATCTCTTCTAAAAAAGGTTACCTTACCATTTTTAGTTTGATTGTTACTTATCATCCAATCAAATAACATGGTACTTTTTGTAGATTCTAAGACTACCCTAAATCTCCCACCAGTAGGATCAGCGGATGGCTTTCCGCTTTTATCGATCTCTTGACCAATAGAAAACTGAAACTCCAACACATTCATTTCCTCGCCATCAATTTCTAGTTTTGCTAAAAAAGACATATCTATAAAGTTTTGGTTATTAAAATATAAAATACAAATAAATGATAAAGAGTATGTACTAAAACAAACTCTTTATCATTATTATAATCAAAGTGAGTTATACCCACTCGTTAATATGACCTCCAGAACCTATAGAAATCTCTTTAGCAGAAATTGTAAAAGTCTCTACTAATGGATTAGTGCCAGTAGCGTCAAATTCTTCTTTGTATTTTATCAAATAACCTTCGCTGAAGTTTAATTCTTTCAATTTAGCATCAGTATCACGCTTTACGTAAGTAACTGAACCATCTTTTCTTTCGAAATTATTAGTCATCCATTCAAAAAAGAATGAATCACCAGTAGATTCTATTGTAAGATTAATTGTTCCTCCTCTTGTAACAGAAGAAGGTCTTCCACTTGCATCAATTTCTTGATATAAATCATAAGAAACTTTTAAGATATTAAGTTCCTTTCCGCCAACTTTTAATTTTGATTTAAATGACATAATGTAATATTTAAAGATTAAAAAAAATGTTTGTTATTTGTTTTTGTTATTTGTTTGGTTGTCAGTAAATCTACTCGATATAAAAGTAATACAAATTTATTAAAATTAAAAAATTATAAGATATTTTATTGTTAATTTTTGATTATGATTCAGCATATTCTGTATCCCAATCATTTCCATCATCTCCTTTTTGCCCATCCATTTTAATTAAAAAGTTTTTTGCAGGAAAATAAGGTTTCAATCTAATGTCAAGAAAAATTCTATCTTTTTGATTAGGATCCTGTTCAAATCTTTTAATGTCAAAATCTTCAATTAATTTATCTGGACCAGTAACATTATCTAAAAATTTAACTATTTGATTTAGAATTTCTTTTCTAGTTTTTGCATTGAAGTTTTCAAATGCTCTTCTGTTTAAGAAATCCATTAATACTTTAGTTACATAATCAAAAACTCTTACTACAGAATACGTTTGCAATCCTAAATTATCACCGTTAAAAAGTGTTTTTCCTGAAAAAGCCATGACTTTTCCATATTCATTTACCATAGGAATAAGACCTAAACTTTCTAAATTAGCAATTTCACTTTTCTTTAAATCAAATTTAACTCCATCAACTTCATTAATTCCTCCAAATTTCTTACCTGCCGTAATTTGTGACATTAAAGTATTATATACTTTTCCTGCCAATGCCATAGATGGTGGCACATATAAATTATCTTCTTCTTCTATTTCGTCATGCTTTCCTCTTCCTACTAACCAGTTACAAGCCATCATAACATTCGATCTATAGACATCTCCTCCTGTTAAGTTAGCAGATTCAAACATTTCCATAACATCATCTGGCTCATCTAAATGCTGAAAATCTGTAATTAACATCACTTTATTTTCAAAAGCAATTTTTGCCCATTTTTCTAAGACCTTATTTGACCCTAAATAACCAGGAATTACCAATAATGAATAATTTTGTCTTAAATCTAAACGATCATATCCATTTACCAATTCCTCATGAATAGTATCAATGAATCTAGTATTATCTAAATCTTTTAACTGGTCTAACTCTGCATTTACAATAGAAATATTTTTCAACTTACTCTCTTCTGTATTTTTATAAAAAAGAGCAATACTTCTATAATTTTCTTCTAACTCTTTAGTCTCTTCTACAGCTAACTTAAGATTATTTTTTAATGTTTTTTCAGCTGCTTCTGATTTGCTAGTACAATCATTAACTAAATCAACTAAATTATCCGCAGACTTTAAAGATTCCGCCCAAATCTTCAAAACTTTTTTTAAGTTATCACGTTCTGCTTTTTTACTTGATTCTGTTAAAAAAATATTTTTTCTCGCTTTCCTACTTGGATTTAAATTTTGAACACCTTCAATAGAACCTTCTAATAAATCAAAACCTCCAAATTGAATAAATGATTCTAAAGTTTGATCTAATGAACGGGTTACTTCTTTATGTTGTTTGTCTGCACTTGAAGCAGCACTACTACTTTCATGGTTTGCCATAACTGTTTTTGTTTATTATTTATCTGATGCTTCAATTTCAGAAATTAAAGTCTCTAAACTTTCAATAATTGATTTTTTAGCTTCTGGATCTTGTAATGCTAATTTTAAAACTTTGTTTGTCTTTAATTGTTTAATTAATTTTTGATACTGTTCCTTTTTGGTTCTCAAATCAGACAAATAAGAACTTTGCTCAACAATACCATTAATGGAAAAATCACCCACATTTTTAAACTGGAGTTCTTCCCTATTTACTTGGCCATTTTCATCTTCAAAGGCTACATTTACCTTTGGGTTGAAATGTTCAAATATTTCATCCATATTTTTTAAACCTGTTACAATTTCAGGTTTCACTGGTGTATTTGGCGTTAATTTTTGAGCTATTAAAGTTCTATTTTGTGGAATCTCAAGAATACCTTCTTGACCTTCAACTCTAACTTCATTACCTCCAATTCCATAACTGCCTGAGAATCTGTCTGCCATAATATTAATTTTAGTCTATAGATTTTTAAAAAAATGTTTTATACTTGAAGTTAACATAAATGGTTTCAATACATTTATCTTTCTCTTTATAGATTTTAACTTCTCTTACTTTAATACCTTTATTCTTTATCGATTTATAAAATTGATCCAATGTCATATATCTACTATCAGAATTAACTCTAACTTTAGGAGCATTATCTAAACAAAACTGATTTTTAAAATTAATCAAAGAAATCTTATTATCTGAAACAGAATATAATAATTTCTCTAATTCAGTCTCGTTTATCGTTTTAATAACAATAGGAGTTGTTTCTGGTACAGAAAATACTTTTGGAATAGTATCGACAGAAATGACCTTATTTCTGTCAGGTTTTCTATTATTTGTTTTAATAGCTTTTGCAACAACAACAATATCCCTTAAAACTCTATTCTTTTTATCGCCATTCACAACTAAAGAAACAGTCTTTACGCCTAAAGTAGAAAACTTGTATTTTGGATTCTTTTCTCTACTATCTATTTTACTAGATTCTCCAAATTTCCATTCCCAAATTTCCGCTCCTTCTGTTTTATCTGTAAACTGAACAACATCTCCTTGAGTTACTCTTACAGGAGAATCAAAATCAACTAAAAGCTGCTCTTTTACCTCAACAACAGGCTTAGGCATTACTTTTATAGTTTTTTCCACTTCACAGGTCTTATTTACTAATAATTTTATTTTATAAGATCCTGGCTTAGAAAATGAATGTACTACTTTTGACTTGTAAGAAATATCAGTACCGTCTCCAAAATACCATCTCCAAGAATATGACTTTTCAGAATCTTCAGTAAAAGTTATTAAATCATCAACCATGTAAAAAGTTGTGTCGGTTTTAAAATCAAAAACCGAACAATCCATCTCATTAGACTTTTTAAAAGCTAATAAACCACAGGAAAGAATAAAGACCAACATGAAAGTTATAATAACTTTATTATCAAAATGTGTTTTTATTTGATTGTTTGCATTCATTTTTTTTGTAGACCACTTAAAAGATTTGTAACTATTCTCCAAATATATAAAAAAAAAATTCAGAGCATAAACAATAAACTCTAGTATTTTCCATATTACACAGAAAAAAGTAAAAAAATAAAAAATTTATTATGCATGCATAGTATTTTTAAACATTTTTTTGTAATTTCGTAACATTAAAACTCAAAAATTAAACAATGAAAATATTAGTTTGCATCAGTCATGTTCCTGATACTACATCAAAAATCAATTTTACAAATAATGATACTGAATTTGACACAAATGGTGTTCAGTTTGTTATTAACCCAAATGATGAATTCGGTTTAACTAGAGCTATATGGTTCAAAGAGAAACAAGGCGCAACAGTAACTGTGGTAAATGTAGGCGGAACTGATGCGGAAGCCACTTTAAGAAAAGCATTAGCAATCGGTGCAGATGAAGCAATTAGAATTAATGCAAACCCAAAAGACGGTATGTTTGTAGCTAAACAACTTGCTGAGGTTGTAAAACAAGGTGGTTATGATTTAGTGATTGCTGGTAAAGAATCATTAGACTATAATGGTGGAATGGTACCAGGAATGATCGCTGGTCTTTTAGGTTACAACTTCATTAATTCATGTACTGGTCTTGAAATAGACGGAACTACAGTAAAAGCTATTAGAGAAATAGATGGTGGAAAAGAAACTCTTTCAACTTCTTTACCATTAATTATTGGTGGCCAAAAAGGATTAGTCGAAGAAAAAGATTTACGTATTCCAAATATGAGAGGAATTATGATGGCTCGCTCTAAAGCCTTAACAGTTAACGAACCAACTGGAGACAATAATGCAACTCAAGCAGTTAAATTTGAAAAACCAGCTCCTAAGTCAGCTGTTAAATTAATAAGCTCTGATAATTTAGATGAATTAGTGAACTTACTTCACAACGAAGCAAAAGTAATCTAACAAACTACTGTTTAATTTTAAAAATACAAAATCATGTCTATCTTAATATATGCTGAATCAGCAGAAGGAAAATTTAAAAAAGTAGCTCTTGAACTTGCTTCATATGCAAAAAAAGTAGCTGACACTATGGGAACAACAGTTACAGCTTTAACTGTAAACAATACTAATGTTTCCGAACTAGCCAAATATGGTGTATCAAAAGTATTAAAAATAAACAACGATAAATTATCACCTTTTAACGCAAAAGCTTATGCAGATGCAATTAAACAGGCAGCCGAAAAAGAAAGCACTAAATTAGTTGTTTTATCATCTACTACTGATAGTTTATATTTAGCACCATTAGTTTCTGTAGGACTTAATGCAGGTTATGCTTCAAATGTAGTAGCTCTACCTGTTAGCACAAGTCCATTTCAAGTAAAAAGAACAGCTTTTTCAAACAAAGCTTTCAATATTACTGAAATAAATACAGATGTAAAAGTAATAGGAATTGCAAAAAATTCATTTGGTTTATTTGAATCAGAAACAGCACTAACAGAAGAAGATTTCGCACCAACATTAAACGATGCCGATTTTGGAATAAAAGTAGAAAACATTGAAAAAGTAACTGGAAAAGTAACTATTGCAGATGCTGAGATTGTTGTTTCTGCAGGTCGTGGATTAAAAGGACCCGAAAACTGGGGAATGATAGAAGAATTGGCATCTGTATTAGGAGCTGCAACTGCATGTTCAAAACCAGTTTCAGATATTGGATGGAGACCTCATAGTGAACACGTAGGGCAAACAGGGAAACCAGTTGCTGCAAACCTATATATTGCTGTTGGTATTTCAGGAGCAATTCAACATATTGCAGGAATTAATTCTTCAAAAGTAAAAGTAGTTATCAATACTGACGCAGATGCACCTTTCTTTAAAGTAGCAGATTATGGAGTTATTGGAGATGCTTTCGAAGTAGTACCTCAATTAATCGAAAAATTGAAAGCATTTAAAGCAAACAATGCCTAATTTTTAGTTGTTCAAAAATATATTATATTAAAATTAGAGTTATCTTTGTTTAGATAGCTCTTTTTTTTATTTTTGGAGCAAATGTGTTGACGTATATTTGTCAACCATTTTTCTGCTGTACGCTTTATTTTTTGTTTAGTTCAAACAAAACAAAAAAACATCGCTTTCATCAGGACTAGTTTGAATAGTAGTTTATTTTTAATAATCTTTAAGTATTGAACAAATTAAATCAATGCTTATTACGAATTACATAATGAGTTTAGTAAAATTAACAATAAAGGGCATTTCCTATAGCCAAACACAAAATGGAGCCTATGCTCTTATCTTAAATGAAGTTGACGGAGAACGAAAATTACCTATAGTTATTGGAGCTTTTGAAGCCCAATCCATTGCAATAGCTTTAGAGAAAGAGATAAAACCTCCTCGCCCTTTAACTCATGATTTATTCAAAAATTTTGCTGATCGATTTGATATCATTGTAAAACAAGTTATCATTCATAAGTTAGTAGATGGTGTTTTCTTTTCTAGTATTATTTGTGAAAGAGATAAAATAGAAGAAATTATAGACGCTAGAACTTCAGATGCAATTGCTCTTGCACTACGATTTAGCGCTCCTATTTTTACTTATAAAAATATTCTTGACAAAGCTGGTATTTATTTAAAAATTAATCCTTCAAAAGAGGATGAAAATAACGATGAATCAGACGATGTCCTTTCTTCACCAGAAACATTTGGCAGTAATGAGCCAACAGAAACACAAAAAGAAGATTATACAGCTTACACACTACAAGAACTGTATGACAAATTAGAAGAAGCAGTTCAAAACGAAGACTACGAAAAGGCAGCAAAAATAAGAGATGAAATCTCTAAAAAAGAATCTTAAACAAAACTCCAGAATGATAAAAAATATATTTTTATACCTTACATTTATATTTACTTTCCTAAATATAAATGCCCAAGAAATTGAAAAAAAGTGGCAATTAGAAACGTCAAATAATGATTTTCTTGAATTAAAAGAAGGAACTTACAATTTAAAATTATCTAAAGATAGCCTTTACCAAAAAGGAGATTATTTAGTACAAGACAAATTCTTATTCTTATTTGAAAATGGTTCAGATTCACCTACCAAACGTTTTGTAATTGAAACAAAAACCGACTCCACACTTACGCTTAAAAAAGGAGATAAAGCATATTCGTTTTTTTCATCAAATAAAATAAAAAAGCCAGCAACAAATGCTTCATTAATAAAAAGTTCAGGACTATCTGCAATAGGTGTTGGAAGAGGAATACTAGGAATGATTTCTTTATTAGCAATAGCCTTTTTATTTAGTGCTAACAAAAAGGCAATCAATTGGAAAACTGTTATAATAGGATTAGTAGCTCAGTTAGTCTTAGCAATTGGAGTTTTAAAAGTTTCATTTGTAAAATCTGCTTTTGAATTTGTTGGAAACTTATTCGTACTAGTTTTAGATTTCACAAGAGCTGGTAGTGAATTTCTACTTGGTGGCATGATGAATGTAGAAAGTTTTGGTTTTATTTTCTTATTTCAAGTATTACCAACAATTATCTTTTTCTCAGCACTAACTTCATTATTATTTTATTTAGGAATAATCCAAATTGTAGTAAAAGGTTTAGCCAAAGTATTAACCAAATTACTAAATATTTCAGGAGCAGAAAGTTTATCTGTAGCTGGTAATATTTTCTTAGGACAAACAGAAGCTCCCTTAATGATTAAAGCTTACCTAGAAAAAATGAACAAGTCAGAAATTCTGCTAGTTATGGTTGGTGGAATGGCTACAGTTGCTGGAGGAGTTCTTGCCGCCTACATAGGTTTCTTAGGAGGAAATGATCCTGTTTTAAGATTAGAATTTGCTAAACATCTTCTAGCTGCTTCTGTTATGGCTGCACCAGGAGCAATTGTTATTTCTAAGATTTTATATCCTCAAACGGAAAGTATTGACACTAATGTTGAAGTATCAAAAGAAAAAATAGGCTCAAATATCCTAGATGCAATTTCTACTGGAACCACAGAAGGCTTAAAATTAGCTGCAAATGTAGCAGCTATGCTTTTAGTTTTTATTGCGTTTATTGCAATGATTAATTATACATTAGGTTGGATTGGAGATTGGTCAGGACTAAACAATGTAATTGCCAGCAACACTCCTTATTCAAAATTCTCATTAGAAACCATTTTAGGATTAATATTTTCACCTTTAATGTGGCTAATTGGTGTTGCTAAAGAGGACATGATGCTTATGGGGCAATTATTAGGAATAAAATTAGCAGCTTCAGAATTTGTAGGTTATATTCAATTAGCTGAATTAAAAAACATAGCTAATGATATCCATTTTACTTATGAAAAATCAGTAATTATGGCAACTTATATGTTATGTGGATTTGCAAATTTTGCTTCAATTGGTATTCAAATTGGAGGAATTGGCTCATTAGCACCAAATCAAAGAAAAACATTATCCGAATTTGGTTTAAAGGCTGTAATTGGTGGAAGTATCGCTTCATTATTATCAGCTACAATAGCAGGAATGATTATAGGATAATGGATTTTATTTCTAACTTTAAATTTCTACTTTAAAATGCAACAATATCACGACTTAGTAAAACATGTATTAGCAAACGGAAACCAAAAAGGTGATCGCACAGGAACAGGAACTATAAGTGTATTTGGTTATCAAATGCGTTTTGATTTAAGTAAAGGTTTTCCAATGGTTACCACTAAAAAATTGCATCTAAAGTCCATAATTTATGAACTACTTTGGTTTTTAAAAGGAGATACAAATATTAGTTATTTACAAGAAAACGGAGTTAAGATTTGGGATGAATGGGCAGATGAAAATGGAGATTTAGGTCCCGTTTATGGACACCAATGGAGAAACTGGAACAGTGAAGAAATTGACCAAATTACCGAATTAATTGAAACCTTAAAAACCAATCCAAATAGTCGTAGAATGTTAGTTTCTGCATGGAACCCAAGTGTTTTACCCGACACTTCAATTTCATTTTCTGAAAATGTTGCCAACGGAAAAGCTGCACTTCCTCCTTGTCATGCTTTCTTTCAATTTTATGTAGCTGACGGAAAATTAAGTTGCCAATTATATCAACGTAGTGCTGACATTTTCCTTGGAGTTCCTTTTAACATAGCCTCGTATGCTTTGTTTACCATGATGGTAGCACAAGTGTGCAATTTACAAGTAGGTGATTTCATTCATACTTTTGGTGATGCACACATTTACAACAATCATATTGAACAATTAGAATTACAATTATCTCGTGATTGCAAACCTTTACCAACGATGAAATTAAATCCAGATATTAAAAACATTTTTGAGTTCAATTTTGAAGATTTTACGTTAGAAGGTTATGACCCTCATCCACATATTAAAGGAGCAGTTGCTGTTTAAAATTAGTTTTATGAAGAAAATTGTTTTATTATTTTTATTATTTTCTGCTCTTGCACAAGCACAAACTGAAATCCAAACAATTGACACCAATTCAAATGATGATGAATTAAAAATTACAGTAATTGAAAATATCCCTTTATTCAAAGAATGTGAAACGGTAGAAGAGAAAAAACGAATGGAATGCTTTAATGAAATGATGCAAAACCATATTAAAAGCAATTTCACATACCCTATTTTAGCTGCAAAATTTGGAGTTCAAGGAACTGTAAATATTACATTCATCATTGATAAAGAAGGTAAAATAACAAATATTGTAACCAAAGGACATCAATTATTAACTGATGAAGCTGAAAGAATTATCGGCTTATTACCTCAACTAAAACCAGGCACACAAAGAGGAAAAACAGTAAAAGTCATGTATGGTTTACCCATAACCTTTAAACTAAAGTAAAAGACCATAAACCATCGTTATTATTTTCTTAAAAAAACAATATCGTTTTTTCATTACTTGTAATTGTGCTATTTTAGCTAAAACAACACTAATCAAATGAAAAAAACTACACTTTTTTTATTAATCTTACTATCATTTAATTCTGCTTATTCACAATTTTGGAAAAAGAAACAGCCAAAAAAAACTGAAACAGTTACATCATTAGAAAAGAAAAAAGAAGCAAAAATAAAAGATTACCAAAGTGTCATTACAAAAGAAGCCAAAACTACTTCTGGTTTATTCAAAGTACACAAAGTAAACGATAAATACTTTTTCGAAATTCCAAACAACTTACTGAATAAAGACATGCTTTTAGTGAGTAAGTTTGCAAAAGTTCCAGAAGGATTAGGAGGTGGCTATGTAAATGCAGGAACGGAAATGAACAGTCAAATGATTATTTGGGATCGATTTGAAGATAAACTTTTAATTAAAGTAAAATCAGCAAATAGTATTGCTAATGATAGTTTACCTATTAATATATCGGTTAAAGCTAACAATAATGATCTTACTTTATATGCATTTGATATAAATGCTTTTTCAAAAGATTCTACAGCAATTGTTATTGATGTTACCAAATTCTTTTCAACTGATGTAAAAGCAATTAGTGGGCTTTCTCCTAGCATAAGAGAGGCTTACAAAGTTAAAAACCTTGATGAAAGTAGAAGTTTTATCAATTATATAAAAACCTTTCCTTTAAATATTGAAGTTTTACAAGATTTCACCTATAATGCTTCAAAACCATCGGTTTTAGAAAACACAGAAACTATAAGTGTTCAAATGAGTCAATCACTTATTTTACTTCCAGAAAACCCAATGAAACCTCGATTATTTGATTCACGAGTGGGTTGGTTTACTTTAAACAAATATGATTATAGTAGTAGTGAATTAAAATCAGATAAAAAAACGTTCATAAGAAGATGGAGATTAGAACCAAAAGACCCAGAAGCTTATGCAAGAGGAGAATTAGTAGAACCTATAAAACCAATTATTTATTATTTAGATCCTGCTACACCTGAAAAATTAAGACCTTACATTAAAAAAGGGGTTGAAGAATGGCAAAAAGCATTTGAAATAGCTGGCTTTAAAAATGCTATTATTGCCAAAGATCCACCTACCAAAGAAGAAAATCCAGATTTTAGTCCTGAAGACATTCGGTATTCAGTAATTCGTTATGTGGCAAGTACCACAAGAAATGCTATTGGTCCTAGTATTTCAGATCCAAGAACAGGAGAAATCATTGAAAGCGACATTATTTGGTATCACAATCACCTTCGTTCTTATAGGAATAGATATTTATTAGAAACTGGTGCAGCAAACCCATCTGCAAGGACATTACATACAAGTGATAAGGAAATGGGAGAAATGATGCAAATGGTAATTGCTCATGAAGTTGGTCATGCATTAGGGTTTCCTCATAATATGAGTGCAAGTTGTGCCTACAATATAGAAGATTATAGAAAACCAGGATTTACAAAATTAAATGGTATTTCCGCAAGTATTATGGACTATGCAAGGTTTAATTACATCGCTCAGCCTGGTGACACTGACATTCGTTTTATAAGACAAATGGGACCTTATGACTCATATGCTATAAATTGGGGTTATAGAATTATTCCAAACACAAATACTCCCGAAGAAGAAATCCCTACATTAGACCAATGGATATTAGAAAAAGTTGGTGATCCAAAATACGAATTTGGAAAACAATCTAGTAATTTTAATCCTTATTCACAAACAGAAGACATAGGTAATGATGCCGTTAAAGCTAGTAATTATGGTATTAAAAATTTAAAAATTGTTGCCAAAAATCTTCCCCATTGGACAAGTAATGAAACTAATAATTACGAAGACTTGGAAGAACTATATGGCGAACTTCTAAGTGTTTGGAGTAGATATGTTGGACATGTAGTAACGTATGTAGGTGGTGTAAATGAAATAGAGAAAAAACCAAATCAAGAAGGAGATGTTTATGAAGTAATTTCTAAAAGCAAACAAAAAGAAGCTACAGAATGGTTAATTGAAAATGCTTTTTCAGAACAAAAATGGCTAGTAGACATTACCATATTGAACAAATTTACACCAGATGGATATTCACAAAAATTATTAAATTATCAAAAAAGACATCTAGATAATTTAATCGGTATAGAGCGAATGGGAAGGTTGCTTGACGCAGAATTTATTGATTCAAACAACTACACAGTACTTGAATTATTAACTGATGTTAGAAATGGTATTTGGAAAATAAATCCAATAAAAGGCATTTCAATTTCTGAAAGAAATATTCAAAAAGCACATTTAGACAGATTAATTTCAATTTACAATAACAACAAAACAAATTATAGTTTTGATGTTTCCTTATCAGATATAAAATCAGTAGTATATGGTGAATTAATTCAACTTAAAACAAATTTATCTAACATCCAAAAAAGTATTACACATAAAGAAACTAAATATCATGTTTTAGAATGTATTTACAACATTGAAAAAACTATTGAGAACAATTAAAATACTTTGCTGTAAATCAATTTCTTAAATAGAATAAGACAAATTATTAAAAAATTAAAATTCAAAACTAATTAAAATTCAAAATAGTTTTGGCTCACTTTTTGTGTAATTGAATACTTAAGATTGTATTAGCACTTACTATAATGACTTATTATAATGATTTACAGTAATTTAATTTCAATGTAATAATGAAATTTAACTTATTTTTACTAAAATTATAAAATAGATTTATTACTTTTGCAATCGTTTTTTTAAATTATATCAAATTATTAAAAAAATCTTATGAAGAAAATTTTACTATTATTACTGGTTGTTACCCTAAACGGATTTAGTCAAGTTATTGATTTTTCAGAATATGACAATTTCTTAAAAAAGCATGCATCAAGCAAAGGAGTTGTGGATTATGACAAAGTATTGAAAGACATTAAAGAACTAAACAATATTGCGCATAATTTCTCTAAAATTTCACCAAATAAAAGTTGGACAGTTGCAGAAATTAAGACATACTGGATAAACGTTTACAATGCAAACATTATAAAATTACTTGTTGAAAACTACCCTATAAAAAGCATCAATTATATTAGAGATCCTTTCAAAATGCAATTTATAGATTTTGACGGAGAAAAAATTTCTTTAGACCATATTGAGCACGAAATTTTACGCCCCATGAATGATCCAAGAGTTCATTTTGCTTTATATTCTACTGCTATTTCTTCACCAGAATTAAGAAATACTGCTTATTCTGCAAATAGTATCGATTATGACTTAGATGTTGCTACTAGCAACTTTATAAACGATACAACTAAAAACACTATTGGAGTAGCAACTTGCCAATTGTCAAAAATTTTCGAATGGTATTTTGCAGATTTTATTGGACCTGTAAACATGGTAGGCTTCATTAATAAATATTCTGCAATAAAAATTAATGACAACACAAAATTAGAATTTAAAGAATACGATTGGAATTTACACAAATAAATAGAAAATAGTAACTACCTTAATGCCTGTTTGAAAACTAATCAAACAGGCATTTTTGGTTTAATTACAAATCTGAAAAAATAATTTCATGGAACAAATAATAAAGAATCAAAGGATATTTTTCAATAACAACAATACTAAACCTTTGTCTTTTAGAATTTCAGCATTAAAAAAACTCAAACAATTATTACAGGAAAATGAAGGAACATTAGACAATGCCATATATAAAGATTTCAAAAAATCATCTTTTGACAATTACACAAACGAATTAAGCTTACTTTATAAAGACATTGATGAAGCCACAAATAATTTAAAAAAATGGGCAGCAATAAAAAAAGCACCTACAAATTTGATTAATTTTCCTAGTAAAAGCTATATTATTCCAGAGCCACTAGGTGTAACTTTAATAATAGGTGCTTGGAATTATCCATACCAATTATCATTTGCTCCAGCAATAGCGTCAATAGCAGCAGGAAACACTGTAGTTTTAAAACCAAGTGAATTACCCATAAATACTAGCAACGCTATTGCAAATCTTGTCAATGAAAATTTTGATTCTAGTTTTTTTAAAGTTATTGAAGGAGGAATCCCTGAAACTACAGCTCTTTTAAATCAAAAATTCGATAAAATATTTTTTACTGGTAGTGTGCCTGTAGGTAAAATTGTATATCAAGCTGCAGCAAAAAATCTTACACCCGTAACTTTAGAATTAGGAGGAAAAAGTCCAACTATTATTACGGCAAATTGTAATCTAAAAATAACTGTAAAAAGACTTATTTGGGCAAAATACCTGAATGCTGGGCAAACCTGTATTGCTCCAGATTATGTTTATATTCACGAAACTATTAAAGAAGATTTTTTAAATGAATGCAAAAAAGAAATAGAATCTTCAAAATATAGCTTTGAAAACGAAAATTATGTTCAAATAATTGATGACAAAAACTACAATAGGCTAGTAAATTTAATTGATAAAGAAAAAATATTTCTAGGAGGAAAACACGACAGTCATACTCGATATATTGAACCTACAATCTTAGAAAATGTAAAAGATGATGATGAAATTATGAAAGATGAAATTTTTGGCCCAATTTTGCCTATTATATCATATACAGATTTATCTGTAATAATAACAAAAATCAAAGAAAGGCCAAAACCTTTATCTTGTTACGTTTTCACAAATGATGCCAAAACAAAAAAAAGAATCTTAAATGAAATTTCATTTGGAAGTGGAGGAATTAATGAGGCTATAATGCAAATTAGCAATAGCCATTTACCATTTGGAGGCGTTGGAGAAAGCGGAATAGGTTCTTATCATGGAGAAAGTGGTTTTAAAACCTTTTCCCATTATAAAAGCATTTTGGAAAAACCAAATTGGCTCGAATTAAGCCTAAAATATTTTCCACACACATTAAGAAAACTTAAATTAATAAAGTTTATAATGAAATTATAATTTCAAAATTCTAAAAAACAAAATGATTACAATAATTGCAGCTGCATCAGAAAACAATGCACTTGGTAAAGACAATGATTTAGTTTGGCACTTGCCTGATGATTTTAAACGATTTAAATCGCTAACCACTAGTCATTATATAATAATGGGAAGAAAAACCTTTGAAAGCTTTCCAAAACCATTACCAAACAGAACTCATATTATCATCACAAGGCAAAAAAACTACACAGTTCCAGAAAATTGTATTGTAGTAAGTAACTTAAGCGAAGCCATATCAATTTGCCCTAAAAATGAAGAAAATTTCATTATTGGTGGAGGCCAAATTTACAAACAATCTATTGAAATTGCCGATAAAATAGAACTCACAAGAGTTCATGCTTCAATTGAAGCAGATACTTTTTTTCCTGAAATCAATGCAAATGATTGGGAATTGATTGAAAAACAACATCATCCAAAAGACGAAAAACACATTTACGATTTCACATATCTCACTTACATTAGAAAATGAAAATTAAATTTGTATTTTTGCCTTCAATATAATTAAGACAATGTCAAAAAACATAACTCCATATAAAGATTCTGAACTAGGTAAAAAAGAACAGGTTGCCCAAATGTTTGATGCAATTGCCGGAAACTATGATGGTTTAAATCGTGTAATTTCTTTCGGAATTGATGTTTCATGGAGAAAAAAAGTATTACAACTTGTTGCTGACAAAAACCCAAACACCATATTAGATATTGCAACTGGAACTGGTGATTTAGCTATATTAATGACCAACACTTCTTCTGAAGAAATTATTGGTTTAGATATTTCTGCTGGAATGCTTGAGATAGGGAAACAGAAAATTAAGGAGAAAAAACTAGACACTAAAATCCAAATGGTATTAGGTGATAGCGAAAACATTCCTTATCCGGATAACTATTTTGATGCTATAACGGTTGCCTTTGGAGTTAGAAACTTCGAAAATCTAGAAAAAGGATTAACTGAAATACTAAGAGTTTTAAAACCAAATGGTATTTTTGTTATACTAGAAACCTCTGTCCCTACTAAATTTCCTTACAAACAAGGATATGCTTTTCATACTCGATTTATTTTACCAATAATTGGAAAATTATTTTCAAAAGACAAAGTAGCTTATAAATATTTATCAGATTCTGCTAATATTTTCCCTTTTGGAGAAGCTTTAAACAATATTTTGAGAAAAATTGGGTTTATAGATGTAAAGCATTTACCTCAAACATTTGGTGTTGCCACAATTTATCATGCATCTAAGAAATAGTATGAAAAGAATTTTTATTTTATTGCTACTAACCACCACTATGAGTTTTGCACAAGGTGGTTTATTCGGAAAAGACCCAATTATAAATCTCGAGAACTTTGACAAACAAAAAGTTCACTGGGGTTATTTTTTAGGCTTTAATAGTCTCGATTTTAAATTTGACTACTTAGCTCCTACTGAAGATGTAGTTTCTCAGAGTACTATTGGATTTAATGTAGGATTAGTAGGAAATTTAAGAATAATAGACCATGTCGATTTACGTTTCGAACCAGGTTTGTACATTACACAAAGAAATTTAACCTTTCCAGGCATTGATAATCCTGTCGATGCTTTAAGAGAAGTAAAATCAACTTATATCTATTTCCCTTTGCTATTAAAATTTTCAGCTAAACGAGCAGGAAATATAAGACCTTATTTACTAGGAGGACTTTCAACAGCATTAAATCTAGGAAGCAATTCACAAGCACCAGATGACAATTTCAACGATCGTTTTAGAATGAAAAAATGGTCAAACTTTTACGAAGTTGGTTTTGGTATTGATTTGTATCTAGAATACTTCAAATTTTCACCATCCATTCGAGGTGTTTTCAGTATGAATGATGAATTAATTAGAGATAATACTCCAGATAGTCCTTGGACAGGAAATGTACAGTCGATGAAAACCAGAGGAATCTTTATTAATTTCACTTTTCATTAATTTTTATCGTCTAAATTCACTTAGTATTATTGCTGTAGCTGTCGCCACATTTAAGCTCTCTGTTTGTTGCAATTTTCCAAATCTTGGTATAGTTATTCTTTGATTAATTATTTTTTCAATAGGATTAGAAATTCCATTGGCCTCATTACCCATCACAATAATTCCTTCTTTCAAAAGAGATTCTTTATAAATGTTTTTTCCATCCATAAAAGTTCCATAAATAGGCAATTTAGTTTCTAAAAGTTTAGCCTCTAAATCAGTATAAACTACATTTACCCTACTTAACGAACCCATTGTTGCTTGTACAACTTTAGGATTATATATATCAACCGTTTCTTCAGAGCACAATAAAGTTTCAATACCAAACCAATCACAAAGTCTTATTATTGTTCCTAAATTTCCTGGATCTCTAATAGTATCAAGAGCTAAAACCAAACCACTTAAAGTTACATTTTTCTCAATTGGAATTTTAAAAAGTGCCAAACAATTATTAGGTGTTGTTAAAGCGCTAATTTTTCTTAGTTCGTTCTCCGAAATGGTATGGATTTTGCTTTCATCAACTGACAGAAATAAATCATCCGTTACAAATAAACTTTGCAATTCATAATTAGCATCTAGGAACTCTTGTATTACTTTTTTACCTTCGGCAAAAAATAATTGATGTTGCTTCCTATATTTTTTTTGTTGCAAACTCGTTATAAGTTTAATTTGGTTTTTACTAACCATAAAAATTGTATTTTTGACTAACTATATTATCGAATTGAAAAAAATCTTTCCAAAAATAGCATTTATATTTCTAACTGGTACCATCTTTTACTCTTGTTCAATTGTAAAAAAAGTTCCAGACAACAAACAACTTTTAACAAAGAATGTAGTTATTACTAATGACACAGTTGTTAAAAATGAAAGAATTGAAAGCTTAATCAGCCAAAAACCTAATGGTAAGCTATTAGGTTTTCCATTACGTTTAGGATTATATAATATTGCAAAAGACAATCCTGATTCTTTATATTATGCTTGGTTAAGCAGAAAACCAAATAGAAGAGAAAATTTAGCTAAACTTGTATCCAACAAACAAGTAGATAGACTTAGCCAATCTTTCTTAGTATCTGGATTAAGTCGTTTTCTAAAAAAAACTGGAGAAGCTCCTGTTGTTATAGATTCTATAAAAATTAGTTCAACTAAAAATAAACTTCAAGGATTTTATAATAATCAAGGTTATTTTGATGCTAAAATAACATCTAAAATTGACTCTGTTGGCTTAAAAAGAGGAAAAGTAACTTACCTAGTTTCTACAGGAGAAGCTTCATTAATTGACAGCATTTCAAGAAGAATAGAAACTCCAGAACTAGACAGTTTATTTTTAAAAAATCAGCATAGTTTATTAATTAAAACTGGCGATCAATTTAATGATGAAAAATTTGATGCAGAAAGAACTAGACTAACTAACTATTTTAGAAACAATGGTGTTTATGATTTTCAAGTGAATCATGTAAGATATGATATAATTACAAATGAAAAAAACAAGAATATTGATGTTGTTTACGATATAGAAGATCGAAAAATAAAAAGAGGTGACACCCTTGTAAAAACGCCATTTAAAATATATAAAATTAGTCAAGTTAACATTTTTACTAATAGTGTTCTAAAAAAAGAAAGAAACAAAATAAGTGATAGTGTTACTTATAACAATTATAATATCTATTCTATTGACAAATTAAATTATAAACCAAAAGCGATAACAGATGCTGTTTTTATTGAGACAGGTAGTTATTTTAGTGACAAAGACAAAACTTTAACTTCAAGATCTTTAAGCAATTTAAAAGTATTTAACTTTCCAAATATCGAATACATTGTAGACACTACTTCTAGTAATAAAAATAGTTTAATTGCAAATATTTATTTAATACCATTAAAGAAAAAGAATCTAAATGCTTCTATTGACTTTAACCATTCAAATATTCAAGATTTTGGAATTACTGGAAACCTCTCACTTACCTTTAGAAATCTATTTAGGAGAGCTGAAACATTAGAAATTTCAACAAGAGGAAATATTGGTTCTTCAAGAGATTTACCAAATCCTAATGGAACCTTTTTCAATCTTTCTGAATATGGAGCAGATGTAAAATTGACATTCCCAAGAATATTCTTGCCTTTTAAAACCACAGCCCTTATTAAAAAAGAAATGTTACCAACAACTCAAATGAGTTTTGGTTTAACCAACCAAAAAAATATTGGACTAGACAAAGAAAATTTTACTAGTATAATTAATTATAATTGGTTACCAAAGGATGACACAACCATTCGCTTTGATTTACTAAATATTCAATTTGTAAGAAATTTAAATATCGATAATTATTTTAATGTATATAATTCTTCCTATAACAGATTAAATGACTTGGCACAAATTTATGACACATCAGGAAGCTACATAGATCCTGCAACAGGCAATCTTACATTTCCTAGTGCAGTTAATTTTATTGATGCCGTTTTAAACGGAACGATACCTATCAATAATCAATCTAATGATTACAACTCTATAAGAAGTATAGGCGAAAGAAGAAAACGTTTAATTGAGAACAATCTTATTGTATCTTCAGCTTTGACCTATAATAAAAATACCAAAAAAGGCTTTTTAGACAATACATTTTATGCTATTAAAGCAAAAATAGAAACAGCCGGTAATTTTGCTAGTCTTATAGCAAAACAAGTAGAAGAACCAGAAAGCAGCAATGGAAATCAAACCCTATTTGGCGTTGAATATGCCCAATATGCTAAAGGAGAAGTTGATTTAATCAAACACTGGGATTTAGGTAAGAAAAACATACTTGCTTTTAGAACATTTGGAGGAATTGCTATTCCTTATGGCAATGCCAATTCTATTCCATTTTCAAGAAGTTATTTCGCAGGAGGTTCAAATGACAATAGAGGTTGGCAAGCCTATAGTTTAGGACCAGGAAGTAGTGGTGGAATTAATGATTTTAATGAAGCCAATTTAAAAATCGCAGCAAGTGTAGAATATCGTTTTAATATTGTGGGAAAAATAAACGGAGGATTATTTGCAGATGCTGGAAATATATGGAATATTTTTGACAATGTGGAAGACAAATCCTATACTTTTAACGGATTAGAATCACTTAAAGACATCGCTTTAGGAACAGGAATAGGATTAAGATATGATTTTGACTTTTTTGTTTTTAGAATTGATTTTGGCTATAAGGCTTATAATCCAGCTAAAGAACAAAGTGAAAGATGGTTTAGAGATATTAACTTTAGTAGAACTGTTTTAAATTTTGGAATTAATTATCCATTCTAATTTTTTAAATTATTATTTTTGTAAACTATTTTAAACTAACAAACTATGAGTCATTCAATAAAACCTGGTGTAGCAACTGGAAATCAAGTTCAAGAAATATTTAAATATGCAAAAGAAAAAGGGTTTGCATTGCCAGCTGTTAATGTCACAGGTTCAAGCACAATAAATGGTGTCTTAGAAACCGCAGCAAAATTAAAAGCTCCAGTTATTATTCAATTTTCAAATGGTGGTGCTCAATTTAATGCTGGAAAAGGACTTTCTAATGAAAACCAAAAAGCAGCTATTTTAGGAGCAGTTGCAGGAGCCAAACATATTCATGAATTAGCCGAAGCTTATGGTGCAACTGTAATTTTACATACTGATCATTGTGCTAAAAACTTATTACCATGGATAGATGGTTTATTAGATGCTTCTGAAAAATTCTATAAAGAAACCGGAAAATCTTTATTTAGCTCACACATGATAGATTTATCTGAAGAGCCAATTGAAGAGAATATTGAAATTTCTAAAAAATATCTGGAACGTATGAGTAAAATGGATATGACTTTAGAAATAGAATTAGGAATTACAGGTGGTGAAGAAGACGGTGTAGACAATTCTGATGTAGATAGCTCTAAACTATATACGCAACCAGAAGAAGTAGCTTATGCTTATGAAGAATTAATGAAAGTAAGCCCTAGATTTACTATTGCTGCAGCTTTTGGAAACGTTCATGGTGTTTATAAACCAGGAAATGTAAAATTAACTCCAAAAATCTTGAAAAACTCACAAGAATATGTACAAAATAAATTTAGTACAGAAGCAAATCCTGTTGATTTTGTGTTTCATGGAGGAAGCGGTTCTACAGTAGAAGAAATCAGAGAAGGAATTTCATATGGTGTAATTAAAATGAATATCGATACCGATTTGCAATTTGCATTTACAGAAGGAATTCGCGACTATATGATTTCAAATATTGATTATTTAAAAACTCAAATTGGAAGCCCAGATGGACCGGAAAGTCCAAATAAAAAATATTATGATCCAAGAAAATGGATTAGAGAAGGTGAAGCTACTTTTAACAAAAGACTAGTGCAAGCCTTTGCAGATTTAAATAACGTAAATACTTTATAAGGTACTATACAAAGTTAAAAGTACGAAGTGTTAAGAGTGAAGTTGAAAATAAATTAATAAAAAGTTGAAAATGAAAAGTTAAAAATGAAAAAATTAACTTCTAATTTCCAACTTCTAACTTAAAATTATGGCTTGGTTTAAAAGAAAAGAAAAAGGAATTCAAACGGCTACAGAAGACAAAAAAGACGTTCCAAAAGGGTTATGGTATAAATCTCCAACTGGAAAAATCGTAGACACTGAAGAATTAGCTAAAAACTTATGGGTAAGCCCTGAAGATGATTTTCATGTAAGAATAGGAAGTGCAGAATACTTTGAAATATTGTTTGACAACAATAAATTTAAAGAATTAGATCCTAAAATGACTTCAAAAGACCCTCTTAAATTTGAAGATACAAAAAAATATGGTGACCGTTTAAAAGATGCCATGGAGAAAACGAAGTTAAAAGATGCAGTTCGCACAGCTGTAGGAAAATCTAAAGGAAAAGACTTAGTTGTTGCTTGTATGGATTTTGCCTTTATTGGTGGTTCTATGGGAGCTGTTGTAGGAGAAAAAATAGCCCGAGGGATTGATTATTCCATTAAAAACAAAGTCCCTTTTGTAATGATTTCAAAATCGGGTGGAGCTAGAATGATGGAAGCTGCTTATTCATTAATGCAGTTAGCCAAAACTTCAGCAAAACTAGCTCAACTAGCAGATGCAAAAATACCTTATATTTCACTTTGTACAGACCCTACCACTGGAGGAACAACGGCTTCCTATGCTATGCTTGGAGATATTAACATAGGAGAACCAGGAGCTTTAATTGGTTTTGCAGGACCTCGTGTTGTTAAAGACACCACTGGTAAAGACCTACCAGAAGGTTTCCAAACATCTGAGTTTTTATTAGAACATGGATTTCTAGATTTTATTTCACATCGAAAAGAATTAAAAAACAAAATTAACCTATATATAGATTTAATTTTAAATCAAGAAGTACGATAAAAAAATGCCAGCAAAATTGCTGGCATTTTTTTATCGTGATTTTGTCTTTTAAAACTGCTAAAAATTACATTTAAAAAATAGCTAAAAGTTTTTGATTATATGTAAAAATAATTATATTTGCACTCCAATTTAGCGGGTATGGTGAAATTGGTAGACACGCCAGACTTAGGATCTGGTGCCGCAAGGTGTGAAGGTTCGAGTCCTTTTACCCGCACAAAAAAGCTGAACATTAGTTCAGCTTTTTTTATTTGTCTATGTCATACTGCTACTTTTTAAAATCATAGACTTACAATTTGATTCTAAAAAACTGCAGACCATTCTACAAAGAGCAAAATTAAGGGCATCACAACTACGAATAAAATTCGAACAAACCCTTCACTAAACCTAAAAGGATATTTTGAAAGCATTGAAAGAGTTTAAACTATCAAATTAATTTACAGCCTATCATGTGCTTTTTGGTTATCACTAATTTTAATACACGAGGTCGACTTTTTTACCATTTTCTTCGTTTTAAGACATTATATAACACAAAAAGGAACGCCATATTGCGTTCCTTTTCAATATATTTTTTAAATTATTGTTTTATTTTCAAGTGATTAATTGTTTTTTAAATTGCTATCACTAACTTTGAAACATTACCCTTCTCATTTGCTCTGCTAATGGGTCGATATTCATCCATCTACCTATAGCAGGGTCATAATTTCTTGCACCATAATCGTAAAGGTCAAGTCCTAGTTCTGTTTGTAGTTCTTTCCCATTATATTTGTACTGATATAGGCTCCAAAGGAGCGATTATTTTTTCATTCTATAAATTCATATTCATTTTTGGATTGCTTAACTATTTCCTCATAATCAAAACCTTGATTAATTATATATTTCTTTCTACAAAAATTATTAAAACTAAAAGGTTTCTTTGATATTTTCAAATAGTAAATATCTTCTGGTTTAATAAAGAACACAATATTTTTGTTATTGTATCGAGCGAGTAATTTTAATTCTTTACCAGTAGCTTCTTTATAATCGATCTTTAATTTGGAATTTTCCAATCTCATTAAATATGCTTTATTTTCTTTTATTTGATAGTATTTGACATCTGTCACTATTTCTTTATTATCAAAAAATGTAACGTCAATATATTTACTCTTTTGAGAATAACACAAATTAGCTATAAGAAAGCATAGTGTTGAGAGATATAATATTTTAATCAAGATTTGACTTTTTAATAATATCAAATACTAAGTTGTTAAGTTGAACTTGTTTATTACTAGAATCATTAATTCTTTTGATATCAACTACTTTTTCTTTATATACTAAATGATATTTAACAAAACCTCCATCAATAAAGTCAGTTCCTTTTTTCGATTCATAATCATCTTGTTCAAAAGATTTAATTAAATCTAACAGAGCATTAATTTCTTGTTCTGTTAAATTTATTCTTTTTAACCCTTCATCAAAAATTTGCTCGTTTTTATTAGTTATATCATTTTTTTTAAAATAATCCTCGGGATCTTTAGGTATTATATTTTGCGTATAATATATCTTAAAAAGGTAAATGGCAGAAGAATTAAAATCGATATTAACTACAGTAGAATAATCATTTTTGGATTCATGATATTCTATAATTATTTTTTCTATCTTAAATTCTTCATCCTTTTTACATGAAAACAAAAATACAAGCATAAAAATAAATATTAACTTTCTCATCTTATTATCTTTTTAAATCATTTGCTTTATTAACATTAGTTGGGTTTAGCTTTTTGTCCCATGGAGTATATTGAAACATATAAGGTGTCTTTACATTAGGTCTAAATATGTAAAATTTAGGAAGATTCTCGGGCACATAAGGAATGTTATGATTCACTGTTCTATCATTAATTATACCCCAAGCATGACCTTGGTCTCCAATATCTCCAGAAGCCCTATCATCTGCTTCTGTATAATTTTTATTTGGATGTGTATGATAATCACTTTTTAATTAATTTCTTTGTAGAACAAAAACAAACCGCTTTTTTACTAAGCGGTTTGTTTTTTGTTATTCCTTAAAGTGAGGATCTTTGAGTAGCTAGGGTTATTTTTTTTAAATACCATTAGTATTATTACTTAAAAATTCCCAACTCATTTTATTACAATTATATTCAAATACAATAGTTGAACCACCCCCATTCGCAAAATTGTATTTACCATCCTTAAAGGTTATAATAAAATCTATTATAGAAACAGTTAGTCGATTTTTATTTAATGTTGAAGATATTTTCCAAGCATTAATTCCCTCTCTTAATAATTTTTTATTTTTTTTGTCGTATAAATTAATGTTTTTAAAACTATCTGAGGTAGATTTATCTCTATTTAAATGAAAAGAATTGTGATTACTATCAAGTAAATAAATATTCTCTAATCTGTTTTTATATTTAGATATATAACTCTTCCAATTTTCAGTTTTTATATCTTTTTTTAATTCTTCATTGTAATGTTCATAAGCCTCATTTAGTTTAATTACAACTGCTGAATCTAACATTTCTTTATAGTTATCAGTATTAGTTTGAGAGTACACATTCAGACTAATGACCAAAAAAAGAATATATTTTTTCATTCTAATTTTGATTATTCCGATTTTGAGACTGAATTTGTCTCCAATAAATCTCCTTTGTTATCTACTATCCAATATATACTATTATCAATTATAATTGACTTTCTTTTTAAACCATACAAATGGCTGTTTTTTTCCCTCTCTTCGATTGTAGGTATTGCAATATCCTTGTATACATTTTTGCTTTCTTCAAACGATACAATTGGCTTGTCATCTTTTAATTTAGTATAGAATAAATAATCTGTATAAAAAATTAAAGGATAAAACTCGTTGTTAACAAACAGTTTTCTGTTAGTTATCTGTAAGTCATTATTTTTAAAATTAATCAAATGTATTTTAAAAGTTTTATCAGATAAATTTTCTATTAAAAAAGATATATCTTCTTTTGGCTTATTTAAAATTTCTTTATATATAGATTTCTCTGTCTCCAAATTAACTAAATAAGGAATCGTATTTTGAGCACTAATCTTCAATAAACAAAAACTAGTAAGAAGAATTGCAATAATAATTTTATTGATGTATTTCATATGTTTAAATTTTTAGAGTCCACTCCATCTTTTTAATGCGTCTAAACCTAAATTTACAGTAGGAGCTCCTTGACCACCTGCATTTCCTTGAGTATAACCAATATTATTAGTTCGTGTTCCATCTGAACTAACTCTATGAATTTCAACTTGTCCACCCGCACTTTGACTATATGCATCAGTCGCATAAATTGTCATTCCACTACTTGAAGCTGTGTTTTTATCTGCATCTGAAGTCCCTGGAATATTCCTTTTGTTTTGGTCTTGTATTAAATTGTGTCCATGGACTTGACCCAAAAGAAGTTTACCATCAAGTGTATTATAAGAATCTCCACTAGTACTTGTTCTTTTAATATACTCAAACTCTGTATTCCCATCTGTACCTGGATTTCCTCGCACAGCTGAAACTTCACCAGAATCTCTATCTAAAGTTAAAAATGTTTGGTGCTCCAAATTTGTTGATAATTCTGTAATTTCTTGGACTTCATTTTGGATTTGAGAATCATTTACATGCACAATAGTACTATTGTTCTGTAAATCTTGAGTAGCATCAGCCGACATTGTTCCTCCATGTTTCTCAGAAATTTCCTGATAATTGACACGATTAATTAGCCTAATATTATTCGTTGAAGCCCCATCTTGACCCAGTTTTTTACCTGTTACAGAATCTATATACCAATCATCAGGAGCCATCCCGTCTGGATCAAGAAAGTAAATTGGGTTATCAAAAGCGTAGTTATAAGGAGAATGTCTTCTCATTTGTTCCGCTAGCGGGTCGATATTCATCCATCTACCTATAGCAGGATCATAATTTCTTGCACCATAATCGTAAAGGTCAAGTCCTAGCTCATTTTGTAATTCCTTCCCATTATACTTGTACTTATAAACAGCATCCACAGGACTAGCCATTTTAATTTTTATAGCATCTTCCAGTATTTGTTGATAGGTTTTGTAATCCATATTATAGCCTTCGTGTTTTAGACCAAAAGGATAATAGTGATTTTCTTCTAATATTTTTAGGGTTTGTGTATCTGGGTCAACTCCATAACTTACTCGTATGTTTCCTAAGTGATCGGTATAGTTAAAAACATAGTTATAGTTATTTATTCTATGGGAATCAACTACATTGACATAACCTTCTGGATGTGGAAAGAATTTTAAATAACTGTCTTTATACTGAAATCCTCCAGCTAAATAATCCGTTTTTGTTATGACACTATTTTCATTCACTACTTTAGTTACTTTTTGCCCTGTTGCATTGTAAATGTAGGAAATTTTGTCAGCACTCACAAAATTTATTTCGGTAGGTAGATTTAAATGATTATAGATTATATCTCTTATTCCTTTGTTGTTGTCTACCCTCATATTACCATTGGCATCATACTCATAATCGTTTCCTTCATTCACTCCGTCTTTAAATCCTTGTGGTGACTGGGTTTCATCGGTAACGGTTAGTAACTGATTTTTATTTACATTGTCATATTCATATATTAAATTATCAATATGAATCGCATAATCTGGATCGTCTATAACACCATAACGATTTAGGTTTTGTATGTTTCCATTTTTATCATAAGATAAAGATTCTCTGTAGGCATTAGGCGCTGTGGTTTCGTTTTTTCGAGTGTAACTTGCGTCTAATAATCTGTTTAAATGGTCATAGGTATAACTATACTTTCTTAGCTTGTTATCACTTGATGTTTTCCAAAAGGTTTCTGAAATATTCCCGTTGTATAAAGCTGTTGCGGTTTCTGCATCATTGTAATTTATTTTAAATGAAAACAAATCAGTTCCTATATTGTTGACATCGTTAAAATTATTCTTATTGTACTTTTAAATTTCAAACTTAGCTAATCAGTTTTAAAGAACATTTTTTATATTTGTTTAATACTTTCATATTCTGTAAATTTGCTTCATTGCTGTATTTACAGTATTAAATAGTACTTATGAGTTTTGGTAAACGATTAACAGAGGTAAGAAAAAATAAAAATTCATCACAAGAAGATTTAGCTAAACACTTGGGAACAAAATCCCCTGTGATTGGACGAGATGAACGTGACGAGATGAAGCCTTCTATTGATACCGCTAATAAATTAGCCGAGTTCTTAGAAGTCTCTTTAGATTACCTAACAGGTAATACCGATGTCTTATTAGACACAAATACTTTAAACCGAGTTTTAGAAGTTCAACAGTTACCTGATGATATAAAAGATAAACTTTTCTATTTTATTGATATGACTGTGAGAGATTATAAAGCTAAAAAAGCATACTCTTAAAATGTTAAAAAAGACAACTATTCTCAAAAATACCTTATTAATATTTATATGTTTTTATATAATTAATTTAATATTATCATACACTCTTTTCGTTTTAATAAAAAATCAAATTTTAAACAATATTACTTACTTAGATGAGTTATTAGAGATTATTCTATTGTTAATAGTCTTTGCTTTTTTATGTTATTTCATTAAGAAAGACAAAACAATTAGAGATGTTAAGATTAAAAAAATAAATATAAAGTTATACTCTTTTTTACCATTAGTTTTTATATCCGCTATATTTTTTAGAATATCAGTCGACCCTATTATTTGGGTAGATGAAACATTTAAATTTATTGAAATATCAGTTAATAGTGATTTTACCAGTAATAATAACTTTACTAAAAACATATTATTATTTTTTAGTACTGTAATTCTAACCCCAATTGTTGAGGAAATAATGTTTAGAGGAATAATAATAAAAGTACTCTGCGATTTCAAATTAAGTTATAAAATATTAATTTCTAGTGTGTTGTTTTCTTTAATGCATTTACCTATTGATATTAACTATTTTATAATAATATTCTTTTTAGGAATAACCTTAGGAATTATTGCTATCAAATTAAATTTAACTTTTGCAATCATTTTTCATTCGACTTATAATCTTATTTTTCATTTGTTAAGTATGTATCCAAATGATTATTGGCAATTAATAAATATTTTAGAGTTCAATTATATTTATTGGTTTATTGTATTGATAGCTTTTTTCTGCCTTATATTAATTCTAAAAAAAATATGGATTAATAAAAAAAATATTAATCCATATTATATTCCTTAATTTAAGTTGTTATGAAAATAAGGTTTTTCTATATTTAATTATTAACTCTGCTTTTCGCTTTTTTTAATACTCTTTCTCTAAATTGATTAAATCTTTTCATACTATCAATTTTACCTTTGTTTTCATTTATTTTATCTTCCGATTTACCAGCTTCCCTAAATTTAATACCGTCCATTATTGCTTGTTGACCTTTAGCATATTTACCTACTGGACCTATAGGAAGAGGTTTTAAAGATTTTTTAGGTAATACACCTTCAATAACACCTTCTAATGAATCATTTTGTGCTTGTAATTTAGTAATATTATTTTCAGTTTGTGCAATTACTGACTCAGTAGCTTCGATGGATTCATTTAATTCTTTTTGTGATTTTGTATCTTGAACAATTGCATTTACTTGTTCAGGAATAGCAACCGTATCTCCTACATCAACTTTAGACTTTTCAACTCCATCAGCATCAGTATATGTTCCCATGTTATTGCCTTCTGAATTTGACTTATAAGTATTAGCCATTACTTCTTTTGCTCTTTCAATGGTTATCCCTGCGTCTCTAGCTAATGTAGATGCGCTATCTCCTGCTTGAGCAGTATAAGTTCCATCTCCATTTCTTATCCAATCATTCCCTTCCGATTGCATTCCATCAGGATCAATAAAGTAAATAGGATTATTATAAGCATAATTATATGGTGTCCATCTTCTAGAATTCTCAGCTAGAGGGTCAACATTCATCCATCTACCTATAGCGGGGTCATAGTTTCTTGCACCATAGTCATAAAGGTCAAGTCCTAGCTCTGTTTGTAGTTCTTTTCCGTTGTACTTGTACTTGTAAACTGCATCTACAGGACTAGCCATTTTAATTTTTATGGACTCTTCCAGTATTTGTTGATAGGTTTTATAGTCCATATTATAACCTTCGTGTTTTAATCCAAAAGGATAATAGTGGTTTTCTTCTAATATTTTTAAGGTTTGTGTATCTGGGTCAACTCCATAACTTACTCGTATGTTTCCTAAGTGATCGGTATAGTTAAAAACATAGTTATAGTTATTTATTCCATGGGAATCAACTACATTGACATAACCTTCCGGATGTGGAAAGAATTTTAAATAGTTATCCTTATACTGAAATACTCCAGCTAAATAGTCGGTTTTTGTTATGACACTATTTTCATTCACTACTTTAGATACTTTTTGCCCTGTTGCATTGTAAAGATATTCAATTGTGTGGTTTTAAAAAATATTTTTTTCTCTAAAAGAAACTATCACTAATTTTAATACACGAGGGCGAATTTTTTACCATTTTCTTCGTTTTAAGACATTATATAACACAAAAAGGAACGCCATATTGCGTTCCTTTTCAATATATTTTTTAAATTATTGTTTTATTTTCAAGTGATTAATTGTTTTTTAAATTGCTATCACTAACTTTGAAACATTACCCTAATCTGTATTATTACCTTCAGAATCAATAGATATGCGATTTAGTAATTTAGTAACGAGATAGTAATAAACTTTTTTGTTTATTGGAGGAGGATCTATTATTACTGATAAACTAAATTCAGCATGTCTAATTTTAGATTTATCTGTTAGTACAAAATACGTTTTATTTCCTTGAGCTACATCAAATTTATATTTTTTAGAATGAAAATCCACTATATCTTTATTATATATATTTTTATTAAACGCTTTGTTCAAAATTTTAAATTCATTCGATGTTACTTCTAACTTTTCAATATAATCATTGTCTGATTCTTTTTTCACATAAAACGATTCAAATAAGGTCTTGTTTTTAGTTATAAACAGATACCACTTATCAGATATTGAAAATACTAGTATATTATCATATTTATAATTACTAAAATACTTTTCTGTTAAATTATTTACATCTTCTCTACTTTTAATAACGCTTGTATTATTATTATACTTTTCTATTGGTTGTTTCTTTTGTGCGGAACAACTTAAGAGAAAAAATATAGAGATAAAAATTATTACTTTATTTATGTATTTCATATGCAATTATTCAATTAAATATGTATTTATATCATTTTGAATATTAGTTAATTCTATCCTTTTTTTGGTTGTTTTGTACATTTAAATAATGAAGTATTAATATGTATATTTTTATCTACATTTATTAAAACCTTTAAAATATAAACAAACTCACCCTTCTTGTAAATATCCATATCATATTCATAAGTTTTGACATAATCATTATCACCAATGTTTATATCATCTAGCTTATACATATACTCGTAGGATATAATAATTTTGTTTTCTCTATTCTTAATTAACTCTCTTGCTTTAGCTAAAGATATATTAGTTGCTTCTTCAATGCTATGTATTTTTATTATTTGCCCTTCTTGACCAAACAAGTTTGTTAGACCTTGAAAAAATAATATAAAAAAAATTGTGTTTTTCATAATACTCATCTTCTTTTAGTTTTTAGGATTAACAAATCTATTTATAGGTACTGTTGCCACAACACCTTTATTATTATAAACATACACCGTCTTATTTCTCATAGCAAATGTATAATTTGTTCTGCTACCTGCGTTATTAATATCTCTATCAGAAGGTGCTTGGTGTACATTACTGGTAGTTATGTACCACTCACTTGATATTTTTAACCTATGACTAGTTCCTTGAGGTATTACTGAATAATTAAAATAAAGATGTTTGTGGAGGTAATGGTCTTTCAATCACCGTTACCTTATGCAATACATTCTTTCTTGTTGTATATCCCATTTCATGAATTTCGTTCAACTTTGTAGTGGCATCTGTATGATTCTTATGGTAGCTAAGGTCTCTCTAAAAATTTATTAATATCAATTTCACTAACAACAATCTCTTTATCTGCATTAAACCATTTTACAAAAAGAATATTATTATTTAAACTTATACTATCAATTGCTAATGTTTCTGGTCTAGTGGTCCTATCATAGTCTTCAATAAATTCTTCTTTATACCCAGTAAAAATATTTTGAATTGTCAAAAGACTTGATTTATTATCACTTTTATAGATAACAATATCTTTTTTAAAATCATACAACAAAGGATACAATTCAAAAAAATCTTTCCCATTTTCATCAAATGGCATAACATATATATAGTTACACCCACTACCACAAGCATCTTTAATATAAGCATACTTATCAGTAAACTTAATTTTTTCTTTATTGAGAACGCTAAATGGAATCGTATCAATTGAGGTTTTCATATATTTATTTCTAATACCCCAATTAAAAATTGAGGCATTGTTTGAAACCTTTTTTATACTTATTATAGTGTCATTTCTAAAAAATAAAGTGTCAACTTCATTTTTAAAATCAGAAGTATTCTTCTGAACAGGCAATGATTTATTATCCATTTTACATGAAATTAATAAGCCTAATAATAATCCTAATATGATTTTTTTTCGCATAATATCTAATATTTGTAAAATTTAAAATCCTTTTTATTTACACCTTCAATATTAATTTCTTGCATGCCTTTAGCCCAATATGGTGTTGCAATGTATGGCGAGAAGAAATGTGTAGCTCCTTGAGCCGTGTCTGTATTTTGAGTAGTAGCCTGAATTGATGCTCCCACACTATCGCTAAGAGCATTTGTCTCAAGAGAATTTTTTTTTGAATCTTCTTTTCCATCACCACCAGTTACTGATAAAGGGTCTGGAAAATCTATTGTATATTCTAATTCCTTTTTTATTTCATTAGTTTTTTGATTAACAATTTCTTTAGTACTATCTTTTTTACATGAGCAAAGGACTAAGAAAAAAGATATAATTAAAAAATTTATACTTTTTATATTCATTTTTTTTTCAGAATAAAAACAAACCACTTTATTACGAAGTGGTTTGTTTTTTGTTTTATTGTTTGTAAAACACTTATTCACTGATTTTGTAACATAACCAAATCATAGTAATCTCTGATTTATTACGTAAATAACTATCTTATTATAAAAACCTTTTTAATATTCTTTATTTCACTTATTGGATACTCAACTGAATTTTTCCTAAGGCAACTATTTTCTGAATCAATTAAGTCGATATTTAAATCTGGCAGTAACTCACTAACTTCAATTTGTATGATGTAGCTTTTATCTTCAAGTAAAAATTCAAACTTTTTGCTGGGTTCATATATCTTTTTTCCGAGCCAAGTTACGTTCTGATCATATAAACACCTACTAATATCGTTATAATTTCCTTCTAGATCCAAATTTGGTGTATAATGAAAATTTGAAAAGAAACTCTCTACAAAGGCTTTGATATTTTGATTTTCAAAATTTTTAATATCATCTCTTTTCCCAACTCCTGACATTGAAATCAAATTTTTATCATCATTAAATGCATAGAATGTAAATAGATGATAATTGTTCTCTTCAATATCATAAATTTTTGTCATGTCTTTTTCAACAAAAACTTCTTTTTTCGAAGAGCAACTTATTATAAAAAATAATCCAAAAAATAATATGTACTTTTTCATTCTAATTTTCATTTAATTTTTCAATATTACAACTGGTAAAAAACTATTATTGGCCAATTGATTAACCTCTTTTTGATTAAATTTTTCAGGTGGATAAGCCATTAATCCAGATTCATTTCCTTTGCCTTTAGGATGATCAAGTCCAAGCGTATGCCCAATTTCATGAATTTCGTTCAACTTTGTAGTGGCATCAGTATTCATTGTAATATTTTTATCATTCTCTGTAACACCTCCTGTTTGAGTTGACGTTTCTCCATCTGAAGAAACTAATTTCTCGAAGATATTAACATCTTTAGGAGACATCTTATCCATTGAGTTTCCTATATTTACTCCTTCTAAAGTTTCTGAATCTGCCTTTATTCTAGATTCATAATCGTGTCCTCCTTCTTTGAACGATAAATCAAATTTGACTGAATAGCCTTCATATTCACCTTCATCTGCTACTAATTTTTGTTTATTTAACCATTCATTTGTTCTTTTCTCAATTTTAGCAATTCGCTTGGCTGAATAACCCTTCTCTGTTCCTTTTCTAGTTTCCTTGTCTTTTGTTCTTAAAAAATATACTGCCTTAATGGTAATTGTTTTATTCTTAGTATCAACTACTCTTACGCCATCTTTGCCGTCTGGATCAATTAAATTAATAGGATTATCACTTACATAATTATAAGGTGTAAAATTAAGATACTTCTCTGCTAACGGGTCAATATTCAACCATCTACCTATAGCAGGGTCGTAGTTTCTTGCACCATAATCGTAAAGGTCAAGTCCTAGCTCTGTTTGTAGTTCCTTCCCATTGTACTTGTAATTGTAAACAGCATCCACAGGACTAGCCATTTTAATTTTTATAGCATCTTCCAGTATTTGTTGATAGGTTTTATAGTCCATATTATAACCTTCGTGTTTTAATCCAAAAGGATAATAATGGTTTTCTTCTAATATTTTTAGGGTTTGTGTATCTGGGTCAACTCCATAACTTACTCGTATGTTTCCTAAGTGGTCTGTGTAATTAAAAATATAGTTGTAATTATTCACTCCGTGAGAATCAACCACATTTACATAGCCTTCTGCATGTGGAAAAAATCGCAAATAATTATCCTTATACTGATACCCATCTAAATAATCAGTTTTTGTTATGACACTATTTTCATTCACTACTTTAGTTACTTTTTGCCCTGTTGCATTGTAAATGTAGGAAATTTTGTTGTTTCCATTATTAAAAACCACTCCTTTATAGAGTGGTTTTATTGTTATTAAAAAAATAGTTAAATATTTATATCAAAGAAAACAGATAATAAAAAAGATACAGTAAAATACAGCACCCATAACAATATAACTAATTGCGCTATCTTCCATTTACTAATATTATAATTATATCTTTTAAATAAATAAACTAAAATATAATAAACTAAGCATATTATTAAAATTTCTAGTAATGTTGACAGAAAACCATTCTTGATTAAATTCATATTCATCATTTTAAAAAAAGCTTTCAACCTATTTAAACAATTCTTGCCAACTTGTTGGATCTACTTACAAAGTGGTTTGTCTTTGGTTATTTACTTTGTGGGCACAAGCCAGATGCTTGCACCAGCGTGAGATATTATCATATTATTTTAATTCTAATCTTTGCTCAATTTCATTCCAATATAATTTATTCTTATTTTTTTTGTACCATCTTTTCCAATCTTTTAAGTTCTTAAAAGATGGAGAATAGAAAAAATCTCTTTGCTCAATTACATCACTTTTTATTTTAGAAATATTCTCTAAAAAAATTATAGATCTATTTAAGGATGAATCATCATCAATATAACTGTTTTTTAAATAATTTTCTACAACTCCAATGTGATAATTATAAACTCTACCTGCTAAATCTTTATCTATTAATTTAGATTTACATGATGAAAAAATTATTAAAAGTAAAAAAAGCTTTTTCATATTATTTTTTTTTGACAACATTTCCTTGTACAATAGTATAATTGTAATTTCTTGTTACTCCATTTCTAGTATGTGGCACAGTTACATTCCCTGAAATCACATTAGATGTTCTTGTTCCTATAGCTGTTCTTTCAGTAATTTTATCAACTTTCCTATTAGACATTGTTGCATTTCCTACAGTCCATCCACCATTTAAAGATTCCTCTATTGTATTAGCCTTTTGATGAGCACCAGTACCATCATTATTAACATAATCTGTGTTGCCATTTAATTGTTTTTCCGTAGTTTCTGCTATTTCATGACCCATTGTACTATAAGCATTTCTTAATTCTCCTGTTCCAAAAGCTATAATATCGTCTATATCAATTTTACCAGGTGCATCTGGTTTATTTGCTTGCATACTTCCTCCCATGATTGTTTTATCGCTTTCGTAAACATCTACACTCACATCTTTTTCCCCATTCATAGCAGTACTTAATACATCATAAAGCCCTTTTTGTTCATCAGTTTGCAACTCGTCTCTAGTTATGTTTAGTGAAAGCTTACCGTTTTTATCAATACTTGCATAATCACCTCCTAAGCCTCCATTTATAACATCTTGGGTTTTACTTATTGCAGATTGACTAGCAGGATTAGAACCAGATTTAGCTTTAAAAATTAAATCATCTGCCTGCATTCCATCAGGATCAACAAAACGTAAAGGGTTATTATAAACAGAATTATAAGGTGTCCATCTTCTAGAATTTTCCGCTAGCGGATCAATATTCATCCATCTACCTATAGCTGGGTCATAATTTCTTGCACCGTAGTCATACATGTTAAGCCCTAACTCGTCTTGTAGTTCTTTTCCGTTGTATTTATACTTGTAAACTGCATCTACAGGACTAGCCATTTTAATTTTTATGGACTCTTCCAATATTTGTTGATAGGTTTTATAGTCCATATTATAACCTTCGTGTTTTAATCCAAAAGGATAATAGTGATTTTCTTCTAATATTTTTAGGGTTTGTGTATCTGGGTCAACTCCATAACTTACTCGTATGTTTCCTAAGTGGTCAGTATAATTAAAAACATAGTTATAGTTATTTATTCCATGGGAATCAACTACATTGACATAACCTTCTGGATGTGGAAAGAATTTTAAATAACTGTCTTTATACTGAAATCCTCCAGCTAAATAATCAGTTTTTGTTATGTTACTATTTTCTGTCACTACTTTAGATACTTTTTGACCTGTTGCATTGTAAATGTAGGAAATTTTGTCAGCACTTGCAAAATTAATTTCTGTAGGTAGATTCAAATGATTATAGAGTATATCTCTTATTCCCTTGTTGTTATCTGCCTTCATATTTCCATTGGCATCATACTCATAATCGTTTCCTTCATTCTCTCCGTCTTTAAATCCTTGAGGTGACTCGGTTTCATCGGTAACGGTTAGTAACTGGTTTTTATTTACATTGTCATATTCATATAGTAAATTATCAATATGAATGGCATAATCAGGGTCATCTATAACACCGTAGCGATTTAGTCTTTGTATATTTCCATTTTTGTCATAATCTAACTGTTCACGGTAAGCATTAGGTGCTGTGGTTTCGTTTATTCGAGTGTAACTTGCGTCTAACAATCTATTTAGATTATCATAAGAAAACTGGTACTTTCTTAGCTTATTATCGCTATTTGTTTTCCAAAAGGTTTCTGAAATGTTTCCGTTGTACAAATCTGTTGCGGTTTCTGCATCATTGTAATTAATTTTAAATGAAAACAAATCAGTTCCTATGTTGTTGACATCGTTTATGTTTTTCAGCCAACCTCTTATGTTATAATTGTAATCTACGGTTTGTAAACCAGAAGCTCCTGTTACATCTAGACCTCCTACATTTTTGCTGATTAATTGTCCTAGTTCGTCGTAGGTGTTTTTGGCAATTAATTGTTCGTCTCCACTGCCAATTTGTTGTTTGTGCAGGCGTAAACGGTCTTGGTCGGTGTATTCAAAGGTGTCTCTTATGGTAATTATACTGGAATTATTGTCATACCTGTGTGTGGTCATGGTGTACTCCGTTTTTCCAGCCCAATCTAATTTGCTGTCTACTTGAGTATAACCTCCTAAATGGTTGCTGGTATAACTTCGAATGGGTCTGTATCTTTCATCATAAATGGTATATGATAATTCAGAAGCATTTGGATTGTTTATATCTAATACTTTTGTCCAGGAGCCTGTTGGTAATCCTCTTAACTTATTCGCTGTACTAACAGTATTTTGTCCTTCTATTTGTGCAGGAACTTGTGGAGCATTTGGAAAACTATAATCATCATAATAGTTTTTGGTCAGAATATCATTGGCACTTAACACAAAAGGATTGCTTCCAGCAGTAACGCTGTTCTGGTTCGTTGTTCTGCTTGTTGCAGTTACAGTCATTTGTTTCCAACCCGTTTGGGTTACTCTTCCAAATACATCATACTGGGTTATCATCCAGCCTTCGGCAGTACCTCCGTAAGGAGAAAATACTGGTCCTGTGGCTACTGGTCTATCTAGTTTGTCATAGATGATGAATTCCCATTGTTTGCCTGGTAACTTCTTTTCTACTAAACGATTACGGTAATCATATTTGTATTGGTAACCTAAATTATCAAGATTGGCTTGTGTTCCAATTCCTTCTGCTAAAGGTGGTAAAACGTAGGTTAAATTCCCATATTCATCATACACATAATAAGTGTCGTGTTTATCTCCATTGTTGTAGGTTCTTTTTAAAACTACCTTTCCTTGCTTATTTTTAAATTCTTCGGTAGTGTTGTTTACTCCTGAGGTCCAGTTTTCATCTTTGGTGATGGTTTTATATAATTTGCCAGCACCATAATAAGTTTGCGGACTGCTGATTTTAATGGTATATAGTTGCAAAGTAGCGTCCCAAGTAGCCAAAGCTTTGAAGCATTTTACTTCGGTAGCTGTATTGGTTTGGTAATCAAATTTTATTTCTTTGCCTTGTCCCATTACCCATGCATCACCAGGAGCAGCTTGCTTGAAAACTCTATTTAAAGGTGAAGCTTCTAGTTCTTTTTCACTATACGGATTGGTTGTTCCTCCATTGTGCGTGCTGTAAAAACTATTTAAATCGGTAGCTACTGTAGCTACATCAGTATAATTCAAAGAAGCAGATTGATTCACATAAGGTAAATAGTCTTTGGTTTGTCTACCAAAAGCATCATATTCTATGTGAGTAATTATATCCTTACCTGAATTGGATTGTTTGTGTGCTACTTGTTGGATGGGTCTTCCTAGTCCATCAAAGTAGGTTATCTGTACAGTTGCATCTGCTGGATTGGTAACATCTACAGTTACTTCAGTAGTTGGCTTTTTATAGGTTATGGTTCTTATATAATTCTGATCTTGACTTTGGGAAAAAGCAAGAATAGGGATTAGTACTAATATATATAATAATTTCTTCATCTTGCCTTAGTTTTTATAATGATAGTCGTTCTTACTTAAATTATTACCGTCTTGGTCTTTTACAAATTCCAAATGGTTGAAACTATCATAATGATAGGTTATTTTGTTTCCTTTTGAGTCGGTAACGGTGCTAATTCCTACTAGTGGTTTGTAAGTATACGTAGTTATCATAGCGTTAGGCAAGGCGGTTCTTAAAGCATCCAAAGCAGCAATTAAATTCCCTTCATCTGTTCCATTGGAAAGCGTTTGTAAGTTCGCTTCATAGGGTTGCACTTGAGCATAAGTGGCATTTTCTATTTTGGCAATAGGTTGAGTTTTGTTATAACCCCAGATGTAAGTGATAGGAATACCTGATTCTAGCTGTACTTCTAGTGGATTACCATTGGAATTATCCAGTATATTATATTTTACTCTTATTTCTGCTGTAGCATCTCCTTTTGAAGCTTTTATAACTTCTGGTGCTAATAAGCCATTGCCCCAGTCTTTATAAACGGTTTCTTTCTCAGATAGTTTTTTGTTATTTATAAAGGATTGTGTAATCAATGGAATACCAATCATGTTTTTGTCAATCAAGGCCTGATTGCCTTTTTCATGAGCATAAAAATATTTTGTTTCTATTTCTTCATCATTGGAATCAGCCACTTTTTGAGTAGTTAATTGCAAATGATTCGGACTATCATAATTACTTTGAACAATACTTTCCGATGTACCTGTTAAAGCATTGTTTGTGTCATAGAAATAATCCGTTGTTTTAGCATATTTTAAATAATACCTGTAGGATATATTTTTGTATTCAACAATATCTATATTATCCATTCTATTGTAAAAAGTAATTACGTCTCCAGGATTGAGACCATAACAGGCATGGTTGAGATATGTCGCAACATTATTTGCTCCAGATGCATAACATTTCCCTCCTATAGTAAGTCTAAAATGATTATGATTTGTTGTACAGCCTTTAATTTCATATCTAGTGTTGACATCCGTAGAACTACAGGTATAAGCCGCTGGTCCTTCTAAAATTTCATCGTACTTTTTTCTTGCTGAAAAATTAATTAACTCTTTCGTTTTTGTTTCATCAAGGAAATATTCATTCGTATTTTTTTTGAGTAAATAAAAACTACTCCCTTTCTTTGAAAAAGTTTTTGTTTCTATTTCAAAACCATTATTCCAACCAAAATTAGTAAAGGGAGCTCCTGAAATATCATCACTATTATATAGTGTCTTTCCAAAATAATCTTTGTTTACAACAAACTGTTTTTCTTCAGCTCCATTTTCAAAATTATCTCCGCCATAACTAATGGTTACATAAGGATAGAAAACACTCGATCCATTAACATACATGTTACTTAATGAACTTGAACTTACAATTAAATCAGAAAATTCTCTGTATGCTGTCCCTGCACCTGAACCTTCACTAAGAGCTATTTCTCTCCATTTTCTAAAGTTTGTATAGTGTGGATCAAAACCTTTTACCCCTGACGAAACGTTTAATTGGTTCAATTGAGAGTAATAATATCTTTTTTTATTTGAAAGCATATCGTTATTATTATAATCGATAATGCTTTTTACTCGGTTTCCTGCAATAGGGATATTAATTTCCTGATACGTTCTAGGATAGTCATCTTTATAATAAGTAATTGATGTATAGCCTCTAATACAATTAAAACTATTTGTCAATTTTACAATATAATTTTTCCCTTCTTCAGCCATAAAATAGCATGCTCCATTATTTAAATTTGACGATACTCCTATATCGATATAATTTCCAAATTGATCATATCTAAAAAGCCCAACTGCTTCATTATCTTCAACACAGAAAACAGATGTAATGGTTTTATGCTTGTTTGCACCTGTATCCATACTACTATCGCAATTATAAAAACTGGAGCTACCTGATAGTGTTACTTTATGAGTAAAATGAGCAAAAATTTGTGTACTCTCTGTTTTTGACATATCATCTTCATAAGAATCTATGGTTACCGTTTTTGTGAAACATGTTGGATTTCCAGTTCTCATATAACCTTTAAAATGGTAATCATTGGGTTCATATTCAATTACAGAATATCCTCTTGTAGGATATTTTACTTTTGACAAAAGACCTATTTTAGAATAGTTGCTATTAAAATCGAAATTAGAATGTGTATAATTTATATTTTGAAGACCATATCCGTCAATCTCAGGAATCAAGTTAGGATTTGTAGTTACACCATTATAGTAACCCCAAGCATCTCTACCTTTATCCAATCTACTTGGAAAACTATTAGGTTGAATGTATTCAAAACTATATTTTTGTTCAGGATTAAACATAACTACATCTTGTAGAAAAATTCGCTTATTGGTAGTCGCTAAATAGTTTAAATTAACTCTATCAATTACAACTTGTTCTTTATTTAGTTTTCTTATTTCACTAAGCACTACATCTGGTTCAGATGCTGAAGAGGGTATCATGTCCTGATAAGTAAAAACTAATTTTCCATCATTTGGGTTATTACTTTCGATACTTCCTATTTTCTTACCTATTACTCTCATATGGTGAGAGTTTATAGGAGAAATGGTAGGTGCTTTAACATATGGTTTCCCAACCGAATATTGATAACTAGGATAGGATAAAGACATTTGTTGACTTTGTGAAGAAATATAATACTCTCCATGGTTAGTATAATTTATATAAACTTCCCTACCTTCAATCGTTCTTATCTTACTTAAATACCAAGCAGAATAACTCAAACTCGGTTCTGGATGACCTTCTCCAGAAGTCCTAAGCATTGTTTGTTCTTTTACTTCAAAATAATAAATTGTACCCTGTAAATCCGTTATTTTAAAATTATAAATATCTGTTGACAATGGGTCTAAATAAACTTCAATTTTAAAATCTGATTGAGGTAAACTTATAATCGTTCCATCTCTATCATAGACAAACTGTCCAGAATTGCCATTGAAATTGTAACTGAATAAATCTCTTTCAGAATCCATTTCAGCATTTTCTCCAATAGTCTTTAAATACTGCATCAAAGTAGGTTCTAAATAATTATTATTAGAAGCCTCTTGAAGTACTAGCTGAGAATCTTCGTCCGGTTGGTCTCTTATCACCCTATTTATTACACCACCACCAATTAAATTCCAACCTAAACCTACTCTAGAATTAACATCGTCAACCTTTATTCCAATTGAAGAATAAGAGAGACTAAATGGAACACTTATGTTTTTAGAATTAAAGGCTAGTAATGGTATTTGTACACCAGGTGAACCAGTAAATAATCCAACAGGGACATTTCCATAATTTCCTAAAGCATAAGCTTCTGGAGAAGGTGGAATTATATTTGGTAAATACTCTTCTGGTTTTGGTTCTTCTTGTCCAAAAGCTGAAAAACTACATAAAAGGAGTAGCCCAATTGTTTTAATCTTGTATATATATTTCATGATACTATGTCTTATTTTTTAATCACTTTTACACTTCCTGTTTGGGTATTGGTTTTTATCTCAATTAGATAAATGCCTTGTGGTAGGTGGCTTACTTCCATAGGAATGGTGTGTTCTCCTTTTAGGGTTTGGGTTTGCAGGCTTCTTCCATTTAAATCATACAGGGTTGCCGTGCCATTTTGGTAGTCAAAATTTACAATGACATTGGTAAAACTAATGGCAGGATTGGGCATGGCTTCTACTGTGATTTTTAGCTTTTCTTCTTTTTCTTTGTCACGTAGTTTTACTACCCAAAAATCGGTACCTCCTTTTGTGGAATTCTTGTCTCTTGAGGCGTTTCCGTTTGAAGTTCCTGCTAATAAGTATCCGCCATCTCTGGTTTCTAGTAATTTTTTTAGTACTTCATCGCCTTTACTGCCTACGCTTTGCGTCCAGATTTCTTCTCCTTTAGCATTGATTTTTAAAGCAATGTAGTCGTTAATACCTTCTTTATCTGATTGCAAACTTTTCACTTTTGACTTTTGACTTTTCACTTGTGCCTCACTCTGTGCATAACCACCTATTAAATAACTACCATCAGGGTTTTCTACTATCGAAGTTAAGACGTCAATCTTACCATAATTATAGGTTTCTTGCCAATCTATGCCTCCTGTTTTATCCAATTTTAGTACCCAAAAATCAGTACCTTCTTTGTTGGATTTTGATTTGGAATTGGTAGCTCCAGAATTGGAATTTCCACCCACTATAAAGCCACCATCTTTGGTTTGTGAAAGGGCAAATAAATTGTCATCCTTATCACCACCAAGGGTTCTTTGCCATTCCATACTACCTTCTTCGTTTAGTTTTACAATCCAGTAATCGCCTAATCCGTAGTTGGCTTCTGTTTTGTCTCCTGATATGGGTGAATTGGAATAACCTCCTAAGATATAACCACCATCTGTAGTTTGTTGGATGCTTTTTAATTCGTCTTGGTATTGCCCTCCAATGGTTTTTTGCCATTGCATCGTGCCATCTGACTTTAATTTTACTACCCAATAATCTAAGTTCCCTCTGGAATTTTCATTTTTGGAGTATTTGTCTTTTTCAAGATCTTCGGAAGCATCTGAACTAGAAGTGCCTCCTAGAATATAACCACCATCTTTTGTAGGTGCTATGCTTAGTAGTTTTTCCATGCTACTGCCTCCTATGGTTTTTTGCCAGATTTCTTGTCCTTTGGCGTTGAGTTTAATGACCCAGAAGTCTTCTTGTCCTTTCGAGTCTTCTTTTTTGTCGATTCCTTTATCTGAAGTGGAAGTGCCTCCTAATATAAAACCGCCATCTTGTGTAATGGCAATGCTTTGTAGCAGATCTACTCTATTGCCTCCAAAGCTTTTTTGCCAATCCAGATTGCCTTTTTCGTCCATTTTCCAAAGCCAATAATCGAGGTCTCCTTTATTATTGTCTTCTTTATTGCCGTTTTTACCAGAAATCGAACTTCCAGCTAGAATAAATCCATAGTCTGGTGTGGCAATGGCATCGTATAAAAATTCGGCATGTTTACCTCCATAGGATTTCTCCCAAAGGATGTCTTGGGAATAGGTTAAACTGGTCGCAAATAGGAATGCAACCAAACATAAGTGGGTGTTTTTTATCATAAGAATAGCATATAATTTTTACTCGAGAACAAAACTAGGTCATTCTTCCTATACCAGTCAATACGTATTTATACGTATTTTTGCCCTTTTTTACTACGTATTTTTACGTAGTTTGCCTCTTTTTATACTATTAGAGGGTAAAAAACACGAAAAGGTTGGTTAAAAGACTTTTATTTTTTTCTGCAGCAAAATATGTAGGTTAGGTAGTTAAAAATAGTTTTATTTTGACTTTAACTTTTGAGGTAGAAAAACTGTAATTTTTGTTAAGGTTTTTTGAGAATAGTTTTTGACAAAAACTGAATGAGATTTACTATATTCTTTTAGGACGAGTCAGAACTACAATAAGTATTTTAGCTATGAAAAAACAGTTGTATAGTAAATTTAGGGTTAAGAATTATATTTGTATAACTATAATAGGATTTATTTAATAACTTGTATAGTTATTTTAGGACGGGTCATAGGACGGGTCATAGCTATTTTAGGACGGGTCATACTTCATGCTTACTCCATATTAAAGGCATATCAAAGCCATATCAAAGGTATGGATAGTGTATGAAGAGTGTATGGGAATAGAAACAACATTAAATCGCAATTATTAAAACCCATCTCAATATGTTCCCATTATCGTTAGGACTTTAAACTAACTAAAAATTAGCAACAGAAATTAATTGTCCTTAACAAGTTAAGGTATATTTTAATTGAGAAGCAAGGATTTTAAGCTAAAGCAGATTACTTCAAAGGTCTTAAGGTGTTACTATAAGTAATGGAATACTTTATATTCGAATCTTTGTATTCTTTCATTAAATAAATAAACTTATATTTTTTGGATTTATCAGAAGGTATTTGAATTTCTTTTTTTGTAAAGTTATCAAACACTATTACTTCATAAGCATTTGAAAAAGCGATATAATCCGCTATTTTTGTATTCAAATTAGTAATAGGATAAGAAGAATATATTGTTTTATCATTTTGCTTTATCATTATTTTTTCTCCTTTAAAACCTTGTGTTAACAACACAACACTTTTATTTTCTGAAGTAGCATTGTTTTCTTTTAAGAAAGATAACTTCTCTTTATCAGAGATACTTTTAAAATCATCTCTATATTGAATGGTTATATCACTAGATTTAATAGCGAAATCACTAGATTTACAACCTATTAATCCTAAAAACAAAAACATATATAAACTTTTTTTCATCATATAATACTAACTTAAAAATTGATTTTATAGTATAAAAAAAGCACCTTTTTTTTCAAAAAAGTGCTTTCTTAGAAAATTAACCTAAATCAAATTATTCCTTAATAAATTTTCTTTTAGCCATTCTATTATCTGCATTTATAATTTTAATAAAATAAATTCCCTTTTGAATCTCTTCTATATTCAAACTTTCATTAGCTTGTACCGATTTATAACTTTTCACCAATTGTCCTGTGATTGTATAAATTTCAATAGTTTTAGCCTCAGTTGAAACAAATAATGCATTTTTAGCAGGATTAGGATACACCTTTAAATCATCGTTGTTTTCAAATAGGGTCGTACTTAAAGTACTTGGTTGGTTACCAAATATTCTAAATTGACCCGAAGGAATAGCTATAGTTGTGGCTGTATTTGTTACATTATAAGGCGTATCATCCATTAAATCATACCAAGTTCCTGTGTAAGGGAAATCGGGAATTATATTTTGATTGTTCACAGAGAAATTAGCCAAAATCACTACATTTTTCAATTGTGATGTGGGTAAACTGTTATCATAAATATAAATTCTTTGTTTTAAATTATCTCCTGCATCTGGACTAATAGAGTACTCTCCATTAAAAACAGTTTCCGAAGTCTTTAAATTAATGAATCTAGCATATTTATCATAAATAGCTCCTCTTATTGGATCGTTTAGCCAATTTTCAGACCATTGTGGTTGTGGTTTAGTATCTAATTTACAATTTCCTGCAATGGCATCTGATTCTGTATTTACACTCCCATTATTACAGGTATAAATAGAATCATCCATCCCTAATTCTTGGAAATGCCAAATCATTTTTGGTCCTGGTACTAATATACTCGTTGCTCCTATTGAAGCCATTCTATTTAAAGCATTGTTTAAGTTTCCATTAACTGGAGCTGTTCCAGTTCCATCACCATAAGTGATTGCTTCATACATCAAACGGTCTTTATCATGACTTTCTGGGTAACCAATTAGTCTTTTTCCTATAAAACCTCTACTAACATGTCCCATACCAGTAATACTAGCATTTGACGCATAACCTAATGCTAGCTGCTTGTAAGAATTAAACATTTCTCCCCACATCATCACTCCTTTTCCTTCTGCAATTCTATAATTAGCCCACTGCTGCTCTTCTGTATTAGAACCTAAATGTTCAAAAATTGCATAATGATTAGTATCTAAACTCCATGTATAATCAACATATTCTTTTAATACATCTACCCTATCTTGTTGATAAGCATTCGTACAAGTTTCATTTCCACTGGTACAATTTTGGGTAAACCCTTTTGTTAAATCCCATCTAAAACCATCAATTTTAAAATCTATAATCCAATGTTTTAAAGTACGCTTCACATAATCCTTCGTATAAATAGAAGAATGGTCAAAATCTTCTCCTACACTATAACTATGAGTCGCAACGGTATTAAAATAGGGGTTTTCAGCGCTTGGAGCTCCCCAACCATCACCATCAGGATCATTCATCCACATTCTCACCATGGGATTTCTTCCAAAAGCATGGTTAAAAGCGATATCTAAAATTACAGCAATTCCATTTTGGTGACAAACATCAACCAACTCTTTAAACTTATCTTCCGTTCCATAAAATTTATCTAGAGCCATATGAAAAGAGGTATTATAACCCCAACTTTCATTTCCTTCAAATTCCATTACTGGCATCAATTGAATAGCATTAATTCCAAGATTTTTAAAATAGGAAACCTTATCTATTACATCTTGATAATTTCTGTTAGCATCAAAATCACGAACAAGCACTTCATATACCACCAAATTGTCTTTACTAGGTTTAGAAAAATTAGTTACTTGCCAATTGTAAGGTGTTTGCCCTGTTTGTAAAACTGTAACTTCTCGTTCTTGTCCCACTGGATAAGTGGGTAAATTAGGATAGGAAACAGCAGGAATATAAGGATCATCAAAAGGAGACAATACTACAGTAGAACAAGGATCAGCTACTTTTACTAAAGAAGGAGAATTAGCAATAGGAGTTTCATCCACCACCCAATATTGATAAGATTCCACTTGTCCTGCTGTTAAGCCTGTTAGTTCTAACCAAAACTTACTAGTAGAAGGGTCTTTCTTCATAGCATACACCGAAGAAGGTTGCCAATTATTAAAAGTACCAGCTACATAAACAAAATCTTTCCCTGGAGCTTCTAAAACTAAAGTAGCCTTAGTATTATCTGATCCATTATAATTAATACCATTTTCTAAACCACTAGGTAATGCTTCTGAAACTGTTCCTGGATTAATTACAACCGAGAAAGTTTTAGTTTGTGTAATTGCACCTTGTGAAATTTGAAGCTCATAACTTTTATTTGTCGTAATATTATTATCTATAAAATTATATGTGTTTCCTGTAAAAGTATTAATACTAGCTCCATTCGCTAATAAATTATAATCAGCGCTCCCATTTGTATTATTAGCTGTTATAGTTAAACTTTCATTGAAATTAATTACTGTTATACTATTTTCGTAAGGATTTGTTAGATTAGCCTGAAAAGCACCAATAGACAATTCTAAATCAGAAGTCTGTTGAGTGCCATCAGCACTTCTAAACACCACATTAATCTTAGTTATACTTCCTGTAGGATTATTATAAAAAGCTAAAATTGTTGGTGTTAAATCTAATTTATAGACATTACCAGAAACAACTGTTAGTACTGGTTGAGAAGTATTATTTCCCCAAGAACCTATAACATTTTGCCATTGTACACCATCTACTGTTATACCAGTATGAGCATAAATTAATCCAGAATAAGCCGATAAACCAGTTCCAGTTTTATCGAATAGAATAGTTGCTGATTGACTTGCTTCTGGAGTTACACCTCCTTGCCAACTCACTTGGCTAAAACATACATAAGAAATAAATAATAGTAATAATGTAAAATTCTTTTCCATTTTAATTCAATTTTAAAAAAGTAGGGCTACCATATAGTAGCCCTTATTAATACTATTGCAAAGTAAGAGTGTATGTATACTCACGAGGATTACTTAGATCAAGCTCTATTAAATAAGTACCTGCTGTAGCAACATTTAAATTTGGCCCACCATAATCCATAAATTCATCACCATTTGAATCACCTCCTAAATTTAAATCCCATCCATTGTTTGCTCTAAACTTAAATTCATTTACAGTAAGAGGTAAAATAATTTCCCATTTTTTTGTTGATGAATTATAAGTCATATCATGATCTAATGCTGGATCAGGCCATCCATTTGGAGTTGCAGCTCCAGTTATTGCCCAATTTGCTATTGCAATTGAATATTTTAACCCATTAGGATTAGCAGCTGTAACCTCACCTGTATTCGCTTTAACATAGTAGTAGCCTGAAGCAGCATTTATGTTAACTTCATTTTCTTCAACAAGAACACCTGAGAAAGTCCCATCATCTCCATAATCCGGACCTCCATTTGGAGGAAAATTAAATTCTCCATTTGGGCTTTGAGCAACAAACTTAAATTCTCCATCTAACCATACATAACCTTCAAAATCAGTTTTACCAAACTCCGAAGCCGCTAAAAGAGGGGCGGTTGGTGCATTCCAGCCTTGATGATTTCCTGGAACCGCTAATTTTGGCAAATCTGTTGAGTAAGTAGTAACTAAATAAGTAATAACATTTGAAAAAGATTCATTGGATGTTGCAGTGCCAACAGTTGCTTTAATTCTTATTTCCAATCCACCTTCTGAAAAAGGAGTTAAACCTACTCCAACAGATGCAGAATTTAAAACATCTGATGTTATAGTTACATAATTATTTGTTGTAGAAGTAATTACAGTAGGTGAATCAAAATTATCGCCACTCTTATCAATTTCAACTGAATAAGTTATTTCTGTTGGCGTTCCAAAATCAGCTTCAGACCAAGTTAATGAAACACCTGGATTTAATGGTGTATCAGGATTTAAAACTGCACCTTCACCAGAAATAGGTGACAAAATTTCGAAAGTTGCTTCAGGTTGTAAAAACAAAAGATCTTGTTCGTCTTCACATGAATTTAGACTAAAAATTAGTCCTAAAGCTAATAATGATTTATATATATTTTTCATTTCTTTAAATTTATAATTAATAGTAAACTAGTATCCAGAATTCTGGGTTAAATTAGGATTAGAAGCTAATGAAGCTGTAGGAAGTGGGAAAACTTTTAAGTGATTGGATAAAGCAATACCATTTGAACCATTGCCTTTCCAAACCCAATTATAACTTCCTCCTGTAAATTTCCCAAAACGTATTAAATCTTGTCTTCTATGAGACTCCATGTATAATTCTCTTACTCTTTCGTCAATAAGAAAATCTAAATCTAAATCTCCCATTGCTATGTTTGCAGAAGCTGAACCACTATTAGCTCTTTCTCGTAACATATTTACATAAGTTAACGCTTGAGTCATAGTTGCATTAGAAGCACCTCTAACTGCACATTCAGCATACATTAAATACACATCTGCTAAACGAAACAGAGGAAAATCTGTATCTACAAAAGTTGTATTTGACCCCACTACACCAGTGGAAGATATGTTTGAATATTTCCCAAAAACATATCCTTGATCTCTATCTGCAATATCTGTAATTTCTATGTTTCTATTTGCTGAAATAATTGTATTTCTTGCATCGTTGTTAAAAATAGGATTATCAAATAAAAGTGAAAATTGTTTTCTTAGCCTTATAGCTCCTCCCCATCCACCAACACCAAATGAACTTCCATTATTTTCAAGAGAACCAACTTGTCCATTACAAAAAACGGTTGTAGGACCATAGTTCTGTGTTGTAATAGCATCGGATTGAAGGGTGAAAATTAATTCAGATGAAGAATCATTATCCTTTTTAAAATTGTTTAAATAATTGGGATTTAAAGTATACCCACCAGCAATTATTTCATTACATTTTGTAACACAATCAGCATATCTATTTTGACCAATAAATACTTCTGCATTTAAATATAATTTTGCTAAAATCATATTTGCAACTCCTTGATCTAATCGACCATATTCATTTGTTCTAGGAGCTTTTAAACTAGAAAAAACAGCATTAATCTCAGATTCAACATAATCAAACAATTGTTGTCTATTATATTCTGGCCCTTGAAAATTAATTGGATTGTTTTCTGTAATAAATGGAGCTTTCCCAAATAAATCCATTAAGTTATAATAAGCAAGTGCTCTTAAAACTCTAGCTTCACTTCTATACAAACTTATATCTGCTAATTGACTTGCATCAGTTATTCCTCTTGAACTTAACTTCTCAGGAGTTGATTGTCTTAAAAACTCGTTTACTAAAGCTACTTCAACCATAGTTCTACTAAACATCCCTAAAAGAATTGGATTTTCAGCAGACCAAATATTACGTTGTAATTCTCTTGTTCCTGGATCGTTTTCATAACTCCATATAACCTGATCTGTAGTAAGATCTTGTAAATACCATAAACATCTACCATATTGACTTGTACCAGCATCTACCCCTTCCAAAAAAGAAGATTCAGATCCTCCTGTTCCTGTTAAAGATAAATTTCCATATACACCAGCTAATGCTTGTTTGTAAGCCCCTGGCTGAGAATAAAAATTATCTGCTGTAAAAACATCATCATCCTCAGGAGTAACATTCAAATCATCTGTACATGAGAGGAACATTGAAAGTATTCCAATGAATGCTAAAAGGTTAAACTTAAAATTTTTCATAATCATTTTTTTAAAATTTAATATTGGCACCAAATAATAAAGATCTTTGTCTAGGATAAATAGTGTTGTCAATTCCATTATTAGTAATTTCAGGATCTAAACCAGAATATTTAGTTATTACAAAAGCATTTTGAACCCCTGAATACAATCTAACGGAAGCTTTACCCTCTAACCATTTTGGAAAAGTATACCCCAAAGTAACATTGTCCAACCTAAGGAAAGAAGCGTTTTCAATATAGATATCTGACAACACAACATCGGATGTAGTATTAAAATTTGTATCTTGAACTGAAGAAGGTATGTTTCCTAAAACCCCCGAAGCCTGATTTAATAAATCATATTGAGCTCTACCAGCATCAACAGCATTATAAATTCTATTTCCAATACTTGCTCTTAAATTGAATGAAAAATCAATGTTTTTATAATTAAGATAAGAAGCAAATCCAAAAGTTGCATCTGGATCAGCGTTTTTATAAATATATCTATCATCTCCATTAACAATCCCATCTCCATTTAAATCCGCATAAGCCCCTTCTATGGGTTTACTGTTTGAATCATATAATTGTTTGTAAACATAGAATGAATAAGGTGTAAATCCTTCTCTAAGTATTTGAGCTGTTCCTCCTGTTCCTGTACCTGTTCCTCCAATGAAAATATCAGCATTTAATGCTAATTCATCTATTCTTCTCTCAAATTTTGTAGCATTAAAATTCACATTCCATTTCAAATTATCTTTCTCCACTAATTTAGCATCAATTGCAAACTCAATACCTTTTACGGTTAAATCTCCAATATTTTGAAACCCTCTATTGGAGAAATTTCCTCCATCTGGTAAAGCGGAGCGAACTAATAAATCTTCAGATTTTTTATAAAAAGCATCAATTGTTCCTGTTATTTTATCATCTAATAAACCATAATCAAATCCAACGTTATAGGTAGTAGTTTCCTCCCACTTTAAATTAGAATTATAAGCTGTAGAAACTGCAATTGGCGTTGCTGTTGTACCAAAAATATATTGTGATTGATTATTACCAGTAACATACTGTTGTAAATAAGAAAGACGATCTCCAATCTCTTGTTGACCAGTAATACCATAACCTAATCTTAATTTAAGATTAGAAATTAGTGTGGAATCTTCAAAAAACTCTTCTTTTAATTTCCATGCAAATGAGGCTGCTGGAAAATTACCCCATCTATTTTCTTCAGAAAAACGAGAAGATCCATCTCTTCTATAAGATAAAGTTAAAATATACTTATCATCATATGTGAAATTAGTTCTTGCAAAAAGACCTATTAAAACAATATCAGCAAATGTATCTACATCTGCAATTGCATCTGAGTAATTGGGTTGAAATACATTACCTGTACTAAAACTGTATCCTTCAAATTTCTGATAAGAATATCCAGCAGTAGCATCAACCTCTAATTTATTAAATAACTTTTTATAATTAAAATACCCATCCAAGGATCTATTCTTTCTTAAAGCTTCTGAATACTCATTAGTTCCATAAGGTCTATTGTCATTGCTAGGTGCTGATCCTGTAAAACGAGAAACACTTCTAGTTCTTTCTCCATTAGACTCATCAAATCCTAAATTTACTACTCCTCTTAACTCAGGTAGAAAATGAAATTTATAATCTATTTCAAAGTTTCCAAATAATCTATTATTAATTCCACTATCATTTGTTTGTAATAACTGAGACACAGGATTTCTTACAACACTTGGTGTTAATTGAGCTTGTGTTGGATTTAAATTACCGTTCCAATACTCAAAAAAGCCTCCATAATAAGAATTTGAATCATACACTGGTTGCGTTGGATCAAAACGTAGCGCTGCTCCTTCTACACCATCAGCAAATCTATTTCTTTCATTTGCATAGTTTGCAGATACTCTAAGTTTTAAATGATTATTTAAAAGGCTAGGATTTAAAGATATTCCAATTGTATTCCTATTAAACTTATTCGTTAATCTCAATCCTTCTTGATAAGTATTTCCTAAAGATAGTCTTGAAGGAATTACATTAAATAAGTTGCCTCTAATAGAAATATTATTATCGACTAAATCAGTTTTTCTATATATTTCCTCTTGCCAATCGGTATTTGCTGTGCCTAATTGACCTACACTACCTGGTAATTGTTCAGCAACAACATTTCTAAATTCAGCAGCAGAAAAAACATCCACTTTTTTAACTAATTTTCCAGAACCATACTGAAAATTATAGTCTACACTTAAGGTTTTACCTCCTTTTTTAGTGGTAATGATAATTACACCATTAGACGCTCTTGAACCATAAATAGCTGTAGCAGACGCATCTTTCAAAACCGTAAAAGATTCAATATCACTAGGGTTCAAAGCTGCTAAAATAGATGTTGAACCAGTATTGGTAGTATTCTCTATTGGCAATCCATCTATTACAATTAATGGATCATTCGAAGCAAAAAGGGACGAACCTCCTCTAATTCTAATTTCTGAACCAGAACCTGGTGCACCACTAGTATTAACTGTAAGACCAGCTACTCTACCATTTAATAAATTTTCAGCAGTTACTACTGCTCCTTTATTAAAATCATCTGAGTTAATTTGCGTAACAGCTCCCGTTGCGTCTTTTTTCTTAACTGAACCATAACCAATTACTACAACTCCTTCTAATTGGTTTGCATCTTCAATTAATAATATTGTAATCTCTTTTTGGTTATTATAAGTAAATGTTTGTTTTACAAATCCTACATAAGAGAAAACAATTTGATCTCCAACTGATAAATTTGAAAGCGTAAAGTTACCATCAAAATCTGTTGATGTACCTGTCGTATTATTTACTACTGATATATTTACACTTGGTAAAGGTGTTTGTGTGGCACTATCTAACACTTTACCTTTTAAAATGTTTTGCGCAAACATACCCAATGGTAATACTATCAGCATGAAAAATAATAGCTTTTTTTGTAATGTTTTCATACAATTTGTTTAGGGTTAAATCTTTAATTTTTTCGCTTATAATTCACTTCTAATGTTAAATCTATGTAAAAAAAGCGTAAAAAAAAATCAGGTTCAGATAATGGCTTCCCGAAAACGTTTTCGTGTTGAAAACTTTATTAAATTGGAGAGTTTTTTATATTAAAATTGCGATACTAAGAAAAATAAAAGTACTTTTATTAAAAATATTAAATTTACTACAAATTCAATGAAAAGAAAAGTAACTTTAAAACAAATTGCTAAAGAATTAGATGTTTCCATATCAACTGTCTCTAAATCTTTAAAAAATAGTTCAGAAATTAGTGAAGATACTCGCTTAAAAGTTCAAGCATTTGCAAAATTATACAACTACAAACCTAATAACATTGCTTTAAGTCTAAAAAACAAAAAAACAAAGACAATTGGAATAATCATTCCAGAAATTGTACACCACTTTTTTGCAACAGTCATTAGTGGAATTGAACAGGTCGCAAATGAACAAGGCTACAATGTTATTGTATGTCTTTCCGATGAATCTTTTGACAAGGAAGTTATCAACTTAGAAATGCTGGCTAATGGAAGTACAGATGGCTTTATAATGTCTCTCTCTAAGGAAACTCAGCAAAAGAAAGACTTTCATCACTTACAAGAAGTTATTAATCAAGGAATGCCAATTGTAATGTTTGACAGAGTTGCCAATGAAATATTAGCAGACAAAGTCATTATTGATGACTTATTAGCCGCTTATCAAGCTGTAAATTATTTAATCGAAGAAGGACGCAAAAAAATAGCTTTAATTACCACAGTAGATTATGTTAGTGTAGGAAAATTAAGAACAGAAGGATATATAAAAGCTTTAACCGATCACAACATTATTATTGATGAAAAAATAGTTCTTAAAATTGAAGATATTGACAATTGTTCAGATGTTATTCAAAAATTAATTATAGAAAATGAAATAGATGCTGTTTTTGCCGTTAATGAACTATTTGCAGTTGTTGCAATAAAAGAAGCGTTAAAAAAAGGAGTAAAAATCCCTGAAGAAATGTCTATTATAGCTTTCACTGATGGAATTATTTCAAAATTTTCTACCCCAACGATAACAACTGTTAGTCAAAATGGTGTAAAAATGGGAAGGAAAGCAGCTGAAATGCTAATTGAAAGATTAGAAACAGAAGACGAAGAAGAAGAAAGATATCGCACTGAAGTAATTGAGACAAATCTAATTTCTAGAGAATCTACGAAAACGTGATAGCTTGATTTAAACAATTGATTTTTAATTATTTAAATTTTTCATTTCCTATTTTACTCATGAAAAAAAACTATCAAAAAGTATTGTTAGATTAAAATAAAATATATATTTGTATTCAATCAAAGCTTATAATACACTTCTAAAAAAAATAAGTTTTGATAAGCAATAACGCTTATCGTAAATAAATTAACACATTACGATACATGGAAAAGCGTAAGTTAAGTTTCTGGGAAATTTGGAACATGAGTTTCGGTTTTTTAGGGATACAGTTTGGTTTTGCCCTGCAAAATGCAAATACTTCTAGAATTTTTGACACTCTTGGTGCTGAAGTTGATAAAATTGGGCTCTACTGGTTAGCAGCTCCATTAACTGGACTAATAGTTCAACCAATAGTAGGATATTTTTCAGATAGAACTTGGACAAAATTAGGAAGAAGAAGACCTTACTTTTTATTAGGTGCAATATTATCTTCTATTGCTTTATGTATAATGCCCAATTCTCCAACTTTATGGGTAGCAATAGGAACACTATGGATAATGGACTCTTCAATTAATATTTCAATGGAACCTTTTCGCGCATTCGTAGGTGATAATTTACCTGAAAGACAAAGAACTTTAGGATTCTCCATGCAAAGTTTTTTTATAGGAATAGGCGCTGTCGTTGGTTCTGCTTTACCTTATATTTTCACCAATTGGTTTGGAATTGAAAATACGGCTCCTGTAGGAATAATTCCTCCATCTGTAAAGTGGTCATTCTATATGGGAGGTATTGTTTTTCTTTTAACTGTATTATGGACAGTTTTTAATTCAAAAGAATATTCTCCCGAAGAATTAGAAAAGTTTGAAAAAACTAAAGAATCCAATTCTAATAAAATAGAAAACAGTCAGTCTCTTGTTCCATTGAAAAAACAATTAAACTATGGAATTAGTTTAACAGTAATTGGAACAATAGCTTTAGGATATGTCTACTATATAAATAGAATTGATAACAAACATAAAGAATTATACATCCTAGCTATAGGGCTATTTGTCACAGGAATACTTTTTATTATTGTTTCACAACTACGCAAATCACAAATAAGAAATGGTTTCACCATAATAATTACTGATTTATTAAACATGCCTAAGACTATGAAGCAATTAGCTTGGGTACAATTTTTCTCATGGTTTGCATTATTTGCAATGTGGATATATACCACAAAATCAGTAACGGGTCATGTTTTTAACACCTATGATGCAACTTCCAAAGTTTATAATGATGCTGCCGATTGGGTTAGTATTATGTTTACGGTTTATAATGGTGTAGCTGCAGCAGTAGCCTTTTTACTTCCTGTAATAGCAAAAAGAACCAGTAACAAATTCACTCATATGTTAGCTCTAGTTGCTGGTGGTTTAGGGTTAATTTCAATCTATTTTTTATCTGACAAAGTGGGACTTCTCTTAGCAATGGTGGGTGTCGGAATAGCTTGGGCAAGTATCCTTTCTATACCTTATGCCATGTTATCTGGATCGTTACCCTCAAATAAAATGGGATATTACATGGGCGTTTTTAATTTCTTCATCGTTATTCCTCAAATTGTTGCAGGAACTATTTTAGGATTTTTAGTCAATGCATTTTTTAATGACAAACCTATTTATGCTTTAATAATAGGAGGTTTTTCAATGATTTTTGCTGGGCTATTAACTCTAACTGTAAAAACAAAAAGAAAATTAAATAGTAATGAGCAATAAAACTTTCATATTTGACTTAGATGGAGTTATTGTTGACACGGCAAAATATCATTTTTTAGCTTGGCAACGATTAGCTTCACAATTAGGAATAGAATTTACTCCAGAACATAATGAACAACTAAAAGGAGTTAGTCGAGTAAGGTCATTAGACTTAATATTAAAATTAGGCAAAATTGAAGCTTTACAAGAAGATAAAAACAAATGGTTGATTCAAAAAAACACAGAATACCTTTCCTATATAGAGAAAGTAGATCAAACAGAAATTCTACCTGGTGTTTTATCTGTTTTAAACTATTTAAAAGAACACCAACAAAATATTGTGCTAGGTAGTGCAAGTAAAAACGCAAGACCAATATTAGAAAAAACGGGTATTATACATTATTTTGATGTTATTGTTGATGGTAACGATGTTACTAATGCGAAACCAGATCCAGAAGTATTTCTTCAAGGAGCAAAAAAAATGAATGTTACTCCAAATAACTGTATTGTATTTGAAGATTCTGTTGCAGGAATTCAAGCAGCAAATATTGCTAATATGATTAGTATAGGAATAGGTGAAAAAGAAGTATTGCATGAAGCACAATTTGTGTTTCCAAACTTTACTCATATAGATACAACTTTTTTAGAAAATTTATTGAAAAAATAAAAATGAATCAGGATTATATATTACCAAATAACTGGTCGATTATTGAAGAAGGTTTTAATGCAGAAAGCGTAAAATCATCAGAAAGTCTTTTTAGCCTTGGAAATGGTGCTATGGGGCAAAGAGCAAATTTCGAAGAACATTATTCTGGAGATACTTTTCAAGGAAGTTACATAGCTGGAGTTTATTATCCAGATAAAACAAAAGTAGGCTGGTGGAAAAATGGATATCCAAAATATTTTGCTAAAGTTTTAAATGCTCCCAATTGGATTGGAATTGATGTAGAAATAAACGGAGAAAATTTAGATTTAGCTTCCTGCAAAGAAATTAAGAACTTCCGTCGCGAATTAAACATGAAAGAAGGCTGGTATAGTCGTTCATTTGATGTTGTCCTTAAAAACGATACTGAAATTTCAGTAAAAACACTTCGATTTCTTTCTTTAGATATTGATGAACTAGGTGCTATTAAATACGAAGTTACTCCTATAAATACAGATGCAAAAGTTGTTTTCAGACCTTATCTAGACGCTGGTATTGAAAACGAAGATACTAATTGGGAAGAAAAATTTTGGGAAACGCTATCCATCAAAAATGATGAAAATAAAGCTTTCATAGTAGCTCGTACCTTAAAAACAAAATTTACTGTAGCAACCTTTATGCAAAATAGCATTTTAGTTAATAACACTACGGCAGATGTATTACCTGTTGAAGTTAAAAAAGGTACTTCCAGTATCTCTTTTTCTTACGAAATTGCCGCAACTAAAGGACAAACAGTTGCCATTCAAAAACTAGGTGGTTATACCGTATCTACAAATCATGAAGAAGATTATTTAATAATAGCAGCTAAAAAAGTTTTACAAGAAGCTCAATCATTAGGATTTGAAGAATTATTAAACAAACAAAAAGACGTTTGGTCTAAAATTTGGGAAATGAGCGATATCACTATTGAAGGTGATGTAAAAGCGCAACAAGGAATTCGTTTTAATATTTTCCACTTAAATCAAACCTATTTAGGAAAAGATTCTCGTTTAAATATTGGCCCGAAAGGATTTACAGGAGAAAAATATGGTGGTTCAACTTATTGGGATACAGAAGCATATTGTATTCCTTTTTACATGGCCACAAAAGACCAAAATGTAGCCAGAAGTTTACTAGAATATCGTTACAACCAATTAGATAAAGCCATCGAAAATGCTCAAAATAATCTAGGTTTCAAAAACGGTGCAGCCTTGTATCCTATGGTTACCATGAATGGTGAAGAATGTCACAACGAATGGGAAATTACTCACGAAGAAATTCATCGTAATGGAGCTATTGCTTTTGCTATTTACAATTATCATAGATACACAGGTGATTACTCTTATATTCCAGAAAAAGGATTAGAAGTTTTAATAGGAATAGCCCGTTTTTGGTTCCAAAGAGCCACTTTTTCAACACATAAAAATAAATTTGTAATTCTTGGTGTAACTGGTCCAAATGAATACGAAAACAATGTAAACAACAATTGGTATACCAATTATATCGCAAAATGGTGTATTGATTATACTATTGAACAAATCCATAAAATTGAAAAAGAATATCCATCCGATTACACTCGGATTTTAAATAAAGTTGGGTTATCTACCACTGAAATTTCAGAAATGAAAAAAGTAGCAGATAATATGTATTTTCCATATTCAGAAGAATATGGTGTTTATTTACAACAAGATGGTTTTTTAGATAAAGAATTAATTACAGTTGCTAATTTAGATAAAAGTCAAAGACCAATTAATCAAAAATGGAGTTGGGATAGAATTTTACGTTCTCCATACATCAAACAAGCAGATATTTTACAAGGATTCTATTTCTTTGAAGACCATTTTACTAAAGAACAACTAGAGAAACATTTTGATTTTTACGAGCCATTCACAGTACATGAAAGTTCACTTTCTCCATGTGTTCATTCTATTCAAGCGGCTGTTTTAGGTCGAATGGAACAAGCCTACACTTTTTATTTAAGAACCTCTCGTTTAGATTTAGATGATTACAACAAAGAAGTTCATGAAGGCTTACACATTACATCAATGGCTGGAACATGGATGAGCATTGTTGAAGGTTTTGGAGGAATGCGTGTTAAAAACGACAAACTTCACTTTAATCCAAAGATTCCAAAAGAATGGAATTCTTATTCTTTTAAAGTAAATTTCAGAAATACAATTGTCAAAGTAGAAGTAAATCATCAAGAAACAAAAGTAAGTGTTGAAGGAAATCAAGAAATGGATATAATAATAAACGGAAAAAAGTACAATTGTCATGCTGAACTTATTTCAGCATCTAAAAAATAATCGCATGAAAATAATCAAAGTAGTAATCTTTATTCTATTCGTTTCAATTTTTGAAACAAATGCACAAGAATTGAAATCACCTAATGGAAATTTTAGCATGAAATTCTCCTTGTTAAATGATGGAACACCCACATACCAACTTTCTTATTTAAACAAGGAAGTGATAAAAACCAGTAAACTAGGTTTAGAATTAAAAAACGACACCAAATCACTTCTAAACGATTTTAAAATTACAAGCTCAACTCCATCAACATTCAATGAAACATGGAATACGGTTTGGGGTGAAGAAACGCAAATTCAAAATCATTATAATGAATTAGCAGTTAAATTAGTTCAAAATCAAACAGAAAGAGAAATGATTATTCGTTTTCGTTTGTTCAACGATGGCTTGGGTTTTAGGTACGAATTTCCAGAACAAAAAAAGTTAACTTATTTTGTAATAAAAGAAGAACGTACTGAATTTGCAATGACAGGAGATCACACTGCTTTTTGGATTCCTGGAGATTATGACACACAAGAATATGATTATACAGAATCCAAACTTTCTGAAATCAGAAAATTATTTAAAGGAGCTGTGAGTTCAAATGCTTCTCAAGAACAATTTTCAGAAACTGGAGTTCAAACTTCTCTAATGATGAAAACAACAGACGGAATTTACATCAATATTCACGAAGCAGCTTTGATTAATTATTCCTGTATGAGTTTAGATTTAAATGATAAAACATTTGTATTTCAATCACACTTAACTCCAGATGCAGTTGGAGATAAAGGCTACATGCAAGCTCCTTGTGTTTCACCATGGAGAACAATGGTAATTAGCAACGATGCAAGAACTATTTTAGCATCAAGAATGACATTAAATTTAAACGAACCATGTAAAATTGAAGATACTTCTTGGATAAAACCCGTAAAATATGTTGGTGTTTGGTGGGAAATGATTACAGGGAAAAGTTCATGGGCATATACAAATGATTTTCCAGCCATCCAATTAGGCTTTACAGATTATTCCAAAGCAAAACCAAATGGAACTCACGGGGCAAACAACAAACACGTAAAAGAATTAATCGATTTTGCTGCACTTCACGGATTTGATGCTGTTTTGGTTGAAGGTTGGAATGAAGGTTGGGAAGATTGGTTCGGACAATCAAAAGATTATGTGTTTGATTTTGTAACACCTTATCCAGATTTTGATGTACAAGGCATTCACGCTTACGCAAAATTAAAAGGAATAAAAATGATTATGCACCATGAAACTTCAGGTTCAGCCAGAAACTACGAACGCCACATGGATAAAGCCTATCAATTCATGAAAGACAATGGTTATGACGCAGTAAAAAGTGGTTATGTTGGAAATATGTTACCAAGAGGAGAACATCATTACAGTCAATGGATTTTAAATCACTATCAATATGCCATAGAAAAAGCAGCAGACTATAAAATTATGGTAAATGCACACGAAGCGGTTCGTCCAACAGGAATTTGCAGAACATATCCAAATTTAATCGGAAATGAGTCAGCTCGTGGAACGGAATTTCAAGCGTTTGGAGGTTCAAAACCAAATCATACCACAATTTTACCTTTCACAAGATTGATGGGTGGACCAATGGACTATACACCAGGAATTTTCGAAATGGACATCTCAAAATTAAATCCAGATAACAATTCTCATGTAAATACAACTTTAGCCAATCAATTAGGATTATATGTTGTAATGTATTCGCCTCTTCAAATGGCTGCTGATTTACCAGAAAATTACAATAGATTTTTAGATGCATTCCAATTCATTAAAGATGTTCCTGTTGAATGGTCAGAATCAAAATATTTAGAAGCTGAACCAGGTTATTACATCACAATTGCAAGAAAGGATAAAAATTCAAACAATTGGTTTGTGGGAAATAACAACGGAGTCAATGCAAGAACTGCAACAATTAGTTTAGATTTTCTTGAAAAAGGCAAAAAATATGAAGCAACAATTTATGCTGATGCAAAAGATGCAGATTATAAAACCAATCCGCAAGCTTATCAAATCACTAAACAAAAAGTAAATAGTAAGTCAAAATTAAAAATGGCTTCAGCGGCTGCTGGTGGTTACGGAATTAGTATTGTAGAAATAAAATAAATAATGAACCCTTTCAGAGTTTAAAACTCTGAAAGGGTTTTTAAAAGTATATTATGAAAAAACAAATCATAGTTTTATTCCTTTTAATAACAACTTTTACCTTTGCTCAAATCGACAAGATGGAACCACCATTTTGGTACGAAGGCATGAATAAAAGTGAAATACAAGTGTTGTTCTACGGAAAAAACATAGCTGATAATTTAGTTTCAGTTTCCAATAATGTTGTAATTACAAATGTTACTAAAACAGAAAATTCAAATTATCTTTTTGTAACGATAGACACAAAAAACACTATAGCTCAAACCTTAAAATTTACATTCAAGAATGGGGAAAAAACATTTTCAAAAGATTTTGAAATTAAAAAGCGTAAGGAAAATTCAGCTAACAGGAAAAGTTTTGATGCCTCAGATGTGATTTATTTGTTAATGCCAGATCGTTTTGCAAATGGAAATGAATCCAACGATTCATCAGAAAAATTACAAGAAAAAGCAAACAGAAATTTACCTGGAGGAAGACACGGTGGAGATATAGAAGGAATTATAAAAAATTTAGATTACATACAAGAATTAGGTGCAACTGCTATTTGGAGTACACCCATGTGTGAAGATAATGACAAAGGATATTCCTATCATACTTACGGACAATCAGATGTGTATCAAATCGATGCACGTTATGGAACTAATGAAGATTACAAACAATTAGCTTCAGAAATGCACAAACGTGATTTAAAATTAATCAAAGATTATGTAACCAATCATTGGGGTGCAGAACATTGGATGTTCAAAGATATGCCAACATACGATTGGTTCCATCAATTTCCAGGCTATGCACAAAGCAATTATCGCATGACGACTCAATACGATATAAATGGTTCAAAAAGAGATGCCAAATATTGTATGGATGGTTGGTTTGTACCAAGTATGCCCGATTTAAATCAGTCTAACCCTTTAGTTTTAAATTATTTAATTCAAAATGCCATTTGGTGGATTGAATATGCAGATTTGGATGGTTACAGAGTAGATACTTATTCTTACAATGACAAAGACGGAATTGCAAAATGGACAAAAGCCATCACAGATGAATATCCTTATTTTAATATTGTTGGAGAAGTTTGGATGCACGATCAAGCCCAAATTTCGTATTGGCAAAAAGATAGTCCTATTGCTAAAATTCAAAGTTATAATTCCTATTTGCCAAGTGTTATGGATTTTACGTTACATGATGCCTTTGGAAATGTTTTTAATGAAGATAATGCTTCGTGGAATGACGGAATGATTAAGTTTTACGACAATTTAGCTAATGATTTCTTATACGATAACACCAATAATTTATTGATATTTTTAGAAAATCATGATACAAGTAGATTCAATGAAATTTATAAAAATGATTTCAAAAAGTATCAATTAGGAATGACGATTTTAGCAACAATGCGTGGAATTCCACAAATTTATTATGGTACAGAAATAGGAATGGCTGGAGACAAAGGTAAAGGTGATGCCGATATTCGTCAAGATTTTCCGGGTGGTTGGAAAAATGATACAAACAATGCATTTACAAGTTCAGGAAGAACTGCTATTCAAAAACAATATTTTGATTTCTCTAAAAAATTATTGAATTGGAGAAAAGATAAAGAAGTAATTCACACAGGTAAACTAACACATTACATTCCTGAGAATAATGTGTATGTGTATTTCAGGCATAATGATAAGGAAAGTGTTATGATTATTCTAAATAATTCAAACGAAAAACAAACATTAAATTTAGATAGATTTCAAGAAAACATTCATAATTATACTAGCAGTAAAGATGTTTTAACAAATAAAACATTCGACCTAAACAAAGAAATTGCAATAGAAAGTAAATCAGTTTTAATTTTAGAATTAAATTAGCTATCAAAAAAAACAAATGAAAAAACTAATTTTATTACTATTACTATCCAGTTTATCATTCGCTCAAAACAAAATCAAACCAAGAATACTACCAAAATCTGATAAAGTAGTAGGAAATGTGATTCGATTAGATAGTTTCCCAACGAAACTAATTAAACCAAGAGCAGTTGATGTTTGGATTCCTGTGGGGTATTCTCCAAAGAAAAAATACAGCGTTATTTATATGCACGATGGACAAAATCTATTTGATTCAAACACTACTTGGAACAAACAAGAATGGATGGCCGATAATATTGCTTATAAATTAATGGATGAGCAAAAAGTAAAAGATTTCATAATCGTTGGTATTCATAATATTCCAGAAATTCGTTTTTTAGATTTATACCCAAAAAAGACTTTAAACTATTTATCTAAAAAAGTAAAAGATTCCATTTTTGAAGACTCGAAAAAGAAAGGAGTAAATATTACTGAAGAAAGTTTCAAAGGAGATAATTATCTAAAATTCATAGTAGAAGAATTAAAACCTTATATCGATGCTAATTTTTTTACCTTAAAAGATGCAGAAAACACATTTATTGGTGGTTCGAGCATGGGTGGTTTAATGTCTATGTATGGCATTTGTGAATATCCAGATGTTTTTAGTGGAGCAATATGCATTTCAACACATTGGCCTGGAATGTATCCACAAGAAAACAATCCTATTCCAAATTCTTTTTTTGAGTATTTAAAAACCAACATACCTTCTCCAGAAACTCACAAATTCTATTTTGATTTTGGAACTGAAACCTTAGATCAATATTATCCTCAATATGAAGAAATAGTAAATAAACTTTTCTATGATAAAGGATACTCCACCGAAAACTATAAAAACTTGCGATTTGAAGGAGAAAATCATTCTGAATTATCATGGCAAAAACGTTTTGATATTCCTTTATTATTCCTATTAGAAAAATAAATATAAAATGAAAAAACCAATTCTAGCCCTACTCTTCTTAGTCACTTTATTTAGCTGTAAACAAGAGAAAAAAGAAGTAACAGAAATACCTATAGTTGAAACGCAAGAAATTGAACCATTTACTTCAGAAATAACTGAAAATGCTATTATTTATGAAGCAAATATTCGTCAATATTCACCAGAAGGAACTTTCAATGCGTTTACCAAAGATATTCCACAATTAAAAGAACTTGGAGTAAAAATTATTTGGGTTATGCCAATTTTTCCAATTTCTCAAACTAAAAGGAAAGCAACTGGTGGTGATGATAGCAAATTTGCATCAGAAATGCCAAAAGAAGAACAATCTAAATATTTAGGAAGTTATTATGCTATTTCTGATTTCAAAAAAATAAATCCAGAATTTGGAACTATTGAAGATTTTAGAAAAATGGTAAAAACAGCTCATGAAAACGGAATTTATGTAATTCTAGATTGGGTGCCTAATCACACAGGTTGGGATCATATTTGGATAAAAGAACATCCAGAGTTTTATACCCAAAATGAAAAAGGTGAGATTGTTGATCCAACAAATCCTGAAACAGGCAAATCTTGGGGTTGGACAGATGTTGCCGATTTAAATTATGACAATCAAGAACTTCGTAAAACAATGACAGCGGATATGTTGCATTGGATAAAAAATGAAAATATTGATGGTTTCAGATGCGATGTAGCAAGTAATGTCCCAACCGATTTTTGGCAACAAGCTATTTCAACATTAAGAAAAGAGAAAAATATTTTCATGTTAGCGGAAGCTTGGCAACCAGAATTATTGAAAGACAATTTATTTGACATGTATTATTCATGGGATGGTCATCACACAATGAATGATATTGCAAAAGGTAAAAAAACTGTTGCTGACTGGGATACTTACATGGAAAAATCGGTTAAACAATATGAAGCCAATGATATTGCAATGAACTTTGTAGACAATCATGATGAAAATTCATGGAATGGAACAATTAAGGAACGAATGGGTGATGCATCCGAAATAATGATGGCTCTATCTTACATGACTCCTGGAATACCATTAATTTATAGTGGAGATGAATATGATTTAAATCATCGCTTGAAATTCTTCGAAAAAGACTCCATTCCAAAAATAAAAGGGAAAAATTGGGATATTTTTAAAACATTAGGCAAACTAAAAGAAGAAAATATTGCTTTAAATGGTGGAAAAAACAAAGCTACTTATAAAAAAATAAAAACTTCATTAAATGATAAAATTTTAGCCTTTGAAAGAGAAAAAGAAGGTAAAAAAATAATCTTTATAGGTAATTTATCAAAAGATAATCAAGATTTCACAATAGAATTAGAAGGAAATTTTAAAAATGTTTATACAAATGCGGATTTTTCGTTAAATAAAAACCAAAAAATCCAAATGGAATCTTGGAAATTTGTAATTTTGCAATAGTACAGGTTCATGTTTACCTGTTTGTTTGTTTGAATTGCGCGAATCTTATTTTAGATTCGCGCTTTTTTATAGCTTTGAATATGCAAAAAATTGGTCATAGAGGTGCAAAAGGATATAGCATTGAAAACACACTTGAGTCTTTTCAAAAAGCAATCGAACTAAATGTTGACGCTATAGAATTAGATGTTCATGTTTGCAAAAGCGGTGAACTTATTGTCTTTCACGATTTTACTTTGGAACGATTAACAAATGGTGAAGGAGAAGTTGCAAAATTCACTTTGGAGCAACTTAAAAAATTAAAAATTTCTGGAAAACACAAAATACCTACGCTAATTGAAATTTTAGAACTAATTGACAAAAGATGTAATATTAACATTGAATTAAAAGGGCACAATACGGCTAAACCAGTTTCAAAAATAATTGAAGATTATGTACAAAATAAGAATTGGAAATATTCCAACTTTATTATTTCTAGTTTTCAATATGAAGAACTCTCACATTTTAGCCAATTAAATTCTAATATTCCTCTAGCTGTTTTAACACAAGCAAGCGTAGAACAGGCTATTGAATGGGCTATCGAATTTAAAGCTACTCATATTCATCCTCATTTTTCATTATTAACCACAGATAATTGTAATTTTGCAAAAGAAAAAGGATTAAAAATCAATACATGGACAGTCAATGACACAATAGACATTGAACACGTAAAAAAATTTAGTATTGATGGTATCATTTCCGATTTTCCAGATAGAATATGAATTCAAAATACGATATAATAGTTGTGGGTGGTGGTGCAGCTGGTTTTTTTACTGCAATTAATATTGCTGAAAAAAATAAAAAGTATAAAATAGCCATTTTAGAACGTGGAAAAGAAGTTTTATCTAAAGTTCGAGTTTCTGGTGGTGGTCGTTGCAATGTAACACATGCTTGTTTTATACCTAATGACTTAGTAAAATTTTATCCTAGAGGAGAACGCGAATTAAAAGGTCCTTTTAACCAATTTTGTTCTGGTGATACCATTGAATGGTTTTCCAAACATGGAGTAGAATTAAAAATTGAAGATGATGGAAGAATGTTCCCCACAACAGATTCCTCTCAAACTATTATTGATTGTTTCATAAAAGCTACCGAAAAACTCAAAATTGACATCCTAACCTTACAAAGTGTTCAATCCATTTTTAAAAAAGAAGACAGTTGGAAAATTGATACAAATGTGGACTCATTTCAATGTCAAAAAATGATACTAACTACTGGAAGCAATCCAAAAATATGGGAGATGCTAGCTCATTTAGGGCATACAATTATCCCACCTGTTCCTTCCTTATTCACTTTTAACATTAAAGATTCTAGAATAAAGGATTTAATGGGTGTTTCCGCACTAGCTTCAGTAAAAGTTAAAGGAAGTAACCTAAAAGCTTCTGGACCTTTATTAATTACACATTGGGGAATGAGTGGTCCAGGAATTTTACGATTATCAGCTTGGGGTGCAAGAGAATTATTCGATAAAAATTATCACTTTACACTTCAAGTAAATTGGTTAAACGAAATTACTTTTGAAGAATGTTTAGATGAATTAAAAGAACTAAAAGAGGTTAATAATAAAAAGTTAATTTCAAAATTTTGTCCTTTTGATTTTCCAAAACGTTTATGGGAAAGTCTCACTTTTGCTTCTACTATTTCAAATGAATTAAAATGGGCAGATGTTTCAAAAAAACAATTGATTGTGCTCGCAGAACAATTAACAAATGGTCAATTTCAAGTAAACGGAAAAAGTACGTTTAAAGAAGAATTTGTTACTGCTGGAGGAATAGACTTGAAAGAAATAAATTTTAAAACTATGGAAAGTAAAGTCTTGCCTAATCTTTATTTTGCTGGTGAGATAGTTAATATTGATGCTATTACTGGCGGTTTCAATTTTCAAAATGCTTGGACAACAGGATTTATAATTAGTAAATCAATTTAATAAAAAAACCAGCAAATACTGGTCTTTATTATTATTTATCGTTCTCTTCCTCCATCTAAAATTCCTTGCCAATCTTTTAATTCTTGCCATTTTCCTTCATAGCATAATTTAGCTTGTCTTGGCCAAGTGCTAGGGTCATGAATTTGAAAACGTTCTCCAGCTTTATTTAGAATTTCTTTACATCTATCAACTGACATTTCAGATAAGGATTTCCAAGTTAGAATTCCAGAAGTTTTAAACAACTCTTCAATTTTTGGTCCAATTCCCTCAATAATTTTTAAATCATTTTCATTTACTTTTTTTCCAAAAACGGCTTTTGCTGTTACTCCATCAAACGGTAAAACGATAGGTGTTTCTGGAACATCAATAACAAAATTAGATTTATTTGCACTATTTTGATCTTTTAATTGAGAACGTAATTTATCAATATCAAGTCTTAATTGTGAATTCCTTCTATTACAACTATCTAAATCGTCCTGTAAAGAATCTGTATCTACAGTTGATGAACTTGAAGTCATTTTTCCAAGTAAATAGCCTAATATTCCACAAATAAGACCTACCAAGGCTGGAATTAAAAAACAAGGTAAATTCATAAGTATATAGTTTAGTTAGTTGTTGTTATTTTACAGTAATTTCTGTGCGTCTATTTTTTGCTCTTCCTTCCTCAGTTGAGTTATCAGCAATAGGTCGTGTTTCTCCTTTTCCAGCAGCTTCAATTTTAGCTGCAGGGATACCATTAGAAACAAAATATTTTTTTGCAAACGTAGCTCGCTCCTCAGAATAATATTGATTTGTATGTCTCACTCCTGGATCATTATCAGTATGACCTGTTATATTTATTTTTGAACCTTCAACATGATTCACATACTCTACAATAGCAGCAATTTTTTGTTTTTGACTTTGTGTTAAACTAATAGTAGATTGACCCGTATTAAAATACAAAGTTAATGGTGTAGCATTTATAGTTCTCTTTACAGCATTCCAATCTTTACCTTCAGATGCAACAACATCTTCTTTTAACCATCCAAAATAAACTGGCCCAAACAAGGTGTCATTTTTAACTATCAAATCTTCATGAAGTTCATCTGAAATTTCAATATTATTTTCTAAAATTCCTTTTTGTACTAAATAATTTTTCACAGCATTAGCTCTTGCCAATCCTAGATTTAGAAAAATTGAATTATTTTTTTCATCCGATTTATAAAAGCCTGTAACCTTGAACTTAGAATTACTTTTTTCAAGCGCTGCCTTTAATTTAGAAATTCCCAATTCAATAGAATCTGAAATAGGTAATAACAAATTAAAACTAGAAGAAGAAAAGTTAAAATTATCATTACAATTATAATTCAGATTTGGTAAAGAAAAGCTAAATCCATTCGCTTTAATGAGAGGAGTTGAAGTGGTTTCAGATTTTGATTTTGTATTACCCTTTTTGTCCTCCTCAGCAGTAATACCTTCTACTGTACAACAATTGCAACAAAAAGTAACATATAACCATGTTCCAATAAGAATTGTAGCTAAAATTCCAAATAGATAAAGTAATTTTTTGGACATAATCTTATAGTTTTGATTACTTTCAAAAATATAAAAAATTAACAAAAAAACAACTATAAAAATCTAAAAAATAACTATTTAATAAAATATAAATGCTAAAAATTAAGAATATAGATAAAAATTGTTAAAATAGTCGCAAAAGAAATCCACAAAATATAAGGAATAAAGAGTTTGGCAGCTGTTTTATCTATCTTCTTAAAAATCAGATACGTTTCAAACACAATAAGCCACAAAAGTATAATTTCTATTACTGCTAATAAAATATTATGTAATCCAAAAAACAGATAAGACCACAGAGCATTTAACAGCAATTGAACCGTAAAAAAGAACAATCCTTTTTTAACTAATTCTCTATTATTTTCTAGTTGATTCCAAACTAATCCACCAGCAATTCCCATTAAAACATACAGCAAACTCCATACAGGTGCAAAAATCCAATTAGGCGGATTAAAGAAAGGTTTTTTTAACGTAGGATACCAAGTTTTAACGCTTTCTGCTGTTACTAAACTAGATAAATAACCAACTGCTAAACAAATAGCCACTACATATACAATTCTCAAATACTTTTGCATCTACTAAATTTTGTAACAAAATAACGAATAAACTCACAAACAAGTGAATCTAAAATGGTATTTTTGCAAAAATTTTCAATTATGATATCTGAAAAGGACTTTATTACTTCAAATTATTCAAGAATTGAAACTGCTACTTTTCAATGGAGTGCACCTAGCAATATTGCATTAGTAAAATACTGGGGAAAAAAAGCAAATCAAATTCCTGCAAATCCTTCTATAAGTTTTACCTTAAATAATTGCAAAACGATTACAAAACTTTTAGTTTCAAAAAAAGAAAGTAACAAACATTTTTCTTTTGATTTATTATTTGAGGGCAAACCCAAAGAAGATTTTAAACCAAAAATTCAAAAATTCCTTGAAAGAATTGAAATCTATTGTCCGTTTTTAAAAGAATATCATTTAACAATTGATACCAAAAACACTTTCCCTCATAGCTCAGGAATAGCTTCTTCTGCCTCAGGAATGGCAGCTTTGGCTATGACTATTATGAGTTTAGAAAAAGAATTAAACCCATTTATTTCTGATGACTTTTTTTACCAAAAAGCTTCTTTTTTAGCAAGATTAGGTAGCGGAAGCGCTTGCAGAAGTATAAAAGGTGAAGTTGTAATTTGGGGAAATCATTTAGAAACAAAAAACAGTTCAGATTTATTTGGAATAGAATTTTCTGATATTCATCCTAATTTTAAAAACTATCAAGACACTATTCTACTAGTTGACAAAGGAGAAAAACAAGTTTCAAGTACAGTAGGACACGAATTGATGCACAATCATCCTTATGCTGAAAAAAGATTCAATCAAGCCCATGAAAATTTATCCAAAATAAAAACAATTCTTAGTAATGGCAATATAACTGAATTCATCAAAATAGTAGAAAGTGAAGCCTTAACCCTTCATGCTATGATGATGACATCTATGCCTTATTTTATTCTAATGAAACCCAACACTTTGGAAATCATAAATAAAATTTGGAAATTCAGAAGTGAAACAGAAATTCCAGTTTGTTTTACCCTAGATGCTGGTGCCAATGTTCATGTTTTATATCCTGAAAATGGTAAAGAAAAAGTTTTAGAATTTATTAAGAATGAATTAGTTGGCAATTGTCAAAATGGTCAGTATATTTGCGATCAAATTGGAACAGGAGCAAAATCAATTTAATTTTGTATATTTAACTTACCAATATTAAAAACCCTATGAAAGGACCCTTATTTTACTCAAAAATATTACTCTTTGGAGAATATGGAATTATCCAAGACTCTAAAGGACTTTCAATTCCTTATAATTTCTATAAAGGAGCTTTAAAAACAGATGAAAACCCTTCAGCAGAAGCTATAAAATCTAATGAAAGTTTATTAAAATTTTCAGTTTATTTGAATGAATTGCAATCTAATAATCCTGAATTAGTTACCTTTAACATTACAGCATTACAACAAGATATTGCTAACGGAATGTATTTCGATTCTAGTATTCCGCAAGGTTATGGTGTAGGAAGCAGTGGTGCGTTAGTAGCAGCTATTTATGATAAATATGCTTCTAACAAAATTACCGTTTTAGAAAACTTAACCAGAGATAAATTATTACAACTAAAAGGGATTTTTGCACAAATGGAATCTTTTTTTCATGGTAAAAGTTCTGGTTTAGATCCTTTGAATAGCTATTTAAGTTTACCAATATTAATTAACTCAAAAGACAATATTGAACCAACAGGAATTCCTAGCCAAAGTACACGAGGCAAAGGAGCCGTTTTCCTAATTGATTCTGGCATTGTTGGAGAAACTGCTCCAATGGTTAATATTTTTATGGAAAATTTAAAAGATAATGGTTTTAGAAGAATGCTAAAATCACAATTTATAAAGCACACAGATGCTTGTGTGGAAAATTTTTTACATGGAGATATTAAGTCTTTGTTTGCCAATACAAAAAAGCTTTCAAAAGTAGTTTTAAACCACTTCAAACCAATGATTCCTGAGCAATTTCACAAAGTTTGGCAAAATGGAATTGAAACAAACGATTACTACTTAAAATTATGTGGTTCTGGTGGTGGTGGTTACATTCTTGGCTTTACTGAAGACCTTGAAAAAGCAAAGGCATCATTGAAAGACTACAAACTTGAAGTCGTTTATAATTTTTAAAAGAATCCTATTTCAATGTTTCGAATTTTCGGAATAAAGAAATGTCTATTTATTGATAAAAAATGCTGAGTCGTAAATCCAAATTATTTCTAACCAAAATATTCAGTTTCTTTTCTGTTGTTAGAGGTTATAATATTTGGGTAATTGTTTTAGCACAATATTTATCTGCCATTTTTATTTTAGCTCCAGAAAGAAGAGCTTTAGATATTTTATTCGATTGGAATTTATTTCTTATTGTTTTTGCATCTTCCTTAACTATTGCTTCTGGTTATATTATTAATAATTTTTATGATGCAAAAAAAGATCTAATTAATAGACCTAGAAAAGCTATGATTGATCGATTGGTAAGTCAATCTACCAAATTGAAAGTTTATTTTGCTGTTAATTTTTTTATCGTAACTCTTGTTAGCTTTATTTCTTGGAAAGCTGTCTTATTTTTCTCTAGTTATATATTTTTAATTTGGTATTATTCTCATAAATTGAAAAAATACCCTATGATAGGTAACTTAACAGCTGCTGTATTAGCCATTTTACCTTTTTTTGGCATCTTAATGTACTATAAGAACTTTTATCATGTAATTTTTGCACATGCAACCTTTTTATTTTTATTAATTCTTATTCGTGAACTAATTAAAGATTTGGAAAACATTGAAGGTGATTTGGTAAACGAATACAAAACAATTCCTGTTCTATTTAATGAAAAAACAGCAAAAACAATTATTTCTATATTAACAATAGCAACTTTAATACCTGTTTATTTCTTAATAGATATCTATGATGTAGGCTATATGGACATCTATTTTTATTTTAGTCTCTTATTACTACTCTACTTTTTCATCCAACTTTGGAAATCCAAACAAAAGTCCGATTTCCTTAAATTGCATTTTCTATTAAAATTCATCATTGTAGCTGGTGTTTTCTGTATAATTTTAATAGATCCATCTGTGTTACTACATGGACAAAAATTATTATCACAACATTACAACTATTTTGCAACTGCTTTTATTTAAGTTCTTCTAAACAAACTAATTGTAATTTATAATAAAAATATGTGATTCAACTTATTAGTTATATCTTTGCAAAAAATACAATAGAATATGTCACGTCACCAAGGAAATGATAAAAGTAGACCAGGTTCAGGAAGACAAGGTGGTTTTAAGAAAACAAGTAACTCAAGAGGAAATGCTCCTATAAGAAAAACACCTTCAAAATTTTCAGTTAAACCAGAAGAAAACAAAGTATCGAAAACTCCAAAAGCACCAAAAACGCCTTCTAATCCAGATGAAATGCGTTTGAATAAATATATTTCAAATTCTGGTATGTGTAGCCGACGAGAAGCTGATATTTACATACAAAGCGGTAATGTTAAAGTAAATGGAGAAGTTATTACCGAAATGGGACACAAAGTAAAATTAAATGATGTAGTTGTTTTTGATGGTTCTACTATTACACCAGAAAAAAAAGAATATATTTTACTAAACAAGCCTAAAAACTTCTCTACTGTAGGTGATGATGAAAAAGGAGATGGAAATGTTTTGGATTTAGTTAGAGGTGCTACTAAGGCAAAAATTCAACCTGTTGGAAGAATGGATAAAACAACTACTGGATTATTATTGTTTACCAACGATACTGACATGGCTCGTAAATTTACCACTCCTAATCAACGTTCTTCTAAGCTATATCAAGTAACTTTAGATAAAAACTTAAAATACGAAGATTTAGAAAAAATTGCTAGCGGTATAACTATTGATGAATATAAAATATATGTAGAAGAAATAACCTATATTGAAAACGAACCTAAAAGCGAAATAGGCATCAAAATGAAAACGGCTAATGTAAAAATTGTTCGTAAGATTTTTGAACATTTAAATTACAATGTTATCAAATTAGACCGTGTTACTTTTGCTGGTTTAACCAAAAAAAATCTACCACGTGGTAATTGGAGATTTCTTACTGAACAAGAAATTATCAATTTAAAAAATTCTTAAAAAACAATCTAAAAACCACGAATAGCATAATGAAATTCGTGGTTATTTTTCACCTATATATGTCCAATCAATCACAACAAATTGCCATTCGCTGGTTTGAAGCTTTTAATACCAAAAATTTAGAGAATTTATTGGCCCTTTATGATGATGAAGCCCAACATTACAGTCCAAAACTAAAAATCCATCAACCAGAAACCAAAGGTTTAATTACAGGTAAAGAAGCCCTGAGAGCTTGGTGGCAAGATGCTTTTGACAAACTACCAACATTACATTATAAAGTTACTTCTTTAACAGCTAATACCGATAGAGTATTTATGGAATACATCCGTCAAGTTAAAAATGAAGAAGATATATTAGTTGCTGAAGTTTTAGAAATCAAAGAGGAAAAAATAATTAGTTCTCGTGTTTATCATGGATAGAGAAGCTGTCCAACAAGTATTTTTCTGTCAATCTGAACTTGTTTCAGATTCTAAATCCAGATTCAAAATCAATTATATAAGATTCTAATTCGCCTAAGTGAATAGAATGACTGTCTCCTGACTTTTCGGACAACCTCTTTATATTTTCCTATTCTACAAATTGATAATCTCCAAAAACTTGCTCAATTTCAGTAAAAACATCTAATAGTTGATGTAAACCATCTGTAGTAACTAATTTTTGTTTGTATTCTTTAAATCCATGAATTCCTTTAAAATAATTAGTATAATGCCTACGCATTTCCACTACTCCTACTCGCTCATTTTTCCATTCTACAGACCAAATCAAATGATTTCTTGCTGCTTCAATACGATCTTTCATAGTAGGCGGAGCCAAATGTTCACCAGTAGCAAAAAAATGTTTAATTTCATTAAAAATCCAAGGATAACCTATAGCTGCACGACCAATCATCATACCATCTAAACCAAATTTATTCTTATACTCCAATGCTTTTTCAGGAGAATCAATATCACCATTTCCAAAAATAGGCATACTAATTCTAGGATTGTTTTTCACCCGAGCAATATGTGTCCAATCGGAATGACCCTTATACATTTGCGCTCTTGTCCTTGCATGAACGGTTAATGCTTGCACACCTATATCTTGCAAACGTTCGGCAACCTCATCAATATTAATCGAATCATCATCCCAACCCAAACGTGTTTTTACGGTAACAGGAAGATTGGTTCCTTTGATTACTGCTTTTGTTAAGCGAACCATTAAATCTACATCTTTTAAAACACCAGCCCCAGCACCTTTGCAAACCACTTTTTTTACAGGACAACCAAAATTAATATCTACCAAATCAGGTTGCACTGTATCTACAATTCTTGAAGACATTTCCATTGCTTCTTCATCACCACCAAAAATTTGAATCCCAACAGGCCGTTCATAATCAAAGATATCTAGCTTTTGTCGGCTTTTTATAGCATCACGAATTAATCCTTCCGAAGAAATAAACTCCGAATACATTAAATCAGCTCCATGCAGTTTACACAAACGACGAAAAGGAGGATCACTCACATCTTCCATAGGTGCAAGTAAAAGCGGAAATTCTGGTAATTCGATGTTGCCAATTTTGGGCATTGTATTCAAGTATTTTTTGCAAAAATACTACTTTTTTTTATTTCTACTTCGAGCTTTCCATTTTAGTCCTTTTTAAGTCAAAACTTTACTTTATATTTGCAGATTGAATACGATAGTATTTTAAAGGAAATTTGATAGAATCAGAAGATGAAGAACATTAGAAATTTTTGCATTATTGCGCATATCGATCATGGTAAAAGTACTTTGGCCGATAGATTATTAGGAGCTACTCAAACTGTTACAGCTAGAGAAGAGAAAGCGCAATTGCTAGACAATATGGATTTGGAACGTGAGCGTGGAATAACCATTAAGAGTCATGCGATTCAAATGAATTACACACATAATGGAGAAGATTATATTTTAAATTTAATCGACACTCCAGGTCACGTAGATTTCTCTTACGAAGTTTCTCGTTCTATTGCAGCTTGTGAAGGAGCTTTGTTAATTGTTGATGCTGCTCAAAGTATTCAAGCACAAACGATTTCAAATTTATATTTAGCCTTAGAAAATGATTTAGAAATTATCCCTGTTTTAAATAAAGTTGATTTACCAAGTGCTAATCCAGAAGAAGTAAGTGATGATATCATTGACTTATTAGGCTGTAAATTAGAAGACATTATTCATGCTTCTGGTAAAACAGGTTTTGGAGTAGATAAAATTTTGGAAGCTATCATAAACAAAGTACCTGCTCCAAAAGGAAATCCTGATGAACCATTACAAGCTTTAATTTTTGATTCTCATTATAATCCTTTTAGAGGAATTGAAGTTATTTTCCGAGTTATTAATGGAGAAATAACAAAAGGACAAAAAATTAAGTTCATGGCTACTGGTAAAGAGTATTTTGCTGATGAAGTAGGAACTTTAAAATTAAATCAGGTTCCAAAAAATAAAATTTCAAGTGGTGATGTAGGATATCTAGTTTCTGGAATTAAAGAAGCTAAAGAAGTAAAAGTAGGTGATACTATTACTGATGCAAAAACACCTACTACTAATATGATTACTGGTTTTGAAAATGTAAAACCAATGGTTTTTGCTGGAATTTATCCAGTTGACACAGAAGATTTTGAAGACTTACGTGCTTCTATGGAAAAACTGCAACTTAATGATGCTTCTTTGGTTTTTGCACCAGAAAGTTCAGCCGCTTTAGGGTTTGGTTTCCGTTGTGGATTCTTAGGAATGTTACACTTGGAAATCATTCAAGAGCGTTTAGAACGTGAATTTGACATGACAGTCATTACAACTGTTCCAAACGTTTCGTATTTGGCTTATACCAAAAAAGAACCCGAAACTGCTCTTATTGTAAACAACCCATCTGATTTACCAGAACCTTCAAAATTAGATCGTGTTGAGGAACCTTACATTAAGGCAACTATCATTACAAAATCAGATTTTGTAGGAAACGTAATGAGTTTATGTATCGAAAAAAGAGGAGTTATTACCAATCAAACCTATTTAACTACTGAAAGAGTCGAATTAAATTTTGATATGCCTTTAGCAGAAATTGTATTTGATTTTTATGACCGATTAAAAACGGTTTCTAAAGGATATGCTTCTTTTGATTATCATCCAATAGGAATGCGTACTTCAAAATTAGTAAAACTTGATGTTTTATTAAACGCACAATCTGTAGATGCTTTATCTGCATTAATACATGAAGACAATGCCTATTACATTGGTAAAAAAATGTGTGAAAAATTACGTGAATTAATTCCAAGACAACAATTTGATATTCCAATTCAAGCTGCAATAGGTGCTAAAATTATTGCTCGTGAAACCATAAAAGCACTTCGTAAAGATGTAACAGCTAAATGTTATGGTGGTGATATTTCTCGTAAAAGAAAGCTTCTTGAAAAACAGAAAAAAGGAAAAAAACGTATGCGACAAGTAGGAAATGTAGAAATTCCTCAAGAAGCATTTATGGCTGTCTTAAAATTGAATGACTAAGTTTTTTTAAGAATATAAAACAAACCCAATAATTAAAAGTTATTGGGTTTGTTTTATTATTACATTTTTACTGATATCCAATTTATTAATCAATTTTCACCTTTGATAAGAATATAAAACTAATATTATTATCCCAATAAGTTAATAATATTAACTTTTTAAATCAAAAGAAGCTTTCTCTACTAAAAAAATACTTAATTTTGTAATTATCAAAATGATTTTCAACCCCCAAAGATATCATAATGAAAAAACTACTAATTTTAATTTGGCTAATGCCAATGTTATGTTATTCTCAATCTATAACGGTTGATGATACTAGTAATTCACCTAGTCAGCTAGTTGATTTACTCTTAGGTAATTCTTGTACAGATGTTTCCAATGTAACTATTTCATCCAGTCAATCAGTTGCTTCCTTTAACAATAATGGCTCTGCTTTTCCAATCAATGAAGGTATTATTATTAGAAGTGGTATAGCCAAACATTCTGAAGGTATCTATACTGGTAATAATCTTGATAGTCAAATGAATAACACAGGTGACACTGGATTGCAAAACATAGTAAGTAGCACAGGTCAATCTGGAAATATTACCGATGTAGCTTTCCTTCAATTTGACTTTGTACCTTTATCTTCAAACTTTAGTTTTGATTTCTTATTTGCTTCTAATGAGTATGGCCAATGGCAATGTGCTTCGTTTGATACTTTTGCTTTTTTCTTAACAGACTTAACCACTAATACGACTACTAACTTAGCTGTAATTCCTACTACAACTACTCCTGTTTCGGTATTAAATATAAGAGATCAAGCTTATAATAGCAATTGTACTTCTGCAAATGCTAGTTTATTTAGTACATACAATGTAAACAACCCTAGCGCTTCAACAGTGAACATGAGAGGTTTTACAACTGTAATGAATGCTTCATCTGCAGTTACTCCGAACAATTCATATAGAATTCGTTTAGTAATAGGAGATTACCAAGATTATAGATATGATTCTGCTGTATTTCTAGCTTCTGGTAGTTTTATTACAACAATAGACTTAGGACCAGATGCAACTATTTGTAGTGGTGACAGTACTACTATAACTAGTGGTTTAAGCGACACAGAATTTAACCATAGTTGGACATTAAACGGAGGACCTTTATCTGAAACAAGTAATACCTTAACAGTTACACAAAGTGGATTGTATGAAGTAACCTTAACTAAGCCTAATACCAATTGTGTGATTTCTGACCAAATAGTATTTTATGATTTAGCTGTAAATAATCCTTCAAATCTAACAGCTTGTAATAATGGAAGTACAAATTATAATTATGATTTAACACAAAATAATGAAACCACATTAGCCATTGATGATGCTATTTATGATGTTTTTTATTATACTTCATTAGCTGATGCGAATTCAAATACAAACCCAATTCCTCAAGCGCAAATTACAAATTATACTAGCTCTGGAAACGAAACAGTTTATTTGGCTTTATTCAACACTAACACATCCAATTTCTGTGATGCAGTCTATACATTTGATTTATTAGTTAGTGCACCAATAACTGTTAATGCAATTGATAATTTTGAAAACTGCGATTCAACATCTTCTTCTGGGCAAACAGTAAATTTAATTAATCAAACTTTATTAAATAACCCTCAACTTTCACCAAATTATAATTTCTCGTTCTACCCTTCTCAGAATGAAGCACAAATTGGTGGAACAGGAAGTTATACAAACCCAACTAATTATGCAGTAGCATCAGGTGCTTCAACACAAACAGTATGGGTTAGAATTGAATCTATTGCAAATCCACAATGTTTTGCAGTTAGTAATTTTGATATTATCATAAATCCATTACCTATAGTTGATACAATTGCTAATGTAATTGAATGCCATGATTATACCTTACCAAATATTTCAAATGGAAATTATTTTTCTGGACCTAATGGTACCGGAATAGCTTATAATGCAGGGGATGTAATTGACAATAGTGGTCTATATTATATCTTCAATGGTCCCGACACAAATGGCTGTACTAATCAATCTAGTTTTGAAATTACACTTATTGATGAATATGGAATTCCTCTTGAGCATTGTGGACAATTTATCGTTCCAAATCCTATAGTTGGTAATTTTTACGAACAAACTGGTGGACCAAACACTATTTCCAATGTTCTTATTCCAAGCGGAACAATAATCACAACTAATCAAACAATATATTATTATGCTGAAGTTAATGGAACATTTTGTAAAGAAGAAGCCTTCCCTTTAATTATCCATCCATTACCTCCTGTAGATTCTTTAAGTGATGTTACTACTTGTGTAAGTTATACGTTGCAACCTTTGACTAATGGGAGCTATTTTAACGCCCAAGGAAGTCCTTTAAATGCAGGAGATGCTATTACAACTACACAAACCATAACAATTACAAACGGACCAGATGTAAATGGCTGTAGCGATAGTACGAATTTTACCATTTATATTATAAACAATGTTGGTAATCAAACTGCTTGTGGTAGTTATACTTTACCTGTTTTAGATGCAGGTAATTATTATACAGGTCCAATGGGAACTGGAACAATAATTCCAGCACAAACTTCTATTACAACCTCACAAACTATTTATATTTATGCCAATACAAGTACAGCTCCCAATTGTACTGATAATATGTCTTTTGATGTAACTATATTACCTGTTCCTCCAGTAGATAATCCAAACGATGTAACAGCTTGTGACTATTATATTTTACCAGCACTTACTAATGGAAATTATTTTACTGCACCAAATGGCACTGGAACGATGTTAAATGCTGGAACTATAATCGATTTGACTGGCAATAATTATCCACCAGGCACTTATTATGTTTACACGCCTGCAAATTCTGCTGGTTGTGATAATGAGAATTCGTTTACTATAACTATTAATCCATTACCGCCAGTTGATACAGTTGGAGATTTATACTATTGTAACTCTTATTCCTTAGCAAATCCAATAAATGGAGCTTTTTATACTGGTCCTAATGCTACTGGAACTTTAGTAAACCCTACGATGATTTTTGAAGAAACAAAAACATTTTACATTTACAACATAGATCCAAATACGGGTTGTTTTCGAGACATTCCATTTACTGTTTACTACAATTACATTGGTTTACCCGATTATAATAATATTGCAAACTGTGATTCTTACACTTTGGAAACACTTACACATAATCCGTCATTTCCTGACAATTATACAATTAATTATTATTCACAACCTGGTGGAAACCCAGCAGATTTGATTAGTCCAAGTAATTACACAATCACTTCTACACAAACCATTTATGTTTTTGCTAGTAATGGTGATCGTTTCCCTTGTACAGAAGAAAAAAGTTTTATTGTAACTATTTCACAAACACCCGATTTAAACACATACTCAATTGATTTTTCAGCTATTAACGGTACTAATTATTGTGGTGAATTCACATTACCAACATTAACAGCCACAACTTACAACGTTAATTACTTTAGTCAACCAGGAGGAAATCCTACGGATTTAATTAATCCAAATGATTATACATTTTCAGTTGAAGCATTATCACCTAATCAAACTTTTGATATTTGGGTATATGCGGAAGCAACTGATAATGTAAATTGTAATGACGAAACACATTTTCAGTTTACAGTTTATCCAAGAGCTATCTTTTCTGTAGAAGATGGTATCATTTGTGTTAATCCTGAAACTGGAACAGTAGAACAAACCACCGTTTTAGAAGTAATACAAGATAGTAATCTTAATAGTAGTAATTATAATATCGAATGGTATTTGAACGGAACGCTTATGGGAACTGGCTTTCAATATGTAGCAGAAGCAATAGGCATTTATGATGTTGTTCCAATTAAATTAATACCAGAAAATGCGCCCGATTGTTCTTATAACCCTACAACAGTTGAAGTTACTCAATCTAGTACAGCTATAGCTGAAGTAATCGTAACAGATACTTTTGAAGAAGTTGCAGTTGCGACTGTGAATATCATAAATGGATTCGGAAATTATGAATATCAATTAGACGATGGTGCTTTTCAAGAAAGTAACATTTTTGCTGATGTAAGTTCTGGAGACCACACAATAACAGTCAATGATGTTTATGGAAATTGTGGAGACAGAACACTAACATTTACTGTAATTAAATATCCTAAATTTTTTACTCCTAATGGAGATGGCTATAATGACCGATGGAATATTTATGATTTAAAAGATAATCCAGAGGCTTTAATTTCTATTTTTGATCGCTATGGTAAATTAATCAAACAAATAGCACCAAACGGAATAGGTTGGGACGGAACATATAATGGAACACCTTTGCCTTCTACCGATTATTGGTTTGTTGTTGATTATAAATACAAAGATCAAAACAGAACGTTTAAAGCTCACTTTACAATGAAGAGATAAAACAAAGAAACGCTTGGAAATCCAAGCGTTTCTTTGTTAATTAAATTCTATATTTTTTTATATTCCTGTTCGTATTGCCTCAACAGGATCTAATTTGGACGCTGAAATCGCTGGAATAATACCTGAAACTAAACCAATAAATGTAGCTAAGCCACTACCTATTAATAAATTTTTAGTACTTAAAACAAATTCGAAATCTAAAGCTGCACTTAATCCTAAAGCACATAACCAAACGAGAAGCATTCCTACTATACCACCTATTAAAGATAAAATAACAGCTTCAAATAAAAATTGAAATAGTATGAATTTATTTTTTGCTCCTAATGCTTTTTGAATTCCTATAAGATTGGTTCTCTCTTTCACAGAAACAAACATAATATTTGCTATTCCAAAACCACCTACTAAAAGTGAAAAGAAGCTTATTCCCCAACCTACCATATTCATTTGTCCAATAATACTATCTATAAAATCGGTAAACCCCGATAGCACATTGATAAAGAAATTATTAATTTCTCCAGGTTTGATACTTCTAAAAGTGCGTAATTTTTGAGTTAATTCTGCTTTAAACTCATCCATATCAATCCCTTTTTGAGGTTTAATTAAAATAGCTGGAGTAATTGCTTTATTATTATCCCCATACATTCTTCTTAAAAAATTAACTGGAAAAAAAACTGCTACATCGCCACTATCTCCAAAAGTAGACTGTCCTTGCTTTTTTAACACTCCTATAACGGTTAATTTTTGACCATATAATCTAATTTTTTTACCTAATGGATCTAAATCTCCAAAAAGACCTGTTGCTACTTCACTCCCAATTACAATTACTGGAGCACCAGAATTAGATTCGGATTCATTAAAAAAACGACCCGACTGTACTTTTATAGGCTCAATATCTATAAACTCATTTGTTGAAGGTTTTACACGAATGGAATTGACCGTTTTGTCTTCATATTTAATATTTTCATTTCGTGTAAAAAGATTAAAAGACATTTTATCAATATTATTTACCGAACGTCTAATGTATTCATATTCCTCATAAGTTACATCAGGAAATTGTTCTCTTTTCCATCGAGGTACTTCTGAAGGACCAAAAGAAAAACGAATTAAGTAAACGGTATTTAAATCCATATCACTTAAATCTTCTTTAATTTTTTTATCCATAGAGTCTACAGCAGCTAAAACAGCTATAATAGAGAAAATCCCAATTGTCACTCCTAAAAGCGACAATAAGGTTCGTAATTTGTTATTCCGCAATGCATTGAGCGCAAAGCTTAAACTTTCTTTTAGTAATCGAAGATATAATAACATAATACAGTTTGATTATCTTATTAGTAGAGTGAATGGAAAAAATGTTACAAAATAAATGGAGAAAGATTATTTTGGTTTTCATACTATTTGTTCCTAGTATCCTAACCTTTGATTAACCTTTGATTGGAAGTAAGAAGCAAGTAAGGATGAAGTAATGATTGATGATTAATGGTTGTGACCCGTCCTAAAATAATTATTCTTTTTTTCTGAATTTTATCTATTTTTGTAATGCTTTATGCATTTTTTTAGCTTTAAAACGTTGACAACTAATTAAAAAACAAACAACATGAAAAAAGGATATTTATTTGTATTAATCATTGGTTTCTCTTTAATTTCTTGCAAAGATACTAAAGACACAAACGATACTAAAGACGTTAAAACTAACATTAATACCGAAATTATAGAAGAAAATATAACTTCTGATACTGAAAATTCTAATTTTGACATTACTAAAATTCCTCTTAGTAATTTTAAAATTACAGAAATTCCCTTTTATAGTCTTCCAACTGGATATGAATATTCACATAAGGAGAATAGAGATTATGAATCTATTCGTTTTTGGGTTGAAAATAGTTTTGTGCTTCCAGAAGGCAATTTATTCTTTGGGAGAATTATTCCTAGTATAAACAAATCTTTTTCTGCACTTGAACTAACTAAAAATTTAGATAAAGTTTTTACTGATGCTGGTGCCGTTAAAGTTTTTGAAGGTAAAGTGCCTTTGGAAGCTATCAATAAAAATGAAGATTTGCATCCAATTACTGATTATGGTTTAAAAGCTAATGCATATGGTTTTCAAGGCTTTTCTAAAACTTGGACCTATGTCATTAGACAAAATAATCAGAATTTCTGGATTCAGTTAAACGAATCTGATGATAATGCAAGTTTACATGTCGCTATTCTTAAAACCAAAGCTATTGAGATAACATCACAACTAATTAAAGCAGATGATATGAAGCTTTCTCTTGATGAAAATGGTATGATTGCTTTATATATTAATTATGACACAAACAAAACTGAAATAAAGCCAGAGTCTAAACCAATATTAGATGAGATTTTCAAACTATTAACAGAAAATCCAAAATTAAAAATTAGCATAGAAGGACATACTGACAATACTGGAGACAAACAATATAACATACAACTCTCTGAATTAAGAGCTAAGAGCATCCTTGATTATTTAGTTAATAAAGGTATAAGTAGTACTCGATTAAAAAGCAAAGGATTTGGTGATACTAAACCTATTAAAGAGAACAATACAGAAGAAAATAGAGCTTTAAACAGAAGAGTAGAATTGCGAAAAATCGAATAGTTCTTACTAGATTTTCACTAAATAATATTGAAATTAGCGTTATAATCTATTTTATTAATAAAATCTTTTTTTCTGTGTTCATAATTGTTGAAAGTTTTAATAAGTATAACTACTTTTGCAAAACGAAAAACCATATCCAAATAAATTCGATTAAAAAATTGATTTTATTAACAATAACAACACGACACACACTATGAGCACAACAAAAAAAATTACTTCTGCCTTAATTTCAGTATTTGATAAAACTGGATTAGAGCCAATTGTAAAAGCACTTCACCAAAATCAGGTTACAATTTATTCAACAGGTGGAACAGAAGCTTTCATTAAAGAATTAGGAATTCCAGTTGTTCCAGTAGAAGAAGTAACTGATTATCCTTCTATTCTAGGAGGAAGAGTAAAAACATTGCATCCTAAAGTATTTGGTGGAATTTTAAACCGTCAAGATAATACTACAGATGTGGCTCAAATGGAAGAATATAACATTCCACAAATAGATTTAGTAATAGTTGACTTATATCCTTTTGAAAAAACAGTTGCTTCTGGAGCAAGTGAAGCGGATATTATTGAGAAAATAGACATTGGAGGAATTTCATTAATTAGAGCTGCTGCAAAAAACTTCAAAGACACTGTAATAGTTCCTTCTGTAGAAGAATATGCATCTTTTTTAGATTTTTACACACAAGGAAATGGTGCTACTACTATAGAACAACGCAGAGTATTAGCTACAAAAGCATTTCATGTTTCCTCTCATTATGATACCGCTATTTTTAATTATTTTAATACAGACGAAACGTATTTTAAAACAAGTGTTACAAATGGTGAGACTTTACGTTATGGCGAAAATCCACATCAAAAAGGGTTCTTCTTTGGGGAATTTGACAAAATGTTTACTAAATTAAATGGAAAAGAACTATCATATAACAACTTATTAGATGTTGATGCTGCAGTAAATTTAATGAACGAATTCAAAAATGACGCTCCTACATTTGCCATTTTAAAGCACAATAACGCTTGTGGAATTGCAACACGAAGCACGATGAAAGAAGCTTATTTAGATGCCTTAGCTGGTGATCCAACTTCAGCATTTGGTGGTGTTCTAATTGCAAATGGAAATATTGATTTAGCAACTGCTGAAGAAATTCATAATTTATTTTGCGAAGTAGTTATTGCTCCTTCTTTCGATAAAAATGCTATTGACTTATTAGAAGAAAAGAAAAATAGAATTTTATTAGTAATAAATGATGTTGAATTACCAACAAAACAAGTAAGAACTTGCCTAAATGGAATACTTGTACAAGATAAAGACAATATTACAGATACTAAACAACACTTAAAAAACGTTACCCATACAAATCCAACAGAAGAAGAAATTGACGATTTAATTTTTGCCTCTAAAATTTGCAAACACACTAAATCAAACACTATTGTTTTAGCAAAAAACAAACAATTATGTGCTTCAGGAACTGGTCAGACTTCAAGAGTAGATGCTTTAAAACAAGCTATTGAAAAAGCAACTTCATTTGAATTTGATTTAACAGGAGCTGTTATGGCTAGTGATGCCTTTTTCCCTTTTCCAGATTGTGTAGAAATTGCAAACAAGGCAGGTATTACATCTGTTATTCAACCTGGTGGATCAATTAAAGACGAATTAAGTATAACATATTGTAATGAAAATAATGTGTCGATGGTATTTACTGGAACACGTCATTTTAAACATTAATTTTATTACATTTGTAGAACACGAATATTTTACTAACACAAAACCCTAAAAAAGCATATGGGATTTTTTGATTTCATGACTGAGGACATCGCAATTGACCTTGGTACAGCAAATACCTTAATCATTCACAACGACAAAGTAGTCATAGACAGTCCTTCTATCGTTGCTAGAGACCGAATAACTGGAAAAATTATAGCCGTTGGTAAAGAGGCCAATATGATGCAAGGTAAAACTCATGAAAACATAAAAACCATACGTCCGCTTAAGGATGGTGTAATTGCTGATTTTGATGCTTCTGAAAAAATGATAAGCATGCTTATTAAAAGTATTCCAGCATTAAAGAAAAGACTCTTTACACCTGCTCTGAGAATGGTTGTGTGTATTCCTTCTGGTATTACTGAAGTTGAAATGAGAGCAGTAAAGGAATCATGTGAAAGAGTAAATGGAAAAGAAGTTTATTTAATACATGAGCCTATGGCTGCTGCGATAGGTATTGGTGTAGACATCATGCAGCCAAAAGGAAATATGATTGTTGATATTGGTGGAGGAACTACCGAAATTGCTGTTATAGCATTAGGAGGTATAGTTTGTGATAAATCAGTTAAAATTGCTGGTGATGTGTTTACCAATGATATTATCTATTATATGAGAACCCAACACAATTTATTTGTTGGAGAAACTACTGCTGAAAAAATTAAAATTCAAATAGGTGCAGCTACTGAAGATTTAGATAGCCCACCAGAAGAAATGCAAGTACAAGGTAGAGATTTATTAACAGGAAAGCCAAAACAAGTTGACATCTCTTATCGTGAAATTGCTAAAGCACTTGACAAATCTATACAACGAATTGAAGATGCTGTAATGGAAACATTATCACAAACTCCTCCAGAATTAGCAGCTGATATTTACAATACAGGTATTTATCTTGCTGGTGGTGGTTCCATGTTAAGAGGCCTTGATAAACGTATTTCCATAAAGACTGATTTACCTGTTTATATTGCAGAAGATCCTTTAAGAGCTGTAGTAAGAGGAACAGGAATAGCATTAAAAAATCTAAATAAATACAAAAGCATCCTTATAAAATAAAAATAATTCATGCAGCAAATACTCTATTTCTTTATAAAAAACAGCTACAAATTGCTGTTTTTGCTGCTTTTGGGTATTTCATTTGCGCTAATTATTAAATCACACTCTTTTCATAGAAGTGAATATATAAATAGCGCTAATAATTTAACAGGAGGAGTTTATAAAAATATTAATTCTATAAATGAATATTTAAGCTTAAAAGAGAAAAATGAAATTTTAGCAGAAGAAAATGCAAGACTAAAAGAGCTATTATTCAATAAGAAAGATACTGTTCTTAAGTTTAAAAAACTTAAGTTTAATGAAGCCTTATTTTATACAGTTAAAAAAGCTAAAGTAATTAAAAACTCCTATAATACTAAAGAAAATTATTTAACGATAAATGCAGGTGAAAAAGACAGTATAAGAAGTAGTATGGGCGTTGTAAATGAAAAAGGAATTGTTGGTATTATTGAAAAAACATCAAAAAATTATGCTACAATAATTAGCATTTTAAATACAAGATTAAAAATCAATGCTAAAATAAAAAATTCCGATCATTTTGGTTCCTTAAATTGGGATGGAAAAAATGTAGGTTATATTCAATTAATTGATGTACCAAGATTGGCTAATATCAAAAAGGGAGATTCTATCGTTACTGGAGCAGATTCAGATATCTTCCCAGAAAACATACCAATAGGAAAAATAGATAAGGTGTTTATTGATACAAAAACCAACTATTATACCATAAATGTAAGATTATTTAACGATATGACAGCATTAGGTTATGTATATATAATTAGCAATTCTCACAAAGAAGAAAAACAAAAATTAGAAAAAGAAACATTAGCTAAATAAATTGAATAACAACATTCTAAATATAATTCGTTTTGTATTACTTATCTTTTTGCAAGTAATCCTTTTCAACAACATCAATATGTATGGATATGCAAACCCATATCCTTATGTTTTATTTATACTATTATTTCCTGTAAATGGAAATAAAAACATTTTATTAATAAGTAGTTTTCTTTTAGGATTAATTATTGATATGTTTAGCAATTCTGGAGGAATTCATGCTATGGCATGTACTGTTCTTGCTTTTATAAGACCTAATTTATTTCGCTTTGCATTTGGAATAAGTTATGAATACCAAACTGTTAAAATAGCTGATAAAATTTCATCTGAAAGAGTCTCTTATATTTTACTCGCTATTTTCATTCATCATTTTATATTGTTTTCCTTTGAGTACTTTAGATTTACTTTAATTTTTACAATAATAACAAGGGCTCTATTTTCAACTTTGCTTTCATTTATTGTTTGTTTGCTGATAATTTACCTTATTAAACCTAGTAAACGATGAGAAAAATTGTTTTACCATCTGTTATAATTGTTGTGGCAATAATTTTGATTGCACGCATATTCTATTTGCAAATAATTGATGATTCTCTAAAATTACAATCTGAAAATAATGCCATAAAAAAGGTTTTTGATTTTCCTGAAAGAGGTTATATATATGATCGAAATGGAAAATTATTAGTGGCCAATCAACCTTCTTATGACATCATGGTAATCCCTAGAGAAATAAAGAATTTTGACACACTAGACTTTTGTAATTTATTAAAAATAGATAAGGAAGAATTTATTAAAAAAATACAAAAAGCAACTGTTTATAGTCCAAGATTACCTTCTGTTTTTCTTTCTCAATTAAACAAAAAAGAATATGCTGCATTTCAAGAAAAAGAAAGAAAATTTGAAGGATTTTATACTCAGAAAAGAGCTTTAAGAGATTATCAAGTAACATTTGGAGCTAATATCTTTGGTTTTATCACTCAAGTTAATGAAGCTATTATCAAAAAAAATCCTTACTATAATAGTGGAGATTTGATAGGCAAACAAGGTGTCGAACAAGAATATGAAGACATATTAAGAGGTGTAAAAGGAGTAAAATACTTATTGAGAAATAAATATAATAAAGTTATTGGTCCTTATAAAGAAGGTAAGTTTGACACTTTATCACAACAAGGAAAAGACTTGACACTAACTATTGATTATGAGTTACAAAAATATGGAACTGAATTAATGGTTAACAAACGTGGTGGAATAGTTGCCATAGAACCTAGAACGGGTGAAATTTTAGCACTTGTATCTGCTCCTACATACGATCCAGCATTGCTTGTAGGTAGACAACGATCAAAAAACTATACCGCTTTATATTATGATTCCATTGCTAATCCTTTATTTGACAGAGGTCTTCTAGCTCAATATCCTCCTGGTTCTCCTTTTAAAATTTTAACGGGATTAATTGGACTTCAAGAAGAAGTAATCAATACAGAAACAGGGTTTATTTGCCATCACGGATTTTCTTATGGAGGTGGTCGCTTTATGAAATGTCATGATTCTGGTTTGTCGAAATTAAATAATGGAATTTATCAATCCTGTAATACTTATTTTTGTAGTGTTTATAGAAATACTATTGATAAATTTAAAAATTCATCAAAAGGTGTTGATGTTTGGGCTGACCATGTTAAAAGTTTTGGTCTTGGTAATTATATGGGTACTGACTTACCTATTGGAAAAAAAGGAAACATTCCTACTTCTAAAACATATGAGAGAATTTATCCTAATGGTGGTTGGAGAGGTTCTACAATAATTTCTAATGGTATTGGCCAAGGAGAAGTTTTAACTACTCCACTTCAATTGGCTAACATGATGGCAGTTGTTGCAAATAAAGGTTATTTTTTTACTCCACATATTGTAAAAAAAATAAAAGATAAGCCACTAGATAAAAAATATACTACTAAGAATATCTCAACTGTTGATTCTAAACATTTTGAACCTGTTATAGAGGGCTTGGCAGATGTTTACAATAAAGGTACCGCATCTAGTTTAAAAGTGAAAGACATGCAAATTTGTGGGAAAACGGGAACTTCTGAAAACAAAATCAGAGTAGCTGGAAAAACGTATCAATTAAAAGATCATTCTATATTTGTAGCCTTTGCTCCTAAAGAAAATCCTACTATTGCAATAGCAGTTTTTGTTGAAAATGGGTATTGGGGAAATCGATGGGCTGGCCCAATAGCTACATTAATGATTGAAAAATATGTTAATGGAGAAATCACAAGAACTGATTTAGAAACTAGAATGTTAAATGGATCATTAGAGGATGAATACAAGAAAATCGAAAATATCATTTATCAACGATTTACTGAAACCATAACATTAGACAATACTAAAGCGAGTTTAACATTAAAAGAAGAAGAAACGAATTAAATGAGAGGGAAAAGCATAGGGAACATAGATTGGCTTACAATTTTATTATATCTCACTTTGGTAATTATGGGTTGGCTAACCATTTATTCAGCTTCTTTACCTCCAGAGGTTACTTCCATTTTTGATACCAAACAAATATACGGAAGACAAATGCTCTTTATCATATTGAGTATACCCTTAATTTTTATTTTACTTTTTTTAGACGCCAAAATTTTTGAACGATTTTCCTTTGTTTTTTATGGTTTAGGAATCTTTTTATTATTAGGTCTCTTCGCGTTTGGTTCTACTATTAAAGGACAAACTAATTGGTATAAATTGGGTGGATTTGGATTTCAACCTTCAGAATTTGTTAAAACAGGAGTTGCTTTATTACTAGCCAAGTATTTGAGTTTTCCACAAATTAATTTAAAGAATGTCAAACACCAATTAATTGGTTTTGGTATCATTCTTTTACCTGTACTTTTAATATTATTACAACCTGATGCTGGTAGTGCGATGATATTTTTATCATTAATTTTTGTCTTAAATAGAGAAGGTTTACCAGGATGGTATTTGTTTTCGGGTTTTAGTGCCATTATACTTTTCTTTGTTGCGCTTAAAATAGATCCTAAGTACATTATGATTTGCATAGCAATAATTATGTTAATTTATTACTTAAGAAGCCGAAGAATGAGCCGAAATCCAATTCTTTATACCTTTGTTTTTATCATTATTTCTGGTTTCGTTTTTTCAGTAAACTATGTTTACAATACAGTTTTAGAATCGCATCAAAAAGATAGAATTGATGTTCTATTAGGCGAAGATGTTGATATAAAAAAAGAAGGCTACAATTTAAACCAATCAATGATTGCTATAGGTTCAGGTGGATTAACTGGAAAAGGTTTTTTAGAAGGCACACAAACCAAAGGTGGTTTTGTTCCTGAACAACATACTGATTATATTTTTACTACAGTTGGTGAAGAATGGGGTTTTATAGGTAGCACGCTGGTAATCATTATTTTTGTAACGCTGTTTTTAAGAATCATAGCTCTTGCCGAAAAACAAAAAACAAAATTTAGTAGAGTTTATGGGTATTGTGTCGCGACATACTTGTTTGCCCATTTTTTTGTAAACATTGCTATGCTAATTAAACTTTTCCCAACAATAGGTGTACCTCTTCCCTTTTTCTCTTATGGAGGTTCTAGTTTATGGGCATTTACAATAATGCTATTTATCTTCGTAAAACTTGATGCTAATAAAGTAAATGAGTGGTAGAGTTACCTCTTAAACATATCTCTAAACTGATACAACAATCGTTCTATTAACCTTAAATCTTCAGTAACAATATCTGCTGTTCCTGTCATTTCTTGTTGGAAAACAATTTTCTTATCGTATGAAGTTTCTAGTCCATTAGGCAAGGCTACATCTATCAATAAATTACCCTCTATATCAGGTGTCGCAGAAATATTATTTACTATTCCTTTTACAATTCCATACTCACTATCTGGAAAATTGGCCAATCTAATATTTACTGTTTGCCCTTTTTTAATCTTTCCTGAATTTTGTGCTAAAGCTTTTAATTTACCTATATATACTTTTTCATTAATAGGCACTACTGAAAAAACTTGATCTCCTGTTGAAACTGTTTGATTTGCTGCCCATAACTGTAAGAAAGAAACTCTTCCTTCCATAGAAGTTCTTAATACATAATTCAATTCCCAATCTTTAATCGCTTTTTTCAATTGAAAAAAGGATTGTAATACATTTCTCTCTAAGTTAACTGCATCTTTGGTAGAATTTATTTTAGTAGTTTTACTACTTCTATTTAATTCGTTTAAAGAAGATTTTAATTGAGAAATAGAACTTAATAGATTTTTATAATTCTTTTGGGATTGTAAATAGGTAAGCTTAAATTTTTCAAATTCTTGAGCTGCAATAACCCCTTTCCTAAACAAATTTTCTTGTCTATCTAATTGACTTTTTTCGAGATCTAGTTCAGCTTGATTGATACTTTTCTGAGATTCTAATAAAGTAAGTCTTTCTTTTAACTGACTAGCTTCAAAACCTTGAGCACTAGATTCTACTTGGTAAGGCTTTAAAAGTTTCTGCAAATCATTGGCACTATATTCTTTTTGAAAAAGTGCATATGCGTTTTCCACATCTCCTAATTGTGTAAATTGCAATTTTTGAAAAGGAAAAGGTGTTCTGTTAATTTGAATAGTATCTGTGATACTTTTTAATAAAAAAACATCCTCATAATTTGCTGAATTTTCAATAACAGCTAAAGGGGTGCCTTTTTGCACAACACTATTGTCATTTACTAAAATTGATTCAATTCTTCCAGATGTTCGAGCCATTAATTTTTCAGGTGGAATTGCAGTAGTAACTATAATTTGAGCCGTATTAATATCTGGATATTTAATAAAGTAAGAAAACAATAGCACTAACATCAAAATAATTAGAATAACTAAGTTTCCCCATCTTATCATCCAATGTGGAACTTTTGTAAGTATCTCTTGTACTTGCTCGCTTCTAAGTTCTATATCAGAAGCTGGAAGTCGATTATCTTGTGTTTCGTTTGGCATTATATCTTTTTATCTTAAAATAACATTTATAGTATTGGAACACAGACTTTACATGTTTTAAAAATTTTCACTTATTTAAATCTACGTTCTATTTTTCTTTTATTTATTTTCTTTATCTAATTTCCTAATTGCAACTGATTTTTAACCAATTTAAAGTAACTTCCATTTTGAGCTACCAATTCATCATGAGTTCCTGTTTCAATAATTTTTCCCTTTTCTAAAACTACAATTTTATCAGCATTCATAACTGTACTTAATCTATGTGCAATAACTAATACTGTTTTATCTTTGAAAAAAATATTTAGTTTTTCCATTATTTCTTTTTCGTTATTCGCATCTAATGCGCTTGTAGCTTCATCAAAAAATAGCATTTCTGGGTTTTTATAAACGGCTCTTGCAATTAACATACGTTGCTTTTGACCTGTACTCATACCTACTCCTTCTGATCCTATTTTTGTATTGTATCGCAAAGGATAGTCATCTATAAACTCTTTAATATTAGCAACGTCTGCAGCATACTGCAATCGTTCTTTATCAATAATATCTACTCCAACTGCAATATTGTTAGCAATTGTATCACTAAAAATATAACCTTCTTGCATTACAGAACCTATATGATTCCTCCATGCTTTTTGTGAGATATTTTTCAATGAAGTTTTGTTAATTAGCACGTCTCCTTCTTGAGGCTCATAGAATTTTAACAAAAGTTTCATTAAGGTTGTCTTTCCACTACCACTTGTTCCTACAATGGCAGTAATTTTTTTAGCAGGAATAGTTAAATTTAATTGATCTAACACATATACATCTGAACCTGGATAACGAAATGACAAGTCCTTTATAATAATATCATTTTCTGGAATATCTTTAGTTTTTTCATGTTCATCTTCAACTTCATCTTTCATTTCATGTATTTCAGATAATCTAGCTAATGAAATTTTAGCATCTTGCAATTCTCTAATAAATCCAATTAATTGAATAATTGGTCCGTTCAAATTACCTACAATACTTGTGATGGCCATCATCATACCTAGAGTAATTGAACCATCTATAACCAATTTAGCTGATAAAAATATGATAACAATATTTTTAAGTTCGTTAATAAAATTAGACCCTATTCCTTGTGTTTGTTCTAAAACAAGACTCTTTAAAGAAACTCGAAACAACCTTGCCTGAATGTATTCCCAACCCCAACGCTTCTGCTTTTCCGCATTGTGAAGTTTTATTTCTTGCATTCCGTTAATTAATTCAATAACCTTACTTTGCTCTTGAGAAACTTCTGCAAAACGTTTATAATCTAATTTTTCTCTTCGCTTTAAAAATAAAATAACCCATAAAAAATACAAAACACTTCCTGCAAAGAAAACCATGAAAATAATTAAATTAAAATAGGCTAAAATTCCACCCATTATAATCATATTAAAAAAAGAAAAAAGGACGTTCAGAGAAGAAGTTGTTAAAATTCTTTCAATTCTATGGTGGTCATTTATTCTTTGCATAATATCTCCTGTCATTTTTACATCAAAATAAGAAATAGGAAGATTCATTAATTTGATAAAAAAATCGGAAATTAAAGCAATATTAATTCGTGTAGATAAGTGTAATAAAATCCAACTTCTTATTAACTCCAGTGCAGTTTTTCCAAAAAACAAAAACAATTGAGCTAATAACATTAAATAGACAAAGTGAATATTTTGATTTTTTATACCAATATCAACAACATTTAACGTTAAAAAAGGTGTTATTAACTGTAATAAACTCCCAGCAAGCAAACCAATAGCTAGCTGAATAACAAAAGATTTATAACGATAGATATATTTGGACAATAAATTAAAACCAAACTTAGTTTTTCCATCTTCATCTTTATTACTATCAAACTCCGATTCGTAAAACTTAGGAGTTGGTTCTAATAATAAAGCTATACCTTCTTCGGTGGTTTCATCTGCATTATTACCAATCCAAAACTTTAAGAATTCTTTTTCAGTATATTCAATTAAACCAATAGCAGGATCAGATATATAATATTTACCTTTTTTAATTTTATATAAAACTACATAATGGTTTTTGTTCCAATGCAGAATACAAGGAAGCGGTGCCTCTTCTAATTTCTCTAAAGAAATCTTTATACCTAATGATCGAAAACCTATGCTTTCTGCTGCATCACTTAAAGTAAGAAGATTACTCCCTTCTCTAGTAGTTTCAGAAAGTTCGCGAAGCATTTGTGTATTTAGTACCTTGCCATTATGTTTGGCAATAATCTTTAAGCAAGTGGGCCCGCAGTCTTTACTTTCTGTTTGTATGTAATAAGGAAATTTTTTCAAAAGTTTGTTTAGATTTTATTCAAAAATAATAAAAAGAAAGGTTTAAATCTTTCTTTTTAGATTGTCTTTTTATAAATTGTAGATAATATAAAAACTGTCTAGAATAAAATTTCTAGACAGTAAAATGTTAAATTAAAATATTAGACATGGTTCACAAACACCTTTGTCTGAAAAAGCCCCATTTCTCATACAACATGTACCAGTTGGACATGAAGCATATCCATCAAATGTTGGTCCACAATATTGTTTTCCACCATTAACGTTTTTTTGCTCATTTTTAGATAATTCTTGAGCACCTACTAAATTTAAAATTGATTTTTTCATAATTTAATTATTATATTTCTGGATAATAAGTACATAAATGCCCTGGAGTACCATATGGATAACAAATTCCTTTAGAACAACATTCATTTGATCCACAACCTGCATTTGGTAAATTCAAATTACAAGCTCTTCTACCTCCATTAACACTTTTTTGCTCTTTTTTAGATAGCTCTTGTGCACCTTGAAGGTTTAAAATTGATTTTTTCATAATTTAATATTATAATTTGTTTATAAACTACATCCATTTAAAGTCAAATGTAGCTTTTGACTATCGTTGCAACAATATCTTTAAACCATTTGTGGTTTTAGTTCATCTTCTAATTCTGACAGAAAATATTTCAATTCCTCTATAGTATATTCACTAGGAAACAATTTATTATTAATTAACTTAATAGGTGTGTAATTAAGCTCATTGATTAAACACCACTCATATTGTCTTCTCAAGGCTTTTTCAATAGTATATTCAATGTCTTTTTGCTTCCACTTTAATTTCCATTGATATAAGTCCATATTTTTAATATGCCAATCCGAAAGAGCTTCCTCTATCTTTTCTGGGTAATCTTTATTTATTTGTAATAGATTTTCTGCTATTGAAAAATATGGATTTTCTCCGTTATCTGGATTTAAGTTAAAAAAGACTTCTAACTTCAACTTAATTGGGTTTAATTTCTGTAATTGTAATCCGTCTTTAAAAGCCGTATGACAATGTCCACAGCTTGGACTTAATATTAAACCAAGCGTTACAGCTGCGTCATTATTCCCTATTTCTATCTTTTGTAAAGAATTTAATTTTTCTTCATCAATAACATCTTTGCATAAGGAATTAAATATGGAAAAATTTCGCTTAAATTTAATTAAATCTAGGTTATTCTTTTTTAATATAACCGTACTAAATACTATAGGTCTTATAAAAATCCACAAAGATATTACCAACAAAATTGGAATTATAATTGAACTGTAATCAAACAGGATTTGTTTTCCAAAAACAAAAAAGAGAACTGATTGTGAAATAAGAACAAAAGACACACCTAAACAAAGTATACACCATTTCTTCAGTTTTACTTTTTGCAACCATATGGAATAAGCAATAATAGGTAAAGAGAAAACACTAGCAAGATTAATGACTAAAAAAGAATTTAGATTAAATACTATCATTAAAATACTAATTGCAAAAAAAACGATGGGTAAATCTGAAAAGTCTAGCCAATTTGTAATCTTTGCATCATTAGACTTAATTACTGAATCACAAGAAGTTTTTTCACTGAACGAACATATTTTAGATACAACTCCATCTGTTTTATTTATTTTCTCATCTATTATAAATACACTCAAAAGAAAGCCAATTAAACTGAAACTAAAATTTAAAAGAAATAACCAATCTAATTTTTCAAATTGTAGCATTACTAGTAATAATAAAAACACTACTAATACTATGTATTTGTTTTTAAAAAAGTTTATTGCTGTTTTATTCTTAGGAATGTTTTTTGTATCTATTGCAATAACAATTCCGTTCCAGTCATTTAAAAAGTCGTTGATTAAAACTTTCTTTTTTCCTACTTTCTCCTTTTCGATAGTCATACTGGTATTTTCTTTAGCAACCAAAACTATATCATCACTCACTATCGCTAAAAATGAATTAGGCAATTCAGTAAATTGTTCTTTTGGAACTTTAGCAGCTACATTTTCTATTTGTAATAAATCAAATGTATCGGTTACAGCATATAAGCTAGGATAATTTGGATGAGATAAAAAAAGATTCTCAAAATCATTACACTCATTTTTATAATTATTAATTTCTAAATATTTTTTGATAATTGCTTTCATACAAATAGTATTCTATTTATTTGAAACAAATATGTTATAAAAAATGAGACAGAAAAAGAGCATATAATTACAATTTATAAATTATAACATAAATAATTTATAAATTATTTATGCTATTTTACCGCATAACTAATTAAAAACAAATACATTAAACTAAATAAAAGATGTTTTATAACTACTTCAAATAAAAAGAGTAATAAATATAAAATTAAAAAGTAAATTTGAATAACAAATAAACTTTTATATTATGATAATAAAAAAATCACCTATGGAATTTTTTTTTGAAAACAAAATTTCAAAAAAACAGCTGAATAAAATCTATGGAAAAGGGGATCCAAAAAGAAAGTTGGAAATTGAGTCAAATACTAATCCTAATGAACCTGATGGAGAGGGAGGAACTGGTCCATTACCGGTTGACCCACCTATAGAAACTTCAGATTATTAATCTATTTCAGATATTTTTTTAATAAATTGAGCAGGTGTAACACCTGTTCTTTTATTAAAGGATTTAGAAAAAGAAACTGCATTTTTAAAACCAACACTTTCAGCTATAGCTTGAGTTGAATATTTTCTATAGGTTACATTATGAATTAACTCATCAATTACATAATTGATTTTTAATTCATTAGAATACTCACTAAATGATTTTCCAATTCTTTTATTAACAACATATGATAAATAAGTTGTATTTGTTTTTATTTTCTTAGCAACTTTTTGTAAATTAAAATCTGCATTTAAAAAATACTTTAAGTCTTCCAATTTCTTTAATTTATCAATAATCTCATTTTCTTTTTCCTCATCAATTGAAAGTGAATTATTAAGAATAACTTCCTCATTACCATCAATTGAAGATTTTTTTATTTCAAGTTTATTCTTAAATTCTTCAATAAGTTTAATAATCCTCTCATTTGCAGATTTTTTTTCTTTTCGAATTTTATACAAAAAGAACAAGAGGATTAAAACAACAATTATGACTATAAGAACGTATAAATACTTAACATATCTTTTTAAATTAATTTCCTCTTGAAGTTCTAAAATCTCCTTTTTTACAATTTCTGAAGCTAATTTAGAATTTATATCTGTTTGCTGTTTTAATAGTGTACTGATGTTTTTCTTTAGCGAAGAGTTATATAAGGATAGGTATTTTTCAGAATTATTTATATCATTATAAAAATTATAAATTTTAGCCATACTAAACATACAATCAATATGATCCATTCTGTTTAAGTCATAAAGTTGACAAAGTGAATCAACTTTTTTAAAATGGATTAAGGCTTTATCATAATTACTTTGATTATAATAAAGATCACCTAAGTTATAATTTACACTAATATATGATTCTAGATTATTTTCTTTAGCTAAAATCAAAGTGCTTAAATAGAGATTTTCAGCCTTCTTTGGGTTTCTTTTTAATATGTAAATATTAGATAAATTTATTTGGCATTTGATTTTAATATTAACAAGATCTTTACTATATATCAAGGCTCTATTATAATAATACTCAGAAGAATCTAATAAATTCAAACGTGATTTGTTTTGATAAAAAAAACTTTCGTAAAAATATCCAAGATTTATATATGTGTTAGCTTTTTTTAGATTGAGCTTATCATTTGTAAATAAACTCTCATTAGAATTTATAAAATTTTCACATTCTTTTGCACTGTTAATTGCTAAAACATAGTTTCCTACTTTACCATAAATTAGAGCTATATTCCCAGTAATTTTAACGAACTGTACGTTATCATTTATCTCTAAAGCAATCTGTTTTGCCTCTAAATACTTTTCAATAGCTAAATTTAACTTTCCTTGCTTAGAATAAGTGAGCCCTTGGTAATTTAAAATATCAATTTTTAGACTCTTTATACCTTTTCTATTCTTAATATTATTGAAGTAAAAATAAGCTTTATCAAAAGAGGTGGTAGATTTTAAAGTATCTGCATTTTTTAATTGATGAAGATAAGCTTCTGCTGCATGTGCAAATGCTAAATGAGAATAATTATCTGAAACTTTAATTTTATCAACATACACAAATGCACTGTCATGATTTGAGCTCATGTAAAACCTAACAAAGTCTTGATATATTAAAAAATCTTTATCATTTAATTTTTGTGTGTAACCTAATTGAATTGTAAAAACAAATAATAGAGAGAAAAATTTATACATATGTAAATTTTAAGTTTTCAAAGATACATATATTTTAAAACACTAAATTTTATAATCATAAATGATTCTAATTATTCTTAAAAACAAGTTTAACGAAAATTATAATTTTTTTAATAAAAAAAATAAAAAAAAGTATTAGTTAAAAATGTTGAAAGTTTCAAAAACTATCAATTGAAGTTAAAGACATCAAGAAACATCCTTGGTGGAGCTGGACCTGGAAGTGCTACAACTTCCTCTAGTACAAGTTACAGTACTTAGTATACAAGATAAGCTATTCAAAAGAACCGCTTATCTTTTTTTAGATTCTTAAAGGCACATTCAGAAGTAAGTGTCCTTTTGAGTAAAACATAAAAAAATGACCAATCTTGAAAATCAAAATCGGTCATTTTCGTTTTTGGATATTTTTCAAAGATCCGTTTGGGTTAAAAAATGGTTTTTTGCTTCCAACAAGGCATAGTTATCCCATCAAGGCTGTTTTTTATTTTTTAAGCCGCCTTTTCTAGTGCTATTTTAAAAATTCTTCCTATTTCCAGAGCATTGGCTGCATGGATTCCAAAGAAAATCCAAAGTATCTCACTCTTTTGTGTTTTGGCTTTAATTTTTTTCAGGTTGTAATACTCCTTTTTTTTGCCAAAACTTCCTTCTAATCTGGTAGCGTGTTCTTTTTTGATTTCTTTAGCCAAAATTTTACGCTGTTCTTCGTTTTTGCCTGCTTTGCCCTTTCGGACAAAATCGGTTTGGATATTGTTTGAAGTGGTAAACGTTCGGTTTTTATTGGTGGCATAAATGGCAATTTTCACTTTCGCCTTAGTGAGGTTTTGGGCGCAAAACACACTGCTCTGCAAGCGGGTTCCCTCATTGAAGGCACGGTATTGGATATGTTCAATAAAATTGATTCCATCTATTTGGATTTTGTTGACTTTGGCTCCAAACTCCACCTGTTTGGTTTCCTTGCCACGAACTATCGGACGAATGTAACTCTTGCAGATGCTTGCAATTCTATCGGGAACACTTTTCCCTGTTCTAAATATTTGTAGCCGTTAAAATTCTTAATTTGTCTTGAAGTGTCTCATATTCTTTAATTGATAATTGTGTTTCTTGTGCATTTACAAATAGCGTAAAAAGAAAAAAGAAGCCAATCAATAAATATTTCATGAAAAATTAAATTCAGCTTCAAAGTTAAGATTTAATTTAAGAAGTGAAATTTAAAAATTTTAGCCAGTCTATAATTATAAACTGGCTAAAATCTTATACCTTCTTAAAAAAATTTAAACTAAAATATTACAGCATCCTTTATAGCAAACGGGATTTCCGCTTCCAGTACAATCACTATGAGTTGAACACATTTGACCTGTTTCGCCTAACCCGCGACAAGCCCCAGCAACACTGCCATTAACATTCTTTTTTTCATTTTTAGATAATTCTTGAACGCCTTGCAAATTTAAAATTGATTTTTTCATAATTAAAATGTTATAATTTGTTTGTAAACCACTTACTTTTAAAGTCAAAATAGCTTTTGGCTATCATTACTATAATCTCTTTAAACCATTTCTGGTTCTTTTAATCCTTCTAATTCTGAAATAAAATACCTTAATTCTTTTAACTCATATTCAACTGGAAATAAATTTGAGTTTATTAATTTTACTGGTGTATAATTAAAATTATTAGCTAAACACCATTCATATTGTGCCCTAATCTTTTCATTAACTTCAAAATCAATTTTATTTTGACTCCATTTATTAGTCCATTCCGCTAAATTCATTTTTTCGATATGCCAATCTGATAAGGCTTCTTCAATTTTTTCTGGATAATCTTTATGAATTTGTAATAGATTTTTAGCTACAGATAAATAAGGATTATCGACATTATCTAGGTTCAAATTAAAGAAAATAGCTAATTTAAGTTTCTCAGAATAATTACTTATCAACTCCATTCCTTCTTTAAAAGCAGTATGACAATGACCACAACTTGGACTAAGTATTAAATTAACCTCTACATTTGCTTCTTTATTACCTAACTCTATTCTGTGCATTTTTTTTAACTGTTCTGGCTCTTCAACTGGTTTTTGTAAAGAAGAAAAAATAGAAAAGTTTCGCTTGAACTTTAAAAGCTCTAAATTGTCTTTCTCTAATCTTATTTTACTGAATAAAAAAGGTTTGGTAAAAAACCAAATTGGCAAAACCAATAATGCAGCTTGTACTAATGTTAAATAATTAAAATTAAAATCTTTTGTAAAGAAAACAAACAAAACTGATTGTAATACTAATAAACTAGAAATCCCCAAACATAAAACACACCACTTTTCTAGCTTAATTTTTTGTAACCATATCGAATAACCAATGACTGGCAATGACAACATACTAAGAAAATTTATGACTGAAAACGCAGACTGATTAATGAGTAGTACTAACAAACTTGTTCCAAAGAAAATAATAGGTAAATCTGAAAAATCCAACCATTTAGTAATTTTTGCACTATCCGATTTAATGACAGAATCACAAGAAGTATTTTCACTAAAAGAACATATTTTTGAGATAACTCCTTCTGATTTATTTAACTTTTCATCTATAATAACAATACTTAAGAACAAGCCAATTATTGTTATTCCAAAATTTAAAATAGAAAATAAATCAAATTTTTGAAATTGCAATAAAAGAAACAGCAACAATAAAAAACCTAGTAGTACATATTTGCTTTCAAACAAACTTGATTTATTCTTTTCAATTATACTATTAGGCTCAATAGCAACAACAATTCCATTCCATTGTATTAGAAAATCCTCTTTAGAAATCTTTTTTTTACCTTCATTTTCTTTCTCAATAATGATATTGTTATTTAGTTGTTTGACTAAAACTATATCATCATTCACCACAGCTAGAAAAGAATCTGGTAATTGTTCAAATTGTTCTTTTGGGACTTTAGCTGCAACATTTTCTACCTGCAATAAATCAAAAGTATCGGTTATTGCATAAAGGCTAGGATAATTAGGATGAGATAGAAAAAGATTCTCAAATTCATCACTCTCCTTTTTGTAATTATTTATCTGTAAAAGTATTTGAGCAGTATTTATCATATTTGTATTATGTAAGAATATTAATCTAAAATAATAAATATTTCGAAATTAATATTCTACTCTACAAGGAAAAGCACATAATAAACTATAATACTTACATTGATTAGTTGTCGGATCAATACAATCTTTCAAACCTCCTTTTATTCCTTTTTGCTCTCTTTTTGATAATTGGCTTGCACCATCTAAACTTAAAATTGATTTTTTCATGTCTATTGTTTTTAATTTTTAATTAAAGAATCTATATTAACAATACTACAAAATAAAACCATTTCACTATTACAAGAAAACTACCAAAAATGTTAAATTAAAAATCCCAATTATCATAATTTGTATCGGATTCTAATTTACTTTCTAAATCATCTTCAAGGGAAGGAAAAAAATCAACACCAGTCATCTTTTCTATTTCATCAACTGGCTTAATAAAACTATATAAAGGTTTTTTTGAATCTTGGTGAGGAAGTAAAAAACCAATCATTTTCTTATGATCTTTAGACAGTAAAACTTTATAAAAATATTTTGGAACAGCAACATTTTCAAAACCTATAGTTTCTAAATCATCTGTCAAAACTCCACCAGTAACAACATAAATACTTTCTTGCTTTTTTGCCCAATACCTTACTTTTTGTTCTAATCTATTCCAAATACCAGCATTAAAATCATATTTTTGAGGAGTAATATTTGAAGTCAAAAATGTTTCTTCATAATCTTTAAAATTTGACCTTCTATCTCCAGCAGGACACAAATGTCCTTTATTATAACCCGATTTCTTATAGTTTTTCCAATGTGCAGCTCCAGTTAGAATGTTATTGTCAATTTCAAAATATGGCCTTTTAAAATCCACCTCTTTTATATCTGAAGCTTTTAATATATAGGCAATCCACTCAGCTTGTTCATGTTCTTCTGAATAAGATAAAGTATAAGTTCTTTTTCTATAAACAGCACCAGTTGTATTAGAAGGTAGAAAATCAAACTCTCCTACTGAATTTACAACATCATTATTGATTATTTCTGGCAAAGTTTGCACTACTCCATTATCACGACAAGAAAACAAACCAACCAATAAGACTATTAAAATCGAAATCTTAACGTTATACATCTTTATTTACTTTTATCTATCTTTGTAAAGATAAAAGTAAATAAAATATATGAAAACTAAAATTACAGTATTATTGCTATTAATTCTTGGTTTACAATTCTCATTTGGACAAGAAATCGTAGATAGCATTTCGACAACAAAAGTAAAAACAGAAAAAGAACTAGAATTAGAAAAAAAGCAAATTAAAGAGGAAAGAGAACGTCTTAAAGCTGATGAAAAAGCTAAAAAAGAACTTGAAAAAAAGGAAAAAGATAAAGAAAAGGCAGAAAAAAAAAGAGAAAAAGCTGAGAAAGAAAGAGAAAAAGAATTAAAGCAGAATGAAAAAGCTAAAGAGAAAAGAAAAGATGCAAAAAAAGATATAAAGAAAAGGAAAGAAAGAATAGCAGATCAAAGAAAAGACATCGACAAGGAAAAGATGAAATTTGAAAAGAGTCAAATGAAAGGAAAATTAAGTCCTAACGATGAATTGAAATGGAAAGAAAAGATTCACAAAAAAGAAGAAAAGCTTCGCAAACAACAATTGGATTTAGAAAAAGCTGAAAAAAAAGCATCAAAACTGGATTAAAAAATACTTTCTAAAATAATACAAATAGATTTAGCTTTAAAAAGTTAAATCTATTTGTATTATATCTTACTTTTTAAAACATAAGATATTTTATAAAAAAAGCATAGAACTTAATATCTATAAAATAAAAAAACCAGCATAATGCTGGTTTTTAATTAATGACATATAAAAATTATTATGCTTCAAAAGGAACTATTGAAACGTAAGATTTATTATCTTTTTTCTTTTGAAATTTTACAACACCTTCAACTTTAGCATGTAAAGTATGATCTTTACCCATGTAAACATTTTCACCTGGATTGTGTTTAGAACCTCTTTGTCTAACAATGATGTTACCAGCAATTGCTGCCTGACCACCATAAATCTTAACGCCTAGACGTTTCGATTCTGATTCTCTACCATTCTTAGAACTACCGACACCTTTCTTGTGAGCCATGACGTTTTAAGTTTTATTAGTTAATATTATGATTAAACAGCTTTACCACCGTTTAATTCGTCTTGTAATTTTTGCAATTCATCCCATTTCCCATCAGCAGCTAATTGAGCTTGTTGTCCCCATGTTGTTGGGTCTAAATGAGAAAGTTTTGAAGTTGAAGCATCTAAAATCTCTTTTACAGATTCTGCACTAGCTTTAGCTAATTTTGCAAATGTATCGATTCCAGAAGCAACTAAAGCTTCAGCCGCTTTAGGACCAATTCCTTCGATTTTTTTCAAATCATCACCTTTTTTAGAAGCTTTTGCTTTTGGAGCAGCTTTTTCAGCAACAGGAGCATCAGCAACTTTTTCTGCTTTTGGAGCAGCTTTCTTCGGAGTACTTCCTGAAGCAACTATTCCTTCGATAATAATTTGAGTCAATGATTGTCTATGACCATTTTTCTTTTTGAATCCTTTTCTTCTTTTCTTTTTGAAAACGATTACTTTGTCACCTTTAAGGTGCTTTAAGATTTTTGCTTCAACAGAAGCTCCATCTATAGCTGGGGCGCCTAGAGTTACAGTACCATTATCGTCTAATAAAAGAACTTTGTCAAAAGAAATTTTATTTCCTTCTTCTTCTCCTAAACGGTGTACATAAACCTTTTGGTCTTTGCTTACTTTAAATTGTTGCCCTGCTATCTCTACGATTGCATACATACGAATATGAATTTAGTTAATTTTTCAAGTGTGCAAATATACAACAATTTATTATTCAAGCAACAAGTGTGAATATTTTTTTACCTTGTTAAGATATAAAACAATAATTTTTAATCAAAAATGTAACATAATTAGAAAATCCACGACTTATAGAAAAAAATAACTCAAATATTAACATATGAAAAAATCTTTAATGGCTTTGAGTACTGCGCTTCTTATAGGTGGATTAACTTATGCCCAAAAAGTAACATTTGATGAATATGATTTAGCAAACGGACTTCATGTTGTGCTTCATCAGGATAATTCTGCTCCAGTAGTTATTACATCTGTGATGTATCACGTTGGAGCTAAAGACGAACAACCTAACAGAACAGGTTTTGCTCACTTCTTTGAGCATTTATTATTTGAAGGAACTAAAAACATTGAACGTGGTGAGTGGTTTAAATTAGTAACTGCAAATGGAGGTAACAACAATGCAAATACTACGGATGACAGAACTTACTATTATGAAGTTTTCCCATCAAATAATTTAGAATTAGCTTTATGGATGGAATCAGAAAGATTAATGCATCCTGTAATTAACCAAATTGGAGTTGATACTCAAAATGAGGTTGTAAAAGAAGAAAAACGTTTAAGAGTTGACAATCAACCTTATGGAAACATCTTCAAAGCTGTAAAACAAAACATGTTTAAAGTACACCCATACCGTTGGACAACGATAGGAGAAATGGAACATTTAGACGCAGCTACACTAGAGGAATTTCAAGCTTTTAATAAAAAATTCTACATTCCAAACAATGCAGTTCTTGTAGTTGCTGGACAATTTGAAAAAGAAAATGCAAAAAAATGGATAGAGCAATATTTTGGTGCCATTAAAAAAGGACCAGCTATCGATCGTAAAACTTTTACAGAAGAACCAATTACTAAAGAATTTAGAACTACTTGGGAAGATCCAAATGTTCAATTACCAATGGTGTTGGCTACTTACAGAACTCCATCAATGAAAACCAGAGAAGCAAGAGTTTTAGATATGATTTCTTCCTATTTATCTGACGGAAAAAGTTCAAAACTGTATAAAAAAATAGTTGACGATAAAAAAATGGCTTTACAAGTAGGAGCTTTTAACAACAGTCAAGAAGATTATGGTATGTATTTAATATATGGTATACCAATGCAAGGAAAAACTTCAGATGATTTAATCAAAGAAATTGATGAAGAAATTGTAAAAGTTCAAACGGATTTAATTTCTGAAAAAGATTATGAAAAATTACAAAATAAATTTGAAAATCAATATGTAAATAGCAATGCAAGTGTAGAAGGAATAGCTAGTAACCTAGCTACTTATTACTTATTGTATGGTGATATTAATTTAATTAATACAGAAATTGACATTTATCGCTCGATTACTAGAGAGGAAATTAGAGATGTAGCTAAAAAATATTTAAATCCAAATCAACGAATGATTTTAGATTATATTCCTGCTAAAGATAAAACTCAAAACTAAAATTGAAGATGAAAAAAATACTATATATCGCAGCAAGTTTATTTCTAACAATAACAATGCAAGCACAAGATAGACCACAACCTAAATCAGGACCTGCTCCATCGATTAACATTAAAAAACCAGAAAGTTTTACACTAAAAAATGGTTTAAAAGTATTAATCGTTGAAAATCATAAATTACCTAGAGTTTCATATACTTTAACTATGGATAACACTCCATATGCAGAAGGAAACAAAAAAGGAGTTTCAGATATTTTAAGTGCTATGATAGGTAATGGAACTACTACCACTTCAAAAGACGCCTTTAATGAAGAAATAGATTTCCTAGGAGCTAATATTAATTTTTGGAGCGAAGGAGCATCTGCAAATGGTCTTTCAAGATATTCTAAAAGACTATTAGAATTAATGGCAGACGGAGCTTTGAATCCTATTTTTGTTCAAGAAGAATTTGATAAAGAAGTTTCTAAAGCTATTGAAGGATTAAAAGCAGATGAAAAAAGTGTTACCTCTATTGCAAATAGAGTTGAAGGGGCTTTAACTTATGGAAAAAATCATTATAATGGTGAGTTCACAACAGAAGAGACACTTAAAAATATTACTTTAGACGATGTTAAATTAAACTATAACACTTATTTCGTTCCAGGTAATGCTTATTTAGTTATCGTTGGAGATGTTAACATAAAAGAAACTAAAAAAGAAGTTGAAAAACTATTTGGGAAATGGAAAAAAGCTACTGCTCCTGCATTAGCATATTCAGATCCAGTAGATGTTCAATACAGTCAAATTAATTTTATTGATGTTCCTAATGCAGTTCAATCTGAAATTTCTGTAGTTAATCTTTCTAAATTAAAAATGACAGATAAAGACTATTTCGCTACTATTTTGGCTAACCAAATTCTTGGTGGAGGTGGTGAAGGAAGATTATTTTTAAACTTACGTGAAGCTCATGGTTGGACGTATGGTTCTTACTCTAACATAGGATCAGGAAAATATATAAATAAATTCCGTTCTGGTGCAGCTGTAAGAAATGCAGTTACAGATAGTGCTGTAGTTGAGATTTTTAACGAATTAAAAAGAATTAGAACCGATTTAGTTTCTGCTGAAGAACTAAAAAATGCGAAAGCAAAATACGTGGGTAACTTTGTAATGCAAATTGAAAAACCAGCAACAGTTGCTCGTTATGCATTAAATAAAGAGACACAAGGTCTTCCAGATGATTTTTACGAAAATTACATCAAAAACATTAATGCAGTTACAGCTGAAGACATTAGAAATGCAGCTCAAAAATACTTTTTAGCTGACAATTCTAGAGTTGTAATTGTTGGTAAAGCTTCAGAAGTATTACCTGCTTTAGAAGCAATGAGTAAAAGAGAAAAATTGCCTATTTTTTATTTTGATAAATTTGGTAACAAAGCTGAAAAACCAGTTATTAAAAAAGAGATTCCTGCTGGTGTAACAGCTCAATCAGTAATTAAAAAGCATATTGAAGCTATTGGAGGAGAAAAAGCTTTAAATGGAGTAAAATCTATTGTAACTATTTCAAGTGGTACTGTTCAAGGTACACCCTTAGAACTTGTTGTAAAAAGCACTTCGAGCAACAAAATGGCAATGGAAATGAAAGCTATGGGCATGACCATGATGAAACAAGTTATTAATGAAAAAGGAGCTTATATGGTTCAACAAGGACAAAGAAAAGATATTACTGGTGATGACTTAAAAGAAATGCAAGAATCTGCAGGAACATTTAAAGAATTAAATCTTTTAAATAATAAAGATTTAGTTTTATCTGGAATTGAAGCTATAAATGGAGAAGATGCTTATGCAATTCAAAATGGCAAAACAACTTATTTTTACGATGTAAAATCAGGATTAAAAGTTGGTGAAGCAAGAGAACTAGAACAAGCTGGTCAAAAAATGACTCAAACAACCTATTTCCAAGATTATAAAGATGTAAAAGGAATTAAATTCCCTTACAAAACAATCTTAAATGTAGGAATGGAAATTGAGTTAACAACTTCTGAAGTAAAAATCAATGAAGGAGTTACTGATGTAGATTTTGAATAATTAAATTCTATAATTTCATAGTAAAGCTCTCAATTTCTTGAGAGCTTTTTTTATTTCCTGCTCGAAAAATAAACTCCAAGTAAAACAATACTAGCGCCTATTATTTGTAAAATATTCAAACTTTCTTTCATAAAAAAGTAACCCAAAAAGATAGCCACAACAGGAATAATATAAGTAACTGAAGCTGCAAAAACAGGAGAAGACAATTGGATTAATTTAAAAAATAAAATATTTGATAGACCTGTTCCTACAATTCCTAAAATGGCAATATAACCTAAAGAAGTAATTACTTTTCCTTGAGAAGCAATTTCAAAAAAATCAGAAAAATAAAGCACTAATAATGCTGGAATAAACATGATAATAAAATTCCCAGTACTTATAGTTAAAGGTTTCAAATCAGATAAATACTTCTTAATTAAATTCACATTTATACCATAAAACAAAGAAGCCAACAATATTAATAAAGCATAATAATAATTTTCTGTTGTATTATCTCCATCACCAAATAAAACTAATAACAAACAGCCTAAAAATCCTATTATCACTCCAAAAACTTGTCTTCTTTGAACACTAGTTCCAAAAAACAAAAGACCTACAACTAAAGTATTCAAAGGCGTTAATGAATTTAAAATAGAACTAACCGAACCATCTATTTTAGATAAAGCCAAAGCAAATAAATAAACAGGCAGAAAAGTTCCAAATAAAGAAGTAAGGGCTATATACTTCCATTTATATAAAGGAATTTTTGGAATTTCTTTAAATCCAATGACTATTAAAAACAAACCTGCAAATAATATTCTTAGACTACCCATTTGAACAGAATTTACTCCTTTTAAACCAAGTTGCATTAAAATAAAAGAACTTCCCCAAACACAGCCTAAAAAGGCCAATAAATACCATTTTGTATTATTATTTTCCATAAAAAAAGTTTATCACCTCAAAATTCACATTTTATTTTAACTTAACCATTCTTTTTTTATATAAATTTGTATTAATTAACACAATAACTTTTTTATAAAATAATCATAGATATGAAGAATCTTAAATTAATAACCCTATTTGCATTTACTGCAATTTTATTTATGAGCTGCAAGAAAGAAAATACTAACACAGAAGCAGCAAACAACACTAAAGAAATAGCTCCTGAAAACCTTGCAACTGCATCCTTTACAATAGACGGAATGACCTGTCCAGATGGTTGTGCTAAAGTAATCGAAAATAAACTTGCTGGATTAAACGGTGTTAGTGAAGCTAAAGTTGACTTTGAAAACAAAAAAGCAACAATAACCTTTGACAACGAAAAACAAACTCCTGAAGCTTTAGCAGAAATAGTAGAAAAAGTTGGTGGAGGTGAACTTTACAAAGTATCTGATGTAAAATCATCAACTGACAAAGCTTATTATAACGGAAAAGACAAGAAGAAAAAGAAAAAATCTAAAAAAGGTAAAGAAGAAGCTTCAACTGAGAAAAACAGTGAAAAGAAATCTTGTTGTGCAGGAAAATCATCTTGTGGTGAGAAAAAAGAAGCTGGAACTTTATAGTTTCTAATATATGAGAAATAAAAAAGAACGAATTTTCATTCGTTCTTTTTTATTTCCATTCTATAGTTTCCATTATTTTTCGGATATCATTTTTCACATAACTAGCCGCTGGAAGTATAGAATCATAATTAGGCTTTGCATAAAAATATAAACTTCCTACAACAAAATTCTTTGTACTATCTGTTACATAAAATTGTGCATTTGTAGCTGCATTACCTCCTACTTCATAAAACATCCCATATACCTTTTTATCTTTATTTACAAAAGGTTGTTCCAAAATATCATCAGCTTTAATAACATGGTCGTAAGTTAGCTTTTGCGCATCTCTTAATAAGTCTTCAATATTATTATCCACTGGCTTATAAGTAAGATATATGGTTGCTTTCATCTTTGGATAATGTAATTCAAACGAACACACATCTTTAGATTTTACTTTCACAACATCATTTATATCAAAAGAATAGGAACAACTTCCTTTAAGCAAACCATAAGTTGGCTCAAGATATTCTAAACGTAATTGTCCTTTTGGCTTTGGAACAGTATCTTCTCCACATGAAGCAAATAAAAGAGACAATATTACTGTAAAAACTATATGTTTCATTTTTTAATTTATCGTAATTTTTATTTGTTTAATTCTGCGATTATCTACATTCTCAACAGTAAACAGATAAGTGTTAAAAGAAATTTTCTGGTTCTTTTTAGGAAAATTTCCAGATATTTCAAGCAGAAAACCAGCTAATGTTTCGGCTTCGCCTTTTTTATCTTCAAAATCAGAACCATTAACATCTATAATTCTATAAAAATCTTTAAGACTTATTTTTCCTTCAAAAAGATAATTCTTATCATCAATCTGAGAGTAGATAATGTTTTCATCATCAAACTCATCACTTATATCACCCACAATTTCCTCTAAAATATCTTCTAAAGAAACCAAACCTGAAGTTCCACCATATTCATCTACTACAATAGCTAAATGATTTTTCATGCCTTGAAACTCTTTTAATAAATTATCTAGCTTCTTATTTTCAGGAATAAAAAAAGGCTCTCTTATAAGTGATTGCCATTCGAAATTCTTTTCGTCTATATAAGGAATTAAATCTTTAATAAACAAAACGCCTTCAATCTGATCGATATTTTCATCATAAACAGGAATTCTAGAATACCCTTTCTCTACAATTTTTATCATTATTTCAGAAAAAGTTTCTTCTTTATCTAAGGCAAATATATCAATTCTAGGACTCATTACTTGCCTTACTTCTGTGTTACCAAAAGTCACAATTCCTTCTAATATTTTTTGCTCTTCTTGAGTAGTTTCTGAATAATTAGTCAACTCTAAAGCTTGAGATAATTGGTCTACAGAGAAACTAGTCCTTTGAACACTAAATTTCTTTTCGACATATAAAATTATATTTCGCATTGGAATAGTAATAGGAGTAAGAACTTTGTCTAAAATTGAAATTGGCAAAAAAACCTTTTTAGCAAAATTAATATTGTTTCTATTCGCGTAAATTTTTGGCAAAACCTCTCCAAACAACAAGATTAAAAAGGTAACTACAACTACTTCTAATACAAATCGTATAAGATTTGAACTTATCGAATTAAAGAGTTTTTCGCTAATTGATGAAAATAAGATTACAACAGCAATATTTATAAAGTTATTTGCAACTAATATAGTAGCTAATAATTTTTTAGGTTTTTCTAGTAAATGACTAATAATATTGCCTTTATTTTCATCTTCTTCCTTTAAATCATCAAGGTCTTTTTGAGAGAGAGAGAAAAGAGCTACTTCAGAACCAGAAATAAATGCCGAACAAAAAAGCAGAAAAAAAACCGCTATTAATGCTATTAGTAGCTCAAAATCAATAGTATTTATAAAACTGGAAGGATCTGGATCCAATGTAATTATCGTATTAATTAAACATTAAAATGGTAAATCATCATTATGAGAACCATCATTTGTGCTGTCAAAATTAGTGTTTTTTGGTGACTCAGAAACATCGGTTTTAAAATTTTGTTTAGTTGCCTCAGAATCTTTTTTGGTAGTTAGAAAAGTAAATTCAGTTACTTGAATCTCTGTAGTATATTTTGTACTACCGTCCTCAGCTTGCCATTGACGTGATTTTATTCTTCCTTCAATATAAATCTTATCTCCTTTTGAAAGATATTTTTCACAAATTTCAGCTGCTTTATTTCTAACTACTATATTATGCCATTCTGTAGACGTAATTTTTTCACCAGTTGTTTTGTTAATGTAAACCTCGTTTGTTGCTAATGGAAACCTCCCTATACAATTTCCTCCTTCAAAATAATGCATTTTTATCTCATCTCCTAAGTGACCTATTAAAAGTACTTTGTTTAAAGTTCCATTCATGGCGTATATTAATTTTATAAATCAAATATAGTGTTTTTTTTGAAATTTTTATAAATAATTTGAAGCTATAAAGTTATGAATAACGATAGGAAAAGGTAATTTTACTACTTCTTCAATTGACAAGGCGTTTTCAATTTTATGATTAAGTTTTAATTCAAAAAAATGAATATGCAAATGTTGATGAGATAATTTGTGAACCAATTCTTTTTCGTTTTTTAAAATAATTTCTTTGGGATTAAATTTTATTTGAATTTCTTCAACAATTTCTTCTAGATTCTTTTTTTGAAGATTTTCGAGTAAAGTAAATTCATATAAATTAAACCATATTCCTTTATCTTCTCTTTTTAATACAACAAAATCATCATTACTATCTCTTATAATTAAGTAATTAAAATATCGATTTGTAACTTTTGTTTTCTTAGATTTAACGGGTAATTCGTCGATACATTTTTTTTCAAGAGCAAAACAACTATCATTAAAAACACAAGTAGAACAATCTGGACTTTTAGGCACACATTGAAGCGCACCAAACTCCATAATAGCTTGATTAAATATTGCAGGATTACTTTCTGGCAATAATTCTTGTGCTACTTGTTGAAACTCTTTTTTAGTATTTGTAATAGCAATATCAGAAGTAATTCCAAAAACTCTTGAAAGCACTCGAAAAACATTCCCATCAACAACAGCAATTGGCTCATTATATGAAAAAGATGCTATAGCTGCTGCAGTATATTCACCCACACCTTTTAATGAAAGTAAATCTTTATATGTTAAAGGAAACACTCCTTTTAATTCATTTACAACATATTTAGCAGTAGTATGTAAATTTCTGGCTCTAGAATAATATCCAAGTCCTTGCCACAATTTTAGCACTTGCTCTTCGTTTGCTGAAGCTAAGTCAAAAACCGTTGGAAAATGACTTAAAAAAGCTTCATAATAAGGTTTCCCTTGCGCTACTCTCGTTTGTTGCAATATAATTTCTGATAACCAAATTTGATAAGGATCATTGGTTTGTCTCCAAGGCAAATTTCGTTTATTTTGTAAATACCAATCAATTAAGGTTTTAGAAAAATTCATTTTTTTATATTGGGCAACAAAAATAAAAATATTAAGGCTTAAAAATTAATTAATTATGATTGATTTATTATTTTTTTAATTCATATATTTGCAAACTCAAAAAAAGAACATAAAAATATTAATACGAAAGAAAATGACGAAAGCAGACATTGTAGCTAAAATTTCTGAAAAACTAGGTCTTGAAAAATCTGATGTTCAAGCAACTGTAGAGACTTTTATGGAAGAAGTAAAAAACTCATTAGAAACAGGTGATAATGTATATTTAAGAGGTTTCGGAAGCTTCATTATTAAAACAAGAGCTGAAAAAACTGGAAGAAACATTTCAAAAAACACAACGATTAAAATTCCTGCTCACAATATTCCAGCATTTAAGCCTGCTAAAGTGTTTGTTGAGAGTGTAAAAACGAAAACTGAAATAGCAGTATAAATCATTTATTAATCTAAACCAACAACGTTATGCCAAGTGGTAAAAAGAGAAAAAGACATAAGGTAGCGACTCACAAACGTAAAAAGAGAGCGAGAGCTAACCGTCACAAAAAGAAAAAGTAGTTTAAACTACTTTTTCTTTTTTTAAAGTTCTTTGAAATTAATCAGTTAATTACTGATTATCGGGTAAAAATACCTGTAAAATATTGTTTAATCCATCTGTTCGCCTAGGCGAATGGATAAAAATGTACAGCGTGAACAAAGAGTTAATTATTAGATCAGGTTCAGATGCAGTAGATTTTGCCTTATTAAAAGATGGAAAACTAATTGAATTACACAAAGAAGAAGAAAAAGGAACAAATTTTAGTGTTGGTGATATATTTATTGCCAAAATAAGAAAACCAGTTGCTGGTTTAAATGCAGCTTTTGTTAACTTAGGTTATGAAAAAGATGCTTTTTTACACTATCATGATTTAGGTCCTAACCTTCCTTCTTTGATGAAATTTATTAAACTTGTAAGCGCAGGTAAACTAAAAGATTATTCACTCAAAAATTTTCCTTTTGAATCTGAAATCAATAAAGATGGAGTTATTACTGATATTCTCAGTGCCAATCAATCGGTTTTAGTACAAGTAGTTAAAGAGCCCATTTCTACAAAAGGTCCCAGAATAAGTTCTGAGATTTCATTAGCAGGAAGATATGTCGTTTTAGTCCCTTTTTCAGACAGAGTGTCAATTTCACAAAAAATTGACTCTAAAGAAGAGAAAGATAGATTAAAAAGATTGGTTCAATCTATTCGACCAAAAGGTTTTGGGGTTATTGTGAGAACAGTAGCCGAAGGCAAAAAAGTAGCAGAACTAGACAAAGACCTACAACTTTTATTAGAAAGATGGTCAGCCATGAGTAAAAGGCTACAAAATGCACATCATCCCTCTAAAGTATTAGGCGAACTTAACAAAGCTTCTTCTATATTAAGAGATGTCTTTAATGATACTTTTACAAGTATTCATATAGATGATGAAGAATTATACATTCAAACGAAGGACTATTTGCAAGAAATAGCTCCTGATAAAGTGTCTATCGTAAAACACTATCAATCAAAAGATCTTCCTCTATTTGAGAAATATCATATTGAAAGACAAATTAAAACTTCCTTTGGAAAAACAGTTTCCATGAGTAAAGGAGCTTATCTAATTATTGAACATACAGAAGCATTACACGTAATAGATGTAAACAGTGGAAATCGTTCAAACAAGGCATTAAGCCAAGAAGATACTGCTTTAGAAGTAAACATGATTGCTGCTGCTGAAATAGCAAGACAATTGCGTTTGCGCGATATGGGAGGAATTATAGTTATCGATTTTATTGATATGCAAAATGCAGACAATAGAAAGCAACTATATGATTTCTTAAGAGAAGAAATGAGTGACGATAAGGCCAAGCATAAAATCTTGCCTCCTAGCAAATTTGGATTAATTCAAATTACTAGACAAAGAGTTAGACCAGAAGTTAATATTAAAACTAGAGAAGAAGACCCTAACGAAAATGGGGAAATTGAAGCTCCTATTTTAATTATTGATAAAATAACGGCTGACCTAGAAAGAATTATCAAAGTCCATAAAAAAGTTGTTTTAAACGCACATCCTTTTGTGGCAGCATACCTTGAAAAAGGTTTTCCATCAATACGTTCAAAATGGTTTTTTGAACATAAAAAATGGGTGAAAATTATACCTCGTGACGCTTACACGTATCTTGAATATCATTTCTTTGATAAACAAGGAAACCAAATTAAATAACAAAAACCGCCTTTCAAAAAGTGATTGGCGGTTTTTTTATATACCTGAAGCCCACTGGGCTTCCTCCTCTTAATATCAAATCTCGTGACGCTTACACGTATCTTGAATATCATTTCTTTGATAAACAAGGAAACCAAATCAAATAACAAAAACCACCTTTCAAAAAGTGATTGGCGGTTTTTTTTATATACCTGAAGCCCACTGGGCTTCCTCCTCTTAATATCAAATCTCGTGACGCTTACACGTATCTTGAATATCATTTCTTTGATAAACAAGGAAACCAAATTAAATAACAAAAAACCGCCTTTCAAAAGAGATTGGCGGTTTTTTCATTTAAAACTATAAAAACAATCTTATCTTTTCACAAATTTTTTAATTCCAACTTCATTTTGACTTGTAGTCACTTTAATAATATATAATCCGCTTTGTAGATTAGAGACATCAACTTTATTTTCTTTTGTTTCTAAAATTAATTTTCCATCTAAAGAATAAATCGTCATTGATTTTATCTCATCATTAGAAGTTATATTCAATAAAGAAGATGTTGGATTTGGATACACTTCAAACTCAGTAAAAGAAGTAAAATATTCTGAGCTTAAAGCAGCATCAAACTCATAAGCACCCATATCTACTGTTGTATTATATATTCTTTGATTTCCTAATAAATCCACTAATAATGTAGAAGGTACTTTTGTATTATCTCCTGAGTTAATTGCTGGAGAACCACTATTTAATTGAAAATCTGTTGTACTCACAAATAGCGGATCTGTAGTTATTATATTTTGTTTTATTAAAACTGTAGAAAAATTATCCGAATCTAATGAATTCGTTACTATCATTGTATTAGGAAAAGAACCTCTGGCATTTCTAATCGCCTTAGCAGTAGTATTATTTATATCTTTATTATTCCAAAAAATACAATTATACACTTTCGCATTCATTACAGATGTAGCAACCTCTTGATCAAGACAAAGTGTTGCTCTATTTGTTACTACAGTAGAAGTTCCAGAATCTAAATTATCTACAAATGTATTATTCACAAATGTTGCATCAATACTAGAAGAAGCACCATAAGCTCTTATCCAAGCTACACTTCCCGAATAACCTAATGAGTTCCCCACATTTAAATTCATTGCTTTATTATTAGTAAACAATGAATTATTAACTTTAATGTTTGCTGTTTTATTTGCTTCGGTAAAGCTATAAAGAGAAGAACCACCTTTAGCTACATTGTTTTTAAACTCACAATTTTCAATAATCAATGAACCATCTTCATTAAAAGGTGCTAAAATTCCTGAACCTGTTTCGAAACTTACATTGTTTTCAAAAATGCAATTTCGAATTTCTAAGTTACTTACACTATTTAATTTTGTTAATCCAGCACCAGAATTTACGCTCCCAGTAGTAATTGTTCTTGCATGACCATCTGAAATGGTTAACCCATCTAACACAACGTTATTTGCATTTATCTTGACTAAGTTAAATGTGTTATCATCTCTTGTAACATTAAAATAATTATAAACCATATCGTCATTACCTAATAAATCTCCAGATAATATTGTTCTATTTGTTCTAAAGTCTCTTTGGTTTAATGCTGTTTCTATTCCAGTGAAACCTCCATAAATGCTGATATCTGGATTAGCAATTGTGAAATTTGCTGTTCTATCAGAAGCATGTGGAATATAAGTTCCACTTGCAATCCAAAGTTCAGTCGTTGTACTACCAATTCCTACTAATAAAGCCTCACTTAAATCCGAATATGCATTTGCCCAAGAGGAACCATCACCACTACCTACTGCATTTTTATTTACATATATTCGAGGCAAATCTGGTGGTAAATTATAATATTTAACTGATACTTTCCCTGCGTCATTATATGCTACATAAATCTTTCCATTTGAAGGGTTTATATTCATTTTTGCAAATTGATTATTTGACAATCCACTTAAATCGATAGAAGATGATGTTTGCAAGTCCCATAAAGCTGCATTTTTAACTTTTAAAATTCCTTTTAGAGTATTATCTAAATAAAAAACATAATTTTTATTATTAACAGGATTGTTTTTATAATTCATAAAATATCCAAATGAATTATTTGAAACTATTGTTGCTGTGTAAGTTACGGGAGCATTTTCCGTATGATAAATTTGATCATTTGAATCTTCTCTTTGTATTAAAAAATCTGTTCCAGAAGCTACAGAGATAGACTTTGGGCTATACCCTACATTTTTAGCATCTCTAACTAGAACTGCACTTCCCCAGCTAGTACCATTAAAAACTCTTTTGTAAGTCTTTGTGCCTGTTGGATAATCTCTTACATTAAAAAAGAATTCATTTGCATTTACCAATTCAGCATTTCCCGATACAGTTTCGGAAAATTGACTTACCCAAGAACCTGTTCTATTAGAATAAAAAATTAAAGCTTGATTCGCATAACTATCATTTGTTGTAACAACAAATGCATTTCCGTTTGTATCAAAAGATAATTGCGTTTTTCTGGCTGGTGCATTCGCTGCCGCTCCAAAAGCAATGTCTCCATCCACACTCCATGCAACACCATTAAACTTTACAATTTTTAAATTTAAATTAGTACTTATGTCTTTAAATGCAACCCACGGATTTCCATCTATTGGATTTATTGCAATTGATAATAAGGAAGCACTTGCTACTGAAGCCACACTTCCTACATTTATCCAGTTTGTTCCATTAAATTTCATCACATAAACCTTATTAACATCTAATACATTTGCATAAGCAATATAGGTTTCACCCGTGGCATTGTGTGTAATTGCAACGTCAGATGCAAAATCTGTAAACTGTTGTATTCCTTCAAATTCCCAATTTTGAGCATTTGTTTGATTAAAAAATGTAATACCAATTAATACTAGTAAAATTGTTCTCATAGTAAATATTTTATAGTTTATAAGAACAAAATTGCGCATAAAAAAAAGTCGTAGTAAAACGACTTTCTGAAACTAGGTTTTGACTTGCTAAAGTAATTATCCTATATTTTGGACTATAGTCAAAAACTCTTCTTTTTTATCATTTGAAATCGAAACAGACTTATCATTATCCATAACAATATATCCGCCATCCTTCTTAATATATTCTTTTATGTACTTTAAATTAATGAGATAAGAACGATGTGGCTTGTAAAAATTAGATTGCATTTCTAAGACTTCTACAAAATGCCTTAATGGCTTACAAACTAGCAGCTCTGTTTCTTTTGTGGTACTTACTTTAGTATACATTCCATCTGCTTCAAAAAGGATAATATCATCAAAATTAACAAACTTAAATCCGTCAGCGAATGGTAATCCTATTTTGTTAAAATTGGCCGATTTTAAACTCTTTTTTAACTCTTCCAACTTAGTACTAATTTCTGATTTCCCTATTTGCTGGATTGCTTTTTCGACAGCTTCTTTCACAGTTTCAGCACGTAAAGGCTTTAATAAATAATCTATTGCAGATAATTGAAAAGCTTTTATAGCATATTCGCTGTAAGCTGTAGTGAATATAATTTCAAAATTTAATTCTTCTTTACTAACAAAGTCTAAAATTTCTAAACCCGAATGTTCTGGCATTTCAATATCCAAAAAAACAATTTGTGGTTGTTGTTCTTTAATCATTTTCACTCCAGAAAGTAAATCTTCTGCTTGAAAAATCGCATCAATTTTGGTGGTATTTTCCTTTATTAAAATTTCCAGCAGATTTCTTGCTTTAGGCTCATCATCAATAATTATTGCTTTCATTTTATTATTTTAATATTGGAATTAGCAAAGTGACTTGGGTTCCAATAGGTTCATTATTATCATTTATTAAATCATCAATGGTTACACCAATCTTTTTTTTCTTTCCAAAATTCAATAATTCGAGTCTGCTTTGATTGGCTTTTGTAGCAAATGATTGGTGTTTTTTATTGCGTAATTGAGAAGCTCTTTCTCTTCCTATACCATTATCTAGAACAGTGCATTTTAACATTTGCTCCTCTTTTAGCATTTCGAAAAATATTTCAAGAACTCTATCAGTTTTCTTATGCAACAAGCCATGTTTGATTGCATTTTCAACATACGGTTGAATAAGCATTGTAGGGATTTTAATATCTTCGTTCCTTTCTAAACTAGTAATTTTATAGCTGAATTTCTCTTCAAATCGCAGTTTTTCTAATTCTAAATAATTATTTAAACATTCGATTTCTTCTTTCAGAGAAATATAACCTTTAGAACTATGGTCTAAATAAGCTCTAATTAAGTCTGCAAATTTTGCTAAATAAGAACTGGCTAAATTCTTTTGATTTAAAATAATATATTCTTGAATAGAATTTAAAGCATTAAAAATGAAATGTGGATTCATTTGCGATTTTAAATTTTCTAATTTTAAAACTGCTAGTTCACTTTCAAATTTTGCATTTTTTAAAGCCAATTCTTTTTCTTTTTCTTTTACAGCTAATTTATTTCTGTAAAAAAACATGATTAATCCTAAGGCAATTAAAAATATTCCTAAAACAAACCACCACTTTTTCCAATAAGGTTGGTTAATATGAAAAGTGATTTTTTCTGAAAAAAATTCATTCCCGTTAGTATTTTTAGCCCTAACTTGGAAAACATATTCTCTTGAAGGAAGGCTATTAAAGTTAACGAAATTTACATTTCTATCTAATACAACCCAATTTTCATTTAAACCTAATAATTTGTATTCAAACAATAATTCATCTTCTGGATAATAGCCATTGACATGAAAAACAATCTTAATTCTATTTTTATTATACGGCAAAGAATAATGATTGTGAATCAAAGTATCTTTTTCATTTATAACTATTGCTTTAATATAAATTTCTTTGGGTTGGTAATGCTTTGCTTTACTATTTTTTTCAATTTCAAAAATAGCTTCTTGACTAGCAAAAAGCATGTTTTTTTCATTTACAATCACTCCTCTAATATTCCCAATAGCACTAGTTTTACTTATTAAAGAAGGCTTGAATTTATTGACATTAGAATCAAAAATCTGGATTCCTTTATCGGTTACAATCCACAAATTATTGCTATCACATTTTATTTCTTGAATGATTGCAGATTTCAACCTATTTGTTTGGTCTAATTTTGTGACAAACTTATTGTTTTTGTATCCCAATATTCCATCTGTAAAAGTAGCAACCCATACTATTTTATCGGCTGTCTGACAAATATCTTTTGCAATAATACTTTTGTTATTATATTTTAGAATTTTAGATTTAAAAATACTATCGTAAACCATTAAATTATCCACATAAGAAACAAAAACTTCATGGGTTTCATTATCTGAAAAAGAACGATATGCTCTACTGAAATTTAAATCTTTAATTTTCGTAAGACTATTGTTTTCAAATTTTAAGATGGTAGCCCTGTCAAAACCAGAAAAAATAATTTGATTAGAATTTCCTATTTGCTGCAAGTCTTTTGCATTATTTAGGCATTCTAATGGAGTTATTTTTTTTGAATTTAAGTAATAACCATAAGCTGTATCTTCAGTACTTATTAATAAAGTGTTTTCATCTCTTAAGAATAATAATGCTGAAATTTTTCTTTTATTCTTGATTTCAAATTTATCTTTTGCACCTGTTCTTAAATCCAGAATAAACAAATTGCCTTTAGTAGTGCCAACAGCAATTTTTGTAGTTGTAATTTTTTCTACAGCAGAAATAACTTCATTATTAACGACATTTAGATACGATTTGATTTGTAAACTTGGAACTATAAAAACCCCATTGTTTAAAGTTGAAATCCAAATCGTTTCATTTTTATCAACTATACTTTTTGTTATGAAATCATTTTTAAAAATTACGTCTTTTAATACAAACTGATTGTTTTTTTTATTTAATATTACAATTCCGTTTGAAGAGCATAACCATAAATCATCATTATTTTCTGAAATTGTGATAATTCTATTATTTTGCAATTCTTCTGGAAAGTAGACTTCTATTAAATCATTTTCTTGTATTTGAAAAATTTGATTTTTATTCATCGAATTATCATACAAAAGCAAATAGTCTTTTTTCTGATATTCAAAAAACTTTGGAAAGATATTACTTCCAAATTTTTTAGGGTTATAATTTAAAATCTCGATTTCATTAGCTTTTGAAATAGTAAAAACGATATCATCACAAGTAAAACGAATTTTGTTACCTAATTTATACGGTGCACGAATAATGGGAGATTTAGAAGGCAACAGTATTTTTTTTCTTTCTTTGGTTTTTAAATCAACAGAAAACAACACTGAAGTAGAAAATATAAATAGTTTATTTTCAAGAAATAAAAATTCTGCTAATTCTCCTTTAAGTTCATTTTTTAAATCCAAGAAAAGCATTAGAGAATTGTCTTTAACATAGAAAAATTGGCCTGAAATATTATTGCACCAGAGTTGATTTTGATGGTCAAATTTCAAACCAAAGACAGAAAGTCCTCTCTTTTCTTTATTGGAATAAGAAACATATTCTTTTCCGTCAAAACGATACAAACCTTTATCGGCAGCTAGCCAAATAAATCCTTTATTATCTTCAATAATGTCGTAAAATTCGACGTCAGGTAAACCTTCCTTTTCTGTCAATTTTAAAGCGATAGGATCTTGGGCAAACGATGCGTTTACCATTAAAAAAAGAAAAAGACTATATGAGAATAATGCTTTCAACTATTCAAAAATAGAACTTTGTGATGAGATAGTTGTATAGTATTTCTGAAAACCGCTTCTGGCTTTCTAAATTAATTATTTTCTATTTTAATTTTTCTCTTTATTTCAGTTCCAAATTCATCAACTACAGTAATAAGATATGTTCCTGTTGGAGCTGTAACTTGTTTTTCATGAAATGTTTTGGTACTTCCTAAATAGTTATCATTTAAATACCAAAAAACTTCAGCATCTGAATTAGAATGAGCTATTTTCAAAACTACTGGTTGTACTTTACCTTCAAAGTTTTTAGTTAAAATAATTCTAGTATTTGAATTTGGATAAATAAAATCCATTTTTTTATCTTGATTCACATCTACGCAATCTTCTCTATAAGGAGGAAGCATTGCATAATTTACATGCTTACTTTTATAATACCATTCCATAACTGGAGGCAAAATAAACCAAGGTTTGGCAACAATATCATCAATTTTTTCACAAGTACTATTAACTCTAAATTGTTCCTCTTTATCTAAATGAACTAGTTTATGGAACTTACAATTCTCTGTTTTTTTATTGTTCTTTGGAATCCATTCTAAACTAGCATCACAATTTTCTTGTGCTAAATAACCAGACTGCTTGCAAATTAATTTTTCTTCTAAATCGTTATAAGGAGTTGTAAACCAATTTGATTTTGGAAACAATCGAAAAACATCAAATAAAATAGGAGATGCGCTTTCTACACCAGATAATAATGGACGTCCTTCTCCAGTAGCATTTCCTACCCACACTCCAACAACATAGTCTTTGGTAACACCAACAGCCCAAGCATCTCTTCCACCAAAACTAGTTCCTGTTTTCCATGCAATTTCTAATGATGAATCATAAAAACGCCAAGCTTCATCTCCTTCTGGTCTATTCACTTCCTTCATTGCATTGAAAGTATGCCAAATGGCTCCAGCACTAAATACATTTTTCTCATTTTTTGGTTTCCCAAAATCGGTTTTAAAAGCACTATTGTAATTAAGGTTTGCTAATTCATTACTTCTAAATTCATCTTGAGTTTGTACATAATTTGTCAGTGTTCCAGACATATAAGAATAGGTACGACACAAATCCCAAAGATTAGTTTCTGCACCGCCAAGAATTAAAGAAAGCCCATAATTTGAAGGATGACGATTAACATCTCTTAGCTTTAGCTTTTGCAATTGTTCGTAAAATTTGGTTACAGAATAATCTTGTAACATTAAAACAGCAGGAATATTTAAAGAACGAGCCAATGCTCTACTAGCAGGAACTGCTCCATCATAAGATAAATCATAATTTTGAGGTGAATATCCTGAAATTTGTGTAGGAATATCTGGAATTAAAGTATGGGGTAAAATTTCACCGTCATCTAACATGGAAGCATATAAAAAGGGCTTTAAAATACTCCCTGTACTTCTAGGCGCTTCAATAATATCGACATCTTTTTGATGAGCAACATCTGTGGGACTATTTCCTATGTAAGAAATAATATTCCTTGTTTTAACATCAACAACTAAGACAGAAATATTGTAAACTTGATTTTGTTTATATAAATTATAATATTGACCTACAATGTCGTTTATTCGCTCTTGAATCCCAATTTTAATTGTAGTTTTAATTTTTTCACCTTTCTGTTCTTTTGCTACTTTTTGTAATAAATGAGGAGCTATTTGAGGAACTGCATAGGGTTTTTGAGGCAATGACTCCAACAAAGACAATTCATAAGTGTCTCTATCTATAGTTTTATCCTGATAAAGTTTTTTTAATAATCGATTGCGTTTTTCTAATAATTTTTGCTGGTTTTTTCCAGGATAAATTAAACTTGGAGCATTTGGCAAAACGGCAAGAGTAGCAGCTTCTGCCCATGATAATTGATGTGGTTGCAATCCAAAATATCTCCATGATGCCATTTCTAATCCCACTACATTACTTCCAAAGGGCGCATGAGCAGCATACAATTGTAAAATTTTATCTTTTGAATAACGAAATTCTAATCGTGTTGAGAGAATAACTTCGATGATTTTTTCAAAATAAGAACGCTTTTTTCCGTCTCTATGTAAACGTATTACTTGTTGTGTTAATGTACTTCCACCTCTAACTATTCTATTGGCTTTTCTGTTTTCAAGAAAAGCATGGTACATAGAAATTGGGTTAAACCCAAAATGTTTATAAAAATGTTGGTCTTCAAATGCAACAATACATTTTTTAAACTTTGCAGGTACACTATCACTTTCAGGAAATCTCCATTGTCCATCGTCAGCAATTTTTGCGCCTATAAATTGACCATCAGCACTTTCAATAACTGTTGTATAATTTGGTGTAAATAGTACTTTAGGTAATGAAAAATAATAAACAACCATAAGTATAAAACCTATGGTTGTTTTGAATTTATTTCTTTTTATAAATTGGATAAATTTATTCTTCATCATTTATTAAGAACTAACCTCTTTTCTGTTAGGTCTAGAACTATTCTTTTACAATGTTTATCCACTGCCCTTTATTTCTTACAATATAATTATCATCATACATCGCTTCACACTGAATACCTGGAAGATAATAACTTCCTAAATAAGATGCGTTCAATAAAACGGTGAATGTTCTGGATTCATTAGTATTTAAACTAAAATAGAAATTAGTCCGATCATCTCTAATATCAATATAATCGGCTTTGTTTTCAGTTTCACTACCAAAATCGGTGTAACGAGAATTCATGATTTCGAAACCAGAAGGCACAATTTGTGTTAAAGCCACATTATTAATTCGTTCTGTTGAATTATTTCTAATGGTAATTTGAGCCCTAATTTCTGTTCCTTGGTCAATGGAATTAAAATTAATTGATGCACCTATTTTATTAGTATATGAGATTACTGCTGTAAGATTTTTTTGAATCTCTTTTTCTTCACCTATAGGTAATACTCCACTATTGAGAACTCTAACATAAATTGTATTATTGTTATTATTTTTAATACTCACAGAATACTTTCCTTTTTTAACTTCTAACTTTTTGTCAATCACTGATTTTTTAGTAGCTAAATTCTCTGATTTTCCCCCAAAATTTACTGCAACATTTACTCCTTTTTCTCCATTTTTAATAGCGAATTTTGACATAGCATATAAGGCATAGGCAGTTGTTTGGGTACTCATGTATTCTCTAGAAGAGAGATTCTTTGCTAGTATATTTGCTGTTTCAAAAGCTTTCACTTTATTATCCATTAACAAATAGGTTTCTAACAACATCGCTCTACTTCTATCTTCTGAACCATAGTAGTAGTAATATTTTCTTGGATTGTATTCGAACGAACCAACAGAAGTAATTAGCTTTTGAGCTGCTGCTTTTTGACCAATAATAGCATAACATGCTGCTAAACGTAATTTAGACTCATCAGAAATACCTACTGTTTCTCTCAATCGATTCATCGAACCTAAATCAGCTGAACCAGCTAAAGCCAATGTATACAAACGATATGCTTGAGCAAAATCATTATAATAACTACCATTATATCTCCATTGCTTTGCTTGGCGTTGTTGATACGAAATCCATTTTTGTTTGAACCCTGACGGTAAAACATATCCTTTTTTCTCAGCTTCAATCATAAAATGTCCTGCATAAGAAGAACCCCAATCATCTGCTGTTGAATTTCCTTGCCAATAAGATAATCCCCCATTAGAAACTTGAAATCTTCCTAAACGTTGAATGCCTTGATTAACATTGTATTGTATTTTTTGTTTGCGAGCATCATCAATCGCAACCACATCAGCTAAATAAAGTTGAGGAAAGACACTAGAAGTAGTTTGCTCAACACAACCATGTGGATATTGAATTAGATATTTTAATCTTCTATTAAAATCTATTGTTGGGAAAGAGGAAACTTCTAATCTAGCATTATTTGTTCCTGATACTCCAAAAGTTTCCCAATTAATTGATTTAGTAGAATTTGGCTCTAAAACCAAATCGATAAAATCAGTAGTTTCAGGATTTGGATTAATAATATCTATCTCAACAGGAAAAGATGCTTTTTCAGAGCCAGAAGTAGCAACTACTTCGATTTTTCCAATTCCTGTTACATCACCAACTTCTAAATTGAAATATAGCATTTTTTCATCTGGTGAACTAAAAGTTATTTGTTGTTTAGCAGATTCTAAAATTCGAATTCCATTATTTGTTTTTACCTCTACAGATACATTTTTAACATTTCTTTCCATGGCAAAAACAGTAACAGGTACAGTTATCTTTTCATTAGGTGAAATTTTCCTTGGTACAGATGCCAAGACCATTAATGGGCTTCTCACTGGAGTTGTTTTTTCAGAACTTCCATACGCATTTGTAGTAGCATCACCAGCCACAACCATTGTTCTTACAGAACCAACGTAATTAGGCATTTGAATAGTATGTGATTTTGTTTCTCCCTTTTTCAATTTAAAAGGACCTAGATAAATAACTACTGGTTTAAATCGGTTTGCTTTTTTAGCCTTTCCTCCTCCTAAATCTTCATCACCACCAATACTAAAAATTTGATTAATTTTCCCTCCATAAGCGCCAATAACATCATCATAAACATCCCAAGTTTTAACTCCTAAAGCTTGTTTGGAATAAAAACTATCCCAAGCATTAGGTGTTTTAAAACGAGTTAAATCTAACAATCCTTCATCCACAACGGCAACAGTATAAGTCATTTCTTTACCATTTTTCTCACTAATCTTTAATGTTGCTTTTTGCTCAGGTCTTAATACTTCTGGCATACTTATTTGAGGTTCCAAAACAGTATTTTTATCCACTACTTCGATTGGGATTATTCCATACATTCGAATAGGAGTATCATTTAAAGTAGAACCATGAGGTTTTAATAAAGTAATATTGATGTAAACATTTGGAGCCATTTCAGGAGTAACTGGGATTTCAATTTTAGTTTCTCCTTTTGTCGTGTTTGACCAAAGTGTTTGCACAACTTTTGAACCGTTTTCTAATGAAATTAAAGCTCTTCCTCCTTCACTTGAAGGGAATGAAATCATAGCTTTTTCTCCTACTGCATATTTTTCTTTATCAGAGGCAAAAACAAGCATATTTGCAGTATTCGCATCACCTGATTTTGTTTTTCCAGACCAATAAGGCCAATCTATTATTTCCGTCTTACTCGTCGCATGTCCATCAGTTGGATCAACTACTCTTATTAAATATCTTCCCCAATCTCCTTCTGGAACAGAAAACTGGAAAGAACCTTTACCTCCACTATTTGTAGAAATAGTAAAATTTTTATACGCAGTAGTTACATTATCAGAGTTATATCTTGACAAATCATCACCAGAACTATTCCACCACCATCTCCATTCTACTTTATAAATACGAACTTCTAAATTTTTAACGGCTTTTGGTTTTCCATTTTCGGTAAGTGTAACTACTTCAAATCGGTTCATTTTATCCGTTTCAAGCATGCCATATTTATTTGGTTCAGGACTTTTTAAACCAACATATGTTTCATAAGGTGAAAAGTTAGCTGTTACCACATCTGTGCTAAAATCACCTCCGTTTTCGTAAGCTTTAGTTTGCATTACTATTTTTAATTTCCCTGGAGCTTGACTTGTTACTTCTGGTTTAAGTAGTACATCGGTTTTTCCGTTTTCGTCTATTTTACCCGAAAAGACGTTAACTTCTTCCGTATAAAAATCTCTTACATCATCATCAAAATCATAGTTACTATACCCTTTGAAAGTAGTTTGTTGCTCCATGAATTTGGCTTGCATTTCTACTTTTAAATTTTTAGCTACAGCACCATGAAGCCATTTTACTTCAAGCGAACCTTTATTTGGACTACTACCAGAAATTTGAGCATCTGCAAAACTATTCTTGATTTTTAAACGATTTGGTTTAATCGTTTCAATTTTTATGGATTTGAAAAAATTAGCTCCTCCAACAGATACTTTTGCTTCCCAATTACCAGTTATATCTGTCTCTTTAGTTACTACTTTAAATTTGTAATGATTATTCTCATTGTATTTTTGAACTGCTTGATAAGTTAATTTACCACGTGGATCAGATAATTTAAATTTAATAGGATGTGATTTTTCCAATTTGCTTTCATTATCATTTAACATAAAAGCTATATGAAGCGTATCTCCAGGTCTCCAAACACCTCTTTCTCCATAAATATATCCTTTTAACCCTTTTTGTAAAGTTTGTCCACTTACTTCAAAATTACTTACAGATAAAGATTGTCCTTCATCAAGTTTAACATAAGTCGTGTTTTTATCTTTGGTAACAACAGCAAAATAAGCATATCTTTTAACGTCAGCCGTAGCAATTCCGTCATTATCAGAAGTTATTGTTGCTAGTTTTTGTTGTTGGTAATCATACAATTCTATGGTTGCTCCAGAAACTGGGTTCGTTGAAATAATATCATTTACTGCAAAAAAATAGGATCCATTTTCACCTCTTTTTGCAATAACTCCTAAATCAGTTGCGATTACATTTGTAGCAATATTATTTTGGTAGTAATAAGAATTATCGCAAGGATTTTCTCTTTCGTACCAATCATAATCATCATAATAGTAATCATCATAATAATCGCTATTACTTCTTATTTCACCATCATCAACATTTTCTTCTTCTTCAATGTTCTCATCCTCATCTGATGAAGTACATTTATATAAAGAATACTTTTTGTTGAAACTTATCTCAACTCTATAAATAGCTCCTGGTTCTGGTGTAATAATTTTTGCTAAATCCAGTGCATAAGCACCCCATTTACTATAGTTAGTTAAATTATTTGTCTTTAATATTATTTTCTCTTTGGCTATAGGAGAGGCTACTTTTTGAAGGTTCCTTTTACCATTAATTTGATTGTCCTGAAGAAATTGTAAGATATTATTTTTAAAAATTTTATATACTTTTACATCTACCGCACTTAAATTAACTGCTTCAAAATTTATTTTTAAATTATTAGAGCTAGGTAAGATGGTTCCACTTTTTATGAATCTAACAGCTGGTTTAATCTGTTCAAATGAAACTTTTTGAGAAAAATTATGCTTCATTTTATAGCCATCTTCGCTTTGAATACCTTGAAAAACTTCAACCAATAACTCTCCTTTTAAAGGTTCGTTAAAAAACACTTTCAATAAATTTCCAGCTGTTGAAAATTTTAAATCTGTTGTTGATTCTACATCAACTAAACCATCAAAGTTTTGACCTTTTTTCAAAGGATCAGAAAAATTTAATAATAAAACCTGGTTGTTATCTTCTTGTACTTCTGCAGTTATTATTTTAAAATTACTTTTTCCGGGAATATCATATTCTAAAGTTCCTTTTTGGTCTATTCCTTCCTCTTTACCATTCCAATTGATGGTGATTTTACTATCTTCTACGAAACGTTGAATACTATCTATAACAAATTTAAATTCTTTTTCGCTACTTAAATCTTTATCAAATTTAACTTTTACTAATTTTCCATCTTGACTAACCTTAACTAGTTTTTTTGCACTTTCAAAGTCCAAGTTATCACTTGTTGTAATAACTCCATTTAAATACATATAATCTTTACTATAAGATTGTAAATCTAAAATAGAAACAATAAAATCTTGCTTAATTGTTTTTATAGTAAAATTGAAATTTTTCAATTCACTTTTTACATCTTTAACTTCAGATAAATGGAAAGTAACCTGATATTCTTTATCTGATTCCAAAGCTTCATTAGGGATAAAAGCCAATGTATTTGTTGAGAGTGCTACTACTTTTCCATCCACCTTTGGATTAATTGAGAACAAATCATCATCCAATTGTTTGTTTTGAGTCCAATCAGCATTATCAAAAGCTAAAACGACTCTAATATCACTTTTAGCAGAAACAATTCCTGAACTATAGTTTAAAATATACTCTTTAAATAAAGATACGTCAGAATTAAAATCTTTACTATCTTTTGAACAAGAAACAATAAGAATTAAAACAAAAAAAAGCTTTAAAAGGCGATTAATTTTCATAGAAAAAGGAATTAAAAAGTGAAAAAAAGTGATTTATATTAGAAATAAAGATAGTTTTAAAAATATCGATTTAAAGGTAATAATTTATTTAATAATAATCGTACAAAATTTATCGTTTCATTCGAAAAAAAGCTCTCACTAAAAGCGAACATTCTTTTTCTAAGACACCAGAAATAACTTTTGTTTTAGGATGTAATTGTGTTCCCATTTTTAGAAACCCTCTATTTGTATCGGAAGCACCGTAAACAATTTTAGAAATTTGACTCCAATATAAAGCTCCAGCACACATTTGACAAGGCTCTAAAGTGACATATAACGTACAATCTTTTAAATATTTTCCTCCTAAATAATTAGCAGCACTAGTTATCGCTTGCATTTCTGCGTGTGCTGTAACATCATGGAGTAATTCTGTTAAATTATGACTTCTAGCAATGACTTTATTATCAATTACAATTATTGCTCCAACAGGAATTTCTCCTTTTTCAAAAGCAGTTTCAGCCTCAACTAAGGCTTTTTTCATAAAATATTCGTCGGTAAAAATATTTTCCATTTGTCAAAATTACAATTTCCAATTATTACTTTTGCAAGATGAAAGAAAATTTACTTTCTAAAATATCAAATCCAATTGATTTAAGAAAGCTCTCTGAAAATCAATTACCTCAACTAGCTAAAGAATTGAGGGAATTTATCATTGATGTCATTTCTCAAAAGGAAGGTCATCTAGGAGCTAGCCTAGGTGTTGTGGAATTGACAATTGCTTTACATTATGTTTTTGACACTCCTAATGATCAATTAGTTTGGGATGTAGGCCATCAAGCCTATGGACATAAAATTTTAACTGACAGAAAAACGGAATTTCACACCAATAGAGATTTAAACGGAATTTCGGGTTTTCCAAAAAGAAGTGAAAGCGTTTATGACACTTTTGGTGTAGGTCATTCTTCAACTTCAATCTCAGCAGCTTTAGGAATGGCAATGGCTTCTCTATTAAAAGGAGAAACAGAAAAACAACATATAGCAGTTATAGGCGATGCTTCAATTGCTAGTGGGATGGCTTTTGAAGGTTTAAATCATGCTGGAGTGACTGATGCAAATCTATTAGTAATTCTAAATGATAATGCCATAGGTATTGACCCAAGCGTAGGTGCTTTAAAAAACTATTTAACTGCTGTAAAAGAAGGAAAAAACCCAAAGCAAAACAACATCATTAAATCCTTAAATTTTGATTATTCTGGACCAATTAACGGACATGATTTAACAAAATTAATTTCAGAATTAAACCGATTAAAAAAGGTAAAAGGTCCAAAATTTCTTCATGTAATAACAACAAAAGGAAAAGGACTACAATTAGCAGAAGAGCATCAAGTAAAATATCATGCTCCAGGAAAATTTGAAGCTAAAACTGGAAAAATACATCCAAAAAATGAAGAAGGCTTACCTCCAAAATTTCAAGATGTTTTTGGCCATTCTTTAGTAGAACTAGCTAAACAAAACAAAAAAATTATTGGTATAACACCAGCCATGCCTTCGGGTTCTTCTATGAAATATATGATGGAAGAAATACCAGAAAGAGCTTTTGATGTAGGTATTGCCGAACAACATGCTGTTACTTTATCTGCAGGAATGGCTACACAAGGAATGGTAGTTTTTTGCAATATCTATTCCACTTTTTTACAACGAGCTTATGATCAAGTTATCCATGATGTAGCTTTACAAAACTTGCCTGTCATTTTTTGCTTGGACAGAGCTGGTTTAGTAGGTGAAGATGGAGCAACTCATCATGGCATTTTTGATATTGCCTATTTAAATTGTGTTCCTAATTTAATTATTTCGGCTCCAATAGATGAAATTGAATTGCGAAACATCATGTACACTGCCCAATTGGGCTTGGAACAACCTATTTCTATCCGCTATCCAAGAGGAAGAGGAGAAATTATAGATTGGCAAAAACCATTTGAAATAATCCAAATTGGTAAAGCTAAAAAACTAAAAGAAGGTTCTAAAATTGCCTTTCTATCAATAGGAACGATGGGAAATAATGTAAAAAAAGCAATCGCATCATGCAATCAACCAGAATCAGTGGCTCATTATCATTTTCCATTCATAAAACCATTAGACAAAGAAATTTTAGCTGAAATTTGTTCTAACTATAAAACTATAATAACTATTGAAGATGGAGTTGTTATAGGCGGTTTTGGATCACTCATCAATCAATATATCTTAGAAAAAAACAATCTAAATAAAGTTATTAATCTTGGCATTCCAGATGTTTTTATCGAACATGGAAGTATTCAAGAATTACAACAAATTTGCAAATTAGACGTTACAAGTATTATTAACCAAATCAATTTATTATTTTAACTATGAAGAAAGCCTTCCTACTAGGGTTTTTGTTACTTACAATTCAAATTAATTACGCCCAAATCATTAGAACACAATTACCTGATACTATTTCATATTGGAAAAAAACAAATAAAGTTGGTTTAGACATTTCGCAAATCACTTTTGTTAATTGGAATGCTGGAGGAAACAACTCCATTTCTGGATTGTTAAAAGGGAATTTTATTCGAGAGTATTCAAAAGACAATCTAAACTGGAAAAACGAATTAATTTTCCGTTATGGAATCAACAAACAAGAGGGTCAAGAAGTAAGAAAAACAGATGACCAACTTCAAATAAATTCAGCTATTGGTTTTAGAAAAGACACTCTTTCCAATTGGTATTACGGTGGAAAATTTACTTTTAATACGCAATTTGCAAATGGATATTCCTATCCAAATACAGAACTTGCTATTTCAAAGCCCTTTGCTCCTGCCTATATATTTGTTGGTATTGGTGCGGAATATTCACGAAAAGACATCAATTTGAATTTATACTTATCGCCTTTAACTCAGAAAACAACTTTAGTTTTAGATCAACGTTTAGCAAACCAAGGTGCTTTTGGAGTTGATAAAGCAATTATTGATGAAGTTACAGGGGAAATACTTCAAAACGGGAAAAAATCGAGAACAGAAGTAGGTATTTTAATAACCAATCAATGGGAAAAAGAAGTATATAAAAATATTACTTTAGAACATCGAATTAGTTTGTATACCGACTATTTGAATAATTTTGGAAATATTGATGTGGATTGGCAATTACAATTAAACATGACTATTAACGAATATGTAAGAGCAAATATTGGTACTCATATTCTATATGACGATGACATAAAAGCGAAAGAAGAAATTGATGGCGAACAAGTTACTGTAGGTCCAAAATTACAGTTAAAACAAATCTTAGGTGTAGGTTTAGTCTATAGTTTTTAAAACTATTTTATCAACATTAACTTTTGATTACTTCATTTTGTTTAAATTATGAATTAATTTTACGAAATGTATGCTTTAATCGATTGTAATAATTTTTACGCTTCTTGCGAACGTGTTTTCCAACCTCAATACAATGGAAAACCAATAGTCATATTGTCTAACAATGATGGCTGTGTTATCTCGCGAAGCGATGAAGCGAAAAAACTAGGAATTCCAATGGGCATTCCTGAATTTAAATGTAAAGATTTATTACAAAAACATAACATAAAAGTGTTTTCTTCTAACTATTCCTTATATGGAGACTTAAGCAATAGAGTGATGAAAACCTTAGAACACTTTACACCTTGTGTTGAAGTGTATAGCATAGATGAAGCTTTTTTAAATTTTAGTGGAGTGCAAATTCACGACTTTCATGAGTATGGTTTGCAAATAAAAAATAGAGTTAGAAAATGGACTAGCATTCCTACTAGCATTGGATTTGCACCAAGTAAAACACTTTCAAAAGTAGCTAACAAAATTGCACGAAAATTCCCTGAACGTACTAGTGGGATTTATGTTATTGATACCGATGAAAAAAGAATAAAAGCTCTCAAATGGACAAAAATTGAAGATATTTGGGGAATTGGCTTTAGGTTAAGCAAAAAAATGAAAGCAAAGAACATTTTAACGGCTTATGACTTTGTTCAGCCATACAACGAAGCTTTCATTAAAAAAGAAATGGGAATTACCGGTTTGCGTTTAAAATATGAGTTGGAAGGAAAACCTGTTATTGATATTGAAGAACAAAAAAGCAAAAAAAGCATTGCTATAACACGTAGTTTCGAAAAAAACATCACCGAATATTCCGAATTAAAAGAACGTATTTCCACCTTTGCTATGGTCTGTTCTGAAAAGTTACGAAAACAAAAGTCATGTTGTTATAATGTTATTATTTATCTTAGAAAAGATATGTATAAAAACACTAATGAACGCTATAATTTTTACAAAATGCATACATTGCCTTTTGGAACAAATTCTGGAATAACAATTAGTAATATTGCCATAAAAATGTTAGAAGAAATTTATACTGAAGGCGAAATTTACAAAAAAGCAGGTGTTATTGTAACTCAAATTATTCCCCAAAACGAAAAACAATTTAATTTATTTGAAGAAGAAAATCCAAAACACCAACTATTAATGAAAATAATTGATGATTTTCAGCTAAAAACTGGTGAACGAAAAATAAAATTAGGTAATCAGGATTTAAAAAAAACCTGGAAAATGAAACAAAATCATTTATCAAGAAGATACACCACAAATATTAAGGAAATATTAGAAGTAAAATGTTAGACAAAAACAAAAAACTACATTTCTTCATTCCCAATTTTGATACTGGAACAGAACTTCCTTTTATACCAGAAGGAATTAAAGCAGGATTTCCATCGCCCGCAGCTGATTTTGAAGAAACAAAAATAAGCTTAGATTCCTTTTTAATTAAAAACAAAGAAGCCACTTTTTATGCAAAAGCTAGTGGAAACTCCATGACTGGAGCTGGAATTGATAATGGTGACATTTTAGTAATTGACAGAAGTATTGAACCTTCAGATAATAAAATTGCTATTTGTTTTATTGATGGAGAATTCACGGTAAAACGAATTAAAATTATAAATCAAAAACTTTTTTTACAACCAGAAAACGATTCTTACAAACCTATTGAAGTTCTAGAAGAAAACGAGTTTATGATATGGGGAATCGTTACCTATGTTATAAAAAAGATGATTTACTAATAAATATTATCTTTACAACACTCATTATTTTATTGAAAAACAATTATATTTGGTATTGATGTCAAATTCTATTTCACAATTTTTTATTATTACTACATTTATTTTTTTTCTGTCAAATGTAAATGGACAAGAAATAAAAAATAAAAGCATTACACTTAATCATGAGAACTTAGTAACAGTTGAAAAAACACGTATAGATATTTTATTTGATCTTTTGAATAGTAATGAAGAAGAAAAAGCATATAAGAAAGCCAAAACACTTACCAAATTATTAAAAACCAAAGAGTCAAGTATTCGTTTAAGTCTTTTAATATCTCATTATTTCAACAAAAAGACACAATTAGATTCAATGTCCTTTTATGCAAACAAGGCCTTAAAAAACAGTGAAGGAATAACAAACGATTCTTTAAGGAGAATTCTGGCTTCTAGTAGTTATAACCTACTTGCACTATCCAGCAAGAAACGAGGATTATTTGAAGCCAGTAAGAAATATCATTTAAAAGGAATTGAGATACTCGAAAAACAACAAAAAGGATATTTTTATTATGCTAATTTACATGGATTAGCCAATGTATACATGGGATTAGGAGATTACACGAATGCCATAAAATATCTTAAGCAATGTTTAGACTATAAAGACGATGAAGAAATTATGATTGGGAGTTATCTTAACCTAGGAACTGCTTATGGACAAAAAAAAGAGTATGAAACCTCAAATAGTTATTTAAAAAAGATTAAATCGTTATGCTCAGAGACTAATAACTGGCAATGCCAAGCTGCGAGTACTTTAAACATAGGCGCGAACTATGAGGAAGCAGGAAAGACTGAACAAGCTCTAAAATATTATGATGAATCACTAAAAATTGCAAAGGAAAATAAATTATATGCAATAGAATCAATTGCAAATAATGATATTGGTAGATTACTTTATTCTTTAAAAAGATATGATGAAGCAAAATTATATTTCTTAAATGCACTGCATATTGCATTAGAATATAATTTTTTGGATCAACAAAAAGAAATTTACTTAAAACTTAAAGAAATAGCTGTTTATCAAAACGATTATGAAAATGCATATGCATTAATGACAAGGTATTCAGAAGTAAAAGATTACATTGCAAAAATGCAAAATGATCAAGATATAAATGAATTAGATATAAAATTTAAAACTTTACAAAAAGAGAATGAAATAAAAGATTTAACTTTTAAGAATAACAATAAAATGTTACTTCTCAAAAACCAAGAAAAAGCCATAGAAAACTTAAATCTACAAAAAACTATAGAAAAAAAACAAAATGAAAATGAGCTATTAAAGTTAAAAGAAGTCACCCAAAATAAAGTAAACCAAATTAATCTTCTAGAAAAAGATAAACAATTAAAAGAATCTGAGATTCTAAGAGAAAAACAGGTAAGAAAAATAATAATTATCGGTTTTTTAGTGTTATTAATTCCCATTATAGCTTTATCATTTGTCTACTATCAAAAACAAAAAGCCCAACTTCTAATCAATAAAAAACAAAAAGAAATTAGCGAGCAAAAAAACAAAGCCATTTTAAAAGACCAAGAATTAAAACTGATAAAAGCAGAAATAGAAGGACAAGACAAAGAACGCATTAGAATAGCACAAGAACTTCATGATAGTGTAGGAGGAAATCTAGCCGCTATAAAACTACAGCTTAATAATTCTTCTTACGGTAAGGAAAATGAAATAAAAAGAATTAATTCCCAAATTAATGACACTTATAATCAAATTAGAAGCATTTCACATAATTTACTTCCTAAAAGATTCAATCAAAATAATTTTTGTGAAATAGTTGCCGAATATCAAAACAATTTGGCTACAGCAAGTAATATTGATGCTACTTTTTCAGCTCATCCAAGAACAGAAATCAACAAAATAGACGAAAACATACTCGTAGAAGTGTATCATATTATTCAAGAATTGATTACCAATACTATTAAACATGCACAAGCAGATAAAATTGAGTTACAACTCAATTTGATAGAAAACTTATTTAGTGTTATTTTTGAAGACAACGGAATTGGATTCAACATTGAGAGCAATACAGATGGCATTGGTTTAACCAATATTAAAAATAGAATTAATAACTTAAATGGAAGTTTACATATTGATTCTACCTTAAACAGAGGTTCAATCTTTAATATAGAAATTCCTATTTTATAAAATTATTATGACAAAAATAATCATTGCAGATGACCACAATATGTTTTTAGAAGGTCTTATTTCCTTATTAAGAAATGTTCCTGACATTGTTGTAGTTGCAAAAGCAGCAAACGGAAAAGAACTTATTGAACTTTTAGACGAAAATCCTGCTGACATTGTTGTTCTCGACATTAGCATGCCAGAAATGGATGGAGTTGAAGTAACCAAAATAATACGCAAAAAGTATCCTAATTTAAAGATATTAATCTTAAGTACTCATAGTAATTCACAAATAATAGCAAAATTAATCCGACTAGGTGCAAATGGTTATCTTTTGAAAAATGCAGAAAAAGACGAACTATTATATGCTATAAAAAAAATCAATTCTGGGGAAAATTATTTTTCTCAAGAAGTTACAACTATTCATAAAGAATTTGAATCCAATTTAAAAAATAATCTTTCTTCTACAACTGAATTAAGTAATAGAGAAAAAGAAATTCTTATATTAATTGCAAAACAATTAACTGCTGCTGAAATTGCCGAAAAAACATTCATTAGTTTAAACACTGTTAATACTCACAAGCGAAATCTTTTATCTAAACTAAATGTAAAAAATACAGCTGGCTTAGTAAAATATGCTATTGAATTAGGTTTATTAGATTAGTCAGTCATTATTCTACATATAATGTCTTTACGTTTTTTACAAACAATATTGAAAAATCACTATAAATAGTGAATGATACTATCTTTTAAAAGACGTATTTTGAAAAATAAATATAAATCAATAAACATTGGCAAAAGAGTGAACAGTCATTGGTTTTGAAATTTTCAAACCTCTTTTAATCTGTATTTATTTTGGATTAGTCAATATTTATATATGCTACAAATTGAAGCATTTTATTAAACAAGACCATATTTGCTTAAAAACAAAGATTGAAATGAAGACAGAAATTAGTGGATTTACAGATTGTAATTATTTAAAGTAATATAATAGAGTTGGCATACTTTAACTATAGTTTATTTCTGATTATGAATAATATAAATGAGCAAAAGAGCCGAGGTTCTCTCAACTTAGCCACAATAATTTAACTAAAAAAATATGAGTAATTACTTTCTAATGGAAACCGATAATTTTTTAGATTATGGTATCACAGAAAACCCGAAAATTAACGATGACCAATCTTTTTTGAGCGGAAATGTTATCGACGAAACACAGCTACCTGCTCTTGAGTTCGAAACAAATTTTCCTTCCAAGAAAAAAATTCCTCATTTTCTAGGAGATGTAATTCCTCTAATGAGCAAAGAATTAATTGAGTGCTTGCAAAAAGCAGGTATTGATTCATTCCAAACTTTCCCTGTACAATTAACAAATCCAGAAACTGGACAAAAATTTGACAATTATTTTGCCTTCAATGTTATAGGAATAATAAAAGCCGTTAACATGAATGAATCTGATTTTGACATTTTAATGGAGGGAGACAAAGAGACACCACCTCTTTTAGCGTTTAGAGAAATTGTTTTAAATAAAAATAAAATCAACGATGCACTGATTTTCAGAGTTGTTGAAAGCCCTGATAGTTTATTAATACACAAAAGTGTTGTAGATTGTTTAGTAAGTAATCGACCAAAAAATGGTTGGGGTGTTATTTCTACAGAAGTAGAAGTTATTTAATAGATTATACAAACAAAAAATAATAGTTCTTATTTTAAACCGTTGGGTATAATCATTAAAAACTAATTACATCCAACGAGCTATTTTATCCAAAATGAAATTGATTTTTAAGGAGTTAATAATTGGGCGGATAATGTGTGTATTTATTTAGAGCTATTGTAAAATAACTTTACAGCTCTTTTCAATCGTATTGACATATAATTCATAAAAAACATTAAAAAAATCAAACAGACAACAATTCTTTTATTTGTAATTTCATTTTCTTATCATCAATTAAATCCAATATTGACCTTATTTCATCACATTTCTTAATATTGAAATAAGGTAAAAATCGCTCAAAAACGACCATTTTCTCTTCCATAATCAGATAATGAAAAGCAGTAAACCCATGTTGGTCCGTTTCATATAATTCTATTCCAAAATCTATCCAATGTTGTACTAATTCATGATTTGCTTGTATTGCATTATAAATTAGCACATTTTCTCCTCTACTGTTTTTACAAAATTTATTAGCTATTACTTTTTTTTCTAACAAGAAATTTGTTATTTCAATTGTGTTGGCAAAGAAAATTAATTCATCGCCAAATGTCGCTCCATTTTGTAACAATAAATTTACTAAATCTATAAAACCATGTCTTATTGCTTCAGATAAGGGGCTAGATGATGCATTTTTAATTCCATCAGGATTAGCTCCACAACTAATCAATAATTCAGCTATTGCTAAGCCTGGCTCTTTTTCATAATCATAATCCCTTTTCTTACATCTAAATGGCTCATTACAAAATTCCAAAAAAGAACAATTATAATTTTCAAAATGGTTAACAGTAGCTCCATAATTGATTAATAATTGTACTACTTCTATATTATCCTGTTCAATTGCACTTCTTAAAGAATGACCAAAATCATCTGCTCCATTTTCTAATAAAAATTGAATAATTTCAATATCGTTCTTTACCACAGACTGACTCAATGGAGAAAAAATATCTGCCTTTAAATTAACATCAGCTCCGTTCTGAATTAAAGTCTTAACCATATTGAATTTGTGCTCGCTTGCTCCTGAAGACAAACATCTATATAAACTTGTTTCAAATGGATAATCAACTTGTTTATAATTTGCATCCGCTCCATTTTCCAATAATTCGACAGCCTTTTCAACTAAATCAAAAGTATATTTATACCCATCTAATAATTCAAAAAGTTCAATTGATCGTTCATTATTTTTATTCATTTTACATTTTTTAAATCTCTATTTTTCAATTTCAAACAAAGATAATTTTGAACAATAAATTTAAAATCACTATAAATAGTGATTTTAAAAACTGCTACACTATTAACTTTGTAATCAAATAATTATAAAGCATCAAATCTTATATACCTAATGATTTCTAGAGAGAAAAATGAAGCATTTCCAGTTTATGTAGACAAGCATAGATAGATATTTATACAACGGAGTTCCACAAAATTCATCTTTGCAAATGAATTAGATAATGAGTTTGTCATGTGTGCAATAGAAAAGACAAGTAACCCAGAATTAGAGGGCTTTATAAATCATTTTCCCAAAACAAATATAAAACTATAATCATGAATAACCTTTATCAAACATTTGAAAAATCTTTAAAAAACTACAAAGGTAAAAATGCAGACCTTTTATCTGTGGACAACATTGTGCCAAAACTCCAACAGGAATTGCCTCCTATTTTTAATCTTTGGATGAAACAGGAATACTTAGATCCAATAGCTAAAGTGGTGATAGAAGTTGATCAACTAGGCTATGTGTATGCGAGCTTGTTTGATGACCGCCAAAATTGCCTACTCAGTGAGGGTGCATGTCACGACATGAAAGACTTGGGGCTTCACAAGATTTATAAAAAATCACCAGAGCTTGTGACGCAGTTTTTGGCAGTATGTTATCGAAAAGTCTTGCCAGAACTATGCAAAACTCCTGAGTTTCTGAATTTACCGCGTGCTTCTAAAATCGTTTTCAGTGTAAGCGAACACAGCGGATGGGAGTACGATGAGGTATATGTATTTAAAGGCAAACCAAACATAGTTGACCATGGTAATGTGATACTCAAAAGATTAAGTAAAGCAACAAACTGCCATACAGAACCTGGCACAATAGAACGGAAATTTATGGATAATATGGGGGAAATAAACGTTCAGAGTTGTGCAAATGAATTAACACGTACTTTTGAAAAATTTTTGATTTGGTTGAAGCAACAAAACCCAACTCCAGTAGAAGCTATTGTAATTGCATGGTCTTCCAATTTTGATGAAAAACCTGCAATAGGAGCATATTGTGCAGAAGATATATTACATCGTTTTATTCTTTCAGATGATTTGTATAATTGGTTTCCTGAGGAGCGTCCTACACTTTTGGATGCTGATAATCTTGCAGCAGTACGTTATTGTGTTTCCTGTAAAATTGCTCAAATAGCATGTCTTATGATGGAAAAGGTATCTCAGTTGGGTACTTTTCAAGCAATTCCCAAACAAAAAAAATTTGTAATGGAAGTAGTTAACAGAACAGCTGGTTCTCCACCTGTATTTTATCGAGAATAAAGGAGGTCAAATGCTTTTAACAGGGTCAGTATGCCTATAGAAATTACCTATTTATTTTATACAAACACGTAATTTAAATCATTCTTAAACAGTAACAAAAAATCATGAGCAACTTAGATTTGAAATACATTAGAATTCCTTTTGACCAAATTCCTTTTGAGCTAAATAGCGAAAACACGTGCTTTTTTTGTGGAAAGCAAGACTCTCCACAATTGCATGATGCTTATACCATAATAGCTCAAGATTCCGAAAACGCAGAATCAGTGTGCCTAAAATGTCTTCTTGAAAAAAAGTATGCGATTGAGCATAAAGTCGAGGGAGGTTTTTTGAAGAAAGAAGGAATATTACTTGAATCGGAAAAAGATCCAGATATAAAAAATAGTTATTGCTATGCTGAATATATCCTTCCAATAGAGAAGCAACTAATGGCTATAGATGAATCCAAAAGGCAAGAGTTAATGCATACACCGCCATTTAGTACCTTTCATGGTGCTGTATGGTTGATACATTGCAATGATTTCATGACTTATATTGGCAACTGGGAACATGAAGACTTCGTTGAAAAATCTCCCAATGGAAATGCTCAGGAGTATTTTGACCGAATACTAGATAATTATAATGGAGATGATTTTTATGAAGAACAATTTAGTCCTAATAAATTAGAATACGCAGAAAGTTTATTTTATGCATTTGAATGCCAACATTGTAAAATTCACAGAGGTTATGTGGAATAGAATTATGAGAGCTATTGTTTCATTACAAAACAGTATTGAAAATTCATTATTTATAGTGAATGATAATATCTTTTTATATACTTAATTTGTAATGTAATTACAACCTAATAAACATTAACAAAAAACAGAACTAATGACTATAGATGAATTTCAAGACCGTTCGGTGAAACTCGGCCAAGGATTGCAACGTCTTCTGGACGATATGTATGCGGCTATAGACGAAGATACCCCATTAGATGAAGTACATAAATTATTGGAACGTGCAAATCATAAAATAAAGCAGTTTGAAAATCTGTATTCGGAATCTTCTGAAGTTTGGCAACAAAACCTTCGGAAAGGGTATTTAGAGTTGATTGAAGAAGCACAAGGGTTTAAAAAGCAACTGAAAGAGAAATATCTGGAGAAGAAATGACCATGGATAAGTAAAACAAGTACCTGAAACCATTATGAAATTATTTAGTATAAGAAATGATTCAAAGTTGGGATTTATCAATGAAGTTGGAAATGAAATTATAAAGCCTCAGTTTGAAAAAATCTATGATTTTGAAGAAGGTCTTGCATGGGCTTCCGTAAAAAGAGGCAATGAAATCGTTGCTGGATTTATAAATCATAGTGGTGAATGGGAAATAGAACCCAATTTTTCTGGATTAGGTTTAATATCATCTTTTGAATCTATTTATTTTTCTGAAGGATTGGCACCCATTCAATCAAAGAATGGTAAAATGTTATTTATTAATAAAAAAGGAGACCCAATTACAGATGCTATTTATGATGAAGCCATTCCTTTTTCAGAAGGTCGTGCTTTAGTAGTTAGAGATAAATTATATGGATATATTGATACTACTGGTAAAGAAATTATAAAATGTCAATTTGGTAAATATCCTTTTTATATTAGTCGTAATAGTTGGTTTTCAGAAGGATTAGCTATGGTGCGATTTGGTAAAAAAATAGAGGGTTGGGATACTAGTTTAGGGTATATAAATAAGAATGGAGAAATCGTATTTGAACCTCAATTTTTATATGCTAGTTCCTTTTCGGAAGGCTATGCATTAATACAACAACCTGATTGGGATAAAATATATTATTACTATTTTATGAATAGTAAAGGAGAAATACCTTTCACTAAATATGCTTCTCAAACAACTAGTTTTCAGGAAGGTTTAGCAAATATACATGATATTGACACTGGATTAATGGGATATATTGATCCATTGGGAGAGTGGGCGATTAAACCTCAATTTGCTGAAACACTAAGATTTTCTCAAGGACTAGCATCTGTACAAAAAGAAGGGGATAGTCATAATATTTACATAAATAAGAATGGAGAAATTAGTATAGATGATAAATTTGAAATCGCACTTCCTTTTAAGAACGGACTTGCTCAGGTTAGAGCAAAAGATAAAACGGGTTATATTAACTTATCTGGAGAGTATGTGTGGTTTTCAAAATAGCCTGTTTTTGAAATGTCAAAAAGAGACAAAAAAAACAATACTTCCTCTAAATATGCTTCACACTCAAAGAGACTTAACTAATGTTTAATAAATTATAATAATATAGCACTTACGTCAGTTTTTTTTGTAAAATGCGATTAGCAATTCTATAAACGGTGATTTATATGTGGATGGCATTTTATCAAACAAAATGAGCTAAGTCATTCATATATTGAATATTAATTAAAAAGAGACAAATGATGAAAATTCAAAAGTTCTATTCAATGACAGATAAAATTCTCTTGTCCAGCTATGATGGTAGCGAACCTCCAACATTGTTCCAAAGGAGCCACAGCATGTTGATTACACATACAGGAAAGCCTTTAGTTGACTATACAAATGATGATGAAAATGGAGAGCCATTCAAAGGATCTTTGGTGTGTGATCTGGACTATGACGAGGAACCATTTAGACTTCCTACATTTTTCCTGTCACCAGGACTGATCTCCACTCAGGCATTTTACGAAGATCTTGTTGAAATCGGAATAGATAACTTAGAAGTGCATCCAGTCATAATCAGAGATCTTAATAATAATGTAACCATAGACCATTACCTCTTTTTAAATATACTAGGGCGTATTTCATGTGTAAAGAAAATAGATAGTGGCCAATTCGGTATTTATGCTTCTAAAGTGCCTGATGAACTGAATATGTTTATGATTGAAGAAGATCCCAGTTATATCCTTGTGAAAGAGCATGTATACATACGCATAAAAACAAAGTACCCAGATATTTTTTTTGATGAAATCCCACTATTAGAAGAATAATATGATACACATAAACGACCAAGAACTCATTCAAACAACACCGGATTTGTTAGAAGAAAGATACATTGATCTTAAAATTGATGTAGCTGAATATGACATTAAAGTTTGGAGAAATACACATACAGCTATTGTGGATTTACTATAATTAATTTGGTTTCTCAAAAAGTAACAAACTACAAGTAAATACAGAATAAAATTACTTTAATATAAACATGCATATTATACAAATTAAAAAAGAAACAGAAACATGGCTTGTGGCTATGTGTTCTGATAAAAAAGAGATTACTGAATATTTTGGAACTCTCTCTGAAGAGTTGCAAGCTGATGCCTCATGTTTTGAAATACCAATCAAAACATTTCCTTTTATAATTATCCAGCATACTCAAAAGCCACACGACTCAGATTCCTATTTTGAATATTGCGATTTTGAAACACTTCAAATCCGTATTGATGAAGCTCGGCAAAACAGGGTTGAATTCGAAGATAATGTCTATTTCAAATATTATTATATCAATGAGACTTATTTTCAGATGATTACTGAAGATAATTTTATGAAGTATCGGAGTCACACCTCAGTTACAAATTACATTTTAGACCAGCCATACGCTATTACTTTGTTTCACGAGGAAGTCAAGAGAAATGCCTCAAACTATGACGTTGATCGCCTAGATGAGCTATTCGAGCATACAAAAACACTTTTCAATTCTGAGCTGGAAAAAGAAGACCTGGCCATAAATGGCTATGAAAGTTTGTTCTGGGACATGAATTATGACCATGCATGTGGCAAACTTACTGATATGGGTGTGGAATACCTGCTTCCAATGGTCGATAAGATGGAACAATTACTAGGTGAAAAAAAGTGGCTACACCGTAGTTATGCATTGCATATTTTATTAGAAGAAACATGTAAAAAAACTCCGGATACAGCCCTAATGATTTTAAAAGATACCATAGAAGCATTCGAACAGTACCTAATCTCAAATCCAGAGGAAAGAATGGAGATTCATCGATTGCTTTCTCTCGCTTACCGCTGGATGATTAAAACGGATACAGATACAGCTTTTTCTTTTTGGCAACTAGCTGTACAGGAATTAGAAAAAGGAATAGACTTTGATCCAGAAAGAGGTGCTTGGCGCCTCTTATTTGAACTGATTTACATTCCAATCTCGAAAGATCAGAAAATAAAAAATGGACAAGAGGAAGCTCAAAAGTGGTTTGTTGCTAAAATAGAAAACCTGGAAGAAACCTTAGGCGCGACAATATCTTTTCAGATAGCTTCTGCCTACCTACACTTAAAAGAAACCCGTGAATGGAGAAATACAGGACAAATATATCCTGAAGAGCCATTATTGTACTGGGCTGAGAAAGCAATCGCCTATGATCCAGAAGAGATTACACGCATTGATCTACATCAGTGTGCCGAATTTTTCAGTAAAATCGGATCAAGAACCAAACGAATTGATTTTCTTGTGAAAACAATTTTGTTGTACGAACGAGTCATAACAGCCACAGATGATTGCGCTATGGAAGTGTACTACATCGCAAATCTTTGGAAACAAATCGCCGATATCCATCTCGAAAATCATGAGCAGGCGTTGGCCGATGAAGCAATCACGGAATCAAGATTGCTCTATGAAAGGTATATAGATCCAATTAAAACAAACTCTTCGGTCTATCTACACTACATTGAGTTACTTGAATATTGTTACAATTATGAAGGAAACATCAGCAAACCTAGTCTAACAGAATTGAAGGCTATTGCTACTGAATTAGAAATGCAGTTAACAGGATTCATGAGCTATCCATATGCGCTGCTTATGCGAGTTGCGCTGTATGAAAACAACGAAATTCAGGCAATAGTTCATGCTACCAAATGTTTGATATTACATGAGTTATGTGTTGATTCTAACTTTAAAGCCTTTTTTGAAGAATATAAAGATTCGGATTTTCATCGAGTAAAAAAATTTTTGAAAGAAACCATAGAATTTATGGAAGAGGTAGAAGATAATTATTACTTCCACCCGCAAATTAAATGGGAGAAACTAAGCACAATGTCGGACCAAGAACTGCTTACCTATTGGGAAAAAAGAAAGGAAGAAATCCGTAACAGACCAGCAAAAGAATTTTAATAAAATCAACCATAAGAACCACCATATTTTATATCCTAATACTAATCGTCACCGAGTTTAACGTTTCTTGCAACATCCTGTGTAGCGATGATTTGGGAAAATGGAACAAGGGTTGACACAAAAAAATATTATGATAGATACAATTAGCAAAGCCATTTTATCAGGAGATTCATTATTCTTAAATTCCTATCTTAATCAAGGAGGAAACTTTAACAAACTAACCCTTACAACACCCGATGGATATGGGGTTACAGCAATTCAATTAGCTGTTTTGGCGCAAATGAAATACAATGGATTGAAGGAAATTACTAAATTAGTTATTGAAAATTCAAGTATAGAGGACAAAGCTAGTGCATTACGTTCTTATTCGTCTGAAGATAAATACATCAGAGAGATGGAAATAGTATTAAAAAATGGAATTCCAGCAGATCTTATGTTTGAAAATCAGTCGGCTCTCCAATTAGCTACGGGAAATGGAAATGAAAAAATGGTACATTTATTACTAGTTCATGGTGCAGATCCAAACTTGGAAGGAAAATATGGGAGTGCGTTAGAATCAGCCAAAAAAATGTATTACGCTCCTTCCTTTCAACAAATGATGGAATCTTTTTTAATTGGTGAACAAAAATCCCCTTTTGATTTTGTAGAAAAAGAATCAATCATATCACAAATTAATTTATGGATTAACTCATTAATTTCCTTTGCTAAAAAACATACCAATCAAACATTTTATGTTCTAGCTATTGATGCAGGAAGATTAAAAGCCAACTCAGAAGAAAAATTTCTTTCTACGATTAAAAAGTATCAAAAAAAACATCCTAATTCTTACAATACTGAAGAAAAAATAAATCATCTAAAATTTAACCCTGGCGATTTTTCATTTCATTCTATTGAAGAGGAAAAAGATGAGCCTTTCGTAGACTATGGTAAAGAACTAGATCTATCGTTTTTGATAAGAAAAAAAGACGATAATAGAACAGCTAAAGATTTACTATTTGAAGGATTATTATTGAACCAAAAATATTTTTTAACTGAGCTACGGGTTACAGCTGATTTTAAAATAAAATCTCCTAATCATATTTATTAATTAGGATTACCCTTATTAATGATGGTCCTTCATCAAATAATTATTTTTTGATTTATTCTAGTGAAGTTTTTTCTCATTGCAATAACACTTGAATTTTCAAATTAAGAGTACTTATAATAAACTAATCTCAATTTTAAAAACGAAAATCATTATAAATAGTGATTCTTAAAACCACTATACTATTAACTTTGTAATCAAACAATTATAAAGAAATAATATGGAAACTCATAAAGTAAGAATTGATTTAGCAAAAGAAACTTTTAATTTTTCTGAAATATCAAATCTACATGAGATTGAAGAAATTCGATTTGACAATTGCACTGAAAAATTTGAAATTCCACTTACTATTAATGAATATTCAAATATTACGAGATTAAGTTTTTCTGGTCAATCGAAAGATAGCTTATACGAAACTCCAGACAATTTAGAACAATTAATCCATATTAAACATTTAACATTTTGGAGGTATTGCGATTTTACCAAACTAAAACCAATGACTCACATAGAGGAGTTATATATTACTGTAAAAGATGTAGAAACAGACATTAAACAAACAATTATCTTATTCCCTAATCTAAAAAAAATTACAGTTTGGGGTAACTTCTTAAAAAAACAACTATTGCCTGAAGAAATCGGCAATCTTAATTTATTGGAATCCATAAATTTAGTTGAGTGTGGTGTGAGTACTATACCCGATTCTATAGCAAATCTAAAACAGCTTAAAGAGTTAAAACTAAGAGGACTTCCTTTGAAGTCATTTCCAGAGGTCATTACTCAATTAGAAAATTTAGAAGTTTTAGAAATTGGAAGTTCCTTAATAAAATTACCCAATGGTTTCAGCAATTTAAAAAAACTCAAAAAACTTAATTTAGACAACTCTCTCAATCGTAGCGCTACTCGTGAAGATAAATATTTAAAACCGATACCAGAAGTTATTGGAAAACTTAAAAACTTAGAAGAACTAAGCTTAGGTTCTTGTAAGGTTTTTGATATTACTCCTATTACTCCTCTTAAAAATTTAAAAAAACTTAATTTACGATTTTCTACTTTAAAAGATTGTGCTGGTTTTTCAAATTTCTCCCAGTTAGAAGACTTAATTCTTGCAACAAATTATGATTTAGTAGACATAGAGGGTCTAAAAGGCTTACCTTTAAAAAAATTAGAACTCACTTTTAACCCAATCAAATCAATTGAAATAATCACTTCTTTAAAGTCATTAGAAACTTTAGACATCCAAAACTGTCGTTACATTAATGATTTTAATCCTGTTTACAATCACCCAAATATCAAAGAATTAGAAGCAGAATTTAAAATTTTAGAAAACTGGAAAAAAAGACTTGAAATTAAAGAGTTACCATCAATAAGCACTATTATAACACAATTAGAAACAGAAGCTCTCTCAAAATTTGAAGAAGCTATTTCTTATTTATCCAAACTTGTAAAGGCTAATTATAGCAATAAAGAAAACCCGCTCGCTGAATATTTTAATCTAAAAAATGAAGAAGAGAAAATTGCAAAAATTGAGATTTTTGACAATGCCATTCAGAAACACCTAAAAAATCTTTCCGAGAAAACACTAATTACGATTTTTAAAATGACTTTTAAATCTGTAATCCATGATAATTACAATGCTTCTTTGATTGTTTTAGAAGAAATTATTACAAGGAAAAATGTAGAAACACAGAAAAAGATAGTTGAGCAATTTTATGATGCATGCAAATTTTATGATGCTGGACACCGCTTATGGAGTTCTACAGTTTATGACCAATTAATTGATGACCTATTTCCTCAATTCACTTCAGAAGCATTATTTCAACTCTTGAAAAAAGCTTCCACAGACATGCTAAACACTAATGGTGGTGATGGCATGGAAGTTCTCTTTATTCCAGCTTTTCAAAATACTACTGATGATGTGCTATATAAAAAATTCTTAAAGATTTTATATAAATATGATGAAGAAGCAAGAACTTATTATGGTAAAGAGTACTTTGATACCTTACTACAACAAATAATAGATATTGCTTCACCTGAATTAGAGATTTTAATTTCAGCAAAAAAAGAAGAAAATAAAGAACAAGAAGCGTTAAGTGAATTATTAGAAAACTTAAACGAAGCTAATCTTCCAAAAGCAATTGGAATGCTAGGTAATAAAATTCCTAAAAAAATGGAAGATGATTTTCTTTATAACATTAATAAAGCCTGTCAGAAAAATGAAATTAGTGAAGAAGCAGTTCGCCAATTAATTATTTTTTTAATCAAGAAAAAAGAACTCTATTATTTAGCTGATTTACTTAAATATAAATATCACAAAACACATCCTGAAAAAATTATTGAAACACTAGATCAAGCAATCACAACAAAGTCATTGGGTAAAAATGAGATCTATGATATTGTGCGAATGATTATTATATATCTAGTTCCAGATGAGCACGTTTTGTTTCATGATTTAGAAATATATAGAAATTTTATAATTACAAAATGTGACGTCTTAATAGATAATGTTTACGACATTGAAGTACAACAGTTATTGACTAGGTATTTTGATGCTAAAGATAAATTTTCTTCTGGAGGTCCGACTTATTTACTGGAAAAAACAAAGGAAATTATTAGTAAAACAGAAGTTCAGTTCTCTTATAAAAACCTTAAATATGAAATTTCATCTTTGGTTCACTATGGTGTGAATGAAAAATGCCGAACAGTTTTCAACTATTTATATCCAAAAATTATAAATTATTCTGACGAAGATATATTATATCCAAACGTTATCGCTTCAATAAAATTAAATGATTGGACATATTTTGATACCCTTTTGAAAGAGATTCAAAAACTAGAAGAAATTACTCAAGTTTTGCTAGCTTATAACCTCTCTTGTGGTTTTGCTCATTTTGGAAGAAAAGAAGAAATGCTATTTTATAGTAAAGAATCTATTCGGTTAGGAAAAACAAAACAGGAATTTTTAGATGATAAAGATTTTGAAAAATACTGGAATGATGAAGATTTTTTAAAAACAATTGAAGAGGAGTAACGAGTAAAATCAGATAAAAACCATTTTTATCTAAAATTAGTAACTCTATTAGACCAAAATTGAATGTCCTACATATAAAATCATTATAAATAGTGATTCTTAAAACCGCTACACTATTAACTTTGTAATCAAATAATTACAAGAAATAATATGGAAACCAAAGAAATAAGAATTGATTTAGCAAAAGAAACTATCAACTTTTCTGAAATATCAAATCTACACGAAATTGAAGAAATTCGATTTGACAATTGTACTGAAAAATTTGAAATTCCACTTATTATAAATGAATATCCAAATATTACGAAATTAAGTTTTTATGGACAATCTAGAGAAAACCTATTTGAAACTCCAGATTATTTAGATCAGCTTACACATATTAGATATTTAACTCTTTGGAGTTATTGCGATTATACCAAAATAAAACCAATGACTCATATAGAAGAATTACATACTGTAGTAAGAAATACTGATGTTGATACTCGAAAAATAGTAGCTTTATTCCCTAATCTGAAGAAAATAGAAATTTGGGGTAGTCATTTAAAAAAGGAACAATTACCTAATGAAATTGGCAATCTAAGCTTATTAGAATCACTACATTTAATTTCTTGTGGAATCCATGATTTACCAAATACAATAGCAAATCTTAAAGGACTAAAAGAATTAACTTTAAGAGGACTTCCTATGAACTCATTTCCAGACGTTATCACTCAATTAGAGCATTTAGAAACATTAGAAATTAGAGCTACTTTACCAAAATTACCAGACAGTTTAAGCAAACTACAAAACTTAAAAAAGCTTAATTTAAATGGGGCTTTAAATGGTGCAAATATGGATGTAGCTGGTTCATTTAAACAAAAAAAATTATATTTAAAACCAATACCAGAAGTAATTGGAAAACTAAAAAACTTAGAAGAGCTAAACTTAAACATTTGCGGCGTTTTTGATATAACTCCTATTACTTCTTTAAAAAAATTAAAAAAACTTGATTTACAATATTCTGCTTTAAAAAATTGTGATGGATTTTCAAATTTTACTGCTTTAGAAAATCTAAATCTAGAATTGAGTTATGATTTAAAAGATTTAGAAGGTCTAAAAAATCTTCCAATAAAAAAATTAAATATTTCATCAAATTACAACAAGTCTATTGCCGTTATCTCTTCTTTAGAACAACTTGAAACATTAGATGTAGATGGTTGTGATTATATAAAAGATTTTAGTCCTATTTACAGCCATACTAATTTAAAAAAATTAAAAGCTAGCACTGAAATTGCAAAAAATTGGGAAAAAAGAGAAGAACTTCAAAAAATGCCAGCAATAAATACTATTTTGGAACAATTAGATACAGAAGATATTACAAAATTTGAAGAAAGTATTTTGTATTTATCAAAACATGTAAAAGCGAATTATAATGATAACAATAACCCATTAGCTGATTATTTTGATGTAGAAATAGAAGAAGAAGAAATTACAGAAATTGAAATTTTAGACAATGCTATTCAGAAACACCTAAAAAATCTTTCTGAGAAAACTTTAGTTACGATTTTTGAAATGACTTTTAAATCTGTTGGGTATGACAATTTTAATGCTGCTTTGCTTGTTTTAGAGGAAATTATTACAAGAGAAAATGTAAATACACAGAAAAAAATAATCAAGAAATTTTATGATGCATGTGAATATTATGATGCTGGACATCGCTATTGGAGTTGTACCGTTCATGATCAATTAATTGATGACTTATTCCCTAAATTTACATCTGAAGCACTTTATAAACTCTTGAAAAAAGCATCTATTGACATGCTTAACACTGAAGGTGGTGATGGTATGGAAGAATTATTTATTCCTGCTTTTCAAAATACTTCAGATGAAAAATTACATAAAAAATTATTAGAAGTGTTTTTTAAATATGAAGAAAAAGCTAGAACCTATTTTGGGAAAGAATATTTTGATACTTTATTACAACAAATAAAAGAGGTTGCTTCTCCTGAACTAGAAAAAATAATTCTCGCAAAAAAAGAAAAAAATAAAGAGCAAGAAGAACTAATACTATCCTTAGAAAACTTAACCGAAGATAATCTTCCCGAAATAATTAAAATGTTAGGCAGTAAAATTCCTCAAAAATTAGAGGATGAATATCTTTATGAAATTGTAAAAGCCTGCAAAAAAAATAATATTAATAAAGAAGCCGTTAACCAATTAATAGTTTTTCTTATTAAGAAAAAAGAAAATTCCTATTTAGCTAAATTGCTTCAATCTAAATATCACAAAACGAATCCTGAAAAAATTATTTCAATACTAAGTCAATCATTAACTGATAATTCATTTGATGAAAATGAAGCTTACAATTTGGCACGAATGATTATTACAGATTTAGTTCCTAATAAAGAGGTATCGTTTGATGATTTGGAAATCTATAGAAATTTTATAGTTTCAAAATGTAACATTTCTATAGATACCATTTATAACAATGAAGTACAAAGATTATTATCTGTTTTTTTCAATTCCATTCCTACTAGTCCTTTTGATAAACATATTTATATACTAGAAAAAGTAAAAGAAATTTTTAGTAAAACCGAAGCTAAATTTTCATACAGTAATTTATATCATGATGTTTATTACTTAGTCAAAGATCGTGAAAATGAGCAATGTAGAACCGTTTTTAATTATTTATCTCCAAGAATAAAAAATTATTCTAGTGAAAATATTTTGTATCTAAATGTCATTGCAGCAAGTAAGTTAAACGACAGTGCTTATTTTGACATGATTTTAAAAGAAATTCAAAAATTAGAAGAAATTACTCAAGTTTTATTAGCTTATAATCTCTCTTGTGGTTTTGCTCATTTTGGAAGAAAAGAAGAAATGCTGTTTTATAGTAAAGAATCTATTCGATTAGGAAAAACAAAACAACAATTTTTAGACGATAAAGATTTTGAAAAATACTGGAACGATGAAGATTTTTTAAAAACTATTGAGGAAGAATAAAAAACTGGAAACAAAGCACATATAAACAATGAAAGATTATAAAAAAACATGGAAAACTCTAGTTTCAAAATCAAATTTTAAAAATGGGTTGTTAAAGCATTTTTCATTTCTGGCAGACTCCAAAGAGTTAAAAACTATACTAGAAAAGGTTATAGACAAAGTTACTGCTGTATCTATTCAGAATCAAAATGAATATCTTGAAATTAAATTTCAGGAAGGCGATCAAGTATTAAAATGTTATCCTCCTAATCTAAGGAAAAACAAAAATCATCCAGAAGATTTACAAAAATTATACGCAGTACATCAGCAATTGAGCTGTGGTGACTTGGTAATTGGAAGCACACAATCACTCGATTTCGGCATGTATGAGTCTGACGAAAATGTTTACCGTTTATTTGACGGAGATGTGAATAAAATTCAAGAAGCTGGTTTTGAAAACTTCTCAAACTATACGGTGTGGTTATATCACCCTACGCTAAAAAACAGCAGTGGTAAACAAGCACTCTTTCCTATTGTACACGAACTTGAAGATACTGTTGAGTGTATAGACAACAATATAGGAAGTTTGTTTTTAGAACGATTGGTACAATTACAAAAATGGGAAATAGATGTTCCTGAACTAGAAAGTGTGAAGGAATCTAAAAAAGTACATGTTAAAGAAGAAAAATGGTGGGAAAAGATAAGCTATGCCAAAGGTCCGAAAGGCACACTATTTCATTTTGCTGACCATCCACCTCTTACAGAACCCTTACCAGATGAAATATTAGCAAGCATAATAAATCTTTCCCTGAGGGATATTTCCAGTTTGGAAACAGTTCCGTTCGATAAAATGCCTAATCTTAAAGAATTAATGGTTGTAAATAATAAAAAAGCATTACTCAATGTCAACGGATTAGAAAAATCAAACAGCATAGAATACTTACGTCTTGACAACCATAAAATCACTGATATAACACCTCTTGCTACTTTAACATCATTAACCTTTTTAGACTTATCTGATAATAAAATAAAAGATGTTTCCTGCCTAAAAATGTGTCAGAATATAGAAAAATTATTCCTTTCCAATAATCCAATCCAAAACATAAATGTTGTAAGCAATTTTGATAAACTGGAAAGATTACGCATTAGTGATACTAGAATAAAAGACATTGCGGTTCTTTCACATTTACCAAAACTGGAAAATCTCTATATTCCTTTATCTCTTTCTGAAGAAGAATTGAAAAAATTTAAAACAGCTAAACCTAAAGTTTCTATATCTTATTAATACTAACTTATTACGATTCAGTAGATTTATAAAACGTAGTTTATAAATAATAAAAAACATGAAAACGAAACTAAATGAAGATTTTTTTAGAAAAGTGAATCTTGTTATTGACGAAAAAATAGAAAATGACAATAACAAATCTATCATTAAAAAGATAGATTGGGAAGAGCTATCCTTAAACTGTTTTAACCAAATCACATCTTTTTTTGATACAATATCTGTGGAAAAATTAGAAGACAATGATATTGAAAAAATTGGAGCAATTAGTTTTAACTGGAATCAATATGGAGGAGATATTACTATCGATTTTACTCCAAATAACAATAAGGATACAGCCTTTGATGAAGGTTACATCATGGCTGACACGGCAATTGATAACAATTCTTTTTTTCAAAAATATTTCGGTTGTACTGGAGAAGATAGCTTTGAAACGGTTGGAGATGATCATTATGATTATACTTTCCTCATCTACCTTTTTCAATTAGTAATTGAAGAAATTATTCCAGAAATAATACAAACAGATGTCTTTAATAAACTCCCGATAAAATCACCATGTTATTTTGGGTTTAGTGCTTTCGATGATGAACTTCCTGACATTTTTTATTCATTATAATTTTATTCTCATATAAAAATGATTCATTCCTATAAAATAGTAATATTTTCAATATTTAATATATTTTTCTTAAACGCACAAATCAATTCAACGGATTCTAAAATGGAAAAATTAGATACAAAAAGCAAGGCAGAACTAATTAAAATGGCTCAAGATATTTTAGAACAAAAATATCCTGAAATACATTTAGACTTTAATGAGTTTGATTGTAGAGTTTGGAATGGTAGTTATAATATAACTAAAGTTATTTTTAGAAGAGTAATACGCTACATTTCAAATTCTTCTGAAAACATACATTATGATATAACTGTAAATTTAAATACTAACGAAATTACTCCTTTAGATAATGAAAATGAGAAAGGAGTACTCTACTTGACATCAAAAAAAGAAAAAAAAATTATTACTAATTTAAAGAAAAAAAATCTTTTGCCTAAGGAAATTGAAGCTGATATAGAATACAGCATTGCTGAGAATGAAGATTATTATTTGATTTCTTGCTTTAATAATCTTCCAAATGTTGATAAAAGTTTGGCTATCCATGAAAGAGAACGTCCTTTCTTGCAAAAATCATTAATTAGTAAAAAAACTGGAAAATCGTTTTTTTTAAAAGGAGTAAACCCTTTTTATTATCTTACTCAACTCACATTTGAGCACTATTACAAAGAGAATCTTTACATCGTGTTGGACGAAGATGATAAATCATTTGGTGATAGGGACGAAATAGTAAAAATTGCCTATTCTATCTTAAAAAGCAAACAACCCAATTTAAAAATAGATCCAAAAGATTTTGAAATTATAATCTTAGGTAATTATAAAGATATCATCGTGAAATATAGACGCTATATAAGACTTAAAAATAGTAATGAAAAAAGGATTTTTGATCTTGCTGTTAATATTATTACTAAAGAAGTATTTCCTTTTGATTCGTCAGATGCATCTTTTTACATTCCGTCAGAATCAGACAATAGCATCATAAATGAAATACAGCATAAGTTGCCGCTTCCTTTAAATCCAAAAATGGAACATACTATTGTAGAAAATGAGGATTCTTTTTGGATTACCAGTATCTCGGAAAAATCGATAAAAAAATACTTTATTGATAAAAGCAGTGGGAACGTAACTTGTTTCTATGAATCGTCCAATTTACCCATTAACAATCGTGAGGATATATCTCTACAGGAGCAATATACAAGGGTAAATGGTTTTTTTACTATAAAAACAGAAAATAATAAGCCGTTAATTGATATGGCTTTGGCTATCTTAAAAGAAAAACAATTTACTCCAAATATTAATCCTGATGATTATAGTATTGAATCAAAAGCCAGTAAAGATGAAGTAACAATTAAATTTTTCAGGTTAATTAAATTCGTTCCGTTAAGACACAAGGAAGAGTTTAAGAACGATCTTTATGATTTGGAAGTTAGTTTAGTTAGTAAAACGATAGCCCAAGATCCTACACAATTTTATTTCCCTACGGAAGAAGATACTAATACCATTGAATTTGTTAAAAACCAATTTACAAAACATTTAAAAGATTCTGAAGAAATAAATTACCCAATAGAAATAGTTGAAGAGACAGATTGTTTTATAATAAGAACTGCAAATGCGCATAATTTTGACGAAGGCTCAATAAAGCATTACCGTATGGATAAGAAATCTGCAGCAATAGAAGTAATTACTTCACTTTCCAATTTTTTCCCAAACCCTGCACCCATGCCTATTCCTTTCAATGAAATTAAAAAGTAATCTTGTTATGAAAACTTCAATTGAATCGCCTCTATATAAACAATATAAAAAAATAAACGAACCCTATTTTAGCTTCAATGAAAATGTAGTTTTTCCTGGACTTATACTATTGGCAACAATGGTTATCACTTATTTTAGTTTATACTTTGTAGGGTTCCCTTTTACTTGCTTTTTATATCTCTTAGGTTCTTTTTTCATAAACTTGCTTTTTCATGGTTTAAAAAATGCAACTCCAAATGGAAATAATTACAATGGTCGCTCTACAGGAATACCTGGATTCATAGTTTTATTGTCTTTATTACCTAGTTACTTAGGTATTCTTTCAATACTAACTATTGCTAATGTAGGTACTTATTTAATAGTCCAATATCAAAAAACAACTGTGTTTAATGATATAGCCTTTTATATTTGGGCTTTTGTTGTATTTGGATTACCAGTTTTATACTATGTCTTTAGATATGCGAAATATAATTATTTGATATATTCTCAAGCAGTAAACTATACAGAAATTTCGTTACACATTAAACATGATCCAGAATTTTTAATTAAAATAGATGAAATTCATTTTATTAACTTTAATAAAAAAAGAATAGCAAAGTGTACTTTTAAAAAAGATAGAGAATTTGAGTCTCAAAAAACACTAGAATCTCTAGACATTGCCGAAAGAAATAAAATACTTTTTTTTCCTGCTTTTAACGAAAGAGTGTATGTTCCTGTAAATACAAATTTAGTAAAGATTGCCTATTACTCTATTTCTGAAGACACCTATTATCAGGATGAAATTATTTTTCCTTATAACCAACTTATTTTTGAAGAAAACAAATATCCTTTAAATAAATCCAAAACACTTAGAGGCAAAAAAACAGAACCTTTGTCTATTAATTTTTATGAAAAAGGAAAAATTAAACTTTTTACAGGTTCAAAACTACTTGTGGAAATAACCCTAAAAAAGGACAATTTAAAAGATAAAAAAAATAACGAGTATAAAGAAATAATAGGTTCTTCTGAAAACAAAGAAATCTTTTCTCCATTATTACTAGACACTGAAACCAGAGAAAGAATAAAGAAAAGAGAAGAAATAAAACAAAAATTATTTAATTATACATTAAATTTTGATTTGTCACATAGACATTTAATATGTGTTTATGATTGCAATAACAACGAACCTCTAAGAGACAGATTCACAGATTTAAAAATAAAGCAAACTATCACACAAAATGTTTTACCTACACAATTGGTTTTCTATTGTGATGCTTTCAACCGAACGAGGTGGTTAAACATACATATAGATACTGAAAAACTATACGACATCTTAATGCTAAATACTAGTACTATTTTTAAAATAGATTTAACTGTAAACATTGAAAATTCCTCTATTTTGTTGAAGATAAAAACAGAAGATAAATTCGTTGAATTTGAACATTGGGAAAAAAGCATAGATAATGGATCCCTTCTTGACATTAAAAAGAAAATTAAAGAAAATAAAAAAACAGAGCAGAGATATCATCTTTATAATCAAATTTATGAGTTGATGGAAAAAAAAGAGTACACAAAAGCAGAAACAATTTGCAATCTAGCCATTAAACAAAACCCAAATGATGGAATGCTCTATTTTTACCAAGCTCGATTGTTATTTTATATTCATGGTAAAAAAGCTTGTTACGATAAAGAAGCTTATTTTATTGAGAAAACATCTCATGACACTAGAGCTTTAGCACATATTTATAATAATTACGGTTGTTTACTTGATCAAGATTTAAAATATAAAGAATCATTATCCTATTTTGAAAAGGCAAATGAATTAGTTCCTGAAATGGCTATTTATATTGCTAATAAAGCTGAAATGCACTATAAATTAAAAAATAAAAATAGAGCTTTTTCTCTAGCACAAGAAGCTCAAAAAAAAGGAGATACTTCTGAAATAGTGAAAGAGATTTTGATGAATAAGGGTAAAATTGATGAAATTAATTTTTTACAAATTCAGTTAGCTACCTTAGCTTGTATGTATCGTTCTGAACCTGAAAATTCAGAAAACAATACTAATATTTTAGAAAGCTATTATGAGACTTTCAATAAGTTAATGCAACTTAACAAGTCTATAATTGGTTTAGATCCAGATGCAGAATTACCAGACCATCTTATGCCAAAAGAATATGTCGATTTTTGGTTAACCAAAAAAGAATAAAAACATAGCCTCTATTCCTCAAATAGTAATTTTCTAATTTCTTCAAGTGTAAGTTTGTTTTTTGTTGCAACAACATTTGAATTTTCATATTGAGAATACTTATAATATACATCCTCTTTTTCTATAAGATATCCATTTAGAGGATTTTTATCTTTATTTAAAACTAAAATTGTTTTTTGAATCTCTTCATAATTTTTTAAAATTTCAGTATAGTCATTTTCAAGTGTTGCATAAAACATAGGAATTGATTTATAGATTAAATTCTGATAAATCATCACCATTATGCTAGGGTTATAATCTTGTTCATCCAATGCAATATTACTTTCAAAATCAGATTTAGTAGTTACTAAAAGTGTATTATCATTCGCTAAAGAATAAATAATAACTCCCGGAACTAAATGCATTCCTTTTGAAACAACTTGTTTACTAAACTGATGTTTTCCAATTAATTTATTATCTATACTAAAACTAACGTTTCCATTATCAATATCTGTAAACTGTACTAAAATACTTGCTGGTCTTTTGTCGTTTTGTGGATCACCTTCTGGGTCTATTATTGCCTCTTTATAAATTTCATAACCATTTGGCAGGAATTTTAATTTTACAAGTTCAGCATAATGGATAGCTAAAATCCAAAGATCAACATTAGTAATCGTTCCATTTTCATAATATTCAGTTGCCAGAAGGGTTGATCCATCCATTTTATATCCTTTATGATTCAATCCTTGCCAAAGTTGTTCCTCTTTATAAGTATTTTTAATCATTTTTGGTTTCATTCCTGTCATTTCAGGAGTCATCATTTCTATAATAGTAGTAGTATATTTAAATTGGAAAACACCTTTCTCATAATAGGCAATTTCAGCAATTTCATTTTCATTTTCATAGACAAAATAACCTTCATAAGGTAAATCATCTTTATATTTCCCTACCAATTCTTTTTTGTTATCAATTTGAAAACGATAATCAGTGGTTTCTACTAATTTTCCGTTATTATAAATATGACTATAGGCTAACGAGTCGTATAAATAACTGGTTTGTACAAGTGTTCCATGTCTTTGACCCGATTTATTTAAAATCTCTTGATCATATTGATAAGTTCTCATATTTTTATTTTGCGAATATAATGTTGTAGTGAAAAGAATGCATAAAAAAAGTTTTTTCATAATTATGGTTTCATTAAGCACAGTAATGTTTGTCTATTCCCTGTTTTTAATAATCATGTCTCGTTTTTATTATTTTAAAATCTGGAGTACAGTTTAATTGTGAAAAAACTATATCTTTATTTTTACCAAAAAGTTCAAGGAGATTATTTATAAATTCATCATATTCCTGATATTGAGTAGTTTCTTCTTCTGTTTCATAAGGAATTTCATCATTTTCAAAATTTAAATTTCCAAAACCTTGATAAGGCCAATCTCCTGTTTTATATTTTATTGCTGTAATACGTTCTTCCTCAATATATGGATTTCCTTTATTAAAATTATCTGCTCTTACCTCATTTTCAATCTTTAACCAATAATTAATATACTCTTCTAGATTAGTAATTTTATTGCTATCTAAATGTTCCTTACCATTGACACTTTTTCTACAAAACTTATATTCTTCTTTAATAATTTCTATTTCATCATCTAATAAATCCTCTCTTAATATTGCTTTTTCTTTTGATTCCTGCCAATTTCTACTGTATTTTTCAACAATCTTATGAAATCCTTCTTCGCTACTTAAGCATAGCATACCACTATCTATCGCAAAGGCATAAAAATGCTCTTCTTTATGATGTTTTGCAAACTCATTTATTTGTTTTACAGCATTTTCAAATACTTTTTTAATATTATATTTATTCATATATCTTTACTTTGCATTTATAGAACCCTTATTCTAAATAATCAACATAAATATTATTCAAATTCTTCACAATAATATTCATACCATTCTAATAAGTCTTCAGAAATTAATTTTATGTTTTTCTTTAAAAAATCTCTAGTATATTGCTGTTCTAAATATGGAAGTAGATTTTCTATGTTAAAAACATCATGATCTAAATCTATTTTTGATAAGTATTGAATTACAATATTTAAATATTTTTCTCCTTGTTTGGCTAATTCTAAAACTGCATAACAAAGAGCGGTTTCCTCTTCATTTCTATAAGTATAGCGAGCTTTAGAATAGTGACAAAACTTTTCAATTATAGACCTAACTTTTTCTGGTGCTTGTTCAAAACCGATTACAACTTCAAAAAAATCCTTTTCATTTAAAACAGTTCCTTTTTTATCTTCTAAATGAAAAACCAATTTAGTTCCTATTCCTAATTCTTCTATATTAGAAATTTTATTTTCAATTTGTTGTAAAGCGTTTATAAGATCTTCCTCTTTCGACAAATCATTTACCTCAATAATTATTTTGCCGAGATTCGAAATTTCCTTATCATTTTCCTTATTATAGGTTAGTTTATCGATTTCTTCCAAGTCAATTTTCTTCAAATAAATTGGAATTAACATTTCGCTTTTTTGATTTGTAATTTCAGGTAAATCAAAAACATAATAATCAGTATGTTCAGAAAGAAAAATCTTTTTATCTGTTATTTTATGTATATAAGCGTGAAAAGTAGTAAACTCAAACATTCCTGCCATATTCGCATTAGACATTTCAGAAGTTACCAGTAAAGGAGAAAGTGTTTTATCATCATATACTTTTCTTAAAACTCCGCTTCTCCAACAGAGCCAAAAACCATCTTCTACAAATTCAATCGAATTCAAGTTATCGCAAAATTCTATTACTGCATCGTTATAGTCTTCTTCATCGTTAGGATTCAAAAATTTTGAAACCAATTCACTACAATAATTTACATAACGATCTAATTGGTTTTGTTCAAAATCTCTAACAGATAACAGTTCATATTTAAAAGTATTTAAATCAAATAGCATTATTTTAAAATCAAAAAGCAACTCCTCATTGTTTCCTTTTTTAACATCAACATTTCCATAATATGGCATTATCCCAATGTTCTTTTGAGTACTAATAAATGGTTTTACCTCACCAAATGATGAACTGGGAGCATAAGGCAAATCATAATATGTACTTTCTTTTGTAATAGAATTATATACTGTAAAACCATGAGTATATTTTTCCTTTTTATTTATATATTCCCAATCAATCTTATAAAATAGTAAAGAATCATCATTCCTTATTTCTAAATTACTTTTATAATCTTGAATTTCTTGCAAATCAACTTTTAAAGTTTTAATTTCAAATGTTGCTAAATAAGCCTGATAATCTTTATCTCTAAATGCTATATATATTTTAGACTTATCGATTGAAAAAATCGCTTTAGCATCATTATCACCATTCAATTTATAATCTAATAATAACTCTTTTTTGTCAGCATCAAACAAACGAATCCATCCATCAGAATTAATAATTGCAAATTGATTTTCATTATAAAATTCACTCATAACAATAGGTTCATCATCTCCTTTCAAAGAAAAATTCCATTCATTGGTATATAACCCATTTGTCTGATGCTTAAATATTTTTACTTGATTTACACCATCTAGATGCATTAATAATTTATACTTCATAAAATTTTACTTTTAAATTAAAAACCTATTCTAATTGTTTGTTTTAATTTTTATTAAAATCAACTTTTTATCTTCAATACTAATATTGGTATATAACAATAGTTCCAGTTTTGAAAAACTGGAACTATCATTTGTACTTTTAGTAAAATTTACCATTTCTTTACACTATTCTAGTATTAAAAATATTGGTGAATTTTGTAGAAATGATAACTTCATTATAATTGTGGTTCAATAAAATCCACAATCATATTAGTCATGTGATTACTAAAAGTATCACCAAATAATCTTTCTGTAAGATATAAAGTGGCATCTTTTAATTCTATGTTAAATGCTTCTGGTTTGTCTGTATTAGTAATATGAATGGATGTTAACTTTTCTTTCAAAGCTTCTCTTCCCATATCATCCTGACAAATCTTTTTTATTGCATCTTTTACATCACTGAAAACATAATTTTCCAATCTGCTCAATGGATAAGAATCAAAAGCGGTGAAGGTATCCCAATTAATATCTACTTTTATTGGATATCCAGCTACTTCTTGAAGTTCTGATTCAAATTTTGGTAAAGAATCTGTTTTAATTCCTTCTGCTAAACGTTTTTCTGCTAATCCCATGTTTTATTCTATTTAAATTTATTTGGAACAAAACTAGTCTCAATTCTACAATCATAAATCATCATAAATAGTGATTTTGTGTTTTTAGCCGAAAACTTATAAAATAAAAAATGACTAATTACAAAAATAATTAGTCATTCCTATACTTGTATTTTACTATTTTACTTAGAATTTAACAGTCATACCTACTAAAAAATTAGTTCCTGCTTGTGGATAAAAACCAGCTCCTTCAACAGTTATTATTGCTGATGGGTTTGAAAAATCATCATCATAAGTATAAAAATAGCCATTAGATTCGTATTCCACATTAAAAATATTGTTTATTAATCCTGAAAATACAATGGCCTTTATTCCTTTATTAATTTTCCACTCATAATTTACATTTAAATCATTAATAAAATAAGCTTCTAAAACTGATTTTTCTGAATCGATATTTCCCATATATTGTTTTCCGACATATTTAGACAATAATGAAATTTGTAATCCTTTTAAAGGCAAGAAGGCAATATTACCTCCTGCAATTAGATTAGGAGAAAAAGCAATATTTGTATCTCCTAAATTTTGTAATTCTCCATCGCGTTGAAAATAAAAATCTTTGTTTTTATTTTGACTAACGGTTACATTGGGTTGAAAATATAATTTATCAATCACTTTAATTTGTGCATCAATTTCTATACCATAACGGAAACTTTTACCACTGTTTGTAAAGACTGGAGCACCAACATCATTTAAAGCTCCAGTTAAGACCAATTGATTTTTATAATCCATATAAAAAGCATTAGTATTGATTTTAATGTTTTTGGTATTGTATTTCCAACCTAGTTCAAAATCATTTAAACGCTCTGACTTTGGTTTCGAATTTTCATTTTCATAATCATCCCTTCTTGGTTCTTTATTTGCTATACCAAAATATCCGTAAAACATGTTTGTACTATTCAGTTGATAATTCAATCCAACTTTTGGGTTAAAAAAACGGAATGCATCATTTACATCATCAAATCGGAAACTATCAGCGTTATAAAAAACCATTCGATATTGTAAATCAGCAAAGACACTTAATTTATCAATAATTTCATGAGAAACTTTACTATAAACATTAACATCATCTTTGTTTCCAAAATTATCATAATAACGATTTGCATTAGGAATATAAAACTGCGTCTTAATTACTTCTCCGTAATGTTTTCCAAGGTATCTATTAGCTGCACCTCCTATTTGGAAATCTGTTTTTTGACTATCATAATTTAAAGTAAAAGTAGCTCCGAAAAAATCATTATCTAACCATCTTCTTCTCACTAAATCTGATACCGAATTCCCATTAAAATCTGGCAAATTATACTCTGCTAATGTTTCGTCTTCTTTGTATTGTTCGAAAAATCCTTTACCTAAAGTATAATGTAAGGAAACATTTGAATTCCATTTTGAATTCCATTTTTCAGACCAATGCAATTGAAAGTGATTTTGCCAATAATTGTCTGTTTCATTATCATAAAATTGTACATTTCCATTTTCGTCATAATAAATCCCTGCAATATTATAAGTTCTATCATTTTCTAACTTTTCTTCGTCCTCCAAACCATACCAAGATTGATAAGTTTTTTCTTTTCCACCAAAAGCAATAAACTTGATTAAGGTATTCTCTTTTACATAATTAGCATTTAAAAAATAACCAAACATATTCGTTGAAGCTCTATCAATATAACCGTCAGAAGCAATTTGAGATAATCTACCGTTTATTTCAAAATTATTGTGTAAACCTGTACCAAATGATAGCGTATGTTTTCTAGTGCCAAAACTTCCAACAGAATTAGCAATTTCAGCATGAGATTTTTCTTGATACGATTTTGTTTCCATATTTAAACTAGCACCAAAAGCTCCTGCTCCATTAGTAGAAGTACCAACACCTCTTTGTAGCTGAGCGCTTTCTATAGAAGAAGCAAAATCTGGAAGGTTTACAAAAAAAGTTCCATGACTTTCACTATCATTAAAAGGAACTCCGTTTAATGTTACATTAATACGAGAACCATCTGAACCTCTTACTCTCATGTAGGTGTATCCAATTCCATTTCCAGCATCGGTAGTTGTAACAACTGAAGGTTGATAATTTAATAATACTGGAATATCTTGTCCAAGATTTCTCTTTGCAATTTCTTCCTTAGAAATATTGGTAAAAGTAATTGGGTTTTTGTCTTTTGCTCTTACAGAGGAAAGCACAACTTCTTTTAATTTTGTAATTTTTGTGGAATCTTTTTCTATTTCTTGGGAAAAAGAGAATAGAGAATAAAGAAAAGAAAAGAAAAGAAAAGTCTTCGTACTTTGTACTTTGAACTTTGCGTTTTTTGTGAATAAAGTTTTCATTCGTAAAAATAAATACGAATAAAAGGGGTAATTATTCTTTGTTAAAAAATTAAAAATTGATAATCTAAAAATAAACTTTGATAAATTCTTTGCCAGAATAAATCTCATTTATTTTAAATTCCTAAACAGCATTACCTGTTCTAGGTTCTATGGGTATAATCTCAGCTCGTAATTTAGAGCACCCCTTTGAGACGGTGCAAAGGTAATACAAAGTTAGAAGTCAAAAGTCAGAAATCAGAAGTTTTTTTAAAGCTTTGGTTTTTTTCGATTTTGTTTTATTTGAGAAGTTGTTTTTTTAGTTAAAAGTCTCTTTTCTTTAACAGCTCTAGGGACTTTTGTTTCCTTTCTAGGTTTTGGAACTTTTAAACCCTCTATTATTATCTTAAAAAATCGCTTTGTAACAATTTCTTTGTTTTTTAATTGACTTCTATCTTCATCGCAAGTAAGAATTAGAATACCATCTTGTGTCAATTTTGTAGTCAATTTTTCTTTTAAACAAGTTTTTTCTTCTACATCTAGTCCTATAGAATTTTCTAAATCGAATGTTAAAACAACTTTTGAAGAAACTTTGTTTACATTTTGACCTCCTGCACCACTACTTCGAACAGCTTTAAATTTTAATTCAGTTATAATGATTTCCTTATTCATTTTCAGGTTGGTGAGCTGGCTTTAATAAATCATTAACTGTTTTAACAGGATTAAAAGTTGACAAAGGAACTTCTACGAAAATGGTATTCCAAAATGCCATAGCTCCATTCCAAAGCCCAGGTAATTCAAAAGATTTTATAGGATTCCCATTTTTAGTTTTCTCAACAATAAAACCCATATTTTCATCTACATAATCTAAAAGATTGAATTTTTCACCTTTATAGTTTTTAACACCACAAACCAAATCTACTGGATTAAAATGGGTTGATTTTCTAAATATATCAACCTGTTGATCATTGTTGAAATCAACTTGTGAACTTTCTACAATTTGTAAAGAAATAGTTCCGTTTTCATGTTTAATCCAAAACGGTCCTCCTCCTGGTTCTCCTTCATTTTTAACCATTCCACAAATTCGAATAGGTCTGTTTAATATTTTGAATAAAATTTCACTTTGATACGATTTTTTGTATTTATTAAAATCTGTCGGCAAATTAGCATTAAGTTTTTTATTAGCAAATAAACTAATTTCACTTAACTTCTGATCTGTCAAAGAGCCTTTTTCAATTAATTTTAAAAATTGAAAAACTTTTTCTTGAACAGAAATTAAAATGCCTCCCAATATCTTTTTGTAGTTAGTGATTTCAAAAACATGATTTTGAGATACATTATCAATATTTTTAATAAAAATAATATCCACATTTAATTGGTTCAAATTTTCTATCAAAGCACCATGTCCTCCTGGTCTAAAAAGTAAGGTGCCATCATCATTTCTAAAAGGAGTGTTGTCTTTATTAACCGCAAGAGTATCTGTATAACTTTGTTGATAGGAGAAACTAACTTCTACAGAATCTTCTTTATCCGTTATCTTTTTAAAATACTCTAAATGGTTTTCAGAAACAGTAAAATGAATTTTTGCTTTTTTATTATCCGTTTTATAAAAAATGGTTTCTTTTAGATGTTCTTCTACTGGTGTTGTAATTTTATTTTCTTTTCTATGAAAAGGCAAAATTCCTTTTGGTTTATTGGCAAAATCAAAATAATCTTTTGACAAAAGTGTTTTAATTAAAAAATAATCTTTCCTATCTCTATCATTACTATAATATACTTCTGAATATATAGATAGCGTTTTATTCTTTAAGTCTTGATAAAAAGGAAAATTTTTTAATCCAATTAAAAAAACCGATAATTCACTAGATTTTTTTCTATTGATATATGCATTTATGGTTTCATTCTCAAAATCATATTCGTTTAAAAACTCTGACAAAAATTGAAACATTCTGCTTGCTGCTCCAGAAGCTGGAACAAATTTTTGAATATCAAAAAGACTCACTTTACGATTAAAAGTTTGAATATACCTCTCTTTTTCTTCTCCACTTAAAACCCAAATCCCATCATTTTTAGTTGCTAATCTTAATAGATTGATTTTAGCAATTCCATTTTTAAAAAAATAAAGTTGCTTTTCTATTTTAGCAATTGGGATGCCTTTCTCTTCTATTTGTTTTAAATCTAATTTGCTAAATTTTTCTTCCATTCTCTATAAGCATAAATTGCAATAATTGTAAAAACAAAATATTGTAAACTTGTAAATGTGTATCCTTTATAAAAATATAAAGGGATTGAAATAATATCTCCAATAATCCACAATATCCAGTTTTCTATCTTTCGTTTTGCCATCAACCACATTCCAACAAAAAAAACACCTGTTGTAAATGTATCCACATAAGCTGTCCAACTTGTAAATTTATCAAAAAAATGATACACTAAGATAACGAATAAAACAGTTATTAAAAAAATAACAATTCCTAAACCTACTTCTTGTTTTTTCATTACTGAAATGGGATACTCTTCTTGATTATCTTTTTTCAACGTCCAAAGATACCATCCATAAACACTCATTGTTGTGTAATAACCATTAATAAGCATATCTCCTATTAATTCCCATTTATAAAGTAAATAAACAAAAATTACAGTACTAATTATGCCTGTTGGATAAACAAAAATATTATTATTCTTAGCTAATAATACACTTGCCAATCCAAAAATAATAGCGACAATTTCTAAAATAATATCTTGTGTAGGATAATCATTATATTGTGAAAACAAAAAATCTATCATAAATCAAAAAAGGAATTATTTGTCTCAAAAGCGGTTCCTATTACTATCATATCAGCACCCGCTTGAAAAGTTTTTTCAATAGCTTCTTTTGTGCGAATACCACCACCAACAATTAAAGGAACTTGAACTGCAGTAGAAACTACTTTAATCATTTCTAATGAAACTGCTATTTTAGCTCCACTTCCTGCTTCAAGATACACCAGTTTATTTCCCATAAACTCGCCTGCTTTTGCAGTTTGAGCCACATATTCATTATCGCTTCTATCCATTGGTTTAGTTAAACTAACTCTCTCAACAGCTGTTTGAGAACCACTTTCTATAAGCAAATAAGCTGTAGGTATAATTTCTAATTTCGTTTTTCTAAGTAAGGGAACAGCATTAATTTGATGTTCTATCAAATAATCCGGATTCCTTCCTGACAACAAACTTAATAGTAAAATGCCATCTGCTTCATCAGAAATTTGTTTATAATCTCCAGGAAAAAGCAGAATGGGTAACTTTGAATGTTTTTTAATTTCTATAAGTAACTCATCTAAATAATTTCCGTTAAAAGTACTTCCTCCAACAAGAATGTGAGTAGCTTTGGTTCTATTTATTTTCAAACACAAAGCCTGAATATCGGCTATCTTTAGCTTTTCAGGATCTAAAAGGATAGCTAATAATTTATTATTTTGTTTTTTAGCATCAACTATTTCTTGGTAGATTTGTGTCATTATTTGTTTTGAAAAGCACAAACTAAGGCATAATTTTCAACAAATTCAAACTGAAAACAATATTCTTCAATTATATTATTAAATCTTAATTGCGCAATACCTCGATTATCATCTAAATGAAATTCTTTCTCAAAAATATGTTGAGGAAAACTAATCCCTTTCTCATTTTTAATTTTAAAAATACTTTCCTTAACACCCCAAATAACCGTTGCCTTTTTAATTTTATCAACATTATTAAGTCCTTCCAAATGCCTCACGTCCATAAATCGTGGAGCAATAGTTACAATTTTTTCTTTTAAAACTTCGAGATCAATTCCTGTAATAGTACTACTTATTAAAATCGAAGAAAAATCACATGAATGACTTATTGAAATTTGCTTACCATCTTTTAAATGAGGTTTACCAAAATTATCATAATACAAATCAAAATCTGTATATCCAATATGTTGTAGCAACATTCGAACGGCAAGAAACCCATTTTGATGACTTTCCGATTTCATACTTTCTAACCTTGCCAAGGAAACATCTTTCAATTGAACCTGACGGAACAACGTGTTAAAATCCTCTTCAATTTTCCAAATAAAAATAGAAGTAGTTTTATTTATTACGATTTTTTTATAAAAAGGCATTGTTATAAATTGTTCTTTTTTAAGCAATTATTGAGTAAAAATCTAATATTTAAGACCAAATAAACAAATTAAAAAACTGAATTTCAAATTATTAGAATGTTAGACATTTCACAAAAAACCTAAAATGATTTAAAAAATAAAAAGGAATTATGTATCTTTGCACTCTCAAATTATAAACACAAATATACGAATAGATGAGTACAAAAACCATCCCTTACGTTCCTTATAAAGTAAAAGATATTGCTCTTGCAGAATGGGGAAGAAAAGAAATTGAATTAGCAGAAGCTGAAATGCCAGGTTTAATGGCTTTAAGAGCAGAATATGGAGCGAGCCAACCCCTAAAAGGAGCTCGTATTGCTGGATGTCTTCACATGACGATTCAAACTGCGGTTCTTATAGAAACTTTAGTTGCTCTTGGTGCTGATGTTACTTGGTCATCTTGTAATATATTCTCTACTCAAGATCATGCTGCTGCTGCAATTGCTGCTGCTGGCATTCCTGTTTACGCATGGAAAGGATTAAATGAAGTAGATTTTGACTGGTGTATCGAACAAACATTATTTTTTGGAGAAGATCGTCAACCATTAAACATGATTTTAGATGATGGTGGAGATTTAACAAATATGGTTTTTGATAAATATCCAGAATTAATTAAGGGAGTTAAAGGTTTATCAGAAGAAACTACAACAGGTGTTCACCGTTTATATGAAAGAATGCAAAACGGAACATTACATATTCCTGCAATTAATGTAAACGATTCTGTTACTAAATCTAAATTTGACAACAAATATGGTTGTAAAGAATCAGCTGTTGATGCTGTGAGAAGAGCTACAGATATCATGTTAGCAGGGAAAAGAGTTGTTGTTTGCGGTTATGGTGATGTAGGAAAAGGGACAGCAGCTTCATTTAGAGGCGCTGGCTCAATAGTAACCGTTACAGAGATTGATCCAATTTGTGCTCTACAAGCAGCAATGGACGGTTTTGAAGTTAAAAAACTAAACACTGTTGTTGCAAATGCTGATATCATTATTACAACAACTGGAAATAAAGATATTGTTTTAGGTTCACATTTTGAGCAAATGAAAGATAAAACTATCGTTTGTAACATTGGTCACTTCGATAACGAAATTGATATGGCTTGGTTAAACAAAAACCATGGTGCTTCTAAAATAGAAATCAAACCACAAGTTGATAAATACACTATTGCTGGAAAAGATATTATCATTTTAGCAGAAGGTCGTTTAGTAAACTTAGGTTGTGCTACTGGTCACCCAAGTTTTGTAATGAGTAATTCATTTACTAACCAAACGTTAGCTCAAATTGAATTATGGACAAATGCTTCAGCTTATAAAAATGAAGTATATATGTTACCAAAACATTTAGATGAAAAAGTAGCAGCTTTACACTTAGCAAAATTAGGAGTTGAATTAGAAACTTTACGCGAGGATCAAGCAAAATACATTGGTGTTTCAGTTGAAGGACCATACAAACCAGAATATTACAGATATTAATTTTAAGTAATTAGTTACTAGTGATTAGTAATTAGTTCGCAAAATAAATTTATTAAGACCCTCTCATTAATTTGTGAGGGTTTTTTGTTAAAAACAAACTCTACACTTGTAGAATTAAAATTTTACTCTATATTTGTAGAACAAATTCTAAAAACAAAGAGTAAAATGCAACAACTATCAAGCACCGAAGAACAATTAATGGAGCATCTTTGGAAATTAGAAAAGGCATTTATGAAAGATTTATTAAATGCTTATCCCAACCCGAAACCAGCTACTACAACTATAGCAACTTTACTTAAAAGAATGGCTGATAAAAATTTTGTAGCCTATACATTGTATGGAAATTCAAGAGAATATTATCCTTTAGTTAAAAAAACAGATTATTTTTCAAAACATGTTAATAGTATAATTAAGAATTTTTTCAATAACTCGGCTTCACAATTTGCTTCATTCTTTACAACTGCGACTAATTTATCTGAAAAAGAATTAGAAGATTTAAAAAAAATAATTGATGTAGAACTTCAAAAAAAGAAAAAATGATCAATTTCCTTATAGAATCAACAATTGGTTTAATTGTATTTTTACTTTTTTATCGTCTATTTTTAGAAACTGAAAAGACACATCAGTTTAATCGATTTTACTTATTAGGTTCAATTTTAATTTCATTCATAATTCCATTTATTTCTATCGAAATTACACAAGAAATTAAAGCTATTTCTTTACCTACAAACATTCCTATTATTGGTTATTCAAAAAATAAAATTCCTATCAAAGTGTCTATTGATTACACTCCTACAATAATATGGAGTTTTTACACAATCATTACTTTAGCTTCATTTTTTAAATTTTTTAAAAATTTATTTTATTTCAAAAAGGCTATACAATCTAATGAAAAAGTAAATTATAAAAGAGCCATATTAGTTTTGTTAGATCAAAAAACAGTTCCCCATACATTTCTAAACTATATTTTTTTAAACAAAGAATCCCATAATAATAAAACTATTGAAAATGAATTATATGAACATGAATTAACACATGTAAATGAAAAACACAGTTATGATATTTTATTTATCGAGATATTAAAAGCTATCTTCTGGTTTAATCCAATATTTTCTTTATACAAAAAATCAATACAGCTCAATCACGAATTTATTGCAGATAGAAATGTATTAAAAACGCATACCAATGTTTCGTCTTATCAATCTTTATTATTAGACACAAATGAAAACAAAACATATTACTTGGCCAGTAATTTGAATTATTTAATCACTAAAAAACGTCTTATTATGATGACAAAAACCACATCCAAAAGAAAATCTATTTTAAAAAAAATAGTAATTGCTCCAATCGTTTTATGCTTAGTATTCTTTTTATGTTTCAAAACTATTGCACAAACGAAGAATAAAATTCAAAAGAACAGTAAAACTAATGTAATCGAAAATGTAATTAATAACGAAAGTGCAAAAACTAGTTTTTCAGAAAAAACAGATATTGAAAAGTATTTTAAAAACACCATTTTTATAGTAAAAAATGAAGCAAAAAAAATACTAAAAGAATGCAACTTTTCTGAATTAACAGACAATGATAAAAAAACACTAGAAAGACATTATTTCTTAACAATTAAAAGACCTGCAAAAAAACTCATATCATTTGAAGAATTTGAAGCTTTCAAAAACTCTAGGAACTTTGCCGTTTGGATTAATGGAAAAAACATTTCTAACTCTGAATTGGATAAATATAATGAATCTGATTTTGTATATTTTACTAACAGTTTTGTATATAAAAATGCAAGAAGTGAAAAATTCCCTCAAGATCATCAAGTAAGTCTATATACTAAAGAAGGATTTCTGCAAGCATTTCCTAAAAAAGAAGAAATGGCCCAACCAACCATTACATTGGTAAAACAGGATGACAATATTATTGGTATTGTTTTATAAATATTTAAAATACCAAAACTAAATCCGTTTATCTAAGTAAACGGATTTAATTATTTAAATTAACTAATTATCAACATTTTAACAATAATATGAAACATTTGGTGTTATATTTGTATTAATCATCATCAATCAAAAAAATCAATCATCATGTTAAAAAACTTTTTTATCCTTTGCTCTGGAGCCGATAAAAACTTGGTCGAATCATGCTCTAATGGAGAACAAAACAAATATGCAGGAATAGGAGCTACTGTTTTTTTTACAGCTGTTATGGCTTTCATTGCTGGCTCCTATGCTTTATACACCGTTTTTGACAATGTTTTTACCGCTATAGGTTTTGGTTTAATTTGGGGCTTATTAATTTTTAATCTTGACCGTTTTATTGTTTCTACTATTAAAAAAAGAAATAGTTTTTTAGACGAACTAATCCAAGCAACTCCACGAATAATTTTAGCCATTATAATTGCAATTGTTATTTCAAAACCATTGGAAATCAAAATTTTTGAAAAAGAAATCAATACTGTTCTATTGAAAGAGAAAAATGCAATGGCTTTGAATAACAAAAAAGAAATCGGCACCTATTTTCAATCTGATTTAGATAGAAACAAATCTCAAATAGATAGTTTAAAAAGTGATATTATAAAAAAAGAAAAAGAAGTAAACAATTTATATGCAGTCTATATTACTGAAGCCGAAGGAACAGCTGGAACAAAAAAACTAGGAAAAGGACCCGTTTATAAAGAAAAAAGAGATAAACATGATGCTGCTTTACAAGAATTGGCTGAATTAAAAATCATAAATCAAGGAAAAATAACTGAACTTGAAACCAAAGCAAAAAAACTTCAATCCGATTTAAATAAAAAAATTACAGAAACCCAACCTATAATTGAAGGTTTTGATGGTTTAATGGCTCGTATAAATGCTTTAGATAAGTTACCATGGCTACCCTCTTTTTTTATTATGCTTTTATTTCTAGCAATTGAAACTTCTCCTATTATTGCCAAATTATTGTCTCCAAAAGGAGAATATGATTATAAACAAGAAGATAATGAGTTAGCTCTTCAAAGTGTTTTAGCACAAAATAAATACCAAAGTGAATTACATCGTAAAACGGATTCTGAAATATATGACAAAGTATATACAGATATTAAAGAAGACAACGAACTTTATAAATATAAAAAACAAAAAGCTACAGAATTATTAAAATTGCAAGCTGATGGTTTTGTAGAAAAACAGAAGAAATCATTATAAAAGAAATAATATATTCTTTTTGAACAAGATTTTTATAGTACAAATATGTGCGACCTAAAAGCCACAATACAAAACTACTTAAAATCAAAACTGCCCAAAAAAAAGTTAGGTGCTATTTTTGGGCAGTATTCCAAAATTACATTATTATAATTTGGATTAACACATAAGAACCTTTAGGGCAAAAGGGTTACGATTGGTTTTTATTCTAATTTTAGTATAGTCTAGGTATTATAAAAGTGAAACCAATTAAGCAACTTGACTATTTAATAAACTTGTTAATTTTTCTGAACGAAATAAAGCCACTATCTTTTTATTTTCATCACTAATGATGTAAACAAACTTGTTTTTAGACAATGCTTTTTTGTATAAATTAATAATAGTATCGAATCCCGATTTATCAATATCTACAACTTTATTTAATGAAATAGTAATACTAAAACTTGATTGATTAATTAATGCTTCTAAATAGTTTTTAATTGATTTAGTATTTTGAGCATTCAAACTTCCGTTAATTTCTAATATTCCTGCATTTTCGTTGATTATTAGTGACATGATTTCTAATTTTTAATTGTTCTTGGTTAGCTTCAATGAAATAAAAGTTAAACTATATTTTCTCAAGACAGAAACATTCTCTTCTTTAAATAAGCCTTTTACTTTTTGTATTTTCATTTTATGGAGCTATTCTAAACATTTAATAGCTCTTTATATCATTTCTTTTATTCAATGAAATAGTCATTTTATGTTTTCAATTGTTTTCATTGAACTTGTATTTTGAGTATTTAACAATCCTTTAATCTCAAAAAACGTTTAGTTATTGTTAATTTGATATATCATACTGTTTTACTTTAGAAGGTTAATACTAATACAAATATCGCTTCAAAAACAGAAGAAAAATGAGTCTTTTCGATGAATGACAAATTACTGTAGATGAATATTATAAGTTTATATTTAATCTGTAAATAGGATAAATTTTTCTTAGATGAATAAAAATCTTATTACAGAACAAAACAGGTAAAAAGTAACTTGATTTATATACTGAATTTGATTTCATACTAAAATGATTATTGTTTAATTAGCAATTTTTACAACTAAAAAAGCCGAAGAATAACTCCGGCTTTTTCTGGTTAATAACGTCATTCTCTCCTAGTCAATTATCATTTTCTTCATATATTTTTAAAGTTCACAGTTATTAAAAATATATAATATTCGTTTTTGAAGCATTTCGTTTTTGAAAGTAAAATGTCTTCAGTATTATTTTCTGAAGAAATATAGTAATAAATAGAATTAAAAAAAGTATCAATTGTTTCATAATTAAAACTATTAAATTATAAAACAAATGTAGTAGCTTTAAGAAAGCTAAAGGATTAAAAAAGACAGCATAAACATTGCTATAGATGAAAGGTAGTTTTTTGTAGACAAGAAAAATTATAATAAGTTTAATCTCTTCATCAATTCTGGTCTATTTGATCTGCTTACTGGTATTACATCTTTCCCAATCAGAACACTATTATCTTCAATATCAATTATTTTTTTTGTATTAATAATAAATGATCGGTGTACTTTTAAAAATAAATCTTGTGGTAATTTATCTTCAATTTTCTTTAAAGTAGAATGAACGGTGTAGTTCTTTGAATCAGTTTTAATTAAAATATAATCCCCTTTAGCTTCAATGATGGTAACACTTGGAATATCAATTTTAATTAGTCTTCTATCTATGTTCACATAAAATTCTTTAGAATTATCTTCAGGTTGTGATGTAGTAAGGATTGTTGATTTTTTAAAAGAAGTAGTTTTTTGAATCGCTTTTTGAAAACGTTCCTCTGTAATAGGCTTGACAAGATAATCTACTATACAATCATATTCAAAAGCTTCAATTGCAAAATTTTTATCTGAAGTAACTAAGATAATTTTAGGTGGATTTTTTATGGTTTGGATAAAATCAAACCCTGTAAAATCTGGCATATGAATATCTAAAAAAATTAAATCAACTTCATTCTGATTCAGAAATTTTATGGCTTGCATTGCATTTGAAAAATCAGCTAAAATCTTTATGTTAGATTCTTTTGAAATCATTTGAACAAGAATAGCTCTTGCCATTTCTTCATCATCAATTATAATACAATTCATTTGCTTATTTTTTTATAGATTATTAACAAACTCGTTGATCAATTTTAATACATTTTCGAAATCTGTTTGTAATAAAACTGACTGATTTTTAAGATTATCTTCAAACTTTTCAGCAAGATAATAACTTTTTTCAAGACCTAGAATAGAAATTTTATGTTTTAGTTTGTGAACACTTTGAGCGGTTAATAAATAGTTTTTATTTTTAATTAAATTTTGATAAACTTCAATTTCTTCTGGTAATTCTCTTTTTAGAATTTCAATCATTCTATTTCTAAATTCAAGATTGTCACCTGATAATTTATCAATATAATCGGTATTAGGTTGTTCCATATTATTTTAATATTGTAAAAAAGAAAGTTGTTCCTTCACCTTCTTTGCTTTCTAACCATATTTCACCCTTATAATAATGAACTATTTTTTTAACAATTGAAAGACCAATTCCTGACGAAGAATTAGTGTTTTCTAATTTTGTAAACACTTTAAAGATTCTTTCATGATATTTACTTGAAATACCTATACCATTATCTTTTACAAAAAATTCATATAGATTCTCTTTTTCAACTGCACCAATTTCAATAAATCCTATTTCTTTGTCATTATATTTTATTGCATTTTGAATTAAATTTTGGAAAATTTGTTTAAAACGCCATGCATTTCCAAAAATTTTAGGAAGGTTTTTATGTATCTTAATTTCTATTCTATTTGGTATTAATATTGTTCTTAAAACCTCATCAATTAGCATATTAATATTTAAAAGTCTCTCTTCAGATTCTAACTTATCAATTGTGGAATAATCTAATATCCCTTTTATTAATAAATCCATTTTTTCTACATTTGAAAGAACTAGATTTAACGAATTTAGAAATTCATCTCCAATTTTTTCCTTATTATCTTCTATAATCCAATTAACTAAAGTATCTATATTTCTTAATGGAGCTTTCAAATCATGAGAAACTACATGTGCATACTCATTTAATTCTTCATTTTGAATTTCTAGGTTCTTTAATAATTGTTCTCTCTGATTATTAATTGCAACGATTTCTAAAGCTTGTTTTTTAAGATATTTTGCTTGATCAAATTCCTTTTCATCTGCTAGTTTATTCGCATCTAAGTTCATAGAAGTCAATACGGCTGATAAATTTTGATTTACTTCTTTTAGATTATTTGCTTCTTCTCTTAATTTTTTATTAGCTTCAAACAATTCATCTGAACTAATTTTCATTGCTCTTTGAGACATACTTAATTGATCCTCATAGTTTTCATAAGAGTCATTTATTGCTTTTAAAAAAGGAGTTAAATCTTTTAAAAGTTCTGGCTTAATTAATTTGTCTATTTGTCTTTTTAATAGTGAATTCATTATTCGCTTATGAGGGTTAATGTCATAGTTTGATTATGCAAATCACAAAATGTATTACCTGAAAATGGAGCCATCTCTCCATAGGAATAAAACCCAGTTATAGCTGTTTTTTTTCCTACAACTTCTTGTACTCTTTCGATTTCTTCTTCAACTCGCTGGTTCATTACTAATTTTCTGCCCACACAACTTACCAAAAGTGCTAATTGAGGTTCGCTCTTTCTGTTTTTCATGGCTAATTTAGCAGCTTCACTTGCTCCTTCAGCTATTGCATCTACTGATGCCATCATTAATTGCACTCTTGAATTTACTGGAACATCTCCTGCTAAAATCATTGATTGTTTTGCATTGTCTATACTAAGAATAGTTCTTACAACTGGTTCGTTTTTGCCTATTGGTGTAACATTTAAAGGATATAATAATGAAGCTTGAGGCAATTGACTGGCTTTATCCCCTAAATATTTTTTATATAAATCTAATGCAGGTTGGCCATCTATTTCATATAAAACATTAGCTTCTGATTTAGTAATAATTCGCTCTGGTCCAAAAGTAGACCAACCACCAAAACTAGAAAACGAAATTTCTAAGGTTTCCCCATAGAATCCAATCAAAACAACTTCTCCTTCTTTTGGATTTACTTTATAAGAAGCTAATGTTTTTTCAAATTTGGCATCATCTCCGCACATTCCTCCAGAAATAGGAATTGCATTTTGAATGTTTTTTTCTAGACCATCAATTAATGAGCTACCGTTTACAAAACTACCTTCTGAAAGAACAAATAAGTGTTTTAAATTTTCTTTAGGAATACTATTATACAAGGATTCTCCTAATTTTTTTGCATCTTTATTATGATCTAAAATATTTTGGGTTCTAATTTCAAACGAACTTCTTTCAAATTCTATTGCTGTTACAACTATAGATTCATCAAATACATTACTATCTATAATTTCTCCAGAAGTAGAACCAAATATTATGTGTTCATACGGAAATTCTCTTCTTATATCATCAACAATTTCCTCTTTTTCAAGTAACATTCTATTTGCAAAAACCAACACCAATGGATTATTTAAGTGCTGATTGTCTTGTAAATACTTCCATTCTTGCCCTTTTTGTTTATATGCTTGAATTGTTTTCATACTATAAATTTTTTGGTAATTTAATAAAAAATGTTGTTCCTATTTCTAATTTGCTCTCTAACCAAATTTCCCCTTTATATTTATCAATAATGCGTTTAACAATAGAAAGACCTATTCCAGTTGACCGTTCGTCCTGTGTAAACGACTGGAAAATTTTAAATATTTTTTCTTGATTTTCTACTGCAATTCCTGAGCCATTATCTTCTATTGAAAAAACATAAAAATCTTTTTCTTCTTTAGAAGCAATTTTTACAATTCCCTTAGGTTTATTAATACAATTTACTGCATTACCTATTATATTTTGAAACAGTTGTTGCATCCTAAAATTATCTGCATTTATTATGGGTAATTTGTTTTTTATTTCAACTTTAACATTATCTGGAATATGTATAATGTTTAGTATATTTTTTACTATTTCGTGAATATCAACCTTTCCAAATAATTCATCATCCTTATCAACTTTTGAATAAGTCAATATTCCTTGAATTAAATGATCCATTTTTTCAACTTTAGTCTCAATCATATTCAAATATTGAGAAGTCTGTTCGCTAAATTCCTTATTATTATCTTCTTTTATCCAAGTAATTAATGCGTGAATACTTCTTAATGGGGATTTTAAATCATGTGATACAATTTGTGCATATTCATTTAATTGTTCGTTTTGCTTTCCAAGTTTATTTAATAATTGCTCTTTTTGTTCTTCAAGGTTTTTTTGCGCAGTAATATCTAAATGAATACCTATTGAACCTGTAATCTCTCCATTTAAATTATAATTTGGAGCTCCACTTATAAGCCAATGCCTAATTTGTCCTTCTTTATTTCGGGAAATAACTTCATAAGAATCTGAAGTTCCTTTTTGACGTTTTATTTTTTTGGTTTTAACTATTTTCTTACTCTCTGGTTCTAGCAGTAAGTCAGATGCTTTTTTGCCTAATAAATCTAACATTGAATATCCACTCATTTTACAAAACGATTGATTTGCTAATAAAATTATATCATTGTTATCAACTTCAAGCAATCCCATGTTCATATTTGCAATTATATTACTATATTTTTGTTTTTCAGCTTCTAAACTTTCCTTATATCGTTTTTTTATAGTAATGTCTTCATAGCACCAAAGGTGTCCTTCAAAATGACCTCCTTCATAAATAGGCAAATAACTTCTTTCAAAAATTTTCCCGTTAGTCAGTTCTATTTCTTCTGCTACGACTTCTTTTTTATCGCTAATAATAGTAGTAATTCTATCTAAAAAATAATCAGAATCTTTAAATAAATGTTTTGTGTTTTGAGTAATAATGTCACAATCAAATCCTTTAACATCTTCAGGTTTTTCCTCAATATCGAACATAGAGCAGAACTTTTTATTTGTAATTAATAACTTTCTGTTTTCATCTTCTAGCAAAATTCCTGATTGAAGATTTACAATAAGAGAAGTTAATCTGTTCTCTGAATCAATTAATTGTTGCTTGATTTTTTTCTCCTGTGTTATATCTTCTTCAATTGCAAAATATTTTATTATTTCACCGTTTTTATTCTGCAATGCTTGTCCTTGTATCCGAACCCAATATTTCTGTCTGCTTTTATTATAATTTATTATTTCACAATTAAAAGATAATCCATTTTTAATTTGATTAGATATATAAATTGCTGTCTCTTTATTGGTTTCTGGTCCTTGTAGTATTTGTCCAGGTTTTTTACCAATTAATTCTTCTTTAGAGAAACCCGACATTTTAACAAAACTATCATTAACCCATTCTATCAATCCTTTATTATCACAAATTACCACGGAATTTATATTTTTATCGGCAATGGATGATAATAATAATAAACTTTCTTCTCTTTCTCTTTCTTTTGTATTATTTTCTACTGTTGCAAAATATTGAATTAGTTTTCCTTTACTATCAAAAACGGGTTGTCCTTTCGTTTTTGACCAAAATGGCTTGCCTGTTTTGTGTGCATGATATCCTTCTGCATTGAATATTTCTCTTTTATAAAAAGCATCCAACATTTTGTCTATTTCTTCTTTGCTAGTTAACTCACATTTACCTATTTCTATAGGCGTTTTGTTCATAATTTCATCGTAAGAATAGCCAGTTAAATCTAAATAAGCTTGGTTACACCAAAATATTCTTCCATTTGGATATGTAAAAATAACTCCATTTTTATTTGCGCTGGCAACAAGAGAAAGTTTGTTTAATTCTTCTTTATCCTTTTTAAGCTTTTCTCTTTGAGAATTAACAGTATCTAATAATTCTTTTAATTCAGAGTTACTTATTTCTTGGTTTTTTACTATCTGTAATAAGTCGAATAATGGATCAGAAATAGCAAAATCTTGAATTGTTAATTTTTTCTCTATTACATTATCCATAGATTGAAACCAAGGGGTTCCTATAAAAAGGTAATTATTGTTATGACTTTCTATTTGTCCTCTTAAAAAAACAGTTTTGTCGATAGTAGACTTAAGAATTACTAATGTATTTATAGTTTCATGAAAATTCTTTGACGATAAATTTTGAATGTGAGGTTTTTCAATTAAAAAAGCTTGTGTGAAATTTGCAATTTGATTCAGCTCAGGTACTATTTTTCCTAAGCTTCTTCCAAAACTTATTATATTTAATTTTTCATCAATTAAGATGTAAAAAGGAAAAATATTGTTAAAACTAGTAACATCAAAATTGAATTGAATTTCTTGCATTTTTCACCAACTTGCTTTAAAAATTTTATAAAAGAATATTGGAATAGCAGAATCTTAATCTATATAATTAACAAACAATATACAACATTAAATTTAATCTTTATAAAATCTTATAGTTATTTCTTTTAAAAATAAAGAATTTTTACTGTGAAATTAATTCATTACAACTCCAATACTCTAATAAATTTTTTATTCTATCTATGTAATCCTCATATTTTAAAGGCTTTAAAATATAGCCAGCAATTCCTATCTTATAACATTCTAACATATCTTTATGGTTATTAGATGTTGATAAAATAATTGACGGAATATATTTTAAAACTTCATCCTTTTTTAGAATAGACAAAAACTCAATTCCATTCAGTTTTGGCATATTTAAATCTAAGACAATAATATTAGGTAAGATTTCTTTATCTTTTAAGATAGATAAAGCATCTTCTCCATTATTTGCTTCAATAATTTTATGATTTAAGTTTAAAGTTTTTAAAACTCTGTTGAATTTCATTACTTCAATTGTATCATCTTCAATTAATAGTATGTTTAAAGACTTTCTCATATTTAATATTTTTTTGGATATAGTTGACACCAACTCAATCACAAAATTAAAGCTAAAGAAACTTTTGCTGTTTCTATTTCGATTATTTCCTTATAAGTATAGATGAATGAAAAAAAAGTGTAGGTGAAGTGTATTAACAAAAAAACCCATAAATTGAATTTATAGGCTTATGTTTTAAAAGGCCATATTTTTTACATATGTTTCAAAATCTCTGATTTTAACTTATCGTATTCCCCTTGAAGAATTAATCCATTATCCAATAAGCGTTTGTAGTTTTGCAATTTTTCAAACAGTTCTTCCTGAGACAAATCGCTTAATTTATTTTCAGCTTTTGTTATGTCAATTTCTTTCGAGCCTTCAAAAGAAGTATGATTTGTATTCACTGGAATAATTTCAGCAAAATCAAATACTTCTTCTGTAGGTGTTTCTTCAATTACAGTCTCTTCAACATGTGTTTCATCTGCTAAAAAACTTGGCTTTTCATCAATAATAACATTATTATCATTGTAAATATGATGTGTAATTGAATTATGGTTTTCAGAATGTTTTAATTTATCTAATTGCTCTTTAGAAAAAGTATATAATTTTCGAGCTTGATTTTTAGGTAAATAATCAATTGTTTGTGTTAATTCCGTTTTGGTAGTAAAAGTAAAATCGGCTCCTAAAATACCTTCTTTAACAAATGCTCCTTCAATATCATCCCAATCATAATCGACAAATTCCATCGACAATCCTAAGTTTTTTGGTTTACAAAGAATAATTCTTTTATTAGTTACCACTATACTATCGGGAAAAATAGTAAGTGCAGGTTTTTTTTGAACTGCAATATAACCTATCTCTTCATTAGACATTATTAAATTCTCTAATTTTGAAGTGATTTTCTCTATTGCTTTAGGATCTTGATCTTCGTTTAAAATCTTTTTTAAATTATCTAACATAAAATTGAAACTTTATTGCATTAACAAATGTAATGGCTAATTTTCAGATTTTTCAATTTCTTCCTTTATTTTTTTTGATAGACTAGCAAAAACCAATTCATAAGAATGGTTTATCAATTCAATAATCATTTTATCTGAAATATCTCCATTAAATGAAACGGTATTCCAGTGAATTTTACTCATATGATATCCTGGTTGCACTGCTTCAAATTGAGCACGAAGTTCCAGTGCACGCTCTGGATCGCACTTTAAATTTAAAGATGGATTTTCTTCTTCCCACTTTTTTAAAGATGTTAAACAAAACATTTTCCCTCCTACTTTAAAAACTAATGTATCTTCATCAAAGGGAAAATGTTCTGTTACTCCTTTTTTTGCTAGGCAATATTCGTAAAGTTGTTGAATATTCATTATATGATAATAAAAAGACTAATATACTAAATATAGATTATTTACCTATTAAATTCTTGGTAAATCATTTTCATCCTTTAATGGCAAATTTGAAAAGCCCATTAGATAATTATCAACATAATGAGCAGCTTGACGCCCTTCTGAAATAGCCCAAACTATTAGTGATTGTCCTCTACGCATATCTCCAGCAGAAAAAATTCCTTTTACATTGGTGGCATAATCCTTAGTTGAAGCTTTAATATTTGTCCTAAAATCCATCTCAACACCAAACTGCTCCGCTAATGTCTTTTCAGCACCAACAAAACCAAGTGCTAATAAAACCAAGTCACAATCCCAATTTTTTTCTGTATCAGGTAATTCTACTAACTGAGGACGTTCACCTTCTTTAAAAATCCATTCTACTTCAACAGTTTTTAATCCTATTACATTTCCGTTTTTGTCACCAATAAACTCCTTTGTTGAGATACTAAAAAAACGTTCAACACCTTCTTGATGTGAAGAAGTTGTTTTTAATTTCATAGGCCAATAAGGCCAAGGTTGATGAGCTGGCCGACCTTCTGATGGCTTACTTAAAATTTCAAAATTGGTCACAGAAATTGCTCCATGGCGATTACTTGTACCTATGCAATCTGAACCTGTGTCTCCACCACCAATTACGATAACTTTTTTATCCTTTGCAGATATAATTTCTTCAAATTCTACTAATCCATCTACATATTGATTATTCAATTTTAAAAAATCCATAGCTTGATGAATTCCTTTCAAATGAATTCCTTTTACAGGCATACTTCTTCTTTCTGTAGCTCCACCACACAAGAGAACAGCATCGTAGTCTGCTTTAATAGTTTCTACACTTATATTTTGACCTACATGAGTATTTGTTTTAAAAACAATACCTTCTTCTTTAAGTATCTGAATACGTCTATCAATAATCTTTTTTTCTAATTTAAAATCGGGAATTCCATAACGTAATAATCCTCCTATTTTTGCGTCACGTTCAAAAACCGTTACTAAATGTCCTGCTCTATTCAACTGTTGTGCAGCTGCTAAACCAGATGGACCAGAGCCTATTATTGCAACTTTTTTATTGCTTCTATTTCTTGGAGGTTTTGCTGTAATCCAACCTTCTTTAAATGCTGTTTCTACTATATTTTTTTCAATATTTTCTATCGTAACTGGGTCTTCGTTAATGCCCAAAACACATGCTTCTTCGCATGGAGCAGGACACAAGCGACCTGTAAATTCTGGAAAATTATTAGTTGAATGCAAAATTTGAGCTGCTTCTTTCCATCTTCCTTTATATACTTTATCATTAAAATCTGGAATTAAATTACCTAATGGACAACCACTATGACAAAATGGTATGCCACAATCCATACATCTTGCTCCTTGATTTTTTAATTTACTTTCTTCTAAAGGAATCGTGAATTCGTTATAATTTTTTACTCTTTTTTCGACTTTTATGTAACTTTCGTTTACTCGCTCATATTCTAAAAATCCTGTTGGTTTTCCCATAATATTATTGTTTTACGAGGTTTTCTTGTTCAATTCTTAATAATGCTTGTTTATACTCTTCGGGAAGCACTTTTATAAATTTACTTAGCTGTGTTTCCCAATTTTCCAAAATTCGCTGGGCAAGAGGACTCATCGTTGTGTTGTAATGGTTTTCAATAAATTGTTTTAATTCAGTGACATCTTCTTCCAATACCACAGGATTCAAATTCAACCCTTCTGTATTACATTGTTTTTCAAAGGTGTTATTAATATCATAAACATAAGCAATTCCTCCACTCATTCCTGCTCCAAAATTGCGACCAACTTCTCCTAAAATAACAGCTCTACCACCTGTCATATATTCACATCCATGATCGCCAATTCCTTCAACAACAGCAATTGCTCCTGAGTTCCTTACACAAAACCTTTCTCCTGCTTTTCCATTAATGTAAGCTTCTCCTGATGTCGCTCCATACAAAGCTACATTTCCTATTATTATGTTATCTTCAGGAACAATAGTTGCCTCATCTGGAACTTTTACAATTAATTTTGCGCCAGATAAACCTTTTCCTAGGTAATCATTTGAATTTCCATTTATAACAAGTGTTAATCCCTTAGTAGCAAAGGCACCAAAACTTTGACCTGCTGAACCAGTAAAATTAATTTTTAATGTGTTTTCTGGTAATCCTTGCGAACCATAAATTTTAGAAATTTCATTACTTAAAATAGCACCAAAAGCCCTATCTCTATTAGTAATTTTAAATTCTAAAACTGTTTTCTCTTTTCTAAATAAAGCAGGGTGAGCTTGACGAATAATTTTAAAATCTAATGATTTTTCTAAATGATGATCTTGAGATTCTGTATTGTATAATTTTGTTCCTTCTGGAACTTTAATTTGATGAAGTATAGGAGACAAATCGAGTCCTAAAGCTTTATAATGATTGATTGTCTTGTTACGATTTAACTTTTGTACTTGACCTACCATTTCATTAACCGTTTTAAAACCAAGTTGGGCCATAATTTCTCTTAATTCTTGCGCAACGAAATACATAAAATTAACAACATGTTCTGGTTTTCCTTGAAATTTTTTACGCAATTCCGGATTTTGAGTAGCAATACCTACTGGACAAGTATTTAAGTGGCATACACGCATCATAATACAACCTGAAGCAACTAATGGTGCTGTTGCAAAACCAAATTCTTCTGCTCCCAACAAACAAGCGATTGCAACGTCTCTTCCTGTTTTAAGTTGTCCATCACATTCAAGAACCACTCGATTTCTTAAATTATTCATAACTAATGTTTGTTGGGCTTCAGCCAAGCCTAATTCCCATGGTAATCCAGCATGTTTTAAAGAAGTTAATGGTGAAGCACCTGTTCCTCCATCGTGACCTGAAATTAATATTACATCTCCTTTTGCTTTTGCCACACCTGCAGCTACTGTTCCAATTCCTACTTCAGAAACTAATTTTACATTGATTCTTGCTTCTCTATTTGCCGATTTTAAATCATAAATTAATTGCGATAAATCTTCAATAGAATAAATATCATGATGAGGCGGTGGTGAAATTAAACCTACATAAGGAGTTGAATTTCTAGTTTTCGCTATATCAGGATTGACTTTTGGTCCAGGTAATTGTCCACCTTCACCAGGTTTTGCCCCTTGAGCCATTTTTATTTGAATTTCGGAAGCATTTGCTAGATAATTAGATGTTACTCCAAATCTACCAGAAGCTACTTGTTTTATGGCTGAATTTTTCCAATCTCCATCTACATCTTTATAAAACCGCTCTTCATCTTCTCCTCCTTCACCTGAATTACTTTTGCCGCCAATTCTATTCATTGCTATGGCTAAATTCTCGTGTGCTTCTTTACTTATAGAACCGTAGGACATTGCACCAGTTTTAAAGCGCTTCACAATTTCTGTCCATGGTTCAACCTCTTCTAAAGGAATTGGATCAAAATTAGTGAACTCAAACAAACCTCGAATAGTCATTAATCGTTTCGATTGTTCGTTTATTATTTCTGAATATTCCTTAAAAGTACTATGCTTATTACTTCGTACTGATTCTTGTAATTTTGCTACAGACAATGGGTTAAAAGCATGTTTCTCTCCATTTCTTCTCCACTTATAATCACCCCCAAATTCCAATCCTAAATCAGCATCTATATTGTTTTTTTCGTATGCTTTTTTATGTCTTTTAGAAATTTCACCTTCAATTTCTTTTAAACCTATCCCTTGAATTCTAGTAATCGTATTAGGAAAATATTCGTCCACAACTTTAGTATTTAAACCAATACATTCAAAAAGTTGTGCTCCTCGATAAGAATTTAGTGTTGATATTCCTATCTTATTCATCACTTTTAAAATTCCCATTCCAATAGCCTTATTATAATTAAGAATGGCTTGTAAATAATCTATATTCTCGATTTCTTTATTTTGAACTTGATTATGTACAATTTCATTTACAATATATGGATTAATTGCACTAGCTCCATAACCAAAAAGTAAAGCAAAATGATGCACCTCTCTAGGTTCTGCAGATTCAATTATAATGCTGACTTTTGCTCGTTTCCCTATTTTATATAATTCATGATTTACATACGAACAAGCCAACAAGGCAGGAATTGGTGCCATTTTATTACTTACACCTCTATCCGATAAGATAATAATATTACCTCCTTCGTCTATTGCTTTAGATGCTGTTGCCACTAAATTTAATAGTGCTCTTTCTAATTCATTTAATCCTTTATCAACTTCATATAATATTGAAATAGTAGTTACCACAAAATCTGGATTATTGGTGTAATTTTTAATTTTATCTAAATCGTGTTTAGAAATAACAGGATTTTGGATTTTTAATTTTCGACACTGATCTTCATTAATTTTAAAAATATTAGTATCACTTCCCAGAGTTAAACTTATATCTGTAATTAATTTTTCTCGAATACCATCTAAAGGTGGGTTTGTAACCTGAGCAAATAATTGCTTAAAATAATTATAAATCAATTGTGGTCTCATTGACAAAACGGCAATAGGAGTATCATTCCCCATGGAACCAATTGGCTCTTTCCCAGTTTGAGCCATTGGAAGAATAATTGTTTTTAAATCTTCTTCAGTATATCCAAAAAGAATTTGTCTTTTTTCAAGAACTTCTTCTTTATGTTTTATAGGTCCTTTTTTAGCTGGAATATCTTTTAGATGAACCAAATTTTTATCTAACCATTTTTTATAAGGATGCTTAGATACTATTTTTTCTTTTATTTCTTCATCGTTTATTATCCTTCCCTGATTCATATTTACCAAAAACATTTTCCCAGGTTCTAACCGACCATGACGTTCGATATTTTTTGGATCAATATCAATTACACCTGTTTCAGAAGACATAATAACATATCCATCTTTTGTAACTGTATAACGTGATGGACGTAAACCATTTCTATCTAAAACTGCTCCTATATAATTACCATCTGTAAAAGGGATTGACGCTGGACCATCCCAAGGTTCCATTATACAAGAATTATATTCATAAAATGTTTTTTTAGCTTCTGACATATTTGGATTTTTCTCCCAAGCCTCAGGCACTAACATCATCATTACTTCTGGTAAAGAACGACCAGTCATTAAGAGTAATTCGACCATCATATCCATTTGAGCAGAATCTGATTTTCCTGAAAGTATTATAGGAAATAAACTTTTAATATCATCACCAAACCATTCACTTTCCATTAATTCCTGTCGTGATAATGTTCTAGAAACATTTCCTCTAAGCGTATTAATTTCGCCATTATGACACATATACCTAAAAGGTTGTGCTAAATCCCATGTGGGAAAAGTGTTGGTAGAAAATCGTTGATGTACAAGAGCCAGTCGAGTAACTAATGATGGATCTTGTAAATCTTTATAGTACAATTTTATATCCTCAGGAATTAATAATCCTTTGAAAATAATAGTTTTTGTCGATAAACTTGGTAAATAAAAACGTTTACTTTCAGATAATTTGGAATTATTTATATCATGCTCAGCTTGCTTTCGAGCAGTAAATAATTTTAAATTAAAACTGAAATCATCTTGTCTTTTCTCTTGTTTACCTATAAATATCTGCTTAATATATGGTTCTGTTTCCCTTGCTATTCTTCCTATAACAGAAGTATCGACTGGAACTTCCCTCCAACCTAAAACAGTTAAACCTTGTTTTTCTATATAATATTCCAGTTTTTGAATACAATAATTCCTTTGATTCTCTTTTTTGGGAAGAAAAACATTGCTTACTGCATATTCTCCTTCTTTAGGTAAATTAAAATCACATTTTTTAACAAAAAAATCATGAGGAATATCTATTAAAATTCCTGCTCCATCACCAGTTTTTCCATCAGCACTTACTGCGCCTCTATGTTCTAATTTTTCAAGTATTTCTAGAGCTTTGTGAATAATGTCATTTGATTTGTTTCCTTTTAAACTACATATAAAACCAGCACCACAATTATCGTGTTCAAATTCTGGTAAATAGAGCCCCTGTTTTTTTAGCATAGTTATTATTTTTTAGATTTTTTTTACCTATATATTACTAAATTATAATTAAGAATTTTAATAATAAAATATCAGAATCATTATTATGATTTTCAAATTATTTAGTTCTAAAAAAATCAAATCAGCAATATCCCTCTCTCCTTTTTAAGAATTTAACAATATTAAAAAAGCAATAAAAACACTTTTAACTTAAATTAAACCTAATATTTAAATTAAAAACATAAAAAATATTTACTAAAAAATAAATTTTAATGAATATTATTTAAAATTTTAATTGCGAATTATTTAATAAAAATAAAAAATTAATGAATACCCCTATTTTTTAGTATCTAAAAATAAAAAATTAATAAAAATTTATTTGATACCCCTATTTTTTTATAGGTATAAATTGTTTTTAAATAAATTTACCGAGATAATTATAAAAAATGAATTTTATGAAAAAACTTTTTACAACTGTCTTATTCATTTTAACAACATGCTTTTATGCACAAGAAGAACCAGTTTCGACTGAGAAAAAATTTACCTTTGAAGGAAGTATAGATACTTATTACAGAGCTAATATTACTGCACCCAACGACGATAATCAAATTGCACCGAGCACTTCCTTTGCTGACAAATCTGGGTTTGCATTAGGAATGGCAAACATTATTACAAAATATGAAAAAAGAAAAATTGGTGGAGTTGCAGATTTAGCATTTGGGCCAAGAGCTATTCAAGCCAGTTTTATAGATTCTACTTTTGTAAACCAACTTTACGTTTTTTACAATATTAGCGACAACGTAAAACTTACTGCTGGTAAATTCAATACATTTTTAGGATACGAATTAATATCTCCAGTAGGAAATTTCAATTACAGTACTTCATATCTGTTTACAAATGGTCCTTTTAATCATACTGGTTTAAAGGCAGATTTTACCTTATCTGAAAAGGCAAGTTTGCTTTTAGGTGTGTTTAACCAAACTGACGTCAACCTATATAATCCAGATGGAAGTTATGCTTTAGGAGTACAAATGGGATACAGTAGTCAATTCTTAAACTTATTATATGATAAAGCTGGACTAGGTCTTGAAATAGATTTTACCGGTGGATTTGATGCAACAGAATCTTTATTTTTAGGAATTAACGCTGCTTATGCCGATAATGAAGGAGAAGGGTTTTATGGTGCTGCATTATATCCTCAATACAAATTAAAAGAGGCCTTCACTCTAGGTTTACGTGGCGAATATTTCACGCGACAAAGCGAATTTATTGAGGATGACCCAAGTATCATTGCAATAACACTAACAGGAAGCTACACTGTTGATGATTTGACTATTAAACCTGAGTTTCGTTTAGATAATGGATCAGAAGATATTTTTATCAATACCGATTTAGAGCCAACTAAATCTTTAGGTTCGTTTTTAATAGCCGCTATTTATAAATTTTAACTAACTAATATATTTGGAATGAAAAAAATTGAAGCAATAATCAGAAGATCTAAATTTTCTGCCGTAAAAAAAGCATTGCATGAAGTTGGAGTTAACTTTTTCTCTTATTGGGATGTTACAGGCTTAGGCAATGAAAAACAAGGACATGTGTATAGAGGCATCTCATACAGCACAAGCGATATACAAAGACGCTATCTTTCTATAGTTGTTAACGATGATTTTGAACAAGTAACCATCAAAGCCATCCTTGAAGCTGCTGCTACAGGAGAAGTAGGAGATGGAAAAATATTTGTATCTCACATTGAAGAAGTCTACAGAATACGAACAGGAGAAAAAGGTGGTCAAACTTTAAAATAATCAATCAAATTATATAAACTTATTATGGAAGATGTTACTAAACAAATAACCGAAATAAATGGTGTTTTAGATATTTTATGGATACTTATAGCTGGAATATTTGTATTCTTTATGCAAGCAGGTTTTACTCTTGTTGAAGCAGGTTTTACCAGATCTAAAAACACTATAAACATTATCATGAAAAACTTAATGGACTTATGCATTGGTTCATTAGGCTTTTGGGCTATTGGCTACACTATTATGTATGGCGATTCAATAGGATCATTTATTGGTAATCCATCATTTTTTTTTAACACAGATGGTAAAATGCATAATCTGTTTTTTCAAACCGTATTTTGTGCAACTGCTGCTACTATTGTTTCTGGTGCAGTAGCAGAGCGAACAAAATTTTCAACTTATATTGTGCTATCATTAGTTATGACTATATTAATCTATCCTATTTCAGGACATTGGGTATGGCAAGGAGATGGATGGCTAACTAAATTAGGATTTGTGGATTTTGCTGGCTCAAGTGTTGTACACTCTGTTGGTGGTTGGGCTGCATTAGTCGCAGCTTATTTAGTTGGTCCTAGAATAGGAAAATATTCAGAAGGAAAATCTAATGCAATACCTGGACACAATATGATGTATGGAGCATTAGGAGTATTTATTCTTTGGTTAGGATGGTTTGGTTTTAATCCTGGCTCAGAATTAGCTATTTCAGGAGGAAGTGCAAATCATGTTGCAAATATTGTTATTACCACTAACTTAGCAGCAGCAGCAGGTGCAATAGTTGCTATGTTTTATACATGGATTAAATATAAAAAACCTGACTTATCTATGACTTTAAATGGAGCCTTAGCTGGATTAGTAGGAATTACTGCAGGCTGTGCAGCTGTTTCAAATGGAGGAGCTTTGGCAATAGGAGCTATTTGTGGATTAGTAGTTGTTTTGGCAATTACTTTTATAGACGAGAAACTTAAAATTGATGATCCAGTAGGAGCTATTTCCGTTCATGGAGTATGTGGAGCACTAGGAACTATATTAGTAGGTATTTTTGCTACAGATGGTGGATTATTATATGGTGGTGGATTTTCAAAGTTAGGCATTCAAGTTGTTGGTGTTTTAGCAATAGGAACTTGGGCTATAGCGACCACATTTATAGTACTATCCATTCTGAAAAAAGCTATAGGACTTAGAGTTTCAGAAAAAGACGAAACTGAAGGTCTCGATATAACTGAACACGGAATGAATGCTTATCCAGATTTTAGGTTAAATGAAAAATAATTTTTCTGATTTTTAAATATTACTGCTATCAATAAGGGTTTTCAAGATTTTGAAAACCCTTATTTTATTCTATTCTATACAAAATAGGCTTACTAGGTGAAGCATCATTTTCAAAAGATGCAATTTGTAAATTCAAAATATAACTTCCATCAGAAATAGCATTATCAACGTAAATCATTTCGGTTATTGAGCAAGTCATCCTAGCATCATTATTTAAAACTTTTATATCTTTTACATTCCAAAAAGCTTTGTGAGCCAACAATTTACCTTCATCATGTTCTTTATCTACACTTGGCAAATCAATTAAAAGATGCTGAATTCCAATTTTACGAATAAAAACAGCTGCTTCTTCCAATAAATATGCTGGATTTGTATTCGAGTATTTTAGATGTTTTTTATTTTCTTTATTTGGTAAAGTTCTAATAATAAGTGCTTCCGTATTTTTATTTATTAAAGCTATTTCAATTTGATCTTTGGTAATTACTAAATCTTCACCCACTCTCATTGGTTCAACCGAAATAACCTCAGCTATAAAAAAGAACTGCTTTAAACACTGATTAATACTATAAAAATCTTTCGTAATATGCCCCAAACACTCTGTATGTGTAACATGAGCATGCGGATTAAAAAAAATATTATTAAAATTAGTTGATGATTTTCCTTCTGAAACTTTCCCAATCCAATCACCCATTTTAACAGGCTCAATTTGAGGTGTACTTTGATACCAAGCAATAGGATTTTGCTCATTATTTGTTAACGGAAGTGAAATATCCAAAGGTCTTGATAAATCTACCTCATAAACTTGGTTTTTATGTTTGATTGTTGTTTTCAAATGAAAAATTTTACTTCAAATTTAACAAAAATAAGTCGGAAGCAATTCCATCACATAGAAACTTTCCTTTTTTAGTAGTTTTTAAAATAGAATCATCAACAATTTCTAATAAGTTATCATCAAGAAAACGCTGCATTTGTTTTTGCAAATATTCAAGATATTTTATTCCAAACTCTTTTTCTATTCGCTCTAAAGAAACACCCCAAATCGTCCTTAAACCCGTCATAATATATTCATTATAGCGGTCTTTTTTAGTTAGAGTTTCTATTTCAATTGGTAATTTACCTTCTTCAATTGATTTGATATATAATGTATTATTAGATACATTCCAACCTCTATTGACTCCATCATAACTATGCGCTGAAGGACCAATTCCAATGTATTTTTTACCTAGCCAATATGCTGAATTATTCTTTGAGAAATAATCTGGTTTACCAAAATTGGATAATTCGTAATGTACAAATCCGTTTTTTTGCAAAGCATCTACTAAAATATGAAACTGTTCTTGCGCTACTTCATCATCAGGTTGATTAATAATTCCTTTTTGAATGAATTTATCCAAAGCAGTTTTTGGTTCAACTGTTAAAGCATAGCTGGAAATGTGAGGAATTCCAAAAGAAAGCGCTTTTTCTATGTTTTGTTTCCATTTTTCATTACTCGAATCTGGAATTCCGTAAATTAAATCTAAAGAAATATTATCGAAATATTTAGTGGCTATTTTCAAGCATTTTTCTGCTTCAGTTGCATTATGAGCTCTATTCATCATCTTTAAATCATCTTCAAAAAAGGATTGAATTCCTATTGATAGTCGATTCACGCGATTAGTTGATAGTTCGATTATTCTTTCTTCTGACAAATCATCTGGATTGGCTTCAACCGTTATTTCAGGATTATCTACAACTTTATAATTTTGGTAAACAGTTTCTATTAATTGTTTTAAATCTCCAATTGACAAAATACTTGGAGTTCCTCCACCAAAATAAATAGTTTCAATAGTTTCAATAGTTTCATTATCAGCTTCACTTTTACGCAGGACAATTTCTTTGGCTAAAGCCAAAACCATTTCTTCTTTCTTCTTTAAACTAGTAGAAAAATGAAAATCGCAATAATGACAAGCTTGTTTGCAAAAAGGTATATGAATGTAGATCCCGCTCATTTTTTAGTGTTCAGTGGTCAGTTTTTAGTGTTCAGTGAATATTATTTTAATTTTTCAAAACATGATTCTTTTAATTTTGTACCGTTATCGCTTTCAAACATTTTAGGATAATTAATTAAATAACCGTTAAATCCTATTTTTTTTAATATTATTTTCGAGATTAGAACATACAACCTAAGAGAATAATAATCATATTTAAGTTCTAAAGAAATAAATTCTTCTTCCGATTCGATTTGATACCGATTTGGTATTATTCTTCCATGAAAAAAATCATTCCTTTTAGATAAAATCTTTATCTCTTCATTTTTACAATTTATTCCTAAATTTTTTAATGTTTGTTCAAAATGAACCGTGTTGTTTGTTAATTTATTATCTATATTTTCTACTATATCAGTCAACACTTTTAAATCTTCAATCTCAATTTTATCTTTTATTTTAGAAAGAATTTCAAAACCCATATCTTGCTTATTTTCCTTTTCAACTTTAACTCTCTTTAAATTTAATTCTTCACATAAAGTCTCTAACACAACAAACATTTGTGGAACTCTAGAAATGGGAGGAGTTTTATAAAAATCAAACAACATTCTAATTGAAAAATAAAGTCTTTGATTACTAAACAATAACATTACTAATGAAGTAAAAATATTTTCATCAATATGTGAAGAATATCGATTATGATTTTCTTCACTTAACTCGTCTTTTAATTTCCAATCCCATTCTTTAGGATACCTTGTAAATGGACGAGGAAATGAATACATTTTATCAGAACTTCTGTAGAAAAAATCAACATCACTGGAGAAATCATTAACTTCTGATTGAAAATAAAATTCCTCATTCTTGAAGAATTTGCCTGTTAAAAAACCAATTGAAGTTATAATATTATTTACATAATGCTTAAATTTTTTAAAATCAATTTTAGTATCACATTCAATACAAAGAAATTGATGCTTTAAATTCGGACTAATCAAACATTTAGAAATTTTAAAAACAATTCCATCAATTAAAATTGAAAAAAACTTTTGATTTGATTCAAATAATTTTTCAAAAAAAAGATTACCAATTTTTGAATAATAGCTATTATATTTGATTTGATTTTCATCAAAACTTAAAGATTTAAAAATGTATGCGTTTAAATAATATTTTGAAGAAGGATCAAAAGTAAACTTATCCAAAAAATGACAAACTTTTATATCAAATGAATTATGAGATATAACGAAATTTATTTCATCATTATTTAATAATTTTAGATGAGAAAGTCCTATTTGAAAAAACAAACCTTTCTCCATTTTGCAAAGAAGAACTTCTTCTTTTTTTTCAAATTCTACTTCATGTAAATAAACTTTTGTTTCTTCTTCAAAAGAATAAATCTTTTCAAATATTTCAAAAATATTCATGTTTACTTTTAATTTTTTGTTCTTACTGATTACTAAAAACTGAACACTGAATACTATTTCTTCACTCTATTCTCATTCTGCTTTACAAAAGCATCCCAACCTGTATAACTTTTTTCTCCTATTACTTTTCCTGTATTGAAAAAATGACACACTGCAGCTGCTAAACCATCCGTTGAATCAAGGTTTTTAGGTAGCGTTTTTAAACCTAATAATTGTTGGAGCATTTTTGCCACTTGCTCTTTACTTGCATTTCCATTACCAGTAATGGCCATTTTTATTTTCTTAGGTTCGTATTCCGTTATTGGAATTTGTCTAGACAAACCTGCTGCCATTGCAACACCTTGTGCTCTTCCCAGCTTTAACATAGATTGTACGTTTTTCCCAAAGAAAGGAGCTTCAATCGCAATTTCATCTGGGTGATGGGTTTCGATTAATTCAATAGTACGTTCAAAGATGACTTTTAGTTTAGTATAATGATCATCGTATTTATTAAGAATCAATTCGTTTAACTGAATAAATTCCATTTTTTTATTAATGACTTTAATCAAACCAAAACCCATAATGGTTGTTCCTGGATCAATTCCTAATATGATACGTTCATTTGCCATTATTCAATTATCAGTGTTCAGTCGTTAGTGCACAGATTAAAACTAAGTTTTATTGTATTTGTACCTACAAGATTTTTAAAACCTTGCTAGAAATTTGTTTCTTTGTGCTAATGATTTCAATTCCTCACAAAGCTAAACAATTCTTATTAGTAATAATCAAACTTTTGATTGTAAGTACTGCGTTGAGTTATATTTATAATCAATTACAAAATAAGAAAGTAGATTGGAATAGCATTTCAACTTATTTATCGTTCCAATCCATCCTAATTTTAATTTTATTTTCTGCAACAAATTGGATCTTAGAAATTTTTAAGTGGCAAAATTTAGTTTCTTTTTTTAAAAAAATTTCTTTTTTAGAATCAACTAAACAAAGTTTAGGTTCGCTAACGGCTTCTATTTTCACTCCAAATCGAATAGGAGAATATGGTGCAAAAATGCTATATTATCCAAAAGAAAATGCAAAGAAAATAGTTTTTTTAAATTTTATTAGTAACAGTTCACAAATGGCTGTTACTTGTTTTTTTGGGATTTTAGGACTTATTATTAATAGTTCTAAATTTGACTCTTTAAGTTTATGGATTAGTTTTAAGATAAAACTTTTATTTTTAATATTAATTATAGTTGTTGCTTTTGTGTTTCTTTTTTTTGTCAGAAAACATGAAGTTTATGGATTTTCAATTGAAAAATTGGTTTCAAAAATCAAACAGTTTCCAGCGAATATCATGCAGTCTAATTTTCAGTTATCCACTATGCGATATTTGGTTTTCTCACATCAATTTTACTTTTTATTAGTACTTTTTAATTGTGAAATAGATTACCCAACAGCACTATCTACTATTTTTATAATGTATTTTTTAGCTTCATTAATTCCAAGCATACATTTTATGGATGTAGCTATTAAAGGAGGAGTTGCTGTATATTTGTTTTCTAAATTTGGAATTAACGAATGGAAAATTATTATGATTACCTCGTTTATGTGGTTATTTAATTTAGTTATTCCTGTATTAATTGGTAGTTATTTTGTTTTACTATTTAAATCTCAACAAAAATGATTACTTTTTTATTTATCGTACTTTTCATATATACATTACTCATATGTATTTTAATTTTTGGTTTTACTAAAATGAAACCTACTTCCTTTTATGATACTTCACCAAAAAACAAATTTTCTATTATAGTTCCTTTTAGAAACGAAGTCAATAATTTACCAAAATTATTAACTTCTTTTTCCTTTTTAAACTATCCTAAAGACCTGTATGAAGTAATTTTAGTAGATGACGAATCCGATTTTTTGTTTCAAGTACCAAGTTTAAAGTTTAAAATTCAGCTTATTTCGAATAACAGAAAATCAAATTCACCTAAAAAAGATGCTATTGAAACTGCTATACAAATAGCCAATCATGAATGGATTGTCACAACTGATGCAGATTGCTTAGTAGAACCTAATTGGCTTGAAATAATTGACAATTATATTCAGCAAACGCATAAAAAAATGGTTGTTGCGGGTGTAGGATACTCTTATGAGAAGGGGTTTTTACATGCTTTTCAAAACTTAGATTTCTTAAGCTTACAAGGAGCTACCATAGGAAGTTTTGGAATCAACGAACCTTTTATGTGCAATGGTGCTAATTTTGCCTATAAAAAAGAATTCTTCTATGAATTAAATGGCTTTCAAGGCAACTCTGCTATTGCAAGTGGAGACGATGTATTTTTATTACAGAAAGCTATACAGAAAGAAAAATCTGCTGTTGGATTTTGTATGCATAACGCAAGTATTGTAAAAACTCAAAGTGCTACTTCATGGCAGGATTTATTTTTTCAAAGGGTACGATGGGCTTCAAAAAGTACTGAATACCATTCTTTATTTGGAAAAATTGTAGCAATTATTGTTTTTCTAACGAATTTATGCTGGATAACAACTTTTGCTTTATGGTGTTTGGGGATTGCTTCTTATAAAAGCTTTTTACTTTACTTAGTAATTAAATTTCTAGTCGATTTTATACTATTGGCACAAACTTCAATTTATTTTAAATCTAAGTTGAGTTGGGTTTTATTAAGCTTATTCTTGTATCCATTTTTTAGTTCCGCAGTTGCTTTTTATTCCTTATTTGGTAATTATACTTGGAAAGGCAGAACATTTAAAAAATAATTATTCTTCAACTTTTATTATTACTGGTAATATAAATTGTGATTTTACCTTTATTCCTCTTTTAATTGCAGGTTCTACATGAGGAAAATCGGATAATTTATTTTGTAGTATACTGTCTATAACTTTAATATCATAGGTAATAGAATCATTAGGAATTTCTGTGCGAAACTCAAGAGTTGCATCTGGATTAATAGTTACTTTTACAGCAATTGTATCGACTTCTGGATACATGATTTGCAATGTATCAACACCTATCCTTTCTTGAATATTTCGAATTAAATACTCAAAAAAACATTGTTTTTGCAATTCTTTACCTACAATAGAATCACAACTAGTAACTGTAGGAAACTCATCTACTTCTTCCCAATTAATTTTTCCTAATTCTTCTTTCAGCAACTTTTCCTTATCTGGAACTTTTTTCTCAAAAAATTGACATGAGCTAAAGATAAAAAAAAGCAACATTACTATATATGTATCTCTTTTCAAAATGTATTTTTTGTAAAAATAGTATTTTTTATTTACAATTATTTTGAAGTGTTAAAATCTAAATAAACAATGTCTAAGTAAAATTACATCATTTTAAAAATAATTGGCAATCCATACTTAACATTTACAATTTTGCCTTTATGTTTCCCAGGAGTAAACTTTGGTAATATAGATACAATTCTAATTGCTTCAGTTTCTAGTAATTTTTTATCATACTCTTTTTCATTTGAAGCACTAGCTTTAATGTCTTTTATTTTTCCAAATTCGTTAATAATAAAACTTACATCTACTTTACCTTGAATTCTATTTTCTAAAGCTTCTTCTGGATAAGTAAAATTTCTTTTAATATGATTCATCATTTTTTTATTAAAACATTCCACTGCTTCCTTCCTAGAAGATGAATCCTCACATCCTTTAAACAATGGCACTTCTTCGGTTACTTCAAACTCAATAACCTCATCTGAAGCCAATTTAATATTTTTAAAAGAGATAATTGAAAAAGATATTATGAATGTTAAAAAAACTAGCAACCCAGTTTTTAACCTATCATTAATGGTATTTTTAATCATATTTATTTTGTTTTGGATAATAATACAGTAAGTTTCGATTTTCTATTAATTAAACATTATAACAAGTCTTTCTCTGATAGGAAATTGAAATTCTAAATTACAAAAAAAACATCAAAATGATAAAAAAGAGTTTAAAAAATTATTTAATAAAAAAATAAAACTTCTTTTTTTAAGAATTTAACACTTATAAGCATATTAAAGACCTTAATAAATATTACTTAAAAATCATATATTATAAGATCATTCTTTATTTCGCTTATTAATTCCCTCTTTTAATCATCAACGCTTACCTAATTCCTTCTTCTGTATTTGTATTTTATTTTATCATTTTTTTCAACTAACTTTTTAGTTTATTTTTATTTTATATATTTAAGAATAATTTTTTATTATGGAATATTTTTTATTGTTTATAGGGTTTGCATGTATGATTACAGGAATAATAGGCAGTTTTTTACCTGTTTTACCAGGACCACCTATTAGTTGGATAGGTATATTATTATTATATCTAACACCTAATGTAACACCCAATTATTGGATTTTGGGAATTACTCTAGTGATTGCTTTAATGATTGCCATTTTGGATTATGTAATCCCTGCAAAAGGAACCAAACGATTTGGAGGAAGCAAATATGGTATTTGGGGAACCAATATTGGATTAATAGTAGGTTTATTGACTCCTATTCCATTTGGCTTTATAATAGGTCCTTTTGCTGGTGCTTTAATAGGTGAACTTATTTACGATAAAAAAGATCATAATAGAGCATTAAAAGCAGCAACTGGTTCATTAATAGGTTTTTTAGCAAGTACATTTATGAAATTTGTAATCTCCATTGTCTATCTAGGGTTGTTTTTTGTAATTGTTTGGAGAAATTGGGAGATTTATTTTTAAACTAACAAAGTTTGTTAAACTTAAATTTATTATACAAAAAAAAGCATTCCAATTTCTAGGAATGCTTTTTAAAATTTAGCGGTCTGGACGGGACTCGAACCCGCGACCCCATGCGTGACAGGCATGTATTCTAACCAACTGAACTACCAAACCAAATTTCATGAATAATCATAAAAATTAACAAAAACCCTATGTTTATTCTATTATTTTAAAACTTTTTAAAGCTAAATTATCTCTAAACAAAAAAGCCATCCACCTTAAAGGTGAAAAGCTTTTCATCGGTCTAACTACTAAACCATCCGCCTAGGCGGACTAAACAACACAACTATTTTAGATGCTTTTATTGGGCAAAAAAGCATTCTGATTTCTCAGAATGCTTCTCCCAATTTAGCGGTCTGGACGGGACTCGAACCCGCGACCCCATGCGTGACAGGCATGTATTCTAACCAACTGAACTACCAAACCAGTGCCTTATTGCGAGTGCAAATATACAACGCTTTTCCAATCTTCCAAATATTTTTTCAAAAAAAATTATAAAAATTTCCATCATCAAAAAAAAATCCTATCCAAACTTTTGTTTTTCAACTAAATAGGTTGTCAAAATTTTTTCAAAATTTTCTCCTATTTCAACAGGCACATACTGAATTTTGTACTGCAAACAAGTGTTCGCTATCTCTTTGAAATAACTTTGAACCTGTTTTTCATATTCTTCTTTTATATTTTCGGCAAATATTTGAACAGTTTCTCCAGTTTCTACATCTATGAATTTCCTTGGTGTATTATTAAAATCAAAAGTCAATTCTGTTTTTTTATCATAAACATGAAAAACAACTACTTTATGTTTGTTGTGCTTCAAATGCTGGAGCGCTTTAAAAATTTTCTCTTCATCTTCATACTGAAACATATCAGTAAATAAAATAACCATTGAACGTCTATGAATATTTTCGGCAATTTGATGCAAAAATGCAACAGTATCTGTTTGTTTAGTACTTTTATTAGCTTCTAGAATTTCTTCTAATTTATTAAGAATCATACGGTGATGTCTATCACTTCCTTTTTCATTAGCATAAAATTCATAAGTATCCGAGTAAACACTTACCCCAATCGCATCTCTTTGTTTTTTAAGAAGATTCATTAAAACTGCCGAAGCCAAAACTGAAAAGCCTATTTTATTTTCATAAAAATTTTCATTTTTAGCCAACAAAGGATAATGCATTGATGAAGAATTATCTATAATTAAGTGACAACGCAGATTCGTTTCTTCTTCATAACGCTTTGTATATAATCGATCTGTTTTTGCAAAAAGTTTCCAATCGATGTGCTTTGTGCTTTCTCCTTGATTATAAATTTTATGTTCGGCAAACTCAGCGGAAAAACCATGAAATGGGCTTTTATGCATTCCAGAAATAAAGCCTTCTACTACTTGGTTCGCAAGCAATTCTAGGTTTTTAAAACTTGATATTTTTTCTAATTGGCTTTCAATCTTCATAAATCAAATATAATGAGATAAATTCTTTAATCATAAAAAAAGGTCTAACTTTCGTTAGACCTTTTCCATTGTCATTGTAAATCAACTATAGTAATGCATCAATTGCATCTGTATAAGTTTTTTTAGGAGCAACTCCTACTTGTCTTCCAACTACTTCTCCATTTTGAAAAACTAATACTGTAGGAATGTTTCTAACTCCATATTTTGTTGCGAATTCTTGGTTTGCATCTACATCTACTTTCCCTACAACTGCTTTTCCATCATATTCTGTAGCTACCTCATCGATAACTGGCCCAACCATTCTACATGGTCCACACCAAGCTGCCCAAAAATCTACTACTACTGGTTTATCTGATTTTAATACTACTTCCTCAAAAGTAGCATCTGTTATTGCTAATGCCATTTTTTTTATTTTATGTTTACAAATTGCTTTATCCAGTTTTAAGTTATAGTGAACTTGAATACAAATTTAGAAATAATTATTCCAAATTTTATAGTTTAATATAAATTTTACCTATGGTTCAATTTAAAAATCGAATTTACAAACTTTTTAACACGGATAATAAGAGATTTCCTTGTAATCTTTTTGAATAGTCTGGATTAATGTACAAGAACTCAATCTCTTGTTTTTCATTCAAAACATAAACTGCAGGAACAGGTAACCAATTAGTATTTTTGCCATCTGAATATTTACCTAACATTTTCCCATATTTTTCTGGACTTGTAAAAGCAATACCAATTGCTTTTGAAAAATCTCCATTACTATCAGAAACCAATGTATAACCCAAATTTCCTTTTTCATCTGTTTCTTTCAAAAAAGAAAGTGCATCTGGACTTACAGCTACAATTTGATATCCTAAAGATAAAATTTCTTTTTCTATTTCTTGCACATCGGCTAATTGTGCATTACAATATGGGCACCAACCTCCTCTATAAACAATTAGAACCGTCTTTTTATCGAATAAAGTATTTGTTTCTACTTCTTTTCCGCTTATATCTTGAAGTTTAGTATTTGGTATTTTTTCACCTATTAACAAGGGAGAAATATTTTCTGGTTTATCAGCAACTTGAGCTTGTAAATTAAAAGCTAAACTGAACAATACGATTGTAATTACTTTTTTCATTTTTATTAGTTTGAAAATTTATTTACAAAGGTATTTAATGCGTGTTTTTTAATTTGTTTGATAGCTAACACTAATTCAATTTAAAATTAATTTGCATGCTTTCTAACTCCTGAAGTAGTTCGTTTGAAATTTTCACTTTCATTTTTCGACTAGGCATACTCAATTTTGTAACAACTTTTATTTCTTCAACTTCTTTTATTGTTGGTTCAATTTCTACAGCTTCAAACTGTTCGTCAGATTCCGTATCATCGCTTACATCTATTGTTTCGTTTTCAATTGTTTCTATAATTTGCTTTTTGACTTTTTCTAATTCCATTACTTCAATCGTAACTGTATTATCTCCTTTTTCTTTGGTAAACAAATCATATAAAGCTTGAATTCTATTTTCACTCAAATCTGTAATACTAAACTGTAAAATTAATTTTTTAGCAAAAGTGGTTAATACATCTTGAAGCATTTTTACTTCTAAAAACTGCAATCTTGGATCTCCTTTTTTCCCTTCTGCATTTGTCCAACCTTCTTTAACTACCAATTTTATAAACGTAAAATTATTTTGAATTAAGAAATGTCTAAATTTTAAGTACTCTTCTCCAAAAATCCTGAATTCATAGGTTTCATCATATCCTTCTAAAGTAAACATTCCCCAACCTTTTCCGTTTTTAGCTACGCGATGTTCTACTTTGGTAATAATTCCTCCAATACTAATATTCTTACCAAGGAAATTATTCAAATCTTTCAACTCTTCTAACTTTGCATTGCAGAAATATTTCATTTCGTATTTATAATCGTCAAGTGGATGACCTGAAATATAAATACCTACAACTTCTTTTTCTTTTGCCAATTTCTCCATGGTATTCCATTCTTCACATGGTGGAACAACAGGTTCTGCAATTTGAACTTCAGATGCATCTCCAAATAAACTTACTTGTGCTGAATTTTCATTTTCTTGAAATTTAGCACCATATTTCACTGCTTTTTCCAAAAACGTTATACCGTCTCCATCATCATGAAAATATTGTGCTCTGTGTGTGTTAGAAAAACAATCAAATCCACCAGCTAAAGCTAAACTTTCAAACGCTTTTTTGTTAGCAGCCCTTAGATCAATTTTCTTAGCTACATCAAAAATAGATTTATAAGGAGCCTCTTTTCTACTTTGGACTATAGTGTCTACTGCATTTGCTCCAACTCCTTTAATCGCTCCCATTCCAAAGCGAACAGCATACTCTTCATTAACCGTAAATTTGTAATAAGATTCATTTACATCTGGTCCGAGAACTTCTAATCCCATTCGTTTACATTCTTCCATAAAAAACGAAACTTGCTTGATATCGTTCATGTTATTAGAAAGAACTGCTGCCATATATTCTGCTGGATAATGAGCCTTCAAATAAGCCGTTTGATAAGCTATCCAAGCATAACAAGTAGAGTGTGATTTATTGAATGCGTAACTTGCAAAAGCTTCCCAGTCTTTCCAAATTTTCTCTAAAACTGTTGCATCATGACCTTTTGCTGAAGCTTGTTCTACAAACTTTGGTTTCATCTTATCCAGAACATCTTTTTGCTTTTTACCCATAGCTTTTCGTAAAACATCTGCTTCACCTTTTGTAAAATTAGCTAAGGATTGAGACAAAAGCATCACTTGTTCTTGATAAACAGTAATTCCGTAGGTTTCACCTAGATATTCTTCACACGCATCTAAATCATAAACAATAGGTTCTTCTCCGTTTTTTCTTCTTACAAAGGAAGGAATGTATTCCAATGGTCCAGGACGATATAAAGCATTCATTGCAATTAAATCGCCAAAAACAGTAGGTTTTAAATCCTTCATGTATTTTTGCATTCCAGGAGATTCATATTGAAAAATACCAACTGTTTCACCTCTTTGAAACAACTCATAGGTTTTTTTATCATCAATTGGAAAAGTATCAGGATCTAATTCGACACCAGTACGATATTTAACTAGTTTGACAGTATCTTTAATTAATGTTAGGGTTTTCAAACCCAAGAAGTCCATCTTTAATAATCCTGCACTTTCTGCAACCGAGTTATCAAATTGGGTAACATATAAATCAGAATCTTTTGCAGTTGTTACTGGAACATAATTGGTAATATCCGAAGGTGTAATAATTACACCACAAGCGTGAATTCCGGTATTTCGTAGAGAACCTTCCAAAATTTTCGCTTGTTGAATGGTTTCTCCAGCTAAATCTCCCTCATTAGCAATCGCAATCAATTCTTTAACCTTGTCAAATTCGTCTGAACGTAAAGCTTTTTTTACATCCTCTTCTTTTTCAGAAATAAACCGAGCTAAATTCCATTTAGAAGGCATCATTCCAGGAATTAACTTAGCAATTCTATCCGCTTCAAACAATGGTAAATCTAATACACGAGCTGTATCTCGAATAGCTGATTTTGTTGCCATTTTACCATAGGTAATAATTTGTGCTACTTGATTCGACCCATACTTTTTAATCACATAATCCATTACACGACCACGACCTTCATCATCGAAGTCAATATCAATATCGGGCATCGACACACGGTCAGGATTTAAGAAACGCTCAAAAAGCAAATCGTATTTAATAGGATCAATATTGGTTATTCCTAAACAGTAAGCCACTGCTGAACCTGCAGCAGAACCACGACCAGGACCAACTGAAACATCCATTTTTCGAGCTTCTGCAATGAAATCTTGTACAATTAAAAAGTATCCAGGATAACCCGAATTCGATATAGTTAGTAACTCAAAATCTAATCGTTCTTGAATAGCTGGAGTAATTTCACCATATCTACGCTTTGCCCCTTCCATAGTAAGATGGCGTAGATAAGCATTTTCACCTCTTACACCTTCATCAATAGCATCTTCTGGATTTACAAATTCGGTTGGAATATCATATTTTGGAAGTAATACATCTCTATATAATGAGTAAATTTCTACTTTATCAATAATTTCTTGAATATTAATAATTGCTTCGGGTAAATCAGTGAAGAGTTTTTTCATCTCTTCTTCCGATTTAAAATAATATTCTTGATTTGGTAAACCGTATCGATAACCTCTACCTCTACCTATAGGTGTTGCTTGTTTTTCACCATCTTTTACGCACAATAAAATATCATGTGCATTCGCATCTTCTTTATTTAGGTAAAAGGTATTATTAGATGCAATTAACTTGACATTATGCTTTTGAGAGAATTCAATCAAGGTTTTATTAACACGATTTTCATCTTCTTGATTGTGACGCATAATCTCGAGATAAAAATCAGATCCAAATTGCTCTTTCCACCAAATTAAAGCCTCTTCTGCTTGACTTTCACCTATATTCAGTATTTTACTTGGTATTTCACCATACAAATTCCCAGACAAAACCATAATGTCCTCTTTGTATTTTTCAACAACATTCTTGTCGATTCTTGGAACATAATAAAAACCATCAATGTAAGCGATAGAAGCCATTTTAGCCAAATTATGGTAGCCTTTTTTATTCTTTGCTAACAATACAACTTGGTAACCATTGTCCTTTTTAGTTCTATCTAAGTGATTTTCACAAATATTAAATTCACAACCTACAATTGGTTTTATTTCAGTTTCTGTTGGTTCTTCTCCTGCTTCAATTTTAGCTTTTACAGCTTTATTATGATTCATAACAGCACTCACAAAATGAAAAGCTCCCATCATATTTCCAGTATCGGTCATAGCAACTGCTGGCATATTATTTTTGGCTGTAGCCGAAACTAATGCAGGAATTCCTATAGTAGATTGTAAAACGGAAAATTGTGAATGATTATGCAAATGTGCAAACTTAGCTTTTGAAAAATCTTTTTTATCCGATTCCGAAATAGTAGTCTGCGTATTTTCTTGTTCAATTTTTTGCAATTTTTTTCGAATTTCATCCGAAGCTGCTTTTAAATTGATATGTTTTAATCCAATAAGTTGGATTTCTTTTGGATTGTGTTCTTTAAATCTAGTAAAATAATCAGGTGTTACATCTAGTTCTTCTTTTGTAAAAACTTCTCTTTTAATTAATTCCAAAAAACAGCGTGTTGTTGCTTCCACATCGGCTGTTGCATTATGTGCTTCTGAAAAAGGAACACCAAAAAGATATTCGTGTAATTCAGTTAATGTTGGCAACTTAAATTTTCCACCACGACCACCTGGTAATTTTAATAACTCTGCTGTAACTTCTGTACAAGTGTCTAAAACTGGCATTTTTGACATATCAGAACCTACATTCATTCGATGGAATTCACAGCCCATAATATTGACATCAAAACCTACATTTTGACCTACAATATATTTTGTTTTAGACAAGGCTATATTAAATTTCTCTAATACTTCAAGTAGCGGCACACCTTGTTGCTCAGCTAATTCTGTAGAAATACCATGAATGCGTTCCGCGTCATAAGGAATATTAAACCCTTCTGGTTTTACTAGATAGTCCTGATGTTCTACTAAATTCCCCATTTCGTCATGTAACTGCCAAGCAATCTGAATACATCGTGGCCAATTATCTGTATCGGTTATGGGTGCTGACCAACTTCTAGGTAAACCTGTAGTTTCAGTATCAAAAATTAAATACATAGTGTGTTAAATTCCAAATGATTAAAGTGTCAAATACCAATAAAATGACAATTTTCAAAAATACAACTATTAAAAATAAAGCGCAATTTTAGTTGTTAACAGGAAACAAAAAACCACCTCAAACGAGATGGTTTTTATCATTTATTTTTAGCCTTTCTTTAGTTAACAGGAATTCTATAAAAAATTCCTTGTGAAAAAGTAACTACTTGCCCGTCTTCATCAACCGCATTTAGTTTAAATGTTCCTGTATAAGTCCCATTTTCTACTTCTTCAATTACAACTTCGCCATTACTTTGTTGCGTGTTCATTACTCTAAAAGTAGCATTATTATTTCCTCCTTCAATTGTGACCACATCACCTGCTAAATAATTTGCGCCTCTTGCTTTTATAGTATCTGTAGCAATACCACCAATATTATTCACTGTAATTTTAAATACTAAACCACTTCCTGAACCACCAGTAGTTAATGCTGAGTCATTATTTACATATGCATTCCCTGGAGTTAATTTTCTAGTTAGAAATGCAGGTCCAGGATAAGCACCAGTATCGAAAAGATTAGAAGTATTTCCAGCTGTTACAGTATAACTAGCAAAATTAGCTTGATTAGTTGTTCCTAAAATATAAGTTCCAGGATTAGCTGAGCTAGTTTTAAGTTCCAATTTCTCATTTCCTCGTAAAGCAGTAATAATTAAACCTCCATTGGACCCAATAGACAAATGAGTGTCTTGAGATCTCCAATTAATATCGTTTAATTTTGCTTGAAATGCTGGATTATTTACTTGAGTTTCATTCACACAAGAAGTCAAGACTAATACAAACCCCAATAAAGCAATTATTTTTTTCATTTAATATCTTCTTTAATACATAATTAGACAAAAATAATTTTTTTAATTTAAACAAAACATAAAAAACATAAAAATATTTTTAAAAAACATATACTATTGTAAAACAAAGTTTTGTACATTTGCACCCTTAAATAACTGAGGTCGGGAACCTCAAAATTAATCAAAAGATTATGCCTGTAAAAATTAGATTACAAAGACATGGTAAAAAAGGGAAACCTTTTTACTGGATCGTAGCTGCAGATGCACGTTCAAAAAGAGATGGTAAATTCCTTGACAAAATAGGAACTTACAATCCAAACACTAACCCAGCAACTATTGATTTAAATCTTGATAGTGCTGTTCAATGGTTACACAATGGTGCTCAGCCAACTGACACTGCAAGAGCAATTTTGTCTTACAAAGGTGCTTTATTAAAACACCACTTAGATGGAGGAGTTCGTAAAGGTGCTTTAACTCAAGAACAAGCAGAAGCTAAATTAGCTGCATGGTTAGATGAAAAAGCAGGAAAAGTTGATGCTAAAAAAGATGGTTTAAGCAAAGCACAAGCTGATGCTAGAACTAAAGCTTTAAAAGCAGAAAAAGAAGCAAACGAAAAACGTATTGCTGCTCAAGCTGAGGCTGCAAAAGCAGAAGAAGCTGTAACTGAAGAAGCTACAGAAGAAACTGAAGCTCCTGCAGTTGAAGAGAACAACGAAGAAACAGAAGCTTAATTTTTAATTCGTAATGATGCATAAAAAAGAGTGTTTCTATTTAGGCAAAATTGCGAGAAAATTTAGTTTTAAGGGTGAAGTTCTAGTTTATTTAGATACTGATGAACCCGAATTGTATCAAAATTTGGAATCAGTTTTTGTTGAATTAAACAAAACACTGGTTCCTTTTTTTATTGAAAAAAGTTCCCTACACAAAGATAAATTCTTACGTGTTCGCTTTGAAGATGTAGAAACAGAAGCTGATGCTGATGCTATTATGAATTGTGAGATTTATCTTCCACTTTCTATGCTACCTAAACTAGAAGGCAACAAGTTTTACTATCATGAAATTATTGGTTTTGATGTTGAGGACGTTCGATTAGGCAACATTGGAATTATGAAAAGCGTTAATGATAGTAATGCACAACCATTATTTGAAATCACAAAAGGAGAAATTGAAATTTTAGTTCCAATGATTGATGCATTTATCGTAAAAATCGATAGAGCAAATAAAAAAGTAATACTAAATACTCCTGAAGGATTAGTGGATTTGTATTTAAGTTAAACCCTATACCAAAAGAAGACTTTAAAAAATTACGTTTTGTCCATTTTTCACTTTAAACAATTCCAAATAGAACAAGACCGTTGTGCCATGAAAATTGGTACAGATGCTGTTTTATTAGGAACTTGGACACCATTAACTAACAAGCCATACAACATTCTTGATATAGGCACAGGAACTGGAGTTTTAGCGTTAATACTTGCTCAAAGAAGTACTGCGGAACAAATTGATGCTATTGAAATAGATGACGAAGCTTTCGAACAAGCCACAGATAACTTTGAATCTTCTCCATGGAATGATCGACTGTTTTGTTTTCATGCTGGCTTAGATGAATTCATGGACGAACCAGAAGATGAATATGATTTAATTATTTCTAATCCTCCTTTTTATACTGAAAATTACAAAACCGAAAATACTCAAAGAGATTTAGCTCGTTTTGAAGATGCTTTACCTTTTGAAGATTTAATAGAAGCTGCCGATTTATTACTCTCAGAAAATGGAATTTTCTCTGTAATTATCCCTTTTAAAGAAGAAGAACGTTTTTTGGCTCTAGCCAAAGATTTTGAATTATATCCTTTAAAGATTACTCGTGTAAAAGGAAAACCAAACACAGAAATAAAAAGGAGTTTGTTAGCTTTTACAAGAATCCAACAAACTCCTTTAATTGATGAATTAATTATTGAAATAGCTCGTCATCAATACACGCCAGAATATATCAATCTCACCCAAGATTTTTATTTGAAGATGTAATTATTTTAGTTATCATACATTACACAAGATGCACAATCTGGTCCTGAATCACAATAGACTCCTCCAAAAGCTCTTTTTTTAACACAACCAGTACCCCAATCGCAATCACATGTTATTTTACTTATTATCTCAATTTCTTTTGAATTATGAGACTCAATTGAATTTCTTAAAACAGGCAAAACCATAGTATAACCAAAAACATTTGCCTTTACATAAACATATTCTTTTGAAGAAATCTCTTTATTTTGTTTTATAAAATCAGGTATATTACCATTATATATTTTTAAATAAAAATTATTTATCCCTGTTTTTACCTCTAGAAGATTAAGTACTTCTGTTTTCATACATTTATATTCCTTTTTATCAGACGTATTAATTAACGACACCTCTTCTTTAACATTAATTATTCCTTTTAGCACTACACTTCTCGAGTTAGAATACACCTTTCTTTCACACGTTTTACAGGTAGAGGCCATTATACAATAGTAAACCCCATCTTTTTTTAAAGGACTACAATCTGTACCTTGCGTACAATCGCAATGTACACTAATTTCTGCTACTTTACTTAATTGTCTTGATCGAGTATCATTTGCAATCAAATAATACATGTTTTCTGGTAAAACAATAGTAAACACTCCATCATCATTTTTAAACACTTTACTCCCTTCTGGAAAAGGAATTCCTTTGTCGTTACTCAAAGCAATAGCTTCTCCTATTGCTTTGTCTTTAATAGGATCAAATTGTCTCACTTCTACCTCGTTATCTTCCTTACTGCACGAGATAAACATCAGGGTTGCCATGAAGGCATACAATGCTTTTTTAATAGACTGCATTTTCATATTTTTTAAATTTGTTGTCCCAAAAATAAGATGTAAAAAAGCAAAAAAAATCACCCTGAACGGGTGATTTTTGTAAAACTTAACTGTTTTTACTTATTCCTTACCGCATTATACACTTTGATGACCTCATTTTTAGAAGTTACATGTAGCTTTTCATAAATATTTCGAGCATGCGTCTTAATCGTATTAATACTTACATTTAATTCTTCACCTATCGCCGCATAACTTTTACCTTTTGCTAAAAGAGTTACCACTTCATTTTCCCGATCTGAAAGTTCGTTGAGTTTTTTTTCTTGAAAAGATTCTACAACCATTCGAGCAATTTTAATACTCATAGGCGCTCCACCTTGATCCAGCTGTACTAATGCTTCTAAAATTTTTTGTTTCCCACTTACTTTGGTAATATAACCTACTGCTCCTGCACATAAGGCTTCGAAAACATAGTTTGATTCTTCATTAACAGTAACCACAATAATAGCTAATTGTGGAAATTGCTTTTTAATAATTTTGATTCCTTCAATTCCATTCATTCCTGATAAATTAATGTCCATAAACAAAATATCCGGCTGTAATTCATCTAATTTAGGAATGGCTATTTCACAGCTTTCAAAATCACCTACCACTTCAAAATCTTCTGTAGAATTAATCATTTCTTTGTAAGTGTTTCTTACCAATTCATAGTCTTCAATTAAAACAATTCTTTTCATTATTAAATTAGCGTGAAATTTATTTTACAAATGTATCACAATTTTACCTGTCATTTTCAAAAGCAAAAACCATAGTTAAAACTATGGCTTGTGCTAAAAACAGAAACAAAATAATTTTTACTTTTTAATTATTCTTTGCATTCCTGTTTTTCCTTCTTTAGAGGTTATTTTTACCAAATAAATACCCGACAAAAGATGTTCCAAATTGACAAAAGCACCTGTTGCAACCTCTTGAACAGTTCTTCCATCTAAAGCAAGTATCTCAATCTTTGCTATTTCTTGGTCATTAGATACAGTTACATTTAAAATATCATTTACAGGATTTGGATAGACTGAAATTTGATTGTTAAGATCAAACTTGTTTGAACCTAACAATTCTGAATTATCAAAAGAAATATACGCTTTATTCGTTCCATAAAAAGAGACAAAAAGTTTTGTTAGCGAATTATAATCTTTACGATTAAAGGAAATAGAGCTTATCGAACCCACTAAATTATCTGCTGAATTTGGTTCCCAAAATTTAACAGGTGCTTCAAAAGTATTTAAATTAACTCTATAAATTCCTCCTCCAGATTGTGCATCACCCTCAATAGAATAAAACACATACCCATTATTATAGGACAAAGAAGAAACAACTCCAGGCAAATTTGCAACCAATGTTCCTCCTATACCAGTTGTTAAATTACTTCTCGTTATACTATTATTTCTTACAGTAAACATAGCATCATAATCACTAACATATAAGATTTTACTTATATCAGAAGTATTAGGATAATCAGTAATTAGTGTTTTCGTTTTGGTTGTTATATTATATAGAAAAATAGTTTTGTTAATATCATCTAAAAAATAAAATTCGGTTTCACTTTTTTTACTTACTGAAATAATTCTAGTACTTGCAAAACTAAAAAAATCGGTACTAATATAACTCCCTGAATAGTAATAGTTTTCAAAAGTTGACGTACTTGATGAAGCGGATGATTTAATTATTCCAAAATTATGTGTTCCTGTACCTAAGTTAGTATTATTTACAACTATATTAGAGAAATTAGGCAAAGAAGAAGCTGTTAAAATAGACACTTTTGTGTTGTCAGATGCATTTACTCTCCATAAGGTATTTTGTTCATACAAATAATTTAATTGATAATTAGTTGAATTATAAAAAGGAGGTGAAAAAGTAAGATGACTAGCATCTGTATGTTGTGTATGGTAGGTTTGCCCAAAAACAAAGCAGTTAATTAAAAACAATACGATTAATAAAGTAATTTTTTTCATAAATTGTTATTTTTAAAATTGGTGCAAATTTGAAATTTTGTTTTCAATAAAAAATCACCCTTTTTGGGTGATTTTTTATCTATTTCTTTTTACAAAATTTGTTCTGCCACAAATTCCAATAAAATGAAAACAATACGTTCTTTTTTTAAAGAGAATAAGTTAGAATTACTATTATTTCTTCCCTATTTAATTATAGGTTTACTTTGTTTATCGCTTCTGATTTAAAATATTGGCTTACTTACAAAAGTTATTTCAGTTCCGTTTATCCCTTCAATTGTGAGATAACCTTCAATTTTATTAGCTCTTTTATGCATGTTTAATAATCCGTTTTTTCGTTTTAAAGCCGTACTATCAAATCCTTTTCCATTATCTGAAAAGATTATTTTTAGTTTATTCTTTTTCATTTTTATTTTCAAAACACAGTGAGTAGCTTCAGAATATTTTAAGGTATTTGTCATGGCTTCTTTAAACAACAATAAAAGTTGTCTCGACCAATAATAAGGCAATTTTATTGTTGTATTATCGATATTAATTTCAATATTGAATTCAATTTTAGTTGAAGCAAATAATTCTTCGCCAAAATCTTTCAGATAAAAAATCAATTCGTTTAAATCGTCATTTTTACTATCGATACTCCAAATAAAATCTTTAATTCCAAAATACAGTTCTTGTGCATCTTTATTGATGCGCTCCAATTGTTTGAACCAATCTGTTTTTTTAAATTTTTCATCTTCTATTATCATCCCAGATAGCACGGTTATTCCTGCTAATTTATTTCCTAATTCATCATGAAAATCTTGTGCAACATTCTCTCTTACACTGCTTAACTCAGTTTGCAATGTTTCATTTTTTAAAATAGTAGCTTGTAAAAATTGATTTCTTTTTTGAACATGTTTTAAGCGAATGTATATAACTCCAATAACTATAGCTCCAGATAAAAAAACAATTAACAACAAACTCCACGATTGCTTATACCAAGGAACTTTAATGTTTAAGATGTATTTTTTTGAGTATCCCCAATCCGAATTGAGCATTCTACTTCTAAACTGAAGGGTATATTTTCCATATTGAAAATTTTTAAAATCTAGTTCTGTTTCCGTAAGTTTTTGCCAACCTTCCTGATTTACTTTATACTCTTTTAAAATCTCAATTTTGGAAAAAGAAATAGCATCAACATTAAAAACCAAACCTTTCTGTATTACGTTTATTTTTGGTTTTTCTCTAGATTGAAACTTGTTTTGGTTATTTACCTTTAAAACTCCTTTGTTTCCAATTATCCAAATGTTATTGTTTGTATCTTCATACACTTTCTGGGTAAATGTCGAAACCTCCTTATCCTTATAAAAAAAGTTATAAAATTCATTATCCTTAAAAATTGAAAAACCTTTTTGTGTGGCTAACCAAATGACTTGATGGTGATCAATACATAATGAGTTTAGTCCTGCTTCTAACAATTGATTCCCTTTAGAATAATTAATGATTTTATCGTTTTCCAATGTTAATAATCCTTTTGAGGTAGCCATCCAAAGTTTATTATCAATAAAAGCAAGATCTTTAATATCGTTATTCGCTTGATCTTTATTAGTACCTAATAGCAATTTAAATGTATTAGTATTCACATCATAAATAAGTAATCCGTTTGTAGTTGCTATATACACCTTATTATCTTTTAAGAGAACCTTTCTTATTTTATTTTTAAGTAAATATTTTCTTTTTATTCCCTTAGATTCGATAGTGATACTGTACTCAATAAAAATCGTTCGAATTACTTTGTTTGCAACACTATCAGGCTTTTGATTCGTAATACACAAGTTATCAAAAATCTTAACTTCATGAATATCATTACTACTACTGCGTTTAAAAATTCTAATTTTTTTATTTTCATTGGAATTAGTTCCAAAACGCCATAATTCTTCATCAACAGTAATAGAATCTATTTTTTGTGTTGTTTTATCAATTTGAAACAGCTTATGCGCTGCAATAAAATATACTTTTTGATTGCCTTCAAAAACATCAATGACATTTTCAGAAGTAATATTATGATTTGCAATATAAATGTCTTCTTTAAAAATTTTAAACAAACCTGCTCCATACGTACTTACCCAAATATTTCCTTCAACATCTAAAAGAACATCACTTATTAATTGATTTTCAATAGTTGTAGATTGAATTAATTGTTGTTTTTTAAGCTTCAAATCATAAATGAACAATTCTTCTTTTTTAGTAATCAAATTATAAAGTATCATGGCTAAAACACCCTCTTTATAAATCGCTTTCTTGATATGGCAATTTTTTTGTGGAATCAATTCTACTCTTTTAATACCTTTTGCAGTAAAGAAAACCATTTTGTCTTGAAAAGTGGCAAAATAGGAAGTGGCATCAATAGCACCAAAACCAGTAATTTCATAATCATTTAAAAAGAGAAATTCTTTCGTTAAAGCTTCATTCTCAAACTTATAAATTCCTCTAAAGGGATTAGCTTCATTAAAATCACTGAAGAAATAAAGTTGGTCATTAACAACTTCAAAATTAGGATAACAGTTTTTTACATCAAGATTTTGTTTTTTGGTTGCAACAACAATACGCTCATTATTTAAAAAAATGAATTCTTTCCTTTTTGCAACTTTATCCTGATAAAAAACATAATCAACACCTTTAGTAAAAAGGCCTTCGTCAAACTTTTTAATTTTATTTAGCTTGAGTTTTTCACCTACATTTATAAATCGATCTTCTACTAAGAGTTGCATTCCTCCTCCCCAAGTAACCAAAGCCAAAGTATCTTTAGCGTAAGTGGTAATATCTATAACATAATTGGAGAAAAGACCGTCTTTGGATGTATAATTTTTAAAACTAGAACCATTAAATCGAGCTAATCCGTCATCAGTACCAATCCAAATAAATCCGTTATCATCTTGCTCTAAACCATAACATAAATCATGAGGCAAATTACTATTTAATGTACTGTATTGCTTAATTTTATATTGGGCTTCACCCCAAAAAAAGAAAAGTAAAAAAAAACATAAAAACCCTTTCACCTTAAAAGCAGACTTTAATTAGGGTTTCCTTCAATAATATTATACATTTGAAGAGCTTTTCCATCGGTTAAAAGAGAAACAAAATGACAAATATGTAATAATTGATCATATACATTTTCCTTTTGATGCAAAAATCTTTCTGGTAATAATTTTAGAATTATTGTATCATAATTAGACGCTTTTCCTTCTATCTTATTATGGTAAGCTGTACAAAATTTATCTAATAAAGTATTTATAATTTTATACCCTACCACTTCTTTTTGAACCACTTCTTTACATTGGTACACATTCTTAATACTAATTTGAATAATATCATTCATTTGAGCAATGTATTGACTCTTATCCATTAAAGAATATGGAAATTCTCCTTTTAAAATAGCTTCTTCATTTTCCATAAAGACTTTAACCGCATCGCTAATTAAACTTCCAATAGCTAGAGCTCTCAAATAACTAATTCGATCTTCCTTAGTGGTTAATTGATTGTATTTTTTAGTATCAATTCCATTTTTAACCAATTTGATTAGGTATTCTAATGCGAATTCTTCTTGAATTAATCCTAAATTAATTCCGTCTTCAAAATCGATAATCGTATAACAAATATCATCGGCTGCTTCTACCAAATATGCTAATGGATGACGCTCAAATCCAATATCATTTCCTATTTTATTAGAAATCATCCCTAATTCTTGTGCTACATCAGTAAAGAAAGCTTTGTCTTGCTGAAAAAATCCATATTTTTTATCACATATCTTTGCAGTTGGTTTTTTAGGCAAACTTTCTTTTGGATATTTCATAAAAGCACCTAAAGTAGCATAAGATATACGTAAAGAACCTTCAATTCCTTCTCTAGAAGTTGCTAAGACCGAAAAACCATTTGCATTTCCTTCAAAATCAATTAAATCTTGCCATTCTTTATCGGTTAATTTTTCCTTATACTGATTCCCATTTCCTGTTTTGAAATACTCACCAATTGCTTTTTCACCAGAATGACCAAAAGGAGGATTTCCAATATCATGTGCCAAAGCAGCAGCAGCGACTATAGCACCAAAATCGTTCATGTGATAACCGTGAACTTCTTTCAAATAAGGATGTTTTTCTATAACTTGCTTCCCTACCAAACGACCTATTGAACGACCTACAACCGAAACCTCTAAACTATGTGTCAAACGATTGTGAACAAAATCAGTTTTCGACAAGGGAATTACTTGTGTTTTATCTTGCAAACTTCTAAAGGCAGACGAGAAAATAATTCGATCATAATCCACTTCAAAACCTAGACGAGTATCATCCTGATCTTTTCTTAATCGTTTTGCTTTATCACCTTGTCTTTTTAAAGACAGTAATTGTTCCCAGTGCATCATTTTAAATTAGAAATTTGAAGTTTAGAAGTAAGAAATAAAATAGTTTGAATTAAGGTTTATCATTTGCTAAAAAGAAATCTCTTGATTTCTTAGGATATTTATCATAGCTAATATCACTTGGATTTTCAATTACCGATTTGATATTTATTTCATCACCTATTTTAAATTTTGCAACCGTATATTTATAATCTAACAGATATTCTCCACAGAAGAAATTTCCTTTCTCATCCTGCTCAATTTTTCCTGTATAAACTCCTTTTTTTTCTTTAGACATGTGATAATGTATTATATTTTTACCAAAGGTACGAATTGAAATGCAATTATATAAAACAAAAACAGTCATTGGTTAATGACTGTTTTACATATTCTACTCTCTTTAATTTTTTATTTAAGAACCACACATTTCGCAATCATCTGGATCAGCATTTTTAGAGCGTTCAATCATAGCTTTGAATTCTGCTACTGACATTTCAGGTTCTACTTCAACTGCTACTGGAACTGGAGCTGCTTTTTTATCGTTATTTAAGGTAAACTTAATTGCATCTACTGCTGATTTTGTTCTTAAATAATACATTCCTGTTTTTAAACCACTTTTCCAAGCGTAGAAATGCATTGATGTTAATTTTGCCATAGTGGCACCTTCCATGAACAAGTTTAAAGACTGAGATTGATCAATAAAATAACCTCTTTGACGAGACATGTCAATAATGTCTTTCATACTTAATTCCCAAACGGTTTTATATAATTCTTTAATATCTTGTGGAATAACATCTATATTTTGAACCGAACCATTATTTCTCATGATTTCTTGTTTCAACGTTTCATTCCATAAACCTAAATTTACTAAATCATGTAATAAATGTTTATTCACTACAATAAACTCTCCTGATAATACTCTACGAGTATATACATTTGAAGTATATGGTTCGAATGCCTCATTATTTCCTAAAATCTGAGAAGTAGAAGCTGTTGGCATTGGTGCCAATAATAAAGAGTTACGCACTCCTTTTTCCATTACTTCTTTACGTAAAGAAGCCCAATCCCATCTTCCTGACAATTCTTCATCTTTTAAGCCCCACATATTATACTGAAATTCTCCTTTAGAAATAGGTGAACCTTCAAAAGTCGAATACGGTCCTTCTTCAACTGCTAGTTCCATTGAAGCAGTTACCGCAGCAAAATAAATTGTTTCAAAAATTTCTTGATTTAATTTTTTAGCTTCATCACTTGTAAATGGCATTCTCAATAAAATAAAAGCATCTGCTAAACCTTGAACTCCTAAACCAACAGGTCTATGACGAAGATTTGAGTTTTCTGCTTCTTTTACAGGATAATAATTTCTGTCAATTACTTTGTTTAGGTTACGTGTAATTCTTTTGGTGACATCAAATAAGAATTGGTGATTAAACGCTCCATCTTCAACAAACATTGGTAGTGAAATAGAAGCTAAGTTACATACTGCAATTTCATCTTCAGAAGTATATTCTAAGATTTCAGTACATAAATTAGAAGAACGAATTGTTCCTAAATTCTTTTGATTTGATTTCCTATTCGCAGCGTCTTTGTACAACATATATGGTGTACCAGTCTCTATTTGCGATTCTAATATTTTTTCCCAAAGTTCACGTGCTTTGATTGTTTTTCTTCCTTTTCCTGCCTTTTCATAATCGGTGTACATAGTTTCAAATTCCTCTCCATACACATCATATAATCCAGGGCACTCATTAGGACACATTAAAGTCCATTTTCCATCTTCTTCCACTCGTTTCATGAATAAATCACACATCCACATAGCGAAGAACAAATCTCTTGCGCGCATTTCTTCTTTTCCAGTATTTTTTTTCAAATCTAAGAAATCGAAGATATCAGCATGCCAAGGTTCAATATAAATAGCAAAACTACCTTTACGTTTTCCTCCACCTTGATCAACATAACGTGCTGTATCGTTGAATACACGCAACATAGGAACAATACCATTTGATGTTCCATTAGTTCCACGAATATAAGAACCTGTCGCTCTCACATTATGAATTGAAAGACCAATTCCACCAGCAGATTGTGAGATCTTAGCTGTTTGTTTTAAAGTATCATAAATACCATCTATACTATCATCTTTCATAGTTAACAAGAAGCAAGATGACATTTGTGGTTTTGGCGTTCCAGCGTTGAATAATGTAGGTGTTGCATGTGTAAAGAATTTCTTAGACATTAATTCATACGTTTCAATTGCTGAATCAATATCATTTAAATGAATCCCTACAGATACACGCATTAACATGTGTTGTGGACGCTCTACGATTTTACCGTTTATTTTTAACAAATAGGAACGTTCTAAAGTTTTAAAACCAAAGTAATCGTAGTTAAAATCACGATTATATATAATAGTTGAATCTAATTTTTCTGCATTTTCCATGATTACCTGATATACTTCATCAGAAAGCAAAGGAGCTTCTTGATTAGTTCTAGGATTTACATAATGATACATCTCTGTCATGGTTTCAGAGAATGACTTTGTGGTGTTTTTATGAAGATTAGAAACTGCAATACGAGCTGCTAATTGCGCATAATCAGGGTGTGTAATAGTCATTGAAGCTGCGGTTTCTGCTGCTAAATTATCTAATTCTGAAGTGGTAACTCCATCATATAATCCTTCAATTACTCGCATGGCAACTTTAACTGGGTCGACCAATTCATTCAATTCATAGCATAAAAATCTAATTCTGTCAGTAATTTTGTCAAACATTACTGGCTCTCTCCTGCCGTCTCTTTTTACTACATTCATATTACAATTTTTTTTATTGTTTGGTTAATTGCTAAGACTATACTTTACTTCCTAGCCCTGATGGAAGTGGAAATCCTTTTATTTTTTAATTGAAAAAATAAAAGATTGGAACGAACAGCAGGAACAAAGTTTTATTTTTTTCCCTAAGATTCGCTTCTAAATATTTAAATTATATTGTTGTAGGTAAACAATATGTTTATTTGTTTTTACAATAAGACTCTGAAACACTGAAAAATTCAGGAGAAGTTTCAGAAAGAATTAAAAATCAGCATCAAAACTAATTTTTCCTGATTCAGAATCACCACTGTTCATTACTCCAGCTTTTTGATATTCTGCTACTCGTTTTTCAAAGAAATTTGTTTTTCCTTGAAGTGATATCATGTCCATAAAATCGAATGGATTTGAAGCATTATATTCTCTTTCACATTCTAATTCTACTAACAGTCTATCGGTAACAAATTCTAAATATTGTGTCATCAAAACTGAATTCATTCCTATTAAACTCACAGGAAGTGACTCAGTAACAAATTCTCTTTCAATAGTTAACGCATCTATTATAATTTCTTTAATTCTTGCTTTTGAGACTTTATTTACAAGATGATGATTGTGTAAATGCACTGCAAAATCACAATGAACTCCTTCATCACGTGAAATTAATTCGTTTGAAAAGGTTAAACCTGGCATTAAACCACGTTTTTTTAACCAAAATATGGAACAAAATGCACCTGAAAAGAAAATTCCTTCTACTGCCGCAAACGCAATTAAACGTTCGGCAAAAGAATCTGATTCTATCCATTTTAATGCCCATTCTGCTTTTTTCTTAATGGCTGGAAAAACTTCTATGGCATGGAACAATTTATCTTTTTCGACCTCATCTTTTACATAAGTATCAATTAATAAAGAATACGTTTCGCTATGTATATTTTCCATCATGATTTGAAATCCATAAAAGAATTTTGCCTCAGCATATTGTACTTCATTTACAAAATTTTCGGCTAAATTTTCGTTCACAATTCCATCTGATGCAGCAAAAAATGCTAAAATATGCTTGATGAAATATTTCTCATCATCGTTTAATTTTGTATTCCAATCGGTTATATCTTGATGTAAATCTATCTCTTCAGCAGTCCAAAAACTTGCTTCCATTTTTTTATACCATTCCCAAATATCATGGTGTTTGATAGGAAAAATAACGAAACGATCTTTGTTTTCTTGTAATATTGGTTCTACTGCCGACATAATTGTTTTTAGTTTAAACGTATTAAATTATAGATTTATTGCCTTAATTAGAGTTTACAAAGTTTGCAATTTGTAATGGAAAATAAAAGGCAAACTTATTCACAATTACAGCAAGTTTTTAACAACGAGTACAAATTTTCTTACTCAAAAAATATTTTTTAAGTCTTTGAAATACAAGTATTTACAATTTATTGAAACAACTGTAAAATACTCGTGAACAGCAGTAAATACATTTGCTAAGAAGCATTTATTTGCATTAAAAAAAGAAGTTATTTTTTTAAATCTTGGGCTACTTTTTCCAACTCGTCATACCATTGTGTTCCAAACTTTCGAACTAAGGCTTCTTTAACAAATTTATAGATTGGAACTTCTAATTCTTTCCCAAGAGAACATGCATCGGAACAAATATGCCATTTGTGATAATTAACAGCTGCAAAATCGGAATATTCTTTAACACGAATAGGATACAAATGACACGAAACTGGTTTTTTCCAATCAATTATTCCTTGATTATAAGCTTGCTCAATTCCACAAAGAGCAGTTTGTTTATCAAATATAACATAAGCACAGTCTTTACCATCAATTAAAGTAGTCTCAAATTCTCCATCTTCTCCTGTAACAAATGTTCCTTGTTCTTCAATTGCTTTGATTCCTTCTGGACGAAGAAACGGTTTTACTTTTGGATAAATCTCTTGTAGTATTTTTGTTTCTGCTTCATCTAAAGGAGCTCCAGCATCTCCATCTACACAACAAGCTCCTTTACAAGCAGATAAATTGCATACAAATTCTTTTTCTAAGATTTCTTCTGAAACTATGGTTTTATTTAACTGAAACATAAACTATACTATTAATTTGCAAAGATAAGTGTTTGATTCCATTAAATGAATACTAGTTTCATAAAGCATTCTTATATTTCTTTATTACTTATTCATATCTTTGTCGCATGAATTTTACTGAGCTGATAAATTGGAGAGATATTTTTACTGTAAGCATGATTTTGTTTGCAGTAATAGATATTATAGGCAGTATTCCTATTATTGTAGATCTTCGAAGTAAGATTGGACATATTCAATCTGAAAAAGCCACAATAGTTGCTGCAATAATTATGATTGCTTTTCTTTTTTTAGGAGAAGAAATTTTAAAATTAATAGGCATTGATGCTAATTCATTTGCAGTTGCTGGTTCGTTTGTTTTATTTTTTTTAGCACTCGAAATGATTTTAGGCATTCGTTTGTACAAAGAAGATAACCCGACAACAGCTTCTATTGTCCCTATCGCTTTTCCATTAATAGCAGGAGCTGGAACTATGACAACTTTGTTATCATTACGTTCTGAATATGCTAAAATTAATATCATTATTGCGATTATAATCAATGTTATAGTAGTTTATATTGTATTAAAATTATCTGGTAAAATTGAAAAAATATTAGGGCCTAACGGATTAGGTATTATTCGAAAAATATTTGGTATTATCCTTTTAGCTATTTCTGTGAAATTATTTGGAGCCAATGTAAAACAGTTATTCATTTAAACCCTTTTATCTCATATAAAAATGAAAATATTTAGTATTGTTGTAATCATTTTAGCACTTGCGTTGATTATATTTAATGCAACAAAAATTAATTTTGAATCTCCTCTTGAAGGAAATAGTACTATAGCTTTAATAGGAATAGTTTCTGGTTTTTGTGCTATTGTTTTGATGTTAATTTTTTTAGTATCTAAAAAAATAGAAGAAAAAACGAAAAGATAAAAAGTTTGATAATTCAAAAAATTAATTTTGTTGTTTACTATGTTTGATGTATTAATTATTGGTGGTGGAGTTTCTGGAGTTTCTTGTGCTTTAATTTTAGGCTCTGCACAATACAAAGAATTTGCTTTAAATAAAAAAATAGGCATTATAGCTCATCAAAAAGCTTCTTCTTTACAAAATGCAGTTTTCAATAATGCTTATGGTATTTCACCAGGAAAATTAGGCTCTGAATTATTAACTGAAAGTCTGGATCATTTGGGAAAAATTTATCCTCATGTTAACCAACTATTCAATGAAAAAGTATTAAAAATAGAAGGTTCAAATGATAACTTTTCTATTATAACTAACAAAAATGTTTATCATTCTAAAATAATAGTAATTGCAATAGGTTCTGGAAATCCTTTTTTAATTGAAGGGTTAGAAAATCATGTGATTCCTCATAAAAAAGCCCTTGCCATAAAAAACAGAATTCAATTACAAAACGACGATCATTTAGTTGCTGAAGGAATTTATGTTTGTGGAACTTTAGCAGGACATAGAAGTCAGTTATCAATTGCAGCAGGAAGCGGTGCAAGTGTTGCTGGTGATATTTTAACTTTATGGAATAGTGGCAATCATGCCCAAATTCATGATGTTTTAGAGAAATAGTTACTTTTCAATTAATGTAGGAAAATTATCTAAAGTAATATCTTTTATTTTATCATTACAATTTTTAATAATTTTTCCTAAAAGATGATTTCCAGATTCTTCTTCTTTTCCAAGTCTAATGTTAATATAACAATCCCCATTAGTATCTATATATTCGTCACAAAAATAAGAGATTCCAGAAACCGAACTTTCATCTGATTCAGAACCCAAATAAGGACCATCAGAAACAGATGCAAATCCTTTCTTAGTGTAATTATTTTTACCAGACTCAACCATTTCAATAGAATACTCGATAGTTTTCTCATTTATTCTTTTAACTACCAGTGCAATTGAAAGATTATCTTGTTTTGCAGTTAAAACTATCCTTTTATTTTTTTCAGGAAATTCAGGAATATATGTGTTTTCTTTTCTACTTTCTTCAATTTCTTTGATTATTGCTATATTATGCAATTCAATCTCTGTTAAAAAAGGTTTGACATCTTTATATTTTGGTTGGTACCAATTTTGATTTTTAAAATGAATATCAAATTTTCCATTTTTATTAAATTTATAGCCATATCTAGCAAAAATTTCATTTCGCATTAAAGCCAAATCATTGTTATCAAATAAAGATGCTAATTCTTCCCTATTTAAAAACGAAATAGAAACATTTGGAAATTGACCAAAAAAATATTCTTTCAAATCTAAATTTATGTTTTTTATGCCAATTTCATATCTGTTTTTACCAATCCATGTATTCCAAGGATTATTGATCTTTAATCCAAAATAGGTTTTTAAATCTTCTTTGTATGTTACAAATTCACCCGAATATTCGTTGGAAAACAATTTCCCATTTATAATCTTAACATTTGTTAAGTTTTTGTATTCCCATTTTAATTCTAGCTCAGACAATTGTGTTAGACCAGATTCAATAGCACAACCACCTTCTGACCAATATCTAGTTTCTCTTATTTGAATAGTAATTTTATCATCATTTACTAAAAGAATAAGATTAGAACCATCACCTTCTCCAAAATGGTACATTCCTTCATATTTTTCTAAATCTGATTCTTCCCAAGAAGAAATTAAAACAGGATTTATTTCAGTTGCACCAATATTTTGGCTAAAAATAAAATAAGAAAAACAAAGGGTAAAAAAAAGAAGTGTATTTTTATTTATCATTAGCATTCATTTCTAAAACCTTTTTAATCATAGCGTCTTCGGAAAGAATAATTTCATAATAGCTATTGTCGTCAAAAAGTTGCTTTACAAATTCGGCATACAAGTATTTTTTTATTTTTTCCTTATCAGAAAAATTCAACAGAATACCACTTTCAGAAATATATTGTTTAAAAGCATCTAGATAATTGTCTTTTTCTAAGACTTCCGATTTTAACGTTTTAAAATTAAGTTCATTAAAAAACGCTCTCTTCTTATCTAATTGTTCAAAAACAAAATAGCTTACCACTCCCGATTGCATAATCATTAAAGTAGCTTCTTCTCCATGTTTTGCTTCAAAAGGAACAAAAACATCTGGAGTAATTCCACCTCCACCATAAACCACTCTACCTTTTTTAGTCCTAAATTTTAAGCTATCTGCTACTTTTATGCTATCTGCTTCATACAATTCACCACTTTGAAAACGCTTTTCAAATTCGTTAAAATAAGCATCCCCTTTATCTTCGTAAGCTTTTTGTATAGAACGTCCTGAAGGAGTAAAATAGCGAGCAATAGTTAACCGTACTGCAGAACCATCACCTAATGGCATTTCACGTTGTACTAACCCTTTTCCAAAAGAACGTCTCCCTAAAACAACTCCTCTATCATTATCCTGAACAGCTCCAGCTAAAATTTCACTTGCAGAAGCACTATTTTCATTGATTAAAATATATACTTTTCCGTTCTCAAAATCTCCTTTTGAGGTTGCATAAGTTTTATCTTCTGTTCCTTTTTTATTCTTTGTCTTTACAACTAATTCTTTGTCTTTAAGAATTTCATCTGCAATAGCAACAGCCATTTCTAAATAACCACCACCATTATCTCTAAGATCAATAACTAGTTCTTTAATTCCTTGTCTTTTAAGAGAAAGTAATGCTTTATAAAATTCATCATAAGTAGTTTCAGCAAATCTGTTAATTTTTATATAACCTACTTCATCTGAAACTTTTAAAGCGATATCTACACTTTTTATAGGAATGATATCTCTTTTAACCTTAATCTTTAGTTTCTCATTAGTAGCTTTTCTAAAAACGGTTATTAAGACCGTGGAACCTTTTTCTCCTTTCAATTTGGAAAACAAACTGTCATTCTGAATCTTCTTATTGTATAATTGATAATTATCTGCAAATAAAATTCTATCTCCTGGTCTAATGCCAGCTCTTTCCGAAGGTCCGTTTTTTATAGGTTTTATAACAGCAACAGTATCATTATATACATAAAAATTAACTCCAATTCCGACAAAATCACCTTTCATATTCTCGGTAACCGATTTTAAATCTCGCTTACTAATATATACAGAATGCGGATCTAAATTTTCGAGTATTCCATTTACTGTTAAATCTACAATTGAGTCTGTATTTATATCATCTACATATTCCCTGTCAATAAAATCAATTAACTTATTAAGTTTATTTCTTTTTAGGTTTTTACTTAAAAAATCAGGATTATTAAATGAATTTAATTTACTTCCCAATAGTAAACCTATCGCAATAGCAATGGCAATAATTATCGGAAAATATATTTTATTCATTTTCATATTTTTAATTTAAATCTTCTAATAATTCAACTTCTACACCCGCTTTTCTTAAAAAATCAACACCAGAAGTATCTTTATATTCTTCATGATACACTACTCTTTTAATTCCTGATTGATGTATTAATTTACTACAATCTTTACATGGTGACAAAGTAATATACAAAGTTGCATTTTCGCAAGATTGAGTGGATCTGGCTACTTTTAAAATAGCATTTGCTTCTGCATGAAGCACATACCATTTTGTTAATCCGCTTTCATCTTCACAACAATTTTCAAAACCTGTAGGTGTTCCATTGTAACCATCAGATATTATCATTCTATCCTTAACAATAATTGCGCCAACTTGTTTTCGCTTACAATATGACAGTTGACTCCATTCTTTTGCAATTCTCAAATATGCCTTATCGTATTTTAATTTTTTTTGTCCCATTTATCTATTCCAAATTTCACTTCCAATAATCATTGGAATAACTACACCTATTATAAAAGCTGACATAACTAGTGCCCAATCTCTTTTTGAAAACCTAAAGAAAGTTTGGACTATATATGCTAAAATAAGTACTACAAAAACTACGATGATTTGAGCACATTCAATTCCTAAAGCAAATTCTAATAGAGGAAGTAACTTATCTGAAGCCTTTCCTGGTAAGATTGTTTTAAAATAATTTGAAAACCCTAATCCATGAATTATTCCAAAGAATAATGTTATTACAGCTACGAAAGTAATACTCTCATTTTTAGAAGATTTTCCAGCAGTAAAAAGATGAAAAACGGCTGTTAACAAAATCGTAATAGGAATTAAAAACTCTACTAAAGAAGCCTTAACCGAAACAATCCCAAAAACTGACAGAAGCAATGACAATGTATGACCTAATGTAAATAAAGAAACTAACACAAAAATTCTTTTCCAATCCTTAAAAGCATAAGGCACCATTAAAGCAATTAAAAACAAGACATGATCGTAAGCATGAATATCTAAAACATGGGTAAGACCTACTTTAAAATACAACCAAAATTGAGACATAATTATTATTTTTTTGGAGAATTCAAACATACAATTTATTTTATGAAAATTAAATTGCTTTATGAAAAGCTTGACAAAATTTATTATAAATATTTCAGTAACTGTCAATTTTTATTTTTTTGCTTGTTTTAAACGCTAAATTATATGTAATTTTGTTCAACTTTTAAAAAAAACGATATGTCATTTTCAGATTTATTTGATAACGAATTCAAAAATAGAAACAAAGGTCATTTTTCTTCAATTGTTAGAGTTGCTTTATCAGATGGAGAACTAACTATAGAAGAAAAAGAGTTCTTAGATAAACTAGCTACTCGTCTTGAAATCTCTACATCAGAATATGAAGAAATTTTGGAAAACCCAACTAAATACCCAATTAATCCTCCAGTTCTTCACATAAATAGATTAGAACGATTATATGATTTAGCAAGAATGGTTTATGCTGACCATGTTTTAGGACCAAAGCAAAAACAAATTTTAATTCGTTTTGCTTTAGCACTAGGCTTTACACCTAGTAATGTAAACTATATCGTAGACAAAGCACTATCTTTATTAGTGTTAAATGTTGATTTAGATACTTTTATTTACGAAATTCAACACATGAATAAATAAGAAAAAAGCTCTGATATAGACTGCCCCAAAAAGTTTAGACACTATTTGGGGCATTTTTATGGAAAGAAAAATCAAATTGATTATGCATTCAAATTAGAATGTGTAGAATTAGTTTTAAAGCCTCATCTCCAAATCAAAAATAAGCAACTGATATAACCAAATTTAATGTATCTAGAGAGAAATTGTATTTATTACCAAATAATTGATTTATTTAGTCAAGTAGTTATGATGCTTAAAAAAGTTTAAAAAAAAACACCTAACAATACAAATCTAACTTTACACTCTAATCAAGGCTGGTAATATCAAATGAAGCAGTATCTGTATTCATTAAAAGAAAAAGGAATCACGCAAAGTATGTCAAGAAAATGAAATTGCTTGGATAATACCATAATAGAAAACTTCTTTGAATATATTAATCAGATTTTTTTATATAAAAAGGTTCAAAACAATAAAAGAGCTAAAGTGAGAGAT